>CBDAQC010000002.1:0-2151274 GCA_965198915.1 Acetobacteraceae bacterium | reverse complement strand
GCTTCGCCGTTCCACAGGATGGTGCCGTCGAAATCGACGTCGATCGTGACAACGACGGGCGGCACCGGCGGCGGCGGCGGGTTGCCCGCCGGCAGATCAAGCTTCACCGCATGTGTCTGTATGGGAATGGTGATGATCAACATGATCAGCAGCACCAGCATCACGTCGATCAGCGGTGTGGTGTTCATATCGACAACGACGTCGAGCTCGTCGCTGTCGCCGCCGGTCGGCATGCTCATGGCCATGGTGGTGTCTCCTCAGCTGCCGTTGCCGGGTGGCGGCTCGGTGATGAACGCGATCTTGTAGATACCGGCCCGCTGCAATGCCACGACGACGCGGCCCACGAACTCGTAGCGGCCGTCCTGGTCGGCGCGGATATGCACTTCCGGCTGCGGCACTTTCACCGCCTCCTTCTTCAGCATGTCCACCAGCGTCGCCGTGTCCGGCACCAGCTTCTGGTTCCAGAACGTGTCGCCATCCTTGTTTATGGAGAGGATGATGTTCTCCGGCTTGGTCTGGGTTGGCTGGTTGCGGTCCTTGGGCAACGACACTGGAACGGTGTGCGTCACCACAGGGATCGTGATCAGGAAGATGATCAGCAGCACCAACATCACGTCCACCAGAGGCGTGGTGTTGATGGCCGATACGACTTCGTCTTCGCCCTCTGAGGGGCCGACGCTCATCGCCATGGTGTCAGGCGACCTTCGCTGTGTCGTTGATCGAGTTGGCGGCCACGTTCACGCGCGTGCCCGACAGCAGGATGGAGTGCAGGTCGGAGCTGAAGTTGCGCACCTTCTCGGCGGCCGCCTTGTTGCGGCGGACCAGGAAGTTGTAGCCCAGCACGGCCGGCACGGCAGTGGCCAGGCCGATCGCGGTCATGATCAGCGCCTCGCCCACCGGGCCCGCCACCTTGTCAATGGAGGCCTGGCCGGCGATGCCGATGGCGGTCAGCGCGTGATAGATGCCCCACACGGTGCCGAACAGGCCAACGAACGGTGCGGTCGATCCCACGGTGGCCAGGAAGGCCAGCCCGCCCTGCAGACGCGAAGCGATGGTTTCCTGGGCACGCTGGATGCTCATTGTCACCCAGGTGTGCAGGTCGATGCTGTCGGTCAGCGCGCCTTCGTGGTGCTCGCTGGCGTTGATGCCGTTCTCGGCGATGTAGCGGAACGGGCTGGCCGGCTTCAGTCGCTTGACGCCTTCGCGGACGGAGGTGGTGGTCCAGAAATCCTTCGCTGCCTTCCGGCTGGCGCGGAACAGGTTACCCTGCTCGATATACTTGGTGATCATGATGTACCAGGTGCCGAGCGACATGATCGCCAGCAGGACCAGCACGGTCTTGCTGATGTAGTCGCCGGTCTTCCACAGGGCGGACAGGCCGTAGGGGTTCTCCACGGTTACCGTGTTGTTGCCGCTGTCCGTGGCGCTGGGGGCGCCCGGTGCCGCGGTGGCGTCGGCCGGGGCGGCACCTGGGGCGGGCGGGGCGCCCTGGGCGCCGGGTGCCGCACCCGTGGTGGCGTCCGGCGCGCCAGGTGCCGCCGGCGCGCCCGGTGTCGTTGCGGGTGCCGTGGCCGCGGGTGCGGCGGCATCGCCGGGTGCGGCGGGGGCCGGCGCGGTGGTGGCGGGCGCCGGGGCTGCCTGGGCGAAGGCCACGGCCGGCATCGCGGAGGCGGCGCTGAAGGCCAGTGCGGCGGCCAAGGTGGGCAGGCGGGTCGTCTTGTTCATGGTCACTCCTGTTGAAGCGGGCCGCCGGGGCGCCGCCGGTAATGTTCGTGTCGCGGGCGGCGGGGCTACTCGCCGCCGCCCAGGGAGAAGCGGATGTTCCACTGATGCGGTGCGGCCACCGGCACACCGTTATGCGTGCGCGGCCTGTAACGCGCCGTCCTGACGTAGCTGAGCGCCGCCGTGCCGAAGGCGGAGCCGCCGGTTACGGAGTCGATCTTGCAGTTGCTGGTCTTTCCGTCCGTATCGACCTCGCAGGACACCCGGGCGGAGCCTTCGCGCTCTTCCTCTTGCATCTGCGGCGGATAGACCAGCGGCGCGCCGGCGATCGGCCGTTCGCTGACGTCACGGTCCGGCTGGGCCGGCGCGGTGGGCACGGGTGCGGTCGGATGATAGGCCTGCGGCGGCGGCGCATCATGCGTCACTGCCGTGATCACGTGCTGCTGCGGCGGCGGCTGCACGTTGATCTCCGGCGGCGGAATGAACGGCGGCGGCGGCGCTACCAGTTGCGGCGGCGGCGGCGGGGGAGGAGGAGGCGGCGGCGGCTTGGTCTCCTCCTGCACGATCTTGGTCTCGATCGGCGGCGGCGGCTTCTCGCTCTTGTTGTAGCCCAAGCCTTCAACCAGCGCGTAGATCAGCACAACATGGAACAAAATAACAACGACACCACCCACCAGGTGGCGCGTCGGGCTCCTGCTTTGCTCGGCGTAGTTCATGCCGCGCACTCCTTCATACGATCTCGTCTCCTGCTTCCCGGAACGGCCGCAAGCCGGCCGGACTGAACCTTTTGCCTAGGGTGTCGATGGTGCACGCCGAGACGCCCACCCTCAAGGCTGGCGTAAGCGTCATGCCCGGCCAAGCTCGCACGTGTCTGCTTGCAAATACCATTCCTCGTTTCAGTTCTGCCCCCGTTCGGGTCCGCTGCGGCCATACCCAGGGGCACCGCGCACGGGACCGCACCCCCGAAGGTCCGGAGCGCAGTCCACAATGCTGCCGAACCCCCGCGGCAAGCAGGACGTAAAGCAGGAATTTTCATTCGGTAAAGGCAGGTCCGCCGGTTTTGTTCGTGCTTACTTGACGCAACCTTTACCAGCTTTCGCCTCCGCGGCAACGCCTGCTTTGGGCCGCGCGCGTCAGCCAGGGTGCTTGAACGCGCCGCAAAGTGTTTTCAGCTTGTCGGCAAGTTGCCCGGAAATATCCGATACCGGGTCGTCGATCTGCGCCAGAGTAACCTGGCCGGCGGAAACGATGGCGTAGAATTGATGAAAGCCCACGTATTTCTGCTGAGCCGACTGGAAGTTCACCCAGCCGCAGACCACACGCTCGCCGCTCACATAGGGCAGCTCCGCATCGAACTGCCAGATCGTCGTCTGCGGTGCCAAGAAGGCGTCGGACAGCTTCTCCTCAACCTGGTCGCGTATCTGCGAGCTGACTTCCTCGGCCGCGGCCTGTCCGCACGCCCCGCCCACCATCACTGACCCCAAAACGCCGGCTAACAGCCAGAACCGCATCACGCTCTCTCCGTATCGCCCGCCAAGGCCGGGCCGGCCGACGATACACGGCACAATCACCAGCAACAAAGCCACCGCCCCTTGCCGCGCCCATGGCCGCGCGCCACGTTGGTATCATGCGCGAGCGAGTGCCACAGACCATCGACATGACTCCGGGCGGCGAGTTCGTCGCCCCGCCGGCGCGGTCCACCTGGCCGCTCCGCCTGGGTGTCAGCGCGGCCGTGGTTGCGGTGATCGCCGGCGCGGTGACGGTAGCCGCGCTGTTCCTGTGGGTTGCGACAGTGATGCTTCCGGTGGCGCTGGTAGCTGGCGCCATCGCCTATGTGGCATTTCGCCTGCAGGGCTGGCAGCGGCGCCGCTAGACGCGGCGTACGCCTTCCGGAAGGGCAGGCCTACTCCGCGGCCAGCCGCACCCGTTTTCCCAGACCGAACGCATCCGCCAGCAACGCGTAGGAGCGCCGCCTTGCCGCCGGATCGTGCACGGCCGTAACCACCGCAATCTCGTCCACCTCATGGCTGCGGCCGATCGCCTCCAGGCGGGCACGCACCAGATCCGGCGTGCCATAGGCGCTGCGTTCGCGGGTGGCGGTGTTGCGCGTGATTTCGGACGGGGTGAACGGGTAGGCGGCAGCCTCTTCCGGCGAGGGCAGGGGGACGAAGCGCCCGCGCTCGCGCTCTGCCCGCCAGACCTCTCGCGGCGCGAACAGGCGGTCTGCTTCGGCCTGCGTCTCCGCAGCCAGCGCGAACACGGCGATGGCGCTGTAGGGATGCGGATGGGCGGCACTGGGCCGGTAGGTCGCGCGGTAGAGCGCGAGCGCTTCCGCCGCGCCCTGCCCTTCGGTGAAGAAATACGCGTAGCAATAGGGCAGGCCGAAGAAGGCGGCGACCTGCGCGCCGTACGTGGAACTGCCCAGCGTCCAGATCTCCGGCGAGCCAGGGCCGGCCGGCTGGGCCACCACGCTGCGGAACGGGTGATTGTCGGGCAGCGCCGTGCCGCCGACCCAGGCCATCAGGTCGCGCAGTTGGGCGGGGAACGCGTTCGCGGCCTCGGCGGCGTTCGGGTTGAGCGCAAAGGCGGTACGGCCATCGGAGCCGGGCGCGCGGCCCAGGCCGAGGTCAATGCGTCCCGGCGCCAGCGCCTCCAGCACGCGGAACTGCTCGGCCACTTTCAGCGCGCTGTAATGCGGCAACATTACGCCGGCGCTGCCCAGCCTCATGCGCGTGGTGACCATGGCCAGCGCGGCCAGCAGCACCTCGGGGGCGGAGCCCGCGATGCTGTCGCTGCTGTGGTGCTCGGACAGCCAGTAGCGATGGTAGCCCAGCCCGTCGCACAGCCGGGCCAACTCCACCGTCTCGCGTATGGAGACATCGGGGGACCGGCCGGAGACGATCATCGACTGGTCTAGCACGGAGAGGCGCATGGAGCTGACATGGGCATGCGGCGCCGCCGCGCCAAGCCGGTGTTTGCCGCGCGGCAGCGTGCAATTCCTATTGCGGAAGTAGGGTAGGACATTGCAAGATCGTCGCGCAAACCCGGAGGCCCCACGTGACCCTTCGCCTGCTGACAGAACACCCTGCCGCCATGGGCGAGACCTACCCGCAGCACCTGCGCTTCGCGTTCCGGTTCGGCGGTTCGATGGTGATTGGCGGCCTGGCCTGCATGCTACACGGGCTGCTGCCGTTCTGCTGCACCACCAGCGGCAGCCGCCGCGTGCGCCTGTTGCACGGTGTTCTGAGCCGCCCGGGGCCACGCGCGATGCCGCAGGTTGCCCCGTCCCTGGACGAGTTCAACTGGTCGATCTGACGACGAGCAAGCGATTTCACCGGAGGCTGCCGCTACGCCTTTGGCAACTGATGCCGGCAAGTTCTGCGGTAAGCGCTTCCTTAGCTGCGAGCCAGCCCCCCAGCAGACACCCGGAACCAGGGTCCACCGAACCTTACGAAATGGGGTCTGGGGCCAAGGCCCCAGCGGGGTTTGGGGCAGAGCCCCAACCTTGCCAAAGTATCAAGCCCCATCCCCCGCCCACTCCCGCCAAAGCAGGATGAGCGCGGCCATGATCGCCGGCCCGATGAACAGCCCGATCAGCCCCCAGGCCTCTACGCCTCCCAAGATTCCCAGCAGCACCCACAGGAACGGCAGCTTCGTCGCCCCGCCGATCAGCACAGGCCGGATGAAATGGTCGGCGATGAAAGTGACCGCCATGCCGGCCAGGAACAGCCCGATCGCCCAGGCTACCGATCCGTTCGCGGCCAGCAGAAGGGCGGCAATTCCGAACACCACCGGGGCGGCAAACGGGATCATCGCGGCCACCGCGGTGAGCGCGCCGAAGATGGTAGGGTGGGGCACGCCGGCTACCGCGTAGGCGATCCCCAGGATTAGGCCCTCGCCCAGGCCCACCAGGACCAGCCCATTCACCGTGCCATGGACCGAGGTGATGATCTGCAGGCCCACGCGTTCGCCATGCGGTCCGAAGGTGCGGGTGGCGGCGCGGCGCATCTGGCGGGACACCCCGTCGCCTTCCTTGAACAGGAAGAACAGCGTCAGCAGGGTGAACACGAAGATGGTCAGCCGGCGTGTCACCTGCTCGCCCACCTCGCGGCCCATGTTGCCGGCCCGGCCGTGTCCCACGCGCTCCACCAGCGCGCGCGCCTGGCCGGGATCTTCCAGGTTCTGCTTCCACCAGCCATCCACCTGCGCCTGGCCGAACGGCAGCTTGTGCAAGGCGGCCGGCTCCGGAATGCCGTGCTCCTGTGCGTTCTTCGCCCAGGCGGCGGCTTCGCGTCCCTCCCGCGCCAGCTGGAAGCCGACCAGGCCGACCGGTACGATGAACACCAGCGCCACGGCCAGCGTGAAGGCGCCGGCCATCAGCACGGCGTGCCGGCGCATGGCCGGGTGGGCGAGCGCGCGCTGGTAGAGCGGCCATAGGGCGATGGCGAAAATCGCGGCCCAGGCCAGCGCCGGCAGGAAGCCGCGCAGGGTGAACAGGCCCAGCAGCAACAGGATCAGGGCGAGCACGCCCATGGCTGCGCGTTGCGGTGGCGTGCTGGTGTGTGGGTCGGGCATGGGGGCTACTAACCGCGGCGAGGGAAAAAGGCGCTTGTCTTTTTGTCATGGACGCAAAAAACCTTCGTCTCGCGAGGCGCCGGCCTCGGCAAGACGCGACAGCGCAGACAGTTTCTGGCGTCGTGCTTTCGAGAAAGAAGGCCTTGCTTGTCTTCCAGCGGCACTCAGAACGCCACATGGCCAAAGATCGCGGACAGCACCGCGAAGGCAGCGCCGCCCACCAGGAAGCCAACCAGCGTGCCGTTCATCCGCACGTATTGCAGATCCCGGCCGACGCGCAGTTCGATGCGGTCCACCAGGGTGGGGGTGTCCCAAGAAGCCACAACGTCGCCCACAAAAGAGGCAATCTGAGTCTGTGCGGCGGGCAGCAGGCGCACCACCAGACGCTCGGCCGCGCGCTGCAGCCGGGCGCCGGCGGCAGGGTCGGTGGCCAGCATCTCGCCCAAGTTGCGCACCGCTCCTTCCAGCAGCGTGGCAGTGTAGCCGTTCGGCCGTGCCGCGTCCGCCTGCAGCGCGCCACGCAGGCGAGACCACACGTCCCGAGTCCAGTCCTGCACCGTCTGGTGCCCGACGATGCGGCGTATCGCCCGGCCGAGCGCCGCGGCACGCTCCGGGTCCTCCTCCATTAAGGCGATCTCGCGGCGCACCCACGTGTCGAACGCCTCGCGTATCTCCGAGCCGTCCGGGTCCATCTTGTCCATCTCCGCGTTCACCGTGGCCAGCACGCGGGTGGCGATGCTGGCGCCAAGCGCCCAGCCCACCAGCCGGCCGCCCTGATCGCGCACGCGCTCCTCGATCAGCGTGCGGAGCTGCGCCTCCTTCTCCAGCATGCCGCCGCGGAGCCTGGCCAGGATGAAGCCGAACATCTCCTGGTGCCGGCCGCCTTCCACCAGGCCGCGCAGCGCGCGGGCCAGGATTCGGCCGGCTGCCGGCCCGCCAATCATGCGCGGCACCAGGCGGCCGAGCACGCGCCGGGCGCGGCCGTCTTCCACGGTGGCCAGGATGCGGGGCAGGTAGCCGGACAGGGTGCGGGCCAGTGGCTGCACCACCTCGTCATTGGTCAGCAGGGTGTGCAGCAGGTCGGCCACGTCCAGCCGGCCCAGCAGGCGGCCGACCTCTTCTTCGGTCACCACATGCCGGGCGAAGAAGCGGCCCAGCGCCTGGCCGAGGCGGACCTTCTCGTGGGGGATGATGGCGGTGTGCGGGATCGGCAGGCCCAGCGGGTGGCGGAACAAAGCGGTGACCGCGAACCAGTCCGCGATGCCGCCGACGAAGCCGGCCTTGGCGGCGGCCTGCAGGAGCTGCGTCCAGTAGCTGGGGGGCAGGTAGAAGCTGGCGATGGTGAGTGCGGCCATCAGCAGGAGGAGGAAGGTGGCGAAGCGCTTGTGCCGCAGCAGGGAGCGGCGGGCGGGGGCGTCCGGGTCGGTCAAGGAAGCAAGGCCTTCTTTTTTGGAAAAAAGGCGCAAAAAACTTTTGATCGTGCTGACGCGGAGGCGGCTTGCGGGCGCTGTGGGCGGTGGGCGGTGGCTTCGATCTCTATGCGCATTCTAGGGTCGTATAGGCCGGCCACTATCATCGTGGCGGCGGGGGGCGTGGCGCCGAAGGCGTCGCGCAGGGCTGGCCAGCAGGGTTCGAAATCGGCGCGGTCCGGCAGGATGTAGCGGATTCGGACCACGTCCTGCAGCGTGGCGGCGGCTTGCGCCAGGGCGGCCGCGATGTTGGCCAGCGCCTGGCTGGCCTGTGCCGCCGGGTCGTCCACAATGGTCATGGCCGCGTAATCGAAGCCGGTGGTGCCGCTGACGAACACCCAGTCGCCGCTGCGCACGGCGCGGGCGTAGCCGATGTCACGCTCGAAGCTGGAGCCGGACGAGATCGTCCGGCGGTTCACTTGCCGCAGGGATAGGCCTTTTGCAGCGCCAGCCGTGTGGCTTTCTCCGCCACGTCATGCTGGGCCTGAGGGTTCGATTTCAGCCACTGGACAACGACGTCGCGCAGTTCCGTGCCCGTGACATTGTTCGGGATGCAGGCCAGCGCGTGGTCCTTGCCGCCCGCGCGTATCGAGTCGGAGAACCCGTCCAGATAGGCGTCGCACACCTCTGTCTGCTTTCCGGTGCAGGCGGTCAGCAAGGTCCTGGCACCAACGTTGGATGCCCGCTGCGCGTGCGCGGCACCAGACGCGGCCACGCAGGCCAGAACGATCGCGAACTTCTTCATCACGCTATCTCCACCGAAAACCGCTCTATCACCGTGTTAGCCAGCAGGCGCCGCGCCATCTCCTCGGCCTGAACGCGCGCGGCCTCCGCGTCCGTTGCATCCAGCTCCAGCTCGATCACCTTGCCGGCGCGCACCTCGCCCACGCCGGCAAAGCCCAAATTGCCCAAGGCGTGGCCGATGGCGCGGCCCTGCGGATCCAGAACGCCGTCCTTGAGCATCACCGTCACCCGGGCCTTCACTGCATCAGCTCCGGGCCCTTCATGTCCCGCATGCCGGCTTCCGGCAGGATGCCCAGGCGCTTGGCCACTTCCTGGTAGGCTTCCTCCACGCGGCCCAGGTCCCGCCGAAAGCGGTCCTTGTCCATTTTCTCGTTCGTCTTGGTGTCCCACAGGCGGCAATTGTCCGGGCTGATCTCGTCGGCCAGCACCACGCGCATGTCCTCGCCCTCCCACAGCCGGCCGAACTCCAGCTTGAAGTCCACCAGCGTGATGCCGACGCCCAGGAACAGCCCGGTCAGGAAGTCGTTGGTGCGCAGCGTCATGGCCACGATGTCGTCCATGTCCATCGTGTTGGCCCAGCCGAAGGCGGTGATGTGCTCCTCGGCCACGATCGGGTCACCCAGCGCGTCGTTCTTGTAGTAATATTCGATGATGCTGCGCGGCAGGCGGGTGCCTTCGGGTATGCCCAGCCGGGTGCAGATGCTGCCCGCGGCCACGTTGCGCACCACGATCTCCAGCGGGATGATCTCCACCTCGCGTATCAGTTGCTCGCGCATGTTCAGCCGGCGGACGAAGTGGTTGGGTATTCCCACCTCGGCCAGGCGCAGCATCAGATACTCGCTGATGCGGTTGTTCAGCACGCCCTTGCCGGTGATGATGCCCTTCTTGGCGCCGTTGCCGGCCGTCGCGTCGTCCTTGAAATACTGCACGAGCGTCCCGGGCTCCGGTCCTTCGAACAGGATCTTCGCCTTTCCCTCGTAGAGCTGCCGACGCCTGGCCATGAATGGGTCCTCCGTACTCCAGGGGGCTATAGCAGCAATGGGGCGTTGTGCCATGCCCGCCAGGTTGACGGCTTTGCGGCCGTGGGCGACGGTTCGAGACCGCGTCACCCAGGAGGCGACTGATGCCGTGGACATACAGTCAGAGCACCGGTGCGCTGACCCAGAACGGCGCGCCGCAGGGGACCGGGTACTCAGGGACCGGCGCTGGCCGGAACAACGCCGGCATGCAGGGAACCGCCAACGTGGGGCCGATACCGCAAGGCACGTACACGATAGGCAACGCGTATGATACCAGGACGCATGGACCCCACGTCATGCGGCTGACGCCCGCCCCTGGCACCAACACGCTCGGTCGCGACGGCTTCCTAATCCACGGCGACAATGTGCGCCACGATGCTTCGCAAGGGTGCATCGTCATCGACCGCGCCACGCGCGACCGCATCTCGCAATCGGTAGACCGGCAATTGCAGGTGGTGCCTTGATCGGGAGGAAGCGGGCCTTCGTGTCCGCCGCAACCACTCTGATCCTGGCCGCCGCTGGCCTGGAGCAGCCGCAAACCATGCTGGCGCAGATACATGCGCGCGGAGCAAAAGCCGTGGTCAGTCGACTGGCCGCGGGGGACGGCACAGGCTGGGATCAGGTGCTCGGCCGGATCGAGGCAGGCACTCCGGCCTGGCTCGAAGTCGGCCTGGCGCTGAAGCCGGGAACCGATGCGGGGTCGGGCGAGGCCCTGTCCACCGCGATGGCAACCGCATTGCTCAGCAACCCCGAAGAGGTGCTGCGTCGGGTGGCCCCGGTCTTCGGCGAAAGGACGATATGCTCGGTTCCACTGATCGAGCCGTCCGCCGGCGAGATTGCCATTTACAGGTCCAAAGCCCGGTCAGCCCTGGCCCAGGTGAAAGCGCCTGACCTGCTTCCTGCGGCACGGCGGTGTTCGGAAGAAGTCGGCAGCTAGGCTACACGGTAAAAGCCGAGCGGCGTTTCACCGGCGGTCCAGGCCGTCGCCGGTCAGCGGCAGGCGCGGGGTCAGGAACTCGGTCCGCGGGCCCAACCCGAGCAACGTGGTGCAGACGGTGCCGAAACCCTCCTGTGCCGGCACGAACAGGGCAGACGCACGGGGCCCTTCGGAGTCAGCCAGCAGATCGGGCCAGGTAGACCAGTCGGGCGGCGCCGGCAGTGGGGCGGCGCGGAAGCGCGGCAGATGACGGGCCGTGCGCGGGCTGGCGAGATCGTCCGGGTCGTGCGCGGTCACCATGTGCACGCCGGGCGTCAGACGCTCGGCCGTGATCGCGGCCTCGCCGGTGCCGCGCAGGAACCAGGCGCCTGCCCGGTCGGCGACCACGAGGTTGAAGCTGCGCCAGGCCGTCCCGTCCAGCCCGGCCAGATGCCTCGCCGCCGCCTCGGCCGAGGCGTGCCGCAACGCCAGCAGCGGCAGGTCTCCCCGGCTACGCTTGCCGTG
This sequence comes from Acetobacteraceae bacterium, assembly GCA_965198915.1. GTDB lineage: Bacteria > Pseudomonadota > Alphaproteobacteria > Acetobacterales > Acetobacteraceae > BOG-908. The sequence continues at coordinate 2,140,304 of CBDAQC010000002.1, read as the reverse complement.
TGCCGGGCCCAGCGTGCCGGGGCGGTTCAGCACGGTGGCCACCACGCCCGCATCGTTCAGGCCCAGCCAGGTGCCGCCACCCAGCGTGTCCCGCCCGGCCACCACGTCCGGCTGGTCCGGCCAGTGGCGCGCTGGCGGCAACCAGGGGCGATCCAGCATCTCGTCCCGGTTGGCGGCCAGCAACAGGGGCCAGGCTGCCGAGGCGCGAGTGGCCAGGATTACCGTGCACATGAGAAAGCGGTTCTTTTTTGAAAAAAAGAACCAAAAAACTTTTGCTCCCCCGCCTGCACTACGGCGCGCGCTGGTTCTGCCGACGCGTATGATGGCAGGACCAGACCGCGCCGTGGTGCAGGCGCAAAAGTCTTTTGCTTCTTACCTTCAGAAAAGAAGGCCTTCCTTATTTTCCCTCCGCCGCCCGAAACGCATTAAACGCCCGAACCCGGTTGGTATATTTCCGCCAAGCCGACGTCCCCTCGTAACGCGCAAACGCCGGCACCTTTTGCTTGCCCCCGCGCATCAGGCTCTTCGGATCCGTCTTGGCCGCCGTTCTGGCGCTCTCCAGCCACTCCGGCGAGAGCACGGCGGTGGCCGTCATCGTTCCGGGGGACGGGATGGCGCCGGCGCGAATGGCGCGGCGCAGGACGCGTATGGTGACGCCGAGGTGGCGCGCGGCTTCGGGCAGGCCCAGTTGTGTGGTGTCGCTCATGGCAGTTGGTCCGGTTCGGTTCTGGCCCTCTCTCACCACCGGACGGCGCCGGGAGCAAGGGGTGCGGTTCAGCCGAACACGCTGGCGAAGATGTGGTCCACGTGGCGGGTGTGCAGCGCCGGGTCCATCGAGGCGGCCAGCAGCGCCGGCTCCACGCGGCCGGCCACCTCCGGGTCGGCAGCGAGGTTGTCGGCGAAGCTGCGGTTACCGGGTTGGCCGAGCGTGGTCCAGGTGGCCATCGCGTTGCGCTGGACGATGCGATACGCGTCCTCCCGCGAGATGCCGGCGCGGGCGAGCGCCAGCAGCACCTCGCCGGAATGCACCACGCCGCCCAGCGACTCCAGATTGGCCAGCATGCGGTCCGGATAGACCAGAAGCTTGTCGATCAGGCCGGTCAGCCTTGCCAGGGCAAAATCCAGGGTGATCGTGGCGTCCGGGGCAATGCCGCGCTCCACGCTGGAGTGGCTTATGTCGCGCTCGTGCCAGAGGGCCACGTTTTCCAGCGCCGGGGTGGCGGCAGCGCGCACCAGGCGGGCCAGGCCGGTGAGGTTCTCGCTGAGCACCGGGTTGCGTTTGTGGGGCATGGCCGAGCTGCCCTTCTGGCCCGGGTGGAAAAACTCCTCCGCCTCGCGCACTTCGGAGCGTTGCAGATGGCGTATTTCGGTAGCCAGCCGCTCGATGCCGCTGGCGATCACCGCCAGCGTGCAGAAGAACGCGGCGTGGCGGTCCCGCGGGATGATCTGGGTGGAGACGGGTTCCGGCGCGAGGCCGAGGGCGGCGGCGACATGCGCCTCGATGCGCGGGTCCGCGTGGGCGTAGGTGCCGACGGCGCCGCTGATGGCGCAAGTGGCGACCTCTGCGCGGGCGGCCACCAGGCGGGCGTGGTTGCGGGCAAACTCCGCATAGTGGCCGGCGAGCTTGATGCCGAAGGTGGTCGGTTCGGCGTGTATGCCGTGGCTGCGGCCGATGGTGAGCGTGTGCTTGTGCTCGAAGGCGCGGCGGCGCAGCGCGTCTAGCAGCGCGTCCAGGTCGGCGAGCAGGATGTCGGCCGCCTGGGTGAGCTGGACGGCGAGGCAGGTGTCGAGCACGTCGCTGCTGGTCATGCCGAGATGGACGAAGCGGCTGTCGGGGCCGATCTTCTCGGCCAGCCAGGTCAGGAAGGCGATCACGTCATGGCGGGTCTCGCGCTCGATCTCGTCGATGAGTTCGACGTCCGCCGGGCCCATGGCGGCCAGCGCCGGCGCACCGCGTTCGCGTATGGTGCGGGCGGCTTCGGCGGGGATGTCGCCCAGCTCCGCCATTGCGTCGGCGGCCAGGGATTCGATCTGGAACCAGATGCGGTAGCGGTTTTCAGGCGCCCAGATGGCGACCATGGGGGGGCGGGCATAACGGGGGATCATGCGCGTGGTATAAGCGAAGCGGTTCTCTTTTGAAGAAAAGAACCAAAAACTTTTATCTCTCCGCCCGCACTGGGCCGAGGCTACTTGCTTCGGCATTCGCACTCGCAAACCCACACGCGGCAGGTAGCCGGCCGTTTCTTCCCCTCTCCAGAGCGTAAGGCTGTTCCTGGCTTCCTTGCTCGCACTTCTCCAGATCGTCCTGATCGACATCACCCTGGCCGGCGACAACGCCGTGGTCGTCGGCCTGGCCGTTGCCGGCCTGGGCGAGGCGCAGCGCCGCCGTGCGCTGGTGACGGGGATCGCCGCTGCCACGCTGATACGCGTGGCGCTGTCGGCTGTCGCAATCCAGTTGCTGGAGATCGTCGGCCTGACCCTGGCCGGCGGGCTGCTGCTGCTCTGGGTGTGCTGGAAGATGTTCCGGGAGCTGCGGGAACAGCATGGCGACACCGGGCAGGGATCGCCCGGAAAGACAGGATGGCAGGCAATACGGCAGATCGTGGTGGCCGATCTGTCGATGAGCTTGGACAACGTGCTCGCGGTAGCCGGCGCCGCGCGTCAGAACGCCTGGATCATGGCGGCCGGGCTGGTGCTGTCCGTGGTGCTGACGGGTGTGGCCGCGGGGCTGCTATCCCGCCTGCTGTCCAGGTACCGCTGGATCGCCTGGCTGGGCCTGGCGGTGGTGTTCTACGTGGCTGTCGAGATGATGGCGTCCGGCTCAGGCGAGGCCGCACCGGCGACGCTCGCTTTGCTGCAGCGTTTGCCGAGGCTGCATTTCGCCGCGTGGCGGCTGGCGCCGCTTTGACCGATCCGGGGAGTGCGCAAGGCACTCCCCGGATCGTCACGGATCAGGTCGTGCCGCTGGCGCTCGGCAGGATCAGGTTGGAGCTCGACAGGTTGGTCACACCGTAGAGCTGGATCAGATCGGTGTTGCCATCCGCGGCGGTCAGGCTGAGGACCGTGCTTCCGTCGACGGTGGAGACGTCATTCTGCAGGATGGACTGCGCCGTTACCGAGGCGCTGAAACCGTTCAGCTCCAGGTAGTCGGACGCGGTGTTGAAGCCGACGACGACATTCGTGCTGCCGCCGACGTCACCCTGAACACCGTAGATGTCATGGCCGGTGCTGCCGAACACCGTGCTCTGCCCGGTGCCGAACTGGATGTACTCGTTACCGGTGCCCGCGACAACGGAGTCGTTGCCGGCGCCCAGGAAGTAGTTGGTGGTGCCGCTAGCATTGGCGCCGAACAGCGTGGCGTTGCCTACGCCGGCCACGAGCGTCGTCGTGCCGGCGCCGCTGGCGACGAGCAGGTCGTTGTTGCCGCCGCCGACCAGCGTGGAGTTCGCCGAGCCGGAGACGAGGACGTTGTTGCCGGCCTGGCCGCCGAAGGCGGAGAAGTCGCCGGTTGCACCATAGGCGGTGACGGAGCCGGAATTGCCATACACGTCGGTGTTCCCCGCGCCGGCCACCGAGCTGGCGATGATCGCGGCCGTGCCGCCGGCACCGTCATATTCGATGGAGCCGGTGCCGGCGAAGATCGTGGCCGCGCCGGCGCCGTTTACCGTGGCCGCGCCGCTGCCGCCGGTGATCGTGTCGAATCCTTCATTGGCCACCAGCGCGGTGCCGCTGCCCAAGAAGATGTTATTGTAGCCGAGGCCCGCCGCGATGCTGGCGTTGCCGCTATCCACGGCAATGTTGTTGCCCTCGGTTCCGGTAGGCGTGGCTAGCGTCTGCAGGGCGGTAGGGCCGCCGAGGCCAGCGGCGATCTCGTAGGTGCCGCCGCCGTTTTCCGCGTAGGAGTTGCCGAAACCCGTGAGCGCCACGAATTCCGTGCCGCTGCCGCCGAACACCGTCTGATTGCCGACGTCACCCTGGTAGACCAGGTCACCGGCCACGGTGTCCGCGGCGGAGAGGACGATCGGCGCCAGGTCGTTCGCGTTTTCCACGGCGTCGAAGCCGGTGCCCACGAAGAGGTCCGTGAGCGGCGTGGCGCCGCCGGCTACGGTATCGATGAGAAGATACGTATCGGGCTGGGCGGCCACCGGGTCAGTGGAACCATCCGATGTCTGCATTGTCGAGTAGGTGTAGGTGCCAACACCCGCAAGGGTGCCGGTACCATCGAAGACATCCATGCGGATTTGGGCGCCTGCGGTCAATGTTCCAGACATCGTTGGTTCCTGTTTCTGTTCTTAGTAGCCAGGCTTTATCGCGAAACCTAGGTGACGGTTCTGATAGCGCCGTTCACGCCTTGGGGAAAGAATCCACCGCTGGTGGTGCCCACGCCCTTGCCGAGATAAACCACGTTGAGCACCTGCCCGGTGGTGCGCGTGTAGGCGAGCGCGTTGGCGTCCGCGTCGACGATGCTAGCCGTGCCGCTCGATGTCTGCACGCCGTGATCGGGAACCGGCATGGCGCCGCTGGTGGTCACCGCATCGGACGCGCTCGCGCGCAGTGCCGCGATCTGGTTGGACTGCGTGGCGAAGCCGTTCAGGAACAGCCGCGTGCGTATCTCGCCCGCGTGGTAGGCTTCCACGGCCAGTATCTGCGCTGCGACTGTTAGATACGCTTTGCTGGAGATATATTGCGCTGCACCAGCATAGGCGCTTACGCCGACGTCCTCGAAGATGAAGGCGCCGAGAAGGAAGTTCGCCTCACTGGCAAACGGGTTGAAGCCGGAGCCCAGACCCGCGGCGGCTGCGGCGGCGGCGAAGCTATTCACGAGATCGATGGCCGGTTCGGCCACGGCCGCCGTGTCCAGTGCCTGGCGCAGCAGCTTGACGTGCGCCATCTCGTCCTGCGCTATTTCCAGCGCGAGTTCGTAGGTCTGGCGGGATTGGAACGGGACCCTGCTGCCGCCGGTGACGGTGCCACCCGATCCGCCGACGCCATTGACGCCTACGCCGTTGCCCACAAGGCCGGTGCCGGTGACGGCGCGCAGGTAGTACTCGGCCTCGAGATACTCGAGGTTAAGCGCAAAATTGAGGATTTCCGGATCGGTTGGCGCCGTTTGCGCATCGGCGCCGGTCACCTTCATCGCGAAAGCGGTGGCGACCGCGCCGAGGCTGGCCGTGCGCAAAAGCTTGCGGCGCTGCAGCAGATTTGTCCAGGACGTTTCCATTATTTATCGACACTCCTTGGTGGTGGCTTCCCGCCAGGCGCAAGAGCGCCGGCGGCGGGAACGGCGCGGGACCGCCTGCCCAATACGCCACCCGAGCGTTTCAGATGCAGACCGTTGCAGGTGCTGACGCAACACTTTGTGATACGTGTGTGTTGCGCCGTTACGCGATCTGCGCCGGATCGCGCGACCGGGTGCCTACAGCAGGCCTTCCTTGCGGAAACTCAGCCACACGCCGTTGCCGATGATAACGTGGTCGTGGACCGTGATGGACAGCGTCTTGGCTGCTTCCACGATCTGGCGTGTCATGGCGATGTCATCACGCGACGGCGTGGGATCGCCGCTCGGATGGTTATGGGTCAGTATCAATGCGGCGGCCTGCAGCTCCAGCGCGCGGCGCACCACCTCACGCGGATAGACCGGCGTGTGGTTTACGGTGCCGCGCGCCTGCGCCTCGTCGGCCAGCAGGCGGTTCTTGTTGTCCAGGAACAGGATGCGGAACTGCTCCACCTGTTCGCGCGCCATCGCCGCGTTCAGGTAGCCCATCAGCGCGTCCCAGTTGGACAGCACCGGCCGGCCCGTCACCTCGGCCCGCGTCAGGCGAATTGCCGCGGCATGCACGGCCTTCAACGCGGCGGCGCTCGCCTCGCCCATGCCGTCCACGGCGGCGATGTCACGGGCCGGCGCCGAGATCGTGGCGGCAAAGCTGCCGAAACGGGCGAGCAGGCGGTAGGCGATCGGTTTGACGTCGCGCCGCAGGATCGCAAGGAACAGCACGATCTCCAGCATCTCGTGATCGGCCAACGCGTCCGGCCCTGCCTGCAGGAGCTTGGCGCGCAGGCGGGAGCGGTGCTGCTCCATGCTGGTGGCCGGCGCCGGGGCGGGCAGGGCGGTGTCGGGAGGGAGGTCCAGTTGGAGCCTTGCCTCGCTCAAGCCTTTCGGGGGAGGGCTCATGGTGGATTGGGCAAGGAAGGCCTTCTTTTCTGAAGAAAAGAAGCAAAAGACTTTTGCTCCGCTGTCGCGGACTCACCGGGCAGTCCGCGACAGCGGAGCAGAAGTTTTTTGCTTCTTTTTTTCAAAAAAGAAGGCCTTCCTTTTCAGTAGGGCGGATGATGCAGCCCAGCCGGCGAGATGGTGAACACCTCGCAGCCCTCCTCCGTGACGCCCACCATGTGCTCGAACTGTGCGGACAGGCTGCGGTCCCTGGTCACCGCGGTCCAGCCGTCATCAAGCACCTTCACCTCGGGCCGGCCGGCATTGACCATCGGTTCGATGGTGAAGAACATGCCGGGCCGCAGCTCCGGGCCTTCCTCGCGGCGGCCGAAATGCAGCACGTTCGGGGCGGCGTGGAAGGTGCGGCCGATGCCGTGGCCGCAGAAATCGCGCACCACGCTGAACCGGTTGGCTTCCACGTAGGTCTGGATCGCGTAGCCAAGATCGCCCAGCGTGGCGCCGGGCCGCACCGCCTCCACGCCGCGCATCAGCGCCTGGTAGGTCACGTCCAACAAGTTGCGGGCGCGGGTGGGCAGCGCGCCGGCGCCGTACATCCGGCTGGTGTCGCCGTGCCAGCCGTCCAGGATCACGGTCACGTCTATGTTGACGATATCGCCTTCCACCAGCTTCCGCTCGCCCGGAATGCCGTGGCAAACGACATGGTTGATGCTGGTGCAGATGGATTTGGGAAAGCCGCGGTAATTCAGCGGCGCGGGGACGGCGTTGTTGGCCAGGATGAAGTCGTGGCACAGCCGGTCCAGCTCGCCGGTGGTGACGCCGGGGCGGACATGCGGGGTGATCATGTCCAGGGTGCGGGCGGCGAGTGCGCCGGCTTCCCGCATGCCGGCGAAATCGGCCTCGCCATGGATGATTATTCGCCGCGCCTCGCTACCGCCGTCCATGCCGCCCTCTGGTTGTGGATCCCTGTCCAAGGATGGTCTGCGAGGCGGCTTGTGGCAATGCTTAGTAAGCGGGCGGCCAACACGCGCGGATCAAAGATGTTTGCTGCGGGCTGGGAGGCGCCTGGAAGGTGGGGCGCCTAGGCGCGGCGCTTGTCCCGGGTGGGGAAGCCGCAGCCGTGATGGCCGGGCTTCGCCGTGCAGGTTGCAACGGCCAGGCGATGGCCGGACGGGGCGCCGGCATGCACGCGGGCGACGGCGAGGGTCGCCCGCAGCGGGGCCGCCTGGACGCCGGCGCGACCGTGATGCCCGTGCCGGAACGCCACGAAATGCACGCTGGGGACGCCTGCGGCCACGTCCGCGGCGGCGATCAGCGAGGGCTCGCGGAAGCGGCTCGGCACGTGGCGGGTGACCGGAACGCCGAGCTGTTCGAACCCGTCATCGAGCAGGTTGGCCATGTGCAGGTCCCGCTCCGGATTGGAACGCGCGCCCATGACGACGCCGATCAGCCGCACCTCGCCGCGCATCGCAGAGGTTACCAGGTTGTGGCCGGCCGCCTGGGTGTAGCCGGTCTTCAGCCCGTCCGCGCCGTCATAGGCCTGCAGCATGCGGTCATGGTTTGGGATGGCGCGGCCGTGGAAGTAGAACACCGGCTCGCTGAAATAATGGTAGTATTCCGGGAAATCGATGATCAGATGGTGTGCCAGCAGTGCGAGGTCGCGCGCCGTGGTGGTCTGCTCCGGGTCCGGCAGGCCGCTGGCGTTACGGAACGTGCTGTTCGTCATGCCCAACGCGCGGGCGCGCAGAGTCATCGCCTGGCCGAAACGATCCTCGTCGCCGCCCAGCAACTCGCCCAGCGCGCAGGCCGCGTCGTTTGCCGACTTGGTCACGATGGCCAGTATGGCGTCGCTGACGGTGAAGTAGGTGCCGGGCAGCAGGCCCAGCTTGGACGGCTCCATCGAGGCGGCATGGCCGGAAACCGGCACGTTCTGGCCGAGCGTGACCTTGTGGTCCTTCAGCGCCTCGAACGCCATATACAGAGTCATCAGCTTGGTCAGGCTCGCCGGGTAGCGTAGCGAGTCGGCGTTGGCCGCCTCCATTACCCGGCCGGACCCGTTATCGATCACGATGGAGCTGTAGCGGCTCGATCCGATCTGCGCCTGCGCGAAAGAGGGGGTCAGGCAGGGGGTAGCCAGCGCCAGCGCCACAACCGCCCCACGCCAGGCGCTGCCGCGCCTTGCGGCGCGGGTGAGCAGGTTGCGGATGGACGCCATGTTCAGATCGATTGCCTCACCTGCTTCGTCCGCGAGTTTAGCGGGCGGATTCTGCGCCTGTCCAGCAATCTAGCGCCCGTTCGGGTTAAGGCAGCGTAAGTTCCTCGGCTAAGCCACGCGAGGGGTGGGCTTTTCCGGCGGCGATATGCGAATGGGCGGCAATCGCAACGGCTTCACGGGCATTTTGTGCAACGCACCAAAAATGTTGACTAGGGAAAATTTCTACCCTAGGTAGCCCGTGCTGCGGCGCACAATGCGCCCGCGCCACCTCATGTGACGGTTCGCCGCTCTTTGGAATCGTCCTGATTTTTCGGAGCAGGAAGATGATCACCAAGTCAAAGGCTATCGAGACCGCGACCGGCGACCTGAAGGCAGCCGAGACGCTGGCGCACGAGAAGACAGTGGAAGGCATCAAGCAGGGCGCGGCGACAGCCACGGCCGGCATGGAGCAGGCCCAGGTCCAGGTCAAGGAAGGCATGCAGCGGGTGATGAAGACCGCCGAGCAAATGACCTCCTTCAGCCAGGGCAACATGGAAGCGCTGATGAAGTCCCACCAGATCCTGGCGACCGGCTTCACCGATCTTTCGCGCATGTTCGCCGCCAGCGCCCGCGCCAGCCTGGACGAGACGATCTCCACGTTCAAGGCGATGAGCTCGGTCAAGTCCGTCAAGGAAGCCTTCGAACTGCAGAGCAGCTTCGCCAAGGCCTCGCTGGAGAAGGCGATGACGGAATCCGGCAAGCTGACCGAGCAGTCCATGAAGCTGGCCGAGCAGGCGTTCGCGCCGATCTCCGCCCGCGTGAACGCGGCGGTCGAGACCTTCTCGTAAGCCTGCAAAGACGATTGCCCACCCAGCCTGGGCGGGATTAGGGTGAAGGCTCGGGGGCAACCCCGGGCCTTTTGCCGTCTGACGGGGTGCGGCCTGGTTGCATCGCCCTTTTCTGGCGAAGGTCCATGCCGATATCATGAGCGACGTTTACACCGCCTGCTTGCCTGGATCAGCATCCAGGACGCGGCGCCAGGGTGGTCCACCGATGAGTGATAGCGACAAGCGTGGCGGCGGCGAGGGCCCGAATACCGGCGTGGTCGTCAAGGCGCGCCCGAAGACGCGCAAGCCTGCCATGTATAAGGTGCTGATGCTGAACGACGATTACACGCCGATGGAGTTCGTCGTGCACGTGCTGGAGCGGTTCTTCCAGAAGACCCGGGAAGAGGCCACCCGAATCATGCTGCACGTGCATCGCCGCGGCGTGGGTGTGTGCGGGGTGTTCACGTATGAAGTAGCCGAGACCAAGGTGACCCAGGTCATGGACCTGGCAAGGCAGAACCAGCATCCGCTGCAATGCACGATTGAGAAGGACTAGGCGACGCTCCGGCCTGCTGATGCTGTCCTGCCGGAAGCCGGTGTTCGCGAAAAAAGGGCCTTGCCTCGGCTTAATTTTCCACTCCTTCCCCCAGCCCCCAACCATCCCCAGATAATCGAAGCCGCCGTGACACATCGGCGACGATTTTCCTTCCAGGCAGCCGCGTAAAGCGGTCATCCTGTCATCATCCGGGTGTAGCGGGGGCAAGGGTCCTTCCGGCATCAGGTGCCCAGGGGCGTCAGACACCATGCTATCCAGAAATCTCGAGCAGACACTTCACCGGTCCCTCTCCTTCGCCAGCGACCGCCGCCACGAATACGCCACCCTTGAGCACCTGCTGCTCGGCCTGGCCGATGACAGCGATGCGGCAACCGTGCTGCGCGCCTGCGGAGTCGATCTCGACAAGCTGCGCCAGGACCTGACCGAGTTCCTCGACAAGGACCTCTCCGGGCTGACGACCGACCGCACCACGGAGCCCAAGCCCACGGCCGGCTTCCAGCGCGTGGTGCAGCGTGCGGCCATTCACGTGCAGAGCTCAGGGCGGGACGAGGTGTCCGGCGCCAACGTGCTCGTGGCGCTGTTCAGCGAGCGCGAGAGCCATGCCGTGTATTTCCTGCAGATGCAGGACATGACGCGGCTGGACGCGGTCAACTTCATCAGCCACGGCATCGCCAAGGCGCCGGGCCGTGCCACGCAGCGCCCCAACGCCAGCGGCAATAACGGCCCGACCGGCGGCACTCCGGAGACCCCGGAGCACGAGCGCGAGGAGAAGCCGCGCGGCCGCAGCCAGGACGCGCTGTCCACCTACTGCGTCAACCTCAACAAGAAGGCGCAGTCCGGCAAGATCGATCCGCTGATCGGCCGCGACCAGGAGGTTGAGCGCACGATCCAGATCCTGTGCCGGCGCACCAAGAACAACCCGCTTTACGTGGGCGACCCCGGCGTGGGCAAGACGGCGATCGCCGAGGGCCTGGCCAAGCGAATCGTGGAAGGCGACGTGCCCGAAGTGCTCGCCAAGAGCACGATCTACGCGCTGGATATGGGCGCGTTGCTGGCCGGCACGCGCTACCGCGGCGATTTCGAGGAGCGCCTGAAGGCCGTGGTGACCGAGTTGGAGAACCAGCCGGGCGCGGTGCTGTTCATCGACGAAATCCACACGGTGATCGGCGCGGGTGCGACCAGCGGTGGGGCGATGGACGCGTCCAACCTGCTGAAGCCGGCGCTGGCCAGCGGCTCGCTCCGCTGCATCGGCAGCACCACCTACAAGGAGTTCCGCAACTACTTCGAAAAGGACCGCGCTTTGGTGCGCCGGTTCCAGAAGATCGACGTGGCGGAGCCGTCCATCGAGGACACCGTCAAGATACTCAATGGGCTGAAGACCAACTACGAGAAGCACCACAAGGTGCGCTACACGGACGAAGCCATCCGTGCGGCCGTGGAGCTGAGCGCGAAATACATCAACGACCGCAAGCTGCCAGACAAGGCGATCGACGTGATCGACGAGGTGGGCGCCAGCCGCATGCTGCTGCCGGAGGACAAGCGCCGCCGCACGGTGACGCTGAAGGACGTGGAAGAGATCGTGGCCAAGATCGCCCGCATCCCACCCAAATCCGTGTCCGCCGACGACAAGGAGACGCTGCGCAACCTCGAGCGTGACCTGAAGAGCATGGTGTTCGGCCAGGACAAGGCGATCGACGCACTGTCGGCCGCCATCAAGCTGAGCCGCGCCGGCCTGCGCGACGCGGAGAAGCCGATCGGCAACTACCTGTTCAGCGGGCCCACCGGCGTCGGCAAAACCGAGGTTGCGCGCCAGTTGGCCAGCACGCTGGGCATCGAGCTTATTCGCTTCGACATGAGCGAGTACATGGAGCGGCACAGCATAAGCCGCCTGATCGGCGCCCCGCCGGGCTATGTGGGCTTCGACCAGGGCGGATTGCTGACCGACGCCATCGACCAGCATCCGCATGCGGTCCTGCTGCTCGACGAGATCGAGAAGGCGCACCAGGACCTGTACAACATCCTGTTGCAGGTGATGGACCACGGCAAGCTGACCGACCACAACGGCAAGACGGTGGATTTCCGCAACGTCATCCTGATCATGACGACGAACGCGGGTGCGGCCGACCAGGCCAAGGAGGCAATCGGCTTCGGCAGCACCGTGCGCCAGGGTGAGGACGAGGAGGCGATCAAGCGTATGTTCACGCCGGAGTTCCGCAACCGGCTGGACGCAACCATCACCTTCGCCGGCCTGACCGAGGAGATCGTCGGCCGCGTGGTGGAGAAGTTCGTGATGCAGCTGGAAGCCCAGCTCGCGGACCGCAACGTCACCATCGAGCTGTCGTCGGCCGCCAAGGAGTGGCTGGCCGAGCGTGGCTACGACCGCCTGTATGGCGCGCGTCCGCTGGGCCGCGTCATCCAGGAATACATCAAGAAGCCGCTGGCCGAGGAGCTGCTGTTCGGCAGCTTGGTGCATGGCGGGTCGGTGAAGGTCGGGCTGAAGGACTCCAAGCTGGACTTCGAGTACACCGCCGCCCCGCCGCCACCTGCGGTGACCGGACCGGAGGATGGCGAGGGCTCTGCGGAGCGTGAGCCGGAGACGGTGGAGTAAGCAAGGCAAGGCCTTCTTTTTCGAGAAAAAGAAGCAAAAAGCTTTTCCTCCGCTGTCGCGAGAGTTTTGAGGAACTCCCGCGACAGCGGATCAAAAGTCTTTTGCTTCTTTTCTTCAGAAAAGAAGGCCTTTCTTTTTTCCGAGGTAAGTCAATGAAAGCCACCTGGAACGGTCAAGTCATCGCCGAGAGCGACGACATCGTAAAAGTCGAAGGCAACGCGTATTTTCCGGTGTCATCCGTGCGGCCGGGCATCCTGAGGGACAGCGCCACGCATAGCGTCTGCCCGTGGAAGGGCACCGCGTCCTATTACTCCCTTCTGGTCGACGGCAAGGAGAACAAGGACGCGGCGTGGTTCTATCCGGAGCCGAAGGATGCAGCGGCCGAGATCAAAGGCAGGGTCGCCTTCTGGAAAGGCGTGAGCGTCACCTAGCCACGCTGCCTGCAGGCAGGATCAGCCAGGTTCGTGGCGACTGTTCGTTGCCTGCCATCTCTCCACGAAAACTCCGGCGGCGGCTTCGAAGAAATCCCGCTCCGCCTGGGAAAAGCGGTCCAGCTCCGGACTATCGACGTCGAGCACGCCCATCACATGCCCACCCACGACAAGCGGCACCACGATTTCAGATTGCGAGGCGCTGTCGCAGGCGATGTGGCCTTCGAACGCGTGCACGTCCGGCACCACGATCGTCTCGCCGCGTTGTGCCGCCGTGCCGCACACGCCGCGTCCGAGCGGGATTCGCGTGCAGGCGGGCAGGCCCTGAAAGGGCCCTACGACCAGCACGCCGTCTTTGAGGAAGTAGAACCCCGCCCAGTTCAGCCGCGGCACGCGCTGGTAGATCAGCGCCGCCATGTTGGCGGCGTTCGCCGTCACATCGGTTTCGCCGGCCAGCAGCGCGCGCAGTTCGTCGATTATGTCCGACGCGAGGCCGGGCACGGAGGCGGTCACGCGGCGGGTTCGAACTTAAGCGCGGCGCCGTTCATGCAGTAGCGCAGGCCGGTGGGCTTCGGCCCATCGGGGAACACGTGGCCCAGATGGCCGCCGCAATTGGCGCAATGCACTTCCACCCGGCGCATGCCCAACGTGCGGTCTTCCGTGGTGGCGACCGCGCCTTCGACGGGCGCGTAGAAGCTGGGCCAGCCGGAATGGCTTTCATATTTGGTGGCGCTGTCGAACAGCTTGGTCTGGCAGGCCGCGCACAGGAACTCGCCCTGCCGCTTCTCGGCGTTCAGCGGACTGGCGCCCGGGCGTTCGGTGCCGTGCTGGCGCAGAACGCGGTATTGCTCGGGAGTGAGTTCGGCCCGCCACTCGGCATCGGTCTTGGCGGCAGCGGTGGTGTTCTGGTCGGACATTTCGGGCCCCTGTATCGGTCGTGCGGACCTGCGGGATATGGGCGGAGGCCGCCCGCATGAGAAGGGCTGCGTGTCTGGCCGCGCCGTGCTTGTGGCGGCGCTTTTGCGCCAGACCGCCCGGTTTTCTGCGCCTGCTTGCAGAAAAGCAGATCCCGTCCGGTGCTGCCGGTGTAGTCCAGGGTCGTCCGGCGGGGGATGGGCATGACACTGGCAGAACGGGCGATGGGCAAAGCGGGCAGACTCGGGGCAGGCAGGCTTCGGCAGGGCAGGCGCAGGTGGGGCGAGCCTGTCGAAGCGCGCCGGCCGGACCGGGCGGCGGCTTTGCTGTGGGCGCTGGTTCTGGCGATCCTGTTTTGGGGGCTCGCCTGCTACGCCGCATATGCGGTGGCTGTCCTGCTCACGCCGCGCGGCCTGAATTACAGCGAGGGACTGATCTGGCAGCAGGCGCTGTGGATGTTCGGCGCGCACGCTTATGGCGATATCTCCCACCCGCCATTTCTGGTGTTCGAGTATCCGCCGGTGTTCCACGTCCTGCTTCGCGGCCTGATCGCGCTGGGTGTTTCCGGTCTTTTAGCCGGCCGGGCCCTGTCGCTCGCCGCCACGCTGGCTTGCGCGGTGCTGGCAGGCACGCTCGCCTGGCTGGCTTCGGATCGTCCGGGGCGGTCGCTCGCCGCCATGGCCGCCGGGCTGCTGCCGTTCACGTTGTTGCCGGTAATCTCCTGGTCGCCGCTGCTGCGGGTCGACATGCTTGGCCTCGCGTTCACCTATGGCGGCCTGGTGCTCGCGGCGCTGTCCTGGCGGCGGCAGTCCTTGCTTGTGCCCGCAATGCTTGTTCTGGTGGCTGCCTGCTACACCAAGCAGACTTTCCTATCGGCGCCCTGCGCGGTGCTGGCCGCGGCGGCGCTGCGGGATTGGCGGCTGGCGCTGCGCGCGGGGGTCGTGGCGCTTGCGGCCGGCCTGATCGTGCTGGGCGGGCTCAGCTGGCTGACGCAGGGCGGTTTCCTGCGGCATATCCTGCTCTACAACATCAACCGGTTCAGCTTGGCTGACGCCGCCGGCCACGCGATGGAGCTGCTAAAAGCCTACCCAATATTCGCGGCGCTTGCTGCCGGCGGGTGGGTGTGCGGCGCCGTCGCCCTGTCCCGCCGCACCCGCCTTGCGGGATGGCGCGCCCTGCTCGCGCAGGACAGCCAGGCCTGCACGCTCCTGCTTCTGCTGATATACGCTGTGACCTGCACGCCCACGCTGCTGCTCGCAGGCAAGTCCGGTGCGGCCATCAACTACTTCCTGGAGTATCTGTGCCTCGGCTGCGTATGGGTCGGCTGGCTGGGCGGGGCAGCCTGGGCCAGCCCCACTCGGCTGGCCCTGGGTGTGCCGGTCCTGCTGGCGCTGCAGACCTGCCCGGTGCCAGGCGCCATCGGTGACCTGCGCGCGGCCCAGTTGACCGCCTCGCGAGATCAGCAGGATCAGGCGCTGCTGGCCCGCCTGCGAGACGTGCCGGGGCCTTTGCTGTCAGACGACATGGTGCTGACACTTCGGGCCGGCCGCAGCGTGGACCTCGAGCCGGCCATACTGGCGCAATTGGCGCAGGAGGGTGTCTGGCCGGAGCGCCGGCTGCTGGACCTTCTGGCCGGGCACCGGTTCGGCGCCGTAATCACCGCGGCCGGCCCCGGCGATCCGACATTCGATTCCCGCTACCTGCCGGCGACCCGGGCCGCCATGCTGGCCGCCTACCCGCATGTGGAAAAATTCGGCGATTACCAGTTGCGACTGCCGTGACGCCGCTGCCGCCTTCAGCTCAGCCGTGGGTTATGCTGTAGAGGTCCAGGCCGTCGCCGTGCCGCAACGGGCGCAGCATGGGCGGCAGCGCATCAACAGTCCCGTCGTAATGCTGGATCAGGACGAAATCGAACTCGTCTGGCCAGTCGCGAAAATACAGGCGCGCGCCCTGGCCGTCGCCGCGCTCCACGTGGTCGTCAGCCAGGCTGGCGCCGGCGCGCAACTCGGCCATCGTAATCGGCAAACCGTTCGGCGTGCTTGCCTGCCGGTAGTCCGGATTGATGCGTATCGTCGTAAGGCCGTTGAAGAGGTAGGGCACGAACGCGTCCCGGTCGATCACCGCGACAAGCGGCATGTGCCACAACGTGCTCTGCGTCACACGTTCCGCGCCGGAGCCGTGGCCTTGCGTGTTCACCACCAGAAGCCTGGCGCCGCGTGGAAGTGCGGCCAGCACGCGGCGGTGTTCCCGCACCTGCGCATCAACCTCGCGCAGCGCAATGTAGTCGTCAGCCGAACGCAGGCAGACCAGCGCCGCCACGGAAGCGGCCAGCCTCCGGCGTGCGGTAGGTGGCCCCGTCCAGGCGGTTCCGCCAATCAGCAGCATCAGGCCTACCAGCGGCAGACGGAGATCCATGCCCCAGGTGCTGGCAACGACATGCGGCATCACCAAAGCGGCGGCCGACACCACGCACGCCGCCGGCCAGATCTCCGGCGCCACGCGCACGAAACGCAGAATCGCCGCGC
Source organism: Acetobacteraceae bacterium (assembly GCA_965198915.1). Classification (GTDB taxonomy): domain Bacteria; phylum Pseudomonadota; class Alphaproteobacteria; order Acetobacterales; family Acetobacteraceae; genus BOG-908. Next base: position 2,124,079 of record CBDAQC010000002.1, on the reverse strand, counting down.
CAAGTAGCAGCACGCCAAGCAAGCTCAGCCGGCCAACAGAGTCCTGCAGGAACAGCAGCGGCGACTGGATCGCCACCAGCCTGTCCGCAAGCGTGCCGTATGTCGTCTGCAGCGTGCCGACATAGCCGGACGAGACGTGCAGCGTCGCCGCGAATGCGAGCGCCGGCACCGCCTGTGCGGCCGCCGCCAGCACATTCCCGATACGCCCGGCGCCGCCGCGCAGCGCCCGTGCACCCTCCAGCCCCGCCACCGACAGGCAATAGGCCAGACAGGCGAAGGCATGTCCGAAATACAGCAGCAGGACCAGCGGCGCGAACGCCAGCGCGCGCCGCCACCGCGGCCAGGCCGAAGCGGCGATCCAGCCGGCAAACAGCATCATCGCAAGCCCTGCGCTGAACAGGTAATTCAGGAAACCCAGCGCCAGCAGGTAGTTCGTGCACAGCAGGAAAGCCGCCGCCGGCACCAGGCTTGCGCGGCGGTGCACCGCATAATGCAGGCACGCCGTGCCCACCGCCGGCATCAGCACGCACACGCACACGAACAGCTTGCCCGCGAGATAGATCGGCAGCACGCGCGCCAGCAGCGGCACGATCGCGTCCATCGCAAGATAGGGGATCGGCGACCAGTGCACGGTGTAGTAGCGTTGCAGGTCGGCCGATCGCGGCAGGGCCACCAGGACGTGCATGCGCGCGAGGTGGTTCAGGGTGTCGCCCATGGCGGGGAACTGCACGGCCAGAAAGGGGGCCAGGACGACGGCTGTCAGGGCCGGGTAGACGTATCTTGGGCGAAACATAGGGTAAGGAAGAAAGCACTTCTTTTTCGAGAAAAAGAAGCAAAAAGCTTTTGTCTGCGCTGTTGTAGATCGTTGAAGCGCTACGCGCGGAGACGACGTGCCGTCAGCGTGTCAGGATGCGGTCGAGGATTTTCTGCTCGACTTCGGCCAGCGCCGCGCCGTTACGCCTGGGCCTTGGCAAGTCAACCAACACATCCATCCCGATACGCCCATCCTCGATCAGCACGATCCGATCCGCCAGGATTGCCGCCTCCGCCACGTCATGCGTCACCAGCACGGCGGTGAAGCGACGCTGCTGCCAGACGCGCTCCACCAGCGCCTGCATGTCCAGCCGGGTCAGCGCGTCCAATGCGCCCAACGGCTCGTCCAGCAGCACCAGCCTGGGGTCGGCCGCCAGCGCGCGGGCCAGGGCCACGCGCTGCCGCTGCCCGCCGGATAGCACGCGCGGCCACTCGCCCGCCCGGTCCGCCAACCCTACCGCCTCCAGCGCCGCCTGGCCGCGCGGGCCCGAGCCGCGCGGCAGGCCGAGCGTCACGTTGTCCAGCACACGGCGCCAGGGCAGCAGGCGGCCGTCCTGGAACATGATCCGCATCTCGGCAGCGGCCGCTTCCGGCGCCACGCCACCCAGTTGCACCGATCCGGCATCCGGCCTGTCCAGCCCGGCCAGCAACCGCAGCAGCGTGCTCTTGCCCGATCCGCTGCGCCCGACCACCGCCACGAAGGAGCCCGGCTCGATCGCCAGGTCCAGGCCTTGCAGCACGCGCCGGTCGCCGAAGCCGCGGGACACGCCGGACAGAAGCACCGGCAGGCCGCCGGCGGCCGGCCGGCTGCGCACCAGCGGCGCCGTTCCGGACACGGCGTGGCGGGCCCAGGCGTCGCGCAGGAAGTTCAGGCCCGGCTGAACGATGGATGCCATGCGAGCGCCCCCCTCTCGATCCAGCGCGCCAGGCTGTCGATCAGCTTGCCCAGCACGGCGTAGAGCAGGATTCCCAGTACTACGATGTCGGTCTGCATGAACTCGCGCGCGTTCATCGTCATGAACCCGATGCCGGAATTGCCCGCGATCGTCTCCGCCACGATCAGCGTGAGCCACATGATCCCCAGCGCATAGCGCACGCCCACCAATATGCTCGGCAGCGCGCCCGGAAAGATCACCTCGGTGAACAGCGCCCCGCCGCGCAACCCCTGCACGCGCGCCATCTCCAGCAGCCCGGCATCGATGGTGCGTATGCCGTGATAGGTGTTGTAGTAGATTGGAAAGAACACGCCCACGGCTACGAGAAACACTTTCGCACTCTCGCCGATGCCGAACCACACGATGATCAGCGGGATCAGCGCCAGATGCGGCACCATGCGCAGCATCTGCAGCGTGCCGTCGAACAGATCCTCCGCCAGGCGGCTGATGCCGGCAGCCAGGCCGAACACGAAACCCAGCGAGCCGCCGATCAGGAAGCCCGTCGCTGCCCGCAATGTGGACACGGCCACATCCTGCGGCAGCTCACCGGACCGAAGCAGGCGCCAGCCGGCCAGGAACACCGCATGCGGGGCGGGAAGCTTGCGGGCGGGAACCAGGCCGGTTGTCGTGAGCAGTTCCCACAGTGCCAGCAGGATCATGGGAACTAACCAGGGCACAAGGAAGGAAGCAGTTCTTTCTTGAAGAAAAGAACCAAAAAACTTTTGACTCCGCTGTCGCGCGCCTGATGAAAACTCCCGCGACTGCGGAGCAAAAGTTTTTTGCGTCTTCTTTTCAAGAAGGAAAGCGCTTGCCTTCACGAGGCCGCCGCCAGCACCGGCGCCCGCTCGTTGGCTATGATCTCGCCGAATGGCCCGTTCAGCGCCACGCTCGGCTGCGTGCCGGGCTTGCCGTGGCTCAGCGGCAGACGCGGGAACAGCAGCTCCGCCACACGGTAGGCTTCCTCCAGATGCGGGTAGCCGGACAGGATGAAGTTATCCACACCAAGCGCCTGGTATTCCATCAGCCGTGCGGCCACCGTGTCCGCATCGCCCACCAGCGCGGTGCCGGCGCCGCCGCGCACCAGGCCCACCCCGGCCCACAGATCGGGGCTGATCTCCAGCTTCGCGCGGTTGCCGGCGTGCAGCGCCGCCATGCGTTGCTGGCCCACGCTGTCGTAACGCGCGAACACCTTCTGCGCGTCGGCAATAACCTTGTCGTCCACGTAGCGTATCAGGTCGTTCGCGGCTTCCCACGCCGCCGCGCGCGTCTCGCGCACCACGATGTGCAGCCGCAGCCCGAACGTGAAGGCGCGGCCGCGCTTCTCCGCGGCGGCGCGCGCGGTGGCGATCTTGGCGGCCACGTCGGCCGGCGGCTCGCCCCAGGTGAGGTACACGTCGCAATGCTCGGCGGCCACGTCTATGCCGGCCGGCGAAGAGCCGCCGAACCACAGCGGCGGATACGGTTTCTGCACCGGCGGGAACGCCAGCCTGGCGTCTTCCACATGTATGTGGCGGCCCTCGAAATTGACCGCCTCGCCGGCCATCACGCGGCGCCATACCTCCAGGAACTCGGCCGTCAGCACGTAGCGCTCATCATGCGCCAGCCACTGGCCGTCGCCCTTCAGCTCCACAGGATCGCCGCCGGTCACCACGTTTATCAGCAGCCGTCCGTCCGTCGCACGGTCCAGTGCCGCTGCCATCCGCGCACCCACGATGGGCGACATGATGCCGGGCCGCAGCGCGATCAGGAACCGCAACTGCCGGGTGAACGGCGCAACGCTCGAGCCCACCACCCAGCTATCCTCGCAGGAACGCCCGGTGGGCAGCAGCATGCCCCAGTAGCCGAGCTGGTCGGCGGCCTGGGCCACTTGGCGCAGGTAGTCGAACGTCAGCGCGCGGCCACCCGTGGCGCTGGCGAGGTAGCGGCCGTCACCGTGTGTGGGGAGGAACCAGAGGAGCTGCATTGGAAAATTCCTTAAGAAAGCAAGCAGTTCTTTTTTGGAAAAAAGAACCAAAAAACTTTTGCTCCCTGTCGGCGAGTCTCCGGTGAGTCCGCGACAGCGGAGCAAAAGTCTTTTGCTTCTTTTCTTCAGGAAAGAGGGCCTCGCTTAACTACCCTTACCCAGCCGGGCTTCCTTCAAATCAATCCGCATAGGTATCAGGTTCAAGCTTGCGAACAGATCGGCGATGTCCTGCTGGCCCGCCATCACGTGATCGTCGATCGGCTGCACGCCGAAGGACAGCCGGTCCAGCGCACGCTTTACCGCCGCGGGGTCCATGCCCATTGCCGGCGCAAGCAGCTTCGTCACCTCGTCATGATGCGTGGCGGCGTAGGCTTCCGTCTCCGTCAGGTCGGCGATTATGGCGTGCACGACATCGGGGTTGGCGCCAGCAAAGTCGCGCGTGGCCAGGAAGAATTCACGGTTCTCGTCGATCGTGCGGCCGCCGGCCACGCCGTCGGAGATCTGCCTGGTCTTCAGCGCGGTCTCGGCCGCGGCAAGGTAGGGGTCCCAGATCACCCAGGCATCTACGCTGCCGTTCTCGAAAGCCGGCCTGGCATCGGACGGTTTCAGGAAGACGGATTCCACGTCGGACGGCGTCAGCCCGCCAGACTGCAGCACGCGGACCAGGAGGTTGTGTACGTTCGAGCCCTTGTTCAGCGCGATGCGCTTGCCGCGCAAATCGGCCACGCTGTGTATCGGGCTGCCGGCCGGCACGATCAGCGCCTCGCCATGCGGGCTCGGCGGCTCCACCGCCACATAGACGAGCGGCACGCCGGCCGCCTGCGCGAAGATCGGTGGCGCGTCGCCGGTGATGCCGAAATCGATGCTGTCCGCGCCCATCGCTTCCAGCAAGGCGGGCCCGCCCAGGAACTCCGTCCAGGTGACGTGCACATGCATGGGCGCCAGCCGGCGTTCCAGCGTGCCGCGCGTTTTCTCGACAACCAGCGTTCCGTATTTCTGATAACCGATACGTACGACGCGGTCCTTCGCCCATACGCCGGACGGGATGAGGCAGAGAAGGGCCGCTGCCGATAACCACATAGTTCTTGCGTTGATTACCACGCGAGCACCTTATCCTGCGCCGGGCTAAAGTTGAATGATCGGTCAGGCTAAAGCAAGCTTGGTCACGTGATTAGTGATTAATCACGCACGATCGGCGTGGTTATTAGGCTTGCAATACTTGCGTCTAGGTAAGCGGTCGGCCCTGGGAAGATTGCTGCGCCGGCTAGACGGCAGCGCGCCCCCGGCGTCTCGGCGGGCGTGCCACATCCGGCGTGCCCGCCACCAGGCGGCCGAAACTGGCAAGGTAGTCGCGCGCCATGACCGTCTGGTCGCCCACCGGCGGCAGGCCGGAGCACAAGGCCTGGTAGAGCACTTCGTCGGCCGCCTCGCCCATGGCGCGGGCCAGGTCGGTGGGATCTGCCGACCGGACATGCAGGCCGGCGCGGCGGTTCGGCACTTTTTCCGCCATGCCGCCAATGCCGGTGCAGATCACCGGCCGGCCGGCGGAGAACGCCTCCTGTATGACGATGGGCGAGTTCTCCCACCAGTCGCTGGGGCTTACGACGTAGTCGCAGGCCAGCATGAGCTTGCGCACATCGGCGTTGTCGTACGGTCCGGCGCAGCTGGCGAAACTGTATTTGGCGAGCGCGGCGTTGAAGCGGCTGACAAAGGCCGCGTCCTGGCCGGCGATGCTGCCGTGGAAGCGTATGCGCAGCTTCTGTCCGATGTCCGGCTGCTTGGCCAGCAGCTCGATCGTGTCGAGCAGTATGTCCGCGCCCTTGTAGGGAGCGATCTGGCCGAAGAAGCCGAACGTCCAGGGGCGGCTGTCCGCCAGGCCGGCGCCGGCGCCGGCCGTTCCGAACGAGGCGGCAGGCCTGGCACGCTCGACCGGCGTGTTGGACAGGCGCAGGCCGTTTTCGATGACCACGAACTTGTCGCGCGGCAGGCCCCACTCGATCATGCGCTCCGCCAGAAAATGGCTGGGCGAGATGAAGCCCGCAGCGCCCATGAGGGCGGACTGGATGACCTGCTTGCGCATGCTGAACTGCTGCCGGCTGTGCTCCGGATAGCAGGTGGCGCAGCCGGCCGGCGTGGCGGCGTAGCACAGCCGCCTGGCGGGGCGGGTGACCATCTGGCCGTGATGGTTACAGATTGCCCGGTAATCGTGCAGCGTCACCGTGAACGCGATTTCGGTCTCCGCCTGCATCGCGCGCAGCGTGTTCACGCCGACCTGCAGGATGTGGTGGAAGTTCACCAGCCGCACGTTCTGGCGCAGCAGGATCGCCTTGAGCTGCCGCCAGACATCGCTCGCGGCGAGATGGTAGAAATGGTCGTAGCGGCTCTGGTCGCTGATGACCGCGAACTCGCGGTCCGAGCCGAGCAGCAGGCGGCTCCGCTCGGACGAGGAGCAGATTGCGATGAAGATGGCGTCGGCGCCGGCCATGCGCAGGCCCTCGTACAACGCGTAGGCGGCGATCTCGGCGCCGCCCTTGCTGATCGACGGGTGGGTGTGGGCGACGATGGCGATCGGCCCCGCGACGCCGGGCGTGGATGCCGGCGCTGGCGCCATCTTTTCGGTCGGGGGTACGGCCGTGCTGTCGGGCATCAGGCGACCGCCTGCTGCGGCTGCGAGAGGCTCTCGGCGGCCGGCTTGCCGGCGGCGGGGCCCGGCATCGGACCGGCTCTTCGCCCCGGGGCCGCGCCCCGGTTGGGGCCGGACAGCGCATAAACGGTGATGTTGACGGCCTCCTGCACGCGGGTGGACGGCAGCGTGCGCGTGGCGCTGGCCGCATTGTAGTGCACGATCGGGGTCAGGCGGGCCTGGAACAGCCCGTTATCCCGGTAGAAGCCGCCCATGAAGGACGGCGCGTTCAGCGACCAGCGGACGAAATGGCCGGTCGACCAGGCGAAGCAGCGCGCGCTGATCCCGGCTTCTCCGGCATCGTTCTCCTCGTATTCCGCCGCTTCCACCCCGAAGAAGACCAGATCCATCAAGCCGGGGGTCAGCGCCTGCCGCGCCCGCGCCCAGCCGGCTTCCTTGAGGAATACGCCGGCGCCGGCGAAGAAGAAGCGGTTTGCGCCGAGTTCGCGCAGCACCTCCGGCAGCAGGGCGAAAGCTTGGGCGGAGTCGTCGATCACCAGCAGGCTGCAGGCGATATTGTGCGCGGCGCCCGGCCCCGCCTGGAACTCGCGAAACAGCCAGAGCGCGTCGGACCGGTTCGATCGCGACGCGGCGATGAGGGCCACCGCCTCGATGCCGCCGCCCGTCCTGATCTGCTGAGTCAGTTCCTCGAACAGCAAGAACAGGTCACACCTGTCATCCGGCAGGACGAGCACCATGACGCGGCGGCTGAGCGTGGCGTGCAGGACCACGGGCGCGTTCATCGCGCCGCGTTCGGCACGTATGGCGGCCGCGGCGAAACGTGGGAAGAACACCTCCTCCTGCAACGCCGGGAAGAACGCCAGCGCGTCTTCCACGCGCGCGGAGTGGCCCAGACGGCGGAACACCGTGGCCGCGATCGGCCAGTTGGCCGAGCTGCCGCCCTGGAAGATCACCTTCAGGATGGGGTCGGCGAAATCTTCCGGCTCCGCATCGCCCGAGAACAGGCCCACGAAGCCGGCCCGCTCCACCATGCGCTCGCTGCCCGGGAGATTTGCCAGCAGGTCCGGGCGCGGCTTCCAGTAGAGGCTTTCGGGATCGGCGGACATGACGGTCGCGCCCACGCGCAGGCGCAGGCTCTCCACCCGCTTCATTGGGCTCATCACCCAGCCTTCGACCAGGCAGCCCAGGCCTGGCACCAGCAGGATGCGGTCGATCGAACACTCGGTTGCGAACCATTGGGCGGCGACCCGCGTCGGCAGCCAGTTTTCCACCGTGGTGAGCATGTGCTGCAGCGCCACGGTCCGGCCCTCGCCGAAGCAGCGGTCGCGCACCGCCTCGTACTCGCTGGCCATCTCGCCGGAGGTGATAATGCGCAAGGGCGTGTGCGCGCGCAGGTGGAAGCGCCCTCCAGAGCCGAAGAAAAGGTGAAGGTCCTGCGTGGCCGAGCTGGGCCGCCAGGTGGAGGAGACGAGGCCCACGATGCCGCAATATTCGGCCGGCAGGTCGTCCCGCTCGTAGCACATCACCGCCACGGCGGCGGGGAACTTGCGCCTTTCGACGATGACGGCGCTGAACTCCTGCACGTGGCCGCGGTTCATCCAGCCCATGAACCACACCTGGCCGGAAGGGTCGGTGGCCAGGGTCTCGACATAGCCCTGCAGGTTTTCCGGCAGAGGCCGCAACTGGGCTTCGGCAATGGCTTCGGCGCCGGCGCGCAACTCGTCCAGCAGGAACTCCAGCTCGGCGGTGGTGCTGTGCGGCTCCGGCTTGGTGTCGACGGCGAGCTGGGCGACGATCTCGCCCACGGTCGGCGCGCGTTGGGAGCTGGCCAGCAGGTGTCCGGTTGTCGCCACGCGCACGCTGAGCGTCTCATCCGGATCGTCCATGTAGCTGGACAGGGTCTGCATCACCTCGGCATCGAAGGCGAAGCCGGCGGGTACCGGACGTCCGAGTTTGGGAGAGACGATGTCGGCGCGTTCGCCGTCGGCAAGCGTCTCGGCCACCGGCTCATTACCCACGAAAAGCTGCAGCCGGACCGCATCGAGCGGGTCCGTATGGTTGAGCGCCCAGCCCCTTGCGCCACGTCGACTGTCGATTACATCCACGAAACCACTGTGCGAGGCACCGTTACGCGGATCCAGGTCCGTGCCGATCGTAGGTGGGATCACTGCCGTCTCCAGTTACGGCGGTGCGGGAGACCCGCGCCTGCCGCGCCACGTCTACTGCGCCCCAGATAAACTATCACTTACGCGCGCCGGAGAGCCAGCGGTTTTGCGGTGCACAAATGCCGGCAGGCGTCTTCGTGACCGGTGCCACGTGGCGCGCGAAAGCAATTTTGTTACGATCCCAAGCCGTTTCGCGGTGGCTGTATAGTAAAGATACGTGCCAGACACGCCGCGACGGCGCACGTAGAAGGCGCGTGCTTCCAGAAGATGGAATGCCTTGCCTTGCCCGCGCCGTCAGGCCGCAGCGTGCCGGCCGAGCATAGTCTTGCAAGCCGCGAACACTTCCTGCGGCCGCAGCCCGGTCAGGCAGGCCAGGTTGCGCGGACAATCCGAGGCGAATTCCAGGTAGCAGGGCCCGCAGATCATCCGCCGGCGTATCGCCACCGCCTGGCTGCCCAGCGGTGCCCATTCCGTGGCGTCCACCACGCCGGAATGTATGCCGATGGCCGGCAGACCCAGCGCGGCTGCCAGATGCTGCGGCCCGCTGTTGTTGCCCACGAACAGGGCGCAGGCGCGCATGACGTCCGGCAGTTGCGCGAGCTTCACCTTTCCCACCAGGGATTCTACCGCGCCCTGGATGGCCACGCGGCGCAGCACGTCCTCCGCGATCGTGGCCTCTTCCGGCGCGCCGATCAGCACAACGTGCAGCCCTGCCTCGGCCAGCAGATCGATCAGGGCGGCGTAATTGCTGGCAGGCCACTGGCGGACCACGTTGCCTACGCCGGGATGCACGCAGATGATCGGCCGGTCCAGGAAGGCCGCGGGAAGTGCCGCCAGCGCCGGCACGTCCCTCGGCGCCAGGCGGCCCGGTTCGGGCGGTGCCGCCTCGCTGCGGCATGCGTCCTCCAGCGCCGAGACAAGCTGCATCAGCCGTTCGGAGACGTGGGCGCGCTTGAACACCAGGCGGTGGTCGCCTTCCCATTCCAGCGACACGTCCAGGAAGGCAAAGCGGTTGGCGTGGTCGTAACCGGCCAGGAAGCCAGCCCCGGTATAGGGCAGCACCGCACGGGTTTCCGGCTGCATCCGCAGATCCACCGCGATGTCGTAGCGGGCCGGCGCCAGGCGTTCGGCCAGGGCCGCGAACTCCGCCTCGCTTACGCCTTTCTGCCCCAGGCCGGAGCGGGCGTGGAAGAAGTCGAACACGATGATTTCGCTGACCGAGGGCTCGCTGCGGGCCAGCTCGGCCGAGGCGGCGGGCGCCAGCAGGTCGATCTGGGCGGCGGGGAAACGTCGTTTCAGGCTGCGCAGGGCGGGCAGGCCGGTCAGGAAATCGCCGATATGGTCCAGCTTGACGGCCAGGATGCGGCGCACCGTATCGGCCGCCGGGCCGCGCCTTCCGGCATGCAGCAGCACGCTGGGTTCAGGGTCCGGGCTGTAATGATCCGCGTTCAGCCCCTGGCGCGGGTTGCGGAACGGGTCGCCGGCGAGGAAGCGGTTGCGCCAGGCGCCGGCGAAACGCTGCTCGTCATAGGTGTCTTCCAGCGCCGCGCGGCTGGCGAGTTCGTGGTGGGTGAGGGTCGCATGCGGCGTGTACACCACGCGCAGCCCGGCTTGCCAGCTGCGCAGGCAGAAATCGAGGTCGTTGTTGACGACGCTATGCGCCTCCTCGAATCCGCCAAGCGACGTGAACGTGCTGGCGCGCACCATCTGGCAGGCGCCGGTGACGCTGATCACCTCGCGCGACACGCCGGCCAGGCCGAACGGTCCGGGCGAGGCGGCCGCGGCGAAGCGGAAGGCGTGGCGGGCATGCGTGTCGGACAGGTACTGGCCGGCATGCTGCACGGTGCCGTCCGGATACAGCAGCCGGGCGCCGACGACGCCCACTTCGGGGCGCTGCGCGTGTTCCAGCAGCGCCTCCAGCCAGTCCGGCTGGTCCGTCTCGATATCGTCGTTGAGGAACAGCAGGTATTCGCCGCTGGCTGCACGGGCGCCGCAATTGTTGAAACGGGACCAGTTGAACGCCCCGGGCATGTCGACGACCACGTCGGCCGCCTCGGCTAGCCAGGCGCGGGTCTCGGTCTGGCTGGCAGGCGTGTTGTCCACGATGACGATTTCCACGTCCCTGCCGCCCGGCCGTGCGGGCGCGCTGGTCGCCCGTATGGTCCGGATGCAGCTGCGTATCAGCCCGCCGGCCGCGCAGGTGGGGATGATGATGGAGATACGTCCGGCTACCGGACCGCGCGGTCGGCGCTTGCCGGCTTTCGTCTTGCCGGAAGGGGTGGCGCCCAGGATTTGCCGGCGCACCCGCCAGGTGCCAAGCGCCGGGCCGGGCTCGACGGTGGCCGCCTCGCCGCGCCTGGCCAGCACGGCGGACAAGGCGGCAGCCTCTTCGTCGCTGCTGTCGCCGGCATCGCCGCGCTCGCACAGCACGCGCGGCACGTGGGCGATCCTGGCGGCGTGTTCCGTCAGCGCCAGCACCGCCGCGTAATCCGTGCCAGCAGCCAGGCTTGCGGCGGACTGGCCTGCGCGGGCCAGCAGCGCCGCCGAGGCGCACCACGGCCGGCCGACATAGTTCATCGACAGCAGCAGGTCCGGCGACCATTCCGGCTTGAAGAAGGGCTGGCGCCGGTCCTGGCTTGGGTCGGCCCGTAATTCGTCCGCGTAGAGGAAGTCCGCCTGCCTGTCCGCAGCGGCTTCGGCGGCCAGCACAAGGAGCGCGTCGGCGCCCAGGAGGTCGCCGGCACGCAGCAGCATGGTGAGCACCGGACGGTCCGGATCGGCCGGCGGCGCGGCACGGCGGCCGCCCGGGCCCGACTGACCGGGCACGGCCTGCTTCCGCAGCCTGATCCGGCCGGCCGGATCGGCGGCGGCAGGCAGCGCGCGGGCAGCCTTCAGGCCGGCGCTGTCCGGGAGCACGGCGGTGGCGGTCCAGGAATCGTATACCTGGGCGGCTAGGCTGCGCAGCGTGGCTTGCAGCGCGGCCAGGCCGGCGGGTTCACCGGACGCGCCGGCGACCGCGATCTCGAAACGCGGGTGATACGCCTGGCGCGCCAGCAGGCGCAGGCCGAACTCGGCTTCGGCCGGGGGCACGGCCGTGCGTATGGTGCCGTCCGGCGGCAGGGCGTCGGTGCGCTCCACCTCGACGGTGAAGCTGCGTTCCATCGTCGGGCAAGCAGCTTGCGCGTCCGGACCGGCCGCCTCGTCCGCCTCGGCGGAGGCCACGATGCGTATCGTATGCGGGCCTTCGAGAAGCCGGCCGGGCGGCAGCACGATCGCGTAGCCCGCCAGCAGTGATCCCTTGTACTCGGGGAACAGCGCGCCTACGTCCTCGCGCCGCATGCCCAGATGGGCGTGGCCGAGCAGCTCCGCGTCGCTGTAGACGGCGATGCGCGCGATCCCGGTGCGCGCGGCGGACCAGCCGGCGATCGTCAGTGCGCCGCGCACCGGCTCGCGCGCGGCACCGCCGTCCAGAGCGGGCTGGTCCACTTCCAGGCGCATGCCGGATGGCGTCGGTTTGGCGGCGGGGGCGGGCGGCGATGGCTCCTGTGCCGGCGTGACGGGCAGCGGCAGCACGGGGGGCGGTTTCTGGCCCGGCATGACCAGCTTCGGCTTCGGGCCGGGTTTCTGCCCGGCCAATGGCGGGGCCACGCCGCCGGCCTGGGCCGTATCGGTGACCAGCGGCAGTTCCAGCACGCGTTGCGCGCCATCCTGCCCGTTGATGGTGACGACCAGGCGGTGCACGCCCGCGGACGGGCGGCGCGAGAGGCTGTGACTGAATGCGAAGCCGGCGCGTGCGGCCTCGGCTTCCGGCACGCGCGCCGAAGCGGCGGCGCTGGCGCGGCCCAGCTCGGCCGCCCCCAGCCAGATGCCGTCCAGCTCCACATCGACCGAGGCGACCCCGGTGTCCGACACCGCCCAGCCTTCCAGCTCCAGCTTGCCTTTGCTGTCCAGGCTGGACCGCTCGCAGGCGCCTTGCACGGTGTTTGGACCGGCGCCCGGCGCGGGCTGCGAAACCACGGCGGGCGGCAGGACCACCGGCATTATCGTCTGGCGCGCCTGGCCGGCCGCGTCCACCGCCTGGACGCGTACGAAGCTCGGCCCTTCCGGCAGGTCGGCGGCAAGCTGGCCCACCAGGGCGAAGCCGGACGACCCGGCATTCGGGTAGCTGGAATGCAGGCTGCCGATATCCGTCCTCGGCAGGCCGTAGCGCGCCTCGCCCATCGGCACCGTATCCAGCGTGACGTTGATCGCCCGCATCGCCTCGGCGCTGACGGCCCAGCCGCGCACCCGCAGCATCCTGGAGGCATCAACCTCCGCATCCTCCACCGCCAGCCGGATCGGCCAGGCCGCTTCGGCCGCGTCCTGCGTGCGCACAGGCGCCGGCTGGCCGGGCTGGGCATGCAGGCGGACGCTCTTGCGCCCTTCCTGGCCATCCACGCTGCGCACGATGACGGTCAGCAGCGAGGCCGGCGGCGTGTCATCCGGCACCTCGGCGGAGAAGTTGAAGCCGCAATGATCCACGTGGCGGTAATGCGGGAAGCTGCGGGCGACGTCCGGCCGGGGCAGGCCGTAGCGCGCATGGGTCAGCAGCTTGTCATCGAGCAGCACGGAGACCTGGGCGATGTCGGCCGGCGCTATGGCCCAGCCATTGCCCTGCACCAGGCTGCCCGGCTGCAGGCGCTCCCCGGCCTTCGGCGCATCCACCGTGACCAGCACGAAACCCGCGCCCGCCGCCTCCGCCTGCGGGCCGCTATCGGCGGACGCGCGCAGGGGCGCCGTCGGCAGGCCCGGAATGGCGACCAGCGTGCGCAGCCACTCGGCCCAGCTTGTGGCGGCAAGCAGCGAGGCCTCCGCGCGCGGCGGCACGCGCAGCAGCCCGAACAGCCAGGCCAATTGTTCCGGTGTGGGGGCAGGCCCGGCATTCTCGTGCGGCACCGGCCGGCCGGCGGCCAGCTTGTCCAGCACCGCGCTCTGGAACTCGCCTGACCCCATCAACGCGCGGACGAAGGCGCCCACGGGGCTGTTCTTGGCGTCGGCGATGACGAAGGAGCTTTCGGGGTCCCGCCCGAGGAATAGCTGGTAGCCCATCAGCACGTCGCGGTCGGTGCCGCCCGCGTCGGCGGCGGGCGTGAACGCCGCATTCTGCAACGGAGCAGGCTCGCCGCTCGGATCCTCGCCAGGCCGGAAGCCGCCTTGTGCCCGTGATGCCGCCAAATGCCCTGGTCCCGTCCTGCCGGCGTTTCATAAGCGGGGGCATACGGGGCGGCAAGAAGCAAGCAGGACCTTGTCTTCGCGCAAAGAAAGCCGGCCCGTCCTTGCGCAGGCGGACAGTCCGGCCGGGCGCGCGAATCGGCCGGGGCAGCGTGGGTTTCCAGCATCGTTCGTGGGCGTCCAGCCGGGCTTGCGGCACAACCCCGCGGAATTGACGCCGCCAGGCAGGCCGCGCAAAACGAAGCCCTGCACGAGTAAGGTTCAGAAGACGTTCATGCGTGGCGGCCATGTCGACTCGATCACCCAGGTCTCCGTATCCGGCTGGGCCGCCGACGATGCCGATCCCGATGCAAGGCTTGAATTGTCCGTGGCGGTGGACGGGCAGGAGACCGGGCGGGTGTTCGCCGAGCGGCCGCGGCGCGACCTGGCGGCACTGGGCAAATACGGCGACGGTGCGCACGGCTTCCTGTTCACCTTCCCCGTTCCGCTATCGGTCTTCCTGGACCACAAGGTCACGGTCAGCTTCCTGGACGGCGCCGCCGTGCCTGGCGGCGAGCGCCTGCTGCGGGGCGCCTCGGCCGGGCAGTGGCACAGCGAGCAGCCGGCGCCTATCCTGGTGACGGCGCCCGGCCGGTCGGGCACCACCTACCTGATGAGCTGCCTGGCGGCCTCGCCGCAGATCGTGGTGGCCGAACTCGTGCCATACGAGGTGCGGCTGCTGTCCTACTACGCCGCCGCCTTCGCGGTGCTGACAGCGCCCGCCGATACGGAACACTCGACGCATCCGGACCGCCTGGAAGGCGATGGTTACCACATCGGCTTCAACCCGTTCACCGGGGCGCAATACGCGCATGCTTTCCAGAAACAGGCTCTGCTGCGCCAGTTCAACGAGGATTGGATGCCGGCGCATCTGGGCATCGCGGTGGCCGAAATCGTGCGCCAGTATTACCGCGTGTTGGCCGTTGACAAGAACAAGGGCGAAGTCCGCTACTTCGCCGAAAAGAACAACAACCTGCACCGGCCCACGCGGCTGTTCGTGCGCCGCGTGTTCCCCGGCGTGCGCGAGGTGGTGATCGTGCGCGACCCGCGCGACGTGCTGTGCTCGCACGTGGCCTATTTCGAATCGAGCCAGGACAAGGCGTTTCTGCACCTGACCCATAGCTGCAACGAGCTGGCTGGAATCCAGGCCGAAGCGGGCGCCGATACGTGCATCATCCGCTACGAGGACATGGTGCGCGGGGACGCCGCGACGTATGAAAGGCTGGGCGCCTTCCTGCAGGCCGACGTGGCGCCGGTGCGCAAGGATGCCGGCGAGAAGATGTTCGCGCAGCACGCGACGAGCGACTCCCCCGAGGCCTCGATCGGCCGCTGGCGGACCGACCTGCCGGACAGCCTGCGCGCGCAATGCGCCGAGGCCTGGGGCGGGTTTCTGACGATGTTCGGCTACGAGCTCAGCTGAGCGACTACGAAAGCAAGCAAGCCCATCTTCTCAGAGATGAAATAAGCAAACCTCGTCTGCTGTCGCGGCGTGCTGACACGCGTGCTTCTGTTGAGGACTGTCTCTCATATTGCCGCCAGGCCGGGTGCCACCAGGCCCAGCAGCGCCAGGATGCCGCCTGCCACGCCCAGCAGCAATCCGCCCCAGACCAGCATGAGCGAGCCGGTGATCACCGAGGCGGTGGTCAGCACGATGCCGAGCTGCAGGGCGGCGGCGGCGTTGTCGAACGCTTCCAGGCGCTCATGGGCGGCGTCGCGCGTCTCCTCCAGCCGGTGCGCCTTGTCGGCCAGCGCCTGCTTGCCGCTTTTCGGGTCCGTCTCGAAACGCGCTATGTCGGCACTGAAACGCGCCTGTATCGCCGCGGCATCGCCCGCTGCGTTCGCCGGCAGCAATGCGGCGATCTGCGCCAGGTCCTTGGTCTCGTTGGCGCGGGTGGATTTCGCCTGGTACTCGGCCCAGACGTCAGCGGCGGAGACCGCACTCTGGGACATGCGGGTCTCCGCGTGCTGCGCCCCCTGCTCGCAGAAGGCCAGGCCCGCCGCCAGCACGGCAATCAGCAGCGCGGTGTGGCGCCGCCCGCCATGCGCCGCCTCTTCGGCGTGCTCGTGGGTCTCCATTGTCTCGCCCATGATGCTGCCCTGTCCTTGCGTGTGGCCGGTGTTCAGGCCGCGAGTATGTCCAGCGCCTCGGCCAGCGCGATTCGCCCGTCATAGAGGGCGCGCCCGACGATGACGCCGGCGATCCGGCCGTTCAAGCCGCCTGGCGCTGCCGCCGCATCGCGTAGTGCCAGCAGGTCGGCCGCCGAACCGATGCCGCCGCTGGCGATCACCGGCGTGCGCACCTGGTCCGCCAGCTCGATCGTCTGGGCGATGTTGACGCCTTCCAGCATGCCGTCGCGCGCAATGTCGGTGTAGATGATTGCGGCCACGCCGGCATCCTCGAACCGCCTGGCCAGCTCCGGCGCCTGCAGGGTGGACGTGTCCGCCCAGCCTTCGGTGGCCACAAAGCCGTCCCGCGCGTCTATCCCCACAGCCACCCGGCCGGGAAAGCTGCGGCAGGCCTGGTGCACCAGGATTGGGTTCTTCACCGCCGCCGAACCCAGGATGACCCGCGCCACTCCCGCTTCCAGCCAGCGCTCCACGCCGGCGAGGTCACGTATGCCGCCGCCGAGCTGCACCGGGATGGTGGCGGCCGCGAGTATCGCCAGCACGGCCGCCTCGTTGACCGGGCGGCCGGCGAAGGCGCCATTCAAGTCGACCACATGCAGCCAGGCGGCCCCCGCGTCCTGGAAGGCGCGGGCCTGCCGGGCCGGATCGGTCTCGTAGACCGTGGCGTCTTCCAGCTCGCCGCGGCGCAGGCGAACGCAGGCGCCGTCTTTCAGGTCGATGGCGGGGTATAAAATCATCAGGAAGCAAGCAGGCGAGCTGGTCGCGATACCCGCCCTGGCGGCGGTCTGACGCGCGTCTGCTGCGCGCCGGTGCTCATGGCGCCCAGGCCGCTCCGCTCCGGTGCGCGCAAACACACGCACGCCGGCTCGCCATGCCGAGTTTCGCAAGCAGCTATTCGTGTCCTGGACGAACTTACGAGATGTGCCCCTTGCCACGCCGCAAACCGGAGGAGAGAAACCACCCGAAGCCGCGGGACCGATGGTGAGTGCAAAAGCGCTTTGCTTGTTCTCTTCAAAGAGGACGGCCTTCCTTACCCACCATCAGCCTTCCTCAACGCCTTGGTATAATAATACCCTTTCAGTATCTTGCCCTTCACCCGCGCATACTCCGGATGCACCCCCCAGCAGGTGAAGCCCAGCGACTCGTACAGCGCAATAGCCGCGGTCTGCGTCTCGCGCACGTCCAGGTTCAGCACGCGGAAATTCAGCGCGCGGGCGCGTTCCTCGATCTTCACCGTCATCAGCCGCGCCAGGCCCTGGCCGCGGGCGAACGGCGCCACGAAAGCGTGCATTATCCAGGCGGAGATGGATTGCGCCTCGTTGTTGCGCGGCGGCCTGACGAGCTGCGCGGAGCCGGTTATGATGCCGTCCGCGCGGCCCACGAACAGCTCGCGCTCCGGCACCAGCATCACGCCGCGAAAATAGCGCTCCAGCGCCTGCTGGCCGGGCGGGTTGACCCAGCCAAAACCGCCGCCGTCCAAAATGGCGGCGTTGGTCGCCTCGCACAGCGCGTGCAGGTCGTCCTCGTGCAGCTCGCTCACATGCTCCACCTGCAGCGCGGGGGCCTGGGTCTGCGTGGTGAACGGGCTCATGCGGGCGAAAGGCGCACGGGCGACCAGCGGAGGAAATTGGCGAGGATACGCAAGCCGACCTCCTGACTCTTCTCGACATGGAACTGCGTGCCGGCCCGGTTGCCGCGCGCCACCAGCGCGGGCACCTGGCCACCATACGACGTCGTGGCGACAACGTCCCCGTCAGCGTAGCCCCGCAGCCCATAGCTGTGCACGAAATATACGTGATCACCCGGCGCCACCCCGTCCAGCAACGGATGCGCGTCCCGCGTGAAGTCCAGCCCGTTCCAGCCCATATGCGGCAGGCGAAGCCCGGGCGCCTGCAGCGGCGCCACCTCGCCTTGCAGCCAACCGAAGCCTGGGGTGACGGCGTGTTCCAGCCCGCGCTCCGCCATCAACTGCATGCCGACGCAGATGCCCAGGAACGGCGCGCCCTCCGCCACCCGGCGGTCCAGCGCCGCCCGCAGCCCTGGCGCCCGGGCCAGTCCCTGGATGCACGCGGCAAACGCGCCCTGGCCAGGCAGCACGACGCGGTCCGACGCCAGCACGGCCTCCGGGTCGGCGGTGATCTCCACCTCTGCCGCCACGCCGGCCAGCTCGCTGGCCCGGACGAGCGCACGCGTGGCGGAGGCGAGATTGCCGCTGCCGCAATCCACCACGCAGACGCGCATCATGCGGGGACGCCGGAGGAAGTGAGCAAGCAGTCCTTTTTTGAAAAAAAGGACCAAAAAACTTTTGTCTCCCCGCATTTGCCCCGTACGCGTGAGGCGGGAAGCAACAAGGCGCGCACCGGAAGTATCAGGCGCGCGTGTCCCCGCGCCGCGACAGCGCAGACAAGAGCTTTTTGCTTTTTTTTCTCGAAAAAGAAGGCCTTGCTTCCTTCCTGCCCAACCACCTCAGACCACCCGCGGAATAAGCTCCGGCCGCGCGTCCAGCAGCCGGGCCAGCGCCTGGTCCACGCCAGTCCCGGTCACCACCGGGCCGCGCGCAAACCCGCGCTGGTCCAGGCTCCAGCGCAGCAGGTCTGGGCACAGCAGCCCTTGCAGCACGGCCAGGCCGGCCAGCGGCGCCGCCGTGCCGGACCAGCGGCAGATGGCGAGGGTCAGCAGGAACGCGGCCATGGTCAGGCCGGCCGCCACCCAGGCGCGGCCCGCCGCCAGCCAGAGCGCGCCGAACCAGAACGCCGCGCCGGAGAATCCCTCGCGCACGAGCAGCGGCGCGCGGTCGCGTCGCAGGTGGGTCGTGTATAGTCTCACAGCGCACCCTTCGTGGATGGTATGGTGCCGTTCTGCCGCGAATCGGGCGCCACCGCCATGCGCAGCGCACGCGCCACCGCCTTGAAGCACGCTTCGGCCACGTGGTGGGCGTTGCTGCCGGCGCGGCGCGTGACGTGCAGCGTGACCAGGGCGTTGCCGGCCAGCGCGCGGAAGAACTCCTCCACGAGCTGAGTGTCCATCATGCCTAGCATCGGCCGTTCGAAGGCTACGGACCAGGCGACATGGGCGCGGCCGGAGATGTCGATCGCGGCCTCCGCCAGCGCCTCGTCCATGGGCACCAGTGCCTGGCCGAAGCGGGTGATGCCGCGCTTGTCGCCCAGCGCCTGCCGTATCGCCTGTCCCAGCACGATGCCCACGTCTTCGACCGTGTGATGGCTGTCTATGTGCAGGTCGCCTTTGGCGTGAACGGTCAGATCAAACATCGCGTGGCGGGCAAAGGCGGTCAGCATGTGGTCGAAGAAGCCTACGCCGGTATCGATAGTGGCCGAGCCTGTGCCGTCCAGGTCCAGAGTGAGGGTGATGTCGGTTTCCGTGGTGGTGCGGGTCAGGCGGGCGGTTCGGCTCATCTGGGGGGTGTAGCGCGGGGGTCGTGGGGAAGGAAGGAAGGCCTTCTTGTCTTCAAAAAAGAAGGCCTTTTTTCCTCACCTCGGACTCAACCTGAACAGCAGCCTGATCCACCCACGGTCGAACACGGCGAGCGGGTAGGCCACGGCGCAGGACGCGGCCAGCATGGCGACGTAGAAGGCCGGCAGCCAGGCTAGCGTTACGCCGTTGGGGAAGACCGCCAGGCAGGTCCATGTGCCCAGCGAAAGCAGCACGAAGAAATGCGTGAGGTATAGCGGGAAGGACAGATGCCCCAGGGCGCCGAAGAAGCGCGTCCGCAGCAGCCGCCTGGCCGGCGCGCAGTAAAGCGCGATCGCCAGCATGGCGGCGCCGGCGCCGCTCTGCACGACCGCCCAAAGGTAGGTCCGGTGGCGTTCCGGAACCGCGTCTGCCCAGCGCCAGGCGCCGGCCGCGTGCTCGATGTTCCAGGACATGACGAAGGCCGCGGCGCAGAACAGCAAGCCCGCGGCCAGCGGCGAGATACGCAGCCGGTGTCCATGCCGCAGATGCGCCACCGCGCCGGCCACGCCGATTGGAAAGCCGATCAGCCATATGCTGTGCCAGGCCGCGACGCCGGCGAGCGCGCAGGCGCCGGCCAGCCGCCACGCGCGCGGCACCGGGAGCAGGAGGACGAAAGCGAGGCCGAACGACAGGGCGCTGCCGAACAGTTCCCACTTCATGGTCCATAGGACAGGGTTGTGGTCTGCCGTGCCGAGGAAGAACGTGCCGAAGGCCGCCTCGCGCAGCACCGGCCAGGCTGCGTCATTGTGCATCTGGCTGCCCCAGAACATGTCGAGCGGGAACAGCTTGCCGGTGCGCGTGCCGATCCACCCCGTGCCGGGAAAGCCACCGCAGGTGGCGAGCGCCACGGAGGCCAGGCCCGCCAGGACGACCGGTCCTGCCAGGCGGGGGTAGCGCCTGATCGCCGGCCCGGCGAGGCGGTGCAGGCGGCCGGCGCGCAAGGGTGCCAGCGTCAGCACGAAGCCGGAGAGCACGAAGAACAGCAGGACGGCCGCCCCGCCATTGGCGGCGCCGTAGAACGGCGTGGCGCCAAGCCGCGCCAGCAGGTCCCCGCGCACGCCGCCCAGGAAATGCAGGTTGAACACCACCACCGCGGCGATCCCGCGCACCGAGTCGAGTTCCCTGAGCTTGCGGCCGGACGCGCCGGCCTCCCGGGTGCGTGGGGAGGCTAGGCGCGCCTCATCCAGCGCCGACATCTTCGGCCAGCACGGCCTCGATCGGGATGTCGTCCGCCCGTGCCAGCGCGTCGTAGACCGGGCCGAAATCGGTGTTGGCGGTGGCGTCCAGCAGCGCCTGCAGCGACGGGATGACGAAATAGACCGCCTGCACGTCGTCGATCTTGTAGGGCGTGCGCATGACGCGCTGCAGGTTGAAGGCCAGGCGGTGCGGCCGGGGATCCTCCAGCGCGTAGCGGGATTCGGTAGCGGACGAGACGATGCCCGCGCCGTAGATTCGCAGGCCCGCTTCGGTCTGCAGCAAGCCGAACTCCACCGTGTACCAGTACAGCCGAGCCAGGTTATGCAGCCGGCCGAGGCCCTGCGCGCGCAGTCCGCCGCGCCCGTAGGCCTGCATGTAGTCGGCGAAGGTCGGGTCCGTCAGCATCGGCACGTGGCCGAACACGTCGTGGAAGACGTCAGGCTCCTCCAGGTAATCCAGCTGGTGCGCGCCGCGTATGAAGCGACCGGCGGGAAAGCGGCGGTTGGCCAGATGCTCGTAGAACACGGCGTCCGGCACCAGGCCGGGGACGGCCACCACGCGCCAGCCGGTCAGCGCGTGCAGCCGCTCCGACAAGCGCTCGAAATCGGGTATGCCGGCGGACAGGTCCAGCTTCTCCACGCCCTGCAGGAAGGCGTCACAGGCCAAGCCTGGCAGGATTTCGGTCTGGCGGTTGTAGAGGGTGCGCCAGACGTCGTGTTCTTCCGGCGTGTAGCCTTGCCAGTTTTGCGGGACTGTGTGGTCCATGGGTGTTTCCTTCTGTTAAGGAAGCAAGGCCTTCTTTTTTGAAAAAAAGAAGCAAAAAACTTCTGATCCCTGTCGGCGGGTCGTCGAAGTCTCGCCGACAGGTAGGAAAAGTTTTTTGCTTCTTTTTTCAAAAAAGAAGGCCTTGCCTGCTTCCTACCTGCACCCCGACAAATGCCGCGCAGACGCACACCACCACAGAGACGCAAACGTTCGCCGCCGCTTCCATTGTCCGTCCGCTGCGCAGCAATTCCACCGTCTGCAAGCTGAACGCGGAAAACGTGGTGAAGCCGCCGCACAGCCCTGCCATGGCGAATGCCGCGACGCCCGGGCGGCCCAGGGCCAGGCCGCCGGCCAGCCAGCCGATGATCAGCGAGCCGCTGATGTTGATGAGCACGGTGCCCCAGGGAAAGCCGGCGCCGGTCAGGCGCAGGACCGCGGCGGCCAGCCAGAACCGCGCCACGCTGCCCAAGGCGCCGCCCAGGCCCACCAGAAGATAAAGCCGGATCATGCGGCCCGTGCCGGGGCCAGGGCGCGGGCCAGCGCCACGCCCTTGCGCATGAGGGTTGGCAGCGCCTCCGGCGCCAGCCCGTCCGCCGGGCGCAGGAAGCCTGGCGCGTCTATGCGGGGCACGCTGGCGGCGAACACCTCCAGATGCAGTTCGAAATGGGTGAAGCCGTGGCGGACCTGGCCCACATGCCGCCAGGCGGCTTGCATCGGCGCGGCCGCGCTGGCGTCCTCCTCGCTCCAGGTGGTGGGGCGCCACTCGGTGCCAGGCAGTTCCGTCATGCCGCCGAGCAGCCCGGTGGGCGGGCGGCGCCGCAGCAGCACCTGGCCCTGCGCGTCCGTCAGCCAGAACAGCGCACCGTGGCGCAGCGGACGCATCGGCTTGGCGGCGCGGCGCGGCAGGGTTTCCGGCGCGCCGGCGGCGCGGCCCTGGCAGCCAGGCGCAAGCGGGCACAGCAGGCAGTTGGGCCGCTGGGTGCAGATGGTGGCGCCCAGGTCAAACAGGGATTGCGCGAAATCCGAGGCGCGGGCGCGGGCGGCTTCGTGTTCGCCGAAACGCGCGGCGGCGGCGGCGATGGCGGGCCTGGCCGGTGGCATCGGCGCGTCAATGGCGTACAGGCGGGCGGTCACGCGTTCCACGTTGGCGTCCACCGGGACCACCGGCACGCCGAACGCGATCGCGGCCACGGCGCGCGCCGTGTAGGGGCCGATACCGGGCAGCGCGAGCAGGGCTTCGACCGTGCACGGAAAGGCGCCGCCCGACGCGGCTACGGCTTTTGCGCAGGCGTGCAGGTTGCGGGCGCGGGCGTAGTAGCCCAGCCCGGCCCAGGCGGACATCACCGCGTCGGGCGGGGCCTGGGCCAGGGCGAACACGTCCGGAAAGCGGGCGACGAAGCGGTTGAAGTAGCCGATGACGGCGGCCACTGTCGTCTGCTGCAGCATGATCTCGCTGAGCCAAACGCGATACGGATCAGGCGCCTCGCCAGGCAGAGCGCGCCAGGGCATGCTGCGGCGGTGGCGGTCATACCAGGCGAGAAGAGCAGCGGGATCCGGTTGCGGCATGGCAGGAGCGTGCATGGCGAAAGAGAAGGCTTCTGACAACACCGCCTCGGGCGACAAGGCAGGCTTCGAGCGCCGCGCCTACGTGGCACGCGGGCTGGCCGAGCTGGTGCCGGGGCTGACGCGCGCGGCCTACAGGAAGAAGTCGCCGGCCGGCGCGCTGCTGATGAGCGAGTGGGCGTCGATCGTGGGGCCGCGCCTGGCGCTGGAGACGGAGCCGCGCCGGCTGGTGGGCACGCAACTGACGATCGCCTGCTCCGGGCCGGTTGCGATGGAGCTGACCCATCTTTCGGCCACGCTGATTGAGCGTATCAACACCCATGCCGGGCGGCGCGTGGTGGAGCGCCTGCGCTTCGTGCAGGACCTGGTGGGCGGCCCGCGCGTGACGGCGCCGCGGCGGGTGGTGGCGGCGGAGCGCGTGGAAGGGGTGGACGGGGAGCTTGGCGACGCGCTGGGGCGGTTGATTGCGGCAATTAAGAGTAGGTGAGATCAGGCAGGAAGCGGGCGCTTGGGAACGAGCGGGTGCAGGTGCGTCACACCGAGCGTCCTTTGCATACGACACTCCCGACCTTGCTGAACCAGTCACACGCAACAGGGACGGCGACTATTTCTTTCACGCACGCGCCTTTCGCTTCAGCGTGGCGAACCGGCGGCGAAGTGCCACGACCTGTGGGCTGTCCGGCGAAAGCTCCGCTGCGGCGTCGAGTTGCTGGCTGGCACTTTCCAGGTCGCCCTGGTCGGCGAAGCACTTCGCCAGGCGCAACCGCGCGCCGAGATGCTTGTTGTCCAGGCGCACAACCTGGAAAAGCGCGCTGCGCTGCAGCGACAGATCGCCGGCCGCCTTCGCCATATCGGCCCGTTGCAGATGTAGCCGCAACTCGCGTGTTGCGCCTTGCTCAAGGGAGGCAAGGAAGGCTTCGATCATCACTGTCTGCACATCGTCCGGAGAGACGACGGTCTCGTGCTCCGGCAGGCTGTCGAATTCCATCTGGAACAGACTCGCCCTGTCCGGAAAATAGGCGGCGCGGACGGCTTCGTTCGAGACTGCGTAGCCGTCCATGAAAGCACGCGCTTGCGCCTGTGTGGGGAGCCAACCCTTTCCTGGCGAGGCAGCCGTGACCGCGTCGGTAATACGCTGCCAGAAAACCCCGCCGGGCCCCTGACCCGGCGTATCGCTGGACAGGCGCGCCCCAAGCCGACGCAAGGCTTCCTGTCCCGCCTGGTTCATCGACTGGTTCTTGTTGACGTCCGTGTGCAGCCGCAGCGGCGACAGATCGAACCCGCACACCCCGGCGAAATCGGCCACGACATCGAAGCGCTGTCCCGCCGGGCGCTCGAATATCCGGGGTATTACGTTCTGTTTGCCGAACACGTTCGCCCAACGTGCCAGCAAGGCGGCATAGTCATAGTCCTGATGAAGCGGGTCGAGCTTTCGCATGTCCGGCTCGTCGATCTTGCCCCAGCGTAAAAACTGCGAGTAGAGGCTGGCGAAATGCTCGTCCTGGCGGCGAAGATAGACGACGACGGTGCACCTGTCGGCGAGCTTCGTGGTAAAATCGCGAAGGCGCCGGACATCGGCCTCCGTTCGCAGGTTTATGCTGAACTGTTCCGCGGACAGGATGATGCGGGACACGCTGTCCGGCAGTCCGGCCACTTCGGCTTCCAGCTCTGCCAGGTGACCCTCGATGGCCACTTCCGGTTTGCGGCCCTGCCATGTCTTGTGTTCCGTGTCGCTCAACATCGCCGGAAAGGACGTGAATGTCGTCGCAAGCAGCACGTGCGAGTTGCCGGCAATTTTGCCAGGATAGCTGAACCCTTGTGCAAGGAGCGCAGAACGATTGAGGTCCAGCAAATACTGGATCGACGTGGATCCCGTCTTGGATGTGCCTATGTGCAGGATCAGGTCTCTCGGCATCTATCGTTCCAGCGGTGCTTCACTCCGGCAGGAAAGGACATTCCGCGGCGGAAAGGAAGGGTGTAGTGCCCCATCCGAGACGGCCACGGTAGCCGACGCATCGCCGAAAACCGTCATACGCAGGCGCCTGCGCATGACGGTTTAGTATCCGTTTTCGTAGAACTTCCGCTGGCGGCCATACGGTGGCAGAGCCCTGGGCCTGAGCCGGCTCCGCCACCACGGCCGTGAGGTCAGATATCCTTGCCCTGGTCCTTGCCGCCTTCGGGATGCACCGCGGTCTCGCTGGCCAGGCGGTCGGTGCCGCCATAGCCGCCGTGGCTCTCCTCCCCGGTGGCACCCGCGGGCACGCCGTTCTTGGTGCCGGTGTCGGCATGGGTCAGGTCGTCGGTGGGTGATTTCGGCTTGTGCTCGCCCTTGGTGATTTCGGACATCCTCGTGCCTCCCTCTTCGTTGTGTGAGCCAGAACAGGCCAGCACCCTGTCAGGTTGCCCGCAGAACCGCCTCGGCCACGCGGTGGGCCTGCGCTTCGGTCAGGTCGGGGTGGATCGGCAGGGCAAGGATGCGGGTGGCCAGGTCCTCGGAGACGGGCAGGGAGTTGCCGCGATGATGCGGCGCGTAGGCCGGTTGATGATGCAGCGGCCGGGGGTAGTAGACGGCGGTCGGTATGCCGTCCGCCCGTACCGCGGCCTGCACCGCGTCGCGCGCCGCCGGATCGGCCAGCAGTATCGCGTAGATCGCCCAGGCGCTCTCGCTGTCCGGCACCCTCGCGGGGATGATCACGCGGACCCCGAGCGCCGCATCGTAGATGCGGGCGATGCGCTCGCGCGCGGCCAGCTCCGCCTCGAACACGTCCAGCTTGGCCAGCAGCACGGCAGCCTGCAGCGTGTCCAGCCGGCCGTTCATGCCGGTGCGCAGCACCTCGTAGCGCGTGGTGCCCTCGCCATGGGTGCGCAGGCTGCGGAACAGCGCGGCACGCTCAGCCGAGTCCGTGAGCAGCGCCCCGCCATCGCCGTAGCCGCCCAGCGGTTTGCTGGGGAAGAAGCTGATGGCGGTAGCGTCCGCCTCGCAGCCCAGTTTGCGGCCGGCCAGGCTGGCGCCGAAGCTCTGCGCGCAGTCGTCCAGCAAATACAGGCCGTGCTCTTCGGCCACTTCGCGCAGCTCCGGCCAGGGGGCGGGCTGGCCGAACAGGTCCACGCCTATCGTGGCACGCGGCCGCAGCACGCCTTCGGCCTTTACCGAGGCGATACGCCGCCGCAGATCGGCCACGTCTATCTGGAAGGTGCGCGGGTCCACGTCCACGAAGACCGGAGTGGCACCCAGGACCAGCGGCACCTCCGCGGTAGCGGTGTAGGTGAAGGCGGGCAGGAAGACGGCGTGCCCACGGCCGATCCCCTCGGCCATCATGGCGATCTGCAGCGCGTCCGTGCCGGAGCTGACGCTCACGCAGTGCGCGGCGCCGGCGTAGGCGGCCAGGCGTTGCTCCAGCTCGGTGACCTCGGGGCCCAGCACGAACTGGCAGTGGGCCAGCACGGCTTCCAGGCGGGCGCGCAGGGCGGGTTCGATGCGGCGCTGCTGCGCTTTCAGGTCGAGGAAGGCTACTTGGTCTGGCATGGTGGAGGATGTGTCCGGGAGGGGAAGGAAGGGCTTCTTTTTTTAGGAAAGAAGCAAAAGCTTTCGGTCCGCTGTCGCGGGGGTTCATCGGAGGCGGGGTGCTTGAGGACGGACAGGTCTCCCTCTTATTTACCGGGTGCCTGGGCGAGAGTCCGCGACAGCCGGACAAAAGTTTTTTGCTTCTTTCTTCCAAAAAAGAAGGCCCTGCTTGCCCTGCCTTGCCCCACCCTCAAGCCGCCACCTCCGACTCGCGCGTCAGCTCAGGCACTAGCCGGGCCACCACCGCCAGCGCCGCCTGTGTCTGCCCGGCGTGGCAGAACCCGCCCATGGCGTCTATCGCCGCGCCTACCGCATGGGCGTCCGACGTGCGGGGGGCGGCCATCAGCAGGCCCGGGTGGCCGGTGGGCACGGGGGGCTCGCGGCCGTGGAACAGCTCCTCGAACAATTTTTCGCCGGGGCGCAGGCCGGTGTAGGTGATCGCCACGTCCTGTTCCGGCCGCAGCCCGGCCAGGCGTATCATCTGGCGCGCCAGGTCCAGGATGCGCACGGGGGCGCCCATGTCGAGCACGAAGATGCCGCCTTCCGGCGCGGCCTCGTCCGCCATGCCGGCCACGCAGGCCTGCAGCACCAGGCTGACCGCCTCGCGCACCGTCATGAAGTAGCGCTGCATGTCCGGGTGGGTGACGGTGAGCGGGCCGCCGCGTTCGAGCTGGCGGCGGAACAGCGGCACCACGCTGCCGGTGCTGCCCAGCACGTTGCCAAAGCGCACGGTGACGCAGCGCAGGCCGGCGCCGGCCTGGCGCGCCGCGATGTCCATCGCCTGGCAGTACATCTCGGCCACCCGTTTGCTGGCGCCCATCAGGCTGGTGGGGTTCACCGCCTTGTCCGTGCTGATCAGCACCATGGCCGCCGCATTGCAGGCCGCCGCCGCGTCCGCCACCAAGCGCGTGCCGTAGGCGTTGGTGAGCAGGCCTTCCAGCGGGTTGGCTTCCACCATTGGCACGTGCTTCAGGGCGGCGGCGTGGAACACCAAGGCGGGTGCGGCGTCCGCGAACACGTCTTGCAGGCGCGTGCGGTCCCGTATGTCCGCGATCACCGGTCGGCGGGCCACGCCGGGGTGGAGCTCGCCCAGTTCCACGTCGATCTGCCACAGCGCGTATTCGCTCTGGTCCAGCAGCACCAGCAAAGCGGGTTTCAGGCCGGCGAGCTGGCGGGCCAGTTCGCTGCCTATGCTGCCGCCGGCGCCGGTGACCAGCACGCGCCGGCCGGCGACCAGGCGTGCCATGCCCGGCAGGTCGAGCCGGACCTGCGGGCGGTTGAGCAGGTCCTCGATGGAGACGGGCCGCAGTTCGATGCGTTCGGCCGCGGTCAGCGCGGTGGGGCGCGGCGCGCGGCGGACCTGTATGCCGGCCGCCTCCGCCGCGGCGATCAGGTTGGCGAGCGGGGCACCCAGGAACTCCGGCTCGGTGATCACCAGCAGGGAGGGCGGCGGGGTGAGGCGGCCGAGTATGTCCGGCGCCTGGGCGGCGGTGCCCAGTATGGGCAGGTTGTGCATGCGTCGGCCGGCCTGCCTGTCCGCCAGCGCCAGCAGGCCCACCACGCGCAGCGCGCTGGAGGGGTCTGCGGCGGCGGCGCGTATGAAGGCATCGGCCGCGTCTCCGGCGCCCACCAGCAGCACGCGCTGCAGGGCGGCGTCATCCGTGGCGCGCCTGGGCCGGCCGCGGTAGAGGCGATAGCCCAGGCGCGGCACGCCGAGCAGCACCATCAGCGTGAGCGCGTGCACGATGGGAAAGGTGAGGGTGGGCAGGGGGAAGCCGGTGGCCACCAGCAGCAGCGCGAACAGCGCGGAGCTGGCGATGCTGCCGCCCATGACGCCGATCAGGTCCGCCAGGCCGGAGAAGCGCCAGTATTGCTGGGACAGGCGGAACGGCAGGCCGCCGAGCAGCAGGGTGATGCCGCCGCCGGCCAGGAACCACAGCGGGTGCAGCAGGCCGCCTTGCGGGTCCGCGATCCAGCGGGCGAGCGGTGCGGCGGCAGCGGCCAGCGCACCGTCGAGCGCTACGTTGACCAGGATGCGGTTCATGGACCGTTGGGAAGGGATCACGCGGGTTCGTATAGACGGTGTTCGGGGTGGCTTGAAGGCGGGGTGGCGCGTTGCCAAAAGGAAGGAAAACTTCTGCTCCGCTGTCGCGGAAGTTCCCGGTGAGGTTCGCGCCAGCGGAGTCAAAGTTTTTTGCTTCTTTCCTTCAAAAAAGAAGGCCTTGCTTTCTTCCTTGCTCGGAGCACGCCCGCCATGCTTAACCCCGCCGCCCCCCTGAAGCTCGCCGACCCCGACCTGCTGCGCCAGGCGAACCTGATCGACGGCGCCTGGGTGCAGGCCGATAGCGGCCAGGTGATCGGCGTGCGCAACCCGGCCACCGGCGCCCTGGTGGGCGAGGTGCCCAGCATGGGCCAGGCGGAAACGGCGCGCGCTATCGCCGCCGCCTACCGGGCGCAGAAAGCCTGGCGCAAGCTGACGGCGAAGGAGCGCCAGCGCCCCCTGCGCCGGCTATTCGACCTGATGATGGCCAACCAGGAGGATTTGGCGGTGATCATGACCGCCGAGCAGGGCAAGCCGCTGGCCGAGAGCCGCAGCGAGGTGGCCTATGCCGCGAGCTTCATCGAGTTCTTCGCCGAGGAGGCCAAGCGGGTGTACGGCGACACCGTCCCGCCGCATTTGCCGGGGCGGCGCATCATCGTGCAGAAGGAGCCGATCGGGGTGTTCGCGGCGATCACGCCGTGGAACTTCCCCGCCGCCATGATCACCCGCAAGGCCGGGCCGGGCTGGGCGGCTGGCTGTGCGGGGGTGATACGGCCGGCCACGCAGACGCCGTTCTCGGCGCTGGCGCTGGGGGTGCTGGCCGAGCGGGCGGGGCTGCCGGCGGGCATTTGCAACATCATCACTGGGCCGGCGACGGGTATCGGCGCCGAGATGACGGCCAACCCGCAGGTGCGCAAGCTGACCTTCACCGGCAGCACCGCGGTAGGGGCCAAGCTGCTGGCGCAATGCGCACCGACGATCAAGAAGACCAGCATGGAGCTGGGCGGCAACGCGCCGTTCATCGTGTTCGACGATGCGGACCTGGACGAGGCGGTGCGCGGCGCGATCGCCAGCAAGTATCGCAATACCGGGCAGACCTGCGTGTGTGCGAATCGGCTGCTGGTGCAGGACGGCGTCTACGACGCGTTCGTGGAGAAGCTGACCGTGGCGGTGCGCAACCTGCGCGTCGGCAACGGCATGGATGACGGGGTGACGCAGGGGCCGCTGATAAATGGCGACGCGCTGCAGAAGGTGGAGGATCACGTGGCGGACGCGCTGCAACGCGGCGCGCGCGTGGTGACGGGCGGCCGCCGCCACGCGCTGGGCGGCAATTTCTACGAGCCCACGATTTTGGCCGACGTGCCGCGCGAGGCCGATATCTTCCGCGACGAGACGTTCGGCCCGGTGGCGCCGCTGTTCCGGTTTTCCACCGAGGACGAGGCGGTGGAAATGGCCAACGACACGGAGTTCGGCCTGGCCGCGTATTTCTACACGCGCGATGTGGGCCGCGTGTTCCGTGTGGCGGAGGCGATCGAGGCGGGTATCATCGGGATCAACGAGGGCATCATCTCGACCGAGGTGGCGCCGTTCGGTGGCGTGAAAACGTCCGGGCTGGGCCGGGAAGGTTCGAAATACGGCATCGAGGATTACCTGGAGATCAAGTATCTGTGCCTGGGCGGCGTGGAGTGAGGCGAAGCGCCGTCCTGCTGGGTGCGGCGGTGGCGGCGTTGTGGACGCAGTGCGGCAGCTTGGCGGCGGGCATAATGGCAAAACACGTGGCGCATGGCACGTTCGAGATCACGATGCAGCAGCTTGCCGGCACGGACGCGCCGATCGGCAGCATGTCGATAGACAAGGTGTTCCAGGGCGATCTGCAGGGCACGAGTAAGGGACAGATGCTGGCGGTGCGCACGCCAGTTGCGGGCTCCGCCGGCTACGTGGCGATGGAGCGCGTAACCGGGAGCCTCGCCGGCCGCCACGGGTCCTTCGTTTTGCAGCATAGCGGCACGATGACCGGCGGATCGGTGTTGGCGGCGATCACTGTTGTGCCGGATTCGGGCGAGGACGGCCTGAAGGGTCTACGCGGCGAGATGAGGATCACCCAGCCCGAAGGCCGGCACCACTACGAGTTCGAATACGAACTTCCGGCCGCCCCCTGAAGCGACACCTGTCCGAACCGGCAGAAGCGAAATGCGGGTTCGGCGAGGGCGCCTCGCCTGCCTAGTCGTGAGCGGCCGCCAGGATCGGCCCGGCGCCCGCCTGTTGCAAAAGAATGGCGCTCTTCAGCCCGGCTTTCGGGGGGCGGGGCAGTGCGAGGCTTACAGCCTGGCCGTGCCATTCCCCCAGACTGACCAGTTGGAAGACCACGTTGCGGTGCGGCAGCGTCTCGCCGGCGTTTTCGCCGCGGCGGATGGGAACCTGCACCAGCGCCGGATCATAGCGCACCAGCAGCACGTCCGCCTGTCCGGCGCCGGCGCCGATCTGTGCTGACGCGTCCGTCACGCGCACCGCCGGGCCTGCATTGCCGCGGTCGCCCCGGGTTATCAGGCCGGCCAGTTCGCCGTCCTGACTGCCCACGCCATCGACGCGGCCGTTGACGACCACCTGTGGCGTGAATACGCCGTCATGGCCCAGCGCGCGGGCGTAGGCGTATTGCCGCTGCGTGAAGGCCGCGTTGCCGAAGGTGTCCCGCCAGCCGAGATAGTCCCAGTAGGTCACCTCCCAGCTCAGCGCCAGCACATCGGGCCGGCCGGCGATGGCCAGCACGCGCGCGTTGGCGGGCGGGCAGGAGGAGCAGCCCTGGCTTTGAAATAACTCCACCACCACGGGATGTCCTGCATCCGCGGCACAGGCGGGCGTGGTGAGGGCGAGTAAGGCCAGCAGGATCGGCGGTGATGTTTTCATCGGCCACTCCGGTGTTGCCGCTGGTTTCGGAGTGGGGCTTGGCTCCGTTACGTCACGGAAGGACCCAAGCAATTCTTTTTTGAAGAAAAGAGCCGGAGAATTGTCTCTGCCGAATGAGCGTTGGTGACGCGGACGCTTCGGCGATCCGCGACAGCGCAGACAAAGGCTCTCTGCTTCTTCCCAAAAAAGCGGTCCCGCTTGCTTACACCATTCCCATGAAATTCCGCTTGCCGATCTGCACGCCATTATGCCGCAAGATGCTGTAGGTGGTGGTCATGTGGAAATACAGGTTCGGCAGCACGAACCCGGTCAGGTAATCTGCACCGCTGAAACTCATCTCCTGGCCGGGGAATTTCAGCGTGATCTGCCTCGTCTCGCTGCCGTCCAGTTGTGCCTCGGTGATGCCCTCCAGGAACGCGATCGTCTTGGCGATGCGCGCCTGCAACTCCTCGAAGCTGCTTTCCGTGTCGGGGTAGGAGGGTGGCTCCATGCCGGCCAGCCGCGCCGCGCCGTTCTTCACCATGTCGGTTGCTATCTGCACCTGTCGCACCAGCGGGTGCATGTCCGGTGCCAGGCGCGCCTGCAGGAGCACGTCGGGCGTAAACTTGCGCGCCTCCGCATCGGCCCTGCCTTTGTCCAGGTAGCCGCCCAGCGCGCGCAATCCGCGTATGAAAACGGGGATCGAGATCTGATACATCGAGATGGACATCGGGCGCTCCTGGTTACGCCGCGCCGCTATACACCCCTGCGTGGCGTGCGCTAGCCGGCCGTGCCCAGCACGCGGTCGATCGCTTCCGCCATGCGGACGTCGCGCTCCGACAGGCCGCCGGCATCGTGGGTGGTCAGTGTGATGGTGACGCGGTTGTAGACGTTCTCCCACTCCGGGTGGTGGTCCATGCGTTCGGCCAGCAACGCCACGCGGCACATGAACCCCCAGGCGGCACTGAAATCGGCGAAGCGGAGCTGCCGGGTCATGGCATCGCGCCCGTCCACCATCGCCCAGTGGGGCCGTGCGTTCGCCAGTGCCGCGCGTTGCGCCTCGTCCAGCCTTGCCACCATATTGCGTCTCCCCGTGTCACGAAGGTGCACCGATGCCCGCCTATACCACCCCGCCCAGCGAGGAGGACATCCTGGCCCTGGCCGAGGCTGCCCTGGCCGCACTGCCGCAGAACCTGGCCCGCCAACTGGAAGAACTGGCCATCATGGTGGAGGACATGGCGGACGAGGCGACCCTGGCCGACCTGGGAATAGAGAACGCGTGGGAGCTGACCGGGCTGTATCGCGGCATCCCGATGACCGAGCGCAGCGTGTCCGATCCCGTGCGATTGCCTGATACGATCATGCTGTACCGCGATCCGATCCTGATCGAGTGGATCGAGACGGGGGAGGATTTGTCGCGGTTGGTGGGGAGCGTGCTGGTGCACGAGATCGCGCATCACTTTGGGTTCTCGGATGCGGAGATCGAGCGGATCGAGGCGGATATGCTGGGGCGGTGATGTGTATTGCTTAAAACAGCCCTGCACGAAAACGCGCGGCTTCTGTATTGACATCGAGCCATTCATTTCGATTGTGTGTGTGAAAACTGCTCGGGTCGCCGCATGCAAAGCTATCAAGACATCGTGCGGAAAAGGCGCGAACTGAAGATCGGCGGCTATTTGTCGTTCGCCGATGTCGGTTTCGATGGGGACTGGGTGTCTCCGTACCAGATATCTTCCAGATCGCCCGACGGCCCGGTTCTTCTGGCATATAACTGGTGCGATGCGGAGACCTTCCTGCAGAGGCGAAAGGAGGTAGAGCCTGGCGGCTACCTTCCGGGCATGAAGTTCAACGTCGTCCTGGAGAGGGCGCTCAAGATTGCCGCAATCACGCGCGCCGATATCTACGTGACGCAAGTATTCCACCTGCTCGCACGATCCCGGTCAGAAGCCATCCCACAACGCGCGCTGGACGAAAGCTTCAAGGAGGTGACGCGGCACGAGCTCGAAGGGCGACGGGTTATCGCCTTGGGATCTGCCGCAGCCCAGGCGTGCAGAAGCCATGATATCGATTGTGAAAAAGCTCAGCACCCAAGTGCCAGACGCGGAACTTACGAAGAGCGTGCGGCTGCCCTGGCTGGATTATTGAAGCTCGCCCAATCCCGAACCATAAGAGCAGCTATTTGCAGGTAATCTTCGTCGCACCGGCGTGCTCGATGGCCGTGCATCCAGCCGTCCCCTTCGGAACTTCCAGCGCACGGCTGACCGTCGTGCCGCGATACTTGCATACCAGGTAAATGGGTCTCGGACTGTCCCTTAGAGATTTCAAATCCCATCCGCTATCAGTCGGCTCGAGATCGGCCTGCTGCGATGGCGGGCCGTCAAAAACGGAGGCGTCCGACAGCGGATGCGTGGCACCTGCTTCGGAGATGTAGGCCGGGCACGACGTCGTGCCCGCCCGAGCGCTTCCGCAGGCCAGAACAATTGCTGCGGCCAGGAACTTACTGAACGACATAGAAAGCATCCCCGTCGTCGCTCTTTTGCCCCATGCCGCCTCTGAACCTGATCAGCCTACGGTGGGCCATCTGCACGTGGCGCTTTCCTCCTGCGGTATGCACCCACTGGTCGATCACTTCGATGCCGTCCGCGGTCTGGCCCATGTAGATTGCCGCGTGGGATGAACCGTCGGTGTGGTTGCCGTATCGGCCGTCTCCATCAAAAGTCGCGATGGCGGTGCCGATGGCGAGGTCCGTGACGCCCTTCACCTGAGCACCCTTGGACCACGTCGCGTACCTGGGCGCGCCGGTCGCCGCTTCGACCAAGGGCACGCACTGGCCGGAGCCTACGCTCGTGCCGAGATAGGCCTTCGGGTTGCTCGCTACGTAAGGCATCGGCTCTCCAGCGTCGCTTGCAGACAATCGCACGCCGCGCCGAGGCAATCTAGGTCGTTTGTTCCGCACCAGTTCTGCCCGGCCGTGCCGCGGAGGTTGTTACGGTTGAACTCACACCGCCGAACACGTCGAGGTTTCCCAGACTGCTTTGCCGTAAACGGACCGACGTATCCCTCACCAAGTCTCGCAATTGCACTGTCCCCACGCAATGGATCGCCCAGGACCACCCGGACGTTACAAATGCGGGGAAAGCAAAAGTTTTTTGGTCCTTTTTTCAAAAAAGGACTGCTTGCTTGCCTTTACTTGTCTGCCCCAACCGTAACCCCCAACCCCTCCAGCAACCCCACATCAGCCGAAACCCCCAGCATCTCTCGCGCGCACGAAGCCGCGCCGACGGAGCGGCGGATGTCGCCGGCCCGCGCCGGTCCGTGCGACACAGCGGCGTCCGCCCCGCACACCTCGCCCAACACGCGGGCCAGATCCAGCACGCTCGTCTCCCGCCCGGTGCACACGTTGCTGACGAACGCGCCTGGCGTGCGCGCCAGATAGCCCATCGCCGCCATCACGTGGGCCACCACGTCGGCCACGAAGACGAAGTCGCGCGTCTGGCCGCCATCGCCGTGCACGGTGATGCCGGCGCCCCGCGCGATGCGGTCGGCGAAGATGGAGATCACGCCGCTATAGGGCGAGTTCGGGTCCTGTCGCGGGCCGTATACGTTGAAGAAGCGCAGGCCGAAGCTGGGCACGCCGTGCACGCCCCAGCCCACGGCGGCGTGCAGTTCGGAGCCGTATTTGTCGGCTCCGTAGGCGGTCTGCGGCGCGCAGGTCAGGCCCTCATGGGCCACCGCGTCACCTATGTTGCCGTACACCGCGGCGGAGGACGCGTAGACAACCGGCAGGCGGGCGGCGCGGCAGGCATCCAGCACGGTGATTGTGCCGGTCAGGTTCACCCGGTGCGTGCCGGCCCAGTCCTCGTTGCCACGTGCCACAGAGGCGATGGCGGCCAGGTGGTAGCAGCCCGCGGCACCCGCCAGCGCGCGGTGCAGGGCGCCTGCGTCGCAAATATCCGCCTCGATCAGTTCGGCGCCGGCGCCCACATTGTGCCGGTGCCCGGTGGAGAGATCGTCGAGCACCCGCACACGGTGGCCTTGCGCCAGCAGCGCGTCTGTCAGGTGCGAGCCGATGAACCCGGCGCCGCCAGTCACAACGTATACGGCCACTGCAGACCTCCCCAACACGCGGATGCGTGCGTTACCTGCCACGAAACGAAGCGATATCAAATGTGCGCGTGTTGACGCTTTGCGGCAGCCGCCACCGCCGGTAGAACCGGGCGCATGTCCGCTCCACCCAGCACGCCAGACACCTGCGCCGTCATCCTGGCGGCCGGCCTGGGCACGCGCATGAAATCGGCGCTGCCGAAAGCCGCGCACGCCATCGCCGGCCGGCCGATGCTGCGCCACCTGCTGGACGCGGCCGAGGCGGTGTTCAGCCGCATCGTGGTGGTGGCGGGGCCCGGCATGGAGCAACTGGCCGCGATGGCGGCGCCGCATCCGGTGGAGATCCAGCACGACAGGCTGGGCACCGCGCATGCCGCCCTGTGCGCCGCCGCCCAATTCGGCACGGACGAGGTGGCGATCCTGTTCGCCGACAACCCGCTGATACGGGCGGAGACGCTGGGCAGGCTGATAGCGCAGCGCCAGGCCAGCGGCGCCGGGCTGGCGCTGATGGCCATGCGTCCCGCCGACCCGGCCCGCTACGGCCGCCTGATCGAGGACGAGTCCGGGCGCGTCACCCGCATCGTCGAATGGGCGGATGCCAGCACAGAGGAGCGCGCGGTGGGGCTGTGTAACGCCGGCGCGCTGTGCGGCCCGGCGGACCGCCTGCTCGCCTGGCTGCGCGAGATACGGCCGGATAACACCAAGGGCGAGTACTACCTGACCGACCTGGTGCGCCTCGCGGTGCGTGACGGCGCGGCCGTGGTGGCGGTGGAAGCGGACGAGGCGGAGCTGCGCGGCATCAACTCGCGCGCCGAGCTGGCCGACGCGGAAGCCGTGGTGCAGGGCCGCCTGCGCGCGGCGGCCCTGGAAGGCGGCGCCACGCTGCAGGCGCCGGAGACGGTGTTCCTGAGTGCGGACACCGTGCTGGGCCCGGACACGGTGGTGGGCCCGCACGTGGTGTTCGGCCCCGGCGTGCAGGTGGACGGCCCGGCCGAGATACGCGCGTTCAGCCACCTGGAGGGCTGCCGGGTGCAGGCCGGCGCCGTGGTGGGTCCGTATGCGCGGCTGCGGCCCGGCACGGTGGTGGGGCCGCGCGCCCATGTGGGCAATTTCGTCGAGCTGAAGGCCACCACGCTGGGCGAGGGCGCCAAGGCCAACCATTTGGCCTATCTGGGCGATGCGTTGGTAGGGGCCGGCACCAACATCGGCGCCGGCACCATCACCTGCAATTACGACGGTTATGCCAAGCACCGCACCACCATAGGCGCGGGCGTGTTCGTGGGGTCGGATTCGGTCTTGGTGGCGCCGGTCAGCCTGGCCGACGGCTCGTTCGTGGCGGCCGGCAGCGTGATCACCGAGGACGTGCCGGCGGACGCGATGGCGCTGGGCCGCGCCAGGCAGGCCACGCTGCCGGGGCGCGCGGCGAAGTTCCGTGCGGCCCACAAGAAGGAACAGAACTGATGTGCGGCATCGTGGGCGTGATCGGGCGGGCGAACGCCGCCCCGCTTCTGCTGGAAGGCCTGCGCCGACTGGAATATCGCGGCTATGACAGCGCCGGCGTGGCCACGCTGGTGGACGACCGGATCGTCCGCCGCCGCGCCCAGGGCAAGCTCGCCAACCTGGCGGCCGTTCTGGACGCCACCCCGCTGGGCGGCACCACCGGCATCGGCCACACCCGCTGGGCCACGCACGGCGCGCCCACCGAAAGCAACGCCCACCCGCACGGCACGGAGAGGGTGGTCGTCGTGCATAACGGGATCATCGAGAACCACGCCGAATTGCGCCAGGAGCTGGAGGCGCGCGGCCAGGTGTTCAGCACCGAGACGGACACCGAGACGGTAGCCCAGCTTGTCGACCACCTGCTGGCCGGCGGCATGACGCCAGGCGAGGCGGCGCAGGCGGCGTTCGCGCGGCTGGAGGGCGCCTACGCGCTGGCGCTGCTGTTCGCCGGCCAGCCTAACTTGATCATCGCTGCCCAGCACGGCGCGCCGCTGGCGGTGGGCTTCGGCGACGGCGAGATGTTCGTGGGGTCCGACGCGCTGGCGCTGGCGCCGATGACCAGCCAGATCGCCTATCTGCATGATGGCGACTGGACCGTGGTGACCCGCACCGGTGCCGATTTCTACGACCGCGCCGGCCAGGAGGTGCAGCGCGAGATCAAGCGGACAGCGCTGTCCGGCGCATCCATCGGCAAAGGTGCGTTCCGCCACTTCATGGAGAAGGAGCTGCACGAGCACCCGGCGGTGATCGGCGACAGCCTGCACCGCATGGTCGATCCCGGCACCCGCGCGGTGGTGCTGCCCGAGTTGGGCTTCGATCCGGCCACCGTGCCGCGCCTGACGATGACCGCCTGCGGCTCGGCCTATTACGCTGGCCTGGTGGGGCGCAACTGGATCGAGACGCTGGCCCGCGTGCCGGTGGACGCGGACGTGGCCAG
Organism: Acetobacteraceae bacterium; assembly: GCA_965198915.1. GTDB lineage: Bacteria > Pseudomonadota > Alphaproteobacteria > Acetobacterales > Acetobacteraceae > BOG-908. The sequence continues at coordinate 2,086,156 of CBDAQC010000002.1, read as the reverse complement.
CGAGTTCCGCTACCGCGACCCGCCGATGACGCCGGGCGGCGCCGGCCTGCTGATCAGCCAGTCCGGCGAGACGGCCGACACGCTGGCCGCGCTGCGCACGATGCGGGCCGGCGGGCAGTCCATCCTGTCCATACTCAATGTGGCCGAGAGCACGATGGCGCGCGAGAGCGACGCGGTGCTGGACACGGTGGCGGGTCCGGAGATCGGGGTGGCCAGCACCAAGGCGTTCACCGCGCAGCTAGCGGTGCTGGCCTGCCTGGCGATCGCGCTGGCGCGTGCGCGCGGCACGATCGGCGCCGAGGAAGAGGCGGCGCTGACCGACGCGCTGCTGAAGGTGCCCGGCCACGCGGCGGAGATCCTGGCCGAGGGCGACGCGCCGGTGCAGCGCATCGCCGCACTGGTGGCCGAGGCGCGCGACGTGCTGTACCTGGGCCGCGGCAGTTGCTACCCGGTAGCGATGGAAGGCGCGCTGAAGCTGAAGGAAATCAGCTACATACATGCCGAGGGCTACGCCGCGGGCGAGATGAAGCACGGGCCGATCGCGCTGATCGACCGCTCCGTGCCGATCATCGGCATAGCACCCAGCGGGCCGCTGTTCGAGAAGACGGCGAGCAATTTGCAGGAGGCGCATGCGCGCGGCGGGCAGATCATCCTGCTGAGCGATGCGGCCGGGGTGGCCAAGCTGCGCCACATAGCGGTGGACACGCTGACCTTGCCGGACATCCATCCGTTCGCGGCGCCGATCCTGTACAGTATTCCGGTGCAGTTGCTGGCGTATCACGTAGCGGTGCTGCGCGGGACGGACGTGGACCAGCCGCGCAACCTGGCGAAGTCGGTGACTGTGGAGTAGGCGGCGGCCGCGGGTTCGCCGGGCGGCGGCGCTGCCTGGGCCGGCAGTGACGGCGCACCGGTCCTATTGGACGCGAAGCGATCTTTGCCAAGGGCAATTTATTCTGATCGGCCAGTGCCGATAATCGCGCTGATCCCGCCTGTCCTCCAGCCGCGGCGCCGCGTTGAGCCGGCCTGAACACGGAGAACGACATGAGCGGCAACAGCAAGACGACCGAGATCTACCTGACCGGGCTGCGCAACCAGCACGCGGTGGAAACGCAGGCGATCGGGACGATACAGAACCAGCTTCCCCGCATGACAGCGTACCCGGACCTGCACGCGCAGATGGAGCGCGAAAAGGCGCGCTCCGTGGAGCAGGCGGCGCGGCTGGACAGCCTGCTTGCCAGGCACGGCAGCAAGGCCTCGGTGGCCAAGGAGATGGTGACTGGGACAGTGGCCACCGTGGCCGGCTTCGCGCACGCCTTTGCCTCGGACGAGGTGCTGAAGGACGTGCTGGCGGCGGTGGGCTTCAAGGCGTACGAGATTGGGTCCTACAAGGTGCTGATCACCCTGGCGCAGGCGGCCGGCGCCACAGGCGACGTCTCCGTGCTGGAACAGTCCATGCGCGAGGAGCAGGAGATGGGCGACTGGCTGGGCAGCCACATCCCGGGCTTCGTGCAGGCCTATCTGGGCCAGCAGGCGGCCTGACCGGCGCGTCCGGGTGCCGGGGATAGGCACCCGGACGCCGCCCGGGCTAGACTGCCTTCATGCCCGACCCAGCAGGCCCGCGCGCGCATCATGACATCGGCGGCGTGCCGCGCTTCCTGTGCGAGCCGATCGACAGGAGCTCCCACGCGCTGACCGGGTTCGACCGGAAGGTGGACGCGATACGCGGCGTGTTGGGAGCCAAGGGCATCATGAGCGTGGACGAGCTGCGCGCCGCGATCGAGGCAATTCCGGAGGAGGACTACCTGGCGCTCGGCTATTACGAGCGCTGGCTGCGGGCGATCACCGCGCACCTGCTGGCGCGCGGCACGATAAGCGCGGCGGACCTGGAGGCGGCGCTGGGATGCTAGCGCCGGGCACACGGGTGCGGGTGCAGGACCGCTGGCCGGAAGCCGGCGGCCGGGTGCACATACGCACGCCGCACTACCTGCGCGGCCGCGCGGGCACCGTGCTGCGCCACCTGGGCTGCTTTCCCAACCCGGAGGACCTGGCCTTCGCACGGCCGGCGGCGCCGCGCGCGCTGTATCACGTGCTGTTCGGGCGCGAGGCCCTGTGGCCGGACACCACGGCGGACGAGCTGGTGGTGGAGTTGTACGAGCATTGGCTGGACCGGGCGTGAGCCTCGAGCGTACGGAGCCAGGGCTGCTGCTGGCCGGGCTGGCCCAGGTGCTGGCCCGGCGCGGCATCGTCACGCCGGACGAGATCGAGGCGCGCCTGCGCAGCACGGATTCGGCCAGCCCCGCCCAGGGTGCGCGCATGGTGGCGCGCGCCTGGACCGACCCTGCCTACCGCGCGCTGATGCTGGCGGACGGCGCCGCCGCGGCCGAGGCCGCGGGCATCCCGATGCGCGGCCTGCCGCCGTTGGGCGTGCTGGAGAACGCGCCTGGCCTGCACCATCTGATCGTGTGCACGCTGTGCAGCTGCTACCCGCGCGCCGTGCTCGGCTACCCGCCCACCTGGTATAAATCCGCCGCCTATCGCGCGCGCGCGGTGCGCGATCCGGCCGGCGTGCTGGCAGAATGGAACACGGTTCTGCCGCCCGGCACGAAGATACGCGTGCTGGACAGCACGGCGGATTATCGCTGGATGGTGTTGCCGATGCGGCCGGAGGGAACCGAAGGGTGGGACCAGGCCCGGCTGGCGTCGATGGTGACCGAAGGCGACATGATCGGGGTCAGCCTGCCTGTCGCCAGATAGGCAGGCCGCGGATTTGCCGCAGCCGCGCACGGCAGGGTATGCGAGGCGGCTGACGGGCGGAGGAGCGGCGGCGCTTCCCCGACCCAAGGGGGCCTTCGCTTATGCCTGATTTCGACCAGAGCCGGCTCGACCGTATCACCGGCTGGATGGACGGCTGGATAGAGTCCGGCCGGCTGGCCGGCATGTCCGTCCTGGTGCACCGGCGCGGGCGGACCGCCTACCACCTTTGCGCGGGCCACGCGGACCGCGAGCGCGGGCTGGCGATGGCGCCGGACACCGTGGTGCGCATCTACTCGATGACCAAGCCGCTGACCTCCGTGGCGCTGATGATGCTGTACGAGGAGGGGCGCTTCCAGCTCGACGACCCGATCGCCCGCGTGCTGCCGTGCTTCGCGGACATGCGCGTCTATGCCGGGGAGGGCCGCGAGCCGGTGCCGGCCGAGCGGCAGATCACCTATCGCGACCTGCTGACCCACACGTCCGGCCTGACCTACGGCTTCATGCAGGCGACGCCGGTGGACGCCATGTATCGCGAGGCCGGGGTGGATTTCCAGACCTCGCCGCTGTCGCTTGGCGAGGTGGTGGAGAAGGCGGCCACGCTGCCGCTGCTCTCCCAGCCGGGCTCGCAATGGAACTACAGCATAGGCACCGACGTGTTGGGACACCTGGTGGGACTGCATAGCGGCCAGCCATTCGACCGCTTTCTCACCGAACGCGTGCTGCAGCCGCTCGGCATGACCGACACGGGCTTCCGGGTAACCGAAGCGCAGCGCCCCCGCTTCGCCGCCAATTACGGCCGCGGCGAGGATGGCGCCGCGGTGCTTTCCGACGATCCGGCTACCAGCATTTTCCTCACCAGCCGCCTGCCGTCTGGCGGCGGCGGCCTGGTCGGCACCGCGCCGGACTATCTGCGGTTCTGCCGCTTCCTGCTCGGACGCGGCGCGCTGGACGGCACGCGGCTGCTCGGGCGCAAGACGGTCGCGCTGATGATGAGCAACCACCTGGACGGCGACATGGCGGCGATGGGCCAGCCGCGCTTCAGCGAGAGCACCTATACCGGCATCGGCTTCGGCCTGGGCTTCTCGGTGATGCTCGATCCCGCCCGCGCGCAGATTGTGGGCACGCCGGGCGAGTGCGCCTGGGGCGGTGCCGCCAGCACGGCGTTCTGGGTCGATCCGGCCGAGGATCTGGCGGTGGTGTTCTTCACCCAGCTATCGCCGTCCAGCACCTATCCGGTGCGGCGGGAGTTGCGTGTGCTGACTTACGCTTCTCTGCTGGATTGAGCCGCGGGCAGGGAGTTCGGTCCTAGCCTGGGCCGTTCGTCGCTTGCCAATGGTCCAGCCAGATAGGCACAGCCATCGCAGGCAGCGGCCGCGAGAACAGGAAGCCCTGCACCGCGTCCACGCCAAGGCGGCGCACCCGGTCCAGGCAGGCCTGATCCTCTATGCCCTCGGCCACCAGATAGCGCCCGCGCGCCCGCGCTTCGGACACGATCGCCTCCAGCAGGTCGCGCTGGGACGGGTCGCTGACCATCGCACCATCCAGCTTCAGGGCGTCGAACGGCAGGTCCAGCAGCGCGCGCCAATGCGGCAGAGCGGGGCCGGCATCGTCTATGGCGATCCGGAAGCCGGCTGTCCGCCAGGCGATCAGAGCGGCGCGCAATTTGTCCATGTCAGGCGCGGTGCTGCTTTCCAGAACCTCCAGCATGATCTGCTGCGGGCTGACTTCGGCCACCGCGCAAAGCTCCACCCCGCGCCTGATCGCGAACTCGTTCATCACGGTGGAGAGCGGCAGGTTGATGGTGACGAACAGGTCAGTCTGCCGAAGCCGGGCGCCGATCTCCAGGAAGGTGCGCGCGGCGGCGATGCCCGTCAGCACACGCTCCCGTCCGCAGGCGACCGTCAGCGGGATGAAATCCTTCGGGTGCAGGATGCCGCGCTCGCCGTGATGCAGCCTGGCCAGCGCTTCCAGCCCGATCGGCACCAGGTCCTTGGCGCGCAGGATGGGCTGGAACCGCATGCGCAGCCCGCCGGCATGCAGGGTGGAGGCAAGCTCGGCCGAATCCATGGGCGGGCGGCCAGCCGGCAGGGGCGCCTTGCTGGTCAGCGCGGCCGCCACCGCGTCCACGTCCGGCTTGCACACGCATTCCGCCGGCATGGCCGTTCCGCTGCTAGAGCAGCCGAGCAGCAGAAGCGGCGTCGGCCGCATCGTCACCTCGTCCAGCATGCCGGCCAGCGCATCCATTGCCCGTGAGCGCAACGGCGCTACGGCCAGCACGTGCTGATAGGTCTGGTTGAGCGTAAGCATGGAGGCGAGTGCGGATTTGACGTCCGGCTGCACGTCCAGGCTGGCGCCCAGGCGGGCAGCCGCCTCCTCCGCGGCAGACTGCCAGGCAGCATCCGATCCGACGAACAGGTATCTAGGCTGGATGTCGGCGTTCATGCCCCATGTTAACGCTTCTCCTGTGGAGAGATTGGTCAGTGAAGTAAAAAGAACGGGGTTTCTTTTTTGCGGCATGGTATCGAAAGCAGAGACGCCGCCTGTGCTCCGCTAAACACTATCCGGTGTGTGGCCGGATGTCAGCTTCGGTTCAAGCTGGCACCCGCCACCGGTTTCGCCGGCGCGGCGGTCACCTCCCGCCGCAGGCGGTTTTCGCCCAGCAGGAGCAGGATGGGGGCGGCGATCATGATTGAGCTCACGGTGCCGATGGCGATGCCGAACAGCATGGCCATCGCGAAGCCGGACAGGCTGGCGCCGCCGAACAGCGCCAGCGGCACGCTGGCCAGGAACACGGTGCTGCTGGTGCCGAGCGTGCGGTTCAGCGTCTCGTTGATCGACAGGTCGATGAGCTGGCGCAGCGGCATCGTCTTGTATTTGCGCAGGTTCTCGCGGACGCGGTCATAGACCACCACCTTGTCGTTGGTGGAGTAGCCGATGATGGTCAGGATGGCGGCCACCATCACGCTGTCGAACTCGATGCGGGTGATCACCAGGAAGCCGATCGTCTTGGTCACGTCCAGCAGCAGGGTGACCACCGCGCCCACGGCGAACTGCCATTCGAAGCGGAACCAGATATAGGCGAAGATCATCGCCAGGCTGAACACCAGTGCCAGTATGCCGTTGTTCAGGAGTTCCGCGCTGACGGACGCGCCCACCACGTCGTTGCGCAGCACGCGTGTGCCTGGCTGGGCGGTGGCCAGCACCTGTTCCACCTGGCGCTGCATGGCCTGGTTAGCCGCGGGCGTGGCCTGGGCGTCCAGCCGTATCAGCACGTCGTCATCGGCACCGAAACGCTGCAGGCCGGCGGTGGGCACGTGGGCGGCGGCGAAGGCGGCGCGCAGCTTGTTGAAATCGGCCGGGCCCTGGGTGCGGGCCTCGATCGTGATGCCGCCGCGGAAATCCAGGCCGAGCTTGAGGCCGGGGTAGAAGAACAGGCCAACCGAGAGTGCGGAGAGGATGAACGAGCCGGCCAGGCCGTAGAAGCGCGCGCGCATGAAGGCGAAGCGCGTGTCGTCCGGCACGAAGCGGAACAGGGGGCGGTTGAACATGCGCGCGGGCCCTAGACGGGGAGCAGTTGCGGGCGGCGGGCGCCATACCACCGCACCATCATCAGCCGCGCCAGCACGGTGGCGGTGAACAGGGTGGTGGCGATGCCGACGGTGATGGTCAGCGCGAAGCCCTTCACCGGGCCGGTGCCGAAGATGAACAGCATGACGTGCGCCAGGAACGCGGTGACGTTGCTGTCCAGGATGGTGGAGAAGGCGCGCTTGAAGCCGGTCTCCATCGCGTTCAGCGGCGTACGACCGTTCTTGGTCTCCTCGCGTATGCGCTCGTTGATGAGGATGTTGGCGTCCACCGCCATGCCGAGCGTCAGCAGCAGGCCGGCCATGCCCGGCAGGGTGAGCACCGCCTCGAACAGCGACAGCACGGCGATCAGCAGGACCAGATTGACCAGCAGGGCCACGTTGGCGAACCAGCCGAACAGCCCGTAGAAGGTGCCCATGAAGCCCACCACGAGCAGGAAGCCCGCGATCAGCGAGTAGGCGCCGGCGCGTATGCTGTCAGCCCCAAGCTCAGGGCCTACGGTGCGCTCCTCGATGACGGTGAGCGGGGCAGGCAGGGCGCCGGCACGCAGCAGCACGGCCAGGTCCCTGGCGGATTCCGGCGTGAACGATCCGCTGATCTGGCCGGTGCCGCCGAGTATGGCCTCGCGTATCACCGGCGCCGAGAGGATCTGATTGTCCAGCACGATGGCAAAGCGCTTGCCCACGTTGTTGCGCGAGGTCTCGGCGAAGCGGCGGGCGCCCACCGAATCGAAGGTGAAGTTCACCACGGACGCGCCGTCCTGCTGGCTGAAGCCGGGCTGGGCGTTGGTCAGGTTGGCGCCGTCCACCTCGATCCGCTTGCGTATCGGCAACTTCTCGGCGGGGTTGCTCTGCATCGGCAGAAGCTCCACGCCGGGGCCTGGCGAGGCTCCGGGCACCGCCGTCTCATCGAGCAGGTGGAAGGTCATCTTGGCGGTTTTGCCGAGCAGTTCCTTCACCCGGTTTGGGTCTTCCACGCCAGGCAACTGGACCACGATCCGGTCTTCGCCCTGCTTGGTGATCTGCGGGTCGACGACGCCGGTCTCGTCGATGCGGCGGCGGACGATCTCGATCGAGCGTTCCACCGCGTCGGACGCGGTGCGCACGAGGGCCTCGCGGGACAGCGTGATAGCGAGGTTGCTGCCGGCGAGGTCGGTGACGGCGAACTCGCCCGGCATGTTGGCCGGCATGGCGCGCAGTGCGCGCACGGCGGCGTCGTGCTGCGCGGGGTCACGCAGATGCAGGAACACGCGCTGGTTGGCGGCCTCGGCGGCCAGGTTCTGGTAGCCGACATGCTCGTGCAGCAGGGTGGCGCGCGCGCCGTCCGCCAGCGCGTCCAGCCGTTCGCGCTGCACCGCCTCCATGTCCACCTGCATCAGCAGGTAGCTGCCGCCGCGCAGGTCCAGGCCAAGGTGCACGCGGCGCCAGGGCACGCCGGCGGCAGGCGCGGGCAGGAAGTTGGGCAGGCACAGCAGCAGGCCCGCCAGGCAGACGCCCAGAATTGCTAGGGTCTTGCCGCGGCTGAAATACATCATGGTAAGACGGACGGGGCTCCGGTTTCGGCAGGGTATGCAGGGTAGCCCTTCCCGGTGCAAGCAGGAAGCGGGCAGAGCGCCCGGGGCAGCGGACAGCCTGCCGGAAGCCGGCTTTCCGTCCTCGCCCGCTAGAGCGGGTTCACGTTGGGCGCCCCGCTCTCCAACACCTCGACCGCGTCGCCAACCGAGACCTGCCCGAGCACGACCGGCACAAGGTTCTGACCGAACATGATGCCGCGTTCCTCCTGGCGGAACTGGCCCAGCGTACGCAGCGGCTCCATGCGTTGCGGCCGCTCGCCGGTGGCCTGGTCGATCGTGGTGACGATGCAGCGGTCGCACGGCTTGGCCACGCGGAAGGTGGCGCCGCCTAAGCGTATCAGGCGCCAGCAATCCTCCGCCCAGGCGGGTGCGCCGGCTATGATCAGGTTGCCGCGGAACCGGCTCATCGGCACCGGCACGGCCATCCGGGTGTTGAGATCGGCAAGCGACCCGGCAGAGGTGAGGAGCACCGGAAACGCGTCGGCGAAGCTCACTGTCTCGCCCGGCAGCGCCCAGGCCGAGCTGCAGGCGCGGGCGGCAGGATCGTGCAGGTGCACCAGGCGGCAGGCCTGGCCGAGCGCCGCGCTGATCCAGGCGTTGCTGGCAGCGCCGGCCGGCGCTGCCAGCACGGTGTCACGCCAGACGACCACCTCTTCGGCCACGGCATCGCGTCCTGGCGCGGCCACCTCGATCGTGGCGCGGCCGGGCGCGGACAGGCGCAGGCCGTCCGGGATCACCTCCGCCGCAATAACGGCCATACGGGGCAGCACGCGCTGGGTCAGCAGCCGGTTTCTGGCGTCGATGACCATCCAGCGCCGGTCGCCGCGCAGGCCGCAAGGTTCGCAACCCGCAGCGGCAAGGCTGGTGCCGGCCAGCGCCTTGACCGGGAAGATATGGATTTCGGCTAGGTGCAATGCGGATGTCTTGAGGAGGAAAGCAAAAACGCGGCACGCCGTCAGCGCGGTGGTTGATCCCGGACCAGGCGGCCGCAGGCGCAAGACGGCGACGGCCTCTCGCTCCCCTTTCCCAAGAGCCTTGCCGTCAGTTCGGCGCCGAGACCTGCGGCGCGGCACCCGCCTGCTGGCGCCGGCTCTGCCAAAGCCCGACGAAGTCGATTGGCTGCAGCAGCACGGGCGGAAAGCCGCCCTCGCGCGTCACGTCCGACAGAACGGAGCGTGCAAACGGGAACAGCAGGCGCGGGCATTCGATCAGCAGCAACGGCTCCACGGCTTCCGGCGGCACCCCGTTCAGCGTAAACACGCCGGCATATTGCAACTCGGCGATGAATACTGGGCGGCCTTCGGCGGGCGCGGCGCTGCCGTTCGCGGTGCCCGCGGCAGGTGTCTCGCGCGCCTCGGCCTTCACCGCCAGCACCACTTCATAGACGTTCTGGCCTTCCTGCAGCGCGCGCGCCTGGACATCCAGATTGATCTGCACGGCCGGCTGGCTGCGCAGGGTGGCGTAGATCTCCGGCGCGTTCGGCACTTCGAAGGACAGGTCCTTGATATACTGGACGTTGACGACGAGCGGGGGGATGCCCTGCTGCGCTGCTGTGGGGTCTGGGGTTGTCTCGGACATCTGGGTGGCTCCTCGGGCGTTGCGGGCGCGGTAGCACGGGGGCGGTGGGGGAGGAAGGCCTTGCCTGCCTAGCCGATATCAAACCGTATCCACTGCCCGTTCTCCAGGCTCTGCCCCGTCAGCGTCAGCAGGAACGCCCAGTGGCTCACCACCAGCGTGCGCGACCACTCCGGGTCCGCCGCCACCTCCGCCCGGAACGCCGCCGCGCGCGCCTCCACGCTCTCCTCGCTTTCGGTTGAGGACGGCCACCAGACCTCGTCCAGGTGGTCGAAGACGTGGTCCGGCCAGGCGGCGGCCAGGGTGGCGGGCGACGAGCCGATGTCACATTTGAAGTGGTAACGCTCCCGCACTCCGGCATGGACCTGCACGGGCAGGCCGAGCGCGCGGGCGGTGGGGGCCGCGGTCTGCAGCGCGCGTGTGTAGGGAGAGGCTACGATGCGGATGATGCCCTCCCCGGCCAGGGCCTGGGCCGCGGCTTCCGCCTGCGCCTGGCCGAGCGGCGTCAGGCTGGGGTCGGTGATGCCGGGGTCCCTCTTGGTGGCGGAGAAATGGAGGTTGAACTCGCTTTGGCCGTGGCGCATCAGGATCATGCGGGCGGTGCTAGCGGGCATCGCCAACGGGGGCAAATCCCTTCTGTCCGCCGGCCGGCAGACACCGCCGCGATGTTACGTTTCTTTCCAAAGGCCAGGGCGAAAGCCGCCGGGCACGCGTTGCCCACTGCCGGCACGGCCCCTATGTGCAGCGCCACGAATGGAGATGATGCGTTGCAAGCGGCAGGCGGCTTTCCGATCGATCTGATACTGTTCGCGATGATCGCGGCGTTCCTGGTGCTGCGGTTGCGCAGCATTCTGGGGCGCCGCACCGGGTTCGACGGCGCGCCCGCGCCGGCCGCCGCACCTGCGCCGCGGACCGCTGCCCTGCGGGACAGCTCGGCCGGCCCGGCCGCCGCGCCACGGCCGCTGCCCGATGCGGCCGGACCGGTGGGGCGCACGATGGCCGAGATGCAGGCGATCGACCGCCGCTTCGACCCCGCGCAATTCCTGGCAGGCGCCGAGCACGCATTCCGCCTGATAGTGGCCGCGTTCGCCGCAGGCGACCGGGACCGGCTGCGCCCGCTTCTGACAGATGAGACCTTCGCCGCGTTCGAGGGTGTGATCGCAGCGCGGGAGGCCGCCGGGCACACCCAACGGACCGAATTGCGCGCCATCGACGAGGTGACGATCACCGACGCCATGCTGTCCGGCAGCCACGCCACGCTGTCGGTGCGGTTCGTCTCCAACCAGGTGAACATCACTACCGATTCGGCAGGCCAGCCGGTATCCGGCACCGACGCGGTGACCGAGATACACGACTTGTGGAGCTTCGTGCGCGACCTGGGGCAGCCGGACCTGACCTGGCGCTTGTCGGCGGCCCGCAGCGCCTGACCATGCGGGCGTGGTGGTGGGCGGTGGGGCTGGCGGCGATTGCCGCCGGTTGCGTGAAGCAGCCGCAGCAAGCCGGCGGGATGGTCCAGGTCCGGTTCGGCCAGATACCGGGATGGCAGGAAGACAGTTTGGCACAGTCGCTGCCCGCCCTGCGCGCGGGATGCCGCAGGCTGGCCACCTTGCCGGCGGACACCGCTTTGGGCGGCGAGGGGCCAGCCGCCGCCTCGGCCGGCCAGGCCGGTTACTGGCTGCCTGCCTGCACCGCTTCGTCCCGCCTGGTGCCGGGCGAGGAGGCAGCCATTCGCCGCTTCTACGAGACGTGGTTCCAGCCATACCGCGTGGGCACGTCCGGCCTGTTCACCGGCTATTACGAGCCGGAAGTGCGCGGCGCCCTGACCCAAGGCGGCGTATACCAGACGCCGGTGCTGGCCCGCCCGGCCGATCTGGTGCAGGCCGCCGGCACGGCCGATCCGCATGGTCCGCTGGCGGTGGGACGCATGGAGCAGGGCCGCCTGGTGGCCTATTGGAGCCGGGCCGACATCGCCGCCGGCCGGCTGGGCGATGAGGCGCGCCCGCTGTTCTGGCTGGCCGACCCTGTGGACCTGTTCTTCCTGCAGATACAAGGGGCCGGGCGGGTGCGCCTGGCGGACGGCACCGTCGTCAGGCTCGGCTATGACGGCAAGAACGGCCGGCCCTACACGCCGATCGGGCGCGTGCTGACCGAACAGCATGCGCTGCCGCCGGACGGGGTCAGCATGCAATCCATACGCGCCTGGCTGAGCGCGCATCCGGGGCAGGCGCAGGCGGTGATGGACCGCAACGAGGATTACGTGTTCTTCCGGGTGCTGGACGGCAGCGATTCGGTGCTGGGGCCGCCCGGCGCGCTGGGCGTCCCGCTCACCCCCGGGCGCAGCGCGGCTGTCGACCGCCACAGCGTGCCGCTCGGCGCACCTGTGTTCATAGACACTACGGACCCGGTAACGCGGCAGCCCTGGCGGCGGCTGGTCCTGGCGCAGGATGTGGGCTCGGACATCGTGGGCGCCGGGCGGGTGGATGTGTTCCTGGGCGCCGGGGAGACGGCCGAGGCGCAAGCGGGACGCATGCACGAGGCGGGGGTGGAGTACGTGTTGCTGCCGCGCAAGTAAAAGTAAGCAAGGTTGGGGCTCTGCCCCAAACCCCGCTGGGGCCTTGGCCCCAGACCCTATTCCGGAGCACAGGGAGACGCCGTCAGTTGGCTTGCCGCGGCGCCGGCATGCATGACACATCAGGCTGATGCGCACCCTCGTCGCGGGCCAGGAACTATACCACGGCGACTGCTTGGCCATACTGCCGCAACTGGACGAGGCCAGCATCGACGTGGTCGTCACGTCGCCGCCGTACAATCTAAATCTGGCTTACGCTGCCTATGAGGATAAGAAATCGGAAGCGGATTACCTGGCCTGGCTCGTCGCCGTCTGCGCTGCCGTGCGCCGGGTGATGCGGCGCGATGCGTCGTTCTTCCTCAACATCGCAGGCTCCAACAGCAGGCCCTGGCTTCCCTTCGAGCTGATCGTCCGCTTGCGGCCGCTCTTCGTGCTGCAGAACCACATCACCTGGATCAAGGCGGTGAGCGTCGGGGCGGACAGCGTGGGCCACCACAAGCCGCTCGCAGGCCGGCGCTTTCTAAACCACAACCACGAGCACATCTTTCATCTGACCCTGGAGGGCGACGTGCAGCTCGACCGGCTGGCGATCGGCGTACCGTTCAAGGACAAATCCAACATCGCGCGGCGCGGCCATGCCCAGGATGCGCGCTGCCGCGGCAACACGTGGTTCATTCCGTACCGGACGGTGCAGACGAAGGCGGAGAAATACAATCATCCCGGAACGTTTCCGGTTGACCTGCCGCGCTGGTGCATACGCCTGCACGGGCGGTCGGGGGCGGCGGTGCTGGATCCGTTCGCGGGCACGGGGACGACGCTGGTGGCGGCGATGCTGGAGGGGGCGCGTGGGGTGGGTATCGAGATGGATGCGGGGTATGTGGCGACGGCTGTGCGTCGGTTGGGGGAGAAGTAAGCAAGGCCTTCTTTTTTGAAAAAAAGAAGCAAAAAACTTTTGCTCCTGCGCTGGCATCGGCGTGCGGCCTGGTTCTGCCGATGCGCGTGTTTGCGGCGCTTGCGCGGCGGCCGGTGCAGGCGGGGAAGCAAAAGTTCTTTGCTTCTTTCTTTCAAAAAAGAAGGGCTTGCTTCCTTACCTCGTAAAAATATGCGCCTCCACCGACAACCCCGGCAGCAGCCGCGCCACGATCGGCTGCCCAGGATCGAACGTGATCTTCACTGGCACGCGCTGCACCACCTTGGTGAAGTTGCCGGTGGCGCGCTCCGGCGGCAGCGCGCTCTGTTCGGCCTCCGAGGTGGGGCCGAAGCTTTGCACGTGGCCGTGCAGGGTAACACGGGGGAACGCGTCGACGTGCAGGTCCGCGCGCTGGCCCACGGCGAGGTCGATCAGTTGCTCCTCGCGGTAGTTCGCCACCGCCCACACGTCGCCGGCCGGGACGAAGGTGATCAGCGGGCGGCCAGGCGTGACGTAGGTGCCGGGAAAGGCCAGGCGCGCGGCGACAAAGCCGTCCGCCGGCGCGGTGATGCGGGTGTAGCCCAGGTTGATGCGGGCCAGGTTCAACTGCGCCGACTGAGCGGCGAGCTGCGCCTGCGCCTGCGCGCGCTGCGCCTGCAATATGCCGAGCTGGGCCTGGGCCGCGCGTAGCTGGTCCTGGCTGGCTGCCACCATTTCGGTGTTCTGCCGGGCGTCCGCCTGGGCGCGCTGGTAGTCGCGCAGGATCCCGCCCTCGGTACCACGCAGCGCGCGCTGGCGGGCCAGTTCGGCGGCAGCCTGGAAGCGGCCGGCGTCGGAGGCCTGCACGCTGGCTTCCTGGCTGGCGATGGTGGCCTGCTGGGCGGCGAGCCTCCCGTCCAGTTCGGCCAGTTGCGCCTGGGTCTGGTGCAGCGCCGCCTCGTTTTGCGCCAGCTGCGCCTGGTAGACGTCCTGCTCGATCTCGTAGAGCAACTGGCCGCGGCGGACCGGCTGGTCGTCGTCCGTGCCGATCCGGGTGACGTAGCCGGCCACCCGCGTCTCGATCTGCACCGGGTCGCCGCGCAGCTCGGCATCAATGGTGCCGGCCGGCCCGCCTTCGAATACGATGGCGTTCCAGTCGATCAGCAGGATGGCGATCAAGGTAAGGGCCGCGGTGGCCAGCACGGCGCGTATGATGACGGCGCGTTTCTTCGAGCGGTCCTGTTCCGCCTTTTCCTGCGCCTGCTTCTTCTCGTCTTCAGGGTCGCCGCCTTTGGGCTCCTCTCCGCTCATCGGGCCGGCCTCACGGCGCGGCTGGCCGTGGTCTCCACGCGGGCGAGGGCGGACATGCCCGGGCGTATGAGGCCGCGCAGGCGGCCGCCTTCGTCGTCCAGCATGATCTTCACCGGCACGCGCTGCACCACCTTGGTGTAATTGCCGGTGGCGTTGTCGCCCGGCACGGCGGCCAATTGCTGGCCCGTGAGCGGCGAGATGCCGCCGACATGGCCGTGCAGCGCCACGTCCGGATAGCTGTCCAGGCGCACCAGCGCCGGCTGGCCCGGGCGTATGTCGGTGAGCTGGCGTTCGGTGAAATTGGCGGTAATCCACACGGCAGAAAGCTGGGTGACGGGGATTACCTCCGTGCCGGCGGCGAGCAGCGTGCCCACGCGTACCTGCCTGGCGCCGGCCACGCCGTCGAACGGCGCGCGCAGCCGGGTGTAGCTCAGGCGCAAGCGGGCCAGGTCCAGCATTGCCTGGCGCGCCTCGATGTCCGCGGCGGCGCGGGCTTCCTGGGCGTCCAGCACGGCGAGCTGGCGGCGGCGTTCCTCGGCCTGGGCGGATTGCACGCGCGTGTCCGCCGCCAGACGGCGGTCCTCGGCCAACGCGTTGTCGTATTGCCGGCGTTCGCCCAAAGCGGTGGGCAGCAGCATCGCCTGGCGGGAGGTCTCCTCAGAGGCACGTATGCGTTGGGCGCCGGTGCCGGAAGCCTGCGCCAGGGACTCGCGCACCTGAAGCAGCAGCACGGCGCGCTGGTCCTGCACCTCGTGCAAGGCGGCCTGGGCGGCGGCGAGCTGCGCTTCGGCCTGGGCCACGGAGGCGCGGTAGTCGTCGTCCTCCATCTCGGCGACCACCTGGCCGGCGCGCACCGGCTGGTTGTCGTCCACCAGCATGCGCTTCAGGTAGCCCGCCTCCCGCGCCGCCAGCGGGGTGAGGGGGCCGTCCGCGTAGGCGTCCTCGGTTTCCGGATCGTGCCTGGCGGCCAGCGGCGCGTCCCAGCCGGAGATCCAGATCACCGCGGCACCCAGGCATACGAGCACGGCGGCGAAGGCCAGGAAGATGCGGAAGCCGCGCCGGCTGGCGTCGGCCATGGCTACGGCCACCTGGCGGCGGGCAGTCGCGTCATTGTCACTCCTGAGGACGGCCGGGCTGGGCTATCGCGGCGCGCGGTTAAACGGCATGCGCGCACAGGGGTTCAATCACACATGACGCGGACGAAGCTGGCGATCCTGGCGTGCGCCGCCGCCGCGGCAGGGCCGGGGGCGGCGCACGCGGACCCGGCGCCGCTGGGCTTCACCGACGCACTGGTGCTGGCCTACCAGACCAACCCGCGCCTGCTGGCCGCCCGCCGGCAGCTTGCGCAGACGGACGAGCAGGTGCCGCAGGCGCTGTCCGGCTGGCGGCCGCGTGTGACGGTGACCGGCAGCATCGGGCCCGCTTTGTTCGACGACAACATGGACACCACGCACGACCCCGAGCGCCGGCTGACGCAGGATTACGAGCTGAAGCTGAGCCAGAACGTCTACACCAGCGGGCAGATACGTGCGCAAACGCAGCGCGCCGACTCCGAGGTGGTGGCCGGCCGCGCCAGCCTGCGCAGCACCGAGGCGGAAGTGCTGCTGTCTGCCGCGGCGGCCTACCTGGACGTGGTGCGCGACCGCGAAGTGGTGGCGCTGAACGCCCACCAGGTGAGCGTGCAGCGCGATACCGTGCAGGCGAGCGGCGTGGAGCTGGCGGCCGGCGGGCTGGCGGCTGCCGATCTGGGCCAGGCGCGCGCCCGGCTGGGTACGGCCCAGGCACAACTGGCCGCCGCGCAATCCATGCTGGCGCAATCCGAGGCGAGTTTCGAACACCAGATCGGGCAGCGGCCCGGCCAGCTGGCCACGCTGGCGCACCTGCTGGCCGGCCCGCTGGTAAGCCTGCCGCCTGACCGGGACCGGGCAGTGGAGCAGGCGCTGGCGAACAACCCGGACGTGGCGTACGCCCGCGCCTCGGTCGATGCCAGCCGGCACGGGGTGGACGTGGAGCGCGCCAATCTGCTGCCGCATTTCTCCCTGAACGGCCTGTTCGCGCGCCTGCGCGACACCGAGATCCAGCAGCTCAACCAGCGTGACAATGCGGCCCAGGTGACGCTGGACGTGAGCGTGCCGCTATATCAGGGCGGCGGGGAGTATTCGCGGATACGCGCGGCCAAGGAGATGACGTATCGGCTGGGCGACATGCTGGAGGAAGCCCGGCGGCAGGCGCGCCAGCTTGCCGGTAGCGCGTGGGACCAATTGGCGGCCGCGCGCCAGCGCCTGGCGGGCGAGCAGGACGCGATTGCCGGCAACAGGGCCGCCGTGCGCGGCTACACGCAGCAGCAGCGCGCCGGCGTGCGCACGCTGCTGGACGTGCTGGTGACGCAGCAGGACCTGCTGGCCAGCGAGGTGGCGGCGGTCTCGGCGCAGCACGACGTGCTGGTGGCGACGCTGGAAGTGGCGTCCGCCGACGGCACGCTGGATGCGGGGCATCTGCAGTTGGGGGAGGTGTACGATCCGCTGCGGCATTACGATGCGGTGCGAGGCAAGTGGGGTGGGACTACGCCGCCGGAGTAAGGGGCAGAAGAAAGGTTGAGGCTCTGCCCCAAAACGCGCTGGGGCGCGGGCCCCAGACCCCGCTTTCACGGAGCTTCACCTTCGGCATTCGGTCAGCGGCCACAGATCGAGTGCCAGCCAGTGCAGGCGCGTCTCGGCCTCCAGCCTGTCGCCATGGAACACCAGCAGAACCAGACAGGTGGCCGCCAGCAGCCAGAGAGAGGCGGGACCGGACGGCCGCTCGCCGGCCAGACGTCGCATCAGCACGGCGCCGGCCACGCCCACCACGGCACCGACCGCCACGTCCGCCGGCGTGTGCACGTGCAAGGCGAGGCGGGTGAGGCCGATGCCGAGTGCGAACAGCCCGCCGGCGGCGGCGGCGGCCAGGGTGCCGGCGCGCGAGTGCCGTGCCAGCAGGGCGAACAGGCCGCCATACACCACGGCCGCGGTGGCCGTGTGGCCGCTGGGGCTGACCACGCCCGTCCAGGCGAGGTGCGAGCCACAGGCCAGGGTGACCAGCTTGAGCACGAGCATCACCGCCAGCACACCGCTGACGCAGGCACCCCAGGCGAGCGCGCCGCGGCGCCAGTGCAGGGCCAGCAGGACGGCGAACACGCAGGCGGCCAGCGGCAGCACCACGGCCTGGTCGGCGAAATTGGTGAGGAACGTCATCGCAGGCGCGGCGCCGGTTGCCGGCAGGGGCGCGATCCCGCAGGGTGCGGGCAACAAGAATCCGAGCTGCATGGAGACGTTTCGTGGACGCCGCCCCCTCCGACGCCGGCCCCGAACAAGGCTATGGCTATGACTACCCCCTGATCATCAAGCAGCTGCTGATCACGCCGCTGCGCCAGCACGCCGAGCAGGAGATCGTCTATCGCGACCTGAAGCGTTTCACCTACCGCGAATTTGGCGGACGCGTGCACCGTCTGGGCGCTGGCCTGGCCAGCCTGGGCGTGGTGCAGGGTGACGTGGTGGCGGTGATGGACTGGGACAGCAACCGCTACCTGGAATGCTTCTTCGCCGTGCCGATGAGCGGGGCGGTGCTGATGACGGTGAACGTTCGGCTTTCGGCCGAACAGATTCTCTATACGCTGAACCACGCGCGGGCGCGGGTGATCCTGTGCAACACGGATTTCTTGCCGCTGCTGGCCAGCCTGCGGCCGATGCTGACGCACGCGCGGATCTTCGTGCGCATGAGCGACGAGGAGGCGGGCAGGGAGTTCGGCGAGGCGTTCGCCTGGGACAGCGAATACGAGGCGCTGCTGGCGGCGGGCGACCCGTCCCACGAGTTTCCGGAGTTCGACGAGCGTACCAGGGCGACCACGTTCTACACGACGGGGACGACGGGCAATCCGAAGGGCGTGTATTACTCGCACCGGCAAATCGTGCTGCACACGCTGTCCGGCCTGAGCAACGTGGTGACGCGGCCGGACGACGTGTACATGCCGATCACGCCGATGTTCCACGTGCATGCCTGGGGCAACCCGTTCAACGCCACGGTGCGCGGGCTGAAGCAGGTCTATCCCGGACGCTACAGCCCTGAGCTTCTGGTGCGGCTGTTCGTCACCGAGCGGGTGACGTTCTCGCATTGCGTGCCGACCATTCTGCAGATGTTCCTGGCGGCGGCGAAAGATGTCGACCTGCGCGGCTGGCGGCTGATCATCGGCGGGTCCGCCATGCCGCGTGCCTTGGCGCAGGCGGCACTCGACCGCGGCGTGGACGTGTTTGCCGGCTACGGGATGTCGGAGACCGGGCCGATCGCTACGGTGGCGCTGCTGCCGCAGGAACTGCGTGACGGAGGCGAGCTGGAGCTGGTCTATCGTTGCCGCGCGGGCCGGCCGGTGCCGCTGTGCGACGTGCGAATCGTGGACCCGCAGATGCGCGAGCTGCCGCATGACGGTGTGTCCGCGGGCGAGGTGGTGATGCGCTCGCCCTGGCTGACGCAAGGCTATCTGGACAACCCCGAGGCGAGCCGGGCGCTGTGGGAAGGCGGCTGGCTGCACACCGGCGACATCGGCACGATCGACGCGCACGGGTTCCTCAACATCACCGACCGGATCAAGGACGTGGTGAAAACGGGCGGCGAGTGGGTCAGCAGCCTGCAACTGGAGGACATACTGGCCGAGCACCCGAGCGTGGCCGAAGTGGCGGTGATCGGAGTGCGCGACGAGCGCTGGGGCGAGCGGCCGGTGGCGATCGTGGTGGCGCGGCCCGGCGCGGCGGAGGATGCGGCGGCGTTGCGCGCGCATGTGATGATGCGGGTGGAGGAGGGCGTGGTGTCCAAGTTCGCGGTGCCGGAGCGGGTGGAGTTCGTGGAGGTTATTGCCAAGACGAGTGTGGGTAAGCTGGATAAGAAGGCGCTTCGGGCTCAGTTTGGGTAGAAGAAAGCAAGGTCTTCTTTTTTGAAAAAAAGAAGCAAAAAACTTTTATCTCCCCGCATTTGCGGCAGTCGCGGTCTTCCTGAAGCAGCCGGGCGTTTCAGCGTCGTGAGGACAAAAGTTTTTTGCTTCTTTTTCTCAAAAAAGAAGGCCTTTCTTTCTTCTTAGGCAGTAGCCATGCAGATCCCCGATTACGTCAGAATAGTCGAAGTAGGCCCGCGCGACGGCCTGCAGAACGAGGCGCGTGCGGTATCCGTGCAGGCGCGTGTGGCGCTGATCGATGCGCTGTCGGTCACCGGGCTGCCGGTGATCGAGGCGGGCAGTTTCGTCTCGCCGAAATGGGTGCCGCGCATGGCGGGGAGTGCGGACGTGCTGGCTGCCATCACGCGTGCGCCCGGGGTGCAGTACAGCGTGCTGGTGCCGAACTTGCAGGGGATGCTGGCGGCGGAGGCGAGCGCCATCGACGAGGTGGCGATTTTCGCGTCCGCCTCGGAGACGTTCTCGCGCACGAACATCAACTGCTCGATCGCGGAGAGCCTGGAGCGGTTTGCGCCTGTGGCGGAGCGTGCGCGGCAGCGCGGGTTGCGGTTGCGGGGCTACGTGTCCTGCGTGCTGGGTTGTCCGTACGAGGGCGCGGTCAGCGTGGACGCGGTAGCGGGTGTGGCGCGGGCGTTGCGGGGGATGGGTTGCGCGGAAGTGTCGTTGGGCGACACGATCGGCGTGGGCACGCCGCGTGCGGCGCGGGCGATGGTGGAGCGTGTGGCACGGGACGTGCCGATGGCGGAACTGGCGGTGCATTTCCACGACACGTATGGGCAGGCGTTGGCGAACATACTCGCGTGCCTGGAGGCGGGTGTTGCCGTGGTGGATGCGGCGGTAGCGGGGCTTGGCGGCTGCCCGTATGCGAAGGGTGCGACAGGCAACGTGGCGACCGAGGATGTGGTGTACATGCTGGAGGGCATGGGCGTGCGCACGGGTGTTTCGCTGGACGCTCTGGTGGCGGCGGGCGCGCTGATTTGCGGAGAGCTCGGGCGGGAGACGTCCTCGCGGGTTGCCAAGGCAAGAGAGCGGATGTGAACGGCAAGCAGGTTCTGCAGACGCGTACGACGGCCTAAGAAGCCCGGGCGTCGTGCAGGCGAAAAATGAAAAGTTTTTTGCTTCTTTTTTTCAAAAAAGAAGGCCTTCCTTTCCTAGTGCGCCTCCGCCCAACTGTTCCCGATTCCGGTCTCGACCGTCAGAGGCACGCTCAACGAAGCCGCGGACTCCATGACGCGCTTGGCCAGCGCGGCCAGCGCCTCCGCCTCGTCGTCAGGCGCCTCGAACAGCAACTCGTCATGCACGCTCAGCAACAGGCGGGACCGCAAACCGGCCTCGCGCAGCGCCGCGGGCAGCCGCACCATGGCGCGTTTTATCACGTCGGCGGCGCCGCCTTGCAGGGGCGCGTTGATCGCCTGGCGTTCGGCGCCGGCGCGGCGGGCCATGTTGCGGTCGGCGATGCCCTGGATGGTGCAGCGGCGGCCGAACGGGGTGGTGACGTAGCCGTGTATGCGGGCTTCTTCCTTGGTGCGTTCCATGTAGGCGCGTATGCCGGGGTAGCGTTCGAAATAGGCGGCGATGTAGCTGCCTGCCTCGCCCGCTTCTATGCCGAGCTGGCGGGCCAGGCCGAAAGCGCTGATGCCGTAGATGATGCCGAAATTTATGGCCTTCGCGCGGCTGCGGGTGACGCGGTCCATCTGGTCCAGCGGGATGCCGAAGACTTCGCTGGCGGTGCGGGCGTGGATGTCCTGGCCGGTGGAAAAGGCTTCCTTCAGCGCGGGAATGTCGGCCACGTGGGCGAGCAGGCGCAGCTCGATCTGACTGTAATCGGCGCTGACGAGTTTGTGGCCGGGTTCGGAGACGAAGGCGCGGCGTATGCGGCCGCCTTCTTCCGTGCGTATGGGGATGTTCTGCAGATTGGGATCGTTGCTGGAGAGGCGGCCGGTGCTGGTGGCGGCCATGGCGTAGCTGGTGTGCACGCGGCCGGTGGCGGGGTTGATCTCTTCCACCAGCGCGTCGGCGTAGGTGGATTTCAGCTTGCTGAGCTGGCGCCATTCCAGCACGCGGCCGGGCAGTTCGTGGCCGAGATCCGTCAGGGTCTGCAGGACGTTGGCGTCGGTCACCCACTGGCCGCTGGCGCTGCGCTTGCCGCCTGGCATGCCCTGTTCGTCGAACAGCACTTCGCCGAGCTGCTTGGGACTGCCCAGGCCGAACGAGTGGCCGGCGAGGCGGTGGGCGGCTTCCTCGATGGCGGCCATGCGGCCGGCGAAATCGGCGGACAGGCGGCGCAGTTCGGCTTCGTCCACGCGTATGCCGGCGCTTTCGGCATCGGCCAGGATCGGGACCAGGCGGCGCTCCATCAGCTCGTACAGGCCGAGCGCCTGGTGGCGGCGTAGCGCCGGGCGCAGGATGGCCCACAGGCGTAGGGCCACGTCGGCGGCTTCGGCCGCGTAGGCGGCGGCGCGGCCGACCGGGACGGCGGCGAAGGCCAGGCGGTTGCGGCCGGTGCCGGTGGTCTCGTCCAGGGTTTTCGGCGTGTGGCCCAGGTGCAGCGGGGCCAGGTCGGCCAGCGCGTGGTCATGCGCGCCGGCGGCCTGGGCGAAGCTGATCAGCATGGGGTCGTCCTGCGGCTCCGGCGCGAGCGGCAGCGGCGGCTGGCTCATGGCGCGCGCTAGGCGTTCGCCGGCGGCGTTTAGCACGAGGCGGGCGTATTTCGCGTTGGCGGTGATCTTCAGCACGGACGGGTCGGCGAGCAGCGGGGCCAGGGCGGCCAGCACGGTCTCGGCGGGCAGGCGCGGCTCGGTCAGTTCGTCCACAGGCAGCGGGATGTAACAGGCGCGGCCCGGGGCGGTAGCCAAGCCCAGGCCCAGCAGCCGGGCGCGCCAGGGGCGGGGGTCCAGGTCCGTCTGCACATGCAGGGCCACGCGGCGGGCGCGCGTGGCTTCGGCCACCCAGGCGGCGAGCGCCTCCTCGCTGGCAACCACGTCATACGGGCCGTAGGGGGCGGCAGGGCCGGTGGGTGCGTCCGGTTCTCCGTCCTGCGGGGCGGCGGGGGTTTCGGCCAGGCCGAGCCGCAGGGCGGTGCTGCGGAAACCCATGGCGTGCAGCCAGTCGGTCAAGCGCGTGCGGTCCAGCTCCACCGTGCGCATCGCCTCCAGCGGCAGTGGCATCGGGGCTTCCTCGCACAGGGTGACGAGCTTCTTGGAGATGCGAGCGGCTTCGGCGTGCGCGATCAGGTTGTCGCGCCGCTTGCTGGGCTTCATCGTGGGGGCGGCGTCCAGCACGGCTTCCAGGCTGCCGTACTGGTTGATCAGCTCGGCCGCGTTCTTGGGGCCGATGCCGGGCACGCCGGGGACGTTGTCCACGCTGTCACCCATCAGGGACTGCACATCGACCACGCGGTCCGGCGCCACGCCGAACTTCTCCATCACTTCTTCCGGGCCGATCGGCTTCTGCTTGATCGGGTCCAGCATGGTGACGCCGGGGCGGACGAGCTGCATCAGGTCCTTGTCGGAGCTGACGATGGTGACGGTGGCGCCGGCCTCCACGCCGGCCTTCGCGTAGGCGGCGATCAGGTCGTCGGCTTCCCAGTCCTCGCATTCCACGCAGGCGATGCCGAAGGCGGCGGTGGCGTCGCGCACCAGCTTGAATTGCGGGATCAGCTCGGAGGGCGGGTCCGGGCGCTGCGCCTTGTATTGGTCGTAGATGCGGTTGCGGAAGGTGTGACTACCGGCATCGAACACCACGGCCAGGTGGGTGCCGACATGGGCGGCCAGGAAGCGCGCCATCATGTTGGTGAAGCCGAACACCGCGTTGACCGGCGTGCCGTCCGCGCGTGTCATAGGCGGCAGCGCGTGGAAGGCGCGGAAGATGTAGCCGGAGCCGTCAACCAGCACCAGGCTGGGGGCCTGCGACGGTGCGGCCTCGGCGGGCGCCGGTTCGGTCAGGGTTTCGCTAATGGTCGGAATCCACGGCGCCGGGCTTCAGCACGAACAGCCGCGAGCAATACGGGCAGAAGGTCTGCTGCAACTCGATGCGCAGCCAGACGCGCGGGTGGCCGAGCGGCCCGTCTCCGCCGTCACACGCGACCACACGGCTGTCGACCAGGATCGTCTCCACGGTGCCCACGGCGGGGGTTGGGGTTGAGGCGCCAAACGCCATACTTGTTCCTGACGGTTGCGGGGGATGCGGGATTGGTTGGCATGATACGCTGGGTGGCCGGGGTTTCAACCGCGGCCGCGGTGCTCGTGATCGTGGCCGGGCTGGTGTTGGGCGGGCCGTATGGCGTGCGGACTGCCGCGGCGCAATCCACCGCCACCCTCGCCAGCACGTTCCCCGCGCCCGACCTGGTGTTCCACATGCGCGATGGCTTCGTGCTGCCCGCGCGTATCTGGCGCGTGCCGGCGGGCGTGGCGCCGGCCGGCGTGATTCTGGCGCTGCATGGCTTCACCGACAGCCGGGACGCCTGGGAGTACCCCGCGCCAGGCTTCGCCGCGGCCGGCTACACCGTGGTGGCACCCGACCAGCGCGGGTTCGGCGCCACCGCGGACCGCGGCAGGTGGGCGGGCCAGGCGGTGAT
The DNA here is from genome assembly GCA_965198915.1 of Acetobacteraceae bacterium. Classification (GTDB taxonomy): domain Bacteria; phylum Pseudomonadota; class Alphaproteobacteria; order Acetobacterales; family Acetobacteraceae; genus BOG-908. Next base: position 2,062,349 of record CBDAQC010000002.1, on the reverse strand, counting down.
GATCGACGACGTGTCCGAATTGCTGGCCCAACTGCGCGCCCGCTACCCCGGCCAGCGCCTGATCCTGATGGGCGAGAGCATGGGCGGGGCGGTGGCCATGTGCGTGGCAGCGCGCGCGCCCGCAAGTGCCGACGCCTATGTGCTGATCTCGCCGGCGGTATGGGGGCGGGCGCAGATGGATCCGGGCGTGCGCATGGCGCTCTGGACCGCCGCCGCGGTGGCGCCCGGATGGAAGCTGACCGGCAACGAGGTGCCGCGCGACATCGCGCCCAGCGACAACCGCGAGGCGCTGCTGCGCCTGGCGCACGACCCGCTGACCTTGCGCGGCGCCACGGTCAGCACGCTGCGCGGGTTGGTGGATCTGATGGACTCGGCCCAGGCGGCCGCCCCGCATCTGCCGCCGGACACGCTGATGCTGGCGGGGCGGCGCGACCAGATTGTGCCGCAAGCCGCCACGGCCGCTGCCTGGGCCAAGACCCCGGCGGGCGTGCGCCAGGCGTTCTACATGAACGGTTTTCACCTGCTGCTGCGCGACCAGGACCGTGCCTTGCCGCAGGCTGACGTGCTGGCCTGGCTCTCGGCACCCGGCGCGTGGCTGCCTTCGGGTGCGGACATAAACGCCGCGGCGTGGAAGGCGGACCATGCCTGGGCCGGTGACGTGTCGGAGGCGGCGCCGGCGGTGGTTCTGGACTCTACGACTGGGCGGAATGCCTGGCCCTGAGGCCGGGCGCCCGCTTGGAGGCGGTGCTTCTGAAAAGTCACGGGTAGTTCGTCTTTGTGGCGCGCGTGTCGCGGACAGGTGCGCCTGGTGGGAGCTCCGCGGCGCCGCGAAACAGCGGCTTCCGTCGGCTGTCGTTTGCCTGTATCACCTGCGGCGGCACGGACCCGTAGCTCAGCTGGATAGAGCGCTGCCCTCCGAAGGCAGAGGCCGAAGGTTCGAATCCTTTCGGGTCCGCCATCAACACGTATTGCATGTCGATCATCGGCGGCTTGCCGACGGGCGGCGCCTCTGGGTGAGCTGTCAGGACAGCCAAGCTGATCCGGCAAGTTCTGGCGCATCGCGAGCCTCGGCAAAGGCTTGCGTCAGGGAAGATCGCTCCGGGCTGCTGCTGGTTACGGAGCGGGCTTCCGGGGCGCGACCATTGCAGCATGCGACGTAATCTCAAGCCATTGCATCACGTGTGTGGCGACGGCGCTGCGGGACACAGCGCAGCTTCTCGCGCGGATTCGTGTGCGCACCAAAGTAGCCTGTCTCACGCTCGGCGCGGTTTGTAAGGCGCTTCCATGATAGACTCGATCGCGGCATACCGACTTTAGTCGGGCCGGCTCGACTCACACTGCGCGGAGGGTTGCTGCGCGCGTAAAGCATGCGTGACAATAAGATGCCGGTTGGGAGCGCGGCGGGCCTGACGATCCACGTGTCCCATGTTGCCGGCCGCCAGCTACGCCGCGGGTTAAGATGCGCGCGGCGTCCGCTACGCCGCAATGGCCGTCAGCCTGCGCACCTGCTCTACTACTTGCGATGGTACATAAGGCTTTCGTATCAGGACCTGCTTCGGATCCAGCGCGATTTTACCGATCATGACGTCGGGCCGGCCTGTCGTATACACCACCGGGACATGCGGAAATGCATCAAGCACGTGGCTGGCGACTTCCAGGCCGTCCTTGCTGCCGGGCATGTGAATGTCGGTGACCAACACTGTCAGAGGAACTTCCAGCGTCCGAAGTGTTGCAACAGCAGCATCGCCGTTTTCTGCCTCCAGCACTTTGTAGCCGGCGTCCTGTAACTCCTCGACAAGGATCAGACGTATCAGCAGGTCGTCCTCGACCACCAGCACACACATGGCCCGCCATCCAGATATTCGGGGCACATGCATCCCCAAACAGGCCGAAACCTCCAACGGCCTATCGGTTGCAGCAGCTCACGAACTGTCTACCGGAAAACGCAGTCTTCCAACGCCAAAGTCATGCGAACTAGGATCACGATGACATCCGACCCTCAAGGCTCCGATCTCAACCCGGCCGACCTGTATCATCACACCGAGGGCGGACGTAACGTCATCGCAGCCGGCGGGGGGCATGGCGGCCACGACATCTTCTACGCGGCAGTTCAGATGAGCCGGATGCCGATGATCCTGACCGATCCGCACCAGGACGATTGTCCAATCGTGTTCTGCAATCGCGCGTTCGAGAAACTGACAGGCTACGCGCACGACGAAATCGTCGGGCGAAATTGCCGCTTCCTGCAGGGCCCGGATACCGATCGGGATGCTGTCGCGCGTGTACGCGCCGCGATCGCTGCGCGCGAGGACTCGCACGAGGAGCTGTTCAATTACCGCAAGGACGGCACCGGTTTCTGGAACGCGCTATTCGTCAGCCCGGTCTTCGAAACCTCCGGCGAGTTGCTGTACTTCTTTGCCAGCCAGCTCGACGTGACGCGGCGCCACGAGGCGGAAGCCGTAATGCAGCAGGCGCAGCGGCTGGAGACGCTGGGCGCGATGGCGTCAGGTGTGGCCCACGAGTTCAACAACCTGATGACGGTGGTGCTGGGCAGTGTTGCCCAAGTAGAACGTGATCTTCCGGAGAGTGGCCGCGCGCGTGAGCGGCTGGACAGGGCGAAATGGGCGGCGGGCCAGGCCGGACGACTGACACAGCAGATGCTATCGTTTGCGCGGCGGCAGTTCCACGACAACCAGGAACTTGACCTCAACGAATTGCTGCGTGGCTTCGACGACATTCTGCGTCAGTTGGCCGGCCACAGGATCACGCTGACGCTCGATCTTTGTCCGGAAAAGCTATGTGTGAAGCTGGATTCCGGTCAAATGGAAATGGCACTGTTGAACCTGGTGCGCAATGCTGCGGACGCCACGCAGACCCGGAGCGAGTTGGTCATCAGGAGCAGCCGGCGCGGCGCTGGCGAAACACAGGCGGTGATCGAGATCATCGATCACGGCACCGGGATGCCGCCCGAAGTGGTGAAGCGCGCGACCGAGCCGTTCTTCACCACGAAAGCAAAGGGGGCGGGAACGGGGCTGGGTCTGTCGATGGTCAACGGCTTCGTCGCCCAGTCCGGTGGAACCATGGACATCGCCTCCGAACCCGGACGCGGGACGACGATCACCCTGGGCTTTCCCCTGCTCACGACGGGCAAGTGATTTTGGCTGGGGGGCAGGTTGTTCCCGAGTGTAGGCGGGGGCCGTTGGTCCGTCAGGGCAAAGCCGGACGGGGCAGCGCGCCGCGCACGGCTGCAGGCGGGCGGGCCAGGTCCAGCCGGCGGGCCAGCGGGGCTATGATGACGATGGCGCCAAAGCAGACAAGCATGCCGAGCGGGCCGACAGTTCGGTAGCTGCCGAGCGTCTGCGCAATCACCCCGGTTGTGAGCGAACCGAGCGATTCCATGAGCAGCCAGGCCGCCGAGCTGAGCACGGCCAGCCGGCCGCTGGGATCCACGGCGTAGGCGATGCCGAGCAGCAGCGGGTAGGTGATGAACCAGCTGGTGTTCAGCAGGATCAGCGCGGCGGCGAACAGGGCATGGCTTGTCACCGTGGTGATCGCCGCGACGGAGAGGCCGCAGGTGAGCAGGGCGAGCGTCAGGGGCAGCGTGCGCCGCAGCCTGACGGCCACGCCGGCCAGCAACAGGTTGCCTAGCGCGCTGGCCAGCGTGGCGGCGCTCTGGTCCCGGCCGAACACCACCGCGGAGATGCCGATGACGCGTGCGGCCGGTTGGATGAACTGCCAGATGGCCAGGCTGCCGAAGGTGAAGCAGGACACCGCGGCGAGCACCCGCCAGCCATCGGCGCCGATGGGCGCGCGCGGCGTGCTGGGCTGGGGGCGGCTGGCCTGAGGCGGGGCGTTCGGCAGCCAGATGGCGGCCGACGTGAACATTGCGGAGAGCACGGCCAGGGCCAGGAACTCACCCGCCACGCCGAAGCGTTCGCCTGCCATCGGCAGCAGGATGTTGATCAGCACGTAGAGCATCGTCTGGCAGGCGATGCCGATGGAGATGGAGCGCGCCGGGTGCGCGGTCCGGCCGGCGGCCAGGTTCAGCGCGGTGTTGGCCAGGCCGAAGCCCAGGCCGCAGGCGACCCTGCCGGCGAATAACGGGGCCAGGCTGCCGGACAAGGCGGAGCCTGCCTGGGCCGCCACGACCAGTACGCCCGCCGATAGCAGCAGCAAACGCGGGCTCAGGCTGGCCACGCGGGGCGCGACCAGGAACATCGCACCGGCGTAGGACAGCGTCTCGACCATCGTCCACGCGCCCATCTGCACGGGCGTGAAGCCGAACCTGTCCATCAGCCCGCCGATGAGGAAGGTGGTGAAGTTGTTGCCGATATGGGCTGCGGCGGTGCAGGCGCCGATGGCCATCAGAAGGCGCCAGGAATCCGGCTTCGCCTGATCCGGATCCTGGTCACGGGCCGTAGCGTGCGTGGTTTCCACAGCAGGGTCCGCCTTTTCTTGACACCATCGTAATATCAGTATTTCCTGCACAAACAAGCTTTTTGCCCTGTATTTCTGTCGTGTTCGATAAGGCAGGCTAATGTCAGCGCGGTTCAACAGGCTGCCCTTGCGCGCGTTGGTCGTCTTCGAGGCGGCAGCGCGGCATGAGCGTTTCACCACGGCGGCCGACGAGCTGGCGATGACGCAAGGCGCGGTGAGCCAGCAGGTGGCGCAGCTCGAGGCGGAACTCGGGGTGAACCTGTTTGCCCGGCGCCATCGCGGGGTGGAGCTGACGCCAGGGGGCGCCGCGCTGCTGCCACGCGTCCAGCTTGGCCTCAAGACCCTGGCCGACGGCGTGGCCTCCGCGCGGCGGCAGGCTGGCGGCAAGACGATCCAGATACTCACCGACCACGGTTTTGCCGGCGGCTGGCTGATGGGCCGGCTGGGCGAACTCAGCTCCCTGCTGCCGGGCGTGGAAATCTGCGTGGCCACCACGCAGGCGAGCCTGGAACAGACAGACGCCGCGTTCGACCTGTCCATCATGTTCGGCACCGGCGACTGGTCCGGCTTTCGCACGACGCTGCTGTTCCGCGAGGCGGTCCTGCCGGTCTGCACGCCAGCTTATCTGGATGCGCAGGGACTGTTGCCGCAGGATGGGCGCTGCACGACGGTGGCGCTGACTGCGGCGCAGATGGCACGGCTTCGACTGTTGCATCTGCGGGCAACCGGCGACCGGCGCTGGTTCGAATGGTCGGACTGGTTCGCAGCCCACGGCATGGCGCTGGCGGCAGGGCGCCAGGAATTCGCCTTCGACAACGCGCAGCTGGTTCTGCAGGCGACGCTGCTAGGCCAGGGCGTCAGCATCGGGTGGCAGCCGCTGATCGACGACCTGGTGGCCCAGGGTGCGCTGGTGCGTCTGGCGGCCGAGCCGTTGCGCAGCCGGCGCGGCTACTTCCTCGCCGAGCATATCGACCGGCCGCCTTCGGCAAATGTCGGAATGCTGAAGAACTGGCTGCTCGCCCCGGGACAAAGCCAGGGCTTGCCGACCTTCCCCCACCCAGAACGGAGCGCCGCATGACACAAGCCGCCAAGCCCTACCCGAACCTGCCGGACCAGGATTCTGCGCTGGAGGTGGTGGCCGTGGCCGGCCGCATCGGCGCGGAGGTGCGCGGCGTGAAGCTGGATGCCGGGCTGGACGATGCCACGATGGCGGCGCTGGGCCGCGCGCTGGTGCGCCACAAGGTGCTGTTCTTCCGTGACCAGACGCATCTGGACGATGCCGGCCACCAGGCGATCGGCCGCCGCTGGGGCATGCCGGTGACGCACCCGACCGCGCCTGACCAGAAAGGCGATTTCCTGCTGGAGCTGGATTCGCGGCACGGCGGCAAGGCCAATGTGTGGCACACGGACGTGACGTTCATGGCGGCCTATCCCTCCGCGTCCATCCTGCGCGCGGTGGCGATACCGCCGGCCGGCGGCGACACGATGTGGGCGAACACGGTGGCGGCGTACGAGCGGCTGCCGCGGCCGCTGCAGGCGCTGGCCGACGCGCTGTGGGCGGTGCACAGCAACGACTACGACTACGCGGTGAACATGACCGAGCAGGATGGCGAGCTGGACGCCTACCAGGAAGCGTTCATCTCCACCGTGTTCGAGGCGGAGCACCCGGTGGTGCGCGTGCATCCGGTAAGCGGCGAGCGCGCGATCGTGCTGGGCAGCTTCTTCAAGCAGTTCGTGGGCTTCAACTCGTCGGACTCGCGCAAGCTGTTCGAGATATTGCAAGGCCACATCACGCGGGCGGAGAACACGGTGCGCTGGAGCTGGCGCGCCGGCGACGTGGCGATATGGGACAATCGGGCGACACAGCATTACGCCATTGACGACTACGGCACGCAGCACAGGGTAGTGCGGCGGGTGACGATACAGGGGGACGTGCCGGTGTCGGTCGATGGGCGGCGTAGCCGGCAGATCAGGCCGGCTGCGGTGCCGGATCTGCGGGTGGTGGGGATGTAGGGAAGGAAGGCCTTCTTTTTTGAAAAAAAGAAGCAAAAAACTTTTGGCGGCGCTGTCGCGGACTTCTCCCGTGAGCCGCCGACAGGGATCAAAAGTTTTTTGCTTCTTTTTTTCAAAAAAGAAGGCCTTCCTTACTCCTCCAGTGCTCGCCTCAGTGGCTCAAGCCAAGTCGCAAACTTCCGCCACTGCTCCAGCCCCTCCGTGTAGATCGGCCGCCGCACCTGCTCGGAGCTGGCCGTGCGCACGCTGCGTGCCGTCTTGTGGAATTCCAGGCATTGCGGCTCGAACGCCAGGCCGCAGAAATCCAGGATGCGCCGGACGTTGGCCTCCAGGTCTGCCACGACCTCCTCGTGCTGTACACGCAGGATTTTTTCGGGCAACACGCTGTCCCAATGCGCCATCAGGCGCACGTAGGAGCGGTAGTAGCGCGCGACGTCGGTGAAGCTGTAGGTGAACTCCTGGCCGGCCGCGAAGAGCTGCTTGAAGTTGCTGAAGCAGCAGGCCATCGGCTCGCGCCGTGCGTCGATGATGCGGGCGCTGGGCAGGATGAGGTGGATCAGGCCGAGATGGCGGAAATTGTTCGGGTTCTTGTCGATGAAGAACGGCTTGCCTGAACGGTAGATGCGTGTGTCGGCCAGGTATCTCTCGCCGAAGCCCCGCAGTTGTTCCGCGGTGAGGCCGGGCAGGTTGCCGGGGTAGGCGGGCGCTTGTTCGTCATGGTCGCGCCCTTGCAGGCGCAGGACCAGGCGGGAGATGTCGGCCAGCTCCATCGTGCCGTCCACCCGACTGTGGGAGGCGAGTATCTGCTCGATGAGGGTGGAGCCGGCACGCGGCAGGCCCACGATGAAGATCGGGTCCGGCGCCTGGCAGCCGCTGCCCTGCCGGCTGGCGAGAAAGGCCGGGGTGAACACGGCTTTTTGCAGGTGTTCATTACGCTCGGTGGTGTCCGCGCGGTAGGTGGTCTGCGCTTTCTTCAACGCGTTGCCGCGTTCGTAGTGCGCGAAGGCGTCCGCGTAGTCGCCGCGGTCTTCCAGCGCCTTGCCGAGCGCGAAGCAGAGGTGGATGCGGTCGGTCAGGCTGGTGGCGGGCGCTGCTTCCTGCGCGCGCATCCGGGCGATCTCGTCATCGAGGAAGCGATATGTCTTGAGGTTGGCGAGGCTCCAATACGCGTCACCGAAACTGGGGGACACGTCCGCGGCACGTCGGTAGGATTCGATTGCTTCCTGCTGGCGGCCCAGGGTTTTCAGCGCGTGGCCAATCGAGAGGTGCAGGTCCGCGGCGTTAGGTGCTTCGGCCAGCAGGTCCTGGTAGATGGCGATCGCCTCGTCGTAATTGGCCAGCGCGAGGCAGGCGGTGGCGTAGATCGCGCGGTAGTCCCGGTTGCCGGGTTCGGCGCGCAGCAGGATGCGGGCTTCTTCCAGCGCCTTTGCATTACGGTGGCGCTGCAGCAGCACGTGCACGTATTCATGGCGCGCCAGGTGGTAGCCGGGCGAGAAGGCAAGCACGCTTTCCAGCAGGAACTCCGCGTCGTCGAGGATCTCCAGCTTGATGCCGATGCGCGCCAGCAGGCGCATCGCTTCCACGTCCGTGGGGTTGGTTTTCAGGAAGCTGCGTATGACGCGTTCCGCCTCGTGCGTTTCGCCATCGGCGAACATGCTGGTGGCGGTGACCACCGCCGGCGCCAGGGTGCGCAACTTGGCCACGTGGCCGGCGGCGTCCTGCGCCTCCGCCGGGCGGCCGGCGGCGCGGTACAATATGGCGAGCGCACTCCAGCTTGCCGGCAAAGCGGGATTTAGGTTGACGGCCTGCAGATAGGCTTGCAGGGCGGCCAGCGGGTTGCCGAGTGCGGCGTGGCAGTGACCGCGCTCCTGTAACAGGCGGCTGTAGGCGGGGTGCAGCACTTCCAGATCGGCCAGGGTGTCCAGGGCGGCGTGCGGCCGGCCCAGGGCACGCTGGCTGACGGCGAGCATGTAGAGCACGTCCCGGTTCTGCGGGACGCGCTGGCGTAGCGCCGCTGCGGCGTCCAGCGCGGCCTGGTGGTTCGCGGCCTGGATGAGGCCGCGGACGCGGATTACTTCGGCCTCTACGGTGGAGGTGAGCATGGCGCAGTATCGTGGCGTGGGAGAGGAAGGCAAGGTAAGGCTTCTTTTTTGCAAAAAAGAAGCAAAAAACTCTTGTTCCTACGCTGGCGCCCAGCCCGCGCAGGTTCTGCAGCCACGAGCGTTGCAGACCTATGCGGAGTTGAGCGCAGGCGGGAAGATAAGAGTTTTCCGGTCCTTTTTTCCAAAAAAGGACTGCTTGCTTCCTTGCTGTTCAGAAGCTGTAGCTGACCTTCACCCCAGCGGTGAGCGGCCTGTCCACGATCACCGACTGCACGAACTGTGCGGCACTGATGAATTCGGGACTGTGCTCGTTCGTCAGGTTGTCGCAGAAGGCGGTCACCGACCAGTCGCCGTGGCGGACGCCGGCGGAGATGTCCAGCTTGGTGATCGGCGCCTCGAAGAAGTTGTAGATCGGGTTGTTCTTGTAGAATTCGGGGCTGACCGAGATCAGCGTGCCGCCCACGGCGGAGTGCGTGTGGGAGGAATGGGTGAGGTCGAACTGCACGAAGGTGACGTATTGCTCGAACGGATATTCGTAGCGGGCGTGCAGGGCTGTCTTGAACGCGGGCGACTGGGCGAGCGTATCGCCGATCATGCCGAAAATGCCGATGGAGTTTGGCAGGGTGCCCGATCCGTTGACGCCCTGTATGCCCGGCGAGGTAAGCTGCTTGGTGTCGTTCAGCGAGGCGCTGACGCTGACGGTCAGGCCGTCCGCCGGGCGGGTGGAAGCCTGGATTTCCGTGCCGCGCACGCGGAAATTCGGGCCGTTGACGACGAAGGCGAGGTTGCCGAACGCACCCGGGTCGAACAGGCGGTCCTGCACGTTGGTCCAGTCTTCCTGGTAGAACGAGCCGTCTATCGTCAGGCGGTGGCCGAACCACTGCGTCTTGTAGCCGATCTCGTTGTTGGTGAGCGAGTCCGAGCCGTATTCGTCGCTGGCTTCGAACAGGACTTGGCCGTGGCTTTTCTCCTCCGGCGGCGTGCGGTCATAGCCGCCGGGCCGGTAGCCTTGCGACCAGGTGTAGTAGAACAGGATGTCCGGCGTTGCGTGGTAGGTGATGTTGGCGCGGCTCCTGAAGCCGTAGGCGCGGTTCTGCTGGTTGAGGGTTGCGAGATTCAGCGCGCCGGCGGTGCAGGGGTCGGCGCCGGCATAGCCGTAATAGGTGTTGCAGCCGAAGCCGCTGACCTTGGCGCCTTTCTGGAAGTTGTAGAACTCGAACCACCTCGTGCCGCCGGTCACGGTAAGCACCTTCGGGATGATGTCGAAATCGGCGGAGCCGAAGATGGCGTATTGCTTGTAGCCGCGCGTGAGGTCGTTGAAGAACCCGGTGTTGGGGCCCGGCGGGCTCGGGTCGTTCAGCGTGGTGCCGGGCAGGGCCGCGATCGGCACGAAGCCGGGTGCGGTGAGGTAGTTGAAATCCGTGCGATCGCCGACCTCGAAATCCTCGTAGTAGAAACCGCCGATACCGCGCAGGCGCCACGTGTCGGGCGTGCTGAGCCGTATCTCCTGGCTGAGATGGGTGTCGTGCTCGGTATCGATCCAAGTGGCGCCTGGCGAGTAGCATTGCGCGTGGCCGGGACCCTTCGTCTTGTTGGCGCCCTGGCACTGGTAGTAGTCGGCGTAAAGGCCGCGCGCATAATTGGTGTAGTCCTGAACCTGCTGCGTGTTGCGTATCAGGTAGGCGCCGTTATAGACGATGTTCAGCCAGTCGACGCGGCCGTTGATGGTCAGCGCGGTATTCTCGAACGTGTCCTTGTCCGAGTTCGGCTCGAAGGTCTCGACCGTAAGCGGGGCCAGCTTTATCGGGTTGGCGCCGGATGTGTAGGGTTCTTCGTAGAACACGCCTTCTGCGGACAGGCGCTGCGCGGATTCGGAGAGCAGCGCGCTCCAGTCGTCGCTGAACTTCCAGAGAAGCTCGCCGCGTACGCCCTGGTAAGTGACGGGGTTGATGTTGTCCTTCGCGCGGCCGAAGTTGTTGATCGAGTTGGTGGCGTTCGGCGCCTCGAGCTGCGGCTTGCCGGCGACGGTGTTGTAGTAGGCGTAATGTATGCCCTTGTCGGTCGGCTGGCGGACGAAAGTGCCCGGCTGGTTGTTGATGTAGCCGCCGCGGTTGTCGTCATAGACCACCACGCGCGCCGCCAGCTCGTCCTTGATGATCGGAATGTTGAGGGTGAGGTCCGCATTGCCGCTTGCCGCGCCGTGTTCGGTGCCGGCGCCGCCGCCATCGAAGGTGCCGCTGAACGTCTCGAGATTCGGTTTGTTGGTGATGTAGCGCAGCACGCCGGCCTGTGCGCCGGAGCCGAACAGCGTGCCCTGCGGTCCCTCCAGTACTTCGACCCGGTTCAGGTCCACCGCGTAGATGTCCAGGTTATGTCCGGGCACCTGGGCGGACTGATCGTCGAGGTAGATCGCGACGTTGGGGAAGGAGCCGACGCCGCCGCCGCCCTGGCCGCCCTCGTCACCGCCGACGCTGAGGCCGCGTATGAATACGTTCTCCTGGCCGGGGCCGAAGCCGGCGAGCGTCACATTGGGAAGTTGGCTAACCAGGTCATCGAAGTTCTCGACATTCAGGCGCTTCAGCGTGGTGCCGCTGAGGGCCTGTATGGAGATCGGCACATCCTGCAGCTTCTCCACCCGGCGCTGCGCGGTGACGGTGACCACTTCGGCCGAATCGGTCTTCGGTGCCGCGTTCTTCTGCGTGGCGGGCCGGGTCTTGGCGGGCGTCGTCGTCGCGGCCGGAGAGACGTCAGGCGTGGCGGTGCCGGCCTGGGGTGCGTTGGATTGCGCAGCGGCGCCGTCCACTTGCGTGGCACAGGTCAGGACCACACTCAGGGCCGCACCGGAAAGCAGGGTTCTGCGCAGGCCGCGCCAGCCGGTTGTGCGATGGAAATCCTTCGAAGTGCCACTCGCCATGTCTGTCAACCCCCTCAGCGTGGCGTCGTAACGACGCCACCGAATGCTTTCGACGCTCTCTGGACGCTCCGCCCGCTCCCCAAACGAATGGCCAGTTTTGGCTTGCTCTTGCGCGCGCTGGAACCCGGGCAGGACCAGCAATTTGGCGCGTGAAAGCGGCTTTTGCTCTTCTATGAACTACGCTGCGGCCGCTATTTCTACAAAAGCGCGACGCAGCATCCGGCAAAGTTCCAACCGTTAACTTTGGAACGTTTGCATGTGGATCGATCCGAGGGCAACCATAAAGTTGCACGACGTTGCAGAAAAACATCGCGGCGTGTCTGCCCCAGTACGCGGGGTCATACGAACAAGAAAGGACTGTTCACCCGAGCATATAGTCATGCGGATTTTAGATGAGCGGGTTTTATACTGGCCAAACGGGACCGCTTATCGGCTTGTCGGCACCACGCCAGGATAAAGACGGCTTTGCAACGGCCGGAATGCTACCGCAAGTGGATCGGCATCGCGTCCATGTTTTGCCTGGTTGTAACGTGCAGCGTTCCTTGAAGCGTCTGTAGGCAATTTGGCGCAAGTTCGCAGACGCGGCGTAGCAGCGCAGGTCGGGATCATTTGGCGACCCAGCACCACACTTCCGCAAGCCGGGCGGCCGTTCAGGCCGCGGTGCGCGCCAGCGCCGGGGCCGCGCCCAGCCGGTGCAATCGCAGGAAGCCTATATCGTGCCGCGTGCAACCGTCGCCCGTGGTCAGGTCTGCCAATATTTCGCCGACCACGCTGCAGAATTTGTAACCGTGGCCGCTGCAGGGGGAGGCGAGAACGACCTGGCGATGCGCGGGGTGGTGATCCAGGATGAAGTGCTCATCCGGTGTGTTGGTGAACATGCAGGCGCGCAAGGCCATCGTGGGGCCTGAGCCCTGCGGGAAATAGCGTTCGCCGAAACTGCGCAGCAGGTGTTCGTCGGCCGCGTCCGGTTCGCGCAACAGCAGCGCGTCGGCCCGCCCGGCCTCGCCCAGATGATGGTAACGGCCGAACTTGAATCCTGGCACCTCGTAGATTGGCAGGCCGTAATAGCGGCCTTCCTCCACCTGCAGGTTGAACACGGGGAAGCGGTCCGGGGTGAACAGCCCGGGCGCGTGCGGCTGCAGCCAGGCCAGCACCTGGCGTTCCGGAACCGCACGCCCGGCGAGCAGCGGCACCAGATCCTCCATCCAGGCGCCCGCGGTCAGAACCAGGCGAGCTGCCTCGTACCGGCCGGTTGCGGTGGTGACGTTGACACCTTCGCCGCCGCCGCGCGCCTCCCAGCCCAGCACCTGCTCGCGCGCATGCACCACCGCACCACTCGCCTGGGCCAGTTCGGTGTGGGCCACCACGGCGCGCTCGCTGGCGACCAGGCCGCCATCGGGCTGGAACACGGCCGCGTGGCGTGCGGGCAGGTTGTAGCCCGGAAAACGGGCGTTCACTTCGGCGCCTGTCAGCACCTCGTGTTCCAGCGCGTGCAGCCGCGCGGAGGCGAGCGCGCCCTGGAACAGCGGGTCGTCTTCCGGGCTTGCGTCGATCGATCCGGTGGTGACCAGCAGCTCGCGGCCGCTTGCCGCCTCCGCCTCCCGCCACAGCTCGTAGGCGCGGCGTAGCAGCGGAACGTAAGCGGGGTTCTCGTAATAGGGCAGCCGGATGATGCGGCTGATGCCGTGCGAGGAGCCGTGCGCGTGTGGAATGTCGTAGCGTTCCAGAACCAGCACGCGCTGGCCCCGTCTGGCCAGTTGCCAGGCGGCCGCACTCCCCATGCCGCCGCCGCCCACCACGATCACGTCGAAGACCATCCGCCTATGCTCCACCCACGCTCAGCCGCGCCACGCCGCCACCGTGGCCGGATTGGCCGCCACCCAGGCGGCGGCCGTGGCCGCGGGATCGGCGCCACGCGCCTGGTTCTGCAACATCACCGCCTGCTCGGCTTCCATCGAAAGCCTGAAGCGCGCCAGCACCGCGTAGACGTCCGGCATGTCCGCCTTCAGGCCCAGCCGTGCAACGGTGTTCACCGTCTGCGGGCCGCCGAGCACGCCCTTCGGATCGGCCAGATATCTCAACTGGTATGCGGCGAAGATCCAATGCGGCGTCCAGGTGGTGACCACGATCGGCTGGCGGCGGGCGACCGCCTCCTTCAGCGCGCCCACCATCGTGGCGTCGCTGCCGTCGACAAGCGTGATATTGTCCAGCCCGTAGGCCTCGATCGCCTTTTCTGATGCGCGCATCAGCCCGGCGCCGGCATCTATGCCGATCACCTTGTTGTCCACCAGGCCGCCCTGCGTCCTGAGATCCGCGATGGCATTCAGCGGGGCGTAGGCGGGCACGGCCCAGCCGAGACGTGCGCCCGTGAGGTTGGGCCCGATCAGGTCCACCTCATCGTGCAGTTTCGCGTAATAGGCGGCGTGCGTGGTGGGCAGCCAGGCGGCCACCATGCAATCGGCGTCGCCGGTGGCGACCGCCTGCCACATGGCGGCGCCGGAGACCGGGATGAGCGTGACCTCGTGGCCCATGCCCTGAAGCACGGCGGCCAGGATGTTGGTGGCCACGATCGAGTCGGACCACTCGACATAGGCGATGCGGATTGGCGGCTGGCCGGCGGCTAAGGTTAGGGCGGCGGCGCCCACGATGAGGGTTCTGCGTTTCAGCATGGGGACGTAAGCAAGCAGTTCTTTTTTGAAAAAAAGAACCAAAAAACTTTTATCTCTGTTGGGTGCGTGTTGGGGGGACTTGACGACTCAGCGATCCGCGACAGCGCAGACAACAGCTTTTTGCTTCTTTTTCTCGAAAGAGAAGGTCTTGCTTCCTTCACGCCGCCTGCAACCGACGCGCCATCGCATGCGTCACGCGATCTAAAATCACCGCCAGCACCGCAATCGCAATACCTGCCTGGAACCCCCGCCCGGCTTCCAAACGCTGTATGGCGCTCCACACCTCGCGCCCCAGCCCGCCGGCGCCGATCATCGCCGCGATCACTACCATGGACAGCGCCAGCATGATCGTCTGGTTGATCCCCGCCATGATCGTGGGGGTCGCGTTCGGCAGTTGCACCTTCACCAGCTTCTGCCACGGCGTGCAGCCGAACGCGTCCGCGGCCTCGGTCAGCTCGTGCGGCACCTGCAATATGCCCAAGGCGGTCAGCCGTACGGTGGGCGGGGCGGCGAAGATCACGGTGGCGAAGCAGGCGGACACCGCGCCCAGGCCGAAGAACGGGATGGCCGGAATCAAATAGACGAAGCTCGGCATGGTCTGCATCACGTCCAGGCAGGGGGCGGCCAGGCGCCAGGCGCGCCGGTTCAGGGCGGCGGCGATGCCGAGCGGCAGGCCGATCAGCACGGCCACCGAGGTCGAGGCCACGACCAGCACCAGCGTGGCCACCATCGGCGCCCACAATCCGAGATCCCACAGGAACAGCAGCCCCGCCAGTGTCAGCAGCCCCAGGCGCCAGCCGGCCGCGCGCCAGGCCAGTGCGGCGGCTACGGCGATGAACAGCAGCGGCGGGACGGCCTGCAGCGCCGCCGTCAGCCCGCCCACCCAGGCGGAGACGGCGTGGCTGACCACCCGCGTGGCGCCGGACAGATGCGCGGTCAGCCAATCGAGGGCGCTGTCGCATAGTTCGTCGAGTGGGAAGCGGGGGACCGGGATGGCCATGCGGGCTCCTCCTTCAGCTTCTGGCGGGCGAGCGCGGCCAGGGCGGCGCGGCGGGACAGCACGCCGAGGTAGCGTCCGGCCTCGTCCTGCACCGCCAGCCCGTCCGGCCCGTCGGCCAGCAGCGGCAGCACCTCGCGCAGCGTCATGCCGCCTTGCAGCACCGGCCAGGCGGCAGGCGGCGGCGGGGCGTGGGGATCGGCCAGCGTGCGCACGCGCAGCACGCAGGAGACGTCGAGGTGCTCGACGAAGCGCTTCACGTAGGGGGTTTTCGGCGTGGCCAGGATGCTCTCCGCCGTGCCGTCCTGCACAATGGCGCCGTCCATCATCAGAACGATGCGGCCGCCCAGCGCCACCGCCTCGTCCAGATCGTGGCTGACGAAGACGATGGTCTTGCGCAGGCGGCGCTGCAGGGCAACCAGCTCGGCCTGCATGTCGTGGCGTATCAGCGGGTCCAGCGCGCTGAACGCCTCGTCCATCAGCAGGATCTGGGCGTCCGCGGCCAGCGCGCGGGCCAGGCCGGCGCGCTGCTTCATGCCGCCGGAGAGCTGCGACGGCCGCTTGGCCTCCCAGCCGGCCAGGCCCACGAGGCCCAGCGCCTGTTCCGCGGCGCGGCGGCGCGCCGGGCGGGGGACGCCCTGTACTTCCAGGCCGAACTCCACGTTTTCCAGCACGGTGCGGTTCGCCAGCAGGGCGAAATGCTGGAACACCATGCCGAAATGGCGCCTGCGGAACTGCCGCAGTTCCGGCGCGCGCATCGCCATCACGTCCTGGCCAGCGACGCGTATGCTGCCCGCGCTGGGCGTGACCAGGCGGTTCAGGCAGCGCAGCAGCGTGCTCTTGCCGCTGCCGGACAGGCCCATGACGACGAGCAGCTCGCCCTCGTTCACCCGCAATGTCACGTCGTTCAGGGCGATGACGGTGCCGGTGCGCTCCATGATGGTGGCGCGGTCCTCGCCGGCTGCCAGCATGGCCGCGGCGTCGCGCTCGCGTGCGCCGAACACGCAACGCAGACCCTCTGTCTCGATCATCGGGGAGCCGGGCATCGCGTGCGTGGTCAGCGGAAAGTTCCCCTAACGATCACGCGAGCGTAACACCGGCCCGGCGCGGCGTGGAACGCCGTTTTGCAGTGCAAAACGGACATGTCGGAAAACAGACAGAAGATGCCGCTTTTTCGTTAGCGGCGGCCGGGCTGATCCGGCAAACATGCCTAAACCCGAAGGTGCAGACTTGTCCGACAGCCTTCTTCGCCTGTTGAGCGACCGCCGGCCCGGCCACAGTCTGGACGCCGCGTTCTACACCGACTCAGCGGTGTTTCAGGCGGACATGGACCTGATCTTCGCGCGCAACTGGATCTTCGTGGGCCAGGAGCCGGACGTGCCGGAGCCGGGCGACCTGATGGCGATACGCATCGGCCAGGCGCCGGTGGTAATCCTGCGCGACAGGGCCGGCGAGGTGCGCGCTTTCCACAACGTCTGCCGCCACCGCGGCGCGCAGCTTGTGCCGGACGGGCGCGGCCGTGCCGGCAACCTGGTGTGCCGCTACCATAGCTGGACCTACGGTTTGGACGGCGCGCTGCTGTTCGCCGACCACATGGGCGAGGGCTTCGACGCGACCTGCCGCGGGCTGCGCCCAGTGGCGCTGCGCTCGGTGGCCGGCCTGCTGTTCGTCTGCTTGGCGGCCGACCCGCCGGAGGACATCGACGCCATGGCGGCCGAGATGGCGCCATACCTGCTGCCGCACGGGCTGCGCCACGCGAAGGTGGCGCGCCAGGTGGATCTGGTGGAGCACGGCAACTGGAAGCTGACGATGGAGAACAACCGCGAGTGCTACCACTGCGCGGCCAACCATCCCGAGCTGACGGTGCCGCTGTTCGCCCAGGGCTTCGGCTTCGCGCCCGCTTCGCTGGACGGCGAGGCACTGGCCCAGGCGGCGCGCTACGACGCGCTGGTGGAGGAACTGCACGCGCGCTGGGAGGCGGCGGGCCTGCCGTCCCGCCGGATTGAGAAGCTGACGGGGCGGGCGGTGGGCTTCCGCACTGAGCGCCTGCCGCTGGACCAGGCCGGCGAGAGCCACACGCGCGACACACGGAGCGCCTGCCGCGTGCTGCTGGGCGGGCTTACGGACACCCGGCTTGGCGGCCTGACGTTCTGGACGCAGCCGAATTCCTGGCACCATTTCATGGCGGACCACGCGGTGACCTTCTGCGTGCTGCCGCTGGAGGCCGGGCGCACGCTGCTGCGCACCACCTGGCTGGTGCACAAGGACGCCGTGGAAGGCGTGGATTACGACCCGGCCAATCTGGTGGCGGTGTGGGAGGCGACCAACCGGCAGGACGCGGTGCTGGTGGAAATGACGCAGGCCGGCGTGGTCAGCCCGGCCTACGAGCCCGGGCCTTACTCGCCGTTCACCGAGGGGTTGGTGGAGGATTTCTGCCAGTGGTACGTGGAGCGCCTGCGCGCCGGGCTAGGGACAGCCAGCCAAGCGCCCGCGCCGGCCGGTCCCGTAGCGCCGCCATCGGTCGTCGCCACCGTGGCGCCGCAGGAAGCGGCCGCTGTCGCCAGCTTCACCATACGTTTCGCCCAACAGGACCGCGAGATCGTCTGCAGCGGCGCCACCACCGTGCTTGCCGCCGCCCGCCAGGCGGGGATGAAGCTGCCGTTCGCTTGCTGCAGGGGGGTCTGTGGCACGTGCAAGAGCCGCGTCCTCGCGGGCAGCGTGGAGATGGCCCATGACGGCGGTATCCTGCAGAGCGAGATCGACGACGGTCTGGCGCTGCTGTGCTGCGCGCGGCCGACCAGCGACCTGACGATCGACCGGTAGGCGCATGGATCTCGGCGCCCTGCACCGCCTCGCGTTCCTGAGTCTGCCGAACTACTCGATGATCGCCTGCGCCAACGCCATCGAGGTGCTGCGCATGGCCAACCGGCTGAGCGGCCGCGACGCCTATGCCTGGGATGTGGTGACGCCGGACGGCGCGCCCGCGGTCGCCAGCAACGGGCTGACGCTGGCGCCCACGCTGCGGCTGGCGGCCCTGCCGCGCCCGCCGGACCTGCTGCTAGCCTGCGGCGGCGTGGACGTGCGCGCGTCCGTGGATGGGCGCGTCATCGCCGCCCTGCGCCGCCTGGCGCGCGAAAGCGTACCGCTGGGCAGCCTGTGCACCGGCGCCTTCGCGCTGGCGGAAGCCGGGCTGCTGCGCGGCCGGCGCTGCGCCATCCATTGGGAGAACCTGACCGCGATCGAGGAGGAGTTCCGCGAGATCGAGTTCACCGGCGAACTGTTCACCGTGGACCGCGACCGCGTGACCTGCACCGGCGGCGTGGCACCAATCAGCCTGATGCTGGCGATGGTGGAAGCGCGGCTTGGCCCGGCGCTGGCCGCCGACGTGGCCGCGCAGTTCCTGGTGGAGCGCGTGCGCGCCGGCACCGAACGCCAGCGCAGCGCCGGCGTGGCAGCGCCGGAGAAGCTGGAGGAAGCGGTGCGCCTGATGCAGGATTCCGGCGCCTGGCCGCTGCAGGCGGCCCAGATCGCCCGCAGCGTCGGCCTGTCCGCACGGCAATTGGAACGGCTGTTCCGCCGCCATCTGGGGGAGACGCCGGCGGCTTATGCCGCGGGTCTGCGGCTGGAGCGGGCGCGCACGCTGTTGCGCGAGACGGCGCTGCAAGTGACAGCGGTGGGGACGGCCTGCGGGTACGCCACGCCGTCCCGGTTCAGTGCTGCGTATCGCGGGCGTTTTGGCCTGCCGCCAAATCAGGAGCGGCGGCGGGCGGGCGTGTGAGCAAGCAAGCAAGGCCTTCTTTTTCGAGAAAAAGAAGCAAAAAGCTTTTGATCCGCTGTCGCGGGAACGTTGAAGCGAATGTCTCTGCGACGCGCACCCGACAGAGATAAAAGTTTTTTGGTTCTTTTTTTCAAAAAAGAACTGCTTTCTTCCTTTCCTTGCAGCAGGGCACAAGATGAACATGATCTCCACCCGTGACCCCCTGCTGCAGCCCTACCACCTGCGCCACCTGACGCTGCGCAACCGGGTGATGAGCACCTCGCACGAGCCGTCCTATTCCGAGGACGGGATGCCGAAAGATCGTTACCGGCTCTATCATGTCGAAAAGGCACGCGGCGGCATCGCGCTGACGATGACGGCGGGGTCTGCCGTGGTCTCGCCGGACAGCCCGCCGGTGTTCGGCAATCTGCTGGCCTACAAGGACGAGATCGTGGGCTGGCTGCGCCGCCTGGCAGACGAGTGCCACGCGCACGGATCGGCGGTGATGATACAGCTCACCCATCTCGGCCGGCGCACCGCGTGGAACAAGGCGGACTGGCTGCCGGTGCTGGCACCTTCGCGCGTGCGCGAGGCGGCGCATCGCGGGTTTCCGAAAGCCGCGGAGGACTGGGACATCGATCGCATCGTGGCCGATTACGCGGCGGCCGCGCAGCGCATGCAGGCGGCCGGGCTGGACGGGTTCGAAATCGATGCGTACGGGCATCTGCCGGACCAGTTCTGGTCGCCGGCGACCAACCTGCGCAGCGACGAATACAACGGCAGCCTGGAGAACCGCATGCGCTTTTCCGTGCGCGTGCTGCAGGCGATGCGCGATGCGGTAGGGCCGGATTTCCTGATCGGCGTGCGCATGGTGGCTGACGAGGACTGGGATGTCGGCCTGAGCCGGGCCGACGGGGTGGAGATCGCGCGGCGGTTTGCGGGTGGCGGCGTGGTGGATTTTCTCAACATCATCCGCGGTCACATGGACACCGACAACGCGCTGTCCCACGTAATCCCCATACACGGCATGGGCACGGCGCAGCACCTGGATTTTGCCGGCGAGGTGCGCGCGGCCACCGGCTTTCCCACCTTCCATGCGGCGCGGATCAACGACGTGGCGACAGCGCGGCACGCCATCGCCGCGGGCAAGCTGGACATGGTGGGCATGACGCGCGCGCACATTGCCGAGCCGCACATAGTGGCCAAGGTGCTGGCGGGCCACGAGGACCGCATACGGCCCTGTGTGGGCGCCACGTATTGCCTGGACCGCATCTACGAGGGCAACGAGGCGCTGTGCGTGCACAATGCCGCCACCGGGCGAGAGGCCACGATGCCGCACGTGATACCGCGTGCCGCGGTGCGCCGGCACGTCGTGGTGGTGGGCGCGGGCCCGGCGGGGCTGGAGGCCGCCCGCGTGTCCGCCGAGCGCGGCCATCGCGTGACGCTGCTGGAGGCCACGGGACGCGCCGGCGGGCAGGTGCTGCTGGCCGCGCGCACGCCGCGCCGGCGCGAGCTGATCGGCATCGTCGACTGGCGCGTGTCCGAACTGGCGCGTATGGGCGCGGAGCTGCGCTTCGACTGCTACGCGGATGCCGCCGACGTGCTGGCGCTGGCGCCGGACGCCGTGTTCGTGGCCACCGGCGGCGTGCCGGACACCGACGTGCTGCAGGAGGGCAACGACCTGGTGATTTCAAGCTGGGACGTGGTGGGCGGCGCAGCCGGCGCGTGCGGGCGCGTGCTGGTGTTCGACGATAACGGCGCCCATCCCGGCATGCAGGCGGCCGAGATGCTGGCCGAGGCCGGTGCGGAGGTGGAGCTGGTGACGCCGGAGCGCATGCTGGCGCCGGAGATAGGCGGGCTGAACCACGCGGCCTACGCGCGCATTTTCCGCCGCCGCGGGGTGCGGGTGACGGTGAATACGCGCCTGCTGTCAGTCCGGCGGGACGGCAACGCCCTGGTGGCGGTGCTGGGCAGCGATTACGGCCACGAACGGGAAGAGCGCCGTGTGGACCAGGTTGTGGTGGAGCACGGCACGGTGCCGCTGGACGAGCTGTACGAGTCGCTGAAGCCTGGTTCGCGCAACGGGGGCGCGGTGGATCACGCGGCGTTGCTGGGCGGGCGGAAGCAGGATGTGGTGCGGCATTCGGATGGGCGTTATGCGCTATTCCGGATCGGCGATGCGGTGGCCAGCCGGAACATCCATGCGGCGGTTTTCGATGCGCTTCGGCTGGCTAAGGATATCTAGGAAAGGGAGGCCTTCTTTTTTGAAAAAAAGAAGCAGAAAACTCTTGTCTGTCCGCTGCGGAAACGCGGGTGTGCGGGTGATAGGCACACGAACGCCTCAGAGGCTTTCTTCCTAGGCCACCCGCGCCAGCCCAGACACCGGCGCCGCAGCGTCGAACGCCACCTCCGGCCGCATCCAGAATGCCGCGACGCAGCCGGCGAACATCAGCGCCATGGTGCCGATGAACGGCAGGGACCAGTTGCCGGTGGCGTCTATCACCGCGCCGAACACCAGCGGCGAGATGATGGCGGCAAGGGCGGTGCCCGTGTTCATCAGTCCGCTGGCGGTGCCGGCGAATTCCGGTGCTATGTCCACCGGGATGGCCCACATCGGCGCGATGGTGAATTCCGCGAAGAAGAAGGCGAAAGCCAGCAGCACCGTGGCGGTGCCAGCATCCCGCACCACCAGTAGCGGTATGCTGGAGAGCAGGGACAGTGCCATGCCGAACACCACCTGGTCCCGCCTTGCGCGTAACAGGCTGCCTGTGCGGCGCAGGATCAGGTCACTGACGTAGCCGCCCAGCGCGTCGCCTGCCACGCCGGCCGCGAAGATCGCCGAGGCGAGCCAGGCGCTGTCCTTCAGATGCAGGCCGAACGCGTGCAGCATGTATTGCGGCACCCAGCTGAGATAGGTCCACAGCGTCCAGGCGTAGCAGAAATACACGAATGTTACGGGCAGCATGCGCCGGCACAGGCGCCACCAGGGCAGCTTGCGCGCCGGACCGCCGCCCGCGCGCGGCGGCGGCAGTTCCGCGCGCTCCTCCTCCGTCACGCCAGGGTGGCGGTGCGGGTCGTCACGCGAATACGTGCCCCACACGATTGCCCAGGCCAGGCTTGCCACGCCGATGATGATGAACGCGCCGCGCCAGGACAGTGCGGCCATCAGGGCCGCCACGAGCGGCGGGGTGACGGCGTTGCCCAGCCGGGCGCTGGCATGCGTGATGCCTTGCGCGAAACCCACCTTTTCGCCGGGCAGCCAGCGCGCCATCGCCTTGGTGGCGGTGGGAAAGGTGGCGCCTTCGCCCAGGCCGAGCAGCAGGCGGGCGATCACCAGGGTGACCAGCCCGCCGGACAGGCCGGTGAGTATGGTGGCGCCCGCCCATACGACGCCGCACAGCGTGAGCATCAGCCGGGCACCGAACTTGTCCGCCGCCCAGCCGCCGATGATCTGGAACACGAGATAGGGATAGGCGAAGGCCGAGAACACCAGCCCCAGCTCGGTATTGGATAGATGCAGTTCGGACTGGAAGGCGCTGCCGGCGGTAGCGACGTTCACCCGGTCCATATACGTGATGAAATACATCACGCAGAGCAGCGCCAGAACGTTGCCGCTGGCCGACAGACCAAACCTCGCCTTTCGCACTGTCACGCGCCTCCGCCCATCTTCCTGATTTGGTCAGTGACCTGGGGGCATCAGGCAGCTTTCTGTTCGGCCATGCCAGACCGTCCTGCCAGGAAGTCCATCGCGGCGGCCACGCCGGCCCGGCGGTGCGGCACGCCGGCGACGTGCAGCCCCATCTCCACCCCGGCCAGCGTGCCGGCCAGCATCAGGTCGTTGAAATCCCCCAGATGCCCGATGCGGAACACGCGGCCTTTCAGCTTGCCGAGGCCGGTCCCCAGGGACATGTCGTAATGGTCCGAAATGACCTGGCGCAGATTGTCGGCATTCTGGCCTTCCGGCAGCAGCACCGCGGTCAGCACCGGCGACTGCTCGCGCGGGTCGAGCGCCAGGACTTCCAGCCCCCAGCCGCGCACTGCGGCGCGGGTGGCCGCAGCATGACGCGCGTGCCGCGCGAACACGTTTTCCAGACCTTCTTCCTGCAGCATCGCCACCGCCTCGCGCAGCCCGTACAGCAGGTTGGTGGCAGGCGTGTAGGGGAAAAAACCGCTCCTGTTCGGCGTCAGCATCTCCTGCCAGTCCCAGTAGGAGCGTTTCATCCCGCCCGACTTAGCCGCTGCGAGCGCCTTGGCGGAGACTGCGTTGAATCCGAGCCCCGGCGGCAGCATCAGGCCCTTCTGCGAGCAGGCGACACTGACGTCGACGTTCCAGGCCTCGTGCTTGTATTCCACCGACCCGAGCGAGGAGATCACATCGACCATGAGCAGCGCCGGATGCCCGACGCGGTCGATCGCCGCCCGTATTTCCGGGATGCGGCTGGTCACGCCGGTGGAGGTCTCGTTATGCACCACCATCACTGCCTTGATGTCGCGGTCCGCGCGCAGGCGCTGTTCCACGTCGGCAGGATCGACGCCGTGCCGCCAGTCGCCGGGCACGAACGTCACCTGGAGGCCGAAGCGCTGCGCCATTGCGTGCCACAGGTTGGCGAACTGCCCTGTCTCGTACATCAGCACGTGATCGCCCTCGGAGAGCGTGTTGACGATGGCCGCTTCCCACGCGCCGGTTCCGGAAGAGGGGAAGATGACCACCGGACCGGTGGTCTGGAACACCGCCTGGCTGCCCTGCAGCACTTCCTGGCCCAGTTCCGCGAAGGCGGCGCCGCGATGGTCCATGGTGGGCATGTCCATCGCCCGCAGGACCCGGTCGGGCACGTTCGACGGGCCGGGTATCTGCAGGAAATGCCGTCCGCTTTTGAAAGCTGTGTTCTTTAGCGGCATCGATGCCCCCCGAATGTGGATTTCTGGAACCGCATACGTGGCGCGCCACGGGTTGTCCCGCCTATACTCGATTTGTGAACCGCCCGGGGCGCTTGCGGAGTTGCTGGCGCCCGCGCTCAACCGAACCCGAGTATGCCCTTTATCTCGGTGAAGTCGTCGAACCCGAAGGCGCCGTATTCCCTGCCGTTGCCGGAATGCTTGTAGCCGCCGAACGGTGCCAGCAAATCCAGCACCGGATCGTTCACGTAGACAGCGCCGGCGCGCAATTCCGCCGCCACTTCACGTGCTTGCGCCAGGTTTGTGCCGTGCACGTAGGCGGCCAGGCCGTATTCGGTGTCGTTGGCGATGTGCACAGCGTCTGCCACGCTGTCATAGGCCATGATCGTGACGACCGGGCCGAAGATCTCCTCGCGCGCCACGTCCATCTTCGGCGTCACGCCGGCGAATACCGTCGGCTGTACGAAAAAACCATCCGCGTAGCCGTCCGGGCGGCCGGCGCCGCCCGCGGCCAGGGTGGCGCCCTGTGCGATGGCGCTGCGTATCAGGCGCTGCACGTGATCGAACTGCCGCTGACTGATCAGCGGGCCCATCGTGGTCTCCGCCTGCGCGGGCGGGCCCACACGGACGGCGTGCGCGGCGGCCGCGGCCAGCGCCTGCGCCTCTTCCTGGCGGGCGCGCGGGACCAGCAGGCGGGTGGGCGAGTCGCAGGACTGGCCGGTATTGCCGAAGACGATGGCGCAGCAACTGGCGACGGCAGCGGCAAGATCCGCTTCGGGCAGCACGATGAACGGTGATTTGCCGCCCAGTTCCTGCAGCACGCGCTTCACGCCAGAGGCCGCTGCGTGTGCCACCTCGATGCCGGCGCGGGTGGACCCCGTGAAGGACACCAGATCGATCTCCGGATGGGAGGCCAACGCGCGGCCCGCGCCCGGACCATCGCCGTGGATCATGTTAAACACGCCTGGCGGTACGCCGGCTTCGTGGATGATCTCGGCGAAGATGTTGGCGCTGGCCGGCGTGAGCTCGCTGGGCTTCAGCACCATGGTGCAGCCGGTTGCCAGAGCGGGCGCCACTTTCACCACGATCTGGTTCAGCGGCCAGTTCCAGGGCGTGATCAGGGCGGCCACCCCCGCCGGCTCACGCAGGATGCGTGTGGGGCCCCGGCTGTAGGCGAATTCATAGGTCCGCAGCGTGTCCACCGCCGCCTGAAGATGCGCCAGGCCGATCGAGATTTGCGGGTCACGCGCGAAGCCCAGCGGCGCGCCGAGTTCGCGCACGAGCGCTGCGGTGAAGTCGTCGCTGCGGGCTTCATATCCGGCGACGACGCGCGAGAGGATCGCCAGCCGCTCCTCGCGCGTGCTGCGCGCATAGGCCGGAAATGCGGCCCGTGCTGCCAGCACCGCCCGGTGCACATCGGCCTCGTTGGCAAGCGCCACCTGCGCGGAGGAGCGCCCCGTGGCGGGATCGACGATGGCGGCTCTGGCGGGCGAGAGCGGATCGGTCCACGCGCCGTCTATGTAGAAACGTAGGGCATCTGCCATCGCGGTAACCTCGGCTTTGGGGGTTGTAGCGGCTGCTTGTTGTTGCGGCCAACCGGCGACCGGAGGAGGCAGCGCTGTCCTGTGTTTGGCGTGCGCAAGCTAGCCGGGTTTCGCCGGATGGCCAGCGTGCATGATCACCCAGGATCGGCGCACGCGCGCCTGCCACGCCGCGCGCCGGGCGGCATCGGGCTACCCGCTATAGCGGCATGGTTCTTGCTGCATCTCCGGTGCGATCTCGCATGTCTCGTTGCCCTGCTTGGCTGTTCACCGGGACGAAGCTTACGGAAAGGACCACATGCATGGCCGGACTGCGTGAAGCAATGAAATCCGGCCACCCGCCAACCCTGTTCGCGGCGTTCCTGTATTTCGATTTCTGCTTCTCGGTCTGGGTACTGAACGGCGCCATGGGGCCGTTCCTGACGCAGAGTTTTCACCTGACGCCGGTGCAGACGGGCCTGATGGTGTCCATACCTACTCTGGCCGGCGCGCTGATGCGTTTTCCGCTCGGCGTGCTCTCGCAATATATCGGACGCAAGAATGCGGCGATCGTCGAGATGGGATTGATCATCGTGGCGATGCTGTACGGCTACTTTTTCGTCAGCACCTACCACGACGTATTGGCGATGGGCGTTCTGCTCGGCATCGCCGGCGCGTCGTTCGGCGTGGCGCTGTCCCTGGGCGCCGGCTGGTTCCCGCAGGAACACAAGGGCTTGGCGATGGGGATCGCGGGCGCCGGAAACATCGGCACGGTGGTGGCGCTGCTGGTGGCGCCGCCCGTGGCGCAGCATTACGGGTGGCACGCCGTCTATGGCGGCACGGCCGTGGTAATGCTGATTCCGCTGGCGGTGATGATCCTGATGGCGAAGGAGCCGCCTGACATCCACAACCAGACGCTGCGCGAGCATCTGGCGCCGCTGGCCGAAGCCGATGGCTGGGCGTTCAGCATGATCTATGTGATCACCTTTGGCGGCTTCATTGGCCTGTCCACCTTCCTGCCTTCGTTCTACTACGCACAGTTCGGCGTCTCGAAAATCGAGGCCAGCTACCTGACCATGCTGGCCGCGGTGATGGGATCGACGATACGCGCGGTGGGTGGCTACTGGGCGGATCGCGTCGGTGGCATCGCGGCGCTGGCCATCGTGTTCCTGCTGGTGATCGGGACGTTGTGCGTGCTGACGGCCACGCCTTCGCTGACGCTGACGACGATATTGTTCATGGCGTGCTTCGCGGCGCTGGGCGCGGGTAACGGCGCGCTGTTTCAGTTGGTGCCGCTGCGCTGGCCCGCGAGCACCGCGGTGGCCGGCTCGATGATAGGCGAAATCGGCGCGCTGGGCGGCGCTATCCTGCCGAACGCCATGGGATATTCGAAGCAGGCGACCGGCACGTTCGGCTGGGGGTTCCTGTTTTACGCTGCGCTCTCCGCGGTTGTTCTGGGGGGGCTGATGATCCTGCAGCGCAAATGGACCAGCACGTGGGTTGGGCCCTGGGGACGTGCAATGCAGCCTGGTCTGGCGCCTGCGGTGGCGGAGTAGGAAGAAAGACCTGCTTTTTCAAGAAAAAGAAGCAAAAAGCGTTTGTCCGGCTGTCGCGGACTGCCATGACTCAGCCGCGGATCGAGCAATCGCCAGCGCGCGCGGTCCAACACGGCGCGACAGCGCAGATAAAAGCTTTTTGCTTCTTTTTCTCGAAAAAGAAGGCCTTGCCTAGTTCCTGTAGTCAAACCGCCAGCCAGATCTCCCCATTTCCACCAAGCCGCACAGGGTACGTGGCAATAGCGCAATCCGTGCCGATGCCGTGGCCGTCACGCAAAGCGTAGGTGCGGTCGTGCAACGGGCAGATCAGCGTCTCCTCGTCCGTCAGCCCGTCCGCAAGCGGGCCGCCGCGATGCGGGCAGGCAGCCTGGGTGGCGAACACGCTGCCGCCATGGGTGTGGAACACGGCCACCCGCAGATTGCCGAGTTCGAAGGTGCGTCCTTCGCCTTTCGGAATCTGCGTGATGCTGCCGATGTGGTGTTCGGTCCTCATGGTCACGCCTCGACGGGGATGAGCACGGCAAACTGGTTTTCGGTCTTGGGCGTGTCGCGTTCCTTCCAGACGTCACGCGTGGCGGCGCAGGATGCGTCCATCGCGGCGTCCAGGGCGGCGGCGGTGCCGTCGCTATCGTCCACCACCACGGCGCGGGCGCGCTCGATCCCCACGCGCTCAATGAAGCTGTGTGTGCGCTCCTTGAACTTTGCGTTCTCGCGATACCACTGCATGAAGCGGCCCATGATTGTCATCGCCGCATCCTCGCCGGTGACGGTGCACAGCACGTCACCCTTGCGTATCTGCGAGCCGGCAGCGCCGCCCACGTAGATCTCCCAGCGGTCGTCACCGATGGCCACCGCACCTACGTCCTTGACCATCGCTTCCGAACAGTTGCGCGGGCAGCCGGCGGTGGCGAGTTTCAGCTTGCCGGGACTGTCTATGCCGCGGAACTTGTGTTCGATCTTCCGGGCCAAGCCCATGCTGTCACCCAGGCCGAAGCGGCAGAACTCGGTGCCGATGCAGCTCTTGCAGGTGCGGTAGCTCTTGCCCCAGGCGGAGCCGGCCGGCATGTCCAGATCCGCCCAGACATGCGGCAGGTCGTCCTTGGCGATGCCCACCAGATCGATACGCTGGCCGCCGGTGAGCTTCACCAAAGGCACCGCGTATTTCACCGCGACCTGGGCTATGCGCAGCAGTTCGGCCGGCGTGGTGACGCCGCCAGGCATTTCGGGCACTACGGAGAAAGTGCCGTCTTTCTGAATGTTGGCGTGCACGCGGTCGTTGATGAAACGCGCGTCGCGCTCGTCCACATATTCGTCGTTCCACAGCGTGGCGAGCAGCGAGGCCAGAGCGGGTTTGCTGCCGGCATCCGGCTTGCCGTCAGCCGCCAGAGCGGCGAACACGGCGGAGACGGATTTCAGGTTCTGCGCGCGAATGGCCGCCACCAGTTCCGGCTTGGCCAACGGGATGGCGGGCACGTAGTAGTGGATTGACGGGTCCTCCTCGACCGCGCCGCCGGCAAACCAGGCGGTGACCTCGCTGACCAGGGATTTGCAGGAACCGCAGCCCATGCCGGCGCGGGTGGCGGACATCACCGCTTTCGGCGTCCGCGCGCCGGCGGCCACGCAGGCGCCGATCGCGGCCTTGGTGACGCCGTTGCAATTGCAGATCTGCGTCTCCGCCGGCATCTCGTCCAGCGTCACCTTCTGCGGCGGCGTGCCCAGGTCGAACAGCAGGGACAGGCGCTCGTCGGGCAGCGGGCTGTCACGGTCGAAGGCCTGCATCAGGTAGGCGGCCTTGCTGATGTCGCCCATCAGCATGGCGCCCACCAGGCGGCCGTCGCGCACGATCAGCTTCTTGTAGGTGCCGTGGCGCGCCTCGCTGAACTGGATGACCTCGTCGTGCTCGTGTTCGGGCTCGGTCAGGCCCATGGACGCGAGTTCCACGCCCATCACCTTCAGCTTCGTCGCCAGCTTCGATCCGTGATAGGCGGCGTCCCGGTTCGCCCGGGTGATCTGGTCGGCGAAAACCTTGGCCTGGTCCCAGAGCGGGGCCACCAGGCCATACACGCGGCCGCGGTGCTGCGCGCACTCGCCGACCACGTAGATGTTGCTGTCGTCCACGGAGCGCATGTGGTTGTCCACCACGATCGCGCGCTCGACAGTAAGGCCGGCGCTGCGGCCGATCTCCGCGTTCGGGCGAATGCCCGCGGCCACCACGATCATCTCGCATTCCAGCGTGGTGCCGTCCTTGAACGCGACGCCGGTCACGCGCTCCTCGCCGAGTATGGTCTCGGTCACCGCCTGCAGGTGTATCTGCACGCCCATCTTCTCCATGGCCCGGCGCAACATGGCACCCGCCTGGCCGTCGAGCTGCGCCTCCATCAGATGCTTGCCGATATGGGCCAGATGGACTTCGCAGCCGTGATTCAGCAGGCCGCGCGCGGCTTCCAGGCCGAGCAGGCCGCCGCCGATCACCAAGGCGCGTTTGGCCGTCCTGGCGCTGGCCACGATGGCGTCGCAATCGTCGATGGTGCGGAAGCCGAACACGCCCTGCTTCATGCGGCCGCTTGCGTCGTTCAGGCCGGCCATCGGCGGGATGAAGGCGCGGCTGCCGGTGGCGATCAGCAGCTTGTCATAACGCGCGCGCGTGCCGTTGGCGGCCTGCACCATGCGTGACGCACGGTCTATCTCGGTGACCGGCGAGCCGGCATGCAGGGTGATGCTGTTTTCCTCGTACCACGCCAGCGGGTTGATGAAGATCTCGCTGCTGTCCTGCACGCCGCTGAGGATGTTGGAGAGCAGGATCCGGTTGTAATTGCCGTAGGGCTCGTCACCGAACATCGTGATGTCGAACAGCTCGGCGCCGCCGCGGGCCAGGACTTCCTCCACGGCGCGGGCGCCGGCCATGCCGTTGCCGACGACAACCAGGGATTGCTTGCTCATTGGTCTGCCCTGCTCAAATTTCGATCAAACCGATATCGACCACCACCTGGCCGGCGAGACCCGAGGGCGCCGCCGCGAACACTTCCAGGCGGGTGCCAGGCTGCAGGTCCTCCACCACGGCCAGCGGCACATGCACCGCACTTCTGGCGCCGACGGGGAACAGGCGCACCGGCTTGCCGTCCTGCACCATGGACAGGCAGACGAGCTCGCCGGTGGCGTTGCCTGCGCGCAGGTAGACGAGCTGGGCGCGCTTGTCCGAGGGCACCGCATAGGTGAGCGAGGGGTGCAGCAGCGCCGGCTGGTCCAGCCCCTGCCCGGTGAGCGCGAAGGTGCCTTGCAGGAAGCGTGGGACGGAATCGATCATTGGGTTTCCCTGGACGCGTCCTTGGGCGGGCGCGTGTTCGCGCGGGCCACATGCACGGCGCATGCCTTGAACTCCGGCATGCGGGACAGCGGATCGAGCGCCGCGTTCGTCAGCAGGTTGGCGCTGACCCGGCCGCCCCAGTGGAACGGCAGGAACAGCGTATCCAGGCGTATGGCGCGGGTGAGGCGGGCGGGGACGGTGATGCTGCCACGCCGGGTGGTCAGGCGGACCGGATCGGCCTCTGCCACGCCAAGCGAGCGCGCCAGATCGGCGTGCATCTCCACGAAAGGGCCCGGCTCCGCCGCCGCCAGCTCCGGCACGTGGCGGGTCTGCGCGCCGGTCTGGTACTGCGAGAGCACCCGGCCGGTGGTCAGCACGTAGGGGTAGGCGCGGTCCGGTGTCTCCGCCGCACCCAGGAACTCCACCTTGTGGAAGCGGGCGCGGCCGTCTTCGGTTGCGAAGCGGTCCAGGAACAGCCGTTTCGTGCCGGCATGCGCGGTGGCGGGGCAGGGCCAGAACACGCCCTGCTCGGCATCTATGCGGGCGTAGGTGATGCCCGCGTAATCGGCCGCTCCCCCGGCGCTGGCGCGCCGCAGCTCGTCGAAGGCGGCTTCCGGGCCGCGCGGGAACGACGCCGTGCAGCCCAGCCGCGCCGCCAGGTCCGCCATGATCTCCAGGTCCGAGCGTATGCCGGGCGGCGGCTTCTGGGCGCGGCGGCGGCGCAGCACGCGGCCTTCCAGGTTGGTCATCGTGCCGTCCTCCTCGGCCCACTGGGTGATCGGCAGCACCACGTCCGCGCGTTGCGCGGTTTCCGAGAGGAACATGTCGGCCACCACCAGCAGGTCCAGCCGGCCGAGATTGGTGGAGACCCGGTCCGCGTCGGGGGCGGAGACCAGGAGGTTGGAGGCCACGACGAACAGGCCGTGCACGGTGGTGCCCAGCGCGTCCAGCAGCTCGCAGGCGGACAGGCCGGCCTGGGGCAGCGAGTCCGCCGGCACGCCCCAGACCGCCGCCACCTGGGCACGGTGGGCGGGGTCGGTGATCTTGCGGTAGCCGGGAAGCTGGTCGGCCTTCTGGCCGTGCTCGCGGCCGCCCTGGCCGTTGCCCTGGCCGGTGAGGCAGCCATAACCCGCATGCGGCTTGCCGCACTGGCCGAGTGCGAGGGCCAGGTTGATGAAGGCGGCCACATTGTCCGTGCCGTGGCTCTGCTGCTCGGTGCCGCGCGCGGTCAGCACCATCACGGTCGCGGCCTCGCCCAGCATGTGGGCGGCGCGCTCGATCAGCGGCGCCGGCACGCCGGTAATGCGCTCCACCCTGTCCGGCCAGTAGGATTTGGCGCTGCGCTGCACCGGGGCGAAGCCGGTTGTGCGGGCTTCGATGAACGCCGTGTCGATCAGCTTGTCCCGTATCGCCACATGCAGCAGGCCTAGCGCCAACGCCGCGTCCGTGCCGGGGGTCAGCGGCAAATGCAGATGGGCGGCGCGTGCGGTGGCGGTCAAGCGCGGGTCGGCCACGATCAGCCGGCCGCCGCGGTCCCGCTGCGCCTCGAAATACTGCATGATCGGCGGCATCGTCTCGGCCGGGTTGCCGCCGGTCAGCAATATGGCCTTGGCGTGCGGGATGTCCTCCAGCGGGAACGGCAGCCCGCGGTCCACGCCGAAGGCGCGCAGCGCGCTGGCGGCGCCCGAGGACATGCAGAAGCGGCCGTTATAGTCGATGTTGGCGGTGCCCAGCGCCAGCCGGGCGAACTTGCCCAGCAGGTAGGCTTTCTCGTTGGTCAGGCCGCCGCCGCCGAACACGCCCACCGCATCGGCGCCGTGTGCCGCGCGCAGGGCGCGGAAGCCGCCGGACGCGCGGTCCAGCGCCTCCTCCCACGTGGCCGGGCGCAGGTGCATGCCCTTGCGGTCACGCACGAGCGGGGTGGTGAGCCGGCCGGGAGCGGTGAGCAGGGATGCGGCACTCCAGCCCTTGCGGCAGAGCCCCCCCTTGTTGGTCGGGAAGTCACGCGCGGCGATGGAGAAGGCTCGGCCGCTTTCCTGCAGCGTCATCCCGCATTGCAGGGCGCAATAGGGACAGTGCGTGCTGGTGAGGATGTGAGCGTCGGTAGCTGGCGCTTCGAGGGGCAGGGCGTCGGCAACAGCCATGACCGCGACGCAGCAAAAAACGTGCCGGGCAGCGGGATGGTTGAGCGTGGGCGTTTTGCTGCGGCCGGTTGGAGATCGGATATCAGGCTTGTGCTGGCTGCTTGGGGAAGATCGACAGTAGCCAGATGACGCAGCCAGAACGGCGACAGGCGCCGGAATCAATTCGAGGTGGCATGCGCTGCAACGCCCGCCGTGAAGTTACTTGCTGGCCTTGCGCGGCTGCGCGGGCCAGGCCAGCGTGGCTCTTCGCCAATGCAGCGTCGCCAGGCGTTTGCGCGATCAGCGCGCCGACATGCGCGAGAACCTGCTTTGCGACAGACCTTCCGCTTGCCTGGCTGTAGCCGGCCCGCCGTTGGAATATGGCGCAGAGGTTAGCCGGCTGGTCAGCCTTGCCGGCCTCCCACTGCCTGTGATGAACTTGCCAACGGCCCCAGAAGGTCGTTACGCGGCCTTGCCCAAATCCAGTTGCGCCCATACCGATGACAGCGCCGCCACAAGATGCGCCACGTCCGCGTCTGTGTGTTTCGGCGAAGGCGTGATGCGAAGCCGTTCGGTGCCGTGTGGCACGGTTGGGTAGTTGATCGGCTGCACGTAGATGCCGTGGCGGTCAAGCAAGGTGTCGCTGATCTGTTTGCACAGGGTAGCGTCGCCCACCATGACCGGCACGATGTGGCTGGGGTTGTCGTAATGCGGCACGCCGGCGGCGGTCAGCTTGGCGCGCAGCAGAGCCACCAGGCGCTGCTGCTCGCGGCGCTCGGCGTCGCTGGATTTCAGATGGCGCACGCTGGCGAGTGCGCCCGCGGCGATGGCGGGCGGCAGGGCGGTGGTGAAGATGAAGCCGCTGGCGAAGCTGCGCACGTAATCCACCAGGTTGGCCGATCCGGTGATGTAGCCGCCGATCACGCCGTAGCCCTTGGCCAGCGTGCCCTCGATCACGTCCAGCCGGTGCATCAGGCCTTCGCGTTCGGCGATGCCGCCGCCGCGCGGGCCGTACAGGCCGACCGCGTGCACCTCGTCCAGATAGGTCAGCGCGTTGTGGCGCTCGGCCACGTCGCAGATTTCGGCGATCGGCGCGATGTCGCCGTCCATCGAGTAGATGCTCTCGAACATCACCAGCTTCGGCAGAGCGGGATCGAGTGCGGCGAGGCGGCGGTCCAAATCCTCGGGGCTGTTATGGGCGAACACCTCGATGCGGGCGCGAGAGTGGCGCGCACCTTCGATCATGGAGGCGTGGTTCTTGGCGTCGGAGAGGACGACGCAGCCCCGCAGGCGAGCGGCCAGCGTGCCGATGGTGGCCCAGTTGCTCATGTAGCCGGAATTGAACAGCAGGGCGGCATCCTTGCCGTGCAGGTCTGCGAGTTCTTCCTCCAGCAGCACGTGGTAGTGATTGGTGCCGGCGATGTTGCGGGTGCCGCCGGCGCCGGCGCCGCAATGGTCCAACGCCTCGTGCATGGCTTCCAGCACGAGCGGTTGCTGGCCCATGCCGAGATAGTCGTTGCTGCACCAGACGGTCACCTGGTCGCGCTCGGTGCCTGCGCTGCCGGCGCGCTTGTGCATCACGCGCGGAAAGCTGCCCGGCTGGCGCTGCAAGTTGGCGAAAACCCGGTAATTGCCCTGATTGCGGAGAGTGTCGAGCTCGCTGGTGAAAAACGCATCGTAGTTCATGGCCGACCTATCTTTGCGGGTTCCGGGAAGGCGGGGGTGAAGCGCGGCCGCGCGGGTGCCGGGGCGGCCTTGCGCCGTTCAATGCGCGTGGCGGCAGGCCAGGCGGATTTGCTGCGCAGCCACCAGCCCCACAGGGCGGTGAAGGGCAACGGCAGGACGAGCAGCGCGTGTTCCAGCACCGCAAGCGCAAGCATGGTGACGAGGAAGACCAGACCGGTCAGGCAGGCCGGCGATATGTCAGGGCGGAGTGCGAGACGGGTAAGCCAGGCCACGCCGAGCAGGCCGCCGCCGAGCGAAAACGGCATCAGCCAGTTCATCCGCCGGCGCGACATGAAGCTGAGCAGGTACGTCAGATGGGACGGCAGGAAGGGCTCGCCGAGATTGAGCACGCCGAGAAAGACGTTCAGCTTGGCGCTGAGCCGCATGATCCACAGCAGCAGGAAGGTCCACATCCCGACCTGGTTCGGCGTGCCCCAGCATGCCCAGACCACCGCGGCGCCGGTCAGCAGGATGGCAAGCTCGTGGTGGATGCAGGCCTGCACCGCCTGGCGAAACCGCGGCCAGCCGACGCAGCCCGGCGCGCAGGCGGTCCGGCGCGGGCCGGTGAGGAAACCCATGAAGAACGCCATCTCGTGCCAGCCCCAGACGAGCACGCCGTAGGTGAAGCCGGCATATGCACCGGCGACGCTGACATCGTGGCTGCTTGCCGCCAGCCTGTGCAACGAGGCCAGCGCAAGCAGCGTGGCAGCGGCAAAGCTGAGGGGAAAGGTCCGCCTCGGCAGGTTGTTGAGGAACACGATGACGCCGGTGGAAAACCACCAGACCGCAAGGCAGTACAGCGCCGGGCCCAGCATCAGCCGCGCCCACACGCCGCATGCGTCTGCCGCGATGGGTGCGCAGCCGCAGGACGAACCTGCCGCGCTTCTTCGGAAGACAGGGGCGTGGCCGGTCTTACCACGACGGCGCCAGCCGGACCCGGCTCGGCAATTCCGCCCGATGCACCGGAAGGGCGAACAGGCGCGCGAAGGTCAGCCCCGCGGCGGCGGTGAGCGCCAGGTTCGTCAGCCTGGCGCCAAGGCCGCCCCGTAACCTGCAGGCCGCCTTGCGCTCGGTGATGCGGCGCAGCCGTTGCAGGCCGGGCAGGAAGGCGGGGTGGTCGAGATCGAGGGTGACGGGAAACACCTGCTTGGCGATCTCGGTCGTGATGCGGAAAACCTTCATGTCGTAGTTGGTAGGATCGATGCCGAGGGCGTCGTGGAAGGCAGGGCGGGCGTGGTCGCGCACGAACATCGTGGCGAATACGGCGAGCTGGAAGAAGCGTATCCAGAGCCGGTTGAACCCGGTCAGCAGCCGCGGGTCGGCGCGCATCAGCAGGGCGAACGCCTCGCCATGCCGGAACTCGTCGCCGCACCATTGCTCGAACCACTGGAAGATCGGGTGAATTACCCGGTCGGGATTGCGCTGCAGGTGGCGGAAGATGGTGATGTAGCGTGCATAGCCGATCTTCTCTGACAGGTAGGTCGCGTAGAAGACGAATTTCGGCTTGAAGTAGGTGTATTTCTTGGTCTTCGTGAGAAAGCTCAAGTCGACGCCGATGGAGAAATCCTTGAGCGTCTCGTTGATGAAAGCGGCGTGCCTTGCTTCGTCACGGGCCATGAAGGCGAACAGGTCGTGGATGTCGCCGTCGGGAATGCGCTTCTTGATTTCGGCGTACAGCACGCAGCCGGAGAATTCCGCAGTGACGGAGCTGACCAGGAATTCCAGGAACTCGCGCCGCAGCTCCGGCGGCATGGCGGAGAAATCCTGCTTGAATATCTCCGTCTGCATGAAGTGGTTGCGATTGTGGTCGGCGCGCAGCTCGGCGATCAGCGCGTCCCATTCGCTGCGGACACGGCTTACGTCGATGCGGCTCATCGCCTCGAAATCGGTGGTGTAGAAGCGGGGGCTGAGCACGGTGTCCTGCTGCGCGTACAGCGTGCTCTCGTTGGGGCCGTCGGCGCGCTTGGAAACGGCGTTCATGAACTGCTCCTAGGGCGCAAGATGAGGTCCTGTGGCGGCGCGAAACCCACCTCGTACAGGCTGGTCAGGTCGAACACGGAGGTGAACTCGGTCCACAGGCGGCGCAGGCGGCCGGCGCGTATCAGTGTGGCCTGGGCGCGGAAATGCCGCGTCTCTCCGTAGTGCAGGCGGTTGGGCATGTTGTGGACCTGCACACGGTCGCCCGGGCGTATCTCTATGCCGTCCGGCACGGCGTAAGCGTGGAAGCTGTCGTCCGTTCGCTCCAGATCGACGTCGCAGGCGATGGTGAGCGGGGTGGAGCGCAATGTGGTCATCAGATGCCTCCCGATCCTGCCACCGGCGCGGGCGGCTTTGTCAACAGGCGTACGAATACGGCTTCGTTGGCACTGCCGAAAGCCTCGAGTTCGACGACCCGGCCCGTCGAAGGGTCGAGCAGCACCAGCCTGCCGTCGGCATAGCCCGTCAGGCGAAGCGGCGGGGTTGAGCCTATGTGGTCGGCACGGCGGGTTCTGGCGAAGCCGCGTAGCGTGCCGCGCAGGAAGCCGTTCTGGCCGGTCATCACGTCCAGCACCTGTCCGGTATCGGCCATGGTCACTATCACTGCGCCATCATCGCGGTCGGCGAAACGCAGGTCGCGTTGGGCTGTGGCCGGCGCGGCAGGCGGGTCTGCGGCCCCGGTCAGCCTTCCCAGGGAAGCCGCAAGCAGGGTGAAGCCGATGAGCGACGCGGCGGCGACCAGCGGGAAATGCGGGAAGCGGCCGGGCCGGGCCTGGACCCCGCCAGATGCCGGGGCCCGCATCACGCGCGTACCATCGCACCACGCCCGGGGGCGGTGACAAGCCTGACCGCATGGCGCTTGGTGGCGGCCGCCGCCGGATGAGCGCTGGCGTGCTCGGCGAGCGCGGCAGCGAGTATCCGGGAGGCCTGTTCAGCGTTCGCCACGCAGCGCAGCATCGGCTCGGCACGGGCCAGGTGCCAGGGACGCGCATGCGGCCACAGGAGGAAATAGGACAGGCCCTTGCCGGGCAGGAGACGCAGGGTGATGTCACCGGCGCCGCCGCGGTGGAGGCGCAGCCCGGCTGCGTCAATCCCGGAGAACGGGATGTTGAGAGAGACGGGCAGGGCGATGCCAAGGCTCATCACCACGCGTTGCGAGGTGATGCTGTAGGTGGTGCTGCGCTGCACCGCCCAGGCGTAGAGGCCAGCGAGCGCAAAGAGGATGGCGGCCAGGGCGGCCCGGTGGAGCACGACCAGGTACTCCGCGTGCAGGGTGGCGCCGTGCCGCGCCGCCGAGACCGCCGAGGCTGCGATCAGGACGGCGAAATAGGCGGCGACGAGCCGCAGGTGGAAGGCGCGCACCAGCAGCGTGCCCGCATGCGGCCTGCCCTGCCAGAGCAGCGTCTCGCCGTCCGGCAAGCGTCCTGGCAGGCCGGAGGGCAGCGCAGCTTTTGCAGCTCCTGGAGCGGCACCGCCGGCCGCCAAATGACGGGCGCTCACAGCAGCGGCGCCATGCGCGAGGGCGTCGCGTAGAGCAGTCCGCCACCGTAATACGCGACGAT
Source organism: Acetobacteraceae bacterium (assembly GCA_965198915.1). Lineage (GTDB taxonomy): Bacteria > Pseudomonadota > Alphaproteobacteria > Acetobacterales > Acetobacteraceae > BOG-908. The sequence goes on along the minus strand of CBDAQC010000002.1, from coordinate 2,024,797 downwards.
CTTATCCTCCTCCAGCGATGTCACCGTGTCGGGATCCTTGAGGGCGGGAACATCGGCGAAATGGGCGGCGAAAATGGCCTTCACCTTGATCGCCTGCTGGCGGGTTCGGAAGTTCACGAAATGCGTCGGCAGAAGCACGCGGCGAGCGCCGTATTCGGCCAGCGTTTCCACCTCGAGGTAGCGGGCGATGTATTCCGAACGGTCGATCCACACGTCCACGACCCGGCCGGCCAGCAGGCCGTCGCCGCCGATGACATCGTAGCCGCGCGGGTCGGGGTCCTCGTGCGAGACGAAGAACTCTTCGGCGCTGCGCAATGGCACGATCTTCGGCAGGCCGTCGTCATAGGCCACCTCCGGCGAGTCGTGCCGCTGGGCGTAGGCAGCAGGTCCCACGCCGTCGAGCATCGGGTTGCCCGTGGGTTCGAACGGCGCGCCGGCAAAACCGAGCACGCGTTCGGCGGCGAAGGTCTCGGGCTTCTCGCCGCGCGGCGCCGCGACGGTGGAGCCGTTGCCGAGCCTGAAATGCTTGGGCGGCGGCATGGCCGGGTATTCGCTCGCCGCCTGGTGGGGGTAGTCCGGCACCAGAGGGTAGCCCTCACGGTGGTCCTCGCGCCGCAGCCACCAGACGAGGCTGAAGAAGAAACCCCAGAATACGTAGACCGTGAGCTGGGCAAGATCGAAACGCGCGAGAAGGGCGCCTGCTCCTGGGTTCATGACGGGTTCCTCGATGTGCTGAAGATCAGGTTAGGGGCGAGCGGCTGGGCGTGGGACGGTCCGCGCGACCGGGCAGACGGGCTGCGAACGAGTGGGCCGGCGGCGATGATGGTCGCGAACAGCAGGGCGATCTCGATCACGTAGACGACGCCGTAGCCTGTGGCGGGGTCGGCCAGAGCAGGCCCGAGGCTGCCACGTTGGGCCAGCACGCCGACGCCGTCACGTATCAGCCCGCCGCTCGCCACGGCCATGCCGGCGGCGGAGGCCTGGACGGCGCCCCAGATGCCCAAAGCAAGGCCGATCTGGCCGGCGCCTGCCATCGACATGGCGGCCGTCAGCGTGCAGTGGGCGAACAGGCCGGCGCCGAAGCCGATCGTGGCGACCCCTGCGGCGAACAGGAGGACGGATTGCATGGGCGCGGCGAGGACCAGGGCGGCGAAGGCGAACAGCCCCGCGACCGCGCCGAGGCTGGCCAGGCGGTAAGGGTCCATGCCACGGCCGAGGAGGCGCGCCGCAAGTCCGAAGCCCAGCAGGCCGCCCACCGCCAGCAACGCCGTGAAGGCGGTGGTGGCGCCCACCGGCAAATGCAGGACCTGACCGCCATACGGCTCCAGAAGCACGTCCTGCATGCTGAACGCGACGGTGCCGAAGCCCAGGGCGGCCAGGCGGCGGCGGGTGCCACCCTCGCGGTCGAACTCGGCCCAGGCCTGGGCGAAGCTCGGGCGGCTGCGGTCGGGTGCGGTTTCGGACGGGCGCCGCGGCTCCTGCTTCCACAACGCGATGGCGTTCAGGACCATGGTTATCACCGCCGCGCCCTGGATCACCTGGATCAGCCGTATCTCCGAAAAATGCGCGAGCAGCGCGCCGAAGAAGAGAGCGCTGAACACGATGCCGAGCAGCAGCATCATGCACAGCAGGGCCACCACTTTCGGATGCTTTTCGACAGGCGTGAGATCGGTTGCCAAAGCGAGGCCCACAGTCTGGGTGGTGTGCAGGCCGGCACCCACCAGCAGGAACGCGAGCGATGCGGCAGCCTGGCCGACGATGACGGGACCGTTGCTGTCACCGGAGAGGATGATGAGCGCGAACGGCATGATGGCGAAGCCGCCGAACTGCAGCATGGTGCCGAACCACAGATAGGGCACGCGCTTCCAGCCGAGCACAGAGCGGTGATGGTCCGAGCGGAACCCGACCACGGCGCGGAACGGCGCGAAGATCAGCGGCAGCGATATCATGATGGCGACGAGCCAGGTTGGCACGCCGAGTTCGACGATCATGACGCGGTTCAGCGTGCCGATGAGCAGCACCGTGGCCATGCCGACGGTGACCTGGAACAGCGACAGGCGCAGCAGCCGCGACAACGGCATCTCTGCAGTGGCGGCATCGGCAAAAGGCAGGAACCCCGTGCCGACCTTCGTCCAATTGCCGGCGAGCTTGCGGTTCAGGCGGCGGAACCGGGTCGGTGCAGCCACGCTGGCGCTCATAGCCTGACGAGCTCCAGCGCGTGGCTCATGTAGAAGCCCGTGGTGACGCGAGCATCCCTGCCGAGCTGCCAGTCGGCCAGGTCCGGATTGCGGCGCAGCAGCCCCGTGATCGTCCGGTGAGACACGGGTTCGATGGCCGGCGCGCGGTCGGCGCGCGGAAACAGCCGCCCGGCCGCATGCATGAGGCTGAGGAGCGGCGTGCGCGGCGCGAACGTGAAGACGACCGACCGCGTGGCATGCGCGGCGAGCCAGGCGGCGGAACGCGCCATGTCCGGCGCGCAATAATGGATGAGCGAGTCCATGGCGACGACATGGTCGAAGCGGCCCCAGGACTCCGACATCATGTCCCCTGCCGCGAAGTCGATGCGGCCGGGCCCGAGATCGCGTGGCGCCCGGTCGCGGGCGAGCGCGATGAGGGTCGGCGACAGATCTATCGCGGTGACATGCGCGCCGCGCCTTGCCGCTTCGACCGCCAGCGCACCGGTGCCGCAGCCGGCGTCCAGGATGCGCGCGCCTTCGAGGTCTGGCGGTAGCCAGGCGAGAAGATTGGCGCGCATGCGGTCGCGGCCGGCGCGCACGGTTGCCCGTATGCCGCTGACCGGCGCGTCCGAGGTGAGGCGGGCCCAGGCTTCCGAGGCGGTGCGGTCGAAATAGGTTTCGAGCTGGCCGCGCCGCGCGATGTAGGTCGCCGTCGTCATCACTCGTAGCCCAGCAGGTCGAAGATCTCGCGGTCCTTGAGCGGCGTGCCCTCCAGCGGCGTGGTGCCGGCCCAGAGCTGTGCCGCCAGGCGCAGATACTCGGCCTTCACCGCCTCCAGCTCGGGCGAGCTCTCCATTTCGAACAGCGTCGATTTCTTCAGCCGGGAGCGGCGGATCACGTCCAGATCGGGGAAATGCGCGAGCGTCGACAGGCCCGTGGCCGCATTGTAGCGATCCACCTGGTCGGTCGCGGCCGAGCGGTTGCAGATGACGCCGCCGAGCCGGACGTTGTAGTTGCGCGCCTTGGCGCCGATCGCCGCGACGATCCGGTTCATCGCAAAGATGCTGTCGAAATCGTTGGCGGCCACGATCAGGGCGCGGTCGGCATGCTGCAAGGGTGCGGCAAAGCCGCCACATACCACGTCGCCGAGCACGTCGAAGATGACGACGTCAGTCTCTTCAAGCAGGTGATGCTCCTTCAGGAGCTTGACGGTCTGGCCGACGACGTAGCCGCCGCAGCCGGTGCCCGCCGGCGGCCCGCCGGCTTCCACGCACATCACGCCGTTGTAGCCCTGGAACACGAAATCCTCGACGCGCAGTTCTTCGCTGTGGAAGTCCACCGTCTCCAGGACGTCGATCACGGTTGGTTGCAGATGCTTGGTCAGGGTGAAGGTCGAGTCGTGCTTGGGGTCGCAGCCGATCTGCAGCACGCGCTTGCCGAGCTTGCTGAAGGCGACCGACAGGTTGGAAGAGGTCGTGCTCTTGCCGATGCCACCCTTGCCGTAGACGGCGAACACCTTCGCCGTGCCGATCTTCAGCGCCGGATCGAGCCGCACCTGCACGCTGCCCTCCCCGTCGCCGCGTTTGGGCAGGAGGTTGCTTCTGGGCCGGGCCAATGTGTCGCTCATGCCGCCATCTCCGTGCCGATGCCTTCGAGCCGGTCCTCGAGATCCTCCCCGGCGCCGCGTAGCGCGTCCAGGGTGGCCTGGTCCGGCGACCAGTATTTGCGCTCGCTCGCCTCAAGCAGGCGGTTTGCGATCTTCAGCGAGGCCTTTGGATTGAGCGCGGCCAGGCGCTCGCGCATCGTCTCGTCCAGCACGTAGGTTTCCGCGAGTTTCTGATACACCCAGGGGGAAACCTCGCCGGTCGTGGCCGACCAGCCGAGCGTGTTGGTGACGTGCGCGTCGATCTCCCGCACGCCTTCGTAGCCGTGCTTCAGCAGCGCCTCGTACCATTTCGGGTTCAGCGCGCGCGTCCGCGTCTCCAGCGAGACCTGTTCGGTGAGCGTGCGCACCACGCCGTCACCGCGGGTCTGGTCGCCGATATAGACCGAGGCCGCCGTGCCGCCGCGGGCGCGGCGCACGGCGCGGGTGATGCCGCCGAGCGTGTCGAAGTAGTGGTCCACCGTGGTGACACCGAGTTCGATGCTGTCGAGGTTCTGGTAGGTGACGTCGACGCTGGCCAGGATGTGTCCGAGCACATTCGCCTGCTTCTCCGGCCGCCCGGACACGCCGTACGCAAAACCCTTGCGGGCAACATACGCGTCGGCGAGTTCGTCCTCGTCGGTCCAGACGCCGGCGCCGACCATCTGGTTGACGTTGGACCCGTAGGCGCCGTCCGCATTGCCGAACACGCGCAGGCTGGCCTGCTCCATGCTCCCGCCATGGGCTGCAAGGAAGGCGAGGGCGTGCCGGCGGACGTGGTTTTGCACGACGGATTCATCGGCCGAGGCGGCGAGAAGCGCCGCTTCGGCGAGAAGCCTCGTCTGCAGCGGCAGCAGGTCACGGAATATCCCTGACAGCGTCAGCACCACGTCGATCCTGGGCCGGCCCAACTCGCCGAGGGGGATGAGGCGGGCGCCGGACAGGCGGCCGTAGCTGTCGAAGCGCGGGGCGGCGCCCATCAGCCAGAGCGCCTGGGCGATCGGGCCGCCCTCGGTCTTCAGGTTGTCGGTGCCCCAGAGCACCATGGCGATGGTCTCGGGCAGCGGCGCGCCGGCCTGGGCATGGCGCGCGAGGAGTCGGTCGGCCTGGCGGGCGCCGTCCTGGCAGGCGAACAGGCTGGGCAGGCGGAACGGGTCGAAGCCGTGCAGATTGCGGCCGGTCGGCAGGATTGCGGTGTTGCGCAACAGGTCGCCGCCGGGGGCAGGCCGGACATAGCCGCCATCGAGTGCGTGGATGATGGCGGGGATCTCGCTGTCAGTGGCAAGCAGGCCGTCCAGCCTGTCGCGCTCCGCGCCGGGTGCGATGCCGGCGGCATCCAGCATGCCGTGCCGCGAAGCCTCGTCAGGCGGCTCGCCTATCACATGCAGGCCGTGCGGGATCAGCGTGTATTCCAGTTCGAGCAAGGCCCGGCCCAGTTCGTCGATCTCGCAGTCGCAATCGGCATTGAAGGCGGGTTCGGCCGGTGCGAGGTCGAGCGTTGCGGCCTGTGCCTGGATGAGGGCCGCCAGCATGCCGCGCTGCTCCGCATCGGCATCGGGCTCCAGGCTGCGCCAGCGGTCGAGAGAGGCTTTCAGCTCCAACAGGCCGCGATACAGGCCGGCATTGGCCGTGGGGGGCGTGAGATAGCTGATGAGCGTCGCGTTGGCGCGGCGCTTGGCGATCATGCCTTCGGACGGGTTGTTGCTGGCGTAGAGGTTGAAGTTGGGAAGATCGCCGATCAGGCGGTCCGGCCAGCAGGATTCCGAGAGCCCGGCCTGCTTGCCCGGCATGAATTCCAGCGCGCCATGGGTGCCGAAATGCAGCACCGCATGGGCGCCGAAATCCTCGGCTATCCAGCGATAGAAGGCCGCGAAGGCGTGGGTGGGGGCGAAGCCGCGCTCGAACAGCAGGCGCATCGGGTCGCCCTCGTAGCCGAAGGCGGGCTGAAGACCGACGAAGACATGGCCGAACTGCGCGCCGAGCACGAACAGGCTCGATCCGTCGCTCTGCTGGCGGCCTGGGGCGGGGCCCCATTGCCCCTCGATCTCGTCCAGCCATTTCTGCCCGCGCACGTGATCGTCCGTGGCGATGCGGGCGAAGACGTTGGCGTCCGTGCCGTGCAGCGCCGCGTTGCCCCCGAGTATGGCGTGGCGGAGCGCGTCCGCGTTCTCCGGCAGGTCCACATGGTAGCCGGCCTGCTTGAGCCCTTGCAGCGTGTTGAACAGCGAGGCGAACACAGCGAGATAGGCGGCGGTGCCGGTGGCGCCCGCATTGGGCGGGAAGTTGAACAGCACGGCGGCGATCTTGCGGTCTGCCCGCGCGGCGCGGCGCAAGCGCACGAGCTTTTCCACACGCCTGGCGAGCATGCCTGCGCGCTCCAGATGCGAGACCATGAGGCGGGCGCATTGCACGCCGTCACATCCTTCGCAGGGTGTATCCGATTGCGCGCGGCCGCAGCGGCCGCCATAGGTCATGGGCACGATGCCGCCATCGAGCTCCGGAATGGCCACCATGATGGTCGCCTCGACCGGAAGCAGGCCGCGCGGATCGTCCTCCCAGCTTCGCAGCGTCTGGAACTCGACAGGATGGGCGGTGACGTAGGGCACGTCCAGCGTGGCCAGAAGCTGCTCGGCCGCGTCGCGGTCGTTGTAGGCAGGCCCGCCAACCAGCGAAAATCCGGTCAGGGACACGACTGCATCGACGCAGGCTGCGCCGTCACGCATGAAATACGCGGTAACGGCGGGGCGCTGGTCCAATCCGCTGGCGAAAGCGGGTATCACGCGCAGGCCGCGCTGTTCCAGTGCGTTTATGGCGCCGTCATAATGCGCGGCGTTGCCCGACAGCAGGTAGGACCGCAACAGCAGCACACCGACGGTGCCGCGCGCGCCCCAGGCGGGAAGGCGGTCCAGGTCGGTGGTGATCCGGCCCGGCGCCCGCGGATGGTAGAGGCCGATATCAGGGTAGCAGACAGGCGCCTGCACGCGCGCCAGGGAGAGGGCGGGGACGCTGCCTGCGGCATAGCGCTCGATCAGCATGCGCACCAGGTTGGTCAGGTTCTCTTGCGATCCTGCCAGCCAGTATTGCAGGCCGAGGAAATAGGCGCGCACATCCTGCGCCGCGCCGGGGATGAAGCGCATCAGCTTGGGCAGGCGCTTCAGCATGCGCATCTGCGCCTGGCCGCTGCAGGCCTCCGCGGAAGCCTTGCCGGCCGGCTTGCCGCGCAATTTCTTCAGTACGGCCAGCGCGCCGGTTGCTTCCTGCGTCATGTCGAAGCGGCCGAGCTTCGTCAGCCGCGTGATCTCTGCGGCCGACATGCAGCACAGCATGGCATGGCATGCGGCCCGCCGCGCGAGCAGCGCGGGTTGCACGGCTTTCACGTGGTCCTCGAGGAAGAGCATGGTGGCGACGAGGATGTCGGCGCTTGCAATATCGGCATGGCAGGCGGCCAGCGCCCCGCTGTCGGCACCCCACTCGTCTGCCGCGTGGACGCGCAGGCTGAGGCCCGGCACTTCCTCGCGCAAGACAGCCTCTGCACGTGCGGCAGCGGCGGACAAATGGCTGTCCATGGTGACGATGACGACGCGCAAAGGATGAGCTTCAGCGTGCATAATGCGCCTTTGCATCGTAGAGCGTGTCGAGCGTGATCGTGGACAGGCCGCGGTCCTGCGCAAAACTCTCGGTGTTGCGCCGCGCTTTCCCGCGCACGAAGAACGGGATCTTGCCCAGCTCGGCCTCGGCCTCGGCGGACCACTTTCGGTTTGCGTCCGCAGGCAGACTTTCTGGCGGCAGGCGTGCGGCGGTGCTGCCGAGATGCGACGGTGCCGCGTCGGCCGCGAACTCGAAATCTTCGCGGAACATCGTGATCAGATGCTCCTCCAATCCCATCATCAGTGGATGGACCCAGCTATCGAACAGCACGTTCGCGCCCTCGAAGCCCATCTGAGGGGAGTGGCGGGCGGGGAAATCCTGCACGTGCACCGGGGAGGAGATGACGGCGCAGGCGATGCCAAGCCGTTTGGCGATGTTGCGCTCCATTTGCGTGCCGAGCACCAGCTCGGGCCGCAGTTCGGCTACACGCGCTTCGACGTCCAGGTAATCGTCGGTGATCAGCGCATCCACAGCGTAGCGTGCGGCAGCCGCGCGGACCTCGCGGGCGAACTCGCGGCTGTAGGTGCCCAGGCCCACGATGGTGAAGCCCAACTCCTCGCTGGCGACCCGCGCCGCGGCGACGACATGTGTCGCGTCACCGAAGATGAAGACACGCTTGCCGGTGAGATAGGTCGAGTCGACCGAGCGCGAATACCAGGGCAGGTTAGACGCCGCACTGCAGAGGTGGTCCGGCACGGCAACGCCGGCCAGGGCGGCTACCTCCTCGATAAAGGCCAAGGTTGCGCCGACGCCGATCGGTATCGTCTTCGTGTAGGATTGGGAGAAATTGCGTTGCAGCCACGTGGCGGCAAGATGGGCCACTTCCGGGTATAGCACCACGTTGAAATCGGCCTCGCCCAGCCTCGCCAGATCGGCCGGTGTCGCACCTTCCGGTGCGGTGACGTTTACACCGATGCCGAGCTGGCCGAGCAGCGACCTGATCTCGCGCAGATCATCACGGTGGCGGAAGCCGAGCGCGCAGGGACCCAGGATGTTGCAGGTCTTTTGCGCGCTTTGCGGAGTGCGGCGCGGACCGGCGAACGCACGCACGAGCTGGTAGAAGGTCTCCGCCGCGCCCCAGTTTTCCTTTTTCTGGTAGGCGGGCAGTTCGACAGCCACGACAGGCACCGGCAGGTTCAGCGCACGCGCGAGGCCGCCGGGGTCGTCCTGGATCAGCTCGGCGGTGCAGGAGGCGCCGACGAGAAGCGCCTGCGGCTTGAAGCGCGCATAGGCCTGCGCTGCGGCATCCTTGAACAATTGCGCGGTGTCGCCGCCAAGGTCGCGTGCCTGGAACGTGGTGTAGGTGACCGGCGGCCGCGTGGCGCGGCGTTCGATCATGGTGAACAGCAGGTCGGCGTAGGTGTCGCCCTGCGGCGCATGCAGCACGTAATGTATGCCCTGCATGGCGGTGACGATGCGCATGGCGCCGACATGCGGCGGCCCTTCATAGGTCCAGAGTGCCAGCTGCATGATCTAGACGGCCAATGCGGCGCGCCGCCGCAGCGGGCGGGCGAAAAGATCAGCCAGATCGGCGGCCTGGTTGTAGCCCTGGATCGGCGTGAACAGCAGCTCGATCGACCATTTGGTGGTAAGTCCCGCCGCCTCCAGCGGATTGGCGAGTCCCAGCCCGCAGACCACGAGGTCAGGCTTCGCGGCGGTGCACCTGTCGAGCTGCAGGTCCACATCCTGGCCCTCGCTCAGCATGCTTCCCTGTGGGAGCAAGGCGAGTTCCTGTGCAAGGTGGTCGCGGTGCAGGTAGGGGGTCCCGACTTCTACCAGCTCCATGCCGAGCTCACGGCTGACGAAGCGGGCGAGCGGCAGCTCAAGCTGGCTGTCGGGGAAAAAGAAGATGCGCTTGCCCGCGAGCACTGTTCGTGGCGACTCGAGTGCAGCGCGTGCACGCAGCCTGCCGGACTGGGTTGCGCGCTCGAACACCTCGTCCGCCACGCCGAAGGCATCAGCGGCCGCGCGCAGCCAGGCGGTCGTGCCTTCCTCGCCCAGCGGGAACGGCGCGGCCAGGCGTCTGGCACCGCGCGCTTCCAGCGCCCGCGCCGTGTCCGCAAGGAAAGGTTGTGCCAGCAGCAGGCGAGTTTGCGGTCCCACGTCCGGAAGCTCGATGGACCGGCGTGGCGGCAGGAAGCGCACCCGCTCGATGCCCATCGCCGAGAATATCCGGCGGAACTGGTCTTCCACCACTTCGGCCAGCGCGCCGACGATCAGCAGCGAGGCCGGCGCCGCGGAAGCGGTGCGCGGCATGATCGGCACGAGCGCCGCCAGGCAGGCGTCCTCTCCCTGCGTGAAAGTGGTCTCGATGCCGCTGCCGGAATAGTTCAGCACGCGCACGTCCGGCATGTGTGTTTGCGAGAGGCGTTCTGCGGCGCGCGCGAGATCCAGCTTGATGACCTCGGACGGGCAGGAGCCTACGAGGAACAGCAGCTTTATCTCCGGCCGGCGGGCGAGAAGCTGCGTCACCACCCGGTCCAACTCGTCGTTGGCGTCGGCAAGTCCCGCCAGGTCGCGCTCGTCGATTATGGCTGTGGCGAAACGCGGTTCGGCGAAGATCATGACGCCGGCTGCGGATTGTATCAGGTGGGCGCAGGTCCGGCTGCCGACGACGAGGAAGAAGGCGTCCTGGATTTTGCGGTGCAGCCAGACGATCCCGGTCAGGCCGCAGAACACCTCACGCTGGCCGCGCTCGCGCAGCACGGGCGCGTCGAGGCATCCTGGCGCCGCGGCGCTCATCAGATGCGCCTCATGCCCTGCGCGGCCTGGTGCCAGGGGTTCTGATCGGCCAGACGGGCGGCGCGCAGCTTCAGGACGAATTGCCCGGCGTTGATCAGATAGGCAGCGTAGGCGGTCAGCGCCAGCAGCATAAGGTGCTGGCTGTCAATTGCGCCTGACAGAAGAGCGGCCAGGTAGGTGGTGTGCAAGGCGACAACGACCATGCTCATCGCGTCTTCCCAGAAGAAGGCACGGGCGAACAGATACTGTCCGAAAATCGCCTTTTCCCACACGGCGCCTGTAACCATGATTGCGTAAAGAACGGCGGTTTTGACGACCACCGACAGCGTCGCCGCCTGCTCGCCGGTGCCACTCGTCAGGAAATGGATGACGAGTGCCAGGCTGACCAGGAAGATCGCGAACTGCACGGGCGCAAGCACGCCCTGGACCAGCGTCCACGGTGTCTTGTCGCGCCGGCGTTTCTCTTCAGGCGTATACAGGGGCCGGGATTTCATGTTGCCGCGCAGCATTTTGCGCGGCGGTGCAGGCGGCGTTGCTGTACGTCGTCCGGCAGCAGCGCCCCAGGGGCAGCTATCCAGAGAGTCAAGCACTTGGCCAAAGGTGGAAAGTGCGAACATCGCTTGACAACTCCTTCTTCAGCGGGTGCGGTGCCTGTCCGGATCGGGTCCGGCAACAACCGCATTTCACTCGACTGATGCGAGTGCCTCAGGATCTGCGGCTGATGGGGTGGGTGTCCGCAACCGTCTCAACTGCTTTGCCAAAACGAGGCTACGGCGGGCGCCGAACGACTGTCAAGCTAGGTTTACGTAAATGCGACTTGACAGTCTTCGCTGACAAACGTCTGATTGGGAGGACAAGAGCGATGACGCCGATGAGATCGCAGCCAATTACAGAAGACATCTGGACCGAAGCCGAAGCGATGCGACTGGTGCGCGGTCTGTCGGGTGCCTTGCGTCGCCACACACGGCCGCCGGCCGATCCTGCCGAGCTCCGCCACAACGTGTTGCAGCGCACCGTTGAAGATGAGGTGATCCCGCGCCTGCTGATGGCCAGGCGGCCGCAAAAGGCGGCACGTGCCAGGGCGGAGGCCGCGCATCCCAGTTCGGAGCAGGTCTCCCACCTGGTGAGCCTCGTGCTGGACGCCGACCAGGCAAAGGCCACCGCCTATGTCGAGGCGATGCAGGATTGCGGCGTATCGGTCGAGTCGCTGTTCCTCGAACTGCTCACCCCTGCCGCGCGCCAGTTGGGGGAGATGTGGAAGGAGGACACCTGCACGTTCTCCGACGTCACCATGGGCGTGATGCGGCTTGGCAACGTCATGCGTCTCCTCAGCCGCGCCTTCGGCGGTGATTACGAGCCGGGACTCTCCCTTCCCAGCATCCTGCTGGTGCAGATGCCTGGTGAGCAGCACGGTTTCGGCCTCGCCATGGTCGCGCAATTCTTCCGTCAGGCCGCCTGGAACGTTCGCCAGTCACCCATGGCGACCAGCTCGGACCTGGTGGCGCTCGTGCGCGAACACTGGTTCGGCATCATTGGCATTTCCGTCGCGTGCAGCGACCGGCTGGAGACGCTGGCAGCCGACATCGCGGCGATCCGGAAGAACTCGCGCAACCGTGCCATCGGCGTCATGGTCGGCGGCCCGCCTTTCCTCTCCCATCCGCAGCTTGCCGCCATGGTTGGCGCCGACGCGACCGCGCTGGACGGGCGCCAGGCCGTGCGTCAGGCGCTGAGCCTCGTCAGCTTGCAGGCAAGGGAGCAATGAGCCATGCCACGCGGACGGGCTGGATGGACAATACGCGCCGTGCAGCCTGACACCACTGCTCCACGATGCTAGGGAACATGCAGAAGACAAGACAACCGGACAGGCGGGAAGCGGCACAGGAATGGAGGATTGCATCTCCCGTGAAAGCGTTCGCCTCTCCCGACACCTCGCTCGGCAGTCTGGATGCGCAGTCCGTCGCGACCCTTATCGCCACGGCTTCGGACGTGGCCCTGATCGTCGATGCCGATGGCACGATCCGCGACGTCGCTTTCCAGAGCGAGGATCTTGCGGAGGACCTTGATACAAGCGCGAGCTGGGTCGGCCGCAAGCTGGCGAACACCGTGGTGCTGGACAGCATTCCGAAGGTGACACATCTGCTGGCCGATGCGGCCACCCATAACGTCAAGCCGAAATGGCGCCATCTCAACCACGCCACATCGTCCGGCGCATCTATCCCCGTGCTGTACTGCGCGGTGCAGGTCGGCGAGGATGGCCGCCTGGTCGTGTTCGGTCGCGATCTGCGCGCAATGTCGTCCTTGCAGCAGAGGCTGGTGACGGCACAGGAAACGCTGGAACGCGACTATTCCCGCATGCGCGAGGTCGAGACGCGCTACCGCATGCTGTTCCAGATGTCGTCGGAAGCCGTGCTGATACTCGATACGGCCCGCCACCGTGTCGTCGAGGCAAATCCTGCCGCCCGGCAACTGTTCGGCACACCTGCCGATAAAGGCGGCGCCCAAAGTCGTCTCGGCCTGCTGTTCTCCCGCGATACGCTGGATGACGTGGTCGCCCATCTCGGCGCGGTCCGGGCCGACGGACGTGCGGAGGAGTTCAGCGCCAAGCTCGCGAGCGACGACACGCCGGTCATGGTCCTGGCGTCCCTGTTCCGGCAGGAGAACGAGACCCTGTTCCTGGTGCGCATCACGCTCTCGCCGGAAGAGGCGGACCGTAAATCCGCACTCAAGCGCACGCTGCTGCAGCTCGTGGAAAGCGCGCCGGACGGTTTCGTCGTCACGGACAGCACAGGCAACATCCTCACCGCCAACAACGCGTTTCTGGAAATGGCCGGCCTGCCCAACGAGGAGGCGGCGCGCGGCGAGGGGCTGGACCGCTGGGTCGGCAGCTCCGGCGTGGAACTCGATGTGCTCATCACCAACTTGCGGCAGCGGGGATCCGTACGGTTCTTCACCACGACGATACGCAGCGAAGATGCGGGATCGGCGCAGGTGGAGATATCGGCGGTGGCGATCGGCGGCGGTGCGAACCCTTCGTTCGGCTTCGCGATACGCGCCATCGGCCCGCGACTGCAGATCGAGTCGTCCGGAACACGGGCGATGCCGCGTTCGATCGAGCAGCTGACCGAGCTGATCGGGCGTGTGTCGCTGAAGGATCTCGTCCGCGAGTCGACAGACGTCATCGAGAGACTTTGCATCGAGGCGGCGCTGCAGCTTGCCGGGGACAACCGCGCGCAGGCCGCCGAGATGCTCGGCCTCAGCCGGCAGAGCCTCTACGTGAAACTTCGCCGCTACGGCCTTGGCGACCTGGCGAACCATGAGCCGGAGTAGTTCCGCCGCGATCGCCGCCACCGCGCCCGGACGCAGGGGCGTCGAGATCGCCGCTTATGGCGAGCTGCTCAAGCCGATCACCTGGTTCGCGCCGATGTGGGCGTTCGGCTGCGGCATCATCTCCGCCGGCCGCCCGCTGGCGGGAAGCTGGGCGCTGGTGCTGGCCGGCCTTGTGCTGTGCGGCCCGCTGGTGACCGGCACCAGCCAGGCGGCAAATGACTGGTTCGACCGCGACGTGGACGCCATCAACGAGCCTGGCCGTGCGATCCCCTCGGGCAGGGTGCCGGGCCGCGGCGGGCTCGTGCTTGCCCTTCTGTGGACGGCGCTGTCGCTCGCGGCCGGTGCTGCACTCGGACGCTGGGCGTTCGGTGCCACCATACTCGGTCTGGTGCTTGCCTGGGCCTACAGCGCGCCGCCGCTTCGCCTGAAGCTGAACGGCTGGCTGGGGAACGCGGCCTGCGGCGCCTGCTATGAGGGGCTGCCCTGGTTTACCGGCGCTGCGATCATGTCAGGCGGGCTGCCGCATGGCGGCGTGATCGCAGCAGCCGCGCTGTACAGCGTCGGCGCGCACGGCATCATGACGCTGAACGATTTCAAGTCGATCGAAGGCGACCGTGTGATGGGCATAAGGTCCTTGCCGGTCATCCTTGGCGCCAAGCGTGCGGCGCGCCTGGCCTGCGCGGTGATGGTGGCGCCGCAGCTTGCCATGATCGCTCTGCTCGCAGCCTGGCACTTTCCCGTCCATGCGCTGGGCGTGACGGCGCTGCTGCTGGCCCAGATCGCGTTGATGAGAAGGCTCCTGGCAGACCCTCGGGAAAAGGCGCCCTGGTACAACGCGACGGGCACCAGCCTTTATGTGGTGGGTATGTTGATAACCGCGTTCGCGTTGCGGGCGGTGCACTCTTGAAGGCAACCCCGTTCTTTTCTGCAGGAGCGGAGCGAGGGACGTCTGTCCTGTCGCGATGCCAGCGCACGAGATCGCTTTCACGGTCGGCAAGGAGCCAGGTATGTCCGAGGCGGTAACCTATGATGCCGTGGTGGTGGGCGGCGGGCCGGCCGGGGCTACTGCGGCGGCGGAACTCGCGCGAAGCGGCCGGCACGTGTTGTTGCTGGACCGCGACGGCCGTATCAAGCCCTGCGGAGGCGCCATTCCGCCGAGGCTTGTCAGGGATTTCGACATTCCCGACTCGCAGATCGTGGCGCGCATCCGTTCTGCCCGCATGGTCTCGCCGAAGGACGCGCAGGTGGACATGCCCATCGAAGGCGGCTTCGTCGGCATGGTGGACCGCGAACATTTCGACGCCTGGCTGCGCGAGCGCGCCGAAGCGTCGGGGGCGGAGCGCAGGACCGGCAGCTTCGAACGGTTTGAGCGTGATGCGGATGGCGTGGCCGCGATCGTGTACCGTGACAAGAGCGGTGCGGCAAGCCGCGTCAGGGCACGCGTCGTTGTGGGCGCGGACGGCGCAAAATCCTCCGTCGCCAGGCAATGCGTGAAAGGGGCCGACAAGGTCCCCTACGTCTTCGCCTATCACGAGATACTGCGCGCGCCCGCGGCGGCTTCCGACAGGCTCGGCCGCCTGTTCGAACCCGGTAGATGCGACATCGTCTACCAGGGCAGGCTTTCGCCTGATTTCTACGGCTGGGTGTTCCCGCACGGCGAAACCGTCAGCGTCGGCTCGGGCTCGGCGAAGAAGGGCTTCTCCATACGCGGTGCGGTGACCGCGTTGCGGGCGCAGGCCGGATTGGCCGATACGCAGACCTTGCGGCGCGAAGGCGCGCCTATTCCGATGAGGCCGATGAAGCGCTGGGACAACGGGCGTGACGTCGTGCTGGCCGGCGACGCGGCCGGCGTCGTGGCGCCCGCCTCCGGCGAAGGGATCTACTACGCCATGGAGTGCGGACGCCTGGCGGCGCAGGCGGTGGACGCGTTCTGCCGGACCGGGAACGTGCGCGTCCTGGCCGAGCCGCGTCGGCGCTTCATGAAGGCGCATGGCCGCGTGTTTCTCATACTGGGCATCATGCAATGGTTCTGGTATAGCAACGACAAGCGCCGCGAGAGTTTCGTGGCGATGTGCCGCGATCCGGACGTGCAGAAGATGACCTGGGATTCCTACATGAACAAACGGATCACCCGTAACAAACCCGTCGCTCAGGCCAAGATATTCTTCAAGGACCTTGCCCATCTTTTCGGCGTGGTGACGCCGTAGCTCTGCCGCCTGGCCGCCGTCTGGACTGAACAAGAAAACACTATCGGGGACGCCAAACCGTGCTGCTGGATACGACTGTTCTCCCGGACGACGAGGTCTCCGCCGCGCCGGCCCGCACGCGGCTCACGAAACGCCACTCCCGCACGCTGCCGTTGCGGGTGGGAACGAGGCGGTCGCCGCTGGCCTTGGTGCAGACCCGCATGTTCCTGGACCTGCTGCGCGGGGTCTGCCCCGTGCTGCGCGGCATGAGCGTGTTCGAGGAGCATCTGATACAGACGACCGGCGACGCCGTGCTCGACCGCCGGCTGGCCGATATCGGCGGCAAGGGCCTGTTCGCCAAGGAGATCGACGAGGCGCAGATCGCCGGCCGCATCGATTTCGCAGTGCATAGCCTGAAGGACCTGGAAACCCGTCTGCCTGACGGCATCGTTCTCGCGTGCACGTTGAAGCGGGAGGACGCGCGCGACACGCTGATCTTCGGCCATTCGGTAGAGCGTTCCGACGATCCGTACGCCGCGTTGGCGCAGGGGGCGCTGGTCGGCACGTCCTCCGTCAGGCGCCAGGCGCAATTGCTGCACGCGCGGCCCGACCTGCGCATGGCGCTGATACGCGGCAACGTGCAGTCGCGCCTGGCCAAGGTGCGAGCCGGCGATTGCCAGGCCAGCCTGCTGGCGCTGGCCGGCCTCAAACGGCTGGGTCTGGAGCACGAGGCGTCCGTCATACTCGACACCGATGTGATGGTGCCGGCTGCCGCACAGGGCATTGTCGGCGTCACCGTCCATGAGGACGACGTGGAGTTGCTGGAAATGCTCGCGGCGATCGAGGATCCGCAGGCGCGGGCCGTCGCCACGGCCGAACGCGCCTTGCTCGCGGTCCTGGACGGCAGTTGCCACACGCCAATCGGCGGCCATGCGCGTGTACTGCCGAACGGCCGGCTGCACATAGTGGGCCTGGTTGCACGCGCAGATGGCAGCTTTCTCCTTCGCCGGTCGCTGGAAGGGCTGCCGAAAGACGCGGCCAGGATAGGTGCCGAGCTGGGCCACTCGCTGAAGGCGGACTCGCCTGCGGACGTCTTCGCCTGAGACGTCCCCAAACCCTCCGCCTTGGCTCAGGGAATGATGGTGTTCTGGCCCTTTTTTTCGAACAGGGGCTGGCTGCCTGCGTTGCCTGATGCTCCGAGCGGATTGAGCCGGACGATCGCCCAGTTCAGCCAGAAGGCGAAGCTGACCCAAAGCAGATAGGGCACGATAAGCCAGCTCGCCGTCACCGAGTAGGGCCGCAGCCCGATCACCAGCGCCAGCACGGACACCCACAGGAACGCGTTCTCCGCCAGCGCCCAATCCGGCCGCTTGAGCTTGAAGAAGAGTGGGCTCCAGAGCAGGTGCAACAGCCAGTTCGCGGCGAAGAGCAGCGCCACCTGCCTATGGCCTGCCGCATCATGCGCGCCGCGCCAGGCCAGCACGCCGGAGACGGCAGCGGCCCCCAGGATGATCGTCCAGGCCGGGCCGAACAGCCAGTCAGGCGGCTGCAGCCCGGGCTTGCGCAGCGCGCGGTACCAGGGGCCGACATCGGTCAGCAATCCGCCTGCCCCGGCCAGGACGAGGGCGAGCAGGGCGGCGACGATGATTGTCCACATGGTGGCGTATTCCGTTCGTGGCGAAGGTGGGCGTCTATACCGGCATCTTGCCGGGCCGGGTCAGCCGGATGGAGACCACCATGACGATGATCAGCAGCGCCAGCACGACCAGCTCCAACATGGAGACGCGGAACATCTGCGCGGCCGCTTCGCTCAGCGTGTTGTCCTTCGTCGTCTCCGATGACCGCAACGTGATCACAAGGACGCGGCGGATGGTGGCGATCAGTCCAACCACCAGGAACGGCTCGCAGGTGAGCTCGCCCGACCGCATCGAGGCGCGCACGGTGTGCAGTATTTCGATCACCATGAGGACGAAGAGCAGACGGTCGATGATCAGCAGGGTGGTATGCGTGCTGTCCCATTCCGGCAGGCTGTGCCAAAGTGTGGCGACCGCACCGAGCAGGCCAAGCAGTGCCGTGACGGACAGCAGGCCACCCAGCGCCATGTAGGCGGCGTGTTCCACCCAGGCAAAACTTTCGCTCGCCCGTCCGAGAAGCTTCGTCGTGGCTTCGTCTGCTTCCATCCCGGCCTCGCCGTGGCTCGGACGAGCATGCCCGTTGCGGGATGTTTCGGCAAATCCGCCGATGTGGCCGAAACCGGAAGGAGAATCGCGGGTTTGTTTTGCTTGCTCGGCCACCCGTAACCGGGTGCCACGCACCTTGCAGCGCTGCAGACACAATATCCGGCAAGCTCCGGCCCAAGAATCGGGGTTGCCCAGGAAAAGAGGGACGTTATGCCAGGCATCCGGCTCAAGACGGCACGCTCCCCCAGCCGGCGCCTTCCGGCGCTGCTTGCCGCCATCTGCGGCCTGTCTGCCACGGCCGCCTGGGCGGACGCTCCGGATCCGGCCCTTATCCAGCACGGCAAATACCTGACCGACGCCGGCGACTGCCAGGCGTGCCACACCGCGCCTGGCGGCAAGCCCTTTGCCGGTGGCCTTTACATGAACACGCCGTTCGGCCCGATCTCCACCCCGAACATCACCCCGGACAATGACACCGGGATTGGCCACATCACGGACGACCAGTTCGTACGCGTGTTCCATCAGGGCATCGGGATGCAGGGCGAGCGTCTGTACCCGGTCATGCCGTTCCCCTGGTACACCAAGGTGAGGCGCGACGACGCGCTCGCCATCAAGGCGTACCTGTTCTCGCTCGCCCCCGAGCACGCGCCGCGCAAGCCGCTGAAACTGGTCTTCCCGTTCAACATACGGGCGGCGCTCATCGGTTGGGACGCGGTATTCTTGAAGACCGGCGAGTTCAAGCCCGATCCGGCATTGTCGCCGCAGGTCAATCGCGGCGCCTACCTGGTGCAGGGGCTGGCCCATTGCGGCGAGTGCCATAACGGCCGCAACCTGCTCGGCGACACCGAGATGGCGGCCAGCCTCCGCGGCGGACCGATCGACAAATGGTACGCACCGAACATCACGGCCGACAAGACCGAAGGCATAGGCCGGTTCAGCGACGACCAGGTGTTCACCTATCTCAAGACAGGCACCGAGCGCGATATGGGCGTGGTCGTCGGCCCGATGTCGCAGACCATGCACGAGAGCCTCCGCAAGCTCACCGACGATGACCTGCACGACATCGTCGCCTACCTGAAATCGACGCCGGCGAAAGAAGGGTTCAAGCCGCGCAAACCCGTTGCCGGAAGCGAGCAGGTTGTGGTCAACGGTCAAGCCTATCTGAACTATTGTGCCTCGTGCCACGGCCAGAACGGGGAAGGCCTGGCCGATGCGGTGCCGAAGCTTGTCGGAAACGGCGCGGTGACGGCACAGGGCCCCGAGAACGTCATCCGCGTCATCCTGGGCGGCATCGACGCGCAAGGCAGCTACTCTGCCATGCCTGCCATCGGCGCCCGGATGAGCGACCAGGAGGTGGCCGACGCGACCAATTACGTCCGCACCGCCTGGAGCAATGCGGCGCCGGCGGTGGCCGGCCCTGGACAGGTAGCCGCCTTGCGCAAGGCGACACAGACCGTGCTCGCCGCCAACGCGCCAGGCGGATGCCCGAAGATCGCCGAGGGCGACACCGCACGCGTTGTTGCCGCGCCGGACGTGCAGGCGCTCCTCTCGGGCACGAACGGCGAGAACATCCTGCAGAACGCGGCGCTGCTCATCAGCAAAGTCCGCGCGGGCGCGCCGAAAGCTGCCCAGGCGGATATCATCAACAGCCTGACGCTGGGTTACTGCCCTGTGGTGATGCACAATGCGTCCCTCGCCACCCAGGGGCAGCGTGCCGAGGCGCTCGATGAGTTCAGCGAAAGGATCTACACGGAGATCGCCTCCAAGGGGCAGGACTCGGCGGCGCGGTAAGACCGGCCGCCCTACCCAGCGCCGGAACGAAGCAGGTGGGTTGATCCTTCCGACGGAAAACGCCTTCCCTTCCGTCGGGCACCGCGTGAGACTGCGTCCAAGAGGAGCCAGTCTCATGCGTCCAGCCTTTCCTTTCTCCGCCATCGTCGGCCAGGACGACATCAAGCAGGCCCTGATGATCGCGGCCATCGATCCCACGATCGGCGGGGTGCTCGCCTTCGGGGACCGCGGCACGGGCAAGTCCACCGCGATACGCGCGCTCGCCGCCCTGCTGCCGCCGATGCGGGTGGTGGATGGCTGCCGCTTCGCGTGTGACCCCGCCGGCCCGGTCCTGTGCAGCGAATGCCAGGCCCGCCCCGAGCCGCGTGGCGAACACCTGGCGCCTGTGCCCGTGGTGGACATGCCGCTGGGCGCCACCGAGGACCGCGTCGTGGGCGCGCTCGATCTGGAGCGCGCCTTGACCAGGGGTGAACGGGCCTTCGAGCCCGGCCTGCTCGCGCGCGCTAACCGCGGCTTCCTCTACATCGACGAGGTGAATCTGCTGGAGGATCACCTGGTCGATCTGCTGATCGACGTCGCCGCGTCCGGCGAGAACGTGGTCGAGCGCGAGGGGCTGAGCGTCAGGCATGCCGCGCGCTTCGTGCTGGTGGGCAGCGGCAACCCCGAGGAAGGCGAGCTGCGGCCGCAATTGCTGGACAGGTTCGGCCTGTCGGTGGAGGTGACCACGCCGTCCGACGTCGCCGCGCGTATCGAGATCGTGCGAAGGCGCGATGCCTATGACCGCGATCCGCAGACGTTCGCAGCCGCCTGGTGCGGCGAGGACGAGCGCCTGCGCCAGCGCATCGAGGCGGCGCGGCTGCTGCTGCCGGCAATGGCGGTGTCCGACCCGGTGCTGGAGCATGCGGCACGCCTGTGCATCGCGCTCGGAACGGATGGCCTGCGGGCGGAGCTGACCTTGTTGCGTGCGGCGCGTGCGGTGGCCTGCCTGGAGGGTGCGGCGGAGGTGACTGCCGGCCACGTGGCGCAGGTGGCGCCCTCGGCATTGCGGCACAGGCTGCGCCGCGATCCTCTCGACGAGGCCGGATCCTCGGCGCGCGTGGCCCGGGCGCTGGCTGCGATGCGCAGCCCGCCGGCCTTCGGGGCCGCCGCTTGACGCCGCTTGCGGTGTGGGAAGATGCGTGCCTGGCCATCAGCCTGCTCTCGCTCGATCCTGCAGGCCTGGGCGGCATCGCCGTGCGGGCGCAGGCAGGCCCGGTGCGGGACCGGCTGGTCGGCCTGGCGCCAGGCCCCGCCAGGCGCCTTCCCGCTTCTGTTTCGGACGAGGCGCTGTTCGGCGGCATCGACCTCGCCGCCACGCTCAATGAAGGCCGGACCATACGTAGCAAGGGGCTCCTGGCCGGGCTGGACGGGGGAACCCTGATATCGCCCATGGCCGAGCGCCTGTCCCTGCCAGCCGCCGCGCGGCTGGCGCATCGCCTGGATGAAGGGGCGGGCTTCGGCCTGCTGGCGCTCGACGAGGGTGCGGATGCGGATGAACGTCTTCCCTCGGCTCTTCTGGACAGGCTGGCTTTCCATGTCGACCTGACCGGTCTCAGCCATCGCGACGCCGCCGCCCTGCCGCCTCGCCCGGCCGCCCTGGGACCGGACTCCCCGGTGTCCATGGGCGACGACCTGCTGGAGGTACTGTGCCACACGGCGGTGGCGCTCGGCGTGGAATCCCTGCGCGCGGTCCTGCTTGCCGTCAGGGCGGCCCGCGCCGCCGCGCGTCTGGCCGGGCGTTCGCAGGTCAGCGAGGCGGACGCGGCACTGGCGGCGCGGCTGGTTCTGGCGCCGAGGGCCACGCGGTTGCCACCCGCGGAGGCGGACGGGTCGCCGCCGGACCAGCCGCCCGAGGCGGACGGCGCATCGCAAGCCGTGCCGGACAGTGGCGATGCAAGATCGGCCGACTCGCTCGCCGAAGCCTCGGACATCGTGTTGGCGGCTGCCCGTGCCGCCATACCGGCCGGGCTGCTCGAAAAGCCGCATGGCAAGCAGCAGCGCAGCTCAGGGCGCGAAGCCGGGTTTGCCGGTGAAAAGCGAAAGGGCACGCTGCACGGCCGGCCGGCCGGCGTGCGCGCGGGCCGGCCAGGGCCGGGTATGCACCTGAACGTGGTGGAGACGCTGCGCGCCGCGGCACCCTGGCAAAGATTGCGCGCACCGCACCAGCAAAGCGGGCTCCCTTTGCACATCCGCCGCGAGGATTTCCGCATCGTGCGCACCGAGCAGCGCGCGCGAAGCACGACCGTGTTCCTCGTCGACGCCTCCGGGTCTTCCGCGCTGAACCGCCTGGCGGAGGCGAAAGGCGCGGTCGAATTGCTGCTGGGCGAATGCTACCGCCGGCGGGACGAGGTGGCCGTCATCGCGTTCCGCGGCCGCGCTGCCCAGCTTCTTCTGCCGCCCACCCGATCCCTGGTGCGGGCGAAGCGCAGTCTGGCCAAGCTGCCGGGGGGCGGGGGCACGCCGCTTGCCGCGGCAATCGATGCGGGCTGCGCGCTGGCCCTGACCATCCGCCGGGGCGGAGCCACGCCGACGGTGGTCCTGCTGACGGACGGCCGCGCCAACGTGACGCGGAGCGGCGAGGCCGGGCGCGCGCAGGCAGCGCAGGAATCGTTGCAATCCGCCCGTCGCCTGCGTGAAGCCGGCGTGGACTCCATGCTGCTCGACACGTCGCCGCGGCCGGCCGCGGCGGCGGAAGCGCTCGCTGGCGCCATGGGCGCGCGCTACGTGCCGCTGCCCTATGCGGACGCGGCCCGCCTGTCCCGTGCGATCCGTGCCGGCCTATGACCCCGGCCGATGGGCCCGGTGCCGGTGACTGGCCGAACTGGGGTTCCAGCCGATTCCTGACGCAGGGCGGCCTTCATTGGCACGTGCAGGTTTCGGGCGAGGGCCCGGTGCTGCTGCTGATACACGGCACCGGGGCGGCCACACATTCCTGGCGGGACATGACGCCGCTGCTGGCGCGGCATTTCACCGTGGTGGCCCCCGACCTGCCGGGGCACGGCTTCACCCGCGTGCCTTCTTCGCACCGTCTCTCTTTGCCGGGCATGACGGCGGACGTGGCCGGACTGCTCGCCAAGCTTGGCCTGGCGCCAGCGCTTGCCGTCGGCCATTCGGCCGGCGCCGCGATCCTGGCTCGCATGTGCCTCGACGGGATGATCGCCCCGGCCGGGCTGGTCAGCCTGAACGGCGCGTTCGTGCCGATGACAGGGCCTGCGGGGCAGATCTTCGCACCTCTGGCACGGCTACTGGCCCAGTTGCCGGTATTGCCGCGGCTTTTCGCATGGCGCGCCGGCGATCCCCGCATGGTCGAGCGGCTGCTCGCCAACACGGGGTCGCGGCTCGATCCGGCAGGCGTGGCGCTCTATGCGCGACTGATGCGCAACCCGGCCCATGCGGAGGCCGCTTTGCGCATGATGGCGAACTGGGACCTGGCACCGCTGGTTCGCGACCTGGCCCTTCTGAAATGCCGGCTGCTTTTGCTGGCCGGCGAGGCGGACCGGGCCATCCCGCCCGCGGATGCCGAGCGGGTGGCGGCGCTGGTGCCGGGCAGCACGGTGGTGCGTTGGCCGGGGCTGGGCCACCTGGCGCATGAGGAAGCGCCAGCGCGAACCGTGACGCTGATCGAGGATTTCGCGGGCAGCCTGGGGCTGCTGTGAGAGCCCTGCTGGCGAGCGGCCGCATCCTGGACTGGATATTGGCGGCCATGTTGCTCGAGGGACTGGGGCTCACCCTGCTGCACCGGCTGGGCAGACAGGGTGTGGCCCCGTCCGCTCTATGGCCGAACCTGGCCTCGGGCATGTGCCTGCTGCTCGCCATGCGGTTGAACGCCGGCGGCGCGTGGTGGGGATACGTGTCGCTGGCGCTGCTGGGCGCACTCTGCCTGCATGCGGCCGATCTGATACGCAACTGGACGTGACGCGAGGCTAGCGCGGACTGTAAACATTTGCTTACACTCGGTGCTGTGACACACACGGCACCACACGGTCTCGATCGGCGCCCGCATGCCGTCGTGATAGGCAGCGGCTTCGGCGGACTGGCTGCGGCGATACGGCTCGGCGCGCGCGGCTACCGGATGACGGTGCTGGAACG
The DNA here is from genome assembly GCA_965198915.1 of Acetobacteraceae bacterium. Classification (GTDB taxonomy): domain Bacteria; phylum Pseudomonadota; class Alphaproteobacteria; order Acetobacterales; family Acetobacteraceae; genus BOG-908. The sequence continues at coordinate 2,000,976 of CBDAQC010000002.1, read as the reverse complement.
TCTCGATGCGCCAGGCGGACGCGCCTATGTGTTCAGGCAGGGCGGCTTCACTTTCGACGCGGGCCCCACGATCGTGACCGCGCCCTTCCTGCTGGAAGAGCTCTGGGCGCTGTGCGGGCGGCGTCTGGCCGACGATGTCGAGTTGCGGCCCATCAGCCCGTTCTACCGCATACGGTTCCACGACGGCGCCTGTTTCGATTATACCGGCGAGGCGGAAGCGATGCGGGCACAGGTCGCCGCGTTCAGCGCGTCGGACGTGGCCGGCTACGAGGCGTTCATGCGCGCCAGCCAGGAGATATATCGGGTCGGCTTCGAACAATTGGGTGACGCGCCGTTCGACAGTTGGACCGACATGGCGCGGCTGGTGCCGCAATTGTTGCGTCTCGGCAGCCTGCGCAGCGTCCATTCACTCGTGGGCAAATACGTCAAGAACGAGCGGCTGAGGACGGTGCTCAGCTTTCACCCTTTGCTGGTCGGCGGAAATCCATTCGCGGCCAGTTCGATCTACAGCCTGATCTGCTTCCTGGAACGGCGCTGGGGCGTGCACTTCGCCATGGGCGGCACAGGCGCGCTGGTGCAGGCGATGGTGGGGTTGATCCGGTCCCAGGGCGGCCGGCTGCAATGCGAGACCGAAGTCGCGGAAATCCTGGTGGAGAACAAGGCCGCAAGCGGCGTGCGCCTGTCCGACGGATCGGTCGTGCGCGCGGACATCGTCGTCTCGAACGCCTGTTCGGCCTTCACCTACGGCAAGCTGCTGCCGGCGCGCCACCGGCGGCGCTGGACCGACCGGCGGATCGCGCGTGGCCGGTATTCGATGAGCCTGTTCGTCTGGTATTTCGGCACGCGCCGCCGCTACGAGGATGTGGCGCATCATACGATCCTGCTCGGACCGCGCTATCGCGGGCTGCTGCGCGACATCTTCAAGAATCACATCCTTGCTGAAGATTTCAGCCTTTATCTGCATCGCCCGACCGCCACGGACGCCTCGCTTGCACCCTCCGGCTGCGATACGTTCTACGTGCTCTCCCCGGTTCCCAACCTGCAAAGCGGCACCGACTGGCGCGCCACAGCCGAGCCGTACAGGCAGAAGATCGCTAGCGCCTTGTCGGACTCCATCCTGCCCGGGCTGGAGGACGAGATCGTCGCATCGCACATGATGACGCCACAGGATTTTTCCGATCGCCTGCTTTCCTATCGCGGCGCCGCGTTCGGCCTGGAGCCGCTGCTGACGCAAAGCGCCTGGTTCCGGCCGCATAACAGGAGCGAGGAAGTGGCCAACCTCTTTCTCGTAGGCGCCGGCACGCATCCCGGCGCCGGCCTGCCTGGCGTCCTGTCTTCCGCGCGCGTTCTCGACAAGGTTGTGCCAAATGCCAGCATCTTCGCCTGACGCCGACCACCGGGCCTGCCGGGTGATGATGCGCGCCGGTTCGCGCAGTTTCTCGGCGGCGGGCCATCTGCTGCCGCGCCGTGTGTACGAGCCGGCGACGGCGCTATATGCCTTCTGCCGCCTGGCGGACGACCTTATCGATGCCGGCGGCGAGGTGGACAGGCAGGATTGCCTGGCGGCGTTGCGCTACCGGCTGGAGCGCGCCTACGCGGGCGATCCGCACGATCATCCTGCCGACCGGGCGTTCGCCGCAACGGTGTCACGACATGCCATCCCGCGCACGCTGCCGCTTGCCTTGCTCGAGGGCTTGTCGTGGGATGTTGAAGGCAGGTCCTATGAGAATCTGGATGCGCTGCTGGATTACGCGGCGCGCGTGGCCGGCAGCGTCGGCACGATGATGGCGGTGCTGATGGGTGTGCGGTCCGCGCCGGCGCTTGCGCGCGCCTGCGACCTGGGCGTGGCCATGCAGCTCACCAACATCGCGCGCGACGTGGGTGAGGACGCGCGCGCCGGGCGAATCTATCTGCCGCTGGACTGGGTGGAAGAGGCAGGCGTGCCGGTGCGGGAATTCCTGGCCGCGCCACGCTACAGCGGCGCTCTGGGCGGCGTCGTTGCGCGGCTGTTGCAGGCTGCCGATGGGCTCTATTCTCGCGGACTGGAAGGCATCGGCTCACTGCCGCCTTCCTGCCGGCCGGGCATACGGGCGGCAGCCCTGCTCTACCAGGAAATCGGTCATGCACTCGCGCGAGGTGGCCACGATTCCGTGGCCCGGCGCGCCCATGTTCCCGCGCGCCGCAAAGCTGCGTTGCTGACACAGGCAGTTCTGGCAGGACCGTCCGCCGCGCCCGGCGCGCGTCAGCCGGCTTTGCCAGCGTGCCAATACCTGGTCGATGCCGCCGCCCGCGAGAGTGTTCTTGCACCCTCCGTGTTCCAGGCGAAACTCACCTGGGTGTTTGACCTGTTCGAGCGGCTGGCCGAGCAGCAGATCGAGACGTCCTGATGGGACGGTGGGAATGGATCATCGTCGAGCTGCTCGTTCTCGGGGCACTCGTGGCAGAGCTGGTATCGGTCAAGCGGTCTATCCGGCGGGACAGGCTGGCGGAGAGGGAGCTGAGTGCCGAAGCAGGGCCAGGGTCTCTGCCCCCCGGCGCCGCAGGCTCGAACCAGGGGCGCCAGCGGCGCCCGCCCGCTGAGGACAGTTGTCCTTAGTGTCTGTTTTGAAAACTCGCCCTAGCGGCCATTTGGCGGCGATTTCCTGCGCTCCGGTGCTCGAAAATCACCGCCAGCTGACTCGACAGGCCAAGTTTCCAAACAGACACTTAGACCCTTTAACACGCACTCCTACGAAACGGGGTCTGGGGCCAAGGCCCCAGCGGGGTTTGGGGCAGAGCCCCAACCTTGATTACTCCTACCACCTGGGAGCCTTGAACGGCAGCATCGCCTGCACCCAGGGCATCTTGAACCGGTCCAGGGACAGACTTTCGTGCACCGCTTGCGCGTCCTCGCCGCCGATCCGCGTCGAGATGACCGACCTTGCGTAGAAGGGCGTGTCCTCCAGGGTTTTCACGACACGTGGAAGCGCCCCTGTATCGGCCCGGGTCGAACGCCGCACGCCCCACGCACTGCGCCCGAGCGCTGCTTCCGGTGGCGCATCGAAGGCTACCGGCCGGCCGAGCGAATCGTAGTGCAGCGCCGTGCAGAACTTCGTGCCGCCGCGGTGCTCGCCATGATAGAGGATCTTCACGCCGTCCGCCACGCGCGCGCGGCACCAGTGCCAGCCACGGAAGCCTTCCTCGAGCGGTTCCGCGCCGGCATTCGTGTCGAAATACGCGTGACCCTGCCAGCTACGATCCGGCCGGCGCATCGCCACTTCGACCCGTGCGCCCGGTGCGATGGGAGACCAGACATGGCGCCCGGCATTGTCGAGCGTCACCACATGGGTGGATGGCGCCGGCACGTGCAAACGGATCGACCCGCGCAGGACAGTGGGAAACGGTGCTGTCACCTCGTCGATTTCCGCGGTGAGGACATCGCCGTTCCAGCTCAGCAACGAGCGGCCGATCTGCAGGTGATCCCTGTCGCGCGAGAGCGCAGCGGCGCTGCGCTCGGTCATCGCCCAGCGCTTGCCGCCCTGCCCGTAGAGGGCAAGGTTCATCGCGCAGTGGTTGGCAGGATCGCCGCCGCCGTGCCGCCTTGCCCAGCGATACCAGGGCGAGAACACGCTACCGATGAAGGCGATGAGCGTCAGGCCGTGCTGGCCGTCATCGCTGAGCGCGTCGAGATACCACCAGATGTAACCGCGCGGCGCGACAGGCTTGTCGAAGCGCCAGAAGCGATCACCGCCGCCGCCGCCAGCCGGCCCGAAAGTGCCGCCATCGGCACACCCGCTCCCGGATGCGTGCCGCCGCCCGCCAGAAACAGGCCCGGGATAGCCGTCCGGCTGCCCGGGCGCCGGAACGTCGCCATCGGCCCGTGCACCGAGCGCCCATACAGCGCGCCCGCCGTTCCCGGAAACAGGGCCGCGAAATCCCGCGGCGTCGTCGCCAGCGTCGCCGCATCCCGTTGCACGTGCAGGCCGCATCGCGCCAGAAGGCCAAAACTGCGTGCCGCGCATTGCTCGATCTCCGTTTCGGACAATCCATGTCCCGTGTCGCCATTGGCCGGCGCATTCACCAGGCAAAGCAGCCGTTCAGGGCCGTCGATGTCGCCTGGTCCGTCGGCGCGGTCCTGCGCGCAGACATACATCGTGGCCTCCCGCGGCAGGACGCGCCTGTCGAACAGGTCGCTGAACTCCGCCTGGTAATCGCCGGAGAAAAACACGTTGTGGTGGACAAGCGGGAAGCCGCGTGTTGGCGTGTGCAGCGCCCAGGTAACGGCGGAAAGGGAGCGCTGCGCGGGCGCTGTCGCGGGTACCGCAGGCTGGGTACCAGGTCCGAAACATCCCAGAGCCAGCGCGCCGGGATCGGCATTGACCACGATCGCGTCGGCCGCCAGGCGCTCGCCGTCTTCGAGGCGCACCGCGGCGGCGCGACCCGCCTCCATGTCGATCGCGCACACTTGCGTACCGTAGCGGATTACCACGCCGCGTGCAGCGGCCAGACCGGCCAGGGCGGCCGCGACACGGTGCATGCCGCCCTGCACGCGCCAGACACCTTCGCGTTCGACATGTGCCACCAGCATCAACGTTGCCGGCGCCAGGTAAGGCGAGGAGCCGCAATAGGTCGCATAACGGCCGAACAATTGCCGCAGGCGGGGATCGGCGAAATGCGCGGCGAGCGCCCGCATCATCGTGTCGAACGGGCTTATCGCCAGCATACGGCGCAGTCCCGCCTGCCGCGCCAGCGAGAACGGTGTCGGCAGGTCGCGGCACAGGAAAGGCTGTTCCAGCGTCTCGTAAATTCGGCGTGCCCGATTGCAAAATGCGCGGAAACCTTGCGCGTCCGGCGAACCGGCGAAGGCCGCGATCGCGTCTGCCGTAAGGTCCAGGTCGGCATGCAGATCCAGCGTGTCACCGCCCGCCCAGGCATGGCGGGCCAGGATAGAGGCGGGGTGTAAGGTGAGATGGTCGGCGAGTATGGCGCCAGCGTCGGCGAAGAGCTGTTCGAAGACCCAGCGCATGGTGAACACGGTCGGGCCAGCGTCGACCCAGGCCTCGCCGGCCTGCACGCGGCGCATCTTGCCGCCCGGCGTGGCCTGACGTTCCAGCACGGTCACCAAGCAGCCCGCCACCGCCAGGTCCAGTGCCGCGGCCAGTCCGCCAATGCCTGCGCCGACGACGATCGCTTTGAGCTCAGCCAAGGCCGCATCCTCACTTGACAGGATCGTCAGTAGAGGCTGACAGTGCTTGTGACAAGTTCAGTTGACACTTGCCTGTTCGGAGTTGCTGGCCATGGAGCCTTTGTCGCGCATCGAACGAGCGTTGACTGCCGCAATCGCCCAGGCCGAGGCGCCTTCCTGCCCACCTCTGCTGGCCCAGGCCATGCGCGCGAGCGTGTTTCCGCGCGGTGCCCGCATACGCTCGCGCCTGTGTCTGGCGGTGGCCGCCGCCTGCGGCGAGGATGCGCCGGCGCTGACCGATGCCGCGGCTTCCGCGATCGAGCTGCTGCATTGCGCGTCTCTCGTGCATGACGACCTGCCATGTTTCGACGATGCCGATACGAGGCGCGGGCGTCCTTCCGTGCATCGCGCCTGCGGCCAGCCGATGGCGGTGCTGGCGGGGGACGCGCTGATCGTCCTGGCGTTCCAGATCTTGGCGGAGGCGGCGATGTTCTCGCCGGCGAGGCTGTCGCGGCTGATCGTGCTGATCGGCCGCGGCGTAGGTGTTCCGCACGGCATCGTGGCGGGGCAGGCCTGGGAGTGCGAGCCTTTCGTGGACCTCGCGCAATACCAGCGGGAGAAAACCGGGGCGCTGTTTGCCGCCGCTACCCTGGCAGGTGCCGTCTCCGCCGGCGCCGAGCCGGAGCCCTGGCGTGCGCTGGGCCTGCGGCTGGGCGAAGCGTTTCAGGTGGCCGACGATTTGCGCGACGCCACGGGCACGCCAGAGGATCTGGGCAAGCCGGTAGGGCAGGATCTGGCCCACCAGCGGCCGAACGCGGTGTTGCAGCTCGGCATGGGTGGCGCCATCGAATGGCTGCGCGAGCTGGCGGCCGAGGCCGTCCGCGCCGTTCCTGCCTGCCCTGGCCGGGCTGACCTCTGCAGCCATATCAAGACCGAAACCGCCAGATTGCTGCCCGCCCAACGGGCGATGCAGGCGGCCTGACCCTCGTTGTGCCGGCCTCCGCCGCATCGCGCCTGAACAGCGAAACGCTTGCCGGTCCTTCATTCGCCAAAAGGACGCCGTGGCCGGCACGGCTGATCGCCAACCCGGATTTTCGCCGCTGGGCCGCCCGATTTCCGCTGACCCGCTTCATCGCCCGCCGGCGCACCGCTGCGCTGTTCGATCTGTGTGCCGGCTTCGTCTATGCGCAGATATTGCAGGCCAGCCTGGATCTGCACCTTTATGACACGCTGGCCGAACGCCCGCTCGGCGCGGCCGAGGTGGCCGCGCGGCTCGATCTCCACCCGGCGGCGGCAGGCCGTCTTCTGGACGCCTGCGTAGCGCTTCGCCTGGTCACCCGCCGGAAAGATGGCTGCTACAGCCTGGGTCCGCTGGGCGCGGCGCTGATCGACAATCCCGGCGTCTCGGCGATGGTTGCGCATCATCGCATGCTCTATGCGGACCTCGCTGACCCTGTCGGGTTGCTGCGCGGGCAGGCTGCGACCAGGCTGTCCGGCTACTGGGCCTATCGGGCGGGCGCGACGGCCGAAGAGGTGGCCGCGTATTCGGCGCTGATGGCCGCCTCTCAGCCGTTGGTGGCGAGCGAGATACTGGACGCCTATCCCATCGCGCGCCACCGCTGCCTGATGGATGTGGGCGGCGGCGAGGGCGCTTTCCTGGCAGAGGCGGGCCGGCGCGCGCCGGGCCTGCGCCTGATGCTGTTCGATCTGCCGGCCGTGGCGGACCGCGCGGCCGCAAGCCTGGCGGCGCAAGGCTTGGCCGGCCGCACGCAGGTGGTGCGAGGCGATTTCCTGGCCGACTCGCTGCCGCCGGGCGCCGACGTGATCAGCCTGGTGCGGGTTCTGCACGATCATGACGACGCGGCGGCCCGGGTGCTTCTCGGCGCCGCACGCCGCGCGCTGCCGCCGGGAGGCGTGCTTCTGCTTGGCGAACCGATGGCGCAAACCCCCGGAGCGGCACGCATGGGAGATGCGTATTTCGGCTTCTATCTGCTGGCAATGGGGCGCGGGCGCCCACGCAGTGCCGCGGAAATCGCCGGCATGGCCAAGGCAGCAGGCTTTACGACGGTCCGTCACCTCAGCACCGCCACGCCGCTGCTTGCAAGCGTGATGGTTGCCACTCTGTAAATTAGAGTTGACAGCTTATGCTGTAAGGCTAGGCTTACATCGAAGGCGCTGCAGAAGGGGAGGGGGCGATGATGTACACAGACGCGATCGTCCTCGCCGCCCCAGAGCAGCTGGCGCTACGCCGGATCGCGCTGACACCACCCGGCCCTGCCGACGTGGTGGTCGATATCGCCTGGAGCGGAATCAGCACCGGCACCGAGCGCCTTCTCTACACCGGTTGCATGCCGCCTTTTCCCGGCCTCGGCTATCCGCTGGTGCCGGGCTACGAGTCGGTCGGTAGGGTCCAGCAGGCAGGCCCGGAATCGGGATGCGCGCCGGGTGCGTTCGTCTTCGTGCCGGGCGCCCAATGCTACGGCGAGGTGCGCGGCCTGTTCGGCGGCGCCGCATCGCGTATCGTCACCGCCGGCGCGCGCGTGGTCGCGATACCGGAACACCTTGGCGAGCACGGAACCTTGCTGGCGCTGGCAGCGACCGCGCAGCATGCCCTGTCGCTCGCGGGCGGTACGCTGCCGCAACTGATCGTGGGCCATGGAACACTCGGACGGCTGCTGGCACGCCTGACCGTCGCCGCAGGTGGCGCGCCCGTTGTCTGGGAAAGTCAGGCCGACCGGCGCGAGAGTGACGGGACCTACGACGTCATAGCGCCCGGCGACGACACGCGGCGCGATTACGCGATGGTGTTCGATGCAAGCGGTGATCCCGCGATCCTCGACCCGCTGGTCGCCCGCCTGGCGCCTGGCGGCACGGTGGTGCTCGCCGGCTTCTACAGCGAGAGACTGAGCTTCGCGTTTCCGCCCGCTTTCATGCGTGAGGCGCGTTTTCTCATCGCCGCCCAATGGCAGCCCGCCGACATGGCGCAGATCTGCCGGATGGCATCGAGCGGAGCGCTCCTGCTGGACGGCCTGATCACGCATCGATCGAGTGCCCGGCTGGCGTCTTCCGCCTATCGCACGGCCTTCGCCGATACGTCCTGCCTGAAAATGATCCTCGACTGGAGTGAAGCGGCATGAACGCCCACGTGACGCCGCCGCCGACGGAAAATGCGAACGCGCAGGCCAGCATGGTTGACGCGCTGCGCCAGGAGGCGGCGATCGAGCCGGACGATGTGTCGAGCCTTCCTGCGAAGAAGGCCACGCAGGTCATCGCCATCTACGGTAAAGGCGGCATAGGCAAGAGTTTCACGCTCGCCAACCTCAGCTACATGATGGCGCAGCAGGGCAAGCGCGTGCTGCTGATCGGTTGCGATCCAAAGAGCGACACGACCAGCCTGCTGTTCGGCGGGCGGTCCTGCCCTACGATCATCGAGACCTCCTCGAAGAAGAAGCTGGCGGGCGAAGCCGTGGCGATCGGTGACGTCTGCTTCAAGCGCGACGGTGTCTACGCGATGGAACTGGGCGGCCCGGAAGTCGGGCGCGGCTGCGGCGGGCGCGGCATCATTCACGGCTTCGAGCTTCTCGAGAAGCTCGGCTTTCACGAATGGGGCTTCGACTACGTGCTGCTGGACTTCCTGGGCGACGTGGTGTGTGGCGGTTTCGGTCTGCCGATCGCGCGCGACATGTGCCAGAAAGTCATCGTCGTGGGCTCGAACGACCTGCAATCCCTATACGTGGCCAACAACGTCTGTTCGGCCGTCGACTATTTCCGCAAGCTGGGCGGCAATGTCGGCGTGGCCGGCATGGTCATCAACAAGGATGACGGCACCGGCGAAGCGCAGGCCTTTGCGGCCGCGGTGGGCATCCCGGTGCTGAGCGCAATTCCGGCCGATGACGACATACGCAGGAAGAGCGCAAATTACGAGATCATCGGCACGCCAGGCGGGCGCTGGGCCCCGATGTTCGAGACGCTGGCGCAGCAGGTGGCCGACGCGCCGCCGGTGCGGCCCAATCCCCTGAGCCACGACAACCTGCTTGGGCTGTTCAAGGGCGACGTGGTCGGCCGCAACGTGGTTCTGGTGCCGGCGACGGAGGCGGACATGTGCCCGGCGTCGGTGAACACCAAGGCGACGCTCGAAGTGATCTACGAGGGCGCGTGAGCATGGATGGCGGCATCGCACCAGTGTCCGGATCCGGATGTCACGGCGGCCAGGCGCGCCTGCTGGAGGCGGCGACGGCGGCCGGCAAGTCCGAAGCGATGGCGCAGCTGCAGGCCGACTACCCGCGTGGTCCGCACGACCAGCCGCAGTCCATGTGCCCCGCCTTCGGCTCGCTGCGTGTGGGCCTGCGCATGCGCCGTGTCGCGACCATCCTTTCCGGCTCGGCATGCTGCGTCTACGGACTGACCTTCACGTCGCATTTCTATGGCGCCAGGCGGACCGTTGGCTACGTGCCGTTCAACTCGGAGTCGCTCGTGCGCGGCCAGTTGTTCGAGGACATACGCGCCGCCGTCTACGAGACAGCCAAGCCCGCCGATTACGATGCGGTCGTGGTGATCAACCTCTGTGTGCCGACCGCGTCCGGCGTGCCGCTCGATCTGCTGCCGAAAGAGATCGACGGCGTCAGGATCATCGGGATCGACGTGCCGGGCTTCGGTGTGCCCACCCATGCCGAAGCCAAGGATGTGCTGACCGGCGCCATGCTACGTTATGCGCGCGGCGAGGCGGAGAGCGGCCCGGTTGCGCGCCCCCGCGTGCTGCACGATCAGCCGACAGTGGCCATGCTCGGGGAGTTCTTTCCCGCCGATCCGCCGAGTGTCGGCGCGATGCTTGCGCCGCTCGGGATGGCGCTGGCACCCACCTTGCCATGCCGCGAATGGCGGGACCTCTACGCGGCACTCGACTGCAGCGTGGCATCCGCATCGCACCCGTTCTATACCGCGTCGGTGCGCGAGTTTCGCGCTGCCGGCAGGCCTGTCGTGGGCTCGGCACCGGTGGGCGTGGAAGGCACGGCGGGGTGGCTGGAGGCCGTAGGCCGCGCCGCCGGCGTCTCGCCGGCACGTATCGATGCTGCGAAGGCGGCCTGTCTGCCCGCGATACGATCGGCGCTTGCGGCCAATCCCATACGCGCGCGCATCACGCTGGCTGGCTACGAAGGGTCCGAACTGCTCGTTGCGCGTCTGCTGATCGAGGCCGGCGCCGAAATCCCGTATGTGGGTACAGCCTGTCCGCGCACCGTGTGGAGCGATGCGGATCGGGAATGGCTGGAAAGCCGCGGCACGCACGTGCAATACCGGGCCTCGCTCGAGCAGGATATCTGCGCGATGCAGGACGTCCGCCCGGACCTTGCCATCGGCACCACGCCGTTGGTGCAGAAGGCCAAGCAGCTCGGCATCCCGGCACTCTATTTCACCAACATGGTGTCCGCACGGCCGTTGTTCGGCGCGCCGGGTGCCGGTGCACTCGCGTCCATAATTGCTGCACAGACCCGGGGCGCCCCGCGCTTCGCCCGCATGGTCTCGTTCTTCGAAGGCGTGGGAACGGGCGATGCATCCGGCTACGGCTGGGTTGGCAAGCCGGTGGAACCCGCCGGCGCGCGGGAGCGGACACGCCGCGCACGGCTTGCGAAAGCCAAGTCGCTAGAAGCCGTGGGGAGCTGAGCGCATGTTGGTTCTCGATCACGATCGCGCCGGCGGATACTGGGGCGCCGTCTACGCGTTCTGCGCCGTGCGCGGTCTGCGGGTGATCGTGGATGGCCCGGTAGGCTGCGAGAACCTGCCGGTGACGGCGGTATTGCATTACACGGACGGGCTGCCGCCGCATGAATTGCCGGTGATGGTCACCGGCTTGTCGGAAGACAATCTCTCCTCCGAGGGAACCGAGGGTGCGATGCGCCGGGCTGCCGCCGCGGGCGATCCCGACCTGCCTGCCGTGGTCGTCACCGGCAGCATCGCCGAGATGATCGGTGGCGGCGTGACCCCGGAAGGCAGCAACCTGCTGCGCTTCATTCCGCGCACGATCGACGAGGATCAGTGGCAAGCCGCCGACCGCGCGATCTACTGGCTGTGGACGGAGTTCGGCGCCAAGAAATCGAAAATTAAGCCGCGCCCGCCGCGTGCGCCGGGTGTGAAACCGCGCGTCAACATCATCGGGCCGATCTACGGCACCTTCAACATGCCGTCCGACCTGGCGGAGATACGCCGCCTGGTGGAAGGGGTCGGCTGCGACATCAACCTCGTCTTCCCGCTCGGCGCGCATGTGGAAGACATCGCACGCCTGCCCGACTCGGACGTGAACATCTGCCTGTACCGGGAGTTCGGACGCAAACTATGCGAGGCGCTTGACCGGCCCTACCTTCAGGCACCGATCGGCATCTTTGCCACGACCAATTTCCTGCGCGCGCTCGGTGATCTCACCGGCATCGACCCCGAGCCGTTCATCGAGAGCGAGAAACACAGCACTATCAAGCCGGTCTGGGATTTGTGGCGCAGCGTCACGCAGGATTTCTTTGCCACCGCCTCCTTCGCCATCGTCGCGACCGACACGTACGCGCGCGGCGTGAGGCAGTTCCTCGAGGACGAGATGGGCGTGCCCTGCACCTTCGCCTTCTCGCGGACCGCGGGGACAAAGCCCGACAATGCCGCGGTCAGGCGTGCGTTGAAGGAAAGCCCGCCTCTGGTTCTCTACGGCTCCTTCAACGAACGCATGTACGCGGCCGAGCTGGGTGCGCGCTGCATGTTCATTCCCGCGTCCTTCCCCGGGGCTATCATCCGCCGCGCCACCGGCACGCCGTTCATGGGTTACGCGGGCGCCACCTGGATAATCCAGGAATACTGCAATTCGCTGTTCGACGCGCTCTTCCACATCCTGCCGCTGGCAACGGAGATGGACCGCATCGACCCGACACCGGCACGCGACCATGCCGCCCCGCCATGGGACGAGGACGCACTTGCGCGCCTCGATGCCGAAGTCGAGAGCCAACCCTTCATCATCCGCATCTCCGCCGCGCGCCGCCTGCGCGACCGGGTGGAACAGGATGCCCGCGCCGCGCAGGAGGGCCGGATATCGGCCGAACGCGTCCGGCTTTCCCTAGAGCTCGTGCCGACATGACGGCGCGGCTCCATCCTCGATTGGAGCAGGCGCCCAGGGCGGCCCTGTCTTCCAAACGACCGACCGGCAGCGCCGGGCGGAGACCAGCCCTGCCGGCCATCGGCATCGGCTTCACAGCCGCGCGGGATCAGCGCGGCAATGCACGGAGGTGATCACATGTCGGACGTCACACGACGGCCCGTTGCAGCTTCAGGGCTGACGGAAATCGAAGCAAAAGAGTTCCACAGTATTTTCGTACAAAGCTTCATTGCCTTTGTCGTTGTTGCGATAATCGCCCACATCCTCGTCTGGATGTGGCGCCCCTGGCTGCCCGGGCCGAACGGCTACCAGACATCCATGCTCGACGGTGCGCACCACGTGGCGCACGCCGTGACCTCAATGTTCACCTGAGGAGGCAAGCAGAATGTTTCGCGTTTGGCTGCTGTTCGATCCCCGCCGCGTGCTGGTGGCGCTATCGATCTTCCTGTTCGTGCTCGCATTGCTGATTCATTTCATCCTGCTCAGCACGGACCGTTTCAACTGGCTGGAAGGCCCGCATCACGGCGCGGTCGCCCAGCAACTGGCGCCGTTGCCGTCGGGTACCAAGTAGGCGTTTCGGCGGCGGATGGTGTGATGCCCGCTCGCCGCCGAACCTTCATGCACCGCCCGTGCACGAAGGAATGCTTTGTGAGCAGGAGTGTCGGCCCATGGCTATGCTGAGTTTCGAGGGTAAATATCGCGTACGCGGCGGCACCCTCGTCGGTGGGGACCTGTTCGATTTCTGGGTCGGCCCCTTCTATGTAGGTTTTTTCGGTGTCACGACCATATTCTTCTCCCTTCTGGGCACCGCGCTGATTTTCTACGGGGCGGCCCTGGGGCACACCTGGAACGTCTGGCGCATCAATATTCCGCCGCCTGACATCAGCTATGGCCTGGGCTTCGCGCCCATCAAGGAAGGCGGGCTCTGGCAGGCGATCACCATCTGCGCCATCGGCGCGTTCTGCTCGTGGGCGCTGCGCCAGGTCGAGATATCGCGCAAGCTGGGGATGGGCTACCATGTGCCGTTCGCCTTCAGCGTTGCGATATTCGCCTATGTCTCGCTCGTCGTGATCCGGCCGCTGCTGATGGGTGCCTGGGGATACGGTTTCCCTTACGGCATCCTGTCGCACCTGGATTGGGTGTCCAACACCGGCTACCAGTATCTGCACTTCCACTACAATCCGGCGCACATGCTGGCGGTGTCGTTCTTCTTCACCACGACGCTCGCCCTCTCCCTGCACGGCTCGTTGGTCCTCTCCGCCGCCAACCCGCCAAAAGGCGAGATGGTGAAGACGGCCGAACACGAGAACACGTTCTTTCGTGACATCATCGGCTATTCGATAGGCACGCTCGGCATCCACCGACTCGGTCTGTTCCTTGCGCTGTCTGCAGGGTTCTGGAGCGCCGTCTGCATCATCATCAGCGGACCGTTCTGGACGGGTGGCTGGCCCGCCTGGTGGGGCTGGTGGCTGAACCTGCCAATCTGGAAATAAGAACAAGGCAACGCCAAGAGGAACGCGCCGTCATGGCCGAATATCAGAACATCTTCACCAGGGTCCAAATACGCGGCCCGCTCTATGCCGGCACGCCGGTCGAAGCCCACTCGGCGTTTTCGCGAAGCAGCGAGCCCGGCTTCAACCATCTGTTCGGCCGTCTGGGTGACGCACAGGTGGGCCCGATCTATCTGGGCGTGAGCGGGCTTGCGGCACTGATCTGCGGGTTCATCGCCTTCGAGATCATCGGCCTCAACATGTGGGCGTCCGTGAACTGGGATCCCGTGCAGTTCGTCCGGCAACTTCCCTGGCTGGCACTGGAGCCGCCGGCGCCGTCCTATGGGCTGCACCTGCCGCCGCTGGCCCAGGGCGGCTGGTGGATCATGGCCGGTTTCTTCCTCACGGCGTCGATCCTGCTATGGTGGACGCGGGTCTATCTTCGGGCCCGTGCGCTGGGTTTGGGAACGCATACGGCGTGGGCCTTCGCCGCGGCCATCTGGCTTTATCTGGTGCTCGGCTTCATTCGTCCGCTGCTGATGGGCTCCTGGGCAGAGGCGGTGCCGTTTGGCATCTTCCCCCATCTGGACTGGACCGCCGCGTTTTCTCTGCGCTATGGCAACCTCTTCTATAATCCCTTCCACATGCTCTCCATCGTGTTCCTCTACGGATCCACGTTGCTGTTCGCTATGCATGGCGCGACCATTCTTGCGACCAGCCGCTACGGTGCCGAACGCGAGCTGGAGCAGATCATCGATCGCGGCACCGCCTTCGAACGCGGCGGCCTGTTCTGGCGGTGGACGATGGGTTTCTGCGCCACCGCAGAGAGCATACATCGCTGGGCCTGGTGGTTCGCAGTGCTATGTCCGCTGACGGGCGGCATCGGCATTCTTCTCACCGGAACCGTCGTCGACAATTGGTATATCTGGGGCCAGCATCACGGGCTCGTCCCCACCTACCCGGCGACATGGGGACCGGTTGTCGATCCCGCCACTCTGCCGGGAGCACCAAAATGAACGACGAAACCGACAAGGTCACCGGGGACGGCGACAACGCCAGGCTGCTCACCGACAAAATCGGTATGGGCAAAGGCATACTCTACGCGGTGACACTCATCGGCGTCACGACCGCCACCCTGTTCGGCGTGACGATGCTGCGGGGAATGGAGCGCCCGCCGATCGTGGGCGTGCAGCGCGGGTTCCGCGGCACTGGCATGGACCAGATCTATAATCCGCGCACGCTCGCGGCCTTGGCCGCTTCCGTGAAGATCCCGAAAAGCCTGCCGCCGGCCAGCCCGGAGGGCGTGCGGGCCGGTGTCGCCTACAAGAACGTCCAGGTTCTGAAGACGATCAGCGTCGCGCAGTTCACCAGGCTGATGGTCAGCCTGACCACCTGGGTGGCGCCGAAGCAGGGCTGCGCCTATTGCCACAACGTGGCCAACATGGCGTGGGACGGTCTGTACACGAAAGTCGTCGCGCGCCGCATGATCCAGATGACGCAGAACATCAACGCCAACTGGCAAAGCCATGTGGAGAAGGTCGGCGTCACCTGCTACACGTGCCACGGTGGCAATCCGGTGCCGAAGAACGTCTGGTTCAACAACCCCGGTCCCGAAGCGGCACGCGGCATAGCCGAAACGCAGACCGGCATGGCGCATCCCACGGCCATGGTCAACGACAGCTCGCTGCCCTACGATCCGTTCACTCCTTACCTTGAGCAGGCGGACGACATACGCGTGCAGGGCACGACGGCGCTTCCGACCGGCAATGTGTCCTCGATAAAGCAGGCGGAGTGGACCTATTCGCTGATGATCCATTTCGGCCAGTCGCTCGGCGTGAACTGCGACTATTGCCACAACACACGTTCGTTCGGGGATTGGTCGACAAGTTCGCCGGCGCGTGTGACCGCCTGGTATGGCATCAGGATGGTACGCGACCTCAACAACAATTATCTCGACCCGCTGCACGACGTGTTCCCGGCCTATCGCAAGGGTGCGTTGGGAGACAGCCCCAAGGTAAACTGCACTACCTGTCATCAGGGCCTGTTCAAGCCGCTCTATGGTGCGAGCATGGTGACGACGTTCCCGGAACTGACGACGCAGACGACGCAGACGGCCAGCGCAGAGCCGTCCACCACGCCTGCCGCAACGCCGCAGCCTTGAGTGTAAACCTACGGGACCGCACCGAAGCATTCGCGACGGTGCGGGCCGGTTGGGGACGTTCCAGCCACGTGTTGCGAGCTGAGTGCAGCGGTCTTCCGGCACGAGCGGCGCCGGGAGCCTTGATCGGCAACTGAGCGACTCACGACGTCCTGACCGTCGAATCAGCCGAATCGGCTGCCCAGCCTGGTATGTCTCAGCGGCCGAGAACGTCGCCCATGAGTGACGTGGCGGCCCGGCGCATCCAGAGCGCGTCGGGACTAACCTGACGTCGATTGTGGCAACGCGGCCACCAAACCGTCCGGTGGGTGTCAGTCATCTGCCTGACCTGATTCCGGTATCGGGTTTTTGAGACAGCGACTGGTGCGCGAAGAGATTAAGGCGTCGAGCATTGCACCGGCCGGTCGATGCCGCGCCATGCTCGCGTTGTGAGACTGTCGGCGCCGAGACGATCTTCCGGGAAACGCGGCCTCGGCTCTGGCGGAGAGGGTGGGATTCGAACCCACGGTACGCTCGCGCGCACAACGGTTTTCGAGACCGCCCCAATCGGCCACTCTGGCACCTCTCCGCGTGTGGCGCTTATAGAACCACCCAAGATCGGCGGGCAACCGCCGCCTATCGCGGAACCGTGCCGCGCCGGGCACGAACCGACATGCGCGGGGCGCGTTCCTACACAGCGTTCATTTGACCCGGCAGCCCGCCGGGCCCAATATCGCATAGTCCCAAACCCGAAGGAGCCTAACATGGCCTGGAAGTCCCCTAAGATCGTCGAGATTGCGCTCGGTGCCGAAATCAACAGCTACGCCTGCGCCGAAGCCAAGAAGTAACGCCGGCCGCCGCGCCCGGACCGGGCGCGGCCTGTCTGGCAGGCCGGCAGTAACAGCCGGACCGGGGAACACGTGCTGACCACCACGCTACTGTCGCCAGCCGAACTGGCGGATGCGCTGCGCGCGATTGGTGCCGAGCGCTACCACATACACCACCCGTTCCACCGTTTGCTGCATGGCGGGCAACTCAACCGCGGCCAGGTGCAGGCTTGGGCGCTCAATCGCTACTGCTACCAGAGCGCCATCCCGGCCAAGGATGCCACCTTACTGGCGCGCTTTCCAAGTTCTGACCTGCGGCGCGAATGGCGCCGCCGCCTCGTCGACCACGATGGTGAAGCACCAGGTACGGGCGGTGTCGCTCGCTGGCTGAAGCTAGCCGAAGGGGTGGGTTTGGATCGGGACTACGTGCAATCCGGCGCCGGCCTGCTGCCCGCAACCCGCTTCGCTGTAGACGCCTACGTGTCCTTCGTGCGTGATCGCAGCATATTGGAAGCGGTGGCCTCCTCGTTGACCGAGATGTTCTCGCCCAAGATCATCGCCGAGCGCGTCTCCGGCATGCTGGCGCATTACGATTGGATCACCCAGGACACGCTGGCCTACTTCACCCCGCGCCTGACCCAGGCGCCGCAGGATTCGGATTTCGCGCTGGCCTACGTGCAGGAACACGCGCGCACGCCGGAGCAGCAACAGGCGGTGCTCGCCGCCCTGCGCTTCAAGTGTGACGTGCTGTGGGCGCAACTGGACGCGTTGCACCATGCCTACGTGGCCCCCGGCCTGCCGCCGCCGGGCGCTTTTGTCCCAAGCGCCGCATGAACCAGGTCCCCCGCCTCAGCCCCGGCCACAAATTCCGCATGGACCAGGTGCGCGGCGCCTGGGTGCTGCTCGGGCCGGAGCGCATGTTCGTGCCCGACGAGCACGCGGCCGAAGTGCTCAAGCTGATCGACGGCCAGCGCGACGTGGCCGCCATCGTGGCTGACCTGGCCACCCGCTTCAACGCGCCGCCCGAAGCCATACGCAGCGACGTGGACGCCATGCTCGCCGACCTCAGCGCGCGCGGGGCGGTGCGGCTGTGACGATGGCCCCGCCGCTCGGCCTAATCGCCGAGCTGACTCACCGCTGCCCGCTGTCCTGCCCGTACTGCTCCAACCCGCTGGATCTGGAGCGTGCCGCCGCCGAACTGGATACCGCCACCTGGCTGCGCGTGCTGGACCAGGCGGCCGAAATCGGCGTGCTGCAGGTCCATTTCACCGGCGGCGAGCCGCTGGCCAGACGCGATTGCGCCGAGCTCGTGTCCCATGCCTCCGCCCGCGGCCTCTACACCAACCTGATCACCTCCGGCGTCACCCTGGACGACCGCGCGATGGCGGCGCTGATGAGCGCCGGGATCGACCACATCCAGCTCAGCTTCCAGGACGTGGACCCGTCGGAGAACGACCGCTTCGGCGCCTCGCCCAACGCGTTCGCCAAGAAGCAGGCGGCCGCCGCGCGCATCCGGCAGGCGGGCCTGCCGCTAACCCTGAACTTCGTCATTCACCGCGCCAATGCCGCCCGCGTGCCGCAGATGATCGCCATGGCCGAGGCGCTAGGTGCCGACCGCACGGAAATCGCCCACGTGCAGTATTACGGCTGGGGGCTGGTCAACCGCGCCGCCCTGCTGCCTACGCTGGACCAGTTGCACGCGGCCACCGACGCGGTGGAAGCCGCGCGAATCCGCCTGTCCGGCCGCATGGTGATCGACTACGTGGTGCCGGACTACCACGCCGCGCGGCCGAAAGCCTGCATGGGCGGCTGGGCGCAGCGTTTCATCAACATCGCGCCCTCCGGACGCGCCATGCCGTGCCATGCGGCCGAAACCCTACCGGGCTTCACCTTCCCCTCGGTCCGCGACACCTCGCTGTACGACATCTGGCACAACTCGGACGCCTTCCTGCGCTTCCGCGGCACGGCCTGGATGAAGGAGCCGTGCCGCAGCTGCGACCGCCGCGAGATCGACTGGGGCGGCTGCCGCTGCCAGGCTTTCGCGCTGCTGGGCGACACGCACGCCACCGACCCGGCCTGCGAACTGTCGCCGGACCATGCGGTGATGCAGGCGGCGGTGACGGAGAGCGAGGGGGCGGCGGGGGTGTATGTGTTCCGCAAGCCGCGCAAGGAAGCGGTGGTCGGTTAGGTTGAGGCGAGGGCTTCTTTTTCGAGAAAAAGAAGCAAAAGGCTTTTGTCCGCTGTCGCCGAGTCCGGGGTGGGCAGGCGGCGGGGATCTACATCCCAACGCGCTCGCACGATCAGATACAGCCCGAATGCTTCAACTGCGGACAGCCAAAAGTTTTTTGCTTCTTTTTTTCAAAAAAGAAGGCCTTCCTACCGCTCCAGCAACACCGCGATCCCCTGCCCAACACCGATACACATCGTCGCCACCGCGCGCTTTACTCCAAGCGCCTCCATCGCGTTCACCGCCGTCATCGCCAGCCGCGCGCCTGACATCCCCAGCGGATGCCCCAGCGCGATGGCACCGCCTTGCGGGTTCACGTGCTCCGCATCGTCCGGCAGGCCGAGCTGGCGCGTCACCGCCAAAGCCTGCGCCGCGAACGCCTCGTTCAGCTCGACCAGGTCGATGTCGGTCATGCGCAGGCCGGTCAGCGCCAGCAGCTTCTCCGTGGCCGGCGCCGGGCCCATGCCCATAATGCGCGGCGGCACGCCGGCGGTGGCCATGGCCACGATGCGCGCGCGCGGTGTCAGGCCGTTCTTTGCCGCCTGCGTCTCGGAGGCGATGATCAGCGCGGCCGCGCCGTCATTGACGCCGGATGCGTTGCCGGCTGTCACCGTGCCGGGGTTGCGGAAGGCGGCGCGCAACTTGGCCAAGCCTTCCAGCGTGGTGTCGTGGCGCGGGTGCTCGTCGGTGTCCACCACCGTCTCGCCGCGGCGGCCGGGGATGGTCACCGGCACGATCTCGCGCGCGAAGAAGCCGCTCTCCTGCGCCGCGCGGGCGCGCATCTGGCTGCGATAGGCCAGTGCGTCCTGGTCCGCGCGGGAGATATTGTAGTCGGCGGCCACGTTCTCCGCCGTCTCCGGCATCGAATCCACACCGTATTGCGCGCGCATCAGCGGGTTGATGAAGCGCCAGCCGATGGTGGTGTCCTCGATCGCGGCCTGACGCGAGAATGCCTCCGTGGCCTTCGGCACCACGAAGGGCGCGCGCGTCATGCTCTCCACGCCGCCGGCCAGCACCAGTCCCGCGTCGCCGGCGCGTATCATACGCGCCGCGGTTCCCACGGCGTCCAGGCCAGAGCCGCACAGGCGGTTCAACGTGGCGCCTGGCACGCTGGCGGGGATGCCGGCCAGCAGCAGCGCCATGCGCGCCACGTTGCGGTTGTCCTCACCGGCCTGGTTGGCGCAGCCGAGATAGCAATCGTCCACCGCGCCCCAATCCATCTGGGGGTGGCGCGCCAGCAGCGCGCGCAGCGGCACGGCGGCCAGGTCGTCCGTGCGCACGTCACGCAGCGCGCCGCCGAAGCGGCCGATCGGCGTGCGCGCGTAGTCGCAGATGAAGGCGTCTGCCATGGCGCCGGGCCTCAGCGCGGCATCGAGCGGGCGAGCTGCTTGGAGAACGGCTTGCGGCCGCGCTTCTTCTGGCCAGGCAGTTCCGCCGCGGCGTCCGGCGCCTCGGCTTCGGTCTCGGCCTCCGCCGATTTGCCGGTGAATTTTGCGAACACGGACGCCGCCGTGTGCTCCGTCCGCCGGCGCGTCTCGCGCGGCTCGCGCACGTCCGGGGCGGGCGCGGGCGCGGACTCGGTCACCTGCACCAGGTCTTCCTCTTCGGCCGCATCCTGCTGCTTGCGCCCCAGGCCGAGCTGCTTTGCCAGGCGGGAGCGGTGCTGTGCGTAGTTGGGCGCCACCATCGGGTAGTCGGGTGCCAGGCCCCATTTTTCGCGATACTGCTCCGGTGACAGACCGAAGGTGGAGCGCAGGTGGCGCTTAAGAGTCTTCAGCTTGCGGCCGTCCTCCAGGCAGATGATGTAATCGGGAAAGATCGAGCGTTTGGCGGCGACGAAAGGCTGCTGCTTCTCCACGACCACCGGCGCCGGCTCCTGGCCCACGCTGCGCAGGGCCGTGTGCACCTGCTCGATCAACGCGGGCAAAGCAGATGGCGCAATCTGGTTCTTGCCGACATGGGCGGAGACGATCTGCACCGTCAGTTCAAGAAGCGTCTTTTTCTGGTCTTCGGAGGGCATCTGTCTTTTCTCTAGTCTTGCCTAGACAATATAGTGCCGCTTCCCGCTATTCCACAATACCGGTAGGATTTCGCAATCCGAGAACACGGTAATAAACACCGAGGCCGTAATAAGTAGTAAGCTGCCTTCCCCGCCATACGAGTGCAGTCTTGCCAGGGCTATTACACCTCGCTACACAGCCATCTCGAACGACCGGGCGCGTAGCTCAGCGGTAGAGCATCGCCTTCACACGGCGGGGGTCACAGGTTCAATCCCTGTCGCGCCCACCATCTTCGGATGGCTGTTCCGGTGTTCGAACCAACTCGGACCCTGCCAGCCTGCCGTCCTCGCAGCCCCGGATACGCCCGGACGGACGGTAGCAGGCGACGCGGCATGCCTGTCGCCGCTTCTCTCGAGGCAGCTTGCCGGCACTTCGCCACCCTAGAACCGCGCTACCAGCGCAACGCCGGCAATCATCAGCGCCGTGCCAAGCAGGCGCATCGGTCCAGCGTCATGCTGTGCGAAGCCCACTAGCCCGAAATGGTCGATTGCCACGGACGCCGTCACGCCGGCGGTGATCGTCAGACCGGTGAACAACCCGGCACCCAGCTTTTCGGCGAAGAACAGCGTGGAGGCGACGTAGGCGGCGCCGCAAAGCCCGCCTGTCCATGCCCACCAGGGCGCCTGCGCGGCTCGCCCCGCGTCCGGCAGCCTGGCGCCGGATACCAGAAACGCGGCCAGGAACACGGCCGCGGTGACGAGGCTGACCAGCAGGGCTGTCAACCACGGCCGGCCGAGCGACCGCACGAGCTGAGCGTTGCTGCCAGACTGCACGGCGTTCAACGCGCCCGACAGGATCACCAGAACCCAGGCGAGCGCGCTCACGACAGCCAGGCCGCGTTCGAGAGCCTAATGGTGGAAGCCGCCGCCGCCGTGGAACCCGCCGCCACCGGCAAATCCGCCATGAAACCCGCCGCGGAACCCGCCATATCCGTAGCCGAACCGGCCGTAGCCGAAACCATAGCCGAACCCGAAGAATCCCGGATAGAAGCCATAGGGATAGCCAAAGAAGAACGGGTCGTAGACCCCGTAAGGATAGCCGGCATAAGGGTAGCCGTAGCCATAGCCGTAATAGCCAGCGTAAGCCGGGTAGGGGCTGCCGAAGCCGACATTGGCGAGGTTCCACGGCACCGGCTGCACGTGGTCGCCATGCGCAGTCGCGCATTGCGCGTAGGCGCTGAAGTAGCTGGACCATTTGGCGTTCGTGTTGGCGCCGGCCGAGGACACGGCCTGGGCTGCCGTGCTACGGCAATCGGCTTCTTCCTTCTGGAACGTGGACACGTCCTTGTTCGGCCCTGGCACCGCCACAACAGGCGTGACAGCGGTAGCGCAGCCCGCCAAGGCGAGCGTGGCGCCGACCACCGGCAACATACGCGGTCGAGACATCTAGAACTGCTCCGTCTTCATCTGCATGGATATCTGTCCAATAAGATGTACGTGGTATGCCGATCCGCCCGGGCCTGATACGAATGTTTACGTTTCGTCACCCCGTGCCCGTCCGGCACCGCCGCACAGATGAAACGTTACGTGACGTGGTTGCCGTAATATCGCCTTGGCCACCGCCCAACTTGCTGATGTTCACTCCCGAACGAGGACGAAGACCATGAAGAAAGTACTGCTCTCGACCCTGCTGGCCTGCAGCTTCGCCGTTCCGGCCCTCGCCCAGGTGGCGCCACCGGCCGGCCCTGACGCCAACCCGGCCGCCAACGCCGCCATCGCCCACCATGACCGCCAGGTCGCCCGCCGCGCCGCCCGTCACGGCAACTACCGCAAGGCGGCAGTCGCCTCACACGCGGCGAACGCCGCCGCTACCGACGCGGCGGTTGCGCCGCGCTAGAGCTGTCGCGACGAACCGGCTGGCTCTCGCTTCGATGCCGCAGCCACGGATGGCTGCGGCATCTCCCGCCGGACGCACAAATCCTTCCAACGCCGCCGAAGCGCATCGCGGGCGCATGGCGGCACAGGCTGCTGGCCACCTGAACGCCTCCGGCGTAGCGTCCTAGTAGGCCGGCGGCCCGTAGCCGGGCGGTGCGTAGTAGCCGCGGGGCGCATAGTATCCTGGTGAAGCGGACGGGCCAGGCCCGTAATAGGGCGGCGCGTAGCCCGTTGGCGGGTAGGCGGGCGCCGGCTGATACGGCGCGTAGCCGGGCGGCGCATAGGCCCCCGCGGGCTGGTAGGGAGGCGGGGGATAGGAACGGGCCGGGTAATAGCCGTCGGGCGGCGCGTAGCCCCCTGGCGTCGCCTCCTGCCCGGAATATGACTCGGGCGCAGGGGCGTAGCGCAGGCGGGGAGGTGCGTGGCGTATCGCCGGCACGGGGCCGCCATCGATCTGCGCCTGGTTCAGCGCCTCCACCTGCAGGTCGCCCGTGTCGTTGCCGGCGTCATTGCGGGGATCGATGTTGCCGTAAGGATTGCGGGCGTTGGCCGCCAGGCAGGTGGGCGCGGCCGTCAGCAAAGCGATCATCACAGCCGCAGACATCAACTTCATTGCGCTCTCCTCTGACAACCGCGTCGCGTTATCGCCGGCAGTCCCGGCCATGCAAGTCGCCCGGCATCGCCACCACGGACACATGCAGGACCGCGGGCGCCGTAGCCGAGGTTAACTGATCTGCCTTGCGTGCGCAGCATTTTTTGCAAATGCGACAAGATAGTCAGACCGCGGCGCCCCTGCCGCGCGGCCGCCCGGCCGGACCCGTGGCCGAAGGGAGCTAGAGGACAGCGTTGGGCGGCACTTCGCCGGCGAGCACCGCGGCCACGCCGTCCAGCACCGCAAATCCCATGGCGTCCCGTGTCTCCACCGTGGCTGTGGCGATGTGCGGGGTCAGCACCAGGTTGTCGAGCCCGAGATAGACCTCCGGCACGTCTGGCTCGTGCGGGAACACGTCCAGCCCGGCGGCGGCGATGTGCCCGCTGCGCAGGGCGGCCGCGAGCGCTGCATCATCCACCAGCGTGCCGCGCGCGGTGTTCACCACGATCGCTCCGCGTGGCAGGGCGGCAAGCCGGGCGGCATCCAGCCAGCCTTTTGTGTGGGCGCCACCCGGCGCCAGCAGACACAGCGTCTGGCTGGCGGCCAGGAAGGATGCGTCGTCCTCATGATATATGGCGCCGTGCTCCAACGACGGGTCCAGCCGGCGCCGGTTGCGGTAGTGGATTTCCATGCCGAAACCACCCGCGGCGATGCGCGCCAGCACCTGGCCGATGCGGCCCATGCCGAAGATGCCCAGCCGCTTGCCCGATATGTCGGTGCCCAGATATTCCGCCGGCCGCCAGTTGCGCCATCCGCCTGCGCGCACCAGCCGCTCGGCGGCACCAATGCGGCGGGCGGCGGCCAGCAGCAACGCCATGGTGAATTCGGCTGTTGCCTGAGAGAGCACGCCGGGCGTGTTCACAACGGTTATGCCGCGTGCCCGGGCTGCCGCCACGTCGATATGCTCGATGCCCACGCTGAAAGTGCCCAGCGCGCGCACGCCGGCCCCGAGTGAGTCGATCACCCTGGCATCGAAGCGGTAGCCCGGAATGCAGATTACCGCCTGGGCGTCCTGCGAACCGGCGAGCCAGTCCCGCCACGCAAGCTGCCCAGGCATGCGTATCTCGTAGGCGGCTTCGGCCTGCGCCATCACGGCTTCGGGCAGGCGGTGGGTCAGGAGCAGGGTCGGGCGGTGGCTGGAAAGGGGCAAGCTGAAACGTCCTGAATCCAGGGAAGCCAGTCGTATCGGGGCTTTTTGCTGAGGCGTCGAGACGAAGCGGGGATTTGTTGCGCACGCGTTCGGGTCTGCATGCGGAAATCACGCCTTAGCGAGCAACGTCCATGACGTAGCGGGCCAGGTTCGTGCACTGTGTCAGTTGCGCCACACAGCAGGACCAGCCGTCGCAACCACGATGGCTTCTCGCAATCCCCCGTCATAGATGCAGCGTTGTCGTCCCCGGAAGCCATGTTGAGCCGCCGGCGCTCATGGGCCAGAGACAGTGAAACAGGAGATACTCTTTATGAAGCTCAGGAATGCGCTTCTGGTTGCCACCATGTTCGCGGCCCCGGCCGTAGCGTTGGCCCAGCCAGTAACCGGCCCGTATGTCAGCCTCGGCGCCGGCGGGAATTACATCCAGGACCAGAACCTCAACAACGTAAACATTCCGGCCGTCGGCCTGAACAGCTACGGCACGTACAACAACGGCCACATCCGTGTTGACGCCAACGTACTGGGCTCCGCCGCCATCGGCTACGGCCTGGGCAACGGCTTCCGCATCGAGCTGCAGGGCGACTACAGCAAGAACACCATCACGAGCTTCGACAGCCTGAACGGTGGCGGCCGCGAGGAGCAGTACAAGGGCTTCGTGAACGTCCTGTACGACTTCGACCTGGCGCCCTTCGGCCTGCCGCTCGCCCCGTATATCGGTGTCGGCGCCGGCTATGACCAGGTTCACTTCCAGAATGGCCGCGCCTCCGGCTATGTGAGCGACCCGACGTCGGCCACCGGTGTGGACACCGTGTTCATCCGCACGACCAACACGCAGGGCAACTTCGCCGCCCAGGGCATCCTCGGCGTCGCCTACAACGTGGCCGCAATCCCCGGCCTGGCCCTGACCCTGGAAGGCCGCGTCAGCGCGCTGCCCGAGGACCAGAACTACCACGGCCAGTTCTTCGCCCCGAACATTGCGACCCGCGTAAACTTCCGCACCGACTACACCCTCAACTACGAGGGCGTGGCCGGCATCCGCTACGCGCTGTTCAGCCCGCCGCCGCCGGTCGTGCAGAAGGCTGTCGAGACGCAGCAGGCGACGCCGCCTGTGCAGCAGGCCCGCACCTACCTCGTCTTCTTTGACTGGGACCGTGCCGACCTGACCGCCCGCGCCCGCCAGATCGTCGCCGAAGCCGCCTCTGCCTCGACCCACGTCCAGACGACGCAGATCGAAGTCAACGGCTATACGGACCTGTCCGGCACGGCCGCCTACAACCAGCGCCTGTCCGTCCGCCGCGCCGAGAGCGTGGAAGCCGAGCTGGTGCGTGACGGCGTGAACCGCAGCGAGATCAGCATCCACGGCTACGGCGAGAGCAACCCGCTCGTCCAGACCGCCAAGGGTGTGCGCGAGCCGCAGAACCGCCGCGTGGAAATCATCCTCAAGTAATCCGAGGACGATCGGCCACCAGAAAGAGGGGAGGGCCATTTGGTCCTCCCCTTTTTTCGTTTAGAGAGAGCAAGGAAGAAGTTCTTTTTTGAAAAAAAGAACCAAAAAACTTTTGCTCCCTGTCGGCGGCTGCTGAAACGCGGCGCGACAGCGGACCAAAAGTTTTTTGCTTCTTTTTTTCAAAAAAGAAGGCCTTCCTTCCTGAGGAGACCAGCCATGACCCGCCGCCTACTGCTCTGCACCGCCGCCCTGCTCGCCACCGCTACCCTGCACCACGCGGATGCGCAGCCGGTGACGGGCCCCTATGTCAGCCTGGGCGGCGGCGGCAACATCGTGCAGGACGAGACGCTGCGCCTGAACCCGGCCTTTCCCGGCGGCAAGCTGCGCTTCGACACCGGCGGGGCGGCCGGCGTGGGCGCGGTGGGCTACGGTTTCGGCAACGGCTTCCGCGTGGAGCTGGAAGGCGACTGGCGCTACAACGGCCTGCGCCAGTTCCTGGAGACGCCGTTCCCCACGCGCGCCGGCGGCGAGCAGCAGAACTACGGCGGCATGGTGAACGCGATGTTCGACATGGATGTGGGCAGCCCCTACGTCTATCCGTATTTCGGCGCCGGCGCCGGCTACAGCTTCGCGCGCTGGGATCACATACAGGTGGCAGGCAGCAACACAGCCTTCGATTTCCGGGCGGACGGCACTTCGGGCAACTTCGCCTACCAGGGGATCTTCGGGCTGTCCTTCCCTGTGGCCTTCGTGCCGGGGCTGTCGCTGACCGCGGAGTACCGGTTCTTCAGCGTGCTGGGAAACAACCAGTTCAACGGCGCCGAGATCGGCGACCGCGGCCCGTTCGGCCCACGGCCGCTGGCCGTCAGCCGCGGCAACGCGGACATTACCACGGACTACAATCACACCGCCATGCTGGGGCTGCGCTACGCGCTGTTCACGCCGCGTCCGGCGATCGTGCAGAAACAGGCCGAACAGCAGGCGAGCAGCCCGCCGGTGACCGCGAGCCGCACTTATTTGGTGTTCTTCGATTGGGACCGTGCGGACCTGACCGCGCGCGCTCGCCAGATCGTGGCCGAAGCCGCGCAGGCCTCAACCCACGTGCAAACGACGCAGATACAGGTGAACGGCTACACGGATCTGTCTGGCACCGCGGTCTACAACCAGCGCCTGTCCGTGCGCCGCGCGCAGAGTGTGGAGGCCGAACTGGTGCGGGACGGGGTGAACCGCAGCGAGATCAGCATACACGGCTACGGCGAGAGCAACCCGTTGGTGCAGACCGCAAAGGGGGTGCGGGAGCCGCAGAACCGGCGGGTGGAGATAATTCTGAAGTAAGGAAGGCCATCTTTTCTCAAGAAAAGAAGCAAACGACTTTTGTCTTGACGCCTGCATCAACGCGGGTCCCGGTTCTGCCAACACGCGTATTGGCAGAACCAGGACACGCTTTGGCTTCCTACCTCAAGCCGCCGGCTTCGCCTTCGAACTGGCGTGACGCACCTTGCGCGAGGCCGATGTCGCCGGCGGGGCGCCGGTGCAAGTCTCGAACGTGATCGGCTGCACGATGGCCTTGGCGTTGGTGAAGTCGTGCAGTTCGGACGCATCGTGCAGGCTCATCACCTCGTCGAACATCACTTCCAGGTTTTCGCAATAGGCGGTGCCGGCCTTCAGACCGTCCTTCTCCTGCTCGTCGGCCAGGTTGGTGATGTAGGCGTCATACTGCGTCTGGCCCTGGCGGCCGTAGGACCGCTTGAAATACGTGGCGAGACCCGCCTCCGCACTGGCGACCTGCGGCTTATAGCGCGACATGAACTCGTTGTATTTGTCCTGCTTCTTGCAGGCGAGGGCGGTCAGCATGAGCTGGCTCTTCAGGCCCTCGATGTCGAACGCGGTCCGGTCGGCGTCGAACTCGCAGGCCGGCGCGCCCACCGCCACGGCCTTGCTGGCGCGGGAATGCTTTGTGGCCGCCTGCAGGGCCGGCGAAGCGAGCAGGCCGGCGGCGAGGAGGGATGCTGTGAGACGTCGCATGAGGAAACTCCGGCAAACGCGAGCTTTGATTGAACCGGCAGAGATAAATCGGGTGTTCGCGTCCGGTGCAACCATAAATCGCTGGCTGTTGTGATCCGGTTACACTCTTGTGGCACTGGCCCGGCGGGCCGCGTCAGGCTATGGCCTAGCGCCGAACGCCCACTCAGCGGAGTCACGACCTAGTGCAGCCACGTCTCGCCGTCCCCACCCTTGCTTCCGGCACGCTGGCGTTGGCCCTGCTGCTTTCCGGCTGCCAGACCCCGCCGGCGCCGGTTGCCGAAGCGCCGGCCGCGCCGCTGCCGCTGCACCGCGGCCCGCCGCCAGCCGCCCTGTGCACCGTGGCGCCGTTCCATGCGGCGGACGGCAGCACCACGCCGGTTTCCATGACCATCAGCAATGACGGCGGCTACTGCGCAGCCACGCTGACCGCCGGCAACGGCCAGCCCTTCGACGCGCCACTGGTGCCCGCCCGCCCGCTGCATGGCGACGAGACGGTGGTGCGCTACAACGGCAAGACCAGCGTGGAATACTCCGCCAAGCCCGGTTACGTGGGCCCGGACAGCTTCACGGTGCGGCTGATCCTGCGCGGACAGAGCGGCTACACCACCCTGAACGTGACAGTGAAGGTGCAGGGCGCCACAAAAACCTCCTGAACACAGCGCCGGGACACGCAGGCAATCGCAAGCTGCCGCCGGGGCGGAGAAGCAAAAGTCTTTTGCTTCTTTTTTTCAAAAAAGAACTGCTTACGTACGTCCCTGAACCCGAAAG
Organism: Acetobacteraceae bacterium; assembly: GCA_965198915.1. Taxonomy (GTDB): domain Bacteria; phylum Pseudomonadota; class Alphaproteobacteria; order Acetobacterales; family Acetobacteraceae; genus BOG-908. The sequence goes on along the minus strand of CBDAQC010000002.1, from coordinate 1,972,029 downwards.
CCCGGAACACCAGTGCGCATAGTCGTAGCCATGTCCGGCGGCGTGGACAGCAGTGTCGTCGCCGGTCTGCTGCACGAAGCCGGCCACGACGTGATCGGCATCACACTGCAACTCTACGACCACGGCGCCGCCACGTCCCGCAAGGGCGCGTGCTGCGCCGGGCAGGACATACATGACGCGCGTGACGTGGCCGACCGGCTTGGCATCCCGCATTACGTGATCGACGCCGAGGCCCGTTTCCGCGCCGCGGTGATCGACAATTTTGCCGGATCCTATGCCGCGGGCGAGACGCCGGTGCCGTGCGTACGCTGCAACCAGGGGCCGAAATTTACCGATCTGCTCGGTATGGCGCGGGACCTTGGCGCCGAGGCGCTGGCGACCGGCCATTACGTGCGCCGTGTGGAGGGTCCGGCCGGCGCCGAGTTGCACCGGGCGGCCGACCCGCAGCGCGACCAGAGCTGGTTCCTGTTCGCCACCACGCGCGCGCAGCTGGAATTCTGCCGTTTTCCGCTGGGGAATATGCCGGACAAGGCAGCCACCCGGCAGGTGGCGGCCCGGCTTGGCCTGACGGTAGCAGAAAAGCCGGACAGTCAGGATATCTGCTTCGTGCCGAACGGCAGCTACGCCGACCTGGTGGCCAAGCTGCGGCCGGACGCGGCCGAGCCAGGTGACATCGTGGCGCAGGACGGCCGCGTGCTCGGCCGCCACCAGGGTGTGGGCCGCTACACGGTAGGCCAGGCCAAGCGGCTGGGCTCGGCCGGAACGGAGAGGCAGGTGGTGGTGCGTCTGGAACCCGGAACGCGGCGCGTAGTGGTGGGACCCAGGGCGTCCGGAACCACGCGGTTGGTGCTGCGGGAGATGAACTGGCTCGTCGAGCCGGACGAAGCCGGCGTATCCTGCCACGTGAAGCTGCGCGCGCGTGACACGCCGCGGCTGGCGCGGGTGACACCTGGCCAGGACGGCGGCGCTATCGTGGAGCTGGAGGAGCAGGCGCTACCGGCGCCCGGGCAGGGATGCGTGCTGTATGCCGGCGAGCGAGTGCTTGGCGGTGGTTTTATCATACGCAGCTAATCTGGCAGGCGGCGGCCCTTCTGTCCGCGACGGACCGCTTTGCTGGCGCCGGCATGTGACCCGGCTTGCGAGAACACGCCAGCGCCAGCGGTGATGCGGCCTTACGCGCGGCGCAGCAGCATCACGATCAGGACGATCAGCAGGATGGTGCCGAGGCCGATGCCGCCATAGCCATAATGGCCGTAATCCGCGCCGCCCCAGCCGCCGAATGTGGTGCCCAGCCCGCCGCCGAACAGCAGGATCACCAATATGATCAAAAGTATCAAACCCATCGTACGCATCCCCTTGCAATAGTCGCGAAGTAACACTGAAACAGCGCGGGCAGAGGAAAGTTGCCGTTTCTGGAACGTATCCGCTCGGGCAGCAGGGTTGGGGTCCTGCCCCGAACCCCGCTGGGCCATGGCCCAGACCCTGTTCGGCAGGAGGCCGTTCTTCAACGCCCGCCGATGCCAGCAGCCACGGGGAAGGTAAGGGAGCAAGCGCTGTTTTTACCTGCGCCGCGACGTTTGTGCCGCGCTTGCGCCGCTAATGGCCTGACATCGGCCGCGCGATGGGCTACACCGCCGCTCACAAGCGCTTGAGCCGTCCTGTCGCGCACCCACGCTCTTTCCCCGAAGGCTGCCCATGACCGTCTCCCCGAGCATCATGCTCGTCGATCCCGCGCATTTTAACGTCAGCTACGTGATCAACCCCTGGATGAAACCGGGCGACTGGGCCGCCGACCCGGCGGGCCACGCCGCGCAGGCGCGCGCCAGCTTCGACGCGCTGCGCCGCGCGCTTGAAGCCGCGGGCGCTATGCTCGAGATCGTGCCGGGCGTGCCGGGCCAGCCGGACATGGTGTTCCCCGCCAACGCCGCCATCGTGCTGGACCGCCGCGCCATCGCCGCCCGCTTCGCCTGTGCCGAACGCCGCGGCGAGGAAGGGCCGAACTACGCGGCACTCGAAAGCTTCCGCGCCCGCGGCCTGCTCGACGAGGTGGCGATCTTCCCCGAAGGCTGTTTCCAGGAAGGTGCGGGCGATGCCATCTGGGACCGCACCCGCCAGCTCTTCTGGTGCGGCTACGGCCAGCGCTCGATCCACGCCGCCGCTGCCGAGGTGTCCCGCTTCTTCGCCAAGCCGGTGGTGGAGCTGGAGCTTGCCACGAGCCAGTTCTACCACCTCGACACCTGCTTCTGCCCGCTATCCGGCGGCGAGGTGCTGTTCTACCCGCCCGCTTTTACCCCGAAGTCGCTGGCGCGCATCCACGCGCAGGTGGCGCCGGCGCAGCGCCTGGAGGCATCAGCCGAGGACGCGGCCGCCTTTTGCGTGAACGCCGTGAACATCGGGCGCACCGTGGTGATGGCGCGCGCGCCGGAGCATGTGCGGGGTTTGCTGACGGAGCGCGGATATACGGTGGCCGATGTGGATCTGGACCCGTTCATCCTGTCGGGTGGGGGGGCTTACTGCATGACTTTGCGGTTGGATCGGGCAAGCAAGTAAGGAAGGCCTTCTTTTTTGAAAAAAAGAAGCAAAAAACTTTTGCTCCGCTGTCGCGGACTTCTCCGGTGAGTCGCCGACAGGGAGCAAAAGTCTTTTGCTTCTTTTCTTCAGAAAAGAAGACCTTCCTTCCTCACCTCGGAAAGTGACACGCCACCTCCCGCCCAGCCCCCCGCAACACCGGCCGCTCGGCCGAACACCGCGCTTCCGCTCGCGGACAGCGCGTGTGGAACTTGCACCCGGCCGGCGGGTCCAACGGACTCGGCACTTCGCCGCGCAGCGGTGGCGCCAGGTTCCCCCCGCCCGGCACGGCGGCCAGCAGCGCCGCGGTGTAGTGGTGCGCCGGCTGGGCGAACACCTCCTGCACGGGGCCGGTCTCCACGATCGAGCCCAGGTACATAACCGCCACGCGCGTGGCCACCTGGCGCACCACGGCCAGGTCGTGCGCGATGAACAGCATCGTCAGGCCCAGCCGCTCCTGCAGGTCCATCAGCAGGTTCACCACCTGCGCCTGCACGCTGACGTCCAGCGCGGATACCGGCTCGTCGGCCACCACCAGCTCCGGTGCCAGCGCCAGCGCGCGCGCGATACCGATGCGCTGCCGCTGCCCGCCGGAGAACTCGTGACTGTAGCGGCCCATCTGGTCGGCGCGCAGGCCGACCAGATCCAGTAGCTCCGCCAGCCGTGCCGCCACCGCGTCGGCGCTGCGCCGGCGCCCGTCCGGCAGGCGGTGCACGCGCAGCGGCTCGGCGATCAGGTCACCCACACGGCGGCGCGGGTTCAGCGACGCCACCGGATCCTGGAACACCATCTGCATGCGCGCGCGCAACGGCCGCAGCGCGCGCGGCGACAGTTCGGTGATGTCCTGTCCGGCGAACCGCACGGCGCCGTCCGTGACCGGCTGCAGCCGCAGAAGGCAGCGCCCCAGCGTGGACTTGCCGCAGCCGGACTCGCCCACCAGGCCCAGCGTCTCGCCACGCGCCACGCGCAGCGAGACGGCGTCCACCGCGTGCAGCACGCGTCCGCCACCCACCGGGTAGGACTTGGACAGCGCCACGGCTTCCAGCAGGATCACGCGGCCCGCGGCTCCACCAGGAAACACGCGGCGTCCTGGCTGCCCGCGGCGTATAGCGCCGGGCGCTCCACGCAGCGCGGGAAGCGCTGGGCGCAGCGTGGCTGGAACGCGCAGCCGGCCGGGCGTTCGGCCGGCGAGGGCGGCGCGCCCGCGATCGCCGCCAGCCGGCGCGGCCGCACCCCTGTCATCGGCGGGATGCTGGCCAGCAGGCCCTGCGTGTAGGGATGCGCCGGGCGGGCCAGCGTGTCGGCCGCCGGGCCGCGCTCCACCAGCCGGCCGGCATACATCACCATCACCCGGTCCGCGAGCTCGCCCACCACGCCCAGATCATGGGTTATGAACACGATGGCGGAGCCGAAATCGGACCGCAGCGCGCGCAGCAGCGCCAGGATCTGCGCCTGCACGGTCACGTCCAGCGCCGTGGTCGGCTCGTCGGCAATCAGCAGGGACGGCTCGCAGCTCAGCGCCATGGCGATCATCGCCCGCTGCCGCATGCCGCCGGAGAGCTGGTGCGGGTAGCGGCCGAACGCCTGGTCCGGCGCCGGTATGCCCATGCGCGCCAGCAGTTCCACGGCCCGCGCGCGCGCCTGGCCACGCGAGAGCGGCAGATGCGCGCGTATCTGCTCCACGATCTGCCAGCCTATCGTGTGCACCGGGTTCATCGCACTCATCGGGTCCTGGAAGATCATCGCGATCTGGCGCCCGCGCACGTGCCGCAGCGCGCGCGCCGGCAGACCGGCAAGCTCACGCCCCTTGTAGCGTATCGAGCCGGAAACCGTGGCGTTCGGATCCGAGATCAGGCCGAGCACGGACAGCATCGTCAGCGTCTTGCCCGATCCCGACTCGCCCACCAGCCCCACGATCTCGCCGGCGCGCAGGTCGAAAGAGACGCCGTCCACCGCGCGCACCACACCCTGGCGGGTGCGGAAATCGATGCACAGGTCGCGCACTTCCAGCAATGCGTCAGCCACGCTTGTGCCTCACCCGCGGGTCCAGCAGCACGTAGGCCACGTCCACCGCCGCATTGGCCGCAACCACGAAGAACGACGCGTACATCACGCAGGCCATGATGACAGGCAAATCGAGGTTCTGCAGCGCGTCGAAGGTGAGTTTGCCCACACCCTGCAGGCTGAACACCACCTCTGTCAGCAGCGCGCCGCCGCCGACCAGCGCGCCGAAATCCAGCCCGAACAGCGAGACGAAGGTGATCAACGACGTGCGCAGCGCGTGGTGCAGCAGGATGCGCGTCTCGCTCAGCCCCTTGGCGCGCGCCGTGCGCACGAAATCCTCCTGGTAGGCCTCGATGAGGCTGGCGCGCAGCACACGGCCGTAGAGACCCATATACAGCAGCGCCAGCGTGGCCCACGGGATCAGCAGTGTCTTGAACCACAGCACAGGGTCTTCGCTAAGCGGCGTGTAGCCCAGCGGCGGCACCCAGGCGAACAACCAACTGTCACGCATCCGGCTTTGCGTCACAAGATTCGCCATCTGCCCCACCCAGAACACCGGCATGGACACGCCGACCAGTCCCGCCACCATCAGCACGCGATCGGTGACGCCACCGCGCGTCAGCGCCGCGATGATGCCGATCGCCAGCCCGCCCAGCACCCAAAGGACAGCGGCGCCCGTCACCAGGGACAACGTCACCGGCGCGCCGGCCACGATCTCCGGTATTACGCGCTGCCCGCGGTTGACGAAGCTGGTGAGGTCCTGCGTGATGAACAGCCGCTTCATCATCAGCGCGTATTGCACCGGCATCGGCCGGTCGAACCCAAAATCATGCCTTACGGCGGCCAGGACTTCCGGCGTCGCGTTGCGGCCGGCGATGCGCGCTGCCGGGTCGGCGCCGGGTGTGGCGAAGAAGATCAGGAACACTAGGACGCTTATGCCGAACAGGACAAACAGCATCTGGGCTGCGCGTTGGAGGAGTGCGGTCATAAGAAAGCAAGCAGTTCTTTTTTGAAAAAAAGAACCAAAAAACTTTTATCAGCGCTGTCGCGGAGTGTTGGATGCGGCCGACTCATCGGGACGCGTCCCCGGGATCGGTGTCTGGATATGGACCCAGAAGTAACACCTCGCCGCAAACGGCTGACGAGCTGACGATCACGCCTAACACAAGAGGCAATACCAACGCCCTTACGCCACTCAGTCGAGACCTGCCCGACGATGTATACACCTGTTCAGCAGAATTGACGTGATTGCTGCAACGACGATCGCCGGCGCTGAAAGGAACAACGCGGCAATTGGCGTGGCAAGTCCGTTGCCGTCTCTGATTTCCACGACAGGACTCAGAAGGAACCCGAGTAATGCCCACAGCCAGCAGCCGAGCACTGCGGAAGCCGGCAGTACGCCAAGTATGGATGGCGGGCGTACGACATCCGGCCTGTCCTGCTCGGAAAACTTTGCTGAAACGACACTTGAGACCAAGATCGTGAACAGCACGGTTGTGAACAGTGTAACGTAGGTCGGCAAGGCAGTTCCTCACTTCGCTCGCGTGTAAAGCGCGTACCGTAACTCGTCTTCCCATGCACAACACAGCGAACTCGTCCGGCGTCTCCCGCGACAGCGGAGCGAAAGTTTTTTGCTTCTTTTTTCCAAAAAGAAGGCCTTCCTTGCCTTCCTCTCACACCCGCAACCGCGCCCGCGTATCCAACGCATCCCGCAACCCGTCCCCCAGCACGTTCAATGCCAGAACCGTGACCACGATCATCACCCCAGGCGCCACCGCCACCAGCGGCCGCACGTAGATCAGCGTCTGCCCGTCCGCGATGATCGTGCCCCAGCTCGCGGCCGGCGGTTGCACGCCGATCTGCAGGAAGCTCAGGGCGCTCTCCGTCAGCAAATTCAGCGCCATGATCAGCGGCGCGAACACGATAAGCGTGCCGGCGACGTTGGGCAGTATGTCGCGAAGCAGGATGCGCCGGCTGCCCACGCCCAGGCAGATGGCGGCTAGCACGAACTCGCTTTGCGCCAAAGCCAGCACCTGGCCGCGCACCGGCCGTGCCGCGTAGGGCACGTAGACGATGCCGATGATGGCGATCGGCAGCAGCAGGCTGTCCGCCTCGATGGTGAACGGCCCGATGCGCAGGCCCTGGCTGATCAGCACCACGGACAGCGAGATGGCCAGCAGATACACTGGGAACGCCCAGAGTATGTCCAGCAGGCGGGACAGCATCTGGTCAGTCCAGCCGCCGGCGTAGCCGGCCACGATGCCCACCGATCCCGCCAGTACCAGGCACAGCGCGGTGGCCGCCCCGGCGATCAGCAGGGAGTTCCGGCCGCCATAGAGCAGGCGCGCGGCCACGTCGCGGCCCTGGCCGTCGGCGCCCAGGAAGTAGGCGCCGTGCCAGGTGGCGCCGATCGGGGCGGAGCCGAGATGCAGGGGGTTGTCGGCCGCCTGCAGCACGTCCAGCGTGCGGCCGCCTATCACCACGCTGCCGTCCAGGTTCGGCCGGAACGGGTCCGTGCCGGCCACGTAGCGCGCGTAGAACGGCGCCAGCGCGCAGCCCATCACGATGGCCAGCAGCACGCAGGCCGAGGCCAGAGCCGCGCGGTCCCGCAGCAGCCGGCGCCAGGCGACCGCCCACGGGCCATCACTCATCGGAGGCCGCCGCTCACTGCACCCAGGCTTTGGAGAAGATCATGTGGAACAGCGGGCTGAAGGTGAAGCCGCCGAAACGGGCGGAGACCAGATCCAGCCAGTGTATCTGGAACAGCGTGGTGCTGGGGGCGCGGTCGGTCACGTCGCGGTCCACCGCCGCCCACAGCCGGGCGGCGCCGGCCGGGTCGGTCAACTCGGCGTCCATCGCCGCCTGCATGCGCGCGTCCACCGCCGGGTCGCAGAAGCCGCTCATGTTAATTGAGGCGTCCGATCCTGGATGGTAGCCGGCGCAGGAGAACAGCACGTTGAGGAAGTCCGACTCCGCCGGATAGTCCTGATACCAGTTCGCCAGCCCGATCTGCACGTGGTTGTTGGAGTTGGAGAGGTAGGGGTCGCGTATGTTGTAGGAGATGGCGTGCAGGCGCGCGTCGTAGCCGATGTCGGACAGCACGCTTTGCAGGTAGATGCCCATGCTGTGCTCCACGTCGCGGTCCGACGCGATAAGGGTTACCCGCAGGCCCGCGGTGCCGGAGGCGGCCACCAGCGCGCGTGCGCGGGCCAGGTCCGGCGCGTGCCAGGCGGCACCCGGGTCCTGGGTGAACGGGCAGTAGGGCTGGGAGCCGGGCAGGCCCTCCGGCAGCAGATGGCACAAGGGCGTGCCCAGCGCCGGCCCGCCATACAGGTTCACCAGCACGCGGCGGTTGATCGCCATCGCCACCGCCTGTCGCGCCCGCACGTCGTCGAAAGGCGGCAGATGGGTGTTCATCATCAGGTAGTAGTAGCCCAGCATGGGATGGATGTGCGCCAGCCGGGCGTAGTGGCCGCCGATCTCGGCCAGCCGGTCCAGCGGCGGCGGGTCGCTCATCCAGTCCAGCGTGCCGTTTTCTATGGCGCTGACCTCGGACTCCGTCTGCAGCCCGTAGCGTATCTCGATGCGGTCGGCATTTCCGTCCGGCTGGGCCGCCTCGCTCCACTGGTGGAAGTTCGGGTTGCGCACCAGCACCATTCCCCGCACCGGGTCGTAGCTGGCCACCCTGTAGGGTCCGGTGGCGGCCGGCGGCGTGGTCCCCAGATCGTGCTGGGGCGTGTCGGCCGGCAGGATCGCGGCGAACGGCAAAGCGAGCTTCTGGGCGAACTCGCTGTCCGGCCGGGTCAGATGGAGGGTGACGGTGCGCGCGGCCGCATCGCCTGCCACCCCGCCTTCCAGCATGCAGCCGGTGGGGTGTGCCAGGCAGGCATCCGCACCCACGATGATGCCGTACCAGCTTCCGGTGTTCGGCCCGGACACGCGGAACATCCGGCGCAGGCTGGCGACCACGTCCGCCACGCCCACCTCCCGCCCGTCCGAGAAGCGCACGCCTTGCCGGAGGTGGAACACGTAGGTGCGGCCGCCGTCACGTATGTCCGGCAGCGCGTCCGCCAGGTCCGGCACCAGTCTTGTGCCCGCGTCACCCTCCGCCTTGGCAAAGCACAGCAGCTCGTCCTGCGTCACCGAGAGCACCTGCCACATGTCGGTGATGTAGTTGATCTGCGGGTCGATCGTGCCGGCCGCCTGGGTAGAGGCGAAGTGCATCACCCCGCCGCGATGGGTCTGCGCGCCGGCTTCCTGGGCCAGCAAAGTGAGGGTCAGCAGGAGGAACGGCAGCCGCATCGGCGTCTCGTCAGCAGGAGTGGCCACAGAAAAGGCCGTCTTCCGGCGAAAAAGGAAGCGAAACTTTCCACCCAGGCGCGCAGGCGGCGCGGTGCCCACCGCCGCCGCTCGGCTGCTGCAGATGTGAGCGCGCCGAGTGTTTGGTCTTTGCCCGCGGGATGACCACGTGCTGGACAGGCAGTGGGCGCGTCGCCCGTTCCGGCCTGCGGATCCGCCCGCGGTTGCCCGCATCGGCCAGATGGAGTACCCGGCCCCCGTCATGAATGTGATAGCCGAGAAGACCGACCTGACAGAGGCGACCGCCACGATGGAGCCGGCGCTCACGGAGCCGGCCCTGCCACGCCTGGCCGCTTCCACGATGGACATCGGCGCGGACGTCACCCGAAGCAAGCGCAACGGGCTGGCCTGGACGGACCTGGTGGAAGGCGCGGCGCTGTGGCGGCTCGGCGCCACGCTCGGCTGGCTGGACATCAAGCTGAAATACCGCGGCTCGCTGCTGGGCCCGTTCTGGCTGACCATCTCCACAGCGGTGTGGATCGCCGCCATGGGCGGCCTCTACAGCGTGCTGTTCCACCAGGATCTGCACGTCTACCTGCCGTTCCTGGCGCTCTCCCTGGTCACCTGGAACGCCATCGGCGGGCTGGTGGGCGATGCCTGCAACACGTTCACCCAGGCGGAGGGCACGATACGCGCGATGCGCATGCCGTTCTTCGTCCACGCGTTGCGCGTGGTGGTGCGCACGGCAATCTCGTTCGCCCACAACCTGCCGGTGATCGTGGCCGTGTTTGCCATCTTCTCGGTCTGGCCCGGCACGGTCGCGGCCCAGAGCCTGCTGGGCTTCGTGCTGTGGACGATAGACGGGTTTGCCGCCTGCCTGTTGCTGGGCAGCCTGTGCGCGCGCTTCCGCGACATCCCGCCGATCGTGGGCAGCATCATGCAGATTGCCTTCTTCATCACGCCGATCGTGTGGCTGCCCGGCCAGCTTGGCGCGCATGGCTGGTGGCTGCCCTACAACCCGTTCGACGCGCTGCTGGAAACCGTGCGCGCCCCGCTGCTGGGCCAGTCGGTCTCCGCCCTGGTGTGGACCCTGGCGGTGCTGGACAGCGTGCTGTTCTGCGCGCTGACCTGGTTCGTCTTCGTGCGGGTAAGGACCCGGCTCGCCTACTGGATGTGACACGGACGCCGCGTCCAGCCGTCCCCCGGCGCCGATAGTTCTTCGCTTGCTCCTTGTAGAGACCCCATAGAAATGGCGCACATCCAGGTCGAAAACGTCTCGGTGGATTTCCCGCTCTACCACGGCAGCGCGCGCAGCCTGAAGAAGACGGTGTTCGCCGCGGCCTCCGGCCGGCTCGGCGAGGACACCAGGCAGCGCGTGGTCGTGCAGGCGCTGCGCAACATCAACATAGATCTGCGCAGCGGGGACCGCCTGGGCCTGGTCGGCACCAACGGCGCCGGCAAGACCACGCTGCTGCGCACGATCGCCGGGATCTACGAACCGATCGCCGGCCGCATACGCGTGGAAGGCAGCCTGAACGCGCTGCTGGACCCGCAGCTCGGCATGAACATGGACCTGACAGGCCGCGAGAACATCATGCTGCGCGGCCTGTATAACGGCTTCAACAAGCAGCAGATCGCCGCGATGGAAGCCGACGTGCAGGACTTCGCCGAGCTTGGCGAGTTCCTGGACCTGCCTGTGCGTTTCTACAGCTCTGGCATGATCGTGCGCCTGGGCTTCGCGCTCGCCACCTGCATACGCCCGCAAGTGCTGTTGATGGACGAGTGGTTCCTGGCCGGAGACGCGAGCTTCATGGCCAAGGCGCGCGCCCGGCTGGAAAGCGTGGTGCGCGGCGCGGACATACTGGTGCTCTCCTCCCACCAATCCGGCGCCGTGCTGGACTGGTGCACCCGCGTGCTGTGGATGGATCACGGGCGCATGGTGATGGAGGGGCCAGCCGCGCAGGTGATGGAGGCCTACCTGCACGGCGTCGCACCTTCGCCGCGGGTGCTGGAAGACGCGGCGAGCCTGCCCGCCTAGGGCGTTGCCCGATCGGGACAGCCGGGTCCGGGCCGGGGCTCCCGCTGCCTAGTCCCGCTTACGCCGGAACGCGTCCAGGCTGACGATCTGCGGCGTGGCATCGGGGGCCGGGTCGGCGGCCGGCTCTTCGATCTCCGGTGTGGGCTCGGCCACAGGCGCCACCGCCCGGAAGCGCAGCCCGAACTGCACGTGCGGATCAACGAACGCGGTCACCGCCGCCAGCGGTATGGTCAGTGCGGAGCTCACCCCGCCGAAGGACAGGTTCACCCCGAACACACCCGCCGCCTCGTCCACGAACAAATCGCGAAACTGGTGCTGCAGGACGATCGTCATCTCGCCCGGGTATTTCTGTCGCAGGCGCGCGGGGATGTTCACGCCAGGGTAATCGGTGCGGAAGGTGATGTAGAAATGGTGCTCGCCCGGCAGCAGCCCCTCGGCCACCACATGGGCCAGGGCGCGTGCGACAACCGCGCGCAGTGCGTCCTCCATCCATTGGTCGTACGGCAGAAGGCTGTCCGGCGTGCCGTTGGCGCCGTCGCGTATCTCGGTATCGTCTTCCATCATCGGGCTCCCGAAGCCTGCATGCATAGCGCCTGAGACGCCGCGCGCAAACCGTGCTTGGCAGCAAACGAGCATTTACCCTGCGGGCGGAGTTCTGCCGGCGGTCACCTTGACGAAGGTGGAATTATGCGTCCTCCCGCCTGGACGGGACTGCCTTGCCCTAGCTTCCCGGCAACAGGGCCGCCTTGTAGGCCGCAGGGTGGTCGGCCAGGTATTGCGCGGTGCGGATGTCGCCGTCGTCACCCTCCGATGCCGGGCAGGCGGCGCGTATGGCCAGGGCCTGCGCCACGGGCAGTGGCGCGCGGGCGGCCCGCGCCTGTGCCACCGCTTCCTTCATGCCGGCGATGCCCGCCGGCACGTCCGTCAGGGCGTGCGGCCCCGGGCTGGTACACACTTGCGGGATCACGCCGAGCGACTGGATCGGCCAGCCGCGCGGCGCCAGCACGCGGCTCCAGGTGACGAACAGCTCGCCGCCGTCAGGCAGGCGGGTGATCGTCTGCACCAAGCCCTTGCCCAGCGTGGCGCTGCCCACAACCACGCCGCGGCCGAGATCCGCCAGCGCGGCCGCCATGATCTCCGCCGCACTCGCGGACCGGCCATCTACGAGCACGATCACCGGCAGGCCGTGCGTCAGGTCACCGCCGTCTATGCGCCAGTCATGCGTGGCCTCCGGCGCGCGCCCGGCGGTGCTGGCGATCACGCCGTGATCCGCCAGCAGGGCCACGCTGGTGACTGCCTGGCGCAGCAGGCCGCCCCGATTGCCGCGCAGGTCCACCACGATGGACGCCGGCGGCGGCGTGGTGGCTAGGCCGGCTTCCAGCGCCTCGCTCAGCCGCTCGGCTGTGTTGCTGGTGAAGCTGCTGATGCGGATCACCAGCATGTTGCCGGTGCGCTCGGAGAACACGGTCTCCGGCGGCACATAGGCCAGGGTCAGCGGCAGCGTGCGGGCCACGCCGTCCAGCCCGCGCACGCTCAGCATGATGTTGGTGCCTTCCGGACCGGACAGCGCCTCGCGCACCTGATCGAGCTGGCTGGCGCGCACCCGCCTTCCGTCGATTGCCACGATGCGGTCACCCACGCGTGCGCCAGCCTCCTGGCCGGGACCGTCGGGGACCAGGCTGTCTATCGCCACGGTCCGGCCGCGCGCGACCACGCCAATGCCGGCGGAGGCGTCCTGCGACAATTTGGTCCGCTCGGCTTCGGCGGGTGCCGGCGGCTCGTAGCGGGAATACGGGTCGAGATGGTTGAACATCTCGTCGAAGAAGCCCTGGATCAGCCCCTGCGTGCCGGCGGCGCGCAACGTGGCCGAGTCGGCATAGGCGGCCGCCTCCACCTCCGCCGCGGCACGGCCCCAGCCCTCCGCGTCATCTTGCGCCGGGGCCGGCCGGTCCAGCAGCACCCTCGCACCATCGGTAAGCTGCAGGCGCGCGCTGTGCAGGTCGGCGGTCAGGGCAGGATCCAGCGCAGTGATGCCATGTAGGCCCCACAACGTCAGTTCCTGTGCCGTGGCCGGCTGCAGGGTGCGCGGTGCGGCAAACGCCAGCGCGGCGCTGAAGACTCGTCCGGCCAGAGAGGCTTCAAAGGCGGCCTGTGCGGGAACGCTGTGCAGAAGCAGGGCGAGAAGGAAAAACCCCCGCTGCCGGACGCGAAAAGCCATGACCCGCTGCTCGGCCGCGGCGAACCTCCCCAGCAGCTCGCCGACAGGGACCAGAAGTTTTTTGGTCCTTTTTTTCAAAAAAGGACTGCTTGCTCGCCTTACTTCCTGCCACGCATCCCCGCCGCGAGGCCAAAGATCAGCCCCCCTGTCACAGGACTTGCCTCTTCCAGCCGAACGGTCACGTCCTGCGTCAGTCGAAACGTCTTGCGCGTCTTGCGGCCGGTCAGGGATTGCGTCGCCTCGTCGTGAATCCAGTAATCGTCGGGCAGGGACGAGATCGGGAGCAGGCCCGTGGCCCCGTTGCCGTGCACGGTGATAAATAACCCGAAACGGGTCACGCCGGATATGCGCGCTTCGAACGTGGCACCTACTTTATCGGCCATGTATGCAGCAAGGTAACGGTCGATCGCCTCGCGCTCGGCCAGGGCGGCGCGCCGTTCCGTAGCCGAGATGTGTTCCGCGGTGTCTTCGAAGCCCGCCACTTCCGCGTCCGACAGCGCGCCCAGGCCAAGCTTGAGTCCGGCGATCAGCGCGCGGTGCACCAGCAAATCCGCATAGCGGCGTATGGGACTGGTGAAATGCGCATAGCGCGGCAGCGACAAACCGAAATGGCCGATGTTCTCCGGGCTGTAGGCGGCCTGGCTTTGGCTGCGCAGCATCACTTCGTTGACCATCGCCGCGTGCTCGGTGCCGGCCACTTTTTTCAGCACGTGGTCGAGGTCACGCGGCGAGACCTGCGCGCCGGGTGCCAGGCTGATGTCCAGCGTGCCGAGGAACTGGCGCAGATTGGCCAGCTTTTCCTCGGACGGCGGCGCGTGCACGCGGTACATGCAGGAGCGGTGCAGCCGCTCGAGCTCCTCGGCGGCGGCCACGTTGGCCAGCACCATGAACTCCTCGATCAGCTTGTGGCTGTCCAGGCGTGGGCGCGGCGCGATGCTGGAGACGTGGCCGGCCTCGTCCAGCACCACGCGGCGTTCCGGCAGGTCCAGGTCCAGCGTGCCGCGCGCCTGGCGGGCGGCCAGCAGGGCGCGGAAGGCGGCGTAGAGGGCGGGCAGGAAGCCTGTGTCCAGGCCAAGCGAGTCGCCAGCGTCGAACGCGTCCTGCACCTGGGTGTAGGTGAGGCGTGCGGCCGAGCGCATCAGGCCGCGGCCGAAACGGTGGCGCGTCTTGCGGCCGTCCGCGCCCACGAACATTTCCACGAAAAGGCAGCCGCGATCTTCGTTGGGGCGCAGGCTGCACCAGCCGTTGGAGAGCGCTTCCGGCAGCATGGGCACCACGCGGTCCGGGAAGTAGCAACTGTTGCCGCGCAGCCGCGCGTCGCGGTCCAGCGGCGAATCCGGGCGGACGTAATGCGCCACGTCGGCGATGGCGACGACGATACGGTGGCCGTCGCCGTCCGGCTCGGCATACACCGCGTCGTCGAAATCGCGCGCGTCCTCGCCGTCTATGGTGATCAGCGGAGTTTCGCGAAGGTCCGTGCGTTTGCCGAGCGGGGTGGCGCGGGCGCGCTTCGCATCGGCCAGGGCTTCCGGGGAGAACTCGGTGGGAATGTCGTGCGTGTGTATGCAGATGAGGCTGACCGAGCGTGCGTCGCCGATGTTGCCCAGGCGCTGGGTGATCTGCGCCGGCTTCAGGCCGTAGGCGCCGCCGGGCAGCGGTTCGGCCAGCACGATCTCGCCGTCCTCGGCGCCGTTCGTCTCGCCTTCGGGTATGCGCCATTCGGCCTTGCTGCGGCGGTCCGTGGGCACCAGCCGGTTTGGCGCGCGGAATACGCCGAGTATGCGCGCGGGCGACTCGGCCAGGCGCTTGATGGTGCGGCCTTCGTATTTGCCGCCGCCGATCGGCTTCAGGCGTGCCAGCACCCGCTGGCCGGGGGCAAGCGCCGGCTGGCCACGCGGCTCGCGCACCATCAGCACCAGCGGTGGCGGGCCTTCGCCCTCCCAGCCCACGGGGCGCGCGACCGGGTCGCCGTCCGGATCGGTGCCGGTCACCTGGACCACGGTCACGTCCGGCAGGCGGCCCGGCTGGGAGAAGCGCTTGTGGCCGGCGGGTGCGATGTCGCCGCGTCCGGCCAGGTCGCGCAGCAGGTCACGCAGCGCGCCGCGCTGGTCGGCGCCCAGCTTGAACTCGCGGGCGATCTCGCGCTTGCCGACGCGTCCGCCGGCGTCGCGTATGAACTGGCGCAGCGCCTCACACGAGGGTAAGCCCGCAACGGGTGCCGCGGGATCGGCATTCGGCGCGCCACGATGGGTCGGCTTGCGGCCGCCTTTCAGGCCCTTCATGCGCGCCATTCAGGGCGGGGATTTCGCGAATATGGGTCCTGCCTGCGCGATCAGGCGTTGCAGGGCCCGGTCATCGGCGCCCTTCAAACTAGTCAGCACTTTGATGATGTCGCCTTCTTGCTCCTGCGTGACAAATTGCCGCCGCGCCAGCTCGATGAAAGCCAGGATAACGCGGTATTGCACATGGGTGCGTCGAGTGGCGGCCGCTACTCGCAGCAGCCTTGCGGTGTCCGCCGGCTCGGGCTGTGCGACCACGGCGGTGGCCAGCGCCGCGAACAGGCCGTCCTCGCCGCTGCCGGCCAGCAGGTCGCGCGCCACAGCCTTGCCGACAACGAGCCGGCCCATCTCGTCGGCCAGTCGGTCCTCGCTGAACGCGCGCGCCGCCGCGCGATACCGGTCCGAGAGCGCCTGAAGGTCGGCGGGGATGCTGTCGGCCGCGACCAGCGCCCTTGCCTGCGCCACGCCATCCTGTGCGCCGGCCAGATTCGCCTTGATCTCCAGGGCGGCCAGACGGCCCTCGAGCGCCAGCCCGTCAGGGCCGAGCGTGACCTTGTCAGCCGTCTCGATACGGTCGGCCAGCCTGGCCAGCAGACGCACGATCGACTTGCGCAGCAGCAGCAACGCCAGCAGGGCGACGCACGGCCAGGAGATCGCCGTCAGTATGCCGGCCACGTCATGCACGCGTATCGGTCCTGGCGCGGGCCGCTAGACGCACCGCGCGCGGCGAGTTGGGCGCGGCCATGAGGGTGGTCAGGCCGCCTTGCCGGATTTGGCCGGGGCGGCCTTCGCTGTGCCCGCCTTGGCCTTGGCCTTCGCCTTGGCTTTCGGCTTGGGCTTGGCAGCCGGCTTCGGTGCGGAATTGGCGGCCGGCTTGGCCGCGTTGCCGGGCGCAGGCGCTGGCGTCCCGGCCGGCGCGGCCTTTCTCGCGGGTGCCGCCTTCTTCGCCGGCGCCGCCTTGCCCCCCTTGCCGCGCGGCTTCAGCACCTTGCCTCGCTCGGCCAGCAGGGCGATTGCCTGGTCCAGAGTGATATCGTCCATCATCACGTCGCGTGGCAGGTTGGCCACCATTTGGCCGTGCTGCGCGTAGGGGCCGAAGCGGCCCTTGCGTATCTGGATGTCCTGGCGGTCCTTCGGGTGCTGGCCCACCACCCGCACGCTGGCCAGCTTGCGGCCGATCACGTCCACCGCGCGGTTGACGCCGATCGAGAGGATGTCGTCGTCCTTGTCGAGGGAAGCGAAGATACTGCCCATCTTGATGTAGGGGCCGAAACGGCCGAGGCCCGCCTCCATGTCCTGCCCTGTCTCCGGGTGCTTGCCCACCAGGCGGGGCAGGGACAGCAGGCCGAGGGCCTGTTCAAGGGTGATCGCCTCGCCGTCCATGCCTTTCGGCAGCGAGGTGCGGCGCGGCTTGGATTTCTTGTCCGCCGGGTCCGCCTCGCCCTGCTGGGCGTACAGGCCGTAGGGGCCGCGGCGGATCGTCACGTCCTCGCCGGTGTCCGGGTGGCGGCCGAGCGTGCGCATGCCCTCTTTTAGGACTTCCGCCTCGCCCTCGCCGCTCTCCAGCGCCAGCCTGCGGGTGAACTGGCAGGCGGGGTAGTTGGAGCAGCCGATGAAGCTGCCGTGCCGGCCCAGCTTCAGGCCCAGCCGCCCCTTGTGACAGGCGGGGCAGAGGCGCGGGTCCGTGCCGTCCGGGCGCGGCGGGAAGAAATGCGGGCCCAGATCGTGATCCAGCGCGTCGATCACGTCGGAGATCTTCAGCTCGCGCGTCTGCTCGATGGCCTTGGAGAAATCGTCCCAGAACGCCCGCATCAGAGCGTGCCAGTCCATGCGGCCGTCGCTCACGTCGTCCAACTGGGCTTCCAGGCCGGAGGTGAAGCCGGTGTCCACGTAGCGTTCGAAGAAGCTGGTCAGGAACGCGGTGACCAGCCGGCCGCGGTCCTCCGGCACGAAGCGCTTGTTCTCCATGCGCACGTAGTTGCGGTCACGCAGGACGGATAGGATGGAGGCGTAGGTGGAGGGGCGGCCGATGCCCAGCTCCTCCATCTTCTTGACCAGGCTGGCCTCCGAGTAGCGCGGCGGCGGCTGGGTGAAGTGCTGGTCGGCGGAGACGGCGCCGCGGGTCAGCGGGTCGCGCTCGGCCATAGGCGGCAGCATGCGGCTGGCCTCGTCCTCGTCGTCCTCGTCGGTGCCCTCGCGGTAGAGCTTGAGAAAGCCATCGAAGGCGATGATGGAGCCGTTGGCGCGCAGCCTGGTGCCGCCATGCGCGACATCGACGGCCACCTGGTCCAGCTCGGCCGATTGCATCTGGCTGGCGACCGCGCGCTTCCACACCAGTTCGTACAGGCGGCGCTGCTCGTCGTTCAGGTAGCGGGCGACCTGGTCCGGCGTGCGCGCCACGTCGGTCGGGCGACAGGCTTCGTGGGCCTCCTGCGCGTTCTTCGCCTTGCTGGTGTATTCGCGCGCCGCCGCCGGGACGTAAGGCGGGCCGAACGCCTGGCCCACGAAGCTGCGTATGCTCTCGATCGCCTCGCGCGCCATCTGCACGCCGTCGGTGCGCATGTAGGTGATCAGGCCCACCGTCTCGCCGCCCACGTCCACGCCTTCATAGAGCTGCTGCGCGGTGCGCATCGCCGCCTGCGCGCCCATGCCCAGCTTGCGGCTGGCCTCCTGCTGCAGCGTGCTGGTGGTGAAGGGCGGCGGCGGATTGCGCTTTACGCGTCGCCGCTCGACTGCGGCCACGGTGAACACGCCGGCTTCCACCGCCGCCTTGGCGCGGGCGGCTCTTTCGGCATTGTTGAGGTCGAACTGGTCCAGCCGACGGCCGTCCAGGTGGGACAGCTTCGCGGTGAACGGTGCGCCGGCCGGCGTCTGGAAATGGCCCTCGACCGTCCAGTATTCGCGCGGCTTGAACGCCTCTATTTCGGCCTCGCGCTCGCAGATCAGGCGCAGCGAGACGGACTGCACCCGGCCGGCGCTCCGGCTGCCCGGCAGCTTGCGCCACAGCACCGGCGAAAGGGTGAAGCCCACCAGGTAGTCCAGCGCGCGGCGGGCCATGTAGGCCTCGATCAGCGGCATGTCGAGCTGGCGCGGCTGGCTCATCGCCCGCTGCACGGCGGTTTTGGTGATTTCGTTGAAGGTGATGCGCTGCACGTCCACGCCGCGCAGGGCGCGCTTCTCCTCCAGCATGGCGCGCACGTGCCAGCTTATCGCCTCGCCCTCGCGGTCCGGGTCGGTGGCGAGATACAGCGTCTTGGCACCCTTCAGCGCGCGCACGATGGCGGCCACCTGCTTCTGGCCGCGCTCGTCGCTCTCCCAGTCCATGGCGAAGTTTTCGTCCGGCCGCACCGAGCCGTCCTTGGGCGGCAGGTCGCGCACATGTCCGAAGCTGGCCAGAACGGTGTAACGATCGCCCAGGTACTTGTTTATGGTCTTCGCCTTTGCGGGCGATTCTACGACGACGACGTCTGTCATGGATGTCCTGGGATACGACCTTGGGTTGCGCTTACGGAGGCAACTCGCCGGAAGTCAAGGGAAAGGCGGAGAGAAGGCGAAAGGAAGGCAAGGCCTTCTTTTTGAGAAGAAGAAGCAAAAACTTCTGCTTCCTGTCGGCGCGTTTCCTGCAGAGGTCCGCAACAGGAGAAGTCAAAAACCCTTCCTACAGCCGAACGACCCGGTTTCCGGGGACGAACTCCACCTCCAGCGCCAGCTCCAGGTTCATCAGCGCGGCCATGACCTGCGGCGCCGGCAACTGGGCACGGCGTACCAGTTCGTCAAGCTCGGTCGGTGTGGGGCTGAGCAGGCCGAGCAGGCGCTTCTGGGCCAGCTTCAGATCGAAATCCGGGTCGGGCGGCTCGTCCCAAAGCTCCAGTTCTTCGGCGAAACCATCGGCCACGTCGCGCGCGAAAAGCGGATTACGCGCGATGCCCTCACGGCGCGGGTCGTCCGGCAGGTTGGCCAGAACGTCTTCGGCGGACTCGGTCAGATGTGCGCCCTGGCGGATCAGGTCGTTGGTGCCACGGCAGCGCGGGTCCAGCGGCGAGCCGGGCACGGCGAAGATCTCCCGGTTGGCGTCCTGTGCCAGGCGGGCGGTGATCAGGCTGCCCGATTTCAGCGCCGCCTCGATGACCACCAGACCTAGGGAGAGGCCGGCGATGATGCGGTTGCGCCTGGGAAAGTGGCGGCTCTGCGGCGCGGTGCCGAACGGCGCTTCGGTGACCACGCAGCCGCGCGCCGCGATGCGCGCCTGCAGGTCCGCGTGCTCCGGCGGGTAGGGCTGGTCCAGCCCGCCGGCCACCGCGGCCACGGTCAGGCCCACATGCAACGCGCCGGCATGGGCAGCCGCGTCTATGCCGCGCGCCATGCCGGAGACGACGACGAGGTGCTGGGCCGCGAGGTCGGCCGCCAGCGCCTCGGCCATGCGGCAGCCATTGGCGGACGCGTTACGCGCGCCGACCACGCCCACGGCGCGCCCGTGCAGGGCGGTGACGTCGCCCAAGATGGAGATCACCGGCGGCGGGTCCGGCAGCAGCGCCATCATCGGCGGGTAATCCTCGCCGCCGATGAACAGCATGCGGCCGCCGAGCTTGGCCACGCGGTCCATCTCGCGCGCGGCATCGCGCTCGGTGGGAACGGCGGGCGCGCTGGCGCGGCCTGCGGTGCGGGCCATGTCAGGCAGGTTGGCGAGCGCCTCGGCGGGCGTGCGGAACTGGGCCATAAGGCGGCGGTAGGTGACGGGGCCTACGCCTTCGGTGCGGGCCAGGCGTAGGCGGTCTAGGTCGCTCATCTAGGAAGCAAGGAAGGCCTTCTTTTTTGAAAAAAAAGAAGCAAAAAACTTTTGGATGCGCTGTCGCGGGGCGCCGAGACGTGCGCGTCCACAACGCGCACCCGACGGAGACAAAAGTTTTTTGGTTCTTTTCTTCAAAAAAGAACTGCTTGCTTATCTCGGGCGCCCAAAACGCGGCTCCGTCCCGGCAATCAGGCGCGAAATGTTGGCGCCATGGCGCCACCACACGAGCGCCGCGATGACGAGCGGCGCTACGAACCAGTAGGGCGGCAGGAGAACGCCGGCCAGCAGCGGCGCGGCCGCAAACGCGGCCAAAGCCGAGGCCGAGCTGATGCGCGTGGCGGCGAACACGCCCAGCCAGATGGCGCAGCAGGCAACCCCCATGCGCCAGTCCAGCGCCAGCAGCGCACCCAGGCCGGTGGCCACGCCCTTGCCGCCGCGAAAGCGCAGCCAGGCAGGGAAGCAATGGCCGATCACGACGCAGATCGCGGCCAGCGGCATCCACACCGCACCCGCCAGCACCCCGGCCAGCTCCACGGCCAGCGCTCCCTTGGCACCGTCCAGCAGCAGCGTGGCGGCAGCCAGGCCGCGCCGGCCGGTGCGCAGGACGTTGGTGGCGCCGATGTTGCCGGAGCCGATCTGGCGTATGTCGCCGGCGCCCGCTGCGCGGGTGAGCAGCAGGCCGAACGGCACGCTGCCGATCAGGTAGGCCAGGGCGGCGGTGCCGAAGCTGAGTGCTTCGAGGCGCCACCAGATGCTCATGCCGGCTCGGCCGTGAACACGCGACGGCCGGCCTTCCAGGTGCCCAGCACGCGGCCTTCCAGCGCGCGGCCGTCGAAAGGGGTGTTCTGTGCCTTGCCCGGCAGCCGGCCGGCCTGCACCTGCCAGATGCGGTCCGGGTGGAACAGGCAGAGATCGGCCGGCGCGCCGCGTGCCAGCGTGCCGGCCGACGAGCCCAGCAGGCGGGCGGGCCGGCTGGTCAGCAGGGCGATGGTTTGCGGAAGCGGCAGACCGCTGCCGTGGTGCTGCGCCAGGGTGATGCCGAGCAGCGTCGCCAGACCGGCGCCGCCGGCAGAGGCCTGGGCGAAGGGCAGGCGCTTGTCATCGGCATCGCGCGGCTGGTGATCAGAGGCTACTGCGTCGATCGTGCCGTCGGCCAGCGCTTCGGCCACGGCACGGCGGTCGGCTTCCGGACGCAGCGGGGGGGACAGCTTGGCATAGGTGCGGTAGTCGCCGATGGCGGTCTCGTTCAGGTCGAAATAGGGCGGGGCGGTGTCGCAGGTGACGTCCAGGCCCTCGTCCTTCGCGCGGCGTATCAGGGTGATCGTCTCGGCGGTGCTGACATGGGCGAAGTGCAGCGCGCCGCCGGTGAGGCGCGCCAGGCGAATGTCACGCGCCACGATGATGGATTCGGCCACCAGCGGGATGCCCGGCAGGCCCAGCCGGGTGGCGAGCTCGCCTTCGGTGGCGACGCCACCCTCGGCCAGAGACGGGTCCTCCGGATGCTGGACCACGCGGCCGCCGAAGGCGCGGGCGTAGCTGAGCACGCGGCGCATCATCTGGGCGCTGGCGATGGCGCGCCGGCCGTCCGTGAAGGCGGCGGCACCTGCCTCGCGCAGCAGGCCGAGTTCGGCCATTTCCTCGCCGCGACAGCCACGGGTGATTGCGGCGTACGGAAGGATGGTCAGGCTGCCGGTGGCGTCGCCGCGGCTGCGCAGCAGGAAGACCAGCGCTGGGTCGTCGATGGCCGGTGCGCTGTCCGGCAGGGCGGCCAGCGTGGTGATGCCGCCGGCGGCGGCGGCCTCGGCGGCGGATGCGATGGTCTCGCGGTATTCGAAGCCCGGCTCGCCCAGGGCCACGCGCATGTCCACGAGGCCGGGGCAGAGTATGGCGCCGCGGGCGTTTATCGTTTCGGCATCGTCCGGGCGGCCGAGGCCGTTGCCATGGTCGGCGATCTGGCCGTTGCGGATCAGCAGCGCGCCTGAGGCGTCCAAACCGGTTGCGGGGTCCAGCAGGCGGGCGTTTTCGATCAGGAGGTCACGCATCGGGGGAGGCCGGGCGAGCAAGCAAGGCCTTCTTTTTCGAGAAGAAGAAGCAAAAAGCTTTTGTCTGCGCTGTCGCGGACCCTCCCACACGGCGCGATAGCGGAGTCAGAAGTTTTCTGGTTCTTTTTTTCAAAAAAGAATTGCTTGCTTGCCTAAACATTCCGCGTCTGCCGCCGGCCCAACGTGTCGAGCACCGCCATGCGCACGGCCACGCCCATCTCCACCTGCTCGCGTATCAGGCTGCGCGCCGGGTCGTCGGCCACCGCGCTGTCGATCTCCACACCGCGGTTCATCGGGCCCGGATGCATCACCAACGCATCGGGTTTGGCGCGGGCCAGGCGGGCGGCGTCCAGGCCGTAGAAGCGAAAATACTCTCGGGCCGAGGGGATCTGGCCGCGCGTCATGCGCTCGCGCTGCAGGCGAAGCATCATGACAATGTCCACGCCCTCCAGGCCTGCATCCATGTCGTGGAACACGTCGATGCCGAGCCGGTCGATACCTGGCGGCATCAGCGTGGGCGGGCCGATCAGGCGGATTGCGGCGCCCATTGTTGTCAGCAGGTAGATGTTGGAGCGGGCGACGCGGCTGTGGGCGATGTCTCCGCAGATGGCGATCGTCAGGCCCTGCAGGGTGCCGCGGCGGCGGCGGATGGTGAGCGCGTCGAGCAGCGCCTGCGTCGGGTGTTCGTGGGTGCCGTCGCCGGCGTTGATGACGGCGGCGTCCACCTTCTGGGCCAGTAGCGCCGGCGCGCCGGACTGGTCGTGGCGGACCACCAGCAGGTCGCATTGCATGGCGTTCAGCGTGGTAGCGGTGTCCAGCAGGGTCTCGCCCTTGTTCACGCTGCTGGCGGAGACGGACATGTTGATGACATCCGCACCCAGGCGCTTGCCGGCGAGCTCGAAACTGGTGCGGGTGCGGGTGCTGTCCTCGAAGAACAGGTTGATCAGCGTGCGGCCGCGCAGCAGGTCACGCTGCGTCTTGCCGGAGCGGTTCAGCAGCGCGTAGCTCTCGGCCAGGTCCAGAAGCTGGCCGATCTCGGGGGGATACATGCCCTCGATCGCGAGCAGGTGTTTTTGGGGCGGCACGGGTGGTGTGTAGCCGGTGCTGCGGCGGGCGGGAAGAGAAGGCAAACCTCCGCTGCCTTTACCGACGCCCCGCCACCTCCGGATAAAACCTGCCGCTGCTACTGCGTGGAGGTAAAGGTTCTTTGGTTCCTTTGTTCCAAAAAGAACTGCTTGCCTTACCTTACGTAGCTCGCCGCTTGGCGTTGTTCCCCTTGTCGCGCTTCGCATAAGCTGTCTTCACGAACCGCTTGGGCGCGGCAGGATCACGGCGCGGCGCGGCAGACGGCGCCTCCGCCCGCGTCACCTTCACGTTGTCCTCCGCGTCGTCTGGCAGGTTGGCGGTGAACTCTTCAGCGCGCGACGTGCTGATCTCGAAGCGCGTCTCGTCCGGCTGGATACGTATGGCGCCCACGTCGCGCTTCTCCACGCCGCCCATGCGGCAGATCAGCGGCAGCAGCCATTTCGGATCGGCCTTTTGCGCGCGCCCGACATTTATGCTGAACCAGACCATCGGGCCGGAGGCGATGCCGGCTTTTTCCGGACGCGAGGCGGCTTCGTGGCCCGTGCTGCGAACCGGCTCCCGGCGTGTGCCAGGCAGGGGCGAAAGTTCCGTTATCTCCTCCGGTGCCGGCAGGCGGGCGCGATACATGCGCACAAGGGCGGCGGCCAGGTCCTCGGCCGAGCGGCCCTCGAGCAAGGTGCGCGCCAGCTCCAGATCGTCCTCGGTCATCTCCTCGGTCAGCACGGGGTCACGCAGCAGGCGGGCGCCGTCACGCGCGCGTATCTCCTCCGGCAGCGGCGCGCCGGACCATTGGGCGGATACGCCGGCGGACGCGATCAGCGCTTCGGCTGCCCGCGCCCGATTGGCCGGCACTATCACCACGCAGGTGCCCTTGCGGCCGGCGCGTCCGGTGCGGCCGCTTCGATGCAGCAGCGTCTGCTTGCTGTTGGGCATGTCGGCGTGGATCACCAGGCCCAGATCGGGCAGGTCCAGGCCACGGGCGGCGACGTCGGTGGCCACGCAGACGCGCGCCTGGCCGTCACGCATCGCCTGCAGCGCGCGGGTGCGCTCGTTCTGCGTCAGCTCGCCGGACAGCGCCACGCTGGTGAAGCCGCGCTCCTGCAGGCTGGCGTGCAGATGGCGCACGCCCTCGC
Organism: Acetobacteraceae bacterium; assembly: GCA_965198915.1. Classification (GTDB taxonomy): domain Bacteria; phylum Pseudomonadota; class Alphaproteobacteria; order Acetobacterales; family Acetobacteraceae; genus BOG-908. The sequence continues at coordinate 1,947,573 of CBDAQC010000002.1, read as the reverse complement.
GGGTGGCGCAGAACACCAGCGCGGTCGGCGCCTCGAAGTAGCGCAGCACGTTGACCACGGCGTGCTCGATCTCGCGCGGCGGCGTGCGCACGGCGCGGTATTCGATGTCCGCATGCGGCTGGTTGCGCACCAGCGTGTCGATACGAAGCGCGTCCTTCTGGTATTTGCGCGCGAGTGCGGTGATCTCTTTGGCGATAGTGGCGGAGAACAGCAGCGTGCGGCGCCATTCCGGTGTCGCGGCCAGCAAGGTATCGAGCTCATCGCGGAAGCCCAAATCGAGCATCTCGTCCGCTTCGTCCAGCACCACCACGGCGAGGTCGCCCAGGCGCAGGCGGCCGCGCGCCAAGTGGTCGCACAGACGGCCCGGCGTGCCGACTACGATGTGGCAGCCGGCTTCCAGCGCGCGCGCCTCTCGCTGGCCGTCCATGCCGCCGATGCAGGACAGGATTCGCGCGCCCGTGTTGGCGTAGAGCCAGGTGAGCTCGCGGTGCACCTGCATCGCCAGCTCGCGGGTGGGCGCAATCACCAGGGCACGCGGGTTGCCCGGCCGGTCGAAACGTTCCTCGCCGCCCAGCAGCGTCGGCGCGAAGGCCAGCCCGTAGGCGACCGTCTTGCCAGAGCCGGTCTGGGCGGAGACCAGCAGGTCCCGCCCTTCGGCACCCGGCTCCAGCACCGCGTCCTGCACGGGGGTCAGCTCCGTGTAGCCGCGGTCGATCAGCGCGCGAGCGAGGGCAGGGTTGGTGGCGAAGGTCATGATTAAGGGTGTCCGGACGGGGAGGCAGCCTGCAGGCGCAAGCAGCCGCCGGGGACGGCAGGCTGGACATGGCAGGCTTGGAGGAATTCGTATCTGGCTATAGGCGCTCCCTGGTGGAAGGGGAACCATGCGGTTTCTGGCTGGCCGGATACGGATAGAGCAGGCAGGGGGCCACACCCCGTCCCGGGAAGCGGACGGCTTCTGCCTGCGCGATGCCTGTCCTGCGCCGGCGTGCCATGCGCCGTGCTCCAGGGCGCGCATCGGCCGACATAGCAAACGAATGTCAGGCTGGATCTAGGTCAGCAGGCCCCCGGTCGCGCGGAGGTGTTCCTCAAGCAGCCGGATGTTGCGCAGGTTCGCCTTCAGCGCCATGTCGAAGACATCGCCCAGGATGGGCACGGAGCCGCCGACGACTTCGAGCGCCACGTTGCCCACCATCTGTGCCAGGCGATGCCGCGGCACGCCCAACTGCGCCGCCTCGTAGATGATATAGAGCGAAAGCATGCCCAGAACCGCGTCGCCTGCGCCGGGCGCCAGGCCGATCAGGCTGTTCAGGCCGAAGCGGAAGCGTGTGCCCGGCAGGCGGAACGCGCCGTCCACCAGCCAGGCGAGCCGCTTTATTCGCGCCAGCCTGGCCGCCGCTGCTGCCGGGCTGTCGATCATCAGGCCGGCCCGGCGCCGTCTTGCGTAGCCGCGTCGTGCTGCGGCTCGGGCACGTCCACCAGCCACCGGCGCAACACCACGTGGCGTTCCTCGTCGATCAGGCACACCATGCAGTGCACTTCATCTGCGGTCGCAAGATGGCCGAGCTCGAAATCCGTCATGCCGCAATCGGGGCAGGTGAAGCGGTAGCAGCGTACCTCTACGCGGGTGAGGTTTGTCATGCGGTCTCCCTGCGAATCGCACATCAAAGAACGCAAGCAAGCCCTTCTTTTTCAAGAAGAAGCAAAAAGTTTTTGCAGCCGCCATCCGGCGATGGCCGGGGTTTCGGCGGCAAGGCGGCACGCCGGGCGGTATGGTTCTGTCCGGGGCGTCTGCCTGGCTGCTACTCCGCGCTGCGCAGATCCACGCGTGCCGCGTCGAAATCCACCCGCGAGCGCTCCACGACCCTATCCCGCCCGGCATCCTTGGCCTCGTAGAGCGCCTGGTCCGCGCGGCCGATCAGCGACTCCCAGTCGTCGCCGCGCATCGCCCAGGCCATGCCGACCGAGCAGGTCACGCGCAGCTCCTTGCCGGCGGCGCTGAACGATTCGCCACGCACCGCATGATGCAGGTCCAGCACGCGCTCGGCGCCGCGCCCGTCCGAGTCGTCGAGGACCAGCAGTATCTCCTCGCCGCCGTAGCGTCCGGCATATTCGCCCACGCGCACCGCCTTGCGCACCAGCCGGCCCATGGCGCGCAGCACGTCGTCGCCGCCCAGATGGCCGTAGCGGTCGTTGACAGCCTTGAAATTGTCAATATCGAGCAGCGCCACGATCATCTCGCCGCTGACCGGTCCGTGGGTCAGCTTGGTGGCGAGACGCCGTTCGATCTCCGAGCGGTTGAGCAGCCCGGTCAGAGCGTCATGCGCCGCCTGGTAGCGTAGCTGCTCGGTGCCCTCGGCCACGTAGCGCTTCAGCTCCGCCTGCCGAGCCAGGATCGCCCTGAAGCGTAGCCGCATGCCGACATAAAGAAGCCAGGCTGCCAGCGCCGCCCACATCACCTCGGCCCAGGTCTCGCGCCACCAGGGATAGGCCATGTCTATGGTGAGCGTGGCCGGCAGCGAGGCGCGGTGGGTGAGCTCGTCGAGGCCGATCACGGTCAGCTCATGATGGCCAGGCGGCACGAACGGGTAGCGCACCTGGCCGGTTGGGGACTCGGCCCAGTCAGCGTCCACGCCGGATAGTTGGTAGCGGAACTTGAACGAGCGTTCAGCGCCGTGGCTCGGCGAGCCGAACTGCAGGCTGAGCGCCTCCTCGCTGTAAGGCATCAAACCGGCTTCGACCGTATGCGTGCCCAAGGTTGCCGCGGTCACCACCGTCTGTATCGGCCGGTCGTTGAACAGCCACTCTGGATCGACCAGGTGGGAGACGCCCTGCGTGGTGGCGATCCAGACCGAGCCGTCAGGGTCTTCGCGAATGCCGCCTTCGTTCACGTCGTCCGACAGCAGGCCGCCATCCGAGTCGACCGACACCCAACGCTTGCCGTCGTTCACCGACACGCCGAGGGCGGTGCCCACCCACAGCCATCCGCGGTGATCGACCATGAGGGCCACGATGCTGTTGGTACGCGTCTCGGCCACGGGTACGTCATGGCGGCTGGCGATCTTGTCGTCCACGACCGTCAGCCCGAACAGACCGCCCTCTCCGCCGACCCATACCGTGCCGTCATGGGCCAGGGCCAGAGAGAGCGGCTCAAACCCTTCGGCGGGCCAGGGCCCGGTCACCGCCCAATCGCTGCCATCCGCACGCCCGTGCCGCAGGCGTCCGCCAGAGAGGTAGAACACCCCGCCCTGGCCGTCGCTGATGACATCGATCACCTGCATGTTGCGGCCGCTGACCGGCACCGCGGTGAGCGGCGCGCCGGGATGGGTGACGACCTTGAAAAGGCCTGCTTCGGTGCCGAGCCACACGACGCCCGCCGCATCTACGGTGATGGCGTCCACCGCCGGGCAGGGGACCCGGACGGTGGCGCCGGTCAGGGGATCGATCCTGCGCGCGCCGTCATTGCCCAGGCCACGCCACAACTCCCCGCTGGCGCCTGCGGCGATGGCGAACGCGGAGCCGGGCAGCACCTTGCTGACATGCAGCACGGCTCCGTGCCGCACTACCTGGTCCACGCCGGTATCTGTTGCGATCCACAGCGTGCCGTCCGACGTGCGCGCGGTGCGCCAGGCCAGCCCGTCTGACAGTCCGTCAGCTCTCTGCAGCACTTCCCAGTGGCCATAGCCCACCCAGCGGACCAGGCCGCGGCCCAGCACCTGGAACCAGATCTGGCCCGAGGAGTCCGTCATCGCACTCGTAATGATTCCGGACGGCGCGCCGTCATCGACCTTCAGGCCGTGCCAGACGCCGTTCTTGAGGACGGCGAGCCCGTGCTCGGCCTGGGTGACCAGGCTGTTGTCTGGGGTTGCGAACAGGCCGAGGTCGCCATGGTAGTTGACGTAGCGGCCGCCCTGGTCCGGCAGCTCGGTGACGGACCAACGGTCGGTGCCAGGATCGAGCCGGGCTACCACCTCGGCGCCGCGGGCCAGCACGGCGCCGTCCGGGCCTGTGGTCACCGCAGACCAGGGACCGCCGGTCAGCCCGTCCGAGGGGCCGTAGCAGCGCACGGCGCCGGGGTCGGCCATGCAGAGCCTGCCGTTTTCGAAGCCTTCCCAGAGATGACCGTTGGCCGGAAAGACTTCGGTTGCACCGTCGAGCATGCGGCGCTCACCGGGCTGGTAGCCGATCGCCTCGACCAGGGAAGGACCGTCATCGGACAGTACGATGCGCGACGTGATGCCGCCGGCGACCAGAACCAGGTCGTCCTGCCAGGCTGCCAGCCGGTGCGGCCGTTCCTCGAAATAGGACAGCCCGCGGTGGATGGCCTTGTGAAACGTCAGCGAGCCCGGCGCGTGCGAGGCATCCGAGGGCTTGTCGGAGACGAACACCTCGTCGGCGAAGCTCACGGCCACCCGGCCGGAGCGGGTCAGCACGATGTCATAGACGATGCCGCCGGCGCGCAAGCCCTGGTCCACGCCCAGGTTCAGGAAGCGCCTTCCGTCATACGAGAACACGCCGTGCTCGGTGCAGACCAGCAGGTAGCCAGCACGGTCCTGGACCATGCAGCTGCCGCCAAGGCTGGCTAGCCCCTGCTCGGCATCATAGGTTTTGAAAGGAGAACGGTCTGCCAGCGCCGGGCCGGACAGGACGAGGAACGGAACCACAACCGCCGCAAGGCAGATGCACAGAACAGTTCCAGCTATGCGTCTGAAAGCCATTGCTACCTGTGATCTCAACTTCACCCGACTTCGTTTCGATATCGTGGCCGGCTGAGGATACTCCGATTACAGGCTAACACAACTTAAAGGTGTAACTATTTTCCGCGGCCCGCGGTCCGGCCTGGCGTCCGGAACAGCAAAGCCGCCCACCCGCGCAGACCTGCGCAGTAGGGCGGCTGTAAGTGCGATGGCGTGCCCAGGTTACGGGAAGTGGTGCACTACGTCGGGCTGCGCGTGATGGACGACGTCCGTGGTGATCGCGCCGGCGGCTTTGGCGGCGGGGGCGGGCTGAACCTTGACCTGCGCGGAAACCGCGGCGACCGGCTGGGCGGCGAATGCGGGCTGCGCAACCACGGAAGCAGCAGCGATAGCCAGAACGGACGCGAATACACCAGAACGGCGAGATACGTTGATCATGATCAATCCTTGCGTTAGTTGGCCGGCCCAACTTCCCGGCAATTACTGATATAGACGAAGACTAGCTCGGCCTTCAAGCCCAAAAACGTACAGATAGCGAATATAATTATTAGCGCGAAACTTCTATATTTGGTAAAGCAAGTAACAATTTTTAGAAAATCTGTATGTTGCGAGATATTCGTCAGCTTATAGTTGTGCCGGTTAGCGCTTTGCCCCTTCTGCCACATTAGATCAACCGTTCCGTGCACATTCCATGCGCCGCGCAGCTTTAGACTGCTCTGACCGGCGCTTGCGAGAAATGAAACGCCGTCTCCCTCCACAGTTCGCCATCAACCCGCCCTGCAACTCCGAAAGCAATCGCGAAGATTGACCCGCTCTCCGGCGTGGCCAAAGCTACATCAGGTGTGCGGGCTTTCGCGCAAGCGGGCCGACCTTGCCCGCCTGCCGACTCTGTATCGCTGGAGCCACAACCCCGATGGTTACCATTCATGCGCGCGCTCATCCCAGCCTCGCGCCTGCCGATCTTGCGCGCTGGTCCGCGATACCGGCGGCCATAGCCGTCGATCTCGGCGGCGCGATCGGCCTGGTCGATCCTGCCCTGCGTCCGCTAAACCCGCCCGGCCGGCAGGCGCATCTGTTCGGCCGTGCGGTAACGGCGCAGTGCGAGCCGCCCGATTTCGGCGCGGTCCTGCATGCGCTCGATCTGATCGAGGCCGGAGACATCCTGGTAGTGGCCGCGGGCGGCCACGCCGGCCACGCAATGATAGGCGAGATACTGGGCGGGCAATTGCGCCGGCGCGGCGGGCGGGGACTCGTCTGCGACGGCGCGGTGCGCGATGTGGCCGCACTCGCCGGCTGGCCGGACCTGCCGGTGTTCGCCCGCCACGTGACGCCGCGCGGACCGGTCGGCGCCGAGCGGGGTGGGGTCAACGGCCCCGTCAGCGTGGGCGGCCAGCGCGTGTCGCCCGGCGACCTGATCATCGGAGACGACGATGGGCTTGCTGTTGTTCCGCCCGCCGCGGTCATCGGCCGGATCGCCGAGGCGGAGGCAAAATTGCTGCTCGAGGCAGGCTGGATCGAAAGCCTGGCCGGCGGTCGGTCGGTGCGCGAGACGTTCGGACTGTGACACGCGCGGCGTGGTTGGTGCGCAAGCAGGGACGGCCTGATTTCCGCAGGGGAAGAAGCGGATAACGTTCGCACCTCCCTGCTGGCAACTGGCCGGTTCCGCAGGCGAACGTCTACTCAGACATCGCGCGCACCCGGTGCTGGCGGGGACGGACTCCGCTTCCGCTCATTGCCCGACACGATACGTTTCCGCTAGAACGTTGCGGTCAACCGGGGCCAGCTTGCGATGCGGCAGACCACGCTTTGCGTTCCCTTGGAGGTCAAGCCGGAAAGCTGCATACGGCTGTCGTCGCTCATCGACGCGATGACGAAACAGCAGGACGGCGACCGTCATTTCGCGCAGATCGCAGGATATGTCCCGGTCCTGCATTTCATGTCGATGAGCGTGTTTCCCGCGTCGGACTACGATCCGCTGTTCATCCTGGAAGCCAATTTCGACGGCGATCCGGGTCCGTTCTGGGCGCAGCTCGAAGCGGCGCCGGGGATGGATTTGCGCGCCATGCTGCGCTGCTGCAAACGCCCGCTCGATAGAGACGGCCTGCTATACGATGCGGTGACGCAGCCAGGTTCGCGCGCGCCCGTCGCACCCTATCTGGAAGCGCGCACCCAGCACCCCAGCGTATATCACCAGGGCAATCGCGGCCTGTCCTGTGCACGCATACTTGCCGAGCACAAGCTGTTCCTTGCAGTCAGGGACCTGCTGGATGCACCGGTGCAGGAGGCGCCGTTTCACACGCTGGCCGCACCCGACCTGCATCGCGCGGTTCGGGCCGCCCTGCTGCCGCAGAATGCCTGGCTCGGACAGAAGGCGCCGCCCCGCATCACCAGTGCCGAAAGCCTTACCGATTACGGCCGCATGGCCTGTCTCGTGCTCGCAGCCATGCTTGTCTTGTCCGCGCCCGGCACGCTTCTCGCTGCTCTGTCGCCCTGGCGCGCGTATCTGCTCCTGATCGTGCTGACGAGCGTGGTGTTCGGCGGGCTTGCCTACCGCAACCGTGCCGGCCTGCCTGGCACGGAGGTTCCCACGCGGTTCCGCCTGTCCGGCTTCCTACTGCGCCAGGCCGCGTTCATCATGGCCGCCTCGGCCGCCTACGTGATCCTGGCGACCCTGCTGGCCGATCCCGCCGTCTCGCTGGCAAGCCACGTGCTGCATCGGGTGGGCGCCGGCCCTGCACACACTCTCGGGCAGGCATTCTGGCCGACCGCCCGGGTGATCGCGCTGAGCCTGGCCGGGCTGGCTCTGCTGACGGTCCCGCTGCTGCTGGTGCTGCTCCGCGGCAACGAGATGCGCGATTCCTCGCAGGATGCGCCGCCGGCGCGCGAGCGGAATTTGCGCGACATGCTGGCGCGCGAGGACTGGACCGCACAGAACCACATGGGGTCCATCGTCCTGATCAAGCCGGGGATCCTGCGCACGGTCATCATACGCGTGGGCCATGCGGGGCTGGGCCTGGCACTGCGCATCGTGGCGCGTGACGGCTATCTGGGCAGCATGCGCACGGTGCATTTCGCACAATGGGCGTTTCTCAACAACTCCAGCCGGCTGCTGTTCTTCAGCAATTTCGATCATAGCTGGGGCAGCTATCTCGACGATTTCATCGAGAAAGCGCATGGCGGCCTGACACTCGCCTGGGGCTCCGCCGTGGGTTTTCCGGCCACGCGCTTCCTGGTCTATGACGGCGCCAGCCACGGGCGGCAGTTCAAGGCCTGGGCGCTCGCCTCGCGCGCCGTCAGCCGGTTCTGGTACAGCGCCTATCCCACGCTCACCGTCGACCAGATCGAGCGCAACACGCGCATCGCCGCCGGCCTGCGCCAGGACCGGCTTACAGACAAGGAGGCCCGGGCGTGGATGGCAGACCTGTAGCGGCCCCGGCGCCCAGCTGGCGGCTTGGCGGTGTCACGGCGCAGCAGACGCAGGGCCTGGTGGCCAGCGGCTTCGGCGCGCTGCCTTACGGCCGTGCGCTGTTCCTGCAATTCGCCTGGCCAGGCCCGTCCGCGCCGCCCGGCTGGCTCGCAGCTCTGTTGCAGGCCGCTCCGGTTACCAACGCGGTGGCGCCCGACAAGTCCGACCCCGACGCCCAGCCGCGCGCCGCCGCCCTGGCCTTCTCCGCTACCGGGCTGCGCCTGGCCGGACTGTCCGAACAGACACTGGTCTCCTTCGGACGTGCCTTTCGCGAGGGGATGTTCCAGGTAGATCGCGCCCGCCGGCTCGGCGACAGGCGCTCCGGCGCGTGGCTGCCCACGGTGATGCCGGGCGGCCCCGTGTGGAGCGCCAACGTGCCGCTGCGTGATCCGCCTGCCAGCCAGACGAGCGCGTTCGACGTTCCCTCGCAGGACCAGCCGGAAGATTTCGTGGCGACCGGGATCACCGTGCACGCCTTGCTGCTGCTCTACACCAGGACCGAGGCGGACGCGCAGGCCTGGGCGGAGACGGTGGCCGGCGTGCTCACTCCGTTCGGCATAAGCGTGGCACGCAGGCTGGAGCTGCTGCTGGACGTGGAAAAGGCCGGCGGGTTCAGCCGCGAGCATTTCGGCTTCGCCGACGCGCTGTCCCAGCCGGTGCCTTACGACACAGGCGGCGCCGTGCTGGCGGGCGGCGAGCCGGCGGTGACCGCGCAGCCGGTGCAGGGCGTGAGCCTGGGCGAGTTCCTGATCGGCTACATCGACGGCCACCACGAAAAGTCGCCGGGCCCGCTGGTGGATGACACGCGGGCCGCCGCCGCCGGGCTCGCCGCCTCGGCGGAGGCGGAGGGCTTCTTCGACCTGGGCCTGAACGGCAGCTACCTGGTGGCGCGCGAACTGCGCCAGGACGTGGCGGCGTTCTGGGCGTCCATGGAGGCGAACGCCGAGGCCTTGCGCGCGCGCGACCCGGAGCACAGCGCCCACATCACCGGCGAGTGGCTGGCCGAGCGGGTAGTCGGCCGGGACCGTGACGGCCACCTGCTGTGCCCAGGCGGGGCCAAGCTGCCCGCCTGCGCGGACGGCTCGCCGGACAGCGCCTACCAGTTTAACGCGACAGACCCGCAGGGCGCGGGCTGCCCGCCCGGCAGCCACGTGCGGCGTGCTTTCCCGCGTGACGCGCTGACCCCGCCCGGCGGCGATCGGGTCACCCTGCTGCAGGCGGCGAACAACCATCGTATCCTGCGGCGCGGCCGCAAGTTCGGCCCCAAGCTAACCGATCCGGCGCGCGACGACGGCGCCGAACGCGGCCTGCTGTTCCTGGCGCTGAACACCGACATCGACAGGCAGTTCGAGTTCGTCCAGCAGACCTGGCTGCTGAACAGCAGCTTCGCCACGCTGTTCGAGGAGGTGGACCCGCTGGTCGGCCCGGCCGGCCGGATGACCCTGCGCGACGAGGCGCTACGGCGCACCGCGATGGTCGATACCTTCGTGCGCCTGGCAGGCGGCGACTACTTCTTCCTGCCGAGCCTGCCGGCCCTGGCCTATTTGGCCGCCCTTTGAACGCGCCTGTCCAGGCGGACGCGGCCGCCATACTCGCCTCGCCGAACGTGCTGCGGCCCAGGCCGGGCGGCGTGGCGGGCCTGAAAGCCTGGGGCATACAGCAGGCCATGGCGCTGGCGCCGCTCGCCACGCGCGTGCTGCGCCGGGTCTGGCCGATCGTGGGCGGCGGCGGCTTCTGCTTCGTGACGCGCTACGATGACGTGCAGGAGGTGTTCCGCACGGACACGTCGTACGGCGTCGTCTATGCCGCAAACCTGGAGCTGATTACCGGCAAGGAGTACCCGTTCTTCCTCGGCATGTCCGACACCCGGCAATACCGCGACCAGGTGGCCGCCATGCGGCGCGTCGTGGTGTCGCAGGACCTGGCGGCGTTGGGCGACCGGGCGGAGGCGCTGGCGGAGGCGGCGGTGGCGCGCGCGCACGGTCGGGTGGAGGTGGTGTCGCTGATACGCGAGGTGACGTTCGGCGTGATCGCGCCGTATTTCGGCGTGCCCGAGCCGGCGCAGGGAAGGCTGGACGTGTGGGCGACCCGGCTGTTCGAGTTCCAGTTCACCGGCTCAGTGGGTGACAACCCGCTGTGCCGCGAGGTTGAGGTGATCGCCCCGGCGTTCCGCGCCTTGCTGGACGGCGAGATCGCGCGCCGCCACACGGCGCCGGATGCGGCCGACGACGTGCTGGGCCGCTGCCTGAAGCTGCAGGCCCAGGGTGTAGCCGGTTACAGCGACGGCGAGATACGCACGGCGCTGATGTGCATGGTGGTGGGCGGCCCGCCGCAGCCTCCGATGGTGGTGCCGCAGGGGATGGAGCAGCTGCTGCGCCGCCCGCAGGCTCTGGCCGATGCGCAGGACGCGGCGCACACCGGCGACGATGGGCGCCTGCGTGCCATCCTGCTGGAGGCCATGCGTTTCGACCCTCTGGCGCCGGCCTTGCCGCGGGTGGCGCTCGCCCCTGCCACGATCGCGCGTGGCACCGGCCGGGCCACGAATGTACGAAGCGGCGCCACCGTCATGGTGGGTTTCGCCTCCGCCATGATGGACGAACGGCGCGTTGCCGATCCGCGTGTGTTCCGGCCCGGCCGCCTGCCGCACGAATACATTCATTTCGGCCTGGGCCTGCACGAGTGTGTCGGACGCTACATCAACGAGGCGACGCTGCACCGCATGCTGAAGCCGCTGCTGCGCCGGCCGAACCTGCGCCGCGCCTTGGGCGCGGAGGGCAGGTTGCGCAAGCGAGGTATCTTCGCCGAGCGGCTTGTGGTGCTGCACGACTGAGCAACACAGATGGCCCCGAAACGGTTTGCGCGCTCGTTCCCGCCCGGCGACCTGACGGCGTGCCGGCGCCGGACGTGCAAGCCAGGCCAGCGGCCAAACTGCAAAAACCGGCTTTCTTTTGAGACTAAAACAGATTTTCCTTGTCATCTTATACTTCGATTGCTCTCTGCCAGGCAGATGCCTCCGGACTGTGCCCGTTCAGCAATCAGCGACAGCGCAGATAGCAGATTTTTCGCTTCTTTTCTCAAAAGCAAGACTGTCCGCTGCTCCCTGCATAGTCTTCTACGCTTAGCGAATATTTCATTAGGCCATGGAAGCTACTTACGTTACTGTGATGTGATGTTCCACACAGGCCCGGGGTGCCACGATGGCGGTGCACGAAAACCTTGCCAGGCTGAACCAGCCCGGCAGCCGGCGGGAGAGCCGGAGAGCCGTCCCGAGCGACGAAGCCTACCGGCCGCCGTTCCGCCAGTTGCTGTCCGTGCTCGGCGTGGACGAAAAATCCTTGCAGGCGGAAACCGTAAGCGTGCCTGTCCCGGCGTTGCTTCGTCTGCTCGGCGAGATCCTTGTCGCAGAAGTGGATGAAGCCTGGTACCTGGACCGCTACCCGGACGTCCACGCCGCCATACTGGCTGGCCGTACGCCATCTGCTGCTGTGCATTTCCGGGCGGCCGGCTACCGCGAAGGCCGGCTTCCTGGTCCATTGCCGTTCGATCCGGCGTTCTATTTCGATCAGTATAAGGACATCGCAGCCGCATTCGACCGCGCGGACGCCAAGGGGCTGCAGCATCACTATGAAACACGCGGGTATTTCGAAGGCAGGGTCGGCGTTCGGCACCATCTCCAGGACGCTGACCGTTTCAGCTGCGATGTGCCCCGCGATTGACTCTGTCGGGCGGTTTGGCCAAATCTCCTGAGGCCCCGCCCGCGCGCAAGCGTGCAGGATGCGGTCGTCAGGCGGGCCGGCACCACGGGCCGCCTCCCCGAAGAAAGCTTTTGCGTTTGTCACCATCAGCATGAGTTCGGGCAGAGTGTCGCGTGCTCCGAAGGCGCGGCCACCGGGCGTGAAGCAGCTGCAGGGGGCGCCCAGGCGGCGCGCCGTGTTCACTATCGTCTCGGCAAACTACATAGGCTTCGCTGCGACCCTGATGCAGTCGCTCGCGTCCCACCTTCTGGGCGTGGAACGCTACGTCATTCTGGCCGATACGCGCCGGGATTTTGCCGAGCTGAACCTGGCCGCCACGCTGCTGGATTGTGACGAGCTCGGCATCGCGCTGATCGGCAACATGAAGGCGTGGTACACCGTCATCGAGTTCAACACCGCCATCAAGCCATACGCGTTCCTGCACATGTTCGAGACGCTCGGCTTCGACGAAGTGTGCTACCTAGACCCGGACATTCTGCTGTTCAGCTTCATGCCGGAAGTGTTCGGTGCCCTGGCGGACCATTCCTGCGTGCTGACGCCGCACATGATGCGGCCGCTGCAGGACGGGCGCGAGCCGTCCGACCTCACCATCATGAAGTCCGGCGTCTACAACCTCGGTTTTCTCGGGCTGCGGAACGACGAGGACGGCGTGGCGCTGGCCCGCTGGTGGGCGGAGCGCTGCTTCCGGGATTGCCGGGTGGATATCGCGGGCAACATGTTCACCGACCAGCGCTGGATGGATCTGGCCCCGGTGTTCGTCAGGCGGCCGTTCATCCTGCGCCACCCCGGCTACAACGTGGCCTACTGGAACCTGGCGCATCGCCGCGTCACCCGCACCCCGGCCGGCGCGTGGGAGGTGGACGGCGAGCGCCTGGTGTTCTTCCATTTCAGCGGCATCAACCCGAACGTGCCGGGCAGCTTCTCCAAACACCAGAACCGCTTCACCAAGGCCAATCTCGGCGTGGTGGCCGAATTGTGCGATCTGTACAGGCGCCTCGTGCTCGCCAACAAATGGGAGGCGTTCAGCAAGCTTCCCTACGGCTTCGGCAGCTTTGCCGATGGCCGCCCGATCGACGACACCATGCGCCACTGGATCGCCCGCGCCGTCGAACAGGGCGAGGTCGATCCGGACAAGCCGGTGGCCGTCAGCTCGGATTATTTCGACCAGCCGGACGAAGCGGCCGCCGCCCGCGGCGCCGTGCTGACACGCTACATGCACCAGTACTGGCTGGACCGTCCCGATCTGCGCGCCGCGTTCGACATCTTCGCACCTTCCGGCCTGCGTGCGTTTATCGCCTGGTTCTTCGGCGGCGAGGGCCTGCGCCAGCACGCCGACCCGGCCTCCGTCCAGGCTGCGCGCGCCTTGTGTCAGCCCGAGACGCTGCTGGCCGCGCCGCTGGCGGAGCAGCCGGCGCCGGCCAGGCAAGCAGCCGAGGGACCGCCCTGGCCGCCCGTGGCCAGCGAGATCTGGGCCGAGCGCAGCACGGAGGGGCTGGCCGGGCTGACCCAGGACGTCGTGCTCGCGTCCTCCGGACCTGCCGCACGCATCCCCAGGCAGGCCGCCCTGGCCTGGGAACGCCGGCCGGACCTGCAGCAGGCCTTCAACGTGAACGATTCCGGGCAGCGTGCGGAATACCTGGTCTGGGCGCTGACCAGCGGCCTGCGCGAGGGCGCGATCGATCTCGCTTTGCTGGCGCCGAGCTTCGCCGAAGGCTTCACGCGCCTCTCCTCCCTCTCCGCGCATTACGGCGACGTGCCGATCACCAACGGCCTCATCCTGTTCCGCAACGTGCCGGCCGGCCGCAACCCGTTGCCGCACTGGCGCCAGTTCCCCGGCGAACGGCTCGGGCGGCTGGCGCACGGGATGTGGTTCACCCTGGTGGCGCCGCGCCTGTTCGGCTGGCCGGACAGCTTCACCGCCCCGCTGCGTGACTGGTTCCACGCGCCCTCGGACGTCAGCATAGACGGCTACAGGCTGAACCGCGCCGCGGCCGCGATCTGGGAGGTGCGGACGGACCTGGCGGCCGCCTTTCCGCCGGCCGCACCCGGCTCCGTCTGGAAGCTGCTGCGCTGGCTGTTGCTGAACGGCCTGCGGGATCTGGGCGTGACGCTGGATGCGTTCGATCCCTCCCTGCGCGGTTTCCTGCTCAGCCCTTCGCCACGCATCGAAGGCGCCTCGCGGTTGCTGGAAATCGTGCTCAGCTTCCGCACCGACCTGCAGGCGCGCTACGACGTGGCGGACCCTGCGCAGCGCGCGAAGCTGGTGGCCTGGGCGGCGGACCACCTGGCGCAGGAGACGAAGGCCCTGCCGCTCGGCGCGGCGCTGCAGCCGCCGCCGCAGGCCGTCCAGCCGCCGCCCGCGCCGGTGCACCAGGCCGCTCTGGCGCTGACCGGCTATTGGAGCGCCGCTTCCGGCCGCGGCGAGGATCTGCGCGGGTCCGCCCGCGCGCTGAGTGCCGTGGGGTTCACCGATTACGTGGTGGTGGACCTGGAGACCGGCCGCCTGCTGCTGCCCGATGGCGGCGAACTGCCCCCCGGCACACAGGTGGAAGCCGGCACGAACATCGTCCACACCAATGCGGACACCGCCATAGGCGATGCCGTCCGCCTGCGCCGGCTGGGGGTAAGCGCCGGGCGTGCCATCGGCTTCTGGGCCTGGGAGCTCGAATGGCTGCCCGACTACTGGCGACATGCCTATAATTTCTACGACGCGGTCTGGGCCTCGACGGCGTTCGCCGAGGCGGCGTTCCGGGCCGACGACGCGCGTCCGGTGACCCTGGTGCCGATGGCGGTGTCCGAGCCGGAGCTGGACCAGGCGCCCGGCCGTGAAGCGCTGGGCCTGGGCGACCAGGACACGCTGTTCCTGTTCATGTTCGATTTCCGCTCCTACGCGGCGCGCAAGAATCCGGAGGCCGTGCTGCGCGCCTTTGCCGCAGCGTTTCCCGGCGGCACCGAGCCCGCCCGCCTGATCATCAAGACGAGCGGCGCCGGCGACCGTCCGGAGGAGGCCGCCTCTCTCGCGGCGCTGGCGCGGGACCCGCGCATCGAGATACGCGAGGCCCGGCTCGCGCGACCGGACCTGCTCGGCCTGATACGGGCCGCAGACGCCTTTGTCTCGCTGCACCGCTCGGAAGGCTTCGGCCGCGGACCGGCGGAAGCCATGCTTCTGGGCACCCCCGTCATCGTCACCGACTATTCCGGCTCGGTTGATTACGCGACGGCGGATTGCGCGCTGCTCGTCGATCACACGCTGGTGCCGGTGGGCGCGGAGGAGTATCCGGGCGTCACCGGCCAATGCTGGGCGGAGGCGAACGTGGCGACGGCCGCTGCCCACATGCGCTGGGTGCACGAACATCGCGAGGAGGCCCGGGCGATGGGCGCGCGCGGCCGCGCGCGCATCGAGCTTCTATATGCGCCGACGGTGGTGGGAGAGGCCATGCTGCGAGCGCTTGTTGTCCGGACGGACGAAAAAAAGAAGGGCATTCTCGTCTGAGGCGAAGTAAGCAGCCTCTGCTGTCGTGCGGCGGACGCTTGCCTGCGATCTGGCGGGCCGGCGTTACCCATGATGCGGGCGAGGGGACTGCCGGGCCATGAAGAACTGCTTTCTGCATATTGGACACGCGAAGACCGCTACCAGTTCGTTGCAGAATTTCATGCACGTGTACGAGGACCTGTTCGCTTCGCGCGATATTTGGGTTCCGGGCGACTACCGCGCTCTGAAGTCACATAACTGCAAGGCGATCGCCCAGGCGGGCGGAACGTTCGCCGGCAATTTCGGCCCGATCTTCAACGCGCATGCCGCCAAGAACATGGAGCTGTACAACACCCTGCTGGACCATGTGCTGTCCCGCGACGCCGACGTACTGCTCAGCACAGAACTGATCTTCTATTACAAGCACATGGTCCGCGACGTCGTCCGGGCGGCTAACGAGCGCGGCTATGCGGTGACGCTGATCGCCTATCTGCGTCGCCAGGACCGCATGGTCGTGCCTACCTACTATCAGAACATACGCAATCACGGCTACCACAAGGACCTGCTCACCTTCCTCGCCGAGACCGCTGACGTACGGTATTTCCGCTACCACGAAGTGATGTCGGTATACGCCGTCTCGGCGCCGAACCGCATCATCGTGCGTACGTTCGAGCCGGAGTTCCTCACCGGCGGCGACATCATCGAGGATTTCACCTCGCTGCTCGGCGTAGAACTTCCGGAGCATGTGGCCGCCCGCCCGCGCGAGCGTGTGAACCCCAGTCTTCCGCTCGAAACCCTGGAAATCCTGCGAGCGTTGAACGCGGCGGGCCGGCCGGACGTGGTGAAACAGGTGCTGGCGCAACCGAACGATGCGCCAAGCGGCAGCAAGCGTGCCTGGAAATACTATTACAACGCCAAAGTAGCTGCCACCGTCAAAGCGCAGTTCATGACCGATAACGCGGCGCTGCTGTCCGATTTCATGCCGGAGTGTTCCGAGGCCGAGCGCGCCTACTGGATGCAGTCACCTGACAGGCCGGAGCCCGCGCCACAACTCGACACCAGGGCTTTGGCCACGGCACTTGCCGCTTTCCTCCCGGCACGAAGCTGAGTGCGATGGCACAGGCCGGCATGACCGCGCCGCAGCCCGGCCTGGCGCCGCTCATACTCGGCCATAGCCATCTGGCGGCGCTGCAGATCGCCCATTCCCGCGGCCTGGCCGGCACCTTTCCGTCAGCAGCCACGCTCGCGCCGACCTTCGTCTATATCGGCCGTGCGAAGGACGCGCCGGCTGACCCGGTACCGTCGCCCGGACAGCTTCCGGCCGCGGCGGCAACCGCGCTGGACGAATTTGCCGGTCCCGCAGTCGTATCCTGCATCGCCGGCAACGACCATACCGTGTTCGGCCTGCTCAACCATCCGCGCCCGTTCGACTTCGTGCTGGCGAGCGAGCCGGACCTGCCGCTATCGGCTGGGGCGGAAATCCTGCCTGCCAGGCTGGTGCATTCCACGCTGCGCGCCCGCATGGGGTCTGCCTTGCAGTTGCTGACGGCGTTGCGCGCGCGTGTGTCTGGCACGCTGATCCATCTGGAACCACCACCGCCTGTGCCCAGCGCGGTCCACATACGCGCCCATCCCGGCGTGTTCGCAGGCAAGATGGCCGAACTCGGCATCTCGCCGGCTGTCTTGCGCTACAAATTATGGCGCCTGCACTCGGCCATACTCGCCGATCTGTGCCGTGACCTGGGTGTGACCCTGCTGCCCGTGCCCCGCGATACGCAGGACGCCCATGGCATGCTGGCGCAGGAAGGATGGAACCCCGATCCAACCCACGCGAACGCCTGGTATGGCGCCCGCGTGCTGCGTGACCTCGCGGCCCATCTGGGCCGGCTTCAGGAGACGTGACGATGGACACGCCTTACAAATCCCTACCGCGCTCCGCATTCTGGCGCCACGCCGTGGCCGCACCCGACCCCTCCCAGGTGGAACCCGAAGCGAACCGGCCGTTCAAAATCAGCCGCACGGACCGCGTGGCCACCGGCGGAAGCTGCTTCGCCCAGCATATCGCGCGTCACTTGCAGAAAAGCGGCTATAATTACTATGTTACCGAGACGGCCCATCCGATCGTCCCAGCGGACATCGCCGCCGCGTTCAATTACGCCACCTTCACCGCGCGCTACGGCAACATCTACACCGCCCGCCAGCTTACGGAGCTTTTCACCCGCGCCTACGGTACGTTCAACCCCCAGGACGACCACTGGACGGACGGCGCCGGCGCGCTGGTCGATCCGTTCCGGCCGCAAATCCAGCCCGGCGGCTACGACACGCTGGCAGAGCTGCATGCCGACCGTGCGCGGCACCTGGCCGCGGTGCGCGAGGCGTTCGAGAACCTGGACGTGTTCGTCTTCACCCTGGGCCTGACGGAGGCGTGGATTTCCAGCACGGACGGCGCGGTGCTGCCGCTTTGCCCAGGTGTGGCCGGCGGCGTGTACGATCCGGCGCGATACCACTTCCACAATTTCACCCTGGCGGAGACGTATGACGACACGCTGGCCTTCATCGACCAGCTACGCAGGGTCAACCCGCGCGCGCGCGTGATCCTGACCGTCTCGCCGGTGCCGCTGATCGCCACCGCCGGCGGCCAGCACGTGCTCGTCGCCACCACCTACTCCAAATCCGTCCTGCGCGTCTGCTGCGAGCAGGTGGCCGCCGCCCGCCCGGATGTAGCGTATTTTCCGTCCTACGAGATCATCACAGGAGGTTTCTCGCGCGGCCGGTATTTCGCCGAGGATCTGCGTTCGGTGACCGAGGCGGGTGTCTCCCACGTCATGCGCGTGTTTCTTCGCCAGTTCACGTCAGGCGAAAGCGTGGCGGCTACAGCCGTGGCTGCGTCCGACCGGCATGTGCGGGAGATGGCGGAGCTTGTGGCGGTGAATTGCGATGAGGAAATACTGGACGCAGGGCAGTAGGAGCGGTCCTGCTGAGATCGGGAGTGGCACGTGCGCGGGTGTACGCTGCCGTCTGGCTACCCGGCCAGGACCTCTTCCAGGCCCTCCAATATCCTGGAAGGCAGCGCCGCCCGCAGTGCCGTCCGGTCCTGTTGCGCGTAGACTGCGTAGAAATCGCCTATAACGTCGGGAAGTCTAAGCATTTTCTCTGGCGGACGGTCGAGTGTCCGGCTTTCCAGCCTGACGAAAAGGTCGCTCTGGTCCTTGGGCACAGCCAGCCTGCGGGCCAATTCAGGATAGGTAGGCCATCGGACGAAATGCGCCAGGAAATCGAAAACATCCTCCGGCACCTTGCTGTCCGGATCCGCCACACCTGCCTGAACAGCCACCATATACGCGATTGTCGACAGGACGCCGATATGCGGATGGTTGACGGTGTGCATAAAATTGCCCTCGCGCGCCAACCAGTCATCGATCGCCGCGCCAAGATCAAGATTCGATGCCGCGAAACTTGATATCAGAAGATCCCGCGCGATGCCGAAAGCGTCAAAATACCCGAGTGTGGCATAGGTGAGCGCGTTGAAAAGGCGTGCGACTCTTGCCTCTGGCAGGCCAAGTACGTAACCCCCGGCTATGATGCCGGAATGCAGTAGTCGGGCCGGACCCTCCAGCCTGGCGTTTCCGACTGTCAAGTAGATGCAATCCGGCTGAAAGCCGTTGAACACGATTACAGGCAGGAGCACGGCACGTGTGCTGATTTCGCGCAGGCGCTGGAAAGCCAGAGGCGCTTCCGGGTTAGCCAGCACAACCTGAGACACGACGAGGTCACACCCGACGAGTTGTGCCCTGATTGCGTCAGGGGCTTCGGCATTGTAGGCGTTGAGGTTCCAATTCTTAACGTCGGCATCCGGCCACAACTTGCGCAACGCGGCGCCCATGCCGATAACCTGGCACGATCCTACGAGCCCTACGCGCAACCTCGCCGAACCGCCGCTCATCTTACGGGGTCAAGCTCCGTCTCATCGCAAATCACCGCCTGGGTGTCGAGGAACTGCTGCAGGCTCGCGGCACGTTCCACCGCGGACACCGGCGCCGCCACCGCCACAGGCGCCGTCTCCGCGCCGCCGCCCAGATAATGCCTGGCGAACAGGGACATCACATGCTGCACCGCCTCCGGCCGCACCTCCCGCAGGTCGTCCTCGTACATCGCCCGCCCGCCATGCGGCCCGGTGATCACCTCGTAGGACGGGAAATACGCCACGTCCGGCCGCGCGGCGGAAACTGATCCGGCCGCCACGCGCAGCACGGATTTGCTGTACACCGTGGAGACGAGGACGTGCCTGTCCTCGAACGTGGCCATCAGCGCCACCGGCGAGACCGTCAGGATCACCCGCACCGCCGGGTTGACGCGGCGAAGCAGGTCGATGAAGGCGAGCATGTCCGCCTCCACCTCGGCCACAGTGAAGTTCCGGAATGCGTAATCCGCCGGGTCCGGGCTGCTGGCCACAACGCCGGGCGCTAGTGGAAACACCGCGCCGTCCTGGCGGGACACCCACGCCTCGGTCAGCCCGAGCGTGAAGATGAACACGTCGCAGGTCTCGAACATCTCGCGCACCGCCGCCAGGTGCGCGTCGGTGTCGGCCGCCAGCGCCTCGGGCGTGGCGAACCCGGCCTCTTCCACCCGCGGCCGGAACGGATCGATGTAGCGCCCGTCCGCGCGCTGCCAGCACAAATCGTGCGGCTCGAACACCGCATACGCCCTGCGGAACAGCTGCAGCAATTGCCGCGCTGTGTAGATGTTGCCGAAGCGGGCGGGGAACACGCCGTAGCCGCCGGCCGCGTCGTCACTGGACGGCGCATGTTCGGTCACCAGATAGGAAAACCCCAGCCGCACCAGCGTGCGCGCAATGTGCTGCGCGAAGCAGCTGCCCGCGGTAGCAACCTGGTGGTGCTCGCCGATACGGAACGCCGCGCCGGCTACCGGATCGACATCCTGCATCGCCCGCCCGGCCATCGTGCGCCGCCAGAACGTGTGATCCGCCCGCCCTGCGTATGGATTTGCCTGCATACGGCCAGCCTAGTCCTCTGCCGGCGGACAGCGCAACGGAACAACGGCCGCCGGCGGAAGACCGCCCATCGTGCGTCGTCGCCGGCAAGCACGGGCCGCGCCTAGCCGAATTGGGCCAGACTTAACACGTTGCCGTCCGGATCGGCGAACCAGGCCACACGAGAGCCACCGTCAGGCGCGCTCCAGATCCCCAGCCCATCCTGGCCGAACCCCTCATACAGCTTGAACGCCACGCCGGCATCTTGCAGCGCCCGCAAGGAGGCCTCGATGTCGTCCACCTCCCAGCCGAGCACGGTGTGGTTCGCCGGCACGTGCTCCGCCATCGTGGCCAGGCGCATCATCACGCCGTTCAGGTCCAGCACCGCGGCGAACTCGTCCTCGCCGGTCAGCCGGAACCCGAGCACGCGAGTGTAGAAGGACAGCGCGCGCGCCCTGTCGCGGGTGACGATGAATGCCATCGTTCTGGCGGACGCCGGAAGTCCCATGGGAAGCCTCGCTGACTGTTGGGCGATCATTGCCCCTACATGAAGCCCGCGCAAAGCAGGCCGGTTTGTCTGGACGGCCCGGCATTTTGCAGTAACGTCCGGCCCGCAAACAGCCTCGAGGCCCCCCTGAAGTGAACCGTCTCCGCCTGGCCGCTGCCCTTCTCGCCACCTCCGCCCTGGCCGGGCTGGCGCCTGCCGCCCGCGCCGCCCTGCCGCGTTTCCCGCAGCCCACCGCGTCCGGCGTGGTGTTCGTGGCGGACGGCAACATCTGGGAAGTGCCGCGCGCCGGCGGCCAGGCGGTGCGGCTGACCAGCGCGCCCGGGCAGGACATGTTCCCCCGCGTCTCGCCTGACGGCAAATGGATCGCCTACACCGAAGCCAGCAACGCGGGCACGGACGTGTGGGTGATCCCCGCCGCGGGCGGGCCCGCCAGGCGGCTGACCTACCACCCTACGGTGGAGGCCGGCACAGGCGGGCGCCACGCGCCGGACAACATGGTGGTCACCTGGACGCCGGATTCCAGCGCCGTGGTCTATCTCTCCAAGGCCAACCAGTGGAACGGCTGGATCGCCGAGGCGGATGCCGTGCCGGTCGCCGGCGGGCCCTCCGTGAAGCTGCCGATCGACACCGCGGTAGGGCTGATGACCTACGGCCCGGACGGCCACACCATCGCCTACAACCGTATCCTCCGCAATTTCCGCACCTGGAAGCGCTACAATGGCGGGCTCGCCCAGCAGGTGTTCACCTATGACCTGTCCAGCCGCCAGCTCACCCAGATCACCCAATGGTCCGGCACGAACACCTCGCCGATGTGGGTGAGCCGCCGGATCTACTACCTGTCCGACCAGGACCAGAACCGTCGCGCCAACATCTGGTGCTACGACCTGGACAGCAAGCAGACCCGCGAGGTCACCCATTTCACCGATTACGACATCGACTTTCCTGCCTACGGCAACAACGCCATCGCCTTCCAGCAGGGCGGCCGACTCTACACGCTCGATCTTCCGGGCGAGCAGGTGCATGCGGTAAATTTCACCCTGCCGGACGACAACACGCGCGTGCGCCCGCACGTGGCGGACGTGAAAGACCTGTTGCGTGACAAGGACATGGCGCAGCAGGTCGATTACGCGCTCAGTCCGAACGGCAAGCGCGCGGTGTTCTCCGCCCGCGGCGACATCTTCAGCGTGCCGGCCGAACACGGCGCCACGCGCAACCTGACCAACACGCAGAACGCGGACGAGGACCACCCGGCGTTCTCGCCGGACGGCCGCACCATCGCCTACACGACCGACATCAACGGCAACCAGCAGATCGCCACGCGCCCGGCCGAGGGCGGTGCGGAGAAGCTGCTCACCAGCTTCACCAGCGGCTATCTGTACGGCCCGGTCTGGTCGCCGGACGGCCACACGCTGGCCTTCTCGGACGGCGCGCACCGCCTGTGGACCGTGCCGGCCGCCGGCGGCGCGCCGCGCCAGGTGGCCCAGGACAAGCTGACCGAAATACACGATCAGGCGTTCTCGCCGGACAGCCGGTGGCTGGCCTTCAGCATGGCGTTCCGCGACCACCAGCGCCGGCGTGACCTGTATCTGTTCGAACTGGCGTCAGGCAAACTCACCCGCCTGGGCGCGGGCGACGGCACGGACGCCAGCCCCGTCTGGTCGCCGGACGGCAAATACCTGTATTTCCAGTCCAGCCGTCACGAGAACACCGTGCTGTCCGACACCGAGTTCGATTTCGCGATACTGAAATCGACCGGCATCTACGCCATACCGCTCGCCAGCAACACGGCCTCTCCACTCGCCCCGCAATCGGACGAGAGTGCCGCGGCTGCCGAGGACTCCGCGAAGCCCAAGGACAAGACAGCGGCAAAGCCCGCCGGCGTTCCGCCAATCCGTGTCGACCTGGACCACATGATGGACCGCGCGGTGGAGGTCCCCGTCGATCCCGCCAACATCGCGCAGATGGACGCGGCGGGGCAGAAGATATTCTACCTGACGCAGCCGATCTCGCTCATCGAGGGCGATCTCACGGGCGAGAAATCAGCGCTGCACGTCTACGACTTTGCAAAACGCAAGGATGAGACGGTGGCCGAGGACGTGGACAGCTACGCGCTGGCACTGGACGGCGCCCACGTGCTGATACAGCACAAGAAGGACTTCACCGTGCTGGCCGCCAAGCCCGACGCGGAGAAGGACCACGACGAGACACACAAGCTCGATTTCTCCAACCTGCGCATGGTCGTCGATCCGCGCGTGGAATGGACGGAGATGTTCAACAACGCCTGGCGCCTGGAACGCGACATGTTCTACTCGCCGGTGATGAATGGCCAGAACTGGCAGGCGGTGCATGACAGCTACGCCAAGCTGGTGCCGCTCGCCGGCTCGCGCGAGGACCTGAACTACATCATCGGCCAGGTGAACGGCGAGATCGGCAACTCCCACACGTATGTGGGCGGCGGCGATGACGGCGACACCACGCCCAAGGTTCATCCCGCGCTGCTGGGCGTCGATTGGGCGCTGGACGCCGCCTCCGGCCGCTACAGGATCGCCACCATCTATCCGGGCGACAACACGCGCGAGGATTACCGCAGCCCGCTCGCCGAACCCGGCCTGAATGTACATGCCGGCGATTACGTGCTGGCGATCAACGGCCAGGGCCTGCACGCGCCTGCCGACCCGGACAGCCTGCTGCAGCTCACCGATCCCAAGGAGCCGGTGGATTTGACGATCGCCGACTCGCCCACCGGCGCCACGCGCGAGATTTTGGTCAAACCGGTGCAGAAGGAGATGAGCCTGCGCGAACAGGCGCAGATCACGCATAACCGCGAGCTGGTGGACCGCCTGTCCGGCGGCCGCGTCGGCTATGTGTACATGTCGGACATGGAGCAGCTCGGCCTGCAGCAATTCGTCCGGCAGTTCTACAGCCAGATGGACCGCCAGGCGCTGATCATGGACGACCGCTGGAACGGCGGCGGCTTCGTGGCGCCGATGGCGCTGGAACGCCTGCGCCGCGTCCTGGTGGCGCTCGGCGTCAACCGCGAGAGCGCGCCCACCACCGAGCCCAACGAGATGGTGAGCGGCCCCAAGATCGCGCTGCTGAACCACTGGTCCGCGTCGGACGGCGACATCTTCCCCTGGCTGTTCCAGCGCTACCATCTGGGCAAGCTGCTGGGCACCCGGTCCTGGGGCGGCGTGCGCGGCATACGCGGCAACTGGAAGATGATGGATGGCGGCTACGTCACCATCCCGGAGGATGCGCTCTATCTGCCCGACAGCACCTGGGCAGTGGAGAACCACGGCGTGGATCCGGACATCGAGATTGAGAACGAGCCCGCCGACCTGCTGGCCGGTCACGACAAGCAACTGGAGACCGCGGTGCAGCTGATGGTGCAGGCGATCGGCAACAAGCCGGCCGGGCTGCCTGCGCCGCCGCCGCTGCTGCCGCCGTATCCGGCATCGGGGATGGTGAAACCGCAGCCCTGAGGAAGGGGCGCGGGGCTGGTCGGAGTGAGAGGATTCGAACCTCCGGCCCCTGCGTCCCGAACACAGTGCTCTACCAGGCTGAGCTACACTCCGGCCGAGGCGCGGCTATAGCTTGGCGGGCTGGCTGGCGCAAGGCTCGGGCGGGGGAAGCAGGCAAGGCCTTCTTTTTGGAAAAAGAAGCAAAAAACTTTTGGTCCCTGGCGGTAGGACCGGGGGCGTTGGTGCCTTCTGAACGCTACCGCGTCGCGGCTCCGACAGTGCTGCGTTTTCCTCTTGACGGCGTGGCGGGCAATCCCCTGGTATAGCGAAGCAACAACCGAAAGGAGGTGATCCAGTGTCTCATTGTGTCATGAAGCCGAGCGCCGTCGCGACGTGGATGAACACTGCCGAGGTCACCTCAGCGGGTTAATCCCACTGGCGAGGCGGCCGCACAGGCCGTCACACAATGCGAAGGCTCCGGGACGTTGTTCCGGAGCCTTCGTTGTTTTACGACGCGCCGGATGACTCGGATGACGTTACCGCGTCGATGTCTAGCAAACGCGCAGGTCAGGCGCTGCCGTCCTTGCAGCCAAGAACTGTCAAGGATGTGGCGCCGGACATTGGTGAAGTCCCGAGTTCGATGAGAAAGCTGTTCAGCAAAACTGCGTTCGACGCCGCCGCAGTCGCCTACGAACAGGTTTACAACCGCGCAGGATTTGCCATCGGCCCTGGTGTCAAAGCACGCAGCCGCGCCAACACTGTGTCCACGTCCGCCACAACTTCGTACAGCCCACGCGCGCTCGGCGAAGCAAACTCATCGGCAACCGCCGCGTCGAACGCGCCCAGCAATCCGTCCGCCCAGCCGCCAACGTTACAGATCAGCACAGGCTTGTCGTGCAGCCCCAGTTGCCGCCAGGTGATCACCTCGACTGTCTCGTCCAGCGTGCCCAACCCGCCCGGCATTGTCACAAAAGCGTCCGCGCAGTCGAACATGCGGCGCTTGCGGGTGTGCATGCTGTCAGTGATCTCCAGCGCGCTCAGGCCGGTATGGGCCACCTCCATGCGGGTGAGGAACTCGGGAATCACGCCCAGCACCTCGCCGCCAACCGCCAGCGCCGCGTCCGCCACGGCGCCCATCAGCCCCACCCGGCCGCCGCCATAGACCAGCCGTATGCCCGCCTCACCCAACCCGCGGCCCAGTGCGGTGGCCGCCGCAAGCCAGGCGGGGTTGCGGCCCGTGCGGGAGCCGCAGAAGACGGCGACGGATTTTGCCACGCTGAACGCTCTCCTGCCCGGTCTAGATGATCCGGCCGTCGAAGGGTGGCAGGTAGTCCGGCGCGTCGAATTCCACGACCCACAGGTCGGGGTCGCGCGCTACCTGGCGGTCCACATAGGCGTCCGCGGCCTCCTGCGTCACGGGTTCAGCGCCGGTGGCGCGCATCCAGGCGGGCGCGCCGTCCGCGGTGCTCACCTGGCTCAGCACGCACAGCCCGGCGGCACCGCGCAGCACGATAAGCAGCCCGCCCGCATCCGTATCGCCCCGCCGCAGCACGGCACCGCCGCGGCCGTCCGCAAACGCCAGCCGCAGGGCGGCGGACACCCACATGCCGGCCTTGATACGTGCGTCAGCCATCGTATGCCGTTCCCTTCCGCGCCGGATTGCGCCAGTTTGCGCGCCCAGCCCGCCGGGATAGACCGATGACCGCCCAAAGCAACCCGCGCCCCCCAAACACCTCAGGTGCAAGCAAACACCCGTCCCGCACACCACGCGCCAATGTGCAGGCGGGTAGACAAAAGTTTTTTGGTTCTTTTCTTCAAAAAAGAACCGCTTTCTTGCTCGCCTTCTGCCTCGTATGCGGTGTCGCCAAAGCCGCCGACAAGGTCACCTTCGGCATAGACTGGCTGGCCGAGGCCGAGTACGGCGGCTACTACCAGGCGATCGCCAAGGGCATCTACGCGAAGCACGGCCTTGACGTGACCATCCGCCAGGGCGGCCCGCAGGTGAATCAGGCGCAACTTCTGATGGGCGGCAGGCTGGATTTCACCATCGCCGGCAACAGCTTCATCGCGCTGAACTTCGCCCGCGAGGACCTGCCTTTCGTGGCGGTGGCGGCGATGTTCCAGAAGGACCCTTCGGTGATCATCGCCCATCCCGGCGTGGGTAATGACAGCTTCCTGGCGCTGAAAGGCCAGCCGATCATGATCGGCGCCGACACCCGCGTGGGCTGGTGGAACTTCATGCGGCAGAAATTCGGCTACACGGACGACCAGATTCGCCCCTACGCGTTCAGCCTGGCGCCCTTTCTGGCGGACAAGCACGCAATCCAGCAGGGCTATCTCGGCTCCGAGCCGTTCCTGGTGAAGCAGCAGGCCGGCTTCGATCCTGTGGTGCTGCTGCTGTCGGATGCCGGCTTCACCGGCTACGCCAGCCTGATCACCACCAGCCAGGCGCTGGTGCACAGCAACCCTGGCCTGGTGCAGCGCTTCATCGATGCCACGGCGGAGGGCTGGCAGTCCTACCTGGAGAGCGATCCCGCGTCGGGCAACGCGCTGATCAAGCAGGCCAACCCGGACATGACGGACGCGCTGCTGGATTACGGGCGCGAGGCGCTGCGCTCCCACGGCATCGTGGAGTCGGGTGATGCGGTGACTGGCGGAATTGGCGTGATGACCGATCTGCGCTGGCAGGATTTCTTCACCGAGATGGTGCAGGCGGGGCTGTATCCGTCCAGCCTGGATTACAAGAAGGCGTATACGCTGCAGTTTGTGCACAAGCCGGCGGCGCAGTGAAGGAAGGCAAGGCCTTCTTTTCTGAAGAAAAGAGACAAAAGACTTTTGCTCCGCTGTCGCGAACCTGTTCTGCGAGTCCGCGACAGCACAGACGGAATCACAAAAGAACGGCTTCCTTCCCTTGCTGACGCTGGCCAACGTCACCCGAACCTTCCCAGGCGGCACAATCGCGCTCGAAAGCATCGACCTCACCGTCAAACGTGGGGAGTTCCTGGTCCTGCTCGGCCCGTCCGGCTGCGGCAAATCCACCCTGCTGCGGCTTATCGCCGGACTGGAGGCGCCCACCGCCGGCGAGATCGCCTGGACCAGAGGCCGCCCGCACCCCGGCGAGCTCGGCTACGTGTTCCAGGATCCCGTCCTGATGCCCTGGGCCAGCGCGCTGGAAAACGTGGCGCTGCCGCTGCGCCTGCGCGGCTACGGCAGCAGCGAGGCGGCCCCGCTCGCGCGGTCGGCCCTGGCGCAGGTTGGGCTGGAGGGTTTCGCCGACGCACGGCCGCGCACGCTGTCCGGCGGCATGCGCATGCGCGTGTCGATCGCGCGCGCACTCGTCTCGCGCCCGCTCCTTCTGCTGATGGACGAGCCGTTTGCCGCGCTGGACGAGTTCACCCGGCATCGGCTGCAGGACGAGTGCCTGGCGCTGACCACGGAGATCGGCTGCACCACTGTGTTCGTCACCCACTCGCTATACGAGGCGGCCTATCTGGCCACGCGCGTGGTCGTGCTCTCGCCGCGGCCCGGACGGATCGCGGCCGAGTTGGCCGGCGCCACCGGTGCGCGCAGCCGGGAAGGCTCCGCCTTCACCGCCCGGGTGGCCGCACTGACCCATGCCGTGCGCCGCCTGCCGGACGCCGCGTGAGAGGCGGGGCGTGAGCCGGCTGGCGCCGTGGCTGTCCTTCGCGGCGGCGCTGCTGCTGTGGCAGGTGGCGGTGACGGCGGCAGGGGTGCCGTCCTACCTTGTGCCCTCGCCGCTGGCCATCGCCGCCGCGTTCGCCGCCGACGCGCCCGGGCTGCTGCGCGCGCTGCTGGCCACCCTGTCCGTAACCGGCGCGGCGCTGGTCGCGGCCTGCGTGCTGGGCGTGGTGCTCGCCGCCGCCATGTCCGCCAGCCGCTGGGCGCGCGCGGCACTGGAGCCATGGACGGTGATTGCGCAGGTCACGCCGGTGGTGGCCGTGGCGCCGCTGATCATCGTCTGGGTCGGTGACCCGTTCGCGGCCATGGTGGTCTGTGCCACCGTGGTGGCGTTCTTCCCGGTATTCGCCGGCACCGCCTCCGGTCTGGCTGCCACGCCGCCGGAGCTGCTGGACCTGTTCCGCCTGAACGGGGCCACGACGTGGCAGACTATAATGCGGCTGCGCCTGCCGGCTGCGGTGCCGTATTTCCTGTCCGGGCTTCGCATCTCCGGCGGTCTGGCCCTTGTGGGCGCTGTTGTGGCCGAGTTCGTCACCGGGGCCGGCGGCGTAGCGTCAGGGCTGGCATTCCGCATCCTGGAAGCCGGCTACCGGCTGCAGACAGCGCGTATGTTCGCGGCGTTGGCGCTGCTGTCGGCGGCCGGGCTGGGCATCAGCTCGTGCCTGGGGTGGGTCAGCCGGCGGGCGCTGCTGCGCTACGGATAGCGGGCAGCCGGGCGCCCTTGCAAAAACGTGCGCGCCTTGACGGCGCCCGGGAACAGGCGGGACTTCTCTCGTAGCGGCTGCCTCGCGTAGAAGGCGGGGATGAGCAAGACCCCACAGCGCAAGCTTACGGACGGGCAGCGCGCCTACGAGGCGCGGCGCGCGGCAAAGGCCGGCATGTCCCTGGAGAAATGGTTGGCCGCCAAGGACCGCGAGGCGGCCGAGGCGGTGCGCGCGCAGGAAAAGGCGCGGCAAGCCGAAACCAAGCCGGCCAAGCCGCCGGGTTTGATCAAGCGTCTGCTCGACCGGGCGCACAAGCCGCTCTGAGCGGTTCGAAAGAAAGCAAGCAGTCCTTTTTTGAAAGAAGGACCGAAAAACTTTTGCTTCCCCGCATTTGCACCGGCCGGTTGTGTCCTGCATCACGCGGCGGTGCAGCAGCGAGGGAGCAAAAGTTTTTTGCTTCTTTTTTTCAAAAAAGAAGGCCTTCCTTCCTTGCATTTGATCGCCCACGCCGACTGGAGCAAGCACGCCGCCAAGCGCTGGATGACGGTGATCCCGCCGGGCGGCCCGGTCCTGCCTCCCGAGCCGGTCGGCCCGCCCGAAACCCTGGTCGCGCGCCTGCTCGCCCGCGCCGGCGGCGCCGGCGTGGCGCTCGGGCTCGATTGCCCGCTCGGGCTGCCGCGCGCCTATGCCCGGCTGCACGCCACCGCCCCGGATTTTCCGTCCTTCCTGCGTGCGCTCGCGCCGAACGCGCCGTTCCTGCACGTGGCGGGTCGTCTGGACGAGGTGTCTGCCGCCCGGCCGTTCTATCCGGCGCGCGGCGTACTCGGCATGACCAGGCTGGCGCACGCGCACGCGCTTGGCCTGGCGGACGCGGCTTGCCTTTGCCGCGCCTGTGACCGTGCCACGGCGGAGCGCCCGGCGGGTGCGCCGCTGTTCTGGACACTGGGCGCCAATCAGTCCGGCAAGGCGGCGATTTCCGCCTGGGCGGAGTTGGTGGGGCCTGCGTTGCGGGAAGGCGCGCGTCTCTGGCCGTTCGACGGCTGCTTCCGCGCGCTGCTGGAACAGGGTGCGGTGGTGATGGCGGAAACCTACCCGGCCGAAGCCATGCGGCACCTTTGTGTCAGCATGGGCGGCAGCAAGCGGCGCCAGACGGACAGGGCAGCGTGCGGGGCCGCGCTTCTGGCGGCCATGCAGCGCCTGGAAGCCAGTGCGGACAGCCGCCTGCTTGCGGCGCTGCAGGATGGCTTCGGGGCTGATGCGGCCGGCGAGGACAGGTTCGACAGCCTGCTTGGCGCGCTTTGCGTGCTGGGGGTAGCCGTGGGGTTTCGGCCGGACGGTGTTCCCGCCGATCCCTGGTTGCGGCGGTGGGAAGGCTGGGTGCTTGGGCAGACAAGCTTGCCATTGGCGTCCTGCAGGCCGGAATGAACCAGGGCCGTTCCAATGCCCACCCATATCGTTCCACACTCATGCCGCGAGTATACTGTTGGATGGGACAACTAGGCCGAGTATTCGAGATAGAAAATAGCCGGTTTTGTTGTCAAACTCAAGAAGACCAAGGCAAGATCACATCTCCGTTTTCTTATTCCTTAACAAAAACGTGTTGAGACGCTCGTTGCGAGGGCGCGTATAAAGCATCTCTCAATACTGACGAGGGTCACATGCGCAACGCAGTCGCTTTCATTACGCTTTCCGTAGTATCCGCCACCGCGCTACAGGCGCATGCGACCACCACGACGGTGCAGAATACGACCGACGTTGTGGCCTATATCGACGGTTCTTCTCCTGGGCCGACTAACTATTACGGCAACTCGGCAGTAGGCTCGACCTCGATCGGCAGCAATTTCGAGACGTCGCAGCTTGCCTACACCACGACTCTGCTCGCCAGCGGCAACTACTCGATAGACTTGCAGTACACCACGCTGTTTTCCGGCTCCGAGACGCTGAATGGCCAGCAGATCTACTACCCGGACATCTTCCTGCGCACACCGGAATCGGGCTACAGCAACGCCTCGTTTAACTACGCGATCTCGCTGGGTGACGAGACTGCGAACCACGGCCTGGCAGCGGGCTTCTACTCCGTCTCGTCCTACCTCACCTCCCAGCAGGTGTGGTCCGGCCGGTCCGGCTTCGTGTATGGCGGCCAGTACACCAACACCACCGCCTATCAGCCCGGAACGGCCGGGTACGCCGGCTACAACGCGCCCGTGGTCCTGACATCCGGCAACAAGCTGGGTGGCGCGACTGTCAGCTCGACGCAGTCGGGCAGCACCTACACTGTGTCCGCAATCATTACGCTGACTGCGGCGGAGGCGGCCGGCTTCATCGACGGTGCCGACGTGTTCTGGGGCACCGGCGATTGCGCCAACGGCTCCTTCCTGGCCGATGTTTCGCCTACGGGTGGCGGTGGCCCGACGGGTTCGCCGGTGCCTGAGCCTGCCGCCCTGCTGCTGGTGGGTGTGGGTGTAGGGTGCATTGGCCTGGTGCGCCGCAAGAAGGCGATGTTCGCCTGATACGTCCGGCAACTGATCGTTGCTAGGAGAAGCAAGCAGTCCCGTAACAGGGGCTGCTTGCTTCCTGGCGTCATTAACAAGTCTGTTTCAGCCTGCACTGGACGTTGCGAACGCCGATCAGGTGAACTGGTCCGCCGTGAACTCGATGGCCCGCGGCCTGTTCAGGCGCGCGCCACGACGAATTTATCTGTCATAAGCCATCACGGCGCGTGCTTTCGCGCTGTGGGGAAGTTCTCGCCACGGGAGCTCATTCCCGCATGGACCGCCGCGGCAAGCTGCCGCTTGACGCCAAGCCGCCTATGAGAACAAAATACGAACATGCTCGCATCCCACCCCCCGGTCACGGACCTGGACAGCCTGCGCCGCCGTGTCCGCATGCTGGAACGCCCGGCCGCCCGCATGAGCCAGGTGGCAGGCTTCGGGGTGGACGCGATCGACTCCCATCTACCTGACGGCGGCCTGGCCTGCGGCGCGCTGCACGAAGTGGAAGGCGGCGGGGTGGACGCAATCCCCGGCGCCTGCGCCGCGCTGTTCGCCGCCGGCATACTGGCCCGCCTGACCCGCACGGTGCTGTGGTGCGCCGCCACCGACGATTTGTTCGCCCCCGGCCTGGCCTGTGCCGGCCTGCACCCGGACCGGGTGATACACGCCCGCGCCGCCGACGAACCGGGCGTGCTGCTGGTGATGGAGGAGGCGCTGCGCCACCCGGGCCTGTGCGCCGTGGTGGGCGAGTTGTGGCGCCTGCCGATGACCGCCTCGCGCCGGCTGGTGCTGGCGGCGGAGAAATCCGGCGTGATGGCAGTGGCCCTGCGCCGGCGGCGCGAGGGCCGGCCGGAGGAGACCGGGCTGACGGCGGCGGCCACGCGCTGGCGCGTGACGCCTGTGCCCTCCGCGCCGCTGCCGGTGCCCGGGCTGGGCCGGGCACGCTGGCAGGTGGACCTTACACGCTGCCGCGGCGCCGAAGCCCGAACTTGGATCATGGAGGCGTGTGATGCGCAGGGTCGTCTCTCTCTACCTGCCGACTTGGCCGACCGACCGGCTGCACAAGCAGGACGATACGCCGCATGACGCGCGCCCGATGCTGACCGCCGCGCGCGAAGGCGGCCGCCGCGTGGTCATGGCGGTGGATGCGCGCGCCGCCGCCTGCGGCCTGCGCGCCGGCATGGCGGTGGCGCACGCCCAGGCGCTGGTGCCCGATTTGCGTATCGAGGAGGCGGCACCCGCCGAGGACCGCGCCGCACTCGCCCGGCTGTCCGCCTGGTGCCTGCGCCAGTTCAGCCCGCTCTCCGCCGCCTGCCCGCCGGATGGCGTGTGGATGGACGTCACCGGCTGCACGCATCTATGGGAGGGCGCGGAGGCGGGGCTGCTGGCAGCACTCGCGGCCCGGCTGGCCGAAGCCGGCGTGGCCGCGCGCGCGGCGATGGCCGACACGCCTGGCGCCGCCCACGCGCTGGCCCGCTACGGACGTGACCCGCTAACCGTGTCCCCCCCGGGCGGGGTGCGCGTGGCACTGGCCAGGCTGCCGGTGGCCGCGCTGCGGCTGGAGGCGGACACGGTGGCCGGCCTG
Source organism: Acetobacteraceae bacterium (assembly GCA_965198915.1). Lineage (GTDB taxonomy): Bacteria > Pseudomonadota > Alphaproteobacteria > Acetobacterales > Acetobacteraceae > BOG-908. The sequence goes on along the minus strand of CBDAQC010000002.1, from coordinate 1,914,747 downwards.
CGCACGCTCGGCTTCGACACGGTGGGCCAGTTGCTGGCGGCCCCGCGCGCGCCGCTGGCCAAGCGCTTCGGTGCGGCCGTGCTGAAGCGGCTGGACCAGGCGACCGGTGCGGTGCCCGAGCCCATCGAGCCCACGCCGGATCCCGGCCTGCCGCGCGCGCGCCAGAGCTTCCCCGAACCGATCGCCACGCCGGACGATTTGGCGCGCGCCACCGTGCTGCTGGCCGAGAGCCTGTGCGGCAAGCTGGCCAAACGCGGCCTGGGCGCATCCCGCCTGGACCTGGTGTTCCAGCGCGTGGACGGGGCCGCGCAGGCGGTACGCATAGGCACGGCCGCGGCCACGCGCGATGCGGCCCACCTGGTGCGCCTGCTGCAGCCGCGGCTGAAGACGATAGACCCTGGCTTCGGCATCGAGGCGATGATGCTGACCGCCTCGCTGACCGCAAGGCTGGATGCACGTCAGACGCTGAGTGAACTCTGCGCCGAGGCCGGCGGCCCCGATCTGTCCGGCCTGGTGGACGCGCTGCTGAACCGGCTGGGCGAGCACGCGGTGTTCCGCACGGCGCCGGTGGAGAGCGACGTGCCGGAGCGCAGCGTGCGCGCGGTGGCGCCGCTGGCGCGCGCGGAAGGCGCCGGCTGGCCGGACCGTCTGCCGCGTCCGCCGCGGCTGTTCTCTCCGCCCAGGCGTATCGAGGCGATGGCGCTGCTGCCGGACCACGCGCCGGCGGTGTTCACCTGGCGCAAGCGGGCGCATCGCGTGCGCCGCGCGGACGGGCCGGAGCGGGTGTTCGGCGAATGGTGGCGCCACGAGGCGGAGATCTGGGCGGTGCGGGATTACTACGCGGTGGAGGACGAGGCGGGGCAGCGTTTCTGGCTGTTCCGCAGGGGGGATGGTGAGGAAGCGACGACGGGTGACTTGACGTGGTTTCTGCATGGCATGTTTGGGTAAGCAAGAAAGGCCTTCTTTTTTGAAAAAAAGAAGCAAAAAACTTTTGTCTGCGCTGTCGCGGACTCGCAGGACAGGTTTCGCGACAGCGGAGCAAAAGTTTTTTGGTTCTTTTTTTCAAAAAAGAACTGCTTGCTTTCTTATAGATGTACACAGAACTCCAAATCACCTCCAACTACTCCTTCCTGCGCGGCGCCTCCCACGTGGAAGAGCTGCTGGCGCAGGCGAAGCTGTTCGGATACGACGCGATCGCCATCACCGACCGCAACTCGCTGGCCGGCATCGCGCGGGCGCACCAGCGCGCGGACGAGGCCGGCATACGGCTGATCATCGGCAGCCGGATCGATTTGGTTTGCGGCACATCCGTGCTGGTCTATCCCACGAACCGTGCCGCCTATGCGCGGCTGTGCCGGCTGCTGAGCATAGGCAAGGGACGCGCCGGCAAGGGGGCGTGCCGGCTGGAATGGAGCGACCTGGCCGCGCACGGCGAGGGGCAGATCGCGATCCTGCTGTCGGATGAAGCCGATGACGGTCTGCGCGCGAACCTGTCCCGCCTGGCGGTGGCGTTCCGGGACCGCGCCTATCTCTCGCTGAGCCTGCAGCGGCGCCCTGGTGACAGCGTGCGCCTGCACGCGCTGGCGCAGATGGCGCAGGCCGCGCGCGTGCCCACCGTGGTGACCAACGACGTGCTGTACCACGATCCGCGCCGCCGCGTGCTGCAGGACGTGGTGACGTGCATACGCGAGGGCTGCACGATCGATGACGCCGGGTTCCGCCGCAACCGCTTTGCCGAACGCCATTTGAAAGCGCCGGAGGAGATGGCGCGGCTGTTCGCCGCCTACCCGGAAGCCGTGGCGCGCAGCGTCAGGATCGCCGAAAGCTGCCGGTTCAGCCTGCGCGAACTGTGCTACCAGTATCCGCACGAGATAGAAGCGGGCGAGGGCGCCCAGGCGCGCCTGGAGCGCCTGACCTGGCAGGGTGCGGCTGTGCGTTTCGGCACCGTGCCGGAGAAGATTGCAGCGCAGATCAGGCGCGAACTCGACCTGATTACCGAGATGCGCTATGCGCCGTATTTCCTGACGGTCTACAACATCGTCAACTTCGCCAAGTCGCGCGGCATATTGTGCCAGGGCCGCGGCAGTGCCGCCAATTCGGCCGTCTGCTTCGTGCTGGGCATCACAGCGATCGATCCGATACAGTCCAACCTGCTGTTCGAACGCTTCCTGAGCAACGCACGGCGCGAGCCGCCCGACATCGACGTGGATTTCGAGCACGAGCGCCGCGAGGAGGTGATACAATGGATCTACGACACGTACGGGCGTGACCAGGCAGCGCTGTGCGCCACGGTTGCGCGCTACCGTTCCCGCGGCGCGGTGCGCGAAGTGGGAAAAGTCCTGGGCCTGACCGAGGACGTCACCGCCGCCCTGGCCGGCCAGGTCTGGGGCTGGAGCAGCGACGGCGTGGACGAAGAGCACGCCGAGGCGTTGCACCTGAACGTGTCGGACCGCCGCCTGCGCATGACGCTGGACATTGCGCGCGAGCTGATCGGTTTCCCGCGCCACCTCTCGCAGCACCCGGGCGGGTTCGTGCTGACGCAGGACCGGCTGGACACGCTGGTGCCGATAGAGCCGGCAGCGATGGACAACCGCCAGGTGATCGAGTGGGACAAGGACGACATCGACTACCTGCAGTTCATGAAAGTGGATGTGCTGGGCCTGGGCATGCTCGGCTGCATGCGCCGCGCGTTCGACCTGCTGGCCGAGCACCGCGGCATCAAGCTGGACACGATGGCCGACGTGCCCACGGAAGATGCCGAAACCTACCGGATGATCCAGCGCGCGGACACGATCGGCGTGTTCCAGATCGAGAGCCGCGCGCAGATGTCCATGCTGCCGCGCATGAAGCCGCGCGAGCTGTACGACTTGACGATACAGGTGGCCATCGTCCGCCCTGGCCCGATACAGGGCGACATGGTGCACCCTTATCTGCGTCGCCGCGACGGTTTGGAAAAACCCGATCTGCCCACGGAAGAACTACGCGCCGTGCTGGGAAAGACGCTGGGCGTGCCGCTGTTCCAGGAACAGGCGATGCAGGTGGCCATGGTGTGCGCGGGCTTCACCGCGACCCAGGCCGACCAGTTGCGCCGTGCCATGGCAACCTTCAAGGTGACAGGCGGCGTCAACAAGTTTCACACCGAGCTGATCGAAGGCATGGTGCGCCGCGGCTACTCGCGCGAGTTCGCCGAGCGCATCTTCAAGCAGATCGAGGGTTTCGGCAGCTACGGTTTTCCGGAGAGCCACGCGGCCAGTTTTGCGCTGATCGCGTATGCCAGCTCGTGGATGAAATGCCATCATCCGGACGTGTTCGCCTGCGCGCTGCTGAACGCGCAGCCGATGGGGTTCTACGCGCCGGCGCAGATCGTGCGAGACGCGCGGTTGCACGGGGTGGAAGTACGGCCGGTCAGCATCAACGACAGCCGGTGGGACTGCACGCTGGAGCCTGGCGGGCGCACCCTTGCGGTTAGGCTGGGCCTGCGCATGGCGAAAGGCCTGGCGGAGAAAGATGCGGGCCGCCTGATCAGCGCGCGACACTGCGCTTACGAGAGCCTGGCGGACCTGCACCGCCGCACGCGCCTGCCGCCCGCGGCCCTCGAGCGGCTGGCGGAAGCCGACGCGTTCGCCTGCCTGGGCGTCAGCCGGCGCCAGGCTTTGTGGGATGTGCGCGCGCTGGCCACGACCGACCTGCCGCTGTTCGGCGGCCGCGAGGATTTCAGCGAGACCGACACGCCGCTGATGCCGATGCGGCCGGGCCGAGAAGTGGTGGAGGATTACCGCACGCTCGGGCTGACGCTGCGCCGCCATCCGCTGGCCTTCCTGCGTGATGAGCTGGCGGGGCAGGGCATGTTGCGTGCCGCGGACCTGCCGCATGCGCGTGACGGCAGCCGCATACGCATCGCCGGCATCGTGCTGGTCAGGCAGAAGCCGGGCAGCGCCAAAGGCGTGATGTTCATCACCATCGAGGACGAGACGGGCCACGCGAACCTCATCGTGTGGCCGGCGGTGTTCGAGCGCCAGCGCCGGCTTATCCTGTCGGCAGGGATGGTGGCGTGCCACGGCAAGCTGCAACGCGAGGGCAGCGTGATCCACGTGATCGTGGACCGGCTGGAGGACTATTCGGAGATGCTACGCAGCGTGGGCGACAGGGACGATGCGTTCGTGGTGCGCACGGGGCGGGGCGACGAGGCCAAGCATGGCGGGGCGCCGGATGTGCGGGGGATCAAGGTGCACACGCGGGATTTCAGGTGAAGGAAGGAAGGCCTTCTTTTCTGAAGAAAAGAAGCAAAAGACTTTTGCTCCGCTGTCGCGAACCTGTCCTGCGCGTCCGCGACAGCGCAGACAAAAGTCTTTTGCTTTTCTTCAGAAAAGAAGGCCTTCCTTCCTCTACCTAAACGTGGAAGCTCTCCCCGCACCCGCACCGCCCCTTCTCGTTCGGATTGGTGAAGGTGAACCCGGCGCTCAGCGACTTCTGCTCGTAATTCATCACCGTGCCGATCAGGAACAAGCTCGCCTTGCGGTCCACCAGCAGCGTCAACTCGTGGTCGCGCACAACCTCGTCGCCCGGCCCGGGCTCGGCCACCCAGCTCATGTCGTAGGCCAGGCCGGAGCAGCCTTTGGTGTTGACGCTGATGCGCAGCAGGCGGCCGTCCCCATGCGCATAGAGGGCGCGCAGGCGCTCGGCGGCCGCGTCCGACATGGTGAGCAGCGGCGGCAAGGCGCGGCGCGCGCGCGGAGCAGGCGAGGAAAGGTTCTGATCCATGCTGAGACGTTCCGTTCAGAACATGTTGAGCGCAAGGCGCGCTTCTTCGGACATGCGGCTCGGATCCCACGGCGGATCCCACACGGTCTCCACATCGGCCGAGGTAACGCCGGGCACGGCCAGCACCGCCTCGCGCACCTGCACGGGCAATTCCTGCGCGCTCGGGCAGCCAGGTGCGGTGAGCGTCATTTCCACCTTTACCGCGCCGGCATCGCTGATCTCCACCGCGTAGATCAGGCCGAGTTCGTAGATGTTCACCGGGATTTCCGGATCGTAGATGGTGGCGATGGCGTCCAGCAGCGCCGTCTCGCCGGGCAGGGCGATGGTCTCGCCTTCCGGTGTCCAGGTGCCCACGACGGCGGCGGTGTGGTCCGGGTCGGTCATGTGACGTCTCCTTGGGCGGCGTCCAGCGCCGCAAGCAGGGCAGACCAGGGCAACGTCGCGCATTTCACGCGGCTGCGATATTCGGATACGCCGGACAATGGCTGCAGGATTGCCATGGCGGGGTCCGCCGAAGCGGTGGCACCGTTGCGCGCCAGATCGGCGAAATCGGCAGCCAGGCCGCGTATCGAGGCAGCGTCCCGCCCACGCACGACTTCCGCCATCAGGTCGGCGGACGCCATGGAGATGGCGCAGCCACGCGCCTCGAACGCGGCGTCGGCCACGGTGCCGCCTGCGAAACGCACGCGCACCTCCACCTGGTCGCCGCAGAGCGGGTTCTCGCCGGCGGCACATGCGTCGAACGGATCCAGACGGTGCATGTGATGCGGGTTGCGGCCGCGGTCCAGGATGACGTTCTGATACAGATCCCGCAGCTCGTTGAAGGCCTGCGCCTCACTCATTGGAAAAAGCCTTGCACGCGCACCAGCGTGTCGGCCAGGAAATCTATCTCGGCCAGTGTCGTGTAGATGCCGAAACTCGCGCGTGCGGTGCTGGTCACGCCCATGCGCGCCATCAACGGGTCCGCGCAATGCCGGCCGGCGCGCACGGCGATGCCGTTGCGGTCCAGCAGCGTTGCCACGTCATGCGCGTGCGCGCCCTGCAACGTGAAGCTGATCACGCCGCCGCGGTCCTGCGCCCGTCCTACTATGTGCAATCCGTCCACGGCGGACAGGCGGGCGAGCGCGTGATCGGTCAGCGCCGCCTCGTGCGCCGCGATGGCGTCGAAGCCGATGGCGTTCACGTAGTCGATCGCGGCCCCCAGCCCGATCACCTCGATGATCGCCGGCGTGCCTGCCTCGAACTTCGTGGGCGCCGGCGCCCAAACGGAACGTTCGAAACTGACCGAGGTGATCATGTCCCCACCGCCCATGAAGGGCGGCATCGCGTCCAGCAGGGCGCGGCGCGCCCACAGCACGCCCACGCCGGTGGGGCCGTATAGTTTGTGGCCGGTGAACACGTAGAAATCGGCACCCAGCGCCTGCACATCCACCGCGCGATGCACCACCGCCTGGCTGCCATCCACCAGAAGCTGCGCGCCTGCTGCATGCACCAGCTCGGCCACGCGCGCGATCGGGTTGTAGGTGCCCAGCACGTTGGACATGTGGGTCACCGCGGCCAGACCCACCCGCCCGTCTTTCAGCAGGCGCGCGAGTGCGGCCATGTCCAGCTCGCCCGCATCGGTGATCGGCGCTACGCGCAGTTCGATGCCGTGCGCGTCGCGCAGCATCTGCCAGGGCACGATGTTGGCGTGGTGCTCCATCTCAGTGATCAGCACCGCTTGGCCGGGCCGCAGGATGCCGCGCCCGTAGCTGTGCGCCACCAGGTTTATCGCCCCTGTGCTGCTGCCGGTGAACACCACCTCCTCGCGTGAGGGCGCGTTCAGCAACGCCGCCACCTTGTCGCGCACCTGCTCGTAGGCGTCCGACGTGCGCTCGCTCATCCAATGCAGGCCGCGATGCACGTTGGCGTATTGCGTCTCCATCGTCCGGCACATCGCATCGATCACCGCACGCGGCTTCTGCGCGGACGCTGCACTGTCCAGGAACACCAACGGTTTGCCATGCACGTGCTGCGACAGGATCGGGAAATCCGCGCGTATCCGGTCCACATCGAACGCCGGCGCCAGGTCGGCGAGCTTCGGGTTGGCGTTCATCCTTCGTGCACCCACCAGGAGGAAATCACATCGTCCAGCATCGCCCGCGCCGGCGCGTCGGACACCATGTCCAGCGCCTCGCCCAGGAACGCCTGCACCAGCATGGCGCGCGCCTCGGCCTGCGGTATGCCGCGGCTGACCAGATAGAACAGCTGGTCGGCATCCAGCTCGCCTACGGTGGCGCCGTGGCTGCACTTCACGTCGTCGGCGAAAATCTCCAACTGCGGCTTGCAGTCTATCTCCGCGTCGGGGGAGAGCAGCAGCGCCTGGTTCATCTGGTAGCCGTCGGTCTTCTGCGCCAGGCGGTCCACCTCGATCTTGCCCTGGAACACGCCGCGTGACCGGCCTGCCAGCACGTGCTTTACCGTCTGGCGTGAGGCGCAGTGAGGCGCCTCGTGGCGCACCACCGTGGTGAAGTCACTGTGCTGGCTGCCGCGCAGAAGCTGCGCCGCGTTGATCGCCGCGTGGCCGCCCGCGCCGTGCAGGCGCACATGTATCTCGGTGCGCGCGACCCTGGCACCGGTGGACAGGGTGAAGCCGTCATAGGTCGCCCGCGCGGCCACGTCGGCATACACCGTAGCCAGGTGGTAGGCAGCCGAGCCCTCGTTCTGCAGGCGCACATGCGACAGCGCCGCGCCTTCGCCCAGCACGATCTCGGTGACGGGGTTGTGCAGGTACTGGCCGTGGCCCACGGCCAGCTCGACCAGCGTCAGTTTGGCGCCGGGTGCCAGGCGTATGCTGTGGCGCGGGTGGAACGCCACGGGGGTGCCGTGGATGTCACGGCCGGCGCTGACCAGAACAATGCTGCCGGCGTCCACACCTTCGGCCACTTCGATGATGGCGCCGTCTTCGGCCAGCATCGTGTTCAGCGCCACCAGGCGCTCCCGCCCGGGGTTGGCGAGCGCGCCGAACTCCGCGTTGGCGGCAAAGGACCGCACGCTGGCCAGCGCCGGCAACACCGATTGCGCGCTGCTGAAACGGCCCTGCACGAACACCAGCCGCGGCAGTTCGGACAGCCCGCCCAGGTCGGGCAGGTCGTCGTCGCCGGTGAAGCCGGAGGCCTCGGTCAGCGCCTCGTGGAACCGCGCGTCGCCGAGCGGGGCCAGGTTGGTGTAGCGCCAGCCTTCCTCGCGCAGGTGCGGCAGGCCCGCCTGCAGCAGGATGTCGCGCGCCGCACGCCGTGGCGCCGGGTCGCCGGGCAGGCGCCCGATCAGCCCCTCGTAGCGGGCGAGGAAGCCCGTGGCCGATGCGGTGACGGCGTTCATGCAGCCTCCGCGATCACCTGCGCGTAGCCCTGTGCTTCCAGCGCACGCGCCAGGTCCGCGCCGCCGCTGCGCACGATTCGCCCATGCGCCAGAACGTGCACCGCGTCAGGCACGATGTGGTCCAGCAAACGTTGGTGATGCGTGATCACCAGCGCGGAAAAGCCGGGCGCGCGCAAGGCGTTGACGCCGTCGCCCACGATCTTCAGCGCATCGATGTCCAGCCCGCTATCGGTCTCGTCCAGTATGGCCAGCTTTGGATGCAGCATGGTCATCTGCAGCACCTCGTTGCGCTTCTTCTCGCCGCCGGAGAAGCCCACATTCACGTTGCGCTTCAGCATGTCGTCCGGCATCTGCAAACGTTTGGCTTCGGCACGCGCCAGCTTGAGGAATTGTGCGGCGTCCAGCTCCGCCTCGCCGCGCGCTCGGCGCACCGCGTTCACCGCGGTGCGCAGGAAGTTGGCGTTGCCCACGCCTGGCAGTTCCACCGGCGCCTGGAATGCCAGAAACAGCCCGGCCTGGGCCCGCGCTTCCGGCTCCATAGCCAGCAGGTCGGCACCGTCGAACGTGGCGGTGCCGTCGGTCACGGTAAAATCGGCATGGCCGGACAGCACGTAGGACAAGGTGGACTTGCCGGAGCCGTTCGGCCCCATGATGGCGTGCACCTGGCCGTCAGGCACGGTCAGGTCGATGCCGCGCAAAATCGGCTTGTCGCCGATGCTGGCGTGTAGGTTGCGTATCTGCAGCATCGTATTAACCCACCGATCCTTCCAGGCTGACGGCCAGCAGCTTCTGCGCTTCCACCGCAAACTCCATAGGCAGCTCCTTCAGCACCTCGCGGCAGAAACCGTTCACGATCATGCCCACCGCATCTTCCTGCGAGAGGCCCCGCTGGCGGCAGTAGAACAATTGGTCCTCGGAGATCTTCGAGGTGGTGGCCTCGTGTTCCACCTTGGCACCGGCATTGCGGCATTCGATGTAGGGCACCGTGTGTGCGCCGCACAGGTCGCCGATCAGAAGGCTGTCGCATTGCGTGTGGTTACGCGCGCCGGCTGCCTTGGGCAGTATGCGCACCAGGCCGCGATAGGTGTTGTTGGAATGCCCGGCGGAGATACCCTTTGACACGATCGTGCTGGTCGTGTTGCGGCCGATATGGATCATCTTGGTGCCGGTATCGGCCTGCTGGTGGTTGTTGGTCAGCGCCACGGAATAGAACTCGCCCACGCTGCCTTCACCCTGCAGCACGCAGGACGGATACTTCCAGGTGATCGCCGAACCGGTCTCCACCTGCGTCCAGCTTATCTTGCTGCGCGCGCCGCGGCAGGCGCCGCGCTTGGTGACGAAGTTGTAGATGCCGCCACGGCCCTGCGCGTCACCGGGATACCAGTTCTGCACGGTGGAGTATTTGATCTTCGCGTCGTCCAGCGCCACCAGCTCCACCACGGCGGCGTGCAACTGGTTCTCGTCGCGCATCGGCGCGGTGCAGCCTTCCAGGTAGCTGACGGAAGCGCCGTCCTCGCACACGATCAGCGTGCGCTCGAACTGCCCGGTGTTCTTCGCATTGATGCGGAAATAGGTGGACAGCTCCATCGGGCAGGCCACACCCTTGGGGATGAACACGAAGCTGCCGTCGGTGAACACGGCGGAGTTAAGCGCGGCGAAGTAGTTGTCCGTCGGCGGCACGACGCTGCCCAGATACTTGCGGACAAGCTCGGGATGCTCGCGCACCGCCTCGCTGATTGGGCAGAAGATCACGCCCGACTTGGCCAGCGTGCTGCGGAACGTGGTGGCGACGGACACGCTGTCGAACACCGCATCCACCGCCATCGGCGGACGCGCCTCGGCACCCTCCACGCCGGCCAGGATCGCGCGCTCGCTCACCGGAATGCCCAGCTTCTCGTACATGCGCAGCAGCTCGGGATCGACCTCGTCCAGCGACGCAGGGCCCGCCTTCTTCTTCGGCGCGGCGTAGTAGTACGAGTCCTGGTAGTCGATCTTCGGATAGTCGAGCAGCGCCCAGACCGGCTCTTCCATGGTCTGCCAGGCGGAGAACGCGGCCAGGCGCCACTCCAGCAGCCAGGCCGGCTCGCCCTTGCGCTCGGAAATGAGCCGGACGATGTCGGTGTTCAGGCCACGCGGCGCGAACTCCATCTCGATGTCCGTCTCGAAACCCCATTTGTAGCCGCTGTCGGCCACCGACTGGACAGTATTCAGGGTCTCGGCAATGGCTGGCATCGGTTAATCCTTCAAGCGGCAGGCTGGGCGTGGGCAGGCTGGGCGTGGGCAGGCTCGGCATGTGGCGGCACGGCGGGCAGATGGAACCCCGGCGGCAGACGCGCGGCTTCCATGTCGGCCAGGCTGATGGCCCCCAGCGCCGCGCGTATCGCGGTGTTCACCGGATCCCAGCGGCCGCGCATCGGGCACACATGCCCGCTGTCACAGCCGCCGCCATCCACGCAGGCGGTCAGCGCGATCGGGCCGTCTATCGCGCGTATGACGTCGGACACCGGAATGGCGTCCAGCGGGCGCGCGAGGCGGTAGCCGCCGCGCGCGCCGCGCTGGGAGACCACGAGGCCGCCCAGCGTCATCGCCTTGAGCACCTTGGCCACCGTGGGCTCCGGCAGCCCGACCGCCGCCGAAATGCCCGGAGAGGTCTGCACCCCGCCGTCACGCGACAGGCGCACCAGCACGACGACGGCGTAATCGGTCAGTTTGGACAGGCGAAGCATGTTGACGACCTGAGTTATCGGACCGGCGCGGTCCTGATTGATCCCAGATGCGGTTTCGGGTCGGGGCAGTCAAGAGCGAGTGGGGCAGGAGCGTCCCCGCGCACCGAAAAACTTCGCGCGTTCCGGCCGGCTCGGGAAACAAGCTGTGTCAGCCCACGTTATGCGGCGGTCAATCTGGGGGTGTGTATCATGTCGGTTCGTCTTCTCGCCGTAGCTCTTATCCTGGCCTCGCCGGTATCGGCGTTCGCCGCAGGCTGCGTATCCGGCGCGGCCGTAGGCGGTGTGGCGGGCCATGTGGCCGGCCACCATGCGGTGCTGGGTGCCGCGGCAGGCTGCGCCATCGGTCATCACGAGGCCCATGTGCAGGCGAAGAAGGCTCAGGCAGCCCAGCAGGCGGCGCCGCAGCCCGCGCCGCAGCCGCACAGCTAATCGTGTGCCTGATACCTGCCGGGTGTCCACGGCACCCGGCAGGTATCGGCCTGTGTCAGGTGAACGTGGACGCGGTGACGCCGGTGAAGCCGAACAGCACGATGTGCGTGTTGTCCGACAGCGCCAGGATGGTGTTGCCGCCACCCACAGTCTCGGACGCCAACGCGGCCTGCGCTGCACCCGCCGCGTAGCCTGACAGGTCTATGGAGTCCGACGCGGTGAAGCCGAGTATGTTGTTGGTGCCGCCTTCGGCGCCGCTGACGAAATCCAGCTGCGTGACGCCGGTGCCGGACAGGAACACGTCCTGTGTGCCGGTGACCCCATAGATTGCGTTGTCGGCCCCGCTGGCCACCACCGTGCTGGACCCGGAGCCGGCCTGCACCACGGAGGTGCCAGTGCCGCTGGTGTAGAAAAGATTGTCTCCGGTTGAGCCCGCGCCTGCCAGCGTGGTGTTGCCGCCTGCCGCCACGAGCAGGTTTGCGGCGCCGCCGACCGCGCTGAGCGTGCCGCCATAGGCACCCGCAAGCGTGGTGGGCCCGGTGCCGGTGAACAGCACGTCCTGTCCGCTGGACCCGCCATAGATCGCGTCCGGGCCCGAGCCGCCCGTGGCGTCCAGCACCCCGGCACCGCCCACCACGCTCGCGTCGTTTGCCCCGCCGGTGAAGGTGAGCGTGCCGGCAGAGGAGCCGAACACCAGCAGGCTGCCGGACAGGGCGGAGACGGTGTCGTTCACGACGTTATCGCCGCTGGCGCCCACGATCGTCTCGCTGCCGGCCGCCCCGGTGCTGTCGGCCGCCAGGTTCAGCGTGGCGTTGTCGAGGAACAGGGCGCCGGTGCCCGCCGCGCCCGCACCCATGAGCGAGAGCGTGGCGTCCAGCACGTTCGTGCCGCCGGTGTAAGTATTGGGGGTGGCGAAGGTGAAGTCTCCGCTGGTCACCGCCACCGAGCCCGCGCCGGCGATGCCCCCGGTGACGCTGGCCGATACGCCCGGGTCGGAGGCGAGCGAGAGGATCTGTCCGGCGGACACGTCGATCGCCTCCGACAGCGCATAGGTGCCGGTGACGGCGCCCACCGCGTCGGCGATGTAGACCGTGCCGCTGCCGGCAAGGGTGAGGGTGTTGCCGCCGAAGCCCGCGCTGGTGTCCAGGTTCACCGTGCCACCGGCACCCAGCGTCACATCTCCTGCGAAGACCGCGTCCTGCGTCACGTAGAGCTGGTTCACCTTCAGGGGTGCGCTGGCGGACCAGCCCGCGCCGGCGCCTGTCACCAGGGCCACGTCGGCCGCTCCGCCGCCGGAGACCAGCAGGCCGTCCACCTCCAGAAACGTGCCGGCGGCGAAATTCACGTCTCCCGCGTCCGTCACGAGGGCGGAACTGGCGATATCGACATACGCGCCGTTGGTGCCCGTAAGCCCGGTGCTGCCGTCCAGCGTCAGCATGCCCGTGAAGGTCACCTCGTCGGCGTTCACCACGATGCTGGCGGCACTCGCGTCGCCGGTCACCGTGTAGCTGTTGCCGCCGGTGGCGAACTTGGCCACGTCCGTGGCACCTGGCGGCCCGTCCGGCGTCCAGTCCGTCTGCGTGTTCCAGTCGCCGCCGGTGACGGCGTTCCAGTTGTAGGCCGCCATGCAGTTTTCTCCCTAAGGTCTTGTTACGGTTAGATTGGCTGATTGCGGCGGGGCAAGGAAGGCCTTCTTTTTTGAAAAAAGTAGCGACAAACTTTTGCTCCCTGTCGGCGGCTCAGCGGATCGGTCCGCGACAGCCAGCTTCTTTTTTTAAAAAAGAAGGTCTCCCTTACCTGCCAGCAAAAAGCTCCGCCGCCCGCGCCTGCACCAGCGCCTGATACGCCCGGTTCAGCGGCGGCGTGTGCGAGTGATAGTCGCCGATCGCCAGCATCAGGTCTCCGCCACGTGCCCGGCGATACTCCCACAGGATTGCGCCGGCGATGCGTATGGAAAAACACCCGTCATCGGTCAGCCGGGCGCGCACCTGGGCCGGCTGCAGCCCGAGCGCGCGTGCCACGACAGGCACCCATAGCGTGTTCACCTGCATTAGACCCAGATCTGCGGAGCCGTCCGCGTTCGCGTGCACCGCGCCGGGCCAGCCGCCCTCCACCGCCTGTATGGACGGCAGCACGCGCGGCGGAAATGACGCGATCTGCGCCGCGGCGATCATGCAGGCGAGGAAAGGCACGGCCATGACGCTTGCATGCCATGCCCGCGCAGGCCTGAAAAGCATGCATGACGAGAGCTTCACGCCCACCCTGCTTGCGCATCTCCCAGGGCATCACGCATTAGTCACCGAAAACCAGGCAACAGGAGCCGCCCTTGCGCGAGACCGATACCGAACCGCAGGCCACGCCGGCTGACGCAGGCTTCACGCTGCTGGAACTCCTGGTCGTCATCGTCATACTGGGCCTGCTGGTGGCGATCGCCACGCCGGCTTTGTTCAACGTGCTGGGCAAGGCCAAGGCGTCGGTGGCAAAGCAGGACATCGATGCGCTCGGCTCTCAGCTGGACAATTACCGGCTGGACCTGGGCAGCCTGCCCAACCAGGAGCAGGGCCTGGCCGCGCTGTGGACCAAACCGAGCGACGTGGAGAACTGGAGCGGCCCATACATCAAGAGCGCGGCGTCCCTGAAGGACCCGTGGAACCACGACTGGGTGTACATAATCCCGTCCCGCCGGGAGAACCACGATTACGATCTGTGCTCGCCGGGGCCTGACGGGAAGGGGACAGGGCCGGGCGAGGGTGATTCGATCTGCAATCCCTGACCGCGCCGCCTGACCCCGCGGGGCCTGCTGTCACGCCACTACCCATTCCGCCTGAGCCGCGCCGTCCACCCAGCGGAAGCGCGCCCGCCGGTTGCCGTCCTTGGCCAGATGCAGCCAGTCGAGCGCGCGTATCTCCAGCCGGATGACGCAGAACACGGCGCGGGCCTGCGCGTCCGTGGCGTCCGGCAGAAGCGCGCCGGGTGCCGCCAGGCGGGTGCCCGGGCCGGGTTGCACGCGGTAGGTGGCGTGCGTCTGCGGACGCAGCGCGGCCCAGGCCTCGCTGGCCACCGCATCGTCGACATGCAGGCGCGCCTGGCCGTTGGCGCGGAGCTGTATGGCGGTGGCGGCGTCCCACCCGTGTAGCGTGGCGGCCTGGTTGGCCCGCAATTCGGCGTATTTCGCGGACCTCGTATCCGTATGCACGTCCAGCACCAGGCCGGCGAAGCGCCGCAGCACCACGGTGCGTATCTGCGGCGCGCCGTCCAGCCCCACCGTGCCCAGGGCCAGGTTGCGCCACGTGCTGCCAGGGTCGGTTGCGCCCTGGGTGAAGTGTTGCGCCCAGTCGGGGAAGTCGGATGGCACGGCGTGGCTCCGGTTCATGGTTGCGTGCGCAGAAACCCGCTTTTCGCCAGGAAATGAAGCGTGATTCGCAATGCACGCCGCCAGCGGCCGCGCGCGCCGTGCCAGCCCCGCTTCCTCTTGCCTAAACCGGTCAACCCGGCAAAACAGGCCCGAACAGGTGCTACAGGGACCGCAGACATTATGGAACGCGTAGAAGCCAGCGGTTTGAAGGTCGCTAAAATACTATACGACTTCGTATCCAACGAGGCGGTGCGCGGCAGCGGCCTGTCCGGCCCGCAATTCTGGCAGGGTTTCGCCGCAATGCTGGCCGATCTAGCGCCGCGCAACCGCGCCCTGCTGGACCAACGTGACGCGTTGCAGGCCAAGATAGATGCGTGGCACGTAGCCAACCGCGGCAAACCGTTCAGCCAGGACGAGTACGAGGCGTTCCTGCGCGAGATAGGCTACCTGCAGCCCGAGCCGCCGCCCTTCAGCGTGACCACGGCCAACGTGGATGCGGAGATCACCAAGGTGGCCGGCCCGCAGTTGGTGGTGCCGATTTCCAACGCCCGCTACGCGCTGAACGCCGCCAACGCCCGCTGGGGCAGCCTGTACGACGCGCTATACGGCACCGACGCCCTGCCGGAGACGGAGGGTGCCGCGCGCGGCCGCGGCTATAACAAGGCACGCGGTGCACAGGTGATCGCCCGCGCCCGCCAGGTGCTCGACGAGACGGTGCCGCTGGCCGGCGGCAGCTACGCGGATGCCACCGGCTACGCCGTGCTGGACGGCAAGCTGACGGTGCGCACGGCGGGTGGCGCCCTGCATCTGGCCAACCCGGCTCAGTTCGCCGGCTACCAGGGTGACGTGGCATCGCCCACCGCAGTTCTGCTGGTGCAGAACGGCTTGCATCTGCTGATAAAGATCGACCGCACCTCCGAGATCGGCCGCGACGATCCGGCCGGCATGAGCGACCTGATCCTGGAAGCCGCCGTCAGCACCATCATGGATTGCGAGGACAGCGTGGCCGCCGTGGACGCGCCCGACAAGGTGGAGGTCTACCGCAACTGGCTGGGCCTGACCCAGGGCACGCTGTCGGCCAATTTCAGCAAGGGCGGCCAGCAGCAGGACCGCTGGCTGGAGCTGGACCAGACCTTCACCGCACCCGGCGGCGGCCGGCTGACGCTGTCAGGCCGCAGCCTGATGCTGGTGCGCAATGTCGGCCACCACATGTACACGGACGCCGTGCTGATGCCGGACGGCTCCGAAATACCGGAGACGATGCTGGACTGCGCGATCACCGCGCTGATCGCCACGCACGATCTGCGCGGCATGCCGCGTTTGCGGAACTCCCGCACCGGCTCGATGTACATCGTCAAACCGAAGCTGCACGGCCCCGCCGAAGTGGCGTTCGCCTGCGAACTGTTCAGCCGGGTTGAGGACATGCTGGCGCTGCCGCGCCGCGCCCTGAAAATGGGCATCATGGACGAGGAGCGACGCACCAGCGCCAATCTTGCCGCCTGCATCTTCGCCGCGAAAGACCGCGTGTTCTTCATCAACACCGGCTTTCTGGACCGCACCGGCGATGAGATGCACACCTCCATGGAAGCCGGCACCATGGTGCGCAAGAACGACATGAAGGACACCGCCTGGCTGCACGCCTACGAGGACCAGAATGTCGACATCGGGCTGGCCTGCGGGCTGCGCGGCCACGCCCAGATCGGCAAGGGCATGTGGGCGGCACCCGACCGGATGGCGGAAATGCTCAGCGTCAAGATCGACCACCCGAGCGCCGGCGCCAACACCGCCTGGGTGCCGTCGCCCACCGCGGCCACGCTGCACGCGCTGCACTACCACCAGGTGGACGTGGCCGCCCGGCAGAGCGAGCTGGCCACCCGGCCGCGCGCCAAGCTGTCCGACCTGCTCACCATCCCCGTGGAGGCCAGCAACTGGGCGCCGGACGACGTGCGCCAGGAACTGGACAACAACGCGCAATCCATCCTGGGCTACGTGGTGCGCTGGATCGACCAGGGCGTCGGCTGCTCCAAGGTGCCGGACGCGGATGACGTGGGGCTGATGGAGGACCGCGCGACGTTACGCATCTCCAGCCAGCACATCGCCAACTGGCTGCACCACGGCGTAGTCACCCGCGCGCAGGTGGAGGAGACGCTGCGCCGCATGGCGCTGGTGGTGGACAAGCAGAACGCCGGCGATCCCGCCTATCTGCCGATGGCGCCGGCCTATGACGGCCCGGCGTTCATGGCGGCGCGGGACCTGGTGTTCCAGGGGCGCGAGCAGCCGAACGGGTATACCGAGTTCATCCTGCACCACCGGCGGCGTGAGGCTAAGCTGCTGGCTGGGTAGGAGGGCAAGGCCTTCTTTTTCGAGAAATAGAAGCAAAAAGCTTTCATCTGCGCTGTCGCGGACCTTTCAACGCGGCGCGACAGCGGAGCAAAAGTTTTTTGGTTCTTTTTTTCAAAAAAGAACTGCTTCCTTCCCTGCTAACGCGGCCCTGTCTCACTCGTCATCCGGCCGCCTGCGCATCGCCTTCGTCCCCGAGCGTACGTTTTTCGACTCCAGCCGGCGCGTCTGCGAGCCGAGTGTGGGCCGTGTGGCCCGCCGCCGCACCGGCGGCACCGCCGCCTCGCGTATCAGCTCGAACAGCCGCTGCACGGCATCCTCCCGGTTGCGCGGCTGGGACCGGAAACGCTGGGCGCTGATCACGATCACCCCGTCCTGCGTCATCCGGCTGCCCGCGATGCGCACCAGCCGCGCCTTCACGCCATCGGGGAGGGACGGCGACCCGCGCACATCGAAACGCAACTCCACTGCCGTGGACACCTTGTTCACGTTCTGCCCGCCAGGGCCTGAGCTGAGCACGAAACGCTCGCTCAGTTCGGCCTCGTCTATGGACAGCGATGCTGTGATGGAGAGGCGGGCCACGCATTCTCCAAGAAGAGCGTCCTCTCTGGAGAGAGAAGCGGGAGGTTGTCGATCATGCCGTCGCGCAGTGCCTAGGGCGTCGCGCCGCAGGTCGTTACGGCTTGCGGAACTTCAGGATGAAATTGTCCGCCTCGCCGATCGCCGCATATTTGGCGTGGTCCACTGCCCCCATCTCGAAATTGGGCGGCAAGGTCCAGACACCTTTCGGCCACTTCTTGGTATCCTTGGGATTGGCGTCCAGCTCGGACGCGCCGACCAGGACGAAACCGGCCTTCTGTGCCAGCGCGATCGTGTAATCCTGCCGCACATATCCGCTCTCGGCCCTGGGGTCCTGCGGCTCGCTGGCCAGCCCGCGATGCTCCTCCACCCCCAATATGCCGCCGGGCTTCAGCGCCCGGAAGAACGCGGCGAAAGCTGCCTCGGCATAGCCCTCGCCCATCCAGTTGTGCAGGTTGCGGAAAGTCAGCACGAAATCCGCCGAGCCTGGCGGAGCTATGTCCGTCTGCCCCTTGTCCAGCGTGGTGTATTGAAGCTGCGTGTAGCCAGGCTTGCCGGCGAATTTCTGCCTGAAGCTGGACGTGCCCGGCTCGCCAGGCGCGTCCTTTTCCAGGGCAACGGTGTAGGTGCCGTGCGCCGCCAGATACGGCGCCAGTATCTCGGTCCAGTAGCCGCCGCCCGGCCAGATTTCCACAACGTTCGCGTCAGGCCGCAGACCGAAGAAGGCGAGCTCTTCCTCAGGGTGACGTGCGCCGTCGCGTGCCACGAACTTGGCCTCTCGCGCAGGCGAATGCACAGCCGCGGACAGCGCCGCATCGGTGGCGGCCAAGGCAGGATATGACGCTGCCCCCCACAGGGCGCCACACGCAACGACACGCGAAATCTTCCTGAGTTCCATGTCGGCGTCCCTTCCGGAGAGCATGAAGCGGCGTACGCAAACGCGCACGCAGCCGTGATGGCACGGCCATGAATTGAACACAGGCGGGGCCCATATACCATTCACCAAGGAGCAAGGCGATGATGAAGGTTTCACGTTCCAGTTTGCGTAACGCCGTGATGGCGGTGGCTGCCGTAGGCGCCCTGACCCTGGCGGCAGCGCCGGCCGAAGCGCAGCATGCTGGCGGACATGGCGGCGGTGGCGGTGGTTTTCACGGCGGCGGTGGTTTCGGCGGCGGATATCACGGCGGCTTCGGCGGCGGGTTCCACGGCGGCTATGGCGGCGGCTACGGCTTTCGTGGCGGTTATGGCGGTTACGGGTTCCGCGGCGGATACGGCTATGGCGGGTATGGTTTCCGCGGCGGCTTCGGCTACTGCTGCGGTGTCCGCTTCGGCGTAGGCATCTATCCGCCTTATTACGCGCCGCCCTACTATGCCCCGTATGGGTATGCGCCTTACCCCTACGCTCCGGGCTATTAAGCCGGGGGATCAATTGCCCTGCGTCCCGGTCCACAAACGGGCAGGGAGGCAGGGTTTTTCATGATATATGCTCGATAAACTTGGGTTCCTGGTGGCGCTTTCCCGCGAGCGCCATTTCGGCCGTGCCGCGCGGGCCTGCGGCGTCACGCAACCCACCCTGTCCGCCGGGCTGAAACAGCTCGAGGCGACACTCGGCGTGCTGCTGGTTCACAGGAGCGGCCGGTTCGGCGGCTTCACGCCTGAAGGCGAGCGGGTGCTGGCCTGGGCCAGCCGTATCGTGGCGGATGCAGGCGCCATGCGCGACGAGATGCGCGCGCTGCGGCAAGGTCTGTCCGGACATCTGCGGCTGGCTGTGGTGCCCACGGCTCTGCCGATCGTCGCGCGCCTGACCACGCCGCTGCGCCAGCATCATCCGCAAATACTGTTTGCCGTGCGGTCCTGCTCCTCGGCCGAGGTGCTGGCCTCGGTCGAGAACCTGCAGGCCGATGCCGGGATCACCTATGTGGTGACCGAGGGGTTGGGCCGTGTGCGAAGTATGCCCCTGTACGAGGAGCGTTACCGCCTGTTGACCGCGGTCCCGGCGTTTGCCGGGCGGCTGTCGGTCACCTGGGCGGAACTGGCCGGCGTGAAGCTCAGCCTGCTGACCGGGGACATGCAAAACCGCCGCATCATCGACGCCCGCCTGCAGCGCGCCGGCGCCCTGCCGGCGCCCGTGCTGGAGAGCAACTCGATGATCGTGCTGATGACGCATGTGCAGACCGGGTTCTGGTCCAGCGTCATGCCGGCGATGATCGCGGACCTCTGGGGGGTGTCGCCGCCGGTCCGCTCCATTCCGATCGAGGAGGATCAGCCGCCGCCGGTGATCGGCCTGATCTATCCCGCGCGCGATCCCCTCCTGCCGCTCACCGAGGCTCTGGTCAGCCAGGCGAGGCGGCGACAGGCCGCCTTTGTCTGAGCCGGACCGGCTGCCTGCCGTCGTCCGCTTGTCCGGTGTGCCCCAAGCCTTCCTGGTCATGCCAGAGCAGGCCCATCACGGTCGTGGATGCCGGCGGGACCGAGGGTCGAAGCACGCCAGAAGCTGGGTGAGCGTTGCCGCTGCGGTGTTGAGTGTTTGTTGCGGATCGGGCTTCAAGGTCGCCGGACGATAGAGGTGTTCTATCGCAACATAACCAGGGCGCGCTTGCCAAAACGCGCTCCGCGCCTGAGATAGGGTCGATGAACACGGCCACTGCCGAACGCGTTTCCGAAATCATCGCGCCGTATCACTCGCTGGAGGGTCCGGCGATGCCGATGCTTCATGCGATACAGGCTGCCTATGGCTACGTTCCTGATGCGGCGGTTCCCGTGGTGGCCAGCGCGCTGAACCTGTCGCGCGCCGAAGTGCATGGGCTGGTCAGCTTCTACCATGATTTCCGACGCGAGCCCGCCGGCCGCACGGTGCTGCGCCTGTGCCGCGCCGAGGCCTGCCAGGCGCGCGGGGCGGAGCGTGTGGCGGCCCATGCGGCGGCCGCGCTGGGAATCACCTGGCACGAGACGACGCCGGACGGCGCGGTGACGCTGGAGCCGGTGTTCTGCCTGGGCCTGTGCGCCGCCGCCCCTTGCGGCACGGTGAACGAGCGGACGGTGGCCCGCCTGGACGAGACCCGTCTGGACGCGATCCTGGAGGCCGCACGATGAAGATCTTCGTGCCCGGCGACGCGCTGGCAGCCTCCGTAGGCGCCGACGAGGTGGCCGCATCCCTGCAGTCCGCCTTGCCGGAGGCCACCATCGTGCGCAACGGCTCACGCGGCATGGCCTGGCTGGAGCCGCTGGTGGAAGTGGAGACGCCGGAGGGCCGGATCGGCTACGGCCCGGTCGAGGCTGGCGACGTGCCGGGCCTGCTGGCCGCCGGCTTTGCCACGGGCGGCGCGCATCCCAAGCGCATCGGCCGCCCGGAGGAGCATCCTTTCCTGGCGCGCCAGACGCGTGTGACCTTCGCCCGCTGCGGCATCACGGACCCTGTCAGCCTTCCCGAATACGAGGCGCTGGGCGGCCTGTCCGGGCTGCGCCGCGCGCTGGACATCGGCGGCCCGGCGATCATCCAGGACCTGGCCGATTCTGGCCTGCGCGGCCGCGGCGGCGCCGGGTTCCCGACAGGCATCAAGTGGCGCACCGTCATGCAGGCGCCGGCCGCACAGAAATACATCGTCTGCAACGCGGACGAGGGCGATAGCGGCACCTTCGCTGACCGCATGGTCATGGAGGGCGACCCCTTCCTGCTGATCGAGGGCATGGTCATCGCCGGCGTCGCGGTGGGGGCCACGCGCGGTTACGTCTACCTGCGCTCGGAGTACCCGCACGCGATTGCGGTGATGAACCGGGCGGTAGCGGTGGCGCGTCGCGAGGGCCTGCTCGGCCCCTACGTGCTGGGCAGCGCGCATGCCTTCGAACTGGAGGTGCGCGTGGGCGCCGGCGCCTATGTGTGCGGCGAGGAGACGTCCTTGCTGGACAGTCTGGAGGGCAAGCGCGGTCAGGTACGCGCCAAGCCGCCGCTGCCGGCGATACAGGGCCTGTTCGGCTGTCCCACCGTCGTCAACAACGTGCTCTCGCTGGCCGCCGTGCCGGACATTCTGCGGCCGGGCGGGGCGGCGGCCTACCAGGCGCTCGGCATGGGCCGCTCGCGCGGCACGATGCCGGTGCAGCTCGCCGGCAACATCGCCCGCGGCGGCCTGTTCGAGGTGCCGTTCGGCATCACGCTGGGCGAGCTGGTGATGGATGTGGGCGGCGGCACCGCCACTGGACGCCCCGTGCGTGCGGTGCAGGTGGGCGGCCCGCTCGGCGCGTATTTCCCGCCCGCTTTGTTCGACACGCCGTTCGATTACGAGGCCTTCACCGCGCGCGACGGCCTGATCGGCCACGGCGGAGTGACCGTGTTCGACGACACGGTGGACATGGCCCGCATGGCGCGCTTCGCCATGGAATTCTGCGCCACCGAATCCTGCGGCAAGTGCACGCCCTGCCGCATCGGCTCCACCCGCGGCGTGGAGGTGCTGGATCAGATCATCGCGGGCCAGAGCGGCCGGCTGGGTTTGCTGGAAGACCTGTGCGACACGATGAAATTTGGCTCGCTCTGCGCGTTGGGTGGGTTCACGCCATATCCGGTGATGAGCGCGGTGCGTCATTTCCCGGAAGATTTCAGGCCGCGTCTGCCAATGGCAGCGGAATAGGAGCACGCAGATGGCGCTGATCCACGAAGACGACTTCGGCACGCCCGCCAGCAAGTCGGCCAATCAGGTATCTCTTAAGATCGACGGATTCGACGTGACCGTGCCGGAAGGCACGTCCGTGATGCGCGCCGCCGCGCAGATCGGCGTCAAGATACCCAAGCTGTGCGCGTCCGACATGCTGAACGCCTTCGGCTCCTGCCGCCTGTGCCTGGTGGAGATCGAGGGCCGCGCCGGCACGCCGGCCTCCTGCACCACGCTGGTCTCGCCAGGCATGAGTGTGGTCACCGGCAACGAGCGACTGCGGAAACTCCGCCGCGGCGTGATGGAGCTCTACATCTCCGACCATCCGCTGGACTGCCTGACCTGCGGCGCCAACGGCGATTGCGAGCTGCAGGACACCGCCGGCGAAGTGGGCCTGCGCGACGTGCGCTACGGCTATGAGGGGGCCAACCACCTCAAGCAGGCGAAGGACCAGTCCAACCCGTATTTCGACTACGACCCGTCCAAATGCATCGTGTGCAGCCGCTGCGTGCGTGCCTGTGAGGAAGTGCAGGGCACCTTCGCGCTGACGGTGGACGGCCGCGGCTTCGATTCGCGCATCGCCGCCAGCCAGAACCAGAGTTTCATGACCAGCGAGTGCGTGTCCTGCGGCGCCTGCGTGCAGGCTTGCCCGACCGCCACGCTGATCGAGAAAAAGGTCGTCGAGATCGGCACGCCGGAGCACTCGGTGATCACCACCTGCGCGTATTGCGGCGTCGGCTGCCAGTTCAAGGCGGAGATGCGCGGCCCGGAGCTGGTGCGCATGGTCCCTTACAAGGACGGCAAGGCCAATCACGGCCATAGCTGCGTCAAGGGCCGCTTCGCCTGGGGCTACGCCACGCATCGCGAGCGCATGACCAAGCCGATGATACGCGCGCGCATCACCGATCCGTGGCGCGAAGTGAGCTGGGACGAGGCGCTGACCCACGCGGCGTCTGAGATACACCGCATCCAGAAGCAATACGGCACCGGCTCGGTGGGCGGCATCACCAGCAGCCGCTGCACCAACGAGGAATCCTACCTGGTGCAGAAGCTGGTGCGCGCCGGCTTCGGCAATAACAACGTCGATACCTGCGCGCGGGTCTGCCACTCGCCCACCGGGTTCGGCCTGTCGCAGACCTACGGCACGTCCGCCGGCACGCAGGATTTCGACAGCATCGAGCAGACCGACGTGATGCTGGTGATCGGCGCAAACCCGACCGATGGCCACCCGGTGTTCGCGTCCCGCATGAAGCGCCGCTTGCGTGAGGGCGCCAAGCTCATCGTGATCGATCCGCGCCGCATCGACCTAGTGCGCAGCCCGCACGTCTCCGCCGCCCTGCACCTGAAGCTGCAGCCGGGCACCAACGTGGCCGTGGTCACCGCAATCGGCCATGTGATCGTGGCCGAAGGCCTGGTGGACGAGGCGTTCGTGCGCGAGCGCTGCGACATGGCCGAATTTCAGGGCTGGGCGGAGTTCGTCCTCGAGCCGCAGAACAGCCCGGAGGCGGTGGAGAAGATCTCCGGCGTGCCGGCCGAGCTGATACGCGAGGCCGCGCGCCTGTATGCCAAGGGCGGCAACGCCGCGATCTTCTACGGCCTGGGCGTCACCGAGCACAGCCAGGGCACGACGACGGTGATGGCGATCGCCAACCTGGCCATGGCCACCGGCAATATCGGCCGGCCCGGCGTGGGCGTGAACCCGCTGCGCGGCCAGAACAACGTGCAGGGCGCCTGTGACATGGGCAGCTTCCCGCACGAGCTGCCCGGCTACCGCCACGTGGCCGGCCCTGTGGCGCGCGACATCTTCGCCAAGGAATGGGGCGTGCGCCTCGACCCAGAGCCGGGCCTGCGCATCAACAACATGCTGGATGCCGCGGTGGATGGCACGTTCAAGGCCATCTACATCCAGGGCGAGGACATCGCGCAGTCCGACCCCGACTCCCGCCACGTTATCGCCGGCCTGTCCGCTATGGAATGCGTCATCGTGCAGGACCTGTTCCTCAACGAGACCGCCAACTACGCCCACGTGTTCCTGCCCGGGACCACGTTCCTGGAAAAGGACGGCACCTTCACCAACGCGGAGCGCCGCATCAACCGCGTCCGCCGGGTGATCGCGCCCAAGCCCGGCCTGGCCGACTGGGAAGTCACCCTGCGGCTGGCCGACGCGCTCGGCGTCAACATCGGCACCTATTCCCATCCGTCCGAGATCATGGACGAGGTGGCTCGCACCACGCCCACCTTCTCCGGCGTGTCCTATGCGAAGCTGGACGAGTTGGGCTCCGTCCAGTGGCCGTGCAGCGACATCATGCCGGAAGGCACCCCGGTGATGCATATAGGCGGCTTCGTGCGCGGCCTCGGCCGCTTCATGATCACCGAATATATCCCCACGGAGGAGCGCACCGGCCCGCGGTTCCCGCTGCTGCTCACCACCGGGCGCATCCTCAGCCAGTACAACGTGGGCGCGCAGACTCGCCGCACGGAAAACAGCCGCTGGCACGAGGAGGACCTGCTGGAGATACACCCGCACGATGCCGAGCTGCGCGGCGTGCGCGAAGGCGACTGGGTGCGTCTGGCCAGCCGCGCCGGCGAGACTAGCCTGCGCGCCCGCATCACCGACCGCGTGGCGCCGGGCGTGGTCTACACCACCTTCCACCACCCGATGACGCAGGCCAACGTCATCACCACGGACCATTCGGACTGGGCGACGAACTGCCCGGAGTACAAGGTGACTGCGGTGCAGGTCAGCCCGTCCAACGGGCCTAGCGCGTGGCAGGTGGAGTACCGGGAGCATAGCGAGCAGGCGCGGCGGGTGGCGGCGGAGTAAGGGAAGCAAGGCCTTCTTTTCTGAAGAAAGGAAGCAAAAGACTTCTGGTCCCTGTCGGCGGCTCACCGGAGAGTCGCCGACAGGGAGGGAAACTTTTGCTTCTTTTCTTCAAAAAAGAAGGCCTTGCCTTCCTCCTTCCCCCGCGCTGATCTTCCCCCATGCGCCGCCAGGAAGGCTTCACGCTCATCGAAATACTGGTTGTCCTCGCGATCCTGGGCGTCACGATCGGCCTGGTCGTCGGCCGTTTCTCCGTCCGTAGCCGTGGCCTGGAGACGCGCGGCGCCGCCGCGGCGATCGCGCAGAGCTTGCGGGCCGCCCGCGCCCAGGCGATCGCCACGGACCACGACGTCTCCGTGGTGTTCGACCCGCTGCGCCACGCCTTCGCCGCGGACGCCTCGCCCGTGCAGACCCTGGCGCCGGACCTGGCGGTGGCCGTGCTGCCGCCGGCGCTGGCAGGCCGTGGTGACGCGCGCATCATTCGCTTCTCCGCCGATGGCAGCGCCACCGGCGGGCAGGTTCTGCTGGGCATCGGCCGCCGCCGCATCGGCATCACCGTGGAGTGGCTGACAGGCAAGGTCACGGTGGCCGATGCGCACTGACCTCGGGTTCACCCTGCTCGAAGTGCTTATCGCCTTTGTCATCGCCGCACTGGCGATGGGCGCGCTGTTCAACGGCACCGTATCCGGACTGGATGCCACGGCCGTTGCGGCGAAATACGACGAGGCGATCTCGCTGGCGAAATCCCACATGGCCGCGATCGGCCGCGGCAGCGCGATCGCCGCGCAGGAGACAAGCGGCGCGGACGGTGATAGCTTCACCTGGCATTTGCGGGTGAGAGAGACCGCTTCCCGCCAACTCGTGTTGAGCGACCAGGACCGTGCGAACGACGTGAAGCCGAGCCGCGCGGTGCTGTACGACATCGTGGTGGCGGAGAGCTGGAAGGCGGGCGGGCGCACGCGGCAAGTGGTGCTGGCGACGCGCCGTTTCGATGTGCGGGCAGCAGGCGGCGCATGAGACACGAAAAGAAAGACCACGGTTTTTGAACGGGAGAAGCGAAAACTGCCGGCTGCGAACCCGTCTGACGCAGCCGTCGTGGCGATCAGGACTGCGCGCGTCGCCGCCTGGCTTCACCTTGATCGAAGTCATCATCGCGCTTGCCATTTTCGGGTTCGTGCTCGTCGGCCTGGCGCAATCCCTGCGTTTCGGCATGGCGGCCCGCGGGGTGGAGGACCGCCTGGCCGGCAACGCGGCGCAGTTGGAGCGCATGGACCGCGTGCTGCGCCGGCTGATCGAGCAGGCCTCGCCGCCCGCATCCACGGACGACAAGCCGTTTGCTGGCGAGGAGCACAGGGTGACGCTGATGACCCTGCTGCCGGACGAGCCGCAAACCGCCACGACGCGCCACGCGCAGGTGGCGATCGGCGTGGATGACAGTCACCGTCTGGTATTGCGCTGGACGCCGCACCCGAACGCGGTAGCCCTTGGGCCGCCGCCGCGCCTGCAGGAAATCGTGCTGGCCGAAGGTGTGGAGCGCATCGACCTGGCGTATCACGCCGGCGCTAGCGAAGGTGGCAAATGGTCCAAGACCTGGACGGACGGGCCGTTGCCCGCGGTGGTGCAACTGCATTTCGTGCTGCCTGCCGGCAAGCACCGCTGGCCGGACATGCAAATACCGACTTTGCTGGATACCAATGGCAGTTTTTGAAAGCAGGTGGCCGGTTGCGGCGGGACGCAAGGAAGCAAGCAGTCCTTTTATGAAAAAAAGGACCAAAAAACTTTTGCTGCTCGCGCATCTGCCGCTTCCGCGTCAACGCACGCAGGACGATGGCTTCGCCCTGCTTATCGTGTTGTGGAGCATGGCGCTGCTCTCCCTTCTGGCGTCCCAGGTGACCGGCGCCGGCCGTGCGGAGACGAAGCTTGCGAACGCCCTGCGCGGCGGCGCGCAGTTGCAGGCGGCGGCAGACGCCGCGGCCTACGAGACGATCTGGCACATGCTGGATGGCGGCGGGGATTACTGGCCGCCGGGCGCGATGACGGCGGTGATAAACGAGCCCGCCGGACCGGTGCGCGTGACGGTGACGGAGGACCGCGGCAAGCTGGACATCAACCAGTCGCCGGTGGCTTTGCTGGCCGCCTTGTTCTCGGTAGTGGGGGCGGATCGGAGCACGGCCCAACTGGCTGCCAACGGGATTGCGGACTGGCGGTCCCAGCAGCCGGCCGGCTCCGATACGGATACCCCGCTGATGGCCAGCTACCGCTCGGACGGGCGCGCCTGGGGTCCGGCCGGCCAGGAGTTTCAGCGGCTGGACGAGTTGAAACTGGTGATCGGCATGACCCCTGCGCTCTACGCCGCAAGCCTGCCCTACCTGACCCTGGCGCTGGAGCAGGGGCCCTGGGCCGCCTACGCCAGTCCGGTCGTGCTGGCGGCAATCGCGCGCGCCAAGCGTGACTCGGGCCTGGCCGTCGATCCGGCCGATCCGCGCGGGCCGGTGGTCCTCAGCCTGGAAGCGCGCGTGAGCGGAGCCAACGGCGCCGCCTTTATCCGGCGCATGTTGTTCCGGCTGGACGGAACCCTCAGCGGTCCGGCCTGGAAATACCGAATCCTGAGCTGGGAGGACGGGCCGGCCGATGCGGCAGAGGTGGTGGTTCGGCAGGCGGCGCGTTAAAGCCGAGCCGGTCCGCCGTCCTTGGATCGGCAGGCTTGGCCAAGAAGGAACAGTGACCTGCAAGCTGCACGGATAGCCCTGGAGACGGGCAAGACAACCAGCCGCGCCCTGATAGAGGAGTCGCTGGCGGCCATACAGGCGCCGGACGGCGAAGGTGCGCGCACCTTCACCAGGATCTACGCCGCGCAGGCGCGCGCCAGCGCGGACGCGATGGACGCTCTGCGCCGGGCCGGACGTGCGCCCGGGCCGTTCGCGGGCCTGCCGATCAGCCTGAAAGATCTGCTGGACGTGGCCGGCGAGCCCACGCCGGCCGGCTCCGTGGTGCTGGCCGGTGCGGCGCCAGCCCAGGCCCACGCGCCGGCGGTGCAGCGCCTGCTGGCCGCGGGCCTGGTGCCGGTCGGGCGCACCAACATGACGGAGTTCGCCTTCAGCGGCGTCGGCATCAACCCGCATTACGGCACGCCGCGCGCGCCGTTCGGCCGCATGGCGGACGGGGCAGGGCGGGTGCCCGGGGGCAGCTCGTCCGGCGCCGCCGTTTCGGTCTCGGACGGCATGGCGGTGGCGGCAATCGGCACGGATACCGGCGGCTCCTGCCGCATCCCGGCGGCGTTCTGCGGCGTGGTCGGCTACAAGCCGACCGCGCGCCGCGTGCCGCTCGCAGGAGTGACCCCGCTCTCCCCCTCCCTGGACTCGGTAGGCCCGCTCGCACGCTCGGTGGAGACCTGCGCCATCGTGGACGCCATACTGGCCGGCGTGGCGCCGCCAACCCTCGGCGCCACCTCGCCCGCCGGCCTGCGCCTGGTCTATCCGGCAAACATCGACCCCGACCTACTGGACGCCCCAACCGAACGCGCCATCGATCGCGCCCTGCAACGGCTGGACCGCGCAGGAATTGTCATCGTGCACAAGACGCTGCCCAGCCTGGACATGCTGGTCGCGGCCCATGCGCGCGGCGGCTTTGCCGTGGTCGAATCCTATGCCTGGCACCGCACGCTGCTTGCGGAGCACGCGGCGCGCTACGACCCGCGCGTCGCGAGCCGCATTCTTCCCGGAGCCAAGATGGCGGCCGCCGATTACGTGGCCCTCGTGCAAGCTCGCGCCCGCATCATTGCCGCCTTTGCCGACGACATGGCCCCGTTCGACGCGATGGTGATGCCGACCGTGCCGATCGCGCCCCCGGCGATCACCGCCTTCGACGGCGACGCGGACTATATCCGGTTGAACAATGCGATATTGCGGTTGCCGTCACAGATAAACTTCGTCGATGGCTGTGCGATCAGCCTGCCTTGCCACGAGGCGGGCGCGCCGCCGGCAGGGCTTACCCTGGCCGCAACGGCGATGTCCGACGCTCGGCTGTTCCGGATTGCGGCTTCGGTGGAGGCGGTTGTCGGGGCGCGGTAAAGGGCGAAAGAAGGCCTTCTTTTTCGAGAAAAAGAAGCAAAAAGCTTTTGGCCGCTGTCGCGGACCGTTGAGCCGTGCGCACTGTTCGGACGAGGCAAATCAGTCTCGATCCTCGGCGTGTCCAAAGGAAACAGCGCCCGCGTCAGCGAACGGCGACAGCGGCCCAAAGCTTTTTGCTTCTTTTTCTCGAAAAAGAAGACCTTGCTTGCTCCTCCCACCAGACGCGAAACCCGTCAACGCAGGTCCGCAACAGCGCCCGACCCCACACCCGCGTTCCGGATATCGCCCGCCACCTGATCCGCCAGCCCGCCCAGCAATCCGCTCAGGCTGGCCGCCAGCTCGGTGGCCCCCGGCCCGCTGGGCTGGGCGGTCAGCGCCACATGGCGTGTTGCCAGCGGCTGATGCGTCGTGCCGCGCTCCACCGCCACCTCCGCCTGCAGGACCACGGCACCCGAGGCATCCGCGTCAAACCGCAGCACGTCCACTTCCACCCGCACGCCAGGCTGCGCCGAGATTGCGCCCGATTCCGAGAACACGCTGCTGCCGGGCAGGCGTTGCGACAGGTCTTCCGACAGCACCCGCCCTATCATGTCCCCCAGCGGCTCGGCCCAGCGCAACTGGCTGTTCACCGCTAGTTTGTAGGATGCCGATTTCAGGACGATGTCTGAACGGTCGAGATATCCTGCCAGTCCGGGCCGCCTCACCTCCACGCTCAGGGACGGTCCGGGCAGCGCCGTGCCGGGCACCGGGTTTATCGTGTAGTAGGTAGGGTCGGGCGAGCTGCACGAAGCCATGCCGAGCAGCAGGCCAAACCCCAGCGCCTTCCTCATCTCTCACCCGCCTTGCCGGACCGCCCTTGCAGCAGGGCCTCCGGATGTCTGTCCAGGAAATCGGCCAGCAGGCGAAGGCTGCGCGCCGCGTCGTTCACCTGATCCAGCACGCGGCTGACGCTGCGCTGGAAATCCGAATTGCCGCCATAGCCGCCTTCGCCCAGCGCCGCATTCGCCCGCTCCACCGCCTGCTGCAGTTGTTCGCTTATCTTGGGCAGGCGTTGCAGCACCGGCCCCAGCCCCTGGTCCGTCCGCCTTACCAGATGCTGCACGTCGGCCAGCGTGTCGCTGAGATGCGTCAGCGCGCCGCGCACTTCCGGTCCGCTTATCACCCGGTTCGCCGAGGCCAGCGTCGCATCCAGGTTCTTGCCGATATCCTCGAAGGGAATCTTGTCCAGCTTGGTGGCGATGTCGCTCAGGCTGGCCATGATGTTGTCCACGCCGCCGCCCTGGCTCGGCATCACCAGCGCGTCGCCTTCGTGGCCCACCTGCGCCGGCGCGGCGCCGGGCACGTATTGCAATGAAATCTGTTTCTGTCCGGTGATGAAGCTGCTGCTCTCCAGCACCGCCCGCATCCCCTGGCCGACCAGCGCCCCCGTCACGCGCTCCGGATCGGCTTCGCGTATGGCCGGGTCTTCGGCAAACACCCGCTCCGGCTGCAGGTCATAGGTCACCCGCGCACGCATCCGGCCGTGCTCCTGGTCCAGCATCAGCTTCACGTCATTCACCGTGCCGACCTGGATGCCGAACACGTCCACCGGCGAGCCCTTCGCAAGGCCGCCCACCGACGAGGTGAAATACGTCACGAACGGGATTTTCTGCACGAAGCCGGCTGCATCCGCCTGCCCCTTGTCGTCGAACAGCACGAACCGGGTGTTCGCCGCTGCCGCCGGCGACTTGCTGGTGACGGATCCTATCTGGTGCGGCGTCTCGAACGCCACCCCGCCGGACAGCAGCGCCTGCAGGCTCTCCAGCTCCACATGCACGCCGGCGCCGCCCAGGCTGACGGACAATCCCGATGCATTCCAGAAATGCGTGTCCTGGTGGACGAACTTGTCGAACGGTCGGCGCACGAAGATGTTGATCGTCACCGGCCCGAGCCCGTCTCCCAGGTCGTAGCTCAGCACCTCGCCCACGGTCACGTCACGGTAGAAGACCGGCGCGCCCGGCCCCAGCGATCCCAGCCGCGCCGCACGCAGGGTGTAGCTCGTCCCCGGCTCGTCCGAGCGCATGCCGGGTGGCTCTTCCAACCCGACGAAATCGCGCTCGGGATTTCCGCCCGGCAGCCCGGGATCGACCTCGATATACGCGCCGGACACAAGCGTCTCCAGCCCGGACAGGTCGCCCGAGGACAGCCGCGGCTTGACCACCCAGAACCGCGCATGGTCGGTCAGTATCTTGGAGCCTTCCCGGTTCATCCGGACATGCACCTTGACGCCCTTCAGGTCGTTGGTGAGCTGGACGTCCTCCACCATCCCCAGCGCCACCGCCTTGTGCGTCACCTGGGTCTGCTGCGCGCTGATCCCGCTGCCCGTCTTGAAGCTGATGGTGATCAACGGCCCGCGGTCTGCCAGCGTGGTGATCACCAGGTAGACGGCGATCACACCCGCCACGATCGGGATCAGCCAGATCAGCGAGAACCGCCGCCGCCGCCGCAATACAGCATCGGGAACCTTCGGCGCCGAACCGCTCACGCGGCCACCGCTGCTACTGTCTTGGCCGGCTCGTGATGCGTCTCCAAATCTTCCGCCTCCAGGTCATGCCCGGCAGCGGCCGCCGCGTCCCACATCAGTCGCGGATCGAAGCTCGCCGCCGCGAACATGGTCAGCACCACGACGGCGGCGAAGGCGATGGCGCCGATGCCGGGCAGAACGGTCGCGATGAAGCCCAGCCGCACCAGCGCCACCAGGATCGTCAGCATGAACACGTCGATCATCGACCACCGCCCGATATTGTCCACGAACCGGTACAGCCGTGTCCTGTCCCGCAGCCGCGTGACACTGCCATCGCCCGTCATGATCAGCATCGTGAACAGCGCCACCAGCTTGAACAACGGCACCACTATGCTCGCCATCAGCACGAGCAGCGCGAGCGGCCACATCTGCGCCTGCGCGAGCTCGATCACCCCGCCGATGATCGTGCTGGGCTCGCCCCGGCCGAACCGGATCAGGGTCAGGATGGGATAGATGTTGGCGGGCAGATACAGGCACACGGCCGCGCCCGCCATCGCCCAGCACCGGTTCAGGCTGTAGGGCTTGCGGCGCAGCAGGCGGCTGCGGCAGCGCGGACAGCGGCTCCTCTCGCGCGCCTGCACCACGAGATGGCAACAATCGCAGCCGATATAGCCGTATTGCGGCTGCGGCGGCAGGTGCGCCGTCATCCCGTGCGACTCGAAGGCTTCCCACACGTCCTCATGGTCCAGTTCCACATCGGCGGCGACCATGCACAGCATCACGCCGCCCAGCGCGTACAGCGCGGGGCCCACCTCCACCGTGGCGATCGCCTGCAGCCGCGTGTAGGCGACGAACGAGCCGAGCAGGAACACCTCCACCATCGACCAAGGCCGCAGGCTGGCCACCCAGGAGAACAGGCGCGGCAGAAAGCGTGGCGGGTGCGGCGTGCGCAATCCCAGCAGCACCGTCAGGATCAGCAGAAGCTGCACGAACGGCACCGCCACCAGCGTGGTCAGCACCACCACGCTGATCTCCCACATGTTGTGGTTCTCCAGCTGGGCCGGGCCGGTGAAGATGGTTGCCTCGTAGGTGCGCCCGACGCTGCGCAGATCCAGGAACGGCAGTTGGACCGCCAGCACCAGCAGCACGAAGGCGCTGATGTAGCACCACAAGGCCCGGTTCAGGCTGTCACGGTGCGCCTTGCGCAGGTTCGCCCCGCAGCGGCGGCAATGCGCCACGTCGCCTTCACCCAGCGGCGCCACCGTCTGGAACAGCCCGCAATCCGGACATTCCCGCAGGATCGCCTCGGAGATATCCTCCCGGGCAAGCGGGGCATCGTCACAATGGAACGTCATTGAGGCAGCGTAACGCCCTTCCTGCCAGAGTGTTGCAACGCGAAGAGACACAATGGGCGCGCGCCGGGGGGTCGGCAAGGCAAGCCGGTGCCACCGCCCGAGGCAGCAGCGCGGCGCCGTGCCTGAGTGCCCTGCTGAAGTCATTCTGCCGCAGAACCCGGAGGGCCAGCCGCAGCATGCCTACGGTCTTTCGCGGCGGCCGAGGATTTATCCTGCTGCCCGACTGTCGCCTCGAGGCCGGGAGCAGGCTACAAATTGAGCGATTGCCAGCCGGTTAGCGCGCCGGCGACGTGGCCGGAGCCGATCGTTGGGGCCCGTCGAGGCAGCGGTGTGGCCTAGGCTAGCCGCCAAACGCCCGGCATTTTCAATCTGGCAATCAATACGCGCGACGCGATGCCGGGGGGCGGATGTTTGACTATCCATGCCGGCAATGCGGTGCTGGGCGAGGCGGAGGCCAAACTGCACGAGACCAAACCCGGGGAATATGTCCGGGTGTCGGTGACCGATACAGGTGGCGGCATGGTGTCCGAGGTGATGGAGCACGTGTTCGAGCCGTTCTTCACGACGAAACCACCGGGACAAGGCACCGGGTTGGGGCTGTCTATGGTGTATGGTTTTGCCAGGCAATCGAACGGTCACACCCGGATCGAAAGCGGTCCCGGGCGAGGCACCACCGTTCATCTGTATCTACCGCGCCAGGCCGGTGCGAGGCGGTTGAAGCGGCGGATGCCGGATACCGTGGCGCGCGCTGCAGACGGCGCGGAGGGCAGGGTGGTTGTGGTGGACGACGAACCGGCCGTGCACGTTCTGGCGGCAGACGTCTTGCGTGACCTGGGATACGAGGTGATCGAGGCGGCCGACGGATCCGAAGGACTGCGCGTCCTGCAATCCGAGAGGGACGTCGATCTGCTCATCAGTGACGTGGGCCTGCCCGGCGGGATGAACGGCCGCCAGCTTGCCGACGCCGCCAGACTTCAGCGTCCGCAGCTGAAGATATTGTTGATCACCGGGTTCATCGAAAACCTCGGCTGGATTAGCGGAGAGTTGGAGCCGGACATGCAGGTGCTTACCAAGCCCTTTGCCCTGGGCGCCCTGACATCGACGGTGAAAGCGATGCTCTGCTGAGCACTCTTTGACGGACTCGCCCGATACGCGGCATCACTCGCCCCAGCGCTCCGCCGTCGCGAGGTCATGAACGTGTCCACCATCTCCATCGCCCACCGCGCCCACCTCATCGTCCTGGGCAACGAGAAGGGCGGCTCCGGGAAATCCACCACCGCCATGCACCTGGTGGTGGGGCTTCTGCGCGACGGCTACCAGGTGGGCGCCATCGACCTCGACGCCCGCCAGGGCACGCTCTCCGGCTATCTCGCCTCGCGCCAGGCCTACGCCCAGCGGCACGGCGTGGAGCTTCCGATCCCGCAATCTGCCAGCGTGTACCGCAGCGAGCTAGACAGCCGTGCCGACGCGGAGGCCGAGGAACGCAGCCAGCTCGAGGCGGCGATTGCCGCGCTGTCGGCCGGGTGCGAGGTGATCGTCATCGACTGCCCCGGTGCGGACACCAACCTTGCCCGCCTGGCCCATGCCAGCGCGGATACGCTGATCACGCCGATCAATGACAGCTTCGTCGATTTCGCCATGCTGGCCCGGGTGGATCCCGACAATCACGCGGTGATCAGCCCCAGCACCTATAGCGAGATGGTCTGGGAAGCCCGCAAACGCCGCTTCGCCCGCGACCGCACCCGCATCGACTGGATCGTCATGCGCAACCGCATGGGCAGTACGGAGATGCGCAACAAGCGCGACGTGGGCACCACGCTGGAGACCCTGGCCAAGCGGATAGGCTTCCGCACCGTGAAAGGGTTCGGCGAGCGCGTTATCTACCGCGAGCTCTATCTGCAGGGACTGACGCTGATGGACGTGCGCGAGGCGGGCCTGCAGATCCAGCTCGGCATGAGCCACATCGCCGCGCGCGCGGAGGTCCGGGCGTTGCTGTCCGCTATCAGGAAGCCGGCGCCGCGGGCGGCCCAGGCGCTGGTCAGCCCGGCGGCGTGAGGGGCGGGGCTGGGTCGGGCGGCGCTGCCCCTGCACCCTGAAGGGGCGTTGGGTCCCTGCGCCTCGAGGGATACACCCCGTTGCCCCGCCAGGTCTCCTCCTGTAGAACCCACCGCGCGCCGGCGTAGCTCAGGGGTAGAGCAACTGATTCGTAATCAGTAGGTCGGGAGTTCGACTCTCCCTGCCGGCACCACTACCCCCTTATTATGTCTAGACTTTTCAGAAGATGCCATTTGGCCGCGAAATCCGTGTCCGAAAATGTCCGCACAGTGTCCGTAGATCATGGGCGTTGTTGGCTTGCTTGTGGTTGGGCACTTGACCACAGCCTCGCGCCACAGGGCTTGCATCGATACCGGTCAGCAATGCATAACCTGCAATCATTGCTGACAGAACCTGGCCGTGGCGAGCATCACGATCCGAAACCTCGATGACGCGCTAAAATCTCGCCTCCGCATCCAGGCGGCGGTTCATGGCCGCTCGATGGAGGACGAGGCCCGCGACATTCTTCGATCAGCCCTGAACCGCGAGCCGACGCGCAAGGGCAGCCTCGCCGCTTCCATTCGCGCCAGGTTCGTGCCGCTAGGTGGTGTCGAGTTGCCGGTTGTCGCCCGCGAGCCGATGCGCGCGCCGCCATCCTTCGACGAATGATCCTGCTCGATACCAACATCCTGTCCGAGCTGATGCGTTCTACGCCGGAAAAAGGCGTGGAAACATGGCTAGATGACCAATCCGACGCTAGCGTGTTCATCTCCGCCATCACCGAAGCGGAGTTGCGCTACGGCGTGGCCTTGTTGCCGGCCGGCAAGCGGCGGTCTGCCCTAACCGCGGTGATCGAGGACATGCTTCGCCAGGATTTTACCGGCCGCATCCTCCCGTTTGATAGCGCGGCCGCTGTGGCCTTTGCGGAGATCGCGTCTAACCGCCGCCAAGCCGGCCGCCCCATCGCCCAGGCCGATGCGCAGATTGCCGCCATAGCGCGATCGCGCGGCGCAGCTCTGGCAACGCGCAACGTGGCCGATTTTGAAGATTGCGGAATAGACGTGGTCAATCCGTGGACACGAGCTGAGTAACTCAGCCGCAGATCAAGCAAATATCACTGCAATACGAGGCTAAGCAAGCGTGGCACTGAAGAAATCCGAACTCTACTCGTCCCTTTGGCAGAGCTGCGACGAGTTGCGCGGCGGCATGGATGCCAGCCAATACAAGGATTACGTCCTGGTTCTGCTGTTCGTGAAATATGTCAGCGACCGCTTCGCTGGGCAGCCCTTTGCCGCCATCACCGTTCCGGAAGGCGCCAGCTTCGCCGACATGGTCGCGCTGAAGGGAAAATCGGATATCGGCGACCAGATCAACAAGAAGATACTTGGGCCGCTCGCCTTGGCGAACAACCTCGCGGACATGCCGGACTTTAACGACCCCACGAAGCTCGGCACCGGCAAGGAGATGGTGGAGCGCCTCACCAATCTGATCGGCATCTTTGAGAACCCTTCGCTCGATTTCTCCCGCAATAGGGCCGACGGCGACGACTTGCTCGGCGATGCCTACGAATATCTCATGCGGCACTTCGCCACCGAAAGCGGCAAGAGCAAGGGGCAGTTCTACACTCCCGCCGAGGTCAGCCGGGTCATCGCGCAGATTCTCGGCATTCGCCGCGCCAAGGCGACCGCCAACACCACGGTGTATGACCCGACCTGCGGGTCCGGATCGCTGTTACTGAAGGTAGCGGATGAGGCGGCGCAAGGCACCGACCTGCGGGTGACGCTCTACGGGCAGGAGAAAGACAGCTCTACCGCCAACCTCGCCCGCATGAACATGATCCTGCACGACTACGCCACGGCGGAAATCGAGCAGGGCAATACCCTGTCCGATCCGAAATTCACCGAAGGCGCGGCGCTGAAAACCTTCGATTATGTCGTTGCCAATCCGCCCTTTTCCGACAAGCGCTGGTCCACCGGGCTTGACCCGGAGCACGACGCCCATGGCCGGTTTTCAGCCTATGGTGTGCCGCCGGCCAAGCAGGGCGATTTTGCTTATTTGCTGCACATCCTTCGGTCCTTAAAACCGTCCGGCCAAGGCGTCTGCGTTCTGCCGCACGGCGTGCTGTTCCGGGGCAATGCGGAGGGCGCCATCCGCCGCAAGCTGATCCAGCGCGGATACCTGAAGGGCATCATCGGCCTGCCGCCGAACCTGTTTTTCGGCACCGGCATTCCGGCCTGTCTGGTGGTGCTCGATAAGCCTGATGCCGCGGCGCGGAAGGGCATCTTCATGATCGATGCCAGCAAAGGCTTCCGGAAAGACGGCCCCAAGAACCGCCTGCGCGCGCAGGACATCCACAAGATCGTGGATATCTTCACCCGCCAGGTGGAATTGCCCGGCTATTCCCGCCTGGTGCCGGTGACCGAGATCGCCGACGCGCGGAACGACTACAATCTCAACCTGCCGCGCTACATCGACACCAGCGAGCCCGAGGATATCCAGGATATCCATGCCCATCTACGGGGCGGAATCCCAGTGCGCGACATCGATGCCCTGGACCGCTACTGGCAGGTTCTGCCCTCCGTGCGGCAGGCGCTGTTCGAAGGGCACGACGCATGACGCCGGACCAGGGCACCCTGCCGCCTAAGGTGGCGGCGCCACCCGGCTATCTCCGCCTGCGGGTGGCGCCGCAAGCCATCAACGCTGCCATTCTCGACCATCCTGAATTTGCCGGCTTCAAGGCGACGGTCACCGCGCGTTTCGCGGCATGGCAAACGGCAGCTTCGGTGCAGCTCAAGGCTTTCGGAAAGGATGGCCGGCCCAAGGTTCTCATCGAGGCCCTGTCCGAAAGCCTGCTGGAGGCTTTTCGCAAAGTGCCTCTGCTGGATGCCTATGACGTCTATCAGCACCTGATGGACTACGCGGCCGAGACGATGGAGGACGATGCCTATCGCATCGCAGAAGTCGGCTGGGTCGAAGCTGCGGCGCCGCAGTTGATCGTCGAAGACAAGGCGAGGAAGACCAAGGCGCGGCCAGACTTCGCCATTGGCCGCCGCAAATACCAAGCCGAGCTGATTCCGCCTGCCCTGCTCATCGCTCGCTACTTTGCCAAGGAACAGGCGGCGATCGAGGCGCTGGAGGTGTCGCGCGCAGCGCTGGAGCAGCAGATGGAGGAGATGGCGGAGGAGCAAGGTGGCGAGGGCGGGCTGCTGGAGGAGGCGAAGACGGACAAGGACAAGTTCAGCAAGGCCTCCGTCACTGCGCGGCTAAAGGAGATACGCACCGACCGCGACGCGGCCGATGAGCGGCAGGCCTTGCAAACCTTTCTAGCGCTGATCGATCAGGAGGCCGAAGCCGGCGCGACATTTAAAGCGGCACAAGACGCGCTTATGGCGAAGGTGCTGGTGAAGTACACTAAGCTAACCGAGAACGAGATCAAGGCGCTGGTGGTAGATGACAAATGGCTAGCGTCGATTGAAGCGGCTGTGCAAGACGAGCTGAGTCGGTTGTCGCAGTCGCTGACTGGTCGCGTTCGGCAATTAGCTGAACGTTATGCCAAGCCATTGCCTAAGCTATCTGCTGCGGTAGAGGTTCTCGCAGCGCGGTTAGAAAACCATCTAAGGACGATGGGGGTGTAGCATGAAACTTGACCCCGGTTTCAAACAGACCAACGCTGGCGTGATCCCGGAGGGCTGGGAATCGAAACCGTTACGCTCTGTAGTTTCAAAAGGAAGACTTGGCGGAAACTATTCTAATCAAAACATAGCTTCTTCATTTCCTCTTATAAAGATGGGAAATCTCGATCGTGGTAATTTTGATCTATCAAAAGTAGAATTTATTTCAAATGGAATAATTCCAGAATATCAGCACCGGCTGGTCTTCGGTGATGTATTGTTCAACACGCGGAACACACTAAGTCTCGTTGGTAAAGTGGCAATCTGGCGCGACGAGCTCCCTGTTGCTTATTATAATTCAAACCTGACGCGGCTGGAATTTGATACCAATGAGGTTTGCTCGAACGAATACGCGAACTATGCACTCAACACTTCTGGTTCGATAGCACGCCTTCGAGCAATGGCCACTGGCACGACAAGTGTTGCCGCAATCTATACGCGTGACTTGATGGGGCTGGAGTTTATTCTGCCTCCTAAGTCCGAGCAGCGTGCGATCGCTGAAGCTTTGGGCGACGTTGATGCGCTACTAGGCGCGCTGGACCAGCTCATCGCCAAGAAGCGGCTAATCAAGCAGGGGGCGATGCAGGATCTCCTGACGGCCAAGCGCCGCCTTCCGGGATTTTCTGGGGAGTGGGATAACATCAGACTTTCGGAGCATGGAAAATTTCTGAGTGGCTCGGGATTTCCGTTGTCTTGCCAAGGTAATAAGAGCGGTGATCTACCGTTTTTTAAAGTCTCTGATTTTAGCGGCGCTGATAACGGGAGCGTCCTAACTCGGGCAAATCACTATATTGATCAGACGGTGCAGCGAAAAATCGGGGCTCGGGTATTTCCTCCTCGCGCCATCGCCTTTGCTAAGATCGGAGCAGCCATTTTTCTTGAACGAAAGAGAATGGTTGCACAAGCAAGTTGCCTTGATAACAACATGGCGGCGTTTGTTTTGGAGGACGAGAATTTCTCGGCTGATTTGATCCTCGCGAAGTTTCAGGAGTTTTCGCTTGGGGCACTGGTGTCGTCCACTGCACTTCCAGCCATCAGCAGTTCAGACCTAAAAACCATTGAGTTTTACCTACCAAAATCACTTCAAGAGCAACAAGCTATATCAAATCTCTTAACTGATATTGATACCGAAATCCAAGCCCTTGAACAGCGCCGGACCAAGACCGCCGCGCTCAAGCAGGGCATGATGCAGGAACTCCTCACCGGCCGGACGCGGCTAGTATGAACGCCATCGGCAAGCCCGAACGCGCCACCCAAAACCGTGTTATCGTCCTGTTCCGAAACACGCTCGGCTATCGCTATCTCGGTGACTGGTCGGACCGGGCAAACAACAGCCCCATTGAGGAGTCCCTGCTCACCTCTTGGCTGACCAAACGCGGCCACAGCACAGCCCAAATCAGCCGTGCGCTCGATCTGCTGGGGCGGGAGGCGAACAACCCCATTCGCAGCCTCTACGAGAACAACCAGGCGGTCTACAGCCTGCTGCGCTACGGCGTGCCGGTAAAGACCGAGGCCGGCCAGAACACCGAAACCGTCGCGCTGATCGACTGGGCCAACCCCGAAGCCAACGATTTCGCCTTTGCCGAGGAGGTCACCCTGAAGGGGCCGCTCGAACGCCGGCCCGATCTCGTGCTGTTCGTCAATGGCATTGCCCTTGGCGTGGTGGAGTTCAAGCGCAGCGCCGTCAGCATTGGCGACGGCATCCGTCAGCTCATCTCCAACCAGCAGCCCGAGTTCAACGCCTGGTTCTTCAGCACCGCGCAACTCCTGCTGGCCGGCAACGACACCGAGGGCCTGCGCTACGGCACCATCGGCACGCCGGAGAAGATGTACCTCGCCTGGAAGGAGGACGAAGCCGACAACGCCGGCTACAAGCTGGACAAATACCTGACCAAGCTTTGCGCTAAGCCGCGCCTGCTGGAACTGTTCCGCGACTTCGTGCTGTTCGACGGCGGGGTGAAGAAGCTTCCCCGGGTGCACCAGTATTTTGGCATCAAGGCAGCGCAGGAACATGCCCTTGCCTATCGCGGTGGCATCATCTGGCACACCCAGGGCAGCGGCAAGAGCATCGTCATGGTGCTGCTGGCTAGGTGGATCCTGGAGCATAAGCCCAAGGCGCGGGTGCTGATCGTCACCGACCGTGACGAACTGGACAAGCAGATTGAGCGCGTGTTCCGGGACAGCGGGGAGCCGATCGCACGGTGCCAGAGCGGCGCCGACCTGATGGCCCAGCTCGGCCAGGCCACGCCGCGGCTGCTGTGCTCCCTGGTGCATAAATTCGGGCGCAAGGGCGTCGATGATTTCGACGCGATGATCGAGCAACTTCGCGCTCAGCCGAGCCCCGCGGTTGGCGAGCTGTTCATCTTCGTCGATGAGTGTCACCGCACCCAAAGCGGCAAGCTGCACAAGACCATGAAGGCATTGCTGCCCGGCGCGGTCTTCATCGGCTTCACCGGCACGCCGCTGCTGAAAGAGGACAAAGCCACCAGCAACGAAATTTTCGGGGGCTACATCCACACCTACAAATTCGGCGAGGCGGTTGAGGACGGCGTGGTTCTGGACCTGCTGTATGAGGCAAGGGACATCCCACAGGAATTAGGATCGACGACAAAGATCGATCAGTGGTTCGACGCCAAGACCAAGGGGCTGAACGACTGGCAGAAAGCCGCTTTGCGCGACCAATGGGGCACCATGCAGAAGGTGCTCAGTTCAAGGTCCAGAATGGAGCGGGTGGTCGAGGACATCGTTTTCGATTTCGGCGTCAAGCCGCGCCTGGTGAGCCATCGTGGCAATGCCATGCTGGTAGCGTCCAGCATCTATGAGGCTTGCCGCTACTTCGAGCTATTCGAAAAGACCATGTTCAAGGGCCGCTCCGCGGTCATCACGTCCTACAACCCGAACGCTCAGGATGTGACGAAGGAAGATACCGGAGCCAACACCGAGACCGAAAAGCAGTTCATCTACAACCTGTACACGGCCCTGCTGAAAGACGTATCCGCACGCCCGGGCAAGACGAAAACCGAAATTTACGAGGACGCGGCGAAAGAGAAATTTATCAAGCAGCCCGCCAACATGCGGCTGCTGATTGTGGTGGATAAGCTTCTAACCGGCTTCGATGCACCAAGCTGTAGCTACCTGTATATCGACAAATCAATGCAGGATCACGGCTTGTTCCAAGCCATTTGCCGGACCAACCGTTTGGACGGCGATGACAAGCCTTTCGGCTACATCGTTGACTACAAGGACCTGTTCAAGAAGGTGCAGGGGGCGATCGCCGTTTACACGTCGGAATTGGACACCAGCGAAGGCGGCACCAGTTCGGAGGTGCTGCTGCAAGATCGCCTGACCAAGGGCAAGGAGCGCCTTGACGAGGCACGCGAGGCTTTGGCCCTGCTCTGCGAGGACGTGGAGCCGCCCAAGGGCGAACTGCAGTATATCCACTATTTCTGCGGCAACATAGAAATCCCAAGCGATCTCGAAGAGCGCGAGCCGCAGCGTGTGACCCTGTATAAATGCGTCGCCAACCTGCTCCGCGCCTTCGCTGCAATTTCGGCGGATTTGGCCGAAGCGGGCTATTCGGCCGCCGAGGTCAAGCAGATCGAGCAGGAGGTGGAGCGGGCCGTCCAACTGCGCGAGACGATCCGCCAGGCAAGCGGGGAGACGCTCGACCTGAAGGCCTACGAAGCCGACATGCGTCACCTCATCGACACCTACATCAAGGCTGATGAGGCCCGGGTGATATCGAACTTTGAGGGGGTCGGGCTGCTCGATCTGATCGTGAAGAGCGGCATCGCGTCGGCAGTCAACGGTTTGCCTGCTGGCCTCAAGCGGGACAAAGGCGCGGTCGCGGAGACGATCGCGAACAACGTTCGCAGCAAGATCATTAAGGAAAAAGTCAACGATCCCGCGTTCTATGATTCGATGGCCGCTTTGCTGAATGACGTTCTGGCCGATTTGCGAGCCAACAGGATCACCTACGAGGAATTTCTGCAAAAGATCGGCGATCTGGCGACGCAGGTCCAATCGGGCAAGGCCGAAGCGACGCCCGTGGCTCTGGACACGCCCGGCAAGCGCGCGTTGTTCAACAACCTCGGCAAGGACGAAGCGCTTGCGCTGAAGATCGACGCGGAAGTGAAGCGCGTTCGGCCAGACGGATTCAGGGGTAGTCAAGCAAAGGAGAATATCATCAAGCGCGCCCTTCTGCCGCTCTTGGGGAACGATGTGGCGGAGGTGGAGCGCATTTTCGCAATCATCAAGGCACAGTCGGAATACTGATGACGACGACGATCCAAATCGGCGAGATCAAAGTCGAGATAACGCAGAAGGATATCAAGAACCTCCATTTGAGCGTTCACCCGCCGCTCGGCCGTGTGAGCGTCGCTGCGCCCCGGCATCTCAGCATGAGTGCCATTCGAGCCTTTGCCATCGGCAAGCTTGGCTGGATACGCCGGGAACAAGCAAAACTGCGCGAACAGGATAGAGAAACCCCGCGAGAGCTTTTGCACCGCGAAAGCCACTACGTCTGGGGGCGTAGATGCCTCCTTAACGTTGTCGAGCAAGACGCCACTCCCGCGGTTTCTTGGAGCCGCAACCGTTTGACCCTCATCGTTCGTCCCGATACCGATGAGGTTCGGCGCGGGGCGTTGCTGGAAGCTTGGTATCGCGACCAACTCCGCGCGCAGGCAAAGCCTGTGATGGCGGAGTGGGAAATGCGGCTGGGTGTCCGCGTCCAACGCATGTTTGTGCAGCGTATGAAGACACGATGGGGAAGTTGCAACGTAAAAAGAAAGTCTGTGCGCCTGAACACCGACTTGGCAAAAAAGCCGCGCGAATGCCTAGAGTACATAATCGTGCACGAATTGGTTCATCTGCTCGAGCCAACACACAATGCCCGCTTTGTCGCCCTGATGGATCAGTTTCTCCCCGGTTGGCCGCATCGAAGGGATCAACTCAATCGGCTTCCGGTTCGGCACGCTAAATGGCAACACTGAAGAACCATCATTTGCGCGGATCAGCGTTTTACCAAGCCAGACCCCACACTGACACACGCTTTACCTTGCACCTCAAGATTTATCCTTACGTGAGCTTCCATTCTGACCTCCATTGTTGAGACGGCGGTAAGACCTGGACTTGCAGCTGACCACGCAATGATGGCTGCCAGAAGCCAGTTGCGCCCCTTCCTGACCCAACCGAATTCTGACATGGGACATACCATATAATGCCGTCGATGTCGAATTCATTGCAGCGGGGGGTCAGGTTGGACACCGTCAACCTGCAATGGAGAAGCTTCTCAGGAGAGGAGGATTTTATGCGGGATGGAAAATTAGGAACTGCTGTCGAGTTCATCGGATCCGAACTGTGGCTAATCAGAGCAGGCAACGAGGTGCGCCGCGTCAAGACAGTGAGTACTGCTCCGTTCGCCTGCCTTGTTGAACTGCCCCACATGAACGAAACCATTGAGCAGAGGCACTGGGTCAAGAGAGCGTTAACATCAGCGCTGGCTGAGCAAATGGTCACAGCAACGATAATTGATTCTGAAAGCTAGACCGTCGCGTCCAGCGCGAACGGCCGGATGTAACGCCGCGAAGTCGCCTGCGACACGACGATCCGCCGGATATTCGGCTCTACAGGCGGTCACCATTAAGGAGTCGAGTGCAAGCAGAAGAGGATTCTGGCGCATCCACACTGCCATTTAAAAAGTCGATACAGAGAGAAATCGTCAGCATATCTGTGACCTCACTCTCGTCACTAGTCAGCTTTGGTCCAACAAAGCCATCGAGACTTGACCCGACAGTTCTAAAGCTAACTCTCGTGAGCAAAACGGAAGCTTTTGCCACATGACCTGGAAGGGTCTGGGCAGAGAGATTGCTAACAAAGTACAAAATCGGATGGATCGCAGCGGACATAATATCAAGAAGTGCGTTCTGCCGGTAAGCCTCGCCAGGCGAATTCTGCTTAAGGGCTAGTCGAATGGCTCGCAACCACAACCTCAGAAGACTGTCCCCCACTTCAATCAA
Source organism: Acetobacteraceae bacterium (assembly GCA_965198915.1). GTDB lineage: Bacteria > Pseudomonadota > Alphaproteobacteria > Acetobacterales > Acetobacteraceae > BOG-908. Next base: position 1,870,083 of record CBDAQC010000002.1, on the reverse strand, counting down.
CTGCGCATCAGGCTGTGATATTTTCGAGTTCAACTGTGACTGCAAGTACCGACTGGGCTTCTCGACTACGCCAAGTATGTCAGATGTGGTAAAACCACGTTGGCCCATAACATGGCTATCAAGAGTTGAACGCATATAGATTTCCCTTATTAATGAGGTCGATTCCTAATACGGTATCGTCTTCATACAATGTATTCGGTGATCGAGAAGAAAATCGCTTGGGATATAGGAGATCTGAGTAGCTGCGCCACTGCGTACGGCTGTACGCCTTACGCAATGGCGCGTCGAAACTACTCTACCAGACGATCACATGGAGACGATCTGATTTCGACGAAGCTTATCAGCACTACGTAAAGACCTGTTGCTACTGGTTATCGGGTGGTTCGCTCAATCCGTACGGCAATACGCCTGGAAGGCGCCAGTTAATTGCGGTGAAGTCCGGAACGTGCCCTTCGGCACGCCGCCGCGCGATCTCTCGCCTTGCTCGTGTAACAATGGCATCAGGACAATCATGACTGCATTTATACAGGCCGTGAAGCAGGTCATCGGGTAGATAGCGCCATGCCATGTGATCATCCAGCGGTGGAAGTGCCATATAGGGCGGTGTTATCACCTGCGACATCAACAGCTGCCGACGGACCGGGCAACCGGACCGCACCATCGCAACAAGAACCAACGCTGTCGACCACATTTCAGCTACTGCACCCTGCGCGCCATGTTTACGATGGCGTCTTGCCAATTCACCATGGACGTCAAACTCTTCTATCAGGTCATTAAGGCTAGGCGGGTCACCCCCCAGGGACAGGCCGAAGGCGGTCTTGGACAGGCAAATCCAAGGCATGATCGGTAGCGGCTGTGGCAGCTGCAGGCGGAGTGTTCCGGCGGCAATGTTTGCTACCACGTCCGCCTCGTTGGCTACGGTTACAAAGGCATCGGGTGATATGCACGGACGGAACGAACCTTCGTCGACGACCGCGGTTTCTCCATGTGCCATAACGTCAACAGCGACCAGATTAGTAAGCGTGAGGTCGAATTCAGAGCGGGCTAGATCACCGGCAAAGACCCTCACCCTTGTCGTTCCATCAAGGTCTCGGTCAGGACACGCCGTGTAGTTTTCTGTCATATTGATTACTTTCGTTCAGGTTTGCAGTGGAGGATCGACAATGAGCTTCCTGGGGAAGCTGAGTTCACCCTCCAGAAACACCTATGGATTGCCCGTTTATCCCGCCGCTGCAGCCAGTATACGAGCGATGACCTGGCGCCTGCGCCCAACCCCGAATAACTCGCCCGCATGCACAAACGCTGGCGGCGGGAGCCCAGCCACTTCATAGGCTTGCATTCGATCCGGCTGGCGGCTCGCGTAGCGGTATCCGTCAAAAGTTCGTGGCTGGCCTTGTCGATCCAGCATCCCCGCAACTTCGACGCGTACCAGGCAATGCCCATTCGGAGCATAAAGGCTGTAATCACAGCGCCGTCGCTTTACTTTTGGCAACGGTTCGTTGCGTACTAAGGTGACGTCTGTCCTGACTGACCGTAGCAACCCCAGACCAAGTGCGATTTCGGGAACAGACGGGGTGGAGTGGCCAGGATGACCTGATGGGATTGCGGTGACGGCTGCCATGGCAGCCCTCATCCTGGTCTCAAGCCGCGGATAACGGTAGAAGAACGCCGCTAAGAAGCTGCGCCAGTCTTCTTTCGTCCCCGCTCTACGTAAAAACAACTTTTTGGCCCGGCAGCTTTCGGTCAGCAAAAGCATTGATGATGATGGTGGAACGCCAACCTGCTTACACAGCCGGCGATAGAGGCTGATGTCCTGGTCCAATGCTGTTCCCGGTTGCAGCGGCACGGGATCAAACGATAGTGGCATACCGTAGAGGTTGCCTTCGGGTGTCGACGCGATTGATAGAAGCGGCATGCATTTCTTCTGCGCATGAGGTCAGGTCTTCCTGGGGAAAAAGAGGTTCTTTCCCGAAAATCCGCTGTCTTTTTCGCGATCCACTTACTCAACCACCGCCGACCAAACTACCCAAGTCCTGGCGAGTTAGCCTCACGTTTGGAGGCTGCTACCATCCTCTGCCAGGTTGCCAGATGCTTTGCCGATTCCTCGGCGGCCCGACGTTCGTTGGCTTCCCACTCACGCAGTTGGGCACTTGTCAGTGTAGCAAGTGCGGCGCTGACTTGCGCCAAGCTGAACCGCAGTCCTCGTATATGATTACTCCCTTGGGTTCGAGTGAACGTAGTACTTTCTACTTTCATTCTTGCTAGTTCAGCACGTAAGAAGGCGATGGCGGCCGAGGTGCTCTCGTCTCTTCTTCTGGTTGGCTTGCAGAGATACTCTTTGTATTCTTGAGATTGAAGTGCGCCACCCCTGCCGCTCGATTTCGCGGCAAAGTTCGTTGGTTCGTTTGGTTGCTGCTGCTTGTGCATTGTCCAGTCGAGCATCGGCGATGCTGGCGCCGACGGCGTTGGCTGGATTAGTCCATATCGTGGTGGGAAAATCCCCGCTTCATCGGTTATCCCGGCGCGGAGGGTCCGGACCGCCCGATCGCGATCGGCATAAGAAACGAATCTATCCCCTTCGTCAGACGAGATAGTCATACACCCTTGTGGAGCGGCAGCTGCATCCTTGATGTTGCACGCTTCGAACCGAGACGACCGGCGCCGACGTCCGCCCCCCGGCCGTGATGCTGATTGCACTATTCCCGCGTGGAAATCGTCACTCGTCCGCCAATCTGACTGCTCGCGCCTCGCACGCTGGCGCTGCATACGGCGCGCCGATTCCTTGGGAGGCGTTACTAATAACGCGATGGCGGGCGTCGACCAAGCGTGTGCAGACATGAACGGGGGATCATTGCTCCGCAACGATGCTAAGGGCTGGAAACCACCAGCAGCCATCGCATCATGCGCGTCAGACACTCGCTGACGGAACCGCAATATGGCCCTCTCACGCTCACGCATAGCGTTTTCTTGGTGGCGGGTGGATCCATTATCGAATTCAGTGTAGCGGACAGTGCGACAAGGTGTCTTCGCACACACGCCGTTTCGTACAGGCTTATCCTTGCTGACAAGGGGTTTGTTTCTAGCAGCCATCGCGCGTGCAGCTACTCCTTCATGTATCTGCGGTAGCCGGTCATCTCCCTGGTCTACCAGGCTACGGTGATCAATACGTTTGTCATGACCTGCCTGTGTTAGCGCTAAATTGGCGCATTCTTCCCAGGTGATCCGAAACTTTTCGACCGCGCCACGCTCACTCGTTTGCATCACGCGTTTTCCTGTAACCGGGCACCTATCACGGAATACCAGGTGCGCGTGCCAATTACGATCGTCGTTGCCGGACGGGTGGTGCAACGCTGCGAGATAGGGCGTACCGTTCGACATCCGCTCACAATATTCTTTCAAGAGATCATGCATTTGCTTAATCGTTAGCTCACACGGCATGGCCAGGATCAGGTTGTCGCAAATGCGCGCGTTTGCGCGATCTCCGGCTTCCTGTTCGCTTATCCATGCTGCCGCAGCAGCTGACTTAGTTGGTATACCGCGCGCCACGACGTCCTCGCAGGCGCCCTCACGCAGTATATAACACAGGTGCGCCGCTGCTGTCCCGGGCTCATGCGTACTCCGGCCAATGCTTTTAAGGTTCAGCGAGAATATTGCCATGATAGACCCAAGACGTCCAAATGCGACGACAGTGTTTGCGCACACGATGACAGCACGGGTTTGCGCAGCAAACCCAAAAGTGCGCCCTCCTCCGCTTCGCTTCGTCGGGAATGGTTGCAGTTCGCCACCTGAGTGTATGCTGTGTGCGTCAGAATGAAAGATGATTCGCTATGCACGACCGAAAAGACGTCTCCGACATGAGCCTGGCAGAACTCCGTCAGGCTCTTCAGAAGAAACGCGATGCAGATACCAGGCGTGGTCTGGCCTACCGCGCCCGGCAGCGCGCGGCACAACGCGTCCGGTTCTCCACTTTCGTCCCCGCCGAGTGCTTGGCCGAGCTGCAGGAACTTGTGAAACGGTATCTGCAGGAACGCAAAAGCTATGGGTCCCAATCGGGGCAGGAGTTCCAGCCATGATCGCGCGCCGCGGCTCGAACGCAGCTAATATCTTTTTGGGTCTTACCGATGAGGAAGCCGACCAGGTTGCTTTTGATCGGGCGTCTGAGCGGTTCTTGCCCCTATCGGCACGCCATTACGACGCGTGGCAGGATAGCAAATTCGAATATGAAGCTGCGGCATTACGACGCGGCGTTGAGGCGCAACCATTCAAGCCTTACAGCCGGTCTGATCTAAGAGATGTTTGGGCTGACCTGTTGATGGAAGCGATGGGTGAGGTGGAACTCGCGCGATCAAGCGACGCCATGGCCGGCCTCCGCGCCAATGTGCTGCGCGAGATAGCGGCAACTTTGCGCCTTCTGAAGACTCAGGGGTCCGCCGCAGCGCGGTCTGCAAGCTCTACTCCACGGCCTTAGACGGCGCGGCGGGGGGTGCCACTTTGGCTCCCCCCAATGCCCGCTGTTGCCCCTCCTGCAACAACCTCGGCATCAGTTGTCGCCAGCATACGGAGGCAGTGTCCCCTCAAGCGCCTTAATGCAATCGCGCTATGGTATGCCTCCCATCGTTTCGGCTTCTTAAGAGCCGGGCGCTGGGCGACCATTGCGCGGGGAGCGGCGGCCGGATGGCTACCGACGCCATGGCTCTGTGATCGTCGCCCAGAGGCTGCTAGTGGCGTCCTGCACCACGATAGGCCCAACCCCTTCTGGTGTTACCCTAGGCCGGGCAGACACAGGCTGCCTTCGTCAATGAACGCAGTGCGCGCGTGGCGACGGCACACGCCGCACTGCAGCCGATTGCAACCCGGATGAATCCTTCACATTGAGCACGGCAGACATAGCGGCGGACAATTCAGGCATTCAGGTAATGTATGGTGACCACTTCATTGGCGCGGACGGCAAACTTGGGGCGGTAGCTGCCATTACGCTTGTCGGGCCGGAAGTCCGCTCTTCCATCTATCTCGCCAGGAAGCGGCCATTGCGCTTTCGGCCAGTCCCGGCCGACGTTCGCCCGGCGGCTGTGCGCCGATCTCGGCCGGCCGGACGCTTCGGCCGGCTCCCTGGGAGCGGACACGGCGACCTGAACCGGCTCCGTCCGAGATGGGTGGATTTGGGACGGTCGCTGTTAAGCAGGTCGGTGCCAAAAGCCGACGCGGGCACTTGAACGCCAGCGAATACGTGAGCGCACCGTGCGGGTTGCCCACGGGACTCACAAGCCTTGCTCGATACCCATCGCCTGGGGTCTACCCGCCCGGCTGGCCTCCCGCTAGCAAGGACTCGCTCGACCGGTGCATGCAATGACCAGCCTTTCCGTGGCGGACATCGATATGGTGGCTGCGGGGGTGTCGCCTCCCGAGCAGCGCGCGCTCGCATCGGCGTTCCAAGCTAAGGCGGTGCCGGATAGCCCCGACGACCCATGGTGCTTGCTCTACCAAGTCTTCTCCATCCATCTCCGCCACGAGAACCCTGCGGAGCCATTCGGCCCCATGCTTGTCATGGACGGCAGGCGCTCGATGGTGCCGGCCGACTTGACCGACAGCCAGGTGGTCCTCCTCCGGGAGGTGCTTGCCGGATCGGCGGCACCGATCGTCCGCGCCCGCATCGGGGACGTGCTGTGGGTGGCGCGCAAGGATGGCAGAGCGGGCCAGGCAGCGGTTTCTGCCTACCTCGCCCTCGGCACGGCCCTCGAAGACCCCGAAAAGTGGGTCGACTGCATGGAATGCTACGAGCGGGCGATCCGCTTGGCGCGGTCTCTCGGCCGGACCAGCCCACTGCTGACCGGTGCCCTTCAACACTTGCTCGACCGTGTGCTGCACTACGACGCTGGGGATTCGTCTTTCTTCACCTCTCGCGGACTGGCGCTCCTGCATGAGTTCCGGTTCGGCGACGCGGCAACCTTGGGTAAGCTTGGCCTCAAGGGCGCGGATAGGCGCCGAGATGCCGGCGACCCGTATTCCGCCCGTATCTACTACGAGGTCGCGGCACAGCTTCTGGCCAGGGCCGGCCTCGCCGCGGATGCGGAGCAGGCGCGTGTGGAGGCAGCGCAAACCTGGGTGGCGGAGGCGGACCAGGCGGAAGCTGCCGGGAATCACGGGGCGGCCCAGGCGCACCTCAACAGCGCGATCCAGGCGTATCGGAAGATACCCCGGTGCAAGGACTTGCTGCCCTCCCTCCACCAACGGCTCGACGCAGCCGGGGCGGAGGCGTTGAAGCAGATGAAGCCCGTCAGCTCGGCACCCATCGACATTGGTCCGCTGGTCCGGGCCGCGCGCGAGAGCGTGCTCGGCCTTCCCATGGCGGACGCCATCTACGCGCTCGCGTGCGCCGCCCCATCCCTGGATCCGGCCAAGCTGCGCGCCCAGGCCGAAGAGATGGCCAAGAAGGCGCCTCTGTCGTCCATGTTGAGCAGCGTGCTGTATGACCGCGCTGGCAGGGTCGTCCACAAGAGCCCAGGCCACTTCACGGACGATCCCGACGAGCGTGAGCAAGCCCTGGACGCACAGGTCGCGCGGCATGCCGACATGCATAGGAATCTCACCGTCGAGGCGCAGATCATGCCGGCCCTCATGGCGCTGCTCGGGGAGCACGCGGTTGAGGACTCCGATATCCTGGATCTGCTGCAAGGGAGCGTCCTAGTCCCGGAGGGCCGGGCCGACCTGTTCGCGCTCGGCTTCGCTGCCGGGTTTCGCCGCGAGCTGGTGACAGCGACACACCTCCTGGTTCCTCAGTTGGAGCATGCGCTGCGCGTCCTTCTCCGGGATGCAGGCGTCATAACGGCCAGCATCGACCAGGACGGCATCCAGTCAGACTGGCCGCTCGGGCGCCTGCTGTCGGCGCCGGAGATCCGCACGGTGCTGCCCGAGACGCTCGTCTTCGAGCTGCGCAGCCTCCTCGTCTACAAGGGAAGTTCGAACATCCGAAATATGATGTGCCACGGTTTGATGACCGCCGACGAGTTCGCGACGGCCAACGTGTTCTATTTCTGGTGGCTCCTACTCAAAATCGCGCTCCATGGAACGCCCGGCTTCCAGGCGTGGGTGGACGAGCGGCTTCGCAACAGGCCTAACCTAGATGCCTCTACGTCAGCGTCGTCCCAAACAGAACAGAAAGCGTAGGGCACAAGCGAGCGCTTTGCGATGGACTGCGTGTCTGCTTTAGCGCAGCGATGGTAGGAGTGCGGACGGCCGCATCGGGTCGGGAGCAGCCAGCGCGCTAGTCGGGCGGAACATCCGTTCTTCAACCGATGGCGCCCGGAAGCCGTGTCTTTGCTTATGGCCACATCCGGTCATGACACAAAGTCTCAAGACTTCACACGGTCCAAGAGCATCGAGGTCGTCAATCTGTCCGCACCAGACGCTGACAAGTGAGCTGTCGTCTCGATCGCAGCGTTTGCGACGCTCGCTTCTAAGTATTCAAAGGATCGCAACTAAGCAATCGCCACGCCGAGCCCGTCGCGCGCCATGTCTGCCTTGAGTGTCCAGCCTCGACCTGGTGGGCTTGGTGGGACTGGTGAGACAATTTTGGCGAGACGTGGGAAACTGTCGTTACAATATAGCGCAACGTTGACAGTTTTCGGGGCCATCCGGAAAACTCCCTGTATGAACCCACCGAAGCCACCATCAGGCTTTTACCAGGGTCCACTTCGCAGAGCCGCCGTGCGCAAGGCCCGCCTTCTGCAGACGTATACCATCTACTATCCTGCCTTGTTTCTTGGCCAACCAGGCTCCCAACTTCTTCGTATCGATTGTGCCATGTACACCGGCGAGACGAGTTAGGCAGTCACTCCATTCCGGGTGTTTCGGAACTAAACCGCCGGGCGCTACGACCGCCCGCGCTTCCGCAGTGTCAGCAAGGTCTTTTGCCGTCCGCTTTTCACCTATTGGGATGCACGTGAGCCAAGCAGACATGAATTCACGCAATTCGGAGAGATCGGGGTCATCTTCGCGGGCCACCTCCATGCTCTCGCAAGGGTCCGCGCAACCCAGCCAAACAAGGGCAGAGCGGACAAGTGACGACCACTCCGAAAAACTGGCTATGGGTGCCAAAACATTCGGGGCTCCTGCTAGCAGATAGGCTCGAACTATAATCAGACAGGCCGAAACGTAACGGCCACGGTCCTTTAGAATAGCCGCAACTGGGTCGCTCTTAAATTGGCGGAGTTCCGGGCGCTCCATACCTGCATCCAGGTCGCAGATTAAGCCGCGGCGGACCATATCCCCTCGGAGCCGCAGCCCATTACCGTTCGCGAACAACGTTGCACGCGTCTCTATTTCAACCATTGTCGAACTACCTAACGGCCGAACCTGGATGAGAGGGCGTTCAATAGCCTGACACAGTAGGTCACCGCCAAGTTCGCCGTTAACGTTGTCCAGACAGATGATTGGAGATCCTCCGAGTAGCAGCCCGGTGAGACGCTTCTCCGTTTCGGCTTCATCAGACCCGGCCGAAGCGACAGGGCAAGGTCGACCTGTGCTAATCGCGCTGTGAATTACGACCAGATAGGTCTTGCCGGTACCCGCCGTATGCGAGCGATAGACATGAAGAGGACAGACGGAAAGGGCGCCTCGCACGACCGGCGTGATACAGCCGGAAAGAGCTACAGTCTCACTCACGCCAGGTTTGCTTGCGCCAGGGTTGTCTGCAAAGGGAAATTCTACCAGTAGTCCCCGAAGTTCGTGCAGGGCCTCTTCGGCGCTCGCGCGAGTCGGTTGATGAACAGCATCCGCTAGTTTGATGCTGGAGTCCGCTACTTGGTAAAGACCTGTGGACTTATCATAGCCCGGTGCGGATAAAATCGAACCATCTGGACGCAGTGTCGGGCATGTCAGGACGCCAGCTATTGACGGAAATCTTGACATACCAGCACGCGACAAAATGATCTCTGCAACCTGCCTCGGCGGGTTGGTACGTTGCCACTTATCCGTTCTGCTATCATATCGCTGCCATATGGCACAGCCGCAAAGCGTATCGATCATAGCATGAGCATTGATTTCATGAAGTGACGCTGATTGTGCTGATTGTCCTCCGAATGAGGTAACTTTGCGAACCTCAGGACGGACCAATCGATTGCCGCGTTGAAAGATAGGCTGTTTTGCCAGGATGATTGCGGTCTCGCCGGCGGTAGCATTGTGATGAATGTCCCCGGGAGTAAGCTGGATTGTCGACCCAGTTGCGCCGGCCTTTTTGAAGATCCGGTGTGCCTCGCGCATGTTATTGACAGCACCTTTTTCCCTCATCCAATCGGATGTTTTGGGATTTTGGCTGAGCGCTTCACACATTTCATCGCGAGTGGCGCCATCTGCTACAAGACGGGTCCCGACGCGAAAGGCTTCGGCGCTGCGGGAACGGTCGCCGCTACCCGATGGTGCACTACCCCTCGGGCCCTTCGCCGTGCCAAATACAGTCGCCGCTTGCCCCAACATCTTGACGATGTCGCTGGCTGTGATATGTCGCAACGTCGGAGATATTCCGTCCAAAATCACATCAGTCACTGCAAAAAAGCGGCGCCCAAAGTATATCTCAATCCCCGGCGGATGGTCCGTTGATGACCCGCCCGAGAATTTTTTTCCCCATTTCGCCCCGCCCATATGGGTGCGCAAGTAAGCGATTGCATCGGTGTCAAAAGTGGCGAATCCCTTTACGCCTGTTCCGGATGGCGAGACTTCTGCATAGCTATCCAGGCCTGCAACGATGTCCTCAGCCCAGCTTTCCAAGGCACCCGTCTCTTGGTTGCGGCATGTGTCCAGATCAAAGCCCATCAAGCTGCGACCCTTGTCAATCTCCGCGAATTCGATGCCGACGCCTCCAAGACCATACGGCTTCAGCAGTGCTTGCGCACAGATTTCCGCCTCTGGCCTAGTACCCCAGGTCGAAGGATCATCCGCCTCCGCCTTCCGGTCTGGCATTGCCGGCGCAAAAGGGACTTTCGTGGGTTTGAGAGACCCGTCTGAGGTCTTTCGGTCTTGCGTCTGCCAGGCGACCCACAACGGGTGGAGTGCCAGCATCGGGAGTGTTAGGAGGGCGTCGCTCATACGACCCCCACCCGGAGTTTAGCTGGCGATTGGCGACGGTTAGGTGGGCGCACATACGTCGTCCAACGTGTCAGATAAAAGAGACTGTAAAGCATAGGGCTCTCCATGAGCCTCTAGCACTTGCCGCGTCGGTGATATTTGCATATTGAAATCGCGCCTTGCCGGGCACGTCGATTTCTATTGCGAGTATCACCGCCTCGATGCCAAGCGCACCGAGGCGGTCTTACTTCGGCTTGCTGGGCGGACGTCCCCGGCGCGGCGACGTATGGCCGCGTTCCTGCGCGATCAGCCAATTGGTCACGGAGGCTGGGACGTGGAAACGCCGTCGGCCGATCTTAATTACGGGCAAGCCGAGCTTGTCTTCGTATCGCAGCAACGTACGGTCAGATACACCGAGTTGCGCGGCGGTCTGCTCTGCCGACTGCAATCCCGCCGTAACGCTTCTCGGTTCGATCACCGCCTGAGCGTCGCTCACATCAATCTCCATCATCTGGTGCGGATTGCGTCGCACAGTGGCGGCGAATGTCCGTGGAGTGATCTAAAATTTTTTGCTTTCCCGTCACTCCTTGACATTCTAGTCCATTCGGGATCCGTAACGCAGTCACGAAGCTGGTGGATCTAGTCTCTGAACGCGGTTCGACCTAATCGACTTGACTACGGCGCTTCAGCTGCGGCAGACGACCTCCACTACAAATTCTGGACAGAAGTTGAGTGGCAGTGTCCTCGAGAAAACTACTTCCACCCATTACCCTCGATACCGCGCGTCGCATTATTGATCGAGCTCTCGAGGGCGCTCGCGCTTCTAAAATTGTTCGGCCAGACGAGCTAAGGGTGAAGGAGCTAGTTGACGACATGATCGCGAGATATGACGCTCGGCTCTTCATACATTCAATGGCCAACTTCACCGTCTGGGAGAAGAGGTATTTAGCGGTTTTGAAGTCTGCCACTTCATTGAGACGAAAATTGTTGGCGCTTCAAGACGACGGTCCGCTGCATTACTTCTATATCCAAAGCGTTTTATATTCAGTTGAGCCCGCGGCGCAAACTGAAGCTATCGATTACATGAACGAGATTGCAGATCATATATTAGTCTTGGAGACCCATACAGCCGCTGCCCTGGACGCGGTATCTGCCGAAAAAGGAAATGGCGATAAGCGTTGGTATGAAATGACCTACTCCCCAGAGACTTGGCTGATGGAAGATGCAATCCCCAAGTTATACATAACAATTTTCAATCAAGATTATACATCGAGCGATTCACTCGACAGTCCTTCACAGCTTTTTACTGCTATCATATTGGAAGTTATGAAGGCCACGAGATCGCCGACGACTGTTCGTGATCACGTTAAGGCTGGTCGAAAGAAAAGGCGATCGTCTGCGCCGCCGAAAGCCTAATCCGACGTGTTTGCTGAATCTATCTCAGGCCTATTTGTAGCTTTGCTCTTGCTGGCCTTGTTATCGACGTTCTGCTTTTTCGTCTGGAAAACACCATTCGTCGAAATCACTGACCCAACCTTTTCGGTCGCCATACGAAGGGGATCATCAAACAGGTGGGCGTAGCGTAAGGTAGTCTGTGTTTGCGTGTGGCCAAGCAGTTTCCCAATAATCGGCAACGACAAGCCGCTCGAGGCGAGAATGGATGCATAGGTGTGCCTTAGATCGTGAAGACGAGTGTCCCCCTTCCAAACCATGATCGGCAAACCTGCCGCGTCGAGAGCTGGTTTTCCCGATCCACCTATCTTCGCGACCATTTGCCCGAAGCCCGCAAGTTTTGTAACGGTCGCCCACGTCTTTTTAACGTCTTGGAGCGGCTTATGGTCTGCGCCGGGGAAGATGAACTCGGACGACCTACCGTCTGTTACAGCTTCGTCGGCTGCCGAGCGCATGTCCGCAAGGAGAAGGCGAGCGGCATTCGAAAGCGGGACTTTGTGAGGTTTGCCGCCTTTCATGTGGGCGCGCGGCTTGGTCCAGGTGCCCGCCTTCAGGTCAATCTCCTTCCATCGAGCGCGCAGCACCTCGCTCCGTCGCGCACCGGTTATCAACATCATCCTGATCGCGTTTGCCGACGAAGCTTCCCTGACCTTTGACAAAGCCGACCCGAGCCTAGCGATCTCGGCCTCAGACAGGTAGCGCTCGCGCTTCTCTTCCGGCGCCCGCTCGATGCCAATGGCCGGGTTGTCCGCTCTGACCTCCCATTTCATAGCCAGCGACATCATTCGCGACAAAACCGCGACTGTCCGATTCGCGGAATATGGTGCATGCTTAAGAATGCGTGCGTGAAGACGTTCGATGTCAGCGTGCCTGACGTCACGCGCCTTCATGGTCCCAAGTGCCGGTCGGATATACAGGCGGATCAGAGACTTGTAGTCGGACTGGGTCGCCGGCCTACGTTTCGGCAGGTGTTCCGTGATGAACCGGTCCGCGAGGCCGTTGATGGTCGTAGCGGCGCGATCAGCGTGCCGCGCCGCCATCGGGTCCTCGCCAACGTCGACCTGCCGCTTGAGCTTCTTGGCATACTCGCGCGCTGGCCCGACTTTCCAGTCGGAGTAGCTCCCGATCGTGATCCTGCGCTCAACACCCTTCGTGCGATAGTTGAGAACGAAAGACCTGGCTCCCGCGGAGGTTATTCTCACGCCGAAGCCGGGAACCTCAGTATCGTAGACGATTCGGTTACCCTTCTCTGGCGCCACAAGACGGTCGATGATGTCCTTTGTGAGTAGATCTCCCACCCCAGCCCCCGTGCCCGTGTCCGAACTGTGTCCGCACTGATATAGGCATCGAGTGTCATCGTATGTCAATGAATGTCGACGATCTGCCGCGAGTGTCGTTTTTTGTCAGTCTGTTATGACAAGGCGCCCAAAAACCCAGTATCCGCGGGACATGCAAAAAAGAATTCGTAATCAGTAGGTCCGCGGTTCAATTCCGCGCGCCGGCACCAGCGGGTTTGCGGATCGGCGCACTGAGGCGGCTCGGATTTCGGGCCTTCTGTTCAACGTCCCTGTGCAACTCCTATCCGGCCGCAGCACCCGGATGCTTCGGCCGTCCCGGCTCCTCGCGTGGCACAGCGTAATCGCATGACCGCCGTCAGGATGGCGGTTGTGCCACTCTGCTGGCCATGTCTCCGCTGAACATGTCTCCGCCTCCGTCGAGCACCGTGAACGTCGAGCGGTCGAAAGTGGACGTGTCGATTTGATCCGGAATGGCAAGAGAGGTAACGGCGCCGGCGGACGTGCTGGTGAAACTCGCCTTGAACGACGATCCGGTCTGGTATGAGAAGTTCTGTATGACTATGGAAGAGACGCCGCTTGCATTCTGCTGGATGACGACTTCGTCGCAGTCACCTGGCCCGACATAAGGGTCCGAGATCGTGCCCAGCTTGACGGTGATGGCAACGATTGGGTCCGGGCCCGGCGGGCAGGCCACGCCGCCACGATAGATGGCCGTGTTGGACGTGGTCGTGGCCACGGCCTTCCGGTCGAGCGTGACGGCAATGGACGCGACCGTGCCTTGCTCCGGCGCGTAGGGCGGCGTGACGCCGGGAGCTGATCCGTACTCGACCAGGCCCTTGAACCTGTAAGTGACGGTATCGCCGGCGTAGCAAGGCAGCGTCGAACATGCGAGGCTGAGCAGGGCGACAGTCGCAAGACATCTCATCGGCAGAAAACTCCGTCGGCAGCGCTTTTCGTTATCGCTTCGCGCATGGCTTCTGCTGTCACCTGGGTGTGAGCTTACCGGTTAGCTGCCGCCGTGTGGCAACCGTACCGATCCTGGCCTGTTCGCGAAGGGGCAGCGGTCTTGGCCGCTGGGGAGCGAACACACGGCGCAACCGCTCCGCCCCGAACATAGGAGGCCACCATGACCGGAGCCGACACCATCGCGGAGGCTGGCAGCCCTGCCGCGACACCGGACGCCATCGCCGCCCTGCGCCTTGCCCAGGCCACCGCCTACGATCAGGAGGACTTCGCCGCCTGCTTCATCGCCGACGAACGCCTGGCCGCGGCCGACCCTGGCTATGCCGGATCGTACGTCCACCAGATGCAGAAGGTCCTGCACGCATTGGCACGGACGACACCCGACCTCCGCTTCCTTCAAGTCGGCGGCATGGACGGCAAGCGCTTCGACCCGATCTACGCGTTCGTCAAACATTACCGCTGGTCCGGCGTCATCATGGAGCCGCTGCCCGACCTGTTCGCCGCCCTGGCGCAGAACTACGCCGATGCCCCCCAAGTGACGCTGCTGAATGCCGCGCTGATGGAATTCGACGGAACGCGGGACATAACCCGCGTCACCCGCGCCGCTTCCCGCTCCGGTGCGGTGCCTGACTGGGCCGAGGGCCTGGGGTCCTTTCATCCGGACCGCAACGCCCTCGGTGGCATCGGCATAGATGCAGACCTGCACGCGGTCCTGCGGCAGCACACGGTGCGCGAGACGGTAGGCTGCCTCACCCTTGCCTCGGTAGCGGAGCGAACCCGGCTGGACCGCATGGACCTGCTGCAAGTCGACGCCGAAGGATGCGAGTTGGGGATATTACGGCAGGTGATCGACGGTGGCTACAAGCCGCGCGTCATACAACTGGAGCACTGGGCGTTGCCGGAAGGCGAGCGCGATACGCTGCAGGAACTTATGCGAGAGTCGGGCTACAGCGTTTCGATGAGCGAGGCCGATCTGCTCGCAACCAAAACTGTCTGGTAAGTGCGTGCCGGCAAGGATGCGGTTCCCGCAGGCAAGTAAGGAATCTTGGCCGCGCCGGCTGCCGCAACACCACCCTACAGGACTATCAGCCCGCGCCGGAGTGCAATCGTGACCGCCCGTGTACGATCCGACACGTCCAGCTTCATGAAGATGTTCTTCAGGTGGGCCTTGATCGTCTCGTCGGACAGCCGCAACGTCCTGGCAATCTGCTTGTTGGCCTGCCCGTCCGCCACCAGCGCAAGCACGGCCGTCTCGCGCTCGGAAAGCGGAAGGTCGCTTCCATGCCGCCCCAGTTCATCCGACACCGCGGGATCGAGATATTGCCGCCCCGCATGCACGGTACGTATGGCCTCGAACAACTGCTCGCGCACCGCCGTCTTCAGGATATAGCCGGCGCAACCGGCCCTGAGTGCGCGCAGGATCTGGCCGTCGCCGCCGAATGTCGTGACGACCAGGATGCGTGCGGCGGGGAATTCGAGCCGTATGCGTATGATCGCCTCCAACCCGCTCATTCCGGAGAGTTGCAGATCCATCAACGTCACATCCGGATGCAGCCGGCGTACCATCCCGATCGCTTCCTCACCGGTAGAGGCTTCGCCGACCGCCCGCAGGTCGGGTTGCAGGCCGATCATCGCTGTCAGCCCGTCACGCAGGAACGTATGGTCATCAACCACCAGGATGCGGATGGGGGCGGACTGGTCGGATTGCGGGATCTGGCCTGCGATTGCAGCGGCGGATGTCGACATACGATCGTGCACTCCAGGAATGCGTTCACCTGTCTCGGACGGCCTCGCGTGACGAGTTTTGCCCTCCGCGCGGCATGATGGCCTATCCGGTCCAGGCAGCACAATCACGGGTCACACATACAGCCGTGGTGAGTGCAGCGGGCAGGGGTGCCGGCCGGTCAGGCAAGCGCCGGGCCTACCCCAAGCGGGGGATGGCCGTGGCGCACGGAGATGGGCAGTTTGGCGCCCGGTTGCAGCCGCTCCGCGGCCGAACACCGCAGGCGGGAAAGCAAGGGAGTTAGAGGAATGCCCAGGATAACCCTGAAAGACGGCACCGAGATCAACTACAAGGATTGGGGGCAGGGCCAGGCGATCGTCTTCCACCATGGCTGGCCGCTCAGCAGCGACGACTGGGATGCCCAGATGCTGTTCTTCCTGCAGCATGGGTTCCGGGTCATCGCGCATGACCGCCGTGGGCACGGCCTGTCGTCGCAAACCTGGCAGGGTAACGACATGGACACCTACGCCGACGACATGGCCCAGCTCGCCGCGGCACTGGATCTGCGCGACGCCATACATGTCGGCCACTCGACGGGCGGCGGCGAGGTGGCACGCTATGTCGCCAGACATGGCAAGGGCCGTGTGGCCAAGGCTGTGCTGATCGGCGCGGTGCCGCCGATCATGGTCAGGAACGCGGCGAATCCCGGTGGCCTGCCGATAGAGGTGTTCGACGGCTTCCGCGCCGCGCTGGCCGCCAATCGTGCGCAGTTCTTCCGCGACGTGCCGTCAGGGCCGTTCTATGGTTTCAACAGGTCCGGCGCCAGTGTTTCGGAGGGCATCATCGCCAACTGGTGGCGCCAGGGCATGATGGGCGGCGCCAAGGCGCATTACGACTGCATCAAGGCTTTCTCCGAGACTGACTTCACCGAGGATCTGCGTGCCATCGAACAGCCGACGCTGGTGATGCATGGCGAGGACGACCAGATCGTGCCGTTTGCCGATTCCGCCCCGCTCTCGGCGAAGCTGTTGCGCCACGCCACGCTGAAGACCTACCCCGGATATCCGCACGGCATGGCAACCACCCAGGCCGATGTGATCAACGCCGACCTGCTGGCCTTCATCCAGGCCTAGCAGGCGCGCCGCGAGACCGCGGCGATGCGCACGAGCAGGAAAGGAGTGTGTAGCCGATGTCCAGGAACGTGGCGGAGACCATCGTCGAGACGCTGCACGGCGTAGGCGTGGAACGCATCTACGGCGTCGTCGGCGACAGCCTGAACGCGCTGACCGAGGCGCTTCGGCGCAGCGGCAAGATCGCATGGATACACACGCGCCATGAGGAAGTGGCGGCGTTCGCGGCGGCGGGGGAGTCGCAGGTCACCGGCCGTCTCGCAGTCTGTGCCGGATCGTGCGGGCCCGGCAACCTGCACCTGATCAACGGTCTATACGATGCGCAGAGAACCCGTACGCCCGTGCTGGCGATCGCGGCACACATACCCTCGGCCGAGATCGGCGGCGGGTATTTCCAGGAGACGCACCCGCAGAACCTGTTCCGGGAATGCAGCGTGTATTGCGAGATGGTGTCCGACCCGCACCAGATGCCGTTCGTGCTGGAAAACGCGATACGGGCGGCGGTGGGCCAGCGCGGCGTGGCGGTGCTGGTCATCCCCGGCGACGTCGCACAGAGGCCCGCGCCGGACCGCGCTGCCAGCCCTGCGCTGCTGCCCGCGCCGCCGCTGGTGCGGCCGAACGACGCCGAACTGGACGCGCTGGCCGCCCTGCTGAACGGCGCGGAACAGGTGACCCTGTTCTGCGGGCGCGGCTGTGCCGGTGCGCATGCGCCGCTCATGCAACTGGCCGAGGCATTGAAGAGCCCGATCGTGCACGCCTATGGCGGCAAGGAGTATGTGGAGTACGACAACCCTTACGACGTGGGAATGACCGGATTCATCGGCTTTCCCTCCGGCTACGAGGCCATGCATGCCTGCGACCTGCTGCTGATGCTGGGCACCGACTTCCCCTACAAGCAATTCCTCCCAACCGACTGCAAGATCGCCCAGATCGACATCCGCCCCGAAAACCTCGGGCGGCGCGCGAAGCTGGATCTGGGGCTGGTAGGCGATGTCGGCCCTACCATCGCGGCGCTGCTGCCGCGGCTGCGCACCAAGTCCGGCAGGGTCCACCTCGATGCCAGCATCGCGCGCTACAAGAAGTCCCGCCACGGGCTGGACGAGCTTGCGCAAGGCCGCCCAGGCCACAAGCCGATCCACCCGCAATATCTGACCCGCCTCATCAGCGAGGCAGCGCAGGACGATGCCGTCTTCACCTTCGACGTCGGCACGCCGACGATCTGGGCCGCGCGCTACCTGAAGATGAACGGGCGCCGGCGCCTGGCGGGTTCGCTGTCGCATGGCTCGATGGCGAACGCCATGGCACATGCCATCGGCGTGCAGGCGGCCTGCCCGAAGCGGCAGGTCGTATCGCTGTCCGGCGACGGCGGGTTCACCATGCTGATGGGGGACCTGATCACCCTGACGCAGCACAAACTGCCCGTCAAAGTGGTGATCTTCAACAACGGGGTGCTTGGTTTCGTGGTGCTGGAGATGCGGGCGGGCGGCTTCCTGGAACACGGCACGGACCTGCAGAACCCCGATTTCGCGGCGATGGCCAGGGCCATGGGGATACATGCCGTCCGGGTGGAGGATCCTGGCGACCTGCCGGCGGCGATAGCCGAGGTGCTGGCCCATGACGGTCCGGCTGTGCTGGACGTGGTGACTGCCACGCAGGAACTGTCGATGCCACCGACGATCGAGCTGGAGCAGGTGAAGGGGTTCAGCCTGTGGCTGCTGCGTGCGGTGATGGACGGCCGCGGTGACACCGTCATCGACCTGGCGAAGACGAACCTGCTGCCGCGCTGACCGGCTGCCGCGCTACGCATGTTGCCGGGTTGCGCTGGGGCCCGGCCTTCGCGTCTGCTGCGGCGATGAACCCGTCGCCCCTTGTCGTCGCGATTGCTTTGGTGTGCTTCACGACGTTGCTCGCCCTGTCACAGCCGCGCTGGCCGCTGTGGTGCCGGGCGATCTGGCGGCTGTCGGTCTTCGTCAGCCTCACTTTCCTGCTGCAGCGCATACTCGGCTCGCCGCTACACCCCGATTACGGCGCGGCGAAAGCGCAAGGCGAGATCTGGGCCCGCCTCGTGGAGGCGGCGTGGTGGGTGATCGCCGCGCGTGGCCTGGTAGGGGTCATCCGGCTGGCCGTGGTGCTGGAGCATCGCCCGCGCGAGACGCAGATCATCTCCGACCTCCTGGCCGGCCTGATCTACGTGGCCTCCACGCTGGCGGTCATCAACTACGCCTTGCAGGTGCCGATCAGCGGGCTGCTGGCCACTTCGGGCGTACTCGCCATCGTACTGGGACTGGCGCTGCAAAGCACGCTTGCGGACGTGTTTTCGGGCATCGCGGTAGGGCTGGATCGCCCCTTCAAGGCCGGCGACCTTCTGTGGGTGGAGGGCGGCAACATCGAAGGCCGCGTGGTCCAGGTGAACTGGCGTTCCACCCAGATCGCCACCGGCGAGGGCAACATCGCCGTGGTGCCGAACAGCGTCATTGCCAAGGCGCGGCTGGTGAACCGCAGCCTGCCCACGCCCATGCGCCGGGACAAGGTGGAGCTGCGTCTGGAGAACGCGGCCTCGCCCGCCAGCTGCACCGAGGTGATCGATGCCGCCATAAGATCCTGCCTGCTGCTGCTCGAGACCCCTGCGCCAGCCATCGCCTGCACGTCCCTGCAAGGCGACGGCAACATGTTCGAGGTGTGGTTTTCCGTGGCAGACGGCGATCACCTGGCCAGTGCCCGCACCGAGCTGTTCACGCAGCTGCACCGCCACCTGCGCCATGCCGGCATCGCGTCCGGCATTGCGGGCGTCGCCGTCTCCGCCAGATCCGCGCCTTTCGGCCCGGCGCAGCTTATCGCGGAATCGGAGCTGTTCGCCGGCATCGCCGACCAGCAGCGCGACCTGATCGTCGAGCATCTGGCGGAGATCCGGTTGCCGGCGCGTGCCACGCTGATCGAGCAGGGCGTGACCCCCACGGCCCTGTTCGTCCTGGCCGCCGGCACGCTGGAGATCACCATCGAACGGCCCGGCGAGACGCCGCATGTGGCCGCACGCATGAGCCCGGGCGAGACGATCGGCGCCATCGGCCTGATCACGGGTTCGCCTTACGCCGCCACGGCCACGGCGCTCACCCCGGTGCGCGCCTACAAGCTGGACAAGGCGGCGATCGCTTCCGCGGTGGCACGGCTGCCGGCGCTGCGGGAGGGGTTGGAGACAGTGGCCGAACGCGGCCAGGCCGTGCTGCGGCGTGACGTGACAGCGCCGGAAAACCACGCCCCCGCGCAGCAGGACATGTTCCGCGCAAAGCTGCGTCATTTCCTGAGCGTGCTCGGAGGCTGAGCTGCCGCCATCCCCCAACCGGGGGATTCCGCGCCGGCAAGAAAGCAGGCAAGGCCTGTTCATCTTGAGAAGAAGCGAGACCCTCACTCCACAATATCGCCCGTCGCCGAGGGGCAGACATAGGCGACGCGGACCCGGCAGAGACACGATCTCGTCCCGTTCGACAGAACTGCTTCCTGCCTGGTTCGTGCCGGACCCGAACCTGTCTTGAACATGAGACCGAACAGAATGCGCGCACCCCGCTTGTCCCTCCCGCTGGCAGCAGCCTGTCTCGCCGCCGGCTGCAGCAGGGCGCCGTCGCAGAACATACTCGGGTCGTTCTTCCCCGCGTGGCTTCTTTGCGCGGCGCTCGGCGCCGTCATCGCCCTGCTCTGCCGCCGGCTGCTCTCCGCCGCCGGCATCGGCGAATATCTCGTGGCAGCGCCCTTGGTGTACCTTGCGATAGGGGCCAGTGCCGCGCTGCTGATCTGGCTCGTCCGGTTTGGCGGCTGAGCTTTGACCGGGGCGCGCAAGCTGTCCGGCTGGCTGGTCAGCGTCGCGGCCCTGGCAGCCTTCGTATGGCTCGCTTTCCTGGCGCACCAGCGTATCGACGGCAGGCCGCGCACGGACGATGCCTATCTAGAGGCGGACCTCGTGCATCTGGCGCCCGACGTGAGCGGACGCATCGTGAGCTTCGATGTACGCAACAACCAGGCCGTGCATGCCGGCGACGTGCTGTTCACGATCGATCCCGAGCCGTTCCGGCTTCAGCGTGATCAGGCGCGCGCGCAAGTATCAGCGCTCGAGGGACAGCTGGCGATCACCTCGAACCAGGTAGGCTCGCAGACCAGCAAGGCGGAGGCAGCCAACACCGCGATCGGCAGCGCGCAAGCGCAGCTCGTTCTGGCCACCAGCACGCTGGCGCGGCTGGAGCCGCTGCTGCCGCGCGGCTTCGTCACGGCCGAGCAGGTGGATCAGGCGCGCGCCACCCGCCGCACCGCGGAGCTGACGCTGCAACAGGCGCGGCAGCAGGCGCAGGAAGCGCGGCAGGGCGTCAGCAGCGTAAAACCCGCCGAGCAGCAGCTGGCCGGAGCCCGCGCAGCCCTGGCGCTGGCGGAACGCAACCTGCGGCTGACGGTGACGCGCGCGCCGTGCGACGGCCTGATCACCGGACTGGAGAGCGCGTCCGGCGAGTTCGCTTCCGCGGGCCACCCGCTCTTCACCATCATCGACACTGGTCATTGGTATGCCGTGGGCAACTTCCGTGAAACGGAACTGGCGGAGCTGCATCCGGGCCAGCAGGCCACGATCTACGTCATGACCGCGCCGGAGACACCGCTTGCTGGCTCGGTCGAGAGCCTGGGCTGGGGTGTCAGCCCGGACGAGGGAGTGACGTTCGGTAGCCTGCCGCGCGTGCCGCGCAGCCTGAGCTGGGTGCGCATCGCGCAGCGTTTCCCCGTGCGCATATTGGTGGATCACCCGCCCCCGGCTCTGATGCGGGTCGGCGCGTCCGCGGTGATCGTGATCGACCGATGAGCCGGCCCGACGTGGATGAAGGCGATCCGCCTGACGTGCTGGCCCTGCTGCGGCGGGAGCTGGCGCCGGCGCCTGGACGGTTCGGCAACACGCTGCGCCTGGTCGTGCTCGTGCTGCTGGCGGTCTCCATCTCGGAGACGTTCCGGCTGCCGGAGCCGGCGCTGTCTGCCTATGTCGTGCTGTTTGTCTCGCGCACGGAACGCGCCTCCACCGTCATGACAGCGGTGGTGGCCGGGGTGGCGGTGAGTGTGGCGATACTGGTCTGCCTGCTGGTTTTGATGGCAAGCCTGTCGCAACCGGCGTTTCGCCTGCCGCTGGTCGCGGGGATCACCTGCGCCGCGATGTTCCTGGCCCGGGTGTCACCGTTGGGGCCGGCCCTGTTCGCCGGCGGGTTCATCATCGCCTACGGCCTCACCTTCGGCGACGAAGTGCTCGGCCTGTCGCTACAATCCGGCTCGGCCGGCAACGTCGCCGATTTCGGGTTGCCGCTTCTTGTCTTTCTGCCGCCGGAAGAGGCGCTGGTCCATTTCCTGCTCTGGCTGGCGCTGGTGGTGGCCATGCCGGTAATCCTGGTCATTGCGGCGAACCTGCTGACAGGACGCGACCCCGCGGTGCTGCTGCATGCTGCCCTGGCGGCCAGGCTGTCTGCGGCGGCCAGGCTTTGCGAGGGCGAAACGGGCGCGCAGCGCGAGCTGGCATTGCTGGCGCGCGAGGGCACGGCGGATTTGCTGAAGCTGCATCATCTGTCCCGCGGACCGCGCCGGCGCGGCACGGACGGCACGCTGATCGCCGACACCAGTCGCTTCTGCCTCGTGCTCCTGGCGGCCCTGCGGCTTCCGGCCGGGGCGCTTGCACCCGACCAGGCCAGCGCCATCGCTGCCGTATGCCGCCGTGCCGCGCGCGCCTTGCAGGACAATGCGGTGCTGCCCGCGGCGGCGGGGCAAAGCGGGCCAGCGCTGCCGGCCGACCCTGCGGCCGGCCGCGTGCTGACGGAGCTGTGGCGCGCGCTGGGCGCGATCCTCTCCGCACTGAGCGTGCGGCCCGGCACGCCGGCGCCGGCGGACGCGGCCTCCACGAAGCCGCCCTTCCTGGCGCCGGACGCGTTCACGAACGCCACCCATCTCCGCTTCGCGCTGAAGGTCACGCTCGCGGTGATGATCTGCTACGCCATCCAGGACCTGACGGACTGGCCAGGCATACACACCTGCATCATCACCTGCTTCTTCGTCTCGCTCGGCACCGTGGGCGAAACACTGCACAAGGCGGCCCTGCGCCTGGCCGGCTGCCTGGCAGGCGCGGCGCTGGGGATCGCCACGATCCTGCTTCTCATGCCGGCGATGACCGATCTCGGGGACCTGCTGGTCGTGCTCGCCGGCGTCACGTTCCTGGCCGGCTGGATCGCAAGCGGCGGCGAGCGCAGTGCCTATGCCGGGTGGCAGCTTGGGCTGGCGTTCTACCTCACCGTCCTGCAGGGCACCGGTCCCACGCTCGACATGCAGACGGCACGCGACCGCGTTATAGGCATCCTGCTCGGCAACATCGTGGTCGCAGTCATCTTTACCACGATATGGCCGGTCAGCGTGGCGGATACGGTGCGCCGCGCCGTAGCGGCAGCCATCGAGCAGCTCGGCCACCTTGCTGACTTGCCGCCGGTCACGCTGGCAGGGGCCGCGGACCCGGAACCCGCCTTGCGCGCCGCGTTCGGCACCGCGATCGAGCAGGCCCGCGCGATGCTGGTCAACGACATCTACGAGCGCCCGTTCCTGCGCCGCGCCCGCAACATCGATGCCGCGGTGCTGCTGGAGCTGCAGGCCCTGATCGTGCCGGTAACGCAACTGGTGGACCTGAGCAGGAACCCGGCCGCGGGCGATCCGGACACGCCGGAGCGCGCAACGCTGGCCGCCCATCAGCACGCGCTGGCGCAATGGTTCGAACGCTGCGCGAACTGGGTTCGCAGCGGCGCCGGCGGTGAGACGGTGGCGGCAAGCCTTCCCGCGCCCCCTCAGGGCCCAGTGGGCCTACCTGGCCACCTGACCGCACGCCTGGCCTGGTTCCGCCTGCTCGACCAGGACTTGCGCACCATCCTGCGACAGGTCCTGCCGCAAACGCCGGTGGGCGGGGCCGCCGCTGATGCGTCCTAGACCGCGCCGCCTCGCCCTGGTGGCCTGCGCCGTGCTGGCCGGCTGCAACGACACGACCGGTCTGGCCCCAGCCTCGCCGCAAACGCCTTGGGACATCCAGGCGCAGGCGGCCGGCAGGCAGCCGGACGGCGATGCGGGGCCGTCACAAGACAGCGCGCCGCGCTTCGTTGTGCCGCAGGATGCAGCACTGCCGTGGCGCGATGGCGACGCGGCGCCCGAACCAGGCCACGTCTATTCCCTGGCCGACCTGATCGACCTGGCGCAGCGCCGCAACAAGCAGACGCGCATCGCCTGGGAACAGGCCCGCCAGGCGGCGGTGGCCATCGGCATCGCGCGCGCCGCCTATCTTCCCGCGATCACCGCCAGCGCCCTGGCGGGCTACCAGCACGTCGCCGCACCATTCCCCAGCAACCTGGCGCCGCGCGGCTACATAACCGCCGATAGCGAGGAGGTGGTGCCCGAGCTTGCGATACGCTACCTGCTGCTGGATTTCGGCCGGCGCGCAGCCGACGAAGCCCAGGCCCGGCAGCTGTCCTTCGCGGCCAATGCCGGGTTCACGGCCGCGCATCAAAGCCTGATCCTTGCGGTCGCCCAGGCCTATTTCACACTGGACGGGGTGAACGCGCAGTGCCGCGCCGCGCGGCAATCGCTGGCGAACGCCCGCATGCTGCAACGATCGGCGGAGGCGATGCAGGCCCGTGGCCTGGGCACGGTCGTCAACACCCAGTCTGCCCGACGCAACACCGCGCAGGCAGTGTTCGACCTGGCCAGCGCGACCGCGGCGCAGCACAACGCCAACTACACCCTGCTGGAAGCGCTGAGCCTTCCCCCCACGACCAGGCTTGCGGTGGAGGACAGCTCCGCCGGCCCGCTCCCCCGCCTGGCAACCCCGCCGGTGGAACTGCTGATGCGCCAGGCCTTGCGCAACCGGCCCGACCTCGTCGCTGCCCTGGGCCGGTTGCGCGCAGCCGAGGCGGGCGTCGTCCACGCGCGCGCGGAAATGCGCCCGAGCCTCGGCCTGGAGGCGAACATCGAGGGAAACATCGGCCAGATCAGCGTCGATGGACAGGCCTATGACGGCATCAGGCAGCCGCAAGCCGGCGTGTTCCTGCGCTTCAACTGGCCGCTCTATCAGGGTGGCCTGCTACGCAACCGTGTCCGCCTGGCGCAGTCCCAGCGCGACGCGGCCGAGGACGCGCTGGAAGAGGGGAGCGACAAGGCCATGCGCCAGGTCGCACTCGCCTACGACCAGCTCGATACGGGGCTGGCGCAGTATCGTGCCGCGGCAAGCCTGCAATCGGCTTCGCAGGCGGCATTCGACGCCGCACATGACGCCTATGCGCACGGGCTGGGCACGTTCACTGACGCCGAAGCCGCCCTGACCAGCCTGGCCGCCGCGCAGGCGGGTGTTGCGCGTGCGCACGCGCAGTGTCTCGTCAATGCGGCCGCCCTGGCCTTCGCTACCGGCGCGCTGACATCGGCCGGTCAACTCGCGGCGGGCGCTGTGCCGTGAGAGAGGGCGCTTCACAGGCTGCAACGGCGGTGTAGGAAATGCCCGGCCTGTTACTACCAGGGTGCGGTTCGGTGTTCAGGTCAGACCTCACCGCCGTGCAGCCAGCGCTGCGCAATGATGTCATGGGTCCGGTCGAGGCCGAATAGGGCGGCGAGCCTGGAGACGGGCACATAGGCCCGCCACGCGGGCAAGCTCACGGTGATGCAGGTGCCACGGTGGCGCTCGCTGTTGCAATCGAGGCGGCCGCCAATCCTTGCCGCGCGCTCCGCCATCCCTTGCAACCCCCAATGTCCGGACGCCTGCCCGGCCGACGCCGGGCTGAACCCCCGACCGTCATCGGCGCAGGACAGGCGGAAGCTGCGCGCGCCGTACTCCAGCATCACCGTGATTTCCGAGGCGTGGGCGTGGCGGAAGGCATTCGAGAGGGCCTCGCGCGCAATATATAGAAGCTCCTCCGCAACGAGAGGCGTGAGCTGCCTGTCGCCGCCCTGGCGCAACACACGCAAACGCGGGGAGCCGGCGCTGGTGAGGTCGGCGCCGAACTTCTCCAGCGATTGCACAAGCCCCGCATCCGTCACATGCTCCGTGCGCAGCCGGCTGACGCGATCCCGTCCTTCCGCGATCATCACGTCGGCGTTCCTCGTTGCCCGGTCCAGGATGATGCGCGAATCCGCGTCGGCGGAGAGTTTCTGCGCGGCTACATGAACGTTGAGCACCAGTCCCTGCACGCCCTGCAGCAGCGTGTCGTGCAGGTCGCGCGCAATCCTGATGCGCTCCTCCGCCCTTTCCTCGGCGCGCGCCCGTATTTCCGCGGAAAGGTAACGCAGCCGGGCGGCCAGCATCAGCCACGTCGCCGCGGTCAGCAGCGCAAGCATTGCGCCGGCGAACCACCATGTCTGGTAGAAGCGCGGCAGGACGGTGAAGCGCAGCGAGTCCGAAGGCGGCGTCCAGTTGCCGTCTCCGGCGGAGGCCCGCACGCGGAAACGGTATCGCCCGGGTGGCAGATGGGCGAACACCGCCTCCGTGCGCGAACCGGCGGACTGCCACTTCGTATCCAGCCCCTCCAGCTCGTATTGATAGACCACGTCTTCCGGCGCCGAGAGGTAGACCGCGAAGTAGCGCACGGTGATCGAAAGCGGCTCGGCCGGGATGCGTCCCGCAGGATCGAGCGGTGCGCCGTCCACGGTGATCGACCGTATGGAGACATTCGGCGGAGCGCGCCTGGGTGGCGGAGCCGATGGATCGATCGAGATCACGCCGTTCATCGTGGCGAACCATATCCTGCCGCGTGCATCGATGGCGGCCGTATTGCCACGGTCCGCGAACGAGCTGGGACCGGCAAGATCTCCCTCGCGGATAGGTTCGGATTGCAGGCGGTGGCCGCTTGTCCCTATCGCGGCCTTCATTTCGGCGCCGGGGATGCGGACGATGCCCTGCGACCCGTTCAGCCAGACATCGCCGTTCTGCGCTTCCACCAGCCCGGTCACGGCGTAGCCCTGCGCCGGCTGTTCGAACGGCAGCATACGCAAGGCGCCGTCGCGGTATACGGCGATGCCGTTAAGCCCGAACGCGATTATGCCATAGCTCGTCTCGGCGATCTGGCGGAATATGCCGATGCCTGGCTCACCGCCGCCCAGCAGGCTGGCATGACCATCCTGCAGCAGCAGGACGGGCGCCGCACCGAAATAGCCGGCCCAAAGCCGGCCCTGGCTGTCGACCTTCAACGGCCCCATCAGGCGTACGTCCACGCCCGGCGGATCATGCTTCTGCCAGACGCCATCCTTGAAAAACCAAAGCCCGGGAGACGGCTGGTGCGTCAGCGCGATCAGCGTGCCGTCGCTTCGTTCCGCCAGATGCATGATGTAGAACGTCGAGACGCCTGGCGGATTGGGCAGCCGTCCGACCGTTCCGCCCACGACTTGCCACAGGCCGGCATGATCGAGGAACTCCGCCCCGTCCTCGCGCGTGCACCAGTCGTACTGGATGTCGGTGGGGCCGCTGAACTTGCGAATGTGGTCGCCATCGGCGGCGTATATCGCCCCCGCGCCGAAGCCGAGCGCCAGCCAGACGAGGCCGTGCGTATTGTCGCATATCGACCAGAGGTCCGTCTCGGTTCTGGAGAACCGCAGCAGCCGTGCGGGCGCGAAACGGTCGATCCCGCGCAGGCCGCCGACCCAGACGTTGCCGTCGCGATCCTGGATCACCGACCTCGTCCGGTTTGAGGCCAGACCGTCCGCCTCGGTGAACTGGTTCGACGTATCGGAACTGGTGGGCGGTCCCGCGGCATCGTCGCGCCAGCGCGCCAGGGCGAGTCCGTCGCCCTGGGTCAGCATCCACAGGTCGCCATCGGCGGTGGGCAGCATGGTGGACAGCTCTTCCTTGCCGCCGACTGTTGCGAGCTTTTCGCCGGCCAGGCTGAAGCGCTGCGTACGGCCACGGTCGATGTCGGCGATGATGTCGCTCACCAGCAGGGTACCGTCCGGCGCCTGGCTGATCTCTGTGATGTTGCCCAAGCCGAACAGGGCGGGGCTGAAGCGGCTCTCGCCTGCGCGGCGCCGGTAGAGCCCCTCCAGTTCGCCCACCCAAAGGGTCCCCTCGCTGTCGATGGTCAGGGCCGTGACGAGGTGGCCGATCGCCGGGATTTCCGCATGCCACGCGCCGCCGGTGAAATGCAGCAGCGTCGCGCGTGAGGCGCACCAGAGGGTTCCGTCCGGGGCCTCCCGCAATCCGTCGGCTTGCAGGAAGCTCACATTGGCGACGTGCTCGTAGAGTGTCACGCGGCCGCCGGCGACACGCGCTATGCCGCCGGTGTACATTGTCACCCACAGTGCGCCGTCGTGGGTGACGAGAAGGGATTGTATGATGTTGCCGGGCAGTTGCGGCTGTCCGGGCGGCGCGCGGAACGGCGTGAAGGTCACGCCGTCGAAATTGAACAGGCCGCTCCTGGACCCGATCCACAGTGAGCCGTCGGCTGCCTGGGCGAGCGAGGTGATCGCCTGTGGCGCGCCCTCCCGCGCTGTCCAGGACGTATGGGTTTTCTGCCAGATGAATTGCTGGGCGAGAGCTGTGCACGGCGACAGGGCAGCGTGCAGGAGCAACGCCGCCAGGCAGGCGCCTGCGGTCCGGGTAGTCCAAAGCGGCCGATTTCTCATCAGAACCTCGCCGGCGACAGACCGATCTGCTTGCGGCACGACCGTGACGCCGCGTGGTTTTGGCACGTTGGCCCGCCATCAGGCTACGCTGTTGGCGCCTCCAGCGGGCCGGTGTTCACGCCCCTCGCCAAACCCCGTCCTGCGCACGGGGTAGGCTCGCTGCCCGGCCGGACCGGCCTGCCGGATGGCGGGAGTATCGAACGTCGCGCCCATGACGTCATCGTTGCATTATCTTACTGGAAGTCCGGCGCGGGTTGCGGTTAGTATGATGCATGCCCGTATCGAACCGACCCATGGTGCTGAGTTTCGTCTTTTTTGCGGAAGGCAGCGTTTCCGCCGGGCTGGGTGACCCGTGTTGCGCCAACCCCTACCAGCCAGGCACGGAGCAGCACGATCATTGGCAGCAGGGCTGGAATTGGGCCAGACCTGCGGCTACGCCTGCCACCAGGCCGGACGCCAGCGCCTAGCGGCTGTTTTCTGACGCTCGCCGGCCCGGAAGTGTGCGCCAGGCAGGCCTGGCGGTTCGAGTGTCGTGGCCGCACGCGAAGAGAGGCCTGGCCACTCTCCCAGGAGAACGAAGCCAGGTACGAGGGATACCGGCCGCCGGTTGCGCGTTGCACGTGACAGGAAGGCGACTGGTCGCCACCGTTAAAGGAGCCGCGCCATGAAGGCCCTGGTCACCGCACTTACCCTCGCGGCCGTTCTGGCCTCACATGCCCAAGCCACTACCGGCCTGGTCGTAGAAGGCGACAATGCCGGCTTCCGGTATGGCCCGGCGCCCGCCTCCCTTCCGAAAGGCACCCAGATCAGCAATGTGCTAGGTGATCCTTCGCAACCCGGCCCGTTCGTCCTGCGCCTGATTTTTCCGGCGCACACGGACATCATGCCGCACACCCACTCCAAGCCGGAAACCGTCACGATCCTGTCCGGCACCATCTTTCATGAACACGGACCCACCCTGGTGCGCGCGCAGGGCACGAGGCTGACGCAAGGCGGCTTCGTCTACCTGCCGCAGGGGATGCCGCACTCACTGTGGACGACGGACCAGCAGGTAGTGATCCAGGTCTCCGGGACCGGCCCGTTCGGCTTGCAATACGTCAATCCGGCGGACGACCCGAGCGCCAGGAAATAAAAAGCTTCCCCGGTCAGAACAGGGAAGCGGGACGGGTAGCTGGCCGGTCTAGGCCAGCGCCCATAGCAGCATGGCAATGCCGGCCACTCCGCCCAGGAACGCCAGGGTGCGCAGCACGGGAACGGCCGTTGCGTAAAGCGGTACGTAGACGAGCCGGCACCAGAAATACAAAGCTGCGCCGCTCGCGGTAAGCCCGCTATGCCGGCCGGCGGCATGTGCGGCCAGAACAGACGCCGCGAAGAACGGGAACGTCTGCATGTAGTTCGCAAACGCCCGCTCAACCCGTGCACCCACACCCTCCAGCTTCTGCTGCTCGTCGCGGGCGCTCATCGCGTAGCGCACGCCCTTCTGGGCGGTCGTGAATTGCCCTGTAGCGATGGCATGCACCAGCCCGAGCACAATGGACCACGCGAGATATCGAAGTTCGGTGGTCATGTGCGCTCTCCCTTGCGGACCTCGGCAACGTGTCTTCACAGCAGGCGGTTGCCGGACCGGATGTTGCCGGTACGGCCAGACTTGCCGAGCTCCGCCCTATGTTCCTATTATGTTCACCAACAACCACGCAGGCACTGCCGTGTCCCCGATCATCACCCTCGCCGAGATAGCCGAACACCGGGCGCGCCACCTGCGTCAAACCCGCGAACTGGTCGAGCTCGGCCTGACGCTTGCCCGCGCCGCCGCCGCGCGCGCCAATCGGGCCCTCGCTGCGCAGGCGGAAGCGTCACACAGCCGGCCCGATCTGGCTGCGAGCCGCTCGCCTGCCGCAAAAGCGGAGAACGCCCTGCATCTTCTCACCAATGTGGTCCGCGAAGCTATCATCCTGGAAAACCGCCTTGCCGCGTCCGCCGCCACGGCAGCCAGGCCACGGAAAAAGACCGGCACCCGCCGGGCCCCGCCTGGTCAGGCTGCACGCACGGCCGCGGCCTGCCGGTCCGGCCATGGAGAACCCGGCATCGATCCCAGGGTAGTGCCGCAACTGGCTTTCGTCATCGATCTACATGACAATGTCAGACTGCCGGACGTTGTCACTGCCGTTCGCAAGCGTCTCAGCACCGAAACGGACCGGACATCGCGCGCAGCCGTAGCCTCCGCAGGGGCCACACTGCCGGCCGTGCAAGACGAAAGCTGACCCGAGTGTGGCTGTTCTGAGCGGCTGGGCTTCTTCGCCAAAGGGTGGCAGCCGCGCATCACACAAGCATGAGCCGCCTTGCGGCGGCAGCTTATGCCGCAAACCTCAGGCGGCTTGAATAGAAGGTCTTCTCATCATGCGTTCGTTGATCCTGTTGCTGCTATTGGCCGCCTCATCGTGCTCCGGCCCGGCCAGCGACACGCCGCCGCAGCCGCCGATTGTCTACAACGGCCTGCCCACTGGCGCCGACACCGGAACACCCTGAACCGACTACTCAGCCCTGGAAATGCCGAAAGAAAAAGAGGCGCTTGTTGCAACAGTGTCTGGCACCCCTATCCGGGTGACAAGGTAGGCAGAACTACCGGTCA
Organism: Acetobacteraceae bacterium; assembly: GCA_965198915.1. Classification (GTDB taxonomy): domain Bacteria; phylum Pseudomonadota; class Alphaproteobacteria; order Acetobacterales; family Acetobacteraceae; genus BOG-908. Next base: position 1,839,189 of record CBDAQC010000002.1, on the reverse strand, counting down.
GGGCAGGGGAGCCAGCCTGACAGAACGGATAGTCCGCTCTCAGGGCAGGTGCTCCTCGTACTCCGGCGCTGGCGTGCCGACCATCTGGCCCCCGGCCGCGCGGCGGCGGAGGATCCAAAGCCGCTCATGTGCTTCAACCAGGCTTTCCAGGTTCTTCCGCCTGTCCTGATCGACATGTCGGCTCGGCCGATTGAACAATCCCTCCAGGCTGCACAGCAACTCGTGCGCCACCGTTAACTCCCCGATGGCGCAAGCCTGGTCGAACGCGATTAGAAGCTTGTCGGAAAGCCGGCGCTGGAACAGCCGGTCCGGATAGATCACGTTCATTGGGCCACCTTTCGAAAACGCCCGATTAACGGTTCGAAGTCATACTGATCACAGGAACGTAGCGCGCAATCGCCCGGTTGCAAGCCGAGCCCACTATCTAGAAGGAGTCTTGCTGACAGGTTAACCGGCCCCACCGTGTCGCAGGTCTCGCGTGGTGGTCCAAGATGACGGAATACAACGCGAGGCCAACCACAGAAAACTCATAATACACGCTGGCGTGACACACCATGCGCTGAGGCGGGGGCAGGTATTCACCTCATCTTACGATGATGACAAAGCACCAACACTCCTCCATGTGTGCCTCGAACAATAGCCAGAAGCGGCGAATAGATAATTTCGGTTCTCCTGTGCCACCCGAAAGAAGAAGTTACTACCGATGTCTTACATTTCCAATCCGCGCCATGCTGCCACCGCAGTGCAGCTATCATCTCCACTTTCCCATTCCGAGGAAACAGCCGTCTCCGCCAGTCCGCTCGCCTTTGCGAACACCCGCGTTTCGGAAGCTTTGGAAGTCACGATCCTCGTAGCCACGCTCTCGGGCGTCAGCTTGGTACTGTCCACCATCGCCGCCGGCGCTTTCTGATCCTGCGCTAATGGTGCCGGCGTCCTGCTGATACCATGCGGCCACGCCAAACCTATCGCATTCCGTTCCGTTTTGGTATAGAAACGGGCAGCTTTTGCTGCTAGGACACGCCATGCGACAGAGAATGCTTTCCGAACGCCGCCTTACCATCGGCTACCTGGCAGCTTTGGGGCTGGTGGCCCTGCTCACCGTGGCATCCCACGTCACCCTGAACCGGGTGCTGGCCGAACACCAAGGTTCGGCGGAAATCGTCAACGTCAGCGGCCGGCAGCGCATGCTTTCGCAGCGCATCGCCAGCCTCGCCGCGCAGTACAAGATGGGATCGCCGACGGCCAAATCGGACCTGTTGGCCGCCGTCAACCAGTTCGAATCCGCGCACCACAAGCTGCTCGCCGAGACCACGGCCGCCGCACAGCCAGGCCGCAGTGCCGCCGCCTTCCGAGAGATTTATTTCGCGGGCGAGATACCGCTGGACGGCGAAGTCGCAAGCTATATCGCGCTCGCCCGGCAAGTGGCTGCGCAAAAACCGGAAGCGGTGGATAGCGGCCAGGCGCTGGACCAGCTGTTCCGCGAGGCTCGATCGCCTCTGCTCCGACGGCTCGATGACGTCGTGGCCCACCACCAGCAGGACAGCGAGCAGCAGCTCAACCGTCTTCAGCTGTTGCAGGACATCACCCTGACCGTGATCCTGATGACGCTCGCCGTCGAGGCACTGACCATTTTCCGGCCGATGGTCCGCCGTGTCGCCCGCTACGCCAGCGAGCTTCTGCAAATGGCCACCACGGACGGGCTGACCGGAACCCTGAACCGCACCAGTTTCCTCGAGCAGGGAGCCGCGGCGCTCGCCCAGGCCGGTCGCCGGGCGCAGCCCGCGGCCGTGCTCATGCTCGATGCCGATTTCTTCAAAGCCATCAACGACACCCACGGCCATGAAGGCGGCGATGCCGCCTTGCGTGCGCTTGGCGAGGCGATCACCGGCGCCCGCCGCGCCGGCGACGTCGCCGGCCGTCTCGGCGGTGAGGAGTTCGCCCTGGTGCTTCCGGCCATTTCGGAGGCTGCCGCCATCGCCTTTGCCCAGCGCCTGCGCGCCAGCATAGAACGCCTCGACATCCAGCACTGCGGCAGGCGCATCAACTTGACGATCAGCATAGGGCTTGCCACCGTCTCCGCCGCCGAACCCGCCGACCTGGCCGTACTCCTGCGCACGGCAGACCGGGCGCTGTACGAGGCAAAGGCCAGCGGCCGCAACCGGGTTGCCGGGGGCATGAAGGTGCCGCCTGCGCCGGTGCTGGCTTGGGCGAACTAGGCCGCCAAGGGCATCGCCGGGCGGGAAGACCGACGTTCCTGCTTAATCTCTGAACAAGGGAGAGTTTTGCCCGGCATGACCGGCGGTCTGCCGATCGCCTACGCTCTCATGTCGCTTACCGGACGTGCGAGGGCCGCGCCTCGGACCCGGCCCCGCGCGCCACCTCGCCGCCTATGCAGCCGCCCGAAGCACCTGCGGCACGGATCGTGCTACGACGCACGTGCAACACCGATCGTGCTACGCGGAGCTTACAACGCGGATCGTGCAACTTGACGTGCTGGCTGCCCTCGTCATTCTCGCCGAAGTATTTCCGTGCGCCGGCGGCCCGGCTGCGGGATGCTACTTCGCCGAGCCCTACGGGGTTCGGGCCGCGATGTCCTACGAGCGGGCGCACGAGCAGATGTTTGGTCCCCCGGCCGGGATGTTCGAGCTGTCACGCGAGATCGGCACTGCGGTAACGCACAGGGTGGGAGCGTATGGTTGACATGAGCCTGGCCAAAACCGGGGGTTTGGGGCCCCAGGCCCCAATGGAGTCCAGAGGCAAAGCCGCTGGCCTCTTCGCCCTCAAGCCCGTTGGTCAGATGCTTGAAGACAGCGACATCGGCGACGGCCACGGCAGCCACCTGCAGCGCACGCTCGGCCTGCGAAACCTGGTGGGTTTCGGCGTGGGCAGCGCGGTGGGCGTGTCACTGTTCGTGCAGACCGGGCCGGAGGCTGCCCTTCACGCCGGCCCCGCCGTTGCCCTGTCCTTCGTGCTCGCCAGTTTCGCCTGCCTGCTGGCTGCGTTGTGCTACGCGGAGTTCGCGAGCCTGGTGCCGGTGGCGGGCAGCGCCTATTCCTACGCGTACGCCACGATGGGCGAGGGGGTGGCCTGGCTGATCGGCTGGTGCCTGCTGCTGGAATACCTGATGTCCGGCAGTCTGGTGGCCATAGGCTGGTCCGGCTACGCCACGCAGACGCTGCATTCCTTCGGGCTGGACCTGCCGGACGCCATCACCGGCGCCCCGCTGGCGGTGGTCGGCGGCCACGTGGTGCGCAGCGGCAAGTGGTTCGATATGCCGGCGGTGCTCATCACCCTGTTCACCGCCTACCTGATCATGCGCGGCACGCGGCTATCCGCCCGGGTGAACGACTTCGTGGTGTCGCTGAAAGTCATCGCCATACTCGCGGTCATCATAGGTGCCGCGCCCTTCATCCATCTGCACAACTGGGTGCCGTTCGTGCCGCCGAACACCGGCGTCAGCGGCAGCTTCGGTGTGTCGGGCGTGATGCGCGCGGCGGGAATCCTGTTCTTCGCCTATGTGGGCTTCGATTCGATCTCCACCCTCGGTCAGGAAACCCGCAATCCGCAGCGCACGATCCCGCTGGCGCTGATGATTTCGCTGGCCGTCTGCGTGCTGCTCTATGTCGGCGTGGCGCTGGTGATGACCGGCATCGCCGATTACCGGACGCTGAACGTGGCCGATCCGATCGCCGAAGCGATGCGCCAGCAGGGCCACAGCCTGGATTGGGCGCGCTGGTGCGTGAGCGTGGTGGCGATCTTCGGCCTGGTGTCGGTGCTGCTGGTGACGCTGCTGGGCCAGGTGCGCATTTTCTACGCCATGGGACGAGACGGGCTGTTGCCGCCGGCTTTCGCGCGCATCCACCCGAAATACTGCACGCCCTATGTCGGCAGCATCGTCACCGGCGTAGGCGCCGCGCTGTTTGCCGGGCTGTTCCCGCTCGACCTGCTGGGGGACCTCGTCTCGATCGGCACGCTGCTTGCCTTTGCCGTCGTCTCGGCCGGCGTTCTCGTGCTGCGCCGGACGATGCCGGACGCACCGCGCGCGTTCAGGACGCCGCTGATGCCGTTCACGCCGATTGCCGCCGTTCTTGCCTGTCTGGCGCTGATGTATTCGTTATCCGGGGACACCTGGGTTAGGCTTGCGTTCTGGCTTGTGCTGGGCGGACTTGTGTACGCGCTGTATGGCTACAGGCATTCCAAATTACGCGCCAAGTAGGCAAGCTTTTCCACGGCCGAACCGGTTGCACCCACGCGCAAGCGTTAACCGCTGCCGCACGCGCGCATCCGTCACGCGAGAACACGACCCGACACGCAGCGACCGCACAGACGAAAGCCTTTTTCTCGCGATAGAGGGCCTTCCGTTCTCTTATGTGGGCGGCGGCGGCGGCGGTAGTTGCTGGCCGGGCGGCTGCGCGCCCCGCTGCGCCCGTCTTGCCTGGGCAAAGGCGCGCAAATCCTGCAGCGTGACGTAGCCTTTCCTGTCCATGTCGATCTGGTCGAAATTGCGCAGAATGCCGCGCAGACCGGCTGCTTCGGCCTGCTCGCGGGTCAGCCTGCCGTCATGTGTGACGTTCGCCGCTTCGAAACGCTGGCGCATGTTCATGTGCGGCCCACCGGGTCCGCCCGGCCCGCCTTGCATGTTCGGACCACCCATTCCGGGCGGCGGTGGGGGCGGTGCATCAGGTTGTGCGGCGGCCGCTGTGCTGATCAGCAGTGCGGCGGCAAGCGCGGGCAAAAGGCGCATTTTCGGCATCCTGGGTATGTATATGCACTGTATAACGCACGCGGGATCGGCGTGGAGCCGGGCTTACGGTTCGTAGCAAAAGCCAGGTTCGCACGAATTGGCCTGTCCGAATCAGCGGCCTAAAGGGGCTCTGCCCCTGGCCCCCCAAGGGCGGTCGTCCTTAGTGTCAGTTTGAAAATCCGCCTTGGCGGCCATCTGGCGGCGATTTCCTGCGCACCGGTGCTCATGGCCACAGGTGGATCGGCCTGCCCACTCGGACACATGGCGCTCGCAGGCCGGTCCGCTCCGGTGCTCGAAAATCACCGCCAACTGACTCACCAGGCCAAATTCCAACAGACACTTAGAACCTGTTCCCGCACTCCTTCGAAAAGAAGTCTGGGGCCGAGGCCACGTCACGCGCAAGCGTGCTTCGCACGACGGGGTTTGGGGTGGAGGCTCAACCCTGTCTAAAACAGTATCCGTCGAGCCTCCGGACAGCACAGAACCTGAGCGCTGTCTTCCGGCCACGGCAACCACCGCACAGCAAATCCGTAGGTAAGGCCAAGAGCAGGGGAGTTTCGATACATGGCGAGCGACGTTCAGCCATCTGTTCAGCTGAGCTCCGGGCTGCAGCGATCGCTGCACGTACACTGGCGTGCGTTCATGGCAGAGGGCGTGCTGCTGGTCGTACTCGGCCTGGCGGCGATAGCCCTGCCGCTGTTCGCCGGGCTGACGACGGCCATATTGCTGGGATGGGTTCTGCTTGTCGCCGGTGTGGTGGGTCTGGTGGCAACGGTTCGGACGCGCGGCGCGGGGTCCTTTGCCTGGTCGCTGCTGTCGGCCTGCGTGGCCCTGCTTGCCGGCCTCGTCCTGCTGATCAATCCGATCGCCGGACTGGTTACGCTGACCTATGTGCTCATCGTGTATTTCGTGGCTGACGGCGTGTTCTCGGTCGCCGGCGCGCTGTCCCACAGGCGGGAGCTGGCCGGGCGTTGGGAGTGGATGCTGGTGAGCGGGCTGGTGGACTTCGTGCTGGCGGCGGTGATCATCTCCGGCCTGCCAGGCAGTTTCCTTTGGGTGGTCGGCATGCTCGTCGGTATCGACCTGGTCATCGGCGGCGTGTCCCTGATCGGGATGGCTGCCGCATCCCGCCGCACGATATAGGCGCGCGGCAGGCCAGGCGGATCAGCTTGCGGCGGGGCGACCGAGAACGGCGTCCTCGTGACGTACAACGCGGCGGACAAGCCTGAGCGCCTGATAGCATTTATCTGCACGCGCGCAGGCCAGCGCGCCGTCCAGCAAAGCCATGGCCGAAGGCGAAGTAGTTGCGGACTTGAACGCCGCGATGAGCTCCATCGCATCGGCGAGTCCCTCGCGGCGCTCGGCCTCGTCACCGATATAGGCTGTTTGCAGGGCGAAATAGATCCGCCGCGCCGGGGTGTTGGCATCCTGCGGCGCCATGATCTGCCGGCCGAACAGGAAGCGCGCATGTGCCGTAAGTTCGATACGGGTGCGGCTGCGGAAACGTATGGCGGCCCCATTGACCACCATCATGTCGCCCTGGCGGAGTTCCAGCACGAGGTTGGACATTATCTTCATCCCTTCTGGACAGGCTGGCGGCGTTTTTGCCGGCCTGGTCAGTTTGGGCCTGAAAGGTTTAGGCGGGGTTAATCCGGACGAAGCCGGCAAAGCAAGCAAAACACTTTCGTCTCCTCGCTGCGGAACGGCATTGCATTTTTCATCGGCGGAGCAGCGAAAGGCTTTCGGCGCGTTTTCCGTTTTACAAGTATTTCGCCAGGGACAACTGCTCCAGGTCTGCGATTATCTTGTAGCTCGCCTGCAACTGGTTCTGCGCGGTGGAAAGCCTCGTCGCCACCTCGGCCGTGTCGGCCTCCTGCAGATTGCCGAGTTGCGTGTTCAACGCCGTTGCAGTCGACGTGAGTTCGCTTTGCGCGTTGGTGATGACCTGCTGGCGTGCGCCCAGGCCGCCGATATCGGTGTTCAGGGCGTCGTCCGCGTTGCTCAGGGTGGTCTGCGTCAGGCTGAGCAGCGAGACCACCTTCGGATCGCTCGCCGTGGCGGTGCCGAGCGCGGCCACGGTGGCCAGCGAGGCCAGGATGTCACGCGTGTAGGAACCGGTGCTGGTGGTGCCCGTGCCGGCGGACACCGCATTGGCGTTCTGGTCGGCGAGCACGCTGGTCTGGACGGACTGGCTGTCCCCGATATCGGCGGAGGCGGGCAGGTTGCTCGCTTCCAGCGAGGCGGAGAAGGGCGAAGTGGCGCCCGGGCCGGCGGCCGCGAGTATCTGGCCCTGAGTGGCGGAGGCGCCCTGCGTGTCCAGATTTGCCACTGCCTGCTGGATGGCGGTGGCGAAGGCGGAGGTGGACAGCGTGGCGGGATCGGGGATGGGCGGGTTGCTGCTGTCCTGGCCGGCAAAGACATAGTCATTACCGATCTTGGTGTTCAGCAGACTGGCTACCTGCTGCAGCGCCGAGCTGGCACTGGCCGCCAGGGTGGTCAGCCCGACCTGGGTGGCCGACGCCGGCTCCAGCAACTGGCTGGCGAAGCCGGAGACCAGGGTCTGTATCTGGCCAAGGGCGGACTGCGCTACCTGCGCCTGGGTGGCCGCCTGGTCGGCGTTCGTCTGGTAGCTGGTGTTGAGTGCTACCTGGCCCGACAGATCCAGCGCCGCGCCCGCTGCGTCGCCAAGCCCCGCATAATCCGAGGAGATGAGCCCGCTGCTGCTTTGCGCCGTGAGCGTGCCGATCTGCGCGTTCGTCTGTGCGGTGTTGTACAGAACCGCTGCCAGCGTGCCGACATCCGTCGCTGAAGAAATGCCGCTCATGAGGTGGAGATCACCATGTCCAACGCCTCCTGAAACATAGATTGCACCGCAGTTATGATTTTTGCGTTTGCGCCATAGGCGTTCTGCAGCACCACCATCTGTCCAAGCTCGGTGTCCATGTCCACGCCGGTTACGGCTGTGAGCTTGCCCTGCAGCGCGGTCTGCACAGCCTGGGTGTCGCCGGCCTGCGTGGTGGCGTTCGCACTGTCCGCCGCCTGGCTGGCGGTCAGCGCCTGGGCGGCCTCCGTCAGCGTGGCCTGTGCGCTGTAGCCGGAGGAAAGCGTGCCGGTGGGGCCCAGCCCCGTCGTGGCCACAGGGGCCTGCGGCACGCCATCCTGCACGTCCGGCCCGAGCGCGTAGTTCAGCACGCGGGTGATCAGCGTGGTGAAGCCGGCCAGGCCGCCGGTGTTCGGCGTGAAGGCAGTGGCGCCGGTGGCAGACCCGGCCACCGCCTGTGTGCCGTCCCGCACCAGGGAGGGCGTGGCGGTAACCAGCGGGTTCACCTGGATGGTTTCGGCGTAACCCACATAGCCGGATTGCGCGGCAGGCCCCGTACTCGCCGGCACGGCGCCGGCAGGATCGGTAAAGAGGTTCAGGCCCTGCGCGGAGAAGCGGGTCGAGAGCGTCTCGGCGAACTCGTCGAGCCCGGCCTGGTAGGTTGGCAATGTCTGGTCGCGCAGGGTGATGTTGGCGCCGATGGTTCCACCGTTGAGCTGGGCGGTGATGTCCGTGCCGCCAAGCAGGATGCCAGGGATGCCGCCGCCCGGGTAGAAGGCCGTGGGGCCGGTGGTGGCCGGCGCCGCGGCAAGCTGCGTGCCGTCGGTGGGCAGCTGGGCGCCGCCGGCGGAGAGCACGGTCACGTTGCCGTCCGGCTGCGGCAGGAAACGCGCATCGACCAGGCCGGAGATGGTGGACTCTGCCTGTGCTCGCTGATTCTCCAGGTCCGCCGTGCTGAGGCCCTGCGCGCGGTCGCTGACGATCTGCGCGCTTATCTTGCCGAGTGAGGACAGCGCGGTGTTGAGCTGTCCCACATCGGTGACGATGCTGTCCTGCGCTGTCTGGCGGGCGCTGCCATACGCGCCCGCGAGCGTGTTTATTCCGTCCGCAAGGCTGATGGCCGCATCGACGACGGCACCTTGCTGGGTGGCGTCGGCAGGATCGGCCTGCAACGCGCTGAACGCTGACTGCACCGCGCCCAACTGGCTGCCGAGGTCGGTTCCTGCGCCCACAGTGCCCAGCACCGGCTCCAGCGTGGACAGCGCGGCCGAGGTGACGTTGTCGGCGGCCAGTGCGGAGACCTGTGCGGCAACCTGGGTCTGCAGGCCCGGGTCGGTTGCAAGCACGACCAGGCCGGACTGTACGCCGAACTCCTGTCCGCCGGCAGACAGGCTGGTCTGCGTGGCGCTCTCCAGCGCGTATTGCGGCGTGGAGGCGTTGGCCACGTTCTGCGAGATGACGGCCAGGCCGAGTGCCACGTTGCTGAGGCCGCTGGAAGAGATGCCCAGGGCGCCGGAGAGAGACCCGCTCATGAGAAGCAGCAACGCAAACGGTGGCGGCGGGAGACAAATCGGAAAACCCCTGGCAGCTCGCCCGCGCCGGCGCGCGCAGACACCGGCGGTCTCCCGGTTCTGTCTTTCAAGAGGGATCCACCTTTCTTCCTGCCGCCCATCTTACTGTTTCATGTTCAAGGTTGTGGTAAGCAGCTCATTCGATGTCGTGATCACCTTGGCGTTTGCGCCATAGGCCTGCTGCGCCACGATCAGTTGCGAGAGTTGCGAGGCGATATCGACGTTCGACGACTCCGTGGACCCGACGACCAGGCCGCCGGCGCCGTTGGTGTTGATCTGGTTCACCTGCGCCACGCCGGAGCTTTGCGTGGCGGTGAAGGCCTGGCCGTTCTGGCGCTGCAGGTCGTCCGCATTGGCGAACGTCACGAGCGGCACCTGTGCGATGGTGACAGTGCTGCCGTTGTCGTAGTTGGCAACGATGTTGCCGTCTGCGTTCGCGGAGATGTCGGTGAAATTGCCGGCGGCGGCGCCGTTCTGCGTGGCGCTGGTAAGCTGGTAGTCCGAGGCGGCGAATTGCGTGACGCCGGTCGCCTGGTTGAAGGCGCCGAGATCGAGCGTGATCGGCTGCGCGCCGCTGCCGAAATTGGGCGAGATCTGCACCACGCCGTCGGTGGCCGAACCGGTGACGGCCAGCGCGCCGGTAGCGTTGGAAAGTGCCGCCAGCGTGCCGTTCGAATTGAAACTGACGCCGACGCTGCCGATGGTGGAGCTGCCGCCGGCAACGTTGTCCGGCGAGGACAGCGTCAGCGTCCAGTTGTCCGCGGAGTTCTGCGACCACGTGGTCTGCAACTGGTGGGACACGCCGGACCCATCGAAGACGCTGGTCTCTGCGGTGAGATTGCTGGTGGCGGTCGGTGCGGCCGGCACGTTTGCGACGAGGGCCACGTTGCTCGTGGCGACGGGTGGTAGTTGTGTCTGCGTCACCTGTATGGGAACGAGCTGGCTGGTGTTGACGGCGCCCGTCGCCTGATCGACAGGGTAGCCGTTCAGGTACTCACCCGCGCTGTTGACAAGGTATCCGCTGTTGTTGGCGGTAAAGTCACCGGTGCGCGTGTAGTATTGCTGGGTGGACAGTTCCGGCGTGCCGGTGGCCGACGCGCCGGTCTGCTCGGAGACCGAGAAGAAGCCTTGCCCGCTGATCGCCATGGCCAAGGGATCGGAGCTCTGCTGTATGGTGCCCTGCAGTTCATTCTCGTATTCCGGCCGTGTGGCGACGCTGCCTGAGTCGTTGAGCGAGGCCGTGCTGTCGGTGAGGTAATCGACGAAGTTCGTGCCGATCGACTTGAATCCGACGGTCTGGCTGTTTGCGAGATTGTCGCTGATGTTGCTGAAAGACGCGGCCTGCGCGTTCAGACCGCTGATCGCGGTGTCCATTGCGCCAAACAGAGACATGCTAGGTGGCTCCTGAAGAAATCCGTCCGGCCTCGGATGGCACGCCAGCAAGATCGTGGCGGCAATCCAGGCATTCGGCATGGCATCAGCAGGAAACGTGCCAGTGCCGGTCTGTAGCAAACACGCCCGGGCTGCGCTGACATCGGCGTCTGGCGCTGCAACTTTCGCGACTGACTCGCCTGCCGGCCGGCAGATTCTGCCGGGCGTATTCTGCTCGGTCAGGATAGGGATCGGCGTCATCTGGTGGCGTTGCCCCGGCAATCCGGGCGGCAGCGGGCTTTGGCCCGTGTTTTGCTGCAGGCGGGAGGGCGGCAGAGATTGGCCGCCCGCCATGCCGGCCGGTATGTCGCATCGGCCCGGTTACGAGGATCTGACTTGCCAGTTGCTGTCGCCATCTCCGCCGCGCCCACCACGCCACCAGCAGGCAGGACCGTTCCGCAGCCAGGGCAGGGCGGCGGCTTCGACAGCTTTCTGGACGGGCTGACCGGGCCGTCGGGCGATCGCGAGGTGCCGCCCGCGCCGCCGCCTGTCCGGACCGCCACCGCGCCGCGCCAGGCCGCGACGGCTGACGCGCCGACGCCCGGGAAAAAGGCGGCGGCGAAGACTGTGGCAGCGGAGGATACATCCGGCGCGGCGGCGGCACTGACCCCTGTTCTGTTGGATCCGGCGCTGCCGCCCGGTTCGCGGCCGCCGGAGGCGGCACCGGCACGCGTGCCGGACGGCGAGGATGCCGACGCAGGCGACTTGCCGGCCGCCGCGGGCAAGGTGCAGGCACGCGGTGTGCAGGACGGCGGCGCGGCGGTGCCGGATGGCGATGCCGGCGCGGACGTGGCGGACGCCACGCCCTCCGCCTCGCCCGGCGGGTCGGCTGCCGGGGCTGCGCCAGCGCCGGCGGCGAAGGGCAAGTCCGCGGCGTCTGCTTCGGCCAGGTCCGAGGCGTCGGCCGCAGCCCAGCAAGCGGGCGTCCTTGCGGCCCAGCCAGGCGCGTCACCCGTGCCGACCGACCCGCCTATGGCGCAAGCTGCCGTAGCGGGCCAGCCGGCGCCGCCCGCCACGGGCGCACCGGCGCCGGCGCCCGCACCCACCCCGGGTGGCGGCACCTCGGCCGACGCCGCGCAGGCAGCCTCTCCGCCCGCAGCACAGCTCGGGCACGCCCTGGCAGCGCTGCATGTCGGCAATGACGGCAGCAGCAAACTCACCATACGTCTGGACCCCGCGGAGCTGGGCCATGTGCGTGTCGAGATCACGCGCGGCCAGGACGGCGCCTCCAGCGTGAGCGTGGCCGTGGAGCGCGTGGACACGCTCGGGCGGCTGCAAGCCGACCTCACCCACCTGCATCTGGCGCTGGACCGGGCCGGGGTGCCGGAGCAGCGCAACCTGGTGCTGCACCTGGCGGCGCAGGACCAGGCAGCCGGAGCTGCCGCGGGGCCGGCGAATGGCGGCCAGTCCGGCGCGTCCGGCGGCGGCCAAGGCGGGCAGAACCAGGGCTTCCACTCCGCGCCGGGCGGTGGGGCATCCGGCGACGGCCTAACTCCCAGCGGCCGGCACGCCGTGGGCAGCCAGGCCGACGCGGGCCGCCAGGCCAGCTATCGCCGGATCGACACCGGCATCGACATCACCGCCTGACATCGTCACAGGAGCCAAGCCAATGACCGCGATCGGAACCACCACGCTGAGCCAGGCCGCAGAGCAGGCGGCTGCGGTGAACGCGGCCGCTGCCGCTGCGTCGGCGTCCGGCACGTCCACCGCCGCGGCGGCGAGCGCCACCGGCACCAACGCCCTGCAGTCGCTGGGCAGCAACTTCAACCAGTTCCTGACGCTGCTCACCACGCAGTTGCAGAACCAGGACCCGACAGCGCCGGTCGACAGCAACCAGTTCACCCAGGAGCTGGTCGAGTTCACCGGCGTGCAGCAATCGGTGCAGACCAACACCAACCTGTCGCAACTGATCTCGTTGCAGCAGGGCTCCGAAGTGCTGCAATCCGCGCAGGTGGTGGGCCATCAGGCGACCGTCACATCCGGACAGATTGCGCTGCAGGGCGGCAGCGGCGAGCTGACCTTCAACACGGCCACTGCCGAGCCGGTGCAGATCGCCATCGCCAACAGCTCGGGCCAGACGGTGCGTGACGTGTCGCTGACCTCGCAGGCGGGTGCGAACACCTGGACGTGGGACGGCCGCGACAATTCGGGCAACAAGCTGCCGGACGGCGCCTACGGCGTGGCGTTGGAGACGGGGACCAGCAGCACCAACGCCACGGCGGTGCCGTTCAGCGTGGTGGGCACCGCCACCGGGCTGACGAACGGCGCGGGCGGCTTGCAGCTGCAGATGGGTGCGGTCTCGGTCGGGCTGGGCAGCGTGCAGGGGATCGCATCGAACTGAGGACCCGAACGCCTTTGGACACTTAGGTGCCGGCGCGGGAACGCAGGCATTCGGGCAACCCTGCTTGCCGGTCTGACCCGCCCGGAGCCGGCGTTAATCAGTTCGTAATTGCACGGCTGCACTGTGCAGGACATGAAACCCGTCCTGGATGGTCTGCGCGCGCTTGGTCCTGCCCGCCTGATGGCGTTGGCGGCGGTGGGCCTCGGCATGCTGGCCATGCTGGCTTTGCTGGCGCTGCATGGCGGCGCGCCGGCACAGCAGGCGCTGCTCTATTCGGACCTGGATTTGCGTGAAGCCTCGCAGATGGCCGAGGCGCTGGATCGCGCGCACATCACCCACCAGGAGCTCGGCAGCGGGGACAGGATCATGGTCGGCGCCGCTGACGTGGCGCGTGCGCGGCTGCTTCTGGCCAAGGATGGCCTGCCGTCCGGCGGATCGATCGGCTACGAAATCTTCGACCGCAGCGACGCGATGACGAGCAGCCAGTTCCAGCAGGACATCAACGAGACGCGTGCGATGGAGGGCGAGCTCGCGCGCAGCATACGCATGCTGCAGGGCGTGCGGGGTGCGCGGGTCCACCTGGTGCTGCCGAAACGCCAGCCTTTCTCGCGTGACGTGCAGGCAGCCCAGGCCAGCGTGGTGCTGACGATGGCAGGTGCCGCCAAGCTGGATCCGCAGGCGGTGCAGGCCGTGCTGAACCTGGTGGCCGCCGCGGTTCCCGGCCTGAAACCGCAGGGCATCGCCATCATAGACAGCCGCGGCAACCTGCTCGCCCGTGCCGGGCAGCCGGCGACCGAGGAGGCCGTGGCACAGACTTCGGAAGAGCTGCACCGCGCAACCGAGCTGCGCATATCGCGCGCGGTAGAAGAGATGCTGGAACAGAGCCTGGGCGCAGGACGGGTGCGTGCGGAAGCCGCGGTCGAGATGAATTTCGACCGCGTGCAGGAGACCGCGGAATCCTACAACCCGGACCAGCAGGTGGTGCGCAGCACCCAGACGTCGAACGAGAAGAACAACAGCACCGAGGCGGACAAGCCGGTGTCCGTGCAGAACAACCTGCCGAACGCGGATGCGGGCCAGGCGCAGACCGGCACGGCGCAGCAGAAGCAGGAAGAGACGACGAATTACGAGATCGGCAAGACCGTACGCACGCTGGTGCGCGAACAGCCGCAGATCGCGCGCATCTCGCTGGCCGTGATGGTGGACGGCGCGGTGCAGGCGGGGCGCGACGGCAAGCCTGCCTGGGAAGAGCGCAGCCCCGAGGAAATCGCGCGCATCACCAGACTGGTGCAGAGCGCCATCGGCTACAACGAAAAGCGCGGCGACAAGGTGGAAGTGGTCTCGATGCGCTTCGCCGCCGCGCAGGACGACATCGCCGCCGCCTCGCCCACCGGCCTGCTGGGGCTGGACGTGGGAAAGGCCGACATTATGGGCCTTGGCCAGTCCGCCATCCTCGCGATCGTCGTGTTGCTGGCCCTGGTGTTCGTCCTGCGTCCCATGGCCATCCGCCTGTCGGCGATCGCACCGCAGGACATGCTGGGCGGCGGCGAGCTCATGCTGGCGGGACCCGCCGGTGCTGCCTACGGCACGCCGGCCGCAGCCGCGGCCTCGGGCACGCGACTGATCGCAGCCGGCGCGCCCGCAATGCTGGCGGACGAAAGCATGGTCAACATGATGAACGTCGAAGGCCAGTTGCGGGCCTCCTCCATACGCAAGCTATCCGAAATGGTCGAGAAGCATCCGGAGGAAAGCCTGACGATAATGCGCGGCTGGATGACGCAGGAGCGTAACTGATGGCACGATTGGCCGAACGGCAGGAACTCACCGGCCCGCAGAAAGCGGCCGTCCTCATGCTCGCAATGGGCGAGGAGCACAGCTCACGCCTGCTCAACCTCATGCACGAGGACGAGATCAAGGAAGTCTCGAGTGCGATGTCACAGCTCGGCTCGATACGGGCGGATACCGTGGAGGTATTGTGCCAGACATTTGCCGAAAGCATGGGTGCCGCGGGCTCGCTGGTCGGCAATTTCGAAAGCACCGAGCGGCTGCTGCAGAAATCCCTGCCGCGCGAACGTGTCGGCCAGATCATGGACGAGATACGCGGTCCCGCCGGGCGAACCATGTGGGACAAGCTGGGCAACGTGAACGAGGCCGTCCTGGCGAATTACCTGAAGAACGAGTACCCGCAAACCGTGGCTGTCGTGCTCAGCAAGGTGCGTGCGGAACACGCGGCGCGCGTGCTGACCCTGTTGCCGGAAAGCTTCGCCATGGAAGTGGTGATGCGTATGCTTCGCATGGAAAGCATTCAGCGCGACGTGCTCGACGGCGTGGAACGTACGTTGCGCGCCGAGTTCATGAGCAACCTTGCCCGCAGCACGCGCCGCGACGCGCACGAGATGATGGCTGACATATTCAACAACCTCGACCGGCAGGCGGAGACGCGGTTCCTGGCGGCGCTGGAGGAGCGCAACCGCGAAGCCTCCGAACGCATCAAGGCGCTTATGTTCACCTTCGACGATCTGAGCCGCTTGACGGCGCCCTCGATGCAGGTGCTGCTGCGCTCCGTGGACAAGGAGAAGCTTCCTTTGGCCCTGAAGGGCGCGTCCGAAAAATTGCGTGAGATGTTCTTCAAATGCCTGTCCGAGCGCGCAGGCAAAATGCTCCAGGAAGACATCGACGCACTGGGACCGGTCAAGCTGCGCGACGTGGACGAGGCGCAGGCGGCAATCGTGCTGGCGGCGAAGGAGCTTGCACAGACCGGCGAACTCGACATCGGCGGCGGCAAGGATGACGAGATGCTCTACTGATGGACGGGTCGAACGCCGCCTTCCTGCTCGACACGAAGCTGTTTTCGGAGCCGGCCGGCCCAGTTGCCTGCGGCATACTCTATGTCGAGGACTTCGACGATCCACCGCAGGCGCCTCGTGCGGAGGCCGTGCCCGAACCTGCGGCACCCAGTTTTTCCGCCCTGGAGCTGGCCCAGGCACGCGAGGCAGGGCGGCAGGAAGGCCTGGCTGCTTCCTTGGCGGACGCGCAGCTACTGCAGGCGCAGTTGCAACTCGCGGCCATGCAGTCCCTCGTGGACGGGCTGGCGGCAACACGCGCGACGTATGACGAACTCGTCCGCAACTCCGCAAGCGAGACCTCGCGGACGATCCTGGCCGTGCTGCAGGCCGTGTTGCCAGCGGTCATGCGCCGGCATGACCGCACCGAGCTGCAGGCGCTGATCGCAGCGCTTGCACCGGGACTTGCCTGCGAGCCGGAACTGCGCGTGCGGGCGCATCCTGGCCTGGCCGAGTTCGTGCGCGAGACCCTGATGGCTGCGCTGCAGACGACGGATTGCGTGTTGTCAGTCTGCGCCGATCCCGCGCTGCAGCCTGGAGACGTGCTCATTGCGTGGCAGGACGGTCACGCACGGCGCGACTGTGCGGCGACCTGGATGGCGGTTTCGGAAGCGCTCGCCCCGCTTGGACTACCAAGCCTTGAGGAGGTCTGTCATGCCCGTGGATGCTGAGTTCACCGAATCCGCCACACCGTTCCAGTCCGTTGACGCACCGCCGCGCAACGCGCGTGACCTGGAAGCAGTGTACGACATACCTGTCACCGTCAGCGCCGTGCTTGGCCGCACCACCATGCAGGTCAGCCAGTTGCTCAAACTCGGACGCGGCGCCGTGGTTGAACTGGACCGCAAGCTTGGCGAGGCGATCGACGTGTATGTCAACAACCGGCTTGTCGCGCGCGGCGAAGTGGTCATGGTCGATGACAGCCGGCTCGGCATCACGATGACAGAAATCGTCAAGGCAGACCGCGGCGGTTGAGAGCAGACATGCGGGTTCTCATCATCGGGTCCATGGCGGGAGAGCTGGGCCGTGCGGCCCAGATCGCGGCGAAGCGCGGCGCACGCGTGTGCCAGGCGGACAACGTGCCGGCCGCCCTGCAGCGGTTGCGCGCGGACCCGCAGGACCTGGTGCTATGTGACGTGGCGTGCGGCGTGGCGCAGCTCGTCCGCAGTCTGGCGTCCGAGCGTCTGGTAGTATCCGTGGTCGCCTGCAGCACGTCGCTGGACCCGCAAATCGGCGCGCAGTCCATACGGGACGGCGCGCGGGAGTTCATGCCACTTCCACCCGATCCCGACCTGATCGCCGCGATACTGCTGGCTGCCTCCGCTGCGCCGAATGCGGCGATAATACGCGATCCGGCGATGCAGGCGGTGATGCGACGCGCCGAGCAGGTTGCCCGATCCGATGCGTCCGTGCTGATCACCGGAGAATCCGGGACCGGCAAGGAGGTTGTAGCGCGCCACATACACGCCGCGTCGCGCCGCCTGGCCGGTCCGTTCGTGGCGCTGAACTGCGCGGCCATCCCGGAGCAGCTGCTGGAAAGCGAGCTGTTCGGTCATGAGAAAGGCGCGTTCTCCGGCGCGGTGGCACGGCGGACCGGGAAGTTCGAGGCAGCGCAAGGCGGCACGCTGCTGCTCGACGAGATCAGCGAAATGGACGTCCGGCTGCAATCGAAGCTGCTGCGTGCGATCCAGGAGCGCGAGATAGACCGAGTGGGCGGCAGCGCGCCGGTGCGGGTGGACGTGCGCATCCTGGCCACCAGCAACCGGGACCTGCGTGCGGAGATCGATGCCGGGCGGTTCCGCGAGGATCTCTATTTCCGGCTCAACGTGGTCAACCTGCGGCTGCCGGCGCTGCGCGAACGGCCGGCGGACATACCGGCTCTGGCCACGCATTATGCGCGACATTACGCCGAACTGAACGGCCTGCCCGTCAGGCCGCTCTCGCAAGCCAGCCACCGTCTGCTGGCAGCACAGCGTTGGCGCGGCAACGTGCGTGAGCTGGAAAACACCATGCACCGCGCCGTCCTGCTCGCCGACGGCGAGGAGATCGGCCCGGACGCGATCGAGCTGCCGGGGGAGGTGCGCCAGCAGACACCCTTCACACAGGACACCGGCTTCGTCGCGCGACGCATCGAGGATGTCGAGCGTGAGGCGATCCTGCAGACCCTGTCACACACTTTGGGCAACCGCACGCATGCCGCGGTCATCCTGGGCATTTCCATACGTGCCCTGCGAGATAAATTGCGTGACTACGCACAAGCCGGGGTGGCGGTGCCGCCGCCGCAGACCGTGCGGGCCGCGGCCTGATGGCGGGCGCACTGACCTGGGACGGCATGGGCGCGCGCTACAAGCGTTTCGGCCCCGGTACGGACGTCGGTCTGGCGCTGGCCGTGTTCTGCCTGCTGTCCCTGTTGATACTGCCGCTGCCGACGATGCTGCTGGACCTCGGCCTGGCACTGTCCATCACCGCCTCCGTGCTGGTGCTTATGGTGGCGCTGTTCCTGGAACGGCCGCTGGATTTCACCAGCTTCCCGCAGCTTCTCCTGTTGACGACGCTGCTGCGCCTGTCGCTCAACGTGGCCACCACGCGCCTGATCCTCAGCCACGGCAACGAGGGACCAGCGGCGGCGGGCCATGTGGTGGCGGCCTTTGGCGGCTTCCTGATGGGCGGGGACGTGGTGATCGGGGTGATCCTGTTCGCCATCCTGCTGGTGGTGAACTTCATGGTCATCACCAAGGGTTCCGGCCGCATTGCCGAAGTGGCCGCCCGCTTCAGCCTGGATTCGATGCCGGGCAAGCAGATGGCGATCGATGCGGACATGAACGCCGGCGTGATAAACGAGAAGACCGCGCGGCGCCGGCGGCGCGAGCTGGAGGAGGAGAGCGGGTTCTACGGTGCGATGGATGGCGCCGCCAAGTTCGTGCGCGGCGACGCGATCGCAGGCTTGCTGATCACGTCGATCAACATCGTGGGCGGCCTGGCGATCGGGCTGATACGGCACGCCATGGCTTTCAACGATGCGGCTAACACCTTCACCACGCTGACGGTGGGTGACGGGCTGGTGACGCAGATACCGGCGCTGCTGGTGTCCACCGCGGCCGGAATCGTGGTGACCAAAGGCGGGGTGGAGGGACGCGCGGATACCGCGCTGGTGGCCCAGCTGGGAGGCGGCTACAAGCCGATGGCCCTGGCGGGCGGTGCCGCCGTCGTGCTGGCGCTTATGCCTGGCCTGCCCGCGCTGCCTTTCCTGGCGCTGGCGGGGCTCGCCGGTGGCGGCGCCTGGCTGCGCTACACGCATCCCGTCGCGGCGCCGGAAGATGATGCGATCATGCCGGCCGCGGCTCCGCCGGAATCCCCTGTCGCGGACGCCATGCGTATCGACATGCTGCGGGTGGAGCTCGGCTACGGGCTGCTGCCGCTTGCCGGCGGCGACCAGCCGAAACTGACCGAGCAGATACGCGGCCTGCGCCGCTCGATCGCCGCCGAGTTCGGTTTCGTACTGCCGCCAGTTCGCATCCAGGACAATCTGCAGCTCGGCGCGGACAGTTACGTCATCAAGGTCAAGGAGATCGACGCCGGGCGCGGCGAGTTGCGCCCGCTATGCCTGCTGGCGATGGACCCGCGCGGCGGCGTGCCTTCCATGCAGGGCGAGCGCACGACGGAGCCGGCGTTCGGCTTGCCAGCGCTGTGGATAGACGCCAGCCAGCGCGAGGAAGCGATGGTGCGCGGCTGCACGGTCGTCGATCCGCCGAGCGTGCTGGCGACGCATCTGACCGAGTTGGTGCGCGAGATGATGGCCGAGCTGCTGTCCTATGCGGAGACGCAGAAGCTTATAGACGAGCTGCCGCGCGAGCAGCAGAAGCTGGTCTCCGACCTGATACCCGGCGTAATTTCCGTAGGCGGCGTGCAGCGCGTATTGCAGGCGCTGCTGGCGGAGCGCGTCTCCATACGCGATCTGCCCACCATACTGGAGGGCGTGCATGAGGCGTGCACCGGCAATGCGCGCGGGATTGCGGCTATCGTGGCCGTAGTGCGTGCCCGGCTGGCTCGCCAGATCAGTGACAGCCATGCCGGGGCGGGCGGTGCCATACCGATGATCACCCTGTCGCCCGAATGGGAGATGGCGTTCGCCGAAAGCCTGGTGGGCCCGGCAGAGGACCGGCAACTGGCCATGGCGCCGGGCAGGCTAGGCGACTTCATGCGGCGTTTCCGCGAAGTCTTCGATCAGCACGGCAGCGAAAACCCTATCCTGCTGACCAGCCCTGGCATCAGGGTGGCGGTTCGCAGCATCGTGGAAAGGTTGCGCCCCGCCACACCCGTGCTGTCACAGAACGAGATCTCCCCGCGCGTCCGGGTGAGGACCTTGGGGAGCCTGTAGGCGCATACGGGCCTGTCAGATGCGGCCCATGACGAGCAGGATGATCACGACCAGCAAGACCAGGCCCAGGCCGCCCGACGGGTAATATCCCCAACCACCGCTATACGGCCATGTCGGCAAGGCGCCGAGCAGAAGCAGGATGAGAATGACAAGAAGGATTGTACCCACGGCGTGAACTTCCTGCAGCTATAGAGGCACAACGCCCTGGAACAGAGGCCGTTCAGATGCGGAGGGATTTGGCCGCTGTGCGTCTAATTGACCTGGCGGAGATACTCCGCATGGCGCCAGTCACTACGGGTGATCAGGCGGGCTTCGGCCAGGCGAACGGAATGGAGTTTGCCGTCCAGCTTCCGGGACCAGAAATCGAGGAATTTGTGCAGCACCGGGAAGCGCGGGGCGAGATCCAGATCCTGCCAGACGAAAGTCTGCAGCAGGCCGGGGTGGTCGGGCATATGGTAGAGTATCTCGGCGGTGGTCAGACGGTATCCGTTCAACTGCGAGTCCAGGCGCATGTTTGTCCTCTGGTCTAGGTGTCCCGGCCAATCAGGCCGTTCAGCATCGAGTGTCCCTGGTCGTTTCTTGTTCCGCCGCTGCTTCGCCCGAGGATCGGACGGCGTATGACGGCAACCGTCAGCATGACGTAAGTCCGATGATCTTGGCAAAGAAAAAACATCGCGTTAACAAAGCCTTAGCACTCGGCAAGAACGAGTGCTGCTGGCCCTTGACAGCGGCGAATGCCGGTTTTATCTGCCTGGCACTCTCTACCCGAGAGTGCTAACAGCCCGCGGGCGCGACCCTGCGGGTCGGTTGCAACCACATCAGAGGAGCGATTTGCATGGCGAAGTTCCGTCCCCTGCATGACCGCGTCGTCGTCCGCCGCATCACCGCGGAAGAGAAGACGGCAGGCGGCATCATCATCCCCGACACTGCGCGCGAGAAGCCGCAGGAAGGCGAAGTGCTGGCAGTGGGCGCCGGAGCGCGTAACGAGGCGGGCCAGATCGTGGCGCTGGACGTAAAGGCGGGTGACCGCGTGCTGTTCGGCAAGTGGTCCGGCACCGAGGTGAAGCTCGATGGTGAGGACCTGCTCATCATGAAGGAGAGCGACATCATGGGCATCGTGGAAGGCGCCGCGGCAGTAAAAGCCGCGGCTTAGATGATGGTGTCCAGAGGCCGACTGGCCTTTGGCGGAGTTTGAGGCAGAGCCTCAAGTCTTTCTTCAAGGAGATAA
Organism: Acetobacteraceae bacterium; assembly: GCA_965198915.1. Lineage (GTDB taxonomy): Bacteria > Pseudomonadota > Alphaproteobacteria > Acetobacterales > Acetobacteraceae > BOG-908. The sequence continues at coordinate 1,817,832 of CBDAQC010000002.1, read as the reverse complement.
AACATGGCTGCAAAGGAAGTACGCTTCGGCGCCGACGCTCGCCAGCGCATGCTGCGCGGCGTGGACATCCTGGCCGACGCGGTAAAGGTCACGCTGGGCCCAAAAGGCCGCAACGTGGTCATCGACAAGTCCTTCGGCGCGCCCAGGATCACCAAGGATGGTGTGACGGTCGCCAAGGAGATTGAGCTGGCCGACAAGTTCGAGAACATGGGCGCGCAGATGGTGCGCGAGGTCGCCAGCAAGACCAACGATCTGGCCGGTGACGGCACCACGACGGCCACGGTCCTGGCTCAGGCGATCGTGCGCGAGGGCGCCAAGGCGGTGGCCGCCGGCATGAACCCGATGGATCTGAAGCGCGGCGTGGACCGTGCGGTGGAAGCCATCGTGACGGAGCTTCGCGCCCGCACCCGCAAGATCACCAACCAGAGCGAGACCGCGCAGGTCGGCACGATCAGCGCCAACGGCGAGGCCGATATCGGCCGGATGATCAGCGAGGCGATGCAGAAGGTCGGCAACGAGGGTGTCATCACCGTCGAGGAAGCCAAGGGCATCCAGACCGAGCTGGACGTGGTCGAGGGCATGCAGTTCGACCGCGGCTACGTGTCGCCCTACTTCATCACCAACGCCGAGAAGATGGTCGCCGATCTCGACAGCCCGTATATCCTGATACACGAGAAGAAGCTGTCCACGCTGCAGCCGCTGCTGCCGCTGCTGGAGAGCGTGGTGCAGAGCGGGCGTCCGCTGCTGATCGTGGCCGAGGACGTGGAAGGCGAGGCGCTGGCCACGCTGGTGGTCAACAAGCTGCGCGGCGGCCTGAAGATCGCGGCGGTGAAGGCGCCTGGCTTCGGCGACCGGCGCAAGGCGATGCTGGAAGACATCGCGATCCTGACCGGCGGCCAGGTAATCAGCGAGGACCTCGGCATCAAGCTCGAGAACGTGACGCTGCAGATGCTTGGCCGTGCCAAGAAGGTTCTGATCGAGAAGGAGAACACCACGATCGTGGAAGGCTCCGGCGAGAAGACCGACATCTCCGGCCGTTGCGCCCAGATACGCGCGCAGATCGAGGAGACGACCAGCGACTACGACCGCGAGAAGCTGCAGGAGCGGCTGGCCAAGCTGGCCGGCGGTGTGGCCGTGATCCGCGTGGGGGGCGCCACCGAGGTCGAGGTGAAGGAGCGCAAGGACCGCGTGGACGACGCGCTGCATGCGACGCGTGCGGCCGTGGAGGAGGGCATCGTTCCGGGTGGCGGCGTGGCGCTGGCGCGCGCGTCCAAGATCCTCGAAGGCCTGTCCAGCGAGAACGCGGACCAGAAGTTCGGCATAGACATCGTGCGCCGCGCCGTGCTGACGCCGCTGCGCCAGATTGCCGAGAACGCCGGTGAGGATGGCGCCGTGATCTCCGGCAAGGTGCTGGAGAACGACAGCTACGATTTCGGCTTCGACGCGCAGACCGCCGAGTACAAGGACATGGTGGCGGCCGGCATCATCGACCCGACGAAAGTCGTGCGCACGGCGCTGCAGGACGCGGCTTCCATCGCGTCCCTGCTGATCACCACCGAGGCCATGGTGGCGGAGAAGCCGGAGAAGAAGGCGCCGATGCCCGCGGGCGGCGGCGGCATGGGCGGTATGGGCGACATGGATTTCTGATCCACTGCCGCTCGCGACTGCCAAGGCGCGCCTCATCGGGGGCGCGCTTTTTTTGTAGTAGCCGCACGAAGCGTCTGCCGCTGCCGGCGGAGGTTGACGCGCGCGTGTCCTTGATTGCGGATTTGACAGGTTGTGTCGTTTCTGCCCCCATATGCCCGCAATCGACGCCTTGGCTTGCCTTGCTGCGCTCCCCATCCGATCGCCGCCAAGTTGCCTGACGCCACGGTTGGCACCAGGCCGTCCCTATGGTGGGGCGGTGTTACGGAGAGGCTTCATGGCTAACGGTACGGTCAAGTGGTTCAACACCACCAAGGGTTTCGGCTTCATCATGCCCAGCGACGGCGGCAAGGATGTGTTCGTGCACATCACCGCGGTGCAGGCGGCGGGGCTGCGCGGGCTGAATGACGGCCAGGCAGTGACCTACGAGGTGGTCATGGAACGCGGCAAAGCAGCGGCGACCAACCTCAAGCTGGTCTGACGCGGCTGCGTCTGCCGGCCACCATGGCGATGGCCGCCGTGGCGGCCGGATACGCCCCGCCTGACGGCGCGCCGATGACAAGCGAAGCGCCGCGCGAAGCCGGGGCGTCACCCGCAGCGGGGGCGATGTTGGCGACCGAGCTTGCAGGGCCGGCCACCTGACTGCGCCTTCGCCCACGGCGATGGTTGTGGCTGGTGCAGAGTCCCCGGACTCCGCTCCTGACAATCGTCCTCACAACCTGTCGTAGCGCCCCCTTAAGAAAATGGGTCTGGGGCCAAGGCCCCAGCGGGGTTTGGGGCAGAGCCCCAACCTGGCTGACACAGCCGCAGCCGCGGCTCAGACGATCGCCCCACCCTCGCGCTTCACAGTGGCCACACGCGTGGCGCCCGCCTGCTGCATCGCCTGCGTGGCCTTCATCACCGCGTCTGGATCGTGCGCCGTGGCCGATAGCACCAGCTCACCCGCGGCCGCGGACGCGTTGCGCTTGTCGCTGTAAGCGTTGTTGGCGGCGATGTGTGCACCCTCGACGGCACCGCCGGTCGCCAAGCCCAGCCCGGCCGCGGCACCCACCGCAAGAAGGGCAGCGCCGCCGGTGGCCGCAACCACGCCGGCGCCCACGAACGCCGCAGCCGTGGCGGCCATGCTGGTCTGCATCGTGCGGGTCTGGCGTATGTCGTCCTCGGTGTTCGGATCATCGGCACCCTGGGTCGGGGTGGCCTCGGCCGCACTCGGGTTGGGCGCGGGCAGGCTCAGGGCGGCACGGTCGAACCCGACGCGGGTCAGGCGACCGATCGCATCCTGCAGCGCAGCGTCGCTGGGGAAGATACCCTGGACTTCCTGGATCGTGTTAGTAAGGGTGGGGCTTTCGGCCTGGTTCACGGGCTGGTCGGACATGGCGGCGGGTCCTGCTGTTTCGCGTTGAACGCCGGCGCAGGGCGGCAGGTTTTTGAGGCGCGCGCGGGTTGCAGGCGGCGGCCCGCTTGCAGAACCTAACGAACGCGCTGGTAGCGCGCCCGGGTGCCGCGTTCGATGGCGCTGATCACCAGTGTATCCAGCTTGAGTTCGGCGCCGATGAACTCGAGCATCTGCAGGATCGCCTGACCATGTATGCGGTCCGCCGCGATGATTTCGCAGGCCAGGGTGTAGGCCGTCTCGCGCAGGCGCGGCTCCAGGGTTTCACGTATCAGCCGGCCGGCATGGGCCAGGCCGTCCTCTTCTTGCAGAAGGGAAAGCGTGGCGTCGATGGCGTGCTGCAGCTGTTCCTGGGAGAAACCTTCGAAGGCGGGAAGGGTCTGTACGAGGGTGGCCATGACGCCGATCTCGCGGTCGGTGATGCCGCGCGTCTCCGCGGCGCCCACGAGCACCATGGTGCAAACGAGGGCTTCCTGCGGATCGAGTTCGGTGCGGGCGAGCATGCGGGTCCTTATGTGGCTGGATGCGGCGGACCCTGCCTTGGCTTTGGGGCGAGATCAACCCGCGGCGACTGCGAGGCAGGACGAGTGTCCTGGGCGGGGTCCAAGGACAGAGCCCCTGGCCTTCCTCATCGGCATCAGAAGTAGCGAAGTGCGAACGAGACCGCCGTGACGGCGCCGGACACGGAGAACGCCGCGGCGGAGAAGCTGGGCGGGCCGAAGACGAGGGGCGCGTTGTTGGAAAAACCCATCGCCTCACGCGGGAAGCCGAGAAGGGTGCGGTCTAGGCGACCGTTATCGTTTTCGTCGTGGAAGGCCTGGGCGGCATAGGTGCCTGGCGGCACGTCCGGGATGGTGAGGGTGACGGCGCCGGGCAAAGCGGGCGTGCGCGCCTGCCAGGCGCAATGCGGCCGCAGGAAGTCCGCGCGCGGGCAGAGGGCCACCAGAACCTGACCGTGGCTGTTGTGAATGTTGGTGACCGTGACCTGGACGGTAGTGGCGCATGCGGGATTTGCCGTGAACGCAGCCTGGGTCAGGGCGGCCGCGGCGGTGAAAGCGAGACGGCGCCGCGGCATCAGCTTTGCGCCGGGTAGGCGCGCCCGCGCCAGGTAGCTGGCCGGCCGGCGGCGGCGCGGAGAAGTGCCGCCCACTGCAGTGCCAACAGGGCGGCTACGCCAACCGGGTGGGCCAGGGCGCTGAGGACAGGCTGGCGGAAGCGCATGGCCAGGATCAGCCGGGTGCCGATTGCCAGGGCGCAGGCGATGGCCGGTAGCGGCCCCGGGTTGGTGGCGAGGAGCACGAAGGGAAGCACGGCGCCGCCCGCCAGGATGACGGTCCAGACGGGCAGGGCGGCGGGCTTGGCCATGCCCTCGGTGGCGTTCTTGGTGAGGCCTTCCCAGAGCTGGGCGGCATTCGTGTACATGCGGCAGGTGGCGAAGCTCGTGGCATCGAACAGGCCGGTAGCAAGGCCGGCGCGGCGGAAGGCGCGCGGCAAAGTGAGGCCGTCATGCAGGCTGGCGCGTATGGCGGCGTGGCCGCCGGCGGTGGCGTAGGCGTCCGCGCGGGCGATGAAGAGCTGGCCGCAGCCGGCCCCCAGGCCAGGCGCCAGCGAGCGGTTCATCTGAAACAGCGGAAGGTAGCCCAGCAGGAGGAAGTGGATCAGCGGCAGCAGCAGGATTTCCGACCAGCTGCGGGTGACCTGACGGGGGAAGCCGCTGGCGAGCGCCTGGCCGGTGGTCGCCATGTGATGCGCCATGCGGGACAGCGCGTCCGGCGCGAGGCGGACATCCGCGTCCACGAAGACGAGGAGGGGATGTGTGGCCAGGCGCGCCAGGCCGGCGCAGGCGTGCTGCTTGCCGGACCAGCCTGGCGGCAGCGGCGTGCCGGTGGCGGTGCGCAGGCGAGGATCGGTGATGGCGGCGAGGATTTGCGGGGTGGCATCGGTGGAGTTGTCGTCCAGCACGATCAGCTCGAGGGTGACACCCCGGCTGGCGAGTATAGCGGCAGTGGCAGGGCCGATATTTGCGGCCTCGTTACGGGCGGGGATGAGGACGGAGATGGCAGGGTTGTCCGTGGCCAGCGCCGGACGGCGGAAGCGGCGCAGATTGTCGAGCAAGAGGGCGCAGGGCAGGGCGGCGAGAACAAGCGCCAGCCAGGAGAGGGCGTGCATCATTGCTGGCCGGGTTCGTGGCGTGGCGTGAAAGGCTGGCCCGCGGCAAAGGCCCGGGCGCGCCGGTAGGCGTCATACGGGCCGCCGACGCCCGCCGTGCCGGCGTGCAGGCGGATGAAATTTGCCGGATTCCGGGTGGCCGAGGCGGCGGCGAGCTGGTCCATGGTCTGGGTGAGCGCGGATTCGAGGGCTTGGCTCCATTCGGCTACGGTGGGCACCCCCTTCGCGGCGCGAGGCCGGACCTGGGGACCGAAGCTAAGCAGCGCTTCCGGCTTGCTCTCGTTCCAGAACGTGTATTCCAGGGCGAGGGGAAGGATCACCGCCTCCGGCAGCCGGCGCGCAAGGTGGGCGATGCCGGGGCGCAGGCGTATCGGGCGCAATCGCGGGTCGGTGAAGCTGCCCTCGGCGGTAATGACGAGGCAGGTGTCCGGCTGGGCGAGGATTTCCGTGGCGGTGCGCAGGAAAGCGGCCGCGCCGCGGGCGGTGCCGAGCTCTATGCCGAACAGGCCCATGCGCTGGAACAGCGCGTAACGCTGCAACTCGGCGGCGTCCATCGGGCCGTAGCCGCGCCGCTTCAGGAGGTTGGGAAGGGCGAGGAGAAGGAGGGCCGGGTCCCACCAGGACGGGTGGTTGCAGTAGATGATGAGGGGCCGGTCCGGAAAAGCCGCGGGCGTGGTGTTGCGGGCCAGGCGTACGGCCGAGAAGCTGCGCCAGACATACCAGCGAAGATAGAGGCGGAAGAGGGCCAGGAGGGTAGGGGAGTAGCTTGTGAGAGGGTGGGTTGAAGAGGGCATGCTGGGTGGGGTTTACGCCTGAAAGGGAAGCCGTGGTTCTCGGGGCGTCAGGTAACCAGCTTTGCCGGCGTTCTGCGAGGCGACATGCCGCTTCCCGGATAGGGAAGCAGCAAGTCCGGGGTTGGGCCCGACGCAAAGGAGGCGCGGCTACTCGACGATGGGCCCGGTGATGACAGGGCCGCTATTGGCATGCGCATACATGGAGAAGCTGAACAGCGTCGTCTGGAAGTTGCCGGGAAAGATGTATTTCGGGATCTCGAAACCTTTGACCACGCCTTTCACTGTCGTGGTGAACGTCAGTTCCAGCACCGTGCCTTCCGGCAGCGAGGAGTAGATGTCGATGCCATACGAGCCGTTCAGGCCGTTGGTGATGGTAATCCTGTTGAGCGCACCCAGAGCGTTCTGTCCGTTCACCTGCACGGCCAGGATCGGTGAGGGCAGTCCGCTGCCGTAGCCTGCGCCGCCGTAATAGGTGGTGACGTGGTTGATCTGGCTGTAAGCCGGAAAGGCGGTGTCCACGGTGACGGAGATCGGGAACACCGTGCCGACCGGCAGCCCGCCTGTTCCGGTGGAGTTGGCCACACGCCCGTAGAAGACGTAGGTGGCCGGTGTTGCAGCTTCCGCCGGCGGGCACGCCAAAGATTGCAGGAACAAAGCCGCAAAGGTCGATGTGGCGAGTAGTCGAAGCATCTCGTCCTCCCTTCGATCGCCGCACGAACAGCCCGCGCGGCCGATCGGCTGAGTAGCGAGGGCGACGGCGCACGCCTAATCAACAGTACGAAACGACATGTGGTCCGCCCGGCGATGTGTCGGCGCGAACACGGCAGGGATCGGTGTCGCGCGCCGGCACAGGCGCACGACACCGAAGCAGAAGCTTCTGCTTCGTTATTTGCGAGAGACCGCTTCGTTCTTACCCGGCCTGCGCCAAGGCGGAAGCCGCCACATCGGCATCCAGCGTGTCCGCCGCGATCCAGCCGGACATCAGCACCATCGGCATACCGGGCCCCGGGTGGGCGGCACCGCCGGCCAGGTACAGCCCGGCCAGGTCACGCGAGCGGTTGCCGGGCTTGAAGGCGCCGAACATGCGGCCGTGGCTGGCCAGGCCGTAGATGGCGCCGTCGAGCACGCTGTAGCGGTCGTGGATGTCCTGCGGGGTCAGGATGCGTTCGACTTTTATGCGGGATTCGAGGTCCGTCAGGCCGGCGGTGCGGGCCAGCTTGTCCAGGATGACGCGACGATACGCGGGCAGCATTTCGGCCCAGTTGTGGTGCGGGCGCAGATAGGGCGTGTGGACGAGCACGTAGAGGGCCTCGCCGCCCGGCGGGGCCACCCCTGGTTCGGTGCGCGCTGGGGCCGCGATGTAGCAGGTGGGGTCCGGTGCCGGTTCGCCGCGCGTGTAGATGTGGTGGAACTCTTCTTCCGGGTCGCGAGAGAAGACGAAATCGTGGTGGGCCAGGTGCTCGTAGGCGCGGTCCAGGCCGAGATACATCACCACCCCCGAGCAGGCGGGTTCGCGCTTCCAGCGCCGGGCGAAGGTTTTCGCAGGCTGGCCCTGCACCAGCTCGCGATAGGTGCGCACGGCGTCCATGTTGCTGACGACGGCGGAGACGGGGAGCGTTTCGCCGGAGTCGGTTTCCACCGCGGTGACGCGGCCGGACTCCGAGAGGATGCGCGCAATGCCTGTGCTGGTGCGTATGGTGACGCCGAGCTCGCAAGCGAGGTTTTCCAGCGCCACGGGCACGGCGCGTGTGCCGCCCATGGGATACCATACGCCGTCATTGGTCTGCATGTGGGCGATGCTGCACAGCACGGCGGGCGAGCCGTAGGGGGAGCTGCCGACATACTGGACGAAATGATCCAGCATCTGGGCCACGCGCGGGTCTTTCACACGCTTACGTATCTGGCCGGCTACGGTGGTCCCCATGCGCAGGCTGAGCACGTCCTTCAGGGTTGCCAGGTCCATGTTCTTCTTGAAGTCCATGGTGTCCGTCACGTCTTCGACGGAACGCCAGAAGAAGAACTTCTCGCTGACCTCGTGCAGCTTGGCCGACATGGCGATGAAGTCTTCGTAGCCCGCTTCGGTGCCAGGGGCGTATTTGGACAAGGTGGCGCGCATTTCGGCCATGTCCTGCGCCAGGTCGAGCACGGAGCCGTCCTCGAAGAAGCAGCGCCATTGCGGGTCCAGGCGGCGGAGGTCCAGCACGTCCGACATGCGGCGTCCGGCCTCGGAGAAGATGCGCTCCAGCACGCGGGGAACCGTCAGTATGGTCGGCCCCATGTCGAAGCGGTAGCCATCCTGCTCGAAGATGGCGGCTTTTCCGCCCAGCCAGTCGTTCTTCTCGAACAGCACGACCTTGTGGCCGCGCGCGGCGAGCGTGCAAGCGGCGGCCAGGCCCGCGAGGCCGGCGCCGATGACGGCGATCGGGTGCGGAGAGGGGGGTGGGAGGTTCTGGCCGTCTGGCATTTGGGCTTGTCCTCGCGAGTAAGGAAGGAAGGCCTTCTTTTTTGAAAGAAGAAGCAAAAAACTTTTGTCTGTCCGGTGTGTCGGCGGGGTGATTTATCCTGACGCTCGCGCGCGTTTCAGCGGCGTCAGGAGTAGAAGTTTTTCGGGTCTTTTTCTCAAAAAAGAACTGCTCTCTTGCTTCACAAAGCTTCCGCCAGAACCGGCGTGTAATCCGGCGCCGCCATCTCGGATCCGGCGGACCAGTGCCCGTTCAGTCCGAGGTCATCGGCCATCAGCCGCGCGGTGATACGAGCGGATTCGAAGATGACGGGAAGCCCGCTGCCAGGATGGGTGCCGCCGCCCACCAGGTAGACGCCGTCCAAGTCCTCGAAACGATTGCGCGGACGGAAACAGAGCATCTGGTCCAGGGAGTGGGCAAGGTTGAAGGTAGCACCGCGATGAATCGAGAGCTGTGTTTCCCAGTCGTGCGGGGTCAGCATCTTCTCGAAGCGTATGCGCCGTTCGACGTCTTTCACGCCGATGCGCTTCAGGCGGTCAATTGCGGTGGCGCGCAGGCGCGGCGCTTCAGCCTGCCAGTCTATGCCGGCGCCGGTGCGGTTTCCGACCGGCAGCAATACGTACATCGTGGAGTGGCCTGGAGGGGCCAGTTCAGGATCCGTCACGCAGGCGTTCTGGACGTAGAAGGAGGGTTCGGTGGGCGGCGCCAGGCCGGCCTCGATCTGGGCGATGTTGCGGCGGTAATCGGCACTCAGATAAATGGTGTGATGCGCCAGTTCGTCGTCGCGGCCCTCGAGGCCGAGATAGAGCATGAAGGTGGAGCAGGAGAATTTCTTCGTCGCCAGCTTCTTGTCCGTCCAGCGGCGGCGCAGCCGGTCAGGAACCAGCGTCTGCATGGCGTGGGCGAAATCGGCGTTCACCACGATGGCGTCGAACGATTCGGTGCCGGCCTCGGTTCGCACACCGGTGGCGCGGCGGCCCTGGAAAAGGATCTCCTGCACCGGCTCGCCAAGGCGGAAATTGGCGCCTAGGTCACCGGCGACGCGGGCCAGGCTGTCCATCACCGCGCCGCAGCCGCCGCGCGGGTGGTAGACGCCGAACTCGTATTCCATGAAGGACAGTATGGTGAACAGGCTGGGGCAGCGATACGGCGACATGCCCAGGTATTTCGACTGGAAGCTGAACGCCAGCCGTATGCGGTCATCCGAGAAATAGGTGGCGAGGTCGCTGTCCACAGTGCGCAGCGGGCGCATCAACGGCAGGGACTTTATCATGTGGGGGCGCACGAGGTCCCGCACGCCATGGAACGCGGCTTCGAGGACGGGGCGGAACGCCGCCAGCTTGGCGCGGTTGTCCGCCATGAAGCGGGGGAGCTGGCTGGCATCCTGTGGCGCGATTCTGGCCACTTCTGCCATCATGCGGGGCAGGTCGCCGGTGGCGCGTATGTGGCCGCCAGCTTCGAAGATAAGGTCGTATTGCGGGTCCAGGCGGATCAGGTCGATCTCGCGGGCCATCTCGCGGCCGCAGGCGGCGAAGATGTCATCCAGCACGCGCGGGTAGAGGAAGAAGGTGGGTCCCATGTCGAAGCGGAAACGGCCCTTGGTAGCGTTCGGGCCGATAGGGGCGGTGGCCTCGATAGTAGCGGAGCGGCCGCCGACGCGCTGCGCACGCTCGAACACGGTGACGTCCGCGCCGGCGCGGGCGAGCAGCATGGCGGACGCCAGACCGCCAGGGCCCGCTCCTATGATGGCGATGCGGCGGCTCAACGCGTGTGACCTTCGTGGACGGAGGATGCGGGGAACGGGCAAGCGGGCGGGCGGGTAGCGGACATGCAAGCGGGATCCCTGTCGTGACCGGATGCCTAATTGGGGGCGATCCCGGTGTTGTCATGGCCTGGGCGGCTGCCCCGGCGGCGCGGACGCAAGAAAGCGCGCCGTTTTCTGACAGAACGCACGGAAAATCGCGTGCTCCCGCCCGGGCGTGCCGCGGCATGGCAGGTGGATGCGGCATGGCGCAAGCGCGGTGATGGAGCGGTTCAGCGTAACCTTGCCGCCCGGCGCGGCGGGGCAGTGGTGCGCGATCCGGGTGCACGTGCGCGTGGCCGGCGCCTGGTGGGCGAAGATCGAGGTGACGGACGAGGTCAGGGGCCAGGTGGTGCGCGAGGCCTTCCTGCCGAAGCGTCGGGCGATGCTGCTGCACGTGCCGGCAGGCGCCCGCGGGCTGACCGTTTGGGTGGTGACGCCCGACGCCGCATGTCCGGCGGCACCGGAGGTCCGCGTGCGGGTGCTGCGGCGGACGGAGGCGGCGCTCCGGTTGCTGGCCGGCGGATGGCGCCGGCTGGCGCGATGCCTGCGTGGGGACTGGACGGGGTTGGCCGGCAGGATTCGGGTGGAGCTGGGCCAGGCGCCGGCGCGGGCCGGACAGGCGCCGCCTTACGAAATCTGGGTGTCGCTGTTCGATACATGGGGGGAGGCGGAGCGGACCGCCCTGACGGCGGCGGCCGGCGGGGTGGCGATAGAGGTGGTGATAGTGGGTGGGGACGCACCGGCCCGTGCGGCGTCGGCCGCGTCCGTTGCGGGGCAATGGGTGCCGCCGGCGCGGGTGAGTTGCGTGGCGCTGCTGGCGGAGTTGGCCCGCCTGGACGCCACCTGGCTGGTTGTCCTGCAGGCGGGCGATATTCTGGCGTTGCATGCGACCGGATGTTTCGCGCGCGCGATACGGGCGTGCCCGGACGCGCCCGGCTTCTACGCCGACTCGGATCGCCTGGCCGACGGCCAGCGTGCGGCGCCGCTGTTCAAGCCCCAATCCGATCCGTGGCTGGCGCGCAGCTTGCTGCTGGCGGCCGGCGCCCTTGCGGTGCATCCGGACCGCCCCGCCGATGGTAAGGTGGACGGGTTCGGGCGCGTGCCCTTCGTGCTGACTCATGTGTCGGCACTGCCGCCGGCGCCGGCCGCCGCGCCCGCGCGGCTGCCATCCGCCTGGCCCAAAGTCAGCATCGTGATCCCGACATCCTGCCGCTCGGCGCATGTGTTGCGGTGTCTGCGTGGGTTGCTGGCAGAAACCGATTATCCGGATTTCGAAGTTCTCCTCGCGGTTTCACGATTGGACCGCGCCGACAGGCGCCAGGCGCGCTACCTGGCGCAGGCCGCACGGCTGGCGCATGTGCGTGTGCTCGACCTGGGCATGCCGGCGTTCAACTACGCCGCGGTGAACAATGCGGCGGTGCAGTCGAGCTCGGGCGCGCTTATCCTGCTGCTGAACGACGACGTGAGGCCGGTGCGCGCCGACTGGCTGCGGCGCATGGTGGCCTTCACGCAAGCGCCGGTGCCGGCGCGAGCGGACATCGTGGGCGCCCGGCTGCTATACGGCCATGGCCGGGTGCAGCATGGCGGCGTGATCATGGGGTTGGCGCATCTGTGCGAACACGCGTTCCGGCTGACTGCACGAGGTGACGGGGGGCCGTATGGCCTGGCGCTGCTGGACAGGCAGGTCTCCGCGGTGACGGCAGCCTGCCTGCTGGTGCGCCGCGAAGTATGGGACAGGGCAGGTGGCATGGACGAGGCCTATGCCGTGGCGTTGAACGACGTGGATTTCTGCTTGCGTGCCGGGGTGGCAGGCGCGATTATTATCTTTGCCGCAATGGTCGAGTTGTACCATTACGAAGGGGCATCTCTGGGCCGGCATTACAGCGGAGCCCGGACGGCGCTGGAAGCCGTCGAGGTGCAACGTTTGCGGAACAATTGGCAATCTCTGATTGCAGACGATCCGTTCTACAACCCGCAGGCATCCCTCGAGGTGGGCCGCGAGTTCACGCCGGCATTTCCGCCGCGCCTGACACCAATTCGCTGGGTTCGTGGCGAAAACGCAGCACTGGGCTGACGATTTTACAACCGTGAGGTTGCGTGCGATTCGGGAAGCGCGTATTGCGAAACACGAAAGGTTGATGCTGCCGGAGTCGCATGATGGGGGGCGGGAAGTTCGCGGCGGCTGCGGAAGCCGCCGGAACGCCTGTCACGTGCTGGCGCGGCGCTGTGGCCAATCGATACGCAACCGCGCACCCGGCTGGTGCAACAGAGGAGTTAGACCTACATCATGAGCAAGGCCTTCATTGCCGGTATCATTCAGGAAAGCACCGAATGCACGGGCGTGGCCGCCAACGCGGCTGCCGGCACGCTGATCGACGCGATCGTCAAGCAGCTGAAGAAAGAGGGTGGCTTCACGCTGCCGTCCTTCGGCACGTTCACCGTTCGCAAGACAAAGGCCCGCAAGGCGATGAACCCGCGCACGGGCGAGCCGGTCAAGGTGAAGGCAGGCAAGACGGTGCGCTTCAAGGCCAGCCCCAACCTGAAGAAGGCGGTCTGACGAAGCAGACAGGGCCTGCTGTCCGACGATAGGCGGGTTTGATTTTCTGTCCGGCATACTCTTGGAGTTTCCGCGACAGTGCGATCAAACTCGTGCGTGTTTCGTCAGGATAGCGGGCCTTTCTTCCCTGGGCAGGAGCGAGCGTGGCGGGTTTGAAGGTGGCGGTTGTCCCAGTGACGCCGATCGAGCAGAACTGCACACTCATCAGTGATGCCGCGAGCGGACAGACGGCAATCGTCGATCCGGGCGGAGATGTGGACAAGATCATCGCCGCATTGAACGCGAACGCGCTGCTGCCGGCAGCAATCTGGCTGACGCATGGCCACCTGGACCACGCGGGCGGGGCGGCTGAACTGGCCGAGAGGCTGAAATTGGAGATCATCGGCCCGGACGAGCGGGATAGGGCGTTGCTGGGCGGCATCACCGACCAGGCGGCGGCCTATGGGCTAACGGGGTTGCGGAACTGTGTGCCTGACCGCTACCTGCGCGAAGGCGACGTCGTGTCCGTGGGCGAGCATGTGTTCGAGGTGTTGCACTGCCCGGGGCACACGCCGGGACATGTGGTGTTCGTCAACAAGGCGGCGCGGTTCGCTCAGGTTGGGGACGTCCTGTTCGCAGGCTCCGTGGGGCGGACGGACTTCCCCTACGGCGACCACGCGGCGCTGATCGCGTCGATCAAGGACAAGCTGTTGCCGCTAGGGGACGATGTGCGTTTCGTCTGCGGCCACGGCCCGACGTCCTCGATCGGCGCCGAACGTACGCGCAATCCCTTCCTTCAGTGATCATATCCTGCCAGCCTGATGCGGCGGGCCGGAGCAGTTCACCGCAGCCCCTGGCCGCCGCCGGGCTTCAGTAGGTCCAGTTCGTTGGCCTGGGCGTCCAGCATCTGGGTGCGGCGAAACATCCATTCTTCGGCCTCTTCGCGGGTCGCGAACGCGCCTTCGTCGTTGTCCATCGTGGTCTCGCCTATGCCGATGACGCTGTAGCGGCCGTTTGGCAGCGCCACGATCTGGAGCATGACGGATTGGGAGGTGTCGGCCATGAGAATGCGTCTCCTGCGACGATGCGCTGCGGGAGTAACCTGCGGTTCCCGCGAAAGTTCGGCAGGCAGTTGGGTGCGCCGCCCGCGTGCCTTCAGGCGGCCGACCGCGCGGCGGGAAGCAGCTGCAACAGCGCCTCACGGCCCAGGCGAGTGCAGAAATTGCCAAAGCCCTCGTCCGGGCTGGCCGACCAGGCGGCGAAGAGCGGGTCGAACAGGCTGATGACTTCGGCGTGCGGGACCTTCTCGAGCAGCTTGAAGCTCAGTCGGGTGCCTTCGAAGTCCCCGCCGACATAGATGGCATAGAAACCAGGCATGCGGCCGACGATGCCGATATCACCGGCATAGGTGCGGGCGCAGCCGTTCGGGCAGCCGGTGATGCGGACGCTGATGCGGCGTTGGGCAAGGCCGTGGCGGACGAGCAGGGCGTCGAAGCCGGTCACGATCTCGGGGTGCATGCGCTCGGCTTCGGTCAGCGCCAGGCCGCAAGTGGGCAAAGCCGGGCAGGACAGCGCGAATTGCGCCATGGGCGACATGGCCTGGGCAGGGGTGACGCCGTGCTCGGCCAACAAGGCGTCGATGGCGGGACGGTGCGCGGGGTCTATGTCGGTGAGCAGGACGTCCTGTTGCGGCGTCATGATGTAGTTCGGCGCGAAGCGTTCGCCGATGATGCGCAAAGCGGTGCGCAGGCGGGCGCCCTCTGGCTGCGAGGGTCCGCCGTCGATGATCCGGCCGGCGGCCACCGGCACGCCCAGCCAGAGCCGGCCGTCTCCCTGTTCGTGCCAGCCGAGTATGTCGGGCACCTGCAGGTCCATCGGGCGTGGATCGACGAGGGGCCGGCCGTAATACCCGGCCAGTGTTTCGCGCATCCACGGCAGGCCCATGTCGTCGACCACGTATTTCAGCCGGGCGCGGCGGCGGTTGGTGCGGTCCCCATGGTCACGCTGAAGCTTGATCACGGCTTCGACGATCGGGATCAGGTCGCTGGGCGGGACGAAGGCGATGGGGGTGGCCAGGCGCGGATAGGTGCGCGGGTTGTTATGGGTCATGCCCAGGCCGCCGCCGACCGCGATGTTGTAGCCCTGCAGCGTGTCGCCGTCGAAAATGGCGATTATGCCGAGATCGTTGGTCAGCACGTCGATCGTGTTGTCGGCCTCATGGGTGATGCCGACCTTGAACTTGCGCGGCAGGTAGGTCGGGCCATACAGGGGTTCCTCCTCGTCCGCGTTGCCCGGCGCCTCGTCCAGGAAGATTTCGTAATAGGCGCGGGTTTTCGGCTTCAGGTGCTCCGAGAGCAGGCGGGCATCGGCCTCGATGCGCGCCTGGCGGGCGTCGTGCACAGGGGTCGGGCTGGCCATGACATTGCGAACCACGTCGCCGCAGGCGGACATGGTGGTCAGCAGGGTGGTGTTGATGTCCGCGATCGCGGGCTTGAGGTCACCCTTGAGGATGCCATGGAACTGGATCCCCTGGCGGACGGTGATGCGCAGCGAACCGTTGGCCCGGCTGTCGGCCAGGCGGTCGAAATAGAGGTATTGCGCCGTGGTCATGCGGCCGCCGGGCATGCGGCAGCGTAGCATGAACTGGTATTCCTTCTCCTCGCCGTGCTGCTTGCGCTCGGTTGCGGTGTCGCGGTCGAATTGCTCGTAGCTGCCGTGAAATTTCAGTAGCTGGTAGGCGTCCTCGCTGACATGGATGCCGCCCTCGGCGAGCTCGCGCGCCAGGCTGCCGCGCAGGCGGTGGCTCTCCGTCTTCAGCAATTCTACAGCGGACAGCTTGGCGGTCATGGCGGGCCTCGGGGTAATACGCTCCTGGTAACGTGGAATGTCGCAGGGCGAAAGCAAGCGAGGCGGCGGTCTTTGCCTGGCGACGCGAGTGGCGCTCGGGCTGATGGAGCAGCGCGCGGCCTCGCATGGTGGCATCCCAGCCGCATCCCGTGCGCGCCTATCGCAACGGTCGCGTTTTCACGGAGACGTGTAATCACCCGGACGAACAATTCGTTAAAGATTGCGTCTATTACGCAACCAATACTTTTTGCTGCTGGGTGCTCCAATGTTTCTCGATTTGTCCGCTTACCACCTGACCTACGACCAGGAATTTTCGCCGGGCGCGCCGGTTACCGTCTCACCGGATGGGAACGGCACGACCTTCAAGACTCAGTTTGATTGGGGCGGGCGCTACAACCCTTCGAACCACGAAGCGGAGTTCTACTCGGATCCGGCTTTTGGCGTGAACCCGTTCAGCATGCAGAACGGCGAATTGACGATCACCGCAGCAAAGGCGGCCAATCCGTCCGATTACGGCGGCCAGCCTTACACGTCGGGGTTGATTACAACGCAGAATACGTTCGCTCAACATGGCGGCTACTTTGAGGTGCGGGCGCAGGTTCCCGGCAAGGCAGGGTTGTGGGGCGCATTCTGGATGTTGCCCAACGACTATAGCGACTATCCGGAAATGGACGTGCTGGAAGACCCGAACCTGGGTGCCAAGGGATTGTATTTCCTGCACGCGACGGCGCCCACCGACAGCAATGGCGGCTTCGTGCAGAGCGGAACGGAGATATACAAGGGCTACCATCAATACGGCGTAGCCTGGACCGATCAGACGGTGACGTTCTTCTTCGACCATAAGGCAATCGCGGAGTATCCCACCCCGCCCCAGTTCGTCTCACTCAACATGTATCTGCTGCTAAACCTGGCAGTGGGCGGCCCTGGCAGCTGGCCAGGTGCGGCGCCCGCTAAATCCATTCCTGCCGAATACAAGATCGATTACATCCGGGCTTTCTCCACCAACGCCGGCGATCCGCTGGTGGCGCAGCAGGCCATCTCCTCACCCGATGCGGTCGACACGACGCCGTCCTACGTGACGCCGCTGGCGCCTGACGTGGTGACCGGCACGGGGCCCAACTCCCTGACACTGTCGATGTCTGAGGATTTCTACGATCGTGACGCCAAGTTCGAGGTTGCCATCGACGGCACAGCAGTGCCGGGCACGTTCGACGTAGTGGCGCAAAATGCCAAGGGTCAGACACAGAAATTCATATTCAACGGCACCTTTGCGCCGGGTGTGCATACGGTTACCGTTACCTACATCAACAACTTCGCAAGCAGCGTGCCATATCTAAGCCGCAAGCTTTACTTCAACGGAATGACGGTGAACGGCGCCCCAGGCGTGAACCTGGCGCCCCAGACGCTGCGCGGCGGCGCACACACGATGAGTTTCTTGGCGCCTTGAGAAGCTGGGTTCCCGACCTGTAGGCAAGATTGGGGGCTTTGCCCCAAACCCCGCTGGGGCCTTAAGGCCCCAGACTCCCAATCTTGAGATTCAAGACGGTTCTGGAAGCGCGGTCCGACCCGCCGTTAGATCGAGAACGTGATCGGCTCGGCCAGGGGCCGCGCCAGGCCGGCGGCTTCGGCGCGGCGGATCAGGTCATCCAGGGTCAACGTGTGCAGATGGGTGGCGAATGTCTCGTCGAGGCAGGCCCAGACGGGATCGATGACCTCGCGCTGCAGGTCGCCCGCGGGGCCGTCCTCGTGTGGCGTTTCGTCGGCCAGCGCGATGCGCATGATGTCGTCCAGATGGATGTCCCGGCGCGGGCGGCCGAGGCGGTAGCCGCCGCGCGGGCCACGTATGCTCTCCAGAAGACCCGAGCGGGAGAGCGCCTGCAGCAAAGGTTCGATGCCGCGCCGGGCGAGGCCGGCGCGCTCGGCGATGTCCGCGGCGCTGACGGTGCTGGTGCGGCCGGCGTGGAACGCCACGTCCAGCATGATGAGGACGGCGAGCATTCCGCGATCTCGGCGGACTAGCATCTGGCACTCCTAAGCCGGGCGCGGGTCGGCCCGGCGCAAGGCTTGCCCCGTGGCGGAATTCCGACAAGACTCAATGTGTATCAGATAATTGCCCCGGGAAGCTGTGATGTCCAACCGAATGGCGCGGAAAAAGCCGGTCTCCGCCGTGGCGGCGCCCAGGGGCCGTATCTACGGCAGCGTCACCGAGACGGTAGGCGGCACGCCGCTGGTGCGGGTGCCGCGCATCATGCGCGAGGAAGGGTTGGCGGCGGATCTGCTGCTGAAGCTGGAGTTCTTCAATCCGCTGTCGTCGGTGAAGGACAGGATAGGCCTTGGCATGATCGACGCGGCGGAACAGGCCGGCGAGATAGCACCCGGCCGGTCCGTGCTGGTGGAGCCCACGAGCGGGAACACCGGGATCGCGCTGGCCTTTGTTGCGGCGGCACGGGGCTACCGGCTGATCGTGACGATGCCGGAGAGCGCCTCGATCGAACGGCGGCGCATGTTGCGGCTGATGGACGCGCAGGTGGAACTGACCCCGCAGAAGCTGGGCATGGCAGGCGCGATCACCCGCGCCAACCAGATCGTGGAGAGCACGCCGGACGCCTGGATGCCGAAGCAATTCGACAACGAGGCCAACCCGGACGTGCACGAATCCACGACGGCGGAGGAGATCTGGACCGATACCGAGGGACGTGTGGATGTGGTGGTGGCCGGGCTGGGGACGGGCGGCACGTTGACGGGGATCGGCCGCGCGTTGCGGGGCCGCCGTCCCGGCCTGCGCATGGTGGGGGTGGAGCCGGCGGAGAGCGCGGTGCTGTCGGGCGACGAGCCTGGCCCGCACGGCATCCAGGGGATAGGGCCCGGCTTCAAACCTTCCGTGCTGGACATGGGGCAGGTGGACGAGGTGGTGACGGTGACCGAGCGGGAAGCGGTGGCGGCGGCCAGGCGGTGTGCGAGGCTGGAGGGGCTGCCGATCGGGATCTCGTCCGGCGGAATGCTGCATGTGGCGATCGGGCTGGCCAAGCGGCCGGAGAATGCGGGGCGGATGATCGTGGGGATCGTGCCGTCTTTCGCCGAGCGCTATCTGTCCACGGCGCTGTTCACGGGCCTGGGGTAAGATGCGGGACGGATATGCCTTCGTGCATGCCATCGCCACGCGCTGGATGGACAACGACGTCTATGGGCATGTGAACAACGTCGTCTACTACAGCTACTTCGACACGGTGATAAACTACTACCTGATCACCCAAGGCGGGTTGGACATACACGCGGGCGAGCAGATTGGATTGTGTGTCGAGTCGCATTGCAGGTACACGGCGCCGCTGGCGTTTCCGGGCGTGGTGGAGGCGGCCCTGCGGGTGGAGTCACTGGGGCGCAGCAGCGTGAAATACGGGGTGGGATTGTTTGCCGAGGGGCATGACCAGGCGGCGGCCGAGGGATGGTTCGTGCATGTGTTCGTCGACCGGGCGAGCCGGCGGCCCACGGCAATCGGCGAAGGCTTGCGCGGCGCGCTGGGTGCGCTGCTGGTGGGCCAGGCGTGCTGAAGGTGACATCTCCGGCGCCGACGCCGCAGGCGCGATGAGTGCGCCCACATCCGGGCAGATGTCACTGCTTCACATAAACCATCCGCAGGCTATCGATCTCCGTGCCGTGGTCCAGCGGCACGTCTGTCCAGGAGCTGCCGTCGGCCGACAGGGCCATGCGTCCGGCGCCGGCATCCGTGCCGTTCCTGGAAACCTTGTAGGTCCACACGCGGGGGTTTTCCTCGATGACCGCTATGGCGAGGCCTGGCGCCGGTTTGCTTCTGTGTATAGGCATCGGTTTGCCGTCCAGCCTGCCGCGGACGACTTCGCCCAGGGACGGGATCTCCCAGACCAGCGTGCCGTCCTGCGATACGGTGAACCTGTAGGCGTCGGCCGCACCTTCGGGCTCGGGCCGGCTCTTGTCGAGCGCCCATGTTCCGGTCCAGGCCGTATCCGCCGCGTAGCAGCACGGCACGAGAGCGGCTTGCAGCGAGACGGTAAGAAGGACTTTCAGCAAGAGGGGCCTCCGGATGCCAGACGCCACTCAGACAGCGTGGCACCTGCGCATGCGATACGCAGGCGTGAAAAACGCGTTAGGTGTCAATGCCGAGCAACGCTCTTCTGAACAGCGGACGCAAAAGAACACTCAGCATCCGCGCTGTTCAAGCGCATAGGCCTTTCCGGATTTTCCAAGCTGCTGCAAATGCGGGAAGCAAACATTTTCGGCTTTCTTTCATAAAAGAAGGCCCTGCTTTCTCAACGTCCACAAAGGTTCAAATATGATTACGAAAGCGGCCGTGCTGCGCGAACTAGGTCTGCCAAGAGCGTATGCGCAATCAACGCCGCTGGTCGTTGAGGACATGGAACTTGCGGCACCCGGCCCTGGCGAGATACTGGTCCGCGTCGGGGCGGCCGGACTGTGCCATTCGGACCTGTCCGTCATCGATGGCTCCCGGCCCCGGCCGATGCCGATGGTTCTGGGGCACGAGGCGGCCGGCGTGGTGGAGGCTTGCGGGGAGGGCGCCGGGTTCTCCGCGGGCGACCATGTGGTGTTCGCGTTCGTGCCGAGCTGCGGGGCGTGCCTGCCCTGTGCCGAGGGGCGGCCGGCCTTGTGTGAGCCCGGGGCGGCGGCGAACGGCGCGGGGACCCTGCTGGGCGGGGCGCGGCGGTGGTGCGACGACGGGTCTGGGACGGCGGTGAACCACCATCTGGGGGTGTCGGGCTTTGCCGAGCGGATCGTGACGAGCGCGCGCTCGGCGGTCCGGGTGGATAGCGGATTGCCGCTGGACATCGCGGCATTGTTCGGTTGCGCGGTGATGACGGGCGTGGGGGCGGTGGTGAACACCGCGCGTGTGCATGCCGGGGCGAGCGTGGCGGTGTTCGGGCTGGGCGGCGTGGGCCTGGCCTGTGTATTGGGCGCGGTGGCGTCCGGCGCCAATCCGGTCGTGGTGGTCGATCCGCTGGCGGAGAAGCGGGCGCTGGCGCTGTCGTTGGGGGCGACGCATGCCGTGGAGGCCGGCGAGGGGGCGGTGGCCGGGGTGCGGGACGCGACGAAAGGCGGGGCAGAGTTCGTCTTCGAGTCGGTGGGCCACGAGGCGGTGCTGGCGCAGGCCTATGGGGCGACACGGCGCGGCGGGACGACGGTGGCCACCGGGCTGCCGCATCCGAGCCGGATGTTTTCGGTGCCGGCGGTGAGCCTGGTGGCGGAGGAGCGCTGCGTGCGGGGCAGCTACATGGGCAGCGCGGTGCCGCGGCGGGACCTGCCGCGCTTTGTGGCGATGTATCAGGCCGGCCGGCTGCCGGTGGACAGGCTGCTGACGCACCGGCTGAAACTGGGCGAGATAAACGAGGGGTTCGACCGGCTGGCCGATGGTGCGGCGGTGCGGCAGGTTGTGGTTTTCTGAGCGTGGTGGGCAACATCGGTGAGGTAAGGCCAGGGGCTCTGCCCCTGGACCCCGCTAAGGACAGTCGTCCTTAGAACCTCTCTACACGCACTTCTACGAAATGAGGTCTGGGGCCGAGGCCCCGTCGCGCGCCAGCGTGGTTCGCACGACGGGGCTTACACTGTCACGACTTACTTCCGCGCCAGGAACGCCGCGAGCCCGGTTGACCAGCCGGCCGGGTATTTCAGGGTGTTGTGACCATAAAGCCGGGACGGCTCCGTGACCATCAGCGCGTGGACGTTGGCCGCCTGTGGCAGGTGCAACTGCTCGGGCGGATTCAGCAGGTCGTCGGCAAAGTTCACCGACAGGAACGGCGCAGTAATTCGGCCGAGGTCCGGCGTGGGCTGGTAATCGAAGGAGCTGGCGAACTGGTAGAGCACATCGCAGGGGCTGGAAGCCTGCAGTTCTCTGCTAACGAGTTTCTGTATCACCTGCGGCGCCGCCTGCCGGTCAGGGACTTCCGGCTGCAGGCGGGCGACGTCGCTGGTCATTATGTCGAACAGCGGCGCCGCGGTCATTGCCCATACATGCGGCAGGTGGGCGGGATCGGGGTGTCCGTCGCGCCAGTCCGGGTCGGTGGTGATCGCCTGCATGATCGCCTCGCGCCACAGCAGGTTGCGGCCGGTGACCGGCGCAGGCGTGCTGGCGACGGCCACGAAGCCATCCGCGTCGTCCGGGAAACGCTCTGCCCACAGCCAGGTCTGCATGCCGCCCATGGACGTGCCGAGCACGAGCCGGGCGTGCAATACGCCGAGCTTGTTCATCAACAGGTGGGTGGATTCGACCTGGTCCCGGTAGCCGTAAGCGGGAAACTTGCCGCACAACCCGTCAGACGGTTTGGTGGATTGGCCGGCCCCGATCTCGTCAGGTATCACCAGCAGGTAGCGGGTCGTGTCGAGCGGCTGGCCGCTTCCGTAGAGCGCGCCCGCCATCTCCGGCGTGGTGAAGGCCTTTGCCGATCCGGTGGTGCCGTGCAGCAGGATGACCGCGTTGTCGATCTGGCCCTGGGCGTTTCGCCGGGGCTCGCCGACCAGCAGATAATGCAGGCGCAGGTTCTGGATGGTGTCGCCGTTGCGCAGACGGTAGCTGGGCACAGTCAGCGTGCCGTCGGTAGGGCTCGGCATCTGGGCAGATGCCGCGCAAGGCAGCATCGCGGCAAGCAGACAAAGCGCACGCATCAACATTCTCCGAAGGCTGGGCCGGGCAACGCCACACGCAGACCGCAATTGCCGACGCACAGAAATGTGAGGACGTGGCGAGTGCCGCCGCTTCTGCGACAGCGTAGCAAAAAGCTTCTTGCTTTTTTTATCGAAAAAGAACGCCTTCCTTGCCTTACCACCTTGGCTCGCTTCCAACAAACGTGAACCGTGAGGGCCCAATCCCACGCGTTGCCTTCGCAAGACGACAGCAAGGACAAACCATGCGCAAGCTGTTTGCCGCCGCCCTTCTCACCAATCTGTCTGCAAGTCTGCCCTGCCTGGCGCAGACAAGTTCCGCCGTGCCGCTGCAGCCGGCGCCGATCAGCCTGGAACAGGCGCGTCGTGTGTTGGAAACGGCCGAGAGGCAGGCCGGTGCGCTGCACGCGCCTTCCTCGATAGCGGTGGCAGACACGTCCGGTGACCTCGTATTGTTCGAGCAGATGGATGGTGCACGGCAGGCCGGTATCACGCTCTCGATGGGCAAAGCACGCACGGCGGCGCGCTACCGCGCCACTACGGATACTTTGGAGAGCAAGATCAACGGCGGGCGCGGTGCCGCCATCACGGCCGGGTTCGTGCAGATGCGTGGCGGCGTGCCGATCGTGGCAGCGGGGCGAATTATCGGCGCGGTGGGTGTCAGCGGCGTGGACAACAATAATGACGTGCAGGTAGCCACGGCGGCCGCGGCCGCGGTGGCGCCTTGACGGACACACCAGACGCGGGACGGCGCGGGTTCCTGCGCATTCCGGTGGTGCTGGCGCCGGCCGCGGCACTGGCGGCAGGCGTGGCGCGCGCGCAGGACAAGCCGGCCCGCAACGACCTGCTGGAAGCCGCGCCCGCACCTTCCTCGCCGGCAACGCCCGACTACAAGCCGGCGTTTTTCACGCCTGCCGAATGGGTGCTGCTGAACGCGATATGTGACCGGCTGATCCCGAAGGACGAAATAGGGCCAGGTGCCGTGGAACTCGGCGTGCCGCAATACATCGACAGGCAGATGCAGACGCCGTACGGCACGGCCGGCGGCTGGTATATGAGCGGGCCGTTCACCAAGGCGGCGCCGGAGTTCGGCTACCAATCCCCGCTGACGCCGCGGCAGCAATACCGGCTGTCACTGCGCGCGATCGATGCCGCGTGCCGGACCGCGCATGGCAAGGCGTTTGCCGAACTAGGGACCGACGAACAGGATAGCATGCTCCGGCAGGCAGAGGCCGGAACGCTGAAGGACGACACGGCGAACCTGGCCGAGTTCTTCAAGACGTTCCTGTTGCAGAACGTGCGCGAGGGTTATTTCGGCGATCCTATGTATGGCGGCAACAAGGACATGGGCGCGTGGAAGATGATCGGCTATCCGGGCGCGCGTGGCGACTTCGTGGATTGGGTGGATCAGTATGGCCGGCGATATCCCTACGGTCCGGTCAGCATACACGGTCAGGAATGAGACGTCCCGGATGAGCCAGCGCAAACCAAAGGCCGACGTGGTGATAGTGGGCTTCGGCTGGACCGGCGCAATCATGGCGGCCGAACTCTGCGCGGCCGGGCTTCGCGTGGTGGCGCTTGAGCGTGGCGAGTATCACGACACGGTCCCCGATTTCGCCTATCCGAAAGTGCTGGACGAGATCGCGCAATCGGCACGTCACAATCTGTTGCAGAACCTGAGCAAAACTACGGTGACGCTGCGGCACGACAAGTCCCAGACCGCGGTGCCGTACAGGCAATATGGCAGCTTTAAGCCGGGCGAAGGCGTGGGCGGTGCCGGCATACACTGGTCCGGCGTGCACTCGCGGGTGATGCCGTCAGAGCTGAACATACCAGCCTGGTATACGGAGAGATACGGGCGCGGCTTCGTGCCGGAGGAGATCACGGCGCATGACTGGGGCGTCACTTACGAGGACCTGGAGCCGTATTTCGACCGATTCGAATATGTCTGCGGCACGTCGAGCTACGCCTACAACATCGGGGGCAAGACCACCGGGCGCGGCAATGTGTTCGAGATGAAGCGCTCGCGCGAGTTCCCGCTGCCGCCGCTGAAAGACCACCCGACGGGCGTGATGTTTCAGCGCACGGTGCGTGACATGGGCTACCACCCTTATGCCCTGCCCGCCGCGAACGCCTCGCAATCCTACACCAATCCCTACGGGTGCCAGCTTGGCCCTTGCAGCTTCTGCGGCTTCTGCAGCGACTATGGTTGCATAAACTATTCCAAGGCGTCTCCGCAGACGACGATCATGCCCTACCTTTTGCGCATGGGTAATTTCGAGCTGCGGCCGAACAGCCATGTGTTGCGGGTCAACCTGGCCGCGGACGGCAAGACGGCGACGGGTGTCACCTACCTTGATGCGCAAGGACAGGAAACGGAACAGCCGGGCGACATCGTAGTTCTGGCGGCGTTCCACCTGCATAATGTGCGCCTGATGCTCAGCTCGAAGATCGGAAAGCCATATGATCCGGACTCCGGTGAGGGCGTGGTGGGGCGCAATTTCTGCTACCAGCTACTCTCTAGCCTGACGCTGTTCTTCGATGAGAAAACCTATATCAATCCGTTCATGGGGGCCGGCGGCGGCGGCCAGGCGATCGACGATTTCTACGCCGACAATTACGATCACGGGCCGCACCGCTTCGTGGGCGGCGGCGTAATCTGGGGCAGGCAGACCGGAACCGGGCCGGTGCGCGACCTGCCGGTGCCGAAAGGCGCGCCGCGCTGGGGCTCGGGCTGGAAGAAGGCGGCCGTCGAAAACTTCCTGCATACCGGCCAGATACAGGCGCAATGCTCCAACATGCCATACCGGCAATGCTTCCTGGACCTCGACCCAACCTACAAGGACGCCTACGGCGAACCGCTGCTGCGTATGACGCTGAACTGGCAGGACAACGATCTGCGCATGTCCGAATACGTGGCCGGCCAATTGCCGGCGATCGGGCGCGCGATGGGCGCCAAGTCCGACTCCGCTTTCATCCTGAAGCCGGGCGCAAACTGGGACGCGCGCAAATACCAGAGCACGCATATAAACGGCGGCACCGCCATGGGCACGGACCCGAGGACCAGCGTAGTGAACCGCTATCTGCAAAGCTGGGACGTGTCGAACCTGTTTGTGCTGGGCGCAAACGTGTTTGCAAACGGCATCGGCTACAACCCGACCGGGCTGGTGGGCGCGCTGGCCTATTGGTGCGCGGAGCACATCCGCACGCAATACATCCACCAGCCAGGGCCGATGGTGACGCTGTGACGCGGCATGGCCTGCGTCCGCTCTGGCTGGGCGCCGCATGCGTGGTGGCCGTGGCAGCGGGCGTGATCGTATGGTCGCTGGACTGGCCCCTGCCGAAGATACTGCCGCAGATCGGCGGTCGCACGCCCGATGCGGCGCATGGCGCCTATCTGGCCGTGCTGGGCGATTGCACCGCCTGCCACACCAAACCCGGCGGCGCCGAGTTCGCCGGCGGCACGCCGTTCAAGCTGCCGATGGGCGTAGTGTACGCGTCCAACATAACGCCTGACAGCAAACACGGTATCGGCAAGTATGACCTGCGCGCCTTCGTCCGGCTTATGCGCGAAGGCGTGGCGCGCGATGGCCGGCAGATCTATCCGGCGATGCCCTACACCTCTTTCACCAAGCTGAGCGACGCGGACCTGCAGGATCTCTACGCGTATTTCGAGCACGACGTGCGTCCCTCCGCACAGCCCAGCCGGCGCGCCGATATCGCCTGGCCGCTTAGCATGCGCTGGCCCCTGGGATTGTGGAACAAGGCCTTCCTTGACAACAAGAGGTTCGTGCCCGACGGCGCGAAATCGGCGGTTTGGAACCGGGGCGCCTACATCGTCGAAGGGCTGGGCCATTGCGGCACCTGCCACACGCCGCGGGGCCTCGCCCTCGAGGAGAAGGCGACGAAGGACGACTTGCCCTTATACCTGTCCGGCGCCGTACTGGCCGGCCAGTCCAGCTCCAACTTGCGTGACAACGCGCCGGCGGGGCTGCATGACTGGACGGCGGACGACATCGTGGAAATGCTGCGCACGGCGCGGACGGCGCATGCCGTAGTGGCCGGGCAAATGGCCGAAGTGGTGGCGCACAGCACGCAAGCGATGCACGAGGACGATGTCCGCGCAATCGCAGTGTATCTGAAGTCGCTGTCACCGGCGCCCGACCAGACATCGAGGTTCGCCCCGAGCGGGACCACCTACCAGACGATTATGGCCGGGCGGGACGTTGAAGCGGGCGGGCGCATGTTCATGGATAGCTGCTCGGCCTGTCACCGGCTTGACGGCCAGGGCGCCAACTACGCATTCCCCAGTCTTGCAGGCAACGCCACGGTCCTGCACGAAAGCCCGGACTCGCTCGTCTCCGCCATCGTCGCCGGCGCGCGGCGGCCTTCCACGCAAGGGTCGCCGTCGCCGTTGGCAATGCCGGCCTTCGGTTGGCGTTACTCGGACGCGCAGATCGCGCAGCTCGCAAGTTACGTGCGTAGCGCCTGGGGCAACCATGCCTCGCGCGTGTCCGCGGCGCAGGTGGCGCAGATACGCGCGATTACGGCGTCGCCTGACGTGCAAAGGTAACACCGCAAGCGACGCCTTCTTGAAAGAGGGAGGTAGATGGTTTCGTCCTCTGATGCGATGCGAACTTCCTGAACAGGGCACGTTGTAAGGGCACCCTCTAGATGGAGTTTCGCCATGACGTTCCGGATTGCCGCAATGGCTGCCGCCTCTTGCCTGATGTTGTCAGGCGTGGCCGAGGCACAGGCGCCGGCAGCGATCAACAACGTGGATTACACGTTCATCGGGCTGACCTATCTGGGCAACAAGTTTCAGGTTGATACCGGCAAGCTTGGCGAGACGCGAGCCTCCAGCAAGGCCGTACGCGACTACGCCCAACTGATGGATACCAGCCACGTAGCAGTGGAGAACAACCTGGTGGCGCTGCTGGGGCGCCTGCACGTGACTCAGCCGCCTGCCAGCCTGCTTGCCAACGCCTACAAGGATCTGGTGCGCGAGCTGAGCACGCAGCAGGGCCCGTCGTTCGACCGCGATTACGTCCAGGGGCAGATATCCTACCAGGATGCCAACGATGCCCTATATCGCTGGGAAATCCAGAACGGCTCCAATGCCGAGCTGAAGGACTATGCGCGGCAGACCCTGGTGAAGATCGACGATCACAAGCAGCGCGTCGAGGCGCTGGCTGCTGCGGGGGAGTGATTGGGCTGGTTTGCAGGCGCGGCCAGAGTGGGGCTCTGCCCCAAGCCCCGCCGGGGTGTCGATGTCCCACACCCCCATCTGCTTCGTCTTGCGAACTGTCTAGGCGCGAGCTGAAAGAGTAGAGCGCTGGACTTTTCTACGCGTTACAGCAACGCCAGACGCCGAAGCTCCCGCGCGAGCTCCTCCGGCAGCGCTTCGGCGGCCGCGTGACCCGCCGCGTCATCCGCGGGAGCGTCCTCGGCGCGCAAATACCGCCAGCCCTGGAACGGCTTCATGAAGCGGGCATGGACGGGTATCAGGGTGGGCTCCAGTAGCAGGTCGCACCCTTTCGAGCCGTCGTCCCGCGCGCCGGCCACGATGTCGAGCAGTGGCTGGCGCGCTAGCACCACCCGGTTGATCACCCAGTAGATCGAGCCGCCATCCAGTATTTCCGCGGCCCGGCGGGGAAAGTTGCGCGTGGTGTGCCGCAACGGCTGGCGCGCCCCCGCTTGCCGCGTACGCAAGTCGGCCAGGCTACCCACCCCTACCGCCAGCTTGATCAGGTGCAGCGCCATCCTGCGCCATTTGCACCAGCCGGGCAGTTACGGATAGACCGAAGCCCCGTCTCGGAGAAGCGGCAGAGGCTTGCTCCGTTCTCGAAAGAAGGCTCTGCCTTCCCAAAATTAGGTCGTCCCCATGCAGATCCGCTCCGGCGATGTTGAGCTGGCCGTAAAAGTCGAGGGCGAAGGCCCCCTGGTCATCCTGATGCATGGCTGGCCGGAACTCGGCCTGTCCTGGCGCCACCAGATCCCGGCGCTGGTGGCGGCCGGCTACCGCGTGGCGTTGCCGGACATGCGCGGCTACGGCGCCAGCTCTAAGCCGCGCGAGACGGGCGCCTACACGCTGGACATCATCGCGGACGACATGCGCGCGGTGGCCGACCATCTGGGCGCCACGCGCTGGGTGGCGGTGGGGCATGATTGGGGCGCGCCGGTCGCCTGGCGCTGCGCGCTGCGCTTTCCGGACGCGGTAGCCGCCGTGTTCGGTCTGAGCGTGCCGCATAGCGGGCCGCCGCCGGCGCCGTTCTTCGACATCATCGAACACCTGTATCCGGACCGCTTCTTCTACATCCGGTATTTCCAGGAGGAGGGCGTCGCGGAAGCCGAGTTCGAGGGCAGCGACTGGGAGCAGTCACTGAAACGGGTGTATTACTCCGCGAGCGGCGAGGGCGTGGGCGCGCGGAGCGGACGGCACGTGCCGCGTGACAGCACGATGCTGGCCAGCGTGGACGCGCCGCCGCCCGGTCCGCTCGGTTTCATGAGCGACGAGGAACTGCGCGCCTACGCCGACGCGTTCCGCGCCGGCGGATTTCGCGGGCCGCTGAGCTGGTATCGCAACTTCCCCCGAAACGCGGCTGACGCGCGCGCCTATGGCGACAACGTCATACGCCAGCCGGCCGGCTTCCTGGCGGGCGACCGCGAGATGGTGCTGCGCATGCTGCCGAATCAGTTGGAGAACCTGCGGAAGATGTGCGCCGATCTGCGCATGGAGATCAGCCTGCCCGGCGCCGGCCACTGGGTGCAGCAGGAACGCCCGGCGGAGGTGAACGCGGCGCTCGTCAGCTTCCTGGATTTGGTGAGGGACCGCCTGTGAGCGCGGCACTTTCGCGTCCCGCCGTGCCGGGCTTCCACGCGCCCTACGCGCCTGACGACGAGACGCTGGCCGCCCAGTTCCTGCAGGGCGCCAGCCTGCCGCCCGCGCGCGAGGCGCGCATCGACGTCGAGGCGCGCCGGCTGATCGCCGCCATACGTGCCAGCGCCAGCGGCATCGGCGGTATCGAGGCGCTGCTGCGCGAGTATTCGCTGTCCACGCCGGAAGGCCTGGCGCTGATGGTGCTGGCCGAGGGGCTGCTGCGCGTGCCGGACGACGCCACCGCGGACCGGCTGATCGAGGACAAGTTGGGGCAGGGCGGTTTCGCGCAGGGGCCGGACAGCCGGCCGGACTCGCTTCTGGTGTCCGCCTCCGCCTGGGCGCTGGGCCTGTCCGCCCGGCTGATCGGGCCTGCCGACACACCGGAGGGCATATTGCGCGGCGTGGTGCGCCGGCTGGGCCTGCCCACGGTGCGCGGCGCGCTGCGCCAGGCGATGCGGGTGATGGGCAACCACTTCGTGCTGGGACAGACGATCGAGGAGGCGCTGGCCCGTGCCGGATCACGCGCCGGCCGGGTGTTTCGCTACAGTTTCGACATGCTGGGAGAGGGCGCGCGCACCGCCGAGGACGCGGCGCACTACCAGGCCAGTTACGCCGACGCGATTGCGGCAATCGGCCGTGCCGCCGGCAACAAGCCGCTGCCGGACCGGCCGGGTATCAGCGTAAAGTTGTCGGCGCTGCACCCGCGCTACGAGGCGGTGAGCCGCGCCCGCGTGATGGACGAGCTGGTGCCGCGCGTGCGCGAGCTGGCCCGTGCGGCGGCGATACACGGGCTGAATTTCACCGTGGACGCGGAGGAGGCCGACCGGCTGGAGCTGTCTCTGGACGTGATCGCCGCCGTGGCGGAGGACCGGCAGCTTTCCGGCTGGGACGGGTTCGGGCTCGCGGTGCAGGCCTACGGCAAGCGCGCGCGCGAGACGATCGACTGGGTGGGCCAGCTCGCGGAGTCACTGGACCGGCGCTTCATGGTGCGCCTGGTGAAGGGCGCCTACTGGGACACCGAGGTGAAGCGCGCGCAGGAGCGCGGCCTGGCCGACTACCCCGTGTTCACCCGCAAGCCGATGACGGACCTCAGCTACATGGCCTGCGCGGAACGCCTGCTGGCGCAGCGCCCGCGCATCTACCCGCAATTCGCCACCCACAACGCGCTGACCGTGGCCAGCGTGATGGAGCGCGCCGGCGACACCGAGGGCTACGAGTTCCAGCGGCTGCACGGCATGGGCGACGCGCTCTACGCCTCGTTGCTGGAGGGTCATCCCGGGGTGGCGGTGCGCACCTACGCGCCGGTGGGCGTGCACCAGGATCTGCTGGCGTATCTGGTGCGGCGCCTGCTGGAGAACGGGGCGAACTCGTCCTTCGTGTCGGTGGCGGCCGATGCGGACGTGCCGGTGGACACGCTGCTGCGGCGGCCGGCGGCGATCGTGGGCGCGCCCGCGCGTGCGCGCAACGCGTCCCTGCCTTTGCCCGCGGCGCTTTTTGGTAGCGAGCGGCGCAACTCGGCCGGTGTGGAGTTCGGCGACGCGGCTTCGCTGGAGCGGTTGCTGGCCGAGGTGACGCGCCACGAGGGGCCCGGCACCGCCGCGTCCGTGATCGACGGCGCGCTGCAGACGGGTGCAGCGCGGCCGGCCATCTGTCCGGTGGACGGGGCGCGGGTCATCGGCGACGTCACAGACGCGACGCCGGAGCAGGCCGACCAGGCAATGGCGGCGGCAAGGGCCGGGTTCCGCGCGTGGTCCCACACGCCGGCCGCCGCGCGTGCCGATGCTCTGGAGCGCGCGGCCGACTTGCTGGAACAGCAGCGCGGCCGGCTGCTGGCGCTGCTTGCCGACGAGGGCGGCAAGACCCTGGACGACGGTGTGGCGGAAATACGCGAGGCGGTGGACTTCCTGCGCTATTACGCCGCACAGGCGCGCGCGCTGTTCGGCGCTGCCGGCGAGACGCTGCCGGGCCCTACCGGCGAGCGCAACACGCTGCGCCGCCGGGGCCGCGGCGTGTTCGTCTGCATCTCGCCATGGAATTTCCCGCTGGCCATCTTCCTGGGCCAGGTTGGCGCGGCGCTGGCCGCGGGCAACACGGTGGTGGCAAAGCCCGCCGAGCAGACGCCGCTGGTGGCCGCCGAAGCGGTCCGCCTGCTGCACCAGGCGGGCGTGCCCGCCAGCGCGCTGCACCTCGTGGTCGGCGACGGGGCGATCGGCGCGTTGCTGGTGGCGCACCGCGACGTGGCCGGTGTGGCGTTCACCGGATCGACGCAGGTGGCCTGGGCGATAAACCGCGCGTTGGCCGCCAAAGACGGCCCGATCGTGCCGCTGATCGCCGAAACCGGCGGCATAAACGCGATGATCGTGGACGCGACCGCGTTGCCCGAACAGGTGGTGGACGACGCGGTGACGAGCGCGTTCCGCAGCGCGGGCCAGCGCTGTTCCGCACTACGCCTGATGTGCGTGCAGGAAGATGTGGCTGACCGCGTGTTCAAGATGCTCGCAGGCGCCGCGCAGGAACTGAAACTCGGCGATCCGCGTGATCCCAGCACGCATATCGGCCCGGTGGTGGATGCCGAAGCGCAACATCGCTTGCTGGACCACATAGCGCGTATGCGCGCCACCGCGCGCGTGCACTACGCCGGCACGGCGCCGGAGCGCGGCTTCTTCGTGGCGCCGCACATCTTCGAGCTGGACCGCCCACGCGACCTGGCACAGGAGATTTTCGGCCCGGTGTTGCACGTTGTGCGCTACCGCGGCGCCGAGCAGGAAGCGCTGCTGGACGCGATCGAGGCCAGCGGCTACGGCCTTACGCTCGGCATACACACGCGCATCGATGCAGCGGCCGAGCGCATCGCGGCACGGCTGTCCACCGGCAACATCTACGTCAACCGCAACATGATCGGCGCGGTGGTGGGCGTGCAGCCGTTCGGCGGGTCCGGTCTGTCCGGCACGGGGCCCAAAGCGGGCGGGCCGGATTATCTGCGGCGGTTCGGGGTGGAGCAGACGGTTTCCGTCAACACGGCGGCGGCTGGCGGGAATGCGGCTTTGCTGGCGGCTGAGGAGTAGAAAGAAGGAAGCAAGGCCTTCTTTTTCGAGAAAAAGAAGCAAAAAGCTTTTGTCTGCGCTGTCGCGTTTTGCCGAGATAGCCGCCGCTTGCTTGCGGCAGCCGACGCGCGTGCGGCTGTCGGGCGCGTAGGCTAGCGGCATTTGGCTGAGGAGACGGCAATGCTCTGGGCCGCCCGAAGTCGAACCGCACATGCACCACAAGACCGGGCGTGATCTGGCGGACAAGATACTGGCGACCACCGCTGCCTTCGTGTCCGTGTTCATCGTTGTGCGTCACGGGCAGACCCAAGAACTCCTAGTGGCGGCGAACCTGGCCGAACATCAGCTACGATAACAGCAACAAAAGCGAGAACGGGTCGAGAAGGGACATCCGGCTTACACGTTCGAGGTGTTCTATCACCCAAGCCCATCGGTGCGGCACAGGTGAGGACCCTGCTGCTGGCCCGCGTCGATCCTCAATGCGATAAGCGCCGCCAAGGCACACGGATTGTTCATTGTCTCCTCACTTACACAGCGTCCAGTCTTGGCCCGTCAAAGAAAAGAGTGATTATGCAAATTTCTACTGTCACCTTGCTGGTTGCCGTTCTTTCGAGTTTCGGCGCCGTGGCCGAGGCGCAACCGGTGGTCCAGTATGTTTCGGCCACGGTGTCCGGATCGGAGACAACGGACACCTACGGCATCTTCGGCCCTGCAGGCGACGATCTGTCTGGAAAGACAATCACGATCTACACCCAGTACAGGCCTGCGGATTTCGCGGCGGTGACGCCATGCGGCCCTGGTTGCAGCCTGTATTTCAATAAATCCAGTGCGGCTCCCGCGTCTCAGACGACCAGGAACGTCTTCGTTCCAACATCCACCCTGATAGTCGTAAGCCTCAACGATCAGCATATGGCTTTTGCGCCGTCGATGCAGGGATCGGTGGAACTGCTCGCTCCGTCAAACGGGAGTACGGGGTACACGATCGAGATCGGGTCAGATAATGTCGGGTTTGCCGGAACGGAGACGTATCCCGGCTGTCAGGTCAGTCTGGTCTATCCGTCGGCGATCGCTTTCGGCAAGCCGTTGGCGCCGGCCAACACGCCATCAGCGCAAGGCAGCAGCATTGAATTTCTAAAGCCTGCTGCACAGGCGGGTGGGCAGAAATCGATGGAGACGCTGACTTTTACGGTGAACACGGCGAGCAAGTAGCTCGACTGTGTAAGGCCAGGGGGTCTGCCCCTGGACCCCGTCATCGTCAAGCAGATGGGGGTCTGGTGGCCCGAGCTTGGTTTGGGGCAGAACCCCAACCTTGCCTATCTAGGCAACCAGCGCCTGCTCCAGCATACCCAGCCCTTCCTCCAGCACCGCATCCTGTACCGTGAGCGGAACCAGGATGCGTATCACGTTGGAGTAGACGCCGCAGGACAGCAGCACCAGGCCATGCTCCAGCGCGCGCGCCGTCACGCGCTTCGTGGCCTCCGCATCCGGCTCCGTGCCGCCACGCTCGCGGAAGATCTCGAAACCGACCATCGCACCCGGCCCGCGTATCGCGCCGATCGGCAGCGTGTCGTTGCGCTGGGTGATCTCGCCCACACGCGCCTTTATGCGCGCGCCGATGGCGTCCGCGCGCGCCAGCAAACCCTCGTCGCGTATCACGTCCAGCACCGCCAATGCCGCGGCACAGGCGATCGGGTTGCCGGCGTAGGTGCCGCCCAGGCCGCCCGGCTCGGCCGCCTGCATCACCGCCTCGCGGCCGATCACGCCGGACAGCGGGAAGCCGCCGGCCAGCGATTTAGCGATCGTCACCAGGTCGGGCTGCACGCCGGAATGCTCGATGGCGAACATGCGGCCGGTGCGCGCGAAGCCGCTCTGCACCTCGTCGGCGATCAGCAGGATGCCGTGCCTGTCGCAGACCTCTCGTAGCGCCACAAGCAGCTCGGTCGGCGCCTCGTAGAAGCCGCCTTCGCCTTGCACCGGCTCGATGATGATGGCGGCCACACGCGCGGGATCGATGTCCGCACGGAACAGGAACTCTAGCGCCTTCAACGAGTCCGCGACGCTCGTGCCGTGATGGGCCACCGGGAACGGCACGTGGTAGATTTCGGCGGGAAACGGCCCGAAGCCGCGCTTGTAGGGCGTCGTCTTGCCCGTCATGGCGCTGGTCAGGATCGTGCGGCCGTGGAAGCTGCCGGAAAACGCGATAATGCCGCTGCGGCCGGTGGCCACGCGGGCAATCTTCACCGCGTTCTCAACCGCCTCGGCGCCCGTGGTGAAGAAGATTGTGCGCGCCGGGCCCGCAAACGGCGCCAGCGCATTCAGCCGCTCGGCCAGCGCCACGTAGGGCTCGTAGGCCAGCACCTGCACGCAGGTGTGCGTGAAGCGGTTCATCTGCTCGGTGGCAGCCGCGATCACCCGCGGATGGCAATGTCCGGTGTTGAGCACCGCGATGCCGCCGGCGAAATCCACGTAGCGCCTACCCTCGATG
Source organism: Acetobacteraceae bacterium (assembly GCA_965198915.1). Lineage (GTDB taxonomy): Bacteria > Pseudomonadota > Alphaproteobacteria > Acetobacterales > Acetobacteraceae > BOG-908. The sequence continues at coordinate 1,783,129 of CBDAQC010000002.1, read as the reverse complement.
TCCCAGATCTCGCTGTTTTTTGCGTGGTGCGCGTAGACGGATGTTGCGTGGCTTAGCGCGCGGGGGATCGCGGCATTGCGGCGCGCTAGCAGGTCTATGTTTCCCACGCGGTTGAGCTCCTGAAGAAAGCAGTTCTTTTTTGAAAAAAAGAGCCAAAAGACTTTTGATCCGCTGTCGCGGACTCCGCAGGACAGGTTCGCGACAGCGGAGAAAAAGTCTTTTGCTTCTTTTCTTCAGAAAAGAAGGCCTTGCCTTACCTTGCCTGCTGTATTGCCGACAACACCCACCGCCCGCCAGGCGCGCGCAAGAACGTCCACAGCTCCGTCACCGTCACCCGCTCCGTCAGACTGCCATCCACCACGCGGCCCGTGCTGTCCTTGGTTACGTCCAGCATGGAGAACCGCATCGCGACGGTCGCGTATTCGCGCGAACCTTCCGACCACGCTTCCGACAGGTCACCCTGCAGCAGCCGCACATCGGCCGTGTAGTTGCGCACGCCGCGGCTGTTCTGCTCGGCCAGTTGCTCGGCGAAGAAGCTGGTCATCTCCGGCGTGGTCATGGTGGCAAGTGCCGCCACGTCGTGCTTGGACCAGGCAGCCTGGATGTTGTGCAGCACCTGGTCGAACGCCTGGTAGTCCGCCGGAGTCAACGTAATCGGGCGAGTGGCGCGGGCGCCGCCGCCGAAGAAGCCGGCGGGCCGCGCGCCCGGCCGGCTCAGCCCCTGGCCCATGCGGCCGAACATGCCGCCGCCCGCCACGGCCAGATTGCCGGCGAAGAAGCGCCGGTACGCCCAGCTTGCCAGCAGATACAGCAGGAACAACTGCAGCAGCAGGCCCAGGAAGCCGCCCGCGCCGTGGCCGAAGAACCCGCCGCCGAACAGCATGCTGCCGATGCCGGCGCCCACCAGCCCGCCGAGCAGGCCGCTGGCGAAGGAGGAGTGCGGCCGCATGCCGTAGGCGCCGCCATAGCCGGAATTGCCGTAGCCCGAACCGTAGGAAGAGCCGCTATCGGGTGTGTAGCTGCGCTGTATGGGCGCGCCGCCGTAAGGCGTGGTGTTGGTGCTGGGCGCCGATGAATACGTGCGGCTGCCTCGGCTGCCGAGCGACATTCCCTGGCCCGGCCTGGCGCCGGCCAATGCCGGTGCAAGCGCGATCAGCACGGCAAGCAGAACGGGGGCGAAGCGGCGCATTGCGGGACCTGTCATGAGCGGAGTGGGGCCGAGACCGCGATATAGGAACGAGGCCGGTCGAAGTTGAGGCCAGCCTACACCAGTTCCGGCAGCACAGCCCAGCCGGGCACGCTGCAACGCAGCGCCTGGCCGCCCACGGTGAGCGGTCCGCCCAGCGCATCGAGCCGCAACACCGCTAGCCCCAGGCCGCCACGGCTGGAGCGCATCGTGCCCACTTCGCGGTCCTGGCCCATCACCGGCGTTCCCGGCGCGGGCAGGGGCGCCGCGCCCAGGACAGGCAGCAGCCGTCGTTTCACCAGCCCGCGATAGCGCGTGCGGGCCGTCAGCTCCTGGCCCATGTAACAGCCCTTGGTCCAGGAAATGCCGTGCAACTCGTCGAAGCCGGCTTCCAGCAGCACGGTCTTCTCCGCCTCCATGTCTCGCGAGCCGTCCGGCAAGCCCAACGAAAGGCGATGCTCGTCCCATCCGGCATGATCCGCGTTCGCCGATAACGCATCGGCGAGCACGCGCCAGCCGGCTTCGGGCAGCCTGGGGTCCGGCGCAGCCAGGCCGGCGGGCGCGGGCCCGTGCCAGGCGGCGTACACGCGCAGCGCCGTGGGCGCGATCGTCACCTCCGCGCGAAGCCTGTAGCGGGAGAGCCGCGTCGTCAGCATCGCCGCCTGGGCCGCCTCGCAATCCAGCAGCAGCCGTTCGCCGTCGGAGAAGATGAAGAAATCGGCGAGCCACTTGCCCTGCGCGGTCAGCAGGGCGGCCCAGACGGCACGTCCGGGTGCGGCTTGCGCCACGTCGTTGGAGACGAGACCGTTCAGGAAGGCCACGCGGTCCACGCCGCTGACGGAGAGCACGGCGCGGTCAGGGAGGTGGGCGATATTGGCCATGCAGTCTAGATGGACGGGGCTGACCGGGGAAGAAAGGCCCGCGTCGCCGAAAAGAGCGACAGCCAGCTTCGCTCCGCAGCCGGCCTCCGCTCCGCCGCCGCGACGGCCTGGTGCACCGACTGAGGTGCCCGTCCCGAAAGGGGCGAGCTTTCGCGTCGTTTCCCGCGTTACACCGAATTCAGCCCCGGGTGAGCATTCTTGTTACCCCATCGCGCCCATGCCACATCGTAACCATGCGCTATGCCGCGACATTCCTGTCTCTCGCCTTGTCCGCCACGACGCTGCATGCGCAGCCGCTGGTGCAGACCGGCCCGCTCACCTTCGCGCCCCTGGTGCGACGGGTGGTGCCCGCCGTGGTCAACATCGCCGTGCGCATGAGTGTGGCGGACCCGCAGGCGGCCGGCGGCCTGCCGCCCGAGCTGAAGGGCACGCCGTTCGAGAAGACGTTCCGTGATCGCCTCAAGGGCAAGCGCGAGCAGATGATCGGCGCCGGCTCCGGCTTCGTGCTCGATCCCACCGGCATCATCGTCACCAACAACCACGTGGTGGGCGAGGCGGACAAGATACTCGTCAGCTTCACCGACGGCTCCGAGCTGCCGGCGCATGTCATCGGCAGTGACGAGCTGACGGACATCGCGGTGATCAAGGTGGACGCCGACCACAAGCTGGCCGCGGTGCCCTGGGGGGACAGCCGGTCGGTCCAGGTGGGCGACTGGATCATGGCGGCGGGCAATCCGTTCGGGCTGGGCGGGTCGGTCACCGCCGGCATCGTCAGCGCGCGCGGGCGTGACATCGGCGCCGGGCCGTTCGACGATTTCTTCCAGCTCGACGCGCCAATCAACCCCGGCAATTCCGGCGGGCCCACCTTCAACATGTCCGGCCAGGTGGTGGCGCTCAACACGGCCATCGTCTCGCCCACCGGCGGCTCGGTGGGCATCGGCTTCGCTATTCCGTCGGAGATCGCCCAGCGCATAGTCGACGAGCTGCTGGCCAAGGGCCACGTGGACCGCGGCTGGCTGGGCGTGGATTTGGACACCACGGCCCACAAGCACGCCGGTGCGGCGATCGCGGCGGTAAACCGCGGTGGCCCCGCGGCGCGTGCCGGGCTGCGGCCGGGCGACCTGGTGACCGCCATCAACGGCGAGCGCGTGGAGAGCACGCGCGAGCTGATACGCGACGTCTCCGCGGTGAACCCCGGCGGCACGGCGCGCCTGCATGTGCGGCGCGGCGCGCAAAGCCTGGACGTCTCGGTAGTGGTCGGCCGCCGGCCGCCCGAGCCGCCGCAGGCAGAGCCGGAAGGCCCGCCTGAACAATGATCCACACAAACTGGAAGACCTGCTGATGCGCATCCTGCTGGTGGAAGACGACCCCACGGTCGCGCAATTTGTGGTGAAGGGCCTGCGCGAGGCCGGCCACGTGGTCGAGCACTCCGACAACGGGCGGGACGGCCTGTTCATGGCGGCCAGCGAGGCGTTCGACACGATCATCCTGGACCGCATGCTGCCCGGCGGCATCGACGGCATACGCCTGCTGGAAACCCTGCGCAGCCAGAACAACGCGACGCCGGTGCTGCTGCTATCCGCTTTGGCGCAGGTGGACGAGCGTGTGGCCGGGCTGAAAGCAGGCGGCGACGACTACCTGACCAAGCCGTTCGCGTTTTCCGAGCTGCTGGCCCGGGTGGAGGCGCTGACGCGACGCGGCAAGTCGGACGGCCCGCAGACCAAGCTGCTGGTGGGCGATCTTGAGATGGACCTGCTGTCTCGCGGGGTGCGGCGCGCCGGGCAGAAGATCGACCTGCAGCCGCGCGAGTTCCGCCTGCTGGAATATCTGATGCGCCACGCCGGCCAGGTGGTGACGCGCACCATGCTGCTGGAAGGCGTGTGGGACTATCATTTCGATCCTCAGACGAACGTGATCGACGTGCATGTGAGCCGTCTGCGCCAGAAGATCGACAAGCCGTTCCCGACGTCGCTGATCCATACGATCAGGAATGCTGGCTACATGCTCAGGCCTGAGTAAGTAAGAAAGGCCTTCTTTTTTGAAAAAAAGAAGCAAAAAACTTCTGACTCCGCTGTCGCGGTCTCTCAGGACAGGTGCGCGACAGCGTAGCAAAAGTCTTTTGCTTCTTTTCTTCGGAGAAGAAGGCCTTTCTTCCCCTTGATCCGCTCCGCAAGCCTACGCTTCGCCACCCTCTTCGGCATAGTCTTCGCGCTCTCCGCGCTGACGCTGGTCGCCTTTCTGTGGTTCTCCACCGCCAACCTGCTGGACCGCCAGGTGGAGGCCGCCATCAACGCGGACGCGCAGGGCCTGGTGGAGCGCTGGTCAGAAGGCGGCGTGCCGGCGCTGCTGCTGACCATACAGGAGCGGCTGGGCGAGAACGTCGATGACGACGCGATCTACGAGGTGACCGACTCGCTGCAGCGCTGGGTGGCCGGCAATTTGAACCAGTGGCCGGCGAAGGTGGAGACGCCCGGCGTGTTCTACGAATTGCAGGTGGTGCGCGCCGGCACCCACAGCCTGGCCGACGTGCGGCGCTACGATCTGCCTGGCGGCTTTCATCTGCTGGTGGGCCGAGACGTGCGCGGCCGGGTGGAACTGCGCCGCCTGCTCACCAACGCGCTGTTCTCCTCGCTGCTGGTCATCGCCGTGCTGGGCGCCGTGGGCGCGTTCGTCATACGCAACGTGTTCCGCCGCATGGTGGCGGAGGTGTCGGCCACCGCGGAGGCGATCGCCGGCGGCGACCTGACCCCGCGCGTGCGCCGGTCCGGCCGCGGTGACGAGTTCGACCGCATGGCGGAAAGCATCAACACCATGCTGGAACGCATCGCCCGGCTGATGGACGGCGTGCGCCAGGTCAGCAACGCCATCGCGCACGACCTGCGCACGCCCATCACTCGCGCCCGCGCGCGGCTTGAGGACGCGGCCCTGCACGCGCGCTCGGAAGGCGAGCTGCGTGCCGGCGTGGAGCGCGCGGTCAGCGACCTGGACAACGTCACCGCCGTGTTTCACGCACTGATGCGCATCGCCGAGATAGAGGTGGGTGCCCGCCGCTCGGCCTTTGCCGAGGTGGATCTGGGGCCGTTGCTGGCCGATCTGACGGAGCTGTACAGCGCGGTGGCCGAGGAGCATGGCGGGCTGCGCCTGCGCCTGGAGGTGCCGGACACGCTGGCCATACTGGGCGACCGCGACCTGCTGCAGCAGGCAGTGGCCAACCTGCTGGACAACGCGATCAAGTTCTCGCCCGATGGCGGCCAGATCACGCTGGCCGCCACCCGGGTGAACCGGCAGGTACGCCTGTCCGTGGCCGACCAGGGCCCGGGCATTCCGGAGGCGGACCGGCCGCGCGCCACCGAACGTTTCTTCCGCGGCGAGGCCGCCCGCAGCACGCCAGGATCGGGCCTGGGGCTGGCCCTGGTGCAGGCGGTGGCGCTGCTGCACGAGGGCTCGCTGCTGCTGGAGGATGCTCATCCCGGCCTGCGCGCCACGCTGGTGATCCCGGCCATGTCGCCCGCGCAACAGCAGATGAACAGCGCTTCATCCCTGCCCCATGCGGAGGACACGGCGAAGCTGCCATCAGACGTGCAGATATGACGATTCGCCGCGCCCTGAGAGTGCCTGTGCTGCTAGCATCCTTGGGCCTGTCCGGACGTGGCCATGCCGACGAGCCGCCCAGTTTCGCGCTGACGACGGACACGCCGGCCTATTGCGCCCAACTCGTCCGCCAGGTTGCGGACCGTCGTAGCCCGTCACTGGACGTGCAGCGCCTGCTCGCGGAGGGGCGGGAGATGTGTGAGAACGGCGAGATACGCGGCGGGATACGGCGGCTGCGGCGGGCGCTCGTGCTGCTGCACCATCGGGCAGCGCGTGAGGAGCCGCCTTCCTGAATAGGCAAGCCGACACCCTCTTTTTGCAAGAGAGAAGCGAAAACTTTCGTCTCTCCGACGCCAGGTTCGGTCTGTTCTGCTGCAACCGTCTGGCCCGCTTCCCTGGCTCTGACGTCTGCTTGCGTGGTGAGTTTCGCGGGCGGTTGTTTCACGCCGAGGCGGAGTGGTCTCATTGGCCACGAGCACCGAGCATAGGCAATCGCCATCGGATGGCTGTAAGGGCAAACTGCCAAGCAGACGCTGAGACGCGCCTTATTTGTAGTAGACTTCCACGGTCACCTGGGCGGCCGTGGCAACGGCGGCTGTGTCGCTGTCGGCCATGCTGCCGGAGGTGACGTCCAGGGCGATGCCGGAGGCGAACACCAGGCCCACGTTGCTGGATGTACTCTGGCAGGCGCCCGCCGGCAGCAGCTTGCTGATCGCGGGGGTGCTGGCGCCGACCGTGGGCGCGGTGGCCAGGGCGAACAGCCGCAGATAGGCGGACACGGTGCCGCTGTTGCAGGCCTCGTAGCCGTACACCATGCCGGTGCTGGATTTCACGTTGGCGGCCATGGCGGAGGCGGCGGTGTTGATCGCGCGATAGATGCTGGCGCCGCCGCTGCTGACTGCCTGCTGGTACGTCGGCACGTTGTTGGCGCTCGGGACGGTCACGACATAGAGGTGGCCGGAGGTGTCGCACGCCACGGCCCCCTGCTGGCCGGCGGTGAAGCTGGGCAGCGTGGTGTTGGCCAGGCAGCCCATGACCACGGACGCGGTGGCGGTGGCGGCGCCGGGTGCGACCGGCGCCAGCGGGGCGGCCTGGCCGGCGGCGGTTGCGGCCCCCGCGGGTAGCGGCAGGGAAGCCGCGGAGACCGGCTGCATGGCGGGCAGGTTGGCGACTGATACGGTGCCGATGGCGCTGGTGCCGGCGGACAGGGTGATTGTGCCGGGGAAATTCGACACCGCGACCGTTCCGATGGCGTTGCTGCCGGCCGGCAGGGCGGGCAGGGAGTTGATATCGACGAACCCGATATCGTTGCTGCCCGCCGGCAGCGTGGGCAGCGACGACACGGCGAGCGTGCTGCCGGTGCTGAGGCCCACTGTCCAGCTACCTGCCTGGCTGACGCTGCCGGACACTGGCTGTACGGCGGGGAAGTTGGAGATGCCGACGGTGCCGATGGCGTTGCTGCCGGCGGCCAGGCCGACCGTCCAGTTGCCGCTTTCGCTGACCGCGCCGCCCGTGCCGCCGGGGTTGGCCACCGTGACCGTGCCGATCATGTTGCTGCCGGCGGCCAGCGCCACCGTGCTGCCGGTGCTGAGCCCCACCGTCCAGCTTCCTGCCTGGCTGACGCTGCCGGACACCGGCTGCACGACGGGGAAGTTGGAGATGCCGACAGTGCCGATGGCGTTGCTGCCGACAGGCAAGGCGGGCAGCGAGGCCACGCCGACGCTCGTGCCCGGGGTGAGGCCCATGGTCCAGCTGCCGCTCTGGCTGACCGCGCCGCCCGACCCCGCGACGCTGACCGTGCCGATCAGGCTGGTGCCGGGGCCAAGCGCCACGCTGGTGCCGGTGGCCAGACCAACCGTGCCGATCGTGTTGCCGCCCGAACCCAGCGACACCGTCCACGGCCCTGACTGGCTGACGCCGCCCACGATGGCGGTGCCGGCCGCCAGGCTGACCGAAGGCGTGCCGAGCAGGCCCACCGAGCCGGTGACACTGAGCGCCCCGCCGCTGATCAGCGAGTCGAGCGCCTGGTCCGTCACTGGGAAGCGATTGCTGGCCGATACCGCACCGGCGCTGCCGAGATTGACCGTGACCGCGCCGCCGCCACCGCCGGAGCCGCCGCCGAACACGCACGGGGTGACGCCGTTGCCGCTCGGGCAGAAGATCGTCACACCCGGATAACGGTTATGCCCGTCCGGCGCTATGAAGCTGGTCTGCGCGCGCGCCGGCGGCGTGAGGCACGTGGCGGCCAGCAGGGCGGCCAGGCCCGGAGCACAGGCAAAGGTCTTCTGCTCGCGAAACGACATCGCAAATTTCTCCCTGCGGCACAGTATTGGCGGGCGTTGTTCCGGCCTTGCGGCAGGGCCGGCTTCAGGCTCGACAAATTACTCGCCGTTCAACCACCTGGGCAGCAAAATGTTCGTGCTATGTTCTTGTAACGGACAGCGTTCGCCGGTAGTCTGCCCCTTGTGTTGGGCCGGGCTGCTCAATACATCCGGCAACATCGAGAGTGAGGGCCGCGTGCGGTGCTTCGGGCCGCACCCGGCCGCTGAACAGGAGTTTTTCGCGTATGAGCAAGGTGATCGGTATCGACCTGGGCACGACCAATTCGTGCGTGGCGATCATGGAATCCGGCGACGTCCATGTGATCGAGAATAGCGAGGGTGCCCGCACTACCCCCAGCATGGTGGCGTTCACCGAGTCCGGCGAGCGACTGGTGGGCCAGGCCGCCAAGCGGCAGGCGGTGACCAACCCGGCCAACACGCTGTATGCGGTCAAGCGCCTTATCGGGCGTCGCTATGACGACCCGCTCGTCGCCAAGGATCGTGACCTCGTTCCCTACAAGATCGTCCGCGCCGATAACGGCGACGCGTGGGTGGAAGCCCGCGGCGAGAAGTATGCCCCAGGCAAGATCAGCGCCGACATCTTGGGCAAGATGAAGGAGACGGCGGAGGCCTATCTCGGCGAGAAGGTGACCCAGGCGGTCATCACCGTGCCCGCCTATTTCAACGATGCGCAGCGCCAGGCGACCAAGGACGCCGGCCGCATCGCCGGCCTGGAAGTGCTGCGCATCATCAACGAGCCGACAGCCGCCGCGCTGGCCTACGGCATGGACAAGAAGAACGGCGGCACGATCGCAGTCTATGACCTGGGCGGCGGCACGTTCGACGTGTCCATTCTGGAAATCGGCGACGGCGTGTTCGAGGTGAAGTCCACCAACGGCGACACGTTCCTGGGCGGCGAGGACTTCGACGCCCGCGTGATCGACTACCTGGCGAGCGAGTTCAAGCGCGACCAGGGTATCGACCTGCGCACCGACAAGCTGGCGCTGCAGCGCCTGAAGGAAGCCGCCGAGAAGGCGAAGATCGAGCTGTCCTCGTCGAAGGAGACCGAGATCAACCTGCCGTTCATCACCGCCGACGCCTCCGGGCCGAAGCACCTGGTGATGAAGCTGAGCCGCGCGAAGCTGGAGAGCCTGGTCGACGACCTGATCACCCGCACGATGGATCCCTGCCGCGCCGCGCTGAAGGATGCGGGCGTGTCTGCCTCCGACATCAACGAGGTCATCCTGGTGGGCGGCATGACGCGCATGCCCAAGGTGATCGAGGCGGTGAAGGCGTTCTTCGGCCGTGACCCGGCCCGCAACGTGAATCCTGACGAGGTGGTGGCGATCGGCGCCGGCATCCAGGGTGCGGTGCTGCGCGGCGACGTGAAGGACGTGCTGCTGCTGGACGTGACGCCGCTGAGCCTAGGCATCGAGACGCTGGGCGGCGTGTTCACCCGGCTGATCGACCGCAACACCACGATCCCCACCAAGAAGAGCCAGATCTTCTCGACGGCGGACGACAACCAGGGTGCCGTGACCATCAAGGTGTTCCAGGGCGAGCGCGAGATGGCGGCCGACAACAAGATGCTTGGCCAGTTCGACCTGGTGGGTATCCCTCCGGCACCGCGCGGAATGCCGCAGATCGAGGTGACGTTCGACATCGATGCCAACGGCATCGTCAGCGTCAGCGCGCGCGACAAGGCCACCGGCAAGGAGCAGCAGATACGCATCCAGGCCAGCGGCGGGCTGTCGGACGCCGACATCGAGAAGATGGTGCGCGATGCCGAGGCGAATGCCGAGGCGGACAAGAAGAAGCGCGAGATGGTCGAGGCGCGCAACCAGGCCGAAGCGATGGTCCACCAGGTTGAGAAGAACCTGAAGGAGCATGGCGACAAGATGCCGGCGGCCGATCGCACCGAGGCGGAGTCCGCGGTGGCGGCGGTCAAATCGGCGATGGAGGGCTCGGACGCCGAAGCGCTTAAGACGGCAAGCGACCGGCTGACGCAGGCGGCGATGAAGATCGGCGAGCATGTCTACAAGGCGGAGCAGGCGGCATCCGCCGCACCTGAGGCGCCGGCGGCCGGCGGCGACAACGTGGTCGACGCCGAGTTCGAAGAGCTCGACGAGAGCAAGAAGAAGTCAGCGTAAGCGCTGGGGCTCTGCCCCAGACCCCGCTGGGGCCTTGGCCCCAGACCCCTGAGCTTCGCCCCTCTCACGCTGGGGGGCGAAGCCCGGGGTCTGGGGCCAAGGCTCCAGCAGGGTCCAGGGGAGTCACGCGAAAGCGTGATATGCACGACGCCCCTGGCCTTTGGATGTTTTGATGGCAAAGCCAGATTACTACACGACCCTGGAGGTCGCCAAAGACTGCAGCGCGGAGGACCTGAAAAAGGCCTATCGCAAGCTCGCCATGAAGTATCACCCGGACCGCAACCCGGGCGACAAGTCGGCGGAAGCGCAGTTCAAGATCGTCTCCGAAGCCTACGAAGTACTGAAGGACGACCAGAAGCGCGCAGCCTATGATCGCTTCGGCCACGCAGCCTTCGAGCAAGGCGGCGGCGCGCCGGGCGGGTTTGACTTTTCCGGCGCCGGCGGCCTGGGCGACATCTTCGACCAGATGTTCGGTGACTTCACCGGACGCGGCGGCGGGCGCAGCCGCACGCGCACCGGCGCCGACGTCCAGGTTCAGGTCGAAATCGATCTGGCGCAGGCCTTCGCAGGCACCAAGACTCCCGTCCGTGTGCCCACGCGCGTCACCTGCGAGGCGTGCCGCGGCACCGGCTCATCGGACGGCAAGGCAGCCGCCGAGACGTGCTCCACCTGCAATGGCGCAGGCAAGGTGCGTGCCCAGCAAGGCTTCTTCCTGATCGAGCGCACCTGCCCCACCTGCGGCGGCGCCGGGCGGGTAGTGCGTAACCCGTGCCGCGTTTGCCAGGGCGCCGGCACAGTACAGCGCGAACGCACCTTGCAGGTGACCATACCGCCCGGCGTGGAGGACGGCACCCGCATACGCATTCAGGGCGAGGGCGAGGCGGGCGGGCAGGGCGCGCCGAACGGCGATCTTTACGTCCATGTGGCGATACGCCAGCACGCGCTGTTCCACCGCGAGGGTGCGCACATCTTCTGCGAGGTTCCCCTGCGCCTCAGCCAGGCGGCGTTGGGCGACGAGATCGAGGTCCCGGCCATCGACGGCACGACGCAGAAAGTGCGTATCCCGGCCGGCACCCAGGCAGGCGCGCAGTTCCGCCTGCGCGGCCGCGGTTTTTCCGTGCTGCGCAGCGCGGCGCGCGGGGACATGGTCGTGCAGGCCAAGGTGGAGACGCCGCAGCACCTTACTCGGCGGCAGCGCGAGCTGCTTGAGGAGTTCGAGGCGGAGGCGAAGTCACACACCAAGGGCAGCCCGGAGCATGAGGGGTTCTTCGCCAAGATGAAGGAGTTCCTGGCGGGGCGGGATTAGCTTCTGTCTTGCAGGACTGACGCGCACGGGTGGCGTAAGAAGGAAGCAAAGTCTTCTTTTTCGAGAAAAAGAAGCAAAAAGCTTTTGGTCCGCAGTCGCGGGAGGCGGACGCGGGCGCGCGTATCTACTTTGTATGAGGCGCTTTGCGGGGTAGGGTGTGACAAATGCGTGTCACGCAAGTGTAGTAGCACACCTTCGTGAGTCTAGGACCGGGTAGTTGCACCGCGCTCGTCGAGCGCAATATGTGGTTGGACACCAGGACGAGGCGCACTCCCCCCCGCGCTGACGGCCGGTGTCGCAAGGCGGCGCAGTCTCCCCCCGACTGCGCCGCCATCATGTCAATTGGCCGGCTTCCTTCCGTAACGGCCGATCGGGGTGCCGATCCCGGTGCATAGATCGTAGCCGACCGAAGCCGTGCCGCTGGCCGCGTTGGGACAGCTACCCGCGGTGATGTCTGTGAAATGCGTGGCGAGCGCCCTGTTCGCATACATCGCGCGCAACTGTGCGGCCGTGGACGCCCGGAATGCGCCGGCGTTGTTCACCAGCGCGGCAACCGCCGGGCTGGCCACGCTGGTGCCGCCTACGATGACCCATTTCATCGTGTCGCCGTTATACGGCGTGGTGTCGTACACCCAGACGCCCGAAGCGGGGTTGGCCACCAGCGCCACGTCCGGCGTGCCGCGCATCGCGCCCACTACGGAGGTGACGGGTTGCTGGAATGCCGGCGCGGTCACGAACGGGCTTAGGCCGCCGCCGGTGTTGGCCCAGGTGGTCTGGCTGATGAAATTGCCGGACGCGTCGCGGTTGATCGTGGTGCCGCCAACCGAGATCACGTTCGGCAGCGCGGACGGCACGCCTGTGCCCGAACTGTCGCCTGCCGAGGCGAAGAACACGACATTCGTGCCGCTGAACGCCGGTGCCACCTGCATCTCGCCGGAGAATTCGCCGCCTGACCAGCTATTGGAGACCTCGCCGCCGCCGGCGTCGGACACGAGCTGTGCCGCAACCTGCTCGGCCGCGAACAGGTCGACATAGCTGTTCGATGCGGCTTCGACGAGGATCACGCGGGCGCCGGGTGCTAGCGCATGCGCCATTTCGATATCCAGTGCGGCTTCCAGCGCCCATCCGCCGGACGGGTCCGCGATCGGCTGCGTGCCGGACGCATAGACCACCGTGAAATTGGCCGCGGTGACCGGTGGCAAGCCGTACTGGGCGCTGAAGGCGGCAAGGTCGGACACGGCGGTCGGGAAGTCGTAGGCGTCCACGATGGCGATGGCCCGGCTGCCGCCTTTCGCCACCTTCGTGACACTCTGCGGGTTGCAGCCCGGCACGGGCGGCGCCACCCCGTATAGGCAGGCGAGCGAAGCCGGCGTCTCGCCGACATTGCCGACATCGACAGTCAGCGCGCCAAGCCGTGCAGGGCGGAACAGGTGGACGTTGGTGTGGGCGGCGCGGCCCAGATCCTCGGGCCGTTCCAGGCTGGAACCAGGCGTCACGATCTCGCCGGCAGGCGTTGCAAGAACTCGCTGTCCTGGATCGCCGGAAGCGGCCGCGCCCTGGCTGATGGCAGTTGCCAGCATCGTCACCGTCCACGCAGCGCGCAGTTTGCTCATGAGCCACCCTAAATCACTAGTTTGTGATTAAGAACACAAATCGGTGATAATTGAAACGAAAAACGTTACGAAATCAGTATCGCAGCCGATTGCGGATTACGCCGGCTGCCGTCCGCGCTAAGAGCGGGCGATGCAGATAGGTGTTGCTGGGATAAGCGGCCGCATGGGCCGCTTGGTGGCGGAAGCCATACCGCTTGCCGGGGCCGTGCTGTCCGGCGGGCTAGGCCGGTCGCCGCTGCCGGCGCCCCTCTCCGTGCTGTCTCAGCAGTCCATCGCCGACCTGGCGAAGGTGAGCGACGTGGTGATCGACTTCACCCATGCGGAGACGGCGTTACGCCACGCCACCGCGCTTCGGGAATGTTCGGCGGCCTGGGTGCTCGGCACCACAGGGCTAGACGCGAAGGCCGAGGCGGCCGTGCACGCGGCCGCGGAGCGTATTGCAATCGTCTGGGCAGCGAATTTCTCCCCCGGCGTCACCCTGGTCCTGCGCGCGGCCGCTATGCTGGCGCGTGCCTTGCCAGGGGACCAGTACGACGCCGAAATCCTGGAAATGCACCATCGCGGCAAGCGGGACGCGCCATCCGGCACGGCGCTGGCGCTTGGCCGGGCCGTGGCGACCGGGCGGGGCACCGCGCTGCGGGCCATACGTGCGCGGGATGGCGAAACGGGCGCGCGGCCTGCGGGTGCTATCGGGTTCGCCGCCTTGCGCGGTGGCGAAGTGGCGGGTGAGCACACCCTGTTGTTCGCCGGCGATGACGAACACATATCGCTGACGCACAAGGCACTGGACCGCCGCGTCTTCGCCCGCGGTGCCGTACAGGCGGCCTTGTGGGTAGCCGGCCGGCCGCCTGGGCTCTACGGCATGGCGGACGTGCTTGGGCTGCCGGCCGCGCCTGCCGGGCAGTGACAAGACTTCGTAGCCCTTGTTTCGAAGAACAATCGCCTTCTTGCTTTCTTCAAAGACGCAGGCACAGAACTCCGCAAACCCGGAGCCCTGCCAAAAGGACCACCCGCCACAATGAATTTCGCCAGCGACAACACCGCCCCGGTCAGCCCGGAGATCATGGCCGCCCTGGCGGACGCCAACACCGGCAATGTGCCCTCCTACGGCGCGGACCCGTTCACCACGCGTCTGACGGCGCGCGCGCGGGAGATATTCGAAGCCGACCTCACCCTGTATCCGGTAGCGACCGGCACCGCGGCGAATGCCTTGGCCCTGGCCACGCTGGTGCGCCCTTACGGTGCGGTCCTCTGCTACGAGGAAGCGCACATCGCCACCGACGAATGCGGCGCCCCGGAATTCTACATGGGCGGCGCCAAGCTGGTGACGCTGCCGTCGCAGACGGGCCGTATCGCGCCGGCGCAAATCGAGGATGCCATGACGCGCGCCCGGGACGGCGGCGTGCACCACGTGCTGCCGGAGGCGGTCAGCATCACCCAGGCGACCGAGTGGGGCACCGTCTATGAGGTCGATCAGGTGGCAGCGCTCGGGCAGGCCTGCCGCAAGCAGGGCCTGCACCTTCACATGGACGGCGCCCGCTTCGCCAACGCGCTCGCCCATCTCGGCTGCTCCCCGGCGGAGCTGACTTGGCAGGCCGGCGTGGACGCGCTGTCTTTCGGGGCCACCAAGAATGGCGCGCTGGCGGCCGAGGCGGTGGTGTTCTTCAACCCCGAACTCGCCGCCGGCTTCGAGCGGCGGCGCAAGCGGGCCGGGCAGCTCTGGTCCAAGCTGCGCTTCCTGTCCGCGCAGATGCTGGGCTACCTGGAAGGGGACCTCTGGCTGCGCAACGCGGCGCACGCGAATGCCATGGCGCAGGCGCTGGCCCGCGGCCTGGGTGCGATTCCTGGCTTTCACCTGATCCAGCAGGTGCAGGCGAACGAGCTGTTCGTAGCGATGCCGGAAGACACGATCCAGGCGCTGCAGCGCGCGGGCGCGGTATTCTATCGCTGGATCGAGGTGCCCGGAGTGGAACTGCCGGTGATACGGCTGGTCACGAGTTTTGCCACAACCCGGGCCGAGGTGGACCGGTTCGTGTCCTCGGCCCTGCAGGCGTCAGGGGCGAGCGTGGCGGCGCAGTAGCCGGACGTATCGCCTGGCGTTTGCATCCTTGTGGAGGGCTATCGGAACTCTGCCGTCGCCGCCTGTCCGCAAAGCCGTGGCGCGCTGCCACAGGTAGGATAGTCGACCCACAAGGTCGCCACCGCCTGTGCGTCTGCCGCCCGCTCCGCGGCCGCGCCGCCAAGGTCGGCCGATGGGGTGGGGCGTAGCTCAAGCGCTCCTATTGGCTGCCGCTCGGGCCGTTCGCCGCAACTGGTCTGGCCGGTCCCTCGTTGATATTTCAACCGATACCATCATTCAGTCACTCTGCCATGCGACAGGCAAGCGTTGCTCCTGTAGTTCCGGCGCGCCCACTCTGTCATACCCACCCCCACGCTCATCTCGCTTGAGTGGAGAACTCATATGGTCTTCAAACCCAACTACAATTTCCAGCGCGCCGAGCGCGAGCGCGCCAAGGAGGCCAAGGCAGAGGCCAAGCGACTGGAGAAAGCCGAAGCCAAGCGCCGTGCCGCAGCCGGCGAGCCGCCTCTGCCCGTTCCTGCCGAGGACGACCCGGTTCCGGACGCCCCCGATGCCGCCTAAGCGCAAGATACTCAGCAGCTTCGTGGCTTTCGACGTCACCTACGCGGACGGCACGCTCAGCTCCAACCGGCGGGTGCCCTACACGGAGCTGGGCGGACTGGATGGCGACGATCCGGCGAAGTGGTTCATCGAGGCGCAGGACCGGGAAATCGGTGCGGCGTCCGGCCGGCCGCGCGCGTCCATCAAGTCGATCGCCAGAACCCCGGCAAAGGCGCAGCCAAAGGAATAGGCGCCTGCCCGTTCCACGCCTTCAGGCGCACCCGGAACGCGCAGGCGGGGGGAAGCACATGTTTTTTGGTTCTTTTTTGCAAAAAGAACCGCTTCCTTCCTTATCCTAGGCCCCGATGCGCTACGTCTCCACCAGGGGCCAGTCCCCTACCCAGGATTTCGCGGGAGTATTGCTGGCCGGCTTGGCGCCGGACGGCGGCCTCTACATGCCCGAAACCTGGCCGCATTTCTCGCCTGCGGATCTGCGCGCCCTGCGCGGCCTGCCTTATGCGGAACTTGCTGCCAGGGTCATCGCGCCGTTCACCGGGGACGCTGTGCCGTTCGCCGCGCTGCAGGGCCTCTGCCAGCAGGCCTATGCCGGCTTCCGCCATCCCGCCACCATCCCGCTCGTCCAGCTCGGCCCCAACCTCTGGGCCCTCGAACTGTTCCATGGTCCCACGCTCGCCTTCAAGGACCTGGCGATGCAGCTGCTGGGTCGGCTGTTCGACCACGTGCTGCGCCAGCACGGCCAGCGTATCACCATCGTGGGCGCCACGTCGGGCGATACCGGGTCGGCCGCCATCGAGGCCTGCCAGGGGCGCGCCGCGATCGACATCGCCATACTCCACCCCGCCGGCCGCACCAGCGAGGTGCAGCGTCGGCAGATGACGACGGTAAACGCGCCGAACGTTCTCAACATCGCGGTGGACGGCAATTTCGACGATTGCCAGAACCTGGTGAAGGCAATGTTCGCCGACGTGGACTTCCGCGACGGCATACGGCTATCCGCGGTCAACTCCATCAACTGGGCCCGCATCGCCGCCCAGATACCCTATTACGTGGCCAGCGCACTGGCGCTGGGCGCCCCGGAGCGGGAGGTCGCTTTTGCCGTGCCCACCGGCAATTTCGGCAATGTGCTGGCCGCCTGGGCGGCACGCCGCATGGGCCTGCCGGTAGCCCGCCTGACGGTGGCCAGCAACCGCAACGACATACTGGCCCGCTTTCTGACCGCGCGCGACATGTCCATGCGCCCCGTCGAGCCCAGCCTGTCGCCCAGCATGGACATCGCCATCAGCTCCAATTTCGAACGCCTGCTGTTCGAATTGCTGGGCCGCGACCCTGTGCAGACGGCCGGGATCATGACCGGCTTTCACACCACCGGCCGCATGGACGTGCCGGAGGCCGCCTGGGCCCGCGCACGCACCCTGTTCGAGGGTTTCCGCCTGGACGATGCGGGCACCACGGCGGAGATCGCGCGGCTGCACGCCGAATGCGGCTACCTGGCGGACCCGCACACCGCCATCGGCATCGCCGCGGCGCGCGCCCACCCTTGCGTGCATCTGCCCACCATAGCCGCGGCCACCGCCCATCCGGCCAAGTTCCCGGAAGCCATGCAGCACGCGACCGGCGCGCGGCCCCCTCTGCCGCTACACATGGCCCACCTATATGAGAGAGAGGAGCGCTTCTCCACCGCCCCGGCCGACCTGCCCCAGGTCCAGGCCATCATCCGTGCCTTCG
Source organism: Acetobacteraceae bacterium (assembly GCA_965198915.1). GTDB lineage: Bacteria > Pseudomonadota > Alphaproteobacteria > Acetobacterales > Acetobacteraceae > BOG-908. The sequence goes on along the minus strand of CBDAQC010000002.1, from coordinate 1,765,715 downwards.
TTGCCCGTAACTCGCCATGAGGAACCCTACATGACCGCTGAAGACGCCATACGCGTGACCACGCTGCCCTCCGGCCTGACCGTGGTCACCGAGACCATGGACCGGATGGAGACGGTCTCGCTGGGCGCCTACGTGGCCAGCGGCACGCGCAACGAGGACGCGGCGCAGAACGGGGTGAGCCACTTTCTGGAGCACATGGCCTTCAAGGGCACCGAGCGGCGCAGTGCCGCCGAAATCGCCGAGGCGATCGAAAACGTGGGTGGCCACATCAACGCCTACACCGCGCGCGAGCAGACCGCCTACTACGTCAAGTTGCTGAAGGAAGACCTGGCGCTGGGTGCCGACATCATCGGTGACATCCTGACCCACTCCACCTTCGCGCCCGAGGAGGTGGAGCGCGAGCGCGGCGTGATCCTGCAGGAGATCGGCCAGGCGAACGACACGCCGGACGACATCATCTTCGACCATTTCCAGGAGGCGGCCTACCCGGATCAGCCGATGGGCCGCCCGGTGCTGGGCACCGAGGAGATCATACGCGGCATGCGCGGGGCCGACATCCAGGCCTATATGCGCCGCCATTACGCTGCCGGAAACGTGGTGGTGGCCGCCACCGGCGCGCTGCAGCACGACCGTGTGGTGGAACTGGTCGCACAGCATTTCGCCGACCTGCCGGCCGAGATGCCGCCCGCGCTCGAGCCCGGCCGTTATGGCGGCGGCGAGTTCCGCGAGGAGCGCGACCTGGATCAGGTGCACATCGTGCTGGGCTTCCCCTCGGTCAGCTACTCGGACCCGGATTACTACCCGGTGCTGCTGCTGTCCGGCTTGCTAGGCGGTGGCATGTCGTCCCGCCTGTTCCAGGAAATCCGCGAGAAGCGCGGCCTGGTGTATTCGGTCTACTCCTTCACCGCGCCCTATGTGGAGACCGGCCTGTTCGGCATCTACGCCGGCACCGGCGAGGAGGAGGCGGCCGAACTGGTGCCCGCCACGCTGGCCGAACTGCACCGCGTGCAGGTCGACGCCAACGAGGCCGAGTTGCGCCGGGCGAAGGCGCAGGTGAAGGCCAGCCTGCTGATGAGCATGGAGAGCACCGGCAGCCGCTGCGAGCAGCTCTCCCGCCAGATGCAGATCTTCGGGCGCATCATCCCGAGTGCGGAGACGGTGGCCAAGCTGGAAGCGGTGACGGTGGCCGACATACGGCGTGCGGCATCGCGTATATTCCGGGGCGTGCCGACTTTGGCGGCCATGGGGCCGGCGGCCAGTGTGCCTAGCTTGTCGGATATTACTTTGCGGCTGGCAGCTTAAGGAAAGGCCTTCTTTTCTGAAGAAAAGAAGCAAAAGACTTTTCCTCCGCTGTCGCGAACCTGTTCTGAAGTCGGCGACAGCGGAGCAGATGTTTTTTGGTTCTTTTTTTCAAAAAAGAACTGCTTGCTTTCTTACTTTCGGAGTCAACCCGTGAGCCTGGATTTACTTGACACCCTCCTGGGCGCCGCCCGCCACGCCGGCGCCGACCGCGCCGACGCCATCCTGCTCGCGCGCACCTCGCTGAGCGTGGAGCGGCGCCTGGGCCAGACGGAGACGCTGGAGCGGTCGGAAAGCCAGGACCTCGGCCTACGCGTGTTCTGCGGCGCCAAAAGCGCCATCGTCTCCGCCGCCAGCGTCGATCCGGCACGGTTCGCGGCGTTCGCCGAGCGTGCGGTGGCCATGGCGCGCGTGGTGCCAGACGATCCGCTTTCCGATCTGAGCGACGCGGCGGCCGCCCCGCGCGACGCGGCGTTCCTGGACCGTGTGGACCCGGCGGAGCCGGACGTGGCGGCGCTGACCGCCCGCGCCGACACAGCCGAGCAGGCTGCCCTGGCGGTCTCCGGCGTCACCAACTCCGAAGGCGGCAGCGCGGGTTTCGGCCGGACCGAGATGTTCCTCGCCACTTCGGCGGGCTTCGCCGGACACTCGGCGCGCACCTACCATTCGCACGCGGCCAGCGTGATCGCCGGGGCGGGCACCGGCATGCAGCGCGACTATGACTATCACGGCGCCGTCCACCTGGCCGACCTCGACGATCCTGTGGCGATCGGCCACAGCGCCGGCGAGCGCGCGGTGGCCAGGCTGAACCCCACCCGGCCCAAGACCGGGCAGATACCGGTGGTGTTCGATCCGCGCGTGGCCAACAGCCTGGTGGGCCATCTGTCCTCAGCGATCAACGGCGCCTCGATCGCGCGCGGCACCAGTTTTCTGAAGGACCGCATGGGCCAGCGTCTGTTCCGCGCCGGCGTGCACATACATGACGACCCATGGCGCGTACGCGGCGCCCGCTCCGCCGTGTTCGATGGCGAGGGCGTGCCCACGACACCGGTGACACTGATCGAGGACGGCACGCTGACGACGTGGATCCTGGACAGCCGCAGCGCGCGCCAGCTCGGGCTGCGCACCACCGGGCATGCCAGCCGCGGCACCGGCGGCCCGCCTGGCCCGTCCGCCACCAACCTCTACATGGCGGCCGGCGCGCCCACGCCGGCGGAGCTGATGGCCGACATCGAGCTTGGCGTGTACGTGACCGAGCTGATCGGGATGGGCATCAACGGTATGACGGGCGATTACAGCCGTGGTGCCGCCGGCTTCATGATACGCGGCGGCGCGCTGGCCGAGCCGGTAGCCGAGATCACCATCGCCGGCAACCTTATAGACATGTTCGCCAACCTGCAGCCGGCGAATGATCTAGTGTTCCGCCGTGGCACGGACGCCCCGACGATCCGGGTGGACGGGCTGATGGTGGCCGGAGGCTAGGACCGCCGCCTTCCAGAAAGGCAGGTCGCGGCCTTTACAGCCCCACTACTTCGCCTTCTGTGCGTCGTCGAGCGCCAGGTTGAGCGCCAGCACGTTGACCCTGGGCGCGCCGACGAAGCCGAGTTCCGGCCCGGCCACGTGGCTGGCGACGATCGCACGCACCGCGTCCGGCGACAGGCCGCGGGCCTTTGCCACCCGGCCGATCTGCAGCGCCGCGTTCTCCGGCGAGATGTCAGGGTCCAGGCCGGAGGCGGAACTGGTCACCATGTCGGCAGGCACGTCCATGCCGCCGATCTGTGCCAAGTCGGTCTTCACCCGATTGGACAGCGCCTTGGAAGCGGGGGCGAGGTTGGATGCGCCGGACTCGCTGGCGTCATAGGGCGTGGGAACCTGCTTGGAGCTGTCCTTCGGATCGGCACCCATGAGGGCGCTGGGCCGGGCGTGGAAATACTTGTCGCTGGTGAAGCTCTGGCCGATCAGGGCGGAGCCGAAAGTGCGGCCGTTGCGCAGGATGAGGCTGCCGCCAGCCTGGAACGGAAAGGCCGCGCGGCCCAGGCCGACGAAGCCCAGCGGTATCGCCAGGCCGGTCAGCAGCGTGAATGCCAGGATCATCACGGACACCGGACGAATTTGCGAAACCATGACTTGATCCTCTCTACACAAAAATGTGAACAGCGGTCAGGAGCATGTCAATGGCTTTGATGCCGATGAAAGGCGCCACGATCCCGCCCAGGCCGTAGATCAGCAGGTTGCGTTGCAGAAGTGCCGCCGCGCCCACGGCTCGGAACTTCACGCCGCGCAGCGCCAGCGGGACCAGGGCCACGATGATCAGCGCGTTGAAGATGACGGCGGACATGATCGCACTCTGCGGCGTGGACAGGTGCATGATGTTGAGCGCGCCCAGCTCCGGATACGTGGCCACGAATATCGCCGGCAGGATAGCGAAGTATTTGCTGATGTCGTTGGCAATGCTGAACGTGGTCAGCGAGCCGCGGGTGATCAGCAATTGTTTGCCGATCTCCACGATCTCGATGAGCTTGGTGGGATCACTGTCCAGGTCGACCATGTTGCCGGCTTCGCGCGCCGCCTGCGTGCCGGTCTGCATCGCAACCCCCACGTCGGCCTGCGCCAGAGCGGGCGCGTCGTTGGTGCCGTCACCGCACATCGCCACCAGCCGGCCCTCGGCCTGCGTCTTGCGTATGTAGTCCAGCTTGTCCTGCGGGGTGGCCTCGGCAATGAAATCGTCCACGCCTGCTTCGGTGGCGATGGCCGCCGCGGTCACCCGGTTGTCGCCGGTGACCATGATGGTGCGGATGCCCATGCGGCGCAGCTCGGCAAACCGGTCGCGTATGCCCGGCTTGACGATGTCCTTGAGCTCGATCACGCCCAGCAGCCTGCCGTCCTGCATCACCGCAAGCGGCGTGCTGCCGGCGCGCGAGACGCGTTCCACCGACTGCGTGAAAGCGGCCGGCGCGGCGTGCCCGCCCAGCTTGAGGATGTTGTCCACCGCCCCCTTGCGCCAGCAGCGCCCGCCGGAATCCAGCCCGGAGACGCGGGTGTTCGCGGTGAAGGGGATGATGTTGGCGTCGTGCGGCACGTCGAGGTTGATGCCGTGGCGGTCCCGCACGAAGGTGATGATCGAGCGGCCCTCCGGCGTCTCGTCGCCCAGGCTGGCATAGGCGGAGGCTTCGGCCAGATCGCGGTCGGCCACACCCGGCGCGGGATACAGGCCGGCGGCCATGCGGTTGCCGAAGGTGATTGTGCCGGTCTTGTCCAGCAGCAGCGCGTCCACGTCGCCCGCCGCCTCCACCGCGCGGCCGCTGGTGGCCACCACGTTGAAGCGTATCAGCCGGTCCATCCCCGCGATGCCGATGGCGGACAGCAGGCCGCCGATCGTGGTGGGGATCAGCGTCACCAGCAGTGCCGCCAGCACCGGAATTGGCAGCTCCGTCTGCGAATAGTGCGCGAAGCCGACAAGCGTTATCACCGCGATCAGAAAGATGATCGTGAGCCCGGCCAGCAGGATGTCGAGCGCTATCTCGTTCGGCGTCTTGCGCCGCTCGGCGCCTTCCACGAGCTTGATCATGCGGTCGATGAAGGTCTGGCCCGGGTCGGCGGTGATGCGTATCACCAGCCAGTCGGACACCACCTGCGTGCCGCCGGTCACCGCCGAGCGGTCACCGCCGGCCTCACGTATGACGGGGGCGGACTCGCCGGTGATCGCACTCTCGTTCACGCTGGCGATGCCCTGGACGATCTCGCCGTCCGAGGGAATGAGGTCGCCCGTCTCGCACAATACGAAGTCGCCGGCCTGCAGCGCGGTGGCGGGCGTGGGTGCGACCAGCTTGCGGTCTTTCGGGTTGGCCATCAGCTTGGCCATCGTGTCCGTGCGCGCGCGCCGCAGGCTCTCCGCGCGCGCCCGGCCGCGGCCCTCGGCCACCGCTTCGGCGAATGTCGCGAACAGCACGGTAAGCCAGAGCCATATCGCCACGGCCAGCGCGAAGGCGGATTTCGTGCCCTCGATCAGCGCCTCGATGCCGATGAAGGTGGTGAGTGCAGCCACCACTTCGGTGACGAAGATCACCGGGTTGCGCATCAGGTGCACGGGGTTGAGCTTGGCGAAGCTGTCACCGACGGCGCGCCAGATTATGGTGTGGTCGAAGAGCGCGATCGAGTCGGCTTTTGCGGGCGGCATTTCGTGGTTACCTTGTGAAAAAGTAAGCAAGCAGTTCTTTTTGGAGAAAAAGAACCAAAAAGCTTTTATCTGCGCTGTCGCGGAGTTTACTGCTGAGTCCGCGACAGCGGAGCAAAAGTCTTTTGCTTCTTTTCTTCAGAAAAGAAGGCCGTTCTTCCTGTCAGAATGTATGCCCCGCGCGCAGGGAGAAATGATCCGCGATCGGCCCGAGCGCGTCGGCCGGCATGAATTGCAGCCCGCCCAGGATGATGATCACGCCGATCAGCAGGCCCACGAACAGCGGACCCGTAGTCGGGAACGTGCCAGCGCTGGGCGGCAGTTTCGGCTTGGCGGCAAGCGAGCCGGCGATCGCCATCACCGGCACCATGAAAGCGAAGCGGCCGAAGATCATTGCAAAGCCGAGCCCGTAATCCAGCAGGCGTGTGTCCGCGGTCAGACCCGCCATGGCGCTGCCGTTGTTCTCGGTGGCGGACGACCAGGCATACAGCATTTCGGACAGGCCATGCGGCCCGGCGGCGCTGAGCGAGGACACGCCGTTCGGCAGAACAAGCGAAAGTCCGGCGCCGCCCAGGATAAAGAGTGTCAGGATCAGCACGGCAAGCATGGCGAGCTTGATCTCGCGCGCCTGCACCTTCTTGCCGAGATATTCCGGCGTACGACCCACCATCAGCCCGGCCACGAACACCGAGAGCAGCGCGAAGACGACGATGGTGTACAGGCCGGAGCCCACGCCGCCAGGTGTCACTTCGCCAAGCTGCATCAGGAACATCGGCACCAGCCCGCCCAGCGGCGTGTAGCTGTCGGTGAAGCTGTCGACTGCGCCGGTGGACGTGCCGGTGGCCGACGTATTGAACGCGCTGGACAGGGCGACGCCGAAGCGCACGTCCTTGCCCTCCATGTTGCCCATGGTGGCGCTGACGCCGTGCTGCGTCAGCATCGGGTTGCCCGCGGATTCCGCGGCATACGTTCCGGCAATCGCAAGCGTGAGCAGGATCGCCATGGCGTAGAACAGCGAGCGGCCCTGCTTTTTCTCGCCCACCATGTGGCCGAGCATGATCGCCAGGGCGAACGGTATGGCCAGCAGAAGCCAGTTCTCCAGCACGTTGGTCAGCGCGGAGGGATTCTCGAACGGGTGGGCGGAGTTGGCGTTGAAGAAACCGCCGCCGTTGGTGCCGAACTCTTTGATGGCTTCCTGGAAGGCCACAGGGCCGAATGCGATGGTTTGCGATCCGCCGTCCAGCGTTGTGGCACTCGCGTACGCGGATAGGGTCTCCGGCACGCCGGCCGCCAGCAGCACGAAACCGGCCACGATGCAGACGGGCAGCAGCAGATACAGCGTGACCCGCGTCAGATCGACGTAGAAATTGCCGAGCGTGGTCACCGCACTGCCGGCGAACGCGCGCACCACGGCCACGGCGGCCGCGATGCCGGTGGCGGCACTGAGAAAGTTGTGAACGGTCAGGCCGAACATCTGCGCGCCGTAGCTGATCTGGCTTTCCGGTGTGTAGGCCTGCCAGTTTGTGTTCGTGACGAAACTGGCGGCCGTGTTGAACGCCAGCCGCGGCGACATGCCGGCGACATGCTGCGGGTTGAACGGCAGCGCGCCTTGCAGGCGCAATATAGCGTAGAGCACGAGAAAATGCAGCGCGTTCAGCATTATCAGCGCGAAGACGTATTCGCGCCATGTCATGCCGCGCCGCGGATCGATTCCGGCCAGGCGATACAGGCCGCGTTCGACCGGACCCAGCACGGGCGTAAGCCAGGTGCGGCCACCGGAAAACAGCACCGCCATGTAATGGCCAAGCGGGAACGCCGATGCGAACACCAGCGCCAGCACGAGCGCGATCTGCGCCCAGCCGATCAGGGTCATGAGGATGTTGCCTTAGAAATCTTCGGGGCGCACGAGAGCCCATACGAGATAGACGAGCAGCAGCAGGGAGACCGTCCCGCCAAGGACCATGTCGAGCATCAGATGTGCTCGCACAGCACGGCATAGGCCGCCATCAGCAGGATGGCGCCCGTGCCCAGTACGATCACCAGTATATCAGCCATTCTGGGCGCCCCCTTCGCGCCGGTCCGGCTGAATAGGGGGGCAGCGCGTAAAGACGCGATATGGCGTTTGGTGCGGCGCATAAGCGGCGCATAAAAATGGAGCGGGTGAAGGGAATCGAACCCTCCTAGCTAGCTTGGAAGGCTAGAGCATTACCACTATGCTACACCCGCGCCGCGCTGCAGGTTACCGCCCGGTGGCTCGGTTGGGCAAGGCAAGCGGCGCTTCATCCCGGAAAAAAGGATCGAGCCGCGCGGCCTCCTGCCCAGAGCCCGCGGCGCGGGGCACCTGCACTTGACACGCAACGCTTGCCGCTCTTGATAGCGCGCTCGCGTGCAGTCTCCCCTTGGAGGGATGCTGCAGGGGTGTAGCTCAATTGGCTAGAGCGCCGGTCTCCAAAACCGGAGGCTGGGGGTTCGAGACCCTCCACCCCTGCCACGCGCCTTCTTATGCTGTATCCAGTACTGTCTTGCTTCCGCCCGCCGCTTCTCTGTCACCTGCTTCGAGGAAAACCGATCTTGGCGTTTGCACCGGCGAAATTCCTGGCCGACGTCCGCACCGAAGCGTCGCGCGTCACCTGGCCCAGCCGCAAGGAGACCCTGGTCACCACCGGACTGGTGCTGGCGATGGCGGCGCTGACCGCGCTGTTCTTCTTCAGCGTCGATATGCTGGTCGGCTGGCTGGTGCGCATCCTGTTCGCCGGCCCCGGCGCCGTTTGAGGATCTAGATCACACCATGGCCAAGCGCTGGTACGTCGTTCACGTCTATTCGGGTTTCGAGAAGAAGATCGCCCAGGCCATCAAGGAACAGGCCGAGCAGAAGGGCCTGGCCGACCACATCGACGAGGTGCTGGTGCCGGCCGAGGAGGTGGTGGAGGTCCGCCGTGGCCAGAAGATCAACGCCGAGCACAAGCTGTTTCCCGGCTACGTGCTGGTGAAGATGGAACTGACCGACGACGCCTGGCACCTGATCAAGAACACGCCCAAGGTTACCGGCTTCCTGGGCACCAAGCTGCGCCCCAGCCCGATCAGCGAATCCGAAGCCGAGCGGATAATGAAGCAGGCGCAGGAAGGCGTGGACCATCCCCGTCGCAGCATTATCTTCGAGATCGGCGAGCAGGTCCGCGTGGCGGACGGCCCGTTCTCCAGCTTCAACGGCACGGTCGAGGAGATCGACGAGGAGAAGGGGCGCCTCAAGGTGTCCGTGTCGATCTTCGGGCGGTCCACGCCTGTGGAGTTGGAATACGGGCAGGTGGAGAAGGTCTGAAAACTCGCCCTGGCGGCCATCTGGCGGCGATTTCCTGCGCTCCGGTGCTCATGGCCACTAGAGGCCACTCCGCTCCGGTGCTCGGCAATCACCGCCAGTTGACTCACCAAGCCGAGTTTTCGAAAGGACACTAAGAAGGAAGGCCTTCTTCTCTGAAGAACAGAAGCGAAAGACCTTTATCTGTCCGCTGGCATCAACGCCCGCGCTGGTCCTGCCACAGCGTAACTTGCATAACCGGGACGCGCCTTCGGCGCAGGCGGGAGTCAAAAGTCTTTTGCTTCTTTTCTTCAGAAAAGAAGGCCTCTCTTGCCTTACTAATCCTCACTCCGCCGCCTGCCGGACCGGCTCCACCATCGCAGCCGCGCTACGCAGATCCACCGACAGCAGCCGCGACACCCCACGCTCCTGCATCGTCACCCCGAACAACCTGTCCATCCGGCTCATCGTCAGCTGGTGGTGCGTCACCACCAGAAAGCGCGTCCCGGTATCGCGCACCACGTCGTCCAGCAGCGTGCAGAACCGCTCCACGTTCGCATCGTCCAAAGGCGCGTCCACCTCGTCCAATACGGAGATAGGCGCCGGCGTGCAGCGGAACACGGCGAAGATCAGGCTGAGCGCGGTCAGCGCCTGCTCGCCGCCGGATAGCAGGGACAGCGAGACCAGCTTCTTGCCGGGCGGCTCGGCGTAGATTTCCAGGCCGGCCAGCAGTGGGTCGTCCGAGCCGGTCAGCGCCAGATGCGCCTGTCCGCCGCCCATCATCCGGGTGAACAGCGTGCGGAAATGCTGGTCCACCTCGGTGAACACGGCGGTCAGGCGGGCGCGGCCCTCGCGGTTCAGGTGGCCGATGGCGCCGCGCAATTTGGCGATCGCGGTGCCCAGCTCCTCGCGCTCGCGCGCCAGGTTGGCCACGCGCTCGTCCAGCTCGGCCAGTTCCAGGTCGGCACGCAGGTTGACCGGTCCCATTTCCTCGCGCTCGCGGCTGAGGCGCTCGAAGCGCCGGCGGGCGCGCTCCTCGGCCGCGTCGGACGCATCGGCCTGCGGCGGCAGGCTGGCCTCGGCGCCCAGCCGGTCGGCGGCGCGGGCCAGCACGGCTTGTACGGCGCCGCGCGCGGCGTCGCTCGCGGCTTCGGCGCGCAACCGGGCCTCGCGGCAGGCGCCGGCGCGCTGTTCGGCGTCGCGGTGGGCGAGTGCGGCGGCACGTGCGCCTTGCTCGGCTGCCTGCAGAAGCTGCGCCGCTTCGGCATGGGCAGCATCGGCACTGGCCAGGGCGGCGGCGGATTGGGCGGCGCGCTGGGACGCCGCTTCGGGCGAAGCGGCCCGTTCCTGCCACGCCGTCCGAGCCGCGCGCACCCGCTCGCCAAGGGTCAGCGCACGTGCCTCGGCGTCCTGGTGGCGGGCCTGCCAGGCGGCAAGTTCGGCGCGCGCCACGTCCAGCGCCAGGCGGGTCTGGCCGAGTTCCGCCTGCAGGGTGGCCAGTCGCGCCTGTGCCGATTGCTGCGCCAGCCTTGCCGCCTCCAGCGTGTCACATGCCGCCTGCGCCGCCTCCGCCAAGGCGGCGGTGTCCGCGCCATCCTCCAGGCCGGCCACGGCCACCTGCAGCTCCCGTTTTGCCTGCGCCAGGTCGGCTTCCGCCCGCGCTAGCAGGCCGGAGGTGACGGTATGGCGGCTTGCCGCCTCACGGCTTCGGGCCTGCAGGCTGGCCAGGCTGTCTCGGGCGGAGACCAGGCCGGACTCGGCCCGCGCACGCGCGGTGCGGGCCTGCGCCTCGGCATCGCGCGCACGGGTCTCGGCCGCCGCGGCATCGCGCAAAGCCGCGCGCAGTCCGTCCAGCTCGGGAAGCTGGGCCAACGCCGCGTCGGCTTCCGCCAGAGACGCGGCGGCGCGGCCGGTCTCGGCCGTCAGGTCTTCAAGCGACGGCTCGGACGCGGCGATGCGCGCCTCGATCTCCCCAGCTTGCCGGTCCAGGGCGGAAGCGGTGTCGCGCGCGGCCTCCAGCCTCGCGCGAGCGGCCAACTGGCTGGCCCGCGCTTCGTCCAGGGCAACGCGGCTACCGCGGGCAAGCGCGTCCGCCGCAGCCGCGGCCTCCGCCAGCGCGGCAGCCGGCGGCAATGCCTGCACGGCCCCGCGTGCCTGGGTGGCAGCCGCGTCGGCCGCGTCCCGCTCAGCCAGCAAACGGTTTGCGGCCGGGCGCAGAGTGGCCAGCCGGGCCTCCCACAGGGCGGCCTGGCTGGCCACGCGACGGTGACGGTCGGCGGCCTCCCGCGCAGCCTGGCCTTCCCGGTCGTGCGCTGCGCGGGCTTGCACCGCACCGGCTTCTGCCGCCTCCGCCTCTGCCGTCAGCGCGTCCAGCCGGTGTGCCGCCGCCTCTGCCGCGTCCTGCGCCGCCTGGCTGGCCGTGCGCGCTTCTGCCAGGCGGCGGCGCTGCGCCAGCAGAATGGCTGCCGGGTTGGGCGCGCCAGCGCGGGTGACGTGGCCGTCCCACCGCCAGCAGGCGCCCTGGCGGGTGACGGCCACCATGCCGGGCGGCAGCGCCGGCTGGATCGCGTCGCCGTCGGCGTCCTGCGGCAGCAGCGCCACGTGGGCCAGCGCGCGGTGCAGGGCGGGCGGCGCGGTCACCAGCCCGGCCAGTGCCACCGCGCCCGGGGGAAGCGCCGGTGCTGCCATGCCGGGGGCCAGGTAGCGCCAGAAACGGTCGGCATCCTCCGCCAATACGTCGTTCGCGGCGGCGCCGAGAGCGGCACCCAGCGCCGCTTCCAGTTCCGCCGGCACGGTCATCCCGGCCAGCACGCTGGCAGCCTTGCCGTCGTCCTGGTCCGCCACGGCAAGCGCCAGCCCGGCGGCGGCGCCCGCCTGCTGTGCTGCCGCCGAACGTGCTGCGTCACAGCTCTGCCTGGCCGCCGCCATCCCCGCCTGGGCAAGTCGCGCGTCCTGCTGTGCGGCCTGCAGCGCGGCGGCGGCCCGGGCCAGCGCGGCCTCCGCCTCCGTTGTCGCGCTCGCGGCCGCTGGCAACTCCGAAGGATCGGGGGAGGCGGCTTCGGCGTCCTGCAAGGCGGAGAGGGCGGCGACGTATTCCTTGCCGATGCGCGCGGCACGGCTGTCCGCATCGGCCAGCGTCGCCGCGGCACGGCCCGCGGCTGCCTGCAGGTCGGCCTGCGCGCGGGACGCCTCTGCCGCAAGCGCCGCCGCCGCCGCCGCCTTCCGCTCGCAGTCCGCCAGCGCTTCCGCTGACGCCTCGGCGGCCTCCAGCGCCGCTTCGGCCTCGGCCTGCGCCGCCTGCAGCCGGTCGGCGCCGATCCGCCTGGCGGTTAGTGCCTCGAGCGCCTGCCGGGCGGCGGCAAGCGACTGCCCAAGCCGCTCCTGGCGCTGGGCCGCCTCCCGCACGCGGTGCGCGGCGGCTGCATGAGCCGCTTCCGCCTGGTCTGCCGCATTGCGCCGTTCGGCATGGGCCTGCGCGGCCGCCGCGCGCGCCTGTTCCGCCTGCACCAGGCTGTCCCGTGCGGCTTCCAGCGCCGCCCCTTCTTCGGCCAGGTGCAGCTCCTGCGCCGTCATCAAGGCTGGCGGGACTAGCGACGCCGCGGCCCCCGCCTGATCGGCGGCGGCGTGCGCGTACTGCGCCCGGGCGGCCTCGCAACGCTCGGCGGCGGCCGCATGGATGGTCCTGGCCTGGGCGGCGGCCAGGTCTGCCGCCATTGCCGCGTGGGACGCCGCGTTGCTGGCAAGCTGTGCCGCGTTCGCGCGTGTTTCCGCCACCAGGCACCCAGCCTCCGCGTCCGCGGCCTCCTGCGGCAGGGCGACGAGGCGCGTCTCCAAGCGGGCGGCCTCGCCGGCCAGCCGTGCGGCCGAGACTCCGGTATCGGCCCGCACCCGTTCGGCGGCTTCCAGGTCGGCCTGCAGCTCCAGCAGCCGCTCCTCGGCTTCGGCCGCCTCTTTCGCGGCGCGCTCGGCCTCGGCAGCCAGACCCTCGGCCGCCACACGACGGCGCTCAAGTACGCGGGCGGCATCGGCCAGCGCGCTGCGCAAGGCGGGCAGGGCGGCCTCGCTGCCATCCAGCGCGGCCTCGGCCGCTTCGGCCTCCACGCGGGCGCCGTTTGCGGCAGCCTGCGCCGCTGCGAGCGCCGCCTCGGCCGACTCCGCTTCAGCCTGGGCCAAAGCGAACAGCACGGCCAAATGCTCCGTCTCCGCCGTACGCACCAGGGTAGAGATGTTGCGGTAGCGCGCGGCCTGGCGCGCCTGCTTGCGCATCCCGTCCTGCGCGCCCTCGAGCTGCGTGCGCAGGTCGTCCGCGCGCGACAGGTTCTGTTCGGCGGCGCGCAGCTTCAGCTCCGCCTCGTGCCGGCGGGCGTGCAGGCCGGTGATGCCGGCGGCCTCCTCCAGCACCTGCCGGCGCTCCTCTGGCTTGGCATTCACCAAAGCTGCCACGCGGCCCTGGCTGACCATGCCGCTGGACCGCGCGCCGCTGGCCAGATCCGCGTACAGCGTCTGCACGTCGCGCGCCCGCAGCTCCCGCCCATTGGCGCGGAAGGCGGAGCCGGCGCCACGCTCGATGCGCCGGGTCACCTGCAGCTCTGCCTCGTTCTGATACGGCTCCGGCAGGGCGCCGTTCAGGGTGATCGTGACTTCGGCCAGGTTGCGGCTGGCGCGCGCCGTGGTGCCGGCGAAGATCACGTCGTCCATCTCGCCGCCGCGCAAGCTGCGCGCGCTGGTCTCGCCCATCGCCCAGCGCAGTGCTTCCACCACGTTGGACTTGCCGCAGCCGTTCGGTCCCACGATGCCGGTCAGCCCTGGCAGGATGTCCAGGCTGACCGGTTCGGCGAAGCTCTTGAAACCGGCGATACGCAGCCGGGAGAGCTGCGCCGTCACGGGACCGGCGCGGGCATCAGACGCCCGCCATCTTCTCGAACGCGCTGAAGCTCACGCCCGACTCGCCGGTATAGGCCTTGTTGTTCACGATGAAGGTGGGTGTCGAGTTGATGTTGTAGGTGTCCTCGGCCACTTTTTGGTCGGCCAGGATGGCGTTGCGCAGCGCGTCGTCGGCCACCACGCGGTCGAACGTCTCGCGCGGCATGCCGGCCAGGGCCGCCATCTTGGCCAGCTCGTCCTTGGGGTCCTTGCTGCGGTCGTAGGCCCAGCGCGCCTGGCTGGCGAACAGCGTGTCCTTGAACGCCTCGTAGCGCTCCGGCGGCAGGCTGCGCGCCACCATCGCCGCCGTCAGGTCAACCTGATCGCGCGGGTATTCCTTGAACACGAAGCGCAGCTTGCCGGTGTCGATCAGCTTGGCCTTGATTTCGGGGAACACGTCCTCGGCGAAATGGGCGCAATGCGGGCAGGTGAAGGAGAACCACTCGGTGACCGTGACGGGCGCGTCCGGCTTGCCTTCCGCACGGTCCGCCATGCGGGGATCGGTGGCATCGGCCGCCCGGGCAGGCAGGGCGGAGGCGGCTAGCAGGGCGCCGGTGGCGGTGAGGAGCAGGCGTCTGGTCGGGCGCATGAAGGCGGGTCCTTGGCTGGGGGTTGCCGGACTCATGGCGCGGGTGCTCGCGGTTCGCAATATGCCGGGAGGTTGAAAGGGGGACAGGAAGGAAGGCCTTCTTTTTTGAAAAAAAGGTGCAAAAAACTTTTGTCCTCACGCCGGTTCACCAGTCGCGTTGGTTCCGCAACGTACCTGACGCTGCAAGCGCGGGGTGTAGAAGTGTCTTGCTTCTTTTCTTCAAAAAAGAAGGCCTTCCTTCCCTTCTCCACTTGCCCTCCCGCGACTCGCCTTCACCCAATCTTAGCGCAAGCCCGCTAAACCTTGTGAACACCAAGGCCGGCGCAAAGGAGCCGGCCCCACAAGGCCTGCGAAGCCGCGAAAAGCGGGCCTCGCATCCGGGCCGGCCGCGCAGGACCGTGCATGACGACAGATAGCTGGACGGGCGTCTCCGCCGATTGGAGCAACGCCGCCGATTGGAGCGGCGGTATGCCGTCCGCCGCCACCACGGCCACGATAGGCGGACCGGGCGCCTTTTTGGTGACGCTGTTCGGCACCGGTGCCGTGGCCGCGCTGAACCTGACCGCGCCGGGCGCCGAGTTCTACGATGCCGGCGTGCTGAACCTGGGCGGCACGCTGCCCCTTCAGGCGGGCACGCTGGCACTGGCCGGGGGAGAGATCGCGGGCGGAACGCTGGCCCTGTCCGGCGGGCAGTTTCTCTCCAACGGCGGCACGCTGGCAGACGTGGCCGTGCAGGGAACATTGTCGCTCGCCGCACCTGAGGAAAGCCTGTTCGTCACCGGCGGGCTGTCGCTGGCTGGCGCAGGCGGGTCCGGGGCGGGCAGCATCGCGCTCACCGGCGGCTACGCGTCGCTGGATTTCGTGGGCACGCAGACTTTGAACAATGCGGTGGTCAGCCTGGGCGCCAGCGGCGCGCTGCCGGGCCAGGCAGGTGCCGCCACGCTGGCGGTGGCGGCCGGCGCCGGCGCCACGTCCGCCGCCACCCTGACGCTGGGGTCCGGCCTGTGGCTGCGCGGTGCGGCCGGGCAGGGGCAGATCGTGGTGGGCGGCGCGGGCCCGGCAGCCACGGGCAGCCTGCCCAGCGCCCTGGTCAACGCCGGCACCATCACCGCCGCTTCCGCAGGAGAGACACTGACCATCACCGGTGCCGGCGCCTTCACCAACCAGGGCACCATCGGCGTGAGCAACGGCGCCACGCTGCAGATCGCCACCGGCAGCTTCACCAACACCGGCACGATCACCGTAGCCGGGGCCACGCTGTCGCTGGGTGGCACCTTCGCCGCCTCG
The DNA here is from genome assembly GCA_965198915.1 of Acetobacteraceae bacterium. Lineage (GTDB taxonomy): Bacteria > Pseudomonadota > Alphaproteobacteria > Acetobacterales > Acetobacteraceae > BOG-908. Next base: position 1,750,148 of record CBDAQC010000002.1, on the reverse strand, counting down.
CTGCTCTCAGGCCTGGGCGCGGTCACGCTCAGCGCCGGCCAGATACAGCTTGCCGGCACGGTGCAGAACTATGGCGGCACGCTGGCGCTCGGTGCCGGGTCCAGGATAGGGGCGTCCTATGGCGCGTTGTCGCTGACGGGCACGATCGCTGGCGGCCAGGTGACGGATGGCGGCGGCGGGCTGAGCTTCGCCGGCGCCACCGGCGTGCTGGACGGGGTGACGTATGCGGGCGCGTTGAACCTGTCCGCGGCCGGCGCGGGGGTGACGCTGACGGATGGCGCGCAGGTCATCTCGGCCAATGGCGGGGCTGGCAGCATCGCCGACACCGGCAGCGGCAGCGCGCTTCTGCTGCGCGGCACCCAGACGCTGGGTGCGGTGCAGATCGCCATCGGCAACGCGGGCGCCGCCTCGGTGATCGCCACCACAGACCTCTGGCTGGCCAGCACCGGGACCACAGCCACACTCGGCGCCCAGGCGAGCGTGGTCCAGCAAGGTGCCAACGCGGCGATCGAGGCGCTCGGCTGGAGCTCCGTGCCGGGCTTCGGGGTGGCGGACACCCTGGTCAACCAGGGTAGCATCAAGGCAGGGTTTGCCGGCGGCCAGATGATGGTGGGCGGCTACGGCACCATCATCAACCAGGGCAGCATCACCGCCTTCGGCGGCGATACGGTCGTGATCTCCGTAGCGGACTTCGCCAATACCGGCACGCTGACGGCGGCCACCGGCGGGACCGTCCTGCTCGGACAGCAGGCTGGCGTGTTCGGCACGGCACCCGCGTGGTCCAATACCGGGCTGATCGCCGTCTCCGGCGGCACGCTGGTGCTCGGCGGCGCGTTCAGCACCGGCCAGCTTGGCGCGGTCAGCCAGACCGGCGGCAGCATCTGCCTGGCCGGCACGCTGGCCAATGCCGGCGCCACGCTCACGCTCGGCGGCAGCTTCCAGGCGGCGATGCAGGATTTGAGTCTGGCGGGCACCATCGCCGGCGGTACGATCGTGGACCGGTCCGGCGGCCTCCTTGCGGGCACAGCGGGCGGCGCGCTGTTGGACGGGGTCTCCTACCAGGGCACGCTCGCCCTGACGGCAGCGGGCACGTTCCTGCGCGTGCGGGACGGCCTGGGCGTGAACGGCGCGGTCGATCTTGTGGGGGCCGGCGCGGTGCTGGATTTCCAGGGTTCGCAGACGCTGAGCCAGGCGCATGTGCTGCTCGGCGCCGGCGGCACGGCGGCCGCGCTGGACGTGGCGCATGACCCCACGCAGTCCGGCGGCAGCACGCTTGTGCTGGGGTCTGGTGTCACCATCACCCAGGCCGGCCAGCTCGCCGCAATTGGCCGCCAGGGCGGCACCGGGGCGGCCGGCGACATGATCGTCAATGACGGCACGATCACCGCCGGGGTGGCCGGCGGCACGCTCAGCCTGGGCGGTCCGGGCTTCCTCAACCAGGGTCAGATTTCGGTTGGCCAGGGCGAGACCCTGGTGATCGCCACGCAGGATTTCGCCAACACCGGCAGCATCGCCGTCACTGGCGGGCAGCTCTCCATCGCCGGATCAGTGACGTTGCCGGAACTGGGCCAGGCGAACCTGGCTAACGGCGCGCTCTCTGTGTCCGGCACGCTCGATCTGGGCCAGGCAACGCTCTCGGTGGGCCTGGGCAGCGCGGTCGGCCGCGTGGCGCTGACCGGCACGATAGACGACGGCACCATCATCGATGCCGGGCTGGGCCTGGCCCCCACTGGCGGCGCCACGCTGAACGGCGTGACGTATGACGGCACGCTCGACCTGAGCCGGCCGTTCGCCCAGCTTGCCGTCTCCGGCGGCATCACCGTCAACGGCGCGTCCGGCGGCAAGCCGGGCACCATATTGGTGACCGGTGCGCAATCCAGGCTGCTGGCGACGGGAAGCGAGACGATCGCGGCGCAGATCTCGCTCGGCAGTGCCGCGCAGCTCTATGCCGGTCAGAAGCTGGCGGCACCCGAGTTCGACGCGGCGCCGGGTGTGCAACTGACGCTCGGCCCGGCCAGCTTGCTGAACCTGTCCGGCACGGCGGGCACGCTCGGCAATGCCGGCTACGGCCAGTGGAGCGACAGCATCGTCAACCAGGGGCAGATCCTGGCGGCCACCGCCGGCACGCTCAGCCTGGGTTCCACCTACTTCACCAATGCCGGAACGCTGGGCGCCTCGGCGGGCGGCGTCCTCGCTCTGGGCGACGCGAGTTTCCTCAACACCGGCACGCTCAGCGTAGGCGCGGGCTCCGCCGTGGCAGTGACGCTGTATGACTACTACGCCGCCCCGGTAAGCGGGCCGAGCGTGTTCACCAATGCCGGGGTGATCGCGATGCAGGGCGGCATCCTGCAGGAGCCGACGGGCAACGGCCTGTTTCCGCAGGTGCCCCTGCTCAATCTGGCCGGCGCGGACATCGTGGGCAGCGGGCAGATCTACGCGGAGGTCGCCAATTCCGGCACGATAGAGGCGCGCGGCACGGGCCTCTACCTTGCGCAATCCCTTCTGGGCACCGGCGTTCTGCAGATCGACTCCGGCGCGATACTGGAGCTGGGCGTGGGCGCGCCATCCGGCCAGACGGTCAGCTTCGCCAGCACGACCGGCACGCTGAAGCTGGACCAGCCGGCCAGCTTCGCCGGCACGCTCAGCGGATTGGTTTCCGGTGACGTGATCGACCTGCCCGGCGTGGTGCTGACCGGCGTCGGCCTGAACAGCGGCACGCTGGTGGCCAGCACGGCCACGCAGAACTATCGCTTCACCGGCGCCACGCCGCTTGGCGGCGAGTTGTCCGCGGGCCACGACGCCCATGGCGGCGCCACGATCAGCTTCACCGCGCAGGTGCCGGGCGCCGGCAGCACGCCGGCGCTGATCGGCGTCAGCCAGCCCGGCATGCTGTTCTGGGCCTCGCCGGCCGGCGACGAGTTCCAGGGCCTGTCCGCCAACCTGAACGGCGCGCATATCAGCAACTGGGGCAATGCGGACAGCCTGGACATCGCCGATCTGAACCCGGCCAGCGCTTCGCTGGCCGCCCTGCAGACGGCAGGGCTGGACACCCTGACGATCACCGACGGCACGCACACGGTGAGCGTGGGGCTGACCGGCACCTATGCCACGGCCGGTTTCCACCTGAGCAAGGACGGCCACGGCGGCACCACGCTCAGCTATCACGGCTAGCCCGCAGCGGTCCTCGAGGACCGCAGACGTTTTTCGCTTCTTTTTTTCGGAAAAGAAGGCCTTTCTCCTGCGGTGACCAAGCCCCTGCATCCCAGCTTCCCCGCCGGCCTGGAAGAGCAGGGCGTGGTCCCTGTCGGCCTGCCGGTGCAGGTGGGCGAGGTGCAGGACGCCCCTGCCTGCGCGCTTCTGTCCGGCTTCCAGAGCCTGGGTGACGATTGCGAGTTCGGCCTGGTGCAGCGCCGTTACGGTGCCGAGCACCTGGCGTTGCTGCGATGGGTGACGCTGTCGCCAGAGACGCTGACCACATTGCTGGACCGCAGGCTGGAGGGTTTCGGCGAGCCCGATCGCACCGAGATCTACGTGGCGCCGTGGGGCGAGCTTATGGCGCATGACCTGGCATACGGAATCAGGATGCACAGCTTCGTCCAGCAGGGCGGCGTGGATCTGGCGCGCTTTAAGCTGAACCACTGCCGGCGGATGGCTTTCCTGAAAGCCAAGCTGTTCGAGGATCTGGCCGCGGCCGAGAAAATCTTTGTGTTCAACGGCGGGGCGGCGATGACCGAGGCGCTGGCGGCCAGATTGCAGGCCAGCCTGCGGCTTTATGGCCCGGCACGGCTGCTGGCCGTGGGCGTGGCGGGTGCGGCCGGCACGGTCCGGGTCGGGCCCGGCGGGGTGCTGCTCGGCTATCTGAGCCGGCGCGGCAAGACACCGACGGCGGGCGGGCACAGGTGGGACATCGATTTTGCCGGCTGGATACGCATGTGCGGGACGGCCCGCCTGTTGGCCGCCCTGGGCTAAGCGCCAGTTCCCCAAACACGCGCAATCGCCGGCGTGCCGCGACCCCTACTGGCATCGACAGGAACCAAAAGTTTTTTGCTTCTTTTTTTCAAAAAAGAAGGCCTTTCTTGCCTCACCCACTTAGGAGCACCACGCGTTGGCCGAATTCAAGAGCACCGGAAGCTACATCGCGTCCCGCGACCTGGAAGTGGCGGTGAACGCCGCCGTGGCGCTGCAGCGCCCGCTGCTGGTCAAGGGCGAACCGGGCACCGGCAAGACGGTGCTGGCCCACGAGGTGGCGACCGCCCTGGGCATGCCCCTGATCGAATGGCACGTGAAGAGCACGACGCGCGCGCAGCAGGGCCTGTACGAATACGATGCAGTGAGCCGGCTGCGCGACGGACAGTTGGGCGATGCGCGCGTGCACGACATCTCCAACTACATCGTGCGCGGCAAGTTATGGGATGCGTTCGCGGCACTCGAGCAATCCGTGGTCCTGATCGACGAGATCGACAAGGCGGACATCGAGTTCCCGAACGACTTGCTGCTGGAACTCGATCGCATGCAGTTCTTCGTGTACGAGACGCGCGAGACGGTACGCGCGGTGCAGCGTCCGGTGGTGATCATCACCTCGAATAACGAGAAGGAGCTGCCGGACGCGTTCCTGCGCCGCTGCTTCTTCCATTACATACGCTTCCCGGACCGCGAGACGATGGAGCGCATCGTGCAGACGCATTATCCGGACATCAAGCAGGACCTGGCGCGCGAGGCGCTGACGATGTTCTTCCGCGTGCGCGACTTGCCCGGGCTGAAGAAGAAGCCGGCGACGAGCGAGCTGCTGGACTGGCTTAAGCTGCTGATGATCGAGGACATGCCGGCCGAAGCGCTGCGCACGCGCGAGAAGACGGTGGTGATCCCGCCGTTGCATGGCGCGCTGCTGAAGAACGAGCAGGACGTGCATCTGTTCGAGCGGCTGGCGTTTATGGCTCGGCGGGAGGGGTAGGGAGCAAGGCCTTCTTTTCGGAAGAAAAGAAGCAAAGGACTTTTGACTCCGCTGTCGCGGTTCTTTCCTGTGAGTCGTGCCGACCGGACCACCATTCCTTTGAGTCGATCTTGGAAGGACTACGAGCCTCAAGTCGGTCGACCTCGAAAGTCCCTCATGAGCGCGGGGAAGTTTCAACAGAAGCCAGCCCGCCTGAACACCGAACAGAAAAAAAGTTTTTTGCTTCTTTTTTCAAAAAAGAAGGCCTTGTCTTACTTCCACCCCACCAATCCTCTCCCGCCTGCCACCAGATAGGGTCTGAAATGTTTGCGACCTTCGTCCAGCAGCTCCGCAGTGCGGGCCTGCCTGTCTCGATCACCGAGTACCTGTCGCTTATAGGTGCTATGAAAGCGGGGGTGGCCGCCTACGACATCGATGATTTCTACTTCCTCTCGCGCGCGACGCTGGTGAAGGACGAACGCCACCTGGATCGTTTCGACCGTGTGTTTGCGACCGTGTTCCAGGGGCTAGAACACGCACCGGGCGATCCCGCGACCGACATACCCGAGGAGTGGCTACGCCGCATCGCCGAGAAGAACCTCAGCCCGGAGGAGATGGCCGCCATCGAGGCGATGGGCGGCTTCGAGAAACTAATGGAAACACTGCGCCAGCGCCTGAAGGAGCAGAAAGAGCGCCACCAGGGCGGCAACAAATGGATCGGCACCGGCGGCACCTCGCCGTTCGGCGCCTACGGCTACAACCCCGAAGGCATACGCATTGGCCAAAAGGAATCGCGCCATCGCCGCGCGGTGAAGGTTTGGGACAAGCGCGAGTTCCGCGATCTGGACGGCGACACCGAACTCGGCACACGCAACATGAAAGTGGCATTGCGCCGGCTGCGGCGTTTCGCGCGCCAGGGCGCGGCCACCGAGCTCGACCTGCCGGGCACGATACACGCAACCGCCAGCAACGCCGGCTCGCTGGATCTGAAGATGATCCCGGAGCGGCACAATGCGGTGAAGATCCTTCTGCTGCTCGACATCGGCGGGTCGATGGACGATTTCGTCCGCACCTCGCAGGAGCTGTTCTCCGTGGTGCGTTCCGAGTTCAAGCACCTGGAACATTTCTACTTCCACAACTGCGTCTACGAACGTGTCTGGCGCGAGAACCGCCGCCGCGACGAGACATCCCTGTCCACCTGGGACCTGCTGCGCACCTACGGGCCGGACTACAAGCTGATCTTCGTCGGTGACGCGACGATGAGCCCTTACGAGGTCGTCCAGCCAGGCGGCAGCGTGGAACATTGGAACGAGGAAGCCGGCCGTGTGTGGATCGAGCGCCTGACCGCGCATTTCCGCAGCACGGCCTGGCTCAATCCTGCGCCCGAACAGTATTGGCGGCACACGCAATCGACCGTCATGCTGCGCGACCTGGTGGCGCAGCGCATGTTTCCGCTTACGCTGTCGGGTTTGGATGATATGACGCGCGAGTTGTCGCGGTAGGAAGCAAGCACATGATCGTTGTCCACCATCTGAACAACTCCCGGTCACAGCGTGTGCTTTGGCTGCTCGAGGAATTGGGCGTGCCTTACGAGGTGAAGCGATACGAGCGGAATGCCAAGACCATGCTGGCGCCGCCCGAGCTGCACGCGGTGCATCCGCTGGGCAAGTCCCCCGTGATCACCGACGGCGCACACACCATCGCCGAGACGGGAGCCATCGTCGATTACCTCATCGCTACCTACGGCGAGGGCCGCCTGATCCCGCCCGCGGGCACTGAGGAGCGCCTGCGCTACACGTATTGGCTGCACTTCGCCGAAGGCAGCGCTATGCCGCCGCTCGTCATGACGCTCGTCTTCGGCGCGCTGCCCGCGCGCGTGCCGTTTTTCATCCGCCCCGTCGCCAAACTGATCAGCGACAACGTGCAGAAGAGCTTTCTGCGGCCGAACATCGAAGCCCAGCTCAGGCTGATGGAAGCCGAACTTGGAAAGAGCACCTGGTTTGCCGGTGAGGAACTGACCGGCGCCGACATCATGATGAGCTTTCCCGTGGAGGCCGCAGGCACGCGTGGCGGCCTGGGTGACGCCCCGAAGCTGAAGCATTGGCTGGCCAGCGTGCACGGGCGGCCGGCATATCAGGCGGCCCTGCAGCGTGGCGGCACCTACGCCTATGCGTGAGTAACGCCGCCCGCACCACCACCATCTATGGCCTGGCGCCAGGCAAGGAACATTTGATCCTGCCCATAGGCCGCCCGCGCCTTGGTCCTGTTCGCGCTGCCGATTCGCGGTATCTCCGGCGAGGACGCGAGTGATGCCAGCCCCGAGGCGAACGCCTCGTCCGAGGCGGACGTCACGTAAGGCGCATTCTCTGCGGCCAGCATGGCACGTACGTCACCCACATCCGTGCAGATTGCGGGCAGCCCGGTCGCCATCGCTTCCAGCAGCGAGAGCGGCATCTGCTCGGTGTCCGACGAAAGCGCGAACACGTCAAAGCCTGCAAGCCAGCGCTCCGAGACCGTGCTGTGTCCGGCGAAATGGGTGTCGTGCGCGATGCCAAGCGTCGCCGACAGGGTTTCCAGCCCGGCCCGCTCCGGTCCGTCGCCCACGATCACCAGCTGGGCCGGGCGCGTGGCCCGCAGTTCGGCAAAGGCACGCAGAAGCCGGCCGATGTTCTTCTCCGGACGGAGTGCGGCGACGGTGCCGATGACGGGGCCAGCACCTGCCGGCATTGGCATGGCGGCCGCATCAGCGAAGCGCGCCAGGTCGATGCCGTTCGGGATGGTTTGCAGCATGCGCTGGGGCAGCCGCCATTGATCGCGCGCGATGGCAGCCAGGGTTTGCGACGGCAGGATCACCGTGCTGCCGCGCAGGACCAGGCGGCGGGTCAGTGCGCGGCGGGGGATCTGGGTGTTGCGTTCCTCCGGGCCGAACCCGTCTTCCGAGTGCACGTGGCGCAGGCCGGCAAGGCGCGCGCCGATGGCCCATTCGATGGCGCCCCAATTGCTGGTGATCACGCAATCCGGCCGGGCGCGCCGCAGGACACGCCGCGCGTGCAGTACCGACTCCAGCATGCGTCCGCGCCTGTGGCCGGAGCGGGGCAGGTGCACATCCAGACCGGGCGACAGTTTTTCCCTGCAGGCGGTGTCGCCGTTCAGCGACACCACCGTATGGCGGAAGGCGCTGCCCAGATGGTTGGCCAGCGCTGCGAACCGCACCTGGGCGCCGCCCACCCCGAACCCTGGGAACACCCAAAGCAGATGCGGCAGCGCTGCCTGCCTCACGCCGTGAGTACGCCGTCCCCGACCGGCATTGCCGCCGCCGTGGTCGCCAGCGCCGCCAGGAACCCCTCGAAAGCCAGCAGCAGCCAGATCACCTGCGCGTGGTCGCGTGCGCCGGCGGCGTGCGCGTCCAGCAGTCGGCCGATCGCGGCCGCATCGAACAGCCCGCTATCCAGCATGATCGGCCCCAGCACCAAGCCGCGCACGCGCGCCATCTGCATGCGGAACAGTGGAGCGAGGTCGCTGGTGAAGCCCTGCTTCGGCCGGTAGAGGATGTCGTGCGGCAGCAGCGGCTCCAACGCTTTCTTCAGGATGTGCTTGCCGCCGCCGGCGCCGATCTTCAGCCCTGCCGGCAGCGCCAGCCCCCAGCTCAGGAATTCGTGGTCCAGGAAAGGTGCGCGCACTTCCAGCGAGGCGGCCATGCTGGCGCGGTCCACCTTGGTCAGTATGTCGCCTGGCAGCCAGGTCGCCAGGTCGGTGAGCTGGGCCTGTAGCAAGGGGTCCGCCTCGTGCGCCGCGTCCATCACGGCGCGCACGGGGGCGGCCGGATCGTGGCCGGCGATCTGGCCAAGCAAAGTCGGGCTGAACAGCGCGTGGCGTTCCGCCTGCTGGGTGCGGGTGATCGTGCGCGCATAGCCAAGCGCGGCGTCCAGGCTCAGCTCGGTCAGCGTGTGCTTGGCGCGCAGAAACCGCGGCGCGCGGTCCAGCTTGGGATACAGGGCGGCGAGCGCGCCGATCGCGTGGCGCCGCACGCCGGCCGGCAGATGCTTGCGTACGCCGCTGACCAGGCTGTGCCAGCGGTAGCGCCGGTAGCCGCCGAACACCTCGTCGCCGCCGTCGCCGGACAGCGCCACGGTGGCGTGCTGGCGGGCCAGGCGGCAGACGGTCATCGTGGGCACGGCGGAGCTGTCGCCGAACGGCTCGCCAAAGGCGCGTGCCTGCAGGCGTGCGGCGGCGATCATGTCGGTGGCGGCGGCGCGGTCGTTGTGCTGCGTAGTGGCGTAGCGCTCGGCCACCTGTCTGGCGAACGGGGTCTCGTCCTCGGCGCCCTCGAAGCCCACGGTGAAGGTGTCCAGCTTCGTGCCGCGCTGGGTGGCGGCCGCAGCCACCACGGCGCTGCTGTCCACGCCGCCCGACAGAAAGGCCCCCAACGGCACGTCGGAGACCAGGCAGGCACCTACGGCGCATGCGAGTCTCTCGCGCAGTGAGGGCGCTGCCTCGGAGGCTGCCAAAGGCTGGCTGCGATCGGGCGGTGACCAGTAACGTTCGATGCGTGGCTTCCGCCCGCTCCGGTCCAGCAGCAGCGTGTGTGCCGGCGGCAGCTTCATGATGTCCCGGAAGATCGTTCCGGGCTCGGGCACGTAGCCGTAGGCGAAGAAGTCCTCCACGGCTTCGGGGCGCAGCTTGCGGGACAGGCCGGGAAAGGCCGCGAGCGCGCCGATTTCCGAGCCGAAGACGAAGGTGCCGTCGACGTCGGCGTAGTAGAACGGCTTCTCGCCCGTACGGTCGCGGGCGCAGAACAGGGTCTGGCGGTTGCTGTCCCATAGCGCGAAGGCGAACTGCCCGGACAGCCGCGTAACGCAGCCGGCGCCCCAGCTCTCCCAGGCATGGACGATCGCCTCGGTATCGCAGCGGTTCTCAAAGACATGGCCCAGCGCGCTCAGCTCCTGGCGGAGCGTCTCGAAATTGAAGATCTCGCCGTTGAACACGATGGCGATCGACCGGTCCTCGTTGAACATCGGCTGATGGCCGCCGGCCGGGTCGATGACGGCGAGGCGGCGATGGCCCAGGGCCAGTCCTGGATGGAAGAAGAAGCCCTCGCCATCCGGACCGCGATGGCTGATCGCATCCGTCATGTGCTTGACGCTTGACTGCGGCAGAACCTGCCTGCTGCCAGGACGAAATATGCCGGCTATCCCACACATTGCTTCATTCCATTGGCGGAGGCGGTTGCATACTATCAGATGTGTATGCCGGGGCAACCGCCAGAGCCATAATTGACACACCGACCAAGATTCGTCTCTTTTTTTCTGCCATTTGGACCAGAATTTGGTTGCAGCACCGAAACTCACCTGTTAGTGATGTGACAGCACATTCGACGGTTGGGGAAGTAGGCATGGTTCGGTTTGGCAAAGTATTCCAGGCTGCGACGTTCGGCTCGCTGCTGGCAGTGACAGCGGCGCACGCAGTGCCGGTCACCTTCGCTCAGGTGAACGACACGAACTCGAGCAACGGTATAAGCTTTACGAATAACGGCAACGGGACCGCGCTGCTTAATACCGACATGGCGGGGGGAGACCTGGTGACGTTCCAATACGAGAACGTCGTCGCACTTCCAAGCTACCTCTCCGGCGGTCTTTCCGCGGTCGAGACGATAAACGGCGGAGCCGGCGTCACGACGAGCCTGCAGTCGCAATCCTTCTTCGGTGCGGACTACCAGTCGATCAACGGCGCCATGACGATCAGCTACAAGCTGGCCGGCGCTGCTGCCGGCTCCAACAACCTGCTGACGATCACGATCACCCCGAACACCAGCACCAGTGCCGGCCTGACGTTCGAAGGCTCGGATGGCAGCACCGGCGCTTCGTCCAGCACGTCGAACACCGGCTCGCAGTCTACCTCCTATACGGAGACGTTCAGCTCGGACTTCCTGAAGTTCACCTCCGGCTCCACGATCACCGCCGGCTACGCCTTCTCGGCGCTGCTGCCGGGCGTCAGCGTGGCCTCAGACGGCCTGCTCGCAAGCTTCGGCGCCGACCTGACGGGTACTTTCTCCTCCGACCCGCCGCCGCAATTCGTGCCGGAGCCGGCGTCGCTGGCCATAGTCGGGATGGCACTGGCCGGTCTGACCATGATAGTGCGCCGCCGTTCGGCCTAGGAGTCGCCCTGTCTTGATACTGTTCCTGTCTTGATGCTGTTCAGGTCCCTCTGGATCGCCACGCTCGGCTGCGTGGCGATCTCTTGTTCTGGCGCTGCCGCCCGAACGCTGGAGGTGGGCGCGGGCCGCGCCTACGCCATGCCGTCCGCCGCCGCCGCCGCCGCCGGTCCGGGCGACCACATCGTGATCTACCCGGGCCAGTATTTCGACTGCGCAACCCTGGGCGCCAGCAACCTGACAGTGGAAGGCGCCGGCGATCCGGCCACGGTGGTGCTGACCGACAAGACTTGCGGCGGCAAGGCCCTGCTCATAGCCGATGGCGATAACATCACCATACGCAACCTGACCCTCACCCGCGCCCGCGTGCCCGATGGCAACGGTGCGGGCATACGCGCCGAAGGCGGCAGCCTTACCGTGGACGGCGTGCGGTTCATCAACAACCAGGATGGCATACTGACCGGCGCCAACCCGTCGATGGTGCTAACCGTGCGGCACAGCCAGTTCACCCGGAACGGCGTCTGTCTGGAAGCCTGCGCGCACGCCATCTACGCCGGCAAGATCGCCAGCCTCATCGTGCAGGACAGCGTGTTCCGCGACACTCGCCAGGGCCATGACATCAAGTCCCGCGCCGCGCACACCGAAGTGACCGGCTGCGACATACAGGACGGCGAGACCGGCACTGCGAGCTACCTGATCGAGGCGCCAAACGGCGGCGCCCTGATCGTGCGCGACAACACGCTGGAAAAAGGGCCGCTCTCCGGCAATCACACGGCCGCCATCTCGGTCGGCGCTGAAGGCGTGGACCAGGCAACGCCCGAAATCACCGTCGAGCACAACAGGTTCACCAACGACGGGAATTACCGCACGGCGCTCGTCTATAACGGCAGCGCCACGGAGGCCACGCTGCGCGGCAACAAGCTAACCGGTTCCATAGACCCGCTGAAAGGCGACGGAAGCAGCCAGTAGAACGCAACTCTGCAAAGGTCGCCGGCAGGGAGCAAAGGTTTTTTGCTTCTATTTTGCCGAAAAAGAAGCCTTTCTTGCCCAACAACGGCCAAGAAGACCAAACAACATGACCCGCACGTTAGCCTTCGACCTGGACGGCACGCTGACCGACTCAGCGCCCGACATCGCGGCCGCGGTGAACCGAACGCTCACCGCGCGCGGGCTGCCGGCGCTGGAGAAGGCGGCGATCACCCTGATGGTCGGCGACGGGCTTCAGCCGCTCATCCAGCGCGCTTTCGCGGCGGCCGGCAGCACGCCGGACGCGCAAGCCGCGCAGGATTACCTTTCCGACTACGAGTCGAACGTGGCCGACTGCACGCGTCTATACCCGGGCGTGCCGGAAGCGCTTGACCGGCTGCGGGCGCAAGGCTGGACGCTGGCCGTCTGCACGAACAAGCCCGAGCATGCGGCGCGGCTGCTGCTCGGCGCCCTCGGCGTAGCGGACCGCTTCGCGGCGATCGGCGGCGGCGACAGTTTCGCGGCACACAAGCCGGATCCGCTGCATGTGCGCGAGACGATCGCTGCGGCAGGCGGCACGACGCAGCGCGCGTTGATGGTGGGCGATCACACCAACGACGTGCTCTCGGCCACCGGCTGCGGCGTCCGGGCGATCTTTGCCGGCTGGGGCTATGGACGGCCCGGCATGGAGCAGGGGGCCGTGGCGGTGGCGCGCGATCTGGAGGAACTGGTCGAACTGGCGGAACGGCTGCTGCCGGCGGAGTAAAGGGCGCTCTGCCCGAAACAAATCTGCCGCCTCGGCCCCATCTTCAAGCAGTGCTTGTAAAAGGTTCCAAGGACGACTGTCCTTGGCGGGGTCCAGGGGCAGAGCCCCTGGCCTTCTTAGCGATGTCCCTCCAGAAACCCCGCCGTCTCGCGCACCGCCTCCGCCAACCCCACCCGCCGCAGAACCACCCCCGCAGGCATGGCGCTGAACAGGCGAGACGGCGTGCGACGGTCCAGCAGGACGAACACGCCGCGGTCTGACGCGGTGCGTATCAGCCGGCCGAACGCCTGGCGCAGGCGAAGGCGGGCGATGCGGTCGTCATAGCCGCTCGTGTCTCCGCCGGAGAGGTGGATGCGGCGCTCGCGGTGCAGTATGTCCGGCCGCGGCCAGGGCACGCGCTCGAACACCACCAGGCGCAGGGCGCGGCCGGGCACGTCCACGCCGTCGCGCATCGCGTCAGTTCCGAGCAGGCAGGAGTCCTCCTCGGTGCGGAACACGTCCACCAGCGTGGTGTTGTCCATCGCGTCCACATGCTGGGCGAACAGCGGGATGCCGGCGGCCTCGAGATCGGGCGCGATACGGGCATGCACCGCGCGCAGGCGGGAGATGGCGGTGAACAGCCCCAGCCCGCCGCCGCCTGAGGCCTGGAACAGCGTGCGATAGGCGCTGGCCAGGCTCGCGGTGTCGGTGCCCACATCGTTCACCACGAAGGCGCGGGTCTGGCTGGCGTAGTCGAACGGACTGCCGACCGCCGCCCGTAGCGCGGGGCTCGGCAGGTGGGCGGCGCCGACACGTGCTTCGGCCGCGTCCCAATCGGCTTCGGCATCGTCCTGCCCGGCATCGCGCAGCGTGGCCGAGGTGATCAGCAGCCCATGCGCGGGGGCCACCAGGGTTATGGCGAAAGGCTGCGTCGGATCGAGGTGGTGGCGGCAGAACGCCACGTCGCGGTCCACACCGTCCCGCCTGTCCAGCCGCAGGAAGTAGATGTGGGACGGGCGTTCGCCGGGTTCCGGCTGCGGCGCCGCCAGGGCCGTCAGCATGGCACGCCAGATCTGCACCCGGTCCAGCACACGCCGGCGCAGCGATCGTATCGCCGCCTCTATGCGGCTGCGCGAGGCGGTATCCAGCTCGTCCGCCTCTGCGTCCAGCTTGGCTTCCAGCCGCTCCAGCAGCGTGGCGACCGGGGTTGCCAGGCGAGCCAAAGCGCGCTCCAGCGCCAGCGCGGCGGCTTCCACGTCCTGGTTCGGCGGGAAGATATCCGCCTCCAATGACCCCGCGCGGGCCGGATCGCCGTCACCGGGAAGGCGTGCCACGATCTGGGCCCGGGCGGCGCGCAGGAACGACTCGAAGGGGCTGCCGCCATCGGCAGCGATCGCCGGCAGCACCTCGGTCGTGTCGATCATGCGGGAGGGCCAGCCAGGCCCGGGCAGCGCACGGGCGGCATGCAGAAGGGCGTCCAGCGGGGCTTCCAGTTGCGCGTCACCCACCAGCAGGTCCAGCACGCGCCGTTTCAGGCCGCGGGTGCGCGAGCGCGTGTCCTCCGCGCCCAGTAGCCAGCGCCGCAGCTCGGCGCCCTCCGCGCCGCTGATCTCGGCGCTGAACGCGCTGTCCGCGGCCTCGAAGACGTGGTGGCCCTCGTCGAACACGTAGCGCGTGGGCACTGTGTCGTCGTCCAGGCCCTGCCAGGCGGCCTGCGTCATTACCAGGGCATGGTTCGCCACCACCAGGTCAGCGGTGCGGGCGCGGCGCACCGTGTGCTCGATAAAGCAGCGCTTGTAATGCGCGCAGCCGCCGTGGATGCACTCGCCGCGCCGGTCAGCCAGCGTGGCGGTGAGCAGCGGGCCGAACAGCTCGGCGAACCAGCCGGGAAGGTCGCCGCCTGTCAGGTCGCCGTCCTGGGTAGCGCGCACCCAGCGCAGGATCAGGCCCAGCGGTATCACGCGGTCCTGCTGGCCGGACAGCGCCTGGCCGACCTGGTCCTCCAGGTTAAGCAGGCAGAGGTAGTTCTCCCGCCCCTTGCGCACCACCACGCGGCGGCGGCGGTCCGCGCGATCGGGGTGCAGGCGGGCGAGCTCGGCGTCGATCTGGCGCTGCAGCAGCTTGGTGTAGGTGCTGATCCAGACGGTGCCGTGGTTGCGCTCCGCCCACAGGCTGGCCGGCGCTATGTAGCCCAGCGTCTTGCCTGTGCCGGTGCCGGCTTCGGCCAGAACCAGATGCGGGTCGCCTTGGGTCTGCCGGGGCGCGAAGGCGGCGGAGGCGGCGTCGGCGTAGTCGGCCTGGCCGGGACGCTGTTCGGCCGCCGGGCCGAGAATGCGGGACAGCCGCGCGCGGGCTTCGGCCGGCGCCACTGCATGGGCCGAAGGCAGAGGAGGCGGAGCGGCGTCCTCCCATTCCGGCAGGCGGCGATAGGCCTGAAAATGCTCCAGCGATTGCGACGGGTCCGCCAAAGCGGCGAGGATGGCCGGCGCCCACAGCCAGCCGGCCCGGCCCATGCGGGCGGCGAGGCCGGCGGCATCCTTGTGCAACGGCAACTGCCGGCCAGCGGCCAGGCGCGCCAGCAGCGTGTCGGCGATGTCGTGCAGCAGGGCGGCCGAATCCTCCAGCGTGCGCGGCGGCGGCAGGTCCAGCGCCAGAGCAAGGCCGCGCGGTGTGGGCGGCACCGGGCGGGCTGGCAGGATGAAGGCGTAAAGCTCCAGCACGTCCAAAGCGGGCAGGGTGCGCAGGGTTAGGCGTCGGAACGTCGCGGGCGCGTGCACCAGCAGCGGCGGCGGCATGCGCCGCAGGGTGGCGGCGGCCTCGTCGGAGGCCAAGGTCAGGAGCTCGCCATCCGGCGTCAGAATGGCGGCACGGCCGGCGCCGGCGGCCAGGGCTGGGGAGGGGAGCATGCGCTCCTTATAAGGAGGTTCGGCTTCCTCTGCGCCAGGAGGCAGAGACGGCTCCCGGACGCCCGCCCGATCTCGCTGGTCTATCGCTGCCGGTGCGTGTCGGGGCCACGTCGCCTCGACCAAGCGCACCAGCGCAGACACGAGCTTGCTTCTTCTTTTCGGAAATACAACAGACTTGCTTCTCTGTCCTACTCCGCCCGCCCTGCACGTTTTGCGCCACCCCGGCCAAACCTGTAACATCCCGCGATGACTGAAGCAGACGCTAGCCTCCCCAAAGCCTGGCCATTCGAGGAAGCGCAGAAGCTGGCACTGCGCGCCGAGGCGGAGGGCAAGCGCCAGGTGCTGTTCGAGACCGGCTACGGCCCGTCCGGCCTGCCGCACATCGGCACGTTCGGCGAGGTGGCGCGCACCAGCTGGGTGCGCCACGCCTACGGGGTGCTCACCGGCAAGCCGTCCCGCCTGCTGGCGTTCTCGGACGACATGGACGGCCTGCGCAAGGTGCCGGACAACGTGCCGGACCGTGACCGGCTGCGCGCCTACATCGGCCGTCCGTTGACCCAGGTGCCCGATCCGTTCGGCACGCATGAAAGCTTCGGCGCCCACAACAACGCCCGCCTGCGCGGCTTCCTGGACCGCTTCGGCTTCGAATACGAGTTCGCCTCTTCGTCGGACTACTACGCGGCCGGCCGCTACGACGCGGCGTTGCGCCGCGTGCTGGAGTGCTACGACGAGGTGCTGGCGGTCATGCTGCCCAGCCTTGGCCCGGAGCGGCGCGCCACTTACGCGCCGATCCTGCCGATCCATCCCAGGACCGGCGTGGTGGAACAGGTGCGTATCGACAAGGTGGATCCCGCTTCCGCCACCGTGTTCTGGACGGACGCGGCGGGCGAGCGGTTCGAGACCAGCGTGCTGGGCGGCGGGGCCAAGTGTCAGTGGAAGGCGGACTGGGCCATGCGCTGGTTCGCGCTGGGCGTGGATTACGAGATGAGCGGCAAGGACCTGATCGACAGCGTGAAGCTGTCCAGCGCCATCTGCCGCGTGCTGGGTGCCAAGCCGCCGATCGGCTTCACCTATGAGCTGTTCCTGGACGGGCACGGCCAGAAGATCAGCAAAAGCCGCGGCAACGGGCTGAGCGTTGAGGAATGGCTGCGCTATGCGCCGCCGGAAAGCCTGAGCCAGTTCATGTTCAACCAGCCGCACCGGGCGAAGAAGCTGTTCTTCGACGTGATCCCCCGCGCGGTGGACGAGTACATCGCCAATGTGGAGCGGGCACGCGAGGAGGCCGAGACCGAGACGGGCAGTGCCGCCCTTCTGGCCAACCCGGCCTGGCACATACACATGGGCCGCATCCCCGAACACGCGGGCAGCCCTATCCCGTTCGGCATGCTGCTGAACCTGGCCAGCGTCATCAACGCGGATACGGCGGAGATGCTGTGGGGGTTCATCGGGCGCTACCGCCCAGGTGCCTCGCCGGACAGCGAGCCGTTCCTGGCCAGGCTGGTGGACCACGCGGTGCGCTACTACGCCGATTTCGTGCGACCGCAGAAACGCTTCCGCGCGCCGGACGAGACGGAGCGGGCAGGCTTGGCCGACCTGGCCCAGACGTTGCGCGCGATGCCGGCCGGCGCCACGGCGGAGGCCATACAGGACGAGGTCTATGCCGTGGGCAAGCGCCATCCGTTCCCCAGCCTGAAGGCCTGGTTCCTGTGCCTGTATCAGGTGCTGCTTGGGCAGGCGGAAGGGCCGCGGTTCGGCGGGTTCGTGGCGCTGTACGGCGTGGCGGAGACGGTGGCGCTGATTGAGCGGCAGTTGGCTGACGCTGCGGTGCCGGCTTGATGGAGCAGGCAAGGCCTTCTTTTTTGGAAAAAAGAAGCAAAAAACTTTTGCTCCGCTGTCGCGGACTGTCCGGGAAATCGCCGACAGTGAGGAAAAGTTTTTTGCTTCTTTTTTTCAAAAAAGAAGGCCTTGCTTCCTGCAAATGAACCTCACGCTGAAACGCCTGGTCCGCCACCTGCCAGCCGCCCTCGGCGTGCTGCTGCTGATCGGCGCCGTCTACGTGGTGCAGCGCGAGTTTCGCCACCTCAACGTGCGCGACGTGGGACACGCCCTGCACGCGATACCAAGCCACGCGCTGTGGGAAGCGGCCGTGCTCACGGTGCTCAGCTACGGGCTGCTGACGTTCTACGACAAGCTGGCCACCATCTATGCCGGCCACCACGTCAGCTACTGGCGCTGCGCGCTGGCCTCGTTCTGCGCCTACGCGCTGGCGCATAATTTGGGCTTCGCCGCGGTTTCCGGCGCTGCGGTGCGCTACCGGTTGTATGCGCATTGGGGACTTTCTGCGCTGCAGATCGGCAAGGTGGTGGCCTTCAGCAGCCTGACCTTTGGACTGGGCGGCATGATGCTGGGCGGCGCCATCCTGTTCACCGAACCCGGTGCGGTGCCGGCCCTTGGCCCGTATCTGCCGCATTGGATGCTATATCTGGCCGGGGCGGCGATGTGGGCGGTGGTCGGCACCTATGTGGTGCTGGCCAGCCTGTTCCCCGTATTGCACGTGCGCGGCCGGCAGATCGAACTGCCCGGCTGGCGCATGGCGCTGGCCCAGGTGGCACTGGCCACCGCGGACGTCTCGCTCACGGCCTCGATCTTCTACGTGCTGCTGCCGCAGGTGCGGGAGCTGAGCTGGGTGCGCTTCCTGGCCGTCTATCTCGGCTCCTACGCGGCCGGGCTCGCTTCCAACGTGCCGGGCGGGCTTGGCGTGTTCGACACGGCCATGCTGCTCGGGCTGAAGACCACGAACCTGGCCGCCCCCGTGGTGCTGGGCGCCATCGCCGTGTTCCGGCTGTTCTATTACGTGGTACCGTTGTTCCTGGCCGGCGCGCTGTTCGCCGGCAACGAGGTGCTGGTGAGCCGGCGTGGCCTTACCGGCGCGCCTGTGCCGGGGCAGGCGCGGTGGAGCGAGCCGGACCTGGCTGTAGCCGCCAGCACCGGCGGGGTGGCGATCTGCGGGGCCATGCTGCTGTCGATCGGGCTGCTGGACACTCACCCGGATTATTCCTGGATGGATCCGGGCTTCGCCGCGTTTGCGGCCAGCGCCGGCCAATACGTGCCCTCGCTGATCGGCACCGCGCTCATGGTGCTGGCGATCGGCCTGTCCCAACGAGTGACACTGGCCTGGGGCGCCACCATCGCCTTTCTGCTGGCCGGCGCCGGGGTGACCGCGCTGCAGGGCGAGCCGGCCTTCGTGCCGGCAATATTGACGCTGGCCGCGCTGTCTATCGCGCCGTTCCGCGACGCCTATTACCGGGCCGCGCGGCTGTTCAGCCACCCGCTGCGGCCGGGCACGCTGGTGCCGGTACTGGCGCTGCTGTTCAGCGTGGTCTGGCTGGCCAGTTTCGAGCCCAAGGTCCGCAACCTGGCGCATACGAGCTGGTGGGCGATCGTGCTGTCCGGCCGCGCGCCGCTGCCGCTGCGCGAGGCGGTGGCGCTTGCGGTCTGCCTGGCGCTGGCCGCCCTGTGGGGCGTGATCCGCCCGGGGCGGGTGCGCTGCATGGCCTGGAATGCCGAAAGCCGGTTGCGCTACGCGGCTCTGGGCGCGCTGCCGCCGGCCGAGGCGGACGGGCTGGTGATGGGCGAGGCCGGCCGCTCCGGCATCCCGTTCCGCAGGGTGGGGCGCGTGCTGCTGGGCCTCGGCGATCCGGCCGGCGCCGAAAGCGACCGCATGTCCGCGGTGTGGCGGCTGCGCGACCTGGCCCAGCAGGAAGGCTGCGACGCGGCCGTGTGGCGGGCCGGCGAGGGGATGTTGAAAGTGTATGCCGATCTGGGGCTGACGGCGCTGCCGCTGGGGCCGGACGGGCTGCCATTGCCGGAGGGCACGGTGCCTGGGCCTGCGAGCCGGTATCTGTGCTGCGTGGTTGAGCGGCACATGGGGGTGCTGCTGCCGTTACTGCCTGGGCTGGGGAAGCGGCGGTTCCAGACCGCGCTTTGAGGGTGAGGCAGGGAGGTAACGGCACGGTCTATTTCGAGAACAAGACACAATAATCTTCTGGTCCTCTCGCGGAAGGCGGAGGCGTGCGCGTTCCAGGATTGTTGCCGGAACGGACTGATTTTCACGGCTTTGTCGGCGGGATCGTCTGCTTTTCGGTAGCTGTGCCGCGCTTGCCGCCTGAAACTTGCCGTGCCTCTTTCCGGTTAACCTTTCGCGCACGATCCTCGCCGCCGGAGCCAGTACAACATGCCCGAACCCAAGCGCGTCTCCCGCCTGTCCGAAGGCTTGCCCTATCCGCTGGGCGCCACCTGGGACGGGCTGGGAGTGAATTTCGCGCTGTTCTCCGCCAACGCTACCAAGGTGGAACTCTGCATCTTCGACGAAGGTGGCGACACCGAACTCGAGCGTATCGAACTGCCGGAGTTCACCGACGAGATCTGGCACGGCTACGTGCATGACGCCCGGCCCGGGACCACCTACGCCTACCGCGTGCACGGACCATACGCGCCGGAAGAGGGGCATCGGTTCAACCACAACAAGCTGCTGCTGGACCCCTACGCGCGCGCGCATGTGGGAGAACTGTCCTGGCACCCCGAAGTGTTCGGCTACACGCTCGGCGCCGAAGGGGACGACTTAAGCTTTGACGAGCGCGACAGCGCGCCCTACATGCCGAAATGCCGTGTGGTCGATCCGGCTTTCACCTGGGGACGCGCGAAGAAACCCTCCGTGCCGTGGGAACGCACGATCTTCTACGAAACCCATGTGCGCGGTTTCACCAAGAAACATCCGCTGGTGCCGCCGGATATGCGCGGAACCTTCGCCGGCCTGGCGCTGAAAGACGTGGTCGATTACATCAAGTCGCTGGGCGTCACCTCGGTGGAACTGCTGCCGATACACACCTTCATCAACGACGACTTCCTGTTGAACAAGGGGCTGACGAACTATTGGGGCTACAACACGATCGGCTTCTTCGCGCCTGATCCACGCTACGCGCACAACCCCGCTTTCGCATTCGCCGAGTTCAAGGAGATGGTGGCGCGGCTGCACGATGCCGGGCTCGAAGTGATACTCGACGTGGTCTACAACCATACGGCCGAAGGCAACGAACGCGGCGCCACGCTGAGCTTCAGGGGCATCGACAACGCCAGCTACTACCGCCTGATGCCCGACCAGAAACGTTTCTACATCAACGATACCGGCACCGGCAACACGATGAACCTGTCCCACCCGCGGGTGATACAGATGGTGACCGACAGCCTGCGCTACTGGGCGCAGGAGATGCAGGTGGACGGTTTCCGCTTCGACCTGGGAACGATCCTAGCGCGCGAGCCGGACGGCTTCGACCACGAAAGCGGCTTCCTGAAAGCCTGCAGCCAGGACCCCGTGCTGAGCGGCGTCAAGCTGATCGCCGAACCCTGGGATTGCGGCCCGGGCGGCTACCAGGTGGGCGGCTTCCCGCCAGGCTGGGCCGAGTGGAACGACAAGTTCCGTGACACGGTGCGCGATTTTTGGAAGGGCGACGTGCCGCCGAAGGTGATAGCGCCGCGCCTGTGCGCGTCCGCCGACGCATTCAACAAGCGCGGCCGCAAGCCCTGGGCGAGCGTGAACTTCCTGACGGCGCATGACGGTTTCACGCTGAACGACGTGGTCAGCTACAACGACAAGCACAACGCGGCGAATGGCGAGGACAACAAGGACGGCAGCGACAGCAACAGGAGCTGGAACCACGGCGCCGAAGGCCCGACAGAAGACGAGGCGATCTGCGAACTGCGCAACCGGCAGATGCGCAACATGATGGCCACCCTGCTGCTGAGCCAGGGCACGCCGATGATCCTGGCCGGCGACGAGTTCGCCCGCACGCAGGACGGCAACAACAATGCCTATTGTCAGGACAACGACGTCTCGTGGGTGAACTGGGACGTGAGGGAGAGGGGCGTCACGATGGTGGCGTTCGTTCGCAAGCTGACGCAGCTTCGCCACGACTACCCCATCCTGCGCCGCGGCCGCTTCATGACCGGCGAGATGAACGAGGAGTTCGACGTACGCGACGTGACCTGGATAAACGCGTCAGGCCAGGAGATGAGCGGCGGCGACTGGGACGACGCCAACATGCGCTGCTTCGCCATGCTGATGGACGGCCGCGCCCAGGCTACCGGCATACGCAGGCGCGGCAGTGCGGCCACGATGCTGCTCGTGCTGAACGCCTATCATGACCTGGTGCAGTTCACGCTGCCGGACTGCACGGACGGCAAACATTGGAAGCTGTTGTTCGATACCAACACGCCGGACACGGCGCGCGAGGAGCCATTCAGCATAGGCGACGTGTATGACGTGACCGCGCGCAGCACGCTGCTGTTCCGGCTGAACGCTTAGCAGGGCACCCGCCGTCCGCAGCGGTTTGGTTGCGACTACATGTCCAGCTCCAGCCCGACCGAGATCGCCTGGTGCGCCGGTATCTGGAACCATTCGATGGGCGTGAGGCCCGTCTTGCTGAGGAAGATGTAGATGCGCTGCAATGCCTGGCGCCGCCACGGGCCCTGGCTCGAAGGTATCGGCCGGGCGAGAATGAAGGCGGCGGCATCGAGGTCGAACGGGATGACTTTGGACAGCACGTTGGCCACGCAAGGCTCTTCCATGAACCCGAAACGGGCTTCGCCGGTGTGGAACCCCTTGCACACTGTCTTTATGACGACGCGCTCCGCATCGGCCACGTAAGGCTGCGGTGTCATGTTGATCTTCAGCAGCAGCACGTTGTCGTAGCGGCAATTCTCGCGCAGCCATTTGTGTTTCCCGACGAGCGGCACCCAGTCGAGGTTGGAGGTGAGGAAAATGGCGCTGCCTTCGCGGCGCTCCCAGCCGGACATGTCCAACTTGAAGTCGGAGGTTTTCATCGACCAGGTGCTGAGCGCCCGCCGATAGCGGGCGCGCCCGACGGTCCACAGCGTGAGCAGCGTGAACACGAAAGCAGCGATTGCCAGCGGCACCCACGCACCCTGGAAGATCTTGGCGAGATTGGCGCCGAGGAAGGCAAGGTCGAAGATCAGGAACGCCGCGGCGAGCGGCACGGCCATGTAGAGCGGCCAGTGCCAGACGCGCGTGGTGACGATGAAGAAGACGATTGAGGTGATCGTCATCGTGCCGATCACCGCCAGGCCGTAGGCGTTGCCCAGCGCGTCCGAGGTGCGGAAGCTGAGCACGACGGCCAGGCAGCCGATCATCAGGAAGTAGTTCACCACCGGCATGTAGACCTGGCCGGATGCGTCCGCGGACGTGTGGTGGACGGCGTAGCGCGGCGCCAGGCCGAGGTTGACGGCCTGCCGGGTGAGCGAGAACGCGCCGGAAATCAGCGCCTGGCTGGCGATGACGGTGGCCGCGGTGGAGAGTGCAACCATCGGGTAGATGGCCCAGTGCGGCAATATGGCGAAAAACGGCTTGGCCGCGGCGGCAGGGTCATGCAGCAGCAGGGCGCCCTGGCCCAGATAGTTCAGCATCAATCCTGGCAGAACCAGAAAGTACCACGCCAGGATGATAGGCCGCCGGCCGAAATGGCCAAGATCGGCGAACAGGGCTTCCACGCCCGAGAACGCCAGCACCACGCTGCCCAGCGTGGCGTAGCCGAGCCAGCCATGGCTGAACAGGAACATCACGGCGTGGCGCGGATCGAAGGCCGCCAGCACGGCGGGGTTATGGGCGATGCTGACGGCGCCTGCGAGCCCGATCGCCGCGAACCACAGGAACATGACAGGGCCGAACAGCCGCCCCACGGCCGCGGTGCCACGGCTCTGCACCAGGAACAGCAGGAACAGGATGGTGGCGGCGATCGGCAGCACGTAGGGCTTGAAGACGTCGGTGGCGACGTTGAGGCCCTCCACCGCGGAGAGCACGGAGATCGACGGCGTGATCATGCCGTCGCCGTAGAGCAGGGCCGAGCCGAACAGCACGAGCAGCGTGAGGGCGCCCGGCGAGGCGAACGGCCTGGGCGGGTTGTGCTGCTCGATCAGGCCGAGCATGGCCAATGTCCCGCCCTCGCCATCATGGTCCGCGCGCAGCACGAACATCGTATATTTCACGCAGACGGCGAGGACCACGGACCAGAGGATGAGGGAGAGGATGCCGAGTATGGCGCGCGGATCGTGCGCGAAGCCCGGCGTGTCGGAGAACACCTGCTGGACGGCGTAAAGCGGGCTGGTGCCGATGTCGCCGAAGACGACGCCCAGTGCGCCCAGCATCAGGGTGGGCAACTTCTTGGCGGACATTGGGCTGGCTCCGGGGGCGGGTTCGGGACGGGTAACGCTTGGCGGCACGAAGGAAGGCGGTCTTTTTCGAAAAAAAGAAGTAAAAACGTATAGGCACCGCCGGCGGTGGGGCCCGCGTGTTGTTTGCGACTCGTCCGGTGTGGCAGCCTGGGCCAAAACGGGAACGGGTGCATGTTGGCCGAACAGGTTTTGGTGGCGGTTGGTCTGGTGGTGCTGGTGGCACTGCTGGTGCGGGTGCTGGCGGGAATGCCGCGGCAGAATGACGTGCAGGTCCTGCGGCTGTTGTGCGAGCAGGGATTGGCCGGCCAGCGCGCCGAAGCCGAGCAGATGCGCACCACGCTCGCTGCCATGGAACGTGCCGTGGGCGGCCGGCTGGACGGGCTGCATGCCGGAACCGAGCAGCGCCTGGGCGAGCTGACGACGCAGCTTGCGACCGCGCACGGGCGCAACCGCGAGCACATGGAGCAGAAACTGCGCGAAATGGCCGACGCCACCGCGCTGCGCCTGGGCGAGATACAGCGCAGCGTCAACGAGCAGCTTACCGCGGCGGTTGAACGCCAGATGACCACCAGTTTCGGCCGGGTGATCGAGCAGTTCACCGCCGTGCAGAAGAGCATGGCCGACGTGGCCGCAGTAACCGCGCAGATCGGCGACCTTAAACGCGTGTTCTCCAACGTGAAAAGCCGCGGCGGCTGGGGCGAGACGCAGTTGAAGGCGCTGCTGGACGATTTGCTGCCGGAAGGCAGCGTGGTGTGCAACGCGCGGCTGCGCGAACAGAGCGGCGAGGTGGTGGAGTTCGCCGTGCGCATGCCGATGCGCGGTGACCAGCGGCCGCTGCTGGCGATCGATGCGAAGTTCCCGATCAGCGATTACGAGCGTCTGCTGGATGCGTCCGACATGGCCGATGCGGACGCGGAGCGCGCGGCGCGGCGTGCCCTGGAGGTGACGCTGCGGGCGGAGGCGGCAAAGATCGCCGGCAAATACATACTGCCGCCGGTCACCGTGGAGTTCGCGGTGATGTACCTGCCGACGGATGCGCTGTATGCCGAGGCGGCGCGGGTGCCCGGGCTAATCGACGAATTGGGCCAGCGCCTGCGCGTTATGGTGATGGGCCCGAGCCTGCTGCCGGCGCTGCTGCGCACGGTGCAGCTCGGCTACGTGACGCTGGCGCTGGAGCAGAAGGCCGGCGAGATCGCGCAGCTTCTGGGTGCCACGAAGCGCGAGATGCTGACGATGGACGGCACGCTGGAGAAGCTGGCGAAGCACGCCGGCAACATGTCGAGTTCCATCGAGGAGGCGCGCAAGCGGACGCGCGTGGTGACGCGCAAGCTGAAGAGCCTGGAGATGCTGGAGGAGGAGAAGGCGGCGACCCTTCTGGCGTTCGAGGATGCGGAAGGGTAGGAAAGGCCTTCTTTTCTGAAGAAAAGAAGCAAAAGACTTTTGTTCTCTCGCTGGCACGAGGATCGCGGCTAGTTCTGCCAGCTTGCGTGCCGGCAGGACCTGGACGCGTATTGGTGCAGGCGGAGGAGCAAAAGTTTTTTGCTTCTTTTTTCCAAAAAAGAAGGCCTTGCTTCCTTCCTTACCGAAACGAGCACCCCCCGTTGCAGCAGAAGACCTTCCTAGGCCACCCCGCAGGCCTGTCCGTCCTGTTCGGCACCGAAATGTGGGAGCGGTTCTGCTATTACGGCAACAACGCGCTCGTCACCTACTACCTGGTGGATTTCCTGCTGGTGGGCGGCCAGCCCGCGCAGGTGATCGGCTACGGCGCAGTCAAACGCTTCTTCGAGAGCCTGTATGGACCGTTGAGCGCGCAGCCTCTGGCCGCGCTGATCGTGGGCTCGTTCGGATCGGCCACCTATCTGGGCGGGCTGGCCGGCGGCGCCATCGCGGACCGCTATCTGGGCCAGAGCCGTGCGGTGCTGCTGGGCGCCGCGGTGATGGCCGCCGGCGAGTTCATGCTGGCGGATCCGGCGCTGTTCTTCCTGGGCCTGCTGGTGTTCACCGTGGGCGTCAGCTTCCTGAAGCCGAACATCGCAACCCAGGTGGGCGGCCTGTACGCGGCCGACGACACGCGGGTGGATCGCGCCTATTCCATCTTCTACATCGGCATCAATCTGGGCGCGCTGATAGCACCGCTGGTGGTGGGCCGGCTGGGCCATGCGCCACCTGGCGCGCCGCCACGCTGGCAGTACGGGTTCGACGTGTCCGGCGCAGGCATGCTGATGGGCCTGCTGGTGTTTCTGGTCGGGTTGCGCTGGCTGCCGCCGGATGTGCGCGCGCGCCGGCGGGCGGTGGCGCGCGATACCGCCGCGCGCGGCGTTGCGGCCGTGCGGGTCGGGCTGACCGGGGTGGAGCGGCGCACGGTGCTGGCGCTGTTCGCCGTGGCGTTCCTCAACATCTTCTTCTGGGCGTGCTACGGCCAGCAATACAGCGCCATCGCCCTGATGGCGGAGGACTACACCGACCTGTCGGTCTGGCTGTTCAGTTTCCACCCGGAGGACGTGCAGTCCTTTAACCCGTTTTTCATTTTCACGCTGACGCCGGTGATCATCGGGTTCTGGTCGTGGCAGTCCCGGCGCCGCACGGAACCGCAGCCGGTGACGAAGATGTCGATGGGCTGCGCGTTGACCGCCATGTGCTTCGGGCTGCTGGTGGTGCCCGCCCTGTCGATGGATGCCGGGCACAAGGTGAGCGTGCTGTGGCTGGTGGCGGCCCTGGCGCTGCAGACACTGGGCGAGCTCTATATGATGCCGGTGGCGCTCTCCCTGTTCAGCAAGGCGGCGCCGCCGCGGCTGGCCTCCGTGATGATGGCGGTGAACTACCTGTCTTTGGCGGTGGGGTTCTACTTCGCCGGCTACCTGACCAGCTTCTGGAGCGGCATGGCCAAGGCGCCGTTTTTCGGCATGATCGCAGGCATCGCGCTGGCTACGGCGGTAGCGATACTGGGGCTTAGCCGGGTGTTGAATCCGGTGCTTCGGGCGGAGGTTTGAGTAAGGAAGGCCTTCTTTTTCGAGAAAAAGAAGCAAAAAGCTTTTGTTCCTGTCGCCTGCAGGTGGGCGCGCGCCGGTTCTGCCAGAACGATACTGGCAGAACTGAAAGCTGGCTTACGCAGGCGGCAGAGATAAAAGTTTTTTGGTCCTTTTTTTTAAAAAAGGACTGCTTCCTTCCTTCCCTTACGCCGCCCGAGCCAGATCCATCTGCGACCAAATCGCCGACAACGCCCCCACCAGATGTTCCACATCCGCATCCGTGTGCTTCGGCGAGGGCGTGATGCGCAACCGCTCCGTGCCGCGCGCCACCGTCGGGTAGTTGATCGGCTGCACGTACACGGCGTGCTGTTCCAGCAGCGTGTCGCTGATCCGCTTGCACAGCGCCGCGTCGCCCACCATCACCGGCACGATGTGGCTGGGGTTGTCGTAATGCGGCACGCCGGCGGCGGTCAGCTTGGCGCGCAGCAGGGCCACCAGGCGTTGCTGCTCGCGGCGCTCGGCGTCGCTGGATTTCAGATGGCGCACGCTGGCAAGTGCACCCGCGGCGATGGCGGGCGGCAGGGCGGTGGTGAAGATGAAGCCGCTGGCGAAGCTGCGTACGTAGTCCACCAGGTTGGCCAATCCGGTGATGTAGCCGCCGATCACGCCGTAGCCCTTGGCCAGCGTGCCCTCGATCACGTCCAGCCGGTGCATCAGGCCTTCGCGTTCGGCGATGCCGCCGCCGCGCGGGCCGTACAGGCCGACCGCGTGCACCTCGTCCAGATAGGTCAGCGCGTTGTGGCGCTCGGCCACGTCGCAGATTTCGGCGATCGGCGCGATGTCGCCGTCCATCGAGTAGATGCTCTCGAACATCACCAGCTTCGGCAGAGCGGGATCGAGTGCGGCGAGGCGGCGGTCCAAATCCTCGGGGCTGTTATGGGCGAACACCTCGATGCGGGCGCGAGAGTGGCGCGCACCTTCGATCATGGAGGCGTGGTTCTTGGCATCCGACAGCACCACGCAGCCGGCCAGCCGCGCGGCCAGCGTGCCGATAGCGGCCCAATTGCTCATGTAGCCGGAGTTGAACAGCAGGGCGGCATCCTTGCCGTGCAGGTCTGCGAGTTCGTCCTCCAGCAGCACGTGGTAGTGATTGGTGCCGGCGATGTTGCGGGTGCCGCCGGCGCCGGCGCCGCAATGGTCCAACGCCTCGTGCATGGCTTCCAGCACCAGCTTATGCTGGCCCATACCGAGATAGTCGTTGCTGCACCATACCGTCACCTGGTCGCGCTCGGTGCCTGCGCTGCCGGCGCGCTTGTGCATCACGCGCGGAAAGCTGCCCGGCTGGCGCTGCAGGTTGGCGAACACCCGGTAGTTGCCCTGGATGCGCAGCGTGTCCAGCTCGCTCTTGAAGAAATCGTCGTAGTTCATGGCCAACCTATCCGTGCGGGTTCAAGCGCTGCTTCGTCGGCAGATGGGGTGGCTTTGGCGCGCGACCACCAGCATGCGGTGCAGGAGGCGGCAGCACAAGCAGCGCGTGGACCCTTTCTTCCGCCCAGGATGCCCGCACGCAGCAAGGTCCTGTCCTGCCTAGCGGGGCACCGGCACGGCCAGGTTCGGCGGGCCATAGACGTCACGCGCGCGTTTCAGGAAAGCGCCCACCATGCGCCGGACCGCCTCGTTGAACACGACGCCGATGGCCTTCTGCAGGATCTTGCTGCGGAACTCGAAATCGACCCAGAAATCCACCTGCACGCCGTTCCGGTCAGGGATGAACACCCACTGGTTGTTCAGGTAGCGGAACGGGCCGTTTTCGTAGCTGACGCGTATGCGGCCGGGGCGCTCCAGCGTCACCTTGCTGGTGAAGCTTTCGCGGAACGGGCCGAAGCCGATCGTCAGGTCCGCGTGCAGCTCGTGCTCTGTGCGGGACTTCACGCGCGCACCCACGCACCAGGGCAGGAATTGCGGGTATTTGTCCACGTCCGCTACCAGGTCGAACAACTGCTCGGGCCGGTAGCCCACCAGCTTGCGGTCCGCGTAGGTGGGCATCAGG
This sequence comes from Acetobacteraceae bacterium, assembly GCA_965198915.1. Classification (GTDB taxonomy): domain Bacteria; phylum Pseudomonadota; class Alphaproteobacteria; order Acetobacterales; family Acetobacteraceae; genus BOG-908. The sequence goes on along the minus strand of CBDAQC010000002.1, from coordinate 1,721,187 downwards.
CGGCCTGCCGGGCGAGGCGAGCCTGGCGCAGGGCGGCGAAATCGGCGTCCGCGTGGTACGAACTGCGGGTGAGCGGGGTGCTGGCAACCATTAGGAACCCTTTGGCGCGCGCGGTCGCGGCATAGTCCGCGAACTCGGCAGGTGGCACAAAGCGCGCGACCGCCGCGTGTTTCACGCTCGGCTGCAAGTATTGGCCGAGCGTGAGGAAGTCCACCTCTGCAATGCGCAGATCGTCCATTACCTGGCCCAGTTCGGCGCGCTCCTCGCCCAGCCCCACCATCAGGCCGGATTTGGTGAAGATGGTGGGGTCCAGTTGCTTCACCCGGTCCAGCAGGCGCAGCGACTGGAAGTAGCGCGCACCCGGCCGGATGGTGGGGTAGAGACGCGGCACGGTTTCCAGATTGTGGTTGAACACGTCCGGGCGGGCGGCGGTCACCACCTCCAGCGCGCCCGGCTTGCGCAGGAAGTCAGGCGTCAGGACCTCGATCGTGGTGCGCGGGGCGGCCGCGCGTATGGCAGTGATAACAGCCGCGAAATGGGCGGCACCCCCATCGGCCAGGTCGTCACGGTCTACCGAGGTGATGACGACGTGGTTCAGGCCCAGCGTGGCGACGGCCTGGGCCACGCGCTCCGGCTCGGTCCCATCCAGCGGACCAGGCAGGCCCGTGCGCACGTTGCAGAAGCTGCAGGCACGGGTGCAGGTGTCGCCCATGATCATCATCGTGGCGTGGCGCTGGGACCAGCACTCGCCGATGTTCGGGCAGGCCGCCTCCTCGCACACCGTGACCAGGCCGGCGCCACGCATGAGGTTGCGTGTCTCGACGTATGTGGGGTGGTTGGGCGCGCGCACGCGTATCCAGTCCGGCTTGCGCTGGATCGGGTTGTCCGGGCGGTGGGCTTTCTCCGGGTGACGGATTTCTATGCGGGTGGACATGCTTGGGAGAGAGGTGGCTTGGGTAGTCAGGTAAGGCAAGGAAGGCCTTCTTTTTTGGAAAAAAGAAGCAAAAAACTTTTGACGGCGCTGTCGCGGACCTCTCCGATGAGCCCGCGACAGCGGATCAAAAGTCTTTTGCTTCTTTTCTCGAGAAAAGAAGGCCTTCCTCGCCTGTGATTTGCTGTGGGAAGTTTTTTCCCATATGACTCGCAGCTATGAACGTGGACCAGATCATCGCCCGCTTGGGCGGGGCCGAAGCCGCGGCGAAGCTGACCGGCGTGGGGCTGGAAGCCATACGCAAGTGGCGGCAGGCGCGCAGCGTGCCTTCGAAGCATTGGAGCGTGGTGATGGCGGCAACCGGACTGTCCGTGGCGGAACTGCAGGGCGGGACGCAGGCGAGTTCGGTGCCCGCCGGCGCCACCGCGGCCCTGGTGCTGGCGGACGGTGCGGTGTTCTGGGGCCGCGGCTTCGGCGCGCATACCTCCCCCGGCGCGCTGCCTGTGGGAGAGATCTGCTTCAACACGGGCATGACCGGCTACCAGGAGACGCTGACCGACGCGTCCTATGCCGGACAGATCATCACCTTCACCTTTCCGCATATCGGCAACACGGGCGCGAACGCGGAGGATCTGGAGGCGGCCGGCGTGGCGGCGCGCGGGCTGGTGGTGCGGGAGGACGTGACCGAACCGTCCAACTGGCGGTCCGCCCAGGGGCTGGATAGCTGGCTGCGCAGCCAGGGTGTGGCCGGCGTGGCGGGCGTGGACACCAGGGCGCTGACGGTGCGCATACGCGATGGCGGGCCGCCAAACGGCGTGCTCGCGTATCCGGCAGACGGCCGTTTCGACCTGGCCGCTTTGCGCGACGCAGCCGCCGCCTGGCCCGGGCTGGACGGCATGGACCTGGCGCGGGAGGTGAGCTGCACGCAAAGCTATGCCTGGGACCAAGGCACCTGGCACTGGGGCGAAGGCTTCGCCGCCCGCGAGGGCGCGCGCTTCCACGTGGTGGCAGTGGATTACGGCGCGAAACGCAACATCTTCCGCTCGCTGAGCGAGGCAGGCTGCCGCATCACGGTGGTTCCCGCCGCCAGCACCGCCCAGGACATATTGCGCCACAAGCCGGACGGCGTGTTCCTCTCCAACGGCCCGGGGGACCCCGCCGCCACCGGCGTATATGCCGTGCCGGCGATCCAGGGCGTCCTGGCGGCCGGTGTGCCGGTGTTCGGCATCTGCCTGGGGCACCAGTTGCTGGCGTTGGCGCTGGGCGCGCGCACCTTCAAGCTGGACAGGGGCCACAGGGGCGCCAACCAGCCGGTGCGAGACCTGGCAACAGGGCGGGTGGAGATCACCTCGCAAAACCACGGCTTTGCGGTGGAGGATGCGAGCCTGCCGGAGGGCGTGCGGGTGACGCATGTCAGCCTGTTCGACGGCAGCAACGAGGGCATCGCATGCGAAGCCAGGCGGGCATTTTCCGTGCAATATCATCCGGAGGCAAGCCCGGGACCCAGCGACAGCGCGCATCTGTTCGGGCGGTTCACGGCAATGATGGCCGCCGATAGCGCGTGAGCGAAACGGCCCAAGTCAGCCGTTGCCGGTGTCTGGTCATTCCTGAAGCACGCGGCTGAAGCAAACGCGGACAAGCAAAGTTTTGGTTCTTCTTCAATGAAGAGTCGCTCGCCTGCCTTACACCACGCCGAAGCACGCGCAAGAAAGACGACATGACCTCCGAGTCACCCGCGCCGAAAACCCTGCCCTGGTCGCCCGGCGGCAACAAGGATGCAGCGACCACGATGCAGTTGCTGGGCAGCATGCTGCAGGCGGAATTGCGCCGCCCGCAGCCTGGGTTGCCGGAGCTGCCGCAGGCCGAAATACATGCACCCACCTTGTTGTCCGCCATCGGCGTGATTGCCGGCTACGCGGCGCAATGCGCGGCGGCAGCGGCGATTTTGTCCGGGGCAAAAAAGCGCGAGGCGGATGATCTGATACGTGTCGGCTGCGAGGACGGGTCCGTGTTGTATTACGGTAACGAGATCAACCGGCACTTGATGATCGGGCCGGGCAGCACGTACGCGCTGTCGGGCTTCCTGGCGGGCGCTGTAATCCAGGCGGGCTACCAGCCCACCGAACTGCCGGATCCGGCCGAGATGTTGCGCCACATCAGCACGGTGGCCTGCACGCCCGAATACGACGTGGTTCGCGCCCCCGCGCCGCATGCGCCGCGCTGGAATGTGAGCCAGATACTGCGCGCCATCTGGCCGAAAGCGAGAGTCATATTGGAACACAGCATCAGCCCGCCACGCGTGACCAGTCCGCTGGCCGTGCAGCATTGGCCGGTGGCGGCCGCCATCGTGGCGCAGCAATATGTGGACCTGGGCAAGGATGTTCTGCCGCCGCCGGTGGCCATGGCGATCGCCTTAGAGTCGGCGTTGAAGGCATCCAAGCGCCGCCTGATCGGACCATACGCCAGCGCGCTGGCCATGCAGGACGATACGTTCTTCGGCCGGGTCGCGTCGTAATGCCGAAACGCACGGACATCTCCTCCATCATGATCATCGGCGCCGGCCCGATCGTGATCGGCCAGGCCTGCGAGTTCGACTATTCCGGCGCGCAGGCGTGCAAGGCGCTGCGCGCGGAAGGCTACCGCGTGGTGCTGGTCAATTCGAACCCCGCCACCATCATGACCGATCCCGGCCTGGCGGACGCCACCTATGTGGAGCCGATCACGCCGGAGATGGTGGAGAAGATCATCGTGCGCGAGCGGCCGGACGCGCTGCTGCCGACGATGGGCGGGCAGACCGCGCTGAACACCGCAATGCAGCTAGATTCGCGCGGCGTGCTGGCGAAATACGGCGTTGAGCTGATCGGCGCCCGCGCCGAGGTGATCGACCGCGCCGAGGACCGGCTGAAGTTCCGCGACGCGATGAGCGAGATCGGCATCGAGAGCCCCAGGAGCTTCATCGCGCACTCCTTGCCGGAAGCGCGCGAGGCGCTGGGCAAGATCGGCCTGCCCGCGGTCATACGGCCGAGCTTCACGCTTGGCGGCACAGGCGGCGGTATCGCCTACAACCGCGAGGAGTTCGAGGCGATCTCCGCCAGCGGTCTCGCCGCCTCGCCCACCACCGAGGTGCTGATCGAGGAGAGCGTGCTCGGCTGGAAAGAATACGAGATGGAGGTGGTGCGCGACAGCGCGGACAACTGTATCATCATCTGCGCCATCGAGAACGTCGATCCGATGGGCATACATACCGGCGACAGCGTGACGGTGGCGCCGGCGCTGACGCTGACGGACCGCGAATACCAGCGGATGCGTGACGCCTCCATCGCGTGCCTCCGCCGCATCGGCGTCGATACCGGCGGATCGAACGTGCAGTTCGCGGTCAATCCGGCCGACGGGCGCATGCTGGTGATCGAGATGAACCCGCGCGTCTCGCGCAGCTCCGCGCTGGCCTCCAAGGCCACCGGGTTCCCGATCGCCAAGATCGCCGCCAAGCTGGCGGTGGGCTACACGCTGGACGAGCTGGCCAACGACATCACCAAGACCACGCCCGCGAGCTTCGAGCCCACGATCGACTACGTTGTGGTGAAGATCCCCCGCTTCACCTTCGAGAAGTTCCCGGGCACGCCCGCGCTGCTGTCCACCAGCATGAAGTCGGTGGGTGAAGTGATGTCTATCGGCCGCAGCTTCGCCGAGGCGTTGCAGAAGGGCCTGCGCAGCATGGAGACGGGGTTCTCCGGACTGGACGAGGTCGCCGTGCCGGGCGATGGCGGCCAGGACGCGTTCAGGGCCGCGCTGTCGGCACCGCGGCCGGACCGCATCCTGATGGCCGCACAGGCGCTGCGCGCCGGTTTGTCTGTGGACGACATACACGAGGCCTGCCGCTACGACCCGTGGTTCTTGCGCGAGCTGGAAAAGATCGTGGCGGCCGAACGCACGTTGCAGGCAGGCGGCCTGCCGCAGGAGGCGGCGGCCTTGCGCAGGGTGAAGGCGCTCGGTTTCTCCGACAAGCGGCTGGCGCAACTGACCGGGCAGGCGGAGTTGGCAGTGGCCGCCCATCGCGGCCGGCTCGGCGTGCACCCCGTCTACAAGCGCATCGACACCTGCGCCGGCGAGTTCGCCTCCGCCACGCCCTACATGTATTCCACCTACGAGGGTGGCTGGGGCGAACCGGTCTGCGAGGCCGATCCCACCGACCGCGACAAGATTATCATACTTGGCGGCGGGCCGAACAGGATCGGGCAGGGGATCGAGTTCGACTATTGCTGCGTGCACGCCGCCTACGCGCTGCGCGATGCCGGCTACGAGACGATCATGGTGAACTGCAACCCGGAGACGGTGAGCACGGATTATGACACGTCCGACCGGCTGTATTTCGAGCCGCTGACGGCCGAGGACGTCATCGCCCTGGTGCGCCGCGAACAGCAGCGCGGCCGCGTGCTGGGCTGCATCGTGCAGTATGGCGGCCAGACTCCGCTGAAACTGAGCCAGGCTTTGCCAGATGCCGGCATACCCGTGCTGGGCACCACGGCGGACGCGATCGACATCGCCGAGGACCGCGAGCGTTTCCAGCAGCTGCTGCACAAGCTCGGCTTGCACCAGCCGGAGAACGGCATCGCGCGTGCGCCCGAGCAGGCCGAGGCGATCGCCGAGCGTATCGGCTACCCCGTGGTGATACGCCCGAGCTACGTGCTGGGCGGCCGTGCGATGGAGATCGTGTTCGACCGCGTGCAATTGCACCGCTACATGCGCGAGGCGGTGCGCGTGTCCGGCGACACGCCCGTGCTGATCGACAGGTATCTCAACGACGCGATCGAGGTGGACGTCGACTGCATCGCCGACGGCCGCACCGTGTACGTGGCCGGCGTGATGGAGCATATCGAGGAGGCCGGCATACATTCCGGCGACAGCGCCTGTTCGCTGCCGCCCTACAGCCTGTCGCCGGCCACAATACGCGAGCTGTCGGACCAGACCGAGGCGATCGCGCGCGCGCTGGGCGTGGTGGGGCTGATGAACGTGCAGTTCGCCATAAAGGAAGGTGCGATCTACGTGCTGGAGGTCAACCCGCGCGCCAGCCGCACGGTGCCGTTCGTGGCAAAGGCCACGGGCGTGCAAATCGCCAAGATCGGTGCGCTGGTGATGGCCGGCGCTGAACTCGCCGGCTTCAAGCTGGACGGAGCGGCGATACACCGCCACGTGGCGGTGAAGGAGGCGGTGTTCCCGTTCGCCCGCTTCCCCGGCGTGGACACGATACTGGGGCCGGAGATGAAATCGACCGGCGAGGTGATGGGGCTGGACCACAGTTTCGAACGCGCCTTCGCCAAGGCGCAGCTCGGCGCCGGCGTGGTGTTGCCGGAGACGGGCGCGGTGTTCCTGTCCGTGCGGGACGGCGACAAATCAGGTTTGCCCGGCCTGGCACGGCGCCTGGTGGACATGGGCTTCACCATCATGGCCACGCGCGGCACCGCGGCGCGGATACGCGAGGCGGGCGTGGCGGTCCGGGTGATAAACAAGGTGCTGGAAGGCCGGCCGCATTGCGTGGATGCGATACGTTCGGGCGAGATACAGATGGTGGTCAACACCTCCCAGGGCGCGCAGTCCACGGCCGACAGTTTCGACATACGGCGCAACGCGCTGACGCATGGGGTGCCGCATTACACCACGCTGGCCGGCGCGCGGGCGGCGGTGCATGCGATTGGGGCGTTGCGGGCGGGGGATCTGGGGGTGGCGCCTTTGCAGAGTTACTTTAAGTAAAGCAAGGCCTTCTTTTAACAAAAGTAGCGAAGAACTTTTGACTGGCTGTCGCGGACCTTTCCGGTGAGCCGCCGACAGGGAGCAAAAGTTTTTTGCTTCTTTTTTCCAAAAAAGAAGGCCTTCCTTTACTTCCCCTTGCAACGCCGCCGGTTCCACGTAAGCTACCCGCCGCTCCCGATCACGCAAGCGCCCAGGCCAAGGCGCAGGCGCGGCGTCGGCGTTCCACCCACCCCAGACCCGGCGCCGCGCGCCGGCCCTGTAAGCCTCGAGGATACGGCCCTTTGCAGAAATTTCCGATGACCGCCCAAGGCCTCCAGAACCTGGAAGACGAGCTGCGGAACCTGAAAAGCGTGGAGCGGCCGGCCATCATCGTGGCCATAGCAGAGGCGCGCAGCCACGGTGACCTGTCGGAGAACGCGGAATACCACGCGGCCCGCGAGCGCCAGAGCTTCATCGAAGGTCGCATCCAGGAGCTCGAAGAAGTCGTGGGCGCCGCCGAGGTGATCGACCCGTCCTCCCTGAAGGGCGACAGCATCAAGTTCGGCGCGCATGTGCAGCTGCTGGACGAGGAGACGGAGAAGGAGGCGACCTATCAGATCGTCGGCGTCTACGAGGCCGACATCAAGGCCAAGCGCCTGTCGATCTCCTCGCCGCTGGCCAAGTCCCTGATCGGCAAAAAGAAGGGCGACACCGTCAGCGTGCCGGCGCCCGGCGGCGATAGAAGCTACGAAATCCTGAACTTCCAGTACGTCTGACATGAAGTTGGGGGTGCGGGGGGATGATCTCATTCCCCCGGCGGGGTCTGGGGCGGCGCCCCAGCTCACACTGTCCCATGTGCAGGCGGCCGCCTTGCGCATAGCCGGCCGCATCCTGCGCACCCCCACCGTCCCCTCCGCCATCCTGTCTCGCGTCACTGGCGCGGAGATCACTCTGAAGCTGGACAACTTGCAGGCGGTCGGCTCCTTCAAGGAGCGCGGCGCCGCCAATCGCCTGGCGTTGCTGACGCCAGCCGAACGCGCGCGCGGCGTGGTCGCGATGTCCGCCGGCAACCACGCCCAGGGCGTGGCCAGGCATGCCAGCCTGCACGGCGTGGCAAGCACCATCGTGATGCCGATGTTCACCCCGCTAGCCAAGGTGAGCGGGACCGCGGCCTGGGGCGCCCGCGTGGTGATGCACGGCGACACGCTGGCCGAGGCGGCGGCGCATGCGGCACAGCTCGCCGAACGTGAAGGCCTGCTGTTCATCAGCCCCTATGACGACTACGCGATCATGGCCGGCCAGGGCACGCTGGCGCTGGAGATGGTGGAGGACGGCCCGTCCCTGGACGTGCTGCTGGTGCCGGTGGGCGGCGGCGGGCTGATCAGCGGCTGCGCCGTGGTAATGGCCGTCCTCAGCCCGCAGACGGAGGTGATCGGCGTGCAGGTGGCGCCGTATTCCGCACTGGCGCAGCGCATGGGCGCGCCGTCCCACGCCATCGGCGGCGCCACGATCGCCGAGGGCATCGCCGTGCGCGACGTGGGGTTCGAAACGCGCAAGGTGATCGCCGCGCATGTCAGCGACGTGATCGTGGCGTCCGAGCGCTGCGTGGAAGACGCGATATCGCTGCTGGCCGAGGGCGCCAAGGTGGTGGCCGAGGGAGCAGGCGCCGCGGCGCTGGCCGGATTGCTGGCGCACCAGGCGCGCTTTACCGGCAAGCGCGTGGGGATGCCGGTCTGCGGTGGAAACATCGACGTGCGTATCATGGCCAACGTGCTGCTGCGCGGCCTGCTGCGCGACGGCCGGCTGTTGCGGCTGCGCATGGAGATACCGGACAGGCCCGGTGTTCTGGCCGACATCTGCAGCCGGATCGGCAGGTCGGGCGGCAACATCATCGAGGTGTCGCACCAGCGGCTGTTCGCGTCGCCCAGCGTGCAATCCGCGCAGCTCGAAGTCATGGTGGAGGCGCGCGACCGGGTCCACGCGTCGGAGATCGAGGCGGCGCTGGCGGAGAGTTACAAGGTGGCGCGTATCTGAGGAAGAAAGGCCTTCTTTTTTGAAAAAAAAGAAGCAAAAAACTTTTGTGTTCCTGAGGCTGCGCAGCTTCGGTGTTTCCGGGTTTATCCGTCTGATGCAGATGCGGGAGAGCAAAAGTTTTTTGCTTCTTTTTTTCGAAAAAGAAGGCCTTGCTTACTCTCTGTTACCAGGAGCGCACGCAATGATCGCACGCCGTCCTCTCATGATCGCCGCCGCGGCGTCGGTTCTCCTGCGCGCCCGCGCGGCACAGGCGGACACGCCGCTCGACACGCTGTTCACGCAGTTTGCCGACGAGATGTTGAAGCGCGTGCCAGAGCGCGCAACCAGCCTCGGTCTGGATGTAGGACCGCTGGCCGGGCTTCGCAGCCAGCTGCACGAGGCGTCGCTGGAGGCCATAGAACAGGACAAGAAGGACACCGCACGCCGGCTGGCGGCGCTGCGCGCCATCGACCGTGCCGGCCTGCACGGGCTGGACGCGGTGAACTACGACACGGTGCTGTTCAGCCTGAGCACGGAAGACGAGGCGAATCGCCTGTTCGACTACGGCACCGGCGGCGCGCGCTCGCCCTACGTGCTGAGCCAGCTCACCGGTGCCTATCAGTCGGTGCCGGATTTCCTGGACACGCAGCACCCGCTGAAGACAGCAAAGGATGGGGAAGACTACCTGGCGCGCGTCGGCGCGTTCGCCACGCTGATGGACCAGGAACTGACCGTCTTCAAGCACGATGCGGCGCTCGGCGTGATTCCGCCGGACTTCATCATCGACAAGACGCTCGAGCAGATGAGCGTGCTACTGGCTACGCCGCCGGAGAAGGCCACGATCGTGACCTCGCTGGTGCGGCGCACGGCGGCGGCCAAACTGCCGGGCGACTGGCAGGTGCGTGTCGTGGCCAGCTACAAGGCGCAGGTGCTGCCCGCGCTGCAGCGCCAGGCGGATGCGCTGCGTGCGGCGCGGACGCACGCGGTGCACAGCGCCGGCGTGGCGCGCCTGCCGAAAGGCGCTGATTTCTACAGGCTCGGCCTGAAAACCTACACGACGGCCTCGATCTCGCCTGCCGACATACACAAGACCGGCCTGGACCTGGTGGCCAGCCTGTCGGCGCAGCTCGACACGCTGCTGCGCCACCAGGGTATGAACGGCGGCACGGTGGGCCAGCGACTGGCGGCGATGGCCGCGGACAAGAAATACGTCTACGACGACACCGACGAGGCGAAAGAGAAGCTTATCGCCGACCTGAACGGTCTGGTGGCGGTGATGCAAGGCAAGCTGCCGGAGCGTTTCGACCATCTGCCGAAAGTCACCGTGCAGATCAGGCGTGTTCCGAAAGCGATCGAAGCCGGTGCGCCGGGCGGCTACTACCAGCGCGGCGCGCTCGATGGCTCCCGCCCCGGCGCCTACTACATCAATTTGCGTGACACCGCGGAGTGGCCGCGCTGGACGTTGCCGACGCTTACCTATCACGAGGCTATCCCGGGCCACCATCTGCAGATATCGCTGGCGCAGGAAACCGCAAGGCTTCCGCTGATACGCAAGATGGGCGGATTCTCCGGCTACTCGGAAGGCTGGGCGCTGTATGCCGAGCAGCTTGCCGTCGAAATGGGCATGTATGACAACGATCCGCTCGGCCAGATAGGGCAGTTGCAGGCGGCCTTGTTCCGCGCCGTGCGGCTTGTCGTCGATTCGGGTCTGCACGCGATGGATTGGAGCCGCGAGCAGGCGGTGGATTACTACGTGGCGGCGCTGGGCGATAAGCGCACCGCCGCGGTGACAGAAGTGGAGCGTTACTGCGTGTGGCCCGGCCAGGCCTGCAGCTACATGATCGGCAAACTCGCCTGGCTACGCCTGCGGGAACAGGCGAGAACCGCGATGGGCACCAGGTTTGACATCAAGAAGTTCCACGATGCGGGGCTGCTGTCCGGCGCGGTGCCGCTGGACGTGCTGGACCAGGTCATCGGAGCCTACATCTCGGCCTGACCGCTCAAAGCGAGAGACGAACAGCCGCAAGAAGATCCACCCTGCCGGCAGCGGTTTGCTGAAGCGTGCGCCTCAGCAAACCGCCGCAGCGGATCAAAAGCTTTTTTGCTTCTTCTTCTCGAAAAGAACTTCCTGGCTTCCCAGCAAGAACCCAGGCATCGCCCGCCTACTGATACCCGGGATAGACCGGACGCGGCTGGTAATAGTAGCCGCCATAAGGGTTGGCATACCCACCCCAATAAGGCCGGTAGGCGTAGGCCGGTGGTGACCGGTAGGTGACAGGCGGCGGCGTCCACATATCCTGGCGCGGCTGCTCCACCTCGCGTGGCCGCGCCTGGGCAAGCTGCTGCGGCTCGGCCACCGCGGCGGGTGCGGCCTGCGGCGCCGCCAGGAAATGCGGCGGGTCCGAGCGGCCATATTCGTAATGGTGCTGCGGCAGGGCCGGCTTCACGGCGGCCAGCGGCGGCTTCGTGGTCCAGGTCGAAGTCGTCAGCGGGTGCTGCATCATAAGCATGTGCACCAGTTCGGGCCGCAGGAGCATCGGCGGCCGGGGCAGGCGCGGTTTTGGCGGCTCCACGCGCGCAAGCAGCCGCGGCACAGGCGGCGGCGAGAGAACGGGCGCGCTCGGCCGCGGCAACTGGTGCCAGGCTGGCGACGCGGACTGATGCACCGGCCGCGCTTCGGCCAGCGGCCTGGGCGCGTCTTCCTGTACTGCCGCCGCCTCGCCCCGATTGTCCGTGCGGTCCACCGACGCGGGATCGGCGTCCACGATCGCGGGTACCGCGCCGGCATGCGCCAGAACGCGAAACGCCTGCGCCGGCGCGGCCACGATGGGCGTGCGTACCGGCTGCTCCGCGGCCTCGGCCGGCGGTTCGGCCGACGCGGCCACAATCGGCGTGGGCGTCGGTTGCGCCGCGTCTTCAGCCGGCGTTTCGGCCGGTGCGGCGGCAGGCTCGGCCGGCGGTGCCGGCACTTCCGCCATGGCAAGCAGGTGCTTCGTCACGATCGGCGGGGCAACCGCATCGTCGTCGGTGACTGGCGCCGGCGGGCCGTAGAGCACTTTCGGCAAGCGCGTGCGCAGGTCGGCAACCTTGGCAAACTGCGGGGCATTGATCGGCTGCAAGGACAGGTAGCGCTCGATCAGCGGGTGCAGGCGGTCCGGGTTGTTGAGCAGGGCCCATTCGGCACGCAGCAGGCTGCTTTGCGCGTGCGCCGCCGCGGTCGCCTGAAAGGCATGCGCGATGTCCCTGTCCAGCGAGGCGGCGGCGTGTTTCTCGGAGTAGACATACAGGCCGGAGGCAACGGTGGCGATCACGCCGAACATGGTCAGTTGCGGACGGTAACGTATCGGGCCCGAGGGCGCGGGCTGGGCCGATTGGGCGGCTTCCGCATCGGCCAGCGCCTGCACGGCGCGGGCGGTCAGGCGGCGCGGCACCACAACGGTCCAGCGCCGCTGGCCTGAAGCTGCAACGACGCGCGCTGCGGCTGGTGGCAGGCCGGGGCTGGAAGTTTTCGGTTCGGCTTGGCGGCCGCGTGATTTCGGCTGAGGTTGCGGGGAAATGGAAAGCGGCAAGCTGAACATCGAGGCGTCCCTACACGCAGTTGCATCCTCGGATGGAACCGCGCGCGGGGGCAAGCGGAAAGATGATGAATCTTTAAGGGTTCCCTGACGATTTCGTGCAGCGAAAGGGAAGGCGTTGGGGCGGCGCCTGCGCCTCGCCCGCGGCGAAACCCAAAAGGCCTTTCTTTCCAAGAAAGAGTAACAAAACGCTTCATACGTGCTGTTACGTTCGCCGCAGCGCATGCCGCTTCCTGCTACGCCTCCTGTGCTCTCTCCAGCAGCAGCTCGAATCCGCGCGCCACGGCGGCCGCACGTATATCGCCCCGCTCGCCCGCAAACACCTCGTGCACGGTCACGGTGGACGCGCCCCGGCACGCGCAGCCGAACCAGACGAGCCCCACCGGTTTTTCCGCCGTGCCGCCGCCGGGCCCCGCGATACCCGTGACGCTTATGGCAATCGCCGCGCCGGAACGGGCGAGCGCGCCTTCCGCCATCGCGGCGGCCACTGCCCGGCTGACCGCGCCATGCGCCGCGATGAGGGCGGAATCCACTCCGAGCAGGCGCGTCTTCGCCTCGTTCGAATAGGTCACGAGGCCGCAATCCACCACGTCCGAGGAGCCGGCGACATGGGTCAGGGCGGCGGCGATCAGGCCGCCCGTGCAGCTCTCCGCCGTGGCGAGCGTCCAGCCACGCTGCCGCAGGGCCTGCAACACATCTCCGCTGCGGATGAGCGTGCCGGCGGGGAGCATCAGGCCGCCACCGGCGCGGCCAGCGCGCCGCTGTCCAGCGCCCGGCAAAAGGCGGCGTGGTCGAACTCGGTCTGGTCAGCATAGGCAGTGGCGAATTCGGCGGTGGCGTACGCGAACGCACCGTCCTCGTCGTCCGGCCCGATCGCGGCCGCCAGGCGCGCCGCGTCCCCGGCGCGGCCATGCGCGCGGGCGAGCGTGCGGCCGCACAGCGCGGCGGCAAAGGGCAACTGGTCGGCTTCCAGCGTGGCGCCTATGCGTGCCAGCCGGCTGTCCTTCAGGCGGCGCACGTAGAAGTCACGGCCGTCGATCGGCTGCGGAGTCCAGCCCAGGAAGATGTCGCTCTGCGCCTGCAGGCGGCGCTGCCCGGTGACCACGCGCTCGCCCTGACAGGTGCGCGGCGGCGCGCCGAGCGGCCCGGCCAGCACCGAGGGCTGGGCTTCCTTGAGCTGCAGCAGCAGCGGTGCGCCGTCTGCGGAGGTGAACAGGCCGATGGCGCAGAACGTGCCGACCGAGCCTATCCCCACCACCTTGAAGGCCCGGTCCACCAGGCGGTAGCGGCCGGCGAGGTCGGCGTATTGCGGCTGCAGCGTGGCGGGCCAGGCGGCGAAGGCCGCATCGATCGTCGCGGCATGGGCGGCCACGTGCCGGGTTTCGCCCTGGTCGCGTATGTGGGCCTGGGCGCCGTCGCTGCCCACCAGGTCGTAATGGTCCAGGCTGGCTTCGGTGGCGGCGCGCAGGCGGCGTTCCAGCCGGCGCCGCAGCTTGTGGCCCGGCACGGCGTGCACGGCCGCGCGCAGATCTATGGTGCTGTGCCAGGCTTCCAGGGGTGCCAGCCGCGCCAGGTGGCGCAGGTGGCGGTGATAGTGCCGGGCAGCGCGGGCCGCCAGCGCGCGGCACTGCTTGGGGGGCAGCCCGTGGTCCCGCCCTGCCAGGACCAGGCTGGTGGCCAGGCGCTTCATGTCCCAGTCGAACGGACCGGGGAAGGTCTCATCGAAATCGTTCACGTCGAACACCGGATTGCCCTCAGGCGAGGCGTAGGTGCCGAAATTGGCGAGGTGGGCGTCACCGCAGAGCTGGACCACCGGCGCCTCGGTGGGCAGCGTGCCCAGGTCGGCGGCCATTACCGCAGCCGCGCCACGGAAGAAGGTGAACGCCGTCGCGCGCATCCTCTCATGGCGCAGCGCCAGGAAGTCCGGCAGCCTGGTTGCGGCCTGCGCCGCGATGATGGCGACCGGGGCAGTTCGGCCGGGCTGTGGCGTCCAGCCGGGCGGGGGCCGGTGCTTCACAGCATGTGGCCCAGCACGGCTTGCAGAAGCAGCAGGCAGAGTGCGCTGGCGAAGCCGGCCAGCAGGTCGTCCGCCATGATGCCGGCCGCCCCGCCCTGGCGGTCCGCCCAGCCGATCGGGCCGGGCTTGGCGATGTCGAACAGGCGGAACAGGGCGAAAGCGGCGAGCAGGCCGGGCAGGCTGGGGCGGTGCAGCGCCATCAGCGCCAACATCTGGCCCGCGACCTCGTCGATGACGATCCAGCCCGGGTCCGCGTGGGTGGCCGCGTCCTGGGTGGCCCGCCACGGCAGGCCGGTGGCGGCCGAAATGGCCCACAGCCCGCCATAGGTGGCAAGCAGGACCGCGGCGAACAGCAGGGCAGGCGAGGCGTCTAACAGCGCTCCGCCCAGAGCCAGGCCGACGAGCGAGCCCGCTGTGCCAGGCGCGCGCGGCGCGGCGCCGGCGCCGAACCCGGCGGCGACGATGTGGGCGGCACGCGCCTGCGGCCGGGTGGTGGCGGGCATGGCGGAAAGATAACAGGTGCGGCGCGCCCTGTCCCGGGCGGGAAAGCGCCTTCTCACGAATTCGTATTCCCGACGCAAGGACGTCTTCGCCTACACGACGTGCGCGCTCCTTCGGGCGGCGGAGGGTATCATACCGTGCGTGCGCCCAGTCAGACCGAGGACGCCGCAGGTCCGGCCGCGTGGCCCCGCCGTGCGATTGCCGTGCGCGCGGGCGCGCTGCTCGCCTTCATCGTTCTGGTGCTGCTGCGGCTGCCGGAGGTCACCGTGCATGGCAGGTTCTGGGCGGAAGAAGGCAGACTCTATTTCCGCAACGCGTGGGCCATGCCCTGGTGGCGGGTGCTCCTGCGTCCGGAGAACGGCTACCTCAGCCTGTATGCCAATCTGAGCGCGCTGCTGGCGCGCCATGGCGCGGGACTGGAAGTCGCACCGCATGTGACGGCAGCCCTGGCCCTGCTGGCGCAATGCCTGCCCATACTGGTCCTGGTCACCGCCCGGGATAGCTGGCTGCGGCCGGCGCCGGCCGTCTTCGCTTGCGTTCTGCTGTTAGCCATGCCGCCGCTCTGCGACGAGGTCTGGCTGAACACCGCCAACAGCCAGTTCCACATCGCATTGGCGGCTGCGTTGTGCCTGGCGCTGGACGCGCCCGCCCGGTGGTCCGGACGCCTGCGATGCGCCTTGCTGTTCTTCGCACCGCTTTGCGGCCCGATCACCATCGCGCTGGTGCCGCTATTCGTGCTGCGCGCCTGGCTGGACCGCCAGCGCGCGCGGATGATGCAGGCCGCCTGCGTCCTGGCCGGCACATTGCCGCAACTGGCGATCATGGCGATGGCGCCCGTGCACGGGCGCGGCAGGCTCGTCGGGCCCACGACCATGGCCTGCATTCTCGCGGCAAAGCACCTCGCCGTGCCGTTCCTCGGCGAGGACGCGGCCCTGGGCATGGTCCCGTCCTGGTACGCCACCGTGCACGCGGGCCACGTCCCGTTCGGCCCCGTCATCGCCGCCGCGAGCGTGGCCGCTCTCCTGCTGCTGGGCGTGGCGCTCGGCCGGCGTGCGGCGGCCTTCTATCTGGCCGGCTCCGGCATCGCGCTCGCGATTCTGTCCTATGACGGCGCCGTGGGCGGCGGCATCGAGCTGATCAACGTGATAGCCAGCCAGCGTTACGCCTTTGCGCCCTCCATGCTGTTCGCCCTCGCGGGGGCCTCCCTGTGCACGGTGGCCAATCGCTGGGTGGCACATGGCGCCAAAATCGTCCTCGCCTGGCTGCTGGTTGTTGCCGTCTGGCAGACCTGGCGGCCCCAGGATCCGGTATTTGCCCAGGGACCAGCCTGGCGGGAGGAGGTGGCGAGGATGCGTGCGGAGCGCGGCTACGCGCCGCGCATCTGGCCGGTCGGGTGGGACATCAGGTTGTGAACAGGTTCGATATTCCCGGCCAGCCGGGCTGACCCGCGACGCTGCAGCCGGCAGACGCCCGGCGTCATCCCGCCGCCAGCACCAGTAGCGTGCCCAGGGTCGCGGCGTGCAGCAGCGTGTGCAGCGTGTTGGGAACGATGCCGTGGCGTTCCGGCAGGAAAGCGTGCGTGCCGCCGAACATGGCCCGGTAGCGCATGGCACGGGCTGGTTCGGGCCGCAGCAGATAGGGCACCCACCAGGCGCGAAGCTCGCCGGCGAACAGGATGCCGTAGCTGACCCAGAGCCACATCAGCAGCCAGTGCGGAAAGCCGGTGTGCAGGTGGGCAAGGCTGGCCGCCAGGCCGATGGTGAACGGCAGGCTCTGCACCATGGTGGTGATGACAAGCGCACCGACGGTGTTCTGGCCGCGTATGGCGGCGATGTTGTTCAGGCGCCCGAGCGGCACCCAGTCGTGCAGCCATAGGAAAGCGACTTGCAGGGCCTGCAGGGCGGTCAGGAGGGTTGCGAACATTACACAGTGTGCGTTCGGATAGCAGCACGAAAGCAAGCAGTCCTTTTTGAGGAGAAAGAACCGAAAACCTTCTGCTCGCTCGCGTCGGCGTAACTGCAGGGGCGGTTTTGCGGCGGAGCGGCGACAGGAGCTTGGCTTCTACCCGGCCTGCCGCGCCAACGCCCTGGCACGACGCTCCTCCTTGCGCGAGTTTCCGCCACCTCCCTTCGCCGGCTTGCTCTTCTTCAGCAGCAGCGTGCGGTAGTCCTCCATGTCGCCCTCGTAAGGCGACACCGTGCCGCCATCGACGATCCACAGCGTGTCCGCCACCAGCTCCACCAGATGCGGGTCGTGCGTGATCAGCAGCACCGCGCCGGAGAACGCGGCCAGCGCACGCACCAGCGCATCACAGGCATCGATGTCCAGGTGGTTGGTGGGCTCGTCGAGTATCAGCAATTGCGGCGCGTCCCGCGTGGCCAGCGCTAGCAACAGGCGCGCGCGTTCGCCGCCGGACAGCGATCCGGTGGGCGTCAGCGCGCGGTCGCGGTCCAGCCCGAAACGGGCGAGCTGGCTGCGCTGGTGGGTGGCAGGCGCTAGCGGCAGCGCGCGCGCCATGTGGTCCAGCGCCGTCTCCCGCGGGTCCAGCTCGGCCTCCTGGTGCTGGGCGAAGTAGCCGACACGCAACTTGCCCGGGCGGCGCAGGCGGCCCTCGCTCGGCTCCAGCCGGCCGGCCAGCAGCTTGGCAAAGGTGGATTTGCCGTTGCCGTTGGCGCCAAGCAGGGCGATGCGGTCGCCCATCTCGAAGTTCATCCCCAGCGCGCGCAGCACCGGTGCGCCGCCGTAGCCCACTGCCACGCCGTCCAGCGAGAGGATGGGTGGCGCCAGCGGCGCGGGCTCGGGGAAGTTGAACACGGTGGCCGCGTCCTCGATCACGCTTTCCATCGCCGGCATCTTTTCCAGCGCCTTGATGCGGCTCTGCGCCTGGCGCGCCTTGCTGGCGGAGGCGCGGAACCGATCCACGAAGGCCTGCATGTGCGCCCGCTGCGCGGCTATCTTCACCGCGGCCTTGGCCTGCAGCATGGCCTGCTCGGTGCGTATGCGCACGAATTCGTCGTAGCCGCCCGGCGTCACGTTCAGGCGCCGCTGGTCCAGATGGGCGATCGCCTGCACGCAGCGGTTCAGCAGCCCCTGATCGTGGCTCACCACCAAAGCGGCGCCGGCGAACTTCGCCAGCCAGGCTTCCAGCCACAGCGTGGCCTCCAGGTCCAGGTGGTTGGTCGGCTCGTCCAGCAGCAGCAGGTCCGGGTTGCTGAACAGCACGGTGGCCAGCGCCACGCGCATGCGCCAGCCGCCGGAGAAGCTGTCCACCGGGCGGGCCTGCGCCTCCGCATCGAAGCCCAGGCCGGCCAGGATGGTGGCAGCCCGGGCAGGCGCGGAATCGGCGTCGATGGCGCCCAGCCGCTCCCAGATAGCGGCCACGCGGTCCGCCGGGATGTGGCCGCGCTCGGCTTCCTCGGCTTCGGCCAGCAGCGCCAGGCGCTCCTGGTCGCCCTGCAGCACGGTGTCCAGCAGGGATTGCGGGCCGGACGGTGCGGTCTGCTTGACCTGCGCCATGCGGGCGCGGCTGGACAGGGCGATGTTGCCGCCGTCCACCGCGAGGTCTCCGGAGATGGCGCGCAGCAGCGTGGACTTGCCGGCGCCATTGCGGCCGACCAGTCCGATGCGGCGGCCGGCATCGACGGTGAGGTCGGCGCCTTCGAGCAGGGTGCGGCCGCCCATGCGCAGGGTGACGCCTTGGACGGTGAGGAGGCTCATGGGGGCGGGTTTAGAGTGCGGTGCACAAGAAAGGAAGGAAGGCCTTCTTTTTTGAAAAAAGAAGCAAAAAACTTTTGACTCCGCTGTCGCGGACCTCCCTGGGTACTCGCCGACAGGGAGCAAAAGTTTTTTGCTTCTTTTTTCAAAAAAGAAGGCCTTCCTTTCTTCCTTCGCAGTTGCAGTATCCCCCCCAGCGCGTCAGAACACCCGGCCCACTGCACACAGAGCCGACGCATTTGCCCGTCCCGTTCTCCTCGGAAGATCTCGGCCGCATCTTCGAAGTCCGCGCGCTGACCCGCGGCCGCAGCCTGGTGCTGATCGGCGCCGTGGAAGTGAAGCTGGACGGTGAGACCATCATCGGCACCGTCGAGGACAAGGGGGTCCGCCGCACCGCGCGCATGACGCCGGTGGCCATGAGCCGCCGTGTGGTGTTCGAGAACCGCTGCACCTGCCGCCTGGTGAACTGCCCGCATCTGGCCGCCACCGCCTTTGCGGCCCTGGACCGCTTCCCGGCCCTGCGGCGGGCCGAACAGGCGACCTTCCTGGAACGCATGACGGAGGCGCCAGCGCCGGAGAAGCAGCGGCTGCTGGTCAACCTGGAAGCCGGCATGCCGCCCGATTCCTGCTTCGTCAGCTTCAGCCTGGTAGGCGAACGCACCGCCCGCATCGAACCCACCAACCCCGCCCGCATCCTGCGCGAGGGCACCGCCAGCGAGGCGGCATTGGCCCTGGCCCACCTGCTGGGCGGCAGTGAGACGGTGCGCACCGGCGTGCCGGCCCCCTCGGTGGCGCCGCTGGTGGCCGCCCTGCTGCGGGTGGAGAACGCCCGCTGGGCGGCCACCGGCAAGAAGCTGGTGCACGGCGAGGAGCGCGTGTTCGAAGCCGACTCGCCGCCGCGCCTGCCGGCCCGCTCGGCCACCCTTCTGGGTGACACCGGACCCTGGTACGTGGACGCTGCCACCGGCGCCGTCGGCCGCGTCAAGCTGCGGCAGAAGCGCCCCGCCCCGCCGCCGCCCATCACCATACGGCCACGCCTGGGCCGCCAGCGCGGCGTCTCCACCCTGGTAGCCACCGAAAGCGAGCGCGCCATCGTGGAACGGCCGGTGACGCCGGTGATGCGCATGCAGCGCATGCGCGCGCCGGACGATTTCGGCCGGCTGGTGCTGATGGACGCGCTGATCCTGGATTTCGACTATGGCGGCACGCTGAGCGACGGCGACGACGAGCGCCAATTCGTGCGCGTGGACGGGCCGGGCGGCCCAAGCTTCGTTCGCCGCAACGTGGAGGCGGAGGCCGCCGCGGTGGAATCGCTTCGACAGGACGGCTTCACCATGATGCGGGTCGGCGACGGCCGCTCCGCACGCGGCCGGCGGGTGTTCGTCTATCGCGGCCAGGATGCCGGCGAGCGCTGGCACCATTTCGTGGCCGAACGCGTGCCGGCTTTGGAGTCGCTGGGCTTCCGCAGCATGATCGACCGCGATTTCGGCCCCCGCATGGTGGAGCGCGTGGGCGAGTGGGACCTCAAGATTCGCGACGTGGCGGTCAGCGCCGAGACGCCCGGCAATTTCTCGCTGGATTTCGGCATCGAGATCGACGGCGTCCGGATCCCGCTGCTGCCGGTGCTCTCCAACCTGCTGGCCCGCGGCGGCATGGATGCGGCCCAGGTTGTGGGCCCCGACCTGATCACCACGCTGGAAGACGGCCGGGTGGTGAAGCTGCCAGCCGAGCGCATACGCCGCATGCTGGCGATCATGGGCGACCTGATCGAGGCCGCCGAGATACGCGAGGACACGATCGTGCTGCCGGACGCCGAGGCGGCGACCGTGGTGGAGCTGGAGCAGCTTCTGCTGACGCGCTGGCAGGATGCCGGCCGGATACACGCCTACACCGAGCGCTTCCGCGGCGAGACGGAGATACCGCACACGCCGGTGCCGCCGGAATTCCACGGCGACCTGCGCCCGTACCAGACCCAGGGCGTGGACTGGCTGCAGCATCTGATGGCGAGCCAGCTCGGCGCCTTCCTGGCCGACGACATGGGCTTGGGCAAGACCGCCCAGACCATCGCCCACATCACCGTGGAACACGCCAGCGGCCGCATGAAGCACCCGGCGCTTATCGTGGTGCCCACCAGCCTGATCGCCAACTGGACGTCCGAGCTGGCCAAATTCGCCCCCGGCCTGCGCGTGGTGGTGCTGCACGGACTGGACCGCCACCGCAAGCGTGACACGCTGGACCGCTACGACGTGGTGGTGACCACCTACACGGTGCTGACGCGTGACGTGCTGGAGATGAAGGAGCGCGACTGGCACATCATCGTTCTCGACGAGGCGCAGGCGATCAAGACGCCGGACGCCAAGGCCACCAAGGCGGTCTGCCAACTTGATGCGCGCCAGCGCATCTGCCTGTCCGGCACCCCTATCGAAAACAACCTCGAGGAGCTGTGGTCCCAGTTCGCCTTCCTGATGCCCGGCCTGCTTGGCGACCGGCGCGGCTTTGCCAAGCGCTTCCGCACGCCGATCGAGAAGAACGGCGACCAGCTCAGGCGCGTCCAGCTCGTGCGCCGCATCAAGCCGTTCATCATGCGGCGCAAGAAGAGCGACGTGGCCACCGAGCTGCCGCCGAAGCACACCATCCTGCGCCGCATCACGCTGGCGCCCGATCAGCGCGAGCTGTACGAGACGATACGCGTGACCATGTACGAGAAGGTGCGCGAACAGGTGGCCGAGCGCAGCCTGGCGCAAAGCCGCATCGTGGTGCTGGACGCGCTGCTGAAATTGCGCCAGGCCTGCTGCGACCCGCGTCTGGTTAAATTGCGCTCGGCGCGCGAGATCGAGAGTTCCAGCAAGCTCGACGACCTGCTGGAGATGATCTCGGAGATGATCCCCGAAGGCCGGCGCATCCTGCTGTTCAGCCAGTTCACCTCCATGCTGGACCTGATCAAGCCGCGCCTGCGCGAGGCGGACATCGCCTTCGTCGAACTGCGCGGTGACACCATGGACCGCGGCGAGCCGGTGCGCAGCTTCGAGGCCGGCGAGGTGCCGCTGTTCCTGATCAGTCTGAAGGCCGGCGGGCGCGGCCTGAACCTGACATCGGCGGACACGGTGATCCATTACGACCCGTGGTGGAACCCGGCGGTGGAAGATCAGGCATCCGACCGCGCGCACCGCATCGGTCAGACCAAGTCGGTGTTCGTCTACAAGCTGATCGCGGCCGACACGGTGGAAGAGCGCATCCTCGAGCTGCAGGCCCGCAAGGCGGAGCTGGCCTCGCTGGCGTTCAGCGAGGGCGAGGGCGACGCGCAGGAAGGCGGCGATCTGGGCAGCCTGGACGCCGGCGACATCGACTTCCTGTTCGGCGACGGCAGCGAGAAGGAACGCGAAGCCGCCTGACGGGCGCCGCGCCTATCGGCAGGAAAACACGGCCTGCCTTAACGCTTCTTTATGCTGACCCACCTATAGTCCATGGGCGAAACACCCACGGGCAAAAAGCATGGAAAGCGAGCGTTCGGGCTGCAAGGGCTGCCGCGGCTCGGTGTCACTGCCTCCGTTCACCATGGCCTTCCAGCCGATGGTCGACGTGCAGGATTTCCGTATCGACGCATACGAGGCGCTGGTACGTGGCCCGGACGATCAAACCGCAGGCTCCATCCTGTCCCAAGTCAACGCTGACAATCTATACGCCTTCGATCAGGCCTGCCGTGTACGCGCCATCGAACTGGCTGCCAGGCTGGGCATGGACCGGCAGCTCAGCATCAACTTCCTGCCGAACGCGGTCTATGAGCCGCGCGCTTGCATACGTGCAACGCTGGATGCTGCCGCGCGCACCGGGTTCGATCCACACCGCCTGACGTTCGAGATCGTCGAGACCGAGGATGTGGCCGACACCGCCCACCTGCTGCGTATAATCACCGAATACCGGAAGCAGGGCTTCAAGATCGCCCTGGACGATTTCGGCACGGCGCATTCCGGCCTCACCCGCCTGGCCGATCTGCGGCCGGATATCGTGAAGCTGGACCGCGCCGTGGTGCGCGATTGTGACCGGGACCAGACACGGCTGGCGATCGTGCGCAACATGGTGGTTCTGGCGGCCGAGATCGGGGTCAAGCTGGTGGTGGAGGGTGCGGAGCGGGCGGCCGAAGTCGCGGCCTTGCGCGCCGTGGGCGTCCGTTACATCCAGGGCTTCTACTTCGCCCGGCCGGCTTTCGAGCGCATTACGACGGATGCGGAGATCTTCCCCTTCATCGAGAGAGCGGTAGAGGCCCGCCACGGCGCGGCGGCCTGACGCGGCGACACGCTGCCCGTTTTACCCGGGCAGGGCGGGCTGATACAGGTGCCGCATGGCCGGCCCGCACCGCTTCACCCATCGCCTGCGCGTCCGCTGGGGCGAATGCGACATGCAGGGCATCGTCTTCAACCCGCATTACATGGCCTATATCGACGTGGCGCTGACGGAATACTGGCGCGATATCGGCCTGGCCTACCCGGACGGCCTGACGGCGGAGGGGACCGACGTGTTCATGGTCGCCGCCAGCCAGCGCTTCCTGGACGCGGCGCGCTACGACGACCTGCTCGACATCGCCCTGCGCACCGCCTATCTCGGCACCACCAGCCTGCGCCTCCACTTCGAAATCCGTCGTGACGACGCTGCTCTCTTCGACGGCCAGGCCACCTACGTCGTCGCTGACCGGCTGACCCGCCGCCCGAAACCGCTGGGCGGCGCCCTGCTGGACCGCATACTCGCGTACGAAACCGAGCCACCCGAACGCAAGCCGGCGTAGCGGCAAATGCCCGAAGGACCGGACATGCACGGACATATCGACCCGACGCGCGAGCAGTTCGCGGCCTTTCAGGCGATCGGGCGAAGCGGCCCGCTGCAGATGCTGAACCTGGTGCGCTTTCGCGACGAGGCTGCCTATCCCGACGGCAAGCAGGCCACCGGCCAGGAAGCCTATCGGGCCTATGCCAAGGCCAGCGGGCCGGTATTCGCACGGGTGGGCGGCCGGCAGATCTGGCTCGGCCGCTTCGAACTGACGCTGATCGGTCCGCCGGGCGAGCGTTGGGACGCCGTGTTCATTGCGGAATATCCGAGTGCCGCGGCGTTCGCGGAAATGCTGCGCGACCCTGCCTACCGCGAAGCGGTGAAGCACCGTCAGGCGGCGGTGGCGGACTCACGCCTGATCCGTCTCGCCCCTGTACCTGCAGGAAAGCTGTTCGGCGAGGATTGATGTCCGCTGGAGGTCGGAAGAACCGTCCTCCTCTCTGCAACAACAAGCGGAAACCGGCGTCTGCAGCAGTCCGGTGCCGAAGCAGCCTGGGTCTCGGACAAGGCTTCGCTCGCGTTCGTCCGAACCACTCGAGCCAGCGGAAACCGCCGGCAGCGAAGCGCTTTCCTGCGTCGAGGAGGTTCCATGCTGCAGCTGGCAACTCGCCCTGTCACGCAAAGCCGGGAGGCCACAGCCAGGCTGCTGGCCGCGGCTTTCCAGGACGATCCGGTAATGGCCTTCATCCTGCCGGACCTGGACGCCCGCAGGCGATGCCTGCCCGCGCTGTTCAGCATACTTCACAAGAGCGACGTGGCGCACGGTGCCTGCCTCACCAGCCCGGGCGGCGAGGCCGCCACGCTCTGGCGTGCACCGGGCTCACCTTATGAACCATGGTGGCACACGCTGCTCTACGCCCGCCTTTGGCTCGCGGCTCTCGGCCCTGCCGTGCCGCGCGCCTTGGCGTTCAGCCTGGCCAGCAACGCCAACCATCCGGCGGAGCCGCACTGGTATCTTCACGTTGCCGGCTGCAATCCGGCGCAGCAAGGCCGTGGCCACGGCAGTGCCGCAATACGCGCCGGGTTACGGCGCGCGGACGCGGACGGCGTGCCCGCCTATCTGGAAACGGCTACGCCGCGTAATGTCGGCTATTACCGGACATTCGGATTTAGGGTGACTCATAGCTGGCGCGCCAGGGGCGGACCGGAGACTTGGTCGATGAGAAGGGAAGTAAGGCAAGCAGTCCTTTTTTGAAAAAAAAGACAAAAAACTTTTGCTTTCCCGCCTTTGAAGCAGCCGGCTAATCAGGATGCGCCCGGGTGCGCCTTAATTGATTCCCAAATGCGGTCATACGCCTACTTCCTGAAATACACTGCTATATTTCAATACGCATATTTGCAGAGCTTCACCCGCAGCGGCGCACGCGGCGTGAATGGCGCCGCGGTGATCTGACGTATGGTCAGTCGGCTCGCGTCCCAGACGATGTTTGACGGATTGCAAAGGTTTTCGTAACGCGAGGACTCGATGTTGAGGTCGCCCGCGATCGCCGCGGGGTCCACCGCCCAGGCCAGGCTGCCGGACAGCGGTGCACCGCGGGGCAGGGTGCATACCGTGTCGGCACAGCGCGTGTGCTGAAACGTCACGTCGTGCTCGCCGCCGCCATAGATGCCGAAACATCCATTGCTCTGGTGCACGGCGTCCACGTTCTGCACCAGCACATGCCCGCTGAGGTTGTCCGCAATCACGCCGTCGCCGGACGGCGAGTTGTTGGTGTCGACCAGGCCGTTCCGGATTGTCACATACTGGCTCTGATAGACGTTGACGTTGTCTTCCGTCCAGGAATACGCAAGCGAGTTCTCGTCGGAGAAATTCGACAGCGTGCCGTGATCCGCGTTGTCCCACTGCACCAGCTGGCCACGCGGGAACGGGCCACGCTGGTCATGCCCC
Organism: Acetobacteraceae bacterium; assembly: GCA_965198915.1. Lineage (GTDB taxonomy): Bacteria > Pseudomonadota > Alphaproteobacteria > Acetobacterales > Acetobacteraceae > BOG-908. The sequence goes on along the minus strand of CBDAQC010000002.1, from coordinate 1,696,000 downwards.
TCGACGAAGGACAGCGTGCTGCCGCTGCACCGGTTGAGGTAGATGCCGGACGATCCGCGTGTGAGCCTGACGTTTCGCACGGTCAGGCCGGGCGAACTCAGGCAGTCGATGTTGTTGTCGCCGGCGGACGGGTTCGCGCCGGCAGCGGGCGCGCCGTCGAACACGATGTCCGCGTTGCGTATCGTCAGCCCGGGCGCGGAGGCCACCGCGATGCCGGGCCCGCCATTATGGTGTATGGTGACATGGTCGATCACCACACCGGAAAACCCCGATACCGTGATGCCCGGCCCGTCCGTCGAGGTGATATCCAGGGCACTGATCACCTGGTTGTCATGGGTGACCGTGACCGGACCGGACGGCGTGTAGATCGGGCAGACGGGAGCCGCGCTGGCGGGTAACCCCGCTATGCAGGCCAGCGATACGGCGATTGCCAGTGGGCGCATGTCAACCTCTTCAGCGTGTGGCGACCAGCCTACTAGATACTTAACCGGAACGAAAGAGCCTTACGCAAGGCTGGTTCGCGCCACCCTCCTTTGCGTGCGCCCCGGGCCAGGCTAGCCTCATGTCCGCCTGAACCGGCCCCGGTGGCGAAACTTTGCTTTTTGCCGAAAAAGCAGGCCTTGCTTGGCTTCTTACCTTGCCCGAGAGATCCCGCATTGAACGATAAGACCTGGGACAAGTCCCGTCTCCCGTCCCGTCACGTGACCGTAGGCCCGGGCCGCGCCCCCCACCGCAGCTACTATCACGCGATGGGCCTGTCGGAGGCCGAGATCGCCCAGCCTTTTGTGGGCGTGGCCACCTGCTGGAACGAGGCGGCCCCCTGCAACATCGCGCTGTCCCGCCAGGCGCAATCGGTCAAGCGCGGCGTAAGTGAGGCCGGCGGCACGCCGCGCGAGTTCACCACCATAACGGTCACCGACGGCATCGCCATGGGCCACCAGGGGATGAAGAGCTCGCTGGTGTCGCGCGACGTGATAGCGGACTCCGTGGAGCTGACCATGCGCGGCCACGCCTATGACGCGCTGGTGGGGCTGGCCGGCTGCGACAAGAGCCTGCCCGGCATGATGATGGCGATGCTGCGCCTGAACGTGCCCAGCGTGTTCATGTATGGCGGCTCCATCCTGCCCGGCCGCTTCCAAGACCGTGACGTCACCGTGGTGGACGTGTTCGAGGCGGTTGGCCAGCACGCCGCCGGCAACATGAGCGACGCCGACCTGCACGAGCTGGAATGCGTGGCCTGCCCGTCCGCCGGCGCCTGCGGCGGCCAGTTCACCGCCAACACCATGGCCATGGTCAGCGAGGCGATCGGCCTGGCGCTGCCCGGCTCCGCCGGCGCGCCGGCGCCCTATGAGGAACGCGACGCCTGGGCGGTGGAGTCCGGCCGCACGGTGATGAACCTGGTCGCCAGCGGATTGCGCCCGCGTGACATCGCCACACGCCGCGCCTTCGAGAACGCCGCGGTCTGCGTGGGTGCGACCGGCGGCTCCACCAACGCCGCGCTCCATCTGCCGGCGATGGCGCACGAGGCCGGCATCGTGTTCACCATGGACGACGTGGCCGCCATCATGCGCCGCACGCCGTACATCGCGGACCTCAAGCCCGGCGGCAAATACGTGGCGCTGGACGTGCACCGCGTGGGCGGCATCCCGGTGATCCTGCGCGCCTTGTTAGACGCCGGCCTGCTGCACGGCGATTGCCTGACGGTGACCGGCCGCACCCTGGCGGAGAACCTGGAGGGCGTAACGCTGCCGGAGGACCAGGACGTGATCTATCCGGTCAGCCGCGCCATCACGCCCACCGGCGGCGTGGTCGGCCTGCGCGGCAACCTCGCACCGGACGGCGCCATCGTGAAAGTGGCCGGCCTGCAGCACCAGCATTTCGAGGGCACCGCCCTGTGCTTCGACAGCGAGGAGGAAGCGTTCGAAGCGGTCCAGGCGCGCGCCTACAAGGCCGGCGACGTGATCGTCATTCGCTACGAGGGCCCGCGCGGCGGCCCAGGCATGCGCGAGATGCTGTCCACCACGGCCGCCATCTACGGCCAGGGCATGGGCGAGCAGGTGGCGCTGATCACCGACGGCCGTTTCTCCGGCGGCACGCGCGGCTTCTGCGTGGGCCATGTGGGCCCGGAGGCGGCCCTCGGCGGCCCCATCGCGTTGCTGCGCGACGGCGACCGCATCACGCTGGACGCGGAAGCCGGGCTGATCGAGGCGGCGCTCAGCGAGGACGAATGGGCCACGCGCCGGGCGGCCTGGCAGCCGCGCCGGACGGACTACCAGAGCGGAGCGATCTGGAAGTTTGCCCAGCTTGTAGGGCCGGCGCATCTCGGCGCAGTGACGCATCCGGGCGGGGCGGCGGAGACGCATGTCTATGCGGATGTCTGAAGCAAGCGACGCTTGGTCCGTGGCGGCCGGTCGCGTTCTGGCCTGAACGGCCTGAGAGTCGACATAGTGTAAAGGCAAGAAAGGCCTTCTTTTTCGAGAAAAAGAAGCAAAAAGCTTTTGTCCTGTTCGCCTGCATCCGGGCTCGTGATGGTTTTCCCGAGCGGTGCCGACATCGGCATGGCACAGCACGAGTTCGAGCCGCTCGTGCGCGGCCGAATGGAGCCGCAGGATCTCATCGTAGTAGAATACGCCTGCACGAAAGGCGAGGCCGCCGATCAGGCCGATTTTCTTGTGCGGCGCCGGATTGCCGGTGGATGTCGCCAAGACCGTTTCGTCGTCCAGGCCGGCATCCATGCTACACCCGTTCGCTCACCGCGATCGCCACCTTGCATCCTGCCTTGATTACGCCGGCCAGCACCCGATACCCGGGCGTCAGCTCCGCTTCATGCTCCAGCCCGATGTCGCGGTGCTCCAGCTCCTCCGCGCGGAACGTCTCGATCGTCGCGCGCAGCGCGGGCTCGTCCTCGCCCAACTCCTCCACCTGCGCGCGGTAGTGCTCGTCGATCGCCTCCTCCACCGCCACGGTGCAGGCCATGGCCGCGCGCTCGCCCAAAGCCGCGGTGACCGCGCCCAGCGCATAGCCGGCGATGTGCCACAGCGGCAGCAGCGCGGTCGGCCGCACCCGGCGCTCGGCGATCAGCCGCCTGAACGTGTCGAGATGGACCTGCTCCTGCGCCTGCATGTGGCGCAGTATGTCGCCCTTGTCGCCGCCGCCCAGCACCGCGAGCTGGCCCTGGTAGATGCGTTGGGCGCCGTACTCGCCGGCGTGGTCCACGCGCACGATGCGCTCCAGCCGCGTGCGGGCCGGCGTGTCTCCGGGAAGGCTCATCTGCGCTGTCTCCTGCTGGCAGCCAGAGAGATGGCAAGGCCGGCCGAGATCGCCAGGGCATAGGCAAACCCCATCTGAGTCATCGAGACCGGCACGCCGGGGATCAGGAAGTCAGGGTCCTCGCAATTCTTCGCCGGGCGGGCCGGCATCGCGGCCAGGCGCTGCGCCATGGACAGGCCGGACAGGTTCGGCGCCGTGCACTCCGGCAGCGGGTCCGGCCACCAATGCTGCTCCACGCCCACATGGACGAAGGACAGGCCGGCACCGCCCAGCAGCGTCGCGGCAAGCAGCCACAGCACGAGGCGGCCCGGCGCCCTGGGCAGCAGTGCCGCCACCACCCCTAGCCCTGTGCCGACGTAATACGGCCAGCGCTCCAGCAGGCAGAACGCGCAGGGTATCAGCCCGAGCAGAACCTCCGACCCGCGCGCCACCACAAGGGCGGCCACACAGGCGAGGGCGCCGGCCACCGCCAGCCAGCGGTGCCGGTCCGAACCCCGTCTCAGCAAAGGCTAGGCGCCGCTCAGCCGCCCCAATGCGGGCCGACCCATACGCCGCCAGCCCAATGGCCCGGCACGAAATGCACGTAGCCGGGCCGGGTCGCAATCCAGTGGCGCGGCACCCACACGTAGCGGGCCAGCCGCGGCCGCCACTGCCAGTGTCCGGGCTCCAGAACGAAGCCGGCGGCGGGTCCAGGCGGCGGGGGCGGCGGGCCGGCTTCTGCCTCGGGCGGCGGAATGGCGGGCTGGGCGGCGGCGGGCAACGCCACGCCGGCAGCGGCCAGCAGCGCCAGCGCCCCGGCTGCAGTCTGGTGAAGTCTCATCGTCAGGTGACCTCCGAAGTGATGTGGCGCTAACGCGCGCACACTGGGTTTGGGTGCGTTGCGGCGGTGAGTCCGGCGCATGAACAGACGGAAGGGTTTTTTGTCCGGGATCAGGCAAGCAAGGCCTTCTTTTTCGAGAAAAAGAAGCAAAAAGCTTTTGCTCCGCTGTCGCGGGAACGTTGAAGCGCGCGCGCAAGCGGGGCGCACCCGCACGGGCGAAGTTTTGTGGTTCTTCTTTCATGAAAGGACTGCTTGCTTTCTACTTTTGCCTTCTCTTGCAGAGCGGCTTGGCCGTTAGTGCACGTTGACCCGCACCTCCTTCACCGTGACGCCGGGATCCAGCCGCACCGCCTGCTCCACCTGGCCGGCCTCCGCCCCGTCATCCACGATCGCCTGTGCCACCTCCCGCCCCGAGGCGGCGGCTTCCTCCGGCGAGGCGGAGGCGGGCACCACGCTGGTCACGGTGAACAGCACGTCCCGTTTGCGGGCCAGCGCCCTCGTCACCAGGGCGGCCAGCGCGTCGCGATACTGCGGCTCCGGCGTCGTGTAGCGTATGGTCACCAGCGCGGGCGGCGGCGGCGGCCCGGGCGGCAATGCGCGCGGCTTCGGGGGCTGCCCGGCATTGGCGTCGAAATCACGCTGGTCCACCAGGTGGCAGCCGGCTACCGACAGGGCGAGGCAGAAGCAGGCGGCGATCTGGCGGGCTGACATGGCGGCGAACGTTGCAGACCTGCCAGGCCGCTGCAACAGATGGCCCATGCCGAACCAGACCGATGTTCCGCAGGATGCAGAGGCCGGGCTTCCCAGGGCCCGACAGCTCCGCCTGCTGACCGCAAGCCTGCAGCGCGGCGTCGGCGATTCGGCCGGGGCGCTCTGCCTTGCCACCGCCCAGCTCGCCGGCCGCCATTTGCGCTACGACTCGGCCGACCCGCTCTGGCCGGACCGCGACCGCCTCGTCATTGATCCGGCCCTCTCGGGCCTGGCCGGCACGCTGTCGGGACTGGCGCGCACGGAAGGGCTCGGCGCCGTGCACGGCCTGGCTGTCGGGTGCGGTGTGGGCATGGCCCTGGCCGAGCGCCTGGTAGCCGCAAGGTTCGGCCGCTCGCTGGTCGACCACAGGACATGGGTGCTGTGCCCGGGCGATACGCTCGCCACGGGGCCTGTCCAGGAAGCCGCCTCGCTTGCCGGCGCTTGGCGGCTGGGGCGGCTGACCGTGATCGCCGGGTTGATGGAGGAGCAGCCGCCCGGCACCGCCGGCTTCACCGCCGCGGGCTGGGCCGTACGACGCGCCGGCGCCGGCGATGCGGCGGCGATAGCCTCTTGCCTGTCGGCGGCGCTGCGTTCGCTCAAGCCCACGCTGATTCTGTGCACCGGTGCCGCGGAAACACTCGAGGCCGAAATCGAGGCCGGGCTCGCTTGGGAGGCGGCCGGGCGGCGCTCTGCCGGTGTCCGGCGCGCCTGGCTGAAGCGCCTGGCCCGTCACGGCAGCCGGCAGGATTTCGACGCCGCGCAGTCCGGCCGCCTGCAAGGGGGATGGCACGCGCCGCTATGCGAACCCGGCCCGCTTCTACCCACCGGCCAGACCAGGATCGCCACGGAGTCTGCGCTGATGCGTGCCACGACCGCTCTGGCCGCCGGGCTGCCGGAGCTGGCGGCGCTGCCCGGGTCCGCCGGCTGGCCGGTGCCGGCCGTCCAGGCGGAGCTTCCCGCAGCGTCGCGCGCCGCGGCCGGGCATTGGACGGCGGGGGCCGGGGCCGCGCTGTATGGTGCCGGGTCGCATGGCGGCCTGATCCCGATCGCCGCGCATCGCATGGACGCGTTCGACGCCCTGCTTTCCGCCTTGCGTCACGCAGCCCTCGCCGGCGCGCGCCTGGTGCAGATCTTGGTGGAGGCGGATCGTCAGCCGCCCGGCCTGGAAGCCGCGCTGCACGCCGTCCCGAACCTGCTGGTATTCCGGCCGGCAGACGCCTCGGAGTCGCTGGAGTGCCTGGAACTCGCCATTCGGCACGCCGGCGGCCCCGCTGTCCTGCTCGTCAGCAACCTGCCGCGGCCGCTGCTCGCCGAAAAACCGGCCCGCGCGCGCTCCGCCCGTGGCGGCTACATCGCGGCGCCGGCACCCGGCCCACGTGATGCAACCCTGGTCGCCAGCGGCCCAGAGCTGGAATTGGCGCTCCAGGCACGCCTGCTGCTCATCCGCTGCGGCATCCGGACCGCCGTCATCTCCCTGCCGTGCTGGCACCTGTTCGCGCGTCAGGACGCGGGCTGGCTCGCGGACGTGCTGGGCGAGGCGCCGCGCGTGGCGATCGCGACCGGTGGCGGCTTCGGCTGGGACCGCTGGGTCGGCGACCGCGGACTGGTGCTGGCACCGCCGGAAAGCGCCGCACGGCTGACCGATGCGGTAATGCGGCATCTGGCATTCTGCGTATCGGTCTAGACAGCGGCGGGCGCTTTCTAGATTACCGGGGAACAGAGTGGCCCCTGGCACGCTAGGAGCCGGATATTGCAAACGAATTGGCAAGACAGGAACGGAGACAGGCGTCAGATGGCAGTCAAAGTCGCGATAAATGGGTTCGGCCGCATCGGCCGGCTGGTACTGCGCGCCATGGTGCAGAGCGGCCGCACGGACGTCGAACCCGTCGCGATCAACGACCTCGGCAGCGTGGAGGCCAACGCGCATCTGTTCCGCTACGACAGCGTGCACGGCCGCTTCCCCGGTGAGGTCACCGTCGAAGGCGACGCGATCACCATCCGCTACAACGGGCGCACCTACGGGCCGATAAAGGTGTCCGCCGAGCGCGATCCGTCCAAGGTGCCCTACCAGGGTGTCGACGTGGCGATGGAGTGCACCGGCCTGTTCACCAGCAAGCAGGCGGCCTCGGCACTGATCACCGCCGGCGCGCGGCGCGTCCTCGTCTCCGCCCCGGCTGATGGGGTAGACGCCACCATCGTCATGGGCGTCAACCAGCATGCGCTCAAGCCCGAGATGACGGTCGTCAGCAACGGCTCCTGCACCACCAACTGCCTGGCCCCGATGGCGAAGGTGCTGCACGACGCCTGCACTATCGAGCGCGGCTACATGGTGACCATACACAGCTACACCGGCGACCAGCGCACCGTGGACACCCTGCACAAGGACCTGCACCGCGCCCGCGCCGCGGCCTTGTCGATGATTCCGACCAGCACGGGGGCCGCCAAGGCGCTGGGCCTGGTGCTGCCGGAACTGGCCGGCAAGCTGGACGGCACCGCCATACGCGTGCCCACGCCGAACGTCTCGCTGGTGTCGCTGGACGCCAACCTGGCCCGCCCGCCTGCCGACGTCTCCGCCGTGAATGCGCTGTTCAAGGCGGCGGCCGCGGGGCCGATGAAGGGCATACTGGACTACAATACGGAGAAGCTGGTCAGCACCGATTTCAACGGTGTTGCGGCAAGCTGCACGTTCGACGCCACGCAGACCGCGCTGGTGGATGGCGGCCGGCTGGTGCGCATCGCCGGGTGGTATGACAACGAGTGGGGGTTTTCGTCGCGGATGTCGGATACCGCCGCGTTGTGGGGCAGCATGTAAGGAAGGAAGGCCTTCTTTTTTGAAAAAAAAAGCAAAAAACTTTTGTCTGGCTGTCGCGGACCTGTCCGTTGAGCCGCCGACAGGGAGCAAAAGTTTTTTGTTCCTTTTTCTTCAAAAAAGAAGGCCTTCCTTTCTTCCTAGAAGGAAACCCAATGTTCAAGACCATCGACGGCATAGACGTAGCCAACAAGCGCGTCCTGCTGCGCGCCGACCTCAATGTTCCCGTGCGCGACGGCCGCATCTCCGACCTCACCCGTATCGAGCGGCTCTCGCCCACGATACGCGAGCTGGCCGATGCCGGCGCCCGTGTCATCGTGGTCAGCCATTTCGACCGGCCGGGCGGCCAGCGCGTCGAATCGATGTCGCTGAGGCCTGTCTCCGCCGCCCTGCGGGACGTGCTGGAGCGCGACGTGTTCTTCGCCGATGATTGCGTGGGGCCGGTGGCCGAGGACGCGGTGGCACGCCTCGGCCCCGGGCAGGTGCTGGTGCTGGAGAACACGCGCTTCCACGCGGGCGAGGAAGCCAACGACCCGGAACTGGCCCGCCAACTCGCTAGCCTGGCGGACATCTACGTCAACGACGCGTTCTCCGCCGCCCACCGCGCCCATGCCAGCACCGAGGGCGTGGCGCGCCATCTGCCCAGCCATGCCGGGCGGCTGATGCAGCGCGAGCTGGAGGCGCTGTCCGCGGCACTCGAGCATCCGGAGCGGCCGGTGGGCGCCATCGTCGGCGGCGCCAAGGTCTCCACCAAGCTGGCGCTGCTGGGCAACATGATGGGCCGGGTGGACGTGCTGGTGATCGGCGGCGCCATGGCCAACACGTTCCTGGCGGCCCAGGGCATCGAGGTCGGCCGCTCCCTGCAGGAGCCGGACATGCACCAGACCGCACGCGACATCCTGGCCCAGGCGCGCGCCGGCGGCTGCGAGATCATCCTGCCGGTCGATGCGGTGACCGCCACCGAGTTCCGCGCCGACCCGCCCACCCGGACCGTCGACATCTCCGCGGTCCCGGCCGACTCGATGATCCTGGACGTGGGACCGAAGACAGTGGCCCTATTGCGCCAGCGCCTGCCGTCCTTGCGCACCCTGGTCTGGAACGGACCGCTCGGCGCGTTCGAAACCAGGCCGTTCGACACAGCCACTATGGAGCTGGCCCATGCGGTTGCCGAAGCGACCCAGGCGGGCCATCTGCGCTCGGTGGCGGGCGGCGGCGACACGGTGGCCGCCCTGCGCCAGGCGGGGGTGGCCGACAAGATGAGCTACGTCTCGACCGCCGGCGGGGCTTTTCTCGAGTGGCTGGAAGGCAAGGTGCTTCCCGGCATCCTGGCCCTGCAATCGCTGGACGGCGTGGTGATTCCGGCCTGATCCCCGGCCACGTCAGTTTCCGCGCAAGCCGGGCGGATTTGTAACACTTATCAACTTTTTCACCTTTTCGTTGATCCCGACTGCGAAATTCCGCATGCTTCGGGTATGGACACCTTCGCATCACGTGCGCGTCAGCTCAGGCTGGGCGCTTTGGTCGGATTGGCCGCTTTCCTGGGCGCCGCTGGACCGGACAACATGCATGTGCAGATCGGCGACGTGGGGCCGCTTGCCCAGCCGGCGCCGGCACCGGCCAAGCCGCTGACCTTCCAGAACACCATCTATCAGGCAGCGCCTGTCCCGAACGAAGACGTGGAAGCCCCCGCCGGCAAGGTGCAGACCGAGGCGCAGCTGTCGCCGAAATTCCTGTTCCCCAACAGCCTCTACCAGGGTGACGGCTACTCCTACGCGTCGAGCCAGCAAGGCACGCTGGAACGCCGAAAGGCCGGCGCCGCCGGGCTTGGGTTGAGCGTCCCGGTCGAGCAGTAACCGGACTTCCGGCCCCGCCGCTAACACGTTTGTCCGGGCGTGCCTGGCAGCAGACTCACCCGACATCTGATCGCCGCTACGTGGTGCGTGCCTGCGACGTGCCTCGTTGGCTGTGGCCGAACCTGACCTGCGGATGGTCCGCCGTGCCGTAACCGAGGCTAGCGCCTCGGCGGTGCTCAGCCTTTCTGCCGCGCCGCTGAAATGGCCTGCTCGAGTGCCGCCTGGTCCACCGCCCCGGGGATGAAGGCGTCGCCCACGATCCACACCGGCGTGCCCTCCACTTTCAGCTCGTGCGCCAGCGCCATGTTCGCGTCGATCTGATGTGTCACCGCTGGCCCCGTCATGTCGGAGGCGAGCTTGGCAGGGTCCAGGCCCAGCGATTTCGCGGTGTCGCGTATCAGCGCATCCGTCGGCTGGGCGGGGTTGCTCATCAGGGCAGCCTGCATCTTCTCGTAGCCGCCCTGGCGCTGGGCGGCGAGTATGGCGCGCGTTTCCAGCACGCTGGCCGGGCCAAGCACGGGAATATCCTTGTAGACCACCCGCAGCTTGGGATCGTGCTGGATCAGCGACTGGATGGCGGGGAGCATGCGGCGGCAATACGGGCAGCGCGGGTCGTAGAACTCCACCAGGGTCACGTCCCCCCGGGGGTTTCCGGCCACCGGATCGCCCGAAGCGGCGGTCAGCGCGTGCTCGCTCGCGCCGATACGCGCCTTGGTATCCGCTGCGTCATGGGCTTCCGCGTCCGCCCGCAGCGCCACCACCGCGTCGCGCAGGATGGAAGGATCCGTCTTCAGCGCGTCACGCACAATCTGGATGATCTGCTGGCGCTGCTCCGGCGTGAAGCCGGGTTCCGCCGCCACGGCGGGGGCGTTCAGCAGAAGTGTCGCGGTCAGCAGCAAAGCGCGGCGCATGTCTCAGGAGCCCTCTGGTTCGAGGTGGGGGTTTAGCATTGGGGTGAGAGAAAGGAAGCAAGCAGTTCTTTCGGGGAGAAAGAACCTGAAAACTTTCGTCTATGGCGAGTGTGCGTCGCTGAAGCGCCCGCCTCGACGTTTCCGCGACACCGGACCAGAGGCTTTTTGCTTCTTTTCTCGAGAAGGAAAGGCTTTCTTCCTGCAAGCCCCTTCCTTGCCCCACGGCAGGATCACGTTTATTCCACCGGCTCGTTTTCAAGGCGGAGTAGTGGCACCGGTGAGCACACGCGTGGGCGGCCGGACACGGCAAGGTTTGGTGCTGGCCGTTGGCCTGTCTTTGCTGGGCGGCGGGTGTGAAACCGTCCACAGCACGGTGCACAGCGTCAGCAAGACCTTGCTGGGCGGTCCGCTGGATCCTGGCGAGCACCTGAAGGGCTTCATCGGCGGCGTGGCGGCCGACGAGCCGCTGGCGGCGCTTGCGGCCCGCGAGGTGCTGGCCACGGGCGGAAACGCGGCGGACGCGGCAGTCACGCTGGGTTTCATGCTGTCGGCCACCCTGCCGTCGCGCGCCTCGCTGGGCGCCGGTGGCGCGTGCATCGCCTACCAGCCGGGCGCCAACTCGCCCGGGCACGGCATCCCGCAGGCGATCATGTTCACGCCGCGCGCGCCCGAGACGAATGCGGGCGACCGGCCGGCCGCGGTGCCGATGCTGGCACGCGGCCTGTATCTTCTGGCCGCGCAGTACGGCTCCAAGCCATTCGGCTCGCTCATCGCGCCGGCGCGCCAGGCGGCCGATTCCGGGTTCTCCATTTCACGCGCGCTGGCGCGGGACCTGGCGCAGGTGCAGGGCCCGCTGCTGGGCGATCCGAACGCGGCGGCGATCTTCGCGCCGGGTGGCCAACCGCTCGGCGAGGGCGCGCGGCTGGTGCAGCAGGATTTGGGCGCCACGCTGAACCAGTTGGCCGTGGTAGGCGTGGGCGACCTCTATACCGGGCTGATGTCGCAACGTTTCGAGGAGGCAAGCCGGCTGGCCGGCGGCCCCGTACGGGCAAGCGACCTGCGGCGCAGCGCGCCGGCGCTGTCCGACCCGATCATCATCAAGGTTGGCGACGACCAGGCAGCCTTCCTGCCGCCGCCGGCCGATGGCGGCCTGGGCGCCGCGGCCGCCTATCTGGACTATTTGCGCACCCACACCGTTACGCAATCCATGGCGGACGTCTCGATCGGGACGGTGGCGGCCTGGCGGTCCGGCCAGGCCGGGCGGAACCCGCTGACCTTGCTGCAGAACCCGCCTTCGTCCGGCGAACTGCCCGCTTTGCCTGCCTCCACCAGCTTCGTGGTGATCGACCGGCGCGGTGACTCGGTGGCCTGCGCGATCACCATGGAGAACCTGTTCGGCACTGGCCGGGTGGCGCCGGGCATGGGCATCGTTCTGGGCGCATCCCCCGCGGTGAAGCCGTCTGCACTGCTGACCGCCGCCGTAGTGTGGAACAGCGGCCATGACGCGTTCCGCGCCGCGGCTGCGGCGTCCGGGCAGAACGCTGCCGCGGTAGCCGGCGCAATCGGCATAGGCCAGGCGATCGTGGGCGACCTGCCGCCGCACGTGCCGGTGCCCGAGCCCGGACGGGTGGACGCGATCGGGTGCCCGCAATACGTGCCTGGCGGGGAGAATAGCTGCCGGTTCTATTCGGACACGCGGAACGCCGGACTTTCGGCGGGAGGGAGCTAAGAAAAGCAGGGGCTCTGCCCCGAACCCCGCTAGATTAAGCACGCAAACGAGTGGGTGTTTGGGGCCTCAAGGCCCCAACGGGGTTTGGGGCAGAGCCCCAACCTTTCTCACGTTCCGCCCGCAGCGACCCGCGGCCCCAAAAGGTCAGGAAACCTGCACGTAGCATCGCAGCCGCTGCCCGGGCAGCAGGTCATACGGCGCGCGCCACCCCGGCAAAGCTGACACCCGCTCGCGCCAGGCGGCGATCGCGGGATGGCTGGCCGCCAAATCGTAGCCGCTCTCATGCACCGGAAAGCAGAGGTAACCGGTCATCGATAGGTCCGCCACGTTGGGCCGATCGGCTGCGATAAAGGCGTGATCGGCCACGTAGCGTTCGAGTATGCCGAGATAATCGTCCAGCCGCGCTTTCAGATGTGCCATCACGGCCGGGTCGGGCGCGCGGGTGAAGGCGCGCCGGTAGCGATACTCGGCCATCACGGCGGAGAGCTTCTGGTTGTCCCAGAACATCCAGCGCAGGATGTCGTAGCGCTCGCGTTCGGTGATGGCGTGCAGCTTGCCGTAGGTGTCGGCCAGCCGAAGCAGGATCGGCGCGGTCTGGGTCAGTCGTTCGCCGTCCTGCTCCAGGACCGGTATCTCGCCCATCTCGTTGACGCGGCGGCGCCATTCGGCCGTCCGTGTGACGCCGGCGCCAAAATCGGTCCAGACCGGCTCGAAGCGCTGGCCGCATAGCGTCAGCATCAAGGCGAGCTTGTAGCTGTTGCCGGATTCGGGGAAGTAATGCAGGCGGTAGGTTGTCATGACGCGCTTCGGAAGTTGGGCGGCGCCAGCGCAGGCTGCCACGCCAGCCTGCAGGCACGCACGGCCGCCGCAGAAAGATGGTCGGCACAAAAAGAGGGGCGCGGCTGCTAGCCTGCCTCGGCCGCGGCCACATCCAGCAGCCGCTCGATCACCTCCGGCTCCTGCGCGCCGGCAATGGCGTGGCAGCCGGAGACCACGAAGCACGGCACCCCGTTGATCCCCAACCGGTGCGCCCGCAGGTTCTCCGCGTGCACGCCGTCCACCTCGGCACTGCTGGCCAGGAAGCTACGGGCCGCGGCGGCACGCAGGCCGCAGCTCGCCGCGATGGCGGTCAGCACGGTGATGTCGCCGATGTCCCGCCCGTCGGTGAAATGCGCGGCCAGCACCGCCTCCACCACCTCGTCGGCGCGGCCGAAGCCCGCCGCCCAGCGCACCAGGCGATGGGCGTCCACGCTGGACGGCGTGCGGCGTATGCGGTCAAAGCGGAACATCACGCCCTCGGCGCGGCCGATCTCGGTGACCGAGGCATACATGCGCCGCGCGCGCTCCTCGCCGCCGAACTTGCGCAGCACGTAGTCCCCGCGGGACATGCCGCCGCGCGGCATATCAGGATTTAGTAGAAAAGGCCGCCAGGTAATATCTATCAACAGGTCCGGCCGGCGCGTTATGGTGCGGCGCAACCGGCGTATGCCCAGGTAGCACCACGGGCATACGAGGTCATGCACGACTTCGACGGCCAGGCGGGCTTTCGGGGGAGCGAGGATGTTCACACGGCCATGTTAACGCCACATGGTCAGCGGGCCAGTGGTTTCTGCGAAACGCCCGGAGGTGTATGTTTGATAGAGCTGTACGACTTGGCGGGACGTAATCCGGAGCTGCGGTTCAGCCCGTATTGCTGGCGGGCGCGCATGGCGATGGCCCATAAGGGCCTGGAGCCGCGAACCGTGCCGTGGCGGTTCAGCGAAGCGTCCCTGCTACCGGGTGCGCCGCATAACAGGCAGGTGCCGGTGATTGTTGATGACGGCGCGGTGGTGGCCGACTCCACCGCCATCGCCTACCATCTGGAGGAGCGCCACACCAACGGGCCGAGCCTGTTCGGCGGCCTGGGCGGCGAGGCGCATGCCCGCTTCATCATCGCCTGGGCGGATACCATGCTGGCGCCGGCGATGTTCCCGTTCGCCGCCTGGTATGTGTTCAGCCAGTTGCACCCGGCGGACCAGGCGTATTTCCGCCAATCGCGCGAGGCCAGGCTGGGCCTGACGCTGGAGGCGGCGCGTGATTCGGCGCCGGAACGGCTTTCCGGCCTGCGCGCCACGCTGACCCCGCTGCGCCGCATGCTGGCCAGCCAGGCTTTTGCCGGCGGCGAGGAGCCGAGCTATGCGGATTACGCGCTGTTCGGCTGTTTCCAATGGCTACGCTGCGTAAGCGTGCCGGAGGTGCTGGAGGAAGGCGACCCGGTGGCCGCCTGGCGTGGCATGATGCTGGAGCTGTTCGACGGCCTCGCCGGCCGCGCGCTGGTTGCCTGAAAAAGAGGGCCTTGCTGCCTTACTTCACGCTCACTAGGCCCGCAGGAACCGCATGTGGTTGCTCTCCAGCACCAGGCAGGTCAGCGCTCCGCCCATGACGGCGCCGGTATCGATGCCGATGCGGTTCGGGCGTATGTCCGGGGTGTCTACCGGCGTGTGGCCGTGCACCACCACGAAGGGGTGGCGGTCCTTGCTGGACAGGAACGGTTCGCGTATCCACAGCAGGTCGTCCGGGCTCTGCCGGTAGATCTTGCGGCCGGGCCGTATGCCGGCATGCACGAACAGGTAGCCGCCCTCCTGATGGGTCAAGGCGCGCGTCTTCAGCCACTGGCGGTGGGCCAGAGGCAGCAGCGTGCCCCATTCCGCGGGACCTGCCTCGGGCGGGATGCGGTAGCTTTCCAGCGTCTTCTCGCCGCCGTTCTCCACCCATGTCTCGGCCATCCTGGTATCGCCCGAGATGGCGCCCAGCAGCATCGCCTCGTGGTTGCCCTGCAGGTCCACGCGCCGGGTCACGGGCGGCGCCACGGTGCCGGTCAGCAGCCAGATCACGCCCGCGCTGTCCGGTCCGCGGTCGACATAGTCGCCCAGATGCACCAGCACGCTTTCGGTGACGGGGTAGGCGGCGAGGTCCGCGGTGATAGCCCAATGAAGGGCGACCAGCCTGTCGAGGCAGCCATGGACGTCACCGATGGCATAGACGCGCAGACCTGGCCGCAGCACGGCGGGCGCTAACGATAGTTCAACCATGTAGGCGCCAGACTACACGCGATGTCAGCGGGCGGAAAATGTCGGGGCACGGTGATCGGCTGGTTGCCGGTATGTTGACCGTGCAGGCGGGCAGCGTAAAGGCGCGCTCACAGGCGGCGCCGCGACCAGGCGAGTCGGCGGCCCGGTTACGCGGGGCGGAACGCCAGCTGGCCGAAGCGGCCGAGCGCGCGTTGCGCCAGCCCGCGGGCAAAGTTGTGGTGGTTCTGCGCCTGTCCCTGCTGGCCGTGCCACGCGCCTACCACCTGCGGGTAGCGCGGGTGCTGCTGCAGGAATGCGCCCAGCGCTTTGCAGGCCAGGTATTCGCCATGTCCAACCAGGATCTGGTGCTGCTCTGCGCGGAATGCCGGCCGGAGCAGGCGGCGGATCCGTATGCGCCGGAGAGATTGCCGGCGAGCCTGGCCCGCCTGTTCGCGATCGACGCGCCGGCCAGCGGTGACCTGGTTGCCTTGTGGCGGCTGGAGCGGGACCCCGCATGCCTGGCGCAGTACCTGCAGGCGCGTGCGGAAGCGGGTGTGCCGGTGGCGGAGCCCGTGGCGCAGGGTCAGCCGGTCAGCCTGGCAGCGCTGGAGGAGATCATCGCCAGGGCGCCGCTGGCGGGACTTCTCGGCCAGCAGACCGGCCTTTCGCTCTCGCCAGACCGCGGCCTGCCTTTGGCCCGCCGGCTCGCCCCCGCGTTCCAGCACGTGGCGGTTGGGCTGGACCGGCTGTCGCTGGACAAGCTCGTCACCCACGCCACGGCAGACCCGTTCCTGCTCCGTCACTGCACGGCGGTGCTCGACGGGCGGCTTCTGGGGGTGCTGCAGGAGGACATTCAAGCCCGCGGGAGGCTGCTGCGGCAGGCAAGTGTCCAGGGCCTGCCCGTGCTCGTGGCGCTGGGGTTGCGGGCGATCGTCTCGCCGGCCTTTGCAACCCTGGCGCGGCTGGCTGCCGCCGCGGGGTTGCGCTTCTGGGTCGCCGTCTCGCTGCTGGAGGCCGGCGCAGACCTGGACCTGCTGGAACATGCCCGCGGCATACTGAAGCTGACCGGCTGCAAGCTGGTGATCGACCAGGTAGAGCCGGCCGCCCTGCGCCTGGCGCGGCTGGAAGCATTGCGTGCGGACCTCGTGGTGCTGGCGTGGTCGCCCGTCCTGCGCCGGCCGGACTCCACGGCGGGGCTTCTGCGTCTGGGCGAGGCGGGCGGCCGGCTGGTGCTGGCCGGCGTGGACGGTGAGGCGGCACTCGGCTGGGGGCAGGCGCACGGAATCGGGCTGTTCGCCGGCCCGTTCCTGGACCGGGTGCAGGCAGCGTTGCGCATGCAGCGCTGCCACAGCGCATCCGCCTGCACGCTGGCGCAATGCGGAGGGCGTGCCGCGGCCCTAGGGCTGCCAGGACGTGCGGGATGCGGCAATCCGGCGCTGCTGGGCGGTGGCGGGTGAGCAAGCGAGCGGGCGGTTCCATTAGGGAGAGCGGACGCCGAGCCCGCGTGTTGCGTAGCGGCGGCTGGCTGGCCTGGTATGCGGCCCCGAAAGGCCTGCGCCGGTGCTGAAGCAGGACGAGGCGGCGTTTCGGCAGGTGTTGCAACAGGGCGCGCGGGCCGGCGCCAGGCGGCGCGCCGTGGTCCTGCACACGGGCAGCCTGCCGCAAGCCTTGGCGCGCCCGCATCACATCCGGCTGGCGCGCGAAGCCGTTCTGCCTTTGGCTGCAGCGGATCGGGCACAGATGTTCGAGCTGAACCAGGGGCGGCTCGCAATCGTCTGGCGCCACGGCGGTGATGCCGAACTGGCCCAGGCGCGAAGCGCGCTGGGCCAATTGCTGGCCGGCCAGCCTGACGGCACCGTGCCGGAAGTCGGCGAACTCCTGGCGCTGTACGATCTGCCGGAGCAGGCAGGCTGGCTGTTGGACGAGATTGGCGGGGCCGAAGCGCCGGCTGCCGCCGCACTCAGCCTGCGGTTGGACGCAGGCAAGCTGGCGGAACTCGAAGCGCGCCTGCAGCAGGCGGATCTGTCGCGCTTCTCCCGCTGGCGGCCGGTAGTGCGGCTGGACAGGCGGGCGGGCCTTCCGGTGTGGGAGGAGCGCTACTTCGCGCTGCCCGAAATTGCCGCCGAGCTATGCCCGGACTGCGACCTGAAGGGGGAACCCTGGCTGTTCCGCCGGCTGACCCGCATCCTGGACCGGCGCATGCTGGCCGTCCTCGCCGCCCCGCGGGAGCTGCGGGGCTGCGGCGCGTTCGCCATCAATCTGACGGTGGAGACCATCCTGTCGGCCGGCTTCATGGCGTTCGATGAAGCCCTCCCGCTCGCCCTGCGCAGCGAAATCCTGCTCTATGTCAACGCCGCGGACCTGCTGTCCGATCTCGAGGGCTTCACGTTCGCCTGCCGCTTCGCCCAGGCGCGCGGCTACCGGCTGGTCCTGGCCGACGCGAGCCCGGCGCTGCTGCGCTTCCTGGACGTAGGCGAAGCCGGGCTGGATTACGTGCAGCTTGCGTGCTCGGCGGAGCTCGTGGCGGGATCGGGGCGGCTGCGCGACTGCGTGCCGGACAGGACGCAGGTGGTTCTGTGCGGGTTGGATACGGCGGAGCAACTGGACTGGGCGCGCCGCGCGGGCTTCAGGTTCGGGCGGGGGAGGGCGCTCAAGGAGTGACATCGGCGGGAAGGCCAGGGGCTCTGCCCGGCGCCGGCCCACTCCTGGACAGTCGTCCTTAATGTCCGCTCGAAAACTCGCTTTGTCGGCCATCTGGCGACGATTCCCTGCGCTCCGGTGCTCGCGAATCACCGCCAGCCGACTTACCAGGCCAAGTTTTCAACAGACACGTTAAACCTTCACACGCACCTGAAACGTAACGCGGTCTGGGGCAGCACCCCATCCTTGCGTCACCCCACCAGCGCCGGGGAGGCAGCCCCCCGTGCTGCGCCCGCCTCGCTTCTGTCCAGCAGGAACACCAGCTTGCCGGCAACCGTCGCCAGCGCCTCGGCCTGATCGCCGCCTTGGCAGATCTGCGCCGCACTGAGCGCCAGCCGCAACCCGCCCAGTGCCGCGCCGCCCAGCTGCACCGGCTGGCCGATCTGGCAGCGCGCGGACGCCTGGCCCGGCCCGGCGGCCTGATCGTCATGCAGGGCCAGATAGAGCGGTCGCAGGCTCGCGGCATCCAGCCAGCCGGCCGGGCCGCGAACCAGGAAGGTGAACACGCTGCGCCTGTCCGACCAGCCCAGCCCGCGCGGCCGGGGGGCGGCCACCAGGCGAAGCCGGGCGTCGCCTCGCAGCGTCCGCTCGACCGACTGGCCGAGGCTGTCCAGCCGCAGCCCCACCTCGTCCGTAGGCAGGCCGCCGAAAGCCGCCATGTCATGCAGCGCCGCCGTCCAGCGCAACAGCAGGCCGGGGCAGAGGCGCGATCCCACGCCGTCCGCCATGCCGGCGTAGGAGGCCAGCCCGTGCGGCACCGCGCCGGCGGCGATACGGGCCAGGCGGGCGCGCGGAAACAGCACGGCGCCGCAGAACCCGGGCGCGGCGAAGAATTTCGAACCCGTGACCAGCACCGGGAAGCCCTGCTGCAGATACCAGCGTACCAAAGCCGGCTCGATACGGGCCTGGCAGGCGTCGATCACGATGTCCAGCGCGCGCCCGAAGCGGCGGGCCAGTCGCAGCAAAGTGGGCCGGTCGGGCGCGGTCAGGCCTGTCTTGGAACCGTCGATCGCATGCAGGACGGCGCGCCCGGCGGGCAGTGCTGCGACGACTGCCGCCTCGCAGGCGGCCGCGATGTGTTCGGCGCCGCAGGGTTCGCCCGCCGCGTCGCGCAGCGCCACGGTGACCAGGCGCGGCATGTGCCGCAGACCGTCCAGCCCGCCGCCTTTCGGCACCGCCACGCCGGACGGGGTGCACGTGGAGAAGTGGCGGCCCTGCACCGCGTCCGGCACGCCGCTGCCGGTCTCCGCTGGGCTGACGAGTATGCTGGTGAGCGGGACGTCTGGCTGTTCGGCGGCGAGCAGGCCGGTCACGATCAGGGCCGCGTCTGTGCCGGAGGCGGTCAGGATCGCGTCGGCCATGTCCGCCACGCCGAAATGGGCTAGAATCCGGTCCGCGGCGTGCCGGCTGGCCGCCGCCAGTGCTGCGTCGGGACCTTGGACGAGTGCCGCCGCGATAAGGTCGCGGCGGGCCTGCTCGGCCGCGATGAACTGCGGTCCGGCCAGGCTGGAAGCGGTGCAGGAGGCGAACCCGATCACTTCGGGCCTGGGCCATGGCGCGCAGCCGTACCGGTTCAGCCCGGTGACAGGGTCGAGCGTCAGCCGCTCGTCACCGCCTTCGGCGAGCAGCGCTTCCACCGCGCGCGCCACCGGCCAGGCCGCGCCGATCGCCGCCACGCCGGCGCGGTCGGGCGTCACCGTGGCATCGGCCAGGTCCAGCGCGCGCAGGGCCGGCGCCAGGGCGGCCGGGTCCGGCACGGCGGCGCGGAAGGCGGCGAGACGGTCGGCCGGGAAGGGGTCTGACGCGGGCGAGGCGGGCTGGCTTGCGGCGATGCGCACGGCCAGCACCTTCGCCGCGAACGCGGTCACGCCAGGCAGCGCCGCCAGCCAGGCGTGTTCCAGCCAGTAGCGTTGCCGGAAATCCCCTGATCCGCTGCCGGCATCCGGGTGGTCCGCATAGGCGGCGCGAAGTGGCGCCAGAGCGGGGTGAGCGCGATCCTGCGAGGAGGCGAGGGCGCGCGCTTGCAGGTGCATCCCAGTCCCACTCCGGTCGTGGCCGATCGACATGGCAGCCGCCTCTACCGGACCGGCCGCCTTTCGCAAAGACGTTTGATGCTGGAGTGGGTTTTTGCTGCCCGGAGCCGCACCCGGCCCAAGGTCACGAGCCGCAATCGTGTCGCCCTGTTGCCACACAATCCTGCAGGGCGCTGGCCGAGCCTAGTTTGTGGACGAGCCAGAAACCGCCAGCCAGCAGGGCCGCAATGACGACGATCGCAAGAAAGCGCCCGCGCGAACTGTCGGGAGGCGGCGTATCATCCAACTTGCGTGCTCCTCGGCTACGGGCGGCGCGGCTGCTTCAGCCGCACCGCTACCCAGCCACAACGCAAGGAAGGCCCGCCAGTGGCACCTTAGTGGTGGAAGCCCGCGCCGCCGCCGCCGTGGAAGCCGCCGCCGGAGAACCCACCATGGAAGCCGCCGCCCCAATGGCCGCCATAGCCCCAGCCATGGTTGTAGAAGCCGCCATAGCCGCCGCGATAGAACCCGCCGCCCCAGCCGCCGACGAAAATGCCGGTTCCCAGATAGCCGGGATAGCCATATCCGTAGCCGTAACCGGCATAGGGGTAACCCGCGTAGCCATAGGCGGGATAGCCGTAGCCGCCATAGGGATACACACAGCCGCCAAGCAGCGTGCTGGCCAAAAGGGCGGCCGGCAGGGCCGCCCGCCGCACGATACGTCCGATCATACCAATCTCTCCTTCTCCGCCGCGCAGGCCGGCCGAGCTCATGCCGCTAGATTAGGCGCAAGCTGCGCCGAGTCAGCGGGTTAAACATGTTGTTCGGTGCGATGTCACACTATGTCACGGCGCTATGCGCCGCATGTTACCTGGCGTTACCAGGCCCGTCCTGATCCCGCCATGTTCGTAATGTTGAGTAGGGGCAGGCGATCTTCGCCTCGATATGGAGTGTCTCAGATGCGTTCTCATACAGGGCTGATGCGGTTCAGCCTATGGCTGGCGACCACCAGCCTGAGCCTGACGGCCAGCCTGCCCGCGATGGCCCAACCTGCCCCCCCGCCTGGCGCCGAACAGCCCGGCGCCGAACAGCCCGGCGCGGACCAGCCCGGCGCCGGACAGCCCGGCGCGGACCAGCCCGGCGCAGACCAGGCGGGCGACCCGAACACCGATCCGCCAGCCCTGGCGGGCCGCGTCGCCGACATGGCCGGCGCGGTGTCCTTCCACACCGCCGGCGAGACGCAATGGAGCCCGGCCACGCTGAACTATCCGGTGAGCAACGGCGAGGCGTTCTGGACCGAGCCGGCCGCCCAGGCGACGCTGGAGATCGCCGATGACCGCGTCGTCCTGGCCAGCTCGACCGAGCTCGACGTGACGGCGCTGGACCAGTCGCAGTTCACCATGACGGCGGCGCAGGGGGCGATGTTCCTCCAGCTCAACAGCCTGCCGCAGGGCCAGAACGTCACCATCAACACGCCGCGCGGCGCCGTCCAGATCACCGCCGCGGGCCGCTACGAGATCGTGGCCGGCGATACGCAGGACGCGACACTGGTAACAGTGGTGGAAGGCTCGGCGCATGTGGCGGGCAGCAACCTGACGCTCGACGTCGGACCGCAGCAGACCGCCACGATCGGCGGCACCGACACGCTCCAAGGCTCGATCGGCGCTATCCAGACCGACGCGTTCCTGCAGGGCCTGCTGCGCGTGCCGGCACGCCGCACCTTCGCCGCGGGCGTGCCGCCGCAGGTGCAGTACATGACGGGCGCGGCCGACCTGCAGACCTACGGCAGCTTCACCCAGACGCAGCAATACGGCCAGGTCTGGTATCCGCAGAGCGTGCCGGCCAACTGGGCGCCGTACCGCGACGGCCACTGGGCCTACGTGCACCCCTGGGGCTGGACGTGGGTGGACAACGCGCGCTGGGGCTTCGCGCCGTTCCATTACGGCCGCTGGGTGCAGGTGGAGAACCGCTGGGGCTGGGTGCCAGGCGAGGCGCAGGTCGACGTCAACGTGGGCTCGCCCTACCCGGTCTATTCCCCAGCACTGGTGACGTTCCTGAACGTGGGCGGCGCGGCCCTGGCCGGCGCATCGATCAACTTCGCCGTGGGCGGTTACGCGCCGGCCTGGATACCGCTCGGCCCGCGCGAGCCGTACTATCCCTGGTATCACTGCCAGCCGTCGTATTTCGCACGGCTGAACACGCCTTACGGCGTGCCGGAGACGATCATCCGGCGCGGACCCACCTATATCAACAACACGACGATCAACACCCGCAACGTGTTCATCAACGAGCGTGCCGCGACCGTGGTGCCGGCGGCCGCCTTTGCCGCAGGCCGGCCTATCGCAGGGGTGTATCGCCCGTTGCCACAGGCAGCCCTGCTCAACGCCCGCCCGCTGGTCGGCCGCCTGGCCGTGGTGCCCTCGGCGCTGACGCCGAACCTGCCGCGCGAGGCCGCGCGGCGCTTCAACATCGCCGCACCTGCCGCCCCCGTGCGTGTCATGGCCGGGCCGCGCATCGTGCCGGAAGCCGATTTGCACCGGGGCGCGCCGCCGCCGCTGCGCCGCGCTGCCCTGCCGCCGAGCGTGCACGCGATCCCTGCCGCCGGGATCGGCCGCGGCGCCGGTGGCGTGCCGCCGGGGGGCGTTGCCCCGCACGGCATCGAGGCCAGGCCAGGTCAGGCGCTGCCGCTGCGCGGCGCTGAACCGCGCCCAGGCGAGCCGGCCCAGGAGCCGCGCGCGCAAGGCGGCCTGCCCACGCTGCGCAGCCCAGGCGGCGGCCGGCCGGACGCGCGGCTGGGCAGCCGCCCGGACAACCAGCCACTCGGCCGCCCGGAGTTGCGCGGTCCAGGCGAGGCAGCCCGCCCGCAGCCCGGCCCGGCGCCACAGGATGCGCGGCCCGGCGCCGAGCCGCGTCCGGAAACGCGCGGGGGCGCACCGGAGCTGCGCGGCCAGGAGGCGCGCCCGTCCGAACCGGCGCGGCCCGAAGCAGGCGGCCCGACCCGGGCCGCCCGGCCGAACGCGGTAGAGCCGCGGGCCGTGGTGCCGCCGGCCCGCATCGAGACACGGCCGGCCGAGGCCGCGCCGCGTCGTGCTGAGACGCCCCGTCCCGCACCGGCACAGCGCACCGAAGCCCCGCGTGAGGAGGCCAGGCCCGCGCCACGTCCGGACGCGGCGCCGCATGCCGAGGCACCCCGTGCCGAGGCGCCCCGCGCTGCGCCGCGGGTGGAGGCGCCGCGTCCGCCGGCACGCCCCGAGCCGCCGCGCGCGGCGCCCGCGCCACGCCCGGAGCCACGCGCCGAAGCGCCACGTGCGCCGGCGCCCCGCCCTGAGGCGCCCCGCCCTGAGGCACCGCGTGCTGAAGCACCACGTGCCGCGCCGGCACCCCGGCCGGAGCCGCATCCGGCCCCGGCCCATCAGGCGCCGGCAAGGGACCGGAAGGACCCGCCGAGACAGTAGCGGCCGGACTCGCCCGGGGCGTCAGCCCCGGGCGAGGATCGCGCGCGCCGCGGCGCAGATCTCGGAGGGTAGGTAGGGCTTGCTGATCACCATCTCGCGCGCGGGATCGACGGCGCCCACCCTGTCCGGGCGGCCGGTCATGAAGATGATCGGCAGGATCAGGTTTTCGGCGCGCACCGCCTCGGCCAGGGCACGGCCGTCCAGGTTGCCGGAAAGCTGCATGTCGGTGAGCAGCAGGCAGATGCTGGGGTCCGAGCGGAGCTGCACCAGGGCCGCCTCTCCGCTATCGGCTTCGATTACCACGAACCCGTCGCCTTCCAGGGACTCGGTCAGGGTCATGCGGATCAGAAAATCGTCCTCGACGAGGAGTATGCGTCTTCCACTCATGCTTGTCCGGGTTCCTACGCGCGCGCCAGGCTGGCACAATCCGTTCCGCGTCACATGACTGGGACAGACACAGAACACAATGGTCTAGCCCCGGCCGAGCACCGGCCGGCCGGCCGGGCCTGTGCTTCCACCGTCCGAGGTTCCGGTTTTAATATGCCGCAACGCCACCCGTGCTACTAAGTGGATGCGATGATCGATCCGTTCTCCCTGCTCGCCGGCCAGATCCACGAGAGCGTGGTGGTGCCGCTGCTCTACCGTTTTGACATGATGCAGTGGGACGACATCGCCTTCGGCTGGGTGCTGTTCGCCCTCTACGGCGTGGCCCAGGTGGTCCTCATGCTGGCGATCTGCTGGCCGATGGAGCGCTGGGCGCGGCTGGAGCGCTGGCCTGATGAGCGCGCGGTAACCGTGGACATCTTCTACACGCTGCTGTCGCGTATCGGCGTGATGCCGCTGGTCACCTTCGTGCTGTTCTACCAGTTGCAGGTGGCAATGAGCGGCTGGTTGACCGACCGTGGCTACGTGCCGCCCACGCTGGAAGGCCTGTTCCCGTTCCTGATGGGCCGCCAGGCACTGACCTTCTGCCTGTACGTGCTGATCCTGGATTGTGCCGATTATTGGCGCCACCGCCTCAGCCACCAGTTCCGCTGGTGGTACGCCATACACTCCGTACACCACGCTCAACGGCAGATGACCTTCTGGTCCGACGACCGCAACCACGTGCTGGACGACCTGATCGCGTTCTGCTGGTTCCTGGTGCTGGGCCTGCTGATCGGCATCCCGCCGATGCAATTTCCGCTGATCATCCTGCTGCTGCGCCTGCTGGAGAGCATGAGCCACGCCAACGCCCGCGTGGGCTTCGGCCGGCTGGGTGACCGGCTGCTGATCTCACCGCGCTTCCACCGCGCCCATCACGGCGTGCGCGCTGCCGGGCAGCGAAGCTGCAATTACGGTGCGATCTTCCCGTTCTGGGACATGATGTTCGGCTCGGCCGATTTCGCCCGCGAATACGCGCGGACGGGTGATCCCTCCGCGGAAGAGGCGATGGCGACCGGAAGCTGGTGGGAGCAGCAGGCGGCAGGCTTCCGGCGGCTGTTCCGCCGCAGGCCGGGCAAGCAGCCTGCCGTCTCCTGAGGGGTGGCGGTTGCTGCCTGAGGGCGCAGGCGTCCGCTACTACCGGCGCGACTGTCTGCCGTCACGTATGTCGACCGGCGTCGCCAACCAGCGAGGACCGGCGCCGGCGGGGCGTTTCGGGCGCCGCCTTGAGACCGGCAGCCGCGAGACAAAGTTGCAGCCTGCTGCCTGTCAGGTGCTCCAATACAATCGGAACACCTGACAGGCACGGAGCGTAGGGTCGCGATGCCGGTCGGGATCGCCGGCCTACCTGCGCCACCACCCCTTGCGCGCCGGTGCGGCCACGCCTGGAGCGCCCACGAGCACAGGCTCGATCACCGGCCCGGCCTTGGGCTCCGCCTGCTCCGCCACAACGGCCGGCTCCGCCACGGCTGCCGGCTCCGCCACAACCTTAGGCTGAGCCACGGCCGCAGGCTCGGCCGCGACAGCAGGCGAAGCTGCGGCGGGCGGCTCAGCCTGCGCGGCCGCCTGCGTGATCTCGGCTACCTCGGCCGCTTCCACCTTTACGGGCGTGGCCTGCTCCGCCACCGGCGATTCGGCCGCGGGGCGGGCAGTGTTCATCTCCGCCTGTTCCAGCACGTCGAATATGTCCATGCCGCCCAGGGCGAACGGATCGGCGGGTGTGGGACCGCTATAGGGCACGTAGGCGGGCGCAGGCTGCGCGGTAGGCGTCTCGACCTGTGTGTCGGCGGACAGGCTCGCCTCGGCTTCCTCGCCGGGCTTGCGGCGGCGGCGGCCCCCGCGGCGGCCACGCTTGGCACGGGCAGGCTCGCCCTCCGCCTCGCTCTCGGAAGCTGCCGGTGGCGGTACGTCCGCCGCTACTTCGGCGGCTTGGGCCTCCACCGCGGCCTCGCTGGCTTCGTCGTGGCCGGGAACCGGTATGTCGACAGGCATCGTCACCGCGGACGCAAAATCCAGCTCCGGCATCTCGGGCTGCTCGGCGCCGTCCGGAACAGGTGCTGCGGCCTCCTGCGCCGGACCGTCCTCGCGCTTGCCGCCGCGGCGGCGGCGCCTGCGGCGGCGACGGCGCTGCTCGCCCTCGGCCGCGGTCTCGCCCGGCACGTGGTCGGCATCGGTGGTGAAGTCGCCGGCTTGCTCCGCTGCCGCCTCGGCGGCGAGCGCCTCCTGGCGGGGCTGCAGCACAACGTCGTCTTCCTCGTCAGCGATATCCGCCTCGCCTGCGTCGTCCTCCGGCATCGGCTGCGCGGTGATCGCCACGGGCGGCGGCAGATCCTGCGGCACGGCGGGACGCAATTTGTCGATGCGTGTCTGCGCCGGCAGCAGGCTCTCGTCCGGCGCGAAGCACACGCGCATGGCGTAGCGCGCCTCTATCTCGGTCAGCCGCTCGCGCTTGTTGTTCAGGATATATAGCGCGGTCGAGCTCGCCACGTGCACCAATATCTCGGCGGCGCGACGGCGGCCGCCTTCCTCCTCGATCTCGCGCAGTACGTGCAGCGCGGCACTCTCCGTGCTGCGCACGTGGCCGGTGCCGCCGCACGCCGCGCACACGTTCAGGCTGGTCTCCGCCAAAGACGGCCGCAGGCGCTGCCGGCTCAGCTCCAGCAGGCCGAAATGGCTGATATGGCCGATCTGTATGCGCGCGCGGTCCTGGCGCAAAGCCTCGGCCATCTGCCGCTCGACCATCGCGTTGTGCTTCTTGGACTCCATGTCGATGAAGTCGATGACGATCAGCCCGGCCAGGTCACGCAGGCGTAACTGGCGCGCGGCCTCCTCGGCGGCTTCCATGTTGGTGCGCAAAGCGGTCTCCTCGATGCCGCGCTCACGCGTGGACCGGCCGGAGTTCACGTCGATCGCAACCAGCGCCTCGGTTTGGTTTATCACCAGGTAGCCGCCGGAGCGGAGCTGCACCACCGGGTTCAGCATGGAGTCGAGCATCGACTCGACCTGGTTGTGGGCGAACAGCGGCTGCGCGTTCTGCGGCCAGAGCTGCACCTTCTTCACGTGGGTGGGCATGAGCATCCGCATGTAGTCGCGCGCCGCGCGCCAGCCCTCGATGCCGTCCACCAGCAGCTCGTCCACGTCGCGTGAATACACGTCGCGTATGGCGCGCTTGATCAGGCTGGCTTCCTCGTGGATCAGCGCCGGCGCCATCGACGCCATCGTCTTCTCGCGTATGTCGTCCCACAGGCGCAGCAGGTACTCACCGTCCCGCTTGATCTCCGCCTTCGGGCGGGCGGCGCCGGCGGTTCGCACGATCAGCCCCATGCCGCGCGGGATTTCCAGCTCGGCGGTCACTTCCTTAAGGCGACGGCGGTCCGCCGCGGACGTGATCTTGCGCGATATGCCGCCGCCGCGCGGCGAGTTCGGCATCAGCACGCAATAGCGGCCGGCCAGCGAGATGTAGGTGGTCAGGGCGGCGCCCTTGGTGCCGCGCTCTTCCTTGACGACCTGGATCAGCAGGATCTGCCGGCGGCGTATCACCTCCTGTATCTTGTAGCTGCGCATGAAGCGCGGCGTCTGGCGCTGGGGGCGGGTCTCCTCGCCGGTGTCATTTTCGCCGCCCAGCATCTCCGGCTGCGGCGCCTCTTCAGTGGCAACCTGGCGGACGCGGTGGCCCTGCTCCTGCGACTCGCCGGCGGCAGCGTCAGTCTGGCCGGCGTCGCCTGCCGGGTCGGCAGCAACCGGCTCGGCGGCTTCCGGCGCGGTGTCCACCCCATAATCTGCCGCGGCCGCCAGCGCCTCGGGCGCGTCCTCCCGCCAGCCGCCCTGGATGCTGTCCTGCGCGATCACCAAGGGCTGGGTGCCGGCATCGGCTTCGGGCTGCTCTGCCGGCGTCGGAATCTGCTCGGCCTGTATCTCGGCCACCACCGGGCCGCCGCCCGCTTCCTGCTCTACGCCGGCCTCCGCCTCGGGCGTCACGGCGTCGGGTGCCGCCGCCTCGGGCGCCGGCGCGGCGGCCTCGTGTTCGAAGGCGGGTGTCTCGTCGGCGGCGGCCTGGAAGCCGGGTGCGCTGGCAGCAGGCGCCTCTACGGCCGGCGCGTCGTCCTCGTCCTCCTCCTCTTCGGCGCGCGCTTCCTCTTCCTGCATGGCGATCAGGCGCTGCCGGTCGGCTACCGGGATCTGGTAGTAATCGGGGTGTATCTCGCCGAAGGCAAGGAAGCCGTGGCGGTTGCCGCCGTATTCGACGAAGGCGGCCTGGAGGCTGGGCTCTACCCGAACCACCTTGGCGAGGTAGATGTTGCCCTTGAGCTGGCGGCGCGATTGGGTCTCGACGTCGAAATCTTCAAGTCGGTTACCGTCCAGCACCACCACGCGGGTTTCTTCCGCGTGGCTGGCATCGATGAGAAGGCGCTTGGTCATAAAGTCTGCAACTCCGGGACCCCGGCGTCGCGCGTCTGCCCGTCACTTCGAAAGCAGCGGGGCGCGCGGCCTGGCAGGCCGATTGGGTAGGGGTGGGAAACCAGGCGTGCACGAAATGACGGCGACGCAGGAGGCCCGGCCGCATGGCGGCCGAAGCGGGAACCCTGAACTCTGTCGCGGCAATGCGGTGTGCTGCCATGGCCTTCGAAAATCCGCCCCGGGCGAACGATCGCAAAGGGACGTGTAGGTTGTATCTGACGCGCTAGGCGCGATCCGCGCGCGCTTTGGTAGAGCTGCACGCAGTTTCACACATGCAGCAAAGCCTTACGCTTCGCAAGGGCACCAGAAACGGCCCGTCCGGCCGAGAGAACAACAGGGCGTCCGCCCGAAGCCCGGGCAGCACCGTGATGCTCTCCGAAGGCGGACGAACGCCGCGAACGCGGCAAGCCGAAGTTTTCCGGTCTTTTCGTCAGAAGAGGTCTGCCTGCCTTCTTTGCAATCACCTCTCGCCACCACAGCAACATTCTGCGCGACGCCGCGCCGGGCAAGACTTGCCCGCTTGTTGCTGGAGCGCCACATGTCTGATGATTAATCAACGGCTAACACCGTCTTCCCGATCCAGCATGTTAGCTTGCAGCCATGACAAGCGATCCTGCTTACACGCGGCGATTACTGCTCGGCCGTGGTTTCGGCGCGGCCCTGCTGCTGCCTGCCGTGGCGGCCTCGGCCGGCGTGCGGCCGTCCCGCCGCGGTCTCCCCGCGCAGACGGCGCCGCTGGTGGTGATCGACCCCGGACATGGCGGCAAGGACCCGGGTGCCATCGGCATCTCGGGCGTGTTCGAGAAGCACGTGGCCTTCGCGGCCGCCGGCGAGCTGGCGCGGCAGTTGCGTGGCAGCGGGCGATATCGCGTATCGCTGACGCGGGAGAACGACGTGTTCATCCCCCTGGAAGACCGGGTGGCGATCGCCCAGGGACAGGGTGCCGCCCTGTTCATCTCGCTGCACGCCGATGCCGTAGCGGACCACACGGTGCGCGGCGCCAGCGTCTACACGCTGGCAGGAGCCGCGTCGGACGCGCAGAGCGCCCGCCTCGCGGACCACGAGAACGCGGCGGACCGGTATGGCGCTGCCGCCGCGCCCGGCGTGCCGCCTGCTGTGGCGGACATCCTGGCAAGTCTGGTGCGCCACGAGACGCGCGTGGGCTCGGCCAAGCTGCAGGAGCACGCGGTGGCGTCCCTCGGACAGAGCGTGACGTTACTGGAGAACCCGGCGCGCCATGCCGGCTTCGCCGTGCTGAGGGCGGCGGACATCCCAAGCGTCCTGGTGGAGATGGGCTTCATGTCCAATCCGCGTGACGAGGCTGCGTTGTGCCAGCCGGGCCACCGTGCGATGGTGGCCACTGCGATCCACCATGCCGTAGACGGCTATTTTGCATCTGCCGGGCAGTTGCCGCGTATCGGTTGACGGCGGGTCGCCTCCCGGCGCGCCGCCTCGGCGCGGCTGCCTTGTTATAGGATTTCGTATCGTATGGACGGACCACGCGAGCGCTTGATCGTGCCGTCTGCGCAATCGAAGCCGGCTCCCGCGCCACGCAGCCCGCGTCCGCCACGCAGGCAGAGCGGTGTGCTGGCCTTCGTGCGCGGCCTGTTCGGGCTGATCTTCGCGATCTTCCTGGTGGGCGCCGGCGCCACCGCGCTGGTGGGGTTCTCCATCTACAACCGCTACGCGTCCGACCTGCCGACGCTGGACGGCCTGCGCACCTACCAGCCGCCGGTGATGAGCCGCGTCTATGCGGGCGACGACCGGCTGATGGCAGAGCTGGCCAGCGAACGCCGCATCTTCGTCCCCTTCAGCGCCATCCCCGAGACGCTGAAGCAGGCCTTCATATCGGCCGAGGACCAGAACTTCTACAAGCACAAGGGCGTCGACCCGTTCGCCATCGCGCGCGCGGCCTTCACCGACATCCAGCATTTCGGCGACGGCCGCCGGCCGGTGGGCGCCTCCACCATCACCCAGCAGGTGGCGCGCAACATGGTGCTGGGCTCCGACGAGCTGAGCAAGGAGCGCAAGTTCAAGGAGATCCTGCTGGCGCTGCGCATCGAGCACGTGCTGACCAAGCAGCGTATCCTGGAGCTGTACCTGAACCAGATCTATCTGGGCCAGGGCTCCTACGGCGTGGTGGCCGCGGCGCAGACCTATTTCAACAAGCCGCTGGACCAGCTCAGCGTGGGCGAGTGCGCGATGCTGGCCGCCCTGCCAAAATCACCCAGCAATTACAACCCGTTCCGCTTCCCGGAAGCGGCGAAGAACCGTCGCAACTGGGTGCTGGACCGCATGGTGGAGACGCACTCGATCACCGCCGAGCAGGCTCGCGCGGGCCAGGCCGAGCCGCTGACGCCGAACAAGTATCGCGCGCCCGCCACCGTGCCGGGTGCCGAGTGGTTTACCGAAGAGGTGCGCCGGCAGTTGACGCTGCGCTTCGGCCAGGACCAGGCGACCGAAGGCGGGCTGATCGTGCATACCAGCCTTGATGCCGGCCTGCAGGAAAAGGCGGACACCGCCCTGCGCGCCGGGCTGATGCATTACGACCGGGCGCATGGCGGCTGGCGCGGGCCGGTGGCGCGCATCGGCAGCATGTCCGCGCTCACCGGCGACTGGGCAGAAGCACTCGGCCGCATCTCCAAGCCGGCCGGCATGCTGCCTTCCTGGCGCCTGGCCGTGGTGCTGGACGAGACACCGTCCGGCGCGCGCCTGGGCTATCTGCGCCCCGACGAGGCCGGCGACGGAACGCAGGCCCGCACCGGCGAGGTGCGTCTGTCCGACCTCGGCTGGGCGCGGCCGGTGCTGTCCGGCGGCGATCTGGGCGGCTCCCCGCACCGTATCGGGGACGTTCTCTCGCCCGGCGACATCGTGATGGTGGAGCCGGAGGAGGGCTCGGCCGAGATACGCGTGCCTGGCGCGCGCGGACCGCGCGGCCGCGCAAGGCCCGCCACCGTGATGACGCTGGACAAGCTCAGCCTGCGCCAGATCCCCCGCGTATCCGGCGCACTGGTCAGCCTCGATCCGCGCACCGGCCGCGTGCTCGCGATGTCAGGCGGCTGGAGCGGCGAGGCCAGCAAGTTCAACCGTGCGACACAGGCGCAGCGCCAGCCTGGCAGCTCGTTCAAGCCGTTCGTGTACCTCACCGCGATGGAGCAGGGCATTTCGCCCAGCGCGCGCTTCGAGGACGCGCCATTCTCGCTGGGCGATTGGCATCCGGAGAACTACGAGCTGACCTATGGCGGCCCCACGCCGCTGCGCGTGGCGCTGGAACAGTCGCTGAACCTGGTCACCGTCCGCGTGGCCTCCCATGTCGGCATGGAGGCGATCGCCAAGACGGCCATCGCCGAGCACATCTACGACGCCATGCCGCATGTGCTGCCCGCCGCCCTGGGTGCTGTTGAGACCACCGTGCTGCGGGAAGCCGGCGCCTATGCCTCTTTGGAACAGGGCGGGCGCGAGGTCATCCCGAGCCTGGTGGATTCCGTTCAGGACCGGGACGGCCACGTGATCTGGCGCCCGACCGGCCTGGTGCTGGGCGCCGGCGACCCGGCCCAACCGCCCGTGCTGAACGATCCGCGTCCGCAGATCGCCGATCCGCAGAGCGCGTTCCAGGTGCTCAAGATGATGGAGGGCGTGGTGCTCTACGGCACCGGAAGGCCGGTGGGCGCCGGCATCGACCGCCCGATCGCCGGCAAGACCGGCACCACGCAGAACTTCAACGATGGATGGTTTGCCGGCTTCACGCCGGACCTCGTGACCGTTGTCTGGATGGGGTACGACAACCCGCAATCCCTGGGCGAAAAGCAGGACGGCGCCCATGTCGCCGGCCCGATCTGGCACGATTTCATGCTGGCCGCCCTGGGCGACCGGCCGGTGCTGGATTTCCGCGTGCCGGACGGCGTGACACTCGCCCGCTGGGGCTGCGGCCGCCATGAGTGCATAGACGCGTTCAAGCCGGACCAGGTGCCGGGCGCCGGCGGGGTGGGCGGCGGGGGCGGCGAGAGCGCCGCGGTCAGCACCGTGGCCGCCGAGAGCCCGGTGGAGATGGTCAACCCCGATCCTGACGCGCCGCCTGCGCCACCGGTGCCCAAGCCGGCTGGGGCCGATCCTGGCGTGGGTGGGTTGTACTGACGGGGGGTAAGCAAGGAAGCAGTTCTTTTTTGAAAAAAAGAACCAAAAAACTTTTGCTTCCTGTCCCTGGTGAACCATCTCGCAGGGTCACCGGGCGCCGGGAACAACGTCAGGGATAAAAGTTTTTTGCTTCTTTTTTTCAAAAAAGAAGGCCTTTCCTTCTTCCTTTCTAGGTCATCCGACACATGGCAGCCGAAGCAGACGCGCTACACGAACAGATCACCCAGTCCGTGGCCCTGCTCCGGAGGCATCTTTGACTGGGATGTCGCCACTGCCCGCCTGGAGGAGCTGAACCACCAGGTCGAGGACCCCACGCTGTGGAATGATGCCGAGGCCGCACAGAAGATCATGCGCGAGCGCAACCGGCTGGCCAGCGGCATCGATGGCCTGCGCAAGCTGGAAGCGGACGTGGCCGACGCGGTGGGCCTGATCGAGATGGCCGAGGCGGAGGGCGAGCCCGCCATGGTGGCCGAGGGCATCGACGCGCTGCGCACGATCGCCGAGGAGGCCAAGCGGCAGGAGATATTGGGCCTGCTGTCCGGCGAGGCGGACGGCAACGATTGTTTCGTTGAGCTGAACGCCGGCCAGGGCGGCACGGAGGCGCAGGACTGGACCGAGATGCTGATGCGCATGTATTCGCGCTGGTCCGAAAAGCATGGCTTCAAGGTAGAGATGCTTGAGGCCAGCGAAGGCGAGGGCGCCGGCCTGAAGTCGGTGACGCTGCAGGTGAGCGGGCCCAACGCCTATGGCTGGCTGAAGACGGAAGCCGGCGTCCACCGCCTGGTGCGCATCAGCCCGTTCGACGCGGCGGCGCGCCGGCAGACGAGCTTCGCCAGCGTCTGGGTGTATCCGCTGGTCGATGACAGCATCGAAATCGAGATACGCGACGCCGACCTGAAGGTGGACACGTTCCGTGCTTCGGGCGCCGGCGGGCAGCACGTCAACAAGACGGAGAGCGCCATACGCATCACCCACATGCCCACCGGCATAATCGTCGCCTGCCAGACAGACCGCAGCCAGCACCGCAACCGGGCCACCGCGATGGGCATGCTGAAGGCCAGGCTGTACGAGGCCGAATTGCAGAAGCGCGAGGCGGCCTCCGCACTGACCGAGGCGGGCAAGACAGAGAACAGCTGGGGCCACCAGATACGCAACTACGTTTTGGCACCGTATCAGTTGGTCAAGGATCTGCGCACCGGCGTGGAGAAGGGCAATCCGGGCGCGGTGCTGGACGGCGACCTGGACGATTTCATGGCGGCGGCCCTGGCCGCGCGCGTTGGCGCCACCCGGAGCGAGGCTTCGGCCCAGGCCAGCTGACGCGTTCGCCTGCACGGAAACCCCGGATCAGACCGGAAGATCGGGCGCTGTTGCGCGGCTCCCAATCGGACAGGACTGTGCTTAATCTGCACTATCCGCAACCGTTGTTCGCGGGCCGGTGATTCATTGCAATCCCGGCCAGCTTGCATCCTCAGCTTCACAATACAAACAACGTAGTAGCGTCTATTTCGATGAGATCCGCGCGGAGTGCAAAACTTGCGGTTGTATTCTGAATGTGAAATCATAGCCATCTCGAAACGAAATATGTCTTCATAAGGCGCGGGATGAGCGACTGGTCGGACGTCGAGTTTGCCGCGGTGCCATGCAGACCACGCAAGGCGCAGGATTTCCTGCCAATCGTGGCAGACCTGCTGACATGTTGGGATTTCCTGGCCTGTGCCGTCGCGGGCGAGGCGGCCCTGGCGCTGTATGCCCGGTACGTGCTCGCGGCACCTCTCGATTTTTCCACGTCCGGTCCGTTCTGGCGGGACATCGTGTTCGGCAGCCTGATCGCTGCCCTGGCGCTACGCTCGCCTGCCGAAAAGCTGAACCCGCGCTTCCGCAGCACTGGCCAGCTTATCCTGACCGCCGAGGGCAAGTGTCTGCTAACCTTTGCCATGCTGATCACCGTGGGGCTGGTCACGCGCGCCACCAGCGACATGGCACGGCTCTGGCTGCTGTGCTGGCTCAGCCTGTTCACCCTCATCGTCGCAGGCACGCGGTTCGCCGCCGGCAGCTACCTGCGCCAGCTACAGGATAGCGGCTCGCTGCGGGAGGCGGTGGCGGTGATCGGCACCGCCCATGCACGCTCGCGCATGGCCGCGCGCATCTCCGGCGAGGTGGATGTCGTGGGCGTATTCGGCACCGGCCCAGGCACGGGCGGTGACCGCACGGACGAGGTGGACCAGCTGCTCGACATGGGCAGGGGCGGCGGGGTGCAATCCATCATTCTGGCACTCGACCGGGACCAGCACGAGGAGGCCGCCCGCATCATCGAACGGCTGAAAGCACTGCCGCTGCAGGTGGCGATCTGCCGGAACCACGAGTGGCAGAGCGAGCTGGCGCCACGCATGCGCATGCTGGGCGGCATGCCGATGACAGTCGTGGCCGACCGGCCGATCAAGCACTGGAACCTTATGGCCAAGACCATCATCGACAAGGCCGGGGCCGCGGTCCTGCTCACCGTGTTCTCCGTCGTGCTGTTCGCCAGCGCGCTGGCCGTCGCCCTGACCAGCCCGGGCCCGGTGATCTTTCGCCAGACAAGGCGCGGCTGGTGCGGCCGCGATTTCGTCATTTTCAAGTTCCGCACCATGCGCACCGACCACGGCGCCGCGTCCGGGCAGACCACGCAGAACGACGCGCGCTGCACCCGCGTGGGCAGCTTCCTGCGCCGCCACAGCCTGGACGAGCTGCCGCAGCTTTGGAACGTGCTGCGCGGCGACATGTCCCTGGTGGGGCCGCGTCCGCATGCCGAGGCGTTGCACGACCTCGACCGCGCCGGGCGCGAGATCGTGGCCGAGTACGCCCAGCGGCACCGGGTGAAACCCGGCCTGACCGGGCTCGCCCAGGTCAACGGCGCACGCGGTGCGATGACAAACTTCACCCAGCTCCGACGCCGGGTCGATTACGACCTCTATTACATCGAGAACTGGTCGCTGCTGCTGGACATCAAGATATTGCTGCGGACCCTGCTCTGCCTGAGCGGGGAGAACGCGTTTTGAGCGTGTTCACGCGTATCGCGCCGGTGCGGGCGGCAACCGCCGCTGCTTCGGTGCGGCCATCCGTCTTGCCGGAACCTGCCTCGCCCGCCGCCCTGTCCCTGCTCGGCGAGATGTTGGCGAGGCTGGCCGGGGTGGAGCGCCCGGTGGTGCAGTTCGTCGCGGCCTCGGCCGGCGGCAATACGGGGCAGGTGGCGCGCGATTTCGCCGCCGCTGCCGCCGCCCGGTTCGGGCGGACCCTGCTGGTGTCGTCCGCGGCCGGTGCCGAGCGCGACGAGGCCGGGGTCCGCGGCTTGTCCTGGCTGCTGAGCGGCACGCTGGGGGGCGAGCCAGACGGCATCACGCCTGACACGTATGTCGCCGGCCTGTATTACGCGGGCCTGGGGCTGGACCGCCCGGGCCCGCTCGAGGTGCCGCTCGCCGCCTGGCTGGACGGCCCCCAGGCGTTCCGGATGATCGTGATCGACTGCCCGGCGATCGCCGCCGACCCGCGCACGCTTGCCGTGTCCGCCCTGTGCCACGGCAGCGTGCTGGCGGTAGAGGCTGGTCTTACGACCCTGCCGCAGCTTCGCGCCGCCGCACGTCAGCTGGCCAGCGCCGGCACTCCGCTGCTCGGCAGCGTGCTGCACGGCGCACCCAGGATCGGCCTCGTGCCCCGGCGCCGGGCCGGCTGATGCCGGCGTTTGCGGGCGGCGTAGCGTCAGCCTGCGCGGTGGCCGCGGTCTGCGCGGAGCTCTGCATCAGCGCCAACCTGCTGACCTGGGCCGGCGTGCCCTACGTGACCGACGGCGGTGCGCTGCCGCTGAAATTCCACCCCGGCACGGACCTCCTGCTGGCTGCCACGCTCGCCTCCATCGCCCGCGGCCCGGCGGGCTGGGTGGAGACCTTGGACCCGAAGCTGCTGGTGTTCTTCGCCGGGATTGCCGGGTGCATCCTGTCCGTCACCCTGCTGACCGGACCTTCCAACCTGATCGTGCTGCTGGATACCTTCCTGCCGGCCGGGCTGCTGGCGGCCGTGCTCGGACGTGCCTCGCCGGCCGTGCTGGCTAGATTGCGGCTGGCGATGCAGTTCCTGCTGGCAGCCAATGCCGTCCTGGCGCTCGCCGAGCGCGCCATGCAGACGACCCTGGTGCCGCTTTACCTGAACGACAATGCGTATAGCCCCGTCACCGAGGATTTCCGGCCGACAGCCCTGTTCGACCACCCGCTGACCGGCGCGCTGATGATGATGATGGCGCTGACCCTCGCACCTGCCGCCCGAGGCTGGCGTCTGGCCTACCAGGCGCTGGTCTGGGCCGCGCTGGTGGCGTTCGGCGGCCGCATGGCGCTGGGCGTCACCCTGCTGACGGTTGGCGCGGGTGTCGCCTGGCGCGGCTGGCGCCTCCTGCTCGCACGTGACCGGCGTGCGACCTGGACGCTGCTGGCGGCGGCCCTGGGCGCGGGCGGCTGCGCGGCTCTGCTGGCCGTCGCCCTGGCCGCCGGGTTGGGGGACCGGCTGGTGGCGCACATGTACTGGGACCAGAGCGCGCAGGTGCGCCTGGCGCAGTGGCAGATACTGGGCCAGCTAGACCTTTGGCAGGCGCTGTTCGGCACGCCGCGCGAGGATCTGCTGCACTTGCTGAACCGGCTCCGCCTGGGCACCGGCGTGGAGGTGATCGAGAATTTCTGGCTGCTGATGTTCGTCAGCCTGGGCGCGCTGGCGTTCCCGCTGTTCCTGGCTGGCCTCGGCGCGCTGCTGGCTTGGTGCTGGCGCAGGACCGGGCCGGCCGGCCGCGCGCTGCTGGTGGGCACACTCGTAGTGGCCTCGTCCAGCAACTCGCTAGGGCGCAAATCGACCGTGCTAGTGTGCCTGGTGGCGACCACCGCTTGCATTCCGGGCCGCAGCGTGGCCCGCCAGGTGCCGCTGCGTCCTTGTGTATGGGCGATGGCATGAGGGCCAGGCAAGCAAGGCCTTCTTTTTTGAAAAAAAGAAGCAAAAAACTTTTGCTCCCTGTCGGCGGCTCACCGGAGAGGTCCGCGATAGCAAGCCAAAAGTCTTTTGCTTCTTTTCTTCAGAAAAGAAAATCTTCCTTCGCTTTCTACATGCAAGACCTCTCAGGCGGCGGCGTGGAACGCATGCGGCTGGCGCTGATTGCCGAGCTGCGCGCCCGCGGCGTTCACGTGACGCTCATCCTGGCCAGGCGTCAGGGCGCGCTGGACGGCTCGGTGCCGGCGGACCTGCCCGTGATCGTGCTGGACAGCCAAAGCATGCTGGGTGCGGTGCTGCCGCTGGCGCGCGCGCTGCGCCGCCTGCGGCCGGACGTACTGGTGGCCAGCCTGGACCACAACAACGTCACCGCTCTGCTCGCCGGCTGGCTCATCCAGGCGGGCACGCGCGTGGTGATCTGCCAGCACAACGCGCTGTCGGCCGAGCTGGCGCTGGGCTGGAAATACCGGTGCGTGCCATGGCTCTACTGGCTGCTGCAGAGCCGCGCCCACGGCGTGGTGGCAGTCAGCCATGGCGTGGCGGACGATCTGGCGGCGGTGGCCGGCATCGCCCGTCACCGCATCACCCCGATCTACAACCCGGTAATCTCGGGCGATTTCGCCGCCCGCGCACAGGGTGCCGCGCCGCATGCCTGGCTGGCGGATGGCGGGGCGCCGGTGCTGGTGTTTGCCGGCCGGCTGACCGCGCAGAAGGACCCCGCCCTGGTGCTGGACGCGCTGGCGCTGTTGCCGGACGCGCGGCTGATCCTGCTCGGCGAGGGCCCGCTGCGGTCGGAGCTGCAGCAACAGGCCGCCCGGCTGGGCATCGCCGCCCGGGTGGCGTTCGCCGGTTTCGCCGCCAACCCGCTGCCCTGGATCGCCCACGCCGCCTGCCTGGTGCTGCCATCCCGTTACGAGGGGTTGGGCAACGTGCTGATAGAGGCGCTGGCCTGCGGCACGCCCGTCGTCGCCACCGACTGCCCGCACGGCCCGGCGGAGATACTTGAGGGCGGACGTCACGGCGCGCTGGTGGCGGTGGGTGACGCGCCCGGCCTGGCTGCGGCGATAGGCGGCGTGCTCGGCAGCCGCCCGGACAGGGCGGCGTTGCGCGCCAGGGCCGCCTCTTTCACCGCTTCCGCCTGCGCGGACGCGCACCAGGCGCTGTTCGCCCGGCTGGCGGCACCGCGCACCAGGCGCGCCTTCGGCCTGGACCTCTGCCCGCTCGACGCGGCCCAGGTGGTCGCTCGCGTGATCGGCGAGCCCGCGTCCAGCCTGCGCCTGATCGTCACCCCCAACATCGACCATGTTCGCCTGCTGCGGCAGCCCGGTTTCGCCCGGGCCTATGCCGGCGCCGACATCGTCTGCCCTGACGGCTTCCCCGTGCTGCTCTACGCACGCCTGCGCGGCCTGGCGCTGGCCGGACGGGTGACCGGCTGCGAGCTGTTCGCCCGCCTGGCCGAACATGGCGACCTGGGCGGAAAGCGCGTGGTCGTCGTCACCGAAAGCAGCGCCACTTCGGTCAGCCTATGCCTCTGGGCCCAGGCGCGCGGCCTGACCCGGCTGCACGCGATCACCGCGCCGCCAGCGCTTGGGGTGGATGGCGCGGCGCAGGACGGCCTGGCCCGCGCCATCACCGCGCTGCGGCCGGACATCCTGGTCATGACATTGGGCGCGCCGGTCAGCGAAACGTTCGTGCACGCCCACCGCGCGGCCCTGCCGCCGTGCTGGGTGATGTGCGTGGGCCAGGCGGTGCGCGTGCTTCTGGGGCTGACGCAGCGTGCGCCGGCGCTGTGGCAGCGCGCCGGGTTGGAGTGGCTGTGGCGTATCCGGCAGGAGCCGTTGCGGTTGGCCGGCCGCTACGCGCGGGATTTTGCCTGGTTTCCGGTGGCGATTTTTCGGGATCTGGCAAAAGGAAGGAAGCAAGGCCTGCTTTCTTGAAAAAAAGAAGCAAAAAACTTTTGCTTCCTCGCCTGTCCGAAGGTGCGCCTTAGTTCTGCTGTTTTGCCAACTGGCAGAGTCGGCGCGCATCTTAAGGCAGGCGGGGAAGCAGAATTTTCCTTCGGAAAAGACGGCCTAGCTTTCCAACGCCGCCACGACCTCCTCGGTCATCTTCTTCGCATCGCCGAACAGCATCATCGTGTTCGGCCGGAAGAACAGCTCGTTATCCACGCCCGCATAGCCGGACGCCATCGAGCGCTTGATGAACAGCACGGTGCGCGCACGCTCCACATCCAGTATCGGCATGCCGTAGATCGCCGACGTGGTGTCCGTCTTGGCCGCCGGGTTCGTCACGTCGTTGGCGCCGATCACGTAGGCCACGTCGGCGGTGCTGAACTCGTTGTTGATCTGCTCCAGCTCGAATACGTCGTCGTACGGCACGTTGGCTTCCGCCAGCAGCACGTTCATGTGGCCGGGCATGCGGCCGGCCACGGGATGGATGGCGTAGCGGACGTCCACGCCCTCGCTCTTCAGCTTGTCGGCCATCTCGCGCACCGCGTGCTGGGCCTGCGCCACCGCCATGCCGTAGCCCGGCACGATGATCACCTTGGAGGCGTTCTTCATGATGAAGGCGGCGTCCTCTGCGTTGCCGCTGCGCACGGTGCGGTCGGCGCCGCCGGCATGGGCGGCGGCACCGCCCGCGTCGGACCCGAAGCCGCCCAGCAGCACGTTGAAGATGCTGCGGTTCATGCCCTTGCACATGACGTACGACAGGATGGCGCCGGACGCACCCACCAGCGCGCCGGTGATGATCAAAGCGAGGTTGCCGATGGTGAAGCCGATGCCGCAGGCCGCCCAGCCGGAGTAGCTGTTCAGCATGGAGACCACGACCGGCATGTCCGCCCCGCCGATCGGGATGATCAGCAGGAAGCCAAGCGCCACCGCCAGCAGGGCGATGATCCAGAACACCGTCTGCGGCCCGCCATGGGTGACGAACACCACTATCAGCGCCAGAATAACCAGGCCGATGGCCAGATTGAGCTGGTGCTGGAAGCGGAAGGTGATCGGCGTTCCCTTCATCAGTGCCTGCAGCTTGGCGAACGCAATGAGCGAGCCGCTGAAGGTGATTGCGCCGATCGCCAGACCCACCGACATCTCGACCAGGCTTTCGGCGTGTATGTGGTGCGGCACGCCGATGCCGAAGGCCTGCGGCGCGTTCAGCGCGCCGGCCGCCACGAACACCGCGGCCAGGCCCACCAGCGAGTGGAAGGCAGCAACCAGTTGCGGCAGGGCGGTCATCGCGATGCTGCGCGCCACGTAGGCGCCCACCGCGCCGCCGATGACGATGCCGGCCAGTATCCAGACATAGCCTTCGGCCATCATTCCCTGGCGGCCGAGGGTCGCCAGTATGGCAATGGCCATGCCGATCATGCCGAACTGGTTGCCGCGCCGGGAGGTGACGGGGCTGGACAGGCCGCGCAGCGCCAGGATGAACAGGATAGCGGCGACAAGGTAGAGCAGCGAGGTGAGGTTGGTGGACATGTCCCGCGCCCTACTTCTTCATTTTGTTTTTGGACTGGAACATCGACAGCATGCGCTGGGTCACCAGGAAGCCGCCGAAGATGTTCACGCTGGCGAGCGTGACCGCTATGAAGCCGAAGATGTGCGGCAGCAGCCCGTGGCTAAGCCCGGTGGCCAGCATGGCGCCCACGATGATGACGGAGGAGATGCCGTTGGTCACCGCCATGAGCGGCGAGTGCAGCGCCGGGGTGACGTTCCAGACCACGTAGTAGCCGACGAAGCAGGCCAGCAGGAAGATCGTCAGCAGGAAGATGAACGGTTCCGCCGCCGCGGTGACGGGGGCCGCGGCCTGCGAGAAGCCGTCGAGCTGGTGG
Source organism: Acetobacteraceae bacterium (assembly GCA_965198915.1). Lineage (GTDB taxonomy): Bacteria > Pseudomonadota > Alphaproteobacteria > Acetobacterales > Acetobacteraceae > BOG-908. The sequence goes on along the minus strand of CBDAQC010000002.1, from coordinate 1,654,793 downwards.
GCCAGGTCCGCGGCGCGGGCGGCAATCTGGTGGGCCTGGTCGGCCAGTGAGTTGGGCATCATGGGCGCGTGCCCTCCTGCTCGGGGGTATCCGGGCTGCCCTGTGGCGGCGCGGTTGGGCGGCGGCGGCGCGGCCTGGACGAGGCGGATACGGTGTCGGACTGGCCTTCGGTGCGCTCCACCGTTTCGGCCAAGCCAGGCTCGGCGGGCATCTCGGACTGCACGCTGCCCAGTTCGCCGGCCGAATCCACCGGCGTGGCATCGAGGCCGGTGCGGTCCAGCACGTCGGCCGATGCCGGCGCGCTTGTCGCCAAGTCGGCGGGGTCAGCATCCGGGGAAGGCTCGCCCACCACGGGCGGCGGCCCGCCGAAATCCGTGCTGGCCGCCCCTGTGGGCTCCGCCGAGACGGGTTCGACCGAGGGGGACGGGCTCGCCAGGGGAGGCGCCCCGCCGGCCTCTTCCGTAACCGGCAGCCTGGGGGCCGCGACGGCTTCCTGCGCCGGCATGGGCGGCGCGGCCTGGATGTCCGCTGCGGGCGAACGCGGGGCTTCCTGCGCCACTTCCGGCGCGGGAGCGGCAGCTTGCGGCGCCGCGCCGGTCCCTGCTTCCGGCGCTGCCGTCTGTGCCGGCACGGCTGCCGCGGCCTGCGGTGCCTCGGGGCTGGCGGCCGACAGGTCGGCGGATTTGTCGGCCAAAGACGGCGCTGCGTCCTCGATCGCGGCACCTTTCGGCTCCGGGGCGGGCGCGGCCGGGGGATGGCTCACGTCGCCCGCGAACTGCTTGTGCACGACGGCGCCGCCGCAGGTCAGCATCACGCCCTGCACGATCGCATCGTCTTCGGGCAGGCGAGGCGCCTTCGCGTCCTTGTCCCAAAAAGTGGTCAGGAAGGTCAGCAGGTTCTTGGCATACAGCGTGCTGGCCGCCACCGGAATGCGGCCCGGCCAGTTGCGGAAGCCGAGCACCTTCACCCCGCCCGGGGTCACGTACATCTCGCCGGGACGGGTCGCCGCACAGTTGCCGCCGCCATCGGCGGCGATGTCCACGATCACGCTGCCCGGGCGCATGCCATCGACCATGGCCTGCGTCACCAGGGTAGGCGCGCGCCCGCCCTGTACCAGAGCGGTGCAGATGATCATGTCGTTCTTCGCCGTGGTGGCCAGCATCAGCTCGGCCTGTTTCTGGCGGAACGCGTCCGTCATTTCGCGCGCATAGGCGTCGGTCTGGCCTGCCGTCTCGTCGTCCTCCACACCCACGAACGTGGCGCCCAGCGAGCGTATCTCCTCCTTGGCCGCCGGCCGCACGTCGGTGGCCGAGACGATGGCGCCGAGCCTGCGTGCCGTGGCGATCGCCTGCAGGCCGGCCACACCGGCGCCCAGCACGAATACCCGCGCCGGCGGCACGGTGCCGGCGGCCGTCATCATCATGGCGAAGCCGCGGTCGAAGGCGGCCGCGCCCTCGATCACCGCGCGGTAGCCTGCCAGGTTGGCCTGGCTGGAGAGTATGTCCATCGCCTGCGCGCGGGTGATGCGCGGCAGCAGCTCCATCGCCGCGGCGTCTATGCCGGCCTGCGCCAGGCTGGGCACCAGCGCACGATCCACCAGCGCGCCGGAGATGCAGACCAGCAGGGCGCCGCGCGGGATCAGCGCGCGCTCCGCGGGCTCCGGCGCCTGCACGGCGAACACGATCCCGGCGCCGGCCAGGGCAGCTTCCGGGTCCGCCACGATATGCGCGCCGGCGGCGGTGTAGTCGGCATCGGGGATGGAGGCGCCTTGGCCCGCACCCTGTTCGACCGCCACGTCCAGCCCCAGGGTGACGAGCTTGCGCACCGTCTCCGGCGTGGCGGCGACGCGCGTCTCGTCAGGACGACGCTCTTTCAGCACCGCTAGACGCATGTTTTTGTTCCTCCCGTGAGCCGGCCAGGCCTGCGGGCCGAGGTAACAGCGGCTTGGCGGTCGTGGCAAGGGTTGGCCTGCCTGGAAGCGAGCCGTCCCTGGCTGGAACTTCCTGGGGTTCACGGTGGCGCGGCCAGGTGGCGATCGCCGCTGCGGCGGCCCGTGCAGAACCCTTGCGCCCGAGACGCCAAGTGGTCGACACTCGTTCCAGAAGGACACGAAGGGCGCATCCGCCATGACTGCCGCCGCCCCGCCGCGAGACCCTGGCACCCCGCGCGACGAGAGCGCGTTCGCGGCGCTCGACCTCGGGACGAACAACTGCCGGCTGCTCATCGGCACGCCGACCAGCGACGGCTTCCGCGTGATCGACAGCTTCTCCCGCATCGTGCGGCTCGGCGAAGGCCTGCAGAACTCCAACATGCTGAGCGACGCCGCGATGGACCGCACGATCGCGGCGCTGCACGCCTGCGCCGCCCGGCTCTCGCGCCGTCCAGTGCGCGGCCTGCGCGCGATCGCCACCGAAGCGTGCCGGCGTGCCGGCAACGGCCGCGTGTTCCTCAACCGCGTGCGGGCGGAGACCGGCCTGGCGCTTACGGTGATCTCCACGCGTGAGGAAGCCGAGCTGGCGCTGGAGAGCTGCGCGCCGCTGCTGCGCGGCCCGGGCCGCCGCGCCCTGCTGTTCGACATCGGCGGCGGCTCCACCGAACTGGCCTGGGTGCGCCTGCAGGCCGGCCGCACGCCCGAGCTTATCGGCTATGACAGCCTGCCGGTGGGCGTCGTCACTTTGGCGGAGCGCTTCGGCCATCATGGCTTCGAGCCGGACGGTTATGCCGCCATGGTGGACGACGTCACCGCCCGCCTGGCCGCCTTCGAGCGCATCCACTGCATTGGGCACGAGATCAGGATGGGCGGCGTGCGCCTGCTCGGCACCAGCGGCACGGTGACCACGCTGGCCGGCGTGGCGCTCGGCCTGCCGCGCTACCGCCGGCCGATGGTCGACGGCATCCAGCTCAGCGCCGCGGCCACGGACAGCGCGTTGGCCCTGCTGCGCGGTCTGGGGCGCGACGGTCTCAACGCGCATCCCTGCGTGGGGCCGGACCGGTCCGAATTCGTGCTGCCGGGCTGCGCTATCTTCGAGGCGATACGCACGGTCTGGCCGGCCGATGGGGTGATCGTGGCGGATCGCGGCCTGCGGGAAGGCATGCTGCTGCGCATGATCCGCCAGTCACCGCGCCGGGCGCGCACGGGTGGCGCGGACAAGCTTCCGGCCGGGGTGCTTTCGCAGGCGGCGCGCGCCAGCGGAGTCAGCACCGGGCGGGTTTGAGCAAAAAAGCCTGCTTTCTTTAGAAAAGAAGCAAAGAACTTTTGCCCCTGTCGCTGGCATAGAAGCGCGCAAGGTCTTGCAAGCTGTCCCGTCTGCAGAAGCGGTGCGCGTCCCGGTGCAGGCGGGGAACAAAAGTTTTTTGGTCCTTTTTTTCAAAAAAGGACTGCTTGCTTCCTACCTGCCCTATAACCCGCAGATGACCGGCAAAAAAGGCAGCTCCACCAACAACGCGCGCGGCTTAACAGTCACGCTGCGCACGTCGCGCGGCCGCAGCCCGGCCCAGCAGCGCTGGCTCGCCCGCCAGCTCAACGACCCCTACGTCGCCGCTGCCCGTGCCCAGGGCTTCCGCTCCCGCGCCGCCTTCAAGCTGATCGAGCTGGACGACCGATTCAAGCTCATCACCCGCGGCTGCCGCGTGCTGGATTTGGGGGCCGCGCCCGGTGGCTGGACGCAGATCGCCCTGCAGCGCGGCGCCGGCCAGGTGGTTGGCGTGGACCTGCTGCCGATCGAGCCGATCTCCGGCGCCACGCTCATACAGGGCGATTTCGACGATCCGGACATGCCGGCGCGGCTGCAGGCTCTGATGGGCGGGCCGGCGGATCTGGTGCTGTCCGACATGGCGCCGAACACCACCGGGCACGCGGCCACGGACCACATCCGGATCATGGGCCTGGCCGAGCTGGCGCTGCATTTCGCGGCTGGCGTGCTGGCGCCGGGCGGGGCGTTCGTGGCCAAGGTGTTTCAGGGCGGCTCCGAGCGCGACATGCTGGTGCCGATGAAGAAGCAATTCGCGACGGTGAAGCACGCCAAGCCGCCTTCCAGCCGCAAGGAGAGCAGCGAGCTCTACGTGGTGGCGCAGGGGTTCAGGGGAGGGTAGCACCGAAGATCCGACGCAAGGACCATTAAGGACGGACCACCCCAGGAGGCAGCTCGGCGATTATCGAATCCTAGTGCCGGTCGCCACTGTCAGGATCAGACTGGTCGCTCGGGCCAGCGTCAGAAGCAAAAGTTTTTCGCTTCTTTTTTTCAAAAAAGAAGGCCTTGCCTTACCTACCCCGCCGAACCGTGTAATCCGCCACATCCACCAGCCGCCGCCGTACCGCGCTATCGGGAAAAATCGCCAGAGCCGCCTTCGCGCGCTCAGTAAAACCCGCCGCGCGCGCCAGCGTCGCCTCGATGGCACCGGTCTGCTCCATCAGCGCCAGCGCGTGGTCCAGGTCCGCGTCGGTCTGCTCACTTGCTTCGATCGTGCGGCGCCAGAAAACCCGGTCCGCCTCGCTGCCTGCCTTGTAGGCGGCCAGCACGGGGCCGGTGATCTTGCCCTCGCGGAAATCGTCGCCCACCGTCTTGCCCAGTTTCGCCTGGTCGGCGGCGTAGTCCAGCGCGTCATCCACCAGCTGGAACGCGGTGCCGAGATACAGGCCGAAATCGGCCAGCGCCTGCTCCTCCGCCTCGCCGCGGCCGGCGACGACGGCGCCGATCTGGCAGGCGGCGGCGAACAGGGCCGCCGTCTTGCCCTGTATCACGTCGAGGTAGCGCTCGTCCTTGGTGGACAGGTCGTTCTGGGTGACAAGCTGCAGCACCTCGCCCTCCGCGATGGTGGCGGCCGCGTTCGAGAGGATACGCAGCACGTGCAGGCTGCCGTCCGCGGTCATAAGCTGAAAGGAGCGGGAGAACAGGAAATCGCCCACCAGCACGCTGGCCTTGTTGCCGAAGATGGCATTGGCGGTGGCCAGGCCACGGCGCAGGCGGCTTTCGTCCACCACGTCGTCATGCAGCAGGGTGGCGGTGTGGATGAACTCCACGCAGGCGGCCAGCGCCACGTGCCGCTGGCCGGCCGGTTCGGCCTCGCCGGGGTAGCCGCAGAGCCGCGCGCAGGCGAGGGTGAGCAGGGGCCGCAGCCGCTTGCCGCCGGCCGCTACGAGGTGGGCCGCGAGCTGCGGGATCAGCTCCACCTGGCTCTGCATGTTGGCGACGATGACGCGGTTGCAGGCCGCCAGGTCGTCACGGACCAGGTCGGCCAGGGCCGTCAGCGCGTCTTCTACCGATCCAGGACTGGGCATTGCACTCACCCTCGGACCGCGGTCCGCAGGCTGCGGCAGGCTGACAGCGAGGCCCAAAAACTTCTCCCGACGAATGGCTCCAGGCAAACCCGCCGGTGCGTGCCGGACTGCACCAACGCACTTGCTGCTGTCGTCCGTCGATCGGCCGGTGGCGCCGCATATGGTGCCTGGCCACCATATCGGCCGCGGTAAATCGGGGTCAAGGCAAGTGCCGCCCGGCAGGGTGGGTGGCGCGGGGACGCTGGCGGGTTTCGCCTCCTCCGGGCCTTGCTGAACAGGCGGGTTGTGCCGGAGAAGCAGGCTGCCCGAGCGCTCAACCCTGACGGAGATACCGGATGCACGTCCTCCTGGTCACCAACGACCTCGTCCGGCTCAGCTTCCTCACCTGCCTGCTGCGCGATGCCGGTGTGGAGGCGGTGGTGCTGGACCACCAGGTCAGCACGCTGGAAGGCAGCATCGGCGCCATACCGCGCCGCCTCGTGGTGGCCAGCGAGGACCAGGCGCAGGCGATGCGCGTGCTGCGGGAAGCCGGCGAGGCGTGAGCGGAGCCGAGCCAGGGTCCGGCGGAACCCTGCTGGGAGGCAGGCTTACCTATCGGCAGAGCGAAACCGGCTATCGGACCGGGATAGAGCCGGTGCTGCTGGCGGCGTCCATTCCTGTCCGGCCCGGCGAATGCGTGGTGGAGGGCGGCACCGGGGCCGGAGCCGGCTTGTTGTGCCTGGCCGCCCGGGTGCCCGGGCTTGCCGGCCTGGGCCTGGAGATAGACCCGGCGCTGGCCGAGATGGCGCGCGCCAACGTGGCGGCCAACGGCTTCGCGGGCCTGGAGATACGGGCGGCCGATCTGGGCGCCTGGCGTCCGGAGCGGTTGGTGGACCACGCCTTCGCCAACCCGCCCTGGCACGATCCGGCGAGTACCGCATCGCCGGACCCGGGACGGCGTCTGGCCAAGCAGGCCGGCGCCGGCCTGCTTGGATCATGGGCCCGCGTCCTGGGAAGCGGGTTGCGGCGCGGCGGCACGCTCAGCCTGGTCCTCCCGGCGGCCTTGCTGGGGCAGGGCTGTGCCGCCCTGGCCGCTGCCGGTTGCGCGCAGACAAGCCTGTTCCCGCTCTGGCCACGCGGTGGCCAGGCGGCCAAACTGGTCATCCTGCGCGGTGTCCGCGGCGGCCGCGGCCCAGATTGCGTGCTTGCCGGACTTGTCCTGCACGAGGCGGACGGGCGTTACACCGAAGCCGCCCAGGACGTGCTCCGGCACGGCGCGTCGTTGATGCAGCCGGCTGGGCCGGCGGGCGCGCGGGTGTCCCCGCGTCAGGCAGGCGCCTAGCTGTTCTCTTCGCGGTGGCGCAGGTGCCACAGGCGTTCATGGGCGGCGACGAGGCTTTCAAGCGATTTGCGCCTGTTCTGCTCGGACGGTATGCCGCGCCGGGTCAGCATCGTCTCCAGCGTCTTGAGAAGTTGCTCGGCTACGACGAGGTCCTGCGCATCACAGGCGTGATGGAAGGCTACCAGTATCTTGTCCGAAAGTCTGCGGCCTTGCCTGGGGGCGTTACCACCCGACGGCTCAAACGTTTTCACGTCGCTATCGGTAAAGTCACTCATCAGCGTGAACGAATTCCTAATGATCCAGACATGCAAGCGGGCCGGATAAAGTCAAATGGGCGCGAGCCTTGCCGCCTGCAAGTCAGGTCAGGCCGGTTGGCCGGGTGCTGTCCTCTCGTACAATCTGGCTTCCGTGGCTGTCGAGGGGAAAGCAACGCAACCCAGCTGTGTGCGGCCTTGCCGCGGGCCGGCCGGGCGTATGGCTGGCGGAGCAGCACGGGCGTTGTTCCGAGGAGCGGTGGGCCCGCCGCAGCGACGGGCGTGCCCCGCCGGGGCGTCACCGGTGCGTTCTAGAAACGGTAGGCGGCGTTCATGCCTATCGTGAACGGGCGCAGGGTGAAGCCCTGCAGGTTGCGGGTCGGGTTACCCAGGTAATTGAAATCGTAGATCGGCGAGGCGGAGCCTTCAATGTCCGGCCGCTGGATAATCTTGTTGTTGTTGGTCAGGTTGCGGCCGAACAGTGTCACCTCCCAGGCGCCCACGTCCAGGCCGGCGGTGGCATCCAGCGTGATGTAGGAGGGGCGCTTGTAGTCGGGGTTGCTGGTGATGACGTCGCCGTGGCTCTCGCCCACCCAGTTGGGCGCCACGGAGACGAAGCCGGCGATGCGGTCCGTCACCCGGAAGTTGTAGCGTGCGTTGTAGCTGAGGTTGAAGTCCGGCACACCCGGAACCTTCTCGCCGGCGAACGTCCCGGTGATCAGGTTGCCGTTCACCACCACGCCGTGGTCCAGCGTGGCGTTCACGACGCTACCCGAGAGCGACATCGTCAGGTCGTCGGTCACCTGGGTGCGCAGCTCGAACTCGCCGCCATAGCTGGTGGCCGAGCCGGCGTTGGTCTGGAACTCGTCGCCCGAAGTCACCAGCGGCACTTCGGTCTGGATGTCGCTCCACAGGATGTAGAAGAAGTCACCGCTGAACGTCAGCCGCCCGCCGAACAGGCGCCCCTTGTCGCCGATCTCGAAGTTCCACAGCTTGTCGGGACCGAAATTGCTGGGCGAGTTCGCGTGTATGCCCAGTTGCGCCAAGTCGTAGCTCGGCGTGCCGCTGTTTGCCGCGTCCGACGCCACGAACGGTATGCGCCGGTTCTCGCTGCCCAGCCGGAAGCCTTTCGACGCGTTGGCGTAGATCGTGTTGTTGGGCGTGATGTCGTAGCTGACGGCGAATTTCGGCAGGAACGTGTAGAAATGGCCGACCGAGGTCACCAGGCCCGGGTCGCCGTAATCGTAGAAATAGTTCTGATAGGTGCTCTCGCCGTCACGGGCGAACTGGTAACGCGCGCCCGCGGTCAGGCGCAGATTGGGCAGCGGGTAGTAGGTCCCCTCGCCGAACACGGCATACTGCGTGGTGTCGTAGGAGGTGATGCCCTGGAACACCTCGTCATTGGCGATGGCACCCGGAAACCCGCCGCCCAGCACGGTCGGGTCGCCGGGGCTGACGCCGAATTGCCGGAACGTGGCCGAAGCGCCGTTGACGTATTCCGTGTCGGTGGCGGTTGTGCGTTCGTCCGAGTAGTAGAGACCGGCGATCCAGGTGAAGGGAAGCGCGCTCTCGCCCGGCACGTACGGTTTGGAGACGAGGCGTATCTCCTCTGACCACTGCCGCACCGTGTTGCTGAAATAGGTCTCGCTGGGGCGATTGTTCAGCGCGTCGAACAAGCCGGGCGGTGAGCCGTGTATCGGGTTGCCGGCGGCATCGTTGCCGCAGAATCCGGTAGGCGGCACGCCGGGTCCGTTCGAAATGTCGGTGTTCGGATCGCACAGATACACCGCCAGGTTGTCATAGACCGAGCTGTCCAGCGTGCGGTGGAATTGGCGTTCGTAATTACCCGTGACCGCAATCAGGTTTGCAAATCCCAGGTCGGCGTTGGCGGTGAACGAGGGCACGATCAGCTTGTCGCGCCCCGGCTCTGCCACCAGCTTGGGCGTCTGGTCGTGCGGCAGGGTGGTGTACTGCGCGTCGGAATCGCGCTGGTCGAAATTCTGGAAGAACACCGATGGTGTCAGCGACAGCCAGTCGGTCGGCGTCCAGAGCAGCGTGCCGCGCACCACGTTGAAGCCGGTCGAGTTGATGCCGTCCTTTATAGTGGCGCCGGTGTTGGGATTGACGTTGTTGATATAGCCCGCATCGGACCCGGTCTCGCCGGCCACACGCAGGACAAGCTGGTGATCCACCAGCGGAATGTTGAGCACGCCCTGCTCGTCGTAGTTCGGGCCGCCGCCGTGATAGGTGCCGGACAATTCGGTGAATACGTTGCCTTCGAAGACGTCCATCTTCGGCTGGTTGCTGATGTAACGCAGCGTGCCGCCCAGCGCGCTGGCGCCATACAAAGTACTCTGCGGGCCGCGCAGCACCTCTATACGCGCGATGTCCAGGAAGCGCGGTTCGGACGCGCCTTCTGTGGGCAGGTTGCGCGTGGTCAGCGACGTGTCGTCCAGGTAGATGGCGACCGTGGCGGTACCTGCCGCGCTCGAGATGCCGCGTATCTCCAGGTTGGACAGGCCTTCGCCCGCCTGGCTGGAGAACGACAGGTTCGGCACCGCGCGCGAGAGGTCCGCGAAGCTCTGTATGTGGGCGGCGCGTATCTGGGCGCCGCTCAGCACGGTGACGCTGAGCGGGACCTTGCGTACGTTCTCCGAGCGTTTCTGCGCGGTGACGGTTATCTCCTCGATCTTCTTGCCGCCGAGCGCGCCGGCGGTGCTGGGCTGGCGGTCCTGCCGCGCCTGGCCCTTCGGCGTCACGTTCTGCAGCGCCGCGTCCTGCGGCTGCGCCAGCGCCGGCCAGGCCGCACCCGCCACGATCAGGCCTGCAACGAGACGAACCCGTAACTTCGCCAAAATGCCCTCTCCCCAGCGCCCCTGGCCAATTCCGTCCGAAACCGGGCCGTTCCGCAAGCGTTTGTTGCGGCCGTTCCGGGCGGGGTTGGCCTGGTGCGACTGTCAAGCAAAACCTGTACCGGCTGCGGCGAGGCGGGAAAGCACGCGAGGCGTTCTCTTTCGAAGGGGAGAAGCAAAATAACTTCTCGACGTGCTGTCGCGGACTTTGCCGGTTAGCCCGCAACAGCGGAGTCAAAGGTCTTTTGCTGCTTTTCTTCGGAAAAGAAGGCCTTGCTTTCCAGCGTCGCTTTGGCTTGACGAACCTGATGCAATACGTCGCCCCGTCTTTCAGCCGGAACATGAAGATGCTCGGCTGCCTGCTGATCACGCTGTCCTCCGTCACCCCGGCCTCCTCCATCTTCATTGTGGTGCCCGGCGTGGTGGAACAGGCCGGCAGCGGCGCGCTGGTCAGCTTCGTGCTGGCGGCGGGTGTCAGCCTGCTGACCGCGTACGTGTATGCCGAACTGTCCTCGGCCTTTCCGCTGACCGGGGGCGAATACGCCATAGTCGGGCGTACGCTTGGGCCGCTGGCCGGGTTCATCATCCTCGGGCTGAACCTGATGGTGCTGCTGCTCAACATCTCGGTGGTGGCGCTGGGGCTGGGCAGCTATATCGGCGCGATCCTGCCGGGCACCTCGCCGGTGCATGACGGCCTGGCCTGCGTCGTCTTCACCACGCTCTGCGCGATACTGAACGTGCGCACCAACGCGCTGATCACCGGCGCCTTCCTGATGCTGGAGCTGGTGGCCCTCGTGGTGGTCACCGTGCTGGGCTTCGTCTATCCGGCGCGCAGCTGGACGAGCCTGCTGGCCCATCCCGTGTATCTCGCGGGCCCAGGGCACCTGGCGCCGGCCGGCATCGGCGTGATCGGGCTGGCCACCTCGGTCGCCATCTTCGCCTTCTACGGCTATGGCAATGCTGTCTATCTGGGCGAGGAGACGCATGACGCGCCGCGCCAGATTGCGCGTGCGGTGCTGTGGGCGCTGGTGATCAGCGTGGTGAGCCAGGCGCTGCCGCTGGCCGCCGCCCTGCACGGCGCGCCCGATCTGGCGGCAATGTTCGCCTCCGACACGATGTTCGGCGATTTCGTCCGCAACCGCGGCGGCACCGGGATGGGCGTGGCCGTCAACCTGGCCGTGGCGCTGGCCATCGTGAACGCGGACATCGCAGTGGTGGTGCTGGTGTCGCGCATGCTGTTCAGCAGCGGACGTGACGCCGTGTGGGCCCCGCCGGTCAACCGCGCGCTGACTCTGGTGCACCGGCGTTTCGGCTCGCCCTGGGCGGCCACGCTGGTGACCGGGGCGCTCGCCTGCCTGCTGTGCTTCGTGGATCTGCAGATATTGCTGGTGATGACCGGCACCGCCATCGTGCTGGTCTACGGCGCGCTGTGCGTGGCGGTGCTCGCGGGCCGGCGTACTGGCAGCACCGCGCATGCCGCCTACCGCATGCCGTTCTTCCCCTGGCCGCCGGTGCTGGCGCTGATCGTGCTGTGCTACGTGATCTACACAAACTGCATCGATCCGGTGACGGGGCGGAAGAGTTTGGCGGTCGATGTGTTCGTCGTAGCGGCGTCCGCGCTGTACTATGTGTGTGTGCTGCGGCGGCGTGGCACCTGGGTACTCCGCGAGCCGGAATAGGCCGGCTCGTCGCCGGGGCCGACACTGTGGCGTTCTCCGCTCTCCGCGAGCTATGGATCGGCTGCGAAAGAACCTGACGGAAGGCCCCGTGTCTCATAGCGGATCACCCAACTTGGCGCGACGCCGATGCGAGCGAAGGCGCCGCCGCGCACCGGGCGGTGCCGGCCCGGTGCTGTCAGGCGCCACAGGAGGTTAGGATGCGTATCACCCGGCGCGGTCTGATCGCCACCGGCGCCGCCGCCTTGGCCGCGGCCGGACCTGTGGGCCTGAAGCAGCGCGCTTTCGCCAGGGGCCTGCTCTACGGCAGCGCCGTCTCCGCCGACCTGCTGCAACGCGATCCCGCCTATGCGGCGCTGGTGGCGCGGGATTGCGCGGTCATCGTGCCGGAGATCGAGGCGAAATGGGCGGCCACTGAACCGGCGCAGGACCGTTTCACATTCGGCAAGCTGGATTGGGTGATGGACTACGCGCGGCGGCAGGGCATGGCGGTGCGCCTGCACAACCTGGCCTGGGGCGTGTACAACCCGCTTTGGCTGGAAGGCGCGCTGGCGAGCGGGCAGGCGGACCACGTCCTGCGCCACCACATCGCGGCCGTGGCCGGCCGCTACGCCGGCCAGGTACTGGCCTGGGACGTGCTGAACGAGCCCTCCGACCCGCGCTGGAACCAGGCGGACGACCTGGTCAATATCGGCTGGAAAAAGGCGCTGGGCGCCGGCTACGTGGACACCGCTTTCCACGCCGCGCACACCGCGGATCCGCACGCGCTGCTGTTCCTCAACGACGACCTGCTGGAATACGACGACGCCGCCAGCCAGGCCAAGCGGGACGGCTACCTGCGCCTGATCCCGCGCCTGCTGGCGCGCGGCGTGCCGGTGCAGGGCTTCGGGCTGGAGGCGCATCTGCGGCCCGAGCGCCGGCTGGCCGAGAGGCCGTACCGGGAGTTCCTGCGCGAGCTGGCCGGCATGGGGCTGGTGATACATGTCACCGAGCTGGACATATCCGACCGCACGCTGCCCGCCGACATGGCCCTGCGAGACCGCGCGATAGCCGCTACGTGCAAGCAGTTCCTGGACACCGTGCTGGATGAGCGGGCGGTGCGCGCGGTGCTCACCTGGGGGCTGACGTCACGCCACTCCTGGCTGGCTTTCGCGCCGGAGGTGGCGCGCACGGACGGACTGCCGCCGCGCGGGCTGCCCTATGACGGCGCCTTGGCGCCCACGGCAATGTGGCAGGCCATCGCTCAAGCCCTGGACCACGCCCCAGCCAGGTAGACTGAGCGCCAGCATCAACACCCCGCGACAGCACAGATAAAAGTTTTTTGCTTCTTTTTTTCAAACAAGAAGACCTTTCTTCCTGTTCTCCTTGATCGAGAGAACATATGCCCGAACACCCGAAAACCATTCTCCTGGCTGGCGCCAGCCGCGGCCTGGGCCTGGGCCTGACCGAGGAATACCTCAACCGCGGCTGGCAGGTGATCGCCACCGCCCGCCACCCCGACCAGGCGCAGGGCCTGGCCAAGCTCCGGCACGACCGTTTGACGGTGGAGCAGCTGGACGTGACCGACCCGGCCAGCGTGCGCGCGCTGGCCGGCCGGCTGGGCGGACGCCGGCTGGACGTGCTGTTCGTGGTGGCCGGAATCAGCTCCAGCAGCCAGGTGCCGATCCATCAGGTGAGCCAGGAGGACGCGGCGCGCGAGTTCATCACCAACGCCACGAGCCCGGTAGTACTGGCCGAAGCTTTGCAGGACAGCCTGGCACCGGACGCCACGGTGGCGTTCATGACATCCGTTCTGGGCAGCATAGGCAGCAACGACTCGGGTAGCTGGGAGCTTTACCGGGCCAGCAAGGCAGCGCTGAACATGCTGGCCACCTGCTACGCGCTGCGCCACAAGACCACGCCGGTGCTGCTGCTGCACCCCGGCTGGGTGCGCACGGAGATGGGCGGCGCCAATGCGCCGCTGGATGTGCCCACCAGCGTGCGCGGGCTGGCCAACGTGATAGACAAGCAGGCGGGCCGCGCGGGCGTGGCTTATCTGGACTACGCCGGCGCGAGCCTGCCCTGGTAGCGGGGCAGGGCGCGGCGCGGAGTTCCTTAATCTAAGTTAAGCCCCGCCGGCTCGCCTGGCCTGCTAGCTAGGCCTGTGCCCGCCTCCGACGACACCCGCGCCCTATCCGCCGAACGCACGCCCGACGATTGGGCAGAGGCGTCGCTGCGGCCGCAGACCCTGCGCGAGTTCGTGGGCCAGCGCGCCAGCCGGGAGAACCTGTCGGTCTTCATAGAGGCGGCGCGCGCGCGGGCGGAGGCGCTGGACCACGTGCTGCTGCACGGCCCGCCGGGCCTGGGCAAGACCACGCTCGCCCAGATTGTGGCGCGCGAGCTGGGCGTGGGCTTCCGCGCCACCTCCGGCCCGGTGATCCAGCGTGCCGGCGACCTGGCCGCCATCCTGACCAACCTGCAGGCACGCGACGTGCTGTTCATCGACGAGATTCACCGCCTGCAGCCGGCCATCGAGGAGATCCTCTACCCCGCGATGGAGGACTTCCAGCTCGACCTGATCATCGGCGAAGGCCCGGCCGCGCGATCGGTGCGCATCGACCTGCAGCCCTTCACCCTGGTGGGCGCCACCACGCGGGCCGGCCTTCTGGCCACACCCCTGCGGGACCGTTTCGGCATTCCGCTGCGCCTGGTGTTCTACACGCCGGACGAGCTGACGCTGATCGTGGCGCGCGGGGCGGAGAAGCTGGGCTTCGCACTCACCCAGGATGGCGCGCGCGAGATCGCCCGGCGCTCCCGCGGCACGCCGCGCATCGCCGGGCGGCTGCTGCGCCGGGTGCGGGACTTCGCGCTGGTTGAGGGCCAGTCAACTGTAGACCGCGCCACCGCGGACGCGGCGCTGATCCGCCTGGAAGTGGACGCGCTGGGCCTGGACGCGATGGACCGCCGCTACCTGCGCCGCATGGCCGAGCACCATGGCGGCGGCCCGGTGGGCGTGGAGACGCTGGCTGCGGCACTGGCGGAGGCGCGCGACACGCTGGAGGACGTGGTGGAGCCTTACCTGATCCAGGAAGGGCTGATGCTGCGGACGAGCCGTGGGCGGATGCTGGGGGAGCCCGGGTGGCGGCACCTGGGGATGAAGCCGCCGGCGGGGCCGCAGGATTTGTTGCTGTGAGAGAAAGAGAAAGGCCTTCTTTTTTGCAAAAAAGAAGCAAAAAACTTTTGCTCCCACGCCTGCATCAGGGCGCGCGCAGGTTCTGCCAAAGCGCGCGCCGGCAGGACCTGGGCGGGCCGTGGAGCCAGCGGGGGGGCAAAAGTTTTTTGGTCCTTTTTTTCAAAAAAGGACTGCTTGCTTCCTGATGAACGACCGCTTCCACACCTACACCACACGCGTGTACTACGCCGACACCGACGCAGGCGGCGTGGTCTACCACGCCACCTATCTGGCGATGGCCGAGCGGGCGCGAACCGAGTCGATGTACGACCACGGAACCCCGCATGCCGAAATGCTGACGCAACATGACCGTCAATTCATGGTGCGGCGCGCCAATATCGAGTATTTGCGCCCGGCCCGGCTGGACGACATGCTGACCATAATCACCCGCGCGGTCTCCGAGACCGCGGCCACCCTGACATTGCGCCAGGACTTCACGCTCGCCGATGGCGCGCCCGTGGCGCGGCTGGAGGTGGAGCTCGTCTGCGTTCACCCCGCCACCGGGCGCCCAACCCGAATCCCGCCGCGCTGGCGGGGTTATTCTGCCGAATAGGAGAGACCTTGGACCGCACGGTCGATGCCGCAAACCTGGCGGCGCCAAACGGTGACCTGTCGCTGATCACGCTGTTCCTGCAGGCGGACATCGTGGTGAAGCTGGTGATGATCCTGCTGCTACTCGCCAGCATCTGGGTGTGGGCGGTGATCTTCGAGAAGATCACGGCATTACGCCGTATCAACCGGGCCGCCACCGCCTTCGAAGACCGCTTCTGGTCAGGTGGCAGCCTGGAGGACCTCTATGAGCAGGAAGGCGTGCGGCCGGTCCATCCGATGGCGGCCGTGTTCGGCGCGGCGATGGGCGAGTGGCGCCGCAGCAGCCGGGTGGCCGGGGCGGACATGGCGCGCGGCAGCGTGCGCGACCGGATCGACCGCGCGATGAATGTAACGGTGGTGCGCGAAATGGAGCGGCTGGAGCGCTGGATGGTGTTCCTGGCCTCGGTGGGCTCGATCGGCCCGTTCATCGGCCTGTTCGGCACGGTGTGGGGCATCATGCACAGCTTCAGCGCCATCGCCGCCATGCACAACACAAACCTGTCCGTGGTCGCACCTGGCATCGCCGAAGCGCTGTTCGCCACCGCCATCGGCCTGGTAGCCGCCATCCCGGCGGTGCTGGCGTACAACCAGATAAGTACCGCGCTGGGTCGGTTCGCCTCGCGGCTGGAGGGGTTCGGCGTGGAATTCGGCGCAATCCTCAGCCGGCAAAGCGAGGAGCGGGTATGAGGCAGGCAAGCAAAGCCTTCTTTTCCGAAGAAAAGAAGCAAAAGACCTTTGTCCGACTGTCGCGGACCTCTCCGCAGCCGCCGACAGGGAGCAGAAGCTTTTTGCTTCTTTTTCTCGAAAAAGAAGGCCTTTCTTTCTTCGAGGGCTGTGTCTGATGGCCGGCGGCCTGATAGGCGGCGGCCGAGGTGGGCGCGGGCGTTACCGCGCGATGTCCGAGATCAACGTCACGCCGCTGGTGGACGTGATGCTCGTGCTGCTGATCGTCTTCATGGTGACCGCCCCCATGCTGACCTCCGGCGTGAACGTGGACCTGCCCAAGACCACCGCCCAGCAGATCAACGTGGACGCCAAGCCGCTGACGGTGACCATTACCGCGGACGGCCACACGCATCTGGGCGATGACGACGTGGAGCTGTCCGACCTGGTGGCACGGCTGACCGCCGCATCGGACAGCGACCTGACACGGCGCATCCTGGTGCGCGGCGACAAGGGCATCGCCTACGGCCAGGTCCTGCAGGTCATGGGCACGATCCAGCAGGCGGGCTTCACCAAGGTGGCCCTGCTGGCCGAGCCGCCCGCGAAATAGCGTGGCCATGCGTCAGGGCATGTCACGCGCGGCGACGGTTTCGGGGGCGCTCCACCTCCTGATCCTGCTCGCGCTGATCATCGTCATACCCGCGCCGCTGCCGCCTCCGCCGCCGCCGGACGACGCGATGGAGGTGGAGTTCGAGGGCACCGCCGCGTCCGCACAGAAATCGGACGCGCATGGCCAAGTGGCGGCGCCCGCCGAGGCGGACACGCCGGCGACCGAGAACCCGGCCGTGGCACCGCCGAAGCCGCAGCCGATCGAGACCGCGCCGCCGCCGCCGCCACCACCACCGCCGCCGCCCACCGCGGCCAGTTCGGCGGTGAAGACGCTCGACACCGCGAAGCTGCCGCTGCCGCCGCCGGACAAGGAAGCGATCGCGCTGAAGCCGCCTCCGCCGATGAAGATAGTGGCGCCTCCGCCGATCCAGCCGATGAAGGCGGACGAGCAGCCGAAGAAGCCGGTCAAGGAGGCAGTGGAGAAAGCCCGTCCGCTGGACACGGTGCGCCACCAGCCGAACCTGACGAAGAACCCGGTGCCTGACACCAGCAGCCTGATGAACACGCTGGAGGCGTTCCAGGCGGATCAGAAGCAGACCAAGGCGCCGACGCACACCTATAACCCATCGCGTGGCGGGGCGCACAACGCCGGCGGTCAGCTGCACGGCAACCTGACCGGCGCGCTCAGCGAGGGCCAGCGCAAGACGATCGGCGACTCCGTACGGCGTTGTTACTCCGAGGACACGGCGGCGAAAGACTACGCCAGCTACTACGCCGACATGGTGGTGACCGTGGATGCGGAGGGCGTGGTGCGCGATGTGAAGCTCGACCCCGCTTTCCAGGCCAAGGCCAATGCGGACCCGGCCTACCGCGCCTTTGCCGAGCGCGCGGAGCATGCCGTGCTGCTCGCCGAATGCGCCAAGCTGCCGATTCCCGCGAACCTGCTGGGCCAGCCTTCCGCCCAGTTCAAATTCCGCTTCAGACCTTGATGGAGACTATCGCCATGGTGCGAGACCGCATTACGGGAAGCCTGCTTCCCGCCGATTTCATGCCGCGCCGCGGTTTCCTGGCCGGCGCGGGCGGGCTGCTCGCGGCCTCTCCCGCCCTGGCCCAGTCCGCCCTGGCCCAGTCCGCCCTGGCCCAGTCCGCCCTGGCGCCGGCCGGGCCGCCGCCTTCGGGCGGGCAGCCGATCATCGACGTCTCCGGCGCGCAGCGTAACCCGATCCCCATCGCGGTCACCGGCCTGGCTGGCGGCCCGGGCGGGGTGGACATAGGCGGCGTCATCAACGCGGACCTTGGCCGCTGCGGCCTGTTCCGGCCGCTGGACCAGGCCTTCGCGCCGCCCACCGGCACGCCGGATTTCGCCACCTGGAAGTCCACCGGCGCGCACGCGCTGGTCACCGGCCAGGTGACCGGCACGGACCCGCTGCGTGTGGAGTTCCGCCTGTGGGACGTGCTGCAGGGCACTCAGATACAGGGCACCGCCTACACCACGCAGGCAGCCAACTGGCGCCGCATCGCCCACATCATAGCCGACGTCATCTACGAGCGGCTGGTGGGCGAGAAGGGCTATTTCGACACCCGCATCGTCTATGTGGCCAGCACCGGCCGGCGCGGCGCCCTGACCAAGCGCCTGGCCATCATGGACCAGGACAGCGCCAACAACCGCATCCTGACGGACGGCTCCTGGCTGGTGCTGACGCCGCGCTTCAACCCCGTGCGCGACCAGATTGCCTTCATGAGCTACGCGTCCAACCGCCCACGCGTGTACTTGTTCGACCTCAGCTCCGGCCGGCAGAGCACGTTCGGCGAATTCGAGGGCATGAGCTTCGCGCCGCGTTTCTCGCCGGACGGCAGCTCCTGCATACTCTCGGTCACTCGCGGCGGCGGGTCGGACATTTTCGTGGTCGATACCGCGAGCCATGCCGCGCGCCGGCTGACCAGTTCCGGCAGCATAGACACCAGCCCGTGCTACTCGCCGGATGCCAGCCAGATCGTCTTCAACTCGGACCGTGGCGGCGACCAGCAGCTTTACGTGATGGGTGCCGGCGGCGGCGGGGCGCGCCGCATCAGTTACGGCAAAGGACGCTACGGCACGCCGGTCTGGTCCCCGCGCGGCGACCTGATCGCCTTCACGCGGCTGGGCGGCAACACCTTCGCCATCGGCGTCATGGCGCCGGACGGCAGCGGCGAGCGCATATTGTCGGAAAGTTTCGCCGTGGAGGGTCCCACCTTCGCGCCGAACGGCCGCGTGCTGATGTTCTGGCGCGAGACGCAGGCGCGCGGCAGCTCCGGCGAGGGCTTCTCCTCCCGCCTGGTGTCGATCGACATCACCGGGTTCAACGAGCGGCAGGTGCCCACGCCCACGGACGCGTCCGACCCGGCTTGGTCGCCGCTGAACGCGTAGCGTAGAGGCAGGGCCGTCCTGCAAGCCGGCCGGTGCCGGTGACAGGATGCTTGACCGTGACGGGAGCGTAAGCGTATTTCCGCCGCACCGCGGCAACGATCCGTCATATCGGTCGTTACACGCGTGGTCAGCTACAAACGCATCGACACACAGGAACATTCCACCATGAAGATAAAGTATCTGGGCGCGATCGCCGCCATCTCCCTACTTGCCGCCTGCTCCAAGACGCCGCCCGCCACCACCGGCAACCAGCAGGGTTTCACGGGCACCTCGCAGACCGCCGGCGGCGGCCCGATCGGCGGCAGCCAGGAAGACCTCGTCGCCAACGTGGGTGACAGGGTGTTCTACGAGTTGAACTCCTCCACGCTGACCGACGCGGGCCAGGCGACTCTCTCCAAGCAGGCCGACTGGCTGGCCAAGTATCCGAACGTCAGCGTGCAGGTTGCCGGCAATTGCGACGACCGTGGCACCGAGGAATACAATCTCGCCCTCGGCCAGCGCCGCGCCAACGCGGCGAAGGACTTCCTGACCGCCAAGGGCGTGTCGGCGAGCCGCATCACCACGATCAGCTACGGCAAGGACCGCCCGACCGCGCTGGGCGACGACGAGCAGTCCTGGGCGCAGAACCGCAACGCCATCACGTCCGTCGCTTCCGGCCCGACTTCCTGAGCCGTTCGTCCGCGATTGCCCTCCGGCGGCTGGAACGTTCCGGCAGGCTGGGCAGGTGTTCGCGGATGAAGACTTACTAACGGGCGTGGGTTCCTACTCTGTGGTGTAGTTCGACAGCGCGAAGTCCGGGGGCTAGCCTCCGGACTTTTCGTATGGTGGCGCCACCCAGGGGAAAGAAGACGATGCAAGCACACGCCGGCCTGTTGCTCACCGCGAGCGTTCTGGGCGCTCTGCTGTTCGCGCAACGGAGCGACGCGCAGGTCGAGACGCGCGAGGGCATTGCCTTGCAGAACCAGATCGCTGAATTGCGCCAGGAGCTGCAGATATTGCAGCAGAACCAGCAGAGCGGCAGCCAGGTGCAATCCAGCCTGGGACCGCAAGGCGGTTCGGTGCCGCCCTATCAGCAGGCAGCCCCTGGCGGAGGTGGCGATACGGCCGCCGAACTCGTGGTCCGGGTGGGCGCGCTGGAAGAGCAGAACCGCACGCTGCAGGGCCGGGTCGATGACCTGACCAACCAGTTGCAGCACGACCACGACGACCTTACCAAGCAGATCGGCGATCTGGCGTTCAAGGTGGGCCAGGCGCCCGCAGGAGCCGGCGCCCCCGCCGCCGAGCCAGCGGGCGAGGCCTCGGGTGGAGCCGGGCCGCTGGCAGCGCCGGCCGCGCTGCCGAAGCCGGTGCACCGCACCCCGGAACTGGCGCTGCGCGAGGGCAACGCGGCGCTTGCACGGCGCGATTACGCCGCGGCCGAGGCGGCGGCGCGCGAGGCGCTCGCGGGCCATAGCCCGCGCGCAATGGACGCCCAGTTTCTGCTCGCCCGCGCCGAAGCCGGGCAGCACGACTACAAGCAGGCCGCGGCCGATTTCTACCAGGCGTATAACCGGGCGCCGCGCTCGCCGACCGCGCCGGTGGCCCTGCTCGGCGTCGCCAACACACTGATCGCGCTGAATGACGATCGTGACGCATGCCAGGCTCTGGCGAAGCTAAGCGCCGAGTTCCCCGGAGCGCAGAAGGCGGCGGTGGCCGGTTCGCGCAAGCGGGCGTCGTGCGGAAAATAGGCAGGCAAGGCCCTCTCTCTCCGCGGCAAGGCGGAAGGCCGTTGCGCTCGCCGCCGGGCCGCCGGCAGGGAGCTAAAGTTTTTGGGTCCTTTTTTTTGAAGAAGGACTGCTTGCTTCCTTGCTTCTGACCGAAGCCGAGTTCACCGGCCTGATGCAGCGGCTGGGGCCCTGGGGCGCCCGCCAGGCCGTGGCGGTCAGCGGCGGTGCGGATAGCCTCTGCCTGGCCTGGCTGACCAAACGCTGGGGCGATCCCGTGGCCCTGGTTGTCGATCACGGCCTGCGTCCGGAATCCGGCGCCGAAGCCGATGTCACGAGGGAGCGCCTGGCGTCCTTCGGCGTGCCGTCGCACACGCTCAGGCTGGCTGGCCTGCAGCACGGGCAGGGGCTTGCCGCGCGGGCGCGCCAGGCCCGCTACGAAGCGCTGACCGCCGCTTGCGGCACGCTTGGTCTGAGCGACCTCCTGCTCGGCCATCACGCGGGCGACCAGGCGGAAACCGTGCTGATGCGCGAGGAAGCCGCCAGCGGCGCGTGGGGGCAGGGCGGGATGCTGGCCGTGTCGCATCGCCGCACGATCAGGCTGGTGCGGCCGTTGCTGGGCGTGGCGCCGGCGCGTCTGCGTGCCACGCTGGCAGCGGCCGGCCTGGCCTGGGTGGAGGATCCGTCCAACCGCGACACCGCCGCCTTGCGCACCAGACTACGCGTCAGGCTGGCTGCCGACAGCGGCGGGCTGGCGGAACGCGCCACGCGCAAGGCCGGGCAGGCGGGCGAGCTTCGGGCCCAGAGGGCGGCCGCCATCGCATCGGTGCTTGCCGTGCGCGCGCAGCTTTTTCCCGAAGGCTATGCGATCCTCTCGCCCGGGCCGATCGGGCCGGATTGCCTGGGCGCGCTGATACGCATGCTGGGCGGCGGCCCGTATGGGCCGGATACCGCGGCACTCGCCCGTCTGGCGGCGGCACCCGGCCCGGCCACCCTGGGCGGCGTTCGCCTGATGGCGGCGGGCCGGCTGGGTGAGGGGCTGCTGCTGCTGCGCGAGGAAGCGGCCATCGGGCCCGACGTGCTCGCCACGGAGGGCGCAGTGTGGGACGGCCGTTTCGTGGTCTCCGCGCAAGCGGGCCCGCCGCCCGGACTGTTTGTGTCCGCATTGGGGGACGACGCAGCGCGTTGGCGCAGGGCAACCGATCTGCCGTCGGCCGTGTTGCGCACGCTTCCGGCGCTTCGTTGCGGCGGCGCGCTGTGCGGCGTGCCGCATTTGGCCGGCCGGCTGCCGAAAGCGGCAATTACAGGATGGACAAATCGGCGCGTGAAGCTAACGCTGTGCCCGCCACATCCTGCTGCGAGCGCCGGTTAGGGCCGGGTGCGACAAGTTAGGGGATGCGCAAGCTTCGTGGACGCACCATGTCCCCGGTTGAGGATTGGCTGCAACCGGCACACTTCCGAAAAGGGTGCCCAGACAGCAGCCGTAGTTTTTGATTGAACGCGAACCGGCAGGTTCGTCTGGGACTGGGACGCAATGAGCAATTTCGGCCGAAACCTGGCTTTGTGGGTGATCATAGCGCTGCTGCTGGTGGTGCTGTTCAACCTGTTCCAACCCGGAACGGGGCAACACGCGGCCAGCGCGATGGCGTATTCGGACTTCGTCAGCGAAGTGAACAGCGGCCACGTGCGTGACGTGGTCATCCAGGGCCACACGGTGACCGGCTCGCTAAGCGACAACCACGCCTTCCAGACCTACGCGCCGGAAGACCCCAACCTGCTGCAGCGCCTGACGGACAAGGGCGTGCACGTTGTGGCCAAGGCGGATGACGACGGCGTCAACCCGCTGCTGCGCACGCTGCTGTCCTGGTTCCCGATGCTGCTGCTGATCGGCGTGTGGGTGTTCTTCATGCGCCAGATGCAGTCGGGCGGCGGCCGGGCCATGGGCTTCGGCAAGAGCCGCGCGCGCATGCTGACCGAGAAACAGGGCCGCATCACCTTCGAGGACGTGGCCGGCATCGACGAGGCGAAGACCGAGCTGCAGGAGATCGTCGAGTTCCTGAAGGACCCGCAGAAGTTTCAGCGTCTGGGCGGCAAGATCCCCAAGGGCGTGCTGCTGGTGGGCCCGCCCGGCACCGGCAAGACGCTGCTGGCGCGCGCCATCGCCGGCGAGGCCAACGTGCCGTTCTTCACCATCTCCGGCTCGGACTTCGTGGAGATGTTCGTGGGCGTGGGCGCCAGCCGCGTGCGTGACATGTTCGAGCAGGGCAAGAAGAACGCGCCCTGCATCATCTTCATCGACGAGATCGACGCTGTGGGCCGCCATCGTGGCGCCGGCCTGGGCGGCGGCAATGACGAGCGCGAGCAGACGCTGAACCAGATGCTGGTCGAGATGGACGGCTTCGAGAGCAACGAGGGCGTTATCCTGATCGCGGCCACCAACCGGCCGGACGTGCTGGACCCGGCCCTGCTGCGCCCCGGCCGGTTCGACCGTCAGGTGGTGGTGCCAAACCCGGACGTGCTGGGCCGCGAGAAGATCCTGCGCGTGCACATGCGCAAGGTGCCGCTGGCCAGCGACGTGGATCCCAAGACGATCGCCCGCGGCACGCCCGGCTTCTCCGGCGCGGACCTGGCCAACCTGGTCAACGAGGCCGCCCTGCTGGCCGCCCGCCTGTCCAAGCGGGTGGTGGCGATGGCCGAGTTCGAGTTCGCCAAGGACAAGGTGATGATGGGCGCCGAACGCCGCTCGCTGGTCATGAGCGAGGCGGAGAAGGAGATGACCGCCTTCCACGAAGCCGGCCACGCCATTTGCAGCATCTACGAGCCGGAATGCGACCCGATCCACAAGGCCACGATCATCCCGCGCGGCCGTGCGCTGGGCATGGTGATGAGCCTGCCGGAAGGCGACCGTTATTCCACCAGCAAGGCGAAAATGGTGGCCCAGCTCGCCATGGCGATGGGCGGCCGCGTCGCCGAGGAGCTAACCTTTGGCGCGGACAAGGTGAGCAACGGCGCCAGCGGCGACATCAAGATGGCCACCGACATGGCCCGCCGGATGGTGACCGAATGGGGCATGAGCGAGAGCCTCGGCATGATCGCCTATGGCGACAACAGCCAGGAGCTGTTCCTCGGCCACTCCGTGCAGCAGAACAAGAGCGTGTCCGAGCACACGGCGCAGCGTATCGACGTGGAGATCAAGTCGATCATCGACACGGCATACGCGAAATCCAAGCAGGTGCTGACCGAGCACCAGGACGAGCTGAACCGGCTGGCGCGGGGCCTGCTGGAATATGAGACGCTGTCCGGCGAGGAGATACGCACGGTGCTGCGCGGCGAGCCGGTGATACGTCGCGTGGTCGATGAGCCGGCGCCCGAGCAGCGCCGTGCCTCGGTGCCTACGACGAGCTCGAAGCCTTCCTCGCTGCCGCCTGGGATGGATCCGGCGCCCCAGCCTGGATAGGCAAGCAAGGCCTTCTTTTTTGAAAAAAAGAAGCAAAAAACTTTTGCTCTCTGTCGGCGACCGGTTGAATGGTCCGCGACAGCGGAGTCAAAAGTTTTTTGCTTCTTTTTACAAAAAAAGAAGGCCTTCCTTCCTTTGACCCCCCTGCTGATGGGTATCCTGAACGTCACCCCAGACAGCTTCAGCGATGGCGGCACGCACACGGACCCTGTCGAGGCAGGACTGGCGCTGCTCGCCCAAGGTGCGGACATTCTCGACATAGGCGGCGAGAGCACCCGCCCCGGGGCCATCCCCGTCGAACCCGCCGAAGAGCAGCGCCGCGTCCTGCCGGTCATCAGCGCACTGGCCCGGCAAGGTGCCCGCCTTTCGGTTGATACCCGTAATGCGGCCACTATGCAGGCTGCGCTGGATTCGGGGGCCGAGATCGTCAACGACGTCTCCGCCCTGCGGCACGACGCGGCCTCGCCGGCCGTACTAGCTGCCGCCGGCTGCCCCGTAATCCTCATGCACATGCGCGGCACGCCGCAGACCATGGCATCGCTCGCAATCTATGATGACGTGGTGGCCGATGTGACACGCGAATTGGCCGATAGCGTCGGCCGGGCGGAAGCCGCCGGCATCGCGCGATCCCGCATCACCATCGACCCGGGCCTGGGCTTCGCGAAGACAGCCGAACAGAGCCTCACGCTGCTCCGCGGCCTGGACTCGCTGCACAGGCTTGGCCTGCCGATCCTGATAGGGGCCTCGCGCAAGGGGTTCGTAGGCAGCTATGGCGGCGAGGCTGATCCTAGGAAACGGGCGCCCGGCTCGATCGC
This sequence comes from Acetobacteraceae bacterium, assembly GCA_965198915.1. Lineage (GTDB taxonomy): Bacteria > Pseudomonadota > Alphaproteobacteria > Acetobacterales > Acetobacteraceae > BOG-908. The sequence continues at coordinate 1,629,956 of CBDAQC010000002.1, read as the reverse complement.
GGTAGCCCTTTTCGCCGTGGGCAAGGGTGTTGCCGTAATACGCACACACGACGTAGCAGAGACGGCGCAGGCGCTACGGATGTGGCAAGCTTTTCACGAATACGTTATCTGAACGATCAGGCCCGGTTGTTTCGGGCACGCGCGCAAGGATTCGTCATGCATCGCAAGCTTTTCGGAACTGATGGCATTCGCGGACGCGCCAATACCGGCGCCATGAGCCCCGAGACGGCCCTGCGCGTGGGACTGGCCGCGGGGCTGCAGTTCGTGCGCGGCGACCACCGCCACCAGGTGATCATCGGCAAGGACACCCGCCTGTCCGGCTACATGCTGGAGCCGGCCCTGGTGGCCGGCTTCACCAGCGCCGGCATGGATGTGCTTCTGGTGGGCCCGCTGCCCACGCCGGCCATTGCCATGCTCACCCGCTCGATGCGCGCCGATCTGGGTGTGATGATCTCCGCCAGCCACAACGCCTTCGAGGATAACGGAATCAAGCTGTTCGGGCCCGACGGTTTCAAGTTGTCCGATGAGACGGAGACCGAGATCGAGCTTCTGATGCAGACCGACCTCTCCAGCCGGCTGGCGGCACCGATGAAGCTCGGCCGCGCACGCCGGCTGGAGGATGCCGCCGGCCGCTACATCGAGAGTGCGAAGGCGAGCTTCCCGCGTCGCCTGACGCTGGACGGGCTGCGCATCGTGGTCGATTGCGCGCACGGCGCCGCCTATCGCGTGGCGCCAACCGTGCTGGCGGAGCTTGGCGCGCAGATCATACCGGTTGGCGTCTCCCCGGACGGTTTCAACATTAACCGGGACTGCGGCAGCACCCAGCCGGCGCAGCTTTGCGGCGAGGTGCTGGCCCACGGTGCCGACCTCGGCATAGCGCTGGATGGCGACGCAGACCGCGTGCTGCTGGCTGACGAGCGCGGCCATTTGATCGACGGCGACCAGGTGCTGGCGCTGATCGCGCAATCCTGGGCGCGGGACGGCCGCCTGCGCGGCGGCGGCGTGGTGGCGACCGTGATGAGCAATCTCGGTCTGGAGCGTTTCCTGGCTGACCAGGGCCTGACCCTGGACCGCACGCGCGTGGGCGACCGTTACGTGGTGGAGCGCATGCGCGAGACCGGAATCAACATCGGCGGCGAGCAGTCCGGCCACATGATCCTGTCCGACTTCGCCACCACCGGTGACGGCCTGGTGGCCGCGCTGCAGGTGCTGGCCACCATAATGACGGAGGCACGGCCCGCCAGCGAGGTCTGCCGCCGCTTTGCGCCGCTGCCGCAATTGCTGCGCAACGTCCGCTTCTCCGGCGGTGACCCGTTAACCCATGCGACTGTGCTGGAAGCCGTGCGCGACGTGGAAGCGCGCCTGGCCGGCACCGGCCGACTGCTGCTGCGGCCGAGCGGCACGGAGCCGCTGATACGGGTAATGGCCGAGGCGGAGGACGAGGCGATGGTGAGCCAGGTAGTCGCCGAGCTATGCGCGGTCATCGAGCATGCCTCTACCCTGCCCGAGGCTGCCGATTGATGGCCACGCCGTATTGGGTGGTGGATGCCTTCACCGACCGGCTGTTCACCGGCAACCCGGCGGCTGTGGTGCTGCCGGACGCACCACTGCCGGAATCGCTGATGCGGCAGATCGCCGCAGAGAACAACCTCAGCGAGACCGCTTTCGCGGTGCCCGAGGCGGACGACTACCGGCTGCGCTGGTTCACCCCCACTGTCGAGGTGGACCTTTGCGGCCACGCCACGCTGGCCACCGCCTTCATCCTGGGCCAGCTCGGCCGCGAAGGGCCGTTTCGCTTCCACACCCGCTCGGGCGTGCTGACCGCCAGCGTGTCCGGCGCGCAGGTGGAGCTGGACTTCCCGGCGCATGGCATAGCCTCTGCCGACGCGCCGGAGATAGCGGACGTTCTGGGCGTGCAGCCGCTGGAGGTGTTCAAGGCCGCCGATCTGGTGGCCGTGCTGCCGAGCGCCCATGACGTGGCGGCGCTGCGCCCCGACACGGAAGCAATTCGCGCGCTGCCCGGAAGTGCGCTGATCGTGACCGCCGCGGGCGGCGAGGGCGGCGCGGACATTACCAGCCGCTACTTCGCGCCGGCTTACGGCATAGTGGAAGACCCGGTCACCGGATCCTTGCACACGCAGATCATGCCGTACTGGGCGCCCAAGCTTGGCCGCGACACGCTGGTCTGCAGGCAGGCCAGCGCGCGTGGGGGCGGGATGGTGTGCACGCTGACTGGGGATCGGGTGCTGTTGCGGGGTGAGGCGGTGCTTTACGCGTCGGGATCGTTGCACTTAGGCTAGGCAGGCAAGACGGTCCTTTCGATAAAAGAAGCAAAAAGCCTTTCGCCGTTTGCCGGAGCGTGCGCCCGCGCGGCGCGCACCGGACTGAGCCAAAAAGGTTTTGCTTCGCCTACCCGAACAGCTTCACCGCCGTAAGTATCGTCATGTAGAAGCCCCAGGCGAGCGGCAGACCCACCGCCAGCCAGGCCACGGCCAGCATCACGCCGCCGCGCTCGGCCGGCTGGCTTGTCGCCGCGGCGACGACGGGTGCGGCATCGTAGGCCGGTTCCACCGCGGTGAACCAGTGCTCGGCCAGCGGGCGCACCAGCAGGTTGCACACCAGCCCGCCGGCCAGCAGCACCGCCAGTATGTACATCGTGTGGTCGTACACGCGCGCCCGTGCCACGCCCGCGGCAATCTGGGATTCCCGCAACTGCGTGATCAGGATCGGGCCGATCACGCCCGCCGCCGACCAGGCCGTCAGCAGCCGGCCATGTATGGCACCCACGAAGCCGGTGCCGAACACGTCCGCCAGGTAAGCCGGAATGGTGGCGAACCCGCCGCCATACATCGACAGGATGACGCCTATTGCCAGCACGAAGAGCGGCTTGCTGCCATGGGCGGCCAGGCTGGGCACCAGCGCGTACAGCACGATGCCGAGCAGGAAGAAGATGGTGAACGTGTTCCGGCGCCCGAGCCTGTCGGAGGCCGATGCCCAGAAGAACCGGCCCAGGATGTTGAACAGCGAGAGCAGGCCCGCAAAGCCTGCCGCGATCGCGGCCACGCTTTTCAGCTGCGCCGGCGAGAGCGCGGTGAACGCCACCTCCGGGTGGCCCACTAGCGAGCCGCCGAAGATCTCCTGCAGCATCGGGCTAGCCACGTCGATCACGCCGATGCCGGCCGACACGTTTAGGCACAGCACGCCCCAGAGCAGCCAGAATTGCGGCGTGCGCCAGGCGGCGTTTACGTGCACGGAGCGCCTGACCGCGTGTGCGGCGGGCGCGGCCCCGGCGGTTTGCGGATAGTAGCCGGCCGGCGGCACGCGATAGGCGAACGCCCCGGCCAGCATGAAGACGAAATACAGCGCTGCCAGCACCAGGAAGGTCTCTGCTACACCCACGCTGGCGGGCGTGCGGAACAGGCCCATCAGCCAGCGCGCGAGCGGGCTGCCGATCATGGCACCGCCACCAAATCCCATGATGGCCATGCCCGTGGCCAGGCCGCGCCGGTCCGGGAACCATTTGATCAGCGTGGACACCGGCGAGATGTAGCCGAGCCCGAGGCCCACGCCGCCCACCACGCCGCCGCCCAGCCATAGCAGCCAGAGCTGGTGCAGGTTCACGCCCAGGGCCGCCAGCGCCAGCCCGCCCGGCCAGCACAGCGCCGCCATCAGCCCGGCCTTGCGTGGGCCCGCACGCTCCAGCCAGCCGCCCCACAGCGCCGCCGAGGCGCCGAGAAAAACGATGCCCAGCGTGAACACCAGGCTGACATCCGTCACCGCCCAGTCGCAGCCCGTGGCGGTCAGCCGGTTTAGCAGCGTGGTCCCGGCCGGGCAGGCCACCTTGTGGGTAACGCTCACCGCCTGGCTGAGCGGCAGCCAGAACACGCTCATGCCGTAGATCATGCCGATGCTGAGATGGATGGCCAGCGCCGCCGGCGGCACCAGCCAGCGGTTATAGCCCGGGGGCGCCACGATGCGCGCGCGTGTCAGCAGCCCAGGGCGTTCGCCCAGCATGGCATCCATTCTCGTCGTCTCCGTTCCCGGCGGTACATCTGCAGGCTACGGGTTTTAACGCAAGCCCGGCGGCTTATGCAGGTGCGGTTGTTACATTGCGCGGGCGGACGTAGATGGAGCAATGGGGCAGCGTTGCGTCAACACCTACACGATCCTGGAACGCCGCGAGGCCCAGCACGACACTGTAGCGCCAGACGATTTCAGGCTGAAGCTTGCCGGGCCGTGGCAGGCCAGCGCGTTGCCGGCCGGCACGCTGCCCTATTGCGCCGACCTGGCGCGTGAACGTGCCCTGTTCACCACGCATGACCCGGCCGGCCTGTCCAAGCTCCTCGCCGCGGCCTTCATGTTCAACGAACAACTGGAGACCGCCACCGGCGTCCTCTCGGTGCCATTCGAGCACCTGGACGAGCAGATTGCACCGGCACCCGCGCCGCCGGTGCTGGTGTTCTCGCCAGGCCGCACGGGATCGACGCTGCTGGTCCGGCTGCTGGCGGCGGCGGGGCTCGCCTGTGCGTCCGAGCCTGACATGCTGACGCAGCTGGCGCGTGCGCCACGTGATGCGTTCGCGCTGCTGCTGCCGCCCGGCACGCGCGAGGCGCTGGCCCGCGCCTGCCTGGCCCAGCTTGGCCACACGCTGGGCGGCGGCGTGATCGTCAAGCTGCGCAGCCAGTGCAACGCGCGGCCGCTGTTGCTGACGGACGCGGCACCTGGCTGCCGGGTGGTGTTCATGCTGCGCGGCGTGGCGGGCTGGGCGCTGTCGCGCCACCGCAGCTTCCTCGAACCGCCGGAGATCGTGGCCAGCATCCTGCGGCAGGCGATGGATGCACTGGACAAGCTGGCCTTCTCCGGAGCCGCATTCGACGTGCTGTGGTTCGAGACGCTGACCGCCGATCCCGCTTCCGCCTTGCGCATCTGCGCGCCCGGCCTGCGCTTCGATGCGGCCCTGGTGGAGAGCGTAATGGCGCGCGACTCGCAGGCCGGCACGACGATCGCACGCGAACTGGTGGCCTCCACGCCGGCGCAGGACGGGTTCCTGGCGCAGCTGGCACGGGACTGGGTCTGGGCACGTGCCGGCGCGGAATGGCACCCGGCGACGGAAGCCGTGCTGGCGGAGATGTGGGAGAGGTAGGCTGTACGGCGCGCGTTCAGCGCCGCACGCCCGGAAAGCAGGGCTTTGTTGCCTTGTTCACTCGCCCGCGTTAAGCCGCGCCCGGGTCACGCCCCCCCACCGGGGCGCTTCTCTTCTGAAAGGGAGGGCTGCACGATGGCATTCGCCACGAAGCCGAACATACGTCCGCGAAATCCCCAATTCTCGTCAGGCCCGTGCGCCAAGCGGCCAGGCTGGTCGCTGGAGGCCCTGGCCGCCGCCCAGCTCGGCCGCAGCCACCGCGCGAGAGCGCCGAAAGCGGCACTGGCCGAGGTGATCACCCGCTCGCGCGACATACTGGGCCTGCCCGCCGACTGGAAGCTCGGCATCATGCCCGGCTCGGACACCGGCGCATTCGAGGCGGCGATGTGGAGCCTGCTCGGCGCACGCGGCACGGACGTGCTGTCCTTCGAGAGCTTCTCCGAAGGCTGGGCCACGGACGCCGTCCGCCAGTTGAAGATAGACGCGCGCGTGCTGAGCGCGCCGTACGGCCGGCTGCCCGACCTGGCACAGATCGACTTCGCGCGGGACGTGGTGCTGTGCTGGAACGGCACCACCAGCGGCGTGTGCCTGGCAGATGGCGACTTCATCCCGGACGACCGCGCGGGCCTGGTGCTGTGCGACGCGACCTCGGCCGCCTTCGCCATGGCGCTACCCTACGGCAAGCTCGATGTGGTCACCTGGTCCTGGCAGAAGGTGCTGGGCGGGGAGGCGGCGCATGGCATGCTGGCGCTCTCGCCACGCGCGGTAGCCCGGCTGGAGAGCTACAAGCCGGCCTGGCCGCTGCCGAAAATCTGTCGCCTGACGAAAGGGGGCAAGCTGATTGACGGCATCTTTGCCGGCGAGACGATCAACACGCCCTCCATGCTGTGCGTGGAGGACGCGCTGGACGGATTGCGCTGGGCGGAGAGTGTGGGCGGGCTGGCCGGCCTCATCGACCGCAGCCGAGCCAACCTCGCTGCTTTGAGCAGGTGGGTGGAAGGGAGCGACTGGGTGGATTTCCTGGCCGAGGACGCGGCGAACAGGTCCAGCACGTCGATATGTCTGGCGATCACCGCGCCCTGGTTCATGGCGCTGGGCGCGGAGGCGCAGGCGGCAGCGGCGAAGAAGATTGCCACGCTTTTGGAAAAGGAAGGCGTGGCGCTGGACATCGGCGCTTACCGTGACGCGCCGCCCGGATTGCGCATCTGGGGCGGTGCGACCGTTGAGACATCCGACATCGAGGCGCTGACGCCGTGGCTGGATTGGGCGGCCGCCCAGGTGGCATCCGAACATATCAAATCGGCCGCGGAGTAAGCCCACATGCCGAAAGTTCTCATCTCCGACAAGCTCTCGCCCGAGGCTGTCGCCATCTTCCGTGACCGCGGCATCGAGGTCGACGTAAAGCCCGGCCTGACCCCTGCCGAACTGCGCGCGATCATCGGCGCCTATGACGGTCTGGCGATACGCTCGGCCACCAAGGTGACGAAGGAACTGCTCGACGTCGCCACCAAGCTGCGCGTGGTGGGCCGCGCCGGCATCGGCGTGGACAACGTGGACCTGAAATCGGCCACCGCGCGCGGCGTGATCGTGATGAACACGCCGCACGGCAACTCGATCACCACGGCCGAGCACGCGATCGCCATGATGTTCGCGCTGGCCAGGCAGATCCCCGAGGCCACGGCGTCCACGAAAGCCGGCCGCTGGGAAAAGAACCGCTTCATGGGCACCGAGCTGACCGGCAAGACGCTGGGCCTGATCGGCGCGGGCAACATCGGCAGCATCGTGGCCGACCGCGCGCAAGGGCTGCACATGCGCGTGGTGGCGTTCGATCCTTATCTTTCGGAGAAGCGTGCGCTGGACATGGGTGTCGAGAAGCTGGAGCTGGACGAGCTGCTCGCGCGCGCCGATTTCATCACGCTGCACACGCCGATGACGGAGGCCACGCGCAACATCGTCTCGCGCGAGGCACTGGCCAAATGCAAGCGCGGCGTGCGCATCATCAACTGCGCGCGTGGCGGCCTGATCGACGAAGCCGCACTCGCTGAGGCGATCACCTCCGGCCAGGTGGGCGGCGCCGCGCTGGACGTGTTCGAGACCGAACCCGCCAAGGACAGCCCGCTATTCGCGTTGGAGGGCGTCGTGTGCACGCCGCATCTGGGTGCCTCCACAAACGAGGCGCAGGAGAACGTGGCGCTGCAGGTGGCCGAGCAGATCAGCGACTTCCTGCTGACCGGCGCGGTAACCAACGCCATCAACACCGCCTCCGTCACCGTGGAGGACGCGCCGCGGTTGCGCCCCTACATGGAACTTGTGCAGCGCCTGGGCGCGTTTGCCGGCCAGCTCACCCACGCGCAGGACGGCGTGATACGCAAGATCGCCATCGACTACGAAGGGGCGGTGGCGGCGCTGAACCAGAAGCCGCTGACGGCGGCCGCCCTGGCCGGTCTGCTGGCGCCGGTGCTGTCCGGCGTCAACATGGTCAACGCCCCGGTCGCGGCGCGCGAGCACGGCATCGAGGTCTCCGAGACCACCCATGACCGGCCGAGCGAATACCAGACGCTGGTGCGCATCACGGTGACGACGGATCGCGGCTCGCGTGCGGTAGCCGGCACGCTGTTCGCCGGCAACAAGCCGCGTCTGGTGGAGATCAAGGACATCAAGATGGAGGCCGATTTCGCGCCTCAGATGATCTACGTCACCAACCAGGACAAGCCCGGCTTCATCGGCCGCTTCGGCGAGACGCTGGCGCGGCACGGCATCAACATCGCCACCTTTCATCTAGGCCGGGCGGAGGCGGGCGGTGACGCGATATGCCTGGCGTCGGTGGATGGCGATCTGAGCGAGACGGTTCTGTCGGAAGTGCGGGCATTGCCGCTCGTTGTTCAGGCAAGCGCGCTGGCATTCTAAAACCCGCAGCGTCTTCACAAATTGTTAGGCTGGTTCTGGAGAGGAACGTTCCTGCTTCTGCCGCGTCTCGGTTGAGACGCGGATGGGACGGAGAGTTGACATGAGCCAGCAGATTGCCAGCCTGATCGTCTATACCGGCGATCTCGGCCTGTATTCGACGGTCGTGGGCTTGGCCGTGATGCTCCTCATGCCGGACAAGTCCGGCCATGCGATCGGTGCGCGCATTGCGCTGTTTGGCGCAGTCGCCATGGGATACGAGATGGTGTTGTCACACGTGGTCTAGAGCGCGGGGTGCGAGCGCTCTGGCGACGGGTAAAAAGCTGGTCCTTCTTCGAGAAAATGAAGCAAAAAGCCTTTGTCTGCGCTGTCGCGGTTCGTTGAAACGATCGTGTCAACAAAACGCACCTGGAACAGACAAAAGTTTTTTGGTTCTTTTTTTCAAAAAAGAACTGCTTTCTTTCTACGTTCAACCGACAGACACACGTTCTACTATGAGAGCACCTGCCTGCCGAGTGTCGTCACCGAAACGCCAATGCGCCTCAGCCGTGCTTCGTAGTATGGTGGTGAACCTGGCCATCCTTGCCGGTATACTCGCGGGATTTCAGGTCCGCGTCGCTTGATTTCGACGATTCGGCGTGGCTGGCATGAGACTTTGTCTCGTGCGACGTGCTCTTGTGCGAGCCTTCGGGATTATGTCCGCCGGCGCGTTCGGCGCTGGCTTCGGTCGTGCCCTTTGTCTTTCCCGCTTCGCGGTTCTCTTTCAGCCGGCCGTCATGCTCCGGGTCCTTGACGCTGCCTTGCGTGTGCGTGTTGTGCGAGGTGGCCATCTTGCTCTCCCATGTTGCGTGTTTCGCGGCGTTCGCCTGCGGCCGCCGCGTCAAGGACAGAACCACCAAGCCATACGGGAGTGCCCGCGCAGCGCGGACGTTTTATCGTGAAAGCGGGCTGCCTTGACACGCGTTTGTTGCAGCCCGGCGCAGCACGAAAGCGGCGCCATCCCAAAGCGTGAACGGCCTGACACCGCTTTGCTCCAGCGAGAGGCCGAGCGTTTCACACCAGCGGGGCAGGTCCCGGCCCGAATCGTCGCCGTAGGAGAGGTTGAGAATCACCAGGGCGCCGCCTGGACGCAGGCATGTCGCGGCGGCCTCGGCATGGGCGTAGCCGAGGCCGGACTGTATCAGATAGGGAAAACTGTCCACTGCGAGAACAAGGCCGAAGCCGCCTGCCGGCAGATGGCGCGGGGCCTGGCCGTCGGTGACCTCGAAGCGTAGACGCGGATCATCGCCATGGCGCCGCCGCGCTTCGGCCACCATGCCGGCGGAGACGTCCAGGCCCAACACGAAACCCGCATGCGGCGCCAGTGCAGCGGCCACCCGGCCGGTGCCGCAGCCCAGATCCAGCACTGGCCCGGCCGCCAGGCCTTGCGCGACGATCCAGTCGGTGATCTCCGCCGTAGCGCGCGCAGCCAGATCCGGATCATTCAGGGTGTAGGCGGCAACACTCGCGTCGGGCGCTTCGGCTACCGCACGGTCGAACATGGCGGCGACCGCCTGCGGATCCTGCGCGCCGGCGTGGTCGATGCGAGCCTGTACCAGCATGCGGCTGACGGCCTGCAGGTTGCCCTGCTGCCGTTGCGCGAGCGCGGCCAGCGCCGATCCGGCCGGAACAGCCTGCAAAATCTCCTCTGGCGCGAGCCCATCGAGCAGCAGTCGGCTCAGCGCCACCTCCGGCGAGATCTCGCCGGCCAGCCAGGCGGCCACGGCGCTCATGCCGGCACGAAGCTGCGGGTGGCGTTGTGCCGGTCCACAGCGCCCCAGGCGTATTTGTAAGCCTCGCCGCCGCGCAGGAAATGGATTTCCCGCCTGTCCTCGGCGATACATTTGCGTGCAAGCGCGTCCAGCAAAAGCGATCCCGGGCTGCAAGATGCATATGCCGCGTCCAGGCCGCCCAGATACAGCAGCAGGCGATCCGTCCCAGCCAGAAATGCCAGGCAGGATGCGGCCACCTCGCCGCCGACATGGAGTTCCGCCACGAGCAGCGCGCCTTCTGCGTGCAGGCCGGGGGCGGCCGCGCGCAGGCACGCGCCCACACGCGAATCCGCCAGCACGCCGCCGGGCTCGCCGCGCTGCGCCCAACGCGCGGCGTGCAGGGCGAACACGGTTTCAACCGACGCCGGCAGAGTTTGGGAAGTTGCCAGATGCAGCGTCGCGCCACCCGCGCGCGCGGCGCGGTTGCGGTTCATGCGCAGCTTGCGATGCGCCGCGGCGGGGATGATCTCGCGCAGGCGCGCTCCGGACAGTGCGAGCACGGGGCAGGGTTCGCCCGCGCTGAGCGCGTCGCGCCACCCCGCCGGCGCCGGTGCCGTGCGCAGCGGCGAGGCCGGCGGCAGGTCGATGAAATCCGCGCGTGCGACAGGGCCGGCCGCGCGCAGCGCCTGGGCCAGAAGCCGCCCGGCGGCATCGTGCGGCGCTTCGGGGGCCAGCAGCACGTCCAGCGTGTCGCTGATCCCGGCGCCGATCGGCAGCAGCTTGCCGCCGTCCTCCGGCAGCACGTAGCAGGGCAGCAGGCCGATGAGGCGGCCGTCCAAGCGCAAGCCGGCCAGCACGGCGCGCTGCGTGCCGAACTGCGCCCACCAGGCGAGCTGCCAGGCGGGAGACTGGAACGGCGTGGCCTGCGGCGCGCGTTGCCACAGATCGTGCCAGTCGGACGCGATAGCTTGCAGGTTGGTTTCGACGGACAGGGTCAGGCAAGGCAAGGCAAGCAGTCCTTTTTTGAAAAAAAGGACCAAAAAACTTTTGTCCCTCTCGCTGCGGATGCATCCGTGGGGTCAGAATCAAAAGTTTTTTGCTTCTTTTTTTCAAAAAAGAAGGCCTTCCTTCCTTCCTTCAACCCCGCGTAGTAACGCAAATATCCATCCGTCATGCGCCGAAGATCGAACCGCGCGCTCGCCAGGCTTCGGCAAAGATCTCGATCCAGCACATGCACCTGGCCGATGGCACGCGCCATCTCCGCCGCGTCGCGCACCAGAAACCCGGTGCGGCCGTCCTCCACGATGTCGGGCAGGGCGCCAGACCGGAAGGCGATCACCGGCGTCCCACAGGCCAGCGCCTCCATGGCGACGAGCGAGCTGGTCTCGGCGGCCTGGCTGGGCACGAGGAGGCAGCTGGCGGCCGCGAGGAACCGGCGTTTGCGGGCGAAGCCGAGCGGCCCCAGGAACCGCCGCTGCCTGTCGAGCAAGGGAGCTACATCGCGGCGGAAGTAGGCCTGGTGGTCGGGGTAGGGGAAGGCCGCGCCGCCGAGCAGCAGCGGCACACCGGCAAGATGGGCTGCCTGCAACGCGATATGCTGGCCTTTCTCCTGGCACACCCGGCCGAGCATGAGGGCGAAGCCGCGCCGGCGGATGCGGGTGGCGGCGAGAAGCTGCACAGGCACGCCGTTGGGCACTGGCGGCAGCAGGCCGGCAGGTGGTCCGAGCGCCAGGCAGGCGGCGTGCTGGGCGGCCGAGACGCAGTTGTGGTGCAGGCCCGGGCGGGACGGCAGGGCGCCATACCAGTCCGGCGGCAGATGCAGGGTGGCCAGCGTGGGCGGCGCCACGTCGGGCAGGGTGCGCGGGAAATCCAGCCCGTGCACATGCAGCACGTCCACCTGCGTGGCGGCCAGGGTGCGCGCTATGGCGTCGCGGGTCGCGGCCTCGGCGCGGTTTCGGGCGGCGTCGTCCAGCGTGGCGTCGGGATCCACGCCGGTGTCTATCAGGGTGCCGGCTGCCCGGCTGCCGCGGCAGGCCACCACCAGGGAGCGGTGGCCCGCGCGGCACAGCGCGTGGTCGATTGCGGAGAGTATCTGTTCCGCGCCACCCACCGAGTCCGGGCCCACGGGCGCCAGCGCGTAGGCGGCGTTCAGCACGGTCAGGCGGCGTGTCACGCGAGGGCGGAGGCGGCCAGGCGGCGCCAGGCCGCGCCGGTCATGCCCCAGTCATGGCGTTCGTAATTCAGCTCCCCGGGATGCGGCGGCTGGGTGAAATCGTAGGCGGGCGCGATGCGGAACGCCTCGCGCTCGGTGCCGAACGCGGCGAGCGTGGCGCGCTGGGTGGCGAAACAGGCCATCATCGCGCGCTTGAGGGCCTGCTCCTGCGGCGCGAGCACGATCTGCACCGGGTCGCCCCCGCCCGGCAGGAACTGGCCGGTGACCAGGCTCCCACCCTTGCCGGCATGATAGCTGGCCATCTCCAATATCGCGATCGGCGTTCCCCGCACGGCGCGGTGCACGCCCAAGGCGGTCGCGTCATGGTCCGGGTGGCCGCCCTCATAGGGATGGGTGATGACGATCTGCGTGCCATGGGCGGCAAACGCGGCAGCCAGGCGTTGCGCGAGTTGCGTCATGTCCGCCGAGGCGCCCTGGTCCGGCAGATCCAGCGCCAGGGTGCGCGGGTGCGCCTGTCCCGCGTGCAGGGCGGCGGCCAGCTCGGCGCGGCGGGCGGCGGCGTAGGCGGCCAGCGTGCCGAAGCCGGCGCGGCGGGCGTCACCCAGGTCGGCGGGCGCCCCGTCGGTCACGTGGATCAGCAGCAGGTCGTCGAACAGACGCAGGCTGGCCCCGGCGCCGATCGTCTCGTCATCCGGGTGGGCTGCCACCAGGGCCACCGGCCCGGCTACCGGCCGGCGGCGGGCGAGGGCATCGAGTATGGCCTGCGCTTGCGTCAGCCTGGCTGCTCCGCGAGGGCGCGGGCGGGTACCGCGTCAGCACGGCCGGGCGCGTAGCGGCGGATCATGGCGGCGCAGAACTCGGCAAACTCGCGCGGGTCCCGCGGCGGCGCGGTGTGGTGCGCCCAGATGCCGCGATCTTCCGGCGTGAAGCAGAAGGTGACGGTGACGCGGAACTCCTCCAGCGCGCGCATCTGGCGGTCGAACCACGCCAGCGCGTCGGGGCGGTAGAAATCGGCCCAGCTCACGCCGGTGCGCAGATAGGTCACGCCCATGTCGCGCATGTGGCGCACCGCCTCGTCCAGCCGGTGGTCCTGGTAGTGGAACCATTGGCATAGTCCGATCTCAGGCGTGTAATCCGCGAAGTGGCGGGCGGCCAGCTTCGGGCGGCCGTGCTCGTCCAGCAGCCCCATGTGGAAGTGACGGTAATAGGAGGAGCCCTCCGCCTCGCGGTGCCGGGTGGTGGCGGGCCAGGCGGCCGGCAGGTCGTACAGGCTGTACCAATGGATTCGTGGCGCGCGGCCGATCAGCAACTCGGCGGTGCGCTTCAGCCCCCATTCCTGCACCTCCTCCGCCCCGAAGGTGGAGATGCCGACTTCGCTGACCCACACCGGAAGATCGGTGCAGGCCTGGATGCTGGCGAGCTTGTCCGGCCATTCCTCAAGCAGCCAGTTGTTCCAATCGAGCGGGAAGCCGTGCACGGCCACCGCATCGAGCTGCTCCATGACACCTTGCGCCTGCAGCACGCGCAGGAAATCCGGGTCGATCGGCGACATGCCGCCCAGCACGCGCGGCAGGCCGGGCGCCTCGGCGGCGATCGCGGCACCGGCGAGCTTCGTCATTTCCGCAAAAGCCGTCCAGCCGGGATCGTTCTCGATGTCCCAATGGCTCTTGTTGTTCGGCTCGTTCCAGATCATCGCCGCTTCGATCATCGCGCGCGCTCCGGATACACGGCGCCGAATTCCGGATAGGCGCGCTCCGTGCGCCTGGCTATGAAGATTTCTTCCTCCGGATGACTGACGATCTCGAACCCCGCGCTGCGCAGCATGGCGGCCGAGGCCGCGCGGTTCGGCGCCCACCAGTTGGTCTGATCGTTGCTGTAGCGGTGCTCGATGAAATGCAGCTTCGGGTAGCCGGGTTCGTTGAAGTGCGACTCGTCCCAGAACTTGTAGTCGTGTTCGACAGGAGCGATGTCGGCGCTGCCGCGCTGCAGGGACTGGAACACCAGCAGGTCGCGCGCCGCGTGCTCGTGTATCAGGTCGAGTGCGAGCAGCGGGTGACGAAGATGGTAGAGCACGCCGATGAAGAACACGACGTCGAAGCGCTCGCCCAGCGCGCCCACGTCGTACACGGACATGCGGCGGAAATCAATGTCGAGCCCCTCCACCTCGGCGGCGAAGCGGGCCTGCGCGAGGTAGTCCTCGTCGACGTCGATGCCGATCACGCGTGCGGCGCCGCGGCGCTTCATCTCCATGCTGTAGAAGCCGCCGTTGCAGCCGATGTCCAGCACTGTCTTGCCGGTGAGGTCGGCGGGGATGTCGGCAGCGAAACTGCGCCATTTGACTGTCGGGAAATCGCCAAGGAAGTGGTCCGGCGCGGTGCGCACGCCGTGCAGGTCCAGGTTGTGGAACCAGGGGCCCAGCGCCTGGACACGGGCGGCGATCGTCTCCCTCGTCCAGCGCGTCGGCGTCACGTCGTCAGGCATAGTCCTGCACCTTCTGCAAAAGCGGCGTCTCGTCCTCGCCAAGCAGATGCACCGCCTGGCGGTAGCCGTGCAAGGTGCCGACATCGACGTAGCGCTGGCCCGCGCGCACGCCGTGCGCCTCCCCGCCGGACTCCAGCCAGGCGTTAACCAGCGTGCCGATATACTCGTCCGCGCAGCCCCGGCCGCGCCACAGCGCGTGCAGCGCGTGCAGCACGTGGCCGGGCAGGCTGAACGCGCCCCAGATCCAATTTGTACCCGGATCGGGCTGCTTGACGATGATGCGGCGCACGCGGCCGGATGAGTCGGTCTCCACCGCGTCGAACAGCTCGGGATGTTCGACCGGGAAGAGCAGGAAGCTGAACTGGCTTGCCGGCAGCTGCACGAGGCCGTCGGCGGGAAACCAGATCGTGTCTGGCAGGCCGACCACCACCATCTCGTCCTGCGGGATCAGCGGCAGGGCGCGGAAAATCGCGTCGCACAGGCCGCGCGCGCAATCCTGCACCACATAGGCGAGCGAGACCTCGCCGATCGCACCACCGAAATAGCCGAGTATGTCGGACTTCGCCGGCGAGATAACGAAGCACACCTTGTCCACGCCGGCGCGCGCCATTCGCTCCACCAGGTATTCGCTGACAGCACGCGGCCGTTCCACGCCGTTGGCATCGCGCCTGCTGCCGACGGGCAGAAGCTCCTTGGAGAACGCCAGCGGCTGTATGCGCGTGCCGTTGCCGGCCGCCGGGATGATGCCCCACATGCCGCCTCAGGCCTCCACCCGGCCGAGCGCGCCGTCGAACAGGGCGACCAGGGTTTGCGCCCGATGCGCGGCGGTGTGTTCGGCCAGCACGCGGGCGCGGGCGCGGGCGGCCATGAGCGCCAGCGACTCGGGCGCGGTGTCGATGGCGCCCAGCGCGTCTTCGGTTTCGGCCGCGATCAGTATCTCGCGGCCCGGCTCGAAAAATTCGTCCAGGCCCGGCCAGGTGTCGCTCAAGATCGGCGTGCCGCAGGCCGCGGCCTCGAACAGCCGGCCGGACGGGCACCACCCCATTGCAGCCATGGCCGCGCGCGTCACGTTCAGCGTCAGGCGGGAGGAGCCGTAGAAAGCTGGGTGCTCGCCCGGCGGCAGATGACGTACGAAGAAGATGTTGGGCGCCCAGGGGAAATCGCGGGGGTATTGCGCGCCGCCGATGACGAAGCGCTGCTCCGGCCGGGCACGTGCGGCCGCTACGAACAGCCGCACCAGCGCATCCTGCCGGTCCGGCGCGTAGGTGCCCAGATAGGACAAATCCGCCAAGTAGCGCGGCTCGGCGGGCGCGGGCCTGTACAGGTCGGGATCGACCCAGCCATAGAGCGCCGCCGCCCGCCTGGCCCCCAGCCGTGTACGCAACGCGTCCAGCGCCGCCCCGCCGGTATAGCTCAGCACTAGGTCGAAATCGGCCAGGCCATGCGCGCCGACATAGGGCACCTGCCCGCCGGCGGAGAGCCTGTCCAGAGTGACCGGCGTGTCCAGGTCGTAGAAGCAGCGCAGCGCCGCGCGGCTCTCGCCCAGCATGTCCGCGGCGGCCAGCGCGTCGGGGCAGAAGGACGTCACGATTGCCGCGTCCGCCTCGTCGGCCGCCCGGCGCGCCTGTGCGGCCACCTCCGCCCAGCCGGTGTACAGCACAAGAGAGGCGCCGTGGCCGAGTTCGGTAAGGTCGCGGTTCTCGGCGTAGTATGGCACGTTGCGTTCGAAGAAGGTGACCCGGTGGCCGGCGTTGGCGAGCGCCGCGATCAGGCCGCGCCACAACGTTGCATGGCCGTTGCCCCAGGAGGAGCTTACCGACAGGCCGAAGATGATCAGGCGCACGGCAGGCAACGCCTTGCAGTCCGGAGGAAGGCGGCTTCCCGGTTTTCGTTTCGCAGGGCGTGGTTGCTCGACGGCGGCGCCCGCCGCGCCGGCAACGGACCGGGCATCCTCACACTCCGGCTGCTTGTTTGCCTACACACGGGACCGGGAACGATCTTTCGTGCACGCGGTTTCCAGCAGCCAGCCTACCTCGTGCAGCGTGTCCGCCACGGCCGTGCAGCGATCTCGCGTGATCGCAGCGGGCGCTACCATGTCCGGCACCATCACCACCATCATGCCGGCGGCATGCGCGGCCGCCACGCCATGCGGCGAATCCTCCAGCGCCAGGCAATCGGCCGCGTCCACGCCGAGGCGGGACGCGGCAAGCAGGAAGCTGTCTGGGGCCGGCTTGCCACGCGCGACATCGTCGCGCGAAATGACATGATCGAACCGGCGCGCCAGCCCGGCGGCCAGGAGATGACCGCTTGCCGTCACACCGCTGGCCGAAGTGGCGATAGCCGTGGGGACACGCGCCGTCTGCAGCAAGGCAAGAAGCTGGGTGGCACCCGGCTTCAGGGCGATGCCGCCGGCCAGGTGGCGCCTCCTGGCCGCGTAATAGCTGTCGATGAACGTGTCGGTTGGGCATTCCGCGCCCAGCATCGCCGGAAGCAGGCGGCGCCGGTCGGTAGTGGGCAGGCCAACCAGGGAGTCGTAAGCCCCGGCCGGCAGCACGCAGCCGAACGCTGCCGCCGTTTCCAGGAACGCCGCGCGGTACGCCCGTTCAGTGTCGAGCAGCGTGCCGTCCAGGTCGAACACCACGGCCCTGACCGGGCGGGGCAGTCCGGCCGCCGCCCCCGTCGCCCTCAGTCGGCCACCGGCCTGGCATCGGATGGCAAGGTCAGCTCCTTCTTGATCCATCCAGCCTCGCGCTTGTCGAAATGTTTGTAGGCATCGACGGCGGAGGCAAGAGGTTCCCGCCCGTGCCTGTTTATGCTGCCATCCCGTTCACGCGGCTATTCCAAAGCGGTGATGCTGCTCCCGGCGAGTGACCTATCCGGCGCGGCGGAACGTGTGTTCGGGCGCGGGGAACGTGCGGGCGCGTACCTCGGCGGCATAGGCGGCGGCCGCGCGCGATATCTCATCGCCCAGCGCCGCGTAGCGCTTGACGAAGCGCGGCGTGAAATCGTTGAAGGTGCCCAGCACGTCGTCGATCACCAGCACCTGGCCGTCGCATTCGGCCGACGCGCCGATGCCGATCGTGGGTATGGCCACCTGCCTGGTGATTGCGGCGGCCACCGGCTCCAGCGTGCCTTCCAGCACCACCGCGAAGGCGCCGGCATCGGCCACCGCCTGGGCGTCCGCGGTCACGCGCGCGGCCTCGTCCTGGGTGCGTCCGGTGGCGCGGAAGCCGCCGGCCACGTTCACCGATTGCGGCATCAGGCCCACATGGCCGCACACCGGCACGCCGCGCGCCGTCAGGAACGCGATGGTCTCGGCCATCTCGGTGCCGCCTTCCAGCTTCACCGCCGAGGCCCCGGTCTCCGCCAGCACGCGCGCCGCACTGGCGAAAGCCTGCTGCGGGCTTTGCTGGTAGCTGCCGAACGGCAGGTCCACCACGATGCAGGCGTGCCTGGCCCCGCGCACCACGGCGGCACCGTGGGCGATCATGGTGTCCAGGCTGACGGACAGCGTGCTCGGCAGCCCATACAGCACCATGCCCAGCGAATCGCCCACCAGCAGCGCGTCGCAATGCGGGTCCAGGCGCTGCGCCATCGGCGTGGTGTAGGCGGTCAGCCATACCTGCGGCGTGCCCTTCATCCGGCGCAAATCCGGCACGGTGACCGGTTTGGCGGGGCCGTGGACGCTCATGCTGCCGCTCCCAGGGCGCGCAGTCCGATGTCTCGCCGGAACACCGCGTTGGCGAAGCCTATCGCGCCCACGCCGGCATAGGCGGCTGCGCGCGCGGCCGTCACGTCCGGCCCGGTGCCGCAGATGCCGAGCACCCGGCCGCCGGCGGCCACGACCTGACCCTCGCGTATGTCCGTCCCGGCATGGAAGACGGCAACGTGGGGGATCGAAGCGGCCTCCTTCAGGCCGGTGATCACGGCGCCGGCGCTCACCTGCCCGGGATAGCCGGGGGCCGCCAGCACCACCGCCAGGCAGGTCGTCTGCAGCCAGGCCAGCCTCGTCTCGGACAGGTTCCCGCTGGCTGCGGCATGAAGCGCCGCCAGCAGGTCGCCCTGCAGCCGCGGCAGGATCACCTGCGCCTCCGGATCACCCAGGCGGACGTTGTATTCGATCAGGCGCGCGCCCTCCGGCGTCAGCATAAGTCCCGCGAACAAAATGCCGGTGAACGGCGTCCCCCGCGCCGCCATCTCGGCCAGAGCGGGCCGGATGAAAGCGTCGAGCGCGGCGTGCTGGGCGGCCTCGCCGAAATGCCCGGGCGGGGAGACGGCGCCCATCCCGCCGGTGTTCGGCCCGGTGTCGCCGTCGCCCACGCGCTTGTGGTCCTGTGCCGCGCCCAGCAGCACGGCGCGGCTGCCGTCGCACAGCGCGAACAGGCTGACCTCGTCGCCCTCCAGGCACTCCTCGATCACGACGGTTTCGCCCGCCTCGCCCAGCGTGCGGGCGCCGAGCAGGGCGCGCACCGCGGCGGCGGCTTCCTCGGCCGTCTGCGCCACCACCACGCCCTTGCCGGCCGCCAGGCCGTCCGCCTTCACCACGATCGGCGCGCCGCGGCGTTCGACGAAGTCCAGTGCGGCGGCCTCGTCGTCGAAGCGTTCCCAGCGCGCGGTGGGAATGCCCGCCGCGTCGCAGACCTCCTTGGCGAAGGTCTTGCTGCCTTCCAGGGCCGCGGCCGCGGCGGTAGGCCCGCAGCAGCGCAGGCCCACATGGGCCAGCGCGTCCGCCAGGCCGGCCACCAGCGGTGCTTCGGGCCCGGGCACCACCAGGTCGATGGCTTCGGCCTGCGCAAAGGCCACCAGCGCCGGCACGTCCAGCGCGCCGATGGCCACGTTTTCCGCGATTGCCGCGGTGCCGGGGTTGCCTGGGGCTACATATAGCTTGGTGAGCAGGGGGGATTGGGCGATGGCCCAGGCCAACGCGTGTTCGCGGCCGCCTGCGCCTACTATCAGCACTCGCATCGTGTGGGCATCCTGAGAAAGCAGTCCTTTTTTGAAAAAAAGGACCAAAAAACTTTTGATCCTCCGCATTTGCACCAGCCGGGTGCCTTCTGCAAAACGCGCACGCCGACGCAGCGGGGGAGCAAAAGTTTTTTGCTTCTTTTTTTCAAAAAAGAAGGCCTTTCTTCCTCACATGGACGCCCCCGCCCCCAAGCAGAGCAACATCCCCGAATACACCGTAGGCGAGCTCTCCGGCGCCATAAAGCGCACCCTGGAAGGCGCATTCGGCCGCATACGCGTGCGCGGCGAAATCACCGAATACAAGCTCTACGGCAGCGGCCACGCCTATCTCAGCCTGAAGGACGAGGCCGGCAAGATACGCGCGGTGATCTGGCGCACCACGCTGCCGCGTGTGGGCCTGCAGCCGGAAAACGGCGTCGAAGTGATCGCCACCGGCAAGATCAGCGCCTATGGCGACCGCTCGGAATACCAGCTGATGATCGACCGGCTGGAATATGCCGGCGCCGGCGCGCTGCTGGCGCGAATCGAGATGCTGCGCGCCCGCCTGGCCGCCGAGGGGCTGTTCGACGCGTCGGCCAAGCGTGCGCTTCCGGTGCTGCCCGGGCTGGTGGGCGTGGTGACCTCGGCCAGCGGCGCGGTGCTGCACGATATCATGACCACGGTGGCGCGCCGGTTCCCCCGGCCGATCCTGCTGTGGCCGGTGCCTGTGCAGGGCGAGGGCGCGGCAGCCCGGATCGCCGCGGCGATCGCCGGGATGGACCTTCTGCCGGCGCACGGCATCGCCAGGCCGGATGTGCTGATCGTGGCGCGCGGGGGCGGCAGCCTGGAGGACCTGATGGCGTTCAGCGACGAGGCGGTGCTGCGCGCCGCCGCCGCCTGCCGTATCCCGCTGATTAGCGCCGTGGGGCACGAGACGGACACCACGCTGATCGATCATGTGAGCGACCGCCGCGCGCCCACCCCCACCGCGGCCGCCGAGCTGGCCGTGCCTTCTCGCACCGAGTTGCTGGCCGATCTGGCGCAGAAAGCGGCGCGGCTGGCGGGTGCGCTGGACCGCGCGGCGCAATCTGCCGGTGCGCGGCTGGCCGCCGCAGGCGCCAGGCTGCCTGACCTGCCGGGCATGGTATTCTCGGCCCGCCAGCGTCTGGACGACCGTGCGCAGCGGCTGGATTTGGCGCCGCCGAACCTGCTGGCGGCGCGCGCCGCCGCCCTGCATCGGGCGGAGCGGCACATCCCGGACCCGCACGCGCTGATTGCGGCACGTGGCGCCAGGCTGGACAATGCAGGGCTGCGCCTGCTGGGCGCGTTGCGCACCGGCCTCGCCCGCCACCGGGACGTGGCAATGCGGGTGGCGCCGCTGCTTGATGCCGCGCTGCCCGCCCTGCTGTCCGCGCGCGCCACGGCCCTGGCCCGTGCCGAACGCCAGATACCGGACCCGCATGCGTTGATTGCCGCGCGCCGCGCGGAGCTGGACCGCGCGGGGCTGCGCCTGGGGGGTGGTTTGCGCGCCGAACTCTCCCGCAAGCGCCACGAGGCCTCCCGGGTGCTGCCGTCGCTCACGATCGCCGGCATCACCGCCCGGCTGCGGGCACAGCGCGGGCAGCTCGACGTTCTGGCGGCAAGGCTGGAAGGCGCGTCCTACGAACGGGTGCTGGCGCGCGGCTTCGTCCTGGTGCGCGACGCGCGAGGTCACGCGGTGACGCGTGCGTCTGAGGTGAAGTCCGCGGCGAAGTTGAGGCTGCGGTTTGCCGATGCGGAAGTGGGCGTGGTGAGCGAGGGGCGGCAGACGGCGTTGCCGTTCTGACGCAAGGCAATTAGGCACGGAGGCCCGCTCGAAAAAGCAAGAACTCTTGTCCGGCCGCCTTTCCCCCGTTCTTGCGCTGCCCCGGCAGACGGGCTGACCCAGGGCGCGCGCAGGGACTCCTGATCTTCCTCGGGTGGCGGGCCTTGATGGCGTGGTTCGCAAGACCGTGCACACTCGCACAGGGTGTCATTATCTACGCTGGTGCAACATACGTAATCCTGCCCGAGTGAAAGTGCCACCCGTGCAAATTCGCATAAGAGTCCTGAAACGCTGGCCGGCGCGGGAAGGCTCCGGCGTGAGCTTGAAGCCGAAACACTTGCCATTGCCTGTAACACGTACGAATCCCGCGATATCGGCTGCAGCATTGACTTTCCAGGATTCACGGACGATGACGCGAAAGGCCGTTGTTGCCGGCTGGAACGCGTACATGCTGCGTTGGCCGCTCGACGCCCCTCTGCGTAAACAAACTAACAGTTCCGCGCGATCTGGGTTGTTACTGATACGGAGAGGCACTTCTTCATTTAGCAATCGACATATCTTCCGGCTTTGCCACGATGGTCGCCGCCGTGCATCCGTAACCGTAGAGGAGATGTTTTCGCTTCGTCCGCCCGCAAAGACGTGCTTCCTTTACCGGGCACGCGCCCATAGAGGATCAGCCCGACAAAATGGCTACGACGAAGACCAGCACACGGGACAGGATACTCGAGGCCTGCCGAAAGCTGTTCAACGAGCGCGGCCCGAACAAGGTGACGACGGCGGAGATCGCCGAAAGCGTCGGCATCAGCGAAGGCAACCTGCACTACCATTTCCAGCGCAAGGACCAGATCGTCGAGGCGCTGTTCGACCGGTTTGTGGCGGCGCTGGCGCAGGCCGGCAGCACGCCGGAACGCCATGCGGCGCGGCACCGGCAATATCTGGAAGGCTGGTTCGAGACGATGTGGGAGTGGCGGCTGTTCTACACTGCCGTCACCTACCATCTGGCGCCGTCACTTCAGCCGCGCCTGTCCGAGCTGACGCGGACCGGGCAGGAGCAGGTCGCCTGCATGCTGCAGGCCCTGGTGCGTGACGGCCTGCTGCGCGCCACGCCGGCCGAGCTGGAGGCGCTGGTCGTCAACGCCTGGATCATCGGCGGCAGCTGGATCGATTACGTGGGCGCGCGCCAGGGCGTGGCCACCATCACGCGCGAGCACCTCCATTGGGGCCGTGCCCAAATCGAGGCGCTGTTCGCGCCCTATACCGTGGCGGAACCGGCTCTGGCCTTGGTGCGCCAGGCGTGACCTTGACCTTATTAGGGTACGCACCCTAAACGCGTAGGGGCATTGCCCGATGGGGAACCAGCATGGCGCGCTTAGACAACAAGGTTGCGGTAATCACCGGCGGCTGCTCCGGCATCGGCCTGGCCACGGTGGAGCTGTTCGCGGCCGAGGGCGCCAGGATCATGGTCGCCGACGTGCAGGACGACAAAGGGGCGGCGCTCGCCGCGCGTCTGGGCGGGCAGGCGGCCTACCAGCATTGCGACGTCAGCAGCGAGGCCGAGATCAAGGCGCTGATGCAGGCGGCCGCGGACCGGTTCGGCGGGATCGACATCCTGTTCAACAACGCCGGCGCGCCAGGCGCGGTCGAGACGATCGAGGAGATGACGGGCGCGCTGTGGGACCAGACCCAGGCGCTGCTGCTGCGCAGCGTGGCACTGGGCATGCGCTACGCCGTGCCGCACATGAAGGCGCGTGGCGGCGCCATCGTGAACACCGCCTCCATCGCGGCCTTCACCACCGGGGCGGCACCTATCGCCTATTCGGCTGCCAAGGCCGCGGTGGTGCAGCTCAGCCGCGTGGCGGCTGCCGAGCTCGCGCGCTACAACATAAGGGTGAACGCGATCTGCCCGGGCTTCGTGGTGACGGACATCTTCACCAGCAGCCTGCGCGGGCTGAACCTGCCGCAGGCGACGCTGGACCAGGTGGCCCAGGCGCTGCGTGCGGCGGCGACGCAGTCGCAGCCGGTAAAACTGGCCGGTGCGCCGGATCACGTGGCTCAGGCGTGCCTGTATTTCGCCAGCGACGATTCGGCCTTCGTCACCGGAACCCAGCTCGTCGTGGATGGCGGTCTCACGATAGGGCCGCGCAGCTCGTGGGATCCCGCGATGCCCTCGCCGATACGGCAGCTCATCGAAAGCGTGGTGACCGGCCAGCAGCCGGGCTAGGTCGCGCGGCCCATGATGCAGACGCAAGCCGCCTCGCTCGGGACCACCGGTTCGCAACGTGCGGTGGCGCTTGGCCTGGTGGCAGCGTTTCACGTGCTGCTGCTGGTGGCGCTGACCAGCACCGGCGCCATACCGCCGCTACTGCCGGCGATCACGCCCGCCACGCTGGTGCTGGCGCCGCGCAAGCCGGTGCCGCCTCTCGCCCGCATAGAGCCAAGGCTGGCGGCCGCGCCGGCCTTCACGGTGCCAATGCCGGAGATCACGTTGGCCACTCCGCCGCCCGTGCGGCCGGCGGCGCCACGCGCCATCACGCCGGCGGACCCGGCCGCCCATCCGGCCGGCCATTTCGGCGCGGCTTCGGATAGCGGGCTGGGGCTGGACGTGGCAGCCGGCAGTTCCGGCGGCGCCGGCGCGCGCGGCGGACTGGCGGCGTTCGAGGCTGCGGTGCGCGCCCGCGTGCTGGCCGCCAAGCACCAGCCCAGCCTGGGCTGGGACCGCCGCAACACCTGCGTGGTGAACTACCGCCTCTCCGTCAGCCGCAGCGGCGCGCTGGCCGGCTTCTCCATCGATCCGTGCGGCGTGCCGGAGATAAACGAAGCCGCACGCACAGCGCTGCGCAACGCCGGCCCGTTCCCGCCGCCGCCCGATCTGGGTGCTGCGTCCAGCGAGGTGCACGGCACCCTGATCTTCCATCCGTGAGGCATTCCCGATGATACGCGCCGCCGCCTGCCCGGCCGCCCTGGCGCTTTGGCTGTCCGCCTGCACGATACATCACGCGACCCCCTACGTGCCGGATTCGAGCATCTCTCCACAGACGGCGGACGCCGCGGAGGCCAGCACGGATTGTTTCGAGGCGGCCACCCAGGCGGAGGCGGCGATCTGCGCCAGCCCGCCGCTGACCCTCGCCAATCGCGCGATGCTCCAGGCGCTGCAGGCGGATCTGCGGCCGGCCACGATCTTCGGGCGGGACGCGATCCTGGCCAGCCAGCGCGCCTGGCTGCTGGCCCTGCCGGCGCAATGCCGCCTGCAGGATGCGCCGCCGGGTGCGGCCGCTAGCTGCCTGGGTCAGGCGCTTGCGGCGCGCAGCGCGGCGCTGCGCGCCTGGCCGCCGGCGCCACCGCCTTCCGGCGCCATCGCTCAATATGTCAGCCTGCGTCCGTCGGCCGGTGCCGGCGCGCAGCCTGACCCGGCCTTCTGCGCCGCCTTTGCGGCGCGCGCCAATACGGCCCTGAAGCGCGCAGGAACGCTGGACCCTGCTGTCATGGGCTACCAGGAAGTGGCCGGCACTCACGGCCCCGATGCGGCGCCGCCCGTACGTGTCGATCAATACGACGCCAACGTGTTCGGCCTGTTTCAGCGCCGCGCCCGCAGCATAAGCCTGGGCGACGGGCCACCCGCTATCACCGATGTTTCGCTGACCCAGTTGCTGGAGGCGCAGCACACGGCGAACCAGGGCGGCCGCTTCTCCAGCTTCGCAAGCCAGACAGGCGATTACGGCGTGATGGACGTGTTCCGCGATGGCGGGCGGATGCTGGCGCTGGCCGCCGACCCCTGGGGCTACACCACGCCGGCCGCACAGGGCGAGGCGGCCCACGCGGCGGTGTGGGACGTCACCGGTTCGGCGCCGGTCCCGACCTGTCTGTTCGACACCTACACCCGCCCGGCCGAGCCTGGCGTGTTCGCGACACTTCCCGAGTTCACGCAATGGCGCGATGTCCTGGCGCAAATACGCGCGTCGGCCGACCTGCCGCTCGGCAACACCGTCAAGCGCGACCAGGCACAGCTCTCGGCCGACGCCGAGTTCGTGGTGCTGCAAATGCCCCTGCTCGCGATCCAGCAGGCCGGCGGTGTGCAGACCCAGTGGCTGCGTGCGCGGCATGACGACGTGCTGGACGCGCTGTTCGCCTGGTCAAACAGGGGCGCCGCAAACAAGGCGCTGTTCGACCGCCTGTTCGCGCTGCTGCGGCCGGCCGCGGCAGACCTGGTGCATGCGTTTCAGACGGCACAGGCACTCAGCGCGGACGAGGCGCGGCAGGCGGGCGGGATCGCGGTAATGGAGCTGCTGTATCAGGCGACGGTCAACATCGCGCCGGGACTGGCAAGCCGGCCGGAGCCCGTGCCCGGCTACCGGCCGCGCTATCCGATCCTCGCCTCTCCGCAATAACCGAGCAGTCGCCGTCACATTCGCGTGGCGGCGCATCGGCAGCCGGTCGGCACGCTGCGTACCCTTTCCCGAACCGTGCAGCCGAACACAGAAATGTTGCAGACAGGCAAAGCATCGTTGCTGTTTCGGCCAACCAGAACGCATACCGCCAGGCAGAACCACGCAACCGGCAGCGTAGTCCCGATCGTTAGAAGGAACGGTTACCGCAAAGGCGGACAGACAAAAGTTTCTCGCTTCTTTTTTTCAAAAAAGAAGGCCTTGCTTCCTTTCCTTACGCCGGCCTCACAAGCCGCGCATCACCCGATCGATAAGGCCGGATGACATGGGCACCGACAAGCCGACTTCCTGCAGGCCGAGCGTGGAACAGGCAGCGCCGACCGAGCGTCCGGCCATCGCCGCGATCAACGCCGCGATACAGGACATTCTGGAGACGACCTGGCAGGATTACGGGCATGCCGCCCGTGGTGTGCACGCCAAGAGCTACGGCCTGCTGCAGGGCGAATGCAAGTGCTTCCCAACCTGCCCGAGGCGCTGGCGCAGGGCGCGTTCGCGCGGCCGCGGACCTATTTAATTGGTGACCGCGCTGGGCGTCACACCCCGGCTCAGCCGTGACAGCACCGCCAGCATCGTGCAGCACAGCCTGTTTCACCTGCTGTTCGGCATCACCACGGCGGTTACGGTGGACCGTGTCGCCAGGCGCATCTGAGCGCTGGTGGAGCTGAGCGGGATCGAACCGCTGACCTCCTGAATGCCATTCAGGCGCTCTCCCAACTGAGCTACAGCCCCGTGCGCTTGCCGGAGGCGGGCGTATAGCCGGGGGGAGGGAAGAAAGGAAGGCCTTCTTTCCTGAAAAAAGGAGCACGCTTGCCGGCGCTGTTGCGGAGCTGGGGCACCGGTCCGCGACAGTGCCGGCAGACATCCGGCCGTTAACCGAGGCGGATGGCCGCTACCCGGCAAGAGCGGGGTGCACCGCAAAGCTTGCTGTCGTGGCGGCCCTGACGTCGTCGACGCTTACGCCGGGCGCCACGTCCACCAGGGTCAGGCCGGGCCGCGCCACGTCGAACACGCACAGATCGGTGACGATCAGGTCGACGACCGCGGCGCCTGTCAGCGGCAGCGTGCAGGCGGGCAGGATCTTCGGCTCGCCTTTTGCGGTGTGCTCCATCAGCACCACCACGCGCTGCACGCCGGCAACCAGGTCCATCGCGCCGCCCATGCCCTTCACCATCTTGCCGGGCACCATCCAGTTCGCCAGGTCACCGTTCTCGGCCACCTGCAGGGCGCCCAGGATGGCGAGCTGGATATGGCCGCCGCGTATCATGCCGAAGCTCTGGGCGCTGTCGAAGAAGCTCGTCTCCGGAAGGCGGCTCACCGTCTGCTTGCCGGCGTTGATCAGGTCGGCGTCCTCTTCGCCCTCATAGGGGAAGGGGCCGATGCCCAGCATGCCGTTCTCGCTTTGCAGCACGACGTGCATGCCTTCGGGAATGTGGTTGGCCACCAGAGTGGGGATGCCGATGCCGAGGTTGACGTAGAAGCCGTCCTGCAGCTCGCGCGCGGCGCGGGCGGCCATCTGGTCGCGGGTCCAGGGCATGGCTCAGGCCTCCTGCGTGACGCGCGGGCGCGTGGTGCGCTGCTCGATGGGTTTGGTGACCTGGCCCAGGGCGATCATGCGTTTGACGAATACGCCCGGCGTGATGATGTGGTCGGGGTCCAGCGTGCCGGTCGGAACCAGCTCTTCAACCTCGGCCACCGTGACGCGGGCGGCGGTGGCCATCGGCGGATTGAAGTTACGCGCGGTCATCCGGTAGATCAGGTTGCCCTCCGCATCGCCGCGCCAGGCATGCACCACAGCCAGATCCGCCACCAGACCGGTCTCCATGATGTAGCGGCCGCCTCCGAACGCGCGCTCCTCCTTGCCCTCGGCAATCAGCGTGCCCACGCCGGTGCGGGTGAAGAAGGCGGGTATGCCGGCGCCGCCGGCGCGTATGCGCTCGGCCAGTGTGCCCTGCGGATTGAACTCCACCTCCAGCTCGCCGGCCAGATACTGGTTCATGAACGTCTTGTTTTCACCCACGTAGCTGGCGACCATCTTGCTGATCTGGCGGCTTTCCAGCAGCAGGCCCAATCCCTGCCCGTCGGTGCCCGCGTTGTTGCTGACGACGGTCAGGCCGGTGACGCCGCTGTCGCGTATGGCGCGTATCAGCGTGTCGGGCACGCCGCATACGCCGAAGCCGCCGGACATGATCATCATGCCGTCACGCAGCAGGCCGGCGAGCGCTGCCGCCGCGTCCGGGTATATTTTACTTGCCGCCATTCCTCGCCCCTTGGAGATCCGCGCTGGAGTCACGCGATTGGAGGCGAGAAAGGCCCTGTTTTAGCGAAAATTAGAAGCATAAAACTTGCGGCTCCTTGCCGTCGACGGTGGCCGGGCGGGTATGGTCAGCCAGGCAGGAGGCCGAAGCCGCGCAGGAAGCCCAGCAAAGGCAGGAGCGGCAGGCCGAGTATGGCGCTGTGCTCGCCTTCCACGGCCTCGAACAGATGCACGCCCAGCCCTTCCAGGCGATACGCGCCCACCGTGGTCAGCACGGCGCGGCCTTCGGCTTCCAGGTAGCGGCGCAGGAAAGCCTCGGTGAACGGGCGCATGGTCAGGCGCGGCGTGGCGGCATGGCGCCAGAGTTCCACGCCGTCACGCACCGCCACCGTGGCGGTGGCCAGCACGTGCGGCCGGCCGCGCAAGGCGAGCAGATGCAGCCGCGCCACCTCCAAGGTCGGCGGCTTGTCGTACCAGATGCCGTCGCAGACGAGTATCTGGTCGCAGCCGATGATTATGGCGCCGGGCCGCTGCACCGCCTGGGCCTTCAGCCGGGCGAGGCGGAGCGCGGTGACCGCGGGCGTGGCTTCGAGCACGCGCGCCTCGCGCTTCACAGCGTCCTCGTCCACGCCTGTCGCCACCGCCTCGAACTGCAGGCCGGCGGCGGCCAGGAGCGCCCGCCTGGAGGCGGAGGCGCTGGCCAGGACCAGCGGCGGCGTGGCCGCCTGGAGCATGGCGGCTGACTAGAAGCCGCCGTCCCCGCCGCCCGTATTGTCGTCCCACCCGCCGGTGTCGCCGCCGGCATCTCCGCCGCCGCCGGACCAGGCGTCACCGCCGCCCGTGTCGGCCGCGCCGCCGCCGGACCAGGCATCGCCGCCGCCGCCCTGGTCCGGTGCGGCACCGCCACCTGACCATGGGTCTGCGCCGCCGCCCTGGTCCGGGGCGGCGCCGGCACCGGCCCACGGGTCGTTGCCGCCAGCGCCGCCGTCCTGCGGGCCGTAATTGTTGACAGTGGTTTCGTTGATTACCTCGCCACCGCCGAAGCCACCCCCGCCGAAGCCGCCGCCAAAGCCGCCGCCGCCGAACCCGCCGCCGTGGCCGCTGAACATGCTGGTGATGGCGTCCGCCGCCAGCACGCCGCCGGCGACACCGGCCGCGGTGCGCAGGGCCGAGCCCATGAAGCCCGATCCGCCGCTGCCGCCCGCGCCGAACATGCCGGGCTGGTAGCCGGGCGGATAGGCGGGCTGGGGCGGCGGCGGGGCGTATTGCTGCTGATAGGGTTGCTGCGGCCGGCTCTGGCCGCCGCCGAACAGGCCGCCGAACAGTCCGCCGTTGCGCTGGCCCTGCTGCTGGGCGGCCATCTGCGCCTGCTGCAGGTCGTATTCCAGCTTCTTGATGCGGTTCTGTGCCTCGGCCAGGGCCACTTCCTGCACGAAGGCCATCTGGGTGATCCGGTAGCGGGCCTGCGGGTTGGCCTGGAACTGCTGGTCGATAAAGCGGTCGGCTTCCGGATCGATGCTGGGCAGCGCCACACTGGTGCCGCCGCTCTGCTGCGCCCCGCCGACTCGGGCGATGAAGCGGCCGATTATGTCGCGTTCCTGGGGTGTCATGAGGGTGGCCTCGTGTTTCGGTTGAAGGGAGACGTGGCAGTTTGCTGAGAACGCTTCAAGCGGGCAAAACAGTTCCGCGCGTGCGCGCGTTCGCGGTCACGGTGCGCCCCTGGCGGGGGCGGTCCCCAGCCGGGCGAACTCGATCTTCGGGCACCGGTCCATGACCACGCGCAGCCCCGCCTGGCGCGCCGCCGCGGCGGCCGCTTCATTGATCACGCCGAGCTGCATCCATACCGTTTTGGCACCGAGCCGGATCGCCTCGTCCACCACGGGGCCCACGCTGTCCGATGCGCGGAACACGTCCACCATGTCCAGCGTGCCGGCTTCGGCCAGGGAGGCGACGACGGAGCGGCCGTGGATCGCCTGGCCTGCAAGGCCGGGATTGACCGGCGTCACCTCGTAGCCGCGGGAAAGCAGGGCGGCCATGACGCCGTAGGACGCGCGCTCCGGCCTGTTGCTGGCGCCGACCACGGCGATGCGCCGCGTGGCGGAGAGTATCTCGCGTATGTCGGCGTCGTTCAGGCCGTCGGCCATGCGGGCCACCTTCCAGGATGCGTGCGGACCGGCTACGCGAGGCGCCATGCACCGCCCTTTGACGCACAGCCTGCCGCTTGTTCTGTTGCTGGGTGCAATCGTGGTTGCGGGCTGGTGGTTGCCCAACCGGCTGCAGGATCCGCAGGCGGGGTTGGCGGCGCGGAGATACGCCAGCCTGTCCTACAGCCCGTATCGGGCCGGCGAATCGCCGTTGAACAACCGGTTCGCTACCCGCGATGAGGCGGACGAGGACCTGGCGCTGCTGGCGCGGGTGACCGGCGCCATACGCACGTATTCCGCGCTGGAAGGCCCGTACGACACGCCGGAACTGGCGCGCAAGCACGGGCTGCTGGTTTGGCAGGGCATCTGGCTGGGCGGCGACAGGGCGCAGAACGCGCGCGAGATGGCGCGCGCGATCGAACTGGCGCATCGCTATCCGGACACGGTGACGCGGGTGATCGTAGGCAATGAGGTGCTGCTGCGGCGCGACCTGCCGGTGGACGAGCTGATTGCCGACATCGAGCACGTGCGCGCCGCGGTGCGCCAGCCGGTGGCATACGCGGACGTATCCGATTTCTGGGACCAGTTCCCGCAGGTGGCGCAGCATGTGGATCTGGTTCTGATACACTTGCTGCCGTACTGGGAGGATGTGCCGACCGGCATCGACCATGCGGTGGCAAACGTGGGCGAGGTTTACGCGCATTTCGCCAAGCTGTTTGCCGGCAGGCAGATCGTGATCGGCGAGACAGGGTGGCCCAGCCGCGGCCGGCAGCGCGGTGCGGCGGTGCCGGGACGGGTGAACGAGGCGCGCTTCCTGCGCGGCTTCATGGCGTTGGCGGCGGCGGAGCGCTTCGACTACAATTTCTTCCAATCCTTCGACCAGGACTGGAAATACGCCAATGAGGGCGTGATGGGTGCGAGCTGGGGATTGTACACCCAGGCGCGCACGGAGAAGGTCACGCCGGCCGGTCCGCTTCGCGAGGACCCGGATTGGGCGTGGCACGCGGTGTTCTCGGTGGTGGCTGGCGTGCTGCTGGGCGCGATGGGCCTGGCGCAGCGCGCGGCGGCGGCCGCGACGCGAACGCAGATCATTCTGCTCGGCATGACATTGGGCGCCGCGCTGGGGTTTGCGCAGGCCGATGCGGCGCCGGTGCTGTTCGACATACATGCGCGGCTGGCCGGGGTTGTGAATCTGGGCGGCCAGGCGCTGCTGGCGGGGCTGGCGATGCTGCGGCTGTCCGGTGCGATCCCGCGCGCCAACTGGCGCAACGGCGCGGACGCGACACGGCGCGTGACGCAGGCGCTGCGGCTGCGGCGTGCGGGGTGGGGCGGGCTGTTCGAGGATGTGTGCTTCCTGTTCGCGTGGACGGCGGCGGTGGAGCAGATCCTGCTAGTGTTCGATCCGCGATACAGGGTGTTTCCTGTCGCCAGTTTCGCGGTGCCGCTGGTGGTGCTGGCGGCGCGGGCGGCGCAGGGGGATTTGCCGCGCGGGACCGGGCGGCGGGAGGAGGCGGTGGTTGCGGCAACGCTGGTGGCGGGTGCGGTGGCGAGCGCGGTGCAGGAGGGGGTTTTGAACGGGCAGTCGCTGGTTTGGAATGCTTGCGCAGTCGTTTTGAGCGTGCCGCTTTGGGTGAGTTTGGTGCGAAGGAAGGAAGGCCTTCTTTTCTGAAGAAAAAGAAGCAAAAAACTTTTGTCCCTGACGGGTGCAACGGCGCACGCGCGGTTTCTGCCAGTGCGCGCACTCGCAGAATCGGGCACGGCGCCGGTGCAGGCGGGGGGGGGAGACAAAAGTTTTCTGCTTCTTTTTTTTCAAAAAAGAAGGCCTTGCCTTATTCCAGTGCAGCCGGTGATCCGCCGGGCGCTACGCCTACTCCAGATGCGGCTGCACGCACGCCGGACTAGCGGCGTTTGGCGATGGCCGGTGCCCAGGGTACCGCGCCGGCGACGAGGGCCCACCAGCAGATGAACGGCTGGAGGAAGAGACGGGGGTAGTGGTACGCCCAGCCCAGTCCGGTGCCGGTGGAGAGGTCATGCACCGCATGGTTAATGTTCACCGGGAAGACGCACACGGCGTAGAGCGCCAGCATGATGCCGGCGAGCTTGCGTGTTCGCGGGATGAAGAGGGCGGCGGCGCCGGCGACCTCGGCGCAGCCGGTGAGGATGATTGCGGCAATGGGGTGGGGGATGATCGGGGGCATCAGGGGGGCGAATAGGTGAGGGCGGGTTAGGTGGACTATGCCTACGAGGAGGTAGATCGGTGCGATGGTGAGGCGGGCGATCTGGGGGGCTCGGGAGGTGGTCATCCGGCTTTTAGGCATGCCGGTTAGGCGTGGGCAACGGCTGTTGGTTTCCGGTTTTTGACGGGCGGAGGTCGAGCTGCCGGCAAGGCCAGGGGCTCTGCCCCTGGACCCCGCTGTAGCCTTCGCCCAGACCCTATTTCTTTTGC
Source organism: Acetobacteraceae bacterium (assembly GCA_965198915.1). GTDB lineage: Bacteria > Pseudomonadota > Alphaproteobacteria > Acetobacterales > Acetobacteraceae > BOG-908. The sequence goes on along the minus strand of CBDAQC010000002.1, from coordinate 1,597,470 downwards.
GCCGGGGTTACAGCATTCCGATCTCCTTTAGCCAAAGCTCCATGAGCATTGGCCATTGGTCGACGGGTTCGTTCCTGTGACGCAGCGCGAACGCGTGGCCGCCCTCGGCGAAGAGATGGAGCTCGGTCGGCACGCCGGCTTTGCCGGGACCGATATGTTCAGCACGACTTCCGATTTTTCCACCGGCTGCACGGCATTGTCGTAGCGTTGCACGCTTTCCGGCGGTTGCGACCTGAACGTGCCGTCGGGCGCATCACCGGGCCAGATCGGTATCTGGCGCAAGCTGGAGGGTGGCTGCCAGGCGCCTGTGTTTGCGGTCGGCGGAGCTGCGCGGAGGCATTCAGAGACACGCTCGACAGAGCCAAGATCGTTGTAAACAATACCGAACTAGCAGCAAGAGTATTTCTGGTACTAAGGACGCGCGCTGCAACAACGAGGAGGACAGAAGCAAAAGTTTTTGCTTCTTTTTTCAAAAAAGAAGGCCTTTCTTGCCTGCCTCAAGCAGGCATCATCTCGCGTATCTTGCTGGCCAGGACGTGCAGGCCGAAAGGCTTGGTGATCACTTCCATGCCGGTGCCGAGACCGCCCGGTCCAAGTGCGGCTTTTTCCGCGTAGCCGGTGATGAACAGGACGCGCAAATCCGGGCGTTCCCGGCGGGCGGCGTCGGCGAGCTGGCGGCCGTTCATGCCGTTGGGCAGGCCCACATCGGTGATCAGCAAGTCGATCGGGCGAGCGGAGCGGAGCACGTCCATGCCTTCGCGCGCGTCTGCGGCTTCGGTGAACGCATAGCCGAGTTCACCCAGCACCTCGCAGACCAGCATGCGCACGGCCGGTTCGTCATCGACCACCAGCACCGTCTCGCCGGCGCGCGCCGGGGGCAGGGGGTCCGGCTGGGCCGCCGCGTCATGCACCAGCGCGTGGGTGTGGCTGCGCGGCAGGTATAGCCGCACGGTCGTGCCCTGGCCCGGTGTGCTGGCGATGCGCACGTGGCCGGCCGATTGCTTGACGAAGCCGTAGACCATGGAAAGGCCTAGCCCGGTACCCTCGCCCATCGGTTTCGTGGTGAAGAACGGGTCGAAGACGCGGGCGATCACCTCCGGCGTCATGCCGCTGCCGGTGTCAGTCACGCTGAGCATGCCGAACTGGCGGCGGTCGGCGCCCGGCAGGTCGGTCGCGCAGGCGTCGTCATCGGTGCCGTTTGCCGCCTGCACGGTGAGTGTGCCGCCATCCGGCATCGCGTCGCGCGCGTTGATGACCAGGTTCAGCAGGGCGCTTTCCAGCTGGTGCGGGTCGCACAGCATGGTCCACAGACCCGGACGGTGCCGAAGCTGCACGCGTATCGCCGGCCCGACGGTGCCGTGTATCAGCTCCGCCATGCCTTCTATCAGCGCGCCCACGTCGGTCGGTTTCGGGTTCAGCGTCTGGCGGCGCGAGAAGGCGAGCAGCCGGTGGGTGAGGGCGGCGGCGCGTTCGGCGGACACCGCGGCGGTGGCGACGTAGCGGCCGATCTCCGCCGTGCGGCCCTGCGCGATGCGGGTCTGGATCAGTTCCAGGCTGCCGGCGATGCCGGTGAGCATGTTGTTAAAATCATGCGCCAGGCCGCCGGTAAGCTGGCCCACCGCCTCCATCTTCTGGGACTGGCGCAGCGCGTCTTCCACGCGTTCGCGTTCGGCCATCTGCACGCGCAGGGCGTCCAGTGCCGCTTCCAGCTCGGCGGTGCGCACTGCCACCTGGTGTTCCAGCGTCTCCGCGATGGCGGCGGCGTCCGTGACGTAGGCCCGCAGTTCGTACTGGCGCTGGCGGCTGCGGACGGCGGCCCGGGTGGCGCTGGTGAGCGTGAGGGCGTCCAGCGGACGTTCCAGCAGGGAGGCGCCACGCAGGCGGGCCAGCAGATCCTGGCGCCAGCGCATCACCTCGGCCCGTGCCCCGCGGCTGGTGAGGATGATGAAGCTCATGTCCGACCAGGGCGGCTGGTTTTCCGCCCAGGCGGTGAGCTGCTCCGGTGCGCCGAACAGCGCCTCTTCGGCTATCATGGCGCCGCTGGCGCCTTCGTCGAGTGCGGCAATCAGGCCGGTCACCGACCGGCAGATCTCGCTCGGCTGGTCCGCGCGGGCGAGCAGGTCGGCGATGGCAGCGGCGTCCCGGCCGATTGGGGCCAGGATGAGAATGCGCGCTTCAGCGTTCGTCAGGTTCGCCATCGCCCCCCTCGGTGAGAAGCGGAGACTTCTCACCGACGTAACGCGGCGTGCCCGAAAAGATGCCCGCGAAGTCTGTGAGCGGCGGGCCCACGACCACGCCGTGCTGCGACAGCTGGAACTCGCGTATGGTGTGTTCGTGGTTGCCGCTGCGCTTCTTCACCACGGACATGGCGCGGCGAACGGTGCCGTCCGCCTCGAAATAGCGCAGCATGATGACAGCGTCGCTGAGATAGCTGATGTCGAGCGGGGTATCCATCGGCCCGACCAGGCCGTGCTGTGCCAGAATGAGAATGGTGAGCACGCCGAGCTGGCTGAGGTAGCTCAGCAACTCGTGCATCTGCAGGATCAGGAAGCGGCCTTCCGGCATGGCGTTCAGGTAGCCGTTCAGGCTGTCGATCACCACGATGCGGGCGTGGTCCTGCTCCACCGCGTGGCGCACCAGGTGGGCGAAGCCGCCTGGCGAGACTTCCGCCGGGTCGATCTGCTGTATCCTGATGAGGCCGCTGTCCAGCGCGGAATCCAGATCGAGGTTCATCGCGCGCGCCCTGGTCTGGATGGTGCCCCGGCCTTCGTCGAAAGCGAAGATGGCCGCGTGTTCGCCGCGCGCCGCCGCGGCCAGGGCGTAAGTGAGTGCTATGGAGGATTTGCCGACGCCCGCGCCGCCGATGATCAGCGCGTTGGTGCCGCGCTCCAGGCCGCCGCCCAGCATCCGGTCCAGCGCCTCGCAGCCGCTGTCGACAAAGCCGACCTCGAACGGCTTGTGGTGTTCGGCGGCGACGAGGCGCGGGTAGATGGCGAGCCCGCCCGGTTCGATGGTGAAATCGTGGAAGCCGCCGCGGAAACTGATGCCGCGCATCTTCACCACGCGCAGGCGCCGGCGCTCCGCGCCATAGTCGATGGCGAGTTGCTCCAGTAGCACTACGCCGTGGGAGATGGAGTGTAGCTGCAGATCCGTCTCCGCCGAGGACAGGTCATCCAGCAGCACCACCGTGCAGCTTCGTCCGGCAAAGAAATGCTTCACCGCGAGTATCTGGCGGCGGTAGCGCAGGGCACTTTGCGCGAGCAGGCGCATCTCCGAGAGGCTGTCGAACACCACGCGAACGGGGTTGGTGGCGCGCACGTGGTCGAAGATGAGCTGGCTGGTCTCGTTCAGCTCCATCTCGGCCGGGTGCAGCACGGTCAGCTCGCGCGAGGGGTCCAGCGTGGTCTCCGGCGAGACGAGCTCGAGTATGTCGATCCCGTCCAGGTCCCAGCCATGGCGGCGGGCCACCAGCTCCAGCTCCCGCCGGCTTTCGGACAGCGTGATGTAGAGCGACTGTTCGCCTTCGCGGGCGCCCTGCATGAGGAACTGCATGGCGAGCGTGGTCTTGCCGGTGCCAGGGCGGCCCTCATAGAGATACACCCGGTCGGGATCGAGGCCGCCGCCGAGTATGTCGTCCAGCCCGGCATTGCCGGTGGAAATCCGGCCCTGGTCCGGCATTGCGTCGCTCATTCCTGTCGCCGGTCCTTGCTCGCGTAACATTGCGTGATGGTGGGGATCGTTCTGCCCGGTTCAACGGCGGGCGGTATCTGCCCGTATTTGACGTGCTGTCGGCGGGGAGTGCCATCCGGGCGGGAGTGGCTGAGGTGGAAGCTGCGAAATGTCTGGCACTCCTTGAGCAAGAGTGCTAACAATCCGCGCAGAACGCCGGCCGGCGCGCTGCCCCCGGGTAGCGCCCGCCCGTTCGTCAACCGTTCAGGAAGCAACAACATGAAGTTTCGTCCCCTGCACGACCGTGTGGTCGTCCGGCGCATCACGGCCGAAGAGAAGACTCGCGGCGGCATCATCATACCCGATACCGCCCAGGAGAAGCCGATGGAAGGCGAAGTAATCGCCGTGGGCGCCGGCGCGCGCAACGAGGCCGGCGAGATCGTGGCGCTGGACGTGAAGGCGGGCGATCGCATCCTGTTCGGCAAGTGGTCCGGCACGGAAGTGAAGCTTGATGGGCAGGAGCTGCTCATTATGAAGGAGAGCGACATCATGGGCGTGGTGGAGCAGGGCTCCGACGCCGCCCAGAAGGCCGCCTGAGTGAAAATTTGGAAACACGCCCTGGCGGCCATCTGACGCGCCTTTTCTGCGCTCCGGTGCTCATGGCCTCCAGGCCATTCCGCTCCGGTGCCTGAAAAAGCACGCCAGCTGACTCACCAGGCCGCGTTTCCACATTTCTACTGCGTAACGTTAACTCCCGCGGACCCTGAAAGGGGTCTGGGGCCGACTGGCTCCAGCGGGTCCAGGGGCAGAGCCCCTGGCCTTTTTGAAAGACAGAAAATATGGCCAGTAAAGATGTGCGCTTCGGCGCCGATGCCCGCAGCCGCATGCTGCGCGGCGTAGATATCCTCGCCGACGCGGTAAAGGTCACCCTCGGCCCCAAGGGCCGCAACGTGGTGATGGACAAGAGCTACGGCGCGCCGCGCATTACCAAGGACGGCGTCAGCGTCGCCAAGGAAATCGAACTCGCCGACAAGTTCGAGAACATGGGCGCGCAGATGGTGCGTGAAGTTGCCAGCAAGACGAACGACGTGGCCGGCGACGGCACCACGACGGCGATCGTGCTTGCGGCCGCGATCATCCGCGAGGGCGGCAAGGCTGTCAGCGCGGGCATGAACCCGATGGACCTGAAGCGCGGCATCGATCAGGCCGTGGCCGCGGTTGTGGGCGAGCTTGCCAAGCGCACCAAGAAGATCACGACCGAAGCCGAGACGGCGCAGGTTGGCACGATCAGCGCAAACGGCGAGGCCGAGATCGGCCGCATGATCGCCGAAGCGATGCAGAAGGTCGGCAACGAGGGTGTGATTACCGTCGAGGAAGCCAAGGGCATCGAGACGGAGCTCGACGTGGTCGAGGGCATGCAGTTCGACCGTGGCTACATGAGCCCGTATTTCATCACCAACGCCGAGAAGATGACGGCGCAGCTCGATGACCCGTACATCCTGATCCACGAGAAGAAGCTGTCCAGCCTGCAGACGATCCTGCCGCTGCTCGAGGCCGTCGTGCAGTCCGCACGACCGCTGCTGATCATCGCGGAAGACGTCGAGGGTGAGGCGCTGGCCACGCTCGTGGTGAACAAGCTGCGTGGCGGCCTGAAGGTCGCTGCCGTGAAGGCGCCTGGCTTCGGCGACCGTCGCAAGGCGATGCTGGAAGACCTGGCGATCCTGACCGGCGGCACGGTGATCAGCGAAGATCTCGGCATCAAGCTCGAGACCGTGACGCTGGACATGCTTGGCCGCGCCAAGAAGGTCCTGATCGAGAAGGAAAACACCACGATCGTCGAAGGCGTGGGCAAGACCGAGGACATCAAGGGCCGTTGCGCGCAAATCCGCGCGCAGGTGGAAGAGACCACGAGCGACTACGACCGCGAGAAGCTGCAGGAACGCCTGGCCAAGCTGGCCGGCGGTGTTGCTGTAATACGCGTGGGCGGGGCGACCGAGGTTGAGGTGAAAGAGCGCAAGGATCGCGTTGACGACGCGATGCACGCGACCCGTGCGGCCGTCGAGGAAGGTATCGTTCCGGGCGGCGGCGTCGCCCTGGCACGTGCCAGCCTGGTGTTGAAGGAGCTGAAGGGCGCCAACGACGACCAGCGCTTCGGCATTGAAGTGGTGCGCAAGGCGCTGACCGCGTCCATGCGTCAGATTGCCGAGAACGCCGGTGAGGACGGTGCGGTGATTTCCGGCAAGGTGCTGGAGAACAGCGAGTACAATTTCGGCTTCGACGCGCAGACAGGCGAGTACAAGGACCTGGTTGCGGCCGGCATCATCGACCCGACGAAGGTCGTGCGCAGCGCGCTGCAGCACGCGGCTTCCATCGCGTCGCTGATGATCACCACGGAAGCAATGGTGGCCGAGCGTCCTGAGAAGAACGCGGCGCCGATGGGCGGCGGCGGTGGCGGCGGCATGGGTGGAATGGGCGGCATGGGCGGCATGGACTTCTAAAGTCCAGGCCTACCTTCGCTGATTGACTGAGCGGGCCGGGGATGGATTTTCCCGGCCCGTTTTGTTTGAGAAGAAAGCAGGGCGTTCTTTTTTGAAAAAAGAAGCAAAAAACTTTTGCTTCCTCGCTGCTGACGCGCTTCGGTGTTTCCTGGAGCGTCCGGCTGCTGTAAATGCGGGAAGATAAAAGTTTTTTGCTTTTTTTCTTCAAAAAAGAAGGCCTTCCTTCCCTACGTCCGCAACGCGCCGCTGAACCGTTCCGCTGCCAAACCGTCACCCTCGCGGCGCGCGAAAGCGCCTATCGCTTCAGCCAGCGCCGCTGCGCCGCCGAACTGGAAGCCGATCTGCGACGTGTAGGCGGCCGAGGCGGCAATCTTGCGCTCAAGGACGTCGCCAATCGGCAGTGTGGTTCCGGGGGCAGTGGGCACGCCGGCGAGCGGACGAGAGTCCGGGTTGCGGATGGCGTAGGGCGTGTCCCGATAGAAAGCGAGGCGGTCGGGCGGGAAGGTTTGCAATGCGGCCTGCACGACGATTTGGTGATCCACATGCGCGCCCAAACCTTGTGGGACCAGGACCATCTCGACTCGCTTGGCGCTGCCGATTTCGGCAAGCGCGGCTGCCACGTCTTGCGCGATGGTGTCGGCTGGCAGGATCGCGTTGAACAAGGCGGGTGCCGAGGTGTAGCCGCGATGTGGCGCTTCGGGGAAATCCAGCCAGTGCAGGGCGGTGAAGCCGAGCAGCGCGGCGGCGCGGAGGTCTTCCTGCCGGCGTAGCGCCATATAGTCCGCGTCTGCCGGAAGGCCCTTGTCCAGTTGGCATTTCAGCGCGAAGCCTTGCGCGGGCACGATGCTGCGGGTGAACACGGTTGCAAGTATCGTTTGCCAGCCTGCGTCCGACAGCAGTGCGGCAAGCCCGCCGCAGGAGAATGCCACGTCGTCCAGATGCGGGGAGATGAACAGTGCGGTACGTTCGGTCACAGCAGATGCGGCTCCGCGCGGAAGCGGCACGGCGTAACCGCCAGTGTTTCCGGCCAGTCCAGATCAGGTGTCGTTCCAAGCATGGCTTGGTAGATGCCGGCGATCTGCTTGCCCACGATCTGCCAGGAGTATTTGGCCCGGCATTCGTCGAGGCCGGCTTTCGCCAGACGGCAGCGTAGTTTTTCGTCGGTGAGCACGCGGCGTAGGTTCTGTGTCAGGGCGGCGACGTCGCCTGGTTCGCTGAGAAGGCCGTCGACCTCATCGGTTATGCAATCCATGACGCCCACGGCGCGGCAGGATACCACGGCCAGTCCGCTCGCCATCGCTTCCAGTATCGTGTTGGAGAAACCTTCGGCGTAGGTGGGCGAGACGAAGATATCCGCCTGCGCGTATATCGCGGGCACGTCCTCGTAGCCGACATAGCCTGTCATTTCCACGTGCTTGCGAAGCGTGAGGTCTTCGATTGCCGCTGCGGCGTCGTCGAAGCTGGGTCCGATACCGGAGATTAGCAGCCTGAAATCCAGGCCTTCGCGTGCGAGCGGAGACAGCGCTTGCAGCATATCCAGCACGCCTTTCCTGGCGTCCACACGGCCGTGATAGAGCAGCACGGGCGCGCCCGCAATGCGCGTGATGGGCGTGAAGCGGCCGACGTCGACTGCGCCAGGAACGATGGTGAAGCGCGCGGGGTCCGTGCCGAGGCGCTGGGTGACTTCGTCGGCGAAGCTGCGGCAGCCAATCAGGACGGCGCCCGCGTGATCCAGGACGCGAACCATGGCGATGCGATGCGTCTCGCAGCAGGAGCCTACCCAGTGGCCGTCACCGCCTTGGATGGAGACGACGTTGGGCACGCCTGTTGCGCGCGAGGCCAGCAGTGCCGCCCAGCCGCAAGGATATCCGTACTGCGCGTGGAGTATGTCGAACGGGGCGCGTTGGTGTTCCGCCCTGATGATATGGAGAAGGTTCCGCACGTCGGTTTCGAAATCGCCGCCGTTCTGCTCGCCCAATTGCTCGACCCCGATCACGCGCACGCCTGGCACGTCCGGTGGCGGCCCGCCGCCATAAACGCGCCTGCCGAACGCATCTCCGCGATACTGGCTGATCATGGTCACGTCATGGCCTGCTTGCACCAGTTCGCGCAGCAGGTTGAGCGCGTAGACGCTCATGCCGGAAATTGCCGGGAAGAAGCGGCGGGATACGAAGCAGACACGCATGTCAGGTGGCCGGATGCGCCATGGCCTGACGCAGGAAGGCGAGTGCCGCCGGCACCATGACGTCGGCGCGATGGCTCTCGCGAGAGAGCTCCACGCAGACGAGCTTGCTGTAGCCGATGTCCTGCAATGCTTTCAGGACCGACGGCACATTCATGTCACCTTCGCCGAAGGGCAGATGGACGTGCACACCGCGCTTCATGTCCTCGATTGCGACGGTGCCGATGTCGTCGGCGAACATAGTGACGCTGGCGGCGGGATCGCGCTCGCCGGTAACGATGCAGTGCCCCGTATCGAGCGCGAGCTTGAGGCCGGGGACGTCCAGGGCGCGGTAGTCGTCGGCCGTCTCGACCAGCATGCCAGGTTCCGGTTCAAGTGCCGCCACGACACCGAGCCTGTCGGCAATGTTGACGATGGTTTCGACGCCTTCGCGCAGCCAGGCACGGGCCTGGTCCAGGTTTACGCCTGGCTTTGGAACACCGGCCCAGAAGCTCATCGCTTCGCCGCCGGTCTCCGCAGTTACCTGCAAAGCATGTTCGAGAAATTCTACGCGACGTGCGCGCCCCGCCGGATCGGACGTGATGAGCGTCGGTTCATGCTTTGCGCGCGGATTAAGCAAAAAGCGTGCGCCCGTCTCTACGACGCATCCTAGGTTCAGGGCGCGCAGGCGGGCAGATACGTTTCTCAGGTTGGCGCGGAAATCATCGGCAAAAGGGTCGAGGTGGTGAATGTCCAACGTCAGCGCTACACCGTCATAGCCGCTGTCGGCAATCAGGGCGAGCGCGTCGCCAAGACGATGGTTTGCCGTACCGTTAGTATTATAGGCGAAGCGCAAGCTCACGGCCTGGCCTCCATCGCAATCGGCGCGCTGTGCACCAGGGGTTCGCGGTAGAGCGGATATAGCGCGCCCACGATACGGTCGATCTCCGCGACGTGGAGCCAAGGCTGGCCACCCAGCCGTGCTACCGACGCGGCGGGCAGGCGGACCGGTGCAGCACCTTCCGGCGGCTCGCCGAATCCCGCAAGTTTTGAGGAGCGTTCGAGGAGTTTGCGCAGGCCGCGTTCGCCGATGCGGTGATAGCTCATCGTCTCGACCTCCAGGCCCGGCACTAAGACTTTGACAACGTGCACGTTGCTGGCCTGAGGCGGAGAGAAATCCAGAAACAGGATCTCCATGCTTGCATCCGCCAGACGGCGCGCCAGCTCCGCAAGCTGAGATGCACCGTCTGCCGCGCCGGACCAGGTCGGCAGCGAGTCGAAACGTAGGCTCGCCTGTCCGGAAAACACGGTGTCGCGCAGCAGGGCGGTCAGGGCGGGTGCATCGGCTTCGCACCAGGCCTTCATCGAGGCGAGCGCCCGGCTCTCCTCTTCCGCAAGCGTGTGATACGCGCGGAAACGTTGCAGATAGCCGGGTGGCGCCACATGCCCTATACGGTCGAGCGGCGCGTGGCTGAACGCCTTGCGCATGCGGCTGGATGCAAATTCCAGCAGCGCCTTGCGTAGCGCGTGTTCGCGGTCCAGGGACGCTGCCTCTCCGCACGCGGTGACCATGATGGGGAAAGGCGGTTCGCCCGAGACTTGCCTGCCCACGACGTAGAGGTTAGCGACGCCGAACTCGTCCGAGGCGAATTTGGGCATGACCTCGATACCGGCCGCGGCGAAACGCTGCAGCAGAGCGCGCGTGCGCGGGTCTGTCGGACCTTCGCCCAGATCGAGCGTGATGCCGCGATCCATGGCGCGAAAGCCCAAGCCATTGCCGTCGCGTTGCAGAAGCTCGCCAATGCCGTGCGCGATTGCGAACGCTAGGTTAGGGCCGGCGCCGAGGCCGTTAGTGATGGGCGTTGTGAACGGCTTGTAGCCCGGGCGCAGATCGCCTGGTGCACACGCCGCCAACTCCGCCGGGACGAGCACGGTCTCGCCGGACGGCCATCTCTGCGCGGGCGCCCAGTCGAGCACGGTGTCATGATCGAGTGTGCTGCCGGCAGGAAGACACAACGTCAGCGGATCGGCGACTGCCCGGCCGCCGAGCCTGGCACAGAGCGTCGTGTAGGAGCCCGTGGTGAGCTTCATGGCCGCGAAGCCGCTTGCGGAATGAACGGCTTCGGCCAGTTCTCCCAGCGCCCCGATCATCGCGTCTGCATCGGTGGAGCCGTAGCCCACGCCATGCGGCGTCTCGCCCGTGAAAGGCAGACCCTCACCGTTGAGGAAGATCGTGTTCCAGCACGGGATTTTCGTGTCGTCCAGCGGCGTCAGCGAGAACATCTCGACATGGCCGGATGGCATCGAATCGACATACGCGATAGCTGCGTCGGGAAGATTCGGAGGGAGTATGTGGGCGCTCATGTTTCCAGGCGGACTGGCCGGGTGCTCGGGTGCGTGATCACCGAGTCCAGCAAAGCGAGCGCATGGGCCGTGTCCACGCCGGCGGCGTGTTCGAAGGGCGTGAACACCGTGGTGAAATCAAGCTTCTCGAAAACACGCTGGTAACGGCGTGCCTCATCCGGCGTCAGCGGGATCTGCTTGTGATAGGCCTTGTGGCAGGACAGGCCTTCAGCCGTTCCGTGATCATCCATGTCGATCTTCAGCGCGTCACCGGCGAAAACGGCGCGGCGTTCGCTGTCATACAGGATAGCGTGCCCTTCGTAATGGCCGCCAGTATGATGTAGCGTCAGGCCGGGCCGTATCTCAAACTGCGAATCGTAGGGTCGTGTCACCCGCATCGCCTTGGTCCAGGGCAAATCGTCTTTCTGGATGAGCACTTCCGGTGCGAAATGGTCCTGCAACTGCCACAGCGCGCCGTATCCGTGCGGATGAGAGGCTGCGAGAACACGCACGCCACCGAGCCGTTCAATCTGTGCGAGCTGTGCCGCGTCATAGAGCGGCGCGCACTCGAAAGCGACGTTGCCGTCCGGGTAGGTCAGCAACCAGCCATGGCTGTCCAGGCCGAAACGTGGCGTGGACCAGAACTCCCACACGCCGGGAATGGCCTCGCGCCAGTGAAATGCCAGACGCGGTGCAAGCTGAGCGGGCGTGACAAAATTCCAGCCGTCTTCCGGCAGGTCGTTGCGCACGTCCGAGCAGACCGGGCAATCCGGCGGCACGGCGAAATATCGCTGCCAATGGCCGCAATTGCTGCAGGCGTAAGGTTCAAGCGGCATGGCGCAGGCTTGCCTCCGCCTGGTGTTGCGCCTGTGCTACCAAACTCATGATGTGCAGATCCTGTGACGGCGAATGCGGAAACGGGCGGCCGGTCAGGCAGGCTTCGGCGAAGGCTTCCATCTGGTTGAGAAATGGCGAGCGGCCGGCATCCGGAACATCGAGTGCAACGGCGGCGCCCGTTGCGGCGTCGGTGATCGTCAGCGTGCCGCCGGGTGTCTGGCCCATCGTGTCACATGCCACGATCTGCGCGCGTGTTCCCAGGACTTCCAGGCGTCGGCGCGGAAAAGTCTCGGGGCAATTATAAGCGACGTGCATTTGCACCAGGACGCCGGAGGCGCTGCGGGCAACAATCATGGCACCGTCCTCGACGGCGTAGTCCTGCACACGGCTCTGTGCCAGGGAGGCGATTTCGGTCAGCCGTTCGCCCAGCAGGCAGGATGCGAGATCAAGCCCGTGTGGCGCCAGATCGATCAGCGCCCCGCCCCCGGCCCGGGCACGGTCTATGCGCCAGTTGTCGTGCTGAAAACCGTTGTCCACCCAACAGCAATAGACGATCCGTATGGCGAAAAGCCGGCCCAGGGCTCCGTCTTGTATCAGCGCGGTCGCGTGTAGATGCGCCGGATGGAAGCGCTGGTCGAAGGCTGTTGCGTATAGCACCTTTGCGCGCTCGCAGGCGGCCACCATGGCGGCTGCATCTTCCAGCGTTGCCGCCATCGGTTTCTCGCAGAGTACGGCTACGCCGGCGCGCGCGGCCTGTTCCACGATGTCCCGGTGCGCGTGATTGGGCGTGGCCACATATATCGCGTCGACGTGCTGCAGAAATCGTTCCAGCTCTATGTGGATGGACGCGTGCGGGAAGGCAAGCTCGGCCTTCTGCCTTGCGGATTGAGAATGATCGTAGACGGCCGCAAGAATGCCGTTGCGTGACGCCGCGATTGCGGGTGCGGCGAAGTCCTGCGCCACCCAGCCGAAACCGGCTATGCCCCAGCGAAGCGGCTTCACCAGCGTGCCGGCAGATCTAGCAACACGCGGCGCTGCGCAAGGCTGTCCACGTTCGCGTCAGCGCCGGCCAGAGCCGTCTCCGGCGCATCACATGTCGCAGGATACGTCGCCAGCGAGGCGTATTCGTCCGCGTAGCGCTGCGAGGGCCACAGCACCCTGCCGTTGCTGTACAGCGGATTGCGGCGAAGTGGTGTGCCGGCTTCCGGCTGCGTCAGCCTGCCATAGGCGCAATCAGGGGCGCCCGTGCCCCAGGCCACTGCCAAGGCGGGGCACGCCGACAACGCAGATGGGGCGTGAGGGACAGGCGCGCGTGCCGCGATCAGCGCATGTGTCAGTTCTCTGTCGTCGAACATGCTGCAGCCGGGAAACAGCGCGGCGTATGCCTCGGGCGTCATTGGTGCGCCGGCGGACAGGTTGTCCACCAAAGCATTGTGCATGTGCCCGACCAGGACGCGGTGTCCGACGCGCTGCATTTCGGCGGCGACGAAGGGCTTGTCTGGCAGGAAATAGAACGCATCATGGCAGAACACGGTGTCTGCCACTTTGCTGATAAACGGCCAGCGCCGCGCGGCATCGAAACATACGAGATGAGCGTCTGGCGCCACGAAATGGCGCGCCAGCCATAATTTGGCGAATACCAGGTCGCCGCCCAAAGCTTGCGGGCCGAAGGCGCGCAAATAATGGCCGGCCCCGCAGGCGACTTCCAGGAAAGCACCGCCCTGCTTTGCCGCCGCGTCGTTTGTGAACGCTTGTGCCAAAGCAAGGCCACTTAGAAAAGTCGGGTCTGACCAGCGGTGGGTGAAGTAGGTGGCAACCGGACCGAATGCGAGCAGCGCCATCGCCTCGCGGAACGTGAGTTCATGGCGGCGCCGAACTGCCTCGCGACGCGGTTGTTCGGAGGGCGGCGGCGTGCTTGCCCAATCGTCCTGGTCTCCCAGCAGACACACGCAGGCAGCTTCGGTATCGCCTGCGTCGAGGTGACGCAGCGCCTCATCTGCCAGCGCGCGCCGGTCATGACGCAGGAATGCTATGCCGTCGATAACCGGCCAACGCTCGTCACCTGCGACAAGCGCGTGACCTTGCCGCGACAATGTGGCGCCGGTTACGGGACTACGCAGGTTCACCAAAGGCCCGCCTGTGCCAGGACGCGGTGGTGGAAGGCCTGCACAGGACCTTCGTGAACCAGGTCGAGATCTTCCAGCGCCTGGCGTGCCGTGAACGCGGCGACGCGCGCGTAATAGTGCATCTGCTGCACGCGGTCGATCACGTCTGCCGCGTGGAACGCCCGTCCCTCCGGCGTGTCCGCGTCCGCGATTACCGCGAGCGCTGCACTGACCGGCGGGGCGAGATGGGCCGGCAGGCTTGCTATCTCGCGCGCGAACAATCTTTGCATCAGCGGCAGTAGCTTGTCGCCCAGCAGCATCTCGCCGGCAAAGCCGCTGTCCGGCAGCGTCGCGTTGTGAAGATGATGCGCCAAGCCTGCGAGAAACACGACCGCGGGGTCGGCACCATAGGACTCTGCGAGGGTCACGCCGATCACCGCCACCGCCAGGCAATGATCGGCGTGGTTCTCCGCGGGCTCCAATATGATTCGCGCCTTGCCGGGGCAGGTCGCTCCCGCGCGTGGCTGGCCGGCAAGCGCTTCGACAAATCCCGGCAGGCCCGATACGGCGCGAACGGGCCAGCTTTCGCCAGGCAGGCGCGCGACGTGCTGCCGCAGCCTCGACCGTGTTACTTCGGGCAGGCCGGACGCTGCGGCGTCGAAGCCGCGCAGGAGAATGGCTGAGGCGTCGCTAAGCCCTGATTCGCGCAGGGTTTCGCGGTCCACGGCGCCGAGGCGGGTGGCTGCCAGAGCATCGGCGGTTATACCGTCGGCGACCGCTTCGGGCGGCGTGCCGGCACAGAGCGCCTGCCAAGCCGCGCGGAAACCACGAACGCCCAGGCTGTCCTGGCTGCGCGCGTCACGTATCCGTTTCAGGTCCGCCACTTCGCCGGCAAGCGTCGCGGCGTGGTGAAGGTCGCCGGGCTGCAGATGCGGTGACGCAACGCCGCCATCCATCAGGCGGCGAGCCACTCGAGAAGATTGCGCTCCTGCACGGCGAAGGCGTGCTCCTCGCGCTTTCCGGCCGGCGTCATCGGCGCTTTAAAGAAAATGCCGAGCTGTTCCTGTATGCCGCCGCGCTTGCGCTGCTTCGCCAGATCGAGCACCCGGGCGATCTCGATCACCAGCGGCGCCGCAAGTATGCTGTCCCTGCAGAGGAAATTGACTTTCATCTGCATGCGCTGGCCGAGGAAGCCCACAAGGTCGATGTTGTCCCAGGCTTCCTTGTTGTCGCCGCGCGGCTTGTAGTACTGGATGTTCACCAGGTGATCGTCGACGTGATAGCCGAGTATGTCGTCTAGTACGGAGCCTTTCGTGTTCAGCTTGGATTTCAGGCTGTCCGCGTTGTCGAGCGCCAGTCCGTCCCGGTTACCTAGTATGTTGGTGGAGAACCAGCCCTCCACATAGAGCGATCTTGCGCGGAAAGCGGGTGCCAGCACGGTCTTTATAAAAGTCTGGCCCGTCTTGCCGTCCTTGCCGGCAATCGGCACGCAACGTTCGCTTGCCAATTGCGTCAGCGCCGGGATGTCCGCGGCGAGGCTGGGCGTAAAATTGCCGTAGGGCACGTCCTCGACGATCGCGGCATAGGCGTACAGCATCGCCGGGCTGATTGCGGGATCGTCGCCGTCCAGGCCCTGTTCGAACGCTGCGTGCGTCTGCAGGACCGCGAGCGAGGTGTCCGGCCAGCGCTCGACGGAGGCAAGGTTGATCATGACGAGATCGGCTATGCCGGTATCCCCGGCGAAGCGGCGGATGTCGGCGCGTATCTGTTCGACAGCGGCACGGTGGCCGCCATCTATCATGTTCGTACCGTGTATGTTGGCGCAGAAGTCACCGCGCCCTGCGGCGGGCCACGGCTTCATCTGCGACAGGCGCTCGTCCACCAGATCGGTCTGGTCACGATCGAGAACGCGGTGTTCGCGCACGGCGGCGGAAAGATCATCACCGCGTACGTCCCACCCGGCGAAATGCAGGTTGCGATAGGGCACCAGGCCGGACACGCCGACATTTGCGAGCGGAAGCCCCGCGAGATCGTTCGAGCCGGCGCGCAGCAACTCGACACCGGCGGCTGCGGTGCTGGCCACGGCACCGCCCAGCCCCACCACCAATACCCCAAGCCGCCGGCCGAAGTTTCCCGACTCAACGCCGCTATCTGGCATGCGACTGCTTCCCTTGCTGAACGACGGAGCATACAACTCCGTACTGGCGCGTCACATGGGCGCGGTTACCTGTTTGTAAATGCCGTTGTCACATAGATCACGCCGAACCGGCCTGACAGGTAATGGTTGATCCACCTGCATCGCAGCAAGTTGAACGTGTTTACGCGGGCTTGATGTTCAGGAACATTGCGCAACGCCGTGAATGACATTCGCACCGAACGTCGTTAACCTGATATCCGGCGAAACACGCACGTCGAGCAAAGCCCGATATTCCGCGACATGTTCGTAGCCTGGCATCAGGTATGTCAGCGTCGCGTCTCGCTGCGTTGCCGGATGGAAATACATCTCCGTCAGGCCAGGCCGTAACTGCGTCAGAGCTGCCTGCACGCGCGGCAGCGTCATGTGTCCGGTCCAGCCAAGGCCGATGACGTGATCGTTGCACAGCAGGCCGGCTTGGCGTGCCTGACGGCGCAACACGCGGTTCCAGCGGCGCAGGACCGCGTCGCCGAAGCCGGAGGCAGGGCCGCCGGTGAATGGTGTCTCTACCGGAATGCGCAGCGCGCGCAGGCCGAATTCGCGTCCGATGCGTATGAGAAGCCGGCCGACCGTTGGGTGCAGGTGCATGTGCTTGTGCGCGTTCGCGTGATCCAGCTTCAGGCCGGTTTTGCGAAATGCCTCGAACTGCGCGCGGATCTCCGCTTCGAGCTGACGGCGTATCCGCGGACGGAAATAGTAGTTCACGCCCAGCCGCAACTGGTCAGACGGAAAGCGGCCGTCTGGCCCGACGAGGTCGGGTATAGCCTCGGGCGGCAGCGTCGGTGTGCCTTCAATGACCACGAGATGCAGGCCTACGGCCAGGCTGGGCAGCTTGTGCGCGCACGCTACGGCGTCAGCGGCGTAAGGTGCCGATACCATCAGGCTTGCGGTGGTCAGGATTCCGTTTGCGGCGGCATCCTGCACGGCTTCGTTCACGCCCTCCGTCAGCCCGAAATCGTCGGCGGTGGTGATCAGGGAAGGCAAGAACCGCCTTCCCATCTGAAAAATAGTAGCGAAAAACGTTTGATCCCTGTCGGCGAATGAAGAACAGGTTCGCGACAGCGGAAGAAAAGATTTTTGCTTCTTCTTCTCAAAAAAGAAGGCCTTTCTTATGCGGCCTCCTTGTGCCGCTCCCGCAGGAACTGGAAGAACTCGACGCCCTCACGCAGGCGTCGCACCATCATCTGCCGGCTGCCCAGCATCTCGCCCACGATGGAGGCGATCTTCGGTGCGCGGAAATAGAACTTCTTGTAGAATGTCTCGACGTTGTCGAAAATTTCCGTGTGCGCCAGGTGCGGATAGGTGAGCGGCGCGATCTGTATGCCGTGGTCGTCGATCAGCTCGGCATTCTTGATGTCCAGCCAGCCATTCTCCATCGCCTGCTTGTAGAGGAACGTGCCGGGATAGGGGGCGGCCAGCGATACCTGGATGGTGTGCGGGTTGATGTCGGTGGCGAAGCGTATCGTCTCCTGAATCGTCTCCTGGCTCTCGCCCGGCAGGCCCAGGATGAAGGTGCCGTGTATCTTGATGCCCAGCTCGTGGCAGTCACGGGTGAACTGGCGCGCCACGTCGATGCGCATGCCCTTCTTGATGTTGTAGAGTATCTGCTGGTTGCCGCTCTCGTAGCCTACCAGCAGCAGGCGCAGGCCGTTGTCCTTCAGCACTTTCAGCGTAGCGCGCGGCACGTTGGCCTTGGCGTTGCAGGACCAGGTGACGCCGAGCTTACCGAGTTCGCGCGCGATCGCTTCGGCGCGCGGAAGGTCGTCGGTGAACGTGTCGTCGTCGAAGAAATACTCACGCACCTGTGGGAACATGCGCATGCATTGCGCGATTTCTGCGGCCACGTTCTGCGGGCTGCGCACACGGTAGCGGTGTCCGCCCACGGTCTGCGGCCACAGGCAGAAGGTGCAATGCGATTTGCAGCCGCGGCCGGTGTAGAAGCTGATATAGGGGTGAAGCAGGTAGCCGATGAAGTAGTCTTCGATGCGCAAGTTCTGCTTGTACACGTCGGTGACGAAGGGCAGGCTGTCCATGTCCTCCAGCATCGCGCGCTCGCGGTTGTGCACCAGTTCGCCTGCCGGGTTGCGCCAGGTGATGCCGTCGATATCCGCCCAGGGGCGGTCCTCGGCCACTTCCTTGATGGTAAAGTCGAACTCGTTGCGGGCCACGAAGTCGATGATGCCGGCGCTGGCCTCCATGCTCTCGCGCGGCTGCACGGCGACCTTGGCGCCGACCATGCCAATCTTCAGCGACGGCTTGGCGGCCTTGAGCGCCGCGGCCACCTTCACGTCGGACGCGAAGGACGGCGTGCTGGTGTGCATGACCACGAGGTCGTGCTCGCGCGCGGCCTGCGTCACCGTCTCCAGCGAGATGCGCGCCGGCGGGCTGTCGATCAGGCGGCTGCCCGGCACCAGGGCGGCGGGCTGGGCCAGCCAGGTGGGATACCAGAAGCTCTTGATCTCGCGCTTGGCCTGGTAGCGCGAGCCGGCGCCGCCGTCGAAGCCATCGAAGGAGGGCGGCTGCAGGAAGAGGGTTTTCATCATCGTGGTCTATCCTCGCCGTGGTGCCAGAAGCACCCGGCCGGTGGTGAAACGCGTATCCTGGTCGGTGCGCAAGGTATGGCCGCGCCAGGCGACCTCGCCACCCATATAGGCGGTAAGTAGCACTGCCATCGAGAGCACGTCACGCAGGGCAGGCAGCCACAGCGGCGTGCGGGCGCCGCCCATGCCGCGCTCTATGCTGTGGCCGAGCACGCCCCGCCAGACAACCGCGGCGAGCCAGAGCCACGCGGCCCAGGCGGCCGCACCCGACATGGCGAAGGTCAGCATTCCCCAGAACGCCGGGAACTGGATGACGGAGACGGAGTAGCCGAGCGGTTCGACCGCGCGTATCGTGCGCGCCCAGCGCAGTTCATGGCGGAACAGGGCAGCCAGGCTGGCCTCGCCCACAGTGGTGGCGGGCACGCTCTGCGCCAGCGCCACGGTCTTGCCCAGCGCGCGCACCTTGGCGCCAAGCACGGCATCGTCCGCCACGAAGGGCGAGAGCGCGGGAAGGCCGCCGACACGCATCAGCGTCTCGCGTGTGAGCGCCATGGTGGCGCCCATGCAATCCTGCCGCCCCAGTCCGCGTGCCATCAGCGCGCCGGCGGCGAAGCTCTGGGTGATGTAGGCGGCGCCGAGTTGGCCGATTAAGCCGCCCGAAGCGGGCAGGCCGGTATACAGCGTGGTGACCAGGCCGGTTCCCGGCACGCAAAGCGCGTCCGCCACGCTGGCCAGATAGCCGGGCGGCGCGTGCATGTCACTGTCCGAAATGACCAGCAGGTTGTGCCTAGCGGACGGGAACATGTTGATCAGGTTGCCGATCTTGCGGTTGGTGCCATGCAGCGTGGGGTCGATCACCAGCTCCATGTCCAGGTCCGGAAAGCGGCTGAACAGACGCTCCACAACCGGGACGGCCGAGTCGTCGGCCGATTGCACGCCGAAGACCACCTGGAAGTCCGGATAGTCCTGGGCGCAGAAGCTGGCCAGCGCCTGCTCCAGCATCGGCTCGTCGCCGTGCAGCGGCTTCAGCACGGTCAATGGCGGCCGGTCACCTGCGGACGGACGATTGCGGCGGAACCGGCGCACCGCCCGCCAGCCGGCAGCCGCCTGGACGAAGCCCGCCAGGGTCAGCGCGGCGGTGAACAGGACAGGCATGCAAGGCACTGCCATGCTCACGGCTTGATGGTGCCGCCAGACATCGTGTCGATCTTGGCCTGCAGGCTGGCGGTCAGTTTCTGCGCGCCGCCGGCGGAGAGCAGGCTGCGGAAATCCGACCGTTGCACGGCCACCTGGCTGATGGTGCCCTGTTCCAGCACGTCCACCGCCTGCCAGCCGGCAGGGCCCTGCCGCATCACATAGTCGATCCGCGTGGCATCGCCCGTCTTGGGCTCGATCTGCGTCTCAACTACGCGGTCCGCCCCGATGCTGCGGGTTTCTGGCAGCAGCTTGATCTGGGTGTCCGCACCGTTGGTGAAGTTGCTGGCGTAGCTGCTGACGGTGTAGGCGCGAAAGGTGGCGAGCAGGGTCTTCTGCTGGTCTGGCGGTATGCTGGCCCAGCGCAGGCCCACCACCGTCTGCAGTATCTGCGGCAGGTTGAAAGCATGGTCCACAGCGGGCGCCAGCGCCGTGTAGCGGGCAGGGAAGGGCTGCGAGCCGGTCTTCAGCGCGGTCACCAAAGCAGCGTCAAGGCCGGCGATCGGCGCCGAGGGCTCGGCGGACTGCGCCAGCGCGGCGCCCGCTGTAAGCGTGCACGCCGCGATGGCGAGCAGCCGCCTCACAGGCCCACCGCCTCGCGCACGTCACGGCCCAGGGCACCCAGGACGGTAGTGACGATCGCGCGGGCGTCGAGCCCTGCCTCGGCGAGCTGGGCGGCGGGGCTGGCGTGGTCGATGAAGCGGTCCGGCAGGACCATGGGCCTGTACCTCAATCCGTTGTCCAGCAGACCGTTAGTCGCCAGATGGTGGCCGATCTGGGCGGAGAAGCCGCCGACGGCCGCCTCCTCGATCGTGACGAGCACTTCATGGTGGCGGGCCAGCTGTTCAAGCAGTGCGATGTCGATCGGCTTTGCAAAGCGTGCGTCCGCCACCGTGGCGGGCAGGCCGCGTGCGGCAAGTTCATCGGCGGCGCGCAGCGCCTCGCCCAAACGTGTACCCAGGCTGAGTATGGCGACGCGCCCGCCCTCGCGAAGCAGGCGGCCACGGCCGATTGGGAGCACCTCGCCGCGGGCCGGCAAGACAGCCCCTGTGCCCTCGCCGCGCGGGTAGCGGAAGGCGGAAGCGCGGTCGCCTATGGCGGCGGAAGTGGCCACCATGTGCATCAGCTCGGCCTCGTCGGCCGGCGCCATCACCACGATGCCGGGCAGGCAGCACAGATAGGACAGGTCGAAGCTGCCGGCGTGAGTGGCGCCGTCATTGCCGACCAAGCCGGCACGGTCGATGGCGAAGCGGACGGGCAGGTTCTGCAGCACCACGTCGTGCACCACCTGGTCATAGGCGCGCTGCAGGAACGTGGAGTAGATCGCGGCGAACGGCACCATGCCCTCGGCTGCCATGGCGGCTGCGAAGGTGACCGCGTGCTGCTCGGCGATGCCCACGTCGAAGAAGCGGTCCGGGTATTTGCGGGCGAATTTGTCGAGCCCGGTGCCGGACGGCATCGCGGCGGTGATGGCGACCACTGACGGGTTGGCGTCGGCCTCGGCCATCAGCGCGTCCGAGAACACTTTCGTGTAGGTGGGCGGGCCGGCGGGCGCGCGCACTTGCTCGCCGGTAACCACGTTGAACTTGGCGACCGCATGCAGCTTGTCGGCGGTGGCCTCGGCCGGGGCGTAGCCGTGGCCCTTCTGGGTGATCACGTGCAGCAGGATCGGGCCGTGCGCCTCCGCGTCGCGCAGATTGCGCAGCACAGGCAGCAGGTGGTCCATGTTATGGCCGTCGATCGGGCCGATGTAGTAGAAGCCCAGCTCCTCGAACAAAGTGCCGCCGGTGAGCAGGCCGCGGGCGTATTCCTCGGCGCGCTTGACGGTCTTCTCCAGGCCGAAAGGGAAGTGCTTGGCCATGCGGGCGGCCACGTCGCGCAGGTTGAGGAAGCTGCGCGAGCTCATCAGGCGGGAGAGATAGGCGCTCATCGCACCCACGGGGGCGGCGATCGACATCTCGTTGTCGTTGAGCACGACAATCAGGCGGCTCTTGCGGGCGCCGGCGTTGTTCATCGCCTCGTAGGCCATGCCCGCGCTCATCGCACCGTCGCCGATCACGGCCACCACATGGCGCTCGGGGTGGCCCTGCAGCTCGTTGGCCACCGCGAAGCCCAGGCCGGCCGAGATGGAGGTGGAGCTGTGGGCGGCGCCGAACGGGTCATATTCGCTCTCGCTGCGGCGTGTGAAGCCAGAGAGGCCGCGCGCCTGCCGCAGGGTGCGTATCCGGTCCCGCCGTCCGGTGAGGATCTTGTGCGGGTAGGCCTGGTGGCCCACGTCCCAGATGATCTTATCCGTGGGCGCGTCGAACACCGCGTGCAGGGCCACTGTCAGCTCGACCACGCCGAGCGAGGCGCCGAGATGGCCGCCCGTGGTGCTGACGGCGTCCACCGTCTCCGCCCGCAGCTCGTCGGCTACCTGGTGGAGCTGCTCGTCGGACAGGTTGCGCAGGTCCGCCGGCGTGTTGACCCGGTCCAGCAGCGGCGTGGCAGGGCGGCCACCCGTCTTGGACGAAGGCGGGGTGATACGTGGTTCAGCTGTCATGATTGACGTTCCAACTCCCTCGAGACGCTCAGCTACGTCTCCTCAGCTCCGGCGCGATACGACCCAGGAGGCAAGCGCACGCAACCGGTCTGCCTCTGGCCCGAATTGGTCAAGATGGGCTTTCGACTGCTCACATAACATCCGGGCCTGGGCTTCGGCACGCTCGACCCCCAAAATTGATACTACTGTGGCTTTTCCGGCAGCCTGGTCCTTGCCCGCCGTCTTGCCGATCTGCTCGGCGGTGCCGACCGTGTCCAGCACGTCATCGGCGATCTGGAAGGCGGCGCCAATATCGCGCCCATAGGCGGCGATCTGGGTGCGCACCTGCCAGGGGGCGCGGCCCAGTATGGCGCCTGCCTCAGCGGCATACTGTATCAGCCGGCCGGTCTTCAGCGCATGAAGTCGGCTCACCTCGCCGATGGTGAGCTCGCGGCCCTCGGCTTCCATGTCGATCATCTGGCCTCCGGCCATGCCGCGGGCGCCGGCGGCCAGGCCCAGCGCGCAGACCAGCTCGCAGCGGGCGGCCGGGTCGGAATGGGTGTCCTCCTCAGCCAGCACCTCGAAGGCGCGGGCCTGCAGCGCGTCGCCGGCCAGGATGGCGGTGGCCTCATCGAAGGCGCGGTGAGTGCTGGGCTTGCCGCGGCGCAGGTCGTCGTCGTCCATGGCGGGCAGGTCGTCATGGATCAGGGAGTAGGCGTGCAGCATTTCCACGGAGGCGGCGACCCGGGCGGCGCAGGCGGGCGCCACCTTGAACAGGCTGGCCACTTCCATGACCAGGAAGCCGCGCAGGCGCTTGCCGCCACCCAACGCGGCGTAGCGCATGGCTTCGATCAGCCGCGCTTCCAGCCCGGCTTCGAGCGGCAGCAGATTGTCCAATGCGAGTTCCACCTCGGACGCCCGGTCGCGCAAGGCCTCCATCAGGGCGGCTTCCGGGGTGCCCTGCAGGCCCACTTCCATGCTGTCGGTGGTCATGCGCGCTCTTCCACCGGCTTGAGGCCCAGCGTGCCGTCCGACCTTTCCACGATCGCCTGCACGCGCGCCTCCGCCTCGGCCAGCTTGGCCTCGCAGTGGCGGCGCAGGGCGGTGCCGCGCTCGTAGCAGGTAATGGCATCCTCCAGCTTCTGCTGCCCGCCCTCCAGTCCGCGCACGATGCGTTCCAGCTCGGCGAGCGCGTCCTCAAACGAGAGGCCGGAAATTGTGTCCGACATGAATGGGCTCCGATAGCCACAAAGAATGGAGAAAAGAAGGCAAGCCGTCCTTTTTGGCAGAAAAGAACCGCGCTGTCGCGCTGTGCGGGTAGGGCCGCGACAGCGCTGACAGAAGCCACATGCTTCTTTCTCTCGAAAAGAAGGCCTTCCTAGAAATCCAGATCCGCATAGTGGACCGGCGGATCGACCCCCGCGACCCGGTCCGCAAGCAGCGGCCGGAAGCTGGGCCGCGACTTCACCCGCGAATACCAGTCGCGCGCGGCGGCGCTGATGGACCAGTCCACCTCGCCGGTGAAATCGAGCGCCGAGAGGTGCCCGGCGGCGGCGAAATCGGCCAGGCTGAGCTCGTTGCCGGCCAGCCAGCGGCGCTGTTCGGCAAGCCAGCCGATATATTCCAGGTGGCCGCGCAGGTTGGTGTAGCCGGCGCGTATCAGGTTTACGTCAGGGTTACCGCGGCCGAACAGCCGCTTCATCTGCTTCTCGCCCAGCAGGTTGCGGGTGACTTCGGTTGCGAACTTGCCGTCGAACCAGGCGACGAGGCGGCGGATCTCCACGCCCTCGCCCAGGGTGCGGCCGAGCATGGGGGTGTCGGGGTAGGCTTCCTCCAGATACTCGCAGATGACGCTGCTGTCCGGGATCACCAGGCCGTTATCCTCGACCAGGACGGGCACCGTGCCGGCGGCGTTCATCGACAGGAACTCTGGCCGGCGCTCCCAGACTCGCTCCACCTTCAGCTCGAACGGCAGCCGGCGCTCGGAGAGCACCAGGCGCACCTTGCGGGCGAACGGGGAGAGCGGAAGATGGTAGAGGATACGCATGGCCGCGCGTTATGGCATCCGTGCCGCGCTGCGCCAAATTATCGATGAGGAGAGTGGACGGTGGACGCTGACAAGCTTGTGACGATGGCCAACCAGATTGCCGCCTTTCACCGGCGCAAGCCCGCCGAGGATGCCGCGCGTGAAGTGGCGGCGCATGTGGAGCGGTTCTGGGAGCGGCGGATGCGGGATGCGGCCTACGCGCATCTGGACAGCGGCGGGGCGGGTCTGGATGCGAGTGCCTCGGCCGGGCTGACGCTGCTGCGGGAGCGTGAGGCGGGACGGGGTGAGGATCCGGTGGAGCGGTCCGAGGTTCAGGCGCCTTTGGAAGCTTAGGGAAGCTTGCCCGCCTGGGTTGTCGGGGCTTTGCGAGGGACGTGGACGAGGAAAAAAGCAGGAAGCTTTTTTCTGCGCCGCCGCGGCGTGATGATGCGCGGCGTGGCGGTTGGGTGTATTTGGCGGCTGTTGACTTTTGGATTCGCAGTCGGGTTTCGGCGTGTCGTGCAGCAAGCCTGTATTTTGTTTTAGCGCAGAGGATTCTGGGGCGCCGCGCAGTGTCCTTCGATTATGTTTGAAAGCGCGTCTCTCCGGTGGCTATCTGCCGCGGTCTGGTGATCGACTTCAGCGTCGGCTGAGCGGTCTGACCAAGTTGTAAACGGTTATTGAGAATGTGATTCTGGCGACCCTTACGGGATTTGGCCGAACCCAGCAGGGCCTGGGGCAGAACCCAAGTAACAGACCAACGTTTTCGACCGCGACACGCAAGGACAACGCAAGCAGCCTGTCGACCGCCCGTATCGGCAGGCGCGCCGCGGCAACACGGCGCGACAGCGGAGTCAAAGTCTTTTGCTTCTTTTCTTCAGAAAAGAAGGCCTTGCCCTGCCTCCCCTACGCCCGAAGCGCCTCGCCTGTCTCGTCCAGCCGCACCGGCAGGTATTTCTCGTATTCCCGGGGCACCACGTACCAGAAATGCGCGCGTTCCTGGTCCCAATCGTGCAGCAGCATGGCGGCGTAGCGGCTTCGCGTCTCGGTCGCGTGTTCTTCGACCAGGTTGTGGAGACGGGCTTCCCAGTGGCCTGGCGGCAGGCGACGCCAGGTCAGCGTGTCCGGGTTCACGCGCAGCGCGAAGTTTTCGTGCGGGTCATAGACATAGGCCACGCCGCCGGTGAAGCCGGCACCAAAATTGTCGCCGACATCGCCCAGGATGACCACTTCGCCGCCTGTCATATATTCGCAGGCGTTGCTGCCGCAGCCTTCGACGACGGCGAGCGCGCCGGAGTTGCGCACCGCAAAGCGTTCGCCGGCCTGGCCGGCGGCGAAGAGTTTGCCGGAAGTTGCGCCGTAGAGGCAGGTGTTGCCGAGTATCGTGTTGTTCTGGCTCAGCAGCTCGGAACTGGGGGATGGGCGGATGATGATCGTGGCGCCGGACAGGCCTTTGCCCACGTAATCGTTGGCGTCACCCATGACTTCGATGCGCAGGCCTTGCACGGCGAAGGCGCCGAGGGATTGGCCGGCACTGCCACGCAAACGGGCGGTGATGTGGCCGGGGGCCAGGCCGGTCATGCCGAACTGGCGCACGATGCGCGAGGAGAGTTTGGTGCCGATGGCGCGGTGCGTGTTGCGTATGCCGTATTGCAGCTGCATTTTCTCGCCCCGGTCGAACAGTGCCTGGGCGTCCGCGATCATTTGCGCGTCGAGCGTTTCGGGAACTTCGTTGCGGCCTTCGCGGGTGCAGAATTTCGCGTGCGGGCCGGCGTCGGCCTGCGCGAGTATCGGATTGAGATCGAGGTCGTCCAGCAGGTCCGAGCCGCGGCTGACCTGGGCGAGCAGGTCGCTGCGGCCGATGATGTCTTCCAGCTTGCGGAAGCCGAGTTCGGCGAGGAGGCCGCGCACGTCCTCGGCGATGAAGCTGAACAGGTTGATGACTTTTTCGGGCGAGCCCTCGAACTTCTGGCGCAGCTCCTCGTCCTGCGTGCAGACGCCCACGGGGCATGTGTTGGAGTGGCACTGGCGCACCATGATGCAGCCCATCGCAACGAGCGAGGCGGTGCCTATGCCGAATTCTTCGGCACCGAGCATGGCGGCAATGATCACGTCGCGGCCGGTTTTAATGCCACCATCGGCGCGCAGGCGCACGCGGTGGCGCAGGCGGTTCAGCATCAGCACCTGATGGGCTTCCGACAGGCCCATCTCCCACGGCAGGCCCGCATATTTCACCGAGGTTTGCGGCGACGCGCCGGTGCCGCCGACATGACCGCTGATCAGGATGGCGTCGGCTTTGGCTTTTGCCACGCCGGCGGCGATGGTGCCGATGCCAGAGCGCGCCACGAGTTTTACGCAGACGGTAGCGTCAGGGTTAATCTGCTTGAGGTCGTAGATGAGCTGGGCCAAGTCCTCGATCGAATAGATGTCGTGGTGCGGGGGCGGGCTGATGAGTGTCACGCCCGGGGTGGAGTGGCGCAACTTGGCGATCAGCGCGGTGACCTTGAAGCCGGGAAGCTGGCCGCCTTCGCCCGGCTTGGCGCCCTGGGCCATTTTGATTTCGATTTCGCGGCAGGCGTTGAGGTATTCGGCAGTGACGCCGAAGCGGCCGGAGGCGATCTGCTTGATGGCGGAGGACGCGTTGTCTCCGTTCGCGCGGGGTTTGGCGCGTGCGGGGTCTTCGCCGCCCTCGCCGGAATCAGAGCGGGCGCCTATGCGGTTCATCGCGATAGACAACGTCTCGTGTGCCTCCGGGCTTAGCGCCCCCAGCGAAATACCCGGTGCGAGCAGGCGCTTGCGTATCTCGGTGATGCTTTCCACCTCGTCCACGGAGACGGGGGTGCAGCGTTCGCGCCGGAAATCCAGCAGGTCCCGGAGCGCGACCGCAGGCATGCGGCGGACGGCTTCGGCGTAGCGGCGATAGATCTGGTAGCTGTCGGTAGCGACGGCGGTTTGCAGCATGTGTATGAGGCCGCCATCGAAGGCGTGGGTCTCGCCACGTCGGCGGAGTTTGTAGAGGCCGCCTACCGGAAGCGTGACGAATTCCGCATTCCAGGCGGCACGGTGCAGCGAGAGCAGACGCCGCGCTATGCCGGACAGGCCGATGCCGGAGATGCGTGACTGCATGCCGGGGAAGAACTCGCCAACCAATGCGCGCGACAGGCCGATCGCCTCGAAATTGTAGCCGCCGCGATAGGACGAGATGACGGAGATGCCCATTTTGGACATCGTTTTCAGCAGGCCCTTGTCGATGGCTTTCTTGAAGCGGCCGACAGCATCTTTGAGGGTAAGCTGGCCGAACAGGCCGCGGCGGTGGCGGTCGGCAATGCTCTCCTGTGCCAAATAGGCGTTGACCGTGGTCGCACCCACGCCGATCAGCACGGCAAAATTGTGTATGTCCATGCACTCGGCGGCGCGCACGTTCAGGCTGGTGAAGGTGCGCAGGCTGCTGGCCACCAGATGCGTGTGCACGGCGCCGGTGGCAAGAATCATCGGGATCGGTACGCGGGCCGCGCTCTGGTGTTCGTCGGTCAGCACGACATGGGTGCAGCCTTCGCGCACGCCTTCTTCGGCGTGGCGGCGGACGCGCTGTATCGCCTGGCGCAGGCCGGCCTCACCGTCCTCCACGGGGAAGGTGCAGTCGACCACGATGGCGGAAGCGCCCATCATGCGCAGCATCGCCTCGAACTCGGCGTTGCTGAGCACGGGCGATTCGAGCTGCAGCAGGTCGCACTGGCTGCTGTCCTGGTCCAGGACGTTGCCGAGATTGCCGAGCCGCGTCTTCAGGCTCATCACGCGGGTCTCGCGCAGGCTGTCGATCGGCGGGTTGGTGACTTGCGCGAAGTTCTGGCGGAAATAATGGTGCAAGCCGCGATATTGTTCGGAGAGCACGGCGATGGGCGTGTCGTCGCCCATGCTGCCGGTGGCTTCCACACCGTCCTCCACCATCGGGTGAAGTATGGTCTCCAGCTCCTCCAGCGTCATGCCGACGGCGAGCTGGCGGCGGCGCAGGATTTCGCCCTGGTAGTAGGCGGGTTCGGGCGCGTCTGTCTTGACAATGTGGTCGATTTTCTTCACCCGCGCCGTCCAGTCACCGTAGGGGTGGCGGGCGGCGAGCATGTCGAGCACGGCGTCGTTCTTCAGGAAGCGGCCGTCCTCCAGGTCGACGGCGACCATCTCGCCCGGGCCGATGCGGCCTTTTTCGACGATCAGGTTTTCTTCAAGCGTGACCATGCCGGTTTCCGAGCCGAGTATCAGCATGCCGTCCGTAGTGACCGAATAGCGCAGCGGACGCAGGCCGTTGCGGTCCAGCCCGGCGATCGCCCAGCGGCCGTCGGTGGCGCACATGGCGGCCGGGCCGTCCCACGGTTCCATGACGGCGTTGCAGTATAGGAACATGTCCACATGCGCCTGCTTCATGGTGGCGACATTTCCGGTGCTGGCCGGTATCATCAGCGCCTTTGCCATCGGCGCGTCACGGCCGGCGTGTATCAGCAACTCGAAGACGTTGTCGAGCACGGCGGTGTCGCTGCCGCTGGCCTGGATGACGGGCTTAATATCCTCGATGTAGGCGTCGAGCTCCCCCGCGGCCAGGCGCGTCTCGTGGCTCTTCATCCAGTTGGTGTTGCCGGAGACGGTGTTGATTTCGCCGTTATGGGCAAGCGTGCGGAAAGGCTGCGCCAGCTTCCAGGTGGGAAAGGTGTTTGTGGAATAGCGCTGGTGGTAGATGGCGAAGCGGGAGACGAAGCGCTCGTCGGTGAGGTCCGGGTAGAAGGTGGCGAGGTGTTCGGCGAGGAACATGCCCTTGTAGATGATGGAGCGGCAGGACAGCGAGCAGATGTAGAGTTCGGGAATCTGTGCGGCGATCGCGGCTTTTTCGATTCGGCGGCGGATGACGTAGAGGTCGCGCTCGAACACGTCCGGCGCGCTGCGTTTCGTGTTGCGCACCATGATCTGTTCGATTTCCGGGCGCGTCTGGTTGGCTTTTTCGCCGATGACGCTGACGTTTATCGGCACCTGGCGCCAGCCGTAGATCTGGTAGCCGAAGCGGAGGATTTCCGTCTCAGTGATCTGGCGGCAGCGTTCCTGCGCGGCGAAATCGGTTTTCGGCAGGAACACCATACCCACGGCGATCTGGCCGTCCTGGGCGCGTTCGCCGCCGCGTTCGATGGCTTCGGCGAAGAAGTCCTGCGGGATTTCGATATGTATGCCGGCGCCATCACCGGTTTTGCCGTCCGCGTCCACGGCGCCGCGGTGCCAGAGCGCGCTCAGCGCGTCTATGCCGGCCTGGACAATGGCGCGGCGCGGTTTGCCGTCCAGGGAGGCGATGAGGCCGACGCCGCACGCATCGTGTTCCTGGGCGGGGGCGTAGGTGTGTTCGAGGCGCGCGACGTTGGCGTGCCAGTCGGACAAGGCCCAGGCTTGTGCCTCAGCAATTTGGGATGACGCACTTGCGAGATCTGCCTCAGTCATCGCTTGTGCGATCCTCTTAAATACACCGGAGAAGCGAGTGCCGTCTCGTAATCCGTTTTGGCGCGGAACGGCCAGAACTTGCCGGCTTCTTCTTTCTCAAGCAAAGGAGCGGAGCCGTTTGCGCACAGGGTTATTGCGAGGAATGAGAATATCCCAAGGAAATACCATCCGGACGCCCAACCGATAAAAACTGGCACAACAGGCCAAAGGACCGGCAGCTTCAGACTAATTCCAGTAGGAAATCTGTAGGGCTGACCTGATCGCAAGAACAGGATGGTCCTAGCCACGATCTTCCTGTTCGCTGCGGTCAGCGCCGCGCCCCCAGAGAGCTTATGCGTCCGACTATCATCGTAAAGCGGCCAAATGGCGACACGGTCGATGGCGTATAACGCTTTCTCGTCCGTAGCCGGGATCCTGTAATCGAAGTCAGCGGTGGTTATCCGGCCTGAAGCGAAGTGGCGCAGAGCCTCTGCAAGCTGACGTCGTGCCACGTGATCCACTGTGGCTTGTCGAGCAGCACGCATGGACAAAGTTTCCATGTGCTCGCCCGCGTTGTAGCGCATCAAAACCGGTTCACTCGGCCGCCGCCAGCATCGCCGACGCCCGCGCGCTCGGCTGCAGATACGCGTGTATCCGCGCCGCCGCGTCCCGCCCGTCGCGTATTGCCCACACAACCAGGCTGGCGCCGCGGACGATGTCGCCGGCGGCGAATACGCCGGGCAGGCTGGTCTGAAAGGAGGTGTGGTTCACCTTAACCGTCCCCCAGCGCGTCACCTCCAGCGCCTCCTGGCCCCAAAGCTGCGGCAGCGGCTCGGGGTCGAAGCCCAGCGCCTTGATCACCAGATCCGCCTGCAGGTTAAAGTGGCTACTCTCCACCACCTCCACCGACTGACGCCCGGACGCGTCCGGCAACCCCAGCCGCATGTGCACCGCGCGTACGGCGTTCACGTGGTTGTCGCCCAGGAATGCCTCAGGGGCGGACAGCCAAACAAACCGAACACCCTCCTCCTCGGCGTTCTTCACTTCGCGCAGGCTGCCAGGCATGTTCGCCCGATCCCGCCGGTACAAACAACTGACCGAAGCCGCCCCCTGCCGCACGCTCGTGCGCACGCAATCCATCGCGGTGTCGCCGCCGCCGATCACCACCACATGCTTGCCGGCCGCGTCCAGCAACCCGCTGTCGAAATCCGGCACCTCGTCGCCCAACCCCTTGCGGTTGGACGCGATCAGGAAGTCCAGCGATGGCACAATCCCCGGCAACCCAGACCCTGGCCCGCCGATATCACGCGCCTGGTAGACGCCGGTCGCCAGCAGAACCGCGTCATGGCGGGCGCGCAACTCGGCGAACGTTACGTCGCGGCCCACCTCGGTGTTCAGGTGGAACACGATGCCGCCCTGCTCCAGCAGGCGCCAGCGGCGCAGCACGATGTCCTTTTCCAGCTTGAAGCCGGGGATGCCGTACATCATCAGGCCGCCCACCCGGTCGTGCCTGTCGTACACATGCACCTGGTAGCCGCGGCGGCGCAGCTCCTCGGCCGCGGCCAGCCCGCCGGGGCCTCCGCCCACCACGCCGATGCTCTGGGAAAGCTCCTGGCGCGGAGCCACCGCCTTCACCCAACCCTGGGTGAAGGCGTGGTCCGTGATGAACCGCTCGACGGCGCCGATGGTCACGCTCTCGAAGCCGCGCTCGATGACGCAGTTGCCCTCGCACAGCCGGTCCTGCGGGCAGATGCGGCCGCAGATCTCGGGGAAGTTGTTGGTGGCGGCACTGACCTCGTAGGCCTCATCCAAGCGTCCCTCGGCGGTCAGCTTCAGCCAGTCCGGGATGTTGTTGTTCAGCGGGCAGTGGATGGAACAGAACGGCACGCCGCACTGGCTGCAGCGGCTGGACTGCACCTGCGCGCGCGGAATGGCGAAGTCGCGGTAGATCTCGGCGAAGTCAGCCACGCGGGCGGCGGCCTCCCGCTTGTCTGGCTGGTGCTGGGGCGTGTTGG
This sequence comes from Acetobacteraceae bacterium, assembly GCA_965198915.1. Lineage (GTDB taxonomy): Bacteria > Pseudomonadota > Alphaproteobacteria > Acetobacterales > Acetobacteraceae > BOG-908. Next base: position 1,565,916 of record CBDAQC010000002.1, on the reverse strand, counting down.
TGAATCGCAGCATGCAGTCTGCCATCGGCATCGTCCTCGAACATCCGCCAAAGCGGCCTCGGAGGCAGCATTATGCATGCCGGCGCTGTATTGCGAGCCACAAATCGCCGGTAGGACAGGATTGCTGGCCGAAAACAGCCTGTTCCCGCTAGTTTGCAGGTCAGGTCTGCGGAACCGGCGCGACGATTAGGGCCGTTCCGGACTCATTGGCTCGCCTGCGCGTAATCCGCCCTTGCGGAAGCGGGCAATATAGGCCGGCACCACCAGTTCGATCGGTGTGGGCGTCACACCCAAGGCGGTCAGCCCCGGCAGGCTGGGGTCGGCCACGTTGTCGCGGCGGAGCATCAGAAGCTGGTCCGTGGTCAGCCCGCTGAACGGGATGCGCGCCATCAGGGAGGCCACGCCGTCCGGCATGGCCACCAGCGGCCGGTGGCGGCCGGTCTGCGCCAGTATCCAGCCGAGTATTTCGCGGAAGCTCATCACCTTCGGCCCGCCCAGCTCGTAGGTCTGCCCGGCGGCATCCGGCCGGCTGATCGCGCCCATCACCGCGTCGGCCACGTCGCCCACATAGACCGGCTGAAAGCGGCTGGCGCCGGCGATCACCGGCATCACTGGGCTCAACATCGCCAGCGAAGCGAAGCGATTGAAGAACTGGTCTTCCGGCCCGAACACCAGCGAGGGCCGCAGGATGGTGGCTTGCGGGAAGTGCTGGCGCACCAGGCGCTCGCCTTCCGCCTTCGTGCGCCCGTATTGGGACGGGCTGGCAGGGTCCGCACCGATCGCTGACATCTGCACCAGCTTCTGCACACCGGAGGCGGCCGCCAGCCGGGCCACGCGTCCGGCGCCCTCGGCCTGGATAGCGGCGAAGTCGCCGGATTTCCGTTCGGCCAGGATGCCCACCAGGTTGACCACGATGTCGGCGCCCTCGATCGCGCGCGCCAGCGTGCCGTCCGCGGTGATGTTGGCGTAGAGCGGCACCACCTGGCCCACCCGGCCCATCGGGCGCAGGGACAACGCGGTTTCCGGATCGCGCACCGCCACGCGCACCACGTGGCTGGCGGCGGCCAGCCGCTTGACGATGTAGCGCCCGAGGAATCCGGATCCGCCGATGACCGTGGCGACGCTGCGTGACTCCATGTGTGGGCTCCTGGTTGGCTTACAGCCTAGTAGGAAAGCCCGTGGCAGGCGGCAAGGAAGGCCGCCGCCGTTTCACCCGCCGCCGGCGTGCTTTTGCCGCGTCACGGCACGAAGGCCGCCTCCCGTCGGACGAAATCGACCGACACGCTGCGGAACAGGCGCAGCACGTCCATGCCCAGCAGCATCGCCGGCGTGTCCTGCAGCCCGAACTGGCGGAACGTGTCCAGGTCCGCGTAGGCGATAGGCACGCCGTGCAGTTCGATCCCGCCCAGGCTGATCGCGTCGATCCTGTTCATGCGTGCCGGCGTATGGCCGCCGGTGACGCTGATCACGTCGTTGGTGGGCGGCCGCCTGGCCGCCGCCGCCGAACTCAGCAGCCGCTGCAGGGCGGCGTTGCCCAGCGTGTTCTGGGCGCCGGAATCCACGATCACGAACAGGCGCTGGCCGTCCGCCTCCGCATTCACCAGCACGAGCTGGCCGAAGCGGCTGCGGCCGTGCACCACGATGGCGTCGGCGAGCTCCGCCCAGGGCTGCGAGGCGCGAGCGGCGAAGGTCCTGGCGCGGAAATCCATCAGCACGCGCTGGTCGTGCAGGCTGTCTATGCCCAGCATGCCGTCCGCCCCGATGTTGCCGGCTTCCAGCACGGCCGCCTGCACCCCGTGGACCTCACGCCCGCCGAAGGACAGGCTGTCCAGCACGGCGGTGTGCACCTGGTCGGCGCCGGCCGTGTGGTGCAATTGGACGTCGGCGCCCGCGGGCAGCGCCAGCAGTGTGGCGAGGCGGCGGGAGACCACGCTGCGGTCCGCGCCGGTGTCCACCACGAAGGCGAAGGGGCCGCGGCCGTCCACCATCACCGGTATGGTCATGCGCGCCGCCTGATCCTGTGCGGCAGGGATGGCGGGTGCCGCACGCGCCGGATGGCAGATGGCGGCAAGCAGGCAAAGCCAGGCGGCAGCGCGCGGCATTGGTGGTCCTCCCGCAAGGGAGGATGAACCTGTGGTTTCGGTTCGGCTAGAGGTTTTGGGGGCGAAAGGAAGGAAGGCCTTCTTTTTTGAAAAAAAGAAGCAAAACTTCTGTTCGCTCGCGCCACGACCGGCGCATCAGGATGAAACAAGCGACCGGCAGCAGCGAAAAGCCAAGAGTTTTTTGCTTCTTTTTTGCAAAGAAAGGCCTTCCTCGCTTTCCTACATCCGCTCCGCACGCACGAATCCAGCCTCGGCCCAAGCCGCGCCCGGCCGCCAGGCGGGCTTCGTATGCAGCACCAGCCCGTCCCAGTCCGCGCCGTCCGCACCGGCCAGTCCTGCCGCCACCCGCGCCGCCTGGCTTGCCACCGGCGGTGCGGGGTCCAGCCACGCGACGTGGGCGGGCAGACAGGCCCGCAGCTCCGGCAGCAGGCGCGCGTAATGGGTGCAGCCCAGTGCCACCGCATCCATCGCGGCCGCCGTGGGCTGGCTGGACAGGCCCGCCAACTCGGCGCGCACGTCGTCCAGTGCCACGGCGGCGCCGGCGAAGCGTGCCTCGGCCAGGGCGGCGAGTCCCGCGGCGCCATGCACCAGCACCTGGCAGCCGGGGGCCGTGCGCGCGGACAGGTCCCGCAGGTAGCCGCCGCGCACGGTGGCCGGCGTGGCGAGCACGCCGATGACCTTGCTGCGGCTCGCTGCGGCGGCGGACTTCACCGGCGGCACGCAGCCGACGAACGGCACGCGGTGCGCGGCACGCAGGGAGGCGAGTGCCGCGGTGCTGGCGGTGTTGCACGCCACTACCACCAGGTCCGGGTCCAGGCGGGCCACGCCGGCGGCGATCACGCTGGTCACCCTGGCGATCAAATCGGCATCGGTGCGGCGGCCATACGGAAAACCGGCATCGTCCATCAGGTAGGCCACTACGGCCTCCGGCATGAGCCGCCTGATCTCCTGCGCCACGCCCACGCCGCCGATACCCGAATCGAACACCAGAACGCGCATGCGGGCACGGGTGCGCCGGGCGTGCGGCGCCGGTCAACCGGCCTTGAACAGCGCGGCGGGGCGCGGCTATCACTTGTGCCATGACAGAAGACACGCTGCCGGACCGCCTGGCGATGAACCCGAAAAGCCCGTTCCACAACGCCGCCCTGCTGGAGCGCGGCGTGGGGATACGCTTCAAGGGCGAGGAAAAGACCAACGTCGACGAATACTGCGTCAGCGAGGGCTGGATACGCGTGGCAGTTGGCAAGACGACGGACCGAACGGGCGCGCCGCTGACGATCAAGCTGCAGGGGCCAGTGGAGCCGTATTTCCGCGACAGCAAGGATGCGGCGCCGTGATCCGGGCCGGCAGATAAGCCCACCCTCCTGAGTCGGGACAGACAGCAGTTTTGCAAGCGTTCATACGCGTCATCGACCTGGAGACCACAGGGAACAGCTTCACCGATGGTGGCGTGGTGGAGGTGGGATGGCAGGATGTCGGCCTGGAGGGCGGGCTGATCGGCGGGCCAGGCGCCCTGCTTATCAACCCGGCGCGTCCGATCTCGCCGGCCACGTCCGCCATACACCACATCATCGACGAGGACGTAGCCAGCGCGAAGCTGTGGCACCAGGCGGCGCCCGAGATATTGCAGCCGGGCGGAGCCGTGGTGGCGCTGGCCGCCCACCGCGCCGCCTTCGAGGAACGCTGGTGCACGCCGGCGCTGAGCGGCCGCGCCCGCTGGATATGCACGTATAAATGCGCGCTGCGGCTGTTCCCGGACGCGCCCACGCACTCGAACCAGGGGCTGCGCTACTGGCGCCGGCCGGCGGGGCTGGACCGTGCGACCGGGCTACCGGCGCATCGGGCCGGGCCGGACGCCTACGTCACCGCGCACCATCTGCGCGACATGCTGGCGCTGGCCGGGGTGGAGCAGCTACTGGCCTGGTCCGCCGAGCCGGCGCTGCTGGTGCGCGTGCCGTTCGGGCCGAGCCGTGGCCGGGCATGGGCCGACCTGGACGACGAGGCGCTGGCGCGGATCATCGGCGGCGAGTCCGGCGGCAACCAGGACGTTTCGTTCACCGCGCGCCACGAGTTGAAGCGGCGAGGTGGGGAGCAGCGTACAGAAGGCAACCAGGCGGTTCTGCTTTAGGACAAGGATGCAGAGGCCTTTCTGTGCCGCATAGCCATTGCGGGTTTGTGCCAGGAAGTCCGGCATCGTTGCGGCGCGGACAGCCGAAAGTTCTGCTTTCTCTTGCTCCGCCGTAGCGCAACTCACCCCGGCAGGAGCCCGACCGAACGATAGCTGTCGATCATCGCATCGAAGAGCGCGATATCCGACCGGCCCCTCGCAAAGAGCTGTGCACCCGCGACCGCGGCATAAATTGCCCGCGCCCGCGCCTCGATCCCCTGAGCTTCGACGATGGCCGCAGCGGACAGGCGCTCTCCGAGCCATGTCACGTTGACATCGGCAAACGCCTGTATCTCCCGCCTCACCGCGTCAGGCAGGTCATCATACTCGGCGGCCATGAAGCTGCAGAGGCACATGCGGTTGTCGCTCGAAAGCGACTTGCGGAAAATTTCGGGGTAGCGGCGTAGGGCGGCCAGCGGATCCGCTGATTGATCCGCGATCGCCTGCAGGTCGCTTGCGATGTCTTCCCAGTAGCGTCTGGCCACCGCGGCCCCGAGATCGGCCTTCGTTGGGAAGTGATGATAGATGCTCGGCCCCTTGATGCCGACCTGCCCCGCGATTTCGCGGAAGTTCAGGCCGCCATAGCCATGGGACATGGCGATCCGCCTGGCTGCGGCCAGGATGTCTTCCCTTGAACCCGTACCCATGCGCCCGCCGCGATGCTCCGAAGCCAACCAACTGGAAGGTAGGTGTTGACGGCTCTTCTGTGAAGGCTTAGAACGCAACTACCTACCACTTGGTAGGTGGCTTCTAGTTGGCTAGGATCGAACCAACCCTGGCGAGCTATCGCTCGAGCGCACCTAAATTAGGAGAGCACCATGCCGTTTGCACGTATCGACTTGGCTCAGGGAAAATCCGCCGAGTATCGCGCCATCCTTGCTGACATCGTCTATGAAGCAATCGTCGGCGTGCTGAAGGCGCCCGAGGGCGATCGCTTCCTTGTTGTCAGCGAGCACAAGCCCGAGAATCTGATCTACGACCCCGACTTCCTCGGCATGAAGCGCTCTCCCGACTTCATCCTAATTCAGGTCACCAGCACCGTTGGCAACACGGGGGAACTGAAGCTCGCGTTCTACCGGCAAGTCGTCGACGAACTCACTGGCAAGCTCGGCGTGCGGCCGGACGATGTGATGATCAACATCGTGTTCGTCGACCGCGCGGACTGGTCATTCGGACGGGGCCAGCCCTGGTGATCGCCTGAAGCACGTAGAAGTCTCGTGAAGGAAGCGGGATGTCTTCGTCTGTCCGCTGTGCATGTCTCCGGCGGCACAAGCTGCTGCAAGAGCGGACAGACAAAGGTTTTGTTCTATTTTCAAAGAAGAGTTGCTTGCTTTAAGCCGCGTCCACCAGCACTACCTCCGCATCTTCCAACGCCCGCACCCGGATCACCTTCTCGTCGGCAACCGCCACGCCGTCACGCGCGCCAGCTGACACGCCGTTGACGTCCAGCCTGCCCTGGGACGCGACCAGGTAGGCATGGCGTCCCTCGCCGAGCGTGTATTCGGCGGCCTCGCCCGCCTTTATCGTGGCGCCGAGCACGCGAGCGTCCGCGCGTATCGGCAGCGCGTCGCCGTCCGGCACCGGGCCGGCAGCCAGCGCCACGAAACGGCCGGCGCGGGCATCACGCGGGAACGGACGGGCGCCCCAGGACGGCGCGCCGCCGCGTGTGTCCGGAATGATCCAGATCTGAAAGATCTTCGTGGTGCCCGGCTCCGCGTTCCTTTCGGCATGGCGTATGCCGGAACCTGCGCTCATCACCTGCACGTCTCCGGCCACGGTGCGGCCGGTATTGCCCAAGCTATCCTTGTGAGTGATGGCACCTTCGCGGACATAGGTGATGATTTCCATGTCTGCATGCGGGTGAAGCGGAAATCCGCTGGCGGGCGCTATCTCGTCGTCGTTCCACACACGTATGCGGCCCCAATGCAGCCTGGCCGGGTCCTGGTAGCCGGCAAACGAGAAATGATGCCTGGTGTCCAGCCAGCCATGGTTGGCGCCACCGAGCTGGCCGAATTTGCGTACATCGATCACGGGTGATCTCCTTGCTGCGATTGCTGCATCAGCAGGCGCGTGACCGGTTGCGAATCAAGCCAGGCTGGCAGCGCCTGCGGCGTATCAGGTTTGCAAACTGCGCCGATGTAACCGGACAGACGACAGCCCTTCGTTCCGGCAAACAACGCAAAACTTGTCGCGGAACGTTGGAGCGGCCTTGGTCCGGCGTGGCGGGTCAGGGGCCGACCGCCTCGCCGGGGTCTACGCCCCACATGTCGCTGCGGGGGAGCCAGCCGCGATAATCGGCTACCTGCACCTGGCACCAGTCCTTGCCCGCCTCGCAGGACCTGATCCTGCCGACCACGCCAGGCTTCAGTATGGCCACGGCATCGGCGGTCTCGCTCGCGTCCGCGCGCATGGTGCGGTCCGTGGTGCCGGTTATGACGAAAGTGCGCCGGCCGGTGAGCGTGGCCTGGTGCACCCAACCCTTCACGCCGTCCATGTCTTCGACCAGGCGCCAAATGTCGAACTCACGCTCGATGCGCACCGGCAGCTCGCGCCGCTTGTAGGTCCAGATCACCGGATAGCGCTCGGCGGGGCCGACGCGCATGTTCACGTCGTCCGACTTCAGCGACGCATAGCGCGGCAGATGCAGCCCCGTGTTGGTGCCGACGTCTGCGGGCACCGGCGGCGGGGCGGGTTTGGCCGGCGCAGGCTGGGGGGCAGGCACCGGCAGCGGCGGCGGCTCGCGCTTGATCGCCACCTTCTTGGCCGCGGCTACAGCGGTGCGGGCCGGCGGCTTGTGCCGCGGGGCAACGACAGGCACGTGCCTGGGAGCTGCCGTCCTGACAGGCGCGGTCTTGCTGCTTGACTGCTTGGCCGGCGTCTTTGCGGTGGAATGCTTGGGGACCGGCTTGGCTTTGGCCAGATGGCTGGTAGTGGCGTTGCCGAGCAGGCTTTGCGAGGTCTGGGCCGACGCGGTTTGTGCCACCATCAGCCAGGTGGCGGTGAGACAGGCGCGTATGATCACAGCGAGATCATCTGCCCGATGCCAACCGCCTCCAGGAAGGTCGCCACGCCCGCCACTTCGACGCCCTGCTGCAGAGAGGCGGGGTCGATGCCCTCGGCCGTCAGCCCCGCCTCGCAGGCGATCAGCCGAACGCCCAGCTCGCGCGCCGCGTCCCGCAGCTCGCCCAGGCCGGCCACGCCGCGCCGGCGTATCACCGCGTCACGGCCCACGTCGTCCAGCTCGGACCAGTCCTCGCGCAGCGCCCGGCAGCCGTGGTTGGTGGCGAACAGGGTGACGCGGCGGCCGAGCGAAGCAGCGGCGGAGGCCAGCAGGAAGGCGTATTGCGCGCGCTCATGGGTGCCGGCGATCAACAGGATGCCCAGCGCAGGGGCGGTCTGGTCGATGGTGCCGCTCATGGGTCTGATCCTATCATGTGACTTTAAGTGGAGCGGTTGGCGGTTTGGACAGGCCGGCGTCAAGTCCCGCTGTCTCACTTTCCGGCCGGTCTGCGCCGGCGGGCGGGTCGGCCGCGCCGGCCTGCCGGGTGTTAGGGCCGCAGAAGAGGCAGGAGGGGTCGGCGGGCAGGGCGATCAGGCGGAAGCGCGCGGCCAGCGCGTCCCAGGTCAGCAGGCGGCCCGCCAGGCTCTCGCCTATGCCAAGCACCTCCTTTAGCACCTCGGTGGCCTGCAGCGTGCCCATGACGCCGGTGACCGGTCCCAGCACGCCCGCCTGCGCACAGCTTGGCACCAGGCCCGCCGGCGGCGGGGCGGCGTAGAGGCAGCGATAGCACGGGTTGGGCGCACCGGTGGCGCCGCGTCCGGGGCGGAAGGTGGCGAGCTGGCCCTCGAAGCGCAGGACGGCGGCGGAGATGAGCGTCCGGCCGGCACGCCACGCGGCGTCCGCCAGGGCGTAGCGGGCGGCGAAATTGTCGGTGCCGTCGCAGGCGATGTCGTAGCCGGCGAGCAGGGCGGGGGCGTTTGCGGCGGTGATGCGCAGGTTGTGCTGGATGATGTGGACCAGCGGGTTGAGGGCTGATGCAGCAGCGGCGGCGGAGCTGGCTTTCGGCTGGCCCAGGCGCGCCGTGGCGTGGGCGATCTGGCGTTGCAGGTTGGAGAGCTCGACCGTGTCGTCGTCTGCGATGCCGATGGTGCCTATGCCGGCGGCGGCCAGATAGAGGGCCAGCGGGCTGCCCAGGCCGCCGGCGCCGGCGATGAGCACGCGGGCGCTGCGCAGGCGGGCTTGGCCGGTGCCGCCGATTTCTTCGAGCAGGATGTGGCGGGCGTAGCGGGCGATTTCGTCTTCGGTGAAGTCGGGGTGCATAAGCAAGAAAGGCCTTCTTTTTTGCAAAAAAGAAGCAAAAAACTTTTGCTCCTCCGACGCTGCCGTCGCTTCGGTGTTTCCTGGTTCACCCGGCTGCTGCAGATGCGGGAGATAAAAGTTTTTTGGTTCTTTTTTCCAAAAAAGAACTGCTTCCTTGCTTAGGATGTCCACCATGGAACACGCCTTGGTCCTGTTCTCCGGCGGCCAGGACTCCACCACGTGCCTCGCCTGGGCGCTGGACCGCTACGACCAGGTGGAGACAATAGGTTTCGACTACGGCCAGCGGCACAGGGTGGAGCTGGCGTGCCGGGCGCCGGTGCGCGCGGCGCTGGACGCGCGCTGGCCCGGACGGCTGGGCGAAGATCATGTGATAGATCTGAAAGCCGGAATGGCGGCGTTGGGCCAGACCGCGATGACCGCGGATGTGGCGATCGCCATGGGCGAGGACGGGCTGCCGAACACGTTTGTTCCCGGGCGCAACCTGCTGTTCCTGACATATGCGGCGGCGCTGGCGTACAGACGTGGCGCGCGCCGTATCGTGGCCGGCATGTGCGAGACGGATTTCTCCGGCTACCCGGATTGCCGTGACGACACGGTGAAGGCGATGCAGGTGGCGCTGAACCTGGGAATGGAACGGCGTTTCGTTTTGGAAACGCCGCTGATGTGGCTGGACAAGGCGGCGACTTGGGCGATGGCGGAGAGTTTTGACGTGCTGGACGTAGTGATCGCCGACACGCACACCTGCTATCTGGGCGAACGCGGCGTGTTGCACGATTGGGGCTACGGCTGCGGCACGTGTCCGGCTTGCACTCTACGCGCCGAAGGATATGCGAAGTTCAAGGCAAAACGGATGTGAGTCAAACCCCGTTGCGGCGCCCCTACCTCTCAGGAGCCCGCGACACGAGCAAATGCGGGAGTCAAAAGTTTTTTGCTTCTTTTTTTCAAAAAAGAAGGCCTTCCTTCCTTACCCCCGCGCAGGATCGATCCACCCAATATTCCCGTCCGCCCGCCTGTACACCACGTTCAGTTCGCCGGTGGACGAATTGCGGAACATCAGCACCGGCTGGTCCGCAAGATCCATGCGCATTACCGCGTCGCCCACCGTCAGGCGGTCGATTTCGGTGATTGTTTCGGCGATCACGGTGGCGAAGGTGGAGGCGGTGAGCTCGGCCTGTTCGGTAGCGGGCGGCTCGTCAGGTTCGGCGCGCAGCACGTAGGCGCGCGCGGCCTGCGGCTTGTCGCGGCTGGCGGGGGCGCGGTGGTGTTCGTTCACGCGGCGGCGGTAGCGGCGCAGGCGGGTGGCGATGTGTTCGGCGGCGTCGTCGAAGGCCGCGTTGGCGTCGCCGGCCTCGCCCTCGCCGCGCAGCGTCAGGCCGCGGCCGGCATGTACGTTGATGTCACAGGTGAAGAAGCTGCGGGCGCGGCCGAACGTGACGTTGGCTTCCATCGCCTGGTCGAAATACTTGCTGGTGATGCCGTCCAGGCTGTCCGCCACGCGGGTACGCAGGGCGTCGGACAGGTCCACCTGTTTGCCCGAAACGTTGATCTGCATGCGTCCACCTCCGTGCCAGTCCGGGAGAGCGGGAGCCTACGCCATGGCGGCTGGTGCAGCCTGGGAGGCGCGGTCCCGCTTGCGCTGCACCGAACTGGGTATGCGCAGCGCGTCACGGTATTTGGCCACCGTTCTTCGCGCGATGTCTATGCCCTCCCGCTTCAGGGTGGCGACGATGGCGTCGTCGGACAGGATGTCCGCCGCAGTTTCGGCGGCCACCATGGCGCGTATGCGGTGGCGCACGGCCTCCGCGCTGTGGCTTTCTCCGCCGGCGCCGGCGATAGCGGTGGTGAAGAAGTATTTCAGCTCGAAGATGCCGCGCGGGGTGGCGATGAACTTGTTGGCGGTCACCCGGCTGACGGTGCTCTCGTGCAGCGTCACCTCCTCGGCGATGTCGCGCAGGATCAGCGGGCGCAGGTGGCTGACGCCGTGGCGGAAGAAGCCGTCCTGCCGGCGCACGATCTCGCTGGCGACCTTCAGGATGGTCTGGGCGCGCTGCTGCAGGGATTTGACCAGCCAGTTGGCGGTGGCCAAGCGCTCGCTGGCAAAGGCGCGGGTGTCGCGCGCCGGGTCGCGGCTGATGCGGGCGTAGAACGCCTCGTTGACCAGGATTCGCGGCATGGTGTCCGGGTTCAGCTCCAGCAGCCAGTCCCCGCCTGGGGCGGCGCGCATCAGCACGTCCGGGATCACCGCGGGCAGCGGCGCGCTGTCCCAGTTGGCGCCGGGCTTGGGCTGCAGCTCGCGTATTTCGCCGATCATGTCCTGCAGGTCGTCCCAGTCCACCTCACAGACGGCCATCAGGGTGCGCATGTCCCGCCGGGCCAGGTGCTCCAGGTTCTCCAGCAAGGCCGCCATCGCCGGGTCCAGGCGATTGCGTTCGCGCAACTGGGCGGCCAGGCACTCGGCCAGGCTGCGGGCGAACATGCCGGCAGGGTCGAACGCCATCATGGCCTCGCGTATGGCTTCTACATGGTCCGGATCGGCGCCCAGCGCGCGGGCAACGTCGGCGGTGTCCGCGGATAGCCGGCCGGAGGGTTCCAGCAGGGCGATCAGGTGGGCCCCGATCAGCCGGTCCGCGCGGTCCGGGAAGCCCAGGCGGAGTTGCTCGCCCAAATGGTCACGCAGGCTGGGCCTGGTCTCCAGCGTGTCCTCCAGGCCGCGGTCGTCCGAATCGAAACTTTGCGAAGCGCCGGAGGAGGAGAGCGTGGCCGGCATGCTCAGGCCGTCGGCCGGCCCCATTGCCTCGTAACCGTCGAACTCGTGGTCCAGCGGGGCCTCGCCGGCGTCGGGCAGGGAGGCGGCGGCGACCAGGTCCGCGCTGTCGGCCCCCTCGGCCGGCCGGTCGGGCAGGTCGGCGGTCGGGCGTTCGGCCACGCTGTCCGGGCGCTCGTCGCGTTCCAGCAGCGGGTTGCGCTCCAGCTCCTCCTCTATGAAGGCGGCCACCTCCAAGTTGGAGAACTGCAGCAGCTTGATCGCCTGACGCAGCTGCGGCGTCATGACCAGGGATTGCGACTGCCGGAATTCGAGACGGGGGCCGAGGGACATTGCGGGCCAAGTGTTAGCCCGAAATAGGTTTCGGGGAATACAAGGCTTGGTTGGCCGCCTGCTCCGCCACTGTTCGGCAATCCCTGGTGTGGTGAGCCTTTTCCGCCCCGGCGCGTTCAGCCAGCCTGGCAGGAGGCTTGATCATGGCGGACATCGAAGGTTTGGCGCGGGCGCACGGCGTGAGCGTGGCGGCAGTGCGCGTGCTGCAGGAGGCGATCCTGCATGGCGGCGGGCGGATGGCGCAGTTCAGCCACCCCGAGCTGGGCGGCATGGGCCAGTGGTCGGCCGGCGGGATGACGCAGATCGGTGCGATGAACGACACCGGCCTGCGCGACCGGGTGGCGCGGCTGTGCGCGGAACTCGCCGCCGAGAAGGACTCGCCCACCACGCCGCCGGTGGAGACGTCCTTCGGCCGGTCGGGCGATTGGTGGCCGGGCAATCTGGGGCAGCCCTCGGCCGCCGGCGCGCAAAACGGCCTGCGCTACGCGTGCTTTCCGCAGGCGCAGCGCGTGGCGGTGGAGCAGGCGGGGCAGGTGACCGTGTATGACAGCGGCCAGCACCGTATCAGCGGGGTGTCGCAGTCCCAGGGGGACGGGCAGGAGCTGGTGTTCAGCAGCCAGTTGGGCGACGTGCGGGCGCGGGATTTGCCTGTAGCGTAAAGCAAGAAAGGCCGTCTTTTTTGACAAAAAGCAAAAAACTTTTGCTTCTCCGCCTGCACGACAGTGCTCGCTAGTTCTGCAAGCACGCGTTCCTGCAGAACCAGCGCGCGCCTCGATGCAGGCGGGGAGCGAAAGTTTTTTGCTTCTTTTTTCCAAAAGAGAAGGCCTTTCTTGCCTTCCCCTACATGGAAAACTTCTCGCCCAGATAAACCCGCCGGACATCCGCATGCGCCACAACCTCCTGCGGCGCGCCCTCCATCAGCACTTGCCCGTCATGCATGATGTAGGCGCGGTCGATGATCTCCAGCGTTTCGCGCACGTTATGGTCGGTGATCAGCACGCCAAGGCCGCGATGCTTCAGGTGGCGCACCAGGTCGCGTATCTCGCCCACCGCTATCGGGTCGATGCCGGCAAGCGGCTCGTCCAGCAGGATGTAGCTGGGCTGGGTGGCGAGCGCGCGGGCGATCTCCACGCGGCGGCGTTCGCCGCCTGATAGCGCCAGGGCCGGGGTGCGGCGGAGGTGGCCGATGCCGAATTCGGCCAGCAGGGAGTCGCAGGCCTGCTCGCGGGCGTCGGGGTCGGATTCTACCACCTCGAGCGCGGCCATGATGTTCTGTTCCACGTTCAGGCCGCGGAACACGCTGGCTTCCTGCGGCAGGTAGCCGATGCCCATGCGGGCGCGGCGGTACATCGGCAGCAGGGTAATGTCCGCACCGTCCAGCTTGATCGAACCGGTATCCGGCCGGACCAGGCCCACGATCATGTAGAAGGTGGTGGTCTTGCCGGCGCCGTTGGGGCCCAGCAGCCCCACCGCCTCGCCGCGGCGCACCTGGACGGAGACGTTACGCACCACCGGCCGCTTCTTGTAGGTCTTGCCCACGCCGGTGGCGATCAGGCCGCCGGTGCCCGGCAGCACGCGCAGGCCGTCGCGGTCGTCTGGCGCCTCACTGTCCTTTTGCTTGCGTACGATGGTCGTGCGGGCACGGACGGGACGCGTGTCGATCGTCATGGCGTGGACTTTCCATTTTGCGCCGTCTTTTGCGCTGACTTCGCAGGCGTCGTGCCCTGTGCCGGTGACGCGCCGCCGGAGCCGTTCGGCACGATCAGGCCTTTCACCCGCTCGCCAGGGGCCTGGGTCAGCGTGGCCAGGCCGGTCTTCATGTTCACCACCGCGGCGGCGCCGTTCAGCTGGTTTTCACCCTTGGTGATGTGAACGTTGCCCATGACGTGCGCCAGGCCGGTATCGGGCAGGTACACGCCCCGGTCGCCGGTGACGATTTCCGTGGGCGTGCGCACCTGCACGTGACCGTAGGCTTCCACGCGCTGCAGCTTGCCCCCGGCGATCGGGTCGCCGTTCGCGGGTGCCGCCGGCTTGGGCGGCGGCGGCGCACCCGGCTTGGGCGGGGCATTTGCATCCACGGTGTAGCCCACCAGCGTGTCGCCGGTGATGCGGCGTCCGTCATTGCTGGTGGCCACCGCGTCACCGCGCGCCACGGCCATGTGCTTGGCGGACCAGTACTCCATCGAGTCCCGCGAGGTGAGCAGGTCGTTCGGCGTGGTCAGGCGCAGGCCGTGGCCGGTGAGCACGAGGACAGCCTGGTCGATGTCGTACACGGCGTGGTCGCCCCAGGCCTGGTCGGTCTGGGTGAAAATGTGGACGTGACCTTCGGCGTTGAGCCGGTAGATCTCGTTGTTGCCGGTGTCACCAGGGGCTGCGGGGTTGGTGCCGGGCGCGGGCGGCGGCGGTGGCGGGGCGCCGGGGGCGGCCGCCTTCTTGCGGTAATGCGCGATCAGCTGATCCGCGGTGACGGTGGCGTTGCCGCGGGTGGCGCGGGCGTCCTCATGCGCGGTGACGGTCTGCGCGGCCTGGTCCCAATCTATGCCGCCCAGCGCGGTCACGTTCACCGGGCCGCCGTGGGAGAGGTCTATGGCCTGGGCGGCGGCGGGTGCGGACAGGAAAAGAAAGGGAAGGAAGGCCTTCTTTTTTGAAAAAAAGAAGCAAAAAACTTTTGATCCGGCTGTCGCGCGGCTGTGACTGCCGGTCGCCTGGGCTGGGCTACTTTGCTGCATTCAGCACCAGATGGGCCGGGCCGTGAAACTGCACCACGGCGCCGCGGTCAACAAGCGTGAACCCCTGGGCGTCCAGCGTGCCGAACGGACCTTCGGCATGGGTGTAGTCATTGCTGGTGCCGGCACCCTGCTTCAGGTTCATCGTGGCGGTGGCCGAAACCATCGTCGTGCCGTCCTGCCGGTAGAGCGTCACGTCCTTCTGCAGATCCAGTTCGTCAGCGTGTTGCATGAACACGCCCGATTTCGCGCGGAGCAGCATCCAGGCGCCGCTCTCCAGTGTGATGTCACCTACTGGGTTCTCCAGGTTCAGCCGAAGCGGGCCGTCACGGTCGGCGTGGTCGGCGGATACCGTATAGGGCCGTCCGCGCTCGTCCAGACCGTGGTAGCGCGGGCGCATCATGCGTCCGGCGTCCAGGCTGATGGCCGTCAGCTTGCGCCAGGTCACCCTGCCGCGCGCCAGCGTCTTCGACAGTTCCGGCCACAACGCTATGCTGGAGAGCAAGGCAAGCGCCACGACAGGAAGCACGTATTTGGCCACTCGCACCACGCGCCGGCGCCGGTAACGTACAACGCTCTGCAGCGGCCACACGGGCTCGGACGGAACGGTTACGGCTTGCGACAGTGCGTTTGTCCTGGACATTCCGCTCACCAGTATGGGTGCGGCAACCGGCCGGTCAATCAATCGGTTGTCACCGATTGCTACTGAACCGGCTGCTTCCGGCAGCGCCGATATGGACGATCCGTTCGCGTCCCGGCGGGATGATTACGGCCGTATATCACGCCCGGTGGGCGAAGATGTCCGGCTCCTCGTAGCCCAGCAGGTCCAACCGGGTGCGGGCCGGCAGGAAATCGTAGCAGGCCTGCGCCAGTTCCAGCCGGCCCTCGCGCACGAGCAGCGCTTCCAGCCTGGCCCATAGCGCGTGCAGGTGCAGCACGTCCGACGCCGCGTAGGCGATCTGCTCCGGGGACAAGTCGGCCGCCCCCCAATCCGAGGTCTGCTGCTGCTTGGAAATCTCCACGCCGAGCAGTTCGCGGCACAGGTCCCGCAGGCCGTGCCGGTCGGTGAAGGTGCGCACCAGCTTGGCGGCGATCTTGGTGCATTTGACCGGTGCCACGGTGATGCCCAGGTTGAGCTGCAGCACCGCCACGTCGAACCTGGCGAAATGCATCAGCTTGGTCACCGCGGTGTCCGCCATCAGGCGCTTCAGGTTCGGGCAGGCATAGCCGCGCCCGCCCAGCCGTTCGGGGACGATCTGCACCAGGTGCGCGCTGCCGTCGCCTGAGGAGAGCTGTACCAGGCAGAGCCGGTCGCGATGCGGGTTGAGACCCATCGTCTCGGTGTCCACGGCGACGACCCGCCCGAGATCCAGGTTCTCAGGCAAGTCGTCGCGGTAGAGATGCAGCGGGCCGGACGAATTGAACTGAACCGTCATCACTCGCCCAATAAGACCGTTGCTGGTGCCCCGGAGAAGACTCGAACTTCCACGACCTTGCGGTCACAGATACCTGAAACCTGCGCGTCTACCAATTCCGCCACCGGGGCCGGTGTAGCAACGGAGGCGGGGTGGTAGCGGGGGCGGGGCGGGATGGCAAGGCCTTCTTTCTGGAAGATCCACAAATCGTTTGCGCCCTGTTGGTAGCAGGTGGGCGCAGTGCGTGGCTTGACCCCGTGAGGCGCCGCTTACACCTTTGTCACATGCGCCTGTTCGTTGCCCTGGATCTGCCCTGGAGCTTGCGGGAGCAGCTCTCCGGCCTGGCACTGGGGCTGTCCGGGGTTCGCTGGGTGCCGCCGGAGAACTACCACGTCACCTTGCGCTTCATCGGCGAGGTGCCGCGCCACACGGCGGAAGAGATCGACCTGGCGCTCGCCGGACTGCGCGGACGCGGCTTCGAGCTGGCGCTGTCCGGCGTGGGCACGCAGGAGAAAGGCGGCCGCGTCACCGGGCTGTGGGTGAGGGTGGAACGCAATGCGGCGCTGGACCATTTGCGCGGCAAGGTGGAAACCGCGCTGCAGCGCGCCGGCATGGAGCCGGAACGCCGCCGTTTCCTGCCGCATGTGACCCTGGCGCGGCTGGGGGAGGCGGCGGCGGAGCCGAAGCTGGCGCATTGGGTGCAGAGCCACAACCTGTTTCGCGCCGGCCCGGTGCCGGTGGGCCATTTCACCCTGTTCAGCTCGCAACTGGGCGGCGACGCACCGGTCTATACGGCGGAAGTGGAGTACGGGCTGGCATGAGCGGCGGCATCGACGCGCTGCTGGCGGAGGTGCGCGCCTGCACCGCCTGTGCGGCTCACCTGCCGCTGGGGCCGCGCCCGGTGGTCCATGTCTCGGCCACAGCGCGCCTGCTGATCGCCAGCCAGGCGCCGGGCACCAAGGTGCACCACGCCGGCATCAGCTTCTGGGACAACAGCGGCAACCGGCTGCGTGACTGGCTGGGGATGGACCGCGCGCTGTTCTACGACGAGAGCCAGGTGGCCATCCTGCCGATGGGGTTCTGCTATCCCGGGCGGCTGCCGAACGGAGGCGACGCGCCGCCGCGTCCGGAATGCGCGCCGCTGTGGCGCAGGCGCGTGCTGGCGGCCATGCCGGCACTTCGGCTGACCCTGCTGGTGGGCAGCTATGCCCAGACGGCGGTGGCCGCCGAGGAGGGCTGGCCGCCTGCCCGCATGGGCGATCGCGTGCGCGATTTCCGCAGCTACCTGCCACGCTACTTTCCGCTGCCGCATCCGTCCTGGCGCACAGGCGCTTGGGAACGGGCGAACCCCTGGTTCACGGAGGAGGTGCTGCCGGCATTGCGCAAGGAGGTGTCGCGGGCGCTGGGGTAGGTAGGAAAGCTCGGCCGCGTCAGATGGGACCGCAAAAAGTTTTTCGCTTCTTCTCGGCGAAAAGGATGTGCTTTCTTCGGCACCTATGCCCGACCTGACGCAAGACGCCGGCCTGAAGCGCGAAATGACAGTCTGGGGCATGGGTGCCGCCATCCTGAACGGCGTGGTGGGCGCCGGCATCTTCAGCCTGCCTGCCGCCATGGCGCAGGCCGCGGGCGGGCAGGCACCCGTAGCCTACCTGGTATGTGCTGCGGTGCTGGCCCTGGTGGTGGTCTGCTTTGCCGAGGCCGGCAGCCGCATGCCCGCGACAGGAGGCGTGTACAGCACGGTGGCCGCCGCACTCGGGCCACTTCCCGGCTTTGTTTGCGGGATGCTGACCTGGATGGCCAGCGTGCTGGCCTGCGGCGGCATCGCCGGGGCGTTCGCGTCCACGCTGGGGAGCGTCGTGCCGGTTCTGGCGGCGGGCCCCGGGCGGGCGGGCGTCATCATCCTGGCAATCGGCGGATGCGCGTTCGTCAACCTGCGCGCGGTGCGAGAAGCTTCCTGGCTGATCTCCGTGGTGACCGCGGTGAAGCTGGTGCCGCTGCTGCTGTTCGTGTTCGTGGGCGGCGTGGTACTAGCCACCGGGGGACTGCCGGCACCGCCCGTTCTGGCGGCCAAGCCCGTGTCCGGCCTGGCCGAGGCGGTGATACTGGGCGTGTTCGCGTTCAGCGGCATGGAGACGCCGCTATCCGCCAGTGGCGAGGTGGTGGACGGGCACAGGAACGTGCCGCGCGCTTTGTTCGGGTCGATGACGCTGGTGCTCGTCCTCTATGTGTCCATACAGCTCGTGGCGCAAGGCCTGCTCGGGGCGGGCCTGTCCGGCCAGGCGGCGCCGCTGGCCGCGGCGGCTTTGCGCGTGGGGCCGGTGGCGCGCGCGATCCTGGTGGGTGGCGCGGGCCTGTCCATGCTGGCGTGGCTGGCCAGCGACATACTCGGCGCGCCACGCATCCTGTTCGCCTTCGCCCGCGACGGCCTGCTGCCGGCGCCGCTGGGCCGCGCCAATCCGCGCACCGCCGCACCCGACGTGGCCATCATCACCCACAGCACGCTGGCCGCCTGCCTGGCGCTGTCCGGCAGCTTCACCGGGCTCGTCGTGGCCTCCGCACTGAATACGGCGGGGCTGTATTTCCTGGGCTGCTGGGCGGCGTGGGTGCTGCACAGGCGCGGCGTGACGATGCTGGGGCCGCCGGTCAGTTTCGCCGTGCTGCCGTTGGTGGCGGGGGCCGGGATGCTGGCGATGGTGGTGCTCGTGTGCCTGGCGCCCTGGAACGAGATACTCGGCCTGGCCGCCGTGCTGGTGGCAAGTCTGGCCATCTACCTGGTGACCCGCGCCGTGGGACGGCGGGTGCTGCCGGCGGGGTGACGCGGCGGGGGACGCAGGCTAGGGTCCGTATCCGCACAGACCAGGAACGATTCCGCCGATGATCGCACGCGCGCTGACCAGCTCACTCCTCGCCCCGGCTCTGGTGATGGGAGGCATCGGCCAGGCATTGGCGGAGACGCCGGCCAATCCGCTGCTGGCGCCCAGCACGCTGCCCTACCAGGCCCCGCCTTTCGACAAGATACGCGATGCCGACTACGCACCCGCGATCGACGCCGCGATGCGCGCGCATGACGCGGAGATTGCCGAGATCGCCGGCAACCATGCGGCGCCGGATTTCGACAACACGATCGTGGCGATGGAGCGTTCCGGCGCGCTGCTGACCCGGGTGGCGCAGATTTTCGGCAACATCACGCAGTCCAACACGGACGACGCGCTGGACCGTGCCAAGGGGGAGATCGACCCGAAATTGCAGGCCCACCAGGACGGCATCTACCTGAACCCGATGTTGTTCGCGCGGGTGCGCGCCGTCTATGACAAGCGCGCCGGTCTCGGGCTGGATGCGAAATCGCTCTACTTGCTCGAGCAGACCTACAAGCAGTTCGTGCATGCCGGCGCCGCGCTGGCGGCGGCGGACCAGGCACGGCTGCGCACGCTGAACCAGCAGATCACCGTGCTGCAGACGTCTTTCCAGCAGAAGCTGCTGGCGGCCACCGCCGGCGGTGCGGTGGTGGTGGACAGCGACGCCGAACTGGCGGGGCTCGATCCCGCGGCGATCGGCGCCGCGGCGGAGGCCGGCAAGACGCGCGGCCACGCCGGCAAATACGTGCTGCCGTTGCGCAACACGACGCAGCAGCCGCCGCTGGCCAAGCTGACGAACCGCAACCTGCGCGCGCGCATCATGGCCGCGTCCGAGACGCGCGGCGATGCGCCCGGCCCGAACGACGTGCGCGACCTGGTGGCGCAACTGGCCAGGCTGCGCGCCGACAAGGCGAAGCTGATGGGGTTCGACAGCTTCTCGGCCTACGCGCTGGACGACCAGATGGCGAAGAACCCGGCGGCGGCCATGAAGCTTCTCGACAGCCTGGTGCCGGGCGCCACCGCCAAGGCGCGCGGCGAGGCGGCCGACATGCAGGCGATCATCGACGCGCAACACGGCGGTTTCAAGCTCGCGTCGTACGACTGGAACCTGTATTCCGAGCAGGTACGACGCCAGAAATACGATCTCGACGAGTCCCAGGTGCGGCCGTATTTCGAGCTGGACCGCGTGCTGCATGACGGCGTGTTCTTTGCCGCCAACAAGCTCTACGGCGTGACGTTCAAGGAACGCCACGACATACCGCTGTATCAGCCCGACGTGCGTACTTTCGAGGTGTTCGACGCTGACGGGACCCCGATCGCGCTGTTCTATGGCGATTACTTCGCGCGGCCGAACAAGCAGGGCGGGGCCTGGTGCGACGAGTTCGTGCCGCCTTCCGGCCTGCTCGGCCTGAAGCCGGTGGTGGTGAACGTGATGAGCTTCAGCAAGCCCGCACCGGGACAGCCGGCGCTGATCAGCTTCGATGACGTGACGACGATGTTCCACGAATTCGGCCACGCGCTGCACGCGATCTTCAGCAATCAGCATTTCCCCAGCCAGAATGGCTTCGCGGTGCCGCGCGACGTGGTCGAGTTCCCGTCCCAGTTCAACGAACATTGGGCGCTGGACGCGACCGTGTTCGCCAACTACGCGCATCATTACCAGACAGGTGCGGCGATGCCGGCCGAGATGGTGGACAAGATCAAGCGCGCCAAGACATTCAACCAGGGCTACATGCTGACCGAGTATCTGGCGGCCGCGCTGCTGGATCTCGAATGGCATAGCCTGCCCGCCGGCGCGCCGTTGCAGACGCCTGACACGTTCGAGGCGGCTGCGCTGAAGAAGCACGCGATCGACCTGGACACCGTGCCGCCGCGTTACCGCACCACGTATTTCGCCCATATCTGGGCAGGCGGCTACGCATCCGGCTACTACGCGTATCTGTGGGGCGAAGTGCTGGACGACGACGCCTATGCCTGGTTCACCGAGCATGGCGGGCTGACCCGTGCGAACGGCCAGCGTTTCCGCGACATGATGCTGGCGCCTGGGCATACCGCCGATCCGATGGAGCTGTATCGCGCGTTCCGCGGGCATGATCCGGATACCGCGCCGCTGCTGAAGCAGCGCGGGCTGGACGCGCAGGGGTAGAGAAAATTGTTCTTTTTTGAAAAAAAGAAGCAAAAAACTTTTGCTCCCTGTCGGCAAGTTGCCGGAAAGGTGCGCGACAGCGGAGTCGAAAGTTTTTTGCTTCTTTTCTTTAAAAAAGAAGTGTTTGCCTTGTTCTTCTTCTGCCTCGCCACGCCGGCGCTGGCCGCCAGTTTCGACCCGCAAGCCGCCACCGACGCCTACCTGAAAACCATCCCCGCCGCCGCCAGGCTGAAATCCGACGCCTATTTCGAAGGCGGCTACTGGCTCATCCTGTGGAACGCGCTCTACGGGATCGCGGTCTATCTGGTCCTGCTGTCCACCGGCTTGTCCGCACGCCTGCGCGACATCGCGTTCCGCATCGGCCGGACGCGCTGGCTCGCGGTCGCCATTTATGGCGCGCTGTTCAGCATCGTGACCGCCCTGTGCACCCTGCCGCTGGACATCTACCAGGGCTTTATTCGGGAACACGCCTACAATCTGTCCAACCAGAGTTTTGGCGGCTGGGCAGGTGACACGCTGATCGGCCTGGCGGTGAGCTCTATTTCGGCCGCGATCGTGCTGCCGTTCCTCTACGCGGCCATCAAGGCCGCGCCCAAGACCTGGTGGCTTTGGGGGACGGGCATCACGGTCGCCTTCTTCACCGTGATCGTGCTGATTTCCCCGGTATTCCTCGAGCCCCTGCTGAACCACTTCCAATCCCTGCCGGCGGGTCCGGTGCGCGAGCAGATACTTTCGATGGCGCGGGCGGACGGCATCCCCGCACATGACGTGCTGGTGTTCGACAGCTCGCGCCAGAGCAAGAAGATCAGCGCCCACGTCTCCGGCTTGTTCGGGACGACACAGATTTCGCTGACCGACAACCTGATCCAGCAATGTACACCGGACGAGGTGCTCGCGGTGCTTGGCCATGAGATGGGGCATCACGTGATGGGCCACGTCTTCACGATGCTCATCAGCATCTCGCTCATCCTGGCGGGCGGGTTCGCTTTCGCCAATCTGGTTTTCCGCTCCGCCATACGGCGTTACGGCGCGCGTTGGAGCGTGCTGGGCGTGGCCGATCCGGCGGGCCTGCCGCTGATAGCGGCGGCACTGACGGCTTATTTCCTGGTGATGACGCCGGTGTTGAACACGCTTACCCGGGTGCAGGAGATGCAGGCCGACGTATTCGGGCTGAACCTCGCACGCCGGCCGGATGCGTTCGCCACCGTGGCGCTGAAGCTTTCGACATATCGCAAGCTCGACCCTTCGCCGCTGGAGGAGATGGTGTTCTTCGATCATCCCAGCGGACGCACGCGCATCTTCACCGCGATGCGTTGGAAGGCGCAGGAGATGCCTCCGGCGCCGTAGGTAAGAAAGGCCTTCTTTTCTGAAGAAAAGCATGCACGAGCGATGAAGGTTGATCTATTCAGACCATCAACCAAGCTCGAATACCCATGAAGACCAATTTGCTCTCGCGCCTGGGTAGCTTTCCAAAACCGCCGTCGCTGTCTGTTATGGAATGCCCGTGTTGGTGGTCTGGATTTGGCGTTTTATAGCCGTCTTACCTCCATTTGATAATAGTTGGCCGTCTCCAGGCGCAGGCTTCGCTATTCCAATTGACCTCCTCATGAGCATTGCGGCGATTATCGCAGTTGCAACCATGTGTTTTCTATTCAGAAAACACGGCAGGATCATCAACAGTTGTTGCGTCGTTATGAGCTTAATACTGATCTTTGGACCTTACGTCCTAGAGCGGTTTCACCTGTTTCGGAATCGGGCTTCCGGCACGGGCCTTCGGTGTGATTCATAGGTTTCCGACATTGATCGGAGCCGACGGATGGCGTGGCAGCGTGGACGATCTTACTCGCAGGATCTTCGGGAACGAGTGCTGGCGGCCGACGAGCTGAGCGCGCGCCAGGCGGCGCAGCGGTTTGCTGTCAGCGTGTCCTACGTCATCAAAGCGCGCCAGCGCCGGGACCG
Source organism: Acetobacteraceae bacterium (assembly GCA_965198915.1). Classification (GTDB taxonomy): domain Bacteria; phylum Pseudomonadota; class Alphaproteobacteria; order Acetobacterales; family Acetobacteraceae; genus BOG-908. The sequence goes on along the minus strand of CBDAQC010000002.1, from coordinate 1,543,128 downwards.
CACGGGGGTATTGACGACGAAGCAGCGCGGCTATCGCAAGCCCCAGCGCATCGCCGGCCTGGAGCATCTGATCGCGCGCGAGGTGGAGCGGCGGCCGTCCGCCACCCTGGCCGACTTGCGCGCCTGGCTGCTGAGTGACCACGGCGTATCGCTCAGCACGGGCGCGATGTGGGGGGCGCTGCGCGCGCTCGGGCTGACGCTCAAAAAAAGTCGCTCCGCGCCTCGGAGCAGGCGCGCGCCGACATCGCCGCGGCGCGCGACCAATGGCGAAAGCTACAGCACCGCCTGAAGCCCGAACGGCTGGTCTTTCTGGACGAAACCTGGACCAAGACAAACATGACGCCGCTGCGCGGGCGAAGCCGGCGCGGCCAGCGGCTGATCGGCTACGCGCCCTTTGGCCACTGGAACACAAGCACATTCCTTGCTGGCCTGCGCCATGACCGGATTGTTGCCCCGCTCGTGCTCGACGGTGCCATCAATGGCCGCAGCTTCCGCGCCTACATCGAGCAGTTCCTGGCGCCGACACTGAGCCATGGCGACATCGTCATCGCCGACAACCTCGGCAGCCACAAGGTTGCCGGCGTGCGCGAAGCCATCGAGGCTCGTGGCGCAACCTTGCTGTTCCTGCCACCCTATTCGCCTGACCTGAACCCGATCGAGCAGGTCTTTGCCAAGCTTAAAGCGCTGCTCCGGCGCGCCGAGCCGCGCACCAGAGAGCGACTGTGGAACACAATCGGCAGCACACTCGACAACTTCAAACCAGCCGAATGCCAAAACTACTTCGCAAACTCAGGCTACGTACAAACCAAGTGAAACCGCTCTAGTTAAAATACTCATGATGACCAGTTGAGACTTGTTTAACTTTACACCAGGGCAGAGAAAAAGGATCGCATAGAAAGAAGCAAAAGACTTCTGATCCGCTGTCGCGAACCTCTCCTGCGAGTCCGCGACAGCGGAGCAAAAGTTTTTTTGTTTCTTTTTTTCAAAAAAGAAATGCGTGCCTTGCTTTAGGCCGGCCAAAGCCAGGCTGCCCCACGCACCCCCGAGCTGTCGCCGTGTGCGTTCTTCAGGATGGGCGTGCTGGCACCGTCCGCGTTGACGTGGCGGGGCAGCAGCGCCGGCACCTCTGTGTAGAGGTGCTCCATGTTGGACAGGCCGCCGCCGATGACGATGGCGTCCGGGTCCAGGATGTTGATGATGACGGCGAGCGCGCGCGCCGTGCGGTCAGCGTGGCGGGCCAGTGCCGCGGCCGCACGGGCTTCGCCGGCGGCGGCGCGTGCTGGCAGCGTGCTGGCATCCGCATGGCCCGGACCGTCGCAATCGGCGGCCAGTGACGGGCCGGCGATGTAGCGTTCTATGCAGCCGGTGTTGCGGCAGAAACAGGCGGGGTAGGGCAGGTCCTCCGGCGTGGGCCAGGGGAGCGGCGTGTGGCCCCATTCGCCGCAGATGCGATGGCGGCCGGGCAGCACGGCGCCGTCCACCACCAGCCCGCCGCCGCAGCCGGTGCCCAGGATTACGCCGAACACCACGCGGTGGCCGGCGGCGGCACCGTCCGCCGCCTCCGACAAAGCGAAGCAGTTCGCGTCATTTTCGACACGCACCTCCCGGCCAAGCGCTGCCGACAGGTCACGGTCGAACGCGTGGCCGTTCATCCAGAGGGAGTTGGCGTTCAGCACCAGGCCAGTGGCGGGGCTGATGGCGCCGGGGATGCCGACGCCCACGGTGGCGGTGGCGCCTAGCTCCGCCTCGGCGTCACGGACCAGCGCCTGCACGCAGGTGATTGCGGCCTCGTAGGTCCGCGGGTTGGCGAGCCGGCGGCGCAGGAGCGTGCGGTTGCTTTCGTCCAGCGCGATGATCTCGATTTTTGTGCCGCCGAAGTCGATTCCGATGCGCAATGCGATGCCGTTCTTTTCTCTGGCGGACGAGCGGAGATGTTGTTGCCTGCCGGCGTTCTATCCTGCCTGCGCCCGAGGCTGGGCAATCGTTTTGTTCTTTTCTTTTACAGGCGACCGCCTAGTTTCGCGCCATGTCAGCATATCAGCGCCTCACCACCCGCTTCGCGCGCATAGCCACCCTGTCCGAAGCCGGCGAGATGCTGGGCTGGGACGCCAACACCATGATGCCGGAAGGCGGCGCGGCCAGCCGTGGCGACCAGCTTGCGGTGCTGGCGGGCGTGGCGCACGAGATGCTGACCGAACCGCGCGTGGCGGACGACCTGGCGAAGGCCAGCGCGCCCGGGGATGGCTGGGAGGCGGCCAATCTGGCCCTGATGCGCCAGGCGCATCTGCGGGCGACCGCGGTGCCGGCGGATCTGGTGGAGGCCGAGACGCGGGCGAACCTGGCCTGCGAGACGGTGTGGCGCAGCGCCAGGCCAGCGGGGGATTTCACCGCCGTGGCGCCGTATCTGGAACAGGTGGTGCGCCTGGCCAGGGCGCGTGCGGCGGCGCTGTCCGGTCCGCTCGGCCTGGCGCCGTACGATGCGCTGATGGACGGCTACCAGCGCGGCATCACCAGCGCGGAGCTGGACCCCGTGTTCGGCCGGCTGGAAGCGTTTCTGGCGGACGCGCTGCCGCGTGCGGAGGCGCTGCAGGCGGCCCGGCCGCAGGCGATCGGGCTGGAGGGCGCCTTTCCGGCCGATGCGCAGGAGGCGCTGTGCCGCAAGCTGGCGGCCCGTGCTGGGCTGGACTTCGCCCATGCCAGGCTGGACCGCTCGCTGCACCCGTTCTGCGGCGGCACGCCGGCGGACGTGCGCATCACCACGCGTTACGACGAGAGCAATCCGGCGCAGGCGATCATGGGCGTGCTGCACGAGACCGGGCACGGGCTGTACGAGCGCGGCCTGCCGGAGGCGTGGGCGCGCCAGCCGGTGGGGACGGCCGCCGGCATGGCGGTGCATGAGAGCCAGTCGCTGATCATCGAAATGCAGGCGGCACGGTCGGACGCTTATCTGGGCTGGCTGTCCGGCGAGCTGGTGGCGGCGTTCGGCGGCGCGGGGCCGGCGGCTACGCAAGCCAATCTGGCGCGGCTGTGGCGGCGCGTGTCGCGTGGGTTCATACGCGTGGATGCCGACGAGCTGACCTATCCGGCGCATGTGATCATGCGCTACCGGCTGGAACGCGCGCTGATCGCCGGCGACCTGGCGGTGCGTGACCTGCCTGGCGCGTGGAACGACGCGCTGGCTGCGCTGCTGGGCATACGGCCGCCGGATGACCGGCTGGGCTGCTTGCAGGACATCCATTGGTATGACGGGCTGTTCGGCTATTTCCCGTCCTACACGCTGGGTGCGATGGCGGCCGCCCAGTTGATGGAGGCGGCGCGGGCGGCGCTGCCGGAGCTGGACGGGGCGCTGGCGCAGGGTGACCTCTCGCCGCTCGTGGGCTGGCTGGGGCAGCACGTGCACGCGCAGGGCAGCCTGCTGGGGTTTTCCGACCTGATGCGCGCGGCGACAGGCCGGACGCTGGATGCGGGCGCATTCGAACGGCATCTGACGGCACGCTACCTGGCCGAGGCTTGACGCTGCACGGCGGGGGCCGGGGGCGGGCGGCGTGAGGGCGCAGGACAGGCGCGTGCAGGTGCTGTCGGCCGTGCTTGCCGGGTTGGCGGGGTACGTGGACGCCTCCGGGTTTGGGGCTACCGGCGGGTTTTTCGTCTCGTTCATGAGCGGCAACTCGACGCGCATGGGCGTGGGCGCGGTGCAGGGTGACCGGGATGCTGCGCTGGCGGGTGGGCTGATCGCCTGCTTCGTGGCGGGCGTGATTGGCGGGGCGTTGGTCGGGCGGGGTGACGAGAGGCACCGGCCGGCGGCCAACCTGGGCGGCGTGGCGATATTGCTGGCTGCCAGCGCGGCGTTTGGCGGGGCGGGCCGGCCGATCGTGGCGGCTTGCCTGATGGCGGTGGGCATGGGGGCGATGAACAACGTCTTCGAGCGCGACGGGAAGGTCAGCATTCCGCTGACTTACATGACGGGAACGCTGGTGAAGTTTGGCCAGGCTGCCGCGATATCGATTGCCGGGCATGAACGATGGGGCTGGGTGGCGCCGCTGACGCGGTGGATGGGGTTTGTGGCGGGCGTGCTGTTTGGCGCCTGGATGTATGCGCGGTTCGGGTTGGTCGATCTTGCGCCGGCGGCTGGCGTGGCTGGGGTGCTGGCTTGGGTTTGGGTTGAGAGGACGTAAGGAAGGCACTCTTTTTTTGAGGAACAGAAGCAAAAAACTTTTGCTCCTTGCGCCTGCATCAGGGCTTTGCATTTTCCTGCAGAGTTGCGTCTGGCAGGAGCGGAGAATGCCTTGATGCAGGCGGGGGCACAAAAGTTTTCTGGTCCTCTTTTACAAAAAGGCTTGCTTGCTTACTCCGCGGCCATCTGCTGCGTCTCCGCACCGCTGTCCGTGCGCGCCGGGCCGAGCACCGGCGCCTCGCCCATCGGGCGATTGTTGAAGACGGTGAACTCACCCTTGCCGTCCATGGAGGGGCCGTGTGTCCAGCGGCCGGGTTCGGGGGCCTGGCCGTCCACGCCGGTGGCGAAGAACTTGTAGCTGTATTCGCGGTTTTCCTTGGACTGGTCGAAGCTGTTGGGGATTGGCAGGGTGGCCGCCATGCCGCCCATTTCCTCGATCGCGGCCAGCCATTGCTGCTGGTGCATGGTGTCACGCGCGATCATGAAGGCGAGCATGTCCTGCATGCCGGGGTCCTTGGTGGCGTTGTAGAGGCGAACGGCCAGGACGCGGCCGGTGGCTTCGGCGGCGACGTTGCAATGCATGTCCGCGGCGAGGTTGCCGCTGGCATAGATGTGCGACATGTCGAACGGCAGGCCGTCCGCGTTGCCGGGGAAGGCGGCCAGGCCGGTGGAGAGGACGTGTTTCTGCAGCATGCCTTCCAGCATGTGGCGCGGGCGTTCGCCGCCGCCCATGATGGCGCCGACGAGGCCGGTGGTGGCGCCGTTATCCTCCTGGACGGAGGCGGGTGCGGCCTCCAGGTTCAGGGCGACGGCAGTGGCCAGCATCTCGATGTGGCCGATTTCCTCGGTGGCCGTGTGCAGCAGCATGTCCCGGTATTTCGTGCTTGGGCCGCGGGCGCCCCAGGCCTGGAAGAAATACTGCATGCAGACGCGTATTTCGCCTTCTATGCCGCCGATCGCCTGTTGCAGCTGGCGTGCGAAGATCGGGTCCGGCGTTTCGACACGTACCGGGTATTGAAGTCGTTTGTCGTGGTAATACAAGATGCTCTCCCGTTGCGGAACGCCCACTGAAGTGTAGCGGCGGCGTCGGGGTTCGTTGTTGTTGCGGCCTTGCACGATGACGCTTGCGTGGTTTCGCGGGCGGGTCTTTTCGCGGTGCGATTGCGGTTATTGGCCTGCCGTCAGGCGGGTGGTGGGCGCGCGTTGGCGGCGCCTGCGCGGGGTTGGCGCGGGCGCGGGGGGCGGCCGGGTGGTGCGGGTTCGGGGCAATGGGGCTTTTGGCGCGTGCGGCCAGGCTCCGGTGCTTGCCGATGCGGGCGGGTTTGGGCGGGGCGGATTTGGTGCGTTGTGGCGCCGCGGCGGGGGATCAATCGTCCGGGGCGGGACCGTGCGGGGGTGCGTCAGGGGTCAGGAACTCGGCCAGGTGGTCTGGCAGGGCGGTGTCCGTGGGGGAGAGGCCGAGGATCCGGCAGGCGCGGATGAAGTGGGCGGGCAGCGGGTCTGCGGGGTGGGCGGCGAGGGATTCGTCGGCTGCGTCCTCGATGTTGTCCATCAGGGCCTGGCGGTTGGGGTGGGCTTCGGCCAGGCGTTCGAGGCCGGAGGTGAGCAGGCAGCGGTTGACGACACCGTCGATTTCCCGGAGCTCGGCGTCCGACTGGGTGCGTGTGGTGGTGGTGGTGGCGGGCTGGGCGCGGGTGAAGGCGCCGGCGGCGAGCTGTGCGGAGAGGGTGACGGCGCGCAGGACGATGGTGGCCGCGCGGTTGAAGGGCAGGTTCGGGTCCCTTGGGCGGGGCTGGGGCAGTGCCGGGTCTTGCGGAGTGGGGTTCGGGCGCGGGGTTGGGTCCTGGGGCGCCTCGAGCGCGCGCTGGGCGGCGGCTCGGGTGAGTTTCATGCCGAGTTCGATGATCTCCTGGCAGACGGCGAGGTGGTTCGCGCGGCGTTCGGCGTCCTCGGCGGCTGACTGGGGGGAGATGGCGTTCAGGGTTGTGGGCCTTACGGTGGGTGATGGACGGTGTGGGGGAACAGGAGTAGAACATGGGGGTGGAGGTGGGCAACAAGAAAGTTAGACGTATGGTTCGTTGCAAACAGTTGAAAATCCGAGCGAGCCTATGAAGTTTGCCCTAGGCAGCGAAATAGACATCGACCATTGCATTGCATTGAAACACGAATTTTTACGTTGCGAGGATGCTTTCAATGAATTTGCAAATTTCGGTGCTGGCATGATCAAAGCAACGATAGTTGAAAAGGAGAGCGCTACTTTAGCGGCCGGCTATGATAGTCGATGGTTGGCGTTTAAGACGTATAACGCTTACGCGCGGTTCGTTCACCACTTCTATGAGTTCTTGCTCGGGGCTATGATGCGCGAGAGAATGGACACACGGAAAATCCGGTGGGAAGACTCCGACCCGTGGATACAAGCTAACGCGCAGCGCGTACTTACAGGTAGACGCACCGCAGTGACTAGCGGCATCGCGCCATCATGGGAAAACTCTATCGACGCTTTCCCTGAAAGTGTTCCACCCGAATTCGCTCGGGAGTTTCGAGGTATTCGAAACAAGGCAAATGGTCATGTCACTTACCAGCGCACAAGCGAAAGCCTCACAAGTTTCTTTGAGAAGTATCATCAGTTTCTTTATATGACATACTGGAACTGTCTCGGCTTTTGGGGCGAGAATAACAACGAGGCATTTCCAGATCTGAAAGAAGTGACTGACTTTTCCCTGCTCATAAGCAAGCAACCGACGTCTGTATCACCCCCTAGAGAGCAGGGACGTGTCAGTCAAGTTCGTAATGTTTCCTGTATGCGGGATATTTGGCGTCTAAGGTAACAAACCGTATTTAAGGTTCAGGATGTTGTCAGTTGAAATTGTTAAGGCCGTGTTGTCTTGGCCTGTTGCGGCAGTAGTTATTGCTTTATGGTTTAAAACCGAGGCAAAGGCTTTTTTTGAAAGAATCACACCCGGAAAGCTTAAGTTCACAGTTCCAGGGGTCGGAATTCTTGAATTGGATGCGGCGGAGCAGCAACAGCAAGCAGCTGAACTAGCTAAAGTTGGTAGCCCTGACGGTATCGAACTTAAAGAGATCCCTGGTCTGGGCCGCACTGCCGCAATCGGCAAGCTTGAACGCGAAATACATGTGCAACTCAAGCAAGTCACAGCGGACCCTGTAGATGTTCTGGTTAGAAATTTGGCCCAAGCTCGATTAGAGGCTCGGTTTGGCTTTATATATGCCGGCATTTTCGGCAGTCAGATAAAAGTACTAATCGAACTTGGAGCTCGCCGCGTTGTCTCTTCTGAAGAAGCTTACAATTTCTACGTCGAATATGAGAAACGGTTTCCTGACGTTTATATCGGCTACGGCTTTCCCGGCTGGATTAACTTCCTGATCAATCACGGCTTGATCGTGCAGAATGGAAGCCAGGTAGCAGTCACGGACTTTGCAGATGACTTCTTGATTTGGCTACGGGCTACTCAACTCACAATTAACAAACCTTGGTAGGTGAGTCCATCGGTAATCAGTAAGCCCCCTTCCGGGCCGAGTGCACCCCGCAGAGCAGGCTGGCCACGATCTTCAAGACGCTCAAGTTTTGACCGCGTAACTTCCTAACACGCCAAAGCTGCAAGAGCTCAAAGTCAACCCAGCGGAAGCCAGCAACATGTTATTCAAACGTAGCGCGATCCCGTAGCCCAACGTTATGGAAGTTGTTCTGACTATCTCAGGCGCAGATTGGAAGTGCGCACCTTATTGTCGTGTCGGCGACAGCGGAGCAAAAGTTTTTTGCTTCTTTTTTTCAAAAAAGAAGGCCTTGCTTTCTTCCTTCCTACCGAGGCCGCCCCAGACGCGGCTCCGCGCGTTCGCGGGCGGCGTCGCCGAGGCGGGTGGCGGCGCGTAGGGTTGGGCTGCGTAGTTCGCGGGGGGGTGGGTCGGCTTGCCAGGTGGCGGGGGGGATTGGCGGGGGCGGGGGTGGCAGGGTTTCGCGCGGGGTGGTGGCGGCGCGCAGGAGGGCGGGGGTGTCGTAGGGGGTGCGGGCGGGTTCGGGGAGGCGTTGGGTTAGGGTTCGGAGGTCTGACTGGATGTCGTCCAGGCGGGCTTCGATGGTGTCCAGGCGGGATTTCAGGCCGAAGACGCTGAAGGGCATGACCAGGAGGGCGAGGCCGGCGAGCAGGGCGGCGGTGACGACGATGAGCTGCAGCCACCAGGGCATCCAGTCGGGGAGGGGGACGGGCAGGGTCATTGCGGCGCGGCGATCCTGTGTGGCGCCAGGGCGCCGGGGTTGGTGTGGCGCTGGTGCGCCGGGTGGCGGTTGGCGGTTGGCGCTGGCGCCGGGGTCAGGTTGGCGCTGGCGCACCCGGTTTTGATTGGCGCTGGCGTTCCGGGGCGGGTGCGGCGGATATGGGGTCAGGCAGCGGCGGCTACACCGTCGGCCACCAGTTCGCGGAGTTTTGCGTGCAGGTGTGCGTTGCCGGCCACGACGTTGTTGTCGGGGCCGTCGCTGACGGTGAATTCGGCGCCGGCGGGGTCCGTGACGGTGCCGCCGGCTTCGCGGACGATGAGCAGGCCGGCCGCGCAGTCCCAGGGTTTGAGGCCGAGTTCCCAGTAGCCGTCGTAGCGGCCGGCGGCGACCCAGGCGAGGTCCAGTGCGGCGCTGCCGAAGCGGCGGATGCCGGCGGTGGCGGGCATCAGGGCGGCGAGCGTGCGGGCGAAGGCCAGGCGGTTGCGGGGGGTGACGGCGGCGAAGGGGATGCCGGTTGCGAAGAGGGCGTCGGCGAGGTCCCGGCGGGCGGAGACGCGGAGGCGGCGTTCGTTGAGGTAGGCGCCGGCGCCGCGTTCGGCCCAGAACATTTCGTTGCCGGCGGGGTTGTAGATCATGCCGGCGGCGATCTCGGTGGCGCCGTCCGGGGTGCGGCGCTGCAGGGCCATGCTGATGGCCCAGTGAGGGATGCCGTGGAGGAAGTTGGTGGTGCCGTCCAGCGGGTCGATGACCCAGCGCCAGGTCCAGTTGTCGCCGCCGGACGCGCCGGATTCTTCCATGAGGAAGGCGTAGCCGGGGCGGGCTTTCGTGAGTTCCTCGCGCAGGGTGGATTCGGCGCGGAGGTCTGCCTGGGAGACGAAGTCCGACGGGCCTTTGATGCTGACCTGGAGCTGTTCGACTTCGTTGAAGTCGCGCAGCAGGCGTTTGGAGGCTTTCTGGGCCGCGTTCTGCATGATGGTCATGTGGGGGGAGAGGCGTAGGGCCATGGGGGTGGGTGCTTTCTAGGGGGCGGATTGGCCGGGGCCGAAGATGCGCAGGACGATGACGTCGCCCATGGTGGCTTCGTCCGCCGCCTCCGGGTTGATTTCGTATAGCACTCTGTGCCGCTCGACGATCAGGAGGCGTAATCCGGACGACGGGCGGGGCGTGCTGGCGAACGGAAAGTCACCTAGCGCGATGATCTGGGCCTCAAGGTTTCTGAGGCGCGTGCGCGCGCGTGGCCCTGAACCTGGTTGAAGGAGCCACGCTCTCGTGCGCTCGAGGTCGTCTTGCGCAGGAAGGGTAAGGACTACCCTCCGCGTCAACGCCGGTCAGTCTTTTCGGGGCTGAGGTTTCGGCAATGGATTGTCGGTCTCGAGGCTGTCGAGCCATGCGACGGATTCCTTGAACGGGATGCCGCCGCGGGCCTTGTAGTCCGCTCGTGCTGCCTCGATGCCGGCGATCTCGGCTTCGGTGAAAGTGACCGTCTCCGGGCGCAGGTCTTCGTGCTGGTCCATGTTTTTATCATAAACTCGGACCAGCCTGGTCGCTAGCTTTTCGCGCGCTCCACGTAGCTGCCGTCCTCGGTGCGGACGACGACGCGTTCGCCGGCTTCGACGAAGGGGGGGACGAGGGTTTTGACGCCGTTGGAGAGTTTGGCGGGCTTGTAGCTGGAGCTGGCGGTCTGGCCTTTGACGACGGGGTCGGCTTCGACGATTTCGAGCGTGACCATCTGGGGGAGGTGGGCGCCCACGGGTTCGCCTTCGACGAGGTCCACGTCGATGGTCATGTTGTCCTGCAGGAAGGGCGCCTGGTCGCCGAGGATCGCCATCGGGATGATGGTCTGTTCAAAGGTTTCGGGGTCCATCAGGACGATGTTGTCGCCGTCCGTGTAGGAGTAGGTGAAGTCCTTGTTGTCGGTGACGAGGCGTTCGACGGTGTCGGCGGTGCGCCAGCGTTCGTTGGTCTTGTTGCCGGTTTTGAGGTCGCGCATTTCCACCTGGATGAAGGCGCCGCCTTTGCCGGGGGTGATGATCTGCTGCTTGAGCACGGTCCAGCGGCGGCCGTCATGCTCGATCACCTGGCCGGCGCGGATGAGGTTGGCCTGCTGCTTCATGGGTGGCGGACTCTTGTTTTGGGGCTGGTAGGGTGGCGGGCTGTCTAACGGCTGGGCGCCGCGCCGACAAGCATGGGGGCGGCAAGCGCGTGGGTGCGGCCCAGGGGGTCTCGCACGTGGGTGGCGCCGTCCAGGTAGGTGGGGCCGATGGGGACCTTGCCGTGGCCGCCTTCGATGTCCAGCACGTAGGTGGGCCAGGCGAGGCCGGTGACGCGGCCGCGCAGGGCGGCCAGCAGGGCCTGGCCTTCGGCGATGGGGACGTGGAAGCGGGCGGTGCCTGGGGCGGGGTCTAGCTGGTGCAGGTAGTACGGCTTGATGCGGTGGCGGAGCATGGCGCGGAAGAGGGCCTCGAGCGCGTCCGGCGTGTCGTTGACGCCGCGGAGGAGGACGGACTGGCCGAGGACGGGGATGGCTTGGGATTGGAGGCGGCGGATGGCGGCGGCGGCTTCGGGGGTGAACTCGCTGGCGTGGTTGGCGTGCAGGACGAGCCAGATGGGGGTTTCGCTGGCGAGCGCGGCGGCGAGGGTGGGGGTGACGCGGGCTGGGTCGGCCGTGGGGACGCGGGTGTGGATGCGCAGCAGCTCGACGTGGGGGATGGCGGCCAGTTCGGCCGTGAGCCAGGCGAGGCGGCGGGGGGAGAGTAGCAGGGGGTCGCCGCCGGTGAGGATGACTTCGCGTATGGCGGGGCGGGATTGGACGTAGGCGATGGCGGCTTCCAGTTCGGCCTGGGTGAGTAGGCCGCCGTCGGGGCCCACCTGTTCGCGGCGGAAGCAGAAGCGGCAGTAGAGGGGGCAGACGAGGAGGGGTTTGATGAGCACGCGGTCCGGGTAGCGGTGGACGACGCCGCGGATTGGGGCGTGGGTTTCGTCGCCGATGGGGTCTGCGTGTTCGTGGGGGGCGGTGTGCAGTTCATCGGCGTGGGGGAGGACCTGGCGGGCGATCGGGTCGTCCGGGTGGGTGATGAGGCGGGCGAAGGCGGGGGGGACGGCGATGGCGTAGCGCGCGGCGATGCGGGCGAGGGCTTCGCGGTCGGAGTCCGGGAGCAGGCCGGCGTGGATGAGGGAGTCGGGGGTTCTGAGCGTACCGTCTGGCATGTGGCGGGGGTGGGTAGCAGGCGGGGTGGGGAAGGCAAGGTCTTGTTTATTGCGGGGCGCGGTTGGGGGACAGGAGTAGGGGTGTGTGGGCGCGCGTGGCCGGGGGGATGACGGCGTGTTCGCTGAGGGAGAGTGGCGTGTCGCAGATGATGATTTTGGGTTGATCGGGGGGATGAGTTGGGGGAGCTCGGCGGATTTATGCCGGATCGTCAAGCAGACGGCGCGCGGTTGATGGAGCGCGGGGCCCAGGCTGTCAGTTTGGGACGCCGAGATAATGCGTCTCGTGCGCGCGCAGGACAGCGCAATGCTGCTTTTCGACAGGACGGCTTTGCACGCCGAGGCGGCGTTGCCCTGGCGCTTGCAGAAGCGTGATCGGTGCCACGTCGGTGAGATGAGACGCTGGGCAGCGGGTTTGGTTCATCGGTTGTCTCTGCGCTGGCCATTTCGGTCCTGGCTTGGATGTTCCTTTTACGCAACTTCAGCCAAGTCACGGTGCCGGGTTCAAAGGCGCGCTGTATGGCGGTGACGCGCGGCCGTGCGGGAAGGTGGATGGCGCGGTGTTCAACCCGCAGATAGTTTGAGTCGCTGGCGGTGAGGGCAGCCGGGCCAGCAGCACGGACGGCGTTTGCCGTCCTGCAGGTTCTCGCAACCCCAGTTGATGCGCTTGGACCTCGTCTCCGACTTCTTTGCGGTCTCGATCCAGCATATCCATTCGTTGCGGGCGATCGGCGTGAGGTCCTGCCAGGTGGCCAGCGCCGCTGGGCTTGCGGTCAGCGCCGTTGCCAGGTCGGACGGCAAGTCGTGGGCTACGCCACCGGCGATACTTTCGTTCTCGGTCATCCTCCGGTCCCGCCAGGTATTTCGCTGAGGGATACTCGGCTTTTTCAGGCGGTAGATGCAAGGGCCGGGTGCCGCGCCTTCCAATTCATCAGGCGAATCGGTTTGCACGTTGTGGCCTCGCTTGCGTGCCGGCGAGATGCAGGACGTGGCAGGCGATTGGTGGCCTGCGCGGACTGCGACGTTTGTGGAAGCGGCGACATGGGGCCGTGTGGAGGACGGCGTTTGATGGGCGAGGCCGGCTTGCGAGGACAAGTCGGTGGTGCAGGGCGGACTGCATCGGCGCCGATGGGCTGCGGCAGGTCAGACTTTCGCATCGGGATTGGCGACGAGGCCATCTAGCTGGTCGAACTGCTCGGTCCAGCCGGTTGTGCTTCCGGAGGCCATGGCGTCGTCGAGCGCCTGTTTCGACGGATAGCGTTCGTGCACGGTGACCTTTGTCTCGCCGCTGGTTTCCTCAAAGGTCACGGTGGTGACGGCACCCTCCTCGGCTTCGTCATTGGTCCAGACCAGGCGCGCGTGCGGCGATACTTCGATGTAGCGGCCGAAGAACGCCCTCGGCTGTTCCGAGGCGGGATGGCCGATCAGCAGACGGTAGGTGCCCCCGGTGCGAATGTCCGCCTCGCAGGAAACAAGGGTGAGGCCGGACGATTTCGGTATCCACCATCGTTGGAACAGCTCCGGCCTGGTCCATGCCTCGAAGACGAGGCGTACGGGGGCGGCCAGGGTTCGCGTGACGACGAGTTCCCGGTCGGATATCCGCTCCACCTTCGTGCGGTTGTCTCCCGTGGCGGACTGGCCGCGTTCATCTGCGTTCATCGGACGTCTCCTGCTGCTTCAGTTCGGCGACGATCTGGTCCAGAGCCTCGAAGCGTGCGGCCCAGAGGTGACGATATCTCTCGATCCAGGCTGATGCCTCGGCGAGTTGGCCACGGCCGAGCGCGCAGGTCCGCACGCGTCCGGCCTTGCGCGTGGTGACAAGCCCCGCCTGCTCCAGCACGCCGACGTGCTTCTTCATGCCCGTCAGTGTCATGTGGAACCTGTCCGCAAGCTCGGTAATCGACGCGTCTCCGGTCCCGAGCTGCTCCAGGACGCCGCGCCGTGTTGCGTCAGAGAGAGCGGCGAAGGAGGCGTCCAGGCGAGTTGCGGAATACTGAACCATGTGGTTCAGTATGGAGTGTTGGCTGGCGGATTGCAAGGAGAAGGGAAAGCAAGGCGTTCTTTTCTGAAAACAGAAGCAAAAACTTTTGATTGCCCGCGTTTGCGGTAGTTCGGCTGCGTCCGGACAAACACGCAATCTGCAGCGGCGGAGAGATAGAAGGTTTTTGCTTCTTTTCTTCAAAAAAGAAGGCCTTGCTTGCTTTCGCAATAACGCCTGCGCCAAGGCGGTCGACACCCGGCGTGGCGCGCCGTATGAGCGTTGCCGATGCAGAAATCCGCTGTAATTGGCGTGGCGTGGCCGGGAGTCGTGCGCTGACGGGCGGGCTGACACGGGCGATGGGGCCGGTGGGGACGCTGTTCATCACCGTCTCGGTGCTTTCGCCGAGCATTGCGGTGTTCATCGTGGGCTCGGAACTGATGCGGCAGGTGGGGAGCGGCGTGTTCCTGTGCTTTGCCGCCGCGGCGCTGTTCGGCGTTGCGATGTCCTGCGTGTATGGCGAGCTGGGGGCGGCGTTTCCCGGCGCGGGCGGGGAATACACGATACTGGGCCGGGTGTTCGGACGGCACTGGGCACATGGCGTGCTGGGCATGAACCTGCTCGGCTTCAGCATATCTCTGGCGCTGTCGGGTTTCGGGGTGGTCAGCTATCTGGGGGCGATCGTGCCGGGGCTGGCCGCGCGGCCGGCGGCGGCGGTGCTGGTGGCGGCCGTGGTCGGCGTGGCGGTGCTGCATATCCAGGTGGGCGCCGTAGTGACGGGCGGGTTCCTGCTGGTGGAGCTGCTGGCGTTGGCCGCGCTGACCGTGATCGGCGGGACGCACGTCCACCAACATTGGTCCGCGCTGCTGCATCCGGCGGTGGCATCGGCGTCCGGCGGGCTGGTGGCGCCGGGCCTGGCGGGGTTGGGGGCGGCCACCGCCGCGGGGATCTACGCCTTCAACGGCTATGGTGCGGCAATCTTCTTCGGCGAGGACATGCGAGACTCCCGCAGCGTGGCGCCGGTGGTGCTGCTGGCGCTGGCGGCCGGCGTGGTGATGGTGATGCCGCCGGTGGCTGCCGTGATTATCGGCGCGCCCGATTTGCGCGCCTTGTCGGCAGCGGCGGCGCCCATTCCCGCGTTTATCGCGCAGGTGGGCGGGGTGGGCCTGGCGCGGGTGATGAGCCTGGGCGTGGCGCTGGCGGTGTTCAACACGATGATCGCCATCGCGCTTATGGCCGGCCGCCAGCTTTATGCCACCGGGCGTGACGGGCTTTGGCCGGGCGGTGTCAGCCGCGCGCTGGCCGCCACGCATGCGCGCTGGGGTTCGCCGTGGGTGGCCACGCTGGTGATGGGCGGATGCGGGCTGTTGAGCTGCTTGCTCGATCCGCACACGCTGGTGCTGATATCCGGCAACAGCAACGTGGCCACGTATTCCGCGCTGTGTTTGGCGGCGTTGCGGGGCCGGCGTACGGGGGCGAGCGGCGTGGCCACCTGGCGCATGCCGGCATTTCCGGCGTTGCCGGTGCTGGGGCTGGTGTTCCTGGTGTTGGTTGCGGGTTTCGACCTGTTCGACCCGGCGGGGCGGGTGGGGCTGCTGGTAACGGTGGTGACCGGGGCGGGTTCGGTGTTCGTGTTTTCGCGGGCGAGGAGGTAAGAAAGGAAGGCCTTCTTTTTTGAAAAAAAGAAGCAAAAAACTTTTGCTCCCGCATTTGCGGCGCGCGTGTTTTTTCTTGATGTGCACGTGTGTTGCAGATGCGGGGAGATAAAAGTTTTTCGCTTCTTCTCAAAAAAGCAGGCCTTGCTTTCTCTTTCGAAGGGCTAAGCGCTTGCTGCCATCCTGGCACCCCGACAGTTTCGCCGACAGGGCCGGCTTTCTGCGCCGCCGTGCGCTGCTTACGAAAGCGACGCGGGCGTTTTTCGATGCGCGTGGGTATCTGGAGGTGGAGACGCCCTATGCGGTGGCGGCCCCTGGGGAGGAGGTGCATCTGCAGGCGTTTTCCACCGAGTTGCGTTTGCCGGATGGGGGGACGCGGCGGCTGTGGCTGAACACCAGCCCGGAGTTTGCGATGAAGCGGCTGCTGGTGGCGGGCGCGGGGCCCATTTTTCAGTTGGCGCGGGTGTGGCGGAACGGCGAGGCGAGTGCGCTGCATGCGCCGGAGTTCACCATGCTGGAATGGTATCGGCCGGGAGCCAGCCTGGCGTCCTTGATGGACGAGACGGAGGCGTATCTGCGGGCGGTGCTGCCGCCGGTCTGCGCACGGGCGGGACTGACGGTCGATCTCGCGCATTTCGAGCGGCTGACGATGGCCGAGGCGTTCGAGCGGTATGCGGGCGCGGATTTGCTGGGGACGCTGGACGATGCGACGGGGTTGGCGGCTTCGGCTGGTGCGGTGCTGCGTGCCGGCGAGGGTTGGGAGGACCTGTTTTTCCGGCTGTTGCTGGAGCGGATCGAGCCGCGGATCGGGCGGGGGCATCCGACGTTCCTGACGCATTGGCCGGCGGCACAGGCGGCGCTGGCGGTGCGCGATACGGAGGACCCTCGGGTGGCATTGCGGTTCGAGCTGTTTGCCTGCGGCATGGAGCTGGCGAACGCGTTCGAGGAGCTGACGGACGCGGCCGAGCAGCGGGCGCGTTTCGTGGCGGACCGGGGGCGGCGGCATGCCGTGTCGGGTCCGGATTGGGAGCTGGACGAGGATTTCCTGGCAGCGCTGGCGTTTGGGATGGGGCAGGCGTCCGGGATTGCGCTGGGGTTTGACAGGCTGGCCATGCTGGCCACCGGCGCACGCCGAATTGATGACGTTCAGTGGATGCCTGGCCGGGCGGACCTTATCTGAGGGCCTGTTTGCAAATTGGGCCTTGTGGCCCGTGACGTGGTTGTCTGTGTTTCGATAATTAGGAAGCTTGCCGGTCGATTCACCGGCCGCACCTCCGAACAACCACCGAGGGCCTGCGTTCACAGAAATTCATGGAGCTTTTCGTCACGATGCGCAGGTTTTTCGTAGTTTCGGCGCTGCTTGGCCTGGCCAGTTGCGCCTACCCCAACCCGCAGCATTTGCGGGAGCTGAACGCGCTTGTGGGCAAGACGGAGCCGGACCTGCTGCGCAGCTACGGCGTGCCGACGCGCACGTATGACACGAGCGGGTTGCGTTTTGTGTCGTATCAGATGTCTCGCATCGAGTCCGTGCCTGGCGACGGGTTCGGGTATGGCGGATTCGGCTATGGCGGGTTTGGCTATGGCGGCTTCGGGTATGGCGGATTTGGCGGGTTCGGGCCGGAGATAGTCCAGCGCGACTGCACGACGACGTTCGAGCTGCAGAACCACATCGTGAAGAGTTACAGCCTGCGTGGGAATGATTGTTGAGGCAGACAGCACGCGGTTGTTCTTCGGAAAAAGAACCGAAATTTTGCTTCCCCGCTTGCGCCGCTATGCGTCCTGTTCTGCCAGTGCGTGTGGTTGCGGAACGGGCGGCATCGGCGTGCAGGCGGAGTGACAAATGTTTTTTGGTTCTTTTTTTTAAAAAAGAACCGCTTCCTTGCCTTGCCTGAAACCTCCGGAACCACGCGATGTCCCCGATCCTGCGCATAGGCGTCATAGGCGCCGGCCATTTCGGCCGTTTCCACGCGATAAAGGTGGCCGCCAGCCAGCGGGCGGCGCTGGTGGGCATTACCGACGTGGATGCGGCGCGGGCCGCGGTGGTGGGGCGGGAGCTGGGCGGGGTGCCGGCAATGGGGCTGGCTGATCTGCTGGAAACGGCGGACGCCGTGATCGTGGCCGCACCCGCGGAGGCGCATTTCGACATAGCGGCGCTGGCGCTCGAGAGCAGCTGCCACGTGCTGGTGGAGAAGCCGATCGCGGCGACGCTGGAGCAGGCGGACCGGCTGGCGGAGCTGGCGCGCGCGCAGGGGCGGGTGCTGCAGGTGGGGCATCTCTTGCGCTACTCGCCGGAGCACCGGGCGATATCGGCCCGGATTTCGAGGCCGCTTTACATCGAGGCGACGCGGATCGCGCCGTTCAAGCCGCGCGGGACGGATGTGTCGGTGATCCTGGACCTGATGATCCACGATCTGGACCTGGTGCTGAGTCTGGTGGATTCGGAGATCGAGAGCGTGGACGCGCTGGGGGCGGCGGTGTCCAGCCAGTTCGAGGACATTGCCAACGCGCGGGTGCGGTTCGTGAACGGCTGCGTGGCGACGATCACGGCGAGCCGGATTTCGTTGAAGACGGAGCGGCGGATGCGGCTGTTCAGCCAGGAGGGGTATCTGTCGGCTGATTTCGTGGCGCGGCGGCTGACGATGATCGGGCGTGAGCATGGGATGGAGGTGCCCGGAACGGACGGGTTCCGGCTGGATGAGGCGAGCTGGGAGGACCACGACGTGCTGGAGGCCGAGCATGCGGCGTTCATTGCGAGCTGCGTGGATGGGGCGCCGGTGATGGTGGACGCGGTGGCGGGGCGGCGGGCACTGGAGGCGGCGCTGGCGGTGGGCGAGGGGATGGCGCGGTCCAGGGCGGTGGCAGAAGCCGCAGGCCTGATCCGCTAGCGAGACCTTTGCCAAACCTGCCCTGGCGGCCGTCTGACGCGCGTTTGCTGCGCTCCGGTGCTCATGGCCCTTTAGGCCACTCCGCTCCGGTGCTCGCAAACGCACGCCAGCCGACTCACCAGGCCAGGTTTTGCAAAGGTCTCGTGCTTTCATAACTGTGCAACGTTTCGGCGTTCGCAGGAGAGACACGGCCGCTGCAGATGCGGGGAGCAAAAGTTTTTTGGTCCTTTTTTTCAAAAAAGGACTGCTTGCTTGCTTACTACCCGGGATCGGACGGCAAGATTTTTCTTGAACAACGTTCATGGCGCGCTATTATGAACAATGTTCACGGAAGGACCCGATGCCATGCCGCTCTTTGCCACGCGCCGGTTGGCGCCGCTGCTGGTGACCCAGACACTGGGGGCCATCAACGACAACATGTTCAAGAACGCGCTGGTGGTGCTGATCCTGGCGCGGGCGGCGCAGGGGGGTGCGGGGGCGTTGGTGGCGGTGGCGGGCGGAGTGTTCATCCTGCCGTTCCTGCTGCTGTCGGCCACGGCGGGGGAGCTGGCGGACCGGTGCGAGAAGCGGCGGCTGATCCTGCTGGTCAAGGCGGCCGAGGTGGTGGTGATGGCGGCCGCCGCGGCGGGGTTCCTGCTGGGCAGCACGGGGCTGCTGCTGGCGGTGCTGTTCGGGTTGGGGGCGCAGGCCACGTTCTTCGGGCCGCTGAAATACGCGATCCTGCCGCAGCATCTGGGCGAGGCGGAGCTGGTGGCCGGCAACGGGCTGGTGGAGGCGGGCACGTTCGGCGGCATATTGGTGGGCACGATCGCGGGGCCGCTGCTGTTCGGTCTGCCGCACGGGGCCGCAATTGTGGCGGGCGCCGGGCTGGCGGTGGCGCTGGCGGGGGTGGCCAGTGCCGCGCTGATTCCGCCGGCGCCGGCGCGGGCGCCCGGGCTGGCGGTGGGCTGGAACGTGGCGGTTCAGACCGGGCGGCTGCTGGGTGCGGCGCGGGCGAACCGGACGGTGTGGCTGTGCATATTGGGGCTGAGCTGGTTCTGGGTGATGGGCGCCACGCTGCTGACCGAGCTGCCGGTGCTGGTCGGGCGGTCGATGGGCGCGGGGACGGGCGTGTTCACGCTGTTCCTGGCGGTGTTCTCGGTGGGCGTGGGCGTGGGGTCGGTGGGGTGCGGGCGGCTGCTGCATGGGCAGGTCTCGGCGCGGCTGGTGCCGTGGGCGGCGGTGGGGCTGTCCGTGTTCCTGTGGGATTTCGCCCATGTGGCGGGGCACGCGCGCGCGGTGGGCGGGGTGGCGGCGGTGCTGCACAGTGCTGGCGGGTGGCGCATGCTGGCGGATCTGCTGCTGCTGGCGGCGTGCGGCGGGGTGTATTCGGTGCCGCTATATGCGGTGATCCAGGAGCGTGCGGAGCGGTCGCTGCTGTCGCGGATGATTGCGGCGAACAACGTGGTCAATGCCGGGGCGATGGTGGCGGCGGCCGCGGTGGCGGCGGGGCTGGCGGTGGCGGGGGTGGCGCCCTGGGTCGTGCTGGCGGTGGCGGCGGTGGCCAACCTGGCGGTGGCGGTGTGGATCGTGCGGCTGTTGCCGGAGGATAGCGTGCGGGCGGTGTTCCGGGCGTATTTCCGGCTGTTCCACAAGCCGCGCGTGCGGGGGCTGGAGAACTTGCCGGCGGCGGGCACGCGCCGCGTGTATGTGGTGAACCACCAGAGCTTCCTGGATGGCGCGTTCGTGGCCGCCTATCTGCCTGGGGCGCCGACCTTTGCGGTGAACGTGCACATCGCGCGGCGGTGGTGGGCGCGGCCGTTTTTGGCGGCGGTGAAGCATTTCCCGATCGATCCGGTGAACCCGTTCAACGCGCGCACCATGGTGCATGCGGTGCGGGCGGGGGCCGGGCTGGTGATCTTTCCGGAGGGCCGCATCACGGTCACCGGGGCGCTGATGAAGGTTTATGACGGCGCCGGGATGGTGGCCGACCACGCGGATGCGGTGCTGGTGCCGGTGCGCATCGATGGGGCGCAGTACAGCCGGTTCTCGCGCATGGGGCGGATACTGAAGCGGCGGTGGTTCGCCCCGCTGTCGCTGACGGTGTTGCCGCCGGTGCGGCCCGATGTCGATCCGGAGCTGCGCGGGCGGGCGAGGCGGCGCGCGGCGGGCGTGCTGTTGCAGGGGGTGATGGAGCAGGCGGGGTTTGCGGCGGCCGATACGGAGCGCTCGTTGTTTGCGGCGTTGCTGGACGCGCGGGACCGGTATGGGGCCGCGGTGCCGATCATCGAGGACACGGCGCGGGCGCCGCTGACCTACAAGCGGGTGGTGCTGGGGGCGGTGGTGCTGGGGCGGCGGCTGGCGGACGAGGCGCCGGCGGGCGGGCGGCTGGGGGTGATGCTGCCGAACGCGAACGGTGCGGTGGTGACGTTCCTGGCGCTGCAGGCGTGGGGGCGGGTGCCGGCGATGCTGAACTTCTCGGCCGGGGCGGAGGCGATGCTGGCGGCGTGCGCGGCGGCGCAGGTGGGGGTGGTGCTGTCCTCGCGGGCGTTCGTGGAGCGGGCCAAGCTGGGCGCGGTGGTGGAGCGCATGGCGGGGGAGGTGCGCTTCGTGTGGCTGGAGGATGTGCGGGCGGGGCTGGGGCTGGGGGCGAAGCTGCGCGGGTTGCTGGATGCGCGGCGGGCGCGGCGGTTGCCGGGGGCGCTGGTGGCGGCGCAGGGGGCGGCGGTGGTGCTGTTCACCAGCGGGTCCGAGGGGGCGCCGAAGGGGGTGGTGCTGAGCCACGCCAACATACTGGCCAACATCGCGCAGGTGGCGTCCGTGATCGACTTCAACCCGTCCGACCGGGTGTTCAACGCGATGCCGATGTTCCACTCGTTCGGGCTGACGGGGGCCACGCTGCTGCCGCTGCTGTGCGGGGTGCGGACGTTCTACTATCCGTCGCCGCTGCATTACCGGATCGTGCCGGAGCTGATCTACGATACCGACAGTACGATCGCGTTCGGGACGGACACGTTCCTGACGGGGTGGGCGCGGTTTGCCAACCCGTACGATTTCTACCGGATGCGCTACATCTTTGCAGGGGCCGAGCGGGTGCGTGAGGAGACGCGGCGCCTGTATGCCGAGCGGTTCGGGGTGCGGGTGCTGGAGGGGTATGGGGCGACGGAGACCGCACCGGTGCTGGCGTTGAACACGCCGATGCACAGCCGGCCGGGCGCGGCGGGGCGGCTGCTGCCGGGGATGGTGTACAGGCTGGATCCGGTCGAGGGGATCGAGACGGGCGGGCGGCTGGTGGTGCGCGGGCCGAACGTGATGCTGGGCTACCTGCGGACGGGTGCGCCGGGTGTGCTGGAGACCCTGCCTGGCGGGTGGTACGACACCGGGGACATCTGCACGGTGGATGGCGAGCGGTTCGTGACCATCCAGGGGCGGGCGAAGAGGTTCGCCAAGATTGCCGGGGAGATGGTGTCCATGCCGGCGGCCGAGGCGCTGGCGGCGGGGTTGTGGCCGGACTCGGCGCATGCGGTGGTGGCGGTGCCGGATGCCAGGAAGGGCGAGGCGCTGGTGCTTCTGACGACGCGGGAGGATGCGAGTGCGGCGGCGATGCTGGCGCAGGCGCGGCAGCGCGGGATGGCGGAGATTGCGGTGCCGCGGGTGGTGCGGGTGCTGGAGCGGCTGCCGCTGCTGGGGACGGGGAAGGTGGACTACGTGGCGGCGTCGCGGTTGGTTTAGGGAAGAAAGGCCTTCTTTTTTGAAAAAAAGAAGCAAAAAACTTTTGACTCCGCTGTCGCGGACTTTTCCGGGTAGCCGCCGATAGGGAGCAAAAGTTTTTTGCTTCTTTTTTTCAAAAAAGAAGGCCTTCCTTTCTTCCTTCCCACACAGCGGCGCCGATGCTAGGTGTCCCCGCAGTCGGAGCGTAGCGCAGCCTGGTAGCGCATCAGTCTGGGGGACTGGGGGTCGTGGGTTCGAATCCCGCCGCTCCGACCACCGCCTACTCCCGGCCAGGCGAGCTGCGCCTTTGCCTGCGTATTCGAACCGTTCACGCTGATACGCCTTTAAGCGCCGCCAGCCGGCCTGGAGGAGTTATGGGGCGTGGCTCTCCTTGCGCAGACGGCTGAGGCGCTGTCGTGGCGGTCTGGAGACGATGACGTGGTCTCGCCAGTGGCAGCCATTTGTAAGCTGGTCCGGCACGGGGTGCAGGAAGTTGCCGTCGCCGGGGTTGGGGGTTCGTGGCAGAGGCATACGGCGCGGGTGAGCCGCGGTGCCGGTGCTGTCCGAGTTGATGGCGTGTTGGCCGAGGCTGCCGCCGGGCGCGTCTGGCGCTTTGGGGGCGCCGCGCGAGAGGGACTGGTCGGGGAGACCGTTCAGGTGAGCTGCCGACTGGGGCACCACGCCGGCGGGCGTCGATGATCACAAGGCGGTAGGTCTCGATAGCCAGGCCGTTTCCGTTCCGGAACCAGCTATAATTCGGCCGCTACGTTTGTTTGCGGGTTGGACTTGGCGAGATCGTGTCTCGCAAGGCTGTCTTACGCAAGCAGGTTTGACACGCCAGGCGCGCGAAACACGGGACTGCCGGTTGGAAGCTCGGGCGGCGTATGCGACACCGGCGTATGCAGGATGTGATCATAGCGGGCGGCGGGCATAACGGCCTCGTGTGCGCTTACTACCTGGCGCGCGCCGGCCTGCGCGTGACGATAGCCGAACGGCGTGGGGTGGTGGGCGGGGCGGCGGTAACCGAAACGTTCCATCCCGGGTTTCGCAATTCCGTAGCCAGCTACACGGTAAGCCTGCTGCATGCGAAAGTCATCGCGGACATGGGGTTGCACGCGCGCGGGCTGCGTATCGTGGAACGCCCGATTTCCAACTTCCTGCCCACCGCGGATGGCGGCTACCTGAAGCTGGGCGGTGGACTGGAACGTACGCAGGATGAAGTGGCCAGGTTCTCCGCGCGCGATGCCGCCCGGCTGCCGGCGTATTACGCGATGCTGGAGGAGGTGGCAGACGTGCTGCGCGCGCTGGCCACGCAGACGCCGCCGAACGTGGCGGACGGGATCTGGGGTCTGGGGCGCGTGCTGCGGCAAGGCGGGGTGCTGCGCCGGCTGGATCTGCGTGGGCAGCGCAACCTGCTGGACCTGTTTACCAAATCGGCGCGCCAGTTCCTGGATTCCTGGTTCGAATCCGATCCTATAAAGGCGGCGCTTGGTTTCGATTCGATCGTGGGTAATTACGCAAGCCCGGACACGCCAGGTTCCGCCTACGTGCTGCTGCACCACAATTTCGGCGGCGTGAACGGCAAGCGTGGCAATTGGGGCCATGCGATGGGCGGCATGGGCGCGATCACGCAGGCGATGGCGCAGGCCTGCGAAGAGGCGGGTGTGACGATATTGCTGGACTCCGCCGTGCAGGAGGTGCTGGTGCGCGGTGGCGCCGTGACCGGGGTGCGGCTTGCCGATGGCAGCACGCTGGCCGCGCCGCTTGTCGTCTCGAACCTGCATCCGAAGCTGCTGTTCACCCGGCTGATGGATCCCGATACGCTGCCTGCCGATTTCCTGGCGCGAATGACGAATTACAAGAGCGGCTCGGGCACGTTCCGGATGAACGTGGCCCTGAGCGAGTTGCCGAGCTTCATCTGCCTGCCGGGACACGCGCCCGCGGAACACCATGAGAGCGGGATCGTGCTGGCGCCGACGCTGGATTACATGGACCGTGCCTACCAGGATGCGCGGCGCTATGGGTGGTCTCGCGAGCCGATTGTGGAGATGCTGATACCCAGCACGGTGGATGCCACACTGGCGCCACAAGGCAAGCACGTGGCCAGCCTGTTCTGCCAGCAGGTGGCGCCGGAGTTGCCGGGGCGGGACTGGGCAGGCGCGCGCGAGGAAGTGGCCGATCTGATGATCGCGACGGTCGACCGGTATGCGCCGGGGTTTGCGGCTTCCGTGATCGCGCGCAGCAGCTTGTCACCGGCCGATCTGGAGGAGGTGTTCGGGCTTGTGCGTGGCGACATCATGCATGGGCACATGTCGCTGGACCAGCTTTGGGCAGCGCGGCCGGTGCTGGGGAATGGAAGTTACCGGGCGCCGGTGCGGGGGTTGTATATGTGCGGGGCAGGGACGCATCCGGGGGGTGGCGTGTCTGGGCTGCCGGGTATGAACGCGGCGCGGGAGGTTTTGCGGGATCGGTCGGTTCTTGGGTGGTTCAGGAGGAAGTAAGCAGGGCCTTCTTTTTTGAAAAAAAAGAAGCAAAAAACTCTTGTCTCCCCGCATTTGCGGCAGCCGGGTACATGCGGAGGCGCCCGCGCGCTGCCCTGCGCGTAGCGAGAGTTCTTTATTTTTTCTTTGAGAGAAGAAGGCCTGCTTGCTTAGAAGTGCACGACGCGCCCATACGCATCCAGCACAGCCTCATGCATCGTCTCGCTGACGGTAGGATGCGGGAAGACGGTGTGCATCAGCTCCTGCTCCGTCGTCTCCAGCGTGCGCGCGATGGCGTAGCCCTGGATCATTTCGGTGACTTCGGCACCTATCATGTGCGCGCCGAGCAGGGCGCCGGTCTTGCTGTCGAAGACGACTTTCACCATGCCCTCTGGTTCGCCCATGGCGATGGCCTTGCCGTTGCCTATGAAGGGGAAGCGGCCGACGCGTATTTCGTGGCCCTCGTCACGGGCGCGGGCTTCGGTGAGGCCCACGGAGGCGATTTGCGGGCGGCAATAGGTGCAGCCCGGGATGTTCGTCCAGTCGATCGGGTGGGGGTCGAGCCCGGCTATGGCTTCGACGCAGATGACGCCCTCGTGGCTGGCCTTGTGGGCGAGCCAGGGGGCGCCGGCGAGGTCGCCAATTGCATAGAGGCCTGGCTCACCGGTGCGGCAGAACGCGTCTATGACGACGTGCGTGCGTTCGATGCGCGCCTTGGTGTTTTCCAGGCCCAGGTCTTCGGTGTTGCCGACGATGCCGGCGGCCGAGATGACGCGGTCCACGGTGAGTTGTTGCGTGCCCGCTGGTGAGTCGATGGTGACGGTGACGCTGTCTGCGGATTTCTCGGCGGTGGTGACGCGGGCGCCAAGGATGAATTTCATGCCCTGTTTCTCGAAGGCTTTCTGGGCGAAGGCGCTGATTTCGGCGTCCTCGACGGGAAGGATGCGATCCATGAGTTCGACGATGGTGACGTCGGCACCCATGTTGCGGAAGAAGCTTGCAAATTCTATGCCGATTGCGCCGGAGCCGATGACGAGCAGGCGTTTCGGCATGAGTTTCGGGACCATCGCGTCCTTGTAGGACCAGATCAGGTTCCCGTCTGATTCGAGGCCGGGAAGCTGGCGGGCGCGGGCGCCGGTGGCAAGGATTATGTGGTCGGCCTGCAGCGTGGTTTCGGGGACGCCTGGCTTGGTGATTGCGAGCTTGCCGCTGCCGGCGAGTCTGGCGGCACCGTCGAACACGGCGATTTTGTTCTTGCGCAGGAGGTGGCCGACGCCTGAGGCGAGCTGCTTGGCGACCGCGCGGGAGCGTTTGACCACTTTCTCCAGATCGTAGCGGATGTTGTCGGCGGCGAAACCGAACTCGCCGAGGTGGGCGAGGAGGTGGTTGATTTCGGAACTTCGCAGCAGGGCCTTGGTGGGGATGCAACCCCAGTTCAGGCAGATGCCGCCCAGGTGTTCGCGTTCGACGACGGCGGTGCGCAGGCCGAGCTGGGCCGCGCGTATGGCGGCCACGTAGCCGCCAGGGCCGCCGCCGACGATGGCGATGTCGAAACGCTGGTCAGGCATCAGGCGGGACTTTCGGCGAGGCGGGCGATGCCGCCGGTGGTGAGGCGCTGGATCGTCCAGTCCTGCATGCCGGCGGCGCCAAGCGCGCGATAGAAGGCGATTGCCGGTTCGTTCCAGTCCAGCACGGACCATTCCATGCGCTGGCAGCCGTCTTGCCGGGCGCGCTGGGCGAGCGCGCGGAAGAACGCGCGGCCGATGCCGGCGCCGCGGTGTTCGGGTTCCACGAAGACGTCTTCGATGTAGAGGCCACGGCGGCAGACGAAGGTGCTGAAATTGTAGAACCAGATGGCGACGCCCACGATCCGGCCTGCGACTTCGGCAACCATGGCGTAGGCGGCGGGGTGCGGGCTGAAGAGTTGCGCCTGGAAATCCGCTCCCGTGGCCTGCGCTTCGGCGGCGAGCTTTTCGTATTCCGCCAGCGCGCGTACGAGGCGGGCGATGTCTTCGCACTCCTCCGGCGTGGCGTCCCGCAGGGTGAAGGCGGCTTGCGTGGCTGCGTCCATTACAGCAGGAGCCCGAGCGGGTCCTCGACCAGGGATTTGAAGGCGCCGAGCCACTCGGAGGCGAGCGCGCCGTCGATGACGCGGTGGTCCACGGAGATGGTGCAGGTCATGACCGTGGCGATGGCGAGCTGGCCGCCGCGTACGACGGGGCGGGGTTCGCCGGCCGAGACGGCGAGTATGGCCGATTGCGGCGGGTTGATGATGGCGGCGAATTCGCGCACGCCGTACATGCCCATGTTGGAGATGGAGAAGGTGCCGCCCTGGAACTCGGCGGGTTTCAGCTTGCCAAGCTTCGCGCGTTCGAAAAGGGATTTGCCTTCGCGGGCGATGGCGGCCACGGATTTGGTGTCCGCGTTGCGTATGATCGGCGTGATCAGGCCGTCGGGGATGGAGACGGCCACCGAGATGTCCACGTTGTCATAGAGGAAGATGCCGTCTTCGGTGTAGCTGGCGTTGACGTTCGGGACGCGGCGAAGCGTGGCGGCGCAGGCTTTTATCAGCATGTCGTTGACGGAGAGTTTGTAGGCCTGGTCACCCTCTTTGGGAGAGCGGGCGTTGAGGTCCGCGCGCAGTTTCAGCAGGGCGTCGAGCTCGATGTCCATGCTGACGTAGAAATGCGGGACACTCTGTTTCGCCTGGGTGAGGCGGCGGGCGGTGACGCGCTTGACGTTGCTCAGGGGCACGAGGCGGCCGGGTTCGGTGATGGCCGGCTGCTGTGTGGGAGCGGCGGGTGCTGCGGCCGGCGCCGCTTGTGGTGCAGCGGCGGCAGCAAGCGCGGGCTGGCCGGGGCGAGCCTTTTCCACGTCCGCGCGGATGATGCGGCCGTTGGGCCCGCTGCCTTTCAAGGAGGCGAGGTCTATGCCGGCCTGCTGCGCCATGCGGCGTGCCAACGGTGAAGCGAATATCTTGCTGTTCGGACTGCTGCTTGATGCGTCTGCGCCGTTTGCATGCGGTGCCGGCGGGGTAGGCGTGGCGGCTGCCGCGTCCGCGGTCTGCACCGGGGCGGCGACTTCGCCGGCGTCCTGCTTTGGCGCCTGTTTTGCCTCGGGTCCCGCTGCGGGTTTTTCGGCGGTGGGTGTGGCGCCGCCTGCCTCGTCGTCGAGGATGCCTATCGTGTCGTTTACCTTTACGTTCGCGGTGCCGTCGGCCACGAGAATCTTGCCGAGCACGCCTTCGTCCGTGGCCTCCACTTCCATCGTGGCCTTGTCGGTCTCGATCTCCGCGATGACGTCGCCGGCGCGTATGGTGTCGCCTTCCTTTTTTAGCCAGCGGGCGAGGGTGCCTTCGGTCATCGTGGGCGAGAGGGCGGGCATCAGGATGTTGGTTGGCATGCGGCCCTCAGACGATCTTGCGCACGGCGTCCACAACCCAGCCCGGTTGCGGCAGCGCCAGTTTCTCGAGGTTCGCGGCGTAGGGCAGGGGCACGTCCAGGCCGGCCACGCGCACAGGCGGCGCGTCCAGCCAATCGAAGGCGTGCTCGATGACCTGCATGGCGATTTCCGAGCCGATGCCGGCGTATGGCCAGCCTTCCTCGACGGTGACCAGGCGGGAGGTGCGTTTGACGCTTTCGACGACCGTGCCGATGTCGAGCGGGCGCAGGGTGCGCAGGTTTATCACCTCGGCCTCGATGCCCTGGGCCGCGAGGGTTTCGGCGGCTTTCAGCGCCACACCCACCATGATCGAATAGGCCACGATGGTGACGTGCTGGCCGGGCCGCTCGATCCTGGCGCGGCCGATGGGCAGGATGAAGTCGTCCGCGGTGGGGCAGTCGAAGGTCTGGCCGTAGAGTATCTCGTTCTCCAGGAACACGACCGGGTTCGGATCGCGAATGGCGGCGCGCAGCAGGCCTTTCGCATCGGCGGCGGAGTAAGGGGCCACGACCTTCAGGCCGGGGCAGTGCGCGTACCAGCTCGCGTAGTCCTGGCTGTGCTGGGCGGCGACGCGGGAAGCGGCGCCGTTTGGCCCGCGAAACACGATGGGGCAGCCCATCTGGCCGCCGGACATATAGAGCGTCTTGGCGGCGGAGTTGATGATTTGGTCGATCGCCTGCATTGCGAAGTTGAAGGTCATGAACTCGACGATTGGCTTGAGGCCGGCCATGGCGGCACCCACCGCCATGCCGGTGAAGCCGTGTTCGGTAATCGGCGTGTCGACCACGCGCTTGGGGCCGAACTCGTCGAGCAGGCCCTGGCTGATCTTGTAGGCGCCCTGATACTGCGCGACTTCCTCGCCCATCAGGAACACGTCGCCATCGGCGCGCATCTCGGCGGCCATGGCGTCACGCAGCGCCTCGCGCACCGTGGTGGGGCGGGTGGCGCCCCACTCCTTCTCGGGTGCGGCGGCAGCGACGGTTTCAGGCGCGCGGTTGCGGGCGGCCTGGTCGGCAATCTCGCGTTCGCCCTCGCCCTCGGCCGCGACCTTCGGCAGAGCGGGGGCGGCCTTGGCGGCCGGTGCCTCGCCTTCCGCGGAGAGCACGGCGATGGGGGTGTTCACGGCGACGCCGTCGGTACCCTCGCCCACCAGGATTTCCGCCAGCCGGCCCTCGTCCACGGCTTCGACTTCCATCGTCGCCTTGTCGGTCTCGATTTCAGCGATCACGTCCCCGGCATGCACGTCGTCGCCGATCTTCTTGAGCCAGCGGGCGAGCTTGCCCTCCGTCATCGTGGGCGAGAGCGCCGGCATCAGCACCTGCGTCATGGGCGCGCACTCTCCAGCAATATGTCGGTCCACAGTTCGGCGGGGTCCGGCTCGGGGCTGCTTTGCGCGAACTCGGCGGCGTCGTTGATGAGGGTTTTCGTCTCGTCCTCCATTGCGCGCAGCTCGGCTTCCGGCACGCCCAGCCGCAGCAGTTCGGCGCGCGCGGCGGCGATTGGGTCGTGGTGCTCGCGCATTTCGGTGACCTCCTCGCGCGTGCGGTATTTGGCGGGGTCCGACATCGAGTGGCCGCGGTAGCGGTAGGTCTTCATCTCCATCAGGTACGGGCCGTGGCCTTCGCGGCAATGCGCGACCGCTTTCTGGGCGGCGGCATGCACGGCGAGCACGTCCATGCCGTCCACCTGCACGCCTGGGATGCCCCAGGGCGCCCCGTTCTGTGACAGGTCACGCGACGCCGAGGCGCGTTCCACGCTGGTGCCCATGCCGTAGCGGTTGTTTTCGATGACGTAGACGCAGGGCAGCTTCATCAGGGCGGCCAGGTTGAAGCTTTCGAACACCTGGCCCTGGTTGGAGGCGCCTTCGCCCATATAGGCCACGGCCACCTGGCTGTTGCCGCGATACTGGTTGCTGAAGGCGAGGCCGGTGCCGATGCTGACCTGGGCGCCGACGATGCCGTGGCCGCCGAAGAAGTTCTTCTCGCGGCTGAACATGTGCATGGAGCCGCCCTTGCCGCGGCTGTAGCCGGTGGCCCGACCGGTGAGTTCCGCCATCACGCCGCGCGGGGCCATGCCGGTGGCCAGCATGTGGCCGTGGTCGCGGTAGCTGGTGATCACCTGGTCGCCGGGGGAGAGCGCCATCTGCACGCCGACGACCACGGCTTCCTGGCCGATGTAGAGGTGGCAGAAGCCGCCCACGAGGCCCATGCCGTAGAGCTGGCCGGCTTTTTCCTCGAAGCGGCGTATGCGTAGCATGTCCGCCCAGGCGCGCCGGAGCAGCGCGGTGTTGTCGGGGGCGGGCGTGCTGGAACCGTCTGGGGGCATGCGACAGAGCTTAGCGCAGGGGGGCGGTCCGGCAAGGGCAGGGCTGCCGCATGGCTGCCGGCGGCGCGTGCGGCCGGCGCGTTGCGGCAACCGTCTCCCCAGCTCGATCGTTACGCGTGCGGGAGCGGTGATGCCGGGCCGGTCGGGCGGGCATCCTGGACGAGAGGAGATGCTGCTTGGGCTCGCCGATCTGGGGACCATTCGATTCGGCGCCGGAAGCGGCTCGCCGGCTGTGCAAGTTCACCGACACCGCGCTCGATCCGACATTCGGGGTCGCCTGGCTGAACGGCGGCACGCTGTACGCCCTACGGGCGCCGCGCTACGACAGCGACGGCAACGGCCAGGTCATCACCTTCGGCGTGCGGACCGCGCCGGCGCCGCTGCCGCCCCCGCCGGCGCCGCAGGGCATTGGCGAGCGGCTGCGCGCCTGGTTCTGGCGGCAGATGGCTGTACAGGGACAGATGGCGGTCCAGCAGGGCCAGACGGAACTCGCCCTGGGTCAGGCGATCGACGGGGCGATCGCCACGGCCTACCACAAGGTGACCGGCAAATATCGTGACGACAGCGAGGGCATCGCCTTCGACGTGGCCGCCGTGGCGCTGTCCGCCTTCCTTCTGCTGACGGGCACGGCGGAGGTGCTCGGCATCGTGGCGGCGGTGGGCGGGGTGGCACTGCTGGTGATGGACGGCGCGGCGTACGGGACGGAGCTTGCGGGCGACGATGCGACGGCCGACAAGATCAAGGACGTGACCTTTCCGTTCCGCTGCCTGGCCATGGTGGCCACGCTGCCGGATGCGGCGTGGAACGTGGGCAAGGTGCTGGCCGAGGGCGGCAAGCTGTCAGCCGAGGCGGCCAGGATCGATTCCACCGTCAGCCGCGCCACGGCGGACGCGGCACGATCGACGCGGGCGGCGGCCGCCAGCGGCGATATGGTCGAGTCCAGCCGGGCCGCGACGCGCGCGCAGAAATATGCGGCGATCGGCGAGCGGGCCAGGCTCAAGGCGGTGGCCGCCAGGCAGAAACTCGCGGCGTTCCTGAGCGCCAATGCCGCCGCGCGGGCGCTGATCGTTCCCTCCACCGTCCTGCTGATCAAGGAGGTCCGGGAGGACGATTCGAAGGACTGGCGTGGCGAGCTGAATGGCTGGCTGAGCCGTTACGTCTTCCACATCTCGTCGGTGCACAGGGAGAAGCGGGCGTGAGCGCGCCCGGCGGGATGGCCGTGGGACCGGGCGACGCGGCACGCTGCGCGCTGGGGTTGCTGCTGCCGTCCTGGTTTTACGCGGCCGGGCTGGTCACCGGCGTGGCGGCCGTGTCGGGCGGCTGGAGCAATGCGGTGAACACCGGTGCGGCATTTGCCGGCTTCGCCTTCGCGGCCGCTGTGGAGGGGTTGCGCCGGGTGGTGCTTGCCAGCAGGCCGGATGGCGGCCGGGGGGCGACGGCGTTGCTGCGCGCGGTGGTGGGCTGCCTGCCGTTGCTGGGCGTGGGGAGCGCCTGCGTGCTGGCGGCGGCTTTGGCGAACAGGTGCGCCGGCGCGGGGTGCGGCGACGAAGCGCGCATTGCCGTGTGGCTGTGGCTGGCGCTGTGCTTGCTGTGCCTGGCCACGACACCGTTGCTGGTTCACCTGTTCCGGCGGTCAGCCTGGCTGCAGCCAAGGACAGGCTAGGGTTGGGCGGCTAGAACAGCTTGTTGCCCTGGCCGTAGGGGACAACCACGTCGTTCGGGTCGGCGAGGTTGAGCATCGCGCGCGCGCGCTCGTCCAGCGTATCCGGGTCTATGTGGTTGGCGCGCAAGCCTGCCACGCGTGTCTCCCAGGCGTCCCGCTCGGTTTCGGCGGCTTTCAGCTCCGCGGTGGCGCGTATGAGTTGCTGCTGGCGCAGCGCGTAGGAGCGCAGGCCGTGATCGCCGCGCAGGGCGTTCCAGCCGAAATAGCCGGCGAGGGAAAGGAAGAGCACGGGAGGGATGGCGGCGATGGCGAACCGCTTGGCGGCGCGGACTATGTTCACGCGGAGTCTCCTGGGCTTGGAAGGAGTTTAGCGGGGTTTTGGGGTTTGTAGAAGGAAGAAAGAGCTTCGTCCGGAGAAAAAAGAGCCGACAGCCTTTTGGCTCGCGCCTGCGGACGTCCTTGGCGCCAGGCGTCCTAATCTGCTGGCCGGACGACCGGGGTTGCGGCCCCAGCGTAAGCTGATCGTCGCCGGGGAGGGCGCCATGCTGCCGATGGGAGTGACGCGTCAGAACAGTTCAGCCGCCTTGCACTTGCAGTCAGGGCGTAACCTGGAAGGTGGTCGCTCCGAGTGCGGCGCCGACCTGCGCCGGCGTATTCAGAATATTGCAGTTTCCGGCGAAGTCGCACACGAAGATCGTATTGATATTGTAAGTGCCGGGTGCCGTGCCGGCCGGAAGCATGGCATATGAAACCACGTTGGCGCTGGTTGCCGGCAGGCCGACATTGCTGTTCGTCTGGAAGCCGAAAGTGTTCGCTTCGTTGGCCACCACAACGCCCACGGACGACACGCCCGAGACTTTGTCATGCGCTGCGAGGCGGATGGCGAAATAGGGCGAGCTGCCGCTTGCGCTCACGTCAGGCGTGAGGACCGTGCCTTTTCCGATGGACGGCGGTGTCGTATCGGGTGTGGCGCTATTCTGCACATTGACCACCAGACTGGGAAACAGGGCCGCCAGGGTTTGGCCTGAATAGGTAATGTTTGTCCCATCGTTGCTGATAATGTTCAATGTATAAAGCTGCCACGCGCCCGGCGCCGTGTAGAGGCTGCTAGATCCGTCGGCGAACGGGTAGCCGAGCTGGAACTTCACGGTTTCCGAAGATGTCTCCTTGGGATACGGCGCAATCGTGAGGCCGCCGCTGTTCTGGTAGAAATGCATATGCGATGGTGATTCGATCCCAAGCGTTACAAATGCCGCTCCGACAGTGCCGGCCTTTAGCGTGAGCTCGATCGCGGGCGTGCCAGGGGCTTTTGTCACGTCGATCGTGGGCGTCAGGATCATGCCTGAGGAGATCGAGGGTTCCACAATAGTATCGGGCGTCTCGCCGGCCGCCTCCCGCGCTGCCCATTGCGTGCGCAAATCCGCGGCAACTGATCCCCTTTAGCGCTGTCGGGCGTGCCCGGCATGAAGCTTTGTGCACCAGCGCCGTGGCTGAGTATTGCGATCATACTGCAGGCGCAGCAGAGAAGTTTGGCAGCTTGCACGATCGCCCCGTTGCACATTCGCTCGGAGTTAATGCGTTCCCGCGACGAATTGCAATAAGAGACATTTGCGTTTTTGCAATGACCAGCCAGTTTTTCTGGTCTTTCTTTCAAGCAAAGACTGCTTGCCTCGCCTGCCAGATACTCCGCGCATCCCCCTCCCTCCCAAGCGAGATCAACCCCAGCTCGATCGTGCCGATCACGCGTGCCTCCGTCTCCTGGTGGCGCACGCGCCCGAACCAGAGGTCGGCGATGTCCGGCTCCTCGCCTGCCGGCTCGCCCACGTCGAGCGCCGGCAGGGTGAGCTCCTGCCGGCCGAAGGCCAAGGTCCAGAGATGGGCGGTGGTGGGGCGGCGCGGGTTGCGTTCGGCTTCGCCGCCGCCGCCTTTCAGGACCAGCAGGCGCGGCCGGGCCAGCCGTTCGGCGACGGCCAGATGGGTTTCGATGTAGGGGGGGTGGAACACGCCGTCGACGCCGGCAAGCGCGCCTGCGGGGTTCAGCAGTCGGGCGACCGTGTTCAGCGGGGAGCGCAAGCCGAGCAGGCGGCGCAGGCCGAGCAGGTGGGCGAGGGTTGGGCTGAGCGTGGCGGCGGGTACGTAGGCGAAGCGGTGGCGGGCGAGCCGGGCAGCGGCGTCCGCGGGGCTTGCGGCGGCGGTGCCGCCCAGGCGGGCAAGAGCGTCCGGCACGGTGATGCCGCCGGTGAACTCGTTGGTGCCGTGCATCAGGATTCGTGTGCCGGATTGGGCGAGGGCCAGGGCGGCGAGCAGGAACCACGGCGCGCCGCGAGTACGGCCGGCGCCGTAGGAGGGCCAGTCCAGGTCCGCCTGGGTATCGGGGATGCGGGTGGCGATGGCGGCGGCCTGCACCAGGCCGGTGATCTCCTCTGGGTCCTCGCCGCGGTAGCGGAGCAGCATCAGGAAGGCGCCGGTCTGCACCGGGTCGGCCCGGCCTTCCAGGAGCAGGGTCATGGCGTCCTGGGCCTCGGCGCGGGTCAGCGCGCGGGAGCGGCCGGGGCCGCGGCCTAGGGTTGCGACGTAGGTGGCGAAGCGGTCGGTCTCTGGCGTGGTCATGCGGCCTGAAGTGCCGGCAGGATGCCTGGTTCGCCTGCCCAGGCGCCGGCAAGCCAGGTGCCGAGCACGTCCAGGTCCGGGGTGAGCAGGAGGAGGTCCGCCTGCTGCCCTGGGGCGATGGCGCCGTGTGTGGTCGTGGCGCCCAGGAAGGCGGCGGGCGCCGCGGTGGCCAGGGTCAGGGCCTGGGCGGCGGTCAGGCTCAGGGTGCGGACGCAGAAACGGACGGCGTCGGCCAGGCAGATGTCTGCGCCGGCCAGCGTGCCGTCCTCGGTGCGCAGTGCGCCGGCTTCGCGGTGGATGGCGCGGCCCTGGAGCTGGAAGGTGGTGGCGGCGGTGCCGGTGGGGGGCATGGCGTCCGAGACGAGGAACACGCGGCCGGGTTTGGTGGCGAGCAACAGGCGAAGCATGGCCGGGTGGACATGGATGCCGTCGGCGATGACGCCGCACCAGGATTGCGGGTGGGACAAGGCGGCGGCGGCGACTCCAGGCGCGCGGGCGGCCAGCGGCGGCATGGCGTTGAAGAGGTGGGTGAAGCCGGTGATGCCGGCTTCCAGGGCCGCGCCGGTGCGCTCGGAGCTGGCTGCACTGTGGCCGGCGGACAGGGTGATGCCGGCGGCGGCCAGGCGGGCGAGCTGGGCGTCCGGCACGGTTTCCGGGGCGACGGTCAGCAGGAGCGGGGTGATGCGGGCGAGCGACTCGAGGAAGGCCAGGTCGGACTCGTTCGGGGCGCGTATCAGCTCGGGGCGGTGCACGCCGGGGCGATCCGGGCTGAGGAAGGGGCCTTCGAAATGCAGGCCGAGTATGCCGGGTTCGGTGCGGATGGCGGCGGCGGCGCGCATGGCGGCCGGCGTGTCGGTGATCAGGGTGGGCAGGATGGACGTGGTGCCGAGGCGGCGGTGGGCGGCGGCGATGGCGCGCGCGGTGGCCTGGTCCGGCTGGTCGTTGAAGAGCAGGCCGCCGCCGCCGTTGACTTGCAGGTCTATCAGGCCGGGGGAGAGCAGGGTGCCGGGCGGCAGGGTTACGTGGGTGGCGGCGGGGCGGGCGGTGTGGGGCAGGACGGCGTGGATGCGGGTGCCTTCGATCAGCACGCCGAGGTCCTGGCGCCAGTCGCCGTGGGCGAGCAGGCTGGCGCCGGTGAGGAAGGTGGCGGTCATGCCGGAGTCCGTGGTCGGTTTACACGCTTATGCCACGCCGTTACCGTCCGGCGCAGTTTCACGCATGAGGAATCTTCTATGAGCGTAGCCGACATCGAAACCGCGTTTGGCGGCCGGCTGGAGCAGTTCAGCGAATTGGACGCCAAGCTGAAGTTCGACTTCGGTGACGACCGGCTGTTCATCGACGGCACGCAGAAGCCGGCGGTGATGAGCCATGACGACGGCGACGCGGATTGCACGCTGGTGATCAGCCCGGACGACCTGACGAAGATCATGAACGGCCAGTTGGATGCGACGATGGCGTTCATGACGGGCAAGCTGAAGGTGAAGGGGAATACGGGGATTGCGATGAAGCTGGCTGGGGTTTTGAAGTAGGCAAGTAAGCAAGCAAGGCCTCCTTTTTCGAGAAAAAGAAGCAAAAAGCTTTTGTCTCTCCCGCGGCATGGGCGTGCCGTCATGTTCTGCAGGCGTGCGTATCGGCAGAACCGACGCGGATCCTGATGCAGGCGTGAGAGATAAAAGTTTTTTGCTTCTTTTTCAAAAAAGAAGGCCTTTCTTCCTCGGCAATGAACACCTACCGCCCCTTCGGCGCCTTCCGTTTCGCCCTCGCGCTGATGGTGCTGCTGCAGCACGGCCTGCTCCTGCTGCCAGGCGGCGCGCGCGAGACGTTCTACCAGCTCGAGCTGGGTGCGGTCGCCGTGGCGGTGTTCTTCGCGCTGTCCGGCTTCATCGTGGCGGAGGCGACCGGCAGTTTCTACGCCGGCCGGCCCGGGGCGTTTCTGCTCAACCGGGTGCTGCGGGTGGTGCCGCCCTATCTGGCGGCGCTGGCGGTTTCCATACTGGTCGATAGCTGGCTGTTCGCAGCGGGGCGGCTGGTGCCGCTGGACGCGCCGGTGATGCTGCCGCCGTGGCAGGGGCGCGTGGTGCTGGCCGCCGTGCTGGAGATCGTGCCGGGGCTGCCGGCGTGGCGGCTGAGCGGGCAGGATTTCTCCTTCATTCCATTCGCCTGGACGCTGCGGGTGGAGTTCGCGTTCTATTTGGTGGCGTTTGTGACGTGCTGGATGATGATGCGGGGCCGGGCGGCTGCGATGCGGCGGGCGATCGGGGCGGCGGCGTTTGCCGGCGGGTATGCGGCGTTCGCCTTGTTTCTGTGGCGGCATTGGCGATACGGGGCGGCGGGTGGCGGGCTGCAACTCCTCAACATCCCGTTCTTCGCGTTCGGGGTATGCGCGTTTCTGGCGTGGCAGGGCGGCGGGCGCGGGGCGCGGCTGCATCTGCTGTTCGTGGCGGCGCTGGTGCCGGTGGCGTTCGTGCTGTGCGGCGAGCGCGGGCATCCGGTGCTTGCGTGGCAGTTGCCCATCCTGATCGTGCTGTTCGGCGCGCTGCTGGTTCTGGCGCGCGCGCCGGCGCCGTCTGGCTGGGTGCGTTCGTGGGACAAGCGCCTGGGGGAGCTGTCCTACCCGCTATATATTAGCCACGGCATCGTGCTGACCTTGCTGGCCAGCCTGTCCGTGTCGCGCGGGGCCGGACCTTATGCGCTGGCAGTGGTGGGCGCGCTTGGGATGGCGGTGTGGCTGCACGCGCTGGTGGAGAAGCCATTGCGCGCGGTGCGCGCCAGGGTGCGCGGGCGGGAAGTTTGAGTGTCTGTGTGACAACTTGCGTTGGCGGCCATCTGGCAACGAAGTTCGAAAATTATAGCCTGCCGACTCTCCAGGCCGGGTTCTCAAACAGAGATCAAACCCGTCACCAGGGACCGGGTTGGCGTAGGCCTGTGCGGCCGCGCTGTGCGGCCCGCCGGGAAACCGGCTACCCAGCCCACGGCGCCTGCCGCCATTCCGCCTAGGAAACCGCCGCCGATCCATGTGCCGCTCCGTGACATGTCCGGCGGCAAACCGGTCAGGGCGGGCGGGCGCGGCCAGCGAAGCTAGCGTTAGGTATTCATGGCGGTTTCGTGTCGGTCCGCCGGGGCGTGGCAGTGCACTTCCACGGTGAGGTGGGACAGGGCGGAGAACCCTGCGAGGTTCTGCCGGTAATAGGCACTGTCACGCTGCTGCGCCGTGTGGACGGCGAAGATGGCGCCGAGATGGCCGGGGCCCAGGCGCCATAGGTGGAAATCGGACAGGCGGTCGCCGCCGCGCTCGATGGTGGCGCGCAGGCCGTCCGCCAGAGCGGGGTCCGGGTTCATGTCCAGCAGGATGGCGCCGGTGTCACGCACCAGGCCCCAGGCCCAACTGGCGATCACCGCGGCGCCGACGATGCCGACCACGGGATCGATCCATTGCCAGCCGAACGCGCGGGCCAGGAACAGTCCGGCGATGACCAGGACGGAGACGGCGGCATCGGCGAATACGTGCACGATCGCGGCGCGCATGTTGTTGTCGCGGCCGGTCTTTTCGTGTGCCGCGCCGTGGTGGTGATCGTGGTGGGCGCGCGCGTGGCCGTGGTGATCGTGGGCGTGGCCGTGGTGATCATGGGCGTGGCCGTGGTGGTCATGCGCGCCGCCGCTGAGCAGCCACACGCTGGCGATGTTCACGATCAGGCCGAGGCACGCGATGGGGATGGCTTCGGCGTAGCGTATGGGCACCGGGGCGAACAGGCGCTGCAACGCCTCGTAGCCGATCAGGACGGCGATCAGGCCGAGCACGATGGCGCTGGTGAAGCCGGCGAGGTCCCCGAACTTGCCGGTGCCGAAGCTGAAGCGCGGGTCCGCGCTGTGGCGGCGGGCGTAGCGGTAGGCGAGGGCCGCCAGCAGCAGGGCGCCGGCATGGGTGGACATGTGCAGGCCGTCCGCGATGAGGGCGAGCGAGCCGAACAGCCAGCCCCCGGTGATTTCGGCGGCCATCATGACGAGGCAGAGCCAGATGACGGCCCAGCTTCGGCGCTCGGCGCTGTCGTGGCCTGGGGCCAGGAAGTTGTGGTGCTGGTCTGGCATTGGTTTGTGTTTAGCGGAGGGGAAGGAAGGAAGGCCTTCTTTTTTGAAAAAAAGAAGCAAAAAACTTTTATCCCCCCGCTTGCATCGACGTGCGCTCTAGTCCTGCCAGTCGCGCACTTGCAGGATCAGCGCGCGCGTCGATGCAGGCGGAGGAGCAAAAGTTTTTTGCTTCTTTTTTTCAAAAAAGAAGGCCTTCCTTCCTCTCCCTCAACGGCGCCGCCCCCTCCCGCTTAGACAATCGCCGCCCATCCGCCCCGCGCAGCAACGGATGGTGCGCGTAGAGCGGCGTCGGCCAGCCCATCAGATGTTGCAGGAGGCGGTGCAGGTGGGTGGCGGCCAGCAGGTCCTCGCCGCGGGTGACCAGGGTGACGCCCTGGGCCGCGTCGTCGAAACAGGCGCAGAGGTGGTAGCTTGCGGGTGCGTCACGGCGGCCGAGGACGACGTCGCCGAACATCTCCGGGCGGGCGGCGAGCGTGCCCTGGGTCTCGTCGGTGAAGTATAGCGGCGGGGCGCCGGCCAGCGCGGCCGCCATGTCCAGGCGCAAGACGTGCGGGGCGCCGGCGGCCAGGCGCGCCGTCCGGACCGGGTCCGGCAGCGTGCGGCAGGTGCCCGGGTAGAGGGCGCTGCCGTCCGGGCCGTGCGGCGCCGTGGTGGATTGCGCGACCTCGCGGGCGATCTCCGCACGGCTGCAGAAGCAGGGGTACAGCAGGCGGCGGGCGGCGAGGTTGTCCAGGGCGGCGCGGTACAGGCCGAAGCGGGTGGATTGGCGCAGCACGCCGCCGTCCCAGTCGAGGCCGAGCCAGCGCAGATCGGCCAGGATGGCTTCGGCGAAGGTTTCGCGGCAGCGCTCGCGGTCGATGTCTTCGAGTCGGAGCAGGAAGCGGCCGCCGGAGTCGCGGGCACGTTGCCAGGCAATGCGGGCGGCCAGCGCGTGGCCCTGGTGCAGGAAGCCCGTGGGACTGGGCGCGAACCGCGTCACCGCCGCTGTGTGGCTCATCCGCTTCGCCGTCTGAGGTGACAAAGCCATGACATGGCGGGGGTTTGCGGCAGGCCGTCTTGCGGCGCTCCGTGCGCTTTGTCATAAACCACGCGTTCTCGGCGGCGCATTCGAATCCTTGCTGCTCGACTATCGGCCGCAGGTTGCCAGATGCACCTCCCAGCAAGGAGCGCATTTTGCCGGACGGCGGTCTGCACTACCCATCCCTGGTCCTGAACGCGGATTTTCGTCCGCTCTCCTATTTCCCGCTGTCGGTGTGGTCCTGGCAGGATGCGGTCAAGGCCGTTTTCCTGGATCGCGTGTCGGTGTTGTCCGAGTACGATTTCGAGGTGCACTCGCCGAGCCAGGCGTTCCGCCTGCCCAGCGTGATCGCGCTGAAGGACTACATCCCGAGCGCGCGCAAGCCGGCGTTCACGCGGTTCAACGTGTTCCTGCGCGACGCTTTCAGCTGCCAGTATTGCGGCGAGCGGTTTCCCACGCATGATTTGACGTTCGACCACGTGATACCGCGCAGCCGGGGCGGGCGCACGACGTGGGAGAACGTGGTTACCGCGTGCGCGTGCTGCAATTTGCGCAAGGGCAGCAAGCTGCCGCGCGAGTGCGCGATGCATCCGCGGCTGAAGCCCACCCAGCCCTCCACTTGGGAGTTGCAGGATAACGGGCGGGCGTTTCCGCCAAATTATCTGCATGCTAGCTGGCGGGATTATCTTTACTGGGATTCCGAGCTGGAGAATTAAGCAAGCAAGTCCTTCTTTTTTGAAAAAAGAAGCAAAAAACTTTTGCTCCCTGTCGGGTGGAGCGGATAGGCGCGCGACAGCGGACCAGAAGTTTTTTGCTTCTTTCTTTCAAAAAAGGAGGCTTTGCTTTCTTCTACCCCAGCACGTCCACGGCGCGCCCCTCCAGGCACAGATCCGCCAGCGTGCAGCTCTCCAGCACATCGGCCACCGCGTCGCGCGCGCGGCGCATGAGGTGGCGCAGGCGGCAGTCTTCCACGGCCACACAGTCGTCGCAGGCGCGGAAGGCGGTGGCGCTGGCGCAGGGTGTCATGGCGAGCGGGCCGTCGATGACGCGTATGACGTCGGCGGCGGTCACCTCCTCGGGCGCGCGGACCAGGCGGTGGCCGCCGGCCGGGCCGCGGCGGCTTTCCACCAGGCCGCCGTCACGTAGCTGGGTCAGGATGGCCTCGAGGAACTTGCGCGGCACGTCGGCGGCCTCGGCCAGGTCGCCGGCGCTGGTCCAGCCGTTGGCGGGCTTCAGCTCCGCCATCACCATGCTGGCGCGGACGGCATATTTGGCGCGGCTGGTCAGCACGGCTTGTCCTCGGGTGGCTGCACTCTGCACGCCCTCTATCACCCGTGAATGCAGGCGTGCCAATCTGGCGTGGTCCGGCTGCCTCGGGGTAGATGCATACTAATGTGCTATGAAACATTGCGCCCCGCTGCTACATGTGCGTGTGCACGACGGGAGGCAAGCAGATGGAGGCGACACGGGGCCGCGTGGTGGCGCCCGACCCGGTGCCGACAGGGCCGGAGGCGGTTGAGCGCGTAATGTCCATGCCCCTGTTTCCCGAGCCGGCCGAGCTGGCCGCACCTGCCGGCAAGCGGCCGATCGCCGTCATCGGCGCGGGGTTTTCCGGCACCATCGCGGCGCTGCAATTGCTGCGCCGGCTGCCGCAGGACCAGCCGGTGCTGCTGTGCGAGCGCTCGCCGGAATTCGCCCGCGGCATCGCGTATGCCACCGGCGACAACCATCATCTGCTGAACGTGCGCGCCGCCAACATGAGCGCGCTCAGCGACGAGCCGCTGCATTTCCAGGACTGGCTGAAGCGCCGGGCCGACCAGACCGGCGGCACGGACGGGCTGCACGAGACGGAGGCTGGGGTGTTCGCCTCGCGCGGGCTGTACGGCCAGTACCTGCGCTCGATCCTGGATTACGTGATGCGGGAGACGGCGGGCCACGCCCAGCTTCGGCTGATGCCGGACGACGTGCTGGACGTGCTCTCTTCCGAGCAGGGCGGCTACGAGCTGGTCTGCGCCAGCGGGCAGCGCCTGGCGGTGGCCGGCGTGGTGCTGGCGGTGGGCAACCTGCCGCACGAGGAAGGCGAGGACCCCAACATCTGCCGCAATGCGTGGGGCGAGAAGGCGTGGCGGCAACTGGATCCGCACCGGCCGGTGCTGGTGGTGGGCACCGGGCTGACGATGGTGGATTTCGCCATCTCGCTGCAGCGGCGCGGCTTCCGCGGCGGCATCGTGGCGCTCTCGCGCGGCGGGCTGCTGCCGGCGCGGCATGCCGCGGTGGCCGCACCCTGGCCCACGCCGCATTTCACCATGGCGGAGGAGACGTCGCTGCCGCTGCTGATGGCGCGGCTGCGCGACGAGGTGTTCGCCGCCGCCGAAGCGGGGGTGGACTGGCGCGCGGTGATCGACAGCATGCGCCCGGTGACCAGTGCCATCTGGAGCCGGCTGCCGCTGGCCGAGCGGCGCCGCTTCCTGCGCCACGCCCGGCGCTACTGGGATGTGCACCGCCACCGGCTGGCGCCGCCGCATGCGGACCTGATCGACGACATGATCGATACCGGCTTCCTGCGCGTCATCGGCGGCCGGATACGCGCGATGGCGGACGGCCCCGAGGGCGTGCGCGTCCGCTACAGTCCGCGCGGCGGCGGCGCGGCGGAGGAGCTGCTTGTGCAGCGGGTGATCATGGCGTCCGGCGTGGAGCACATCTCCCGCACCAAGGATCCGCTGATGCAGCGGCTGATCGACCGTGGCCTGGTGCGCGTGGACGCGCAAGGGCTGGGGCTGGACGTGACGGACGGGCTGAATGTGGTGCGCGCGGACGGCACGCCGGCCGAGCGCATCTGGGCGCTGGGACCGATCGTGCGCGGGGTGTTCTGGGAGTGCGTGGCGGTGCCCGACATAAGGGTGCAGGCGGCGCATGCGGCAGTGAGCGTGGTGGCGCGGCTGCGGGAGGATGCGCCGCGGTGGAGTTTCATTATCTGAGGGGTGAGCTGGGTTGAGGTTGGGGCTCTGCCCCAAACCCCGTCGTGCGAAGCACGCTCGCGCGTGACGGGGCCTTGGCCCCAGACCCCGTTTCATTTGGGTGCGGGATCGGCAATCGCTACTGGACGGTCGTTGAGATCGCTCCTGACGGTAGCGAGATGCTCGCGTCGGAGGCTTACGGTCTGGGATGCCGAGCAGCGTGCACGGCGCGAGGCCGCTCGTCTGAGCTCTCTTTCGCCTGGCCAGCATCGTCAACCATGACCATCAAGCGCACCCCTCGCCTCCGCGAGTAGCGGCGATGGGCAGGCGATCAGTCCGTTGCCCGGCGTCAGCGGGCGCTTGCCTGCGGCGCGGCCGCAGCTTGCGCCTGAAGGCACCTGGCTTGCCACCGTGCAACGTTGTCGTATCGTAACCGCGAACGACGAAGCGGGCTGGGACGATGACGATACCGACGAGGTTGGCTGCACTGCTATGCGCGGCCGCGTTTGTCGGTCTGGGCGGCTGCGCGCCCAGGCCGGCTCGCGTTGCCGGCGTCTCCATTTCGATCAATACCGCTAACGCCTACCGACCGCCGCCTGGCGCGGTGCCGGCGCCTTCCTCCGCTACGCCGGGCAGTTACGACTATAGCGGCATCGCCAGGCTGACCAGGAACGGTCAGCCGATTTCGCCGGTCGATGCGCTCAACCTGACAGCCGAGCAGAACGCGCTGCTGGTGGGCCAGATCACGCCCGTGTCCAAGCCGATCGCCGCGCGGCTGACAATCGTGGTGCCAGATCACGACAGGCTGCGCCTGCTCGCCCTGCAGCAGACCCGCGGCGTGCAGAGCGGCGCCACCGAGTTCGGGGCGGAGATGCAGCGGCTCAACCTGCATCATGTTGCCGACGCGATCGTGCGCAGCCAGGCCTTCGCCTCGGCCGATATCCTGGAGGAGAACGACACGGTATGGCCGGAGGCGGACGGCGCGGATTACGTGCTCTGGTTCCAGGTGCAATCCATGCGCCCAGACCATGCCGGGCCGTGGGTGGGTACGTGGCAGATGCGGCGGGCGAGCGGCTCTTCGCCGCTGGCCGCCAGCTTCGACCCGGGTACCCCGCCCGGGCCGCCGCGGCTGATGTCCTTCGTGCGCAGCGTGCAGGAGGATGCGGCCACGCTGTCCGGGACGCAGACGGGGATGGCGGAGGAGCCGCTGCCTGCGCGGCCAGGCCGGCCCGGCCGTCCGTTCAGTTCCGGCTCCGGCATCTTCGTCGATGGGGCGGGCCACGTGCTGACCGACAGCCACGTGGTTGCCAATTGTCCGGACCTGCGGGTGACG
This sequence comes from Acetobacteraceae bacterium, assembly GCA_965198915.1. GTDB lineage: Bacteria > Pseudomonadota > Alphaproteobacteria > Acetobacterales > Acetobacteraceae > BOG-908. Next base: position 1,499,395 of record CBDAQC010000002.1, on the reverse strand, counting down.
CGTGCGGCGGGCGGCGAGGCGATTGGCGCCACGCTTCTGGCCAACGACGTGAAGCTGGACCTGGCGGTGCTTCGGACCGGCCAGCGCGTGGCCGACCATGCCAGCTTCGGCGACAGCCACAGCCTGCGCCCTGGCGAGATGCTGGTAGCGACAGGATTTCCCCTCAACGGCCTCGTCTCGCCGGAAATGGCGGTAACCACCGGCTCGCTGACCGCCTTGTCCGGGCTGCAGGGCAATCCGAAGCTGTTTCAGTTCAGCGCGCCGATCCAGCCGGGCAATAGCGGCGGCCCGGTGCTGGACAGTTCCGGGCGCGTGGTCGGGATCACCACGTCGGTGCTGAACGGGCTCGCTTTCGCCAACTTGACCGGGCAGTCGCTGCCGCAGAACGTGAACTTCGCGACCAAGTCGGACGTGGCGCGCGATTACCTGGCCGGCGTGAAGGTGACGGTGGGCACGCAGGCAGCCGGCGGGCCCGGCCTGGATGCCGCGAGCGTGGCCGACGCGGCGCGGCGGTTCACCACAAAAGTGGAGTGCTGGCACTGATGGCGCGACGTGGTGTGCAGGACGCAGGCACGCCCGGCGCCCACGCGCTCCGAAAACGGGGGAACTGCCTGCTTGCTTCGCTGATCCGTGAGGTCCGGGTCCGGCGGCGGTTAACCGTCCGCTCACCTTGCTACCGCAAACTGAGAACCAGAACGGTTTTCAGGAAGAAATCCCATGGCTACGAATGCTGCCACGCTGATCCAGGCCGGGTCGGGAACAGTGCTCACCGTTGGCGCCGGCATGGAGTTCGCGACACTCGGCGACGCCTGCGCGGCGGCGGTGGCGGGCGACACGATCGCGGTCGAGGCCGGCACCTATGTGAATGATTTCGCGACGGTGAACTGCGCGCTGAAGATCGTCTCGCTCGGCGGGCTGGTCAACGAGGTGGCGACCGTGCCGCCGCCGAACGACAAGGCGCTGCTGACGGTGAACGCCAACCTGTCCATTCAGGGCTTCACCTTCACCGGCGGGTCGGACGGCTCGCCGGACGGCAACGTGTCCGGCATACGCCTGCAGAACGGCAATCTTGCTGTCTCCTACTGTTATTTCCACGACATGCAGGAGGGGCTGCTGGCGGGTGCCGACAGCACGGCCAGCATCAGCATCGACCACAGCGAGTTCGCGCGCAACGGATCGGGCGATGGCTACAGCCATAATCTTTACGTGGGCGCGATCGCGTCGCTGACCGTGACGAACAGCTATTTCACCGCCTCGAATGTCGGCCACGAGATCAAGTCCCGCGCCGCTATGACCACGATTTCCAACAACGTGATCGCCGACGGCCCGACCGGCACTGGCAGCTACGACATCGACATACCCAATGGCGGCGTGGCGACGATCACCAACAACGTCATCGAGAAAGGTCCGCTGTCTTCCAACGTGTATGCGATCCACTACAGCGGCGAGACGCAGTTCACCTACGCGAAGAACGCGCTGACGGTCACCGGGAACACGATACTCAACGATGCGGGCCCGACCGGGCTGGCGGTGCTGAACCAGGATTACGTCAACGGGCTGGACGTAAAGGCGAACGTTTCCCACAACAGCTTCTACGGCTATGCGCCCGGGCAGCTGTTGTCCGGCAACGGCACGCTGAGCGCCAACACCACGCTGGCCACCGAGCCCGGCTACAGCACGGCCAACCCCTACACCGCGGTTCCCCCGCTGGCGCTGGCCGCCGGGCCGCAACTGCTGAACCTGACGAATAGCGGGCATGGCGTGACAGGCGGGGCGGTCCGGCTGACGGTGATGGACAGTGCCGGCAGCAACACGATCAGCGGCGGTGCCGGCGGCATCAACGTCACCGACAGCCAGGGCTGGGACACGATCAACACCGCCGCCGGGGCCAGCGACGCGATCATCCTGGGCGGCCGTAACGCGGTGCTGCACAGCGCCGGCAACGACCACATCGCCGCCCCCGGCTTCTACGAGGACGTGTATGCGACCGGACAGTCCACGATCACCGGCGCCGGGTTCAACAGCTACACCCTGGATGGCGCGGGCGAGAAGCTGACTGCCAGCGGCAGCGGCTTCATCAACGTGGGCGCGGCCGGCGTGGCCAACATCACCGACATGGGCGGCGATTACAGTCTGACGGTGCTGGCCGGCGGACATGCCGTCATCAGCGACCAGGCCGCCGCGGCAACTTCCGGCACAAGCTCGGTGACCGTCTCCGGGGCTGCGACCGGGGCCATCGCGAACGGGGGCTCCGTCTCCCTTATGCTGGGTGACGGCGCGGCCAGCGTGCAGGCCGGCGCCGGCGTGGTTGCGGTGGCTTGCGGCGCCGGTGCGGATACGCTCGCGGCCGGCGCCGGAACGGACGATTTCACCCTCGGCGCCGGGGCGGACCGGGTGGTGTTCGGCGCGGGGACGGCCAGTGTCACGGCCGGGGCAGGGACGGACACGTACGTGTTCCAGTCCGGACAGGACGGCCGCGACACGATTACCGGCTACCGCCCTGGCCACGACGTGCTGAGCTTCAAGGGGTTCAGCGGCACCGCGATCACCGCGGGCGTGGTGGTTGGCGACGCTACCGTGCTGACGCTGTCGGACGGCACCAGCATCACCTTTGCCGGTGTGACGCTGCCCGGCTACGGCCCGCCTGCCACGGGCGTGACCGCGCCTGCGCCTGCGCCGCCCGGGGCGCCGGCCGCACCCGTCAGCAGCGGCGGCACCACCGTGCTCACCGGCGGCGGCAACGCGCTGATAGGCGGCGCGGCGCTGCTCTCCTTGCGCGATATCGCCGGCGGCAACACGATCACGGGCGGCGCGGGCGGCCTGTCGCTGGCAGCGGGCGACACGGATGTGGTGTCCACGCGTGCCGGCTCCAGCAGCCAGATCACGCTGGGGCGTTGGGACACGCTGTCGGGTGCGGGCAGTGACCAGGTGACGGCCTCGGGCGGCGGCAACCAGATCACCGAGGGCGGAACGGCTGGGGTGATGCTGCTGGGCGGCGGCAACGCGGTGCAGGGCGGGCTGGGCCTGCTGACCGTCAGCGACCAGGTGGGCGGTGACACCATCACGGGCGGGACGGGCGGGCTGGCGGCCGGTCTGGCCACTGAATATGACAGCGTCACCACCGCGCAGGGTGCGTCCGACAGCATCTCCCTGGCCGGCAAGAGCTCGCTGCTGAGCCAGGGCACCGACCAGATCAGCCTGGCAGGATCCTACAACCAGGTGACGGTGACGGGCGCGGCGAGCATCACTGCCGCGGCCGGGTTCGACAGCTACCTGCTGGACGGCGCGGACAGCCTGGGCGGCGCCGGCGGCGGCGAGGTGACGGTGGGCAGCGCCGCAAACGTTACTATCGCCTCGGCCGGATCGGACGATCTGGGCGTCTGCAAGCTGGCGGGCGGCGCGGCCCTGGTCAGCGAGAGCCTCCCCGGCGGGCTGTCCAGCCTGTCGGTGAGCGGCGGCGCGGCCACCATTTCGGCGGCCGGCGGCACGTATGCGGGCTTGTCGGCGGTGCTGGGCGCCGGTGACACGGTGGCCGCCGGCGCGGGCAACATCACGCTGAGTGGTGGCGCGGGGCAGGACAGTTTCGCGGGTGGCAGCGGGCAGGCGCTGATTACGCTGGGCGGTGACGACACGGTCAGCCTGGGTGCCGGGATGCTGACGGTGCAGGGTGGCATGTCGGATGTGTTCGTGGTGCCGCAGGATGCCGGCGGCACGCTGGTGATCGACAACTGGTCCGCGCAGGACAGCCTGGTGACGCCGGGGCAGTCTTCGCCGGACGTGCTGTCGCAGAGCGTCTCCGGCGGGTCCGACTGGGTGGATTTTGCCGGCGGCGCGCAGGTGGAGCTGGTGGGGGTGGCGCATTGCGGATGACGGCGGCGGTGGTCCCGTCCGTACGCTGTTTCCTGGCTGCAACGAAAGGATGATTGTTGCGGGTGTTGGAGAAGAAGTTCTTCACGGGAACGTTCTGGGAGCTTAGACACCGTCTGCGGATGAGAGGGCAGACGGGATTTGGAAGCGCTGCTGTTCATGCTCAACTCGATCGCGGTCGTGTTGATGGTGTTCATGGGTCTGCGGGACGATCGCAGGCCGGCGGGCTCGCCGCATACCAGCCTGTTCCGCATGCGTGACGTGCCGGTTAAGGACGCGGCCAAGATCGGCCGCCCGCGCACGTCCGCGCCTGACCCGGCGGGCATGCCCGGCTGGGCGGATTGGGACCAGGCGGGGCGCGACGCGCCATGAGGGACGCGATGTTCGCGTTCGTGTGGATGGCATTGCTGCCGTTGAGCCTGATGTCCGCTCATGTGGGCGTGCTGTTGTGGGTGTGGGTGGCGTTGCTGTCGCCGAATGAGCTGCTGAACGGCTTCATGGCGGGCGTGCCGTTCAACAAGATCGTGGCGCTGACGACGGTTTGCCTGATGTTCATCAGCCGCGAGAAGAAGGACGCCTATCTCGACACGGTCCTGGTGCTGCTTCTGCTGCTGGGCCTCTCGGCCACGATCTCCTGGATCATGTCGCTGGCGCCCAGCGACGAAGGCACCGACCTGTACGAGAAGCTGATCAAGGAGATCGTGCTCGCCTTCATCATCACCGCGGTGATGACGACGCGGCACCGCATACACCTGCTGGTGCTGACGGTGGTGCTCTCCTTGGGCTTTCTGGCCGTCAAGGAGGGCCTGATTTCCATACTGACCGTGGGCGGGCACAAGATCATCGGGTCCGGCAGTGTCGGCGACAACAACTCGCTGGCGACCGCGCTGCTGATGATCATTCCGCTGATGTTCTATCTGGCCCGCTACTCCGCGGTGCGCGCGGTCAGGATGGCGCTGCTTGCGGCGGCGGGGCTGGCGGTGATCACCGTCATCATGACGTTCTCGCGCGGCGGCTTTGTCGGGCTGATGGTGCTGGGCGGTTTCGTGGTGAAGAACGGGCGCAACAAGTTGGCCAGCCTGGCGGCGATCGCGGCGGCCGGCGTGCTGATCTACCTGCTGGCGCCTGACGCGTGGTTCGAGCGGCTGAGCACGATCAAGGACGCCGACAATGACGGCTCGTTCATGGGACGGGTGGTGGCGTGGAAGATGAGCCTGCTGATCGCGTTCGATCACCCGCTGTTCGGCGGCGGCCCGCACGCGGTGCAGCATCTGGCCGTGTGGAACACCTACAAGCCGCTGCTGCCGACGGTGGATTTCGTCACCACGCCGCCGCCCGACGTGTTCCCGCATGCCGCGCACAGTATCTATTTCGAGATACTCGGCGATCTGGGCTTTGTCGGGCTGTTCCTGTTCCTCAGCGTGATCGGAGTGTCCCTGTGGAACTGTCGGTGGATCGTTCGGGCCACGCGGGGGCGGCCGGAGCTTGCCTGGGCGCGCGACCTGGCGCGGCTGTCGCAGGTGAGCCTGGTGATCTACCTGGTGACCGGGGCGGCGTTGAGCATGGGGTATTTTGAGCTGGTCTATGTTTTGGTGGCGCTGCTGTCACGCTGCCGGCGTGTTGTGGCGCAGGCGGTCTCAACCAGGCTTGCCTCTAGCAAGGTGGATCTGTGGTCGGTGAATAACGAGGAGGCGCTGTTGCAGCACACTGCCTGATGGGCAGGCGGTGCGGCCATCAGCGCGGGACCGCCGGCCTCGCTTATGCGGGACATATGTGCTTTGCCTGGCACGGAAACCGGGATTTTCCATGATCGACAGATTGCTCCGGAGCCTGCCGCTTTCCGCCTACCGGCCGTTCCGCCAGGCGATCGTCAGCCTGGACCGGCGCAACCCGCTGCGCCTGGCCGCCACGCTGGTCCTGAAACAGGCGGCTCGTGCGCATGGCAGTTCGCTGGCCTCGCGGCTGAGCGAGATACGCCCGCTGGACCGGCCCGACCTCAGTTTCGAACCTTCCGATTCCATGGTGGCCGACGCGCTGTTCTGGTTTGGGGTGCGCGGCTACGAGGGCACGGTCGCCCGGGTGTGGGCGGAGTTGTGCGGCCGGGCGTCCTCGGTGCTGGAGGTGGGCGGCAATCTCGGCCTGTTCACCGTGGTAGGCGGGCGTGCCACGCGGGGCGCCTACACCGTGGTGGAGCCGGTGCCTGCGGTGGCGGCCACGCTGCGCGCCAACCTGGCGCGCAACGGTGTCACCGGCGTGGAAATCCTGCAGGCCGCCGTGGTGCCGGGCGAGGCCCGCGAGGTGGTGCTGAACCTGCCGGACGAGGGCAGGGCAGTGGGGGTCGGCGCTCACCTGGTGGACGGCGTGGAAGTCGAATTCCGTGCCAGCCGCGGCCGGATCAGCGTGCCCGGCCTTGGCATCCGAACGCTGGCGCACGGCAGGGACCTGATCAAGATCGACGCCGAGGGGATCGAGGCGGCGCTGTTGTCCGACATACGCGACATGCTGGTGGCAGCCAGGCCAAGCCTGCTGATCGAGGTGCTGCCGGAGGCCACCGTCCTGGGCGGTCTGCTGGCTGAACTGGCGCTGGAGGCCGGATATCAGATACATATCCTGCCGGAATTCGGTTCGGACCGGCTGGTCACCGTGCCGGCCGCGGACTTCACCGCGGCGCTGCCGCGGCGCTACAACTCCAAGGATGTCGTGCTGTCCGTGGGACCCCTGGCCTGAGCCTGCTCATGCACGCCATCATCCTGCCGCCGCACGATCGCTGGGCGCCCTGGACCGACCCGCCCGATCCGGACGAGCCCGACCTGGAAAAAACCTACCGCATACTGGCGCAAGAGGGCTGGTGCACCACCAGGCTGGACGTGATGCGACGCCCGTGGAACCCGCTGGCGCGCGCGCATGGCGTGTTGGGCGCAATCGATCCGGTGCGCGCCCTGCGCGTGCTGCTGTTCCACCGCCGGACGGACCTGGTCATCTGCTTCTTCGAATCGAGCGCGCTGGTGATCCTGCTGCTGCGCCGGTTGCTGCGGTTCCGCGGGCGGGTGGTGATCTACGATGTGGGCGTGGCGGGCGGCTGGCGGCTGCGCACCGAAATCTTGCGGCTGGTGCTGCCTCGGGCGGACCGGCTGCTGCCGCTGGGCTCGGCGCAGATCCCCGGTCTGCTCGCATTGGGCGCGCCGCCCGGCCGCGTGGGGGCCGTGCTGACCAGCACCTACCCGGATTTCTACGCCGCAACTGCGGACCGGCCGGACGGCTATGTCCTCGCGGTTGGCGACGACACCTCGCGCGACTACGCGACGTTGCTGGCAGCCTGTGCAGGACTTGGCCGGCGCGTGATCATACGCAGCCGGCTGGTGCAGGCGGACCCGGCGCTGCCTCATGTCAGCATCGTCTCGCACAGCCTGAGCACGCGCGAGTATCGGGACTTGATCGCCGGGGCGCTGTGCGTCGTGCTGCCGCTGCGGCCCTCGGTGCATGCGGGCGGCGTCACCACGCTGCTGGAGGCGATGTCCAGCGCCAAGGCGGTGGTCGTCAGCCGGACGGAGGGGCTGGCCGACTATGTGCGGGACGGGCAGACCTGCCGGCTGGTGCCGGCCGGCGACGCGGAGGCCTTGCGTCGGGCAATCGGAGAGGTTGCGCTGGATGTGGCGCAGCGGACGCGCCTGGGTGCGGCCGCGCGGGAGTTCGTGGTGTCGCACTGCTCGCCGGAGGCGGTGGCGCAGCGGTTCTCGGCGATGTGGCGGGACATGGTCTGACGAGATCTACAATTTCGTTCCACTGAACGAAGAAAGACCGTCTTTTCGAGAAAAGAGAAGCAAAAAGCTGTTGTGTGTGCTGTCGCGGCGTGGCGAGGCGGGCGCTTTCGGCGACGTTGGCGCGTTGTTTCTGCACCGCCTGTGCGGATGTGGAGACTGCCTGGTCTTCGTCGTGTATGATGAGGGCGGTCTGGCGTGGGACGGGGCGGATGGCTGCAGATATGGACGTGTCCATCATTCCGGATGCCGAGGCACCACCGGCGCAGGACCTCGTGCGCAATTCCACGCTGTATCTTGCGGGCAACCTGGCGGCCAAGGCAATCGGTTTCGTCATGATACCGTTCTATGCCCGTTACCTCTCTACCGAGGAATACGGCGCCGCGAACCTGATCGAGTTGGCGATCACCCTGGTCAGCATAAGCTTCGGCATACAGAGTTTCGGCCCGGCGCTCACGCGCATCGCCAATGACCGGCCCGACCCGGCGATCCGGCGTGCGACGATGTCCACCACGCTGATCTGCACGATCGTGCTGTCGGGGGTCGTGGCGCTGCTGGCGATCGCGGCGGCGGGGCCGATCGCGTCGGCGATCAACCTGGGTGCCAAGGTAGGCGTCCTGCGGCTGGCCTTTGCGGCGATGTTCTTCAGCAGCATCGTGGAGATCGTCCTGATTTACGAGCGCATGCAGAACCGCGTGCGCTTCTACCTGACCTACACGACGTCGGTGCTCGTCGTTTCGCTTACGCTCAACATTCTGCTGATCGGCGTGGCGCGGCTGGGCGTGGCGGGTTTCGTGCTGAGCAAGCTGATCGTTGTGTTCTTCTGCTCGATTTTCCTTGGCGTGCGTACGATACGCCAGGTCGGCACGGCATGGCGGCCGGACCTGGCGCGGGCGCTCGTACGCTTCGGCGGCCCACTCGTCGTCTCCGCCGCGTGCTATTTCGGCATACATTTTTCCGATCGGCTGTTCCTGGCCCATGTCAGCCGGGCGGAGGTGGGCGTGTACGCGCTGGCCTATAACTTCGCGTTCCTGATCAGCACCATCTTCGGCGACAGTTTCAACAAGGTCTGGGGCGTGTCGTTCTACAGCCTGGCGTCGGACGAGGGCTGGCAGGAGCGCTTCGTGCAGGTCGGGCGTTGGCTGGTGCTTGTGCTCGGCGCGGGCGCGATTGGCATATCGTTGTTCGGGCGGGACGTGCTGGTGCTGATGGTGCCTGTCAGTTACGACCCGCCGGCGCTGCTTCTGCCGCTACTGGTGTTCGGCTACTTCATCCGGGAGGTCGGCGACTTCTTCAACTCGATGCTGCTGATCGGCGCGGGATCCGGCAATGTGGGACGCGTGGCGGTAGGAAGCGCGGTGCTGAACCTGGCGCTGAACGCGGCCCTGATTCCGGGCTACGGCATCTGGGGCGCGGCCTGGGCCACGTTCGGCACCTGGGCCGTCTATTGCGCGGTGTGCTGGGCCGGCGCCTGGCGGCAGCATCGCGTGGCCATGCACCCCTGGCCGCTGACATTCATTCTGCTTTTGTCCGGCGCCTGCCTGTGGCTGCAGGCGGCCAACCCGTGGCGCGGCGGAGTGGCAGGGCTGGCACTGGACTGCCTGCTGTTCGCGGGCTTCCTGGCGGTGGTCTGGGCCGCCTACCTGCGTCCTGGCGAGCGTGCCGAGGTGACGGGCCTTGCAGGACGCCTGCTGTCCAAGGTAAGGCCCGCCAGTGCGGTCACAGGATCGTGATCGTAGCGGAAGTCGAACGAGGCGACTTTGTTGCTTATTGCGACTAACCAGCCCAAGAACGAGGCGAACCGGGATAGGTGACCTGGTGCGTAACGTCCTGATACGAACGCGGCATTATGACACATTTCCCCTGGTTGAGCCGCATTGTAACAAGACAGACCCCGCCCCAATTTCGGGTGATATCGACAAGGATACGACAATGCGCGCGTTTCGAACTGCCCTGAGAACGTCCACCTGGAGTCCCGTGCTGGCATCCGCCCTGGCGCTGTCCCTGGTTGCGGCGCCGATCACGCTGGCGCCCACGCGCGCAAGCGCGCAGATCGGCATCGGCCTGAACATCACCGTCGCACCGCCGCCGCTGCCGGTATACGCGCCGCCGCCGCTGCCCGGCCCTGGCTACATCTTCACGCCCGGCTACTGGAACTATGGCGAGGCCGGCTATTACTGGGTGCCCGGCGTGTGGGTGCAGCCGCCGAGCGTGGGCCTGCTGTGGACGCCCGGCTATTGGGGCTACACGGGCGGCGTGTACGGATTCAACGCGGGCTATTGGGGGCCGCATGTCGGCTTCTACGGCGGCATCAATTACGGCTTCGGCTATGGTGGCGTGGGCTTCGGCGGCGGTGAGTGGCGCGGCGGCGGATTCTTCTACAACACCGCGGCGTTCGGCGGGAATGTCGGCATCTTCGGCGGCGTGCACAACACCTATGTGAACAACACCGTCATCAACAACAACGTCACCCGCGTCAGCTTCAACGGCCCTGGCGGCATTGCCGCGCGCCCCACGCCGCAGGAAGTGGCGTTCCAGCACGAGCAGCACGTGCCGCCAACGGCCGAGCAGGCGCGCCACACGCAGCTTGCCGCGGCCGATCCGGGCCAGCGTTTCTCCACCAACCACGGCGCCCCTGCCGTTGCGGCGGCGCAACGTCCCGGCCAGTTCACCGGCCCGGGCGTGGTGCGCGCCAATGCGGCGGAGACGCGTGCTAACGCGGCGGAGACGCGCGCAAACGCGGCCGAGACGCGGGCGAACGCCAACCAGACGCGGGCGAACACCGCGGCAGAGCGTGCCAACACGCATGGCGAACGCGCGAACACGGCTGGCGAGCGTGCCAACAATGCCGGCGAGCGCGCGAACACCCACGCCGAGCGGGCGAATACGGCCCAGCGGACGGAACACGCGCCATCTGCGGCGCGGGCGCCTGTCCACGAAGCCCGTCCCGCCCAGGCCGTGCGTCCGGGCGGTTTCGCGCCCAGGCCCGCCGCTGCACCGCGTGCGCCGGCACCGCGTCCCGCCGCGGCAGCCCCGCATGGCGGCGGCGGCAAAGAACCCAAGCGCTAAGGGTCCTTCGGCTTCTCCCCGTCAGTGGGCTGATGGGGAGTGGGCGAAGTGACAGGAAGAATGGGGCTCTGCCCCAAACCCCGCTGGGGCCTCGGCCCCAGACCCCATTCGGTGGGGGCGCGGCTCAGTGGTCAGACAGACGCGTGGGGTCAGGGGTAGGGCGCTTGGCCTTTTCGAAGATGGCCAGCTGACCGGCGCTGGTCTCGTCCCAGCTGAAGCCCTCCGCATAGGCCCGTGTGGCGGTGCGTGCGATCGGATCTGCTTCCCACTGGCGCACGCAGGCGGCGATCGCGTCTGCGGAACGAGTCTCCGCGATGAAGCCCGCCTCGGGAGAGGCCACGACCTCCGGGTTGCCCGGGATGGGACTGGCCACCACGGCAGTGCCGCAAGCCATCGATTCAAGCAGGACGTTCGCCCAGCCTTCGCGTGAGGAGGACAGCACGGAGAGGTCCGCGGCGCTGTACAGCCCGGCCAGTTCCGCATGCGGGACGGCGCCGAGCATTTGCACCCGGTCCGCCACGCCCAGGCTGGCGGCGAGGGCCTCAAGGCGACCGCGCTCCGGGCCCTGGCCGGCGAGCACCAGGCGCCAGCCTGGCAGCCGGGTGAGCGCCTCGATCGTCAGGTCGTGGCCCTTGCGCGGAATGAGCGCGCCCACCGAGACGAGCGTGCGGCCTGCGATCCCGAGCGTCCGCCGTGCCGCTTCGCGGTCCACCGGGCGGAACATCGCCAGGTCCACGCCGTTGCGCAGGACGGTGATCTTGCCCGGCTCGGCGCCGAGCGCCACCAGCGCATCCCGCAGTCCGCCGCTGACGGTGATCACTGCGGCGGCCTCGCGCGCTGCCTGCAGGATCATGCGGCGCGGCGCGGGGTAGTCCGGGAACTGGGTGATGTCCGAGCCGCGCGCGGTGATCACCACGGGCAGGCCGAAACGGCGGCCCAGCCGTATGGCAGCCACGCCGTCCGGGTAGAAATAGTGCGCATCGATGGCGTCGAACCGCTCGCCCTGGGCCAGCAAGCCGGCGAGCGTGCGGGCGGCGGCCTGGTAGAGCAGCCAGGGTGCGGCGCGCATGCCTATCGCGGGGACGGACAGCCAGCTCGGGTGCAGCACGCGCAGGCCGTGCCGGCGTTCTTCCGCCGGCGCGGCCACGCTTCGGCCGGGGAACCAGGCGACCGGCGCGAGCACGGTGGCGCGGGCCTGGCCGGTGGACAACAGGTGGCGCAGGCGGTTTTCAACGAAGACGCCGTGGTTGGGCTGCGCGGCATTCGGGAAAAGCGTTGTGAAAACCAGGAGGTTTAGCAAGGCAAGCAAGGCCATCTTTTTTGAAAAAAAGAAGCAAAAAACTTTTGCTCCCCGCTTCTGAACGGCTTCGGTGTTTCCTGATAGGACCGACTGCTGCAGATGCGGGGAAACAAAAGTTTTTTGGTCCTTTTTTTCAAAAAAGGACTGCTTGCTTCCTTCACTTCAACGACGACAACAATTTCTGCGCATCCGCCTTGCCGGAAAAATCCACAGGCGACGCAACAGCCGCCTGAAGCTGCACGCGAGCATCCGCCGTGCGGCCGCTGGCGTTCAGCGCGAAGCCGTAATGGTAGGCGGCAGAGGCGTGCGCCACCGCCTCGGGCGAGCCCGGCTTGCCTTCGGGCAGGTTCGTCACCGCCTCGGACAGCAAAGGCAGCGCTGTGGGCGTGTCACCCTGCTTGGCCAGTATCCAGCCCAGCGTGTCCGCCACGTCCGGGTTCGGGGCCTGGAAATAGGCGCGCTCGGCCAGGCTTTTGGCGGCCGCGTTGTCACCCTGCTGCTGCTTGATCCACGCCAGGTTGTTCAGCGAGGACGGATCGGTATGGCGCACGGCGAGCACGGCGTTGAGGTGCTGTTCGGCGTCGTCCAGCTTGCCCGCGTCCAGATCCAGCGAACTCAGCACGGATTGCGCCGGGACGTCGTCCGGGTGCCGGTCCACCCAGGCCGACAGCAGCGTGATCGCCTGGTCGCCGGCGCCGCTGTGCGACAGGGCGCGGGCGGCTTTGGTCGCGAGTTCACCCGAAGGTGCGGCCTTGTAGGCGGCCAGGAACGCGGCGGCCGCCTGCTTCGGGTCGCCCTGTGTCAGCCAGGCGTCACCGGCGAGCGCATCGGCGCCCGGCTGGTTCTGCGGATCGGCGCGCAGCGCAGCCGCACTCGCCAGCGCCGCCTGGATGCCGTGTTCACGCAGGTCCACGCCCACCAGGGCGCCGAGCAGGCCCTCGTTGCCGGGCGACTTCTCCAGGCCTTCGCGCAGCACCCCGCGCGCATCGTCGTAGCGTTTGGCGGCCACCAGCAGGCCCGCCAGATCCGTGCGTGCGCGCAGATTGCCGGGCACCTGGCGTATGGCGGCGCGATAGGCCTGTTCGGCCAGGTCGGGCTTGCCGTCCGCGGCCAGCACGCGGGCGCGCAGCACGTCCAGCTGCGGGTTGTTCTCGGCGCTCGCACGGTCCAGCAGCGCCACGGCGCGTGCGGTCTGGCGGGCGCGCACATAGGTGCCGGCGAGGGCCGCGGTGATGCCTGGGTTGTCGGGTGCAGCCTCGTGCGCGGCCTCGGCCACCGCCACCGCGCGGTCCACCTGCTTGCTGGCGAACAGGGCGGGCAGCAGGACGTCCAGCGCACCCTCGTCGTCGGGATGGTGGCGCAGCATGTCCTCCAGCAGCTTCTCGGCGGCGGCGGCGTCACCGCGCAGGCCGTAGATGCGCACCAGGTTCAGCTTGGCGGGGCGGCTGTCCGGAAAGCGGGCCAGCACGTCGCGCAGCTGCTTTTCGGCGGCGTCCATGTCCAGCCCGGCGATGCGCACCTGGGCGGCGAGCACGCCCACCTCCTCGGCGTCGCCGATGCGCTGGCGCAGGCGTTCCACGTCGGCGATGGCGGTGGGGATGTCGCCACGCGCCAGGTCGGCCTGCACGATCGCCTCGCCGGCAAGGCGCTGGTTCGGCGAGATCGCCAGCGAGCGCTTCAGCTCGGCTTCCGCCCCGGTGGAATCGCCCATGCTCAGCTCGGCGGCGGCGAGGCGGTTGCGTATCTGCACGTCCTTCGGCGCCAGCGTGCTCGCGTCCTCGAAGCTTTTTTTCGCGTCGCGCACGTCACCTGTCATGGCAAGCGCGCGTCCCTGCAGGTCCAGCGTGTCCGCGTCAGGGTGGGTGGCGAGCTTGCTGTCGCGCAGCAGCGCCAGCACGCGGTCTGGATGCTGGCGGGCCAGGTCGATGAAGGCCATCAGCTTCAGCCCGCCAGGGTCGTCGGGGTATTTGGAGAGGAACTTGGTGGCGGCTTCCTCGGCCTGCGCCGGCTGGTTCATGCCCAGTTTGGTCACGGCCAGGAAATAGAAGCCGCGCGGCAGCTGGCTGACGACGGTGGCGATGTTGGTGAGTGCGGCGTCGGCGGCGGGGTAGTCACCCATCTGGATCGCCATCATCGCTTCGAGGTAGTTGGCGCCGACATTCTTCGGAGATCCGTGCAGCACTTTTTCCACCGACGCGCGGGCGGCTTCGGTGCGGTTCAGCGCGGCCAGCGAACGCGCCTCGATCATGCGCGCGTCCTGCCGGTTGGGATTGGCGGCGAGTATCTGCTGGGCGGCGGCCAGGGCGGCGGGCGCGTCGTTGCGGCGCATGGCGATCTCGGCTGTCAGCAGCACGGCCTCCGGCTGGTTCGGCTCGGCCTTGAGCACCTTGCCGATGCGCTCCGACGCGCCGTCCAGGTCGTCTGCGGCCAGCGCGATGCGGGCCGCGGTGAGCAGGACTTCGCGCTCGGCCGGGGCTGCGGCTTCGGCCTGCGCGCTGGTGGCGCGTGCGCCCGGCGTGTCGCCCAGGGAGAGCTGGGCGGCCGCCCTGATGGTGAGCGTATCCGCGCGGGCCCCGGGCGGTGCTGAATCGACGCTGAAATCCCGCAGCGTTTCGGTGAAGTGGCGCTGCTGCAGATAGGCCTGGCCCAGGGGCAGCACGATGGCCGCGGGGCTGTAGCCTTTTGCGCGGGCGCGGCGCAGTTCCAGCTCGGCGGCTTCCGGGTTGCCCAGCGAAAGATCGACCTTGCCGAGCAGGAAGGCGGCTTCCGGGTTGTCTGGATGGCGCGCCACCGCCCGGCGCAGATATTGTTCGGCGCCCGTCATGTTCGAGCGCGCCATCAGCCGCTTTGCCGATTTCACCGGGTCGCTATGGGCGAGCGCGTAGTAGCCGGCGCCGGCAGCCGCCACCGCGAACACGGGCAGCGCGATCATCAAGGCCTTGCGCATGGAAGATGCCCTCCCGGGAGGATTGTTTTGTTGCTTGTAGCGTATCACGGGCGCGTGTTGAACTATACGCGTGCCGGTTCATGCCTGGGTTGCGGCACTTCGGCCACGTTTCGCGTAATTGTTGCAATGTGCCGGGCTTTGGCGCCTTGTATACAAGGGCGGGGCAGGGTTCCGACTAAATTAAAACACTTGCCGGTGATCAGGTGCTGTTTTAGATACGCCTCGTAACGGATTAACCGCCGCAGCGCGAACCTGGCCCATGGGGGCCGCCCCGTCGCGCGTGGCAGAAGGCGTGTAGCTCAATGGCAGAGCGCTGCTTCTACTCAGCAGAGGTTGGGGGTTCGATCCCTTCCGCGCCTACCAGCCTGGCGGTCCGGCTCGCGGCCGTGCTTGGCATCCTTGCCGTCGGTTGCAGCCCCTGCCTGGCGGCTCCGTCATCCGCACCGGTGGCAGCCACGGAGCCGGAGGCGGCCGGGCAATACGTGATCGGCCCGGGCGACGTGCTGTCCATCTTCGTCTACCAGGCGCCGCCGCTTTCGGTGACGGACCTGCCGGTGCGCCCGGACGGCCGCATTTCCGTGCCGCTGGTGCCCGACGTGGTGGCGGCCGGCAAGACGCCTACCGAACTGGGCCACGACATCGCCGAGAGCCTGAAGAAGTTTGTCAACGATCCGAATGTCACCGTAATGGTGCACAGCTTCCAGGGCCCCTCGGACCGGCAGGTGCGCGTGATCGGGGAGGCGACGGACCCGCAGGCGATACCGTACCGCGAGAACATGAGCCTGCTGGACGTGATGATCGCGACCAAGGGGCTGACCAAGTTCGCCGCCGGTAACCGCGCCATCATCGTGCGCCGCGAGGGCGCCACGGAGAAACGGATACGGGTGCATCTGTCCGACCTGATAAAGGACGGCGACATCAGCCAGAACGTGATGATGCGGCCGGGCGACACGCTGATCATTCCACAAAGCTTTTTCTGAGGTGGCAGGCCTTTTCCGCCTGCCTCGGCGGCCATGCGCGGCAGCCGGCCCGTTCGTTCAATTTTAGCCCGGACCTTATAGAGGCAGTCACATGGACGCCCTTCCCGATCTCGTTTCGCGCTATGGCGCGCTGGCGTGGCGCCGCCGCTGGTGGGGTGTGGCCGCTGCGTGGGTGCTGTGCATCGCCGGCTGGATCGGGGTGGCCAGCCTGCCAAACCAGTACGAGGCCAGCGCGCGCGTCTATATCGATGCGGACGCGGTGCTGACGCCGCTGCTGCGCGGCATCGCGGCGGACAGTTCGATGAGCGACCAGATCGACCTGCTGCAGCACATGCTGCTGTCCCGGCCGAACCTGGAGAAGATCATCGCCAAGACGGACCTGCAGCTGGACACCAAGACGGCCACCGACCTCGAGCAGATGGTCAACCGGCTGGGCAACACGATCAAGGTGAACGCGCAGACGCGCAACATCTTCTCGATCGCGTTCCGCAATCCGGACCGGCAGCTGGCGTACGACGTGGTGCAGGCGGTGCTTGCCAGCTACATCGAGAACCGCGCCGGCGACAACCGCGACGACATGGAGAAGGCCAGCACCTTCCTGGACGAGCAGATCGCCAGCTACGAGAAACAGCTGACCGCGGCCGAGCGGGCGCGCGCCGATTTCCGGCGCCAATACGTGGACGTGTTGCCGGGCGATGGCGGCGTGAACCGGCTGGAGCAGGCCAAGGCGCAGGTGACCGCGCTCGGTGGCCAGTTGATCGATGCGAAATCGCACGGTGCGCTGCTGGCCAAGCAGCTCGCCACGACGGCGCCCACGGTGACGACGGAGGCGGCGAGCAATGGCGGCGTGGAGCCGCATAGCGAGCTGCGCGCCGCGGAAGCCAAATTGCGCGAGCTGCAGCAGGTCTATACCGACGCCTACCCCGAGGTGGTGACGCAGAAGCGCACGGTGGAGAAGTTGCGCCACGGCGGCAGTGGCGAGGCGGCGCCGAGCTTCGGCGGCAAGTCCATCTCCAACCCGGTGTTCGAGCAGCTGACGCTGAAGAACGTGGAGAACCAGGCGCTGATCGAGAGCCTGAAGCGGCAGTTGCAGGACGCCACGGCGGAGCGCGACAGGCTGCAGACGATCGCGCAGAACGTGCCGGGGCTGGAAGCCAAATACGTCGACCTGAACCGCGACTATGATGTGCTGCGCAAGAACTATGACGAGCTGCTGGCCAGGCGCGAGGGCATGCGCATCGCCACCGCCGCACAGGTGCGCGCGAGCAACGTGAAGATGGTGATCATCGACCCGCCGCAGGTGCCGCAGACCCCGGTGGCGCCGGCCCGCGTCGTGCTCTCGATCGGCGTGCTGCTGGCCGGCCTGGCGGCGGGCGTGGGCGTAGTGGCGGCGATGATGACGCTGGACCAATCCTTCCACAGCATCATCGACCTGCGCGCCATGGGCCGTCCGGTGATAGGCGCCATCTCCCTGGCGGCACTGCCGCCCACCATCGCCATGCGCCTGCGCCACGCCGCGGTGTTCGGCTCGGCGATAGGCCTGCTGGTGGTCGTGCTGGGCGGTGTGCTGCTCCACTACACGCAGCGTATCTGACATGGACCTGCACAATCCCCAGATCACCGAGGGCCCGCCGCCGCGCACGCTGGCCGACATGGCACGCGCCGGGCTGATCATAGAGACCGAGGGCCGCACCCGGCTGGGTGACGAGTTCCGCATTGCCGCCAGCCGGCTGCACACGGTGGTGAAGGGCTCGATCGCCGCGGGCGAGCGCTGCGGCAACATGGTGCTGGTGACCAGCACGCGTCCGGCGGAGGGCAAGAGCTTCGCCGCGCTGAACATGGCGGCCTCGCTGGCGCGCACCGGATCGCGGTCCGTGCTGCTGGTGGATGCGGACGCCAAGGTGCGCTGCCTGTCCGAGCTGATCGGCCTGGCCGGCGCGCCCGGGTTGCTGGACCTGGCGGCGGATGACAGCCTGCAGCCGGAGCGCATGGTGGTGGCGACCCCTGTGCCCGGCCTGTTCATCCTGCCGTTAGGCGACACGCTGGCCGGGCTGGAACCCGGCGAGCGCAGCCAGCCTTTGCCCAGTGCCGCCGAGCAACTGGCACGCCGGTTCGCCAGCTCCACCGTGGTGATCGACACCGGCCCGTTGCTGGCGACGTCCGATCCCAGCGTACTGGCGCCGACTGCCTCGCAGATCATGATGGTGGTGGAAGCCGGGCGCACGCAGCGCAACGAGCTGGAAGCCGCGCTCGAGATGATCAAGGCGTGCCCGAAGGTGGTGCTGCTGCTGAACAAGCAGGCGGGGCGTAACCGGTCCTCTTTCGGGGCGTACAGCTATACCGGCGAGTATTACGCCAAGCCGAACGCGCCGCCGCCGCAGCGACCGGACTAAGCGTATTGTGTACAAGGAGAAAGCAAGGCCTTCTTTTTTGCAAAAAAGAAGCAAAAAACTTTTGTCTGCGCTGTCGCGGACCCTGCCGGTGAGTCCGCGACAGCGGAGCAAAAGTCTTTTGCTTCTTTTCTTCAGAAAAGAAGGCCTTGCTTTCTTGCTCGTCGCATTCGCAACGCAAGCACGCGCCCAGGAAGCCGATACCCCCACGCCCCCGCCCGCGACCGACGCCGCACTGCCGCGCACCGGCATAGACTCCTCGATGTCCGACCTGCGCGAGCACCTGCTGAACGCCTATGGTGACGCGCCGGCCAGCGCGCCCGGCGTGTCCGCGCCCAACTTGCAGATAACCGGCCAGTTCGGGGCGTCCGAGGAATACACCGACAATGCCGGCGCCGTGGCAGGATCAGGCGCGCGCGCGGCCGGCGGCGATTTCATCACCGCCTTCCAGCCGGGCATCGTGATCACCGACACCTCGCAGCGCCTGCAGGTGAATGTCGATTACCATCCGATCGCGCAGATCTACGCCGAGCACACCAGCTTCTCGCAATTGGAGGAGCAGGGCAGCGGGAACGTTACGGCCACGCTGCTGCCGGGCTGGCTGTTTTTCGACGCGCGGGGCTCGATCAGCCAGCAATCGGTGTTCGGCGGGCTGGGGCCTGCCACCACGGTCACGCTCTCGCCGGCCGAGCGCGAAACAGTCAGCAGCTTTTCCGTCTCGCCCTATGTGACGCGCACGTTCGGCGGCACCGGCACGGCGCAGGCGGGCGTGAGCTACAGCTACAGCGCCACCGACACCCCGGGGTCGTTGAACACGCTGGGCCAGTCCGGTCTCGGTCAATCGCAATTACTGCAGGCGCAGTACGAGCAGGGCCTGGGCGCGTACGGCAGTTCGGAACAGGGCACGGAGCGCGCCTACGCCAATTTCACCACGGGCGAGAATTACGGCAGGCTGCTGGACCGGGCGGGGATAGACGCGAATTACTACACCGGCGCCGGCGCGCTGGCGGGCGGAAGGCGGGTGCTGGCCACGGATGACGTAAGCTACGCGCTGAACCGCAGGGTGACGCTGCTGGGCGAGGCGGGTTACGAGAGCCTGGACTACCCCAGGAGCGGCTACGCCTATGTAGGCGCCGTGGGCTCCGGCGGGGTGAAGCTCACCTTCGCACAGAACAGCTCGGCCACGCTGGAATATCGCTACACGGACGGGTTCGGCTCGATCTTCGCCCAGGCTTCCGTGCAGGCCGCGCCGCGCATACGGGTGTTCGGCGGCTATTCCGAAAGCATCACCACCTTCGACCAGGACCAGACCAACGCGCTGCTGGACGGGGCGGACGGCGAGACGGGCGTCGCCGCCTCTGCGCTGCAGGCCGCGCCGCTGCTGTCCACCAGCAATTTCTTCGGCGCCAACCAGAATTTGCAGCGGCTGCACCGGCTGGACGCGTCGGCCACCTATCTCGGCGATTTCGACACGGTGACCCTGTCGGTGAACAGGCAGACGAGCGATCCGGTGGGCCGGCAGGTCGGCGACCTGGCACCTGTCACCACCAGCGGCATCTTCGCCAATATCAGCGAGCGCCATCTGCTGTCCGACACGCTGAGCCTGACCGGGTTCCTGCAATACGGCAACAACCAGACGGGCCTGGTCGCGTCCAACAATGGCGACGTGATAAGCGTCTCGGCGGGGATAGAGAAAACGTTTCCGCGTCAGGTCAGCGCGTATTTGCGTTTCGGCGGCAGTTACACCGTCGGTGGTTCCAGCTTTGCCGCCACCGGCTATAACGGCCAGAGCCCGGACGAATCCACCATCACGATCGGGGCGGTGAAAAAGTTCTGATGCAGGTACAGGATTGGCTCGGCGAGGCTTCGGCCACCACGCATCTCAATGCCATGACGGTGGACGTGGAGGACTGGTTCCAGGTGCAGGCGTTTGCCGGCACCATATCGCGCGCGGATTGGGACGGGCTGGAACGGCGGGTAGAGGCCAACACGGACCGCTTCCTGGCGATGTTCGAGGCCGCCGGCGTGCGCGCCACGTTCTTCACCCTGGGCTGGGTCGCCGACCGGCATCCGGCGCTGGTGCGCCGTATCGTGGCAGGCGGGCACGAACTTGCCAGCCACGGCTTCGAGCACCGGCTTGCGCACGAGCAGACGCTCGACGCATTCCGCGCGGATGTCGGGCGAGCGCGACGGCTGCTGGAGGATGTGGGCGGGGTGCAGGTGGTGGGCTACCGCGCGCCGACTTTTTCGATAAACACCCGCAACCCTTGGGCGTTCGGCATACTGGCCGAGGAGGGGCATCGTTACAGTTCCAGCGTCTACCCGATCAGGCACGATCTGTACGGCATGCCCGACGCGCCGCGCACGCCGTATTGGGTGGCAGACGGGCGGCTGCTGGAAATACCGATGACCACCGTCCGCGCGGGCGGACGCAATTTTCCCTGTGCGGGCGGCGGTTATTTCCGCCTGTTGCCTTACGCGCTGTTCCGTGCCGGGCTGCGCCGTGTCAACCGCACGCAGCGCGGCATGTTCTACACCCATCCCTGGGAGATCGATCCCGGCCAGCCTCGCCAGAATGCTGCGCCACGGATGGCGAAGTTCCGCCATTACGTGAACATCGGCCGCACGGCCGGGCGTATCGAAAACCTGCTGCGCGATTTCGCCTGGGACCGGGTGGACGAGGTGTTCGGCCGCGAGCTGATGCAAGGTGAAACAAGCCGTCCGAACTAGAGCGTTTGATGCAACGTACCCGACCATCCCGCGGCTCCGATTGCCGCCGCAGGCGAAGCAGCAAAAGTTTTTTGGTTTTTTTTCCGAAAAAGAACCGCTTCCTTCCTCAGGCTGATTCGATCAGATGATTTCGATAAGACCGCTAGGCCATGACACCACCGCCTGGGACCGTTTCGTCCAGGCCCAGCCGGGCGCCACGTTCTTCCATCTGGCGGCGTGGCGCCGGGTGATCGAGGCCGCGTTCGGCCACCGCGCGCATTACCTGACCGCCGAGCAGGACGGCGCTATAGTGGGCGTGCTGCCGCTGGTGGAGGTGAAGACGCGCCTGTTCGGCCACACGCTGATCAGCGCGCCGTTCTGTGTCTATGGAGGGCCGCTCGCCGCTGATGCGCAGGCGGCCCGCGCGCTGGCGGATCACGCGTCCGGGCTGCGGGAAAGGCTGGGCGCCACCTCCTGCGAGTTCCGTTTCCTGCAGCCCCCGCCGGATGATTGGCTGGACGAGGGCTGGCAGGCGCGTGGCGCCCTATACGTCACGTTCCGCCGGGCGATCGTGGCCGATGACGAGGCGAACCTGAAGGCTATACCGCGCAAGCAGCGCGCTGTGGTGCGCAAGGGGATCGAGCGCGGCCTGGCGGCGCGCACCGACCGCGACGTGGATGCCTTGCACGCGATCTACGCGCAGAGCGTGCGCAACCTTGGCACGCCGGTCTTCGCGCGCAAGTATTTCCGGCTGCTGGCCGAGACTTTCGGCGATGCGCTCGACGTGGTCACGATCAGCGATGCCGGAACCGACGTCGCCTCGGTGATGAACTTCTACTGGCGTGACGAGGTGATCCCCTATTACGGCGGCGGAACCAGCGCGGCACGTGCCTGTTTCGGCAACGATTTCCTGTATTGGGAGGTGATGCGGCGCGGTGCCGCGCGCGGCGCCAGGCTGTTCGATTTCGGCCGCAGCAAGGAGGGCACCGGCGCGTTCTCGTTCAAGAAGAACTGGGGTTTCACGCCGCAGAAGCTGCCGTACTATTTCAAGCTGGCGCCGGGGCACTCGATCCCGGAGATCAATCCGCTCAACCCAAAATACCGGCTGATGATCGCGGCCTGGAAGCGCCTGCCGCTGCCGGTGGCCAATGTGCTGGGCCCCGTCCTGGTGCGCGGCGTCGGATGATACCGGCGGCCTCACGTCCTGCCTGGCTGGCGGCCATGGCCGGCCTCGTCGTGCTGTGCGCGGCGTTCCATCAGGAGGTGGCCGCCGCGGTCGGCGTGTGGAGCCGTAGCACGGCGTACGGCCATTGCTGGCTGGTGCTGCCCATCGTGGGCTGGCTGCTGTGGGAGCGCCGTCCGCTGCTCGCCGGCGCCGTGCGTCCCGCCGCCGCGCCGGCGCTGCTTGCGGTGCCGGTGGCTCTGGTCTGGCTTGCGGCGGACTGGCTGGGGGTGATGGAGGGGCGCCAGCTTGCGCTCGTGGCGTTCGCCGAGCTGGTGCTGGTGGCCTGCCTCGGCTGGCGCCTCTGGTGGTCGCTGTCGGCCGCCTTCCTTTACATGATCTTCCTGGTGCCGTTCGGCGCGTTCCTGACCCCGCTGCTGCAGCGTTTCACCACCGGCTTCATCCTGGCCGGCCTGAGTGCGCTGGACATCCCGTTCCAGGCGGATGCGTTCCAGATCACCATACCCGAAGGGGTGTTCTACGTGGCGGAGGCCTGCGCCGGCCTGCGCTTCCTGATCGCGTCGGTGGCCTTCGGAGTGCTCTACGCGGTGACCATCTTCCGCTCGCCGTGGCGGCGGGCGGCGTTCATCGCGGTCGCCTGCGTGGTGCCGGTGATGGCGAACGGCATGCGCGGCCTGGGCATCGTGCTGCTGGGGCATCTGCTGGGCAGTGCACAGGCCGGGGCGGCCGACCACCTGATCTATGGCTGGGTGTTCTTCTCCTTCGTCATCGTGCTGCTGGCCCTGGCCGGGTTGCCGTTCCGGCAGGACACGCCGCTGGAAGCGGCGGCGCCCGGCCCGCTCCCTGCCTATGACAGGCGCGGGCTCGCGCTGGCCTGCCTGTGCGTGCTGCTGCCGGCTTTGGCCGGGCCGGTCGGCCTGGCGGCACTCGATGCCGCCCCGGGGCCGGCGCTGGCCGCGCTGGCGCCCAGGCTGGCCATGCCCGCCGCCTGCCACGCGGAGAGCGCAGTGACGCAGCGCACCGTCAGCACGCAGACCATACGCTGCGGACAGGCGACCTTGCGCGTCGTGGCAACCGCGCTGCCGGCCGCCAGCAATCCCGCGCGGATACTTGCCGCCGCGCGCGACCCTGCCGCGGCGGCGCTGGTGGGCGAGGCAGACAGCGAGGCTTGGCGCACGCCCGCCGGCGCGCCGTGGATGCTGCTGACGGTGAAGGAGAGCGGCCAGCAATCGGCTTATGCGGTGTGGGTGGACGGGCAGCCCATGTTGGGCGGCTTGCGGGACCGTCTGCGCATGGCGCGCGATATGCTGGCGGCGCATGCGTCGCCATCCGTGGCCGTGGCGGTGACGGCGCAGATGGGCGAGGCGGATGGGGGGGAAGGGTTACGCGCCTTTTTGGCGGCGCAGGGCAGGAGGGACGGGCTACTTTTCTGATTCGCCGGGGCGGAAGAAAGGTTGGGGCCCTGCCCCAAACCCCGCTGGGGCCTTGGCCCCAGACCCCATTTCGTTAGGGCCGCCGTTGCGACGCTTCGTGGGCCTGGCGGTGATTTTCTGCTACCGGAGCACGGATCGCCGCCAGGACAGAGCCCCCGGGGCTTAATCCGCGGCTAGCGCCATCGTCTTGCGCGCCTGCACCTTCTTCACGTAGTCCTCCGTGGCTTCGCCCACCTGCTCGGCATGGTTGGCGAACACGTGGTCGGCGCCGGCGAAGATGCGGTAGTCCACCGTCACGTTCTTCTGCGTGTTCAGCTTGTCGACCAGCTTTCGCACGGAAGGCTCGGGCACCAGCTCGTCCTGGTCGCCATGCACCAGCAAGCCGCCGCAGGGACAGGGGGCCAGAAAACCGAAATCATAGTGGCTGGCCGGCGGCGCCACGGAAATCCAGCCGGACACCTCGGGGCGGCGCATCAGCAACTGCATGCCCACGAACGCGCCGAAGGAGTAGCCGGCGATCCACAGCCCGCCATGGCTCGGGTTGACCATCTGCATCCAGTCCAGTGCCGCGGCGGCGTCACCGATCTCGCCTATGCCGCCGTCGTAGCGGCCCTGGCTGCGGCCCACACCGCGGAAGTTGAACCGCATCACGCTGAAGCCGAGCTTCTGGAAGCTCTGATACATCGTGTAGGTGATGCGGTTGTTCATCGTGCCGCCGTGCAGCGGGTGGGGGTGCATGATGAGCGCCAGCGGGGCGGCACTCTCCTTGCTATGGTGGTAGCGACCCTCCAGGCGCCCGTCAGGGCCGGCGAACATCACCTCAGGCATGGCTTTTCTTCGTTCTTCCAAAGGCGGCGCCAGGGCAGGGCGCCCACCTCAAAACAGGATCTTGTGACGCCGCGCGCGCACTGCCTCGCCGCCTCGGACAGAAGTTACAAACGCGCGCCAGACGGGCTCTGCCCAGCATTTGCGTTCGGCTGTTGGAAGCCAGTCACAAATATAGGCAGAGGTCGGGGTGCGTTAACACTGAAATCGTAGTGTCATCTTCCCGTTTCGCCGGGGCCGGCCCACATGGCCGCTATGCAGAAGCGGACATATCTGGACGCCAACGCCACGGAGAAGCTTCGTCCCGAAGCCCGCGCAGCCGTGCTCGCCGCCTTAGACCTGGCCGGCAATCCGGCCTCCGTGCACGCGGATGGACGCGCCGCACGGCGTGCGCTGGAGGATAGCCGGGCCGCAATCGCCTCCCGCTTCGGGGCGGCGCCGGGCGACCTGGTGTTCACCTCCGGCGGCACGGAAGCCAACGCGCTGGCCATCGCCAGCCTCTCGCCGGGCCGCCGGATCATCATCGGCGCCACCGAACACGATGCCGTGCGTGCCGCCTGTCCCGGTGCCACCGTCCTGCCGGTGACCGCAGGCGGGCAGGCCGATCTCAACGTCTTGCGGGCGCTGCTCGCCGAATCGCCCGCTTTCGTCTGCCTCATGCTGGCCAATAACGAGACGGGCGTGATCCACCCCATCGCCGAAGCCGCCGCCCTGTGCCGCGCCTACGGCGCCCGCCTGCACGTGGATGCCATCCAGGCGGCCGGGCGCATCGCCTTCACCCTGGCCGGGCTCGGCGCGGACAGCCTGGCGCTGTCCGGCCACAAGATCGGCGGCCCCAAGGGCGCGGGCGCCCTTCTGGTACGCCCCGGGACGGTGCTGGCCGCCCAGATGCAGGGCGGCGGGCAGGAGCGTGGGCGGCGCGGCGGCACGCCGGCACTGCCGGCCATCGCCGGTTTCGCCGCCGCCCTGCAGGCCGCAACCGATGCCAGCCATCTGGCGCCCTTGCGGGACCGTGCGGAGCAGGCGGCGCGCGCGGCCGGCGCGATCGTCATGGGCAGCGGCGCGCGCCTGCCGAATACCACCTGCCTCGCCCGCCCCGGGCTGCGCGCGGACACCCAGGTGATCGCGCTGGACCTGGCCGGCATCGCGGTCTCCGCCGGTGCCGCCTGCAGCTCCGGCAAGGTCGCGTCCAGCCACGTGCTGCAGGCGATGGGGCAGGGCGCGCTCGCCGGCTGCGCCATACGCGTGTCGCTGCCGTGGGATGCCACGGCGGCCGATGTGGAACGCTTCGCGTCGGCCTATGCAAGGCTGCCGGTTGCCGCGTGAGGCAAGCCGGCCGCGACCGCAGGATCAGGCCGGACCGCACGCCAGCGGGACGCAGATTTTGCAACGGAGAAGGTGCTACTTGCCGCGATGATCTACCTCGACAACCAGTCCACCACGCCGTGCGACCCGGCCGTGGTTGCCGCCATGCTGCCCTGGTTCACCACCAGCTTCGGCAACCCGCACAGCGCCGAGCACGCCATGGGCCAGCAGGCGGCGGACGCCGTGCACGCCGCACGCGGCCAGATCGCGGCGCTCCTCGGCGCGGACCCGCGCGAGATCATCCTCACGTCCGGCGCCACCGAGGCCAACAACATCGCCATCAAAGGAGCGGCCCGCCACGCCGGCGCCTCCGGCCCGCGCCGCATCGTCACCCTGGCCACCGAGCACAAATGCGTCCTGGCGAGCGTGCAGGACTTGGCCGCCGAGGGTTTCGAGCCGGTGGTCCTGCCCGTGGGCTCCACCGGGCTGCTGGACATGGACGCCCTGCGGCACGCCCTGCAAACGCCCACGCTGCTGGTCAGCGTGATGGCGGCGAACAACGAGACGGGCGTGCTGCAGGACATCGCCGGGGTGGCGGCACTGGCACGCGCGGCCGGCGCGCTGATGCACACGGACATGGCCCAGGCGGCCGGCCGGCTGCCGATGGATGTCGGCGCCCTGGGCGTCCACCTCGCCTCCGTCAGCGCCCACAAGCTGTACGGCCCGAAGGGCATCGGCGCGCTGTATGTGCGCCGCCGCCCGCGCACCAGGCTGGCGCCGCTGTTCTCCGGCGGCGGCCAGGAACGCGGCCTGCGGTCCGGCACGATACCCACGCCGTTGGCGGTGGGCTTCGGCGAGGCGTGCCGCCTGGCGGCCGAGCGGATGGGCGCGGACGCCGTCCGCATCGGCGCCCATCGCGACTGCCTGGCCAGCCTGCTGCACGCGCGCATCCCCGGCCTGGCGATCACCACCGGCGACGCACCGACCGCGCCCGGGGCGCTCAGCCTGCGCTTTCCCGGCGCCAGGGCGCTGGACATCATCGCGGCGGCCCCGTCGCTCTGCGTCTCCACCGGTTCCGCCTGCTCATCGGCCGAGGTGGCGCCCAGCCACGTGCTGGCCGCGATGGGCCTCTCGCCGGAGCAGGCGTCACGTACCTTGCGCGTGGGTATCGGACGTTTTACCTCGGCGCCCGACATCGAGGCGGCAGCAGACATGCTCGCCCGCGCCCACGCCCACCTAACCACGCCGTCGCAGACGCCGGAACATGCAGAGGCCTGACCGCATATGCCCAAGATGACATTCGCCTTGCGCGACGGCACCCTCAAGGAGGTGGACGCGCCGCTCGGCCTGTCTGTCCTGGAGGTGGCGCACAAACACGGCGTCGATATCGAGGGCGCCTGCGAGGGTTCGCTCGCCTGCTCCACCTGCCACGTCATCGTCGATCCGGCCTGGTATCCGCGGCTGGCGAAGGCCACCGAGGACGAGGAGGACATGCTGGACCTGGCGTTCGGCCTGCAGGCGACCAGCCGGCTCGGCTGCCAGATCGTGATGACCCCCGAACTGGACGGCCTGACCGTGAAGCTGCCCGCGGGCACGAGGAACCAGCTTGGCTGAGCCTCGGCTGATCCCCCGCCCGATCCCGGCGCTTCTGGAGGACACCGTGCGCGCGCACGGCGCCAAGCCGGCCATCGCGTTCCTGGGCCGCCGCTGGACCTACGCGCAGCTGGATGCGGAAGTGAGCCGCGCCACACGCGGCCTGCAGGATATCGGCGTGACGCAGGGCACGCGTGTGGGCCTGTGCCTGCCGAACACGCCGTATTCGGTGATCTACTTCTTCGCCGTACTGCGCGCCGGCGGCATCGTGGTGAACTACAACCCGCTCTACGTGGAACGCGAGCTGATCCACCAGATCACCGATTCGGGCACCGAGGTGATGGTGACGATCGACATGCAAGCGATCTACCCGAAGGTGGCCGCCGTGGCTGCGAAGACCGGGCTGCGCAAGATCGTCGTCTGCTCCATGGCCGAGGCGTTGCCGTGGCTCAAGGGCCAGGCGTTCCGGGTGGCCAGGCGCGCCGATGTGGCGCGCGTGGCCGATGACGGCGTGTCTGTGACCGCCCGCGCGCTGACGCGCAGCACGGCGGCCCCCGCCCCCGTCGCCATCGATCCGTTGGCCACCGCGGTGCTGCAATATACCGGCGGCACCACGGGCGTGCCGAAAGCGGCCGAGCTTACCCACGGCAACATCACCTGCAACGCCATGCAGAGCTGGCTCGATCTCGGCCAGCGGCCGCACGGCACGGACCGGGTGCTGGGCGTGCTGCCGCTGTTCCACGTCTTCGCGCTCAACTCGGTGATGATGGTGGGTGTGCTCACGGCCAGCGAGATGATCCTGCTGCCGCGCTTCGAGCTGGAGCAGGTGCTGGCCACCATCGCCAGCGCGCGGCCCACCATGTTTCCGGCGGTGCCCACCATCTACACGGCGCTGGTGGCCGCTTCCGGCAATGCCGCCAAGCCGGTGGACATGGGGTCCATACAGATCTGCATGTCCGGCGGGGCGCCGCTGCCCGCGGAGATACGCAGCCGCTTCATGGCGCTGACCGGCTGCTGGCTGATGGAGGGCTACGGCCTGTCGGAGACCTCGCCTGTGGTCAGCTTCACCCCGCCCGGGCGCACCTACAAGGAGGGCTCGATCGGCCTGCCGCTGACCGGCACCACCGTGGAGATACGCGCATTGGACGACCCCGCCCGCGTGCTGCCGCAGGGCGAGCGCGGCGAGATCTGCATACGCGGGCCGCAGGTGATGCGCGGTTACTGGAACCGGCCGGAGGAGACGGCGCAGGTGATGATAGACGGCGCGCTGCGCACCGGCGACGTGGGCTACCTGGACGAGGACGGTTACCTGTTCCTGGTGGACCGCATTAAGGACGTGATCCTGTGCGGCGGCTACAACGTCTATCCGCGCGTGCTGGAAGAGGCGCTGTACCAGCACGGCGCGGTGCGCGACGCCGTGGTCATCGGCCTGCCGGACAGCTATCGCGGGCAGGCGCCGAAGGCGTTCGTCACCCTGAAGGACGGCCAGCAGGCCACGCCCGAGGAGCTGCGCAGCTTCCTGGCCGGCTATGTCAGCAAGATCGAGATGCCGCGCGAGGTGGAAATACGCGCTGAGCTGCCCAAGACGGCGATCGGCAAGCTGTCGCGCAAGGAACTCGTGGCCGAGGAAGCCGCCAAGGTGGCGTGAAGCCGGCGCGCATTCGCAAGGCCCGGCCGCGCCGCGAATGCCGGCGGAGCGCCGGATCTTTCCGCTTCTTTCTTGCAGGAAAGAAGTGCTTCCTCGCCTCAGGGAGTGCCCACGCATGACGAAGTGCCTGCTAGCCGTCGCTTTCCTTCTGCTGCCCGCCTCCGCCGGGGCGCAGCTCAGCCCGGCCGCCAAGCTCAGCGAAGTGGCGGCAAACCAGCTCGGCATAATCGAATACTGCCACGACAAGGGCCATGCCGGTGCGGACGCCGTCTCCGCCGAGCGCGAGGCCTTCCTGGGCGCGCCGTCCACCAACCTGTCCACGGTTCGCGCCGAGGAGCTCGGCCGCAGCGGGTTCTCGGTGGCGCCTGACGGCGGGCAGATACCGGTGGCCGACCTGGCGACGCAGCAGAACACCACGGTGCCGGCGCTGTGCCGCGACCTGGCCGAGGCCTCGCTGCAGTTCCAGGCCGCCATACACCGGCACAGCCCGCATCAGGACGCGCCCGCGCACTAGGCATGCGGCCGTTCGAACCTGCCCCGTGACGCGGCGTGCCGCGGTAGCCCGGCGCTTGCAACGGATGTCGGGGCTGCTATATCTGCGTCAGGTGGTTGACGTATAGGGAAGCCTGTGGCGCGTTCCGGCATGGCAGGGGGCAGAGGCGAGGCGGAGCCGTTTCACACGGTGACGCAGCTTGCCCGCGACCTTGGCATCACCGCGCGCACGATCCGCTTCTACGAGGACAAGGGCCTGATCGCCCCGCAGCGCGCCGGCAGCACCCGCGTGTACACCGCGCGGGACAGGGCGCGCATGATCCTCATCCTGCGCGGCAAGCGGCTCGGCTTTTCATTGCGCGAAATCAAGGAATATCTGGACCTGTACGGCGTGGACCACACGCAGGCCGAGCAGCTTCGCGTGCTGCGCGCCGGCGTGGCCAAGCGCCTGGCTTCGTTACGCGAGCAGTTACAGGCGTTGCAGCAGACGATTGTGGAGCTGGAGGACGTGCAGCGTCAGGCGGAGGAGGCATTCGCCGGGGTGCCGGCGCGGAAGAAGGCGTAACGGAAGGAAGGCCTTCTTTGAAAAAAAGAAGCAAAAAACTTGTGCCTCTGCGGCTGCACGGAGGTCGGCTTTCTCGATGCCAGCAGACGCTTGGCAGAACGAAGCGCGTAGCAATGCAGGCGGAGAGATAAAAGTTTTTGGTTCTTCTTTTCAAAAAAGAACCGCTTGCTTTCTTGTCACTTTGCTAAGGGAGAACACCAAATGGTCAACGTCGTAATCGCCGGCTACGCCCGCTCACCTTTCACGCTCGCCAAGAAGGGCGCGCTCGCCCGCGTGCGCGCGGACGACATGGCGGCCGCCGTCATACGCGGCCTGATCGAGAAGACGGGCGTGGCGCCGGAGGACATCGAAGACATCATCGTGGGCTCGGCGTTTCCGGAGGGCGAGCAGGGGATGAACGTGGCGCGGCTGATCGGCCTGCTGGCCGACCTGCCGCTCAGCGTGGGCGGCATGACGGTGAACCGGTTTTGCGGCAGCTCGATGAGCAGCGTGCACATCGCGGCCGGGCAGATCGGCATGGGCGCCGGCGAGGTTTTCATCGCCGCCGGCATCGAGAGCATGAGCCGCGTGCCGATGGGCGGCTACAACCCGCTGTTCAACGTGACGCTCGCCGGCAAGAATCCTGGCGCCTATATGGGCATGGGCGAGACGGCGGAGAACGTCGCCCGCAAATGGCAGATCACGCGGGACCAGCAGGAAGATTTCGCCGTCGCCAGCCACAAGAAGGCGTCCGAGGCGCAGGCGGCCGGCAAGTTCACCGACGAAATCATCCCGATCCAGAGCAAGGGCGGCACGGTGGACCAGGACGGCTGCATACGCGCCGGCACCACGAAGGAGGCGCTGGCCGGGCTGAAGCTGGCCTTCGACCAGGAGGGCACGGTGACGGCGGGCACGTCCTCGCCGCTGACGGATGGTGCCAGTGCCGTGCTGGTGTGTTCGGAGGATTACGCGGTTTCGCACAAGCTGCCGATACTGGCGCGCATCAGGAGCATTGCGGTGTCCGGCTGCGAGCCGGACATCATGGGCATCGGGCCGGTGCGCGCGTCCCGCAAGGCGCTGGAGCGGGCAGGGCTGAAGGCCAGCGACATGGATGTGGTGGAGCTGAACGAGGCGTTTTCCAGCCAGGCGATCGCCAGCATGAAGGAGATCGGTTTCCGGCCGGAGACGGTGAATCTGGATGGCGGCGCCATCGCGCTCGGCCATCCGCTGGGTGCGACCGGCGCGCGCATCGTTGGCAAGGCGGCGTCCCTGCTGAAGCGGGAAGGCGGCCGGTATGCGATCGCCACGCAGTGCATCGGCGGCGGCCAGGGCATCGCCACCGTGCTGGAGGCGGTCTGAACCATGGCTGATTTGTTCAGGAAAGTCGCCGTCATCGGCAGCGGCGTGATGGGCTGCGGCATCGCCGCGCAGATCGCCAATGCCGGCATCCCCGTTCTGCTGCTGGACATCGTGCCGCGCGAGGGAGCCAACCGCAACGCCGTGGCCGAACAAGCGGTGGCGCGCGCGCTGAAGACCGATCCGGCGCCGTTCATGTCCGCCGGTGCCGCCAAGCTGATCGAGACCGGCAACATCGACGACCATCTCGGCCGTGTTGCCGAATGCGACTGGATCGTGGAGGTCGTGGTCGAACGGCTGGACATCAAGCAGGCGCTGTACCGCAAGCTGGATGCGGTGCGCCGGCCCGGCACGGCGATATCCTCCAACACGTCCACGATCCCGCTGGCGCAGCTTGTGGACGGCCTGCCAGAGAGCTTCGCGCGCGACTTCACCATCACGCATTTCTTCAATCCGCCGCGCTACATGCGGCTGATGGAGCTGGTGACCGGTCCGCTGACCGACGGTGCGCTGGCGGCCAGAGTGGCCGATTTCTGCGACGTCGTCCTGGGCAAGTCCGTCGTGTCCTGCAAGGACTCGCCGGGTTTCATCGCCAACCGCCTGGGCATCTTCTGGATGACCGGCGCGGTGAGCGCCACGATGGAGCAGGGGCTGAGCGTGGAGGAGGCCGACGCCATACTGGGCCGGCCGTTCGGCATACCCAAGACCGGCGTATTCGGCCTGATGGACCTGGTGGGGCTGGACCTCGGCCCGCACATCAACGCCAGCATGGCCGGCGCGCTGCCGAAGGACGACGAGTTCCAGGCGATCAACCAGGAAGCGCCGGTGCTGCAGAAGATGATCGCCGAGGGCTACACCGGCCGCAAAGGAAAAGGCGGGTTCTACCGACTGAACAAGTCCGGCGGGAAGCGCATCAAGGAAGCAATCGACCTGCAAACCGGCGAATACCGCGCCGAGCGCGCGGCCGACCTGCCGGAGCTGGCCGCCGCCGGACGTGACCTGCGCGCGCTGATGTCCGGGCAGGGCCGGGCCGCGCGCTTCGCCTGGCGCGTGATGGGCCACATGATGGGCTACGCGGCCAAGCTGGTGCCGGAAGCCACCGACGAGATCGCCGCCATCGATGAGGCGATGCGGCTGGGCTACAACTGGAAGCACGGCCCGTTCGAGCTGATCGACATGGTGGGCGCCGACTGGCTGGCCGGGCGGCTGCGCGCGGACGGGTTCGCGGTGGCGCCGATGCTGGAGCGTGCGGCAGGCCGGACATTCTACCGTGTCGAGGCTGGCGTGCGCCAGCAGCTCGGCCTGGACGGCGAGTACCACGACGTTGTGCGGCCGGACGGCGTGATCATGCTCGAGGACATCAAGCGCACGGCCAAGCCGGTGCTGCGCAACGGCTCGGCATCGGTGTGGGACATCGGCGACGGCGTGCTGTGCTTCGAGTTCACCAGCAAGAGCAATGCGCTGGACGAGCAGATCATGACCCTGGTGGGCAAGACCATCGCGCTGGTCAAGAAGGAGTACAAGGCGCTCGTCATCTACAACGAGGCCACGAACTTCTCGGTCGGCGCCAATATCGGACTGGCGTTGTTCGCCGCCAACATCGCGGCGTGGATGCAGGTGGAGAGCCTGATCGCCACCGGCCAGGAGATGATGCAGAAGCTGAAATACGCGCCATTCCCGGTGGTGGCGGCACCGGCCGGCATGGCGCTGGGCGGCGGCTGCGAGTTCCTGCTGCACAGCGACGCGGTGCAGGCCCATGCGGAGACCTATGCCGGGCTGGTCGAGTGCGGCGTGGGGCTGCTGCCAGGCTGGGGTGGCTGCAAGGAGATGCTCGGCCGCTGGTCCACCGCCAAGGCGCTGCCGAAAGGCCCGATGCCGGCGCCGATGAAGGTCTTCGAGATGGTCAGCACCGCAAAGGTGGCGAAATCCGCGGCCGAAGCAGGCGAGATGCTTATCCTGCGCCCCACCGACCGCGTGACGATGAACCGCTACCGCCTGCTGGCGGACGCCAAGCGCCGCGCGCTGGAGCTGGCGGTGGACTACAAGGCGCCGGAACCGCGCGAGATCGTGCTGCCGGGCCCGGCCGGCAAGCTGGTGCTGGACCAGGCGGTGGCCGGCTTCGCCAAGACCGGCATGGCCACGAAGCACGACGTGACGGTGTCCGGCGAGCTCGCGCGCGTGCTGACAGGCGGCGATACGGACATCATCGACACGGTGAAGGAGAGCAAGCTGCTCGACCTGGAGCGCGAATCGTTCCTGCGCCTGCTGCGCACGTCTGGAACTTTGGCGCGCATCGAGCACATGCTGGAGACTGGGAAGCCGTTACGTAACTGAGGCAAGGCAAGCAGTTCTTTTTTGAAAAAAAGAACCAAAAAACTTTTGCTCCGCTGTCGCGAACCTGTCCTGCAGAGTCCGCGACAGCGCAGATAAAAGTCTTTTGCTTCTTTTCTTCAGAAAAGAAGGCCTTGCTTTCTCTTTAGGAGAACCACGATGCAAGTCTACAACGCCCCGATTCGCGACATGCGCTTCGTCATGCACGAGCTGCACAACTCCGCCGCCCACGTGGCCGAGATCGGCCAGCCGGATGTGACCGAGGAGCTGATGGACAGCATCCTGGAGGAAGCCGGCAAGTTCGCCACCGACGTGCTGCTGCCGCTGAACGCCAGCGGTGACGAGGAAGGCTGCCGGCTGGAGAACGGCGTGGTGCGCACGCCCACCGGCTTCGTCGACGCCTACAAGAAGTTCTGCGAGGCCGGCTGGGGCGCGCTGTCCTCTCCGGTGGAATATGGCGGCCAGGGCCTGCCGGAAATCCTGGGCAAGATGGTCGAGGAGATGCAGTGTTCCGCCAACCTCAGCTTCGGCCTGTATCCCGGCCTGACCCACGGCGCCACGCTGGCGCTGGAAGGCCATGGCAGCGAGGCGCTGAAGCGCCGTTATCTGCCCAAGATGATAGACGGCACCTGGTCCGGCACGATGTGCCTGACGGAGGCGCATTGCGGCACCGATCTGGGCATGATGCGCACCAAGGCCACGCCGCAGGAAGACGGCAGCTACAAGATAAACGGCGCCAAGATCTTCATCAGCGCCGGCGAGCACGACCTGACGGAGAACATCGTCCACCTTGTGCTGGCCCGCATGGATGGCGCGCCCAAGGGGATCAAGGGCGTCAGCATGTTCCTGGTGCCGAAGTTCATCCCCAACGACGAGGGACGGCCGGGTGCGCGCAACGGCGTCACCTGCACCGCCATCGAGCACAAGATGGGGCTGAAGGCATCCGCCACCACGCAGCTCTATTTCGACGACGCGACCGGCTGGCTGGTGGGCGAACCCAACAAGGGTATGCGCGCGATGTTCACCATGATGAACGCGGAGCGCCTGTCCGTCGGCATACAGGGTCTGGGCGTGGCTGAGACCGCGTATCAGTCCGCCGCGTTCTACGCCAAGGATCGCATACAGGGCCGCGCGCTGTCCGGCGCCAAGTATCCGGACCGTGCGGCGGACCCGATCATCGTGCATCCTGACGTGCGCCGCTCGCTGATGACGGTGCGCGCTTATGTGGAGGGCTGCCGCGCCCTGTCCGGCTGGGTCGCCACGTCGCTGGACCTGGAGAGCAAGGCGGCCGACCCGCAGCGCCGGCAGGATGCGGAGGATTTCACCGCGCTGATGACGCCGGTGGTCAAGGCGCTGTTCACCGATCTGGGTTTCGAACTCTCTAGCATGGCGCTGCAGGTTTACGGCGGCCATGGCTACATACGCGATCACGGCATGGAGCAGCTGGTGCGTGACGCGCGCATCTGCATGATTTACGAGGGCGCCAACGGCATACAGGCGCTAGACCTGGTCGGCCGCAAGATGCCGGCGCATATGGGCCGTTTCCTGCGCCAGTTCTTCCACCCGGTGCAGGAGTTTATCGAGGCGAACGCGGCGGACCCGAAAGTGCTGCCGCTGGCCAAGTCGTTCGCGGCCCTGCAGCAGGCGACGGCGCATCTGGCGACCGTGTCGCTGAAGGATCCGGAGGAGGCGGGTGCGGCGGCCACCGACTACCTGCGCCTGATGGGGCTGGTGGCGCTGGGCTTCATGTGGGCGAAGGCGGCGAAAGTAGCCGAGGCCAAGCTGCCGGAAGCCGACGGCGACGCCGGCTTCTACCGCGCGAAGCTGACCACCGCGCAGTTTTTCGCCGACCGCCTGCTGCCGCAGACCGGCGCATTGTGGAGTGCCATCAAGGCCGGCAAGGCGAGCATGATGGAGCTGGAAGAGGCAGCGTTCTGAGTGGCTGTTTGAAAACGCGCTTTGGTCATCCGGCGGTGATGTCCTGTGATGCCGCGCCCGGCATCACCGCTAGCTTGTTCACCAAGCAGAGTTTCCAAACAAACTCGGCGTCGTAGAGAGTCAGCAGCCGGACTGCCCAAAACGCACCCGGCTGCTGCAAATGCGGAGAAGCAAGAGTTTTTTGCTTCTTTTTTGCAAAAAAGAAGGCCTTGCCTACGCCGCCAGCCGCTCCGCGCGCCCCGACGCCGCCAGCCGTACCATGATCGGCCGGTGGTCGGACCCCGCGCGGTCCAGCGCCGCGGCCATGCCGCAGACCAGGCCGCGCACGTAGCACCGGTCCAGCCGCAACGGCACCATGTCCGCGCAGACATGCGTGGGCTCGCGCGGCCCCACGTCCCGGAACCCCGGCAGCAGCGCGGGGCCCAGCAGGTTGTAATCGCCCAGCACGGCGGCCCGCGCGGGCAGGTGTTCCGCCACATGGCGCAACTGGCGCCGGTTCAGCAATTGCCCGTGCGAGAGGTGCACGTTGGCCACCGAAAACCCGGGCAGGTCGACGATCTGGCACACCCGGTCCACCACTGCGCCCGAGGGCAGGCGGATCACGCGCGGCACCGCCATCGGCAGCGGGCTCCACATCGCCAGGCCGTGTATGCGCCCGGGCAGCGGCACGCGCGCGTAATGCCCGCCCAGCCGGCCGGTCAGCGCGTTCATCGCCACGGTGGCTTCCTGCAGCAGCAGCAGGTCCGGCTGCTCGCGCCGCACCAGGCCCACCACCTCGTCCACGGTCGCCCCGGTCAGGCGAAGCAGGTTCCAGCTTATGATCTTGGTCACGTGTAGCAGGTGTCCGCGGCGGTTGCTGCACTGCGTCTAGCACCGTTGGGTTGCGGCCGCGTGTAAAAATGCGCAACCACACGCATGGCGCGCAGCTTTGCCCGCGCGTAGTGTCCGTTTGAAAATGCGTCCTGATGAAATGCCAGCCGGCGCGAGTTTCCGAACGGAGAGTTAGGCCAGATACAGCCACACCACCCAGATGCCGCCGGCCAGGAACGGACCGAACGGCAGGCGGGCCGCCGGGTCCGGCCGGCCGCGCCGCAGCGCCCAGGCCAGCCCGGCCAAAGCGGCCGCCAGCACCACGTCCCCTAGCAGCCACACCCCCACCCAGGCGCCGCCCGCGGCCAGCAGCTTGGCGTCGCCCAGCCCCAGCCCTTCACGCTTGCGCAACCCCCGGTAGGCCCAGGCGAGAAGCCACAGCGCCGTGTAGCCGCAGGCGGCGCCGAACGCGCGGCCGGTCAGCGCGTCGGGGTCCAGCCAGGCGGCTTCCGCCAGCCCCGCCAGGATCAGCGGCAGCGTCAGCACGTCCGGCAGGCGCAGGCTCACCGCATCGATCCAGGCCAGGGTCAGCAGCGCCCAGCCCAGCGCGCAGCTTGCCCACAGCACCGCGCCGTCCAGCCCGGCCAGCACCGCCCAGGCTGCCACCGCCGTGGCCGCCACCTCCACGCCGGGCATGTCCCAGCCGATACGCGCGCCGCAGAACCGGCAGCGTCCGCGCCGCGCCAGAAAGCTCGCGATCGGCACCAGGTCGCGCAGGCCCAGCACATGGCCGCACGCCTCGCAGGCGGATCGGCCGGTCACCACGCCGCGTCCGGCGGGCAGGCGCCGTATCAGCACGCCGCAGAAACTGCCCGCGAAGGGTGCTGCGGCCACCGGCCAGACCGCCCCGTTCGCAACCCATACGTTGATTAACTCGACCGCGCCCATGCTTCCCCGCAGAATGGGCACATACAGAGCGGGAGAGCCGGACGCCACCAGCCAGGGCGGGCCGGCACAGGAGTGGGACACATGACGGCACAGGGCGCACGCGGCACGCTGACGCAACCCCCCGGACAGCCAGGCCAGACCAGCGACGCCCCGCTGGCGCGGCAGGTGGACCTGCTGGCCAGCATATTGCTGCGCCAGAACCAGTGTGACGTGCAGACTATCGAGCGCGGCCGGCGCGTGGCGGCGGAGAGCGGCCAGCGGCTGGACCTCGTGCTGATACAGCTCGGCCTGGTGACGGAGCGCGGCCTGGCCGAGGCGTACGCCACCCTGCTGGGCGCCCCGCTCGCCGGCCCGGCGCGCTTCCCCGAGGCGCCGCTGCTGCCGGAACGCCTGACGCCGCGCTTCCTGCGCACCGCGCGCGCCTGCCCGCTGGCCGTGGAGGACGACACGCTGGTGCTGGGCGTGGCCGACGCGCTGGACGCGTTCACGCCCGCGGCCGTCTCGGCGGCCACCGGCCTGCCGACGCGGCTGGAGATCGTGGTGCCGATCGAGCTGGAAGCCGCTTTCGGCCGGCTGTATCCGGAGGGCGAGGCGGCCGAGGCGGAGCACCACGGCGAGGGCGGCGCCGGGCTGGAGGAAGACGCCGAGCGGCTGAAGGACCTGGCCAGCGAGGCGCCGGTGATACGCCTGGTCAACCAGATCATCGGCCGCGCGGTGGAGACGCGCGCCAGCGACATCCACGTCGAACCCTTCGAGGACCGCCTGCGCGTGCGTTACCGCTACGACGGCGTGCTGCACGAGGCCGACAGCCCCGCCGCCCGCCTGGCGCCGGCGATCATCAGCCGCATCAAGATCATGGCCAAGCTGGACATCGCCGAGCGCCGCCTGCCGCAGGACGGCCGCATCAAGCTGGCGGTGCGCGGCACCGAGATCGATTTCCGCGTCTCCACCATCCCCTCGCTGTACGGCGAGAAAGTGGTGCTGCGCGTGCTGGACCGCTCCAGCGTCACTTTCGACTACGTGAAACTGGGCCTGCCGGCCGGCGTGGTGCGCGAATGGTCACGCGCGCTGGAACTGCCGAACGGCATCCTGCTCGTCACCGGGCCTACCGGCTCGGGCAAGACCACCACGCTGTACACCGGCCTGACCGCGATCAACGCCGTCAGCCGCAACATCGTCACCGTGGAAGACCCGATCGAGTACCAGCTCAACGGCATCAACCAGATACAGACCAAGCCGCAGATCGGGCTGACCTTCGCCGCCCTGCTGCGCTCGATCCTGCGGCAAGACCCCGACGTGATCATGGTGGGCGAGGTGCGCGACCTGGAGACGGCGCAGATCGCCGTGCAGGCGGCGCTGACCGGGCACCTGGTGCTGTCCACGCTGCACACCAACTCGTCGGCCGCCAGCATCACCCGCCTGCGTGACATGGGGCTGGAGGACTACCTGCTGACCGCCGTGCTGCGCGGCGTGCTGGCGCAGCGCCTGGTCCGCCGGCTGTGCGACAGTTGCAAGCGAGAGGCCGAGGCGCCGCCCGAGCTGATCAAGCGCTTCGACCTGGAGCGCCGCACCAACGGCGCGCCGGTGCATCTGTGGCACCCGGTGGGCTGCGCGCAATGCCGCAGCACCGGCTATCGCGGGCGCCAGGCGATCGCCGAGTTCTTGCAGCCTAACGCGGAGATCGAACACCTGATATTCTCCAAGGCCGACCAGAACGAGATAGAACGCGCAGCCGTAGGTTCCGGAATGGTAACGATGTTCAGCGCGGGGCTGGAGGCGGCCCTGGCCGGCACCACGACGATCGAGGAAGTGGTGCGCAGCATCCGGGCGGAGGCGTGATGGCAGGCGGACGCGAAACCTTTCTGCCTGGCAGGACGGCTGCCGCGCATCACCTGGCGACGCCAAGCTTGGACCGGCGTGCTTTTCTGACCCTTGCGGCCGCCGCGGCGCTTGCGGCCACCACGCGTCGCACGGCGGCACAGACCGTTGCCATGGACCGCTTCTCCGTCACCGTCCAGGGCGCGGGCCCGGACGTCATATTCGTCCCCGGCCTCACCTGCTCGCGGGACGTCTGGAACCCGGCGGTAGCCTCGCTCGGCGGCAAGTACCGCGTGCACCTGGTCCAGATCGCCGGCTTCGCCGGCGAGCCGACGGGCGCCAACGCGCAGGGCCCGGTCTGCGCCGGCACCGCGGAGGGTCTGGCCGCCTACATCACCCGGCAGAACCTGCAGAAACCCGCGCTCGTCGGCCATTCGATGGGGGGCACCATCGGGCTGATGCTCGCCGAACGCCACCCGGCGGCCCTCGGCCGGCTGATGGTGGTGGATGAGCTGCCGAACCCGGCCATCGTCATGGCGCCGCCTGGCGCGCAGCGCGCGCAGATCGAAGCGATCGCCAACGCCATAGGCGGGGGAATGGAACATGCCGACGCGGCCGCCTATCGCCGGGAGCTGACGCCGACCCTGAACGGCATGATCATGACCGCGTCCGCGCGCCCGGAAATCGAGCGCGAGGCGATGATCAGCGACCACGGCGTCGCCGGCCGCGCGATGCGCGAGCTGATCGAGACCGACCTCACGCCCGACCTGCCGAAGATCACCGTGCCGACCACCATCCTCTACGCCTGGAACAAGGACGAGCCGTACAGCGCCGCGCAGGTGGACGCGCTGATGCACAGCGTCTACGCGCCCCTGCGAGGCGCCAGGCTCATCCGCATCGATGACAGCGCGCATTTCATCTTCATCGACCAGCCGGCGAAATTCGATGCGGCCCTGCGGGACTTCCTGGCGTGAACCTGGCGCGCGACGCTTTCCTTCGTGGCGGCGGAGTACGGCCAGTGTCTGACCCCGCGAGCGCGGCCCTGCCGCAGGGCGGCCGCCTGGCGCGCGCAAGCCGCGCCCGGTTGCGCACGGCCCGCCTGCGCCCGCCTGTCGCGGCCATATAGATGCCCAGCTTCCGCTACACCGCCATCACCCCCACCGGCGAGACCGCCACCGGCCTGATGGAGGCGCCGAGCGAGCAGGCGGTGATCGACATACTGCGCCGCCAGGGCAGTCTGCCGATGCGCGCCGAACCCGCCGAACGCGGGCGCGGCCTGGCGGCCTCCCTGCTCGGCGCAGAGTTCGGCGGCGGCAAGCGCCTGTCCGGCCAGGACCTCTCGGAAATCACCCGCGAACTCGCCGTCATGCTTGGGGCCGGGCAGGATTTGGACCGCGCGCTGCGCTTCCTGGTGGACACCGCGCCGAAGAAACACGTGCGCGCCATCCTCACCCAGATACGCGACGCGGTGCGCGACGGCAGCCCCTTCGCCACCGCACTCAGCCGGCATCCTGCAAGCTTCCCCAACCTCTATGTGGGCCTGATCCGTGCCGGCGAGGCAGGCGGCAACCTGGCCAGCACGCTCGATCGCATGGCCGACCTGCTGGAGAAGCAGCGCGCCCTGCGCGCCAGCGTCATCTCCTCGCTGATCTACCCGGTCATCCTGCTGGTGGCCGGCATCGGCGCCATCGTCCTGCTGCTCACCCAGGTGCTGCCGCAGTTCGTGCCGATGTTCGAGCAGGCGGGCGCGGCGCTGCCGCCGGCCACGCAGATCGTCATCGCCCTGGGCGCTTTCGTGTCCGGCTACGGGCTGTACGCCGCCGGGCTGCTGGTCGTCCTGTTCCTGGCCGTCCGCCAGGCGCTCGCCCGGCCGGGGCCGCGGCTGTGGTGGGACCGCAGGCTCCTGCAGCTCCCCGTGCTCGGCACGCTCTCGCGCGAGCTTCTCGCCGCCCGCTTTGCCCGCACGCTTGGGACGCTGCTGCAGAACGGCGTGCCGCTGGTCGCCGCTCTCGGCATAGTGGCCGAGGTGATCGGCAACACCGCGGCCACCGGCGCCGTGCGCGCCGCGACCGAGAGTGCGAAAGGCGGCTCGGGCCTGGCAAAACCGCTGCAGCAATCGGGCATCTTCCCGATCCGCACGGTGTATCTGCTGCGTCTGGGCGAGGAGACCGCCCAGCTCGGCGGCATGTCCCTGCGCGCGGCCGAGATACACGAGGAGCAGTCACGCATAGGGATCGAGCGGGTGACGGCGCTGATCGTGCCTGTGCTGATCCTGACGATGGGCGTGGCCGTGGCAGGTATCGTGAGTTCGCTGTTGCTGGCGATGCTCAGCTTGAACGATCTGGCGCAGTAAGGAGGAAGCAACGCCTTCTTTTTTGAAAAAAAGAAGCAAAAAACGTTTGATCCTTTGCTGGTTCGGCGCTGGGGTGGCTTTTGGCGGACGAACGCAGTCTCTACACCAGCTATTTGCCCAGCTTGTTTGCCAGTTCGGTGTATCGCTCGTCGCCTTTCTTGGCTTCTTCCAGGCAGGTGTGCAGTGACTGCGCAACCTCCTCCATGCCCAACATCCGGGCGTAGGACGCCATCGTTCCGAACGCCGCGATGTAATAGTGCAGCGCCAGCTGGCCGCTCGCGATGATGCCGAGGTCACGTGCGACAGGATCGGCGGCCTTGCTGATGATCTTGCCGCCGACCTGCTGGATCGCGTCGATGATCGGGTTGGCCTGCGTCTGGGACTGTGCTGCGCCCAGCTTCGCACTGGCCTGCGCCAGGCGTTCGGCCCAGGTCTCGGCGTGTTTCGATCCGTGTTGCAGCAACTCCTTCAAACCGGAATCGCTTGCCTGCTCCTGGATTTTCGCCGTGGCGTGCTTGCCGGATTCACCGGCCGCCTGCACCGCCGTGATCGCATCCTGCAGCATCGTCCTGACATCCGCAGTCGCGCCCTGAGCCGACATATCCATTGTTCTCTCCTGTGTCTCGCAACCGGCGAAAGCCTGGCACCCAAGCAACTCGGTGCGCACACCCAGGTTCGGACGCAGTAAGCCAGTTGTGACGGCCAGCCTGAACGTTCCGCAGGCCCCGGCGCGCGCCAGGTTCGCGCGCCGGCCCTGCCATG
Organism: Acetobacteraceae bacterium; assembly: GCA_965198915.1. GTDB lineage: Bacteria > Pseudomonadota > Alphaproteobacteria > Acetobacterales > Acetobacteraceae > BOG-908. The sequence continues at coordinate 1,457,036 of CBDAQC010000002.1, read as the reverse complement.
CAAATCAGGATGTTGCCGATTGAAGCGGAAGCGGCGCTACAGCCGGATTACGCGCACGGCTTCCCCGGCCGCCAGGGCCGGCGCGTGCGGGGCCCGCAGCACCAGGGCATCCGCCTCCGCCAGGGCGCGCAGCAGGGCCGAATCCTGCCGCTCGAACGGCATGGCCACCCAGCCGCCGCCGGCGCCCGCGGTGAGCGTGGCGCGCAGGTGGTCCGCGCGATGATCGTTTGCCCGCACCGGCGCGCCCAGCACCGCCGCCTCCTCCACCGGCTCGCATTGCTCAAGCCCGCCCAGGCGCGCCAGCGCCGGCAGCAGGAACAGCACCGAGCACACGAAGGCGCTGACCGGATTGCCGGGCAACCCCAGCACCGGGATGCCGCCCAGATCGCCAAAGATCATCGGCTTGCCTGGCCGCATGGCGATCTTCCAGAACTCCAGCCTGAACCCCACCGCCCCCAGACCCGCCTGCACCAGATCGTGGTCACCCACGCTGGCGCCGCCCGTGGTCACCAGCATGTCGGCGCCGCGCGCGCCCGCGGCGGCCGCGGCAATCTCGGCCGAAGTGTCGCGCGCCACAGGCAGGATCGTCGCCTCCGCGCCGGCGCTGCGCACCAGCGCCGCCAGGCAATGCGCGTTGGAACTGACGATGCCGCCGGGCGGGATGCTCTCGCCGGGCAGGCTCAGCTCGTCACCGGTGGCCAGGATGGCCACGCGCGGCCGGCGGTGCACCGTCAGCCAGGGATGGTTGCCCGCCGCCGCCAGCCCCAGGTCGCGCGCCCCCAGCCTGCGCCCGGCCGCCAGCAGCCGCTCGCCCACGGAGAAATCCTGCCCCTGGCGGCGTATGTGCTGGCCGGCGCGCGGCGCCTCGCGTGCCGCCACCGTCTCCGCATCGGCCTCCGCGTCTTCCTGCAGCAGGACGCAATCCGCGCCGGCCGGGATGATGCTGCCGGTGAACAGCCTGACCGCCTCGCCCCATTTCAGAGTGCCGTCAAACGGCCGGCCGGCCGGTGCGGCGCCCACCACGCGCAGGCGCGCCCCCGCCGCCGCGTCCGCGGCCCGCAACGCGTAGCCATCCATCGCGGACACGTCGGCCGGCGGCTGCGTCAGCCGCGCGTGCACATCGGCCGCGAGCACCCGGCCGGAACCCTCCGCCAGCGCCACGGTCTCCGCACCCGTCCGGGCCAGTTTCGCCAGTATCCGGGCGCGCGCTTCGGATACGGAGAGCAGCGTGGTCACGAACGCCGGCACCCGGCCGGGCGGAACACGCCCGTCACGGACCCGCCTTTCTACGTGCTCTCATAGGTCCCTGAAGCTCCCCCGTCCTTGAACACGACACGCAGGTTTTCGACCTGCATCCCGCGGTCGATCGCCTTGCACATGTCGTAGACGGTGAGCGCCGCCACGCTGGCCGCCGTCAGCGCCTCCATCTCCACCCCGGTGCGCCCGGTGGTCCGCACCGTGGCCGTGATCTCCACCCCCGCGCCGTCCGCCTCCAGCGCCACCTGGACCGCATCGATCGGCAGCGGGTGGCACAGCGGGATCAGTTCCGACGTGCGCTTCGCCGCCATGATGCCGGCAAGCCGCGCGGTGCCCAGCACGTCGCCCTTCTTTGCCGTGCCGGCGCGTATCACCGCCAGCGTCTCCGGCTGCATCGTCACGCGGCATCGTGCCGTGGCCACACGCAACGTCACCGGCTTGGCGGACACGTCCACCATCACGGCGCGGCCTTCGGAATCGAAATGGGTGAGGGTAGTCATAGAAGGCAAAGCCTTCTTTTCTGACGAAAAGAAGCAAAAGACCTTTGGTCCTGTCGCATCTGCAGCAGCCGGTTCGCACAGGACAGCACCGGGCGGTAGCAGTGGCTGGGAGACGAAAGTTCTTTGCTTCTTTTCAAGAAAGAAGGCCTTTCTTCCTCTTCAGCCACACAACAAAGTCCGCGTCGCTGCCACAAGATCCGCCTGCCGCAACAGGCTTTCCCCAACCAGCATGCAATGCGCGCCCACCGCCGCCAGGCGTTTCAGGTCGGCATGGTCGCGTATCCCGCTCTCCGTCACCAGAATGCGCCCCGGCGAGACGTGCGGCGCCAGCTCGATCGTCGTCTCGATGTCGGTGGACAGCGTTTTCAGGTTGCGGTTGTTGATGCCGATAAGCGGCGTCTGCAGGCCCAGCGCACGGTCCAGCTCGCGCCGGTCGTGCACTTCCACCAGCACGTCCAGGTCCAGGTCGCGCGCCAGGCCTTCCAGCTCGATGGCCTGGGCGTCCGTCAGCGCCGCCATGATCAGCAATATGCAATCCGCACCTGCCGCGCGGCTTTCGTAGACCTGCCAAGGATCGATGATGAAATCCTTGCGCAGCACCGGCAGGCCCACGGCCGCGCGTGCCGCCTGCATGTCCGCCAGCGAGCCGTGGAAGTGCGGCCCGTCCGTCAGCACGGACAGGCAGGTGGCGCCGCCCGCCTCATAGGCACGCGCCAGGTCGCCCGGCACGATCTCGCCCCGTATCAGCCCGCCGGACGGCGACGCGCGCTTGATCTCCGCGATCAGCCCGCATTTGCCCGCGATCAGTTGCCGCTTCAGCGCCTCGCCGAAGCCGCGCGGCCGGTGCTTGCGCTGCGCGATCTGCTTCTGCAGCGCGCGCTGCGGCACAGCCAGGCGGCGGCGGTCCACCTCGGCCGCCGTGTCGGCGCAGATCTGTGCCAGGGCGTCCGGCAGATCAGGGTGAAGGGAGTCCGGCATCGATCTGTAAACCCGTTTCAGTTCGCCAGGCCGGGCGCGTGGCCGCGCCGCAGCGTTTCAAAAACCTCCAGGGCCGCGCCGGAATCGATGGCCCCACGCGCCTGCGCCACCCCGTCCCGCAAATCGTCGCAGCGCCCGGCCACGATCAGGCAGGCGGCCGCATTGAGAAGCACCGTGTCCCGATACGCCCCGGCCTGACTGCGCAGCAACGCCAGCAAAGCCGCCGCGTTGCCCGCCGCATCGCCGCCCTCGATCGCCGAGACAGGCGCGCGTGCCAGGCCGGCCTGCTCCGGTGTCACCACGAACTGCCGCAGCACGCCGCCATCCCACTCGGCCACCACCGTCTCGCCTGCCAAGGTCAGCTCGTCCAGCCCCGAGCCATGCACCACCCAGGCGCGCTGGCTGCCCAGGGCGCCCAGAACCTCCGCCATCGGCGCCGTCCAGGCCGGGTCGTACACGCCCACCACCTGCCGCCTCACGCCGGCCGGGCTGCACAGCGGTCCCAACAAGTTGAACATAGTCCGGAACCCAAGCTCGGCACGGACCGAAGCCGCGTGCCGCAGCGCCGGGTGGTGCGCCGGCGCGAACAGGAACGCCAGCCCCACCTGGGCCAGTTGCGTCTCCAGGGTCGCCACGTCACCATCGGTGCGCAGGCCCAGCGCCTCCAACACATCGGCCGCCCCGGCCTTGGAGGACAGCGCGCGGTTGCCGTGCTTGGCCACCGGCACCCCGCATCCCGCCACAACGAACGCGACCGCGGTGGACACGTTGAGCGTGCCCAGCCCGTCGCCGCCCGTGCCACATACGTCCACCGTGCCTGCAGGCGCGCTGACGGTCACCATCCTGGCCCGCATCGCGCGCACCGCGCCGGCAAGCTCGGCCACCGTCTCGCCACGCAGGTGCATCGCCGTCAGCAGCGACGCGATCTGCGCGGGAGTGGCCTGACCTTCCATGATCTCGCTGAAAGCGGCTTCGGCTCCGGCTTCGGTGAGGGTGGCGCCGGCGGCTAGCTGACGCAGGATTTGTTTCATGGGAGGAAGCAAGAAAGCGGTTCTTTTTTGAAAAAGAGAACCAAAAAACTTTTGTCTCCGCGCATTTGCGGCTTGGGTTCAGGCTGGGACACGGGCGTTTTGCTGGTTGGCGGCGCGGGCGAGTTTCAGGAAGTTGGCCAGTATGTCGTGGCCGTGTTCGCTGGCGATGCTTTCCGGGTGGAACTGCACGCCGAACACCGGATGGCTTTCGTGGCGCAGGCCCATGATCACGCCGTCCTCCGTATGTGCCGTGGCCACCAGGCAGGCGGGCAGGGTGTCCGGCCGCACTGTCAGGCTGTGATAGCGCGTGGCGCCGAACGGGCTGGGCAGGCCTTCGAACACATCGCTGCCCTGGTGCCGCACCGGACTGACCTTGCCGTGCATCGGCACGGGCGCACGCACCACCTCGCCGCCGAACACCTGCCCGATCGCCTGGTGGCCCAGGCACACGCCCAGCAGCGGGATCTCGCCGGCGGCGGCCTGGATCAGGTCACAACAGATGCCGGCTTCGTTGGGGCTGCACGGGCCAGGCGACAGGACGATCGCCTCCGGATTCATCGCGAGTGCGTCCCCGACGGTGATCGCGTCGTTGCGACGTACGTCGCACGCCGCGCCCAGCTCGCCGAAATAGTGGACGAGGTTGAAGGTGAAGCTGTCGTAGTTGTCGATCAGGAGGATCATGTTCGGCCTTGGTGGGCGTGATAGGTGGGCAAGGCAAACTTTTTAGCGAGAGAGTCGCAGCTGTTTATCAAGGAGAGTCAGCCGTGTGTTGGTTTCGGTTATCGCCATGATCCCTGGATCTGCAAGCTCAGCGGCATCGCCGCCCAAAATCGTTGCGCATCGCTGCTTTCACAAGCGGCCTCACTGTCGGAGAATATGCGACCCGTCCTCATAAACCGTCATTCATCGTCCGCAGCCTCAAATGGTAATGCGCGATCAGGTCTCTAACGCGCAAGGATTGCGAGCCATCCAGGGCTTTGCTTGCGTCTAGCCAGACATCGGATCCCGGATGTTCGCGGGCCTGCTCGGCAAGCATATCTCTAAGCAAAACATAATTCGGCACTGCCTTTCCGTCCCACCACAAGTCTGTGTCGGTTATGCCGATGACGGTTGTGGGTTCGGCGGCAGCCTGAGATGGCGTGGCTAATGCCCTCGGACACGCGATGGCAACAAGAAGGGCGGCAAACACAACGATAGTGCGAGGGCAGTGCCGTTTGATCAGGTCACCGACACAATCCTCAAGATGTTTCATTGTACGCTTGTGTGACATCCTGCGTGCGCGGTCTGTTGTGCAGTCAAACGGCTTCATCTCCCGTGTCCTGGATCTGCCGGCGGGATGTCTCGACATCGCGGGTCTCCCAGCATCACCACGAAAGTCTCAGCGTCGAACAGAACAAAAGTTTTTGCTTCTTTTTTTCAAAAAAGAAGGTCTGTCTTCTTCCCTCACTCCCCAGCCGCAAACCGAACCGCCTCCTCCGCCGCCCGGAACAGCGCCCGGCTCTTCTGCCGCGTCTCCTCCCACTCCGCCTCGGGCACGCTGTCCGCCACCACGCCGCAGCCGGCCTGGACGTGCATCTCGCCGTCCTTCACCACCGCGGTGCGCAGGCCGATGCAGGTGTCCATCGTGCCGTCCGGCGCGAAATAGCCGATGCAGCCGGCGTAGATGCCGCGCCGCTGCGGCTCCATCTCGTCGATGATCTCCATCGCGCGTATCTTCGGCGCACCGGTCAGCGTGCCGGCGGGGAAGCCGGCCACGAGCGCGTCCAGCGCGGTCACGTCCGGACGGGCCCGGCCCTCCACGGTCGAGCTAATGTGCATCACGTGGCTGAAGCGCTCGATGGCGAAGCTTTCGGCCACCCGCACGCTGCCCGGCTCGGAGACGCGGCCCACATCGTTGCGGCCGAGGTCCAGCAGCATCAGGTGCTCGGCGCGTTCCTTCGGGTCGGCCAGCAAATCGGCTTCCAGGGCGGCGTCCTCGGCGGCGGTGGCGCCGCGCTTGCGGGTGCCGGCCAGCGGGCGGATGGTGATGCGGCCGTCCCGCAGCCGTACCAGGATTTCCGGGCTGCTGCCCACCACCGAGAACCCACCGAAATCGAGGAAGAACAGGAACGGCGCCGGGTTGATCCGGCGCAGCGCGCGGTAGAGGGCGAAGGGCGGAAGCGCGAACGGGGCGGAGAAGCGCTGGCTGGGCACCACCTGGAACACGTCGCCGGCGGCGATGTACTCCTTCATCCGGCCGATGATGCGCAGGAACTCTGTCTTGCCGATGTTGGAGCGTGGTTCGGGCTGCGGCGGCAGCACCACGGGCGGCGCCGGCTGCGGCAGCGGGCCGGCGAGGGCCGCGCGTGCCGCCGCGATACGCGCCTCCGCGTCGGCCCAGGCGGCGGCGTTCTCGATACCCGGCGCGGGGTAGACGGGGGCGGCCAGGGTCAGTTCGTCGCGCACGTTGTCGAACACCGCGAACAAGGTGGGGCGCAGCAGGATCGCCTCCGGCAGGCCGAGCGCGTCATCCGTCCGTCCGGGCAGGCGCTCCATCAGCCGCACCATGTCGTACCCCAGATAGCCCACCAGCCCGCCTATCATCGGCGGCATGCCGGCCGGCAGCTCCAGGCGCGACTCGGCCAGCAGCGCGCGCAGGCTGTCCAGCGCCGGGCGCGCGTCCGCGGCAAAGGCGTGCGGCGCGGCCCGGGCATGCCGGTTCACCTCGGCCGTGCCACGGCGGCAGCGCCAGATCAGGTCCGGCGCCATGCCGATCACCGAGTAGCGGCCGCGTGCCGAGCCGCCCTCGATGCTTTCCAGCAGAAAGGCGTTCGGCTGGTTGGCGGCCAGCTTGAGGAAGGCGGCCACCGGCGTGGTCAGGTCGGCCACGCCGCGCCAGAAGGCCACGCGCGCCGGGCCGTGCGTGCCAGGCGAGCTTGCCGTCAGCGCGGGCGCCTCGAGGTCGATCACTCCCCGGGTTGCGCCAGCAGCGCCTGGATGGCCTGGCCGTGGATCACCGGATTGGCCGCGTCGCGCACCGCCGTGGCGTAAAGCTGAAGGTAGTCGTCATGCAGCGCGCTGCGCAGGCCGTCCTGCGCCTGGTTCATCGCCAGCGTGTCGGATTTCGGGTCCGCCGGGATGATCTCGGCCAATTGCGCCACCTGGAAGCCGGCGTTGGTCTCCACCATCGTGGCCTCGCCCTGCTTCATCGCGAACAGCGAATGCGCCAGCTCGGCCGAGATGGCGCCGGCCGGCTGGTCACGCCGCAGCTCAGGCGAATGCGTCACCTGCAACCCGGTGCCCCAGGCGGCATTGGCCAGGCTCTGCCCGCCTTTTACCAGCCCTAGGATGCGTGCGGCCTCCGTCTCCTGGGCGTGGCGCATCTGGTCGGCCTGCCAGTCTGCCAGCACCCGGGCGCGCACCGTCTCGAACGGCTGGCGGGCAGGTGGCGTGATGCTGTCCACGCTCACCGCGTACCAGATGTGGTCCGGTCCCTCGGTGGGCTGGATCGGGTCGCCCTTGTTCGTCTTGAAAGCGGCGTCGATGATCTGCTGGCGCGCCTCGCCCGATACCGGGATGGGTGCCTGCTCGCCTTCCTGCGTGCGCCCCTGCGCGTCCAGCGTGCCCGCCGCCCCCGTGGCCCCCAGATCGGCGGGCACCTCGTCTATCTTGGCGCCGCCGGCGAAGATGTCCTGCAGCTTCTGTGCGCGCGCGTCGATCAGGTCGAGCGCCTTTTCGCTGGCCACCTTGCCACGCAGGCTGTCCTTCAAGCTGTCGAAACTGGGGTTCTTCGCGGGCGTGATCGCCGTCACCCGCAGCACGTAGCTGCCCAGCGGCTCGGTGATCGGCCCCAGCACGGCCCCTTGCGTGGCCGCGAACGCGGCCTTCGCCAGCTCGGGCGAGGGCACTTCCTGCACCGTCGCGTCGTCCAGGGCCACCGCGGTCGCCTTGTCCGCCTTGGCCGCCGCCTGGATCGCATCCCAGCTGGCCCCGGTGCGCCATTGCGCGGCCAGGCTGGCGGCCACCGCGGCCGAGCCTGTGGTGATCACCTGCAGCGAGCGCTTCTCCGGCGCCACGTAGTCCGCCTTGTGGGCGTCGAAATAGGCGCGCAGATCCGCGTCGCCGACCGTCAGGCTGCGGCCGATGCTGTCAGGCGACAGGATCACCGCCTTGATGTGGCGATACTCCGGCGCGGTGTAGCGGGCGGGATTATTGTCGTAATAGCGCCGCAGCACCGCCTCGGGCGGCGCCGGCGGCAGCGCCCGCCCGGCAAAGGGCAGCGTCACCAGGTCCGCCCGGCGCTTCTCGTTGAAGTAGCGGAACACCAGCCCGGTCAGCACCTGTGACGGGCCGGCGGACGCCGCCACGCTCTGCAGAAGCTGGTTCTGCGCGATGTCCGCCCGCACCAGGTCCAGGAAATGCGTGCGGGACATGTTGTTGCTGGCGAGTGCCGCGGCCAGAGCGGGCTCGCTGAATTTGCCGTCCGGGCCCTGGAAATCCGGCATGGCGTACACCGCGGCGCGCACCGCCGCGTCCGGCACCGCCACGCCCATGCGCTGGGCCTGGCTGGCCAGCGCTTCCTGGGTGACCAGCTTCTGTATCGTCTGGCGCGCCACCTGGGTGCGCATCTGCGGCGGAACCTGGCTGGGGTCCGGCAGGCGCTCGGTGAAGTGGCGCAGGCTCGCCTGGTATTCCGTCATGAACTGCTGCGGCGTGATCTGGTGGCCCTGCACGCTAGCCACCGCGCCGTTCCCGGCGCCCAGGTTGCGCACCACGTCGGCGATCCCCCAGGTGGCGAACGAGGCGACCAGGATCAGGAAAAACACCCGGGCGGGCCAGGTGCCGGCAAACTTGCGGAAGGCGGAAAGCATGTGGTGTCCGGGCTGTTTCCCGTATCATAGGGCGGGGCGCCGGGCAGGCAAAGTGCAGGTCCGCGCGGTGTTCATGCACGCGCTGCCTGACTGTCAGGCCAGCGTCACCATCAGGGGCACGTGGTCGGACGGCGTGTCCTCCGCCCGGGCCTGCTTGTCCGGGACAGCCGATACCAGGCGTTCGGCCACTGTCGGCGAGAGCAGCGCGTGGTCTATGCGCAGGCCGCGATTTCTGGCCCAGCAGCCGGCCTGGTAGTCCCAAAACGTGTAGATGGCGCCCTCCGGCTTGGTGGCGCGCACGGCGTCCGTCAGGCCGGACCAGATCATCGACCAGTAGCGCGCGCGGGTCTCCGGGCGGACCAGCGCGTCGTCGCTGGGCAGCACGCCGGGGGCGAAATCGATGTCCTCGGGGCAGACGTTGTAGTCGCCCAGCAGCATCAAGGGCTCGTCCTGGGCCAGCAGGCCGGCGGCGTGGGCGGCCAGGCAGTCCATCCAGGCCAGCTTGTAGGCGTAGCCGGCCTCACCGTTGGAGTTGCCGTTCGGCAGATACAGGTTGCCGATCGCCAGGCCGCCGAACGCCACCTCCACGTAGCGCGCCTGCGCGTCGTCATCCGGCAGGCCGGGCAGGCGGGTCAGGCGAACGTCAAGCGGAGCGCGCGCCAGGGCCGCCACGCCGTTGAACCCTTTCTGTCCCACGATGGCGCTGTGCCACCCGCGCTCGGCGAAACTCGCAGGGAAGTTGGCGGCCTCGCACTTGATCTCCTGCAGCAGCAGAAGGTCCGGCGTGTTGGCATCCAGCCAGCGACAGACATTGGCCTCACGGGCGCGTATGCCGTTGACGTTCCAGGTAGCGACCTTGAGCACGCTCAATCGATGGAGAAGCTGGTTCCGCAGCCGCAGGCGCTGGTGGCGTTCGGGTTGCGCACGGTGAAGTAGCTGCCCATCAACTCGTCGGCGTAGTGCAGCTCGGCGCCGCCCAGCAGGTCCAGGCTTGTCGGGTCCACCACCACGCGGGCCGGGCCACGCTCGATGACCAGGTCGTCCGGCGCCACCGTCTCGTCCAGGTCGAACTTGTACTGGAACCCGCTGCAGCCGCCGGCGAGCACGGCGACCCGTAGCGCGGCGGGCCGGCCTTCGGCGGCGACGATCTCGGCGACGCGGGTCAGGGCGCGGTCGGTGACGGAGAAGCTCATGGTGCGGATATAGGCGGGTGGGGGAGTGAAAGGAAGGAAGGCCTTCTTTTTTGAAAAAAGAAGCAAAAAACTTTTGCTCCTCCGCCTGCACGGCCGTGCGTGCCGGTTCTGCAAACGCGGGAGCCGGCAGGACCAGGGCGGCACTTGGTGCAGGCGTCAGGAGCAAAAGTTTTTTGCTTCTTTTTTTCAAAAAAGAAGCGCTTTCTCCCTCCCCCGATGCCCCTAGCCGAATACGCCGTCCGCGCAGAAACCTCCCGCGGGCGCCTGCACCACGAGCCGGAGGCCGCCACCCGCAGCCCGTGGCAGCGTGATCGGGACCGGGTGATACACAGCTCCGCCTTCCGCAAGCTGCAGTACAAGACACAGGTCTTCGTCAACCACGTGGGCGATTTCTACCGCACGCGGCTGACGCACAGCCTGGAAGTGGCGCAAATCGCGCGCTCCATCGCGCGCGAGCTGCATCTGGACGAGGATCTGACCGAAGCCCTGGCCCTGGCCCACGATCTGGGCCACCCGCCCTTCGGCCATGCCGGCGAGGACGCGCTGAACGCGAAGATGAAGCCCTTCGGCGGGTTCGACCACAACGCCCAGACCCTGCGCGTGGTGACGCGGCTGGAGTCGCGCTACGCCGCCTTTGACGGGCTGAACCTGACCTGGGAGACGCTGGAAGGCTTGGTCAAGCATAACGGCCCACTGGCCAAGCCGCCCGCCTACATCGCCGCCTACAACGCCCGGCATGATCTGATGCTGGGCTCGCATGCCTCCGCCGAGGCGCAGGTGGCGGCGATGAGCGACGACATCGCCTATCACAGCCATGACCTCGATGACGGGATGCGCTTCGGGCTGTTCGGGCCCGCGGACATCGCGCATTTGCCGATCGTGGGCGAGGCGCTGGCCGAGGCGCGGCGCGCCAGCCTGGACGTGCCGCCGCAGCGCCTGCGCCACGAGACGATACGCCGCATCATCCACGTGCTTGTCAGCGACCTGGTGACCGAGACACAGGCCCGCCTGCGCGCGTTGGCCCCGGACAGCGCGGACAGGATCAGGCGGGCGAAGAAGCCGGTGGTGGCGTTCTCGCCGCGCGTGGCCGAGGCGAACCACGCGATCAAGGAGTTCCTGCGCGCGCGCATGTACCGCCACTGGCGGGTGAACCGCATGACGGCCAAGGCGCGCCGCCTGACCGAGGAGCTGTTCGCGCTGCTGCATGCGGACCCGGCGATGCTGCCGGATGGCTGGCGGGCGCAGGCCGGCGAGGGCCAGCCGGCGCAGGCGGCGGGCGTGGTGTGCGACTACGTGGCGGGGATGACGGACCGGTTCGCGCAGGAGGAGTACAAGCGGCTGACGGATATTTCGATGCCGGGGTGATAAGAAGAAGGGCCTTCTTTTTTGAAAAAAGAAGCAAGAAACTTTCACTAGTCCGCCTGCCCGACGGCGCGCGCTGGTTGTGCCGAAGCGCGTGCTGGCAGGACTAGGCGAGGCCGCGGTGCAGGCGGAAAGTTGAAAGTTTTTTGCTTCTTTCTTTAAAAAAGAAGGCCTTCCTCCCTCCCTGGCCCAACCCACCCACCCACGCTACCATCCGCCCATGCGCTCCTCCCAGGCCGTGCCTCTCCTCGCCCTCCTGCTCGCCACCACGTCAGCCCTGGCCGCGGACCCCGCGCCGGTCGCCTCGCGCGGCGGCATGGTGGTCTCCGCCCAGCGGCTGGCCTCCGAAGCCGGGGCGGCGATCCTGCGGCAGGGCGGCAACGCGGTCGATGCGGCGGTGGCGGTCGGCTACACCTTGGCGGTGACCTACCCCGAGGCCGGCAACCTGGGCGGCGGCGGCTTCATGGTGATACGCCTGGCCAACGGGCACAGCACCTTCATCGATTTTCGCGAGCACGCGCCGCTGGCCGCCACCGCCAACATGTTCCAGGACGCCCAGGGCCAGGTGATACCTGGCAAGAGCACCGAGGGCTGGGCCGCGGTCGGCGTGCCCGGCTCGCCGGCGGGGCTGGAGTACGCGCGGGTGCATTACGGCACGCTGGGGCGCGCGGCGCTGATGGCGCCGGCGATCCACTACGCCAATTTCGGCTTCACCCTGACCCAGGGCGATGCCGGCATCTTCCAGGTGGCGACACCCGCGCTGGAGGCGGACCCCACGGCGGCGGCGATCTTCCTGCATGACGGCGCGCCGCTGCAGCCGGGTGACCGGCTGACCCAGCCGGATCTCGCCAAATCGCTGACGCTGATCAGCCTGCAGGGACCGGATGCCGCATTCTACCACGGGCCGGTCGGCCGGCTGATCGCACAGGCGGACCACGCCGGCGGCGGGCTTCTGACCGGGGCGGATTTCGCGTCCTACAAGGTGCGCGAGCTGGCGCCGGTGCAGTGCACCTATCGCGGCTACACGATCGATTCGGCACCGCCGCCCTCCTCCGGCGGCGTGACTTTGTGTGAGATGCTGCAGATCCTGCAGGGCTACGACCTCCGCCGCATGGGCTTCCACTCGGCCGCCGAAGTGCACGTGCTCGTGGAGGCCATGCGGCGCGCCTATATCGACCGCAACAACCGGCTGGGCGACCCGGACTTCATCGACAACCCGGTGGCCGAGCTGATCAGCCCGGCCCACGCCGCCGAGCTGCGCCAGAGCATCGCGCCGGAGCAGGCGACGCCCACCAGCACGCTGAAGGTGCCGGACGCGGCCAAAGCGGTCGTCAAAGAGGGCCACCAGACGACGCAGTTCTCCGTGGTGGACGCGGCGGGCAACGCGGTCTCGGTCACCTACACGCTGAACAACTGGTTCGGGGCGGACCGCGTGGCGCCCGGCACCGGCATCGTACTGAACGACGAGATGGACGATTTCACCTCGAAGCCGGGCGTGCCCAACATGTTCGGCCTGGTGCAGGGTGCGGCCAACGCCATCGCACCTGGCAAGACGCCGCTCAGCTCGATGTCGCCCACGATCGTCAGCCGCGATGGCAAACTGGTCATGGTCGTGGGCTCGCCAGGCGGCTCGCGCATCATCACCATCACGGCCGAGGCCATCATCAACGTGATCGACCATGCGATGACGGTGCAGGAGGCGATCGACGCGCCGCGCATACACATGCAAGGTACGCCGGATGTGGTGGAGGTGGAGCGCGGCGCGCTCTCGCCCGATACCCGCGCGCTTCTGGAACATCGTGGCTACACCTTCAAGGACCGCGGCTACTGGGGCGTGGCGGAGGCGATACTGGCGGGTGGCCCGGCAATAGGGCCCGCCGGCGGGTTCGGCGAGGACGGTTTCCTGCCGCTGAACGCGCGGCCGGAACACGGCGCCAGCCTGTTCGGCGCGCATGACGTGCGCGGGGGCGCCGGCGCCGCGGTGGCGGCCGACGGCCAGGCGGCCGCCTCGCAATGAACGATCCGTTTCTGCCTCTGGGCAGGATCGCTCCGTTCCAGGAAGTGCTGCCGCAAAGCTCCGCCGTGCCGCTTCCGCCGCGTTTCTGCTTCGGCACGTTCCCCGCCGAACTTTCCGGCACCTACTTCACCCGCCTGCAATTGGCGGCGGTGGGGGTGTACACCTGCCGCGACGTGGAGCTGAGCCACGGCTACAGGATGTATCACGAGGGCGACCTCATCTCCGCCATCGATTGCAAGGTGCTGCCGAAGCATCTCGAGGCCGTGCCGGCCGGGCCCAGGGAGGTGTTCGAACGCCGCCCGCGCCGGCGGGTGGCCGGCAAGGTGGCCTGGGTGACTTCGCCTGGCTACAAGAGTTACGGCAACTGGCTCACCGACATCCTGCCGCGCCTGGCCGTGCTGGAGGCGTCCGGCACGCCGCTCGCCCGGCCGTCCTTCGCGGTTCCGGCCGACACGCCGCAGTTCGGGCTGGAACTGCTCCATCTGTGCGGCGTGCCGAAAAGCCGGTTGATCGTCTATGGCGAAGAGGAGGTGTTGAAGCCGGACGAGTTGCTGGTGCCGACGCTGATGCATAACGGCGTGCGTTACGCGCCGTTGCTCGCCGAGGCCGTGGCATTGTTCAGGCGTAACGTCGAGAAGGCCGGCCACAGCCTGTCTTCCAGCAGCGCACCGTCCCGCCTCTATCTGGCCCGCGCCGGTGGCAACAGGCGGCCGGTGAACCGCGACGCGCTGCGCGCCAAGGCCGAGGCGGCCGGTTTCACCTGCGTGCAGCCGGAAAAGCTGAGCCTGCCCGAGCAGATGGCGATGTTCGCCTGCGCGCGCGAGATAGTCGGCGAATACGGTTCGGCGTTCCACACAGCGATGTTCTCGCCGTCCGACACGATCGTGTGCGGCCTGCGCGCGGGCCAGCTTAATCCCGGGTTCCTGCAGACGGCGATCGGCGAGGTGCTGGGCCAGCCTACCGGCTACGTGTTCGGGCAATCCGCCGGCGATGCACAGGCCGGCGATTACACGGTGGACGAGAAGCAGTTCGCCGATTGCCTGCGCACCGTGTTCGGCAGGGCGGCGAACCTGTCCGCCCGTGCTACGGTGCGCCCGAAAAAGGAGAAGCCGCCGCCATTCCCACCGCCCGACCGGCTGAATTACGTGCCGCCGCGGCGCAAGCTGTGGGAGGTGCTGGCAAAGCGGCCGGTGCCGGAGGACGGGCCGGTAGCGCCGGGGTCTCTGTTCAAGGGTCTTTTGAAGGACGGGCCAGACAAGTAGGCGAGCAGCCTGTCATCCTACGTTCGTCAACACCGGAGTTATCCCGTCCCGCCGATGGGCTCGGCACTCCGGGATCACGCACAACGCTTCCGCTTCTTTTTCGCGGGAAAAGAAGGTCTTCCCTTTCGCTCCTTGGAGAACAGCAACCTTGGCCGGCCATAGTCACGCAAAGAACGTCATGCATCACAAGGGCGCGCAGGACGCCAGGCGTGCCAGGCAATTCGCCAAACTGATACGCGAAATCACCGTCGCGGCGAAACAGGGCCTGCCCGACCCGGCGGCGAACGCGCGGCTGCGCGCCGCGGTGGCCACCGCCTACAAGCAGAACATGAGCAAGGACGCGGTGGACCGCGCGATAAAGAAGGCGTCCGGTGCGGCGGCCGGCGACGACTATACCGACGTGCGCTACGAGGGATATGGGCCGGCCGGCGTCGCAGTGATCGTGGAGACGCTGACGGACAATCGCAACCGCACCGCGTCGGACGTGCGCTCGGCGTTCAGCAAGCATGGCGGCGCGCTGGGCGAGACCAATTCGGTCAGCTTCATGTTCCAGCGCCTGGGCGTGGTGACGTATCCCGCCGCCGTTGGCAGCGCGGACGACATGCTGGAAGCCGCGATCGAGGCCGGCGCGGACGACGTGGTGAGCACCGCGGAGGGCCACGAGGTGACCTGCGGGATTGAGAGCCTGTTCGCCGTGCGCGACGCGCTGGAGCGCCGTTTCGGGGCGCCGGAAGAGGCGAAGTTCGATTGGCGCGCGGGCACGCTGGTTGTGCTCGACGAGGAGCGTGCGACGTCCGTGCTGAAGCTGATCGACGCTTTGGAAGAGAACGACGACGTGCAGAACGTGTATGCCAATTACGACATTCCGGAGGACGTTCTGGCGCGTCTGTCCGATTGAGCGCGATACGGCTGCTGGGCCTCGATCCCGGTTTGCGATTTACCGGCTGGGGGATCATCGAGAGTGACGGCAACCGATTGCGGCACGTGGCGGACGGCGTGATCTCGACCGATGCCGCAATGGCCGTTCCTGATCGCCTGCGTGCCATACACGAGGGTCTGCAAGCGCTGATCGCGGCGCACCGGCCGGAAGAGGCGGCGGTGGAGGAGACCTACGTAAACCAGAACGGCGCAGCCACGCTGAAGCTGGGCTATGCGCGCGGCGTGGCCCTGCTGACGCCGGCGCTGGCCGGGCTGCTGGTGGCCGAGTATGGCGCCAAGATGGTGAAACGTGCCGTTGTGGGCACGGGAAATGCGGACAAGGCCCAGGTGGCCGACATGGTGCGCCGGCTGCTGCCAGGCGCCGCGCTGCGCCGCGCGGATGCGTCCGATGCGCTGGCGGTGGCGATCTGTCACGCGCACAACCGTTCGACGCGCCTCGTCTATGCGGCGGCAAGATGAGGCGCGCTGCCCCGCCGCTGGACAGCGCGATGCCCACCAGGCCGGGCGCTCCGCTGCAGCAGCGTCAGAGTTATAAGGTTTTTGGTTCGTTTCTGCAAAGAGAAACCGCCTCCTTGCTTACTGTTCCACGCAAATGATCGCGCTCCTGAGTGGACGCGTGGAAGCGCTGGACGCGTCGAGCTGCGTCATAGACGTCTCCGGCGTGGGATACCTCGTCCAGGCGAGCACACGCACTTTGGCATCCTTGCCGACGCCGCCGGCGCTGGCGCGTGTGCTGGTGGAGACGATCGTGCGGGAGGACGCGATCCTGCTGTACGGATTTGCCGATTCTGCCGAGCGGGACTGGTTCCGCCTGCTGACGACGGTGCAAGGGGTGGGTGCCAAGGTCGCTCTGGCGATCCTGTCTGCGCTGTCCCCGCGGGATCTGGCCGGCGCCATCGCTTCGGGTGACAGGAGCGCGCTGACGCGGGTAGCCGGTGTTGGCCCCAAGCTGGTGGTGCGGTTGCTTACGGAGTTGCGCGACCGCGCGGGCGCCATGCCGGTGGGTGTCGTGCTGCCTATGGCGGCGCCGGCACCCGGCGGTCTGGCGGCGGACGCGTTGTCCGCGCTCGCCAATCTCGGCTACCGGCGGCAGGAGGCCGGGCCGGTGGTGGAGCGTGTGCTTGCGTCCTTGGGCGAGGGCGCCGCGTTGGACGCGGTGCTACGGGAGGCGTTGCGCGGGTTGTCCCGCCAGTGAGGGCTTTGCCCCTAACCCGATATCGCAGAAGTGCGTGGAGCAGGTTCTAAGGACGACTGTCCTTAGCGGGGTCCAGGGGCAGAGCCCCTGGCCTTCCTACCCCCAACAATCCCCCCACCCCTATCACGATGCTTCAATACCGCCTGCAGCATACGCCTTGGCGATCGGCGCAGGATCGGAAAACTCCTCCTCATAGCTGAACTGCACAGGCATCAACGCCCAGGGCAGCGCGCTGCGCGTGTAGATCTGCGCCACAGGACGGAACCAGCCATGGTCCTCCAGGCTGCTTGGCCGGATTACGATCATCCCAGGCTTGCTCTGCGGTTTCGTGTAGATCCACGTGCCGCAGGCAGGACACCTCGCCATGATGGATGGCTTGCCGCTGCTGCCTGTCTTGGACCATTCCTGCGGCGTGCCCGACACAAGGCTGAGCTGCGCTTCGTCGAACACCATTCCCAGGGAAAACGCGCTGGCCGTAAGCGTCTGGCAATCCGTGCAATGGCAGGCAAAGGTGAACTTCGCGTTGCCCGTCACGCGATAGGCCAACGCGCCGCAGCGGCATTTGCCGTCCCGGTGCTTCGGGTTGGAAAACAAATTCATCCGTGTTCGCCCTGCAAATGCGTAGCATTCCCCAACGCACTGGGGCGCCGCGGTTTGTTTTCAGTATTAGAACGAAAGTGAATACCTTCAGCGAGGGAAGGCAAGGAAGCAGTTCTTTTTTGAAAAAAAGAACCAAAAAACTTTTGTCTTTGTCTGGCGCGTGTCGTTGAAGCGTGCGCCTTGGCGATGCGCGACAGCGTGGACAAAAGCTCTTTGCTTCTTTTTCTTTAGAAAGAGGGCCTTCCTCGCTTTTCCCTTCAGTCAGATCAAGTCAGGCTCACTTTGCCCCGCCAGCGCTATCCGTAGTGCCCGTTCCCGCAGGTCCGCCACCTACAGAGGCTCCGGCGCTGGCGCCCGGCTGCGGTCCCGCACCGGTGGGCGAGGGACTTCCGGCGCCCGTGGGCCCGGAATGATTATCGGTACACCCGGCAGCGGCGAGGGCGAGCACTAACACGAACCAGCGCATGGACTTGTCTCCCTGCGGTTCTTGGACGACCGCGCTGTTCAAACAATCGGATGGCGCACTGGTTGCCGCGATGCCGCCGCAAGGCGGGAATTGGTGCCGGGTGCAGGATTTGAACCCGCGACCTTCGGTTTACAAAACCGCTGCACTACCACTGTGCTAACCCGGCAGCCTGCTCCGCGCAGGAACGCGCGCGTCACGCCGGACGCTTGCGCCGGCGTCGTTTTAACCGGCGCTGCCCGGCCTGGCCATACCCCGCGGACGCGGGCCCTCGCCGGCGCAGGTGGCTTTGGGCTAGGAGCAGACCCCACTGCCTGAACCGGAGCACGCGTGACGAGAAGCGAGACGATCGAGGACGGCCTGGCGCAGCCGCGCCGGAGCTGGGCGATGCTTGCCGTGGGGCTTGCCATCGTCATGGCGGTGCTGGACGGCACCATAAGCAACGTGGCCCTGCCGACCATCGCGGCACAGTTGCATGCGTCGCCGGCCGCCAGCATCTGGGTGGTCAACGCCTACCAGCTTGCCGTCACCGTCACCCTGCTGCCGCTGGCCTCGCTGGGTGAGATACTCGGCTACCAGCGCATCTACCGCGCGGGCCTGATCGTGTTCCTGGCAGGCTCGCTCGCCTGTGCCTTGTCGGGTTCACTGCCGGTGCTGATCGCCGCGCGGGTGGCGCAGGGTTGCGGCGCCGCCGGCATCATGGGGGTGAACGGCGCCATGCTACGTTTCATCTACCCCAGGCGGCTGCTCGGCCAGGGCATCGGCGTCAACGCCATGATCGTGGCGGGCGCCTCCGTGGTCGGGCCCACTGCCGCTGCACTCATACTCTCGCTGGCAACCTGGCCATATCTGTTCGCGGTCAACCTGCCGTTCGGCCTGGTGGCCCTGCTCGTGGGTCTGCGCAGCCTGCCAGTCACCCCGCGCGCCGCGCGTGCTTTCGACTGGTCAAGCGCGCTGCTCAGTGCGCTGGCCCTGGGCCTGCTGGTCAGCGCCATCGGCGGGCTGGAAGGGGCGCTGGGCCTGGCCGGCCGAGTGGCGGCGCTGGCCGCCGGGATCGGGTTCGGCGCCGTGCTGGTGCGGCGCCAGGCCGGGCAGGCGGCGCCGCTGCTGCCGGTGGACCTGCTGCGCATCCCCATACTCGGCCTGTCGGTGATCACCTCGATCACCGCCTTCGCCTCGCAGGGCCTCTCCTTCGTGGCGCTGCCGTTCTACCTGCAGGCCAGCCTGGGCCGCAGCGCCGTGCAGACCGGCCTGTTGCTGACACCCTGGCCGCTGGCGCTGGCGTTGGTGGCGCCGTTTGCCGGCCGGCTGTCGGACCGTGTCTCGCCCGGCCTGCTGGGGGCCATCGGCCAGTCCATGGTGGCTTTGGGCCTTGCCTTGGTGGCGCTCCTGCCCGCCCACCCTGGCGACGCCGCCCTGGTCTGGCGGCTGGCCCTGTGCGGCGCCGGCTTCGGCCTGTTCCAGACGCCGAACAACCGGGCGCTGCTGCAATCGGCGCCGAAGGCGCGGTCCGGCGGCGCCAGCGGCCTGCAATCCACCGCGCGCCTGGTGGGCCAGACGGCGGGCGTGGCCCTGGTGGCGGCGGTGTTCGCGCTGGGCGGCGCGCAGGCGCCCGTGCACTGCGTGATGGCGGCGTCAGCGCTGGCGCTGGCCGCCGGCCTGGTCAGCGCCTGGCGGATCGGCGCGGTGTTCGAGGCGTAGCAGCGTGCGGAAAGGCGATCCCCAATTCATCCGCCGGGCAGGTTCTGCTTGAAGAACCGCACCACTTCGGCCTGGAACGCCGCATGGAAGGCGGTCCTGTCGAAGCTGGGCGCGCTGGTGCAGATCACCGGCACGATCCTGGTCTTCCGCGCATCGCATGGCGGCAGGAAGTCCATGTGGTCGGCGCCCGGCACCACGTGATAGTCCGGCGGGCGCGGCAGGTCGTCTCGTACCGCCTGCGCGTAGAAGGGCTGCGGCAGGATATGGTCCTGCTCCGCGCGCCATAGCTGCACCGGCACCTGCACGCCGGCCAGCCCCGTGCGGCCGAACGTGTAGCCCAAGGCGGGTGCGGCCACCACCGCCGCCCTGATGCGCGGGTCATGCACCCAGGCATCCGCGGGCAGCACCGGCAGCTTGCCGGCCGCCCCGTGATTGCGGGCGATCAGCGCGCAGGTGAACTCGGCCGGATAGGCGGCGCAATGCGGGCCCAGCCTGGCCAGGTCAGGCGTGCCGCCGGCCGCCACCAGGGCGGTGAAGCCGCCGGCGGAAAACCCGAACACCCCTATGCGGTTCGGATCGATACGCGCGTGGTCGTGCCAGTCATGCAGCATCCAGTCCGTCAGCACGCGCAGTTGCCGGCTGCGGTCCCAGATCGCCAGCACACGGCTCTGGTCGTGCAGGTTGTCCCCGGTATGGGTCAGCGCCGCGGCCACGAACCCCGCATCGGCCAGCGCCACCGCCGTGCCCAACGCGTTGGAAAAGTCGCCGCCCTGGCCGTGCGACATCACGATCAGCGGCAGAGCCTGGCCGCTGACGGGGGCGTCATCCGCCACGGTCTGCGTGTCGAGGGAGAGCTGTTCCGGATGCGCCGGCGTATCGCTCGGATACCAGATGCCGACTTCCAGCGGCGGGTTGCCGGGATCGGGCACGCTCACGCGCATGAAGCCGGCGGCCCGGGCCTGCACGCAGGCGAGCAAAAGAGCGAAACAGGCTGCCGCAAGGACGGATGTCCAAACCCGGCCGGCGCCGCCCGCAAGGGCCCGGCTGCGGTAGCCACGTAACCTCGTGTTCGGTGTCATTTCGCTTCGCCGCTCCTGATCCCGAGTGCCTTCAGGGCAAAGCGCATCTTCGCCCCGTGCGGCGGCTTCAGATATTCGAAGCCGGAGAAGAAGCCCGGCTTGTGCACGCCGCGCGCGTGGCTGAACGTCTGGAAGCCTTCGCGACCGTGATAGGCGCCCATGCCGCTGGGGCCCACGCCGCCGAACGGCAGGTCTTCCTGCGCGCAATGAATCAGCGTGGAGTTGAGGGTGACGCCGCCGGAGACGGTGCGGTCCAGGATCTTGCGCTCGGTGGCCGCGTCCTTGGTGTAGGCGTACAGCGCCAGCGGCCGCGGCCGCTTGTTGACGAAGTCGATCGCGGCATCCGTGCCGGCGGTGCGCACCACCGGCAGGACGGGGCCGAAGATCTCGTCACGCATCAGCCTTCCGTCCAGCGGCGGGTCCAGCACCACGGTCGGCGGAAAATGCCGGACATTGCCACGCGGCGCCTCACGGTGGCGCAGCACCGTGGCACCGGCGGCCTCCGCCTCGGCCACCAGCTCGGTCAGCCGCGCGTGGTGGCGGTCCGAGATGATGGCGGTGTAGTCCGGGTTGCCGCTCAGCGTCGGGTACATCGCCTCGGCCGCCTCCAGCACGCCATGCGCGAACGCCTCCGCCCGGCCGGACGGCACCAGCGCGTAATCCGGCGCGATACAGGTCTGGCCCGCGTTGAAGAACTTGCCCACCGCCACCGAGCTCGCGGCCTGCGCCACGGCTGCGTCCTCCGCCACGATCACCGGCGACTTGCCGCCCAGCTCCAGCGTGACCGGCACCAGGTTCTCCGCCGCCGCGCGCATCACGTGGCGGCCCACTTCGGTAGAGCCGGTGAAGATCAGGTGGTCGAACGGCAGGCTGGAAAACGCGCGGCCGACCGCCACGTCGCCCTGCACCACCAGCACTTCCTCGGGCGGGAACAGCTCGCCCAGCATGCGCGCCAGCAGCGCGCCGGTGACCGGCGTCAGCTCGGACGGCTTGATCATCGCGCGGTTGCCGGCCGCCAGTATGTCGATCAGCGGACCCAAAGTGAGGAAGATCGGATAGTTCCACGGCGAGACCACGCCCACCACGCCCAGCGGCTGGTACTCGATGCGGTTGGTGCCGGGCTTGAAGTTTATCGACGTGGCACGCCGCCGCGGCCGCATCCAGGACGCCACGTGCCGCCTGGCATGGGCGGCGGCGCCCAGCGTGGGCAGCACCTCGGACATGATTGTCTCCACGCGGGAGCGGTTGCCGAAATCCGCGTTGATCGCGTCCACGATCCTGTCCTGGTTGGCGCGGACCAGCGACTCCAGCCGCCGCAGTGTGGCTTGGCGCTGCGCGGCGGACGGAAACGGCGCCGCATCGAAGGCACGGCGCTGGCGGTCGAGTGCCGCCTGCAGGTCCAACTCGGTGTCCGGCAGTGCGGCTGTGATCTGGTCCATGGTGGCGTTCCTGGGTGGCGGAGAAGGAAGGCCCTCTTTTTCGGAAAAAAGCAGCAAAAAACATCCGCGCCTCTGCTGCGTGCGCTTAGCTAAGGAAGGCCAGGGGCTCTGCCCCTGGACCCCGCTCCCGGACAGTCGTCCTTAGAACCTGTCTCAGCGCACCTTTACGAAATGAGGTCTGGGCACGGCCCCGTCACGCGCTGGCGTGCGTCGCACGACGGGGTCTGGGGCAGAGCCGCAACCTTGCTTCCATCCCGCCCGGAACACCGGCCCAGGCAAAAACCGCCCGAACAGGCGGCCCTGGGCCGCGTCGCAGTCCAGGTCCGCCAGGATGTCGCGCTGCAACGCGGTGTCCACGCCCAAGGCCACGGCCAGGGTGTCCATCGCATGGGCAAGGCGTATCACCCGGGACAGGGTGGCGCGGGCGTCCGGATCCTCCTCCGCCCTGCCCACCAGAACAGGGTGCAGGCGCAACGCGTTCAGCGGTACGCGCCGCAGAACCCGCTCGAACGCGCCAGCATGCGCGTCGCTGTCCAGCGCGACGTTTGCGCCGAGATCACGCAGTGCAGCGACCAGCAGGAGCAGGTCCGGTCCCGCGTCGGCGAGATCGGCCTGCGCAAGCGCCACAGTCAGTTCGGGCCCGACCAGGTTCGCCCCCAGCAGCGCTGCCTCGACCTGCGCCAGCAAGCCGCGTCGCGCGCTTCGTGGCGGCAAGGACACGGTCACGTCCAGCCCGGAGGAGGGCGGCCGGATGGCCTCCCAGGCCGCCGCCTCCCGGCATGCTGCCCGCAGCAGCCAGGCCTGCCCCACGGCATCGGGCGCCCCGGCGCCCGCCTCCTGCGTCAGCTCGGCGCCGGCCAGCGCACCATCGCGCAGCCGGTGGCACGGCGAGACGAACAGGGCGGCGCTTGCGGGCAGAACGGCCAGGCGTGCGGCGGCGGGGCGGTGTCCGGACCCGCCGGTCCCGGCACCAAGATGCGACAGCATGCGGAAACGTCTCGCGGCAAGTTTGGAATCTCAGTTTCCGGTTGCCGGGTGAAACAAACGCTAACGCCTGCGAAGTCCCGCGCCGGCAGACCTTGTCCGGCCCGCGGGTCCGGCCCGGGCCACAGCCCGGCGCATCCGGCCTCACGCCGGGGTGTAACGCCAGACGCTGGCAGGCGGGAAGTTCAGCGGCGTCCAGGCTTCCCGGCGCGGCGTCAAGCCGAGCTTCTTCCAGGGCAGCGGTGAGGTCACACAGTAGCTGTAGAGGATGAAGCCCACGCCAGGCGCCACGGCCTGTATCGCATCGATGAAGCGGCGCTGTTCGGCCACCGGCAGAAGCACAAGCGGGATGCCGACGATGACGGTGCCGATCCGGCCGTGCAGCTCCTGCGGGACAAGCTGCGGCAGCCGGCGCGCATCGCCCTCCAGCACCTGGGCGCCTGGAAAAGTCCGGCGCAGATGCGCGGCCATGTCACGGACGATTTCGACGACGTAGAGACGCTCCGGCGGCAGCCCGCCTTCGATCAGCGCGCGGCTGACGACACCGGTGCCTGCGCCCAGCTCCACCACGATCTGCCCGGCGTCCGCGCGGGTTTGCGCCACCAGGCGCCGGCACAGAGCCGGCGAGGATGGCACGATCGAGCCCATTTGCAGAGGGTTGGCCAGCCAGCGCCGGAAGAACAGGCGGGCATTGGCCACATCGGGCGCGAGCCCGCGCGACGAGGTTGCGGTATCGACGCCTGCGCCCATTCTGGCCACCCCTGATGATCCCTGGGCTGCCTGTACGCCGGAACCGGGCCTCGACGCACGCGGGATTTGCCGCGAAAACCGTGACAAATCAAAGACGATCCGGCCGGGCGGTGGCCGGAGGCGGGCTACTTTATCTTGGCTTCCTTGAAGACGACGTGCTTGCGCGCGACCGGGTCGTACTTCTTGAATTCCATCTTCGTGGTCTTGGTGCGGGCGTTCTTCTTGGTGACATAGAAGTAGCCGGTGTCGGCGCTGGAGACGAGCCGGATCTGCACGGTGTTGGACTTGGCCATGAGGCACCTCAAAGGGGGCGCCGGTTGCCTGGCGCCTGGGATCGCGGAAAATGCGTCGGGGTGCGCGGGGGGTCAAGGAAGCAAGGCCTTCTTTTTAGAAAAAAAGAAGCAAAACTTTTGCTCTCCCGCTTGCACAAGGCCTGCCACGGTCCTGCCAAAACGCATATTGGCCAAATCGGGCGGTATCCTGATGCCGGCATGAGAGCAAAAGTTTTTTGCTTCTTTTTCAAAAAAGAAGGCCTTCCTTGCCTTCTCACCTTCTCCGCACTACCTTGCTCGGTGCAGGCGCAAGCCGGCTATGGCGATAAACGGTGCGTGGAATAAGCGTTGTGGACCCGGGGGCAGTGCCCGGCGTTTCCACCATATACGGGGACGACACAGGCTCGACACGCGTGGTAAAGACTCATCTTTTGCCCGGCATGATTCCGCCGTTATCGGGTCAATTCACAAGTGCCAACGATAACTTCGAGGCGCTCGCGATCGCTGCGTAAGCAGTGACACGCGCGGTTAGGGGGCCCCGGGCAACAGAATGCCCCCACTACCCAAATGGCTTTGCAAACGCGCCCTGGCGGCCATCTGGCGCACGTTTGCTGCGCTCCGGTGCTCGTGGCCACAGGAGGCCACTGCGCTCCGGTGCTCGCAAACGCACGCCAGCTGACTCACCAGGCCACGTTTTCAAAGCCATTTGACCGCTTGTGGCCTCAGGCTGGCGATGCAGGGCCTGATGGCCGCCCGGTGCACGCTCGCTGCGCTTCGGTGCACGCTCGCTGCGCTTCGGTGCTCGCTCGCAGGCCGCGCTTGAAAGGCAGCCGTCCGCTTCGTGGCCATTTGGCTGTTTGGCCTTTAGACTAGGTCCATGCCCCTGACTCCTTCCCAGCTTGCCGAAATTGACACTCAGCGGGAGGCGGCGAGCACGACGCGGCGTACGACGGTGCCGGCGCTGGAGGCGCTGCTGTTCACCGCCGTGCCGCTGCTGGATCACGGTTTTATCCGGGTGATCGACTACATGGGCGATGACGGCGCGATCGTGCAGGCGGCGCGGGTCAGCTACGGGCGCGGCACAAGGCGCGTGTCCGAAGATGCCGGGCTGATACGTTATTTGATGCGGCACCGGCACAGCACGCCGTTCGAAATGTGCGAGATCAAGCTGCACGTGAAGCTGCCGATCTTCGTGGCGCGCCAGTGGATACGTCACCGCATGGCAAACGTGAACGAGTACTCCGCACGCTACTCGGTCATGGATCGCGAGTTCTACATCCCGGCGCCCGAGCAACTCGCCGCGCAATCCGCCGCCAACCGCCAGGGCAGGGGGGAGGTGCTGCAGGGCGACGAGGCGGCAGAGGTGCTCGACCTGCTCCGCCAGGACGCCACCCGCAACTACGACCATTATTTGCACATGCTGAACGAGGCGCCGGACGGCACGCCGGCCGACGCCGGCCGGCAAGGCCTGGCGCGCGAGCTGGCACGCATGAACCTCACGCTCAACGCCTACACCCAGTGGTATTGGAAGACCGACCTCCATAACCTGCTGAATTTCTGCGCCCTGCGCGCCGACTCGCACGCGCAATACGAGATCCGCGTGTATGCGGACGCCATACTGGACATGGTGCGCGCCTGGGTGCCGGCCGCCTACGCGGCATTCTGCGACTACCGGCTGGGCGCGGTCACGCTGTCGGCGCAGATGCTGGCGGTGATCCGCCGCCGCCTCGCCGGCGAGGCGGTCGAACAGGCGTCGAGCGGCCTGTCCAAACGCGAATGGACGGAACTGGAGGCTGCGCTGGCATCGTAGCCGCGGCGGCTGGCCCGCCAGGGCTGTCAAGGTTGGGCCTCTGCCCCAAACCTCATTTCGTAAGTGTATGTGTAGCAGGTTCTAAGGACGATTGTCCGGGAGCGGGGTCCAGGGCAGAGCCCCTGGCCTTCCAACGTATCAGCCCACAGACGCCCCCCCCCGCCGTGCAAGCCCCTCAAGCCGCCCGCAAGGCCCTCGGCAGGTCGGCGATCGCGCGGTCCAGCAACGCCGTCTCACGTTCCTCGCCCAGCCCTTCCCCGATCACCCGCGCCGCCGCCCGCGTCGCGATGTCGGCGGCAGTCTGGCGCACCTCGTCCAGCGCCGCCTTCTCGGCCGCCGCAATCCGGTCCAGCGCCAGGCGTTCGCGGCGCCTGGCGGAGGCTTCCGCCTCGGCGCCGGCGGCCTGCGCCAGTTGGGCCGCCTCGATCTGGCTGCGCGCCAGCACCTGCTCGGCCTCGGCCAGCGCCTCCGTCCTGGCACGCTGCGCGTCCGCCAGCATGGCCTCGGCCTCCTGGCGCAGCCGCTGGGCCTCCGCCAGCTCGGCCCGTATCGTGTTGGCGCGGCCGTCCAGCAGGGCGGTGATGCCGGCCCACAGCCTGCCGCCGAACAGCACGAAGAAAATGACGAAGCTGACGAGGACCCAGAATTCCGGCTCGGCTAGCAGGTGCATGTGATCGGGCTCCTCAGGCGGCCAGGCCGCGCTCGGCCAGCAGGCCGCGCACCGCCTGGTCCACGCGGTGTTCGTCAGCCTGACCGTCTGTCAGTCGGGCAATCACCGCGGATGCGGTATCGGTGGAAACCTGGCGCAACGCGCCCATCGCCGCGGCACGAGCGCTGCCGATGCGCGCCTCGCTGTCGGCCAGTTGTGCGTCCAGCCGCCTGTCCTGCTCGGCGGCGCGCGCGGCCGCTTCCGCCTTGGCGCGCGCGGCCGCCTCGGTGATCGCCGCCTGGCTCTTCGCGTAGGCCGCGCGCCGGGCGGCGGTCAGTTCCGCCACCGCCGCATCCGCATCCGCCTTGTCGTTATGCGCACGCTCCAGGTCGGCGGCGATCGTGCCGGCGCGAAAAGCCAGCACGGCACCCACGCGCGGCAGGCCCCAGCGCGAAACCAGCAGGTAGAACACCACGAAAATCACCGCGCCCCAGACGAGCTGCGCCACCAGCAAGCCGTGCGCGGGATCGAGCTGCGGCATGGTGTCCGCTTGGGCGGCGCTCGTGGCGGTCAGGGCCAGGGCTAGGGCGGTTAGGCGTGGCATCTTGATGCTTTCAGAAGGAAGGAAGCCGTTCTTCGAGAAAAAGAACCAAAAAGCTTTTGCTCCGCTGTCGCGGACTCCAGGACAGGGTGCGCGACAGCGGAGCGAAAGTCTCTGCTACTTTTCTGGCTGGGTTCGGAAAGGAGTGGCGACTCAGCTGGCGTGTTCCCGAGCACCTTAGCCCAGGAAAGCGCGTCAGATGGCCGCCAGTGTGCCTTTGCGAACGGACCAGCAGAAAAGAAGGCCATGCTTCCTCGTCTCAGGTGAACAGGATCAGGAACGCGATCAGCAGCGCGAACAGCGCCACCGCTTCCGTCAGCGCGAAGCCCAGAATGCCAAGGCCGAACACCTGGTCACGCGCCGAAGGATTGCGGGCAATGCTGGTCACCAGCGCCGAGAAGATGTTGCCGATGCCGATGCCCACGCCGGCCAGTGCAATCACCGCAATGCCCGCGCCGAGCTTGGTTGCCGCTGCTACGTCCATGAAACCAGTCCTTATGTCTTGTTGGGAAAAGCTGCCGAAAAGCCCGCGTGTCTTAGTGCAGATGCACCGCGTCGTGCAGGTAGATGCAGGTCAGGATCGCAAACACGTAGGCCTGCAATGCGGCGACCAGCAATTCGAAACCCATCAGCGCCACGTTCACCGCCAGCGGCCCGATAGCCGCAAAGGCGCCGATGATCGAGTGGCCGCCCATCATCACCACGAAGGTGGCGAATACCGCGAACATCACGTGGCCGGCCACCATGTTGGCGAACAGACGGATGGACAGGCTGACGGGGCGAGACAGGTAGGAGATGATCTCGATCGGCACGATCAGCGGTGCAAGGAACACCGGAGCGCCGGCCGGAAAGAAGTAGGTGAAGAAGTGCAGCCCGTGCTTCGCCAGCGCCACGATGGTGACCAGCACGATCACCATGACCGCCAGCGCCGCGGTCACCGCGATGTGGCTGGTATAGGTGAAGCTGAAAGGCACCAGCCCGAGCAGGTTGCCCATCAGCACGAAGAAGAACAGCGTGAACACGAAAGGAAAGAACTGCCGCCCTTCGGCGCCGATGTTGTCCGACGTCATCTTGTAGACGAAATCGTAGCACAACTCGGCGGCCGCCTGCAGCCGGCCAGGAACCACCGCGCGCGGGCGCGAGCCGAAATACAGCAGCGCCAGCACCAGCGCGCTGCCGATCACCATCAGCAGGTTCGCCTGGGTGAAGGTGAGCGCGCCGCCGAAGCCGCCCAGCGGCACCAGCTTGAACTGGCTGAGCGCGTCTATCGCGTGGCCGCTGCTGTGTTCGACTGCTGGTGGCACCCTGCGCGTATCCCCATGCGGCCGGACGATCCGGCCAATTCTTATCCGTGCCTCAGGCCTGGCGCCGTGCCGGCCCGACCAGCCGCCACACGTTCGCAACGCCCGCGGCCCCGCCCAGCACCAGGAATATCACGAGGAACAGCGGCAGCGTGTGCAGCCAATGGTCCAGCGCCCAGCCGATGGCAACCGCCACGGCCAAAGCGGAGACCAGCTCCACACCGACACGCAGGCCGAGACCCAGGGCAGACCCGCCGGACGGACCGGCTTCGGCCTGTTCAGGGGCGCCGAGCCCCTGACGCACGCGCGCTGCACGCAGGCGATCCTCGAAAGAACCACCCGCGCCGTTCTCATCCTCGCTCATTCACGGCTCCAAGGGCTGGCAGCCCCCGCGCTGGATAGGCCGGCGCTTGCTAGATGCCGCACCCAGGGGTGTCAAGGCGTGGCGCGGCTCGGCCGGTACACGCCAGGCGGAAATGCCAAACGAATGGGGGCCTTGGGGCCTCGAGGCCCCAGCTTGGTTGGGACAGAGCCCGAACCTTGCTCTTCAGCCCGGGGATTCGGCCGCGCTCATTGCGGCAGCGGAACCTTCACCTGCACGCCGGTGGCCTTCGCGGCCTCGCGGTCGTCCATCGCCTGCGAGCTCGATCCCGTCGTGTAGCCGTCGCCCTGCGGCGGGTAATGCAGCTGGAACACGCTCGGGGCGACGCTCGTCTGCGGCGAGGGATCGTCGATCGGCGCGGCAACCGCCTCGTTCGGCACCGGCGCGGGCGAGCTGGTGGGGGCGGCGGGCGTGGCCGGCAGGGCGCCGGAAGCGATCGGGGCGGGCTTGGCCGCCGCGTGCCGCCTGTGGTGATGGACGGCGGCGTGGTGCGGCGGGGCGGCCGCGGGATCGCCAGGCAGCACGGCGGCACCGGCCCGCGAGGCGCCGCATGCGGCGGCCGCCGCCAGGAATACCAGCCAGCAGAGCCGGCCAAACCGATCGTCCATGAAACCCTCCGCACGTGGCTGCCGCCAGCCGCCTGGCCCGTAACGGCGCAGGCGACACATTCGTTGCGCCACTGCGCATCCGCCCGGTCCGACCGGCGCGGCCTTCGCGCTGGCCCGCCTGCATGCACCCGTCACCGCCGCCCGTTCCTCTCCTCCATTGTCACCGCAGGGTCTTGCCACGGGCCGCTCATCAGCAATCCGAACCCCGGCGAGCCGGGCAGGGCGGGCGTCAGCCTCAGCCGCGCATCGACCGACCCACGCGCCAGGTCCGCCTGGCCGCTGGCCTCGGCGGCGCCGTCGGCGGATGCCAGCCGGGCAGCCTGCAGCGTCACTACCCCGCCGGTGACGGAGGCGTCCGCTGTTCCGGAAAGGCCGGGGCTGGTGCCCTGGGACAGCGCCATCTTCAGCGCGAGCCGGCCGGCCCGCGTACGCAACGGCGCCGCCGCGGCAAGCTGCGCCAGGTCGAACCCCACCATGGACACGGAACGCAGATCCGCGTGCGCGGTGCCGGAAAGGTTCGCCAGGCCGCTGCCCGCCAGGTCGAGCGCCAGGTTGACATCGGCGGTGCCGGCCGCGAGGTCGACCGGCCAGCCGGTCAGCCTGCCGTCCAGCGCCGTGCCCGCCAGCCGGATGGCGGCCGCCGCATGCGGCACGCCCAGCTCCGCGTCGGCCTGGCCCGTCAGCCGGCCGCCTGCCACTTCGGCCGAGATAGCGCGCAGCGTCACCCGCCCGCCGCCCGCCGCCAGGTCCAGCGCGGCGCCGCCGGCCACCCGGCGCAGGCCGAGGCTGACCGAGGCAGCCGAGAGGTGCAGGCGCGTCGTCCAGGCGGCCAGCTTTGCCATCTGCTTGAGGTCGGGCAGCACGTCCGGCAACGCCAACTGGTCGAAATCCAGGGTGCCCGTGATCACCGGAACCTGGCCGGACCAATCGGCGGCAAGCCTGCCGGACAGCCGCAACGCCGCCGCATCCAGGTCGAAATCCTGCACCTGGAGGTGGGCCGGCGTGTCACGCAAATGCGCGCGCACGGTCAGCGCGCCGGTGTCCAGCCAATGCGCCGTCGGCAGCAGGCCGGCGGGCAGGCCAAGCGCCTGTGGCAGGCCCAGATCCGCGAGCAGGCGGGGCGCGCCAGGGTGGCGCAGAGTGAGCGTGGTGGTGCCGGTCCCGGCCAGCGTGTCGCGCACCGAATCGGCTTCGAGCACCAGGTCGTCCGCATCCGCCCGCACTTGCAGCGAAACCGCGCCGGCGGGGCCGTCCGCGGCCACCTGCAGCCCGAAGCTGCCGTGCCACAGGCCGGGCGCCACGCGTGCCGCAGCCTGCAGATGCGGCAGCAGGCCTTCCAAAGCGGGCGTCTCAGCGGTGAAACGTAGCCCGCCGAGCCTCCCGTCCGCGGCGACGGCGCCGGCCAGGCTCAGCCTCGCGCCATACAGCCCGGCTTGCGCCCGCTCCACCTGCAATCCGCCCACCCCCGTCCTGGCGGTGAGGTCCAGCATGTCCACGGCCTGGCCGAGCAGCATGGCGTGGCCGGCGGTGACATGGAGGGCGCTGTCCACGCCGGTGAAATGGCTGGCGAAACCGGCCAGGCTGCCGGCGGCGGGCGCGCTGCCCATCCACCTGTCCAGGTCCAGTCCGGCCAGGGCGAGCGTGGCCGCCAGGCTGGGCCGGCCCCCTAGCAGCAGGGCCGCGCTGCCGAAGAGCGGCTCGCCATCCACCGTGCCGGCCAGCCCGGCCACCGCGCCGCGCCCGGCCTGCAAGGTCAGCAGCCCGGTCAGCTCCGCGCGGCGGAGCAGGCCATCGGGCGCCGCGGCCGCCATCGCGGGCGCTAGCTTGCCCAGCCACGCCAGGGTCGCCCGCAAATCCGGCGCGGACAGGCGGGCGTTCCCGGAGGCAGCGAGCTGGCCGTCGGCGCCCCGGACCAGCTCCACCTTGTCCGAGGACAGCCTGGCCCCGCCCGGCAGGCTTGCCTCGGCATGGTCGAACCAGGTCCGCTCGCCGTCCGAGACGAGCGTCGCCTGCACGTCGCCCAGTCTGCCGTCCAGCAGCCGCGCCGTATCTGCCGAGAACCCGATGCGGACGGGAGTGGCGGGACCCGTGTCGGGGCCGGCGCGCAGGCTGCGCCCCAGCAGGGCGGCCCAGCCATCCAGGTCCAGCGAAGCGGCATGCAGGTGCCCCTCCAGCCGCGCGGCCTCGTCTATGTGCAGCACCAGCGCGCCATCGGCGGGCGCCCCGCCCAGCGAAAGGCTGATGGCGTTTGCTTCGATGCGGGTGGCGTCGGCCACGAACGGCGCCTCGGCCGTCCAGGATGCGGCGGCGGCGGGCATCAGCAGAGCGAGGTTCTTCCCGCCGGCGCGCAGCCGGCCCTGCATCACGCCGTCGGCTAGCGTGCCCTGCAGGCTGCCGCCGGTGTCGGCCACCGCACCCTGGCCGCGCACGGCGATGTCCACCGCACTCACGCCGTCCGCATCGGGCGCGCCCAGGGCGGCGGTGAACCGCCAGCTCCGCCCGCCTGCCGCGGCGAACCCCTCCGCGCCGAAGGCGGAGACCGGTGCGTCGTCGGTGGCCGCCGTCTCCGCGCCCGACTCCGGGCCGCCATGCAGGGAAGCGGTGATGCCGGTCACCTCGGCGCCGCCGATGCGCAGGCTGCCGTTCTCGATGCGGGCGGCAAACGGGTGCGGCACCTGGGGCCGGGCGGACTGGCCGATGCCGCGCGGCAGGGACCACGGCACCTGCAGCACCGGCGCAGACAATACGAGGTCGCGCAGGACCACCCGGCCGGCGATCAAGGGCAGGGTCGCCACCTGCAGGCGCAAGGCGGGCACCTGGACGGAGACGCCGTCGCCCTGGTCGGCGAGCGTGACCCGGGAGGCGGTCAGCACGGCCTGCGGCAACAGGCGCAGGCTGATCTCGCCGCCTATCACCACCGGACGGCCCAGGCGTGCCGCGGCGATGCTGGCGATCGCGGTGCGGTAGCGCCCCCAATCCAGCATGGGCGGCACGCCCCAGGCAGCGGCGAGCAGCAGCGCGGCGCCGCCCGCCAGCCAGGCGAACGGCCGCCAGTTCGGAACGGCGCGCGCGGAGCGTGTCAAAGCGTGGGGCATGCGGGTGCCGGTTATAGGCAAGGACTTCATCGCTTGGAAAAAAGAAGCGAGATTTCCCCATCACGGTGGCGTAGCCCAAAGCCCCGCGGGCGGCGGCGGCGAAAGATTTTTGCCGGTTTTCGCCAAAAGCGGGTGGCTTGCCTTCCTTGCGTAAACTTCCGCGCGATATGCTGCGCCCATGAGCTACTGGGGCAAAATTCTGGGTGGCATGGCAGGTTTCGCCATGGGTGGCCCGCCAGGTGCCGTGATGGGCGCGGCACTCGGCCACGCGGCGGACCGTGGCGGCATCAACGCGCCCCGCTTCCACCCGGCACGGCTCGCCGCCCTGTTCGCCCCGCGCGAGCAGGTGTTCGCCATGGCGGTGGTGGCCCTCTCGGCCAAGCTCGCCAAATGCGACGGCCCGGTCACCCGCGCCGAGATAGACGGCTTCAAGCGCCATTTCCGCGTGCCGGCCGAGAACGAGCGCGAGGTGGGCCGCCTGTTCGACCACGCACGCGACACGTCGGACGGTTTCGAAGGCTACGCCCAGCAGCTCGGCACCAGCTTTGCCGACAACCGCGGCGTGCTGGAGGACGTGCTGGCCGGCCTGTTCGGCATCGCGCGCGCGGACGGCGCGGTGAACGCGGCGGAGCTGGATTTCCTGGCACGCTGCGCCCGCGGCTTCGGCCTGGATGGCGCCGCGTGGGAACGCGCCCGCGGCGGCACCGCCCGAACCCAGGCGGGGACCGAGGCCGATCCCTATGCCGTGCTGGGCGTGGCCCGCTCCGCCACGGATGACGCGGTGCGCGCCGCCTGGAAGCAGCTCATGCGGGACAACCATCCGGACGGCCTGGCCGCGCGCGGCGTGCCACCCGAATTCATCGCGCGCGCCACCGAAAAGGTGGCCCACATAAACGCCGCCTGGGACCGCGTGAAGCGGGAGCGCGGGCTGTGAGCGAACTGCCGGTCACCGATCTGCCAAGCCCCAACCAGGACGACCGTCCCTGCGCCATCGACATGCTGGTGCTGCACTATACGGGCATGAAATCCTGCGCCGAGGCGGTGGCCAGGCTGCGCGACCCGGAGGCGCGAGTCTCCTCGCATTACGTGGTGGACGAGGACGGCAGCATCCTGCGCCTGGTGCCGGAGGAGCGCCGCGCCTTCCATGCCGGCGTGTCGTACTGGCGCGGCCGCCGCACGCTGAACGATCCCTCGATCGGCATCGAAATCGTCAATCCCGGCCATGAATGGGGCTACCGGCCGTTCCCGCCGGCGCAGATGGTGGCAGTGCGCGAGCTGTGCCTGGGCATATTGGGCCGGCACGCCATCCCGCCGCAGAACGTGGTGGCGCATAGTGACATCGCGCCCTCGCGCAAGCAGGACCCCGGCGAGCTGTTCGACTGGCGCGGCCTGGCCGAAGCAGGCATCGGCCTGTGGCCCGGCCCGGACGGCGCGCCTGCCGATGACCTGCGCGCGGCGCTCGTGGGCATCGGCTACGAAAGCGACGACACGGACAGCATACGCGCGTTCCAGCGCCGTTTCCTGCGCAACCACCTGAGCGGGCAGGCGGATTTGCCTACGCTGGTGCGGGCGCAGGCGGTGTTGACGGCTTACAGGTGACGCAGAAAGCAAAGCCTTCTTTTTTGAAAGAAAGAAGCAAAAAACTTTTGTTCCTGCCCTGGCGCAGCAGCTTCGGCACTTCCGGAAATGACCGGCCTGCCGCAGATGCGGGGGATCAAAAGTTTTTTGGTTCTTTTTTTCAAAAAAGAACTGCTTCCTTCCTTCCATGACCATAATCCTAGAAGCGTTAACCATGGCCGCCGCCATGGCCTGGCAAGTCGGCTGGAGCCTGGTGCTGGGCTTCGCGATCTCCGCCATCCTGCAGGCCGTCGTGTCGCAACAGGCTATGCAGCGCGCCTTGGGCCGGGGCGGCGCCAGGCAGATCATACTGGCAACTGCCGCGGGGGCCGCCAGCTCGAGCTGTTCCTACGCCTCGGCCGCGGTCAGCCGCACGCTGTTTGCCCGCGGCGCGGCGCTGGCGCCCGCGCTGGCCTTCGTGTTCGCCTCCACCAATCTCGTGGCCGAACTGGGCCTCGTACTCTATCTGCTGCTGGGCTGGCAGTTCATGGCGGGCGAGTGGGCGGGCGGCGTCGTCCTCGTCGTGCTGATGAGCCTCATCGTGCGCCTCACCTATCCGGCGCGGCTGGTGGAGGCGGCGCGCCGGCACGCGGCCGAGGGGATCGGCCACGCCGAGGCGGCGTCCGGGCAGCCTGGCAGCCTGTGGCAGAAGCTGGCCCGCCGGCAGACCTGGGTGGCGGTGGCGCAAAGCTTCGTCATGGATTTCTCCATGCTGTGGAAAGATCTCGTGCTCGGCTTCCTGATTGCGGGCGGGCTGGCCGTGTTCGTTCCGCGCGGCGCCTGGCAGGCCCTGTTCGTGCAGGGCCATGCGGCCTGGCTGATGGTGCCGGCCAACGCGCTGCTCGGCCCGCTAGTGGCCGTGCTGTCCTTCGTGTGCTCCATCGGCAACGTGCCGATGGCGGCCGTGCTGTGGGGCGCCGGCGTCAGTTTCGGCGGCGTTCTGGCATTCCTCTACGCGGACCTGATCGTCCTGCCGCTGCTGGACGTCTACCGGCGCTATTACGGCTGGCGCATGGCCGCCTACATCGCCGCGGTGTTCTACACCACCATGGTGGGCGCCGCGATCATCGTGGACGTGGTGTTCCGCACCTTCGGCTGGCTGCCGGCCCGCCGGCCCGACATGCGCGCCGGAATGCAGCATTTCGCGCTTGACCATACGTTCTGGCTGAACCTCGCCGCCGCCGGCGTCGCGGCCGGGCTGGTGCTGCTGGCCCGCCGCGCGCCGGCGCCAGCCGCCCACTGCGCGCACCACCACGGGTAGCGCAGTCGGAACGCCGGTCCCGGCCATGCTCCGGCGGTCCGCGCCCGGTCCGAACCAGCCGTTCCCGTGACTAAAAGTCGGCATCGCGCAAGGTTCTGCGGTTAACTGCGGAACGCAGGTAAACAACTCGTGAGATACGCTTGTGTGCCAACAGGCTGCATCATAGCGTCGCTACGCATCGCGAACGGAAAAACGTGACGTCCCTGCACCCATCCCGGGGCGGGTACGCATGATTTCCGGGCGTTGTGCCAGGGCTAAATAACGCAGGGCAAAAGCCCGCAGCAGGCACGATCACGTCTTTCCCAATATCTGGAGGCTTCGCGTTGTCTTTGAAAATCCGAACGTACCTGCTCGCGGCCAGCATGCTGGCCGGCACCGGCGCCGCCGCCACGGCCGCGCCCCTGGTGACCGAAGCCGTCAATGATGCCGTCACCACCGCCGTCACCGGCGAGGTGT
The DNA here is from genome assembly GCA_965198915.1 of Acetobacteraceae bacterium. Taxonomy (GTDB): domain Bacteria; phylum Pseudomonadota; class Alphaproteobacteria; order Acetobacterales; family Acetobacteraceae; genus BOG-908. The sequence goes on along the minus strand of CBDAQC010000002.1, from coordinate 1,421,384 downwards.
CCTCCCGGCTCGCAGTGGCAAGCGACCTCGGTGCGCTCAGCCCGACGCGGACCCTCCAGCACGTCAGGATGGTGCTCAAGCGCCCCGCCGACCGGCAGGCCGCGCTCGACAAGCTGGTGAGCGATCAGCAGAACCCGAAATCGCCCTCCTATCGCAAGTGGCTGACGCCCTCCGACCTGCGCGGCTACGGCCCCGACCAGGCTGACATCGACGCCACCGTCGCCTGGCTGGGCAGTCACGGCCTGACCGTCAACAGCGTCGCCGCCTCCGGCATGTCGATCGATTTCGGCGGCCCCGTCTCGGCGATCGCCAGCGCGTTCCACACCTCGCTGCACAGCGTCTCGTTCGCCGGCGAAACCCACATCGCCAACATGACCGACCTGGCGATACCCGCCGCCCTGGCGCCCGTCGTACGCGGCGCCACGCTGTCCAACTTCTTCCCCAAGCCGAACATGGTGCGGCCGAACCCCGCCTTCACCTTGCCCACCAACCCCACTTTCTACGCCGTGGGCCCTGCCGACTTCGCCACCATCTACAACGTGGCGCCCGCGCTTTCGGGGGCCAATTTCTTCGGTGCGCCGATCACCGGCGCCGGCGTCACCATCGAGGTCGTCGAGCAGACCGAGATCAGCCCGGCGGACTGGAAGGCGTTCCGCAACCAGTTCGCGCTCAGCGGGTATTCCGGCACGCTCTCCATCATCCATCCCGCCAATTGCGGCAATCCCGGCTTCACCGGTGACGAGGGCGAGGCGGCCCTGGACGCCGAATGGTCGAGTGCCGTGGCGCCGGATGCCGACATCATCGAGGCTTCCTGCCCCGCCGGGGAGACCGGCTTCGGCGTGGAGACCACGCTGCAGAACATCGTCGAGAACGGCACCAAGGCCTCCGTGCTCAGCATCAGCTACGGTGGCGCCGAAGCCGCCAACGGCCTCTCCTTCCTGGCCGGCTGGAACGACCTGGTCGAGATGGGCGCGGCCGAAGGCCTGTCCATCATGATCTCCACCGGTGACGGCGGCGTTTCGGCCGACACGGGCGTGATCACCAAGAACGGCATCGCGGTCAACGGCCTGTCCACCAACGCCTATAATACCTCGCTGGGCGGCACCGATTTCTACGACACCGCGCTCGGCCAGAACGCCACCTACTGGAACGCCAGCAACAAGCACGGCCTGGCCTCGGCCAAGTCCTACGTGCCCGAAATCCCGTGGGACAATTCCTGCGCCAGCTCAATCATTTCCAAATACCTCGGGTTTGGCAGTGACGCGCTCGCAAGCTGCAACAGCACGGCCACACACACCGGCCTGCCGTTCGTCCAGAACGACGTGGGCGGCACGGGCGGCCAGAGCATCCTGTTCAGCAAGCCGGACTGGCAGACCGGCGTGCTCGGCATTCCCAATGACGGCGTGCGCGACCAGCCTGACGTGTCGCTGTTCGCCTCCAACGGCTCGTGGGCGCATTTCTACGTGTATTGCATGTCCAACCCGAACACCGGCGGCACGCCGTGCAAATACAACAACCCGAATGACGTCCTCGGCAACGCGGCCGGCGGCACGTCCTTCGCGGCGCCGGCGTTCGCGGGCGTGATGGCGCTGGTGACCGAAGTCCGGGGCCAGAGGGTCGGCAACGCCTCGCCGCGCCTCTACCAGCTCGCGGGCCTGCAGTATTCCAACTCGCTGCTGCTCGGCAAATGCAACGCCACGCTGGGCAACAAGATATCGACCGCCTGCGTGTTCAACGACATCACGGCCGGCAACAACGCCGAACCGTGCGTGAAGGGCTCGGTCGATTGCCACGGCGGCGCCGCCGCCACGCAGGGCATCGGCGTGCTGCGTTCGCCCAACTTCCCGTCCGTCGACGCCTTCCCGGCCCAGCCTGGCTACAGCCTGGCCACCGGCCTGGGCTCGGTGAACGTGCTGAACCTGCTGTATAACTTCTAGGGTTCGGTCAGGCCTGCCCCGTGGCGCTTTGGCGTTGCGGGGCAGGAAAGAAGCGGTTCTTTTTTGAAAAAAGAACCAAAAAACTTTTGCTACCCCCGCCGACGAAATCCGGGTGCTCCTGAAGCACGCGCAGGTCGCAAATGCGGGGAAGCAAAAGTTTTATGGGTTTTTTTTCAAATAAGAACCGCTTCCTTTTTTCCCTTCAGAACCTCCAACACCACCCCCGCCACCGCCTCCGCCGGCAACCCATCCAGCCGCTCCGCCCGCACCAGCCGCACGTCGCCCAGCGGCGCCGCCAGAGCGGGATTGCTGAAGCGGGAGAACAGCGCCACCACGGGGCAGCCCACCATCGCGGCCAGGTGGATCGGCCCGGTGTCGCCGCCCACCGCCAGCACGGCCCGGTGCGCCAGGCCAGCCAGCGCCTGGATGCTGGTGCGCCCCGTCATGTCCAGCGCCTCCGGACACGCCGCCACAATCGCCGCCGCATCGCTTGCCTCGGCATCCGTCCCGGCCACCACCGGGCGTACGCCGGCCGCTTCCAGCACGCGCGCCAATGCCGCGTAGCGCTCCACCGGCCATTTCTTGGCACCCCAATGGGCGATCGAGGTGCCCGGTATGAGCAGGGCGTAAGGTCCATCGACCACCGGCCCGCCCTGCCACAGCCAGGCCAGGTCCGCCACTCCCAGCGTTACGCCCGCCACGCCCGAAGCCGCCAGCTGGCCGCGCTGGCGGTCCACGGTGTGCAGCGTGTCCCGCAGCGGGTCGGCGTCCGGATGCGAGCAGCCTCTGGCGATCCCGGACCAGGCCGGCCGCCCGGCGAGCCGGAAATAGCGCGAGGTGCGTCCGGACGTCTGCAGGTCGTAAGTAAAGTCGAAGCCGGTCAGCTGCCGGCGCAGCCGCAGCACCCCGGCGATGTCCGTCCAGCGCGGCCGGGCATCCACGCGCACATCGTCGAACCATGGCGCCGCCCGGGCCAGCGCGGCGAACGGCGCGGTGGTCAGCAGCGTCACGTGGTCCCCCGCGTGATGCGCCCGCAACGCGGCAAAGGCCGGAAACGACAGCACGAAATCGCCCAGTGCGCCCAGGCGTATCACCAGGATGCGCCGGCTCATGGCCGCGCGCCGCCGGCCAGAACCTCCGCATAGACGGCCAGCGTCGCCTGCTGCATCGCCGTGGTGGTGAACCCGGCCAGCACCGCCTCCCGCGCCCGCCGTCCCAGCGCCGCGCGTTCCGCCGGCGGCAGGTCGAGCGCCGTACGGATTGCCGCCGCCAGGCCGGCCACGTCGCCGGGCGACACCAGCAGGCCGGTCCGCCCGTCCTGCACCGTCTCCGCCGCGCCGCCATGGTCGAAGGCCACCACCGGGCGGCCCATCGCCTGCGCCTCGATCACGCTCCTGCCGAACGGCTCCGGCTTCAGGCTGGCACTGACCACCACATCCGCCAGCATCAGCGCCGCCGGCATGTCCTCGCAATGGCCGCCCAGCCGCAGCCTGGCGGACAGCCCGAGCCGGCCGGCACGCTGCTCCAGCGCGCGGGCATAGGCGTCGCGCCCCTGGTCGCTGCCAACCAGCACGCAGTAGGTGTCCTCGCGCCCCAGCAGCGCCACCGCGTCGAGCACGGCTTCGGCCCCCTTCCACCGTGTCAGCCGCGCCGCCAGCATCACCACACGCGCCCCGGTGGGTATCCGCCAGGCCTGGGCCAGCCTGTGCACCTTGTCGCCCACCACGCGGCCGGGGTCGAACACCTCCGGATCGACGCCGCGCGGTATCACCCGCAGCCGGCCCGGCCCCACGCCGTAACCCGCCGCCACCCGCGCGCCGACATAGCGGCTGATGGCTATCACCCTGTCGCCGCGCGCCATCACGCTGTTATAGGCATGCTTGCCGGGCAGGTTCTCGCCATACACCCCGTGCCAGGTAGTGACGAACGGCACCCGCGCGCGCTTGGCCGCCAGCCACGCGGACCAGCCAGGGGCGCGCGAGCGGGCATGCACCAAGTCCACGCTTTCGGCCTCGACCAGGCGCCGCAGCCGGGCGGCGTTGATCAGGATGTTCACCGGATCCTTGGTCATCAGCGCCATCGTCACATGCCGCCCGCCGGCCCGCTCCACCTGCGCCACCATGCGCCCGCCGGCGCTGGCCACCAGTGCCGTGCCCCCGGCCTGGACCACCGCCTGGACCATCTCCACCGCGCCGCGTTCCACGCCGCCCGTATCCAAAGCGGGAAGCACCTGAAGGATGCGGGGCCTGTGGTCGTTGCGCATGATCCTGGGTTTGGTCGGAGGACGCATCGCAGGCAAGGCAGGCGGCCGCCGTTTGCGGAAAAAGCATCGGCGATACCCGGCGCCGCTGCCGGCTAGGCAACCCTCGCGCGCCGATGTATCACGTCCGGCGATCGTGTTTACTGAATTACCACGCTGGAATTTCGCTATACGTGACCGCAGGAACTCACGCTAACGTGGAAGTCGGCGGTTTGTGGGGACGTCGTCGATGCTGATACCGATCGCGCTCGCCTATCCGATCCTCGGTTTCGCCGTGGGCCTCGTCGTGGGGCTGACCGGCGTGGGCGGCGGCTCGCTGATGACCCCGCTGCTGGTTCTGCTGTTCGGCATCCACCCGACGCAGGCCGTGGGCACGGACCTGCTCTACGCCGCCGCCACCAAGACGGTGGGCACGGCGGTGCACAGCGCCAGCGCCACGGTCGACTGGCGCGTCGTGCGCCGGCTTGCCTACGGCTCCGTGCCCGCAACCGCGGCCACGCTGTTCCTGCTGGGCTATTTCGGTCCGGAAAGCCCGCGCGTCGCGCGCGCCATCACCTTCAGCCTGGGCGTGGCGCTGGTCCTGACCGCGATCACCATCCTGTTCCGCGGCTATATCATAGACCGGCTGACCACCAGGCTGGGCGAACCGTCCGACCGCACCGCCTCCGTGCTGACCACGGTCAGCGGCGTGGTCCTGGGCGTGCTCGTCTCGCTCTCCTCCGTGGGCGCGGGCGCGCTCGGAGTCACCGCCCTGATCATCCTCTACCCGCGCATCAAGCTGGCGAAGATCGTGGGGTCGGACATCGCCCATGCGGTGCCGCTCACCCTGCTGGCGGGGCTGGGCCACTGGCGCCTGGGTGACGTGGATCCGCATCTGCTGGGCCAGCTCCTGATCGGCTCGATCCCCGGCATCCTGCTGGGCAGCCTGCTCTCGCCGCGGCTGCCGGAGGGCGGGTTGCGGCCGGTCCTGGCGGCGGTGCTGTTCGTGGTTGGCGGGAAGCTGGTCTTCTGACGGGGTATTTGGCTTATCTTCTGTATTGGGATTTTGTTCGTCAGGAAGAATGGGGCTCTGCCCCAAACCCCGCTGGGGCGCGGGCCCCAGACCCCATTTCCTAGAAGTCGGCGATACCTGGCTTGCCGTCCGGGTGAGGTCGGCTCGGTCGGGTTGCGGCGGGCACTCGCGCTGGAAGGCCGTCACACTTACCCATGAACATCTCCGACCTTCGGGCCGCCCATTCCTGTCTCACCGCAAACGCGCTGGACGGTCTCCTGCTGGACGGCGTCGCCCTGGCGGCCGTGGCGCGCCGGCACGGCACGCCTGCCTGGGCGATCGGCGCCCCCAGCCTGCGCAGGCGCTACCGCCGGCTGGCCGCCGCCATGCCGGGCGTGGCCATCCACTACGCCGTGAAGGCGAATGACGACCTGGCGGTCATCCGCACCCTCGCCGCCGAGGGCGCCGGCGCCGACGTGGTGAGCGGCGGGGAGATGCTGCGCGCCCTGCGCGCGGGCGTGAGCCCAGCCCGGATCATCTTCTCCGGCGTGGGCAAGACCCGGGCGGAGCTGATGCTGGCGCTGGACCACGCGGTAGGCCAGCTCAACGTGGAAAGCCACGAGGAGCTGATGATGCTGTCGCGGCTCGCCGCGGCGCGTGGGCAGGTGGCGCGGGTGGCGCTGCGGGTGAACCCGGACGTCGATGCCGGCACGCTGGACGGCATCTCCACCGGCCGGGCCGGTGACAAGTTCGGCATACCGTTGGGCGACGCGGCAGCGCTGTACGCCCTGGCGTCCGGACTGCCCGGCATCCGGACGATCGGCCTCGCGGTGCACATAGGCAGCCAGATCATGGGCACCGCCGCCTTCGCCGCCGCTTATGCCCGTATGGCCGGGCTGGTCGCGACGCTGCGCTCGGACGGCCATGAGGTCGCGCGGATGGATTGCGGCGGCGGACTCGGTATCGCCTACGGGAACGAGGCGACCTGCCTGCCGGAAGCCTGGGCGGCCTGCCTGCTTGCCGCCTTCGGCGGGCTCGGCCTGGAGCTGGCCATCGAGCCAGGCCGCTGGCTGGTCGGACCGGCCGGCGTGCTGCTGGCCTCCGTGGTGCGCACCCGCCGGGCCGGCCTGGCACGCCCTATCGTCATACTGGACGCGGCGATGAACGACCTGGCGCGGCCGGCGATGTACGGCGCCTGGCACGGCCTGCTCCCCGTATCGCCGACGCTGCTGCACGCGCCCACCGAGCAGGCGGACGTGGCGGGACCGGTCTGCGAAAGCAGCGACTTCCTGGCGCGCAACCGGGATTTGCCGCGTTTGCCCGACGACTCCACGGTGGCGATCCTGGATTGCGGCGCATATGGTTCCACCATGAGCTCCACCTACAACGCGCGCCCGTGGGCGGCCCACATCATCATCGATCCCGCCTATCCGGACGGGTTCGCGCTGACCAGGCCGCGCGGCACCATCGCCGGGCTGTGGGCCGGCGAGGAAATGCCATGAGCGACGATCCGCGCGCCCGCCGGGTTCTCGCGTCCTACCGCATGGCCGCCCGCCTGGTGCTCGGCTGGGAAGTGCTGGCGCGCGCTTTCTGGCCTGTGCTGGCCGCACTCTGCGCGCTCGCCGCCCTGGCGATGTCCGGCATCGCGGCTTTGCTGCCCGGCTGGCTGCACCTGGCGGTGGCGCTGGCCTGCCTGGCCGCACTCGGCGTGCTGCTGCTGCGCGCCACCCCCTCCATCGCCATGCCCGGCGCGGAAGCGGCGGAACGCCGCCTGGAGCGCGATTCCGGCCTGGCGCACCGGCCGTTTGCCGCCTTGCGGGACGTGCCGGCCGGCGGCGCGGCCGCTTCGCCGCTGTGGCGCCTGCACCAGGCGCGTGCCCGGCAGGCCGTCACCCGCTTGTCCCTGCGCAGACCGGACGCGGAACTCGCCTTGCACGATCCTTTCGCGTTGCGGGCCGGCGCCGTCCTGCTGCTCGCCGCCGCGCTGGCCATGGCCGGGCCGCAGGCCGGGGCGCGGCTGGCGGCGTTCCTGCTGCCTGGGCTGCCGGCCGGCATCGCCGGACCGGCGCCGGTCATCCAGGCCTGGATACAACCGCCCGCCTATACCGGCCTGGCGCCGGTGTTTCTGCCCGAGCATTCCGGTGCGGTGACCGTGCCCACGGGCTCGCGGCTGACCATCAGCATGACGGGGCTCGGCGGCCGGCCGCATGTCAGCATGGCCGGCGGCAAGATCGGTGTGGAGAAGCTCGGCCAGGGCAGCTACCAGGCGGCCGGCCTGCTGACGCAGGCAGGCGCGCTGCGCGTCGGCAGCCGCTTCTTCGGCCTCGCCGGCTGGACCATCGCGCTCACCCCGAACGAGCCGCCGAGCGTCGCCTGGGCCAAGCTGCCTGGCCGGGCAGGCACGTCGCTGGCCACCTCACTGCCCTGGCAGGTCGCGCAGCGCTGGGGCGTGGCCGCGCTGGAAGCCCAGTTGCGCCCCAGCGGGCACCCGGACCTGCCGGCGCTGCGCATCCCGCTGCCGCTGCCGGGCACGCCGAAACAGGCGAGCGGCGCCGCCACGCCCGACCTGTCCGCCAACCCCTATGCCGGACTGACCGTCACCGGCGTGCTGGACGCGCGCGATGTGAGCGGCCAGCACGGCCAGGGCGCGCCCGCGGATTTCGTGCTGCCGGCCCGCCAGTTCCACCATCCGCTCGCGCGCGCCATCGCCGATCTGCGCCGCCGCGTGGCGCTTCACCCGGAGCAGATGGACGAGGCCGCCGCGGAGCTGGGCACCCTGGCGGAGGCGCCGCTGGCCCCGCCCGTGCCCGGCCTGGCCGGATCCGGCGTGACGCTGAACCTGGCCGCCGTTGCCGCCCTGCTGTCCAGCAAGCCGGACGCCGCCGCCGTCGCCCAGGCCCAGCAACGGCTCTGGATGCTGGCGCTGGCACTCGATGGCGCGCTGCCGGACGCGGCAGTCGCCGCCCTGGACGAAGCGCGCGAGAACCTGCGCCGCGGCCTGGAGGACCACGCCCACGGCAAGCTGTCCGATCGCGAGCTGGCCGACAAGCTGCAGGCGCTGCGCCAGGCGCTGGACCGCCGGCTCGCCGAAATGGCGCGCCAGGCGATGAAGCAGGGCGCCCTGCAGCATTTCGACCCGCAAACCCAGCATCTGTCCTCCAGCGCCATCGACCGCGCGGTGCGCAACCTGGAACAGGCGCTCAAGGAGGGCCGCATGGACGACGCGCGCCAGGCGATGGCGCAGCTCAACCGCATGATGGACCAGTTGAAGAACGCCCACATCATGACGCAGGAGGAGGCCCGCCAGCAGCAGCAGGCGCAGCAGAAGGGTCGCCAGCAGATGGGCGCGGTGCAGGACATGGTGCAGCGCGAGACGGGCCTGCTCGACCACGCCCAGCAGCGCGCCCCGAAGCCGCAGTTCCGCCTGCCGCCGATGCTCCTGCAGGACCCCGGCCGGCTGGACCTGTTCCCGCAGCAGGGCACCGAGGACCCGGGCCAGTCCCCCGACCAGGCCCCGTCCGGGCTGCCGCCGCAGCCGCCGCCGGAGACGTCCGCGCAACGCAACGCGCCGGCGGACCAGGCGGCAGACGCCCGCACCCAGCGCGCCCTGCATCGCGCGCTGGACGCGCTCAAGCAGGGTATCGGCCAGTCCGGCCACACGCCGCCCGCCAAACTGGACGAGGCGGGCCGGGCGATGGCAGAGGCGGCGGACGCGCTCGCCAGGAACGACGATCCGTCGGCGCGCGATTCGGTCGGCCGCGCCATCGCCGCCCTGCAGCAGGGCGGCCAGGCGATGGCGAAGGACCAGCAGGGCCAGGGCGGCTCCTCCGGCCTGCAACTCAGCCTGCAGCCCGGCGGCCAGTCCGGCCAGGGCACCGAAGAGGGCGAGGAAGGCTCCGGCGACGGCCATCTCGGCGGCAAGCGGGACCCGTTCGGCCGTCAGGTGGATGGCAGCGGCACGGCCGCCGACGATCCTGACCTGCGCGTGCCCGACGAGATGGAGCGCGGCCGCAGCCGGGCGATCCAGGAGGAGCTGCGCCGCCGTGGCGCGGACAGGGGGCGGCCAAAGGGCGAGCTGGATTACATCGACCGGCTTCTGCGGCCGTTCTGAAGCAGGCAGGCGGTTCTTTCTGAGAAGAGACGGAAATTTTCGTCCCCGATTTGCAGCCGAGTGCGCCAGGACAGGCCGAAGCGGATGAGCAGCGGGGGAACAAAAGTTTTTTGGTTCTTTTTTCAAAAAAGAACCGCTGCCTCTTCCCTGCTGCAAATCTGCCAGCCCGCCAAACTTTTCCGCGCTTGCCTCACGTTTAGTTTATAATGGCTGCGGAACAGGCTACTGTGTTTTGCATGCCGACAGATCACCTCAGGCGCATGAGCCGGGCCGCCAGTATCGCCTATGGCGGCTGGGGCTTCCTGACGCTCATGCTCATCGCCGGCACGCTGACCTCGCTCAGCCAGGCCGAACGAACCGGCCGCCAGGCGGTCCTGGCCCGTGCCGAGGCGGGGGCCTCCGCCGTCGAACAGACCATGCTGCGCGTCTTCGAGGCGGCGCAGACCTTGCAAACCCTGGCGCAGACGCGCGGCAGGCTGGTCGACGCGGGCAACCTGGCCGGCGTGCAGGCGATCGACGAGCAGTTGCATGACGACGTCTCTGCCCACCGCTCCGGCATAGAAGCGGTCAACATCTATCGCCGCGGACGGCTGGAATGGACCAGCGACGCCGCGGGCTGGCCGGGCACCGTGGCCCAGCCTCCGGCCGGTCCGGGCGACCCGCCGCCCACCTCGTCCGGCCTGCAGATCGGCGCGCCGGTGCTGAACGCGGCCAGCGGACGCTGGTCGGTGCAGACCACCTGGGTGCTGCATGACAGGGCAGGGGCCGAGGACGGCCAGGCGGTGATCTGGCTGGACCCCATGACGCTGTCGGAGATGATCGCCAGGCAGAGCTCCGGACCCGGCGTGGTCAGCATGGTCCAGCGGCGCAGCGACGCGGCGTTCATCGCCCGCAGCCAGCATCTCGGCCGCGCCCTGCTGGAGCGCCCCTCGGCCGCCGACCCGGTCTTCGTCCTGGCGCAGCAGGCCGCCACCGGCCAGCTGGAAGACCGCACGGGCGGGATGGACCGGCTGGTCGGCGTGCAGGCGCCCGACTCCATCCCGATCGTGGTCACGCAAAGCTTCAACACCAACGTGGCGCTCGCCGATTTCTTCCACCTGCGGCAGATCATCCTGGCGGTCATGCTGGCGCTGGCGGCCGGCGCCTTCGTGGCCACCCGGCTGATACTCGCCAACTACCTGCTGCGCGAGCGCCTGGGCGAGCAGGCCATGCGCGACCCGCTGACCGGGCTGAGCAACCGCCGCTACTTCACCGACGCGATGTCGCGCCGTTTCCTCAACGCGCGGCGGGACGGCCTGTCCGCCGCCGTGCTGCTGATCGACCTGGACGGCTTCAAGCAGGTCAACGACACGCGCGGCCATCCGGTGGGCGACTCGCTGCTGCGCCAGGTGGCCGACCGCCTCCGCCTCTGCGTGGGCGAGGACGACAGGGTGATGCGGCTGGGCGGCGACGAATTCGCCATCGTCCGGCTCTGCCGCCAGCAGCGGCGAGACAGCACGTCGCTGGCCCGCTTCGTGGTCAGCGAGCTGTCCAAGATGTATGAGGTGGACGGCTACCACCTGCGCATAAGCGCCAGCGTCGGCGTGGCGCTCTACCCCTCGGGCGGCGAGCAGTTGACCGACCTGCTGCGCAGCGCCGACATCGCGCTGTATTTCGTCAAGGCCGAGGGCGGCGACGCCTACCGCATCTTCGACCCGGCGATGGAGGAGACGGTGCGCACCAGGCGCGCGCTGGAGATCGACCTGCGCGAGGCGCTGGCCGGCAACCAGCTCGAAGTCTACTACCAGCCGCTGGTGCAACTGGAGCCGCGCCGCGTCAGCGGGTTCGAGGCGCTGCTGCGCTGGCACCACCCCGTGCTCGGCCTGGTCATGCCGGGCCGCTTCATCCCGATCGCGGAGGAGACCGGGCTGATTGCCTCGATAGGCGAGTGGGTGCTGCGCCAGGCCTGTCAGGAGGCCACGCGCTGGCCGGCCAACACCCGCGTCGCGGTCAACCTCTCGCCGGTGCAGTTCGAACGCTCGGACATCATCTCCATCGTGGCCAGCGCCTTGCGCGACACGCGGCTGCCGCCCAGCCGGCTGGAGCTGGAGATCACCGAGGGCGTGGTGATGCGCGACATGGGCGACGTGCTGGCCACCATGCGCCGCCTGCAGGCGCTGGGCGTGCGCCTGGCGCTGGACGATTTCGGCACCGGCTACAGCTCGCTCAGCTACCTGCGCAGCTTCCCATTCGACAAGGTGAAGATCGACGCGAGCTTCCTGGCCGACCTGCACGGCGACGGCGGCACCATCATACGCGCCGTGCTCGGCCTGTGCGGCCACCTGGAGCTGGACACGCTGGTGGAAGGCGTGGAGACCGAGGAGCAGTTGCACTGGCTGCGGGTGGAAGGCTGCACGGAAGTACAGGGCCACCTGTTCAGCCCGCCCCGGCCGGCGCAGGGCGTGGCGGAGATCATCTCCAACGTGGCGGCGCGAATCCCGGCAATGGTGGGTGCGCGCGGCTACGCCACGCAATAGGCGGGCGCGGAGTCAGAGGATCGGCTTGCGGCCGCCCTTGCCCGTTTTGCTGGCCATGTCCACGCTCCAGGTATGCGCGCCCCGCTCCCGCCTGATACGGGCGATGTCCCGGCGGAAATACCAGTAATTGGCGAACACCCAGAAGAACAGCCCGGCCAGGGCCAGCATCATCCCCTCGTGCTCGGACAGCCACAATTTGAAGTAGATCATCCGGGCCTCTCGTGATCGTCTGGGCAGGGCACGCCCAGGATGGCCGAGCCGGGGGGCAGTCGCAAGTTTTGCAACATCGTTGCTGAAGCCTTGGAAGCTTGATAGCGTTATCGCCCAGCGGCAAGCCGGACCACCAGGGCGCGCCCACGCCGCCCGCGGCACGTGGGATGCAGGACGCGCCCCAAATCTCCAATGATCCCGGCACCGCGCAGGGAGATAAGAGACATGACCACCGGGACAGTGAAATGGTTCAACCCGACCAAGGGCTACGGCTTCATCGAGCCGGAGACCGGCGGCAAGGACATCTTCGTCCATATCAGCGCGGTGCAGAAGGCCGGGCTGCGCAACCTCAATGAGGGCCAGCGCGTGGGCTTCGAGGTCGAGCAGCAGCAGAACGGCCGCGCCGCCGCGGTCAACATCTCGCAGCAGGCCTGATCGCCCGGCCAGGACGGCGCGCGTTGGGTGATGACGCACGCGCGCCGATGGGCTACGCGCTGCGCGTGACAAAACTAGATGCCGATGCGGTGCGCACCGCCTATCGCCGACAGGCGGCGTTTTATGACGCCGCCTTCGGGCGTATCTCCAAGCCCGCACGCATGCGGGCGATCACGCTCATCAACAGCCTGCCCGGGCCGCGTGTGCTGGAGGTGGGCGTCGGCACCGGGCTGGCTCTGCCGCTCTACGCCCGCAACAAGCGGGTGACCGGGATAGACCTGTCGGCCGAGATGCTGGCCCATGCGAGGGCGCGCGTGGAGGCCCACGAGCTGACCCATGTGGAGGCGCTGCTGGAGCAGGATGCGGAGGCCACCAGCTTCCCCGATGCCAGCTTCGACGTGGCCGCCAGCATGTTCGTGGCCTCCGTCGTGCCGAATCCACGCCTGCTGCTGGCGGAGCTGCGTCGCGTCGTCCGCCCCGGCGGCCACATCCTGTTCGTCAACCATTTCATCGCCAGGAGTGGCCCGCGCCGCATGATCGAGGAGGCAATGGCGCCGCTGTCGCGCTCGCTCGGCTGGCATCCGGATTTCGCGCCGAAGGATCTGTTCGGGCCGGACATCCCGCGCGACGCGGTGTTCGAGCCGGTGCCCCCGGCCGGCCTGTTCACCCTGCTGCACTTCCCCCGCTGACAGGCCAGCGCCGGGGCGTCGGTGCCGGCAAACGCCAGCGGCGCGCCCCCGCCACCCGCGAAATGCCGCGCCGCACCTTGATCTGTACCAGACGCTCCGATATCGGATGAAGCACCGGCCATGCCCGGCCTCCGACCAGACGGGACCCGACGACACATGAAGTTTTCAGCCAGGCGCTGTGCCGCCTTCCTGGCCCCCGCCGTAATGGGGGCGGCCGCCGTGGCGCTGCTGGCCCACCCGGCCGCCGCACAGACACCCGCGCCCTGGCAGATGGGCATGCAGCACGCCCACAGCCCGGTCGAGGAAGGCATCCAGTCGCTGAACGGCCTGGTGACCTACATCATCGTCGCCATTACCGTGTTCGTGGCCGCCCTGCTGGCCTGGGTGACGTTCCGCTATCACGCCTCCCGCAACCCGGTCGCGGGCAAGCTCAGCCACCATTCCACCCTGGAAGTGGCCTGGACGGCGATCCCGGTGCTGATCCTGGTGGTGATCGCCATCCCCAGCTTCCGCCTGGTCTATTTCGAGGACCGCACGCACGACGCCTACATGACGGTGAAGGTCACCGGCCACCAATGGTATTGGGAATACACCTACCCGGACGCCAAGGGCCTGCATTACGACAGCTACATGGTCCATGACGAGGACCTGAAGCCGGACCAGAAGGGCCTGCGCCACCTCGCGGTGGACAACCAGCTCGTGCTGCCGGCCGGCCGCGACATCCGCATCCTGACCACCAGCGGCGACGTGATACACAGCTTCTTCATCCCCAGCCTGGGCGTGCAGCGCTATGCCATTCCCGGCCGCACGATCGAGACCTGGGTGAATGTGGACAAGCCGGGTGACTATTACGGCGAGTGCAACCAGATATGCGGCACCAACCACAGCGTGATGCCGATCAGCATCCACGCGCTCAGCCTGGAAGACTTCAAGACCTGGCTCGCCCAGGCGCCTGCCAAGTTCAACAACGCCAGCCTCGAGGGTGACCGCAACACCCGTCTTGCCTCGGCGTCGGAGCATTAAGATGTCGGCTACCACACACGACACCCATCACGGCCACGAGCACAGGGCGCACCATCACCCGACCTTCGCGCAGCGCTGGCTGTTCAGCACCAACCACAAGGATATCGGCACGCTCTATCTGATCTTCGCGGTCATCGCGGGGCTCACCGGCGGCGTGCTGTCCATCATCATGCGCGCCCAGCTCGCCCATCCCGGCAACACCATCGTCACCAGCGGGCAGGAGTGGAACACGATCGTCACGGCCCACGGCCTGATCATGATCTTCTTCACCGTCATGCCGGCGCTGATCGGCGGCTTCGGCAACTGGTTCATCCCGCTGATGATCGGCGCGCCGGACATGGCGTTCCCGCGCCTGAACAACATCAGCTTCTGGCTGCTGGTGCCGGCCTTCGCGCTGATCATCACCGGCCTACTGATGGGCGAGAGCGGTTCCGGCTGGACGCTGTACCCGCCGCTGTCCAACGCCACCTACGAATCCGGTCCGGGCATGGACTTCACCCTGTTCGCGCTGCATCTGGCCGGCGTGAGCTCGCTGCTCGGCGCGCTGAACTTCATCACCACCATTTTCAACATGCGCACCCCCGGCATGACGCTGCACAAGATGCCGCTGTTCATCTGGGCGATGCTGGTCACCGCGTTCCTGCTGCTGCTCAGCCTGCCGGTGCTGGCCGGTGCGATCACCATGCTGATCTTCGACCGCAACTTCGGCACGTCGTTCTTCGATCCGCAGGGCGGCGGTGACCCGGTTCTGTGGCAGCACCTGTTCTGGTTCTTCGGCCACCCCGAAGTCTACATCATGATCCTGCCCGGCTTCGGCATCATCAGCCACGTGATCAGCACGTTCTCCAAGAAGCCGGTGTTCGGCTATCTGGGCATGGCCTACGCGATGGTGGCGATCGGCGTGGTCGGCTTCGTGGTCTGGGCGCACCACATGTTCGTCAGCGGCATGTCTGTCGACACCCGCGCCTACTTCATGGCGGCCACCATGATCATCGCGGTGCCCACGGGCATCAAGATCTTCTCCTGGATTGCCACCATGTGGGGCGGCTCCATCGAGCTGAAGACGCCGATGCTGTTTGCCATCGGCTTCATCTTCCTGTTCACCGTGGGCGGCGTCACCGGGGTGGTGCTGTCCAATGCCGGGCTCGATCAGATCCTGCACAACACCTACTACGTGGTCGCCCACTTCCACTACGTGCTGTCGCTGGGCGCGGTGTTCTCCATCTTCGCCGGCTGGTACTACTGGATCGGCAAGATGAGCGGCCACCAGTATCCCGAGTTCTGGGGCAAGGTGCATTTCTGGGTGACGTTCATCGGCGTGAACCTGACCTTCTTCCCGATGCACTTCCTGGGTGCGGCCGGCATGCCGCGCCGCTACCCGGATTACCCTGACGCTTTTGCCGGCTGGAACTACGTGGCCTCCATCGGCTCCTATGTCGGCGCGCTGTCGGTGCTGATCTTCCTCTACGTCGTCTTCCGTACTTTCACCTCGAAGGTGGCCGTGGCGGACAACTACTGGGGCGAGGGTGCCACCACGCTGGAATGGACCGTCAGCTCGCCGCCGCCGTTCCACACCTTCGAAGAACTGCCGCGGTTCAGGTGATGAGCACCGGGATCGCAAGCGCTGCGGGCCTGGATAGGGGGGAGCAATCCCCCCTTTCGCTTGGTGCCGTCGGCGATGCCGAGTGGCGGGATTGGCTGGCGCTGCTCAAGCCGCGCGTGGTCAGCCTCGTCGTGTTCACCGGCTGGATCGGGCTGTTCCTCGCACCCGGCCACTTGCACCCTGTGCTGGCCTTCACCGCCATACTCTGCATCGCGGTCGGTGCCGGTGCGGCCGGCGCCCTGAACATGTGGTGGGAACGCGACATCGACGCGCTGATGCATCGCACCCGCCGGCGGCCGATCCCGGCCGGCCGTATCGACCCGGGTGCCGCGCTGGGCTTCGGCGTGGCGCTGTCGGTCGGCTCCGTGCTGGTACTGTGGCTCGCCACCAACACTGCCGCGGCCACCGTGCTGGCACTCTCCATCTGCTTCTACGTCTTCATCTACACCATGTGGCTGAAGCGCCGGACGCCGCAGAACATCGTCATCGGCGGCGCGGCCGGCGCCTTCCCGGCGCTGATTGGCTGGGCCGCGGTCACCGGCAGCGTCGGCGTGCTGCCGCTGCTGCTGTTCGGCATCGTGTTCCTGTGGACGCCGCCGCATTTCTGGGCGCTGTCGCTCTATGCCTGCAAGGATTACGGCCGCGCCGGCGTGCCCATGCTGCCCGTGGTGGCCGGCGCGCGGGAGACGCGACGGCAGATCTTCGGCTACACGCTGGCACTCTCCGGCATGGCGGTGCTGCCCTGGTGGCTAGGCTACACCGGCGCGCTGTATGGCATCGCCGCAGGCCTGCTCAGCCTGGGTTTCGTGGGGTTCGCCTGGCGCGTCCTGCGGGACAGGCAGGATGAGGCGGGCGTCAGCCTGACCGATGACAGGCCCGCCCGGCTGGCGTTCCGCTACTCGCTGGCCTACCTGGCGCTGATATTCGTCTCGATTGCCGTCGACAAGCTGGTCCACGGATTGTGAGCGACGAGTTTCCCCCCAGACCGACGCAGGCGCAGGCCGCCGAGATGTTCCGCCGCCAGCGCGGGCGCAACGTGGCGCTGATCGTGGTTCTGGGCGGCCTGGCGCTGCTGTTCTTCGCGATCACGCTCGTGAAATTGGGGCATCTGGGCTAGACTCGTCACGGCAGGCACCCGGGCGCCCCTCAAGCGCCGGAGCCAGGCGGCGTTCGCTTCTTTTTCAGCAAGGAAGGCCTTGCTTTCTCCCAATACCCGGATAGAGACGGAAAGATGGATACGCTCACCACCACCCACCCCGGCACCATCGGCGCCTCGTCCGGCATGAAGCAGCCATACCATCTGGTCGATCCCAGCCCGTGGCCGATCGTGGGCGCGCTGGGCGGCGGCCTGCTGCTGACCGGCGTGGTGCTGGCCGCCCATTACGGCAACTACATCGTGCTCGGCCTGGGCTTCGCCCTGGTGGCGCTGACGATGACCATGTGGTGGCGCGACGTGCTGCGCGAGAGCAGCACACCGGGCCTGCACTCGCCCGTCGTCCGGCTCGGCCTGCGCTACGGCATGTCGCTGTTCATCGCCTCCGAAGTGATGTTCTTCGTGGGCTTCTTCTGGGCATTCTTCCACTTCTATCTCTACCCCGATCACGTGCTGGGCACCGCTACCCCGATGTGGCCGCCGGCGGGCATCCACACCTTCGACGCGTTCCGCATCCCGCTGCTGAACACGATGATCCTGCTGCTATCCGGCTGCACGGTGACCTGGGCGCATCACAGCCTCATCGAGAACAACAGGCGCGGCCTGCTGATGGGCCTGGGCATCTCCATCCTGCTCGGCCTCAGCTTCAGCTGCCTGCAGGCGGTGGAATATTCCGAGGCGCCGTTCCACTTCGCCGGTGGCGGCATCTACCCTTCGGTGTTCTTCCTGGCGACCGGGTTCCACGGCTTCCACGTCATCGTGGGCACCACCTTCCTGGGTATCTGCTGGCTGCGCGCCAAGGCGGGCGGCTTCACCCCCACCCAGCATTTCGGCTTCGAGGCCGCCGCCTGGTACTGGCACTTTGTGGACGTGGTCTGGCTGTTCCTGTTTTTCTTCGTCTACGTGCTTGGCGCGGGTGTGCCGGCGGTAGAGTGACCGGCACCGAACCCAGCGTTGCGCGCGCGACGCTGGCCTGCCGCTGCCCGCGCTGCGGGAACGGCCGCCTGTTCGCCGGCCTGCTGACCATCCGGCCGGCCTGCGAAGCCTGTGGGCTGGACTTCACCGGCGCCGACACCGGTGACGCCTTCGCTGTGCCGATACTCATCGTGCTTGGCGCCATCATCGTCGGCGCGGCGTTCTGGGTGGACATGCGGTTCTCGCCCCCGCTCTGGGTGCACGCGGTAATCTGGCCGCCGGTCACCTGCGTGCTGGTGATCCTGATGACGCGCTACATCAAAAGCTTCTTCACCGTGCAGCAATACCATACGCGGCGCGA
The DNA here is from genome assembly GCA_965198915.1 of Acetobacteraceae bacterium. Lineage (GTDB taxonomy): Bacteria > Pseudomonadota > Alphaproteobacteria > Acetobacterales > Acetobacteraceae > BOG-908. Next base: position 1,403,180 of record CBDAQC010000002.1, on the reverse strand, counting down.
CGAGATGGGTGTTTGAGCCAGACGGTGCGGCGCGAGACGCTGGCGCGGCGCACGCCGGTGGCGGGTGCCGCAATCGCCACCGCCATCGCACTGGCCATACTGGTCAGCCTGGGCGTCTGGCAACTCAGGCGGCTCGCCTGGAAGGAGGCGATCCTCGCCCGCATCGATGCGGCGGAAACCGCCCCACCTGTCCCGCTTCAGGCGTCCACCCCGCCGCTGTTTACCCGGGTCACCGCCCAAGGCACGCTGGCCGGCAGCCCCATTGCGTTGTACGGCGTGGAGGTGCGGGACAACCATCTGGGCGCGCAACTGGTGGAGCGGCTGGACCGTCCAGGCGCCGCGCCGCTGGTCGTGGTGCTCGGCTGGGTGCCCACGGACTCCCACGCCGCGGCGGTTTCCGGCCCGGCCACCATCACCGGCTACATACGCCTGCCGGAGCAGCCGAACTGGCTGTCCGCACCGGACGACCCGGCCGGCCGCCACTTTTACACGCTGAACCCCAAGACGATCGGCGCGGCGCTGGGCGCGCCTGATGCGGCGCCGTTCGTGCTGGTGGCGCTAGGCAGGCGCGGCGCCTGGGGCCAGCCGGTGCCGGCGGACGCGCTGCCGCGGCCGGTCAACAACCATCTCAACTACGCGCTCACCTGGTTTGGCCTGGCGGCCTCACTGGCCGCCGTGTTCGGCGTCTGGGCAACCCGCCGACGCTAAACGCGCCGCTAGACAAGGCTGAGCGCCTCAGCAGGACCAGCGGACCCGCAATGCCGCCGGGAAAACAAAACTTTCGCTTCTTTCTTCAAAAAAGCAGGCCTTCCTTCCTCGCCTGCCACCAGGAGCTCCCCCCCAAGCATGCGCCAAGCCCAAGCCATCCTCCTCCTGGCCACAGCCATCGCAACCCCCGCCGCGGCCCAGCAGGCGGACCCGTTCCTGTGGCTGGAACAGGTGGACAGTCCGCGCGCGCTGTCCTGGGTGCGGGCGGAGAACGAACGCACGCTGAAGCCGCTGCTGACCAACCCGCACTACCAGCCGTTCCTGGACCAGGCGCTGGCGCTGGCGCAGGCCGATGACCGCATACCCACGCCCGAGTTCCTGGGCGGCCAGATCTACAATCTCTGGCAGGACGCGGCGCATGTGCAGGGGGTCTGGCGGCGCACCAGCGTGGACGGCTACCGTGCCGCCGCGCCAGCCTGGCAGACGGTGATCGACGTGGACGCGTTGGGACGCGCCGAGCACCATGTCTGGGTATGGAAGGGCGACGCCTGCGACCACCCCGCCGACAGAGACTGTCTCGTCAGCCTGTCCGAAGGCGGCGAGGACGCGGTGACGACCCGCGAGTTCGACCTGGCAACCAGCACCTTCGTGCAAGGCGGCTTCGTGATCCCGCACGCCAAGCAGGTGGCCGATTGGGAGAACGCCGACACCATCCTGGTGGGCACCGACTGGGGGCCGGGCAGCATGACCGAATCGGGCTACCCGTTCATCATCAAGCGCCTGCATCGCGGCCAGACCCTGGCCCAGGCGACAGAGGTGTTCCGCGGCACCAGCAAGGACGTGGCCGTGCAGATCGGCGCGTTCACGGACGGGCAGGGGCATCGCGCGCTCGTCCTGCAGCGCGGGCTGGACTTCTTCCGTGACGAGTTCGAGCTGGTGTCGGCCACCGGCGTGACCAGGCTCGCTTTGCCGGAGAAGGCGGAGATCGAGGGCCTGGTGCACAACCAGCTCGTGGTGAAGCTGAACCAGGACGCGGGGGCGCTCCACGCCGGCAGCCTGGTGGCTTTGGACATGGCTCATCCGGACGGCACGCCCGCGCTGGTTTGGGCGCCCGGCGCGCGGCAGTCTGTCGACGAGGTCGGGGTGACCGCCAACGCCATAGTGGCCAGCATGCTGGACAACGTGCGCGGCCGCGCCATGGTGTTCACCCAGGCCGGGACCGGCTGGGCGTCGCGCACGCTGGGCTTGCCGGACAACGCGGCGGTCAGCGTGGTGACGACTACGCCGCGCAACGATCAGGTGATGCTGCAGGTCACCAGCTTCCTGCAGCCGAACACGCTCTATCTGGCCGACGCGGCCACCCAGGCACCGCCATTGCTGGTGAAGTCGCTGCCGGCGAAATTCGACGCCTCGCGTGACGTGGCCGAGCAGTTCGAGGCCACATCGACCGACGGTACGAAAATCCCGTATTTCGTCGTGCATCCGAAGGACATGAAACTGGACGGCAGCAATCCAACCTTGCTGTACGCCTATGGCGGATTTCAGATCAGCGAGACGCCGAGCTACAGCGCAGGGCTGGGCAAGCTATGGCTGGAGCGCGGCGGCGTGTACGTGCTTGCCAACATACGCGGCGGCGGCGAGTTCGGCCCGGCCTGGCACGAGGCGGGGCTGAAGACGCACCGGCAGCGTATCTACGACGATTTTGCCAGCGTGGCACAGGATCTGATCGCGCGCCACATCACCTCGCCACGCCATCTTGGCATACGCGGCGGGTCGAATGGCGGGCTGCTGATGGGCGTGGAGTTCGAGCAGCATCCGGATTTGTGGAATGCCGTCATCATCGACGTACCGCTGCTGGACATGCTGCGCTTCGAACAGATCGCCGCCGGCGCCAGCTGGGTGGGTGAATACGGCACCGTGTCTAACCCCGACGAGCGCAAGTTCCTTGCCGGCATTTCGCCTTATGCAAACCTGCGCGCTGGCGTGCACTATCCCGTGCCGTTCATCTTCACCACCACGCGTGACGACCGGGTAGGCCCGGTGCACGCGCGCAAGTTTGCGGCACGGCTGGAACAGATGGGACTGCCGTTCTACTACCACGAGTCGATCGAAGGCGGCCACGCGGCGGGCGCCAACCTGCGCGAGGCGGCGGAGGAGCAGGCGCTTGAGATGACGTATCTGACGCAGGCTCTGATGCAGTGAGGTAGCAGATCGTCCAAGCAGGAGACGGCCGGAGTCTCCTGCCCCAATCGCGACCGTGTTCGATGGCGGCCCGGCTAAGCCGCGGCGCAGAGCTGCGCCACGAAACGATCCACCTCGCTCGTCACCAGGCCCGCCTGGCTGGTGACGTCGCCGGCATTGCCCAGCACTTGCGTGACGGAGACGCCGGCATCCTGCGCGGCCTGACTGACGCCGGCGATGTTCGTGGTCACCTCCTGCGTGCTAAGCGCCACCTGCTGCACGTTGCGCGCAATCTCGGCGGTGGCCGCCCCCTGTTCCTCGACAGCCGCTGCGATCGCGGCCGCTATGCCGCTCACCTCCTCGATCGTGGTGGTGATGCTGCGTATGGCATCCACCGCGTCACCGGTGGCGGCCTGAACCTGCGCGATCTGCGCGCCGATCTCTTCCGTGGCGCGCGCGGTCTGCTGCGCCAGGCTTTTTACTTCGCTGGCGACCACGGCGAAACCGCGGCCCGCCTCGCCGGCGCGCGCCGCCTCGATGGTGGCGTTCAGCGCCAGCAGGTTCGTCTGCCCGGCTATGTTCGTGATCAGGTCGACAACCTGCCCTATCTTGTCCGCACCTTCCGCAAGCGCACGCACTATGCCGTCGGTGCGGCGCGCTTCGTCCACCGCGCGGCGGGTGATCTGCGTGCTTTGCGTCACCTGGTGGCTGATCTCGTGGATTGAGGCGGTGAGCTGGTCGGCGGACACTGCCACCGTCTGCACGCTGGTGCTCGCCTCCTCGGCGGCGGCGGCAACGGTGGCCGCCCGGCCTGTCGTGCTGTCCGCGGTGGCCGACATCGAACTGGCGGTGCCGTGCAGTGCGCGGCTGGAGTGGTCCAGGGTGGTGACGAGCTGTCCGACACGGGCCTGGAAAGCCTGTGCCATGGCGCCAAGCTCTGCCATATGCGCCGCACGTGCCTCGGCGAGATAGCCTTCCACGACCAGATCGACGTCCAGCATGATGGCGCTGTTGATGGCGTGCAGCAGGGTGCGCTTACGCTGCGCGCGCGCGGCGGTCTGCCAGCGCCAGGCCCTGGCGGCCAGAACCTGCTCGCACAGCATGCTGCCGATAAGCGCGTAGGCGCCGGTAAAGAAGCGAGGCTCCAACCCGATACGGTGATGCACCACGCCTATGCGCGCGGCCGATGCCAGGTAGCCATCATCGAAGCGTCCGCTGAACAGCCGGGCCCAATGCGCCTGCTGTGCGGCCAGGGCGCGCTCCATGGCACCGGTGTCGGACAGCATGGATGTCAGTTCCGGCCAGTCCTGCAAATGTGCTGCGAACGCCTCCCGCATCGCAGGAAGAAAACCTGCGAGGGTGGGCCTGAATGCAGCCAGCGCATCGCGTGCGCACTCGTCTATGCGAAGATAGCGAAGCCTCTGGGTCATATCGGGTCTGGCGGACAAGCAACACCTCCGGGCTTCGGTTCGGAAGCAGGCTACACCGTCCACGTAAACAAGAGCTTTACCGCAACCCAAAAACCGCCGGCCCGCTCGAAGACAGTCGCGTCCGTGCGTTCCCCGCGCATCCAAAGCCGTGACGTCAGTGGACGAATCCCTATCCGGCGCCAATCGGGCTTTCGTCACTTGCGTCCGCAGGCGCAATGGCAGAAGCAAACTCGTGACTGCCGCAACGCCGCTGGCATCCCACGCACCAAAGCAAATCTCGTTTCGCGGACAGCAAAAGTTCAGACATCGCGGCCGGCTCGCAGCTTCCCGAATAGCTGCTAATCATCGCGTTCCCGCCCGCTTTGCTGCCCGGCCGTGATACGGTCAAGTCAAATTGCTGTTTATGGTCCAGAAACGTCCGTTCTGCTCTGCGCTTCTGACGGAAGTGTGAGCGTGATCAACGATGTGACCACACAACTTCATGCCACTTCGATCTTTAACATAGCTCTCACAAGGAGTGTATTGGATGTCTGATGAGTGGGCTACCGACATCCAGTCCAGAAAGGCCCACAAGCCCGTATTGATCTGCTTCTCGCATCTGCGCTGGGATTTCGTCTTTCAGCGCCCGCAGCAATTGCTGACCCGCGCCTCCGCCGAATACACCGTCGTCTATTTCGAAGAACCGGTTTTCGCTGACGCAGCCGGCGCTTCCCATCTGACGGTCCGTGTCACCCAGGACGGCATCGTGATCGCAACGCCCGTGCTGCCGTCTGGCCTCGATGCAATCGCCGTCGACCAGGCGCAGCAGGTTCTGCTGGACAGGTTCCTGGTGGCGTTGCGGCTGCCGGTCGACGTCATGTGGTATTACACACCGATGGCGTTCGGCTTTTCCAGCCATGTGCGTGCAACGACCGTTGTCTATGATTGCATGGACGAGTTGACCCTGTTCAGGGGAGCGTCGCCCAGGTTGAAGCTGCTCGAACGGCGGCTGCTCAGGCGGGCCGACTTGGTATTCTGTGGCGGCAACAGCCTCTACCAGTCCAAGCGGCAGCTTCACGCGCAGACATATCTGTTCGCCTCCAGCGTGGACACTCAGCATTTCGCCAGGGCGCGTGATCGCTCGCTGCCGGAACCGGCCGACCAGGCGGGACTGCGCCGCCCGTGTATCGGTTTCTTCGGAGTGATCGACGAGCGCATGGATTACGCGCTCGTCGAGGCCGTGGCACAAGCGCGTCCGGAGTGGTCCCTGGTGATGATCGGTCCGCTGGCGAAGGTAGAGCCGGCCGACCTGCCGCAAGGCGCGAACCTGCATTGGCTCGGCGGCAGGCAATACGAACAACTGCCGGCCTATCTGGCCGGCTGGGACGTCGGCATGATGCCGTTCGCCCGCAACGAGGCCACGCGGTTCATCAGCCCTACGAAGACACCCGAGTATCTCGCGTCCGGCGTAAAGCTGGTGTCCACCTCCATCGCTGACGTGGTGACGGATTGGAGCGACAACGGTTTAGTGGAGATCGCCGACACGCCTGGAGCGTTCGTGGCCGCGATCGAACGGCTCCTTATCTCGCCCAGGTCGGCGTGGCTGGCAGAAGTGGATAGGAAACTTGCGGGCATATCCTGGGATTCGACGTGGGCGCAGATGCAGGTCCTGATACTCGGCACCGCGAATGGCGGCCTGAAACTCGTCACAGAGTGCCCGGCCCATGCCCAGTAAGACCGGCGCGCCGTCCACGCGGGATGCGAAACTGGAAGTCTGGGCAGGTGCCGAATGCAGCGTGGTACGTGTCGGCGATTCCTGGCGCGACCAGGTGCGCGAAACCGGACACCACGAGCATGTCTGCGATGACATCCGGATGGCTGCCGGCCTGGGAGTGCGCAGGCTGCGCGTGCCGTTCCTTTGGGAACGCGTGGCCGCCGGCCAGGACGCCGCCGCAAGCTGGTCCTGGCATGACAGGCAGATGGAACAGCTCCGGCAATCCGGCATCGCCGCAATCGGTGGCCTCGTGCATCACGGCGCCGGACCGATGGCCCATCCATTGTTCGAGCCCGGCTTCGCCGAGGGTCTGGCCGCGCATGCGTCCGCCACCGCCGTCAGATACCCTGACATCGGCATGTGGACTCCGCTGAACGAGCCGCTGACCACGGCCAGGTTTTCCTGCCTGTACGGCCACTGGCACCCGCATCTGCAGGATGAGGCCGCGTTTCTGCACGCCGTGGTCATTCAGTCGGCGGCAATCCTCGCCGCCATGCGGGCGATACGCAAAGCCTCCCCGCAGGCGCAGTTTCTGCACACGGAAGATCTTGGGAAGGTATTCTCCACCCCTGCCATGGCGCCCCAGGCACAGTATGAAAACGAACGGCGCTGGCTCAGCCTCGATCTTCTCTGCGGGCGTGTGGACAGGGGCCATCCGTGGTGGCGACGGCTCCTGGATCACGGCGTGTCGGAAGCCCATCTCGGCCAGCTTGCAACGGGTGAAGCCACGCCGGATCTGATCGGCATAAACCATTACGTCACCAGCGACCGGTTCCTCGACGAGCGCGTGCACCTTTATCCGCGCCATCTGCACGGCGGCAACGGCCGGCTATCCTATGTCGACACGGAAGCCGTGCGGGCCGGCGTGCCCGAGGACGAGATCGGCTGGCGCCCGCGCCTGCGCGAAGCATGGCTGCGCTACAAGGTGCCGCTCGTGCTCAGCGAGGTGCATCTCGGCAACGACGATCCGGCCGAACAGGTGCGCTGGCTGATGGAAGCCTGGGACGCCGCACAGGATCTCCGCCGCGAAGGCGCCGACATACGGGCGCTGACGGTCTGGGCACTCTTCGGACTCGTCGACTGGAACAGCATGCTTCGAAAACGGGACGGCCATTACGAACGCGGCGTGTTCGACCGACGTACCGGCAGCGGCTCCACGCTACTGGCAGACGCGGTCGGCGCGCTCGCACGTGATGGCACGTTCGACGATGACAGGCTGATCACCACCGGCTGGTGGCGACGGCAGGAACGCGTACTGCCCTCTCTCGAACGCTCCTGCTGACGCCGGCCGCAAACGTCACCGCAGGCAAGGCAGCGCCTCAGTAGCTGCCGATGAGTATTCCGCAGGCGAGCACGAGCGCGCCGCCGAACAGCACCTGGAACGCCGCAGTCGCGAAATGCGTCTCCATGTAGCGCCAGCGTATCCAGGAAATTACGGCAAGCTCCACCGCCGCCACCGCGCACGCCGCGTAAGTGGCCGTCCAGAAATCAGGTATCAGATACGGCAGGGTGTGGCCGATGCCGCCCAGCATGGTCATCAGACCGCAGATCAGGCCGCGCAGCAGCGGCGTGCCGCGGCCGGAAATCCTGCCGTCGTCACTCAGCGCCTCGGCAAACCCCATGGAGATACCCGCGCCCAGACTGGCCGCCAGCCCCACCAGGAACGCGTTCCAGCTGTGATGCGTGGCGAACGCCGCGGCAAACACCGGCGCCAGGGTGGACACCGAACCGTCCATAAGCCCCACCAGGCCCGGCTGGACGACCTGCAGCACGAAGCGCCGCTTGGCGTGGTCCTCCTCGCGGTCGCCGCGCCCGTCGGACAGATGCTGCTCGTGCAGGTGGCCGGCCTGCCGCTCGTGATTGTCCTCTATCTCCGCCAGGTCGCCCAGCAGCTTGCGTATCGCCGCATCCGTGCTGCGGCTGGCAGCGGCGCGGTAGAAGCGGCTGCTCTGCATCTCCATCTCGCGGGCCGCCTTGCGTACCGTCTCGATCTTCAGCGCGGGCAGATGCCAATATTGCCGGCTGGGTGAAAAGCCGCGCACATCCGCCCGCCGTATGAGCGGGATATGCTGGCCGAACTTCGCTGCATACAGATCGATCAGGCTGCGCCGGTGATCATTCTCCTCGACGGACATGTCGAGAAATATCCGCGCGCTGTCCGGGTAATCCTCCCGCAGCCGCTCGGCGAAATCGGCGTAGATACGGCCGTCCTCCTCTTCGGAGCTGATGGCCAGGGCCAGGATCTCGCGTTCTGTCAGCGTGGCGAAGTCGCGCATGTACATTGATCTAGACCGGCCGGCTGTACAGTCAACCTTGCCTTCTACTTCTGCGAGTGCTTCGCAATTGCTGCCGGTATGCTCCGGCAGATACCCGGCCGCCTAAGCAGAACGCTACGTTCGTTCGGATCAGCAAGCCGGTCGTCCCCGCTCAGCAACGATCACCTGCATCGCCGGGAACGGCCCGCACGGCGCGGGCTAATGACGGAAATGCCGCAGGCCGGTCATCACCATCGCCATCCCCGCGGCATCGGCAGCCGCGATCACCTCCGCGTCGCGCACCGAGCCGCCCGGCTGGATCACCGCCGTGGCGCCCGCCGCAACCGCCGCCTCCAATCCGTCCGCAAACGGAAAGAACGCGTCGGAGGCGACTACGCTGCCCTGCGCCAGCGGCGCCGCCGCGCCGGCGGCACGGGCGGCCGCCTCGCTCTTCCAGCCCGCGATTCGTGCGCTGTCCACGCGGCTCATCTGGCCCGCGCCTATGCCAACGGTCGCGGCATTCCTGGCATATACGATGGCGTTGCTCTTGACGTGCTTGCATACGGTGAACGCAAACAGCAGGTCGGCCAGCTCGGCCTCGCTCGGCGCACGCCGCGTCACCACGCGCAGATCGGCGCGCGTAACCCGGCCCCGATCGCGCGATTGCACCAGCAGGCCGCCCGCCACGCTGCGCAGCGCAGTGCCGGGCGCCGCCGGATCGGGCAACGCGCCCGTCAGCAGCAGCCGCAAGTTCTTCTTCCGCGCCAGCATCGCGCGAGCGCCCTCTGTCGCGTCCGGTGCGATGATCACCTCGGTGAATATCTGCGAAATGCGCGCCGCCGCCGCCTCGTCCAGCATGCGGTTCGCCGCCACTATCCCGCCAAAAGCGCTGACAGGGTCGCAGCGCAACGCCGCCTCCCACGCATCGGACAGGTCATTCGCCATCGCCACGCCGCACGGATTGGCGTGCTTCACAATTACTATGGCCGGAGCATCGAACTCTGCCACGCACTCGAAAGCGGCATCGGTGTCGTTGATGTTGTTGTAGGAAAGCTCCTTGCCCTGCACCTGCCGCGCCTGCGCCACGCCCGGCCGGTCGTTCGTTCTGTACAAAGCAGCTTCCTGGTGCGGATTCTCGCCATAGCGCAGCGTCTGCAAACGCGTTGCCGTCACGCTCAAACGCGGCGGAAACGCCTCGCCGTCCTGGCCCGCGAACCAGGCGGCAATGGCCGCATCGTACGCCGCCGTGCGCGCATAGGCCGCCGCCGCCAGGCGCCGGCGCAGGGCAGGGCTCGTCGCGCCCTGCGCACGCAATTCGTCCAGCACGCTGCCATACTGCGCCGGATCGGTTACAACGCTGACGAAATCATGGTTCTTCGCCGCCGCGCGTATCAGCGCCGGCCCGCCAATGTCGATATTCTCGATACAGTCGTCCCACCCGGCGCCGCCAGCCACCGTCGCCTCGAACGGGTAGAGATTGACCGCCACGATATCGATCGGCGCGATCCCGTGCGCCTGCATCTGCGCCACGTGCTCCGGCAGATCGCGCCGGCCCAGTATGCCGCCATGTATCTGCGGCACCAGCGTCTTCACGCGGCCGTCCAGTATCTCCGGAAACCCCGTATGCGCACTCACCTCCGTCACAGCCACGCCGGCCCGCAGCAGCGCCGCGGCCGAGCCGCCAGTCGAGACTATCTCCACACCCAGCGCCGCCAGGCCCTGGGCAAATTCCACCAGGCCGGATTTGTCCGAGACGGATATCAGCGCGCGCACATCTGGTTCCTTTCTGGAACGGCTTATCCCGCGTTTTGGAACGCCATAAGCAAGGCCTTCTTTTCGAGAAAAGAAGCAAAAAGCTTCTGGTCCGCTGTCGCGGAACGCTCAGGATTGCGCGCCGGCGCGGCATGTCCCGGACAAGCTATCTCTCTGGCCAGGGGCTGACGCCCACTATGTGCGCATGGCCGCCCAGCATCAGCGCGTAGGCGGCCACGCCGGCCAGTGGCCGCCACCAGCCAAGCTCGGCCAGGCTCAGCGTATTGCGCCCGCCGAGTATGGCCGCAAACGGCAGTATCGACGTGCGTCGGGCAAACCCGCCCCAGGCGGACGCACCCAGCGCGCGGGCGCGCTTGGCGTCGATCGACACGGTCCCCGCGGCCGATACGACGAACAGCGCGCCGAACAACAGCAGCGACGCCACGTCGCCATTGCCGATCAGATGCACCGCCGCCCAAATCGCCGTGCCCATCAGGAACGGATGGCGGGTGACGCGCACGATGCCCACCGGCGCCTGGCCCACCCGGTCCTCCTGCGCCACCGCGGTGGGGTTGGGCGTGGTCAGCCCGATCACCACCAGCAGGAACGCCGGCAGCATCAGCGCGATGGCCACCGGCTTCCACCACTGCAACTGGCCCCACAGCGGCAGGTAGGCGGCGCTGTTGTAGGCGATTATCAGCCACATGATGGCGCCCACCGATGCCACGGAGAACAGGACCATGTAGCCGCGCAGCCCGATGCGCCCGACCAGCACGTCGCGCAGATATGTGCCGCTGACGCCCAGGTGAATCGCCGTAAAGGCCAGCGCCGCCAAACTCAGTGAGATCATGTTTTCCGACCAGTTGCAGGCGGGCCCGACTGGCATTCCGAACCGCCGTTTCCCCGCAGTCACGCCAGCCGGTCCTACCACATATCCGCCGCAGCCACGCCACTGGCCTTGCAGGTAGTCCGGCCCGCCTACCTGCCCAGCGTGCTCGCCAGAGCCTCACGCACCGGCGGCTCCAGGCTGTCCAGCACCAGCCGCAACTGCGCGCGCGTGGCATACAACTGGTCCAGCAACGACAGCACCAGCGGCAGCGTCGGCTCCTCCACTTCCAGCTCGCTGCGCAGCTCCAGGATCAGCCGCACGCGGGCGATGTCGATGTCGGCGAAGGCGGGCTGCCCGGCGGTCTCGTCCGCGCGCACCCAGTCCTGCGCCAGCCAGCGCCGCAGCGTGGCCTCGGACAGGCCCGGGACAGCTTCGCACACGGTCTGTATCGTGATCATGCGGCCTCGCTGACGGACACGCCCATGTGGGCGCGGGGATCGAGCGGCTTGCGTTCGTAGAAGGCGGCGAGCGCCTGTTCCAGCGCCTCGTCCGGCGTGCCCAGGACGACCCGCAAGGTGACGTAAAGGTCGCCGGCCGGCCGGCCGGCATGGGCCGGTATGCCCCGGCCGCGCAGCCTCAGCTGGCGGCCGCTGTCGGAATGCCGCGGTATGCTCAGATTGACCGGGCCGGCAGGGGTAGGCACCGCCACTTTCGCCCCCAGCGCCGCCTCGCCCGCGGTGACGGGCAGTTCGAGCTGTATGTCGTCGCCGTCGCGTTCGAAGAACGGGTGGTCGGCCACCTCCACCTCGATCAGCGCGTCCCCCGGCGGCCCGCCATTCCAGCCGGCCGCCCCCTGGCCGCGCAGCCGCAGCGTCTGGCCGCTCTCCAGCCCGGCGGGAATGGTCACATCCAGCGTGCGGCCGTCCGGCAAGGTAAGCCGGCGGGACGCGCCGAGCGCTGCCTCGATGAAGCTCACGGAGAGCTGGTAGCGCTGGTCCTGGCCGCGCATGGGCTGGTCTCTCTGCTGTGCGCCGGCGCCGCGGGCGTTTGCGAACAAATCGGCGAACATGTCGGAAAAGCCCTCCGCGCCCTGGCCGGCAAACCCGCCGCCGCCGAAGCCCGGGTGGTAGCGCCCGCCCTGCTCGCCATCGGCAAAGCCGCGATAGAACTGCCGGCCGCCGGGATGCTGCGGCGCCTGCGCCTGGCCGGTGGCGTCTATCTCACCGGCGTCGAAACGCGCCCGCTTCTCCGGGTCGCCCAGCAGGTCGTGCGCGGCCGAGATCGCCTTGAACTTTTCCTCCGCCTTGGCATCGCCCGGGTTGAGGTCCGGGTGGTGCTTCTTGGCGAGCTTCAGGTAGGCGGACTTGATCTGCGCGGCGGTGGCGTCCTTCTTGACGCCGAGCGTGGTGTAGGGGTCTGCGGCCATGGCACGCAAATGGCGTTTTGCGAAACGCAAGGCAAGCCGAAGCCGGCAGAAACAGTCTTTGACAGCGCCCGAAAAAGCGGCCCGTCACCGCCCTGCCGGAAAACAGGGCCTTCCTTCCTCTCCTGCTCTCCACGATAAAGCCCCATGACACTCGTCGACCTTGGCGTGCTGGCCATACTGGCCGTCTCCGCCCTGCTCGGGCTCTCGCGCGGCCTGGTGCGAGAGCTGCTGGGCCTGGCGAGCTGGGTGCTTGCCGGCTACGGCGCCTGGCGCTTCGGGCCGCAAGCCGTGCCGATGGCCAGCCAGGCGATCGGCAATCCGGACGTGGCCGAGCCGGTGGCCTATGTCTGCGTGTTCGTCATCTTCCTGATCGTGCTCTCGCTGATCTCCAACCTGCTCGGCCGCATGGTGCGCGTCTCGGCGCTGGGCGGGCTGGATAGGACACTGGGCCTTCTCTACGGCCTGGCGCGCGGTGCGGCGGTCCTGGTCGCCATCTACATCCCCGTCTCGCTGGCCCTGCCGCCGGACCGCTGGCCGGAAGCCGCCCTGCGCTCGCGCACCCTGCCGCTGATCTATGACGGCGCGGCCTGGGCGGTGGGCAAGCTGCCGGACGGCACCAACCTGCACGTCTCGCCGCCCCCGTCCGGCCCGCCCACCACGGAGGCGGAGCTGTTGCATGCCACCCCTGAAGGGCGCGCGCTTGGTCCGCGCCCGGCCCAGCCCTAGATACGCTCAGCCTTACGAGTGGAAGAAAGACGGCGAATCCATCGCTTCGCCGCCGCACACGCCCCGCTCTCCAGCCGGACGCGTGCAGGTCGGAGCGTGACAATCAGATGACGCAGGCTCCCGTATGCGGTATGGGGCAGCGCGTCGTGGAGAGTGCAATGGCCCCCCAAACCAGCCTGCCGGATCCCGCCACTGACGACGACGACACGCTGCACGAGGAATGCGGCGTCTTCGGCGTCTGGAACATCGTCGACGCGGCCGCCGTCACCGCGCTCGGCCTGCACGCGCTGCAGCACCGCGGCCAGGAGGCGACCGGCATCGTCAGCTATGACGGCCGCCGCTTCCACCAGCAGCGCGGCCTGGGCCTGGTCGGCGACAATTTCGGCGACGCCCGGGTAATCGCGTCGCTGCCAGGCGCCAGCGCCATCGGCCACAACCGCTACGCCACCACCGGCGAGACAATCCTGCGCAACGTGCAGCCGCTCTACGCCGATTTCGAGTTCGGCGGTTTCGCCGTCGGCCACAACGGCAACCTCACCAACGCGGTGGCCCTGCGCAAATCGCTGGTCCGCCGCGGCTGCCTGTTCCAGTCCACCACGGACAGCGAGGTGTTCGTCCACCTGATCGCCATAAGCCTGTATTCCACCGTGGTGGACCGGCTGATCGACGCGCTGAAGCAGGTGGTCGGCGCCTACTCGCTGGTGGCGCTGTCCAATGAGGCGCTGATCGGCGTGCGCGATCCGCTGGGCGTACGCCCGCTGATCCTGGGCCGCATCCCGCAGGCGGCCGGCAGTTCCTACGAGGCGGGCGGCGGCTGGGTGCTGGCCAGCGAGACCTGCGCGCTGGACATCGTGGGCGCCGAGTTCGTGCGCGACGTGGAGCCGGGCGAGATCGTGGTGATCAACGATGCCGGCGTGCGCAGCATACGGCCGTTCGGCCCCAGCCGCGCGCGCTTCTGCGTCTTCGAATACGTCTATTTCGCCCGCCCCGACTCGGTGATGGAGGGCATGCCCGTCTACGAGGCGCGCAAGCGCATCGGGGCCGAGCTGGCGCGCGAGAGCCACGTGGAAGCCGACGTGGTGGTGCCGGTGCCCGATTCCGGCGTGCCGTCGGCGATGGGCTACGCGGCCGAGAGCGGCGTGCCGTTCGAACTCGGCATCATACGCAACCACTATGTCGGCCGCACCTTCATCGAGCCCACCGACCACATCCGCAACCTTGGCGTGAAACTCAAGCATTCCGCCAACAAGGCGACGCTCGAGGGCCGCCGCGTGATACTGGTGGACGACAGCATCGTGCGCGGCACCACCAGCAAGAAGATCGTCGAGATGGTGCGCGCCGCCGGCGCGCGTGAAGTGCACATGCGTATCTCCTCGCCGCCCACCACGCATTCCTGCTTCTACGGCATAGACACGCCGGAGCGCAGTAAGCTGCTGGCCGCGCGCCACAACATCGACGAGATGGCCGCCCTGATCGGCGCCGACAGCCTGGCCTTCATCTCGATAGATGGCCTGTACCGCGCGCTCGGCCGCAGCGGGCGTGACGCGGCCGCTCCGCACTACTGTGACGCCTGCTTCACCGGCGAGTACCCCGTGGCGCTGCCTGACATGGACGAGCGCACCAGCAAGCAGCTCAGCCTGGCGATGGGATGACGGCACCGCTTGCGGGCCGGGTGGCGCTGGTCACGGGCGCCAGCCGGGGCATCGGCCGCGCTACCGCCAGGCGCCTGTCCGCGCTCGGCGCCCACGTCGTCCTGACCGCGCGTACCCAGGGCGCGCTGGAGGAGCTGGACGACGAGATACGCGCTGGCGGCGGGGCGGCCACCCTGTTGCCGCTCGACCTGCGCCAGGCCGACAGCATAGACCCGCTGGGCCCCTCGCTGAACGCCCGCTTCGGCCGGCTGGACGTGCTGGTGCACAACGCCGGTGCGCTGGGCCGCCTCACGCCCGCCGGCCACATACGGCCGCAGGACTTCGCCGAATGCGTAGCGGTGAACCTGGCCGCCGCCTACCGGCTGATACGCACCTGCGCGCCGCTGCTCGCCGCCGCCGATGCCGGCCGCGCCGTGTTCGTCACCAGTAGCGTGGCTCGCACGCCGCGCGCGTTCTGGGGTGCCTACGGCGCCACGAAGGCCGGCATGGAGAACCTGGTGCTGAGCTGGGCGGACGAGGTGGAGAACACGCCGCTGCGGGTGAACCTGTTCGATCCCGGCCGGACCGCCACGCGTATGCGCGCGCAGGCTTTTCCCGGCGAGGACCCGAACACGCTGCCGCAGCCGGACGATGTGGCGGGCGCGCTGGTGGCGCTGTGCCTGCCGGAGGTGACCGCGCATGGGTCGCTGGTGCAAGCAAGGCCAGGGGCGCTGCCCCTGGACCCCGCTAAGGACAGTCGTCCTTAGAACCTGCTACACGCAGTCCTACGAAATGGGGTCTGGGGCCAAGGCCCCAGCGGGGTCCAGGGGCAGAGCCCCTGGCCGTCCTGCCCCCGCAATCGTCAGTAATGGCGATGGCTGAACAACAGGAACAACACTACGATCAGCAGGATGATTCCCAGCCCGCCGCCGCCGAAACCGGCCGAAGGCGGCGGCGCGTAATAAGGGTCACGGCCATACCAGCCGCGCTGGTATCCGCTATGGCCAAGGCCCCCGAACGCAATCACGGCCAGGACGATCAGGATTATCAGGAACACAGACGATACCTCCGGGAAAACCTAGGTTGTCAACGTTTCAGGAGCGATCCGGTTTGCCGTGAGCCACTCGCCGATGATCGCGTTCACCCTGTCGGGCGCCTCCTGCTGCACCCAGTGCGAGACGCCGGGCAGGCGCCGCAGCGTGAAATCGGCGACATACGGCGCGTAGCCCTCGGTAAGCTCCAGCCCCAGCGCGGTGTCCTGCTCGCCCCACACCATCAGCGTGGGAGTCCGCAGCATCGGCGTTTCGGCCCGTGACGCCAGGGAGAGCAGGTTCGCCCGGTAGTAGTTGATCATCGCCGTCAGCGCGCCGGGCTGGCTGGCCGCCTTGCGGTAATGCGCCAGCACCTGCGGCGGAAAGGCCGCCTTGTCCACCGCCATGCCGGAAAACGCCTGCCCCACCGCACGCGCGCCTGCCGCACCCAGCAGCAGCTCGGGCAGCACAGGCAACTGGAAGAAGAACACGTACCACGAGCGGCCAACCTGGCGCGGCGAGCGACGCAACACCCGCCGGAATACCGCCGGATGCGGCACGTTCATCACGATCAGCCCGTCCAGGCCGCGCACCCGTTCTATGGCGAACTGCCAGGCGATCAGCGCCCCCCAGTCATGGGCCACCAGCAGGCGCCGCCTGGCGCCCAGCGCATCGAAGATGTCCGCCACGTCGGAGACGAGATGCGGCATCCGGTAGGCCGCCCGTCCAGCCGGCCGGGTGGTGCCGCCATAGCCGCGCAGGTCGGGTGCCACCGCATGCCAGCCCAGCCCGGCCAGGAACGGCAGTTGATGACGCCAGGAATACCGGTTCTCCGGGAAGCCGTGCAGGCAGAGCGCCACGTCCGGCCCTGTGCCAGCCTCGTCGATGGCGAAGTCCAGCGTCGGGGTGTGCAGCAGGCGCGTGGTGATCTCGGTCATGGCACGCCACGCTCCAGTTGCATCAGCCGCGCGATGCCATGATGCCTGTCACGGCAGCCTGGCGCCAGGCCCGACCAGGGCCAGGCAGACGATGCCCACCACGAGGCAGGCCTGCGCCACGCCAGGCAGTCGCAGGCGCAGGAACAGCCAGGCCTGCAGAAGCGGCGGCGCCCCCGCCGCCGCGGCCGCGCGCAGCACGCCCTCCGGCAAGCGGGACCATGCGGCGGAAAGCAGGCACATCATCAGCGGCAGCGTCAGCAGGCACGCGCGCACTGCCGCGGTCGCCATCGTGTGCGGCCCCGGCAGCAAAGCCCAGCTCAGCCCGCCCAGCACGGGCGACAGCCACAGCGGCACGATCCAGAAAAAACCGCTGCCCTGCGCCGCCGGCGCCATGCCGAGCACCAGGCCGGCCAGGGTGGCGCAGGCGGCCCAGGGCACCGCGCGCAAAGCCCAGTCCAGTGCGGCGCGCGGTGCAATCAGCGCCGCGCCGCCGACGCAGGCCACCATCAAGGCCAGGCACAGCGCCAGCAAAGGCAGGAACAGGTAGAGCGGCGTCACCGGACGCAGGCCGGCCGCGCCGGGGCGCAGGGAAGCCGTCACTTGCCCGCCCACTCGGTGAAACGGGCTTCCAGCTTGTCGGCGTTCTCCGCCCAGAAACCGTCATCGATGGCCAGCGCGCCCTGCTGGTTGGCGGGCAGGCTCGGGTTCTGCGCGCGCACGTCGGCCGGCAGCAGCGCGGCCGCGGCTTTCGTGGCCGGTCCCAGCCCGGTGGCGCGCGCCAGGCTCGCCAGGCGGGCAGGGTCCGTCGCCACGATCAGCGCGGCCGCGGCGCCCCTGTCGTGCGGCGCGCCCGCCGGCCGCGCCCAGAACACGATCTCGGTCAAGCTCCCGTCCCATTGCGTGCCGACATGCGACTTGGCACCCGCCGGCAGGCTCGCCGAAGAGGCCGTTGTCAGCAGAACCTTCGCCTGCGCCAGCAATTGCGCCGGCTGCTCCGGCCTGTCCCACCACAGGATGTAAGGCTTCAACTGGTCCAGCTTGCGGAACGCCCTGTCCACGCCGTCCTTCGATCGCAACGTGCGGTACACGTCGCCGGCGGACACGCCGTCCGCCAGCAGCGCCAGTTCCAGATTGCCGCGCGCGCCCTTGTGCAGGCCGCGCCGACCCGGGTGCTTGGCGATGTCCCAGAAATCCATCCAGCCGGGCGTGCCGGCCAGCTTGTCGCGGTCCCACGCGAGCACGGTGGCCGTGGTGTAGGCGCCGGCGCCGCAATCGGTCGCCGCATTGGCCACGAACCGGTCCCGCCCCAGCGCCGTCCAGTCCAGCCTGTCCAGCACCTGCGCCTTGCAGAGGCTGGCGAGCGTGGCGCCGTCCAGCAGCACCAGATCGGCCGCATGGGCCGCCTGCAGCTTGCGCAGCGCGTCGGCCGAGCCGTCCCAGGCTGGGGCGCCCAGTTCGGTGGCGGTCGCCTCGGCGTAGGGTTTCAGCAGCAGATGGCTGACGGCGTCCTGGGCGGGGCCGGGGGGCAGGGCGGCGGTTATCGGTTCTGGAAGGGTGTTGTCCGGGGCGGCGGCCAGGAGGAAGAAAGCAAGCAGCTCTTTTTTGAAAAAAAGAACCAAAAAACTTTTGCTCCTGGCGCCTGCACAGCGGCGCGCGCCGGTTCTGCCGTCACGCGCTGCTGCAGAACCTGGCGCCACGTCGATGCAGCCGTCAGGAGCAAAAGTTTTTTGCTTCTTTTTTTCAAAAAAGAAGGCCTTCCTTCCTTCCACAATCAATGCAACCGAGGCGCACGAAGAAAGCTGCTGCGCGCCGCCGAATGCACCGTCACGTGCAGCAGCTCGTCGTCCCGTCCCACGGACATCCGCACGCGCGCACCGGCCGTCCCGGCACTCCACACGCGCCGCCACAGCCCGCCCAGCTCGGTCACCTCGTCGCCATCCACCGCCACCACGCGGTCGCCGGCGCGCAGCCCCGCCTTGTCGGCCGGGCCGCCATCGGTCACCCCGCCCACCACCACCGTGTCCTCGCTCTCCATCGCATACAGCCCCAGCCAGGGGCGCGGCGGCCGGCGCACATGGCCGTGCTGCACCAGCTCGTCCAGTATCGGCGTCAGCAGCGCGGTCGGCACCACCATGTTCATGTCCACCCGGCGCCCGCGCTCGTCCGTCTGCTGCAGGATCAGCGAGCCCACGCCCAGAAGGCGGCCATCCGGCCCGATCAGCCCGGCGCCGCCCCAGAACGGATGGGCGGGCGCGGTGAACATCGCGTCGTCGATCAGGTACTCCCAGTAGCCGGCGAATTCCTGCCGGCCGACCACCTGCGTCTCGACCGTGCGGTGCCGCCCGCCGGCGGCCGCCAGCAGGACCGGATTGCCGACCTGGACGGCGTTGCTGTCGCCGATCTGCATCTCCGGCACGCCCAGCTTGCCCAGCGGCTGCACCAGCCCGAAGCCGGTCTCGAAATCCACCGCCAGCGCGTGGCCCGGCACCGCCCAGCCGTCGCCGGTGGTCAGCCAGATGCTCTCGGCCTCCATGATCAGGTAGCCCATCGTCAGCACCAGCCCGCCGGGGATGCACACGCCGTTGCCCGCCCGCTCGGTGCCCAGCGTGCCGGCGGTGAAAGCGTCGTTAGGCACGTCGGCGCGCAGCGCCACCACGCTGCGCAGGCTGGCTTCCAGGTCGAAGCTGTAATCCGCGGCGCGGGGCTGCAGGTTGGCGGGTATGTCTCTGTCGGGCTTGGCCATGCGGGGAAAATGCGTCTGCCGGGGAGGGTGGCGCAAGGGGAGGGCGGGCAAAGATGTCGCGGCGCCGCCCCGGCGTCCCCCACAGGGCGCAAAAGTTTTTCGCTTCTGTTTTGCGGAAAAGACGTGCTTCCTTGCTTCGTATCGTTGCCGCAAAGAGTGTGCCCGTGCCGGAGGACCGCGCCCAGACCTACATCCCGGCCCTGGACGGCCTGCGCGCGATAGCCATCCTGCTGGTCCTCGCCGCCCATGCCGGCCTGGACCACCTGGTGCCCGGCGCTTTCGGCGTCACCCTGTTCTTCTTCATCAGCGGCTACCTCATAACCAGACAGTTGCTGGGCGGGCTGCAGCGCAGCGGGCGTATCGGCTTCGGCGGCTTCTACCTGCGCCGCGTGCTGCGCCTGATGCCGGCGGGCGCCGCTTACGTGGCCCTCTCCGGCGCGCTCTACGTGGCGCTGGGCGGCCACATCGCGCCGCTGGGCTGGCTCGGCGCGGCGTTCTACGGCGCCAACATCTACGATCTGTGGATCGGCTACCGGTCCACGCTGGCCGGCGTCCGGCATCCCTTCAACATCCTGTGGTCGCTCGCCATCGAGGAGCATTTCTACGCCCTCTGGCCGCTGCTGCTGGCCTGGGCCTGGCGGTGGCGATTCCTGGCGCTCGGGCTGGTGGCACTGTCCGCCGCGGTGCTGTGCTGGCGCGCCTGGCTGTTCCTGCACTGCACCTGGCATTTCTCGTCCGCCTGCGGGCGGCCCCAGCCCAATCCGGCCTGGCGCTACAACCGGCTCTATCAGGGCACGGACACGCGGCTCGACTCGATCGCCTGGGGCGCCGTGCTGGCCGTCACCGAGCACCGGCGGCCGGGCCTGGCCCGCGCAGCCGCGCGCCTCTGGCCCTGCGGCCTGCTGGCGCTGGCCGCCGGCTTCCTGCTCACCGGCGATTTCGGGCGTCAGGTGGTCCGCACCTCGCTGCAGGGCGCAGGCCTGCTGCTGCTGTTCCCCGCCTTGCTGTACCGGCCAGGACCGATACCCGATCTGCTGTCGCGGCCGGCGATGTTGCTGATCGGCCGGCTCAGCTATTCGCTCTACCTATGGCACTGGAGCGCCTTCATGGTGGCAGATTACATAGCCGGGCCGCAGCGTGCGCTGTGGCTGGCGATCGGGCTGCCGCTGTCGGCGCTGACCGCTTCCGCCTCGTACCGCTTCGTGGAACAGCCGATGCTCGCATGGCGCCGGCGGGCGGGAAGCCACGCGCGCTGAGCGCGCGGCATGCGCGCCGCCTCACTCCGGCAGCACCTGCCCCCGGGTCTCCACCGCAAGCGGTATCACCAGCAACCCAAGGGCAAACGCCACCGCCGTCAACGCCACCGGAATGCCCAGCGTGCCCATCCGCGCCACCCCCGCCGCCAGCGCGAAATTCACCCCGGCGCCCACGAACCGGCCGATCGACGTGCAGAACGCAAACGCGGTCGCCCGCACCGCGGTGGTGTACTGCTCCGGCAGCCACAGGCTGAACAGCGCGAAATTGCCGCCGAACACACCCAGGAAAAACAACGTCACCAGGAACACCGGCAACGCCGTCGGCGCCGGCAGATAGAACGCCCAGCCGAAGCTGGCGACGATGGTCACCGCCATGCCCACGAAATACACCGCCATGGTCCAACGCCGGCCGATCCGGTCGGCCATGCCCGGCAGCACCAGGCAGCCCAGTATCGTGCCGATCGAAAGCAGCCCGGTCGCCATCGAGGCGGTACGCACCGCGTCCGGCGCGCTCTGCCCCGCCTGGGTGGCCAGCCGTATCACCGCCGTCGGCTCATACACGGCGCCGGCCCACAGCCCGACAATGGCGATCGCCACCAGCGTGGTGTTGACCACCGTACGCCGCAGCAACGCGCCCGACAATATCTGCGCCAGCGGCGAGCGGCGCGGGGCTGCTTCGTGTGCCGCCTCCCACCGTGCCGGTTCGCGCACCCGCAACAGGGTGACGATGGAGACCACGACCGGCGCCAGGCCGCACAGGAACATCGCGCGCCAGCCATAAGCCGCGCCCACGGTAAAGTTCAGCACGGCGGCGACGAAAAACCCGGCATAGTACCCCGTCTGCAGATACCCCGCACCCTGCCGCCTGCGGTCCTCCGGCCAGGCTTCGGCCACGTAGGTGCCGGCCATCGCCCACTCGCCGCCAATGCCGATACCGGCCAGAAACCGGAAGGCGCCCAGCTCCCAAACGTTGTGGGACAAGGCCGCCGCCCCGGTGAACACGGAGTAAATCAGCACGGTGGCGGCCAGCGTGCGCGTGCGGCCGAACCGGTCGGCGACCGGGCCCCAGATGAAGGACAGGCCCCAGCCCACCAGGAACAGTCCGAACAGCACGGAGCCTGCGAACGCCACGTCCTTGGGCCCGGCCGCCAGGCCGGAGCGCGGCAGCAGCTCGCGCATCGCCGGGGCGAGCACCAGGGCGTAGATGAAGCTGTCCATACCGTCGAGCATCCAGCCGGCCCAGGCGGCCCAGAACCCGGTGATCTGCTGGCCGGAAAGTTTGGTGCGTGTTGGCAAGCGGGGAGGATCCTTCTTCCGGGTCCGCACTTTTGAGCCGCGGTCGGCAAGAAGAAAGGCCTTCTTTTTTGAAAAAAAGAAGCAAAAAACTTTTGACTCCGCTGTCGCGCGCTTTGGCCAACGCGGCGCCAAGTTTTGAGCGCGCGTGTTGCCGAGGCGAACGAGTCCACGAGAAGGTCAGGGGAGACGAGAAAGCTCGTCTGAGATTAGCGGCAACGGACCAAAGCGGATCACCTAGGAGCCAGAGCCGCAGGCAATCTCACTCAACCGGCAAGGCTTACTCCTGGGCCGAGCAGGCCACGCCCCCTCGCGCCGGTGACTTCCGCGCCGATGGTCGTCTCGCGATACCACTGCCCGCATCTTCGCGTCTTAATCACTCAAGCCCCTAGAGCGTCTGGCCACAAGTGTTGACAAAGCCACCTTCCGATTGGCGAACTTGAGATTAGTTTTGTCATATATCGCGGAAGTTCTGGGCTACTGAACCCTTTTTGGAATGGATTTCCGAATTTTTCTTCCTGGAACACTCAGTTACGGGGAGGGTATCGGTCCAGCGGACCTCACCCAAGCCATTCAGTTATGCATGTCAAAGGACGTCATTCATGCTCGAGACCTACGCGTCCAGCCAATTGGCGTCTTTTCACGGACCTTCCACCCGGCGGCAGCCTGGGCGGGCCGGCGCTTGCAATCCGGCAACACCGGGCGCGGTTGAAACAGTGAACGTTGCAACTCAGACACAGCAGTAACTTGCCGGGGTTGTAGAGTGCTTTGGCGAGTGTAGGCTCGCGCCCGGCTACGGAAGGTGGAGCAACCGCCAATGCGTATACGGCCCTTGGGTGTCCTCGCCGCTCTAATCATCTTTTGCATAATCTTATCGCAAGTGGGCGGCCACATCTCTAACGGGCGGCCTGTAGACTATCTTTTGATAATTGTAACTATTGCAGCAACCTCGTTCGCGGTATGGCGGTTCTATAAGGTTAAGGGCCGCTGAGAGATCTTCTCCAAGTGAACCGGCAACACCGCGTAACCGTGACTAGAATGGAACAGCAACATGAACGTACAACTCCACAGTTTGAGCGACTACGCCCCTCTATCTGCAACGGACACAACTTCAGATCTATCTGGTTCCGCCGTAATAGATCCGTCTGGGTTGATTATGGGACGTTTGGCCGAATCGCACCATCCCCTACACCCCAGCTAACTGATCCATCAGGCGAAAATTTCTGTTTTACAAACGTGTGGGTCATACAAGGACAGGAAGCTACTGCCACGTGGCTAGGTAGTCACCCTGTCACTCAGCCCAAAAACCCCAGTGTCGCTTCCATGCTGAAGTCAGGAAACTTCACACTGAACTCTAGCGGACAGCTTGTGATGTCAGCAAAGGAAGCCGCGGCGTTTAACGCTGCTCATGGTATTAATATTGACGACGCAGGGCATCAATCTTTCTCTGCGGCAATGTCACCTGACGCGAGCGGAGCAACGGCAATCCTCGGATGTGTCGGGATCGCCGGTCAGGTTGCAATTGGAGTATATACCGGAAGCATCGTCGCTTACGCAGGTGCGGCATTCGGTGTAATGCGAGGCTTAGATAATATTAACGCCTGTGCAAACATGTATATGGATCAGATGAGCTCGCAGGTCGGTATGCAGAACCAGCTTGCCGCGCAATCGAACGGCGGCTGGGTTCCTGATGTCACAGAGTTTGACAATGCTTCTCTTAGCTATCTTCAAAACGTTAACCCAAATCCTGCTAATGTCAATCTCGGCGAGATTGATATAGGCTTAAACACTGGACCGAATGCAGGTGTTTACAGCAATCAATCGCTCAACGCGGGCGGTAGCGACTCATACGGTTATGGCGGCACGGGATCCCTCTTTTCGGTCCAGCCGGGACTTGCATTCCAGAACCAAGGGATTGGCGTACATGTCAACGCTGCGCCGCTGTCTGGCTGGACATTTACCGGTAACGCTGTAATGACAACTTAAAGTATCTTTTACGACTCCATGCACACGTAGTTCCTGTATTAGACGCGCTTGATGGCAAAACAGCATCCAGTAGATTAGAATACCCGCGAATTCTGTAACTAATCTCCCGGTTGCACTCTCGACACGTGCAATTGAGCGAGATTGGCAAAGTCATGCTATGGTATGGACAGTATGCAGTTCGAAGTTGTAAGTTGCCATGTCGCTCAGGCAGCCTTGCACCCAAAGACCGTACGACTTTCATCGCACTCGGCTGGTCGATACTTCATGTCTTAAAATACGCCCCCAAAAAGAAAACAACTTGCCCAGCTCCACCCTGCGTTCCTACTATGTTCCCCAACAACCACCCCAGGCGCCGCGCCCGTGTCCACCACCACCATCCCCGAAACCGCCGCCGAACGCACCGCCCGCCACCTCGGCCAGTGCCAGCGCCTGGCCGAACTCGCCATGATGCTCGCCGAAGCCGCTGCCGCACGCGCAGCAATGGCCTTCTCCCGGCATCCGCCGGGCCCCGAGCAGGCCGGCGACCCATCCGCCCGCCCACCACACGCCCCGCACCCCGCCAGCCTCTTCACCCACCTGTCCAACGCCGTACGCGCCGCCATCAGGCTGGAAGCGCGCATCGTCGCCGGCCACGCCGCCGCATCGTCCCGCCCCACCGGGGCGGACCCGCGGCGCGCCAGGATACGCCGCGCCATACGCCAGGCCACGGTTGGCCGCTTCGCGCGCGCCGAAATCCACCGGGACGCGGACAGGATGCTGGCCGCCGAACTCGCCATGGACCCGGACGGCACCACGTCGCTGCCGGACCTCCTGGCCCCGCTGTGCGACGACCTCCGCCTCGAACTCGACTACGAAAAGCTGGCAGCCGACCTGGCCACCCAAGCTCCCGCGCCCGCCCCCGGGGCGCCCCTCGCCACCTTGCAGCCGGAACCGTCACACATCAACCGGCCGCCCATCCCGCCGCACTGACGCCTCACGCGGCCTGCCGGCTCTTCCGCTGCGCCATCAGGGCGTCCACGCTGGAAGACCGCGCCACATGCCCGGTGTTCACGAACGCCTCGTGGTTGGCCTCTATGCTGCCCGGATCGTACAGGTAGTTCACCATGATCCCGTGCGACTCGCGCAGGCCGCGCGGCGAGAGGTTGGCCAGCCAGTCGATCCGCTCGAGCCGGGCGCCGTTGCCCAGATGGAACCGCGCCACCGGGTCTATCCGGGTGCCCTGGGCGTTGCGCGTCAGGTAGGAAGCCGCCGCGCGCAGCAGGGCAGGGCGCAGCAGCTTTGTCCGCTCGGTATCCTCCCACCAATGCCCCTCGGTCGCCTGGGCGAACGCGTCCGGCAACGGCGTCGCGTGCTCCTGGCCGATCTCCTCCTGCGTGAAGGGCGGGTGCTCGCCCTGCAGCTGCGCCGCCAGCCACGCGGCAAAGCCCGGCACCGGGGAGAGCGTGGCGAAGTGCTTGAGCTGCGGCAGCTCGGCCTTCAGCTCCTCAACCACCTGCTTGATCAGGAAATTGCCGAAACTGACGCCGCGCAGCCCCTCCTGACAATTGGAGATGGAATAGAAAATCGCCGAATTGGCGTTCTGCGCCGTGCAGGCGGCCTGGTCCTTCGGCTGCGCCAGCAGCGGCTGCACAGCGTCCGCCAAGCCCACCGTCAGCGCCACTTCCACGAAGATCAGCGGCTCGCCCGGCAGCGCCTGGTGGAAGAAGGCGAAGCAGCGGCGGTCCGGCAGCAGCCGGCGGCGCAGATCCTGCCAGCCCTCTATCTCGTGCACCGCCTCGTAGGTGATCAGCTTCTCCAGCGTGGCGGCCGGCGTCTGCCAGTCGATCCGGCGCAGTTCCAGGAACCCACGATTGAACCAGGAGGAGAACAGGTGCAGCAGGTCCAGGTCCAGCGCCCCCAGCGTCGGGTCGGACTTCAGATGCGCCTGCAACTCCGCCCGCAGCGCCACCAGCATGGCGGTGCCGCCTTGCGCCATGTTCATCCGCCGCAGCAGCTCCTGGCGCGGCGGCTCGGCCGCCTCGTGCAGGCGCGCCGCCGTCTCCGGCGCCGGGTGCTCCAGATAGGCTGCCGCCGCCGCGCGCAGCTTCGCCTCGTCCGGCGCAAACCCCGTGCTGGTGCTGCGCAGGACGGTCAGGCGCTCCTCCGGCGTCAGCGCGCGCAGACACGCGGTCAGCTCGCGGGACAGCGCGGCCCCCGATGCCTCGCCGCGCTCGGACAGCAGGGCGGTGGCCAGCGCCTGCGCACGGGCAGGGCCGGACGCCTCGCCGGCCGGAACCCGCGCGAATGCGCTGGCCCACAGCCTGTCCAGCCAGGAACGTTGCTGTGCGGGTTGTGCCATATGCTGCCTCCGCGCGTTGTCGTGCTGCGATAACGCATGAGGAAGCAAAGGCAAGCAGTCCCGGATGAAAAAAGGGGCCAGAACTTTTGCACCCTGCCAGGCCTAGATGACCGACGGCCGGCGGCGCGAACCAGGGAGAACACACATGTCCGACACGAACCCCCGCCTGCGCGCAGGCCCGCTGTCGGGTGTGGTCATCCTCGATCTCTCGCGCATCCTGGCCGGCCCGTACTGCACGCTGCTGCTGCACGAGCTGGGCGCCAGGATCATCAAGGTGGAACCGCCCCAGGGTGACGACTCGCGCGCCTACGGCCCGTTCAAGGACGGCGAGTCGCTGTATTTCGCGGCGGTAAACCGCGGCAAGGAATCGATCGCGCTGGACCTGAAGGACGCGGCGGACCGCGCCGTGTTCGACCGCCTGGCATCGCGCGCGGACGTGATCCTGGAGAATTTCCGCCCCGGCACAATGGAGAAGCTGGGGCTGGGTTGGGAGACGCTGCACGCGCGGCATCCCCGCCTGATCTACGCCGCCGCCTCCGGCTTCGGGCACACCGGGCCGGACTCGGGAAAACCCGCTTACGACATGATTGTGCAGGGGCTGGGCGGAATCATGTCCGTCACCGGCCATCCCGGTGCCCCGCCGGCCCGCATCGGCGTCTCCATCGGTGACCTGGGGGCCGGCATCTACACGGCCCTCGGCATCAACGCGGCGCTGTATCACCGGGAACGCACCGGCGAGGCCACCAAGGTGGACGTGTCCATGCTGGACTGCCAGCTCTCGCTCATGGAGAACTCGGCGATGCGCTATCTGGCCACCGGCATCGTGCCGGGCCCGATGGGCGGCCGGCACGCCACCATCACGCCCTTCGCCATCTTCCAGGCAAAGGACCGCCCGATCATCATCGCCGCCGGCAATGACGGGCTGTTCCGCAAGCTGTGCGCGGCGCTGGGCCAGCCGGAATGGGCGCAGGACCCGCGCTTCGCCACCAACGAGACCCGGCGCGCCCTGGCCGGCGAATTGGCCGCCCTGATCGAAGGCGTGCTGGCCGGCCACACCGCCGAACATTGGCTGCGCGTGCTGGAATCCGCCGGCGTGCCGGCCGGCCCGATCAACACGATAGCCGACGCGCTTGATCACCCCCAGGTGGCGCCGCGCCACATGGTGGTGCAGGCCGGCGGCATGCGTATGATCGGCAACCCGGTGAAAGTGTGGCCGCACGCCGCAAACGACGACGGCAAGCGCACGCCGGCGCCTGCCCTAGATGGCGACCGCGCGCGGCTGCTGGCGGAGTTTGGGCCTACTTGAGGGCGGGAAAGAAAGGCCTTCTTCGAGAAAAAGAAGCAGAAAGCTTTTTGCCGCTGTCGCGGAAACTGGACGCGCACGCCACGCACGCCCCAACACGGCGCGACAGCGGATCAAAAGCTTTTTGCTTCTTTTTCTCGAAAAAGAAGACCTTGCTTACTGACCTTCCATGCCACACCCCGTCACCCCAGCGCCCAGGCCAGTATCGCCTTCTGCGCCCAAAGCCGGTTGCCTGCCTCCTCGAACACCACCGATTGCGGCCCGTCCAGCACCTCTGCGGACACCTCCTCGCCACGATGGGCCGGCAGGCAGTGCATGAACACGGCATCCTCCGCGGCACGCGCCATCAGCGCCGCGTTCACCTGGAAGGCGGCCAACGGCCGGCAGTCCCGTTTCGGGTCGTCGGCCATGCTCACCCAGCAATCGGTCACCACGCAGCGCGCCCCCTCCACCGCCTGGGCCGGATCGGAGGTGACGCTCACGTCGCCGCCCTCGCGCCTGGCCCAATCCAGCAGGTAGCCGGGTATGGTGCAGGATGGCGGGCAGGCCAGGCGCAGCGTGAAGCCGAAACGCACGGCGGCCTGGATCCAGGTGCGTGCCACGTTGTTGCCGTCGCCGCACCAGGCGATCACCTGTCCGGCGATCGGGCCGCGATGTTCCTCGAACGTCATGATGTCCGCCATCAACTGGCACGGGTGGCTGGCTTCGGTCAGCCCGTTGATCACCGGCACCGTCGCGTGTTCCGCCAACTCCTCCAGCTTTCGGACGCGGTCGGTGCGCAGCATGATCGCGTCCACGTAGCGGGAGAGCACGCGCGCGGTGTCCGCCACCGTCTCGCCCCGGCCCAGCTGCATGTCCCTGTCGGACAGCACGATGCAGTGGCCGCCCAACTGGCGCATAGCCACTTCGAAGCTCACGCGCGTGCGCGTGCTCGGGCGTTCGAACAGCAGCGCCAGCGTCTTGCCCGCCAGCGCCGGCGGGCTCGCAGCGCCGGCCTTGAAGGCCACGGCCTGGTCCAGGATGGCGCGCAGCACGCCAGTGTCGAACTCGGCGAGTTCCAGAAAATGTCGTGTCATCACTGCAAGCAAGACGTGGATATTTGCAAAAATGAAGCGAAAAGCGGCTTCGCCTCCGCCCGCCTGGCTTCCTGCGCCGGCAGCGCAACATCCCGCCTTCGCGGGTTTGCCGCGCGTGCGTGTGCCGGCCTGTGTCCGGCCGGCGGCCGCTTGGCGATCGCCGTCATTGCGCGGCAGCCAGATGCATACGCAGCCCGGAAGCTGCCTGCGCCAGCCGCGTCAGGCCCTGCGCCACGTCGTCGTCCGTCAGCACCAGCGGGGGCACCAGGCGCAACACGTTCTCGCCGGCTGCCACGCTCAGCAGGCCGGCGTCCACGCAGGCTTTCTGCACCGTGGTGTTCGGCACCGCGCATTCCAACCCCAGCATCAACCCCACGCCGCGCACCCCCGAAAACACGTCCGGGTACGTATCCGCAAGGCGGTGCAGCCCCGCCTGCAGGCGCGCGCCATGCGTAACCACGCCGTCCAGGAAGCCAGGGGACAGTATCACATCCAGCACCGCATTGCCCGCGGCCGCCGCCATCGGGTTGCCGCCGAAAGTGGTGCCGTGGCTGCCGGGGGTAAGGTGCCTGGCTACGCCCTCGCGCGCCAGGATGGCGCCCATCGGAAAGCCGCCGCCTATCCCCTTGGCGGCGGTGAGCACGTCCGGTTCCACCCCGGCAAGCTGATAGGCGAACAGCCTTCCGGTGCGCCCCATGCCGCATTGCACCTCGTCGAAGGCCAGCAGCAGGCCCCATTCGTCGCAGGCGGCGCGCAAATCGGCCAGGAAACCCTGCGGCGCCACCCGCACACCGCCTTCGCCCTGTATCGGCTCCACCAGTACGCCGGCGGTATGCGGCGTGATCGCGTCACGCAGGGCGTTCATGTTGCCGAAAGGAACGTGGTCGAAACCATCTACTGGCGTGCCGAACCCGTCGAGGTATTTCGGGTTGCCGGTGGCGGACAGCATGGCGAGCGTCCGGCCGTGGAACGCGCCGTTGAAGCAGATCAGCCGCGTCCGCTCCGGTCGGCCGGTCTTGGCCATGGCACGGCGCATCATCTTCACCGCGCCTTCGTTCGCCTCCGCGCCGGAGTTGCAGAAGAACACGCTGTCGGCAAACGTCGCGTCCACAAGGCGCTGCGCCAGGCGTTCGGCTTCCGGCACCCTGTACAGGTTGGAGACGTGCAGTATCCGACCCGCCTGGGTTGCAATTGCTGCCACCAGATGCGGATGCGCGTGGCCCAGCGAACTGGTGGCGATACCCGCGCCGAAATCGAGGAACCGGCGACCGTCCGTAGTCACCAGCCAGGCGCCCTCGCCATGGTCGAAGGCCAGATCCTCGCGCGCGTAGGTGGGCATGAGCGCAGGGATCATGGGTTTTCTCTCGTCACCGTCGGTATCCCTTCGCCGAATCAATGCACGCGCCGGTCTGTGGTGGCAGTGCAGCAAAGCAGGCATGTTCCGGTCCCTGTCCGCCCAAGTCAATTTAACCGGCAGCCTGCCGACACGTTATCAGGTATGATGTTACCACCGGATCCCCCGCCACCTGATCTGCCCGACCCGGTTACCAGCGGCCATGCGCGCGAACCGGGGCGGCAGGAGAAGGAGCGGACGGACGAAGAAGATGCCGGTCACGATGCCGTCCGGCTGCCGCAGGCCTATCCGCGAGGCCGCCCGCGGCTGGCACTCGCCCGCCTGTTGCTTCTGGCCCTGAGCACGGTCGGCGTGGGTGTCGCGTTCGTGCTGCTGGCGAGCGGTCACCCAACGCTGGCAGGACGTGTTCTCGCAGGCGACGTGCTGCTGATTTTCGGCATACTGATCATCGTGTAGGCGGCAACAGCCCCCAGCACCAGCCGGGCATGAAGGCACTCTCTTCGAAAGCCGGTGACCTTTGTCTTTGTCGGGGGCAGGTTGACAGCAATTTCGCGTCGATGTTCCGCGACAGCGCAGACGAAAGCTTCTTGCTTCTTTTCTAAAAAAAAGAGGGGCTTGCTTGCTATCGCCCGAACATCCGCTGCACGAAACTTGGCCGCTTCGTGCGCAGCCAGTCCGGCACCTCCTCCGCCGAACGCAACCGCGTGGCGGTGGAAGGTGCCAGCAGATGCCGCAGTAACGTGGCGATCGGCTCCTGCAGGCCGCCAAGCGGCGGCACGGAATGGCGCGCGGCGCGCGCACTTGCCAGGTCGGTTCCCATGTCCAGACGCGTGCCGCGCGCGGCTGCGGCCAGAACGAGACCCAGGCTGTAGAGATCGGAACGCGCATCCACCTGTGCCGCATGGCTGGACAGTTGTTCCGGCGAGCACCAGGAGAACTTGCCGGCAAAATCTATGTTCCTGTGCGTGTTCTCCGGCGCGTCCAGGCTGCGCGCCAGGCCGAAATCGATGATCGTGGCGGCCGCGCAATTGTCGTCGACCAGGATGATGTTGTCCGGCGAAATGTCCTGGTGCACCAGACCCTGCGCGTGCAGCGCGCTCAAGCCGGAGGCCAACCGCGCGGCCAGGCGTATCAGCTCCGCCTGCGGCAGCGGGCCATGGCGCAGCCGTGCCGAGAGCGTGCGGCCGCGCAGGTAATCCATCACCAGCATCGGCCTGCCGTCGGTGTCGCGCAGCAGACCCTGGCAGCCGACCACCGCCTCGTGACGCACGCGCTGCAGCAGGCGGGCTTCTTCCAGCATGAGGTTCAGCACGGTGGGATCGAGCGCGTAGCGCGGCAGCAGGATCTTTATCGCGTGCTCGGTCTTCAGGTCCCGGTGGCGCGCACGGTAGATTTCGCCGACGCCGCCGCGCGCGATCAGCGCGCGCACAAAATAGGTGTTTACCAGCAGCTGGTCGGCCTGCAGCACGCTATCCGCCCACTCGCCCGGCCGGTGTTCCGGATCGAGCAGGCTCACGCGCTGGATCATGTCACGGGCGGCCGCGGCCAGCGCCTGGCGCTCTGCCGCCGGGCGCCGCTGGCCGGCCTGGGTGTGCAGCAGCGCGTGGTTGAAGTCGCGCAGCCGCCGGTCGAACCAGGCACGTCCGGACACCTGGCCGCCTGCATCATCGGGGGTGTCCGGCAGGCTCGCCAATCCGGATGCGGGCAGGATCTCGGTGCTGTCCGGGGCGCCGGGCGGCGGTTCGGCAACAGGCAGGATGGACGTCGCCTCCTGCGGATACGCGTCGTGGGCACCGGCTTCCGGCGGCTGCGCCTGCGACGATGCCGTCCAGCTTACGGTGTCCGGGCGTCGCGTCTCCACAACCTGTCCAGCAGGCGAGAGAAAGACAGGCGTTTGCGCAGGAGGCGGCTCGACCGTTTCCATCTTGCCGCCGGGTGCGGCATCGGCGGCGTGCCGGGCGTTGGCGGACTGATCTTGCTGCAAGATCGTCGTCTGCTCGTCATCCTCGGCGATGGCGGCAGTCAGGATGGTGGTCGGCTCGTCCTCATCCGTCACATCCGCACCCTCCGATACCGCGAGAGCGGCGCCTGCGGGCAGATGCGCCTGTTCTCCCCATGCTGGCGCGGCCGCTTGCCATTGCTGCTCGTGGGGTTCGCTGCCGCCGTCGCTCGTGCCGGAAGCCAGGATGGTGGTGGGCTCGTCCGCCGGATTGAACGTCGCTTGTTCCGGGGATACCGGCAGATGATCGGACGACGGCTGGGCGACGGCGAGCGGCGGATCGAACGCGACCAGGTTGACGGCATGCCCGAGATCGTCCCCGGCATCCTGCATTTGAGGCAGCGCCTGCAGGATGGTCGTTCGCTCCTCATCCGCGTCACCGCTCTCGGCGGGGCCAGCGTGGACCAGTATGGCCGTGGGCTCCGCCGCTCCCGCGGGCCGCGCCGTCTGGATCGCCTGCACGTCCCCGCAGGGCGCAATCGCGTCGTTTGTCTGTAGGATGCGCGTGGCTTCGTCTGGCTCCTCCGCCGCGTGCGCCGCCCCGTTCATGAAGCCGGGTTGAATACGACGGCTACGGTGACGTTGTCGCGTGCCCCGGCCACCAGTGCTTCCTGCAGCAACCCGTCGACCGCATGATCCACCGAGCCGCCGGGTAGCGAGGTGCCGAGCAGATCCTCTATGTCGTCGTCCTGCAGCGCCTTTATCAGGCCGTCGCTGCACAGCAGGAAACAATCGTCCGGCTCCAGGGGACCATGCACATGCTCCAGGAACAGCGTCTCCTCGGCGCCCACGGCGTGGGTCACCACGCCGCCCTTTGTCAGCGCGTGGTCGGTGGTCAGGCACTCCAACCGGCCCTGACGAAGGCGGTAACCCCGGCTGTCACCGGACCACATCAGGCAGAAATGCCCGCCATAGGCCAGCATGACGACCACGGTTGAGGCCACGATCGCCGTGTCGGACATGCCGGCGGCGCGTGCCCGCAGAGCTGCATTCGCCACCTCCAGCGCCTCGCGCATGTCGTCCACCGCTCCGCCGAAGCTGAGCGGCGTCAGCAACTGTTCGAGGTGCTCGACGACCGTGCGGCTGGCCTCCGCTGCCGCCTCGTGCCCGCCCACGCCATCCGCCACCGCCCAGATTCCCAGATCACCGCGCAGCAGCAGCGCGTCCTCGTTGACGCGGCGTTTCGTGCCGGGATGGGTGCGGCCGGCCGCTGGCAGATGGGCCACCGGCTTGAGCATCAGTATCGGCAGATCCTCGAGGGTGGCGGCCCCTTCGCCCGGCCGCTCCCAACCCCACTCGTCCCACTCACCGTCCAGGAAAGCCGCGAAATTGGCAGGCGCCGGCAGGCCGGGGCTCATCAGCACCGAAGGCTGCACCCGGTCCGACCCCTGGGTCCACCACAGGCTGAACGGCACGTTGTTGCCCATCAGCACCTGGTCCAGCATGCGCGCAAAGGTGGGCGACATGTCGCCTTGCTCGTGCAGGTCCAGCCGCAGCGCGCCGCCACGTGGCTCCTCGCCGGCGCGCGCATACTCCGGCACACCGATGGCCAGCACGTCGCGGTCGAACGCCTCCAGGTCGAAACTGTCATCCAGCGTGGTCAGGATGAGCTGTTCCGCGGCTTCGAACCAGGCGCGCGCGCTGTGGAACACGGTGCCTGGTGACAGGCAGCCGGGCAGTTGCGCCGCCACCACGAGCGGGAAGTAGCGCCCGACGCGGTCCACGCTGGGCATCATCACGCCCAAAGACGGCACCTCACCGCACAGATTGGGGCCCAGCACGAAGCGCCAGATCGGCGTGTTCAGGTAGGCCGGCATCCAGGCGCCACCCAGTTGCCGCTTGCTCGTGGCGATGGATTTCTGCAGCCAGTCGTCAAATCCGGTGCGGAACGCCTGGTCCAGCCGGCGGCCCACGAAGTCTCCGCGCGCGGGCAGCTTGCCGAAGAAGCCGGGCTGCGGATCCTGCAGCGTTGCAGCCTGGCGGGTTTGCACGCCGCTCATGCGGGCAGGTCCGGAAGCAAGCTGTCCTTTTCTGAAAAAAAGGACCAAACGCAGTTTCCTTGTGACGCCTGCTGGAAGGAAGGCGCCACTCCGCGGAAATGCAAGCTTTTAGTGAGAAGCAAGGCGAGCAAGGCCTTAATCGCTGCAAAAAAGAAGCAGAAAACTTCTGTAATCGTCGCTGCTGCAACAGTTGGCACCGGCTGCCAGCCACCGCCGTGCGACAGCGGCGTCAAAAGCTTTTCGCCTCTTTTTTGCAAAAACGAAGGCCCTGCTTGCTGTCTCATAGCGCGCCCGGACACCGGAACGCCCGTATGTCGCGCAGCGTGAACGGGTTGAGCACCGCGTCTGATTTCACCTGCAACGACAGGCTGTGCGAGCCGAGCGCGAAGGCCACGGTGAAGCGGTCCGCGTCGCCCGGCTCGACGCTGCCGTTATCGATGAGGCGGAACGGCGCCCAGACGCCTTGGACGGCCAGCACGCCGCCGGGGGCGGAGGGTTCCACGCTGAGCCTGGCACCGTTGTCCCCGCCTGCGGGCCAGGTGAAGGTGGTGGCCCGCACCGGGCCGTGCGCGTAGCGCAACGTCTGGCCGCCTATGTCCAGCGTCATCGCGTTGGCGTTGGGGTCCAGCCGGTCAGGCGTGATCTCGTAATGGAACGACGCGCTACCGCCGCTGAAGAAGGCCTGCCTGATTGCGTCGGCATGTTCGAACTGCGCCAGGAAGGCCGAGCTTACGCCTTCGGCACTGTTGTATTGCCAGCGCCAGGGCCGGCGGGAGGTGTTGACGAACTGGCGCAGGTTCTGGCTGAAAAAGCTGTCCATCGTGCCGCCCGGTCCGAACAATTTGGCGAAATCATCTACCGAAATGTCGCTGGTGGAGCTGTGTGCGAACGGATAGCGCCCGCGCGTCGCCTGCTGGCAGAAACGCTGGCCGGACGCGTTCCAGGTGCGCGAAATCACACTCTTCGCGGTGCCCGAGGTTACGCTGGTGACGCTGGCGCTCAAATCGGACAGCCAGATGTCCACCGGCGGCGGCACCAGGCGGCTCTGGCTGATCAGCTTCTGGTTGGCGTCGTTCAGCCCGCCCTCCGTCTGCGTGACGCTCATCACACCCTGCGGCGAACCGCCGGCGCGGCTCACCTGCTCGTAGAGGTCGTTGACCGTGCGCATCAGGTCGCCGATCTGCGACGGGCCGCCATTGCTGCTCTGCATCGCCGCGCGCAGGGCGGCGAATGGCTGTTCGGTGGTCTCCACCGGGGCGGTGCTGGCGATCAGCGCCTTCAGCCGCTGTGCCTCGGCGTCCTTCGCGTCCGGCGCCGGTGGTGACAGGTCGGTATCGTGCACGATGGCGTTGAGCAGTTTCATCAGCACGGAATCAGGTCCGGACAAAGCGGTCAGCACCAGTATGGATTGCTGCAGGTCGACCAGCTTGCGTATACGCAGGTCGTTCAGCAGTTCGGTCCATTTGGCGATGAAATCGCCGCGGTAGAGTGCGACCGTCTGGGCCGCGATCGCGTCCTGGCTCTCGCCTTGCCCGCCGCCGCTGCCGTAGGCCCATTGCTCGCGCGCCACGCTGGCCACAGCCTGGTGCAGGCCGGGCAGGAACACCGTCAGGTAGCCGTCACGCGTGTAGAAGCCGGGGATGCCCTGGGTTAGCGGCGCGTTGGAGACGCGTATGAACGCGCGATCCACCACGGCGCCGGCGCGGTCCTCTACCGTCCAGGGGGAGAGGCGCTGCGCCTCGGCGCCGTCACGCAGCAGGGCGTAGGCGCGCGCGGCCAGCGGCACTTTCTGGACCTGCCGGCGCACGTCGCCGATCAGCGCGGCGTCGAGTGCCACCGGCTGGTAAGACTGGCCGAGCAGGGCTGCGAAATGCTGGTCGAGGTCGGCGCGGTTGGTGGCGTTGCCGTCACCGGGATAGAGCACGGCCCATTCGGCATGCATCCATTTGCGAGTGAAGTCGCGGTCCATCGCCGCCTGGCCGCCCAGGCCCAGATAGACGCGCAGGGCAGCGATCTTGAAGTCGTAATCGTCCTCCCGGCCGTTGCGCATCTGCTTCTGCAGGAACACCAGCACGCGCGGCAGCAGCAGGTTGTTCAGCGCGCGTGCGTAGACGCCGGCATATTGCGACTGCAGCTTGGCGCTCTGGTCCATGCCGGCATGCACGTATACCGCGGCAGCGTTGTGGCGCAGTGAAGCGGGACCGTCCCGCAGCATGTCCAGCGGTGGAATGACGCGCAGAAAGTCGGCATCCGTCACGTTCTGTGTGGGGATGCCTGCCACTGCCTGCTTGTACTGCGCGATGTGCCGGTCCGCTGCGCGCACCAGTGCCTTGTTCTGCGTGTAGGCCAGCGCCCAGGTGCCGAGCAGGCCCAGTACCAGGATGCTTGCTGCGGCCCCTACCAGTTGTCGGGTCAGCGCCATGCGGCGGCGCACGCGCGGGTCGGCGGCCACCACGTTGGCTTCGGCGAACACCACGCCGTTCAGCAGGCGAGTGAGGAAATAGCTTTTTTCCTGGCCGGCAAACGCCTGTTGCCGCGGCATCTCCATGCCGAAGGTCGCGGCCATGGCGTGCATCAGCCGGTCGATAGGCGCGCCCTGCTGTGTGCCGGACGCGAAATACACGCCGCGCAGCAGCGGCCGTTCGTCGAATTTCGACGTGGTGAAGATCTCGTCGAGTATCTCGTGCAGCGGCTCCTTCAGCGTGGCGACCTGCAACGGGAAGCCGTAGATCAGGCCGCGCCGCTGGATGTCGCTCTCCTGCTGCAGCCGCTCCAGCACGATCGCGTTCATACGCGTCAGCAGCAGGTCGAACTCCGCATCGAAGCGAGAGGCGGCCGCCTGCGTGCCCGGCTTGCCGTCATCCAGCGGGAAGGTCATGCCCCACACCTGCTCGCGGTCGGTGCGGCTGAACGCGTCGAAGAACTGCACGAAGCCGGCCATCAGGTCGGCCTTTGTCAGCAGCACGTAGATCGGGAAGCGGCTGCCGAACGCGCGCGTGAGCTCGGCCAGGCGCTGGCGTATCGCCTGTGCGTTCGCCAGCCGCTCGGCCGGGTTGCGCATGGCCACGTCTTCCAGGCTCAGCGCCACGATCACGCCGTTGATCGGCTGCAGCGGCCGGTACGTTTTCAGCAGGCCGAGGAAGCCGGACCAGCCCTGGCGGTCGATCTCCGGATCGCTATCCTGCGTGGTGTAGCGCCCTGCCGTGTCCAGCAGGATCGCTTCCTCGGTGAACCACCAATCGCAGTTGCGCGTGCCGCCCACGCCGTGCAGCGGCTCGCGTCCCATCGTGTCGGTCAGCGGGAACTTCAGGCCGGAGTTCAGCAGCGCCGTGGTTTTGCCCGAGCCTGGCGGGCCGATCATGATGTACCAAGGAAGCTGATAGACGTAGCCGCGCCGGCCGCCGACCACGCGGCGCATCTGTCGCATCGCTTCCTGCAAGCGGCCGCGCACCTGTTCCAGTTCCTGCGCGGAAAGATCAGTCCGGCTTGGCGTGCCGTCCGCGCTCGTCATCGCCGCGATCAGCTTGCTGTTTGTCTGCCTGTCGCGCACCGCCATGACGATGTTGTAGATCGCCCAGGCAAGCAGGATGACGACGCACGCCTCCTCGCGAACGGTGTCGCTGTCGAGCGGCTGCCAGTGGCGCAGGCGGATCGAGTCCCCGTAGAAGAACACGACGAGGCAGAGTGCCAGAGCCCAGATCAGCGTACGCAGCCAGCGCCGGCGCACCAGCGCCGTGACCGGCCGCGCGTAGCTGGAGGCCATGGTTATGAAGTTGGTCAGGAAGTTCATGGCGTGAGAAACTCGAAGGAAGGAAGCAAACCCTTCTTTTCTGAAGGAAAGAAGCAAAAGACTTTTGCTTCCCCGCCGCACCTGGGCGCGCTCAGGTTGTGCCAATGCGCGTATTCGCGGAGCCGGCGCACGCGCTGATGCAGGCGGAAGACAAGAGTCTTTTGCTTCTTTTCTTCAGAAAAGAAGGCCTTCCTTTCTTCCTTCATGGCGTAATCCGAGGCCGAACCAGAGGATGCTCCGGCACCACCACAGGCGCCGGCAAAGGTGCGAGCGCAGGCGGCGCCGGCTCCGCGGGCAGCGTGCTGGCGAGGGCCACGTTGCTGACGATCAGCTCGGTGCGCCGGTTCGCATCGCGCCCGGCGGCCGTGTCGTTGCTGGCGATCGGGTCCGCCTGGCCGCGGCCGGCCACCGTCAGGTGATCGCGCGCGATGCCGTCCCCCAGCAGGGCCGCCACCGCATCCGCGCGCGCGTTCGACAGCTCCCAGTTGGACGGGAAGCGAAGGCTGTGTATCGGCTGGGAGTCGGTATATCCCACGACCTGCACGCGGCCTTTCTGGTCGGCCACCGCCCGGCCGATGCGGGCGATCACCGGCTTGAACTTGTCGGTCACCGTGGCGCTGCCGGAGGCGAACATCCCGGCGTTGTGTATGCGCACGATCAGCGTCGGGTAGCGCTCGATCACGTCGAGCTGGTGGGCGGCGATTTCCGGTGCGAGTTCCGAGCGCAGCGTGTCGACGGCGGCCGGCGCCACGCGGGGCAGGGGCGCCGGCGTTGCCACGCCCAGCGTGGCGGGGCCGTTCGGCGGCGCTTCGGCCAGCGTGCGCAGCGTGTCGTCCGAGCCGCTGTTCAGCAAATAGGAGAACAGGAAATAGCCGATCACCAGGGCGGCCACCGCGATCGACACGATCGTCCAGATCGCGAGGGTGGAACGCAGCGGGCGGTGGCGCGCCTCCACGCCACGCCAGTGTGGGGAGAGTTCGCGTTCGAAATCGCCGTAGACCTGTCGCAGCGTGCGGTACAGGCTCTCGCGTATGCGGCTGAGCTCCAGCGCGCCCTGGTCCATCACCCGCAGGCGGCCCTCGAAGCCGATGGACAGGCAGAGATACATCAGCGCCAGCACGTCCCTGTTGGTGCCGGGATCCTTGTGCAAATGGGTCAGCAGGTCGAAAAACCGCTCGCCGCCGGTCACGTCCACATGGAAGGTGCTGACCAGGCTGTTGCTGGCCCAGGCGCTGTAGGCGCCCCAGGGCGTGTTGAGCACGATGTCGTCCAGCGTGGCGCATAATGCGTAATGCGCGGCGCGCGCCTGCTCCGGCGGCACGCCGGCCGCCATGATCACGCGCTCGAAATTACGTATTTCCTCCACCGCGCGTGTGCGCAAGGCGGGGACGTCGCGGTTGGTGACGCTGCCGCGCAGCCGGCGTCCGAGGTTGAGGAGCTGTGCGGCGGCGCCGACGATGACGTTGAAGCTGCTATTGTGCAGCTGCGCAAAGTCGAATGACAGCATGTTGGCGGGTGCCGCACCGGGGCGGTTGAGCGGTGCGGCCTGTGCCGGTTGCGGACGCGGCCGCCCGCCCGGTGTGGGCTTGATTATCGTGCGTTCGTCGTCGCCGCCGACCGGATCATAGGCCATGGTTCAATCCTTGATCGCCCAGAGTTCCATCTCGAGCTGCGGGAAGTTGCCGGCCAGATGCAGCGCGATGGCGCCGGAATTGGCCAGTTGTTTCCATATCGGACCGCCGCGTTCCAGCTCGAAATATACCGCACCGGAACGGTAGGGCAGTTGCCTAGGCACAACCGGCAGCGCGCGTATCGGAATGCCGGGGAGTGCGATGTTGACGAGTTGTGCAATCTGCTCGACAGGCCCGATCTTCATCTGGTTGGGAAACATGCGGCGTAGCTGTTCGGCCGGCACGTCCGCGTGCACGCTGAGCACGAAAGTGGCGCCCAGCAGCAGCGAGCGGTCGGCGATCATGCCCACGCGAACGCCGTGGCGGCGGTCCGCCAGCGGTATCATCACCGCGTTCTGCTCCAGCACGCTGCTGAGCGAGGCGCGAAGATCGGCAAAGACGGGCGCGAAAGAGGCGTAGAGCGCATCGTGCCGGTAGGGCGGAAACACGGTGGCGCGCTTGCTTTGCGCGGTGTAGGTGGAAAGCTCGCCGGCCAGCGTGATGCAGTGCTGGTAGAAGGCTTCCGGATGCAGCGTGGCGGCGGAGGATAGCAAATGACGCAGCAGCGGTTCGGCGCGGTTCATGCTTTGCAGCAGCATGAAATCGGCGATCTCCGCCGTGCCGCGAACGGACGGATCGGCCATGCGCACCGCGATCGCTTCCGCGCGGTGGGTGATCAGGCCCTGCAATTCGGCCAGGAAGCCGGACAGCAGGTTCTGTGCCGCGCAGTTCAGGCACGGGGCGATGAACTTGTCGTCCAGCACCACGGACAGATCGGGCCGCATCTCCACGATCACCGCCACCGGCAGCAGCGCGTAGCCGGCGGTGGGCTGGCCGGACAGGATGTAGCTCAGCCTGGACCGCCCAACCTCCATCGTGGCATTGGCGAAGCTGCCGGCATTGGCGTCGGGCGCTTCGTAGGACGCGCGCCGGTAGCGCGTGCCGGCGTCCTCGCGCCGCTCGCCACCGGTCTCGGACGCGCCCTGCTGGCGCAGCGGCAAGGCCAGGAAAACGGTGGCGCCGCGCACGCCGGCGGCAAGCTCCAGCGGCGGCGGATGGTCGGCGTCCTCGGGTATGGAAAAGGCGGTGCCGTCCGGCATGGTGCCGCGCGCCGAGGTCAGCGCGAACTTGCCGATGTTGAGCATGTCGCGGTCGACCGCGATCTCCGCCACGCCCCAG
The DNA here is from genome assembly GCA_965198915.1 of Acetobacteraceae bacterium. Lineage (GTDB taxonomy): Bacteria > Pseudomonadota > Alphaproteobacteria > Acetobacterales > Acetobacteraceae > BOG-908. The sequence goes on along the minus strand of CBDAQC010000002.1, from coordinate 1,362,533 downwards.
CGATGCGGCTGGATGTCGCGCACCGCGGACGCTACCAGTTGCTCCGTCCACCGGTCTGCCTGCTGGAAATGCTGCACCCGGAGGAACATGCCCTCCGTCCAGACAACACGGTTTGCCGAACGCGTCACGCCGCCACGGTCATTTTGCGCTCTGCACCCGCAGCGCATCCGCACCCAGGGTTATGGTGGCCTGGCCCACCACCGGCGTCACCACGCGCCATGTCGCCTGGTCGATGTTGCGGTAGGCGGCCGACACGCCGATGAACTTGGTGTCCTTCGGGATGGGTAAAGTCAGCGTCTGCGTCTGCCCGGGGTGCATGAACTCGTCGCGCTGCGCCAGCAGGTCGGCGCCCAGCACGGTCTTCTCCTTGTCGGCGAACTGGAAATAATCGGTGTTGCTGAACGTCTCCGGGTTCTTCAGCAGGAACACGTGCGCCTGCACGGGGTTGGGCAGGCCGGTATTGTCGGGGTTCAGGCCGGGTTGCGCCTGCAGGGTGAGGTGCAGGGTGGTGGGCGCGCTGTTGCAGGCGGCCAGCGCCGCGGCAAGGCCGAGCGGCCACAGGCGCGACAAGGCGCAAGCAGGCTTTCGCGGCTGCGTCACTTGGCGCCACGCCGTAGCTGGCGGTCATAGGCCTGGGCCACCGGCGCGAGCAGCGATCCGCCGGTGTTCGTGGCACCGCTATCCTGCAGCAGCGCGTGCGTCTCCGTGTAGATCGACCAGCAACGCACTTCCTTCGCAAACGGCAACCTCGTTCCCAACCCCGTCTCCTGCCTTGCCTTGGCCATGATCTGCTCCGGGTCCAGCTGCCGCCCGAGATCGGCAAACACCTTGTTTATCGCCGCAACGAGTGCCAGCTCGTGGCGCTTGATGTCGTCCATGCTCTGCCGCATCGCCTCTGGGCCGGGCAGGAAACCAGGTGGAGGCGTTCCAACCATCGCCGCAAGGCAACGTTCCGAGTCCGGTGCAAATTTCATTGCGTTGTTGTCGTTGCGCCGCAGCACCGTCTGGTCGACGCGGAACTCGCTTTTCACCAGCGCCCGGGTGGCCAGTATGTCGCGCACGCCTTCCACGGCGGCGCGCACCATCTGGCCGATCTCGCGGAAGCTGGCCTCCGTGTCGGCACCGCGCATCACGTCCGGCGGCAGGCCGGCGCCTTCCAGGAACGCCGCCACAAGCTGTCCCGCCGCCTCGCCGGCCGACACCGGCGCAGTCTCCACGATGTCGGGCGGGCCAGGCGGGGCGGGCGCCTGCACGGTTGGCGCAGGGGCCGCCGGCGAGGGCTGCACCAGTACCGGCCGCGGTGGCGGTGGCGGCACGCGCGCCTCCGGCACAGGGGCCAGCAATGGGTGCAGCGGCACGGGCAGTTCCGGTTCCGCCAGCGGCGCCGTCCAGGAAGCGGGAAGGGCGGCGGGCGGCGCCGGCGGCTCCCAATTCGAGTCGCGACTCTCGGTCAGCCAGGCGGGCGGCAGGGCGGCTGCCGGCGCCGCCTCAGGCCCGGTCGGCAGCACCGGTGGCCAGGCGGCTTCTGGCAGCGGCGCTTCCGCCAGCGGTGCCGGCTCGGCGGGCACTTCGTTCCAGTTTGTCGGCAGGACGATCTGCGGCTGCGGCACGCGCATCACCGTGGACGCGGCAGGCAGGTGCTCGGAGACCTGGCTGAACCCGTCGCCTGACGCAAATCCGACCGGCGCGCGGGGATCGAGCGGGTCCTGCGCTTCGAACACGCCGCTCGCGGCGTAGGTGGCGGGATCGGGCGGTGCGTCCCAGCCCTGGGGGGCGGCACGCCGGCCGGGGCCGAACGCGCCGCCCGGTATGTCGGTCAGCCAGGGTTCAGCTATCGCGGGTGCGATGGGCGAGAGCAGGTCCGCGCGCGGCCTGATGGCGGACGGGAAGATCGCCTCCTCGTCCTCCTGCGGCAGCCCCAGCCCCTGCTCCAGCTGCAACGCCTCGGAATCGCTGCCTTCTATGGCGGCGGTGATCGTGTGCGGGCCTAGCGAGAAGCTGTCGCCGTCCTCCAGCGCGCAGGAATGGCCACGGCCGATCGCCTGGCTCTGCCCCGCCAGGAACACGCCGTTGGTGCTGAGGTCCGTCAGCATGAAGCCCGACTCGGACGCGTCGATGCGGCAGTGGTTCTTCGAAAGCGTGCGGTCGGGGTCGGCCAGCACCCAGTCATTGTCGGCGCCGCGGCCGATGCTCAGCCGTCCTTCGGTGAGGGTGCGGCTCTGCCCGCTCTGGGTGGCGGCATCAGCCAGTCGCAGGGTGAGCTTCATGTTCGTTCCATCAGGTCTGCCCGGGCCGCGCCGGCCCGCGATTGCCATCCCATCACCTGGTCCGGATCCAGTATGATGTCATCCTTGTCCGCCGGCACGGCCAGGAACTTCGCCCAGCTGTTCCAGCCAAGCCGGGGCGCTGCCGGGCCCTCCTCCGCGCCAAGCTGCAGCGCGGGCACGCAATCCGCCCGCACCACCACCTGGACGTCGAAACCGAGATCGGCCCCGGCGTAGGCGCGCACCAGATCGACCAGCCGGCGGAGGCCGGGCTGGTCCGGCATCAGCGACCGCATGCCATCCTCGTCCACCGGACCCAGGACGACGCGGAACTGGCCCTGCACGTCGCGGATACGCGCACCGGCCACCGTATCGATGCCGAGTGAAGCATAACGCGGGACCTCGCCGGCGCGCGGCAGTCGGGTCTGCTCGGAGGCGTCAACCGCCACCCAGCGTTCGCTGAACGGTTCCACCCGCACGTCCATGCCGAGATAGTCGGCGAGCATCGCTTGCAGCGCACCAGGCGGGCGAGTGCGGGCGGCGAAGATGCCGGCGTAGTACAGCACCACCTCGTCGGCGACGCTCATGCGTCCGCGCAGGTGCGGCGTGCCGAAACCGGCCAGCGCCAGCAGGGCCGCACTCGCCGGATCGCTGCCGAGCGCCGGGCGTCCGGCCGGCGCGGGGCCACTCACCTGACGCTGCACCAGAAGACCGATACGGTATTTCTCCGACGCGCGCAGGAAGAGGCTCACCAGCCGGTGGTTGAACATGTCGAGGAACGCCGAGACGCTGCGGTTGCGCATACGGTCGGCCCGCTGCACCAGCTCGGCATAAAATTGCGGCAGCACGCCGAGCGGGCCGGTCAGTCCCATGAACGCCACGCGCAGCCGCAGGCCGTGCGCGTCCTGCACGGCACCGGCCACCGGCGCGGGCGCGAAGGCCAGGCCCTGCACCGCCGGCAGGCGGATCGCCTCCTTCTCCGGCGACGCGTCCGTGCCGGCGCGCTTGTGGCCCAACTCCGCCAGGCGCAAAGCGTGCAGCCCGTCGAAACGGTGCGGCACGGCCCGCAGGCGAGCGCCCACGGACATGCCGCCCAGGCGCGTGGGATGCGCTCGCCGGCTCATACCAGCGGCCTGTCGCCCGCGCGCGGCGGGAAGGTGCACAGCGCCTCGTCACGGCCGTGCAGGCGGACGGTCAGGCGGGTGAAGCTGTTGATCGAAGCGTAGAGGCCGAGGAAACGGTCGATCACGCTGGCGAGCAGGAAGGCGCCGGTGCCTTCCAGCCGGCGGGCGTCCAGCTCCAGCGCCACGTCCACGCCGCGGCAGATTGCCCCGCTGCCGGGCAGGCGCGCGGTGCCGCGCGTGCAGGTGACGCCGCGTATGCTGTCGATCGCGGCGCGGGTTTCCGGCACGTCACGCAGATCGTGCAGGCGCAGGATCTCGCGCAGCGCGTCCGCGCCGGCCGCGCCGTCCCCCAGCGAGAGGTGGTTCAGCGAGAGCTGGGAGATCAGCCGCCAGCCGGAGCGCCGGCCGCCGGGCGGACGCAGCGTGGGCGTGGGCGGCGCCATGCAGCGCACCGCGGTCACCTCGGCGGCACCGTCCACCAGGCTGACCGCCGGCCGGTTGCCGCCATAGGGTATCTGGCGCGGCAGCTCGCGGTTCAGGCAGGTGGTCTCGATGGCGATTATGCCGTCTGTGGGCGAGGCGGCGTTCAGCTCGGTGTCCACGATGGAGAGGGTGACGTCGGTGCTGTCGTCGGCCTCGGCCAGGCGGCGGCGCTGCGTGGTCCAGAACAGCGTCTGCCGCGCGGGGTCGGCGGCGTGGTGGCTGGCGAAGAACGGCAGCATCGCGCGGCTGCCGCGCCCCGGCTCGTTCAGCGTCACGCGGTCCACCGCGTACACCTCGCGCGTGGCATGGCGGCGCGAATCCGGCACCACGTGGTACTCGGCGTGCTCGTGCGTCAGCGCGATCGGCTCGGCGCGCTGGCTGAACAGATTGACGATCGGCGTACAGCCCAGGGCGAAGCTGTCGGCACCCACCTGCCTGTCCAGCCCGGGCACCGCACGGTCGAAATAGAAAAACACTTCCAGCCGCCGGCCGGCCTGCAGCAGCGCCTTGGCGCTGATCCCCGCCAGGTCGACGAAGAGAAATTTTTGCGGGTAGGCGAAATATTCGCCGAGCAGCCGGTAGCCGGCCAGCGAGCGTGGCGAGTAGGGCAGCAGGCCTTCCTCCGGCGAGAACCCGACCGGTGTCACCGCCTGGGGGCCGAGGAAGACCGCGCGCCGGTCCTCCGGATGGTCCGCCAGGGCCACGCCCACCAGGTTGTTGCACAGCAGCTCGTACAGCCCGGCCGCGTGCTGCGGCAGGCCGTGCAGGTAGAAGCGCAGCCGGTCCACGCCCAGGGCGGTGAAGCTCTGCCCGGGCGAGAGGCATTCCAGCACCAGGCGCAGGCTGCTGACGGCGGCCTCGGTATGCGGACCGGCGGGGGCCACCAGCGGGCGTCCGCCCAATTCGGCGGCACGCACGGCGATGGGCCACAGCTCCACGCCCTGCGTGGTGCGGTAGCGGCACGCCTCGCCGGCGATCGGCTCCATCTCCAGCGGCGTGCCGCGGGCGATGCGGTAGACGCCGTCCAGATCCTCCAGCGGCGAGAAGCGCGCGATGGAGGCGGACGGGAACGGCGCCAGCATGTGCGGGTAGAGCGCGCCCAGCAGGCTGTCGGTCAGCTCGGGGAACTCGTCGTCCAGCTTCTGCCTGATGCGTGCGGCGATCAGCGCAAAGCCTTCGATCAGGCGGGCGACGTGCGGGTCGTCCACCGCGTCCGCCGACAGCCGCAGGCGGCCGGCGATCTTGGGGTGCGCGTCGGCGAACTCGCCGGCCAGCGTGCGCAGGTAGGCCAGCTCCTGGTCGTAGAGCGGCAGCAGCTGGTCAGACATGGCGCACGCACGCCGGATCAGACATGGCTGGCCTCCGCCGACTCAAACATGGCTGGCCTCCGCCAATTTAAACATGGCTGGCCTCGGCAACCGAGAACCGCAGCGTGGCCGGGTTCACCGAGGAGGCGAACAGCACCGGCACGGCGGAGTCCTCCAGCACCACGGTGGCCTCGATGCGCAGGCGCAGCACGCGCTCGGTGGCCTCGCGCGGGTCCAGCACGCTCACCGACAACTGGCGGAAGCGCGGCTCGCACTCGCGTATCGCCTCCTCTAGGCCGGAGGCGAACACCGCGCGCTGCTCGCGCGTCGTCATGTTCGCGCCGATGAAATCACCTACGCCGTAGGTCAGCAGCGAGCGGCGCAGGCGCGTCAGCCCGACCGGCGGCGAGTTCGGGCAGCGGCGCGTGTTCAGCACAGCCTCGAGGTCCCGGCGCAGGCTCTCCAGCGCGTCGCGCATCATCGCCTGGCGCGAGCGCGGCGTCTCCACGCGCATATCGGGTGCGTCGTCCAGCAGGCGGTCCAGCAGGGAAGGACCGGCGAGACGGATGCGCGCGTCGCTCATGACGGCGCTTGCGCGAAGGTGAGCTCGGTCAGGTCCAGCACGCCGCGCGCCTCCTCGCCGGCCAGCCACAGGCGCTGGCCGCTGCCGGTGTAGGCGCCGCCTGGACCCTCCTGCCAGTCGGTGACCTGGGCCAGACGTTGCGTCTCGGTGGGCGACGGGCTGACATATTGCGCGGGTATCACGATGTCCGCCACGCGGCCGTCCTGCAGCGCCAGGCGCGCCTCGCGCCACAGCAGGTCGATGGGACGCACGGCGGGCTGGAAGCGCAGGCCCGCCACGGTCGCCATGTCGACCCACATGTAGCCGCCATCGCCGGTCAGGATCTCCAGAAACCAGGCGCAGCGGTCGTCGACATCCCGCAGGTCGTCGAACGCCACGCCGTCCGCGGTGCCTGGCGCTTTCGCGCGCAGGGACTCGGCGCGCTCGAGCGTCTCGGCGACGAGCGTGGCGTCGCCGGCGCGCATGGCCAGCGCCAGCTCCATCGCGGCGCGCTGCGCCGGCGTGGGCTCGCCCAGCAAGGCAGGCACCGCGCCTTGGGTGAACCACGCCTCGCGCGCGCTGGCCGCGCGTATCAGGTGGCGCAGCCTGGCGATGGCGACCGGCCGGTCCACCGTTTGTTGCGCCAGGATGGCGAGCTGCGCCTCCGCGCGGTCGAAGGCGCCGGCCAGGCACAGCAGCTCGGCCAGCAGCCCCCGCGCTGCATGGTCCGTGGGCGCGGCGCGCAGCCTGGCCCCGAGCGTTTCGATCGCCGGCGAAAGCCTGCCCGCGTCCAGCATGGCGGCGATCTCGGTGTGCATCGTGTGCGTCTCTGCCATCGCGCGCGCCCTATCGGTTCTGCGCGGCCAGCTCGGTCACCAGGCGGAAGCTGGTGGCGATGCTGTCGAGCTGGAAATGCGGCTGCAGGCGTATGACGCAACTCAGCGCGCCGGGACGCCCGGCTATCTCGGCCACTTCGATGCCCGCGTCGCGCAGCGGGAAGCGCGCGCGCATCTCGTCCGTGGCGCCGTCCGAGCCCAGGCAATACGCGGCGATCCAGCTGTTCAGCGAGCGCTGCACGTCCGCCGCACCCGCATAGCTGCCGACCCTGTCGCGCATCATCATCAGCAGAAAATGCGCGAAGCGCGACACGCACAGCATGTATTGCAGCATCGACGATATGCGCGCGTTCCAAGTGGCCTCGGCCCGGTCGAACGCAGGCGGCGCGTGCAGCGAAGCGTTGGTGTTGAACAGCAGCGCGGTCGTGTAGGGCGCGGCGGATAGCGGCAGCAGCCCCAGCTCGCTAAGGCTCTGTTCCTGCCCGCCGGTGACGCGCACCTCCAGCGGCGGCTGGGATGCGATGCCGTGGCGGTCGGTGTCGAACAGATATGGCGGCAGGTCGCGCACCAGACCGCCTGCTTCGCGGTCCTGCGGCGCGCCGCGCAGATCGGCAAACCAGCCGCTCTGGTCGAACCGGCGTATCACCGCTACGGCGAAGACGAAGGCGGCATTGCCCCAGAGCAGCCCGTCTCCGTCAGCGCCGATATCCTCCTCGTAGCGGAACCCGTCGCGGCGGCGCCGGTCATCCGGCGTCCAGGCGTGGCGCAGCAGCACGCGCGGCAGCACCACGCCGAGGAACCTGCTATCCTCCTGCTGGCGTAACGAGCGCCAGCGCAGATAGGCCTCGCCCTCGAAGGCGTCCGACAGATCAAGACCGGAGCCCATTTCGGTGAAGCGTTCCAGCCCCAGCAGGGCGGGGGCCGCGCCCAGCATCAGCGGGCAGAACGCGGCCGCGGCGATGGCGGCCAGCCCGCGCAAGGCGGAGACGTCATCCGTGCGGCCCAGCCCGGCGCGGTGGGCGACCTGGTAGTCGCCCACCAGCAGCCCGAGCGGCTGGCCGCCCGGCGTGCCGATCTCATCGCTGTAGATCAGCCGAAACAATATGCTCTGGTCGAACTCCACCGCATGCTCGATGTCCCGACAGACTTCCGGCCACGCAACGTCGAGCACCCGAAGCCGCACCAGCCTGGTGCGCGCGACGGTCTGCGCGAGCAGATGCAGCCCGCGCCAGGCGGCTTCCAACGCCTTAAACTGCGGCGCGTGAATGATGGCGTCGACCTGACGGGAGAGTGCCGCGTCTATGTGGGCAATCAGGGTCTCGGCGGTCTGCGTCGGGGTCATGGTGGACAGGATAGGGAGGAAAGGCCTTCTTTTTTAAGAAAAAGAAGCAAAAAACTTTTCTCCCCTCGCTTCTGAAGCGACCGCGGTCGTTCGGGCACGTGCGGCAAACTCCAGAGAGAGAAGGGCGGCAGCGCCAGCGAACGGTTCAAAAGTTTTTTGCTTCTTTTCTTCAAAAAAGAAGGCCTTCCTTCAGTTTGCCTTGGGAATACGCGCTACTAGCCGCATGGACGTCGTCAGCTCCTCCAATTGCAGCCAGGGCCGCAGCCAGGCCACCGCGTTGTACGAACCCGGACGTCCTGCTACCTCGCGCACCGTCACCTTCGCCTCGCGCAACGGATACTGCAGCTTCATCGCCGTGCCGGGATTCTGGTTCGAGTTGGCGTAGTTCTGTATCCAGCGGTTCAGCCAGCTTTCGCATTCGCTGGCCTCCATGAACGAACCGATCTTGTCGCGGCCAATCACCTTAAGGTAATGCGCAAAGCGGGACGTGGCCATGAGGTAGGGCAGCCGGGCGGAGATCGCCGCGTTCTCGGTGGCTTCCGGCCGGTCGTATTTCTTCGGCTTGTGCGTGGTCTGCGCGCCGAAGAACACCGCGTAGTCGGTGTTCTTGTAATGGCACAGCGGCAGGAAGCCGAGCTTGGCCAACTCGTTGTCGCGCCGATCGGTAATGCCCACTTCGGTGGGGCATTTCAGGTCGGCGTCGCCGTCGTCGCTGCTGAACACATGCATGGGCAGGGCTTCCACCTTGCCGCCGTTCTCCGCCCCGCGTATCGCCGTGCACCAGCCGTTTTTGGCGAACGCGTCGGTCAGGCGCGCACCCATGACGAAAGCCGCGTTCATCCAGCAATATTCGTCGTGCGGCAGGGCGGTAACCGCGCCGTTGGCACCGGTCGCACCCTCCTCGTAGTCGAACTCGTCGATCGGCTTCGTCTCGCGCCCGTAGGGCAGGCGTGCCAGCACGCGCGGCAGCACCAGGGTGACGAAACGCGAATCCTCGCTGTCGCGGTAGCCGCGCCAGCTCGCATACTCGATGGTGTCGAAGATCTTCTCCAGGTCGCGCGGCTTGGCGAGCTGAGAGTAATCGTTGAAGCCAAACAATGTCGGGCTGGCCGCAGAGATGAACGGGCAGAAGCCCGCGGCCGCCACGCTCGCCATGCCGCGCAGCAGGTCCACGTCCTCCTGGTGCTTGGAAAACTCGTAGTCGCCGATCAGCGCGCCGTAGGGCTCGCCGCCCGGGGTGCCGAATTCATTCTCGTATACCGTCTTGAAGATCAGGCTCTGGTCGAACTCGGTGGCCTTGGCCAGGTCGCGCCCGAGTTCCTTCTTGCTGACGTTGAGCACGCGTATCTTGAGGTTGGCGCTGGTCTCGCTGTTCATCACCAGGTATTTCAGGCCGCGCCAGCTACCCTCCAGCTTGACGAATTCGGGGCTGTGCATGACGGCCGCCAGCTGGCGGGACATCTTGGCATCCAGCAGCGCGATCGCCTTGTTGATGGTGATCGTCAGGTTGCGGTTGTAACTGACCGTGCCGGACAGCGCCTCCTCGGTCAGCGTGCGCAGCAACAGTTCCGCCCGGTCCGGCTCGGTCTGGTGCGTGGCGGCGATCGCCTGGTCCAGCAGCGACGGACCTTCGGCGAGGGAGCCGGCCTGCGTGCCGGCGTCAGGGCGCGCCTGGGTGCCGCTCATGCCGCGTCTCCACCGCTGGCCTGGCCGCCGCGGCTGGCAAAATCGGCCGCCAGGCGCTTCATGTCGTCATCGCTCTGCAGGATGCGCTCCAGCAGGCTTTCCAGCTCTTCGGAACGGTCCGCCTTCGCAAGCAGGTCACGCAACTGGTTGCGCTTCTCCAGCAGGTTGCGCAACGCGGGTATCTGGTCTGCGACGCGGCCCGGCTCGAAATCGTCCATGCTGCGGAATTTCAGGTCGACGGCGAAATCGCTGCCGTCATCTTTCAGCGTGTTGGCGACCCGGAACCGCAGGCCGGGATTCATACGCGCCAGAACGTCATCGAAATTGTCGCGGTCGATCTGAACGAACTTGCGGTCCTTCATCGGCCTCAGCGGCTCCGTCGGCTGGCCGGAGAAATCGCCCAGCACGCCGACGACGAAAGGCAGCTCCTTCTCGACCTGAGCGCCCTCGGTCTCGACCTCATACTTGATGTGGACACGCGGACGGCGGACCCGTTCAAGCTTTTCGTGGATGCTGGCCATGATGTCTGGTCACCTTCGCTTCTGGTCGGCTCGTTAGAAAGCAAGGCGTTCTTTTTTGAGAAAAGAACCAAAAACTTGTGCTGACGGGTGCGCGTCAGACCGAAACCAACGCTCCCACCAACAAGGGCCCGGGAGCAAAGTTTTTTGCTTCTCCTGCGAGAGAGCGCCTTCTTCCTTGCGCTATTTTTCCGAAATCTCCGGCCCGATGCCCGCCACGTTCAGGTAAGCCCGCCGTACCGCCTCGTCGGTTATAAGCTCCTGCAACAAATCGGCCAGCGGCAGTCGCGCCCGGCGTATCAGAGTCTGAAGCGTATAGGCGGTGGGAGAGTTCGGTTCGTGTTCACGAAAAAATGTTGCGATGCGGCCTAGTTCCCGCAGCGCATCCTCCCGCGTTCGCAGTTCGGCCGGTCCTGCGGGTGCTGTGGCGGCTGCGGCGCTGGCCGGTGGCGGTGCTTCCGGGCTGGCCGCCTCCTGGACGGGCGCGTCGGGTTGCGGGTCGAAGGCGCCAGGCGGCAGGTTGGAGAGATCCCGCAGCGCGTCCTGCGCCTCGATGAGCGTGTTGCGTATCGTCGATGACGGCGGCGCATCTTCGCCGCACAGCGCATCGAGCCGCTGCGACAGCGCGGTGAAACTGTCCAGCGCCGCCGCGATGTCGCGATGTATGGCGATGAACACGCCGCTTTCCGTGGCGGTCACCGCCTCGGCCAGCAGAACGGCTTCGGCGCAGGCCGGCCCTTTGCGTCGCCTTACCATGTAGTGCCACAGCGCGCCGGCGCTGCCCGCGTTGGACCCGGTCAGCGGCGCCAGCCGCAGCGGCTGGATCAGCGAGCCTTCGGCCGTGGTGCCGTTCAGCCCGGTCAGCGGCGCCACCTTGTCGGCCACATCCTCCGCGTCGCCGGAATGCAGGCTTTCCCAGTAGCGCTCCACCAACCCGTCGAGTGCGGCAAAGGCGGATCGCAGCCCGGCAAAACCGCCTATGCGTATCGCCGCCTCGGTCAGCCAGGCCGCGACCTCGAGATCCTTGCTGCGCCGGCATAATACGTCCTGCGCCTCGTCGAACACCACGCGCCACTCCGCGGCCAGCGCGCCACGTTCCTGCTCGGCGTCGGCCTGGCGCTCCGCATTGCGGGCGGCCGAACGCGCGTCCTTGATGCGGTAGTAGGCGAGGCTCCCCGCCTCGTCGGCGCGCAGATTCGTCCCGGCCGGCCGCTCGGGCGAAATCGGCGCGAGAATCATGTCCAGATCGATCAAACGACTACCCTGCGCACCCGCTTGCGGCGATGCCGCCGCAGCCCGGCGCCCTGCCCACGCGCGTCTATTGCCCAGTGAACGCAATAGTTGCGTGACCGGACGATGAAATGGCGGGGCCGCGCAGCCTGCAAGGTCAACGTCACCAAAATGACTTATCAAACATTCTACACTTCCGCTATACGCGCTACCTTACCACACTGAAATGATTGAATACCGTTATCACTTTCCTGTTAGCCAAGCCAGCTATGCTTTATTACGCTACGCGGCGCCGTCATCGTAGGCGCCACGGGGTGGGCAAAGGCTGCATCGCTTGCGCTTGGAGATGATTGTTGGCTCTTGATCTGCGTCGCCTCGTTGCCAGCCTGGAGACGCCCGCCCGTTCGGCGCTGGAAGCAGCGGCAGGGCTGGCGCTGGCCAACACCCACGCCTCAGTGGGCGTGGCGCATTGGCTGACCAAGCTCCTGGATTCGCGCGGTCCGCTGCACGCCGAACTTGCCCGCCAGATAGAACCAGGGCGTCTCGCCGCAGACCTGACACGCGCGCTGGACCGTCTGCCGCGCGGCAGCGCCGGCGCGCCGGCGCTTGAACCCGTGCTGGTGAGCTGGATGCGCGAAGCGTGGATCGCCGCCTCCCTGCAGGGTGGACGCATGGCGATCGGCGAGCTGGACCTGCTGAGCGCGCTGGTCACCGACCCGACGCTGCGCGCCGTGGCGAACGACCTCTCGGCACAGTTCAGGCAGATCGACGTGCAGCGCCTGGAAGCTGCTGCCGCCGGTTGGGCCGCGCCGGCCGGCGCGACGGAGGGCGCGGCACCGCAGGGCTTCACCCCGCCCGGCAAGCAGGGCGGCGCGCTGGAGACCTACACGATCGACCTCACCGCCATGGCACGCGCCGGCAAGATAGATCCCATTGTCGGCCGTGACGGCGAGATACGCCAGGTGATCGACATCCTCTCGCGCCGCCGGCAGAACAACCCGATACTCGTGGGCGAGGCGGGCGTGGGCAAGACCGCCATCGTCGAGGGTTTCGCGCTGCGCGTGGCAGCCGGCGACGTGCCGCCGGCCCTGCGCGGCATTGCCGTGCGCACGCTCGATCTGGGCCTGCTGCAGGCCGGCGCCAGCGCGCGCGGCGAGTTCGAGACGCGGCTGAAAGGGGTCATCTCGGACGTCCGCGCTTCGCCCGTGCCGGTCATCCTGTTCATCGACGAGGCGCACACGCTGATTGGCGCCGGCGGACAGGCGGGACAGGGCGATGCGGCCAACCTGATCAAGCCGGAACTGGCGCGTGGCGAGCTGCGCACGATCGCGGCCACCACCTGGGCGGAATACAAGAAATATTTCGAGCGCGACGCCGCGCTCACACGCCGGTTCCAGACGGTGAAAGTGGACGAGCCGGAGCACGACATCGCGGTGGCGATGATGCGTGGCCTGGTGCCCGTGCTGGAGAAGCACCACGGGGTCACGATCACCGAGGAGGCGCTGGACGCCGCGGTGCGCCTGTCCGCGCGCTACATCCCGGCGCGCCAGTTGCCCGACAAATGCGTGAGCCTGCTGGACACCGCCTGCGCTTCGGTGGCGATCGCGCGCAGCACGCCGCCTGCCGCGCTGGAAGACACCGAACGCCGGCTGGCGCGGCTGGAGGCCGAACTCGCCTCCGTCACCCGCGAAGGCCTGGCCGCGCGGTGCGCTGAGGTGGATGCCGCGATAGCGCAGGCCACCGCACAGGCCGCAGCATTGCGCGCGCAATGGGCCGCCGAATGCGATCTGATCGGGCAGCTCGAAGCCGCCGAGAAGGCAGGTGACGGCGGCGAGACGGAAGGCTTGCGCGTGCGCCTGGCCGAATTGCAGGGCGAGGCGCCCATGGTGCCCAGGCGGGTCGATCGCGACGCGGTGGCCGGAATAGTCACACGCTGGACCGGCATACCGGTAGGTCGCATGTTGGCCTCCGACATAGACAGCGTGCTGTCGCTGGAAGCCGCCCTGCGACGCCGCGTCATCGGCCAGGATCACGGGCTGCGCGCCATCGCGGACGCTGTGCAGATAAGCCGCGCCAACCTGGCCGACCCGCGCAAGCCGGTGGGCGTGTTCCTGCTTGTGGGCACCAGCGGCGTGGGCAAGACGGAGACCGCGGTGGCGCTGGCCGAGCAGCTTTACGGCGGCGCGCAGAGCCTGACCACGGTAAACCTCTCCGAGTTCAAGGAAGAGCACAAGGTCAGCATGCTGGTGGGCTCACCACCGGGTTACGTGGGCTACGGCGAAGGCGGCGTGCTGACCGAGGCGGTGCGCCGCCGCCCGCACGGCGTGCTGCTGCTGGACGAGGTGGAAAAGGCCCATCCCGGCGTGCAGGACGTGTTCTATCAGGTGTTCGATCGCGGCATATTGCGCGACGGCGAGGGGCGCGACATCGATTTCCGCCACACTACGATTCTGCTCACCGCCAATGTTGGCTCGGACCTTATTGCGTCCCTGGCCGCGGACCCGGAGACCATGCCGGACGTGGCCGGGCTGGAAGCCGTGTTGCGTCCGGAATTGCTGAAAGTGTTCAAGCCGGCGTTTCTCGGCCGTGTCACGGTAGTGCCGTATCTGCCCTTGTCCGACGAGACATTTGCAAAGGTTGTAGGCCTGCAACTGGAGCGTGTGCGCGCGCGCGCAGAAGAAACATACGGCGTGGAACTTCTGTTCAGCGAAACGTTGGTGAACCAGATCGGCCAACGCGCCCGCGGAACGGAGATCGGGGCGCGCGCCGTGGAGCAGATTATTGCGCGGGAGCTGCTGCCGCTGCTGTCGCGACACTTCCTTGAGCGGCTCGGCGACAAGGTGCGCCTCAGCACCTTGACCGTGTCACTCGACGATGACGGGCGCCTCGCCCTTGGCGAGGGGACTCGGGCTGCACCGGATGCCGACATCCGGCCCGGCCAGACGTCTGAGGCGCACGTAGAACCGGCGGAGGCCTGAGACCACCACACGCCGCCGCCAGAATACCAGCATGCCGGTCTCGATCGGCGATCCAGACGGAAGGATTCCAATTTATGCCCATCTACCTGCAGCTTACAGGCGGCGAACAGCCCATCACCGGCGACGCGACCCAGACCGACCATATCGGCTGGATGGACATCACCTCCATGCACTGGTCGGTCAACCGCAGCGTCAGCACGACGGTCGGCGCCGCGTCCAACCGTGAAGCTTCCGAGCCGAACCTCAGCGAAGTGACGCTGACCAAGATCAGCGACAGTTCGCACGCTGCACTCTACCAGGCCGCCACGACCGGCAAGCAGCCTATGGTTGCCACCATCGATCTGGTCAACACCGGCAACCCCGGCAAGACGTACTGCCAATACGTGCTGCAGAACACGATCATTTCCGGCTTCACCGCCGGTTCCAGCGGCGATCGGCCGACCGAGACGCTGACGCTGAACTTCACGCAGAAAAACGTGAACTACACCAAGGAAGACGCCAACGGCAGCCCGACCGTCTCGCGCGCCAGCTACAACCAGGCCAGCGCCCAGGCGACCTGAGTCACGCGAGAGGTTCTTTCTTAGCCACAGAACCCAAGATTTCCGCTCCCTGTCGGGTGCCGGCCTACCGGCAGCCGGCGGGGAGAGGGAACTTCCCGGCCTTCAACCAGGTGCGAGAATGGCCGAAACGCTTACCTCCGCGGACGAACAGATCCTGTTGGACGGGGTAGACTCCGCGTTCGAAGCGGTGCTGCACGGCCGTTATGGCGGCGGGATTTCGGCCACCCTGGCGCAGGCGTCCGGCGAGGCCACGCCCGCCACGTTGCGCGCTGCCCGCGCGGGCAGCCTGGCTTTCATCCGCCTGCACCTGCAACCCCGTTCCGTGCAGGCCGGTGCCGGCGTGGACGGCATGCCCATCGGCACCGCGCAACTGAGCGACGGCCCCAAATCCGCTGTTGCAGGCACAACCGTGCAAACCGAGATCTTCCTGGATGCGGATCCGAACGAGCCGAGCGACGGCACCGCCCTGTCGAGCGGCGTGCTGCTGCAATCCGCGCCGGCCAGCCTGCCGAATGGCGGCCTGCTGGTAGTGCGCAGCACCGAGGCGGCGCGCAATCATGAACAAATGGCCCTTGCCGAACAGCAGAACTGGCGGCCGAACCCGAGCCGCCACATCGCCGCCTCCGGCCTGGGCGCCTCCGGCCGTGGCCACCGTCAGGCAAGCCCGGTGGCGATGAGGCTGCCCGTCAGCGCCGACCTGCTCGCCCGGCTGGGCGCCGCGGCCGCTTCCTTGACGGTAGAGATCGGGCAGGTCTCGGTCGTGCTTCTGCCGAATGGGCCGGCTTGATGCGGGTCGGACAAGCAAGCAGGTCTTTTCCGAAAAAAAGAAGCAAAGAACTTTTGCTTCCCCGCATTTGCACCGGTCGTCTGCCGCCTGCGAGGACCCACCTCGAGACGTCGAGGGAGCAAAAGTTTTTTGTTTCTTTTTTTCAAAAAACAAAGCTTCTCTTACTTTCTTACGATACCGAAATTTCCCTTCACTCCCCAAGGGCACATCTGTATGTGAGGAAGTCCGCGCTGGAACATGAGTGATGGACGGGTCACCCACCTATTCCCAAGCAAACCGCCAACTGGCCATCCAGACCCCGCTCGGCACCGACGTCCTGCTGCTGGAGGCGCTCGACGGTGCCGAAGCGCTGTCCTCGCTGTTCGGCTATGCGCTGCGCGTGCGCGCCTTCAACGATTCGATCGACCCGTCGCAACTGATAACCAAGTCGGTTGACTGGCAGATAGCCCTGGACGGCGGCGGCTGGCGCCAGTTCAACGGCTGTGTCGCCACCTATTCCGGCGGCGAGGCAATGGCGCGCGGCCAGCGCTCCTACGTGCTCAATGTGGTCCCCTGGCTGTGGTTCCTGCAGCACCGGCAGGACAGCCGGGTGTTCCAGAACAACACGGTGGTGCAGATCGCCGAGCAGATATTCACCGAACTGGGGTTCAAGGATTTCGACACGAGCGGATTGGCACAGGAATACAAGCCAAGGTTGTATTGTGTGCAGTATCGCGAGACGGATTTCAACTTTGTCTCCCGCCTGTTCGAGGAAGAGGGAATCTTCTACTACTTCCAGCACCAGCAGGGCCGCCACATCCTGATGCTGGCCGACGGCGCGCACGCCTACAAGGACATCCCCGACGGCACGCTGCCGTATAACCCGCCAGGCATCTTCCACAACGGCGTCACCGCCTGGACGCACCACATGGCGTTCCGCTCCGGCCGCAGCACGACCACGGATTACGATTTCCAGAATCCCGGCAACTCGCTGGTGACCAGCACCAACGGCCTCTCGCCCATTCCGCAGGCCGACAAGTTCGAGATATTCGACTATCCCGGCCGCTACACCCAGCGCGAGCGTGGCGAGGGCGTCAGCTCCCGCCTGATCGGCGCGCACGAGAAGGGCCAGAACACGATTTCGGCGGCCAGCAGCGCGCGCACGCTGCAGCCGGCCGGGCGCTTCCAACTCGAGGCACACCCGATCGACGGCGAGAACCAGAAATACGTCATCGTCTCGGTGGTTCATCACGCTACCGATCCGACCTTCGACAGCGTGGCCAAGGGCGCGCCGCGCTACCAGAACACCTTCACCTGCCTGCCTGCCAACGTGGACTTCGTCCCCGAGCAGCGCTCGGAGAAGCCGATCATCCCCGGCATGCAGAGCGCGGTGGTCACGGGCCCCGCCGGCGAGGAGATCTACACCGACCGCTATGGCCGGGTGAAGATCAAGTTCCACTGGGACCGCAAGGGCAAGTCCGACGAGACGAGCTCCTGCTGGATGCGCGTCGCGCAATCCTGGGCCGGCCGCGGCTTCGGCACGCAGACCATTCCGCGCATCGGCATGGAAGTGGGCGTCAGCTTCATGGAGGGCGATCCGGACCACCCCATCGTCGTCTGCTGCATGCCGAACGCCAGCACCATTCCGTCACTGAAACTGCCGGACGAAAAGGAGCGCACCGGTTTCCGTTCAAACAGCAGTCCTGGCGGCGGCGGGTTCAATGAGATCACCGTCGATGACAAGAAGTGCTTGGAAGAGATGTTCATCCACGCGCAAAAAGACCTCTCGATGATGGTTGGCAACAACTTCCTCACGACCGTGGGCAACGTCAGTGCGCAATCGGCCGAAACATTGTGGCTCGCCTCGGTGCACGACAGCGTCATCGAGCAGACTCAGACGCACATCCTGATCAAGCACCAGAACAGCCAGATCTACCTCGACGCGAATTGTGTCAGGATCAATTTCGGTTCCGGTCACGTGCTGCAGCTCGACCAGGATGGCGTGCACCTGCATTCCGTGACGAAGGTGGAAGCTTCCCAGGGCGGCACGGACGGCTCTGCCGACAACCACGTCTCCATCGTGCCGGAAGGCGTGGACATACGCGGCCAGGCGGTGCTGGCCGAAGCAGGCTCGGCCGGCGGCACCACGATCGAAATGGGCGATCAGGGCATACGCCAGAACGGGCCCAACATATGGCTGAACTCGTGAGCTGCGCGCGCTAGGATGCCGTTCCCCGGAAACATGGTCGCCGCACCCATCATGGCCGCCAAGCAGGGCATGAAAGACATCAGCTTTCATCCCGTCACCGATCAGGCGCAGCCGGTGCTGCAATACGTCAATGGCCCGCTCACCGGCAAAGGCAGCGGTCTGCTGACACCGGTGACGCAGAGCTTCGCCGGCACCACGCAGACCAGCCTGACGCAATCCGCCCAGGCCGCCGGCCAGGCTCTGCACCTGGGCAGTTCCACGCTGACCCCCGCCGGCGGCAGCACCCAGTCCTCGGCGCCCGCCGGCTCCAGCCTGTCCGGCGCGGCGTTTGCCGGGCTGGAAGGCGGCGGCGCGGCCAGCGGTATGGGCGCGCAAGGAATGGCGGCGGCGCAGGCGATGATGGCCAGCACGCCGGGCGCGCACGGAAGTGCCGCCGCCATGGCGGGCTCGGCACTCGGCAATCCGGCGCTCTCTCAAGCGGCCTCCAGCGGCAGCGGGGCGGCGGCCGCCGCGGCCTCGGCCGGCGGCGCCGGCCTGTCCAGCCTGCCCGGCATCACGCCGGGGTTGCAGCCGGCCGCCCCTCAGTTCACTCCTCTGCCCGCCATCCCCGCCATGCCGCGCCTGTCCGGTGTGCTCGGCCGGCTTGGCGCCATTCTGGGCGTTCCCGGCGCGGGCGTCTCACCCGACGGGCCGGATGCGCTGTCCGGCGCCGGCGGCAGCGGTGCCACGGCACCACCGGCCAGCCAGTTCGGCGGCAGCGCCCCGGCCGATCCCACTGAAGCGGAATACGACTGATCCATGGGCCAGGATTGCCGCGGCACCGACTACGTCTTTCCCGTGCCAGACAAGTGGATCGAACGCTCGATGATCGGCTACGCGGCCCCTGCCGCGCCGAACAAGCCGATGACGCCGAACATTCTGGTCGCCACCAACCAGATGCCGCCGGACGAGGCGCTGGACGCGTTCGTCAGCCGCCAGGTGGCCGACCTGCAATCGCGCGCCGCCGGCTTCACCCTGAAGCTGCGCCGTGACGCGCGGCTGGACGGCGTCGCCTGCATCGAAATCGTGTTCGCCTGGCAGGG
The DNA here is from genome assembly GCA_965198915.1 of Acetobacteraceae bacterium. Classification (GTDB taxonomy): domain Bacteria; phylum Pseudomonadota; class Alphaproteobacteria; order Acetobacterales; family Acetobacteraceae; genus BOG-908. Next base: position 1,343,586 of record CBDAQC010000002.1, on the reverse strand, counting down.
CGGCGAGTCCGGCCGTATCCAGCAGCGCCAGATCTACGTGCTGCGGCCGGGCGGGCGGGTAATGAGCATCACGCATACCGCGCCGGAGGCGGAATTCGCCGCGTGCGACGAGGTTTTTCTGGAGATGCTGCGGCATTTCGCTTGGACGGGCGATGTCGCGTGAGGAAGGCAGGCAAGGCCTTCTTTTTTGAAAAAAAGAAGCAAAAAACTTTTACGTCCCCGCAGAACCAGCGCGCGTGCCAGCCGGACGGGCGCGCGCCTTGGTGCAGCGGGGTAGCAAAAGTTTTTTGGTCCTTTGTTTCAAAAAAGGACTGCTTGCTTCCTGTCCCATGACCGCTCCGCCTGCCGCCCGCCAGACGGACGGCATCTCCCACACCGACGCCGCCTTCGGCTTCGGCCTGGGCGGCGCCATTGGCCTGGCGGCGGGCCTCGCCTTGCTCACGGTAGCCACCGGCGGCGCTGACCTGGCCGTGCTGGCCGCCGTGGGCGGCGCGGTGGCACTGACCGGCGGCGGCGCGCTGGCCGGGATGAAGATCGGCGCCACCTACGGCCAGGCCACCGGAAACATCCTCACCGGCTCGCTCAACGTGCACGTCAACGCGCTGGGGGCCGCCCGTGCCTTGCAGGACGTGGCGGTGTGCGACGAACACGACGCGCCGCAGAAGATCGCCACGGGCAGCACCAGCGTGTTCATTAACGGCCTGCCCGCGGCGCGGCTGGGTGACATCACCATCTGCGACGCGCGAATCAGTTCGGCATCCCCGAACGTGTTCATCGGCGGCAGCACCGGGTCGTTCGCCAGCATCAGCCCGGAGGTGCCGCAGCTTGCCGTCGACGTCGCGGCTTCCATGGTGGTGGCCGGCTCCGCGGTGGCGCTCAACGCCGGGGGGTTCGCGGCCTATGCGTCGGCCGGCTGGGCGGGAGCCGGCGTGTTCGGCCTGCAGGCGGCCGGCGGGCTCGCAGGCGGCGCGGCTTTAAGCCAGGTGGGCAAAACCGTCGGTGGCGCGCTGTACGGCGAGCGCGGCGCGGCGATCGGCGAGGTCGGGCTGGGCTTGGTCGGCGGCGCCGCCGGCGGGCTGACCGGGGATGCACTCGCCGGTACGACGGGTCTCAGATACGGCGCTAACCAGAACATTGCGCAAAGCTTCTACGCAGACCAGGGCTGGCCGCAGTCACGCATCGACTCGCATTTGGCCGGCATCGACTTCAACCAACCCGTCCAAGTCTTGACTCTTCCGGAGAACACCCAGCTCAGCCAGTGGCAGGTTCCAGGAGGCAACCAAGGCAACTATTTCGCCCCTGGATCGGCGACGCCAGACAGCCTCGGCATTTCGCCTGTAGGCTCCGACAGCGCAGGCAACGCCGTGCCTAAGGTGCAGACCGACTACGTGTCCACCCAGCCCACGCAGGCGCTTAGCTCTCGCGCCGCGGCGGTGAACGACACATGGTCCACGCCTGGCACCCCGGTTCAGACTTCGGGTGGCGGCCAGCAGTATTTCGTTCCGAACACAAGCGTGTTTACGCCGGTTACAAAGGGCAGCCCATGACTGACGCAATCTCCAAAGCACGCGAAGTCATCCGCCAGCGCGTGGCACAGAATCCCGCGAACCCGTTCTACAACGCAGCCGCTCGACAGATGGTGGCTATCGACGCGCGCCTAAGCGCTGGACCGCCGCCGGACCGAGCGTTCTACGCTTCGCTGACGCATGGTATTGGACTAATGTGCGCTCGGGAGCTTGAGACAAGTGACATGGCGTTTTGCGATGCAATATACGCAATGCTGGAAGACATCCGGCTGCAGACAAACGGATGACTGTTCAGTGTTGCGAACGCATGGCGTCCTGCGAGGCTTCGTTCACGCTGAAGCCGTTCCATCGGTTGGGTTGAGCTTACCGTCAGAACCGGTCAAACGATACCGCCACCGGCGTTTTCAGCTAAATGGGACATGCCAGCCCGCCACGGCAAGATCATTTCGCAGCATCTTCCAGCCGCCGAACAAGGACATGTCTAAGCTCGACATCGACGCATCCGCCGGCCGGGTGACCGCCGCCGGCAAGGCACGTTAGAGAAATGGACGCGACGCCGGAATCGCGTTCGGTGTGTACATATCAAGCGAAACTTCCCGCGTCATTGGATCGGACGCATCGGCCAATGGCGGCTTCTGGCCTCCCGACGCGCCCACCACGGAGTCGGACCAGCGGGGTGGCGCCGCGGTCCAAAACAACTGGAACGGCAACGGCGCCTGTGTCCAGCCGCCCACCACCGGCCTGCGCGGTTGGACGGGGCCCGCGGCACCCCAGATGTCCAGTCACGGCACCAGCGTGTTGCCTGGCGGCGCGCAGCAGATCTGGATACCGCCGGGCTCGGCCTCCCCGTCCGCGCCGGTGCCAACTCCCTGGAGTGGAAAGCCTTGATCGACGATCAGTTGTGGTCAGACCTGCAGACGCTGCTGCAGGGCATGCAGGCGAGGCTTGCGGCGGAGGCGCCGGGGCCTGAACGCGCGCTGCTGTCCAGATGCCTCGATCTGCTGCGGCACGAAGCGAAGCGGCTTGAGGACCTCAGGGCAGGGCGATCACGCCTGTTGCCGCACCAGGTGTATTTGAGCGTGTGGTCGTTCAACAAGGGACGGCTGGAGATCGGCGGCGCCTGGCAGGAGGGCACTGATCTTGGCAGGCTGGCGTTCCAGGTGACGCAGGAAGCGTATCGGCTGAACCAGCAGACACGGCCGGCGCTGCCCTGAGGTGTAAGGAAGGCCAGGGGCTCTGCCCCTGGACCCCGCTAAGGACAGTCGTCCTTAGAACCTCTTACACGCACTCCTGCGAAATGGGGTCTGGGGCCAAGGCCCCAGCGGGGTCCAGGGGCAGAGCCCCTGGCCTTCTTTTGGCGTCACTCGGTCTCCATGCGGAAACTGCCATGCACCGCCAGGTCATCTGCCCCGATCACGGTCACCACCGCCGCCCCCGGCCCGTCCGGCGCCCAATGCACTTCCGCACCGTGGCCGCGCTCTGGCACCCCGTTGACGATCCACCGGAAAGGCGGCGTGCCGCCCCGCACGCGCAGCGTCACGGGGTCGTAGCCGTCCCCGGGTGCGCGAGTCAGGTCGATAGTCGCGCCAGGCGGCGGGTAGTCCAGCACGGGCCGTTGCGGCAAGGCGTCCTGCGGCGGGCCCAGGCGGCGCAGGGCGGCCGGCAGCGCCGCAGTACTGTCGGCCACGATGGCGCCGGGCGGCGGCGGGGCGGCTTCGTCGGCTTCGGGCGGCAGCAGGCCGAAGGCCTGCAGCATAAGCGGCGCCGCGGTGGCACGGCCGACACTGCCCGGGCGCGGCGTGCCCTCCACCCGCCCGGTCCACACGCCAACCGTGCTGGCGCGTGAGTAGCCGACCGCCCACGCGTCCCGGAAACCGTAGGACGTGCCGGTCTTGAACGCGATGGCCCGCCCGCCGGTCAGCGAGGCGTAGGCCATGCCGGGCGGCGGTGGCGAGCCTTCCAGAACGTGGCGCAGGTAATACACCGCGAGCTCACCCAGAAACGCCACTTTCCTGGCGGGCGTGCCCTGCAGGCGCACCAGCGGCGCCGCGCGGCCGTCGTCACCCAGGGCCGCGTAGAGCATCACCATGTCCGACAAGCTGATTCCCAGCCCGCCGAGCGCCACCGCCAGGCTGGCCTGGCGGCCGGGCATCGCCACCGCCGCACCAGCCTGGCGCAACCCCGCCACGAAACGGTCCGGCCCGATCGTCTGCAGCACCTGCACCGCGGGCACGTTGCAGGACTGGCGAAGCGCGGTCTGCGCGGTGATGGCGCCGTGATACAGGTCGTCGAAATTATGCGGCGCGTAGCCCGGTATCAGGCCGGGCGCGTCGCCGATCAGGGTCAGCGGGTGCAGCAGGCCGGCGTCGAACGCCATGCCGTAGATGAATGGCTTCAGCGCAGAACCGGGCGATCGCCTGGTCGTGGTCAGGTCCAGGTCTGCGCCGGCCATCGCGGCGCCGCGTCCGCCGACGCTGGCGCGCACGCTGCGGGTCGCGTTGTCCACCACCAGGGCCGCCACGCCCACTTGCGCCGGCTCGGCCGCCATCTCGCGGCCGAGCAGGGCTTCCAACTGCCGTTGCAAAGCGAAATCTATGGTGCTGCGGACCACCGCGCCCGGCGACGCCGCGCGCGCCAACCCGGCGCAGAACAGCGCGGCCAGGCGTGGCAGCGCGTGGCGCGATTGCGGTGACGCCGCCGTCCAGTCCAGCGTGGTCCGGTCGGACCAGTCGGCCGGCAATGACCCGGCGGCCCGTAACCGCGTCACCAGCAGCCCCGCTGCCGTCTGCGCTGCCGTGACGTGCCGGTCCGGGCGCCGCCGCGCGGGGGTTTGCGGTATCGCCACCAGCAGTGCCGCCTCCGCCTCGGAGAGCCGGGACGCGTCATGGCCGAACCAGGTCAGGCTTGCGGCGCGCACGCCCTCCACATTGCCGCCGAACGGGGCAAGCGTCAGGTACATCGACAGGATCGCGTTCTTGTCGAACCGCTCTTCCAGCTGCCAGGCGCGCAGGATGTCGTGCAGCTTGCCCAGCAGGCTGCGCCGATGCGGCTCCAGCAGCCGCGCCGTCTGCATGCTGAGCGTGGAGCCGCCCGACACGATCCGGCCCGACCGCGCGTATTGCCAGGCCGCGCGCAACAGCGCGCCGGCATCCACGCCGCCATGGGCGCGGAAGCGCCGGTCCTCCGCCGCCAGAAGCAGATGCAGGTAGCGCGGGTCCACGTCGGCCACGCCGGTGTGCAGGCGCCAGGTGCCGCCAGGCGCCGGAAACGCGCGCAGCAATTGCCCGTCCGCGGCTCGCACTTCCTTTGAGGCGGTCAGGCGGGTGAGGTCGGGGGGGAGGAGGTGGTCCGTGGTCCAGAGCGCGAGAAGGCTCAAGGCAAGAAAGGAAGCAGTTCTTTTTTGAACAAAAGAACCAAAAAACTTATGTCTCCCCGCATGTGCGGCAGCCGGATTTTCCCGGAAACGGCGACGCGCTGCAAATGCGGGTAGCAATGGTTTCTTTTTCAAAAAAGAAGGCCTTGCTTACTTGCTGACCGCAACCGTCACCGACCCCACTCCCGTGCGCGCCTGCACGTCGGGCCGGTACATGTCGCGTATGCTCGCCGCCGGCAGCACGAACCGCCCGGGCGAGACGACACGCACCACATAGGCCAGGTTGAAATGCGCGGGGTCAGGCGCGTCCTTCTTGTCGGCGTCGTCATCCATGTTTGCCGATACGCGGCCGAAATCCACCGCCGCCATGAAGCGGTCGTCGCGCTTCTCGGCGATGCGGGTGGGCGTTATGTCGCCCAGCCAGGGCAGGCCGTTCGCCTCGGTTTTCGTGGACGGCGTCACCACGCGCTCGATCTCGAAGCCCGCCGGCAGCGGATCGACCAGCATCGATTGGTGGTATGCATCGTCATCCACGTCGCCGGACAGGTGCACGACAAGGCGCTGGTTCTGCATCAGGTGGCCGAGATCGACGGCGCTGCCGTCGGCCGCCGTTACCGTCTTGGTGATGGTGACGTGGCTGGCGGCAGGCGGCGGCGCGCTGGTCGGCAGGCCGCGCACGGCCACGATGCGGGTCAGCGGATGCGTGCCGGTGTTCTGCACCGCCAGATCATGCAGACCAGCCACGTCCCGAATCAGGCTGACCACGGCGGCTGGCGGCTGCGCCGTGCCGTCGACCGACACGCTGGCCGGCCCGGCGCGTTCCAGCAGCACGCCGGCAGCTATCACCAGCCAGCCCTGCTGCTGCGTGCTCAGCCCCTCCGTGCGAGTGTCCAGGCCGTCCAGCGCGGCCAGCAGCCGGCGGACACGGGGACGGTCGCCGATTTCGGCGGCCAGCGAGACCATCGCCGCGGTGTCGCGCACCCTGGTGCGGTAGAAGTCGCCGAGGCGCCAAGCAAAGTCGTCGCGCTCGCGCGGCAGGCCAGCCTCGGCCAGGTCGAAGGCGTGCACGGCGCGCGGATGGTCGCCCAGCATGGCCAGACCGGCGGCAAGCTGCGCCTGGCCGAGCGGCTCCATGCGATCGATGTCGTTGTCGTGCATGTAGCGCAGATCCGCGGCATCCGCCTGACCGGTGCGCGCCGCCAGCAGAAGCGTGTAGGCGCGGCCAGCGCGTAGGACCGCGTCGTCGGCCTCGCCCGGCTTGTCGGTCAGGAACCAGAAGCGGTGGAGCTGGTAGCCGTCCGGGCTGGACTGGGTCAGCACGCGCAGCGCGCTGGCCAGCGCGTCCTGCGGTACCGTGTAGCCATGAGCCTGCGCGCGAGTGAGGAAGTCGGCGATCATGGCGCCCAGAAAGGGCTCGGCCTCGGCGTCGCCGGCACGCCACAGGCCGAAGGCGCCGCTGTCGTCCTGGCGTTCCAGCAGCTTGTCCACCGCGTCCTGCACGCGAAAGCGCAGATCGGGCGGCACGGCACTGCCCACCAGTCTGGCTTCCTGCTCCACGTAGATCAGCGGCATCGCACGGCTGACGAGCTGTTCGGAGCAGCCGAACGGATACTCGTCGAGTGCCGCGAGCAGGCCGGGCAGGTCTATGTTGCCGATGTTGGAGAAGCTAGCGCGCAGGGTGGCCCCCTGCGGCACCAGGCCGGCGGCCAGCCCGGCCGACAGCGTGGCCGTCTCGCCGGGCGCCTGCTCCGCCTTGCTCACCAGAGTCACGGACTGGAACGGCGTGCGAACTTCCATCGGCCAGTCATGGGTAATGTTCAGGCCGGCTCCGCCAGAAGGATTGGGACCGGTGAGCGTCAGCACCACCTGGCCGGTGCCGACCGCGCCGCCGGCGAGGGGATAGGTGCGCACCACGGCCTGGCCGGCGTCGAGGTGGATGTCGTCATCGGCCGGCTGCATGCCGAGCGCGCCTTCGGCGGTGAGGTGGATGTGGAAGGTGCCGGCGGCCGCCTCCACGTTATGGGCCAGCAGGGTCATGCGGGCCTCGTCGCCTGGCGCCAGGAAGCGCGGCAGGCTGATCTGCGCCACAACCGGGTCACGCACCGGCACCTGCCGTTCGGCGTGCCCGAACCCCGCCTCGCTGACCGCCACCGCCATCAGGCGCAGGCCGCCGGTGAAGTCCGGCAGGTCGATCGGCACGGTGGCGTGGCCGTCCGCGCCCACCGCCACCAGGCCGCTGAACAGCGCGGTGGTGCGCGTCGGCACCACGGTCAAACCGGCGCCGTCCAGGTCGCCGCCGGCGCGTATCTCGCCGGCGGCGGCGCCGTTGCCGTCGATCAGGTGCGCGTAGTCGTCGCGCACGTCCACCGCCAGGCGGCGCTTGCCGAAATAGTGGTCGGCCGGGTCGGGGCTGGCGAACCGGGTCAGGTCCAGTATGCCCTCGTCCACCGCGGCCAGGGTCAGCCAGACCTGGCCATGCGCGGCGGCGCCGGAGACGGTAACCGGCAGGTCCAGATGCGTGCGCGGCCGCAGCACGGCGGGTGTTGCCAGCGCCACGCCTATCGTGCGCGCCGAGGCATCCACCTTCACGTAGGCCAGCCCCACCGCACGCACCGGCGCATGGCCGGAGGCCTGGCCGGACGGGCGGTACACGCTGGCCATAACGTAGGCGCCCACGCCCCAGCCGGCATCGGCGTGCACGGTGACGTCCGCACCCTCGGCCGGGATGCTGGCGGTCTGCACGGCCAGCACGCGGCTGTTCTCCACCGTGATCAGCATCTGGCCGGCGAAGGGCGGCTTGACGTGCAGCGTGGCGTCCTGCCCCGCCGCCGGCGCCGCGCCGCGCAAGCTGACGGCCACGCGCTCCGGGCTGGGCTCGGTGCCGGTGCCGCCGTCATATCCCACATGCAGGATCAGCAATGTGAACGCGCCGTCCGGCTTGCCCTGTTCGGTGACTTCCAGCCGGTAGGTGCCCCATTGCAGCGGCGGCAGGCCGATCTGCCCGCCGCCCTCGGCTGCCGGCACGTCCAGCGAGCCGAAGGTCACCGGCCGGTCATGGGTGGAGCTCTTCCACTCCCAGCGCCCGTCCACCGCGAAGTAGTTGAACTCGGTCACCTGCTCCACCAGCCGGAACGCCACCGTGCGCGCCAGGCGCGTGCCGTCCGGCGCGAAGGCCGCGGCCGCAACCGCGCTCGCGTGGTCCTCCGCGAGCAGGCCCTCCGCGTTGGGCGCGCGCAGGCCCAGCAGCACGTCCCGGGTCGCCAGCTTCAGCGTCGTGCGGCTCTCCGTCGCCCGGCCGCCCGGCTCCGCCACGGAGACGTCGATGTCCGCGCGCAGCGGCGCGCTGGTCTTTGGCGGTTTCAGTGCGGCGGCGTCGATCGTCAGCGCGGCGTGGCCCTGCGCGTCCGTGGCAGGGCCGTCGATGTCCTGCGCCTCGGCATTGAGCTGCTCGTCGGCGCGGCCGAACACCCAGCCGGGCTCGGCCACCGGCTCCGTGTCACGCTGCAGCTGCACATTGGCGGAGACCTGCAGGTTTGCGGCCGGCGCGCCGTAAAGGTAGCGGCTGGCGACGTCGATCACGGCGGGCGTGGTCGGGGTGATGCGCGGGCTGCGCGGGGTCAGCTCCACCGCCAGGCGGTTCGGCACGAAATCCTGCACCTGCACCTCGAGCGTGCCGATCACCGTCTTGGTCCCGGCCAGCATCTCCTCCAGCCGCCAGGTGCCGCGCGGCGCGGTGCTGCCGAGCGGGAGCGCCTGCACCGCCACGCCCGCCGCGTTCGGCACCAGGCGCGTGCGCAAGGCTTCCACGCCGTCCGGCCGGTGCAGCACCACGCTGACCGCCTGGCCCTCCGGCAACGGCCGCGCCAGGCCGTCCCGCACGATGGTGCCGAGCTGTATCGTCTCGCCGGGCCGGTAGATGCCGCGATCGGTATACAGGTAGCCGTCCACCGGGCCGGGATCGGGCCGGCCCTCCACGCCGCGGTCGGAGAAGTCGAAGCCCGGCTTGTCGAGCTGCAAGGCGGTGAAATCGTCGCCGGCATAGGCCATCACCATGCGCGGTGTCAGGCCCTGCGTGCCGCGCAGCAGGCCGGCGCCGAACACCGCCTCGCCGTTCACGTTGGTGGCGATGCGCGCAAGCTCGTCGTTGTTGGCGGCGAGCAGGGATATTTCGGCGCCGGTCACCGGGCTGGCGGTGGCAAGCGAGCGGACGAAGACGTGCAGCCCGTCCGCACCCCGATGGGTGGTGAGCATGAGGTCGGTGTCGAACACCCAGCGTGTGCCGGCGACCTGCCAGTCCTGGCTGGGGCTGCTCTCGCCCTCCGTCTGCTTGGTCAGCAGGCTGATACGGTATGCGCCAGGCAGACGGTGCGGCAGCACCTGGCCCAGGGGAAAGGCGGTGGTCACCTTCTCGTTGCGGGCGCCTTTCACAGTCAGGTCGCCCTCCCACACCGATACGCCGAGCGTGTCCACCGGCCTGCCGGACGACGAATCGTAGTCCGGGTTGTTGTCGCTGTAATCCGCGCCGAGATGGGTGCGCACCAGCACACGGTCAGTGATGCGTTCCACGCGCATGTGCACATGCGCCACATTCACCGTGGCGATTGGCAGGCCGTGCGCGGTGTCACGCGACAGGATGAAGCCGTCATCGGCGAAGTCGGTGGTGGACGGCAGGTCGCCCAGGCTGAGCGGCAGCGTTTCGTCGGCCAGCTTGCGCGAGCCATCCGCGCCAGGCAGGCCGGCGAGGACGGTCGCCTGGTAGGTGACGCCGAAAGCCAGGCCGCCGATGCACAGCCGCTCACCCTGGACCTGCAATGCGGGGCGTATCGCCGGCTCGATGCGCAGGTAGTCCGCAGGATGGAAGTCGGGCGCGGTCGAGATCGGCAGGCTGAACACCAGGCAGGCCTGCGCCTTGTTGCCTTTGGCATCGAGTGCCACACGCTGGATATTGAGCGCGCGCACCCCGCTAGGGGCCGCCGCCGGCTCGGCCGGTGCGCGGGGGCCGCTAGCTGGACGGACGGCGATGCCGCTGGACGCGGGTGGCGGCATCGCGGCCACATTGCCTCGCACGGCGAAGCTGGTCTGGCGCGCCGGCGGGATTGCCCGGCCGGCGAGGAAGCCGGCAGCGGCGGAGGCCAGGCTGGTTGCCAGGATGAGTGGAAGCACGCGCATGCCGGACCCCGATCCATGCGCCCGGATGTTCGGCGGGCGATGTCTCCGGCAGCTTAGGCGGGCGGCAATTGTCCGGGAAGCGGGGCGGCAGGCAAGCCGGCAGTCCTTTCTGCACAAGGACCACGAAACTTCCGTCCTGCGGCCGGCGCGTTACACTATCGCACCGTTCAGCTTTTCGGCGCGTATTGCATCTCGCCATTGCCGAACGACCAGTCCTCTCGACCGGAATCCACCAGGCTGATGAAGACATCCTGCGCCCGCAAGCCGGCTTTTTCGGCGATCGTGCTGGCGACGCTCCTGTAGAACGCCTTCTTGACCTCTGTCGAACGGCCGCCCACCCAGGTCACCTGTATGAAAATGATCTCGGCCGAGTATTCGATGCCGAGATAGCCATCGGCCGGGAACACCAGTTCGTCGCGCTCGTGCCGGGTGACGATCTGGAACTTGTCATGCAAGGGCACGCCGGCGAGCGCTGTCATCGCATCATAGACGGCGTCGCCGATGACGCGGACGAGGGCGGAGCTGGCAGTCTTGCTGACGTCGATCCTCACAAGCGGCATGATCTGTCTCCACTACTAAGTATGGCGCGCGCGTCGTACGATCCGCGACAGCGCGGACAAAAGCTTTTTGCCTCTTGCTCTCGCTAAAGAAGGCCTTCCTTGCTGCCAGGAACTCGTGTGTTCCCGCCTACTTCAGATACGTCCGCGCCAGGGAAGACACTCCGCGCGCCAGGTCCAGCCAGGGATGCCGCCGCTCCATGTCCTCCGCCAGCGCCTCCCGGTGCTCGCGCTTTTCGGTGGTGGTGTGCAGCATCGAGCGGTCGTGCACGCGGTACTCCGCCAGTATCTCGCCTACGTTGACGCCGAAGCCGCCGCGTTCGGCAATGCGTGCCCACAGGTCGAAATCCTCCCAGCCGTAGCGCACGTGGTCGTAGCCGCCGGCCAGCGCCCAGGCGGATTTGCGCACCAGCGCCATGGCGTCGATGTAGTTGCCGGGCTGCAGCCGCAGCACCGAATAGGGCGCCCGGCCCACAACCTCGTCCGAGTCGCCGAATTTCTGTATCGCGGGGTAGGCATAGGCGGCGGTGCTGTCCGCCAGGTGGCGCAGCAGGGTTTCGCAGGCAGCCGGGCGCAGGCGGTTGTCGGCGTCCAGCGGCAGCACGAACGGGGTCTCGGCGGCGGCGAAACCGCTATTGCGCGCGAAGCCCAGCCCGGCGTTCTCCCGGTGGCGCAGCACGCGCACGCGGTTGAACCGCTGGGCATTGGCGCGCACCCAGTCCAGCACCATGGATGCCGAATCGTCCGGGGAGGCGTCTTCCACCACTACCAGGTCGAGCAGGCGCAGGGTCTGGTCCGCCACCGATTGCAGCGCTTCCGGCACGTAATCGGCGTAGTTGAAGACAGGGACGATGACGGTAACCAGCGCATGGCCAAGGTCGTCACGTTCGAACAGCGTCTGCGCGGGCGGCACGTAGGGCACCGGCGTGGGCGGCAGCGCGTCACGGTAGCGCTGCCGCTCGAACGCGGCGGCGCCGGACGCACCCCCCTCGATCTGCGCCAGCATGAGGGCGAACGCCTCGGCGCGCGCTTCCGGTCCGAAACGGGCGAGCGAGACGTGGTAGGCCGCCTGGGCCAGGCGCGCACGCTCCTCGGGGCTCTCCACCAGCCTGGTCAGCGCGGCGAACCACTCGTCCTCGCTGGCGGCCAGCAGGCCGGACGTGCCGTGTTCGATGGCGCGGCGGAACGGTCCGGTGGGCGAGGCGATCGTCGGCACGCCGGCCAGCGCCGCCTCGAAGAATTTCAGCTCGCTCTTGGCCTCGCAGAACACATTGTCCTGCTGCAGGGGTGCGATGTTGATGGCAAAGCGCGCGATCTCGCCCGGCAGGTCGGCGAGGGCGACCATGTCGCGCCATTCGATACGATCGGCCAGATCGGCGAACTCCGCGAACTCGTCGATCAGCACTAGGCCTTCGCCGCTGGACGGGTCGCGGAACAGGGTCAGCCGGGTTTGCGGATGGGCGCGCAGCACGCGGGCGATCGCGGGTCCGGCGGCGGCGAAATCGCGCTGGTGGGTGCGCGAGCCGCCGGCATAGCCGATGCGCACGATGTCGTCGGCGTAGCTGAGCCAGTCGCGATGCGCGCGGCGGGCGGCATCGTGGCTGGCGGCGTCGAAGCCGTTCGGCAGCACGTAGGCCGGCCGGCCAGCCAGCCGCGCCTGGTGGGCCAGCTCCGCGGTGGGGCAGGTGACGAGGTCGCAGGCGCGCATGGTGCGGCCGATCAGGCGGAAGAACTCCTGGGTGTCCACTTCGGAGAAGCGCTGGCTACGTATGCCGTCGATCACCTCGATGGTGGCGAGCTCCGGGCGGAACATCAGGTCGTCCACATCGAAGATGACGGTCGCACCCTGTTCGTGCGCCACCTGGACGATGCCCGCGATATGCGTGCTGTAGGGCACGCGCCACAGCACAACCAGGCGGGCGCCTGCCAGCTCGGCCGGGCCTACCGGACCGGCTTCTGACCAGCCGGCATCCAGGCCCAGGCTGCGCGCGGCCGCCACGTAGCGCTCCACGCGGTAGGTGCTGCCAGGCGTGTGGCCCTCGCCGCTGATGAACAGCACGTTCGGGTGTTGGGCGGCCTGCGCCTGGGGCTCCTCGGCGGGAACAGGCGGGGCCTCCGGCGTCGGCACCACGACAGCCGTCTCGGGCGGCGGCGCGTCGGCGGGCTCGAGGGCGGCGGGCCCTGATACGGGAACGGGCGCGGGCGGCACGCTCACCTCGACGGCGGGCGGCTCCGCACGGCCGCCGCCACGCAGGCGGCGCAGCGGCTGCGTCACCCGCCAGCTTGTGGAGGACAGCATCTGCGCGCGCGATTCCACCAGCGCGGCGGCATGCGCCCGGGCACCTTCCAGGGCGGTCTCCGCGGCGTGCGCGCGGGCCTGGGCGTCCGCCAGGGCGATCCTGGCGGCCTGTATCGCCGCCATGTGGGCGGCCTCGCGCGCCGCATGCGCCGCGTCGCGTGCCGCGCGCGTCTCCTCCAGCGCGGCCCGTGCGGCGGCCAGCTCGGCGTCACGGACCAGCAGGGCGGCGGCCTGCGTCGCCAGGTCGCGCTCGCGAGCGGACACGTCGTAGCGGGCGCGGGCCAAGTTCGCGCGCACGCCGCGATGCGTCTCGATCAGCGCCTGATACATCGGGAACAACTTGTTCACCTCGCCTTGCGCGGTCTCCGCCCAGCCGCGGGCGGACTCCGCTTCCGCCTGCGCGTCCGCCAGCCTGGCCGCCATCGCCGCCTCACGCCGGCTGGCGTGCTGCAGGTCACGCGTGGCGATCCAGCGTTCGCCCAGCAGGGCGAAACGTTCGCGCACGGTGTTTATCTCGTGCGGATCCTGCAACGCGCAGAGCTGCGCGAGCCCGCCGCCGGCCTCGCCCAACGCCAGCACGCCCAGCCCGTGGCCGTGCAGGAACTCGAAGGAGGGATGCGCGCGGCTCAGCTCCGCCCATAGGCGGTACACGCCGAAATCGTGCTCGCGCACGTTGGTGTCGTGGAACAGGACCACGCCGCGGGGCGACATCTTCGGCAGCCAGGTGGCGAAATCATGCGACACGTCCTCGTAGCGGTGCCGCCCGTCGATGTGCAGCAGGTCTATGCTGCCATCCAGCACGCGCGTGCTCGCGTCATCGAAGGTGGTGCGCAGCAGAGTCGAGAAACCCGCGTAACGCTGGTCGTGGAAAAGCTGCAGGTCGGCATACACGTCGTCGCCGTAGAAGCCGGCATGCTCGTCGCCCTGCCAGGTGTCGATCGCCAGCGCGCGCGCATCTAGGCGGTGGCGCAGGACGGACTCGCAGAACGCCGCGTAGGAGACGCCGTTATGCGCGCCCAATTCGACGATGCTGGCGGGACGGTGCTGGCCCACGATCCAGTGGGCGAACGGCACGTGGCCGAACCAGGCGCTATCCACGCCCAGGCGGGACGGGCGCCAGAATAGGGGGGCGAGCGTCTCGTCGGTCAGCGCGCTGTCCATGGGGAGGGCTCCGAAAGGAAGGAAGCAAGCGGTTCTTTTTTGAAAAAAGAACCAAAAAACTTTTATCCCTGACGGTGGTGCCGGCAGCCGTCCTGCGTTCCGGAAAGCTCGCTTCGTGGAAACGCGGCGCGACAGCGGACCAAAAGTCTCTTGGTTCTTTTTTTCAAAAAAGAACTGCTTTCCTGCTTACCACACCGGTTAAAATCCCATGCAGCGCCTCAGCCTGCGCCGCATAATCCATGATCTCGCTTGCGCGCGGATTACGATACCCCGCCAGCCGACCCGGCCGGTCCAGCAGCGCTTCCACTGCGGCGCTCAGCTTCTCGTGGCGGCCGTCCAGCGGGATCAGCGTGCCGTTCACGCCGTCCACGATCGCCTCGGCCGGGCCGCCGCCGGCCGTCGAGATCACCCACACGTCGCGTGCCAGCGCCTCGCGCACCGTCAGGCCGAAGCTTTCCTTCCATTGCGAGGGAAACACCAGCACGTCGATGCCGGCGAAGAAATCGTCCATTGCGTCCTGGGTGTAGGCGGGGACAACGCGCAGGCCGCCCTGCACCCGCCATTCGGAAGCGTCCACGCTGGAATAGCCGAGGTTGAGGGTATTATCGACGAGCACCAGCTCCCAGTCGTCGCGGTCCAGCGCCTCGAAGGCGCGCTTGACGATGGAGAAGCCCTTCACCTCCACGTTGCCGCCCACATACGCGAAGCGCATTCGCGCGGCTGGCGTGCGCTGCAGCGGGGCGGCAGGCAGGCGGACGCCGTTCGGCGCCACCAGGATACGGTCCGGTGCGATGCCGTTGGCGAGGTGCAGCGCGCGATGCGCCTCGCTCGGCGAGAGCAGCAGGGCGGCGCCGTGCAGGGCGGCGTGCATCAGCCGGGCACGCTCTGCCAGGTGGAAGGTGCCTGGCACGCAGTTCTGGCAGATGTGCAGGTCTATGGTGGTCTGGAAGCAGTACGTGCCGTCGCCGCGGACCATGAACTGGCGCGCGCACAGGAACCAGGCGTCGTGCAGGGTGATCACGTAGGGGATGCCGCGCAGCGTGCAGGCGGCGGCCAGGCTGGCGCTGAGGCCCTGTATCGCGTGCAGGTGGACCACGTCGGGCTGCACCGCGTCCAGCACGTGGCCGAACGCCACGCCGGCGGACGGATCGTCCAGGGAAGCCACCACGTCGCCTTCAGAGGTGGGCACGGCGAACACGGTGATGCCGTCTTGGTCGGTGCGCGTAGTGGCGCGGTTCGGCTCGTCCTGCGGCAGGCCGGTGAAGATGCGCACGTCAGTGTCGCCGCGCGCGTGCAGGCGCCGCGCCATTTCCTCGACCACCAGCGTGGCGCCGCCATAGCTGCGCGGCGTGTAGTAGATGTTGGCGAGCATCACGCGCAGCGGCTTGCGCACCCGCTGGTCCGGCGCGCGGGCCAGCAGCGGGGCCAGCTGGGCGTGCGCCACCGCGTCCGGTGCGTAGCGGGACAACGCGGTCTGCAGTGCCGCCTCGCCCAGTCGCGTGCGCAGGGCGGCATCGTCGGCGAGCCGGCACAAAGCATCGAACCAGGCCGCTTCGGTATCGGCCAGCAGGGAGTTCTGGCCGTCCTGCACCGCGTCGGTGAAATGCGCGCGGGGCGAGCAGATCGACGGCAGCCCGAGCACGGCGGATTCGAGGAACTTGATGTTGCTCTTCGAGTCGTTGAATAGCGTGGGCTCCAGCGGGGCCAGGCCGATATCACCTTCGGCCAGCAGCGCCATGTAGCGCGCGAACGGCACCGGCGGCAGACGCTCGACCTGGGCGGCGACGGCGCTGAAATCCTCCGGCAGGGTCAGTTCGCCCACGATGCGCAGCCGCAGGTTCGGCCGCGCTTGCAGGGCGCGCAGCAGGGCGGGCGCCGCCTGGCGGAAATCGGCATCGTGCGTCTTGGTGCCGGAGCCGTAGGTGACCAGGACGATGTCGCGCGGTGCCGCCGCCGCCCGGCGCCGCCGCAGGCCGGCGGCCAGGCTCAGCGTCTCGTCGTCGAGCGCGTTCTCGATCACCCAGGTCTGCGCCAGCCCTGCCTCGCGCATCACCTGCGCCAGATGCGGCGTGCTGGCGATGCCGGCGCCGCAGGCCAGCATGGCGCTGCGGTACAGCTCCACGCCCGACAGGATGCCCTCGCGCATCTCGGGTTCCAGCGAATCGACGTTGCGGTTCAGCAGGAACAGCCCGCGGTCGAAGATCAGGTCGTCCACCTCCCAGGCCACAGGAAGGCGCAGGGCGTGCAGGCGCTCGATAAGCTGCATCACCAGCGGGTAGCCCGGAACGCGGTAGAGGATCACCTGGGTGGCCAGCGAGGCGGCCGAGAGGCATTCGTTGGTGTGCCGCCAGTCGACCACGCGGCAGGGCAGGCCCAGACGGGTGAACAGCTCCTGCTTCTGCCACACGCGGTATTTGGCGCATTGCTGCAGGGACAGTTCGGCGACGATAAGCACCGAGGGCGCGAGCACGGTGCCGGGCAGGGGCATGACCGCGGCGATCTTGCCGGCCGCCGCGGCCGCAGCCACCCGGCCGGCGACGGCGCGCCGCAGCATCGCACGGTGGCGGAGGCTCTGGCGCGACCTGGTCCATAGCGCGCGCAGGCCTTCGCGGCGGACGAGGGCGGCGGCATGGCGCAGCACCTGGGCTTCAGGCCCGGAACCGGGCGGCAGGCCGCGCGCCAAGTCGGCCGCAAGGCGCAGCGGCGTGGTCAGCCGCCAGAAAAAGCTGGCCCGCATGGCCTGCACCTGCGCGCGCCAGGCAAGCACCTCGCCGCATTGCGCGCCGGCCCGCAAACCCTGCAGTGCGGCGCTGGCCAGTGCCTGTTCGGCCACAAGCTTCAACCGGTCGATCTCCGACCGGGCGTTCGCCAGCTCATCTTGCAAGGCCGTGCCCGCCGGCGCGTCGTTCTGCATCAACGCGTCCTACCGGCCGGCTCCCCGGCGCACAAGCCGCAGCAGCACCCTGGGCCGATGCCGTAGGCTACCCGCCTGTGGGCTGGCAGCGCCGGCGATGTGTGTTAAACGCCCGCGCTCCATCGCAAGAGCAGAAGCTTGGAAGCGCTACAACCCGTACGCGGCACACGAGACATACTGGGCGAAGACCAGCGCCGCTTCGCCCACGTAGCCGACACCGCCCGCCGCACCGCCGGGCTGTACGGGTTCAGCGAGTGGTCCACGCCGATCTTCGAAGACACCCGCGTGTTCGCCCGCACGCTGGGCGACACGTCCGACGTGGTGACCAAGGAGATGTACACCTTCCAGGATCGTGGCGGCGACAGCCTGACTCTGCGGCCGGAGAACACGGCCGGCATCTGCCGTGCGCTGGTCACCGCCGGGCTGACCCAGACATTGCCGCAGAAGGTGTTCTACGCCGGCCCGATGTTCCGCTACGAACGCCCGCAGGCCGGCCGCTTCCGGCAGTTCCACCAGATCGGCGCCGAGCTGATCGGGGCGCCGGAGCCGCTGGCGGATGCCGAGGTGGTGGCACTGGGCTGGCACATACTCGGCGCGCTCGGCCTGGCGGACGGCGTGGTCCTGGAGCTTAACACGCTGGGCGACACGCCCAGCCGTGACGCCTATCGCCGCGCGCTGGTCGGCTATTTCGAACGCCACAGAAGCGCGCTGTCCGCCGACAGCCAGGACCGCCTGGCGCGCAACCCGATGCGCATCCTTGACAGCAAGGACGAGGGCGACCGCGCGCTGGTGGCCGAAGCGCCGGTGATCGGCCCGCATCTGACGGACGAAGCGGCCGGCTTCTACGAGGCGGTGCGCCGCCACTTGGCGATGTTCGGCGTGCCGTTCCGCGAAAACCCGCGCATCGTACGCGGCCTGGATTATTACAGCCACACCGCGTTCGAGTTCGTGACCACCCGGCTGGGCGCGCAGGGCACGGTGATGGCCGGCGGGCGCTATGACGGGCTGGTAGCCGAGATGGGCGGACCGCCCACGCCGGCGGTGGGCTGGGCCGCGGGCATCGAACGCCTGTCCATGCTGCTGGCCGAAGCGCCGGCCGCACCAGCCCCGGTGGCCGTGCTGCCGCTGGGCGAGCGCGCCGAGGCCACGGCGGTGGCGCTGCTGCAGGCGCTGCGGCACGCCAACATACGCGCGGAGATGGCGTATCGCGGCAACATGAAGAAGCGCATGGAGCGGGCGAACAAGCTGGGCGCACGGGCGGTGGTGATCATCGGTGACGACGAGGCGGCGCGCGGCGTGGCGGCGGTGAAGGATCTGGCGACGGGCACGCAGATAGAGGTGGCGCTGGAGGATGTGGCGCGGACTCTGAGTGTTTGAGGCACTGTCTGTGTTGTTGATGAAAAGAAGTAAGCAAGGAAGGCCTTCTGCGAGAAAAAGAAGCAAAAAGCTTTTGTCTGCGCTGTCGCGCCATGACGACGCACGCGTTTTGCGTGTCAGCAAAGCGCTGTGGTCCCGCAAGGTGTCCCGCCGATGCAAAAGCGGGGAGACAAAGGTTTTTTGGTTCTTTTTTTCGAAAAAGAACAGCTTGCTTCCTTCTTGTTGCGATCCCCAATGCTAGACCTGGCAGGCAAGTTCGACAGGATCGTCCTACGCGCCGAGGAGCTGCGGCACGACTTGTCCAGCGGCCTCACCGGCGAGGCGTTCTCCCGCGCGTCACGCGAATTGTCCGAGCTGGAACCGGTGGTGGCGCGCATCGAGGAGTGGCGCGCGGCGGAAGCCGAGGCGGCCGGTGCGGAGCAGCTTCTCGCCGATCCGGAAATGCGCGAGATGGCGGAGGCCGAGTTGCGCGACCTGCGCGAGCGTCTGCCGAAGCTGGCGCGCGAGATACAGTTGGCATTGCTGCCGCGTGACGAGGCGGACGAGCGCAGCGCCATATTGGAGATACGTCCTGCGGCCGGCGGTGACGAGGCGGCGCTGTTCGCGGCCGAACTGTTTGCCGCTTACCAGAAGTATGCCGCCCTGCGCGGCTGGCGGTTCGAGGTGCTGGATTACGCGGAGACGGAGCTCGGCGGGTTGAAGGAGGGGATCGCCGAGATCACCGGCCGCAACGTGTTCGCCAGGCTGAAATACGAGTCCGGCGTGCACCGTGTGCAGCGTGTGCCGACGACGGAGACGCAGGGCCGCATACATACCAGCACCGTCACCGTCGCCGTGTTGCCGGAGGCGGAGGAGGTGGATGTGCAGGTCAACGAGAGCGATCTGCGCATCGACGTCTATCGCGCGTCAGGCGCCGGCGGGCAGCACGTCAACAAGACGGAATCCGCCGTGCGCATCACGCATCTTCCGACGGGCATCGTGGTGGCGATGCAGGAGGAGCGCAGCCAGCACAAGAACCGTGCGAAGGCGATGAAGATTCTGCGCGCGCGCATGTTCGAGGCGCAGCGCGCCAATCTGCACGCGACACGCTCGGCGGACCGCAAGAGCCAGGTGGGAACGGGCGACCGCAGCGAGCGGATACGGACGTACAATTTCCCGCAGGGGCGGGTGTCCGACCATCGTATCAACCTGACCTCGCACAAGATCGACCGGGTGATGGCCGGCGAGTTCGACGAGTTCGTGGACGCGCTGACCGAAGAGGATCAGGCGGCGCGGTTGGCGGCCGAAGCGTAGGGGCGAAGCGCCCGCTTTGTCCGGGCGGACGAGGCTTGCCTGGCTGGCCGGTGTTGTGCCGCAGCTAACGAACACGGCCGGATTTTTCGAAAAAAGAAGGCCTTCCTTCCTTTTCTTAACTTCCGAACCCGCGGCCATCCGTGGCAACACTACCCGATGCTGACGCGCCGAGTCCTCCTGTCCGCGCCTTTGGTGGCACTGCCACTCGCCGCCCGCGCGCAGGACGGCTTCGGCGCCTTTGTGGCTTCCGTGCGCGCCGAGGCGATGGCGGCGGGCGTGCGGGGCGCGGTGCTGGATGCGGCGTTCGAAGGCGTGGTGCCGAACCCGAAGGTGATCGAGCTGGACCACCACCAGCCGGAGTTCGAGCTGACCTGGCCGCAATACCGCGCCCGTGTCCTGCCGCAGGTTCGGCTGGACAAGGCGCGTGCGGTGTACGCGCAGGAGCGCGCGAGGCTGGCCTCCGTAACCGGGCGCTACCAGTGCGACCCGCGCATCGTGATGGGTATCTGGGGGCTGGAATCCAATTTCGGCGAGCGGACGGGCACCTACCGGATCGTGGAGGCGCTGGCGACGCTGGCCTATGAGGGGCGCCGGCGGGAGTATTTCCGCAAGGAGCTGATCAACGCGTTGCGCATCCTGGAGGCGGGCGATGTCTCGCCGCACGCGATGACCGGAAGCTGGGCGGGTGCGATGGGCCAGCCGCAATTCATGCCGAGCTCTTACCTGCAATACGCGGTGGACGCGGACGGGGACGGACGGCGCGACATCTGGACAGACCGCGCGGACGTGTTCGGCTCCGTCGCCAATTATTTCGTGAAATGCGGCTGGCGCTGGGGCGAGCCCTGGGGGCAGGCGGTGCAGGTGCCGCCCTCGGTGGCCGCGGGCGAGACGGGTGTGGACCGCCAGCGTTCGCTGGGCGAGTGGGACGCGGCCGGCGTGCGGCGCGCCGACGGAGGCAGGTTCTCCCGCCAGGACGTGCGGGGCGCCCTGGTGCTGCCGGACGGGGCGGGCGGCGACGCCTTCATGGTGTATCACAATTTCAGCGTCATACGGCGCTACAACTCGCCAATCTTCTACGCGCTGGGCGTGGGCCTGCTGGCCAGCGCGGTGGCGTGATGCCGCCCGGCCGCGCCGGCGTGGCGCTGCTGACGGCACTTGGCCTGTCCGGCTGCCTGCACCGCCGTCCGCCGCCGGCGCCCGCCTTTACCGCGGCACCGCATTACGCGCTGGGCGGGGCCTATCAGGCGGGCGGGCACTGGTACTATCCGACGGAAGATTACGCGCTGGACGTGACCGGCATCGCGTCGGTTTGGGAGGCCAGGCCTGGCCTGACCGCGGATGGCGAACTGCGCGACCCCGGCGCGCTGACCGCACAGATGCACACCCTGCAAATGCCGGCGGTGGTCGAGGTCACCAATCTGGAGAACGGCCGGCAGGTTCTGGTGCGGGTGGACGACCGCGGGCCAGACTCGCCCGCGCGAGTGATTGCGGTCTCACCACGGACGGCGGTGCTGCTGGGGATGCCGCCGGGCGGGGTGGCGCGCGTGCGCGTGCGGATCGACCAGCTGCAGAGCCGCGCGGCGGTGGAGCAGGTGGGCGGCGGGCCGAAGCTGGCGATCGCCACGGCACCGGCCGGCGCGGTGACGGAGGAGAGCCTGGCGGCACCTGGCGCCGCCGCCGGCCCGGCACGGGTGATCGGCGGCGCCCGCCCGGAGCAGGCGGGCCCGCGCGTGGCTGACCGTCTGCCGGAGCACGTGACGCAAGGCTACGCGCAGCCAGGCGAGCTGATGATCCTGGCCGGACAGTTTGGCCGGTTCACCTACGCCAACGCGGTCGCCGCCAGGCTGGCGGGAATCGGTGCGGACGTGGTCCGCTCCAGGGTGGATCGCCAGACGGTGTATGGCGTGCAGGCCGGGCCGTTCGCCACCGTGGCGCAGGCCGACGCGGCGCTGGACCGGGCGCTGCGGGCCGGCGTGGTTGATGCGCATATTGTGGTTCAGTGAGGAGGGCGCGGATGATTTCGACACGTCGGGATGTGCTTCTGGGGGGCGTGGCGCTAGCGGCAGTGTCCGTGAAAGCCGGGAGGTCCGCCTGGGCGCGGCCGAAGCATGCCAGCAAGGAGGCCGCCGCCGCGCACAAGGCGGGCGGCGGCGGCGACGACGAGGACGCCGGCGGTGCGGATAGCGGCGCCGCCAGCTCGACCGGCTCGGCGGCGGACACGCCGCTGGGACCGATGGACACGTCTGCCAAATGGGCGGTGATCATCGACTTCAACACCGGCGCCGAGCTGCTGAACAAGGCGGCCGATGACGAGATGCCGCCCAGCTCGATGACCAAGCTGATGACGGCCTACATCGTCTATTCCAAGCTGAAGGCCGGCACGCTGCGGCTGGACCAGAGCCTGCCGGTCAGCGAGCACGCCTGGCGTACCCAGGGCTCGAAGATGTTCGTGGAGCTGGGCGCGCAGATCCCGGTGGAGATGCTGATACGCGGCATGATCATCCAGTCCGGCAACGATGCCTGCATCGTGCTGGCCGAGGGCATCGCGGGGTCCGAAGAGCAGTTCGTGGAGATGATGAACGCCGAGGCGAAGACGCTCGGTCTGACGCATAGCGAGTTCCGCAACTGCACCGGCTGGCCGGACCCCGCGCACCACATGAGCGCGCGCGACATCGCCACCCTGGCGAAACGCATCATCCAGGACTTCCCCGAATACTATCACTACGACGCCGAGAAGACCTTCACCTACCACGGTATCGTTCAGTACAACCGCAACCCGCTGGTGCAGCGCGGCATGGCGGACGGGTTGAAGACCGGCCACACGGATGCCGGCGGCTTCGGCGTCGTGGGCAGCGCCGAGCATAACGGACGGCGCGTGATCATGGTGCTGAACGGCATGCCCACGGCGCGCGCGCGCGTGGAGGAGAGCGTGCGGCTGATGGGCTGGGCGTTCGCGAACTTCGAGAACGTGACCCTGTTCTCCGGCAATGACGTGGTGGAGAACGCGCCGGTCTATCTGGGCACGCGCCGGACGGTACCGCTGGTGGGCGGGCAGAATCTGACTCTGACCCTGCCGCGCGCCTGGCGCCAGCACGCGCATGTGGCGGTGGCCTATGACAGCCCTATCCCGGCGCCGGTGCAGCGGGGCGCCGTGGTGGGCAAGATCACGGTGAGCGGTCAGGGCGTGCCGGCGAGCGAGATACCGCTGGTGGCGGGCGAGGATGTGGGGCGTATGGGGCTGCCGGGACGGGCGGTGGCGGTGGTGTCGCGGTTCATCGTGGGGACGTAGGCAAAGAAGGCCTTCTTTTTTGAAAGAAAGAAGCAAAAAGCACTCGCTGCTTCGACGCTCCAGCGCATCGGTGTTTCCTGCGGCACCCGGCCGGTGCAGATGCGGGGGAACAAAAGTTTTTTGGTCCTTTTTTTCAAAAAAGGACTGCTTGCTTTCTGCCTTTCCCCACGCCGCATGTTCATAGTCTTCGAGGGCGGCGAAGGCGCAGGCAAGACGACCGCCATGCACGCCGTGGCAGCCCGGCTTGGCGAACGCGCGCTGGTCACCCGCGAGCCCGGCGGCACGCCGGAGGGCCTGGCATTGCGCGCGCTGCTGCTGGCCGGCGACGCACCCGACTGGGATCCGATGGCCGAGCTGCTGCTGATGGTGGCGGCAAGGGTGCAGCACGTGACGCGCGTGATCCGGCCGGCGCTGGAAGCCGGGCGTGTTGTGCTCTGCGATCGGTATGTGGGATCCACGCTGGCCTATCAGGGCGCCGGGCGCGGCCTGGACGAGCGCTTCATTCTGGAACTGCACCGCCAGGCCGTGGGATTGCTGCCCGATTTGACCGTGTTGCTGGATGTCGATCCGCGTGTGGGGTTGCGGCGCAGCTTGCGGCGGCTGGCGGCGGGCGGGCAGGACGAGGGACGGTTCGAAAGCCTGGACATGGCGTTTCACGAGCGAGTCCGGGCGTCTTTCCTGGCGCAGGCAGCGGGAACGCGGAGTGTGGTCATCGACGCGGCGGCGTCCGAGGAGGCGGTGATAGACGCCGTTATGGAAAGCGGCCTCGGGTTACGGGGGGCTCTGCCCCTGGACCTCGCTCGCGACAGTCGTCCTTAGCGTCCGTTTGGAAACTCGCCCTGGCGGCGATGTTCTGTGCTTCGGTGCTCATGGCCGCAGGCGAATCGGCCTGCTCGCTCGAACGCATGGCGCGCGCAGGCCGATCCGCTCCGGCGCTCGAAAATCACTGCCAGCCGACTCACCAGACCAAGTTCTCAAGCAGGCACTTAGAACCTGCTCTCACGCCATCCTAAGAAAGGGGTCTGGGGCCGAGGCGACACCGCGTTCCGCTGTCACTTACGCCGCCGCAGCCGTGCCGCGTGCCGCGCCAGGTCCTCCCCCGCGATCGGCTTGCGCAGCAACACCGTCAGCCGGTCCTGCGCCGAGGCAAGCGCTTCCTCGGCGCGGGATTCGGCGAAACCGGTGAGCAGCAGCGCCGGAAGGGCGGGCCGCCGGCGCCGGGTTTCGGTTATCAGCGCCAGCCCGTTCATGCCGGCCATCGCATAGTCCGTGATAAGCAGATCCATCTGCTGCCCGGCATCTATCAGGGCGAGTGCGGCAGGGCCGTCGGCCGCGGTGGTCACGATGAAGCCATGCGCTTCCATCTCGCCGGCGAGCACTTCGCGCACCATTCCGTCGTCATCGACCATGAGGACACGCATCGCGGGGCTGGCGTCGCCCCCGGCGAAGACGGCGGGCGATGGGGGGACCAGGACAGCCGCCTGCTCGCCTGGCTTGGCCTGCGGAAACCAGAGGTGGATCGTGGTGCCCTGGCCCTGGGCGCTGGTTATGGTGAAGGCGCCGCCGGATTGTTCGGCAAAGCCGCGCGCCATCGCCAGGCCCAGTCCGGTACCCTGGCCGGGCTCTTTCGTGGTGAAGAACGGCTCGCTGGCGCGGGCCAATATTTCCGGTGCCATGCCGCTGCCGGTGTCCGACAGGGTCAGGTGCACGTAGGCGCCCGCCGGCAGGGTTGGTGGCGGCGGCGTCTCGGAAGGTGCGGCGGAGGCGGCCAGCGTGAGAGTGCCGCCCTCCGGCATGGCATCGCGCGCATTCACCGCGATGTTGATGAGGGCGGTTTCCAGCTGGGGCTTGTCAGCCAGCAGGTTCGGCAGGCCGTAGGGCACGTCCACGTTGATCGTGATGCCCGGGCCGAGCGTGTGGGCCAGCATGATGCGCAGGCCTTCCAGCAGCGGTTCGGGCGGAACGGGTGCGGCGGCCAGCTCGCCGCGCCGGGCGAAGGTGAGCAGGCGGCCGGTGATCGATGCCCCGCGGGCCGCGGCTTCCGCCGCCATGGAGGTCAGCCGGCGAACGGCCGTCTCGTCACCCGCGCGGCGCTGTATGAGGCTGAGGCCGCCGGTGACGGCCTGCAGCACGTTGTTGAAATCATGCGCGATGCCGCCGGCAAGCTGGCCCAGAGCTTCCATGCGCTGGGATTGCGCAAGCTGCGCCTGCACCGCCAGCCGGCTGGCGGTCTCCTGCTTGACGCGCCCTTCGAGCTGCTCGTTGAGGGTCTGCAGGGCATTCATCGCAACCTGCCTGTCCCGCTCGCCCTGCCGCAACGCGTCGGCGACCGCATCCAGCTCGCGCAGGCCCAGCCGGCCCATGTCCGCGCCGGCGGGATCGGCGGCGAAGCGGGTGAGCGAGCGTATCGGCTGCAGGATGCGCTGGCCCATGGCGAAAGCCACCGCGGCGCTGGCCAGCATGCCCACCAACCCCAGCCCGAGCGCCAGGCGCAACGACCTTTGCAGCGGCGCGCGCAGTTCGGAATCCGGCACCGCGAAGGCCACGGCCCAGCCGGACGGCTTGGTGTGGCTGAACGCAGTCAGCACCGGGGTGCCTTCCCGCGTCGTCGAGGCGAGCACGCCTTCCTCCCGCGTGAGCAAGGCCGGCAACAGGCTCTCGGAAGCCTGCACGCCGACCATGGTTTCCGGGTTGGGCAGCCGCGCCACGGTCTGACCCAGGCGGTCGTACACGGCGAGAATGCGGCCCGCGGGAAGCGATTGCTCGGAGAGTATGTCCGAAAAGCGGGAGGCCGGCAGGACCAGGCTGAGGTCGTAGATGACGTGGCCGTTCTTCACCACGGGCACGTCCGCCGTCACAATCAGCTCGTTGCCGGTATCGGGCGGGAAAAGGTCGCTTATCAAAGGCTGTGCCGTGTCGAACACGCGCCAGGTCAGGGCCGCGTTTACCGCGTGCTCCCTGCGGGCAAGCCGTCCGCCCGGCGGCATGGCGGTGTTGAGCAACTGCTGCCCGCCGCTGTCGAGGAGCACCAGCGAGGAGCCTTTCGGCTCGATGGAGACGAAACGCTCGGCCAGGCTGCGGAAACCGGCGATGTCGTCTTGCTGCAGGTTGGGAGACAAAGCGAGCGCCTGCAAGCTGGCTGTGGCCGCGCGCAGCTCGCGTTCGACGGTGGCGGCCATGCTGTGGGTGACGCTGAGCTGGCGCTCGCCCGAACGTACCCGCTCCGCCCGGTAATCCAGGTAGGCGATCGTCGTGAACAGCAGAAGCATGGGCAGGATCGCAGCCGTGGCGAGTACCACGAGCCTGGTCTGAACCGAGCCGCCCGCCTGCGTGCGAACCTTCGCGGGCGCTGCCTGCACGGGCGCAGCCTTCGCCCATAGGGCAGTGTCCGCCGCCTCACCCGACACCGAACTGCTCCTCCAAGTTGCGCATTGCCCGCGAGGCACTTCCTTATCATTTTGCACCCGCCAGGAGGTTGTATTACCCCGAGGCAAAACAAGCCGATGTTGCTTCAGAAACAAACCGGCGAATAGTCCGCCTGCCGGTCCTGCCTCGGCCACCCGTTACGATGAGCGTTGTCCGCGGCGAGCGCAACCGGAAGCTGAGCAACTTTACTCTGCACCCTGTCGGCCGCCACCCACGAACCCACCGAACTTACACCGGCGGCGTAATGATTGCACGGGTGAAAGCGCATCGATAGGGAAATCTGCCGGTCGACCGTGGCAGCCACGCCAAAACCCCATGCAAGGCGGGGCGGCGGGAGGCGCTGTCTGCGCTAGGCGGACCGCAGCGCACCCCGCCCGAAGGGTAGCTGCCGCAGGCGCTTGCCGGTGGCCGCGTAGATCGCGTTGCCGAGGGCAGCCGCAGCCGCGGCCGTGCCTGTCTCGCCAACCCCGCCCGGCGCCGCATGGCTTTCGACCTGATGGACGTCGATCGCCGGCGCTTCGTTCAGGCGCAACACCGGGTAGTTGTTGAAATTGCTCTGCTGGACGCGGCCCTGGTCCACGGTGATGTCACTGTACAGCGCCATGCTCAGGCCGAAGATTATGCCGCCTTCCACCTGGGCGGTGATGGTGTCGGGGTTGATGCGCTGGCCGCAATCGATCGCCACCGTGGAGCGATGCACGCGTATCTTGGCCTCCGGCGTAACCTCCACCTCGCAGATATGGGCGACGTAGGAGGAGAAGGCGAATTGCAGGCTGACGCCCCGGCCGTGGTTCGGGGGCAGCTTGCTGCCCCAGCCGGATTTCGCCGCGGCCAGGTCGAGCACGGCCAACGCGCGCGGGTTATGGCCGAGCAGCGCGCGGCGGTAGGCGACAGGATCCTGCCCGGCGGCGGCGGCGCACTCGTCCATGAAGGACTCGACGACAAACACGTTGTGCGTGGGTCCCACGCCGCGCCACCAGGCCGTGGCCACGCCCTGCGGCTCGCAGCGGACATAGGCGACCTGGGCGGGTCCGATGCCATAGGGCGTGTTGGCGGCGCACTCCACGGCGTCCGGATCGAGCGCGCCCTTCATGTCGCCGGGATCGAAGCGCGCGGTCACCGAGGAGCCGGCGGTCTTGTGCGTCCAGCCGACGATGCGGCCCTGCGCGTCCAGCCCGGCCGAGAGCGTGTCGCGGTAGGCAGGACGGAACATATCCTGGCTGATGTCCTCCTCCCGCGACCAGACCAGCTTGATGGGGTAGGGAACGTGGCGGGCGATGGCGGCGGCCTGCTCGATGCTGTCCACGTCCAAACGCCGGCCAAAAGCGCCGCCCATCGCCTGGTTGTGCACGGAGACAGCCTGCGGTTTCAGGCCGGTGACACGGGCCACCGCGTCCTGTGCGCGCACCGGAACCTGGGTGCCGACCCAAAGATCGGCCCCGTCCGGCCGGACATGGATCGTGGTGTTGATCGGCTCCATCGGCGCGTGGGACAGGAACGGCAGGTGGTAGGTGGCATCCAGCCTGGTGTGGGCCGCCGCGATGCGGGCCTGAGCCTCGGCATCGTTGCGGGCCAGCGCGCCTGGCTCGGCGCTGGCCTGCTCCAGGGCCGCCTGAATGCTTGCGGTGGAGACCTGCGCATTCGCACCCGCGTCCCATTGCGGCCGGGCGGCAAGCAGACCTTTCTTCGCGGCCCAGTAATGGTCGGCGATGACCGCCACGGCATTTGGCAGGCGGATGACGGCATGCACTTCGGGCACCGCCCGCGCGGCGGCTTCGTCCAGCGCCACGAGGCGGCCGCCGCGCACCGGACAGGCCGCCACCGTGCCGATCTTCATGCCGGGAACCGACACGTCTATCCCGTACACCGTGGCGCCGGTGACCTTGGCGGGCGTGTCCAGGCGCTTCTGCGGCCGGCCGGCCAGGCGCCAGTCCGCCACCGGCTTCAGGCTGACCTGGGCAGGGATCGGCAGCGTGGCGGCGTCGGCCGCGAGTTGGGTGTAGGACGCGGAGCGGCCCGATGCATCGTGGTGGACCACCGCTTCCTGCGCGCGGCAGGTAACAGGGTCCACGTGCCACAGGCGCGCAGCGGCCTCGATCAGCATCATGCGGGCGCGGGCGCCGGCCTCGCGCAGCCGCATCCAGTCGCCGATCGTCGAGGTGGAGCCGCCCGTCGCCTGCTCGACGCCATCTGTCGCGTAGAGCGGCGCGTTCGGCGGTGCCGGCTCGAGCTGTATCTGGTCCAGCCGCACCTCGAGCTCCTCAGCGATGAGCGTGGCGGCGCTGGTCCAGATCCCCTGACCGAACTCGGTGTCCGGCATGATGAAGGTGATGGCGTGCGGGGTGATGCGGATGAAGGCCTGCGGCGGCAGAAGCGGCGGGCCGCTGCTATGCGGCGCCTCACCGGCCTGCAGGCGTATCGGCAGGAGCAGGCCGCCCGCGGCCAGGAGAGAGAGTTTCAGGATGTCTCGGCGGGGGTGGTGCATCATGGTCCTCGCGGCAGCCCGGTGATCCGGACCTGGCACTTTGGCGGATCGGACAGCGGTAACGAGAGGGAAAAGCCGTACATTGGCCTGCGCCGAAGGCCTGGCGGAGTGACCGCTGCGCCAGCATCCCGTCGGCGCATGGCCTTCAGGTTGCCGCTTCGTGTATGGCGGCGCGTATCCTGACATAGGTGCCGCAGCGGCAGATGTTGCCGGACATGGCGGCGTCTATCTCCGCGTCCGTGGGGTGCGGCGTGTGGGTGAGCAGGGCGGTGGCGGACATTATCTGGCCCGGCTGGCAGTAGCCGCACTGGACCACTTCCCGGTCCAGCCATGCCTTCTGCACGCGCGCGCCCTCCGGGATCGTATGCGCCGCCTCGATCGTGGTAATGCGGGCGTTCCCGACATGGCCGGCCTGAAGCTGGCAGGAACGCACCGCCTGGCCATCCAGGTGTATGGTGCAGGCGCCGCACAGGGCGATGCCGCAGCCGTATTTGGTGCCGGTCAGGCCGAGCACGTCACGCAGCACCCATAGCACGGGCATGTCCGCCGGCACGTCCACGGTGTGTTCCTGGTCGTTTATAGTCAGGGTAATCATGCCGGCAGATTAGGCGGGAGGACGGCTATCTTCCAGCGATTTCCGCCTCAGCCGGCCGGCCAGGGCGCGAAGCGGGCGGGTGATCCGCCACGAGGTGCTGGTGCGCATCGCGGCCAGCGCGGCCTCGAGTTCGGCGACGCGGCGCAGCAGGCCGGGGTCGGGCGCGCCGTCCGGCGCCGGCGTGTCGAGTGCCAGGCCTTCGGTGTCCCGGCCGGCCTGGAGCATCGCCCGTATGTCCCGGCGCGCAGCCTCCGGCCCGGCCGCCTCCGGCAGGCGCCGCAGGACCAGGCTCATCTCCGCGCTGCCGACCGGCGCCACGTGGAAACGGTCCAGGCGGAACCGCAGGAGTTCCAGCTCCAGCAAACCATCCAGCAGCTCCAGCAGGGAACGCGCGGTGAACACCGAGCAGTGGCTGTCGATATAGGCGCCGGATTGTGCCTCGCGTGCCCTGGCCAGGGCCCAGTCGCGCGAGGCGTATCGCGGTGGCGGCAAGGCAGGCGGCGCGAACCAGGCGGCCACGTGGTCGTACGCCACCGTGTTCGCGTTGGTGTCGAAGACCTGGCCGGGTGTCGGGCGCTTCGCGCCGCGGAGATGGGCGTCCACCAGGTCGGTCAGTGTGGTCTCGCGCCGTATCAGGTCGAAGCTGTAGCGGCGGTCGGGGATGGCCAGTATCAGCCTGCCGTCCGGGTTCAGCACATCAGCCACCTCGCCGAGCCAGCCGATCATGTCCGGCACGTGCTCGATGACGTGGCTGGCGATGACGAAGTCGAACCGCTCGCCGGGAAAGCACTGCGCGAGCGTGTTGTCGCCCCACACGGCGTCCACGTGCACGATATCCTCGAGCGCCACGTTGGGATCATTGGCGTATTTGGCGCGCAAAGCCGCGCTGTCCGCATGATCGACGAATTTTATGCGCGCCGTGGGCGGGCGGAGCATCGGCGTGGCTAGCGCGCCGATCTCCAGGCCGGACGTGGAGGTAAGATTCAGGCCGGCCAGCAGCTTCTGTTCGCGCGTGAGCTGGCTGATCGGGCCGGGGACGTGCACGACGGCAGAAAGCACTTCTTTTCTGAAAAAAGAAGCAAAAAACTTTTGATCCCTGTCGGCGGTTGGCTGGACGAGAAGCCGACAGTTGCGAGATGCCACCGTCAAACGTGTATTGTGGAACTCACCAGCTTCCGCACACGCGCTACAGCGGGGTCAAAAGTTGTTCGTTGCTTCCTTGCTGAAAGCCTTACCTGGCGCCACTCGGCCAAAGCACCACGCGCAGTGTCTGCAGCAGGATTAGCAGGTCGAACAGGATCGAGAAGTTCTTCACGTAATACAAGTCGTAGCTCAGCTTGGAACGTGCGTCGTCCAGCGAGGCGCCGTAGGGATAGTTGATCTGCGCCCACCCGGTCAGGCCGGCCTTCACCATGTGGCGCTCCTGATACAGGGGCAACTGCACCGCGAGCTGCGCGGTGAAATTGGGCCGTTCGGGGCGCGGGCCCACCAGCGACATGTCACCGCGCAGCACGTTGATGAGCTGGGGCATCTCGTCGATGCGCGTCTGGCGCAGGAACTTTCCCACGCGGGTGATGCGCGGGTCGCGCGCCTCGGCCCAGACGGCGCCCAGACGCTCGGCATCCGTGCGCATGGTGCGCATCTTGTAGATGCGGAAATGATGTTCGCCGCGGGTGACGCGTTCCTGGCTGTAGAGCACGGGCCCGCCGTCATCGAGCTTGATGGCAATGGCGGCGCCGATGATGAATGGCGAGAACACGGCCAGGAGCAGGAAGCTCACCGCCACGTCGAGCAGCCGTTTCAGCGCGTTGTCTATGTTGCCGAAATAGAAGCCGCTGGAATACAGCAGCCAGCTCACGTCCACCCGCCTGATGTCCACGCGGCGTATCTCGTGCTCCAGGAAGGTGAGGTACTGGATGACGGGGTAGCCCTCTTTCTTGCAGGCGAGCAGGCGGTCCAGCTTCATGCCGCGCCGCTCGTCCGGCGCCACCACGATCTCGTCCGGATGCAGCAGGCGCGCGGCCGAGAGTACGTCCGTCTCGGCGCAGATCTGGATGCCCGTGCAGGTGGCGGCCGTCAGCCGCGGGTCGATGGTGCCCATGTCGGGGTGGTGGACGAAATGCATCTGGTAGGTCGGGCGGCTGCCCTCGTTGCGCAGCATGCACAGCAGGTCCCAGGCGCGCTGGCCGCCGCCCAAGATAAGCAGCCGGCGCTGGAAAGTGCCGCGCCGTTTCAGGCCGCTGAACACCAGCCGGGCTACCAGGCCGGCGAAACAGAAGCCGATAACCGCGCCGGAGAACAGGCGCACGCGGTTAAACGGCGCGCCGATCCAGTAGCCGGCCAGGCTGAGCAGCACGGCGGTTCCCACCGCCCCGAGGCTGACCGCGAGCGGGACGCGGCCGAGCGATTCACGCGTCTGGATGATCGCCTCACGCCGGTAGAGGCCGAGGGCGTAGAACGAGACCAGGTTGGCCACGGGATAGAGCAGGGCGCCGGCGCCGTCCGGCGTGGCACGGAAACACTCCGTGCCCCAGCAGCCGAAATGCAGCAGGATGGGCCAGACGAGCAGCATGCATGCCACGTCCAGCAGGAACAGGGCCTTGCCTGTAGTCATTACGCGATACCGCCGAGAGATCCCTGCGGGCCTTATAGACAGTGCGAGTGAACGCGAACACTACATTGTGAGTGCAATCCTGGCGCGAGGCGCAAGCGTGATGGCTGCGCAACAAGTCGGCGCCTCCGGACGGACTGGCGGCGGCGGACGAACCCTCCGGCAGGGTTTTTTGCGCCATAGTGGCACCTGGCGCCGGTCTCGCCTTGACCCTGGGCCACGCCAGGGCGACCTGAGGCGTATGCTCTTGGATCCCTTTCAGCGGCCGGTGACCTATCTGCGCGTCTCCGTGACGGACCGCTGCGACCTTCGCTGCGTCTACTGCATGGCCGAGGACATGACGTTCCTGCCGAAGGCGGAGATCCTCTCGCTGGAGGAGCTGGAGACGTTGTGCGCCAGCTTCGTGGACGCCGGCGTGCGCAAGCTGCGCATCACCGGCGGGGAGCCGCTGGTGCGCCGGGGTGTGACCGGCCTGATCGCCCGGCTGGGCGGGCTGCTGGGCCATGGGCTGGACGAGCTGACGCTGACCACCAACGGCACCCAGCTTGCGCGCCATGCCGAGGCGCTTGCGGCGGCCGGGATGCGGCGGGTGAATGTAAGCCTGGACACGCTGGACCCCGAGCGGTTCACCCGTCTGACCCGATGGGGCCGGCTGGACCGCGTGCTGGATGGCGTGTTCGCCGCCCGCGCCGCGGGCCTGGCGGTAAAGATCAACACCGTGGCGCTGGCGGGCGAGAACGAGGACGAGCTGGACGCCATGGTGGAGTGGTGCGGGCGAGAGGGCTTCGACCTCTGTCTGATCGAGACGATGCCGATGGGCGAGGTGGGCGAGCCCGGCCGGATGTCGCAATATCTGCCGCTGTCGCGCGTGCGCGCCCGTCTTGTGCGGCGCTGGACGCTGGACGAGACGCCGTACCGCACCGGCGGGCCCGCCCGCTACGTGACGGTGCGTGAGACCGGGCGGCGGCTGGGCTTCATCACGCCGTTGACCCACAATTTTTGCGAGGACTGCAACCGGGTGCGGCTGACGGTGACCGGCACGCTGTTCATGTGCCTGGGCCAGGAGGATGCGGCCGATCTGCGCGGGCCGCTGCGGCGTGGCGAGGACGTCAGGGCGGCGATCGACGAGGCGATCTCGCGCAAGCCGCGCGGACATGATTTTGTGGTGGGACGGCGGGGGCTGGAGGGGAAGGTGGGGCGTTTTATGAGTGTCACCGGGGGTTGAGACAGTAAGGCCAGGGGCTCTGCCCCTGGACCCCGTTAAGGACAGTCGTCCTTAGAACCTAATTTTTGGGGGTCTGGGGCCTCAAGGCCCCAGCGGGGTTTGGGGCAGAGCCCCAACCTTGCTTCCTTACTTGCCCGCCACCTGAACCTTCTGCCCCGGCACCAAATTCACCGGCGGGTTCAGAATCACCTGGTCGCCATCCTTCAACCCCCCGCGCACCCGCACCTGCGCGCCGTCGTCGGCCGCCACGTCCAGATGCCGCACGGCGATCTTGCCGTCTTCCACCACCGCCGCATTCAGGCCCTGGTCGTTGAAGATGATCGCCTGGGTGGGCACCGTGATAATCGGCTCCGGACGCGGCTCGCGGAAATGCACGATGCCGTACAGCCCGGCCGACAGCGCGCCGTCCTTGTTCTCCACATCGACCTCCACCAGCAAGGTGCGCGTGTTGGTGGACAGCGCGGCGGCGTTGCGGGCCACGCGGCCGTGGAAGGTCCGGCCGGGCAATTGCGGCACGGTGATGGTGGCGTCCTGGCCGTCTTTCAGGCCGAAGAAATCCTCCTGCGGCACATAGACCTGCACGCGCAGCACGTCCTCGCGGGCGATGGAGAACAGCGACGTGCCGGAGGCGGAATCGGCGGTGACCAGGTTGCCCACGTCGATCTGGCGGGCGGTGATCACGCCGTCGAAAGGTGCCACCACGGATTCGAAGCCGGTCAGCTCGACCAGGCGGTTCACCGCGGCGGCCTGGGCGGCGAGGTTGGCCTGCGCCACGCTCACTGCGGCGCCGCTGGTGTTCAGCGTGGTTGAATCCTGGTCGCCCTGCTGGCGGCTGTCCCAGCCCTCGCTGACAAGGCGGGAGGTGCGCTGGTTGGTGACGCGCGCCAGGCCGTGCTGGGCGATCGCCTGGCGCATGGCGGCCTGCATCTGGATAAGCTGGGCGCGCGTCTGGGCCAGTTGCTGGTCCAGATCGGGCGCCGCAATCACCGCCAGCACGTCGCCCTTGTGCACCTTGCTGCCGATGTCGACGTTGCGCTTGGAGATGTAGCCCGTGGCGCGCGCGTATAGCGTGGCGGCGTCGAAGGCCTGCATGGTGCCCGGCAGGTCTATCACGCTCGGGCTGTCGTCGGCACGGGCGGTCATGACATGCACTTGCGGCACCGCCTTCTGGCGGGTCTCGGTGGCCGTCTTGGCGGCATTCGCCGTGGCCAGATGGGACCATATGCCCCAGCCGATCATCGCAGCCACCACGATCACGGCGCCGATGCCGGCCAGCCGGGCGATGCGGCCCCGGTGCGCGTCCGCCGTGCGGTCGGCCTGCGGCGGTGCCACGTGGGACTGGCCCGGCGCGTTCTCCAGGCCAGGCAGGAAGCGGTCTTCCGCGGTGTCCGGAAGCTGGCGCTCCGGCGTGCTGACATGGTTCATGGCTCAGTCGGCTCCCTGCTGGGACAAAGATCGTGGTGCGGCGGCGTGGCGGTCGCGGCTGGCGGCTTCCGGCTTCTCGACGCGCTCGAACGCGCCGAACACGGAATAGAGGTAGGGCACGAACAGCAGCGTCGTCATCGTGCCCACCAGCACGCCGCCGATCACCGCGCGGGCGAGCACCGAGTTCTGCTCCTCCCCCGGCCCGCCGATGGCCATCGGCACCATGCCCACGAGCATGGCCGCCGCCGTCATCAGCACCGGGCGCAACCTGGTAGTGCCGGCGGAGATCGCGGCCTCCACGGCGCTCATGCCCTCCAGGCGCTGTTCGCGCGCGAAGGTCACGAGAAGGATGGAGTTGGCCGAGGCCACGCCCACCGACATGATGGCGCCCATCAGCGAGGGCACCGACAGCGTAGTGCCGGTGACGAACAGCAGCAGCAATATGCCGGCGCCGGCGCCAGGCAGTGCCAGGATGACCGCCAGCGGGTCGATGAAGCTCTGATAGTTCACCACCATCAACAGGTAGACGAACACCGCGGCAAACAGCAGCCCGATCGTCAGGTTGGTGAACGCGTTGTCCATGCTCTTGATCTGGCCGAGCACGTTGATCTTGTCGGCCACGCCCAGATGCGGCCGCTCCTCGGCCACCACCTTGTTTATCGCCGTCTCCGCACTGCCCAGGTCCGAGCTCTGCACGCTTGCATAGACGTCGTATACCGGCTGTATGTTGGACTGGTTGTAGTTGGACTGCACTTCCTGGCGCCGCGCGGTGGCTACGTTGCCGAGCAGGTCAGGGATCACGGCGCCGGCCGCGTTGGTCGAGCCGGCTATCGGCGTGTTGTTGATCGTCTGCAGGTCGTGCAACCGGTACTCCGGCGTCTGCACCGCCATGTAATAGGGGATGCCGTTCTTCGGGTCTGTCCAGAAGTTCGGCGTCACCTGCTCGGACGAGCTGAGGCTGATGTTGAGATCCTGGGCCACCTGGTTGACCGTCAGGCCCAGCTCCTGCGCGCGGGTACGGTCGATGGTGTAGAACATCTCCGGCGCGTTCAGCTCCTGCTGCACGTGGGCGTCCACGATGCCGGGCACGGCGCTGATCTTCTGCACGATGTCACGCGCGATCTGCTGGTTGGCCTTGCGGTCGCGGCCCTGCACCTGGATGTCGATCTGTGAGGGCACGCCGAAATTCAGGATCTGCGTCACCAGGTCAGCCGGCTGGAAGTAGAACTGCACGTCCGGAAACGCGCTCGGCAGCTCGTCACGCAGCGCGCGGGTGAACGCCGCGGTCGTGGCGCTGCGGTTCTCTGCAAGCTGGATCTGGATGATGCCGTCGTTCACGCCGATCGTCGTGCCGTCGGTGAAGGCCAGGTTGTACAGGCGCGCCGGCAGGCCGATATTGTCCAGCAGCAGGGTTATGTCACGCGCCGGGATGTGGGCGCGTATGTTCTCTTCCACCGCCTGGAAGATCTTCTCCGTGCTCTCGATACGCGTGCGGGCCGGGGCGCGCACGTGGAGCTGTATCAGCCCGGCATCGACCTGCGGGAAGAAGTCCCGTCCTACGAACATGCTCAGGCAGCCGGCCAGCACCACCACGCCCAGGCCAATCAGCGGGGTGACGATGCGGCGCGCCAGGATGACCCCGAGCAGCCAGCCGTAGAAGTTGCGGAACGCGTCGAAGCGGCGGTTGAAGCCGTCGTGAAAGCGGCCGAACCAGCCTTTCCGGCCGTCATCGTGATGGCCGCGCTCGTACTCGCTGCGCAGCATGATGCGGATGATGATCGGCGTGAGCGTGCGGCTGATGCCGTAGGAGGCGAGCATGGCGAACACCACCGCCTCGGCGAGTGGGGTGAACAGGTATTTCGCCGCGCCCTGCAGGAAGAACACGCTGACGAAGACGACGCAGATGGCGAGCGTGGAGATCAGCGTGGGTATGGCGATGCCGGCGGCACCTTCCATCACGCCCTCCTCGAAGTCGCCGCCCTCCTCCAGCAGCCGATGGGTGTTCTCGATCGTCACGGTGGAATCGTCCACCAGGATGCCCACAGCCAGCGCCAGGCCGCCCAGCGTCATCGTGTTGATCGTCTCGCCCAAGGCCGTGAGCACCGCGATCGACGTCAGGATGGCCAGCGGGATGGAGACCATCACCACCACGGTCGAGCGCCACGATCCCAGGAAGATCAGGATCATCAGCGCGGTCAGGCCGGCGGCGATCGCACCCTCGCGCAGCACGGAGCTGATGGCGTTCTGCACGAACACCGACTGGTCGAACAGCAAGGCGATCTTCATGCCGGGCGGCGCCGCCTTCTGGATGCCCGGCATCGCCGCCTTGACGCGGTTCACCACGTCCAGCGTGGAGGCGTCACCGTTTTTGATGATGGTCAGCAGCACGCTGCGCTGGCCTTCGGTGCGCACGATGTTCTGCTGCACGGCCCAGCCGTCGCGCACATGGGCCACGTCGTGCAGATACACCGTGGTGCCGCCCACCTGGCGTATCGGCACGTTGTTCAGCGCCGCGATGGACTGGGCGGAGGCGTTGACGCGTATGATGAACTGGCGGTCGCCCATCTTGGCGTCGCCCGAGGGCAGCGTCAGGCTCTGCGCGTTCACCGCGTTGACCACATCGTTCGGCGTCAGCCCCTGGGCGCGCAGCGCGTCCGGGTCCAGATCGACCATGATCTGGCGGTACTTGCCGCCATACGGCGTGGGCAGGGTGATGCCCTGGATCGGGGCAAGCTGCTGGCGCATCTGATAGATGCCGTAATCATAGAGCTGCTGCTCGTTCAGCTTGTCCGACGACAGGCTGATGGAGAGCACGGGCACCGACGAGGCGTTATACTGGACGATAGTCGGCGGCTGGATGCCGGTGGGCATTAGCGCGCGTATGGAGTTGGACGCTGAGACGATCTGCGCGATCGCCAGGTCCACGTTCACGTTCGGCTGGAAGTAGATACGCTCGACGGAGATGCCGGACAGTGTCTGGCTGTCGATGTTCTTGATGTCGTTGACCGACGCGCTGATCGAGTACTCGCTGTAGGTGCTGACGCGCTGCTCCATCTCCTCCGGCGTCAGGCCGGTATACTGCCAGATGACGCTGACGACGGGGATGTTGATGCCGGGGAAGATGTCCTTCGGCGCCACGAGTATGGAGCTGACGCCGAGGAACAGCATCAATATGGCCACAACGTAGAACGTGTGGGTGTATTTCAGCGCGAACTTAACGATGCCCATCGGGAGCCTGGACGCCTAACTGCCTGCGATAGAACGTAAGGTGGCTTACTAGTTTCCCGCTTTCAATGCGTTTCTTGCACTGCGGCATTCTATTCGCGTGGAGGCAGGCTTCAGGAAGGTTGGGGCTCTGCCCCTAACCCCGCTGGGCCTCGGCCCCAGACCCCGTTTTATTTTGGAGCTTATGACCGCACGTGGCCGCGCGGCAGGTTAGCGGGCTGAAACGGGTTAACATGTGGCAACGCGTCCACGCGGCGCTTTCCTTCGCCACAAGGGCACGCTAACGCCAACGCCGGACGCGGGTTGCCGCGCAGCT
Source organism: Acetobacteraceae bacterium (assembly GCA_965198915.1). Taxonomy (GTDB): domain Bacteria; phylum Pseudomonadota; class Alphaproteobacteria; order Acetobacterales; family Acetobacteraceae; genus BOG-908. The sequence continues at coordinate 1,305,320 of CBDAQC010000002.1, read as the reverse complement.
TGGGCGGAGACTGCTTGCTTATAGAGTTCCTGGCATGGTGGGGCGGTCAGCTACGCACCCTTCTGCCGGCGCGGCTGTTCAGCCAGCCGGGCGGCGAGGACGCGCTGATCGCCGATGTGAGCGTGCCTGGCGCGCTGACGATGCGGCGCCGCCGGCGCGGCGTGGAGCAGCGTGTGGCGGAATTGCGCGCCGACGATGCAGGGGCGCCGGGACTGCGCGCCGCCTTGGGCAACCGCGCGCGGGGCGAGCCGGTGTTGCTGCGTGTGCCGGCGTCCTGGGTGCTGGAGCGCGCGGTAAGCCTGCCGATCGCCGCGGAACGCGACCTCACCCGCGTGCTGGGATACGAGATGGAGCGGCTGACCCCGTTCACCGCCGCCGAGCTGGTCTGGGACCACACCGTCCTGCTGCGGGACCGGGCGCGCGGGCGCATCAACCTACGGCTGACGATGGTCCGCCGCGCCGCGCTGGAGGATGCGGTGGCGCTGCTGCGTCCGCTCGGGGCCCGGCCCTCCGCATTGGAGGCGCTGATGCCGGACGCCCCGCGCGTGCTGAAGCTGGCGCGCGAGGGTGCCGCCGGCCAGGCGCTGCTGCCGGCCCGCACGCTGGCGATCGCGGCCGGCGTGCTGGCGCTGCTTGTCGCCGCCTCGCCGTTCGTGCGCCAAGCGATACGCCTGTCCAGCCTGCACGCGCAGCTCGAGACGATGGCGCCCGGCATCGCCCAGGTGGAGGCGCTGCGCCGCCGCATCGCCGGTAATTCGGCCGGCGGCGACGCGGTAGCGGCGGAGACCCGCCGGCTGGGTGACACGCTGGAGGCCCTGGCGGCGCTAACCGAGGTGCTGCCCGACGACAGCTATCTGACCGAGTTCACCATGCGCGAGCGCAAGATCACCATGTCCGGCCTGGGCGCCTCCGCGCCGAAGCTGATCAGCGGCCTGTCCGCCGACCCGCGCCTGCGCAATCCGGCCTTCGCCGCGCCGGTGACCAAAAGCGAGACGAACCACCTGGACGTGTTCGCCATACGCGCGGAGCTGGCACAATGACGCGGGCAAGCCCTGCCGGACTCCGCCCGCGCGCCTCCCTGCAAGACCGGGCGGCCTCCCTGTTCAGGGCCGGAAGGGTCCGCATATTGTCCTCTGCCGGCGAGACGGCCGTCCTGGCGCCCTGGGCAAAAGCCCGATGATCGCCTCCCTGCCCACCGGCCAGCGTGGCCAGATCCTGGCTGGCGGCCTGGCCGTCCTGGCTGTGGTGTTCGTCTGGTTCGGACTGATCGGCCCGGTGATCGACTTCTACGGCGCGCAATCGGACCAGATCGCGTCGCTGCAGACGCGGGTCGCGCGCGAGGCTGCGCTGATCGAGGCGCTGCCTTTGATCAAGCATGAGCTGGAGACTTCCGCCAAGGCACCGAAGCGGGCTGTGCTGCCTGGCAACTCGGACGCCATCGCTGGGGCTACGCTGCAGGAGCAGGTGCAGGCGATGGCAAGCTCGGCCAACGCGCAGCTTACGAGCATAGAGACGCTGCCGGCCGAGCAGGTGGGCAGCTACCGGCGCATCGGCGTGCGGGTGGAGCTGAGCGCGCAATTGGCCGTGGTGGTGGCGCTGCTGCGGGCGATCGACCAAGCGCAGCCGAGCATGCTTGTCGATGACATACGGCTGACGGCAACCCCGGTCGGGCCGCAGAACGCGCAGCTGCCGATGGATTGCGCCTTTACGGTGTATGCGTTCCGTATCGGCACGGCGAAGGAGGACCAGCCGTGAGAACCGATCTGCCCAGGGCGTTGTGGGCGATGCTGGGCGGGCTGGCGTTCCTGCTGGTGCTGGAATGGGCCTGGCCCGCGGGCAGCGCGCCGGGTGTGGGCATGTCGCCGACGTATCTGGCGGTGAAGCACGGGCACGCGCCTGCCTTGGCGGCGCGGGATACCAGCACCTGGGTGAGCGCGATCCTCGCGCGGCCGCTGTTCAGCGTCTCGCGCCGCCCGCCGGCCAACGTTTCGCACGGTGCGGGTGTGGTGGCGGCGGGCCAGGCCCGCCTGGCCGGCATCATGATCACGCGCGGCGGGCGGCGGGCGATCTTCGCGCCGGACGGCGGCGGCAAGCAGCTGGTGCTGCCGGAAGGGGCGGCGGTGAACGACAGCACGATACGCCGCATCCTGCCGGACCGGGTTATGCTGGCCAGCGGGGCGGTGCTGCTGCCGACCTATGACAGGAACCGGGCGTCCACCGGCGCGCCGTCGTTCCAGCCGTTCAATCCGAACCTCGGCAATCCGGGTTTCCCCAACCCCGGATTTAACCCGGCGATACCGGGCGGCTTCCCGAACCAGGGCTTCCAGAACCCCGCCCAGCTGCCGCAAGCGGGTGAGGACGGTCAGTCCCCGCAAACTTCGCTGATGCTGCGCGGCAACATGATACCGCAACGGAGATTCTGATGACGCACGCCCAGCGACGCCAGGGGTTCGCCCGCTGGCTTGCCGCGAGCACCGTGCTGTACGCCGCCGGATGCGCGCAGGTGAACCAGCCCAGGCTGCTGCCGCCTTTGCCGCCGCTGGCCGGCGGGCTGGACAACGCGACCCCGCGGGTGAACGGCAGCGTGGCCGGCAACCCGCCGCCGCTGCAGGCCGCCGTCAGCAACGGGCCCGGCGTGCTGGTCTCCGCACGCGCCGGCACCCCCGGCGCCACCGGCGGCAGCATCACGCTGGACTTCGCCGACACCGACATTCGCGAGGTGGTGGCGCAGATTCTTGGCAACACGCTGCACGTGAACTACGCGATCGACCCGTCGGTGCATGGCACGGCGACCCTGCGCACCGTCTCGCCGCTGGCCGAAAGCCAGCTCATCCCGGTGCTGCAATCCCTACTGGCGCAGAACGGCGCCACGCTGACGGTGAACGGCGGCGTGTACCGCGTGCTGCCGACGGCGCTGGCCGCCGGCGTGGCCGGTGGGGCGGGCACCGCGGGCGGGATGCTGGTGCCGCTGCGCTACGCCGCGGCCGAGGACCTGGCCAAGGTGCTGACACCCTATGTGCAGGGCGGGGCGCGGCTGGTGGCCATCCCGTCCAGCAACGCGCTGGTGATCGGCGGCGAGCCGGCGCAGCGCGACGCGCTGGTGGAGTTGGTGCGCGCCTTCGACATCGACGTGCTGGCGGGACAGTCCTACGCGCTGCTGCCGGTGCCGAACGGGGCGGCCGAGGATTTCGCCACCGCCCTGCAGCAGGCGTTCCGCGCGCAGTCCGGCGGCTCGCTGGCCAACCTGGTGCATGTGGTGCCGCTGGCGCGCGTGGACGCGGTGCTGGTGGTGACCAGCTCGCCCCGCTACCTGAACGACGCGCGGCGGGTGTACGCGGTGGTGGAGCGCGGAATGCGCCAGACGATGCGCACCTGGCACGTGTACTACATACAGAACAGCACCGCGCAGGACACCGCCTACATCCTGCAGGAGGCGTTCACCCCGGACAACGTCACCGCACAGCCCACCGCGCACGGCCAGGGCGAGCAGACCCAGAGCCCGTCGGGGCTTGCGGGCGCATCGTCGTCGGGGACGAGCACGACGGGAAGCTTCGGCGGGGTGGGCGGCTCGGGCACCGGCGGGATCACCGGCGGCAGCAGCGGCATCGGCGGCAGCGGCGGCAGCACCGGCGGGCTTGGCAGCACGCTTTCGGGCGGCGGCACCACGGGCACGACCGGATCGGGCGGGCAGGGCACGCCCTCGCGCACCAGCGGCAGCACTGGCGCCAACCCGCTGCTGGGCGGGCTGTCCAACAGCGGCGGCCAGGCGAGCGCCAACGCCATGCGCATCATCCCCAACCCGGAGAACAACGCGATCCTGGTCTATGCCACCGGCGAGGAGGAGGCGACGATCGAGGCGATGCTGCACAAGATCGACATCCTGCCGTTGCAGGTGCGCATCGACGTCATCATCGCCGAGGTCGACCTGAACGACAACCTGCAATACGGCACCGAATTCTACTTCCGCCACCACGGCCTGTCCGGCGCGTTCGGCCAGGCGGCCAGCGCCATACTGGGCGCCGGCAGCACCACCACCGCCAACCCCGGCTTCTCGTTCGGCGTCTCCGGCGCCAGCGGAGACCTGGTGGTCCAAGCCCTGCAGGGGATCACCACGGTGAAGATACTGTCCTCGCCGGAGCTTCTGGTGCTGGACAACGAGACGGCCTCGCTGCAGGTGGGCAACCTGGTGCCCTACCTCTCGGCGCAGACCACCAACCTGGTCTCCGCCAACGACGCGGTGACCAACTCGATCAACTACCAGAAGACCGGCGTGATCACGCAGGTGACGCCACGGGTCAATTCCGGCGGGCTGGTGACGCTGGACATCAGCCAGGAGGTGGCCGGCATCGCGGCCGGCAGCACCACGACCGGCACGGCGGGCTCCACGATCAACTCGCCCACCTTCACCGATCGGGCGATACAGAGCCGCATCGTGGCGCAGGACGGCCAGACGGTGGGCATCGCCGGGCTGATCACCGACACGCTGAACCGCGGCAACACCGGCATTCCCATATTGAAGGACATACCGGTGATCAGCCTGCTGACCAGTACGCAGACGAACACCCGGGCGCGCACGGAGCTGCTGGTCCTGCTCACCCCGCACGTGGTGCACAACCAGCGCGACGCGCGCTCGCTGACCGACGATCTGCGCGAGCAACTGCCGCGGGCGGCGTTCGTGCCGTACGAGATACAGTCGCTGCCGCGGGGTGGGTCGGATGATCCGCATTTGCGGGCGCAGCAGCGGTTGGGGGTCGGGCCGTAAGGCGAGGCAAGCAAGGCCTTCTTTTCTGAAGAAAAGAAGCAAAAGACTTTTGGTCCCTGTCGGCGGCTCACCGAAGAAGTCCGCGACAGCGGAGCAAAAGTTTTTTGCTTCTTTTTTTCAAAAAAGCAGGCCTTCCTTCCCCTTTCCCCCTAACTTCCCCCGATGCCCAGCTTCGTCCACCTGCGAGTCCACTCCGCCTACTCCCTGAGCGAAGGCGCGATCAAACCCGACAAGATCGCCGCCCTGGCGCGTGACGCCGGCATGCCGGCGGTGGCGATAACCGACACGGCCAATCTGTTCGGCGCCCTGGAGTTCTCCCAGTACTGCGTGGGAAGCGGCGTGCAGCCGATCATCGGCTGCCAGGTCAGCCTGGCGCGCGCCGGCGGCGCCGATCCTGTGGTGCTGCTGGCCCAGGACGAGGCCGGGCTGGCCAATTTGCAGCGCCTGTCCTCGGCGGGGTTCCTGACCAGCGATCCCGCGGCGCCGCAACTGGAGTTCGACGTGGTGGCGGGCCTGGCGGAGGGGCTGCTGCTGCTGACCGGCGGCACGCGCGGGCCGCTGGCGCGTCTGCTGGCCGAGGGGCGGGAGCCGGAAGCGGCGGGGCTGCTCGGCCGCATGCGCGAGGCGTTCGGCGACCGGCTGGCGGTGGAGCTGCACCGGCACGGCCTGCCCGTCGAACGCGCGGTCGAGCCCGGGCTGATCGGGCTGGCGGATCGCTTCGGCGTACCGCTGGTGGCCACCAACGAGTGTTTCTTCGCCACACCGGCGATGCACGAGGCGCACGACGCGCTGTTGTGCATCGCCGAGGCGCGGCTGCTGAGCGAGGCGGACCGCCGGCGGGTGACGCCGGAGCACTACTTCAAGAGTGCGGCGCAGATGCGCGCGCTTTTCGCCGACCTGCCGGAAGCTTGTGACAACACCCTGGCGATCGCGCGCAGTTGCGCGGTGATGGCGCAGACCCGCAAGCCGCTGCTGCCGGTGTGCCCCAAGGTGCGCCCCGGCAGCACCGAGGAGGAGACCCTGGCCGCCATGGCGCGCGAGGGGCTGGTGCGCCGCATGGACGCCGCGGCGGCGGACGCGGCCCAGCGCGCGCGCTACGGCGAGCGGCTGGAATACGAGCTGGGCGTGATCGCGAAGATGGGCTTCCCCGGCTACTTCCTGATCGTGGCGGACTTCATCCAGTGGGCAAAGGCGCAAGGCATTCCGGTGGGGCCGGGACGCGGCTCCGGCGCCGGCTCGGTGGCCGCCTGGGCACTGACCATCACCGACCTGGACCCGCTGCGGTTCGATCTGCTGTTCGAGCGCTTCCTGAACCCGGAACGCGTGTCGATGCCGGACTTCGACATCGATTTCTGCCAGAACAGGCGCGACGAGGTGATCAGCTACGTGCGCCGCGAATATGGCGACGAGCGGGTCGCGCAGATCATCACTTTCGGCAAGCTGCAGGCGCGCGCCGCCGTGCGTGACGTGGGCCGCGTGCTGGGCATGCCGTACGGCCAGGTGAACCGGGTGGCCGAGCTTATCCCGAACAACCCCGCCAAGCCGTGCACGCTGCGCGAGGCGGTGGATGGCGAGCGCCGCCTGCAGGAGATGCGCGACGGCGAGGAGGCGATTCGCCGCCTGCTGGAGATCGCGATGCAGGTGGAAGGCCTGTATCGCCATGCCAGCACGCACGCCGCCGGCGTGGTGATCGGTGACCGCAAGCTGGTCGACCTGGTGCCGATGTATCGCGACCCGCGCGAGGGCACGCTGGTCACGCAATACAACATGAAATGGGTGGAGCAGGCCGGCCTGGTGAAGTTCGACTTCCTGGGCCTGACCACGCTGACCATCCTGCAGCGCGCGGTGGAGTACCTGCGCGAGCTGGGCGTGAGCGTCGATCTGGAGCGCCTGCCTCTGGATGATGCGGCCACCTACGCCATGCTGTCCCGCGGCGATGCCGGCGGCGTGTTCCAGTTTGAAAGTCCCGGCATGCGGGACGTGCTGCGGCAGATGCGTCCCGATCGGCTGGAGGACCTGATTGCCGCGGTGGCGCTGTACAGGCCGGGGCCGATGGCCAACATCCCCGATTACTGCCGGCGCAAGCACGGCGAGAAATGGGAGCCGCCGCACGAGGAGCTGCGCCAGATCCTGGGCGAGACCTACGGCATCATGGTCTACCAGGAGCAGGTGATGCAGATCGCCCAGAAGATGGGCGGCTACTCGCTGGGCGCCGCCGACCTGCTGCGCCGTGCGATGGGCAAGAAGATACGCGCGGAGATGGAGCAGCAGCGGCAGGTTTTCACTGACGGTGCGGTAAAGCGGGGCATCACCGAGGCCAAGGCCGCCGAGGTGTTCGACCTGATGGCAAAGTTCGCCGATTACGGCTTCAACAAGAGCCACGCGGCGGCCTATGCGCTGGTCTCCTACCAGACGGCGTGGATGAAGGCGAACCACCCGACCGCGTTTCTGGCCGCCTGCATGTCCCTGGCGATGGGCAACACGGACAAGCTGGCCGCCCTGCGTCAGGAGGCGGAGCGCATGGGGCTGCGCGTGCTGCCGCCGTCGGTGGCGGCCAGCGGCGCCGATTTCCGGGTTGAGAAGCAGGCGGACGGCACGCTGGCGATCCGCTACGCGCTGGCGGCGATCAAGAAGGTGGGCTTCGCCGCTATGCAGTCGGTGGAGGCGGCGCGCGGCAGCCGGCCGTTCCGCGACGTGTCCGACTTCGCGGCCCGCATCGACGCGCGCTGTGTGACCAAGATGCAGATCGAGAACCTGGCGCGCGCCGGCGCTTTCGACACGCTGGACGCCAACCGCGCGCGGCTGTTCGCCGGGGCCGAGACGATCTGGCGCAGCGCGCTGGCCCGCGCCGAGGAGGCGAGCAGCGGCCAGATCGGCCTGTTCGGCGGCGGCGAGCCGGAGCGGCTGCGCCTGCCCGCCGTGGAGGACTGGCCGGACATGGAGAAGCTCGGCTACGAGGCCGAGGCGATCGGCTTCCATTTGACCGCGCACCCGCTGGACGGGTTCGCCGGCCTGCTGAAGCGCCTGGGTGCCGTGCCCACCACGGCGTTGCAGGCGCGCGCGGAGGCGGGCGGCGCCCGGGTGCGCATCGCCGGCTGCGTGGCGGGGTCCAAGGAGCGCACCACGAAGACCGGCAGCCGGATGGCGTGGGTGACCATCTCGGACGCCGTGGGGTCCTGCGAGATCACGCTGTTCAGCGAGGTCCTGGGCACCGCCCGGCCCCATCTGACCGCCGGCGCGCCGCTGCTGGTGACCGCCGACATACGCATCGAGGGCGAGGCGCTGCGCATCACCGCCCAGGACGTGACCACGCTGGAACGCGCCGCCGCCGATGCCGGCGCCGGCATGCGTATCTGGCTGAAGCAGACCGAAGCCGTGCCCCACATACGCGCTCTGCTGGAGCGTGAGGGGCGCGGACGCGGCACGATCAGCCTGATGCCCATGCTGGAGGGCCAGGAGGTGGAGATCGCGTTGCCTGGCCGCTTCGCGGTGACGCCGCGGCTGCGGCAGGCGCTGAAGATGATCACCGGGGTAGAGCGGGTGGACGAGCTGTAGGACCGTCCACCGCGGTTTTTCGCGCGTGGGGCCTTTCTTCCGCCGTGCGGCCCTGCTATCACGCCGCCTCCCGAGACGGCAGGGCACTTAGCTCAGTTGGTAGAGCGGCTGACTCTTAATCAGCTTGTCGTAGGTTCGATCCCTACAGTGCCCACCAAACCTGCTTGGTGTCCGGCCGCGTGGCGGACTCGGTCCGAACGTGGCCCGCGCGGCGTTCGCATCATCTCCGCAGGCGGAACCCCGGATGTCGCGCAAAGCCAGTTGCCCTGTGCCGACGGACGCTGCGGCGTATCTCACGGCGATGCGGGCGAACGTGGCCCGGAGCCGGCAGCACATCCTGGCACAGACGCGCATCATCGCGGATCTGTCGTTACACGGGCCTTCCACCTATCTGGACACTGCCCGTGACCTGATCGTGACGATGGAAGGGCACCTCGCGATAGAGGAGGCCATACTTGCGCGCCTGGAGCGCAAGGCACGATAGCCGCACGGCAGTCGAGACACCCGGCGCCGCGGCTCAGCTCAGGGAAAACCCGGCCCAGCCAGACGGCACGTAGCGCCCCAAAGAAGGGCAGATGACGAACACCCGCCAGGCGTAGCGGCCAGGATGCGGTGCCGGCATGCGAACGGCGGACACGTCCGTGGTGGTGGTGAAGACCACCGATGCGGTGCGGCCCTCGATACGCATGACCTGGACGAAGTAGGCGGCGGGCGCGGGCGTGGCGGCGGCGGTCCACACCAGCGGTAGCCCGCCCACAGGCACGGGCAGGCTGGCCGAATCGGGCGGATAGCGGTTGACCGGAGCCGCTATGGTGTCCGGCAGCCTCATGGCTGGATGCGGCGGGCGGTTGGCGGCGGCTTGCAGGCCTTCCGCCGCAGCCTGGCCGAACCAGGCCTGCGCCAAAGCGAGGTTCTGCGGCACGCCGTCGCCGGATTCGTAGAGCTGACCCAGGTCGAATGCCGCGCGCGCCAGCCCGCCGGTGGCCGACGCGCCGTAGTAATCTGCGGCCAGGGCGGCATCGCGCGCGGTGCCGCGGCCGCTGTCGTACATCACCGCCACGTTCAGCTCGGCTTCCGCCAGGCCGCCATCCGCCGCCTGCCTGTACAGCGCCAGGGCGCGCGCGCTCCCTTCCGTGTCTGTGGCCGCCAGATCGGCTGTCACGGCCTGGTTGAACAGGGTGCGCGGGTCGGTGCGGGAGGCGGCCGATGCGGGGCCGGCGAGCAGGGCCGCCAGTAGGCATGCCGCGATGCGTGGCCCGGCGCGTCCGGCCAGGATCGCCGGCCGCGTCATGGCAGCTGCACCTCGATGGTGCCAGGATTATGTCCGGGCAGGCCGGGCGGCGGTAGCACAAGCGAGGGTTGCAGCGCGTTGCTGCCCAGCCTGGGCCAGGCGCTGCCTGAGAGAGTCCTGGCGATCGTGTCCGCCAGCGGCCGGTCGTCACTGTAAAAATAGGAAATCACCCGGCGCGGCGGCGGCGCGTGAACCGGCTTGGCGCGTATGTCGGTTATGCCGGCATTCTGCAGCTTCAGGGCGAGCGGCCGCAGCCGATCCAGAGCACCGGGGTCGCGGGCGGGGTAGAGCAGAACGATAGCGGCCGGCGCGCCGGCCGGGAGCGGCGGCAGGGTGACGACGGCGGCCGGCAGGCTGGATTGCGGCACCGGCGGGCTACGTACGGCCACGGCCGGGGGCAACGGCGCCAGGACGGGCGCGGCCGGAGGAGCCGCCTCCTGCCGAGTCGGTGACTGCGGCGTAGCCTGGCTCGAAGACTGGCTTGAAGCCTGGGGCGAAGTCTGGGGCGATAATTGGGGCGGGGTTGGGCTAGTCTGGGCAACCATGGGTGTCGGCGTCGCTGCGGGCGCGGGCGGCGGGCCAGCCTCCGGTCCGGCCCGCGTTGCCTTCGCGGGTACCGCGGCAGGCTCGTTCGGCGGTGGCCGCAGCACCAGGTTGGTGAGCGAGACGGCAAGCGCCGCGAGCCCTGCCACTAGATAGAAACGCGAGGCGGTAAACCATTTCGGCCTGGTAGCGGCGGCCTGTGAAGTGGGCCCGGGCTGAATGATCGCCGGGCGTGCCGGCGCCAGCGCGCGACGCACCAGCGCCGCGTCGATCTGGCTCGCGTTCTCGGTGCTGGCCAGGAACAGCGTGGCGGCGAGGCTGCTGCGCAGGCGCCTGCCGGAGCCGCCCGCATCGGCCACTAAAGCGGCGATGGCTTGGCGGTCTAGCAGGTCAGGCCTGTGTCCCAGCGCGTCCAGCCGGCGCAGTATCAACGCTTCGATAGCTTGCGGGCCGAGCCTGGCGCCGGTGTCCGGTGCGGCTTGCGTGTCCATGCCGTCAGCCACCTGGCCCGGTCAGGCGAGCGGGGCGCAGGCGGGCGATGGCCAGCAGCAGCAGCACCGGGAACAGCACCGGCGGGAACTGCTGGTAGCCGCCGGTGAACAGGAACAGCAGCATCAGCGGCACGAACAGCGCACCCTGCACCGCGGTGCGTTCCGCGCGCCAGAACAGCGCCAGATAGGCTAGCAGCAGCGGCAGCCCGTATTCCAGGAACACCTTCACCGGCGTGTTCACGTCGAACGCGTAAGGCAGGCTGAGCTTCTCGCTGACTCCCGCACCGATGCCGGCCAGCAAGGCCGAGGGCTCGCGCGCCAGCACGTCCGACATCAGCCAGAACGGCGTTATGAAGCGCATGTGGCCGCTGGTGCCGGGCTGGGAGATCTCGCCAAAGCGGTCCGACAGAGCGGCGGCGAAATCCGGCGCACTCAGGGCGGCGACGGCCAGGATCAGGCCCAGCGCGCAGGCCGAGACGATGGCCACCTTGATGAATTGCGGGCCGATGCGGACGCCGGCAAACAGGAAGAAGCTGGCCAGCACGATCCAGCCGGTGCCCGAGAAGGACAGCAGCATGCCCGCGGTGAACAGGCCGAAATACAGCGGCCGCCTGGCGGTCAGCACCTCGATCATCAGGCCCACCGCCATGAACTGGGAGTATACCGAGGGCTCGATGAGGAACAGCCCGTTCGATTTGAGTATCTCGCCTATGCCGACCGGTATCTCCAGGTTGTAGCCCTGCTCCAGCAGCAGGTTGGCCGGCACTATCCCGGTGAAAGCGAACAGCCGCAAACCCACGAACTGGGCGGCGAACTGGGCGATGCCCAAGCCGGCGATGACGGCCAGCAGATGGTTCACGCGGCTGAAGAAAGCGTCCTCGTCGACGGGCGCGGCGAAGCTCAGCGTGGCCAGCGCGGTAATGCCCAGGAAGTGCAGCAGCGAGTTCGTGCTGGGCGAGGCGTCGAACGTGCCGGGCGACATTGCGTGCCAGGCTGCGCCCAGCAGCGCCAGCCCCACCAGGCCGAGATATAGCGCGGTGCGGCCACGGTGCAGCACGAGGGTTCCGTGCGCCAGGCCCCAGGCGCCGAGTGCCAGGCCGATCGGGCCCACGATGCTGAGCGGCGCGGCACCGGCCAGCACGCCGAAGCGCTGCAGGAACAGGCACACGCAAAGCAATACGGTTGTGAAACGCAGACAGGCCGCTTGCGTTCGCAGTGCCGCGGGGGCCACGGTCAGCCCGGGCCGTGCAGGTGAAGGTGTGTCGAGATCGATGGCGGGGTTGAACACGAGTACTCTCTTGCCGGGGGCGCCGGGCCGGGACGCAGAAACGCGCCGGGCCAGTCCGCAACGGCAGGTTAACATGGCGGGGCGGCGTTTGTTCCGGGTAATGCTCAGGCTCGGCCTGCTGCCGCCGGCGGCGATGGCACTGTGGGCTGCCACGGCGCCGGAAGCGCGTGCGCAGGCGATCGACGAATACCTCAACGCGGGAATACCGGGGTATGACACGGCGGCCGGCGTGACCGTGGCCACGCGCCAGCATCCGGAATACGATGCGCAGGGCGTCCGCCTGGGCAGCTTCGTGATCACGCCGGTGCTGCAGGAAAGCGTGGGCTACGATGACAACGTGACCGGCACGCGCGATGCGCATGGCAGCGCGCTGATCGAGACGAACGCATCGGTGAACGCGTCCGGCGGGTGGTCCGATACCAGGTTCGCCGGCGCCCTGTCGGTGGATGATTTCGAATACCCGGAAGAATCGAACCAGGGGTTCACCAACTGGACGGCGGCTCTCGGCGGCAGCCACGATTTCGGGCGGGACACGCTGAGCATCGGCTACACCCACCTCAACCTGAACCAGACGCCGCGTGACCTGGACGTGCCGGGCCTAAACCAGACGATCGCCTTTCGCGTGGACGACATGCGGGCGAACTACCATATCGATCTCGGGCGGTTCTTCCTCCAGCCCGGCATCGACGTGTCCTATTTCAATTTCGACAACGGCGTCGTCGGCGGCCAGGAATACCTGCAGACCTATCGGGACAGGGTGACGATCTCACCCGAGCTGGTCGGCAGCTACGAATTCGCGACGCGGCGCCGCGTGGTGGTGATCGTGCGCGACACGCAATCCGATTTCGACCAGTCGCCGCCCGGCCAGCCCAGGCAGAACTTTAACGACGCCTCCGTGCTGGGCGGGCTGGCCTACGATGCGGACGGCATCATCGGCTTTCGCCTGCTGGCAGGCTACGAGGAGCGCAGCTTCGCCGCCAGCGCCGCCTACCGGTCCGTGCAGGCGCCGATCGTGGAAGGTGCCGTCACCTGGACGCCCACGGGGCTGACGACCGTTACCGGCTCCGCCGCGCGCTATATCGAGGATTCCGCCGCCGAAGCGACGGTCGGATACACCGAGACGGCACTGAAGCTGCAGCTGGACCACGAATTCCTGCGCAATGTGGTGTTCAGCGCGCATGGCACCTTCTATCTCGACGATTACGGCCGCGCCGTGAACGGCACCGGCGGCGGACACGAGAACTTCCTCACCGCTGGCCTGGGCGCCTCGTATTCCCTGAACCGCAACGTCCGCCTCGCGGCCGACTACACGTTCTCGACCCGTAACAGCAGCAGCGGCGGCGCCGTCTCGCCCGAAGGGTTCCTGACCAATGGCGAGGTTTTCGGCAGCAACTATTCCGAGAACACGTTCCGCCTGACCTTGCGCCTCGCTCTTTAGCCCATTGCCGGGAGACCCTGATGCCGACACGATCCTTTCCTACCCGCGCGCTTGCTGGCGAGGCTTCCTGCAATAGAGGACGGCGTGCTGCATTTGCCGGCCGCCTGGTCCTCCTGCTTGCGCTGGCGGCATCGGGCTGCTCGCCTGGTGCCGATCTGCCGCCGCTTGCGGACTACACGCCCGGCGCCTACCGGCTCGGCGGCGGCGACCAGATACGGGTGATCACCTTCGGGTCCGACCAGCTCAGCGGTCAGTTTCACGTGGACGACCAGGGCCAGGTCGCGGTGCCGCTGGTCGGCAACATCACCGCCGGCGGTCTGACCTCGACACAGTTCGCGGCGAAGCTGGAAGACACGCTGTCCTCGCGCAAATTCCTCAAGGATCCGAGAGTGTCCGTCGAGGTGCTGGCGTATCGGCCGATCTTCGTGCTGGGCGAGGTGAGCAAGCCGGGGCAGTACAACTACTCCCCGGGTATGACCATGCTGACGGCCGTGGCGGTTGCAGGCGGCTTCACCTATCGCGCAGTAGAGGCTTACGCGGGTGACGTGCGCACGGTGGGCGGGGCTGCGACGGAGGGCAAGATCACGCCCCATTCGTTCCTGGCGCCGGGTGACGTGGTCAAGGTGTACGAGCGGCATTTCTGATTGATGGCTGCGCCTCGCAGAACCGGCTTGAGCGCTTTTGGAAGAACTGCTTTCCCGCATGCCACATCGGCCAAAACGGTTGTCATGCTTTCAGGTCCGTCCGAGCGGAGCGGTTGTTCGAGGCATGCCTGCAGGACGATCCCGTCAGCGGCCCGTGATGGGGTTGTCGCGCTTGCCAGTCTTCACGGCCGCCGCCGTTGCGTCGGGCAGAGCGTCCGCGCGGCCCGGTCTCTTGCAGCAGCCCGGCTCACCTGATGCCTGACGTCACCAGAAGAACCGTGCTCGCCGGCCTGGGCTCCGCGATACTCCTGCCGCTCGGCGGCACCGGCAATTTCGACGTGCTCGCCGATTACCGCTTCGGCAACGCGCGCGCGGACGCCACGGTCCGCGACATGGCCGATCTGCGCAAGCATTTCCGGTTCCGCTACATCTACGATCAAGGCCGGCTGGACGGTCTGGACTCCTACTGGTCCAAGCACCGGGATTATCCGGAAGGCGACCCGCGCTCGCTGCACGTGTTCGGCGCGGATCATCTGGCGCTGAAAGGCCGCGTGCCGGCGGGCGGCGGCTTGCGGCCGGGCGGCATCGAATCCGGCATGTTGCGGGCACTGATCCCGGTCACCGAGGGCATGGTGGTGGAAATGCGCGCGAAATTACCGCGCGGCCTGGGCACTTGGCCGGCATTCTGGCTGAATCCCGGCGTGGAATACCCGGACGGGCATTTTTCCGCCACGCCCTGGCCGCCGGAGATCGACATTTTCGAGTTCTTCGACTGGCAAGGACGGCCGCGGCCGCTTCGCATGACGGCGCATCTGCAAGATGCAGGACGTCCGCAGGATTTCGGCAATGAAGTGCTGATGTCGAAATTCGCAGGTGGCGAATACGATCCGGGGATCGACTTTTCGGAGGGTTATCACGTCTTTGCGCTGGACTGGCAGGCCGACATGCCGGTCTGGCTGCTGGACGGGCAGGTGGTCCAGCGGTGCCATTACCTCTGGCGCGCCCCGCCGGCGCACATACTGATCACCAACCAGATAGGAATGTCCCTCAAGGGTACGGACATGACCGGGATGCAGGACGAGGGTGCGGGTTGGGATTACAGCGTGGATTACCTGCGGGTATTCCGGCGGCGCTGAGCGGCCGCCACGTCACCGCCGCAAACCGTCATCTGCAGCCGCTGGCAGATGCCGCTTGACAACGAGTGGCCGCCGGACAGGCGCTCAGCCGCGTTGCCTCAGTATGTCAGTGGCGGGTGGCGGCCCAGGCGAGGGCCACGATGGCCAGCCAGAACGCGGCGCTGAGAACCAGGCCGATCACCAGGCCCTGCGCCGGGCCGAGGCGGTCACCCGACGTCTGGTCGACCAGCTTGCGGCCCTGCGAATCCGTCCGGCGCAGCGGCAGGACCAAAGCCGCCGGGCGCAGCTCGGAATCGGGGCTGACAGGCGGAGCACCCGGATGACGGGTGAAAACTTCTGGTCGTGCAGCCATTTCAACCCCTGCGTGTGTGCGCGGCTTATCCGTGTCTTTATTGGTTAGAGCACGTTATGATTTTTTAGATGACAGGCTTGTGACTACATTTGTTATAGAGTGTTCCGTCGAAAAGACCAGAGCTACGGTTTTTTAACATTCAGGCCATCAGCCAAGCTGGATTGTATTAACTGGCAGTTAACGGCAAGCGGGCGATACCGCCTCCGCCAGTCCCTTGCGAGTTCACCCCCTGCTGTGCTGGATGTGGCCATGCAACCCGTAGCCACCACAAGCCGCATCCTGATTCTGGATTTCGGCAGCCAGCTCACCCAGCTCATCGCCCGGCGGCTGCGTGAGGCAGGTGTGTTCTGCGAGATCTGGCCGTTCACAGCTTCGCCTTCCCGCATCCTGGATTGGGCGCCGCGCGGGCTGATCCTGTCGGGCGGGCCAGCCAGCGTCGCCGACGCCGGCGCACCGCTATCCGACCCGGCGATATTGCAGCTTGGCCTGCCTGTGCTGGGCATCTGCTACGGCCAGCAATTGCTGGTGGCCCAGTTGGGCGGCACCGTGCAGGGCAGCGACCACCGGGAGTTCGGCCGTGCCTATGTCGATGTGACGGGCGATTGCGCATTGTTCCACGGCGTGTGGCAGGCGGGCGGACGCGAGCAGGTGTGGATGAGCCACGGCGACCGGGTGACCGCTTTGCCCGCCGGCTTCCGGGCGGTCGCCAGCAGCGAGGGCGCGCCGTTCGCGGTCATCGCAGACGATGCGCGGCATATTTACGGCACGCAGTTCCACGTCGAAGTCGTGCACACGCCGCACGGCGCCGCATTGCTGCACCGCTTCGCCCGCGACGTGTGCGGCTGCGACGGCGCCTGGACGATGGCGGCGTTCCGCGAACAGGCGATCACCCGGATACGCGAGCAGGTGGGCGACGGCCGGGTGATCTGCGGCCTGTCCGGCGGCGTGGACAGCTCGGTCGCGGCCATGCTGCTGCACGAGGCGGTAGGCGACCGGCTGACCTGCATCTTCGTCGATCACGGCCTGCTGCGTGTGGGCGAGGCCGAGCAGGTTGTCGAGACGTTCGGCAACCGGTTCCACGTGAAGCTGGTGCATCGTGACGCAAGCGCCCTGTTCGTGGGCGCGCTGGCCGGGGTGACCGACCCCGAGACCAAGCGCAAGACGATCGGCCGGCTGTTCATCGAGGTGTTCGAGGAAGAGGCCGCCCGCGCCGGCGGGGCGGACTTCCTGGCGCAGGGGACGCTGTACCCGGACGTGATCGAAAGCGTGTCGGTGACCGGCGGGCCGTCGGTGACGATCAAGAGCCATCACAACGTGGGCGGCCTGCCGGAGCGGATGCGCATGAAGCTGGTGGAGCCGCTGCGCGAGCTGTTCAAGGACGAGGTCCGCGTGCTGGGGCGCGAGCTTGGCCTGTCCGACGCGATCGTCGGCCGCCATCCGTTCCCGGGGCCAGGCCTGGCGATACGCATTCCGGGCGAGGTGACCACGGAGAAGCTGGACATACTCCGCCGGGCCGACACCATATATCTGGAGGAGATACGCGCGGCCGGGCTGTACGACGCAATCTGGCAGGCTTTCGCCGTGCTGCTGCCGGTGCGCAGCGTAGGCGTGATGGGCGATTACCGCACCTACGACCAGGTGTGCGGCCTGCGCGCGGTGACCAGCACGGACGGCATGACGGCGGACGTGTATCCGTTCGACATGGGGTTCCTGACGCGGGTGGCGGGGCGGATCGTCAACGAGGTGCGCGGCATCAACCGTGTGGTGTTCGATGTGACTAGCAAGCCGCCGGGCACGATCGAGTGGGAGTAGGGAAGAACAAGGAAGGTCTTCTTTTTCGAGAAAAAGAGGCAAGAAGCTTTTGTCTGTGCTGTCGCGTGGCGTCGATACGCACGCTTCAGCGACGCGCATGTGACGGAGACAAAAGTTTTTTGGTTCTTTTCTTCAAAAAAGAACTGCTTCCTTGCTCGCTCCATTGATTCCCCGCTCCACCTACTGGTGGCGCATCGGCCTGCTGAGCCTGACCGCAGTGCGCCTGCTCGTGGCCGCGCGCGCGCCGCTATCGGCGGACGAGGCGTATTACTGGGTGTGGTCGAAGGCGCTGGCCCCCGGCTACCTGGACCACCCGCCGATGGTGGCGCTGTGGATACGCGCGGGCTGCGCGCTGGCCGGCGACACCGCCCTCGGTGTCCGGCTGGTGGGGCCTGTCTCGGCGCTGCTGGGCACCCTGCTGCTGGCGCGGGCGGCGGAGGATCTGTGCCCGGGGCGGCAAGCGGGCGTGGCAGCCGGGGTCTTGCTGAATGCGACGCTGGCCGTGGGGGTGGGGGCGGTGGTGATGACGCCGGACACGCCGCTGCTGTTCTTCTGGACGGCGGCTTTGGCCGCGCTGGCGCGCCTGTTGCGCACCGGCCGGCCCGGCTGGTGGCTGGCGGCCGGGCTCGCCGGGGGGTTGGCGCTGGACAGCAAATACACTGCCGCCCTGCTGGGTCTGTCCGTGCTGGCCTGGCTGGCGGTGATGCCGGCCGCCCGGCACAGGTGGCGCTGCTGGCAGTTCTGGGCCGGCCTGGCACTGGCCGCGGCTGCGTTCTGCCCGGTGCTGGCGTGGAACGCGGCGCATCACTGGGCAAGCTTTGCCAAGCAGGGCGGACGGACAGGCGATTGGCACCCGGTCCGGGCTGCGCGCTTCATCGGCGAACTGGTGGCGGGGCAGCTCGGGCTGGCGAGCCCGCTGGCAGCGTGCGTGCTGGCCGTGGGAACCTGGCGGGCCTGGTGCGCGGCACGCCGCGGAGACGAGGGAGCGGCGTTGCTGGCCTGTGTGGTCCTGGTGCCGTCCGCGGTTTTTCTGGAGCACGCGCTGGGCGGCCGCGTGCAGGCGAACTGGCCGGCGGTGATCTATCCCGGCGCCGTGCTCAGCGCCTGCTGCCTGGGCGCGGCGCCGGTGCGGTTCTGGCGCGTGGCGTCCGGGTTTGGCGTGGCCCTGGCGGCGCTGTGCTACCTGCAGGCAGGTTGGGGGGTGCTGCCGTTGCCGCGCGCAGCCGATCCGACGCTGATACGGCTGGCCGGCTGGCAGGACCTGGCAGGCGAGGCCTATGTGGCCGCCGCCGGGTCGCAGGCGGCATTCGTGGTGGCCGACGAGTATGGCCTGGCGAGCGAACTGGCGTTCCGCATGCACGGCCCGATGGTGGGGCTGGAACGCCGGTGGGCGCTGTTTGATCTGCCACCGGCCAGGCTGTCCGGGCAGACTGGTATTCTGGTCCGCAGCGAGCGCGAATACGGCCCGCCCGACTCGCGGCCCTGGCTGTCCATCACTCCCCTGGGCACGGTGGAACGGGGCAGGGGCGGCCGAATGGCCGAGACATACAGGCTTTATCGGGTGATTGCGGGGCCGGCGATGCCGTACGGTGTGGTTTTGCCTGGAGCCCGGCATCGGCCGGGCAAGATGTCCTGAGCGAGTGCTGGCCTGTTCGTTGCGTCCGCGCGTGTGCGGGCAGTGTTCCGGCTGTTCCGAAAACGGGTGTGGATTTCGTCCCTTCGCACCCGCGGCATTAGAGCGCTCTTAAGAGCTGCCGTGCCACAACCACCATGGCGTGCAGCCGCGGTGGTTCCGGATGGGCAAGAGCAAGGCAAAGGGCATCACCATCATCCGTCGTGAGGAGGTGGTGGAGGAAGGCCATCACGGCGGTGCCTGGAAAGTCGCGTACGCCGATTTCGTTACCGCAATGATGGCGTTCTTCCTGCTGATGTGGCTGCTGAACGCCACGACAGAAGCGCAGCGGCGCGGCCTGGCGGATTACTTCGCCCCCAGCGCCAGCGTAAGCGTGCAGCGGTCCGGCACGGGCCGGCCGCTTGGTGGCGCCTCGCCGTTCACCGAAGGGCTGGCGATTTCTGACAGGGGTACAGTGGCCGTGATGAACGCCAACGCGCCGCCGGTCGATGAGGATGACGACGGCAGCGACACGCTGGCGACGCGGACCGTGCATGCCGAGGCACAGGCCGGGCCCGGCCGGCCGGGTGCCACCCCGGACGAAGCGGCCGAGGCGGCGCAGGCGCGCACGAGCCCGCAAGCCGCGCAGGCGCGCTCGGCAGCGGACGCAGAGCAGGCGCGGCGCTCGGGTGAGGACGCGCGCAGGATGGAGCAGGCAAGTTTCGCCCAGGCGGCTGACGAGATGCGGCGCGCCGTGGCCGCCGACCCCGAACTTGCGCCGCTGGCGCGCCAGCTTGCGATCGACCTCACGCCGGAAGGATTGCGCGTGCAGATACGTGATTCGGACGGCCTGCCGATGTTCGCCAATGGCTCGCCGGAACCAAACGAGCGGGCGCGGGCCGTGCTGGCGCGCCTGGTACCGACGTTGACCCGGCTGCACGAAAGCGTGGCCATCGCCGGCTACACGGATTCCGCGCCGTATGCGGGCGGGGCGGGGCGGACGAACTGGGACCTGTCTGCCGACCGTGCCAACGCGACGCGCCGCATCCTGACAGAGGCCGGGCTGCCGGATGCGCGTATAAAGGACGTGACCGGACATGGGGACCGCGACCCGCTGCTTCCGGCCTCGCCGGAGGCCGCACCCAACCGCCGGATCGCCATATTGCTGATCCGATCAGCACCTTCCGTGCAGTGAGCGCGCGATGCTGACCCTCGGCGGACTGGGCTTCCTGCTGGCCTGCGTGTTCGGCAGCTTTATCGCCAGCGGCGGCGCCATCGGACCGCTGATGGCTTCGATGCCGTTCGAGTTGCTGACAATCCTGGGTGCCGCGATCGGCACCTTCATCATGGCCAACTCGATGACCGGCGTGAAGCACACGCTTGCCGGTTTCAGCATGATCCTAAAGGGCGAGCGTTACAAGAAAACCGAGTATGTGGAGCTGCTCTCCCTGCTGTTCTTCTTCACCAAGCTGGCCAGCCAGCGCGGGGCGATGGCGCTGGAGCCGCACATCGAAAAGCCTGAGGAAAGCACGGCTTTCAAGCATTTCCCGAAAATCCTGGCCGATCATCACACCACAGCGCTGGTGTGCGACTACCTGCGCATGATGGGGATGAACGCCGACGATCCCCACCAGATCGAAGACCTGATGGGACGCGAGCTGAAGAAGACGCTGAACGAGGAGCTGCACGGCAGCCACGCGATACAGACGATGGCGGACGCTTTGCCGGCGCTGGGGATTGTGGCGGCCGTTCTGGGCGTGATCAAGACCATGGGCCACATCAACGAGCCGCCGGCGGTGCTGGGCGAGATGATCGGTGGCGCCCTCGTCGGCACGTTCCTGGGCGTGCTGCTGGCCTATGGGGTCGCCGCACCGTGCGCGTCTCGCATGAAGGGTATCGTGACCGGCGACGCACGCTACAGCGACGTGATACGCGCGGTTCTGGTGGCACATCTGCACGGCAATGCGCCGCAGGTCAGCGTGGAGACAGGCCGCAAGATGGTGCCGAACGAGTTCATGCCGAGCTTTCAGGAGCTGGAGGAGTCTTTGGGCAAGCTGCAGGTTCCGACGTAGGGGAGGAAGCAAGGCCTTCTTTTTTGAAAAAGAAGCAAAAAACTTTGATTTTGCCGCATTTGCGGCGGACTCGTCTGTTTAGGAAGTGTCGGGTGCGACTGCAGCGAAGGAGCAAAAGTCGTTCGCTCGCTCTTCAAATCTTTCGCTCCCTCTTCAAAAAAGAGGGTCCTGCTTGCTTCAGGCAGCACCGCGGGCCGCAATTCATCGAAGATTAACCTCGCCCCCGTAACATCTGCGCATGGCAGATCACGGCGCATCCCCGGACGCGGAACCCAAGAAAAAAGGTGGCAAGAAGCTCTTGCTTGCCGTGCCTGTCCTGCTGATCGCTGTAGCTGCCGGCGGCTGGTTCAGCGGCGTGATCCCGAAGATGTTGGGGCACGGCGCCGGTGCGCCCCGCGCCGGCGCATCGGCCGCCGAAGCGAAGGCGGAGCCGCCGATATATGTGGACGTGCCGGAGATCGTCAGCAACCTGAACGTGCCCGGCAAACGGCCGAGCTACATGAAGCTGCACGCGAAACTGGAAGTGGCAGCCGCTTCGGACGAGCCGGCGGTAGCGGCGGCGATGCCGCGCATACAGGACATGTTCCAGACCTATCTGCGTGACATGCGGCCTGAAGAGCTGCGCGGTTCCGAAGGCAGCTATCGCCTGCGAGAGGAGTTCATAAGCCGCGCGTCGCTGGCCGCCACGCCGGCCAGGGTGACGGACGTGCTGTTCGTCGAAATGATAATCGAATGAGCGAGGAGGAGGATGCGCTCGCGGCCGCCTGGGGCGCCGAGCTCGAGGATGAGACCGTGGTGGCCGCCGAGCCCGCGCGCGTGCTCAACCAGGCGGAGATTGACAGCCTGCTCGGCTTCGATGACGCGCCCGGCGGCGGCGAGGCGGTCAGCGGCATGCAGCGCATCATCAGCTCCGGGCTGGTGTCCTACGAACGATTGCCGATGCTGGAGATCGTCTTCGATCGCCTGGTGCGCATCATGTCCACCAGCCTGCGCAACTTCACCAGTGACAACGTGGAAGTCTCGATCGACAACATCGTCTCGCTACGTTTCGGGGACTATCTCAACTCGATACCGCTGCCCGCTATGCTCGCCGTATTCAAGGCCGAGGAGTGGGACAATTACGGGCTGATGGTCATCGACAGCGCGATGATCTACTCGATCGTGGACGTGCTGCTGGGCGGGCGCCGCGGCACGGCGGCGATGCGCATCGAGGGCCGGCCCTACACCACGATCGAGCGCACGTTGGTGGAGCGGCTGATACAGGTGGTGCTGGCTGATCTGTCGGCGAGTTTCGACCCGATCTGCCCGGTGACGTTCCGCTTTGAAAGGCTCGAGGTGAACCCGCGCTTCGCCGCGATCTCCCGGCTTTCCAATGCAGCCGTGCTGGGGCGCCTGCGCGTAGACATGGAGGACCGTGGCGGCCGCATGGAGCTGCTGCTGCCATACGCAACGCTGGAGCCTGTGCGCGAATTGCTGCTGCAGCAATTCATGGGCGAAAAATTCGGCCGCGACTCCATTTGGGAGACGCATTTGGCCGAGGAGCTGTGGAGCACCGACATCACGCTGGACGTGGTGCTGGACGAACAGATGATGCGCCTCTCCGACGTGGTGGCGTTCAAGCCTGGCGACCGGATATTGCTGAACACCTCGGCAGGCGCGGCCGTGCAGGTACGCTGCGGGACGGTGAAGCTGTTCCAGGCACAGGTCGGGCGGCGCAAAAACCACGTGGCGGTGCGCATCGATGGGTCGCTTGAGCGCGGTGCGCTGGCGGCGCCGGAATGAAACACGCATGCAAGGCGCCGGCCGGGCCGGTTCAACCATTTGATAACCTGGCGCGCGCATGATGGGAAATGCGCAATGGCTGCTGGAATCGGCGCTGCTGATCCTGCTTGCCGCAACACTTGTGCATGCGATCCGGCTGGAACGCGCGCTCGGCGTGTTGAAACGGGACAGGGCGGTGCTGGAGGAGCTGGTGGAGGGGTTCAACGAAAGCACGCGCCAGGCCGAAAGCGGCATCGAACGCCTGCGCAGCGCTGCGGACGGCGCGGGGCGGCAGATGGCGCGGCAGATCGAGGTAGGCCAGCGGCTGCGTGACGACCTGAACTTCCTGGCAGATAGAAGCGACAAGCTTGCCGAGCGGCTGGAGCACGCCGTCCGTTCCGCGCGCATGTTCGGGGATGGTCTGGCCTTCGCGCCAAGCCAGACCGCCCCGGCCGCGCCGGCGCTCGCCGAAGCGATGCCGGAGAGCGTCCCGGCGCCCGTTCTACGCAGCCAGGCCGAGCGCGAGCTGATGCGCGCGCTGCGCACGGCGCGCTGACATGCGGCTGAAAGCACCACGCCTGCTGACGACCACGATCGGTGCGATGTCCGCGCTGCTGGTGGTGAAATCCGTAACCCTCGTGCAGGCGGCAGCCGAGGAGCCAGGTGCCATGGCTGCACAGGCAGCGCCCGCACCCGCGCCGGCGAAACCCGCCGATGCTGCAGGCGCCGGGCGGCCGGCTGTACTGGGCGTGCCCGCTGCGGCGCCGGCCGCGCCGCCGATGAGCGACAGCGAACGTGCGGTGCTGATGTCGTTGCGCGAACGCCGCGCAGCACTCGACGAGAGGGCGCGCGTTCTGGACCAGCGCGCGGCGGAGCTGGCGGCTGCGGACAAGCGGCTGGAAGAGCGCGTGGCGCAGCTTACCGCTCTGCAGACGCGGCTGGAAAGTCTGGAAGCCGGCAGGCAGACGCGCCGGGCGGAGAACTGGGCTGGCCTTGTCAAGACCTATGAGGCGATGAAGCCGCGCGAGGCCGCCGCGATCTTCGATGCGTTGGACATGCAGGTTCTGCTGCAGGTGCTGGACCGTATGCAGGAGCGGCGCGCCGCTCCTGTGCTGGCCGCCATGCAGCCGGACCGGGCACGGCTGGCGACCCAGTTGCTGGCCGAGATGCGCACCCGCGCGATCACGCCGCCTGAAACGGCGGCACCCAATACAGTTCCGAAAGGTTGAGGCTTAGTCATGGCGATCGACAAATCGATGAACGTCCTGATCGTGGACGACTACAAGACGATGCTACGCATCATACGCAACCTGCTCAAGCAGATCGAATTCAACAATGTCGATGAGGCATCCGACGGGGCGGAGGCGCTGAGCAAGCTGCGCACCGGCAATTACGGCCTGGTGATCAGCGATTGGAACATGGCGCCGATGACCGGCCTGGAGTTGCTGCAGGAGGTGCGGCAGGACACCCGGCTGCGTGCCACGCCGTTCATCATGATCACGGCAGAGAGCAAGACGGAAAACGTCGTTGCCGCCAAGCAGGCGGGCGTGTCGAACTACATCGTCAAACCGTTCAACGCGGAAACGCTTCGCGAGAAGATCGAGAAGGTGTTGGCCCATGCGTGAACACGCGACTCTGGACAGGGGCGCGGGTGCCGCCCTCAACCGGCCCGCCAAAGCCTCCTCCGGTGCTCCGCAGAAGCAGGTGGTGGCAGTTGCCGAGCGGGTACGTGCAATTTTGGGCGCTCGCACGCCGAG
The DNA here is from genome assembly GCA_965198915.1 of Acetobacteraceae bacterium. GTDB lineage: Bacteria > Pseudomonadota > Alphaproteobacteria > Acetobacterales > Acetobacteraceae > BOG-908. Next base: position 1,280,806 of record CBDAQC010000002.1, on the reverse strand, counting down.
CGCCACGGAGGCGGCATTGCTGATCGAAATCGAAGACCTGGCCGCAACCGTCGCCAGCACGCGGTCCGAAATCGCGGCGATGGGCGCCGATGACATAACCGCCAGCCACATCCCATCGGCCACCGACGAGCTGGACGCCATCGTCACGCACACGGCCACGGCCACCAACAGTATCCTGGAATCCTGCGAAGATTTGGAAGCGATGATGGTGCGCCTGGGCCGCGAGGACGCGCAGACGCTTCAGGATGCCGTCACACGCATCTATGAGGCCTGCAGTTTCCAGGACATCACCGGTCAGCGTATCACCAAGATCGTGGCCGCCCTGCAGGCCATCGAACGCAAGGTTGCGCACATGATAGGCGTGTTCTCGCCGGAAGGCGGCCTCGCGCGGGTGTCGCGGGAGCCGCCCGGGCCGGAGCAGCTGTTGAACGGCCCGCAACTCCCCGACGCCGCCATGGGCCAGTCTGACATCGACGCGTTGCTGGCCAGCTTCGATTGAGCTGGCGCCGGCGGATCGGCCGCGCCGCCCTGGGCGGGGCGGCAGCATGGCTGGCCGGCGGCGGTGCCTGGGCGCGCCCCCCGCTGGTGCAGGAACTGCGCAACGGCAGCGCCGACCGTGTGGTCATCCTGGCGCGGCCAGGGCCGGGGCTGGCCATGCGCCAGGATGGCTCGATGCTGTGCGTGGACCTGCCGCCTGCCAGCGGCGAGGCGGCTTCCGAGCTGCAGGGAACGCCGGGCTCCTGGGTGCGTGCGGTATCGGCCTCGCCGGGCCACGTTCTAATGTCCCTTGCACCCGGCGCGCGGCCGCGCGTGCACGTGCTGGCGGACCGTATCATCATCGATGTGGATGCCGGCGCCTCGCCGCTGCCGGCCGGGCAGTTCCGCCCTTCCATGCTGGCCGAGCCGCGCCCAGGCCGCCCCAGCCAGCCGCCGGCCAGGGTTGTTCCGAGCCCAGTGCCGCCCGTCGTCCCGCCAGCCGTGCTCCCACCGCCGCCGTCCTACCCGGCAAACCCGGCACCTCCCCCGGTGCAGGAGCAGGCAAGCCCCGTTGCACCGTCGGTCACCTTGCTGGCCGAGGACGGCACACTTGGCGGCCCGTCCATATTGTTGCCGGCGGCGAAGCTGACCGGCGCGGCCGCGTTCACCCGCAACGGCGAGCTGCGCGTGGTGCTGGACTCGCCGGTTTCGCTGGATTTGAGCCAGTTGAAGGACGACCAGATGTTCGGCGGTGCCACCGAGCGCCTGCTGCCGGACGGCAGCGAGCTGCGCCTGCGGGTGAAGGCAGGCGTCACGCCGCGCCTGGTGCGCCGGGACACCGGCTGGCAACTGACGCTCGCCACGCAACCGGGTCCGCTGCAGCTGATCACCGGCACCGCCCATGCCGGCGTGCTGTCGCTGGCCGCCGCCGGCGCGGGCCATGTGGTGGCCGTGGAAGATGACGCCACTGGCGGCCACCTTCTCGTCGGCACCCAGCGTGGGGCGGGCCAGCGCGTGGTGTCGCCGCACCGCGCCGCGGAATGGGCTTTGCTGCCAAGCTGGCAGGGCGTGGTGGTCCAGCCGCTCTCGGACCGCGTCAAGCTGGCCGGCAAGGAGGCAGGGTTCGACTTGCTGGCGGACGCGCCGCCGGCGCTGGCGCTGCTTTGGCCGGACTCGCTGTCCGCCGTGCGCGAGGACGGCCGCGCGATGACCCGGCGGTTCGACTTCCCGGGGCAGCCCGCACCGCTGCTGCACGCCCGCCTGGCTGGCGCGCTGCGTGATGCCGCAACCACACCGCTCGCCGCACGTGCGGCGCCGCGCTTGCACGTCGCCGAAGCCATGCTCGCCTGCGGCCTGGATGCGGAGGCTGCCGCCGTTCTGCAGGTGGCGGCGACCGACGATCCCTCCGTCATGCGTGACCCGACATGGCGTGGCCTGTCCGCCATCGCCGCATGGCTGTCGGCCCAAGCCGGCGGAGCCGCCTCTCCGCCCGTGGGGTTCGATGCCGCCACTCTGGGCGACAGTGACGAAGCGGCGCTGTGGCGCGGCCTGTGGAGCACAGACCAGGCTGCCTCGGCTGCTGCCGTGGGCGCGCGCTGGCGGCTCCTGCTCGCCTACCCGGAAGGCTTGCGCCGCAGGCTTCTGCCGGCCGTGGCCGCGCTGCTGGCGCGTGGCGGACAGGACAAGCCGCTCGCCGAGCTGCTGGCTGCCGAGCCCGACGCCTCGCTGGATCTGTCGCGCGCCGGGCTGCTGCAGCGACAGGGCAAGCCCGAAGATGCGCTGCGCCTGCTGGACCGCGTGTCGGCCGGCCGCGACAGGCTGGCCCGTGCGCAGGCGGCGGAACTGGCCGTGGAGCAGCGCCTGGCCGCCGGCAAGCTGACCCAGGCAGCCGCGGCCGCCCTGCTGGACAAGCAGGTCTATGCCTGGCGCGGTGGCGAGCGCGAGCTGCGCGTCCGGCTGCGCGCCGCCGCCCTGCACGCCGAAGCAGGGGACTGGCGCCCCGCTCTGTCCCTGCTGCGCGAGACCGAGACGCTGTTTCCGGAGTCGCACGAGACGGTGCACGGAGCCGAGGTGGCCGTGGTGTCGGCACTGCTGCACGCCGACAAGGCGGCCAGGCTCGGTGCGCTGGACCTTATGGCGCTGGCGGACGATGCCTCGCAGGTGCTTGGCGCCGCCACCGCCGAAGCAACCCTGTCACCGGTGCTGGCGGACAAGCTGCTGGCGCTGGATCTGCCGGACCGGGCCGAGCCGATCCTGCGCCGGATGCTGGCCCGGGCAGCCGGCGGGCCGGCCGAACCCGAGCTGGGGCTGCGCCTGGCCGGCCTGCTGGCGGACCGGGCGGATGTTGCCGGCGCGTTGGACGTGCTGGACCGCGCCGGCGGCCAGCCGGCCAGCGCCGACCTGGCTGAACGCCGCGCCTTGCTGCGCGCGAGCCTGCTGGCCCGTGCCGGCCGCACGGCGGACGCATTGTCGGCGCTGGCCGCCTACAACGACACCCGGGCCGTTGAAGCGCAGGCTGGGCTGCGCGAGGCTTCGCATGATTGGGGCGGCGCCGAGCAGGTGCTTCGCCAGGGAGCCGACGCGCCGGGCCCGGCGGAAGCCAGGCGGAGCCTGGCGCTGCGTGCTGCGCGCGACGCCAGCGAAGCAGGCGACATGGCGGGGCTGCGCGCAATGCGAACGGCCTACGGTTCTCTCTTTGCCGGAAGTGCAAACGCCGGATTATTCGCGGTGCTGACAGCCGAGCCGGTGGGCCAGGTGGCCGATCTGCCGCGCGCGGCAGGCGAGCTTGCGGCAATACGTGCTCTGCCCGCTGCGTTGACGGTTGCTGCTGCCAGATGACGGCTGCACCTGCTGCCTGCGCCGTTCCGGAGAAATCTTTGGCGGACTACAACATTTAGCTTGCGTAGGGGGGGGGTGGACCCTATTTCACGCATCCCGGCCCAAGGGGGCGAAAGCCCAACAGGTCATCTACTGGTTTGGGGGTACGTGATGAACGCACTTGCTCAGCTGGGGATGGTCTCGGATTTCCCGAGCGATTGCCAGAACGAAGTTGCATCCTTTCCCACGCATGGCGGAGAGGAGCGAACGGACTATTTCGTTGAGAAGGACGGCATGAAGTTTGCCGGCACGCACCTTCTCATCGATCTTTGGGGCGCGCGGAACCTCGATCAGCCGGAGCTGATCGATCGCGCGCTGCGCGAGGGTGCCATAATTGCAGGTGCGACGATTCTGCACAGCCACTTCCACCACTTCACGCCAAATGGCGGCGTGTCGGGCGTGGTGGTGCTGGCGGAGAGCCACATCTCCATCCATACGTGGCCGGAACGTGATTTCGCGGCGATCGACATTTTCATGTGCGGCGCGTGCGATCCCCGCCGTGCGATACCCGTGCTGCAGGCGGCGTTCCATCCGGAGCGCACGGACGTGGGCGAGCAGCGTCGCGGGCGGGTAGAGTAAGCAAGCAAGCTCTGTTTTCTGAAGACAAAGAAGCAAAACACTTTTGCTCCGCTGCCGCCGGCTGATTGTCTGCGGCTGCGGCGCAACGTCTTTTTTGCTGCTTCTTCAGGAAAGGAAGTCTTTGCTTTCTTGCTTACGGAGTAGCCGCCATGTGGTTTGAAGAGACGCTGTATCCGAATTGGGGACAACGCTTCCAGGTCACGTGTGAACTGGCCCGCGTCACCAGCGCGTTCCAGGACATCGTCATCTTCGACACCGCGTCGCATGGCCGGGTAATGGTGCTGGATGGCTGCGTTCAGATCACCGAGCGTGACGAGTTTATCTACCAGGAGATGCTCGGCCACGTGCCGCTCCTCGAACATGGCGATGCGCGCCGGGTGCTGATAATCGGCGCCGGCGATGGCGGCGTGCTGCGCCGCGTCCTGATGCATGGCAATGTCGAGTCCGCAACGATGGTCGAGATCGACGGCGAGGTCATCCGCCTCGCGCGCGCGCTCCTGCCCGATATCGGCGGCGCTGCGTGGACCAGCGCGCGCGCTCAGGTGATCGTGGGCGATGGTATCGCCTATGTACGCGACGCCGCGACGGAAAGTTTCGACGTGATCATCGTGGACAGCACGGATCCGGCGGGCGTGGGCGAGGTCCTCTTCAGTGATGCGTTCTACGCCGACTGCGCGCGCATCCTGACGCCGCGCGGCCTGGTGGTGAACCAGTGCGGCGTGCCGTTCATGCAGGCCGATGAGCTGCGCCAGACGAGCGCGCGCCGCCGCAAGTTCTTCCCCCATGTCAGCGCCTATGCGGCCGCGGTGCCGACCTATGTGGGCGGGCTGATGGCGCTCGGCTTCGCGTCCAAGGACAGCTCGTATCGGCGGCAGGATGTGGAAACGATACGGGCCCGCGCGGCCGCCGCCGGCCTGTCCGGCACATCCGAATACTGGACGCCGGAAATCCACGTCGGCAGTTTCGACCTGCCGCCCTATATCGGCAAATTGCTCGCCTAGGTCAGTCGGAGCGCGGATGGACGCCTTGTCCCGGAAGCACATGCACCCGTAATGACCGACGCAAGCCAGGCGCCCCCGCCAGACTGCATCACTGCCGTCGTGTGCGGCGAGGCCGTTCACGCCAGCAGCAACGTCCCCGTGCCCTGGTGGAGCGTCACGAAAACCGTACTTGCCGCCGCTTCCCTGGTCCTGGTGGCCCGTGGGCGCCTCGATCTCGATACGTGCGTCTCCGGCAAAGCCTTCACGTTGCGCCAGCTCCTGCAGCACCGCTCCGGTCTTGCCGATTACGGCACGCTGGAGGCGTATCACCGTGCCGTTGCAGCCGGTGACGCGCCCTGGACGGTGCCCGACATGTTGGCACGGGCAGGCGCAGACAGGTTGACGGGCAGGCCGGGCGCGGCATTCGCCTACTCCAACATCGGCTACCTGCTGGTCCGCCGGCTGATCGAGGAGGCCTGGTCCGCGCCGGTCGCAACCGCGGTGACCGAGCTTGTCCTGGCGCCGCTTGGCATCTCCCGGACGGGCTTTGCGACTTCGCCACAGGATGTCGAGTGTACCGCGTGGGGCAATGCGGGCAGCTACCATCCCGGCTGGGTCTATCACGGCCTGCTGGTGGGCCCGGCGAGCGACGCCGCCCTGCTGCTGCACCGTCTTCTGGCCGGAGAGTTGCTGCCGGCGCCGCTGCTGGCGGCGATGTGCACGCCGGAGGAAGTGGTGGCACCGGACCCGGACCGCCCTTGGCTGTCGATAGGCTATGGGCTGGGTCTGGGCGTGTGCCGGGCGGCAGGCGGGCTGTTCGCCGGACATACCGGGGCCGGGCCCGGCAGTGTCGCGGCCGCCTATCAGCGGATCGACGCGCCACTCTCCGCCCGCCGGACAGGAGCGGTGTTCGCGGCCGGGGACTCACCCGGCAGGGTGGAGCGTGCGGTCTGTCGCCTGGCGGGATAGGCGCCCAAGACCGCGAACGCCACACGCCTGTCCGCATCGGCAGACGATAGTTTTTGCTTCTTTTTCTCAATGAAGAAGGCCTTGCTTGCTGTAAGAGCCAGGACTCGTCCCATGCCGCCGCCCTCCAACCTCGCGCCGCCCGCGCCACCGTCCCTGCAGTTGCGCGCGCGCCGCAGCATCAGCGACATGGCTGTGCAGGCGCCGCAATCGCTGCGCGCTCTGGTGCGCGGCGACGAAATCTTACTCGTCGTCCTGGCGGCCATGCTGGGCGCTGCCGCCGGGCTGATCGTGGTGGCGATGAACCAGACGACCCAGCTCGCGCACGAGCTGCTCTACCAGCTACCCGCGGGGGCGCGGCTGTCGGCGCAGACCCGCCTGCCGCGCATCCTGGCACTGTCGGTTCCCTCCCTGGGCGGCCTCTGCGTGGGGTTGCTGGCGGCCGGTCTGGCCCGCTGGTCGCCTCGCCGGACGGTGGACCCGATCGAGGCCAACGCGCTCTACGGCGGCAAGATGTCGATGCGCGACAGCCTGATCGTGGTGGCCCAGACGCTGCTCAGCAACGGTGTCGGCGCTTCCGTCGGCCTGGAAGCCGGCTACACGCAGATCGGCTCGGCCGTGGGGTCCCGGCTGGGGCGCGCCTTCCGGGTGCGCCGGGCGGATCTGCGTCTGCTGGTGGGCTGCGGCGCCGCGGCCGCCATCGCCAGCGCCTTCAACGCACCGCTCACCGGCGCCTTCTACGCCTTCGAGCTGGTCATCGGCACCTACTCGCTGGCCACGCTGGCCCCGGTGGTGGCGGCTTCCATAAGTGCTGTGCTGGTGCAGCGTTTCATCCTGGGCGACGAGCCTGGCTACGACATCCCCACTCCGCCCGGCATGGTCACGGCGGACTTCCTGCCGGTGATCGTGCTGGGCGTTTTGTGCGCGATGGTCGGCATCGCGATCATGTATGGCGTCACCCTCACCGAGCAGGCATTCAGCCGCAGCCGCGTGCCCTTATGGTCGCGGCCGGCCATAGGCGGTTTGGTGCTGGGGTTGCTCGCCTGTGTCAGCCCCATGGTGCTGGCGGCCGGCCACGGCGCCTTGCGCGGCGCGCTGACCGCGGAACTGCCGCTCACCACGTTGCTGCTGCTGCTGGTGCTGAAATCGGCGGCGTCGGCCATCTCGCTCGGTTCCGGTTTCCGCGGCGGGCTGTTCTTCGCCTCGCTGTTCCTGGGCGGCATGCTGGGCAAGGCGTTCGCCGCGATCATGCTTCTGGTCTGGCCGGTGCCGGTGTTCCCGGACGCGGTGTACGGCCTGATCGGCATGAGCGGCATGGCGGTGGCCATCGTGGGCGGCCCGCTGACGATGACGTTCCTGGCGCTGGAGAGCACCGGCAGCCTGCCGTTGACCGTGGCCGTGCTGGCCGCCGCCGTGATCTCCTCGCTGACGGTGCGGCGCACCTTCGGCTACTCGTTCGCAACCTGGCGCTTCCACCTGCGCGGCGAGAGCATACGCAGTGCCGTCGATGTCGGCTGGATACGCAACCTGACCGTCGGCCGCATGATGCGCCAGGACGTGCGCCCGATCAGTGTCACGATGACACTGAGCGCTTTCCGGCGGCAGTTCCCGCTGGGCTCAATCGCCCGGGTGATCGCGGTGGACGAGCGCGACCGTTACGCCGGCATCGTCTGGGTGGCGGACGCGCATGCCGCCGAAGAGGGGGTGACGCGTGTGGGCGAGATACTGCACCACGCCCACGCCGTGCTGACGCCGCAGATGACGGTCAAGGAGGCCGCCACGCTGTTCGAGACGGCGGAGGCCGACGCGCTGGCGGTGGTGGACGGGGTGGAGACCCTGCGCATACTCGGCCTGCTGACCGAGCAATATGCCCTGCGGCGCTACAGCGAGGAGTTGGAACGGCGGCGGCGCGACCTGAGCGGCGAGTAGTGCCGGATCGGGTTTGCACAACGCCCGGACGCAGGTTTTTCGCTTCTTTTTTTTTCAAAAAAAACGCGCTTGCTGCCTCTCCTTGACTTCCCCCGCTCCAGGAAGCTCTAAGCCCTCTCATGTTCTCCTTGCAGAAATCCAGCACGGCCAAGAAGCCCGGCGCGCAAGCGGCCGGCGGCATCTTCGAGACGGTCAAGACGCTCCTGTATGCAGGTCTGATCGCGCTGGCGATACGCACCATCGCGTTCGAACCGTTCAACATCCCGAGCGGGTCGATGATACCCACTCTGCTGATCGGGGATTTCGTTTTCGTCAGCAAATTCAGCTACGGCTACTCGCGCTACTCGATGCCGTTCTCGCCGGACCTGTTTTCCGGTCGCATCGCGGGCAGCTATCCGCATCGCGGGGACGTGGTGGTGTTTCGCAACACGCGCAACACCAGCGAGGACTGGATCAAGCGGGTGATCGGCCTGCCCGGTGACCACATCCAGGTCAAGGAAGGCCAGCTCTACATCAACGGCACCGAAGTGCCGCGCACCGAGACGGGCAAATACCCCACCGCGTCCGACGAGAACGGCATGCGGGTGGACAGCACCGAATACAGCGAGGCGCTGCCGGGCGGCGTAACCCACCACATTCTCAAGCAATACGCCGACGACCAGCACATGATGATCGGCGACCTGGACCCGAACAACACCGATGAATACGTGGTGCCGGACGGCCACCTGTTCATGATGGGCGACAACCGCGACAACTCCGCCGACAGCCGCTTCATCGCCGACGGGCTGGGCTTTGTGCCGCTGGAGAATGTGGTGGGCCGGGCGCAGTTCATCTTCTTCAGTTTCGATGCCAGGTACCCGTGGTGGGAGTTCTGGGAATGGCCGATGGAGGTACGCTGGACCCGCCTGCTGAAGGGCGTCGGTTGAGCGCTACGCAAGCGAAACCTTCCCGACCACCGGCGCCCCAGCCCGATGCCGCGCTGCAAGCCCGCCTACACAGCGCCGAAACTCTTCTCGGCCATCATTTCGCCGCCCCCACCCTGCTGGCCGAAGCGCTGACCCACCGGTCCGCCACCGGCGGCCGGCGGTCCGGCCGCGGCCGCAAATCCGCCCGCAGCACCGGCGCCGGCTCCAACGAGCGTCTGGAGTTCGTGGGCGACCGCGTGCTGGGCCTGGTGATGGCCGAATGGCTGGCCGAACGCTTCCCGCAGGAGCAGGAAGGCCATCTCGGCCCGCGTTTGGCCCACCTGGTCAGCCGCGAGACGGTTGCCGAAGCCGCCGAACGCATCGGCCTGGCCGGCGTGCTCACGCTGGGCGCCAACGAGGCGCTGGCCGGCGTGGGACGCCTGTCCACCGTGCTGGCCGATGCGATGGAGGCCACCATGGGCGCGTTGTTCCTGGATGGCGGGCTGGAGCCGGCCAGGCGCTTCATACGCGCCACCTGGGCGCCGCTGATGGACCAGCAGATCAAGCCGCCGAAGGACCCGAAGACAGCACTGCAGGAGCGCGTGCTGGCGCGCGGCACGGCGCTTCCCGCCTACGAGGTGGCGTCCAGCAGCGGCCCCTCGCATGCGCCGCATTTCGTGGTGACGGTGAGCGGGCTGGGCAAGACGGGGACGGGGCGGGGGAGCACGAAACGTGCGGCGGAGCGGGCGGCGGCGGCGGATCTGTTGGAGAAGTTGTAAGTGGTAGAAAGCAAGCGGTTCTTTTTTGAAAAAAAGAACCAAAAAACTTTTGTCTCCCCGCATCTGCATCAGTCGGGTTTTTCCTACGGGCATCCGCCTGGTAGCGTCGGGGGAGCAAAAGTTTTTTGCTTCTTTTTTTCAAAAAAGAAGGCCTTCCTTCCTTGAGTCGCTGCGGCTTCGTAGCCATCGTCGGTGCGCCCAACGCCGGCAAATCCACCCTGCTGAACCGCATGGCTGGCGCCAAGCTGAGCATCGTCAGCCCGAAGGCGCAGACCACCCGCTTCCGCGTCCTCGGCATCTTGCTGCGCGGCGAAGCGCAGGTGCTTCTGGTCGACACGCCAGGCATTTTTGCTCCACGCCGCAAGCTGGACCGCGCCATGGTGAACGCCGCCTGGACCGGCTCGGAAGACGCCGACCTGACGCTGCTCCTGGTCGACGCCCGCGCCGGCGTCACCGAGCAGGTGGGCGTCATCGCCGACCGGCTGCGCGGCTCCGGCCGCCGTATCTGGCTGGTGCTGAACAAGGTGGACCTGGTGCCGCGCCTGCGCTTGCTGCCGCTGACCGCGGAACTGGCCGAGCGCGTGCCCGCCGAAGAGACTTACATGGTGAGTGCGGCGAACGGTGACGGCGTGTCCGAACTGTTGGACGCCGTGGCCGCCGCCCTGCCGCCCGGCCCGCATCTATACCCCGACGACGAGATTACCGACCTACCGGACCGCCTGCTCGCCGCCGAGATAGTGCGCGAGCAGATCTTCCTTCAGACCCACGAGGAGGTGCCCTACGGCACCACGGTGGAGACCGAGAGCTTCACCGAGCGGCCGGACGGCTCCGTGCGTATCGACGCCACGATTTACGTGGCCCGCGCCGGCCAGAAAGCCATCCTGATTGGCGAGCGTGGCGCGCGGGTGCGCGACATCGGCGCCAAGGCGCGCTCCCATTTGGGACAGTTGCTCGACCGGCCGGTGCATCTGTTTCTGAACGTGAAAGAACGGTCCGGCTGGGACGAGGAGCGGGCGCGGCTGCGGGCGATCGGGCTGGACGATCCGGACTAGGGGCGAACGCAAGAAAGGCCTTCTTTTTTGGAAAAAAGAAGCAAAAAACTTTTGTCTCTCCGGTTGCGCCGCCGACCGCGCAGGTTCCGCCAGAAACGCTTTGGCAGACCAGTCGCGGGCCTCGATGCGGGCGAACAGGACAAAAGCTTTTTGCTTCTTTTTCTCGAAAAAGAAGGTCCTTCTTGCCTTTACGCTGGGTCAGCCTTGACGCCGGCTAGATGTTTAGTCCCGGCATTTGGTGGAGCGGGTCGAGTGTGAATCGTTTTGGCTCGGTTTGCCAGGTTTTGCAGATGAATTCGTAGGGCGTGAGGCCCTTCAGCGTTTTGAGTCGACGCGCATAGTTGTAAGCGGCGACGAACTGGCTGAGATGCTCGCGCAAGCGATCGTGGGTGTCGTAGTGATATCGCTTGACGGTGGCGTCCTTGATCGTCCGGTTCATTCGTTCGACTTGACCGTTGGTCCAGGGATGCCTTGGCTTGGTGAGTCTATGGTCGATATCGGCCTTGGCGCAGGCGTATTCAAAAGCGTGCGCTCGGAACAACTCGCCATTCTGAATGGCGAGCCTGATGTCTGCGGCCGCTGAGCAGATGTTTCCGGGCGTGGTGAAGTGTGTGCCGTTATCAGTCAGCACGGTGTGCACACGATACGGCACGGCTTTGATGAGGGCGTGGAGGAAATCGGCGGCGGTGCGTCGGCTGACCCGCTCATGCAGTTCGACGAAGGCGAATTTGGATGTTCGGTCGATGCCGACAAGCAAGTAGAGCTTGCCCTGCTCGGTGTGGACTTCGGCGATGTCGATATGAAAGTAGCCGATCGGGTAGGACTTGAACCGCTTCTTCGCGGTCTGGGCGCCATCTGGGTCGGGCAGCCGGGAGATGCCGTGTCGCTGGAGGCATCGATGCAGCGAGGAGCGAGTGAGGTGCGGCAGGCTGGGCTGAAGGGCATACAAGCAGTCGTCTAACGGGAGCAGCGTGTGTCGCCGGAATGCGATGATGACGGCCTCGTCCTCGGCTGACAGGCTTGTCGAATGAGGCTGCTTTGGCCCTGTTGGCCGATCTGCCGCGGAGCTGCGCTGCTTCCACTTGGCGATGGTCTTTGGGTTGACGCCGTAGCGCTTGGCCAGGCGCCTCAGGCTTTCTTGACTATGCTGTATCGCTCGACGGACTGCCTCTGTCGTTGTGGCGCTGCCGTGGAGAAACTGGCCCATAGTGCGTCCTTCCATGCCGCGGAACATAATACACCATCAAACCCTGGGACCAAACATCTAGTATCACATATCGTCCGCGCCGCTGCCGGAGCCGGTGATCCCGGACCGCGACGGGGCGTCCGCGTGCGTGCCGATGGTACGGCTGATGCTGGCTACTTCTTCATCACTGGCGGTGCCGCGATCCTCGGCCAAGGCCGGCCCGTCCTCGGACAATGCGTTGGCCAGGCCGTCGGGATCGGTGCGCAGGGCCTCGTCCATCAGGTCGGACGCCCGCGTCTCGTCGGCTACCGGGTCGGCATCGCTGCTGTCGTCCGCCGCGCCGGTGGCGCGCTCGGCGGCTTCGGCCTGGGCGCGGGCGGCACCGTGCTTGCCGGTGTCAACTTCGTCGGTGCCTTGTGTGTCGGACATTGTGTCGGTTCCTGCTTGCGCGTGCAGCCTTCAACCGCACGCCCACGTCAGGGTTGCCGGCCTTCGGCCCGCGCGCGCAGCCGCTCCAGCCAGAGCTGGTGGCCGCGATACATCCGCTTCGGCATCAGCGCCGCCTGCGCGCGGGCTGCCAGGCCGTTCTGGTGCTCCTCCGTCAGCACCCAGCACCCGCCCGGCCGCGCCTCGATCAGCCAGGCGTGGTAGACGTCGAGCAGGAAGCCCGCGCCGTCCCACGCGATGCGCGACTCCGGCACGAACTCGCGCACGGTGGAGCGTACGGACACGCCGAAGGTGCGCCAGGTAAAGCGGGCGCCGGGGCAGAGCGAAGCGGCGCCGCCTTCGATCTGCACGTCGCTGGCGTTGGGATACCAGTCCGGCCAGTCGCGCGCGCGTATGAGTTGCGTCCAGACGGCTTCCGGCGGAGCGTGTATGGTCATCTCGTTGCTGACGCGGGCGGCGACGCGGTCCGGAGCGTAGCGGTCTGGCCAGGCTATGGGCATGAACTTTTGCTTCCCCGAAGCTGCCAAAGCGTTTGTGTCCAACCGACACCGGCTGGTTCAGATGCGGGGAGACAAAGGTTTTTGCTTCTTTTCGAAAAAGAAGGTCTCGCTGGCTTACTGCCGCAAATCCCCAGCCCGAACCCCAGCCGCCGCATTGTGCAGCAATTGCAGCACCGCCTCGTCGCCCATCGTTTTGCTCATCAGGCACAGCGCCCCACCCAACAGCGCCGAGGCCGCCGCCACGGGGCTTAACCCCCGGCTGAGCATGCCGCCGATCGCGCGGTCCACTGCCTCGCCGGCCTGGCTGAGTTCGCTCGTAAGGGCGTCGTCCGGCGTGTGGCGGCCGGGCGCCAGATCCATTTGTCCATGCATGGGTTCACCTCTACCCGCCATGTAAGCGCGGTCCGGCCCGGTTTCAGCCCGCCTGGACGGAAATCCGGCCCTCTTCCAGGTCAGCCTCGAGCTGGGCTTCCTCGGCTTCCGGCTCGGCCTGCTGGGCCTGCAGCTCCCACATGCGGGCGAACACGCCGCCCTGGGCCAGCAGCTCGCGGTGGCTGCCGCGCTCGGCGATGCGGCCGTCCACCAGCACGATGATCTCGTCGGCATCCACCACGGTGGACAGGCGATGGGCGATCACCAGCGTGGTGCGGCCGCCGGAGACGGCGCGCAGGGCCGCGTCGATGTCGCGCTCGGTGCGGCTGTCCAGCGCGCTGGTGGCCTCGTCCAGGATCAGGATGCGCGGGTCCTTCAGCACGGTGCGCGCGATGGCCACGCGCTGCTTCTCGCCGCCGGACAGTTTCAGGCCGCGCTCGCCCACGCGGGTGTCGTAGCCGTCCGGCATGCGCAGGACGAAATCGTGCACCTGTGCCACGCGCGCGGCGTGCTCGATCTCCGCCTGGGTGGCGTCCGGGCGGCCATAGGCGATGTTGTAGCGTATCGTGTCGTTGAACAGCACGGTGTCCTGCGGCACCACGCCGATGGCGGCGCGCAGGCTGGCCTGGGTGTAGTCGCGTATGTCTCGCCCATCGACCTGCACGGAGCCGCTGGTCACGTCGTAGAAGCGAAACAGCAGGCGGCTGATGGTGGATTTGCCGGCGCCGGTTGGGCCTACTACGGCGATCTTCAGGCCGGCCGGCACCGTGAAGCTGACGCCCTTGAGGATTTCGCGCGCCGGCGTGTAGCCGAACTGCACGTCCTCGAAAGTGACGGAGCAGGGGCCGCCGCCGGTCAAGTGGCCGGCGAGCTGCACGGCCCCGGCGCTGTCCTGCACCTCCTGGTCCACGTCCAGCAGGCGGAACATCTGCTCCATGTCCACCAGGCCCTGCTGGATGGTGTTGTAGGCAAAGCCCAGGAAGTTCAACGGCACGTAGAGCTGGGCCAGGTAAGTGTTGGCGAGCACGAACTTGCCCACGCTCATGTGGCCGGACACCACGCCCTGGGCGGCCATCAGCATGATCACCGCCAGGCCGGCGGCGATGATGGCGGCCTGGCCGAGGTTGAGCATGTTGAGCGTGACCTGGCTCTTGACCGCGGCCTTTTCGTAGCCGGCGAGTGCCGTGTCAAAGCGGCGTGCCTCGTGCGTCTCGTTACCGAAATATTTCACCGTCTCGTAGTTTAGCAGGCTGTCCACCGCCTTGGACTGGGCGGCGGTGTCGCTCTCGTTCATCGTGCGGCGGAAACGGACGCGCCAGCTTGCGAAGGACAGCGTGAAGGTGATGTAGGTAGCCACCGCGCCGAAGGTGACCAGCGCGAACCGCCAGTCGAAGATGCGCCACATCACCGCGGTGACCAGCAGCAGCTCGATCATCGTCGGCACCAGGTTGAACACGGCCAGGCGTAGCACCTGTTCGATGCCGGCGCTGCCGCGTTCGATGGCGCGCGACACGCCGCCGGTCTGGCGGTCCAAATGGAAGCGCAGGCTGAGCCGGTGCATGTGCTGGAACGTCTGCAGGGCGACGCTGCGCACGGTGCGCTGCTGGACGGCGGCGAACACCGCATCCCGCAACTCGCCGAAGCCGGCCGAGGAGAGGCGGACTAGGCCGTAGATGACGATCAGGCTCACGGGTACGGCCAGCACGCGGGCGGTGCCGCCGTGGTTGGACAGCGCGTCCACGGCGCGGGCGTAGAACACCGGCACGTAGACGTTGGCGACCTTGGCCAGGACCAGGAACGACATGGCCACCACGACGCGGAAGCGGGCGCCCCTGTCGTTCTTGGGCCAGAGGTAAGGCGCCAGCGACTTGATCGTTTCCCAGTTGGACCGGGGTTTGCCTGGCAGGGCCAGTCGGTTAGACGCCATCACTCGCATGGGAGCGGATGTGGCATGGGGCGCGGAGGTTTCAAAGGCTTGGGAGGACGGGAAGGCGGCAGCCGGTTGTTTTTCCCAGGAGCTTGCCTGCCGCATGCGCAGGTCCTGGCGATGCCCGCTCTCAAAGCATCGGCGCAGGCGGGGCGAGAGGAGTGACCCTGCTTCGGCACATCGAGGCCGTGCGGAACATCCAGCTTCCCGGCCGCCGCAGGCCGTTTTTGCTGTCCGACATCCAGGTAGGCTGGGTCACGCCCGAAGCGGCCGGGCTTCTTGTCCGGCTGGGCTGCGAGGACGCAGCGGCCGGCATTGTCCTGCGGGAAGCGTCCGGACTCCCCGGGCTGGCCGCGCAGGCGGCGCGCCAGGGAGCGTTCACCTGGCGGGCGGAGGCGTTCGACGTGCGCGCCGTGCCGGAGAGCGACGTGCTGGCGAGGGTCGACAGGGGCGCGTTGCCGTGGCTGGGGATTGCCGCCCAGGGGGTGCATGTGAACGGCCTGGTGCACCGCGCAGACGGGCCGCATCTGTGGGTCGCGCAGCGCGCGCCCGGGCGGCTGATGGATCCCGGCAAGCTGGACCACCTGTTCGCGGGCGGGATCGCCGCCGGGTATGATGTGGCTGGGACGCTGCTGAAGGAGGGCGCGGAGGAGGCTGGCCTGGCCGGAGATGTGGTGCAGCAAGCGGTGGCCGTAAGCGTGCTGAGCTATGTGACGGAGCGGCCGGAGGGTTTGCGGCGCGACAGGCTGCATTGCTACGACCTGGTGCTGCCGGAGGAGGTCCGTCCGGCCCCGGCGGACGGCGAGGTTGCCGGTTTCACCCTGTGGCCGATCGCGCGCGTGATCGACACGCTGCGCAGGACGGAGCTGTTCAAGTTCAACGTGGCGCTGGTGCTGATCGACCTGCTGTTGCGGCTGGATGTGCTGCCGCAGGCCGAAACCCGCGCGCTGCGCCCGGCGATGAGAGAGCTGTTGGGAGCCGCTGATCCGGCGTGACAGGCGGGACTTGCTTTCCGCTTCTTCCTGACGGAACCTGCCTTACCGACCAGGGTGTGCGCATGATCAGCACGACGAGATCACCGCAATCGCAGTCCGAGCGCCAGACGGCAAGCCTGGCGGCCTTGGCGGTGACGCTGTTCCTGATCGTCATCGGGCTGTATCTGATAGACGCGCTGCGGTTGCAGGCGAGCGTGCAGGATTGCGTGCTGGCCGGGCGCAGCAATTGCGCGGTGTCGGTCACACGGTAAACGGTCTCTCCATCTTCGGCCACTAGCATACGTACCGGGTTCGGCAATTCCCGCCGGCCAGTGACGCTAGAGGCGGATCATGACGGCACCGGTTCTCGTATTCGACGATGAGTTCAACAATTTCGTGTCGTCGCCTGACGGTTCGCAAGGCTGGATGACATCGCTGCCCTATGGCGGGGACGCTGCGCGCACGCTGAGCGGCAATAACGAAGCCGAGTATTACTCGGACAGTTCGGTAGGCAAGAACCCGTTTTCCGACAAGGGCGGCGTGTTGTCGATCACGGCGTCGAAAGCGGCGCCCGGCTCGAACCCGGACAACCTGCCTTATGATTCCGGAATTATCACCAGCTACAAATCATTCGCGATGACGTACGGCCTGTTCGAGGTGCGCGCGGAACTGCCGGCCGGGCAGGGGCTGTGGCCGGCGTTCTGGATGCTGCCCGCGGACAACCAGTACACCTCCGAGCTGGACGTGTTCGAACAACTGGGCAATGACCCGAGCACGGTCTATTCCACCACCCACGGCTCCACCAACGGTCAATGGGGCAGCGACTTTCAGACGCTGCACGTGGACAACACGTCCACCGGTTTCCACACCTACGGCGTCAACTGGGAACCGAAGACGATCACCTTCCTGATAGACGGCCATGTAGTTGCCACCGCACCCACGCCGTCCAGCATGAACTCGCCGATGTACATGTTGTTGAACCTCGCCGTGGGCGGGGCGGGAAGCTGGCCCGGCGCTGCCACGGCCGGCTCCATACCTGCGTCGATGAAGATCGATTGGGTCCGGGCGTATGCCACGGCAAATTCGAAAGACATAAGCGGCACGCAGGCGATGCTGCAGGCGACGCACCCGGCCGAGTTGTCGGTGGGCGACTGGTCGGCTGGCGCTTTGTCCATGCCGGACATGTCTGTGCCGCAGAGCGCAAATGGGGGTTCTTCGGGGTCGGCGCTGCACCTGGACGAGGTGGTGGTGCACCATGGGATTGCCGTGGTTCTGCATCATATGTGAAGCAAGGAAGCGTTCTTTTTTGAAAGAAGAACCAAAAAACTTTTGCTCTCCCGCTTGCATCGACGCGCGGGCAGAGTCTGCCAGTGCGCGTCGTTGCGGAACCGACGCGCGCGCTGATGCCGGCGGCGAGCAAAAGTTTTTTGGTTCTTTTTTCAAAAAAGAACCGCTTCCTGCCTTACGCCCGCTTCGCCGCCAAAGGCACCACCCGTCCAGGCACTCGATGCCGAAACGCCAAAGCTTCTGCCACATCCTGCCGGCGCACCAGCGGCGCGCGTGCCAGGTCCGCGATCGTGCGTGCCACCCGCAGCACGCGGGTGAAGCCGCGTGCCGAAAGCTGCAGGCGCGTCATCGCCTGTTCGGCCAGCACGCGCGCGTCCTCGGCCAGCGCGATCTTGTTGCCGTCGGCTTCCGCGTTTGTGGACGGGCCCAGCTCGCCGCCGCGCGTGCGCTGCGCCTGGCGTGCGGCCGCCACACGCTGGGCCACGATCTCGGTGGGCTCGCCCGCCGGTGCACGCGACAGGTCCGCTGCCGAGACCGGCTGCACGGAGACGGTAAGATCCATGCGGTCCAGCAAGGGACCGCTGATGCGGGCCAGGTAGTCCTCGCCGCAGCGCGGGGCGCGGGCGCATTCGCGCTCCATGCTGCCCAGATGCCCGCAGCGGCACGGGTTCATCGCGGCCACGAGCTGGAAGCGCGCCGGGTAGGTGACGTGGGCGGCGGCGCGCGCCACCGTGGTGCGGCCGGATTCGAGCGGCTGGCGCAGCACTTCCAGCACCGCGCGCGGGAACTCGGGCAGCTCGTCGAGGAACAGCACGCCGCGATGGGCAAGGCTGACCTCGCCGGGCCGCGCGCGGGCGCCGCCGCCCACCAGTGCCGCCTGGCTGGCGCTGTGGTGCGGCTCCCGGAACGGCGGGCGGCGCAGCAGGCGGCCGCCATCCAGCAGGCCGGCCACGCTGTGTACCATGCTGACCTCCAACGCCTCGGCGGGCAGCAGGTCGGGCAGCAAACCGGGCAGGCGGGCGGCCAGCATGGACTTGCCCGCACCCGGCGGGCCGATCAGCAGCAGGTTGTGGCCACCTGCCGCGGCGATCTCCAGCGCGCGACGCGCGGTCTCCATGCCGCGCACATCGGCCAGGTCCGGGGCACCCGCCCCCGAGGCCAGGCCCGCGGTGTCGGGCGGCGTCAGCACCTGGGTGCCGCGGAAATGGTTGATCAGGGAGAGCAGGTCCGGCGGGGCCAGCACTTCCACGTTGCCGGCCCAGGCGGCCTCGCCGCCCTGGCTGCCCGGGCAGATCAGCCCCAGCTCCAGCGCGCCGGCGCTCATTGCGGCCGGCAGCACGCCCACCACCGGGTTCAGCGTGCCGTCTAGGGACAGCTCGCCGATGGCGGCGTAATGGGCGATGTCCTCGCGCGGCAGCACCTCCATGGCGGCCAGCACGGCCAGCGCCATCGGCAGGTCGAAATGCGAGCCTTCCTTCACCAGGTCCGCCGGCGCCAGGTTGATCAGCACGCGGCGTGGCGGCAGCGAGAGCCCCATGGCGGTGAGTGCGGCGCGCACCCGCTCGCGCGCCTCGCCCACCGCCTTGTCTGCCAGTCCCACGACGAGGAACGCCGGCAGGCCGCTGGAAATCTGCACCTGCACCTCCACCGGCACCGCTTCGATGCCGGAAAAGGCAAAGGTGCGTATCGAGGCAAGGCTCATGGCAGGCGGGATATTGTCACGCTATCATAACAACCGGCGGTGGCCGGCAGCGCAAGCGAAATCGGCCGCCCCGCGGCTACTGCGCCGAGGAGGACGAGACTTGCGCAATACCTGCCGTCGTCAGGCTGCCGCCGACATAGGCCCCCGGATACTCCGAACTGAAAGTCGACGTGTCGAAATCCAGGGTCAATATGCGGGCGGGAATGGCCAGCGACGAGACCGCGTCTCCGTGCGAGGACACGAACGAGAACGTGTAGGCGCCTAACTGCACCGCGTAGCTGCTGATCGTGATGGACGACGAACCGTCGGGGTTCTGCGTGATGGTCACGCTGTCGTAGGAGCTTTGCGGGATCGTCTGGCTGCCAATGCGGGCGGACACGATCGGATCGTTCGCACCGCTTCCGCTGTAGGTCTCGGTGTTGCCCGAGACGGTGCCCGGCGCGTCCGTATTGACGGTGATGCGGATGGGGATGATGCGGCCGTAATCGGCGGGTTCGGTGGAGGCGCCGCCCGGACGGTGCTCGACGAACCCCTTGAACGCGTACGTGACCGTCTTGGCGGACGCGGCGAAGGTTGACGCGAGCAGCAGGGCGGTGGCGAGGGAAAGAGTTTTCATGGATGTCCTCCGGCGTTGTTCGCGGCGGGACGGCTTCGTTCTCCGCCACGCGGCGTTCTCGCACGCCGGCCCCCGCGCGCCGCGTGACGTTGCCGCGAGCCACCGTGGCTGGACACGGCAAGCCAACCCAGGTGATCTGGCGGCCACACTTGCCCCGCCAGACACAGGACCCGACCTTGCCCGCACCCCTCGCCAGCCGGCGCAACCTCGATTTCACCCTCTACGAGTGGCTGGACATCGAGAACCTGACCGCGCGCCCGGCTTTCGCCGACCACTCGCGCGAAACGTTCGACGCGCTGCTGGACCTGTCCGACAGGATCGCCACCGACCTGTATCTGCCCAGCTTCAAGCCGGGCGACCGGCAGGAGCCGTGGCAGGACGAGCAGGGCGACGTGCACGTGCTGCCCGAAATACGCACGGCGCTGGCCGCCAGTGCGGAGGCCGGCCTGTTCGCCTGCGGCTTTCCCGCCGAACTGGACGGCATGGCCGTGCCAGCCACCGTGTATTGGGCCGCGATGGGGCTGCTGAAAGCCGCCAACGTGTCGGCCGCCGGGTTCATGATGCTGACGGTGGCCAACGCCCGGCTGATCGCCGCCTTCGGCACGCCCGCGCAGGTGGAAGCCTTTGCTCGCCCGCAGATCGCCGGGCGCTGGTTCGGCACGATGTGCCTCTCCGAGCCGCAGGCGGGCTCCTCGCTGGCCGACGTCACCACCCGCGCCGAGCCGGACGGGGCCGACGCGCTGGGCGAGCGCTACCGCCTGCGCGGCAACAAGATGTGGATCTCGGCGGCCGACCACGACGCCAGCGAGAACATCGTCCACCTGGTGCTGGCCAAGGTGCCCGGCCCGGACGGCCGCCCGATCCCCGGCACCCGCGGCATCTCGCTGTTCATCGTGCCGAAATATCTTCCGGGCGCGGATGGCGGGCTGGGCGCGCGCAATGACATCGTGGTCGCCGGGCTGAACCATAAGATGGGCTTCCGCGGCACGCCGAACTGCCTGCTCAATTTGGGCGAGGGCCGCCACATGCCGGGCGGCGCGCCGGGTGCCATCGGCTACCGGGTGGGCGGCGTGGGGCAGGGCCTGGCGCAGATGTTCCAGATGATGAACGAGGCGCGGGTGGGCGTGGGCCTGGGGGCCGCCATGCTGGCGGTGCGCGCCACCCAGCTCGCACTCACCTACGCCACCGAGCGCCGGCAGGGCCGTCCGCTGGAGGCGAAGGGACGGGTGGACCAGCCGCCGGTGGCGTTGATCGCGCACCCGGACGTCAAGCGCATGCTGCTGGCGGCCAAGGCGTATTCGGAAGGCGCGCTGGCCCTGGTGCTGTATGCCGGCCGGCTGATCGACGAGGAGCGCAGCGCGGCGGACGTCGACACCCGCGCCCAGGCCGGCGCGCTGCTCTCGCTGCTGACACCGGTGGCCAAGACCTGGCCCTCCGAATGGGGCCTGGCCGCGAACGACCTCGCCATCCAGATACATGGCGGCTACGGCTACACGCGTGATTTCGACGTGGAGCAGCTCTACCGCGACAACCGGCTGAACCCGATCCACGAGGGCACCACCGGCATACAGGGCCTGGACCTGCTGGGCCGCAAGATCCTGCGCGAACGTGCAGCCAGCCTGCGCCAGTTGCAGGCGCTGGTGCGTAACACGTCCGAACGCGCGCGCGGCACGGACGGGCTGCAGGCCCATGCGGACCAGTTGGAGGCCGCCTGGGCGCGCATCGGCAGCGTGGTGGACGGATTGCTGGGGCTGAACGACGACGCGCGCGCGCTGGCGCATGCGACCGCCTTCCTCTCCGCCTTCGGCCATGCGGTGGTGGGCTGGCTGTGGCTGGACCAGGCGCTGCTCTGCACCGGCGAGGCGCCCTTCTACGCCGGCAAGCGCGCGGCCTGCCGGTTCTACTTCGAGACGGAGCTGCCGCGCGTGCACATCTGGCTGGACGAGGTGACACGCATGAGCGACGCGGCGTCCGCGATGCTGGAGGAGCAGTTCTAGGAAGAGGGCCGTGCATCGGGCCGGACCGGCGCGCTGATGGAGTGGTCGGCCGCCGGCATCATCCTGGCCGCATCGCCCTACGGCGAGGGCGACGCGCTGGCCTCGCTGTTCACCGAGGAACACGGGGTGACGCGCGGCCTGGCGCGCGGCGGGCTGTCACGCGCGCGCGCGTCCACCTGGCAGGCGGGCAATTTGGTCGAGGCCAGATGGGTGGCGCGCCTGGCGGACCAGCTCGGCAGCTACACCGCGGAGCTCGTGCATGCCGGCGCCGCGCTGGCGATGCAGGACGCGCTGGACTTGGCCATCCTGTCGTCGGCCTGCGCCGTGGCCGAAGGCGCGCTGCCGGAGCGCGAGCCGCACCCGCGCGTGTTCCGCGGCCTGCTGCACCTCCTCGTGCACCTGGATGTGGCCGGGTTGATCGAGTGGGAGCTCGGCCTGCTGGCCGATCTGGGCTTCGGCCTGGACCTCAGCCGTTGCGCGGTGACTGGCGCCACCGAGGGGTTGGCCTTTGTCTCTCCCAAAACCGGCCGCGCGGTATGCGAGCATGCGGCCGGCGCCTGGCGCGAACGCCTGTTGCCGCTGCCGCCGTTCCTGCTGGGCGGCAGCGCGCCGTCGCCAGCGGAACTGCAGCAGGGGCTGCGGCTGACCGGGCACTTTCTGGCGCGCGACGCTTTCGGCGCGCGGCACCGGCCGGTGCCTGGGGCGCGGGTCATGCTGTATGATCGCGTGTGCGGGTGACGTTCGTTGAGGAGGAGAAAGAAAGGCCTTCTTTTTCGAGAAAAAGAAGCAAAAAGCTTTTGTCTCTCCGCCTGCACGAGCGCTTGCGCGGGTTCTGCCGGTGCGGGGCTGGCGGGAGCTAAAGTGGATTTGCGCAAGCGGAACAACACAAGTTTTGATTTTCAAAAAGAGCCGCTTGCTCCTACTGACCGCTTCCGAAGCCAATCGCCGCCAGCGCATCGGAAAACTGCGTGTTGGCCACCGCGATCGCCTTGCTGATCAGTGCCATGTCACCAGCGCGCCTGGCGATCAACGCGTTGATCTGCTCGGCGGACAGTCCTTCGAAATTGACAGGCCCGATCTCGATGGTTGGTCCGGCCAGTCCGCCTCCGGGCGGAAAACGTACGAATTGCGCGCCCTCAGGCTCGATCGTCCAGTGCTGTTCGAAAGAGAACGCCACGTCGAGGAACAACGCGCTCGTCAAGGTGTCTGGTGTGGCCGCCGTGGGGCTTGTCTCGCTCATCAAGGTCTCTCCCGGGTGTTGTGCGATGGGGTGGCCGGTGACGCCGTCCGCCGTCAGATGCGCCGGTCGGTGAATGGCAGGCCGGCCTTGGCCCAGGCCTCCTCGCCGCCCCGATACCACAGGACCGGACGGCCTGCCTGGGCCAGGCGCAGCACCGCGTTGTAGGATGCGCTCGCGTACGCATTGCCTGCCATCACGATGAGCCTGCGATGCTGCCAGCCGCCGTTGCGCTGGACGGTCGCCTCGATGAAGGCCACATCGTCCGCCGGCCGCGTCGCGTCGTCCTCCCAGCCGGCGCCGGAAGGCACGCAGGCGCCTGGCCCTAGATCGACGAGCAGGGCATCGGGATCCCGCCGCAGCACCTCCGCCAGTTCCGTGGTCCTGATCGTCTCCGCCCCCGGCACCCGCAGCGGCGTCGCGGAGAACGTTTCGGAAGGCAGAGGAGACGAGGTGGGTGGCACGCCGTGGTCGGCGTCCTCGCCGGCAAACTCCGGCATGCCGGCCTGCTGCAGGCCTTTCAGGAAGCGGGCGAACCCTGGGAGCGCCGCTACCGCCCGCGACGCGGTGGCGCCGATGCCCCAGGTGGTGCGATGCGGCCAGAGGCTGTCATAGGCGATGTAGCGCTGGTGCGCCCGCGCCGCGTCGCCGCGCAGCGCATCCGCGGCCATCAGCAGCATGGCGGCCCCTTCCGCACGGCCCCAGTTGTCGCTGCCCGGCCGAGGTTCGGGGTCGCCTGCCACCGCACGATTTACCAGGTCCGCAGCCTCGTCCAGCCGGCCCTGCAGCAGCCGGATGTTACCCAGGACAAGCAGCCGCGTGCGTTCGGACAGCGCGCCCGGACTGAGGCGCAGCAGGGTCTGTATCGCATTGCCGGCATCGTCCAGCCGCCCCTGGTTGTAGGCGGACAGTGCAAGCGCCCCGAGCGCCACCGTGCTGGAGGGGTTGCCCGCCAGCGCCTCGCGCGCGGCGTAGGCCGCCTCGGTGTATTTCCGCTGCAGCACCAGAAGCTGCGCGCTGGCGGCCAGCGCCTGGGCGTGGCGTGGCGAGGCTGCCCGCGCCCGCCCGATCACCGACGCAGCCAAAGCGAGGTCCGCCTGGCTGTCGGGATCGTCCACGCTCTGTATCTTGCGCAGCAGCATCGTGCCCAATTCGGCCAGCGCGTCGGCGAAGCCGGGCTGCTTGGCCACGGATCGCTCCAGCAGCGCCTGCGCCGACTGGAAGCCGCGCAGGCTGTCGTCATGGTCCAGAATCGATCGTGCCCGGAAGAACAGGTCGAGCGCCGTGGGGTCGTCCGGGCGGTCGTGCAGGGACCGCGCGCTCTCACTGGCCACCAGCTCCACATTCAGCGCAGAGGCGATCCGGCGCACGATGGCGTCGCGTGCCTCGCCGAGCTGGCCGCGCGCCACATCGAAACGCTGCGCCCAGAGATGCGCGCCGGAGCCGGTGTCGATCAGTTGGGCGTTGACGTGCAACATCCCGCCTTCGTCGCGCAGGCTGCCTTCCAGCAAATAGCGCACGCCGAGCGCCCGGCCCACCTCGCCCACAGGGACCGCGCGGCCCTTGTAGCTGTCGGCCGTCTCGCGGGCGATCACCGTGGCACCCGGGAGCTGCGCCAGGTCGGTGGTCAGGTCATCGCTGATCGCGTCGGCCAGATAGGCCCCGTCCGGCCCGCCCGTCAGGCTGCGCAGCGGCATCACCACGATGGAGAGCGGCGGTGATTCGGGGGGCGCAGCCGGACGCAGCACGGCCCAGCCCGCCAGCCCGGCCAGCAGTGCAGCACCCGCCAGGGCCGCCGCCGGACGCCGGCGCACGCGGGTCTCGAACTCGGCCGCCACCGGCGCCGCGGGCAGTACGGCGTCCGCGTCCTCCAGCGCCGCCACGAAGCGGTAGCCGCGGCCGGGTATGGTGGCGATCACCTGCCCGTCCTCGCCGCTGTCGCCCAGCACCCGGCGCAGCTTGGACATCTGAACCGAAAGATTGTGTTCCTCGACGGAGATGCCGGGCCAGACCCGCGCCATGATCTCCGCCCGGCTCAGCACCTGGTCGCGGGCTTCGACGAGCACCTGGAGTATGTCGAAGCCGCGCGGGCTGACGGAGACCGGCTCGCCCGCGCGCTCCAGCGAGCGGCGGTCCAGGTCGAGGCTGAATGCACCAAACCGGTATGTGGGCTTTGCCATCGCCACATCGATCAGTGGAGGTGACGCGAGACTAGGCGCGCCCGTCCTGGCCAGCAAGCGCCACCGGCACCGCGGACGTGGCGACGCCGGTCACACGGCGTTCGGCCGTGTTGAGGCCGATTGACCACGGTTGAGAAGCCTAAACGCCGGCTTTCCTGCCTTTCTGCCGCCGCGGCGACACCGTGTCGGCCGCCCCGGACATCCGGGTGAGCACACGCAACATGCGTGAGACAGGAGACGAGCAATGAACATAAGTAATCTGGCCGCAGGCACACTGGCCCTGGGCGTGCTGGCCGGCGTGGTCGGCGTGGCGAAGCCCGCCGCCGCAGCTACCGGTGCCGCGGGCTGGCAATCGGCCTACACCTTCGCGGTGCCGACCGGCGAGGGCGACCAGTTCTTCCATTACGCCTGCCCGACCGGCTTTTCGGTGCAGAATGGCGGGTTCCAGGCGAACAGCACCGCTCAGGGCAACGGCTTCCTGCTCAGCGGCAACGGTCCGCGGCTGGACCTCTCGCCGGCCAGCTACAGCGAGTGGGCCTGGAACTTCCGCTGGGATCAGGGCGGAGCGCCGGCGGGCTCGCTGATCACGTTTAACGTGCTGTGCAAGAAGGGCGCGCCATAACGCCAGCCGCGTGGGCCGGAGCGCTGCTCCGGCCCTGTTGCGCGAGCCGGTGTGAGCGCGAAAGTTGCTTCTGAGGCGAAAGCAGGCCTTTTCTCCGCCGATGAAACCGCCTCCCGACCGCCTCTACGGCCGCCAGCGCACGCATGCACTGCGGCCCCGGCAGCAGAAGCTGCTGGACGTCACACTGCCGCGCCTGGCCTGCGCGCCTGGCGCGCCGTTCGGCGCCGGCATCACCCAGACCTGGGTGGAGGTGGGCTTTGGCGGCGGCGAGCACAGCCGCGCGCAGGTGGCCGCCAACCCCGAGGCGGGACTGATCGCCTGCGAGGTGTTCGAGCAGGGCCTGTGCTCGCTGCTGGCGGCCCTGGTGCCGGAAGGCGGCGAGGCGGATGCGCCGCTGCCTGCCAACCTGCGCGTGTGGCCGGACGACGCCCGCGCGCTGCTGCGCGCGTTGCCGGAAGCCAGCGTGGACCGGCTGTTTCTCATGTTCCCCGATCCCTGGCCCAAGGCGCGCCACGCCAAGCGCCGGTTCGTCCACCCGGAGACGGTGAAGCTGGTGGCCAGCCGCATGCGCCCGGGCGCGGAATGGCGCATTGCCAGCGACGACCCGACCTACCAGGAATGGGTGGAGGAGGTGATGGGCGCGCAGACGCTGTTCGCAGGCGTCCCGGCCGTGGCGTCCCGGCCGGACGGCTGGCCAGGCACGCGCTACGAGGCCAAGGCGCTGCGCGCCGGCCGCACCCCGAAATACTGGAGCTTCTGCCGGACCTAGTTGCCGGACTCAGCCTGGCAGCATGCGCTGCAGCTCCTGCCGGCGGTCCAGCCACTGGTGCTTCAGCGCGCCTGTCACGTGCAACAGGATCAGGGCCAGCAGGACCCAGCCCAGCACGCCGTGTATCTGGGCGAAGATGCTGTGGATGTGCTCCTTGGTGGCCGGGTCCTGGTCCTTGATGAAGCCCAGGCGGAACCAAGGGATCACGCCGTATAGCGTCAGCGGATTGGCGGCGGCGCCTTTCCACGCGCTGTCATGTATCCAGCCGGTGATCGGCATCAGGAAGATCAGCGCGTACAGGCTGTAATGCGCGGCGTGGGCCAGCCAGCGCTCCCAGGTCTTGTAGTCCTCCGGCATGGGCGGCGGCGGGTTCGCGTAACGCCAAAGCACGCGCATGATCGCCAGGCCGAGCACGGTCAGGCCGATGGATTTGTGCAGGTTGATCATCGGGCGCTCGGCGGATTGCGGCAGGCTGCCGACCGTCCAGACGATGAGGAACTGGCATGCGATACCCAAGGCCACGAGCCAGTGGAACACCATGGCAAGCCGTGTGTAGCGCGCGGTCCGCGGCAGGGCGGCATCGCCGGAATATGTGGTGGCGGACAAACGGGGCCTCCTGGCGAAAGAAACAAGCGGCACGGCGCGGAGTTAGAGCGGCAGGGCGCTGCACAGCTTCGGTGTCGTCGCCACATTGCCACAGGCGGCACGCCGCCCCAAGGCTTCACAGATCGGACCCCGAGCCCTGACCCAGACCCTAGACCAGGCGTTCCGCGCGGCGTCTCCCAGGCGCACCCGCCCGCCCACGCCGGCCGCCACCGTGGTCATACACGGCGCGGTGCTGCTGTTGTGGGTGGTGCTGCTAGCGCGGGCGTTCGGCGGCGGCGGCGTGTTCGCCTGGGCCACCGGCATGGTCTATGTTGGCTACGACACGGTGCTGCTGGGCTTCGTCGCTTGGCAGACCTGGCGATTGATGCGCCCCGCGGCGCCCTTGCCGGCCGGCAGGCCGGTCACGCTCGGGGTGCTGGTGGCCGCCCATAACGAAGCGGGCATCCTGCCGCGCACGCTGGCGGCGCTGTTTGCCCAGACCGACTCGCCGGACCAGATCATCGTGGCCGATGACGGCTCCTACGACGGCACGGCCGAGCTGCTGTCCGGCTACGGGCTGATGCCGCCGGCGCTGGGCAGCCTGGGGGCATCCGCCAGCCACCCGAGCCTGCGCTGGCTGCGGCTGCCGCATGGCGGCAAGGCGCGCGCGCTGAACCAGGCTTTGACGGTGGTCCGGACGGACGTGCTGCTGACGGTGGACGCCGACACGCTGCTGCACGAGGGCGCCATTGGCGCCATGCGGCAGGCCTTCGAAGCCGACCCGTCGCTGGTGGCCGCCACCGGCGTGCTGACGCCGCTGTGCGGCAAGGGTTTCAGCGGCCGCTTCTTTGAGTGGTTCCAGACCTACGAATACATACGCAACTTCCTCAGCCGCTATGCCTGGAGCCGGCTGGACAGCCTGTTGCTGATTTCGGGCGCATTCGCCGGGTTCCGTCGTGAGGCGGTGCTGGAAGTAGGGGGCTTCGACGCCGATTGCCTGGTGGAGGATTACGAGCTGATCCACCGGCTGCTGCGCTTCTCCGCGTTGCACGGCCGCGGCTGGCGCAGCGCGGTGCTGGGCCGCGCGCGTGCGATCACCGACGCGCCAGGCACCGCCGGCGCCTTCTTGCGCCAGCGCCGGCGCTGGTTCGGCGGCTTTCTGCAGACTCAGCTCTGGTATCGGGACATGGTGGGCAACCCACGCTACGGCTGGCTGGGGCTGGCCATGCTGCCGGTGAAGGCGGCGGACACATTCCAGCCGATCTACGGGCTGACCGCGCTGGGCCTGCTCGCCTGGTTCCTCCTGACCGGCCGCATCGGCGTGCTGCTACCGGCGGTGGGGATCATGGGCGCCAAGATCGGCATCGACCTCAGCTTCCACCTGTGGTCGGTGGTGCTGTATCGCAGGTGGACCGGCGACGACCGGGGCGGCCGCCTGTTGCCCGCCTTTGTCGCCTCGGTGATCGAGCCGTTCACCTTCCAGGTGTTCCGTCACACGGGCGCGGCGCTGGGCTGGTTCGTGTTCCTGACCGGCGAGCGGAGTTGGGGTACGCAGAGCCGCTTCGCGGCGGCGCCTGGGGCGCGGGCTGTCGTGGAGGACTCGGTGCCGGATGCGCGCCCGCAGCAGAGTAGGAAGAAAGCCATCCTTTCATAGGAAAAAGGACCAAAAAATTTGTGCTCCCTGGCGGCGGCTGCCGAAACAGCCGCCGACAGGGAGCAAAATCTTTTGCTTCTTTTCTTCAGAAAAGAAGGCCTTTCTTACCCATTGCCATCGTCGGACGAGTCACCGCCCTGCGTATCCGCGGGCGCTACCGCCACGAACACCGGCTGCCCATTGCGCAGGATGCGCAACGCCACCGCCTGGTTCGCATGCAACTGCTCGCGTATCGCGTGGGACGCCTCGGCGGTGCTGCCTACCGTGTGGTCGCCCACGCCGGTAATGACGTCGCCCGGCTGCAAGCCGGCCTGGTCGGCGGCCGAGCCCGGCTTCACCTCGGTGATCACCGCGCCGCGCGCGCCTTCCGGCAGGTCCAGTTGCTGGCGCAGGTTCGGCGTGATGCCGGACAGCGACACGCCGAGCCCCTGGCTCTCGTTGCTGGCGACCGCGGCGTTGCGGCCAGCACCGTCGGTGGGCAGGGTGCCGACGGTCACGTCCAGGGTCTGCGGATGACCGTTGCGCAGGATGGCCAATTGCGCGTGGCTGCCCGGCGGGACCTGGCTCACGTTGATCGCAAGCTCGCGCGGGTTGGCGATGTGCTGGCCGTTCACCGCGGTGATCACGTCGCCTGGCTGTAGCGAGGCATGCGCCGCCGGGCTGTCGGCCTCCACGCTGGCGATCAGGGCGCCGCGGTCTTCCGTGTTGGCGTTCGGCAAGGCCAGCGCGCTGGCCATTGCGGCGTTCACCGCCTGGGCCTGCACGCCGATATAGCCGCGCGTCACGTGGCCGGACTTCTCGAGCTGGGAGACCACGCTCTTGACCGTGTTGGACGGTATGGCGAAGCCGATGCCGATGCTGCCGCCGCTGGGCGAGATGATGTTGCTGTTGATGCCGACGACCTTGCCATCCTGGGTGAACAGCGGGCCGCCGGAATTGCCCTGGTTTATCGCGGCGTCGGTCTGGATGAAGCTGTCGTAGCTGCCCTCGCCGATGTCACGCCCGCGGGCGCTGACGATGCCGGCGGTGACCGTGCCGCCCAGGCCGAACGGGTTGCCGACGGCGATCACCCAGGCGCCCGGCTGGGCAGCGTTGCTGTCACCCAGGTTGATGAACGGCAGCGGATGGTTGGCGTGCACCTTCAGAACGGCGATGTCGCTCGCCTTGTCGTGCCCGATTACGCGCGCCGGCAGCACGGTGCCGTCATCCATGGTGATGGAGACGGTCTTGGCACCGTTGACCACGTGGTTGTTGGTGACGATCGTGCCGTTCGAGTCGATCAGGAAGCCCGAACCGCGCGCTTCCACCGTGCGGTGGGGCTGCTGCTGCTGCGGCATGAAGGGGAACGGGAAGGGGAAGCCCTGGCCGCCGCCATGGCCGAAGCCCGGCATGCCACCGCCCTGTTCCTCGTCTTCTTCAGGCGCGATGTGGCTGGTGATGGAGACGACGGCGGGTTTCACCCGGTTCACCAGGCTGACGAAATCGGGCAGCGGGTGGCTGACGGCGCCGGGGTCGATGGCACCCGGCTTGGGCTGGGCCACGTCGGCCTGGGCCAGCGCGTGCGGCGTGCCGACTAGCGCCAGGCTGCCCAGCGCGGAGGTGGCGAGCAGGGCGGCGGCGAGAGTCCGGCCGACCGCCTTGCCTGAAAATCGTGTCTTGCTGGTGGGTTGGGTCATTCGGTGATCCTTCTGGGGCTGCGTGTGTCCGCGGGGTGCCCGCTTGCGTGTGGCATTAAAGGCGCACAGGTGAACGTTCCATCGGCATTGCGGTGAAACAAGCTTCATGACTGCTGGTTCACCCCGTCAGCCTGGGCGCCGGCGCGTTTCTGAGCGGATCGGCACCTGGTTGGCCGATCCCGGTTCTGCCTGTATCCGGAAGCCAACAATCAGGGAGAGTTGGCATGCAGGACTATTTTTCGCTCGAAGGACGCGTGGCGCTGGTCACCGGCGGGTCGCGCGGCATAGGCGAGATGATCGCCGAGGGGTTCCTGCGCGCCGGGGCGGCGAAAGTGTACGTCACCGCGCGCAAGGCGGCGGCGTGCCAGGCGACGGCAGAGCGGCTTTCCGCCTTCGGCACCTGCATCGCGCTGGTGGGCGATTGCTCGGGCGCTGACGGCGCGCGCGCCATGGCGGCGCAATACCTGGAGCATGAGACGACGCTGGACATACTGGTCAACAACGCCGGCGCCGCCTGGGGCGAATCGTTCGACACTTTCCCGGAGAGCGGCTGGGACAAGGTGATGGACCTGAACGTGAAGACGCCGTTCTTCCTGACCCAGGCGCTGCATGCGGCCCTGCGCGCGAACGCCACGCAGGAGCGGCCGTCCAAGGTGATCAACGTCGCATCGGTGGACGGCATCTCCGTCAACCAGCAGGAGACCTATTCCTACGCCGCCAGCAAGGCCGGGCTGATCCACCTGACCAAGCGCATGGCGTTGCGGCTGATCGAGGACAACATCGTGATGAACGCGATCGCGCCGGGCGCTTTTGCGTCGGACATGAACAAGCTGGCGCGTGACCATGCCGACGAGGTGTCGAAAATCATCCCGTCGCGGCGTGTGGGGACGAAGGAGGACATGGCGGGCAGTGCCGTGTACCTGGCGTCACGCGCGGGCGATTACGTGGTTGGGGGTACGCTGGTGGTGGATGGTGGGATTGCCTGGCGCAGGTAAGAGAAAGCCTGCGTCAAGGGCGCGTTCCGGTTCTGCCAAATGCGTAGCTGCAGAACCGGAACGCCTCTGATCATCGGCCGAAGGCCGAGCGCAGGTCGGACACCAGGTCGGTCTTCTCCCAGGTGAAGAAGCCGCCGTCCGCCTCGCGCCCGAAATGGCCGTAAGCGCTCGTGGGCACGTAGATCGGCGCGTTCAGCTTCAGGTGCTCGCGTATGCCGCGCGGCGAGAGGTTCATCAGTTCGCGCAAGGTGCGCTCCAGATGCGCCTCGTCCACGTCCTGGCCCGTGCCGTGCAGCTCCACATACACGCTCAGCGGATGCGCCACGCCGATGGCGTAGCTGATCTGCAGCGTGCAGCGTTCCGCCAGGCCCGCGGCCACCACGTTCTTCGCCAGGTAACGCGCGGCGTAGGCGGCCGAGCGGTCCACCTTGGTCGGGTCCTTGCCGGAGAACGCGCCGCCGCCATGCGGGGCGGCACCACCGTAGGTGTCCACGATGATTTTGCGGCCGGTCAGCCCGCAATCGCCGTCCGGCCCGCCGATGACGAAGTTGCCTGTGGGATTGATATAGAGTTCGTCGTCGGCGCACATCCAGCCATCCGGCAGCGCCTCGGCTATCAGCGGGCGTACGGCCGCGTGGATGTCCGGCTGGCTCATGCCCGACTCGTGCTGGGTGGAGAGCACCACCGAGGTGGCGCCCACCGGCTTGCCATCCACGTAGCGCAGGGTGACCTGGCTTTTCGCGTCCGGCAGCAGGCCGGCCACGCGGCTGTCGCCGGATTTGCGGCGCTCGTTGATGGTGCGCAGGATCAAATGCGCGTAGTGGATCGGCGCGGGCATCAGGCTGGGCGTCTCGGTGGTGGCATAGCCGAACATGATGCCCTGGTCGCCGGCGCCTTCGTCCTTGTTGCCGGCGCTGTCCACGCCGGCGGCGATGTCCTGGCTTTGCGCGTGCAGGTGGCATTCCACATGGGCGTGGCGCCAGGAGAAGCCGTCCTGGTCGTAGCCGATGTCGCGCACCGCCTCGCGCGCCAGGTGCATCAGGTGTTCGGGCGTGACGCTGGCCGGGCCGCGCGTCTCGCCGGCCAGGATGATGCGGTTGGTGGTTACCATGGTCTCGCAGGCGACGCGGGCCAGGGGGTCCGCCGTTAGGAAGGCATCCAGCACGGTATCGCTGATGCGGTCGGCGACCTTGTCCGGATGACCTTCCGAGACCGATTCGGACGTGAACAGGAAATCACCCTTGTCGCGCATGTGTCTTGTGATCCGTTACAGAGAAGGCAGGGCCAGGGAGGTAGGGACAGAGAGGAATGGGCGCACGCGGCGTGCCGGCGAGCCCCGGAAGGGGCGCGCGCGTGCGGCAGGCTGCATGGCGGATTGGCGCCGGAGGGTCAAGTTTCCGCAGTGGAACGGCTGGCGGGCGGTGCCGGCCCGCCATGGGCGCCGCTCCTCTTGGGCAGCCTGTGCCTCAGGCGAGTGCGTCCCGCAGCTCCGCCGCGATGCGCCGCACCACCGCGCCTGC
This sequence comes from Acetobacteraceae bacterium, assembly GCA_965198915.1. Classification (GTDB taxonomy): domain Bacteria; phylum Pseudomonadota; class Alphaproteobacteria; order Acetobacterales; family Acetobacteraceae; genus BOG-908. Next base: position 1,248,016 of record CBDAQC010000002.1, on the reverse strand, counting down.
GGGTTCCGCACGCGCCAGCCGTGCCGACTGGCCCGCCCAGGCCTGCAGGCGGTCCAGGTCGCCGGCGCGCACACCCGCCTCGCGCATGCTGCGCGTCAGTCCGCGCTGGACAGGGTAGGGGGCCGGCGGCGGCGCACCCGGGGCGGTGGAGGCGGTGACGTACGCGGTGGCGATGCTTCGGCCGGCCCGGCCGCTGAACGCGCGGGTCAGGACCGTGTCCTCCGGCGCGGCGCCGCCGAGCGCGCTGGCCCAGGCGGGCGCGATGCCTGCCTCCTTGCAGCGCAGGAAGGCGGTGCCGAGCTGCACCGCGCTGGCGCCGAGCAGCATGCAGGCCGCCGCCATGCGGCCGTCGCCTATGCCGCCGGCGGCCACCACGGGCACGCGCACCGCATCGGCCACTGCCGGCAGCAGGGCGAACAGGCCCACCGCGCGGGCTTCCGCCTCCGCCGCATCGAAGCAGCCGCGGTGCCCGCCGGCCTCCGCACCCTGCGCCACCAGCACGTCCGCGCCGGCTTCCTCCGCCGCGCGGGCCTCGGCCAGCGTAGTCACGGTCGCCCACCAGGCGATACCCGCCGCTTTCAGCCGGCCTACGAACCCCGGCGGGAACAGGCCCATGATGGAGGAGGCCACCGCGGGCCGCACCTTTAGGATGGCCTCGCATTGCTGGTCGAAGGCGATCGGCTGCGCGTCGGCGTCCGCCGCTCCCGGCTCGGGCCCCCAAGCCGCCAGGAAACGACGCATCGCCGCCTCCCGCGGCTCGTTACGGACGGGCGCCGGATCGGGCACCCAGAGGTTGATCTGGAACGGGCCAGCGCTTTCCCGCCTGACCGCGTCCGCCCAGGCCTGGATTTCCGCCGGACGCAGCAGCACCGCGCCGCAGCCGCCCATGCCGCCAGCCTCGGCCACCTCCACCGAAAGGCCGGGCGGGGACGCGCCCGCCATCGGCGCCAGGATCACCGGCGCCGTCAGGCCGAAACGGGTGCAGAACGCCTGGCTGGTGGCTGCTATCGCCTGTTTCATCGGACGTACCTCGCGGTTAGGGGGACTGGCCGGTCATCCGCCGTAGAAGATAGTCTCGCCCAGCTCGCGCAAATGCAGCACCATCACGTCCGGGCGCTCCTGCTCGGGCAGCCGCACATGGGCTTCGACGACTTCGGCGATCACCGGATGGTGGTCGCCGAATTCCAGCACCGCGCGCACCGCCAGCTCCAGCACGGCCGGCGCGTCGTTCAGCAGAGGCAGGCCGGTGAAGCGCGAGGGCGTGAAGCCCCAGCCGGACAGCGTCTGGCCTTCCAGCACCGCGGGGCGGACCGCGAAAGCCAGCGCCTCCGCCGCGTCGTCGCGCCCCAGCATGTGCAGCGCGAAGACGTTGGTGGCGCGTATGGCGGCGTAGGCCAGGCCGTCCGCGGGCAGGGCCACGGTCACCAGCGGCGGCTCGAACGAGGTCTGCGTCACCCAATGCGTGGTGGCGGCGACAGGCTGGCCGGCGGCGTCCACAGCGGTGACGATGTGGACGCCGTACGGGATCATCCGCAGCGCGAACCTGCGGTGGGCGGGATCCACCCCGCTCAGAGGCCGTCGAACAGGACGGTGGAGATGTAGCGTTCCGCAAAGGACGGAATGATCGTTACGATGCGCTTGCCCGCCATCTCCGGCCGCTTGGCCAGGCGCAGCGTGGCGGCGAGCGCGCTGCCCGACGAGATGCCCGCCGGGATACCCTCGCTGCGTGCCAGCCGGCGTGCGGCGGCAAAGCTTTCCTCGTTGCCCACCTGGATGATCTCGTCGATCAGCCCGGTCTGCAGCACGGCTGGCACGAAACCCGCGCCAATTCCCTGCAGCGGGTGCGGGCCGGGCTCGCCACCGGAGAGCACGTGGCTGGCTTCCGGCTCCACCGCCACCATGCGTATCGCCGGGTTGCGTTCCTTCAGCACCTGGCCCACGCCGGTCAGCGTGCCGCCGGTGCCCACGCCGCTGACCACCGCGTCCACCTGGCCGGCGGTGTCGTGCCAGATCTCCTCGGCGGTGGTGTTGCGGTGGATCTCCGGGTTGGCGGCGTTGGCGAACTGGTTGGGGCTGACCGCATGCGGCACGGTGGCCAGCAGCTCGTCCGCGCGCGCGATGGCGCCCTTCATGCCGGCGGCCTTGGGCGTGAGCTCAAGCTGGGCGCCCAGGAAGGCCAGCATCTTGCGCCGCTCGGTGGAGACGCTCTCCGGCATGGTCAGGATCAGCTTGTAGCCGCGGCTGGCGCACATGAAGGCCAGGCCGATGCCGGTGTTGCCCGAGGTGGGCTCCACGATCACGCTGTCCGGCGCCAGGGTGCCGGCGGCCTCCATGGCCAGGATCATGTTGACGCCGATGCGGTCCTTCACGCTGGAGGTCGGGTTGAAGAATTCCAGCTTCAGGCAGAGGTCGGCCTGGACGTTGTCCTCGCGGCAGATGCGCGGGATGCGCACCAGCGGCGTGTTGCCGATGGTCTCGGCGATGCTGTCGTAAATGCGGCCGCGCAGCGGCCTGTCGAAGCGGAGCGGGCGGTGCTGGGGGGTGTCGTGGGTGTCCATGGCGTGTGGTCCCTTTCCTTTAGGAAGGAAGAAAGGCCTTCTTTTTTGAAAAAAAGAAGCAAAAAACTTTTGGCGGCGCTGTCGCCGAGCGCGGCAGCAGCCGGATGCATGTTGAATGGGGCGCGCGCGGCAGCGTCGCCAGGAGCAAAAGTTTTTTGGTTCTTCTTTTCAAAAAAGAACTGCCTGCTTTCTTCCCCTAGCGGTCTTGCGATGCTTTCGCCAAACTGACCCGCATGTCCAGGCGGCACTTTGACGTCACGCCAGATCTTATGCTGCGTGCCTACCGGGCCGGGCTGTTTCCCATGGCGGAAACCCGCCGTGGCGACCGGCTGTACTGGCTGGATCCGGAACTGCGCGGCATCCTGCCGCTGGACGGCTTCCACGTGCCGCGCCGGCTGCGGCGCACCGTGCTGAACGGCGGCTTCACCGTAACCGCGGACCAGGATTTCTCCCTGGTCATATCCCTGTGCGCAGCGCCGGCCGAAGGGCGGGAGGACACCTGGATCAACCGCGACATCGAGCGCCTGTTCACCGCCTTATACGCGCGCGGCAGCGCCCACAGCATAGAGGTCCGGCTGGACGGCGCCCTGGTGGGCGGGCTGTACGGCGTGGTTCTGGGCGGCGCCTTCTTCGGCGAGAGCATGTTCAGCCTGGCGCGCGATGCCTCCAAGGTAGCGCTGGTGCATCTGGTGGCGAGGCTGCGGCTGGGCGGCTTCGTGCTGCTGGATACACAGTTCGTCACCACGCATCTGACGCAGTTCGGCGCCATCGAGGTGGCGAGGGACGCCTACAAGCAGATGCTGGAGGCGGCGACCCGGGTGCCGGCACGCTGGGTGGGCGATCCTGAGCCGGCGGCGCTGGCCGAAGAGCTCGCTGCGCTGGGACGCTGACGGGCCGGCGAGGGCGGATCGTCCGGCCGTCGGCCGCGCGTCTGGCAGCGCTTCTTGACAAGGCATCCTGGCGGCATCTGGTAGAAGCCGATTTTCTGACCCGTTCGGGCGTTCTTTGCTGGAAAACGCGAAATCTGCCTCCTTGCTGTCGGCTTCGGGTCGGCGTGAACTATTGTGAGAAGATGACCATGAGGAACCCGTCCGCACGCGCCCCGGATCAGCCGTGCCCCGACAGGAAGCAGATGCGGTCCGGCTCTGCATTCCGCAAGAAAGCTGCCTGCCTGCTCCTTCTGCTGGCGCCACCCGCCGCCCGGGCCGCCCCGCCGCTGTTCCCCACGCGCGACGTGTCGGTGGAATACGTGGTCACCCCCAGGGACCACCGGCCGATCGCGGTGCATGTGGCGATCGAGGGCGGCGGGCGGCATCTGCGTATCGCGGGCGAGGAACTGCCGACCGCCTTCCTGGTGGACCGTGACGCGGGCACCGCCACCATCCTGCTGCCGCTGCTGAAACTGTACACCGTCGTGGGCATCGGCCGGTTCGACCCTGAGCGGACCATATTGCGCGGCGCCACGTTCCAGCGCCATGGCGAGCGCTCGCTGGCGGGGCTCGGCTGCACCGACTGGACCGCCGTCTCGCCGCAGGGCCATGCCACTGCCTGCATCACCCCGGACGGCGTGATCCTGGCCGGTGCCGCGTCCGACAGATCGGGCGAGCTGGGCAGGGTGCGCGCGACCACGGTGGACTACGGCGCCCTGGGGCCGGTTCTGTTCCGCCGTCCGGACGGCTACCACGATGCCGGCGCCCTGCCGCTGGACGGTCTCGTAAGGTGAGACGGGCGATCGTGATGGCAGCGCTCGTTTTGTCCACCCCGGCGCTCGGCCAGACCGCGCCGGTGGTGCAGCCGACGCGCGACGTGGACGTGACCTACCGCGTGCCGGTTCCTGGCGCATCCGGCACCTATTTGCTGCAACGCCTGCGCTGGTCCGCCGCGCACCGGCAGCAACGGGTGGACCTGCCGTCTTCCGGCAACTGGATGGTGCTGGACTTCAACGCCCACCGCATGGCGCTGGTGCGCGACGACAGCCGCGAGATCATCGAGCTGCCCAGTCCGCAAGGCGCGGACGGCGCCGGCTCCGGCTATACGCGGGTGGCTGCGTCCGAGGTGGACGGGTTGTCCTGCACGGAATGGCGGACGGTGGACACGCGAGGGGCGGAGACGCTTGCCTGCTACACGGAGGATGGTGTGTTGTTGCGGGCTACAGCGGGCACGCGCGTGCTGATGGAGGCGGTGCATGTGGGATACGAGACGCAGGCAGACTCAGTGTTCCAGACGCCCGCCGGCTATTCGCGAAATCTCGGCAGGTGAGCAGGCAGGGGGTTCTCTCGCGCCAGGCTGGAGCTGGGCGAACCGTGGGCGTGCGGATATAGCGGGCAGTGGCAGGGATGTCTGAAGCCGAGGCAGCCGGATCGTGCGTCCTTTACGGACCCATTTGGCGAACGGCGGGCGCGCTACTCCTGTTGTCTGGCTTGGCCTGCACGCCAATGCGGGCTGCGACGCTGCAGGTTGTGGAACGCGCGGAGACGGACGCCACGCATGTGCGCGGCGGCAATGCGGCCGACAATGTGGGCGACATGTTGACGTTCACCAATCCCATCTTTGACCGTGCGAATGCCAAGCATGTCGGTTCGGATCAGGGGTTCTGCGTTCGCCTGGTGGTCGGCAAGACCTATGAGTGCCACCTGACCGTATTGCTCGAGCAGGGCGAGATCGTGGTCGATGGGCCGTTCTATGACAGCGCGGATTCGGTGCTGGCCGTGACGGGTGGTACCGGCGCTTATGCGGGCGTGCGTGGCGAGATGAAGCTGCATGCCCGTGATGCGCGAGGCAGTGCGTTCGACTTCGCCTTCGACCTGGGAGAGGTGGCGCCGCTGCGTTGATGCTTGTTGCGCGCGCCTTGATGCGGCGTGATGCAGGCCAGGTTTGTTTTGCTGGTCGGGGAGCCAGAGAGAGAGTTATCTCGCGGATTTGCCGGCTGCGACGCGGGCGTTTGCTTCATATGGATGTGGCGTCCGTCCGTCGGGCTCGGACGCGTCAGCTCAGCCGCCGGACGATGGCGGCGGTGATCTCCGCCGTGCCTGCGGCCCCGCCCAAATCCCGCGTGCGTACCCCGTCGGTCACCACCGCGGTGTGGATCGCGGCGCGCAGACGGTCGCCGCAGGTCTTTTCACCGACATGGTCCAGCATAAGTCCCGCCGCCAGAAGCAGCGCCACCGGATTGGCCACGCCTCGGCCGGCAATGTCCGGTGCGGACCCGTGCACGGCTTCGAAGATCGCCGCGTTCGCGCCGATATTGGCGCCGGGCGCCAGGCCCAATCCGCCGATCAGCCCGGCGATCAGGTCCGAGAGTATGTCGCCGAACAGGTTGGTGGTGACGATGACGTCGAACTGCCACGGGTTGAGCACGAGCTGCATCGCGCAGGCATCCACGATGCGGTCGTCCATCGCGACGCGGCCTTCGTATTCGGGCGCGATCTCGCGCCCGACATCGAGGAATATCCCGGTGAGCGCCTTTAGGATGTTCGCCTTGTGCACGACCGTCACTTTCTTTCGGCCGTTCGCGACTGCGTATTCGAAGGCGTGGCGGATGATGCGCCGGCAGCCGGCGCGGGTGTTGAAGCCGGCGGAGAACGCCACCGCCTTGTGATCGTCGCCCACCGGCATGTAGTGCTCGAAAGCCGCGTAGAAACCGTCGAGGTTTTCGCGCACCAGGGTGATGTCGATATTGTCGTAGCGGCCGCCGGGAATGAGCGTGGTGGCAGGCCGCATATTGGCGAACAGCTCGAATTCGCGGCGCAGTTCCACGTTGACCGATTTGAAGCCGCCGCCGACCGGCGTGGTCAAAGGCCCTTTCAGGGCCAGCTTGGTTTTTTTTATGCTGTCCAGCGTGCTCTGCGGCAGGGGATCACCATGCGTAGCAATCGCACCCAGTCCGGCCGGTGCGGTCTCCCAGATGAACGGGCGGCCCAGCGCTTCGCATACGGCGAGCACGCTTTCCACGATTTCCGGACCGATGCCGTCACCGGGGATGAGCGTGGCTGGAATGGGCATTCGGCGGGACCTCTGGCGGCGGGCTAAGGAGAAAGCACTTCTTTTTCGAAAAAAAGAAGCAAAAAACGTTCGCTCCCTGTCGGCGGCTGTCTCTACACGCGCCGACAGGGAGTGAAAGCTTCCTGCTTCGTTTTCACGAAAAGGAACGCCCTTTGCTGCTGCCTACCTGGTCACCGCCATGGCTGGCCGGAGTTGTGCCATCCCGGTGATGGCTGCCTGTGTCTCCGCCGGCGTCAGGTCGCCGCCAAGCGTTCCCACGGCCTCCTGGTCATGCCCCGCCATCACTTGTGCCAGGGCGAAATCCGCGCGCACGCGCGGCGTGACCGAGGCCGAGGCGGCGATGTCGCGCATCATGCTCTCCGCATGTGCTGCCTGGCCGCTCAGCGCCAGCGACAGCGCGTAATTCACCCGCACCGATATCCGGCCCGGGTCCAGGGCGATGGCCTGCTGGTAGTATCCTTGCGCCTCTGTATGGCGTTCCTGCAGGTCGAGCACGTAGCCGAGGTCGTTCAGCACGAGCGGATCGCGGGGCGAATCGGCCAGAACAGCGCGGAAGGTGGCTTCGGCCGCATGCAGGTTGTCACGCAGCTGCAGTTTGCCCTGGCCAAGCCTGGCGCGTACATCGTTCGGGCTGTGCGCCAGCGCCCGGCGGTAATCGGCATCCGCCGCGAGGCGGTCACCCAGGACTGCTTCGGCGTCGCCCGCCTGCACCAAAGCGGCCACGTTGCCCGGCTGCGAGGAGAGCACGCCCTTGGCGATTGCCAGCGACGTGCCGGCCTCGCCCTCGTTCAGCGCGTCCCTTGCGGCCTGGATGCTGGCGCCGTTGCCGCTGACCAGGGTTGCGGGTTTTTGCTGGCAGGCGGACAGCGCCGCCAGGCAGAGGAGGGGAAGCAGTGTTCTTCTTGCGTATGAGGAGCGTGAAGCGCTTGCACCTGGCCGCTGCGCAGGCGGAGGTGGCGGATCGGAACGGGTGATTGCCGATTCAAATATGTGCATGATTTTCTTCCGCTAATGTCCGCCGAGCGTCTTCACGATGGAGAGGCCGGCCGGGCCGCCCACCACGATGAACACGCAAGGCAGGATGAAAACGATCATCGGCAAGGTCAGAAATACCGGCAACCTTGCCGCCTTCTCCTCGAACCTCGTGAGATTGTCGGTTCGCATTTCGGCGGCGAGGACACGCAGCGCCTGGCTGAGCGGCGTGCCGAACTGCATCGTCTGGATCAACGTGCCGGCGAGGCGGCGCATCGCTTCCAGACCGGTGCGGTCACCCAGAGAAAGCAAGGCCGTACGGCGGTCCGTGCCGATACGCATTTCGCTGGCGCAGATGGCAAGCTCCAGCGCCACCGCCTGGTTGGCGAACTGGAACTCCTGCGCCACGCGCTCGATCGCGTTCTCCAGACCCAGGCCGGCCTGCGCGCAGATCACCATCATGTCCAGCGCGTCAGGCAGGCCGCGTTCCACCTTTTTCAGGTGTGCGCCGCGCACCTGCTTGATGAAGAAGTCGGGCGCCAGCATGCCGATCGCGAAGGAGCCGCCCAGGATCGCGTAGAATGTCGTCGTCGAAAAGCTGCTGTTGCGCACGACGAGGTAGGCGATCGTCGGCAGGCCGAACATCAGCAGCACCTTGCTGCCGAAGAACAGGCCGAACACGCGGCTGCCGCGCAGGCCGGCCTGGTTGACCGTCTGCTCGAGCTGCGCGCGCGTGGCGTCCGAGAGCACGCCGCTCTTGGCGATCGCCGCGCCGAATTTGGCGATCAGGTCGAGGAACTGGGTGGTCTCGCGCTTCGGCGCCAGCGGTATGCCAGCCGAGTCGAGCGAGCTGACACGGGAGAGGCGCGCGCGTACGCGCTCCTGCTGGTCTATCGCACGCAGCAGCAGGAAGGAGCCCACAACGAACACCAGCGCCACGACGGCGAGCACCGGCAAGGGCAGCGGCAATGCGGTGACCATCTAGAAGCTCCTATGTTCCGTCAGGAAAACGCGGGCCGCAGGGCCAGTCAGGTAAGGCATTTTTTCACGATCTTCTGCATGGAGAACAAACCCGCGCACAGCATGCCTACCGCGATGGCGAGCAATTCGTTGCCGCCTGAGGTGGTGAACAGGATGTCGATGTAGTCCGGATTGGAAACCCAAAGCATCACGCCGCTCACCAGCGGCAGCACGGTCAGCACGTAGATGCTGGTCTTGGCTTCGGAGGCCAGCGCATTGCCGCGCTTGCGCGCCGCCTCGCGCTTGCGGATCGTGTCGGCCAGCGTGTCGAGCGTCTCGGTCAGTCCGCCGCCGGTCTGGCTCTGCAGCGACAGTGCCGTGGCAAAGAACCTGTATTCGGCGAGGTCGTTGCGCTCTGCCATGTCGACGAGCGCCACTTCGAGATCGACGCCAATGGCCACCGCGTCCGCCGCGCGGCCGAACTCCTCGCGCGTTGGCATCAGCCCCTCTTTGGCGACGACCTTGATCGCCTCGCCGAGCGGCACGCCCACCCGCACCGAGCGGGCGATCATCGAGAGCGCGTCCGGAAACTGGCTGAGCAGCTCACGGGAAACCTTGCCTGTGCAGTAGAGCAGGAACGTGCGCGTGAGCATTATGTCGATCGGCACCACCACGGCCCAGCCAAGCGAGCCCAGCAGTTTGGTGGCCAGCAGGGCGCCGATCATCGACGGCGCCAGCATGACGAGTACCACGCCCCACCACGTCATCGGGTATTGCGAGCGGCGGTCCTCCCGCCAGCCGAGAACCCCGTGCAGCGTGGCCAGGAAGGTGGCCGGCTTTTCCTTCTGCCTGGCCGCCAGCATCAGGGTGGGGCCGGCGGAGAGTTTCGGCTTGAGATAGCCGCCGATCGTAGCATCCCGCCGGGCCGCCCAGGCCGCCTCGCGCTTCTGCTCGGAGAGCAGCCACAGACCGAGGCCTATCAGGCCGAGCAGGCAGAGCAGCCCGCCGGCCATGACGAAGGGGAGGGAGCCGCTCACCAGTTTGTCTCTTCCATCGCCGCCACCCAGGCCCGGTCCATTTGGAAATAAATCAGGCGGTCCCAGAAGCTCGGCCGGCCGCGGCCCACCTTGTAGGCGCCGATCAGCTTGGTGCCGTCGGGCGTCTCGCCGGTGAACTCGAACTGAAAGATGTCGTTCAGCACGACCACGTCGCCTTCCAGGCCCACGATATCGGTGACCTGGGTGATGCGCCGGCCGCCGTCGCGGTGGCGCTCCACCTGCACGATGAGGTCCACCGCGCCCACGATCTGCTGTTTGATCGCCTTGCTGGGCAGGCCCATGTTGCCCATCTGCACCATGTTCTCGATACGGGTCAGCGCGTCGCGCGTATTGTTGGCGTGTATGGTGCTCATCGAGCCGTCATGGCCGGTGTTCATCGCCTGCAACATGTCGAAGGCTTCGCTGGCGCGCACCTCGCCGATGATCACCCGGTCGGGACGCATACGCAGCGCATTGCGCACCAGGTCGCGCTGGGTGATCTCGCCGCGGCCTTCCAGGCTGGGCGGGCGCGTCTCCATGCGCACCACGTGCGGCTGCTGCAGCTGCAGCTCGGCCGCGTCCTCGATTGTGATGACGCGTTCGGCCGGATCGATCATGCGGCTCATCGCGTTCATCAGCGTGGTTTTGCCCGAGCCGGTGCCGCCGGAGATGATGATGTTCAGCCTAGCGCGGCCGGCTATCTCGCAGATGCGCGCCACCTGCGGGGTGCAGCTGCCATGCGCCACCAGGCGGGCGAAATCCATCTTCCGCTTGGTGAACTTACGTATCGAGACGTAGGGGCCGTCGAGTGCCAGCGGCGGGAAGACGATGTTTACGCGGCTGCCGTCCATCAGGCGGGCGTCGACCAGCGGCGAGCTCTCGTCGATGCGCCGGCCGATGGCGGCGGCGATGCGCTGGCAGATGTTGGCGACATGGCCCGCGTCGCGGAAGCGCACGTTGGACAGGGTGACCTTGCCGGCCTTTTCGATGAACACCCGGTCAGGGCCGTTCACCATGATGTCGGCGATGCTGTCGTCATCCAGCAGCGGCTGCAGCGGGCCCAGGCCCAGCATGTCGTTGACCAGCTCGGCGGCGAGCTGGCGCTGTTCGCGCGCGTTGAGCTGGATGCGCCGCTCGGTGGCGATGTCGCCCACCAGCTTCTCGATCTCCGGGCCCAGCCGGTCCTGCGGCAGGGCGGCGGCGGCGGCGGGATCGAGCTGCGAGAGTGCCAGCGTGCGCAGGTCGGCCAGCTGGTCAGAGGTGGACTGGCTCTGCATCACCGGCGGCAGCGGCGCTTTTGGCGCCACCGGGGGCGGCGGCAGGCCGCCGGGATCCTCGGTGCGGCGGCGCCCGAACATCGGCGTGGCGTTCATTCGCTACGTCCGGTCAGCTTGTCGATCAGCTTGCTCATGCTGAAGGACGCGTTGGTCTCCGGCTTCACCACCAGCGCGCCCTCGGCCACGAAGGCAACTTCGCGCGCCAGGGCCAGCATGCCGTTGCGGAAGCCGCCGCTGGCCATGCAGGCCGGCGTGCCCATCGTGGCAGCCTGGCCGAGCTGGCGCGGCTGGTAGGGGATGGCCACGTCGATCGGCATCTCCAGCGCCTCCTCGATCTGCGGGCGGGTGAGGCCGCCTGGCTGGCCGAGGCGGTTCAGCACGATCACCGCGCGGCGCACTTGGTCGGGTCCGGTGGGCAGCGCCAGCAGGCGCAGCGTGTTGCGCATCGAGGCGAGGGTGGGATCCATCACCAGCACCCGCTGATGGGCCAGCATGAGCAGCTCGCGATATACCGGCACGGGTGCAGACGGCACGTCGGCGACGACGAAGTTGTAGCGCCGGCGCAGCGCGGCCAGCAGGGCGCGGCCAGCCCCTTCGGCGATGTCGGCGGCTTCGGTGACCTTCTCGTCGCCAGCAAGCACGGACAGCCGCTCGGTGATCGGCTGGGCGGCGCGCTCGACGAACAACTCGTCGATGCGCGACGGTGTCTCCAGTGCCAGGCGCAGGCCGGTGCCGGTGCGCCCGCCCAGCATCATCGCGGCATTGCCGGTGTAGATGTCGGGATCGAACAGCAAAGTGTGGCGCTTCAGCTCCTCGCCCAGATACCAGGCGAGGTTGGCGGCGATCGTGGTGGTGCCAACGCCGCCGCAGGCGCCGCTGACCGCGACGATACGGCCGCCCTGCAATGCGCCGCTGGCCACGGGGCGCTGCAGGCAGGCCGGCCCGAACATGCGGGCGACCATCTCCTTTGCCAGCGGCTTGTAGAGGTATTCGGCCACACCGAGGTCGCGCGTCAGCGAGCGGTAGAAATTCATGTCCGCGCGGTCGCCGATCACCAGCACGCGGGTGTTGGGCTCGACGACTTCGGAGAGGTCGTGCAGGGCGGCCAGTGGCGCGTCCTCGCCGGTGATGTCCACCACCAGCACTTCCGGGCTGGGCATCTTGCGCAGCAGCGCGGTCGCCTGCCGTATCGAGTTGCGCTTGATGAGGATGGACGGCACGAGCTCGGACATGCCCTCGCGCAGCGCCATTTCGCTGTCGGCGTCGGTCACGAAGCCCATGACCGCGGCGCGTTCGGCCGCCGGTTTCTGACCGGTTTCCGGGGCCGTCTGGGCCAGGGTGTTCTGTGCCATCAGGGTGACCCGCTGCCGCCGCCGTTGTTGTCGCCGGTGTTCCCGGCGCCGAAGGTTGCGATGTCGGAGGCCGGCAGCTTCTTGACCTTGTCGGTGCGCAGGCGGTCGACCGCGGCGGCGGCCAGCTGGCCGTCTCCCGTGGTGGTGCCGGTGCCGCGCACCAGGTCTGCCGGATTGGCCGCCATCAGCGCCAGGTCGGCGTGGTTGGCGTGGTTCGGGTGCCACAGACCCTCGCGCGTGAGCGGATCGTAGTTCTGGCCACAGCCGGCAAGTGCCGCCGAGCCGCCAAGCAGAAGTGCTGCCTTGAACAATATGCGCATGTGCTTGCCCCTACTCAACGATGAAGCCGGCATCCGAAGGGATGCGGCCGTAGCCCGGATAGGATCCGCGCCCCAGCTGGCGCAGCTCCAGTATGCGTTCGAAGTCGTTCGGCGCGTGGAAGCCGTCGGTCGACAGCTTCAGCGCGCCGGGGTCGCTGACCGGGCGCACGATGTAGGGGGTCACCACGATCACCAGCTCGGTCTGCTGGCGCTGGAAACTGTCCGAGCGGAACAGCGCGCCCAATATGGGTATGTCGCCTATGCCGGGCGTTGCCTGCACCGTCTGCGTGGACTGGTCCGACAGCAGGCCGGCGATCGCCATGCTCTGGCCGGAGCCCAGTTCGATCGTGGTGTCGGCGCGGCGCACCGTCAGCGCGGGAATGCTGATGGACACGTTGGAGTTCAGCACCGAGGTGATGCCGTCCGCCTTGTCGAGCGCGCTCACTTCCGGGCGCACGTGCAGGCTGATGCGTCCCGGCGAGACCACGGTCGGCACGAAAGCCAGGCTTATGCCGAACTGCTTGAACTCGATCGAGATGGTGTTGTTGTTGGTGGCGACGGGAATGGGAAACTCGCCGCCCACCAGGAAGCTGGCCGGTTGGCCGCTCATCGTGGTCAGGTTGGGCTCTGCCAGCGTGTGCACCAGCGCGTCCTGGCTGAGCGCGTCTATCACCGCGTTGAGGTTGTACTGGCCGGGGATGCCCGACCGGCCGATGCTGGTCGTCACCGTGGAGGCGACCGCACCGGGCACCACAACGTTGGCGGTGTTGGTGGCGGCGCCGATCAGCACGTCCTTGCCGAGCTGACCCACCGTCGACCAGTTCACGCCGAGCTCTCGCACCAGCGACCGAGTCATTTCGGCGATGCGCACGTGCAAGCCTACTTCGATGGACTGGTTGACCATCATGTGGTTGTCGATCTTGGCATCCGGCGGCAGCGAACCCTTCGCCGCACTCACCGCGCGCTCGGCATCACCGGGCGTGGCCACATGGCCGGACAGCGAGACGCCAGTCTCGGTCGCCCTTGTGCTGATGGAGGCGTTGCCGCCATGCGACAACGTGCCGCGTACCTGGCCTGCATCGAAGCCGGACGGCACGACGGAGACCTGATACTGCGCGATCGGGTCGCCGGCCGCACTCAGCGCCGCCACCGTCGTCGTGCCCGGCGCCACGCCGAAGACGAACAGGCTGTTCGCACTGGCGGGACGCACCTCGGCCACTTTCGGATCAGCGGTGAACACGTTGTTGGCGTTGGCGTGCAAATGGATCACCTGGCCGCTGCCGGCGGACAGCGTGATGCTGGCCCGCACCGGCACCACCGGCTGCGTGTTCTGCGCCGGCAGCGGCAGGCTCTCCTGCGAGCCGCCGATGGCGGCGTCCTGCGCCCGGGCGGGCGGCGCCAGAACGATGGCGGTGCTCGCCAGCAGCAGCGTGGCGAGACGCAATGTCCGGACGCTCAGCTTGAAAGAGGGCAGCATCAGAAGTGGTATTCCTTGTCGTTCTGGCCTGAATAGACGTGCATGGTGGGCGAGACCTGCAGTTCGGACGGGCGGCGCATGCTGCCGATTGCGGTGGAGACGTCACGCGAGCAGGTCACGGCGTGGTCCTTCTGATCGACCGGCATGCCGGCATCTACGGGGCGCACCGCCAGGCCGAGCTTGCCAAGACGTGTCGCTACCGCAACTTTTTCCACGTCTTCCGGCGATACTTCAAGCGTGACCGTGCGTGATTGCTGCGAAGTATCCGCATTGCTGGACGTGCCGCCCTGGACAAGCTGCTGGTCGATGGCGATGACGCGCACGTCCTTCAGCACCGTCTCGCCGGAGAAGCGGCAGCCGATCGGCACGTTGGGGTCCTGGATTTCCTGGGTCAGGATCAGGTCCACGTGGTCGCCCGGCCAGATCAGGCCGGCGGTGCCGGAGACGGCGTCCACGCCCACCGAGGTGGCGCGTTTGCCCGGCGTCAGCACGGCGGCGAGGAAGCCGTGGTCGCCGGGGCGCATCACGTCGGCCGGCAGGACGACCTGGTGCGGCAGCAGCGTCTGGCGGACCATGGCGCCGAACAGTTCCGAACGCGCCTGCGGCGTGTCGCGGCGGGCGCCCGTCGGTATCTCGCCGTCTGCCATTTCGCGTATTTCCAGGTCATCCGGCTTCAGCAGCGTGCCGGCGCGCAGCGTGCTGGCGGCGGCCAGGACCGGTATTTTCTGCACCGGCACCACCACCGGCGCGGGCGGATGCAGGCTGACCCAGGCGACGGCGGAGAAGCCGAGCACACCCGCGGCCATGAGCAGGAAAAGAAGTGTTCTCAACATTATACAGCCTCAGATGCTAGAGTCGGTGCATGCCGGTTCGGGCAGGCGGGGTGGGACAGGACAATCATGAGCCGGCGATCGCCAGCCAGCCGCCGGCGGCTATGGCGGCCGCATAGGGCAGCGGGCCGCGCCGGCTCAGGCGGCGCAGTTCGCAGCGGGCAGCGCGTCTGATGAGTCCGGTGCCCGCCAGAGCCTGGCGCGGGTGGGGCACGAGGTGGCTGCCGACCACGTAGACCAGCGCCAGCACGCCGCCCGCCAGCGAGGTGCCGATCACCAGCGTTGGCACCATGGCGGGCGCCACCACGACGGCCGCGCTGCCGAGCAGCTTCACGTCGGCGCCGCCCATCCAGCCCAGGCGCCAGAACACGTAAGTGGCTGCGAACACGGCCGCGCCGCAGCCGAGCCCGAGCGGCAGGTCGTGCTGCAGCAGCCGGAGCAGGACGCCCAGCGCCAGCAGCGCCAGGGAGACGTAATTGGGAACGGTGCGGAAGCCGATATCGTGCAGTGCCGCGAAGGCCAGGAGCGCCGCGCTGGCCAGGAACAGGATCAGGATCGGGGCAGTGTGGGGCACGGCGGAACCCTTGCTTGTCATCGCCCGGCAGATCGGCGCGGACCGGCGTCAGCGGTCAGCGGTCAAGCCGGACTGAAAAGAATTGAGAGAAGAAGTAACCGACGGGAAAGAACAGGCAGGTAATAACGGAAAGTCTGGGTAGGCGAGGTAGGGACCTGCTTTAAGCGAAGCCCCGCAAATCGCGGGGGATGCGCATGCAAGCGGGCCGGACCCGGGTTGGCTGATGCCGCCCGGGTCCGTTCGCGGTCAGATCGAGGTGCCGACGTTGCTGAACAGCGTCTTCAGCGTGTTGCCGAAGCTGCCGAAGATGGTGACCAGCACGAGGCCGAGGATGCTGGCGATGATGCCGTATTCCAGCGCGGTGACGGCGCGGCGGTCGGCCTTGAAGGAGAGAGCGCGTACGATGAGCTTGTCCATTTGTAGTCTCCATGTCTGTGCGGAGCAGGATCGCCCGCATTGCTTCACATCATTGGCTTTGTCTGCCGGTAGACGCCGCCCAGTGGTTGGCGTGCCGCCTTCGTAACGTTTTATGCTGCAACCGTCAATCTAAAAATAACATCAGAAAGTGACTTTAGCGTTTAAATTTTTGGAGAAAACAGCTTTGAGGTGCTTGGACTGCAACCCGGAGTTGCTAATCGGGTCGTTCAAAGGTGTACTATCATCACGTGTCTGTGAGAAGAGTAAATGTGGAGCAACTTGTTAACGAGGAGAAACCGTTGCTTTTTCACCACAAATCGGCGCTGGATATCTTTTTTCCGACAGCTCCAGGCTTCTTCAAGCCGGCAGCCTTAAAGGCGAGCGCAGATCGGCTGCTAAAGAACCGGAGTAGCAGCCTCGTGGTGGCGCAGGCTGCCAGTCAGCCGCATCGCCAATATTAGCAGGATAGGGGCGACCGCCGCCCCGACGGCGAGCCGAAATCCCGCGGCAAGCGGAAACGCCAGCAGTGAAAGGGTCGTGCAAGCGGCCAGCCACGCAGGATAGGAACTGCTTTGCCGCGGGGCGGCCGCATTCATCGCGCGTACCAGCCAGGCTGCCGCCACACCCGCCATGACGAGGTCGTAGAACAGCAGGAACGGCATCGCCATCAGCGTTGCAGCCACCAGCACGGCGTTGGCGGCCGCCTGACCATCCCGCCCGCCCTTCCGCGACCAAACCCAGCCCACACAAACTGCCGCCACCGCACCCAGCGCGGCCTGCACGATCCAGCCATACAAAGCCGCAGCCCCGGCCAGTCGCATGGCGCCGGCCAGGTCGACATGTCCGGCAAGGGCGATTCCCGTCTCGACCGTCTGTCGTGCCCCCGCCGCCATGCCCAGGAACGCGCGCCAGCTCTCCGCGCCGAACGCCGCCAGAGAGATGGCCACCAACGCCGCCACGGACAGCGCCGCTCCCAGCATGGCCCGCCAACGCCGACCCGCCAGAAGCGCTATGGGAATAAGGAGACCGAAATGCGGCTTGAAGCACAATGCGCCGAGCAGCGCCCCGCCGGCCAGAGGCCGCCGCTGCAGCAGCAGCGTGCCGCCGGCCATGAGTCCGGCGGACAGAAACGAGTTCTGTCCCCAGCCGAGCGCCCACCAGACGGCAGGGATGGCTGCCAGACAGGCCGCCTCGGTGGCGCCGCCGCCGGCGATGCGCGTTGTCAGCAGCAGCCAGACCAGGCCGGTGACCGCCTCGAACAGGATAAAAGCCGCAAGGTAGGGGAGCCGGGCCAGAGGCGCGCAGACGAGCAGGAATACTGGCGGGTTGAGGAAACGTTTTTCCTCGACTCCGGGCGCGATCACCGCCTCCTCCATCCTGCGATGCGCCGCCGGGTCATAGGCGTCTGCAGCCCGGCCCAGATTGGCCAGCCTGCCCGCGGCGTAGAAGCTCGCGAAGTCGGTCGTGGTTGGCGGATCGGGCATTGCCACGAAGGCGCCATGCGTGCCCGCGATGAAGAACAGCAGCCCGCAAAACTGGATCAGGACGGCGAGCCTGGCGATCCGCGGCAGATGGGCGATCACCCCGGCACCTGCCTTGGCAGTAAGTCGCATCGGCAAAATCTTGCGAGCCGTCTTTGCGTGCGCAGAGAAAGCAGGCGAAGTGTGGCGTGGCACGCCCGCACCGGCCGGCCAGCGGAGAGAGCACCGTGGCGCTGCGGTTGCTGGTGGGCAGGGACCAGGCTGCTTTCTTTCAAGAAACGACACCCTGGCGGTTGCCGGCTGCTACGCTGCGTGAAAGGATTACCCAGAGCAGCCCTGCCACAACCAGCGGGCTCGCCGGCACGCCCGCCAGGGTCAGCACGCGCGCGCCGAGCGCATACGGGTAGGCCACCGCCAGCATCGCCTTCTCCCAGGGCCGTGCTCCGCCGGCGCTGGCGTGCGCCAGCCAGGCTAGCGGGACCGCCAGGCAGATCAGGTCATAGTCCATGACGTAGGGCGTGCAGAGCAGGGCAGCACAGGCCAGCGCCGCCATTTCCGGCAGCCCGCCCGGCCGGCGCGCGGCTACACGCCAGAGTGCGGCCGTGGCGGCCAGCGCGCAGACCACCTGCAGCAGCGCCGCCCATTGCAGCGAGGCGCCAAGCACCACCATGGCGGCGTACACGCCGCATCCGCTGCCGATCACGTTGGGCAGCCGCACGATCGCCTGAGTGGTGGGGATGGCGGAGAGGAACCCGGCCCAGGCCTGGGGCCCCAGCACCGCCCAGGAAAGCAGCGTCAGCAGGCAGGCGCTGCCGGCACAGGCGGCGAACGCGGTCCAGCGGCGCGCACCGGCGAGTGCCACTGGTATGCACAACCCGAGCTGCGGCTTGAAGGCGAACACGCCCAGGGCGGCGCCGGCCAGGACCGGCTGCTCCTCCAGCCAGAAGGCGGCGCTGCCGAGGCACGCGGCGCTCAGCCAGCCGTTCTGCATGCTCGCGGCGTCGATGACGGCGCCGGGGAACCCGAGCAGCGGCAGCCAGGGCCAGCCCGCCGGCAGCAGCCGCCGTATGCTGGCCACGAAGACGGCGTATCCGCCCAGCACGAAAGCCGGCAGTGCCAGCAGGAACGGCAACGTGGCGAACGGCAGGCAGAACAGCAGGAACACCGGCGGATACATGAACGGCAGCATGCGCTGGCCCGCCACCGGCTGGGCGCCGACCTGCTCTTCCAGGAGCAGCGCGTGCAGGTCGTAGGAGAGCCGCGCATGGCCGGCCAGCGCCAGCCGCCCCGCCGACCAGAACGCGTTGAAGTCATTGCTGATCGGCCGGCCTGCCGGGTCGTGCAGCGCGGAGGCGGCTGACAGGCCCAACCAGCCTGCGCCCAACGCCAGACTGCCTGCTGCCAGCATCATGGCGTAGGCGCGGGCACGGTCGGGCGGCAGGAAGGCGCCGCTCCTGAGCGCCCGCCAGCCGCGCGCGAACTGGGTGGCCGCGATCATGCCGTCCGCGCCCTGGCGACGGCCAACCACAGCAACGCTGCCACCAGAACCGGGGCCAGCGGGACGCCCGCGCCCAGGTTCAGCATGCGCACGCAACCGAGCAGGACGTAGATCGCCAGTGCGCCCGACTTTTCCCAGCTACGCCAGCCTTGAAGGGCGGCACGCCCAGCCAGCCACGCCAGCGGCACCGCCAGCCCTAGCAGGTCGTAATCCCAGACATACGGCGTGCACAGCATGGCGGCGGAGGTGACCACGGCCATCTCCGCGCCGCCACCAGGCCGGCGGCGGCAGACCAGGGCGACGCAGGCCAGGGCCGCACAGGCGACGGCAGCCTGCAGCGCCCAGGCAAGTTGCTCGCCGCCGTGCAGCAGCCGCACGGCGGTGAACACACTGGCCATCTTCGGCCAGATATCCTGGTTCAGGAGCATGGCATGGCCCGCCGGCGCGGTGGCGAGAAAGGCGCGCCAGGTCCCGCTGCCCAGAACCGCCCAGGATAGCAGCGACAATCCGCCCGCCATGGCGGCGCAGCTCGCCGCAGCGCGCCAGCGCCGTGCCGCCAGCAGCCCTACGGGCACGCACAGCGCCAGATGCGGCTTGGCCGCCAGCAACCCGAGCGCCGCGCCAGCCAAGGCCGGCCGGCGTTCCAGCCAAAGCAGGCCGGCGCCGAAGCACGAAGCCGTGGCACAGCCGTTCTGCCCGATGACCAGGTTCAGCATCACCGGCGGGAATGCCGCCAGCGCCAGCATCGGCCAATTGCGGGGCAGGATCGCCCGCACGCAGGCGGCCAGCGCCGCGAGGCCTGCGGCCAGGAACACGCCCAGCGCGAGGACGTAGGGCACGAGCCCAAGCGGCCAGGCAAGCAGCTGGAATGTCGGCGGGTACAGGTAGACGAACCAGGCACCGTCACGCAGTTGCGCGCCCACTGCCTCCGCCGCCTTGATGGCTGCGGGATCATAGGCGTCGGCCGCCCGGCCTTGCACCGCCAGCGTGGCGCCGGCCCAGAACGTGTCGAAATCCGAGCCGAGCGGCCGGCCATGACTGTCCGACAAAGCTGGCCATAGGATGTAGGCGTACGCGCCCGCCGTCAGCACGGCCAGGAAGGTGGCGAGCATCCGCGCGTAAGCCTGCGCGCGCGCGGCGTCCAGCCAGCCAGCGTCGCGGATCAATCCGGTCATCCGTGCGGCGAACGACGGCTGGGACATGCTGATTGGCATCACGCGGCAACCGACCGTTGACCGACGAGGGCCAGCAATGCTGCCACCAGGATAGGCGTTATTGGCACGCCGGCCGTCATCGTCAGCGTGCGCGCCACGAGTGGCAGGACATAGCACAGGGTCAGCCCGGCCTTCTCCCAGGGCAGCCAGCCGGATCTGCCGCCGCGCCCGGCAAGCCAGGCAAGCGGCACGGCAAGGCAAGCCAGATCGTAATCCAGCACATAGGGAGAGCACAGCAGGGCAGCGGCCACGAGCGCGGACATCTCGGCACCCGCGCCGGGCTTGCGTGCCGTGATCCAGGCCAATGCGAGCATGGCGGACACGGCGGAGGCTGCCTGCACGGCGTAGCCGAGGCCGGCACCGCCGTGCAGCGCCCGCACTGCGCCGTACACGCTCAGCAGCTTCGGCATGATGTCGTGCATTTGCGGCACACGGGCGATCATCGGCATGGCCGCCACGAACTCCGCCCAAGCACCCCAGCCGAGCACCAGCACGGAGGCCACTCCAAGGCCGATCGCGCAAGCCATGCATCCGGCCAATGCGCGCCATCTTCGGGCAGCCACCAATGCGATCGGCACACAGATTGCGAGCTGCGGCCGATAGGCGAGTGCGCCGAGGCAGGTGCCCGCGAGGAAAGGCCGGCGTTCCAGCAGGAGCAGGGCGCCTGAAAAACAGAGCGTCGCGAGGAACCCTGCTTGCCCGATGGCGGCGTTCATCAACAATCCCGGGAACGCCAGGATGACCAGGCCCGGCCAGCCGGCCGGCAGAATGCGCCGCAGGCACAGCATGCTGGCCGTGGTGCCGGCCACGATGAAGGCGGCGAGCGCAGGCAGATAGCCCAGCAGCCCGAGCGGCAGGCAAATCAGGGAAAATACCGGCGGGTAGAAATACGGTAGATATTGTCCGTGCGAAGGCTGGACCGGGACAGCTTCCGCCAGACGCAGCGCCCCTTGGTCATAGGCGAGCGCGGCGTGGCCAGTCAGTCCAAGACGAGACACTGTCCAAAACGCATCGAAGTCGCCGATCGTGGGCCGCCCGAGCGGATCGTTCCAGGCGGACAAACCTGTCTTGGCTGCTACAGCTACGACGAGCAGGAGCATGGCGACTGCCACAAGGTTCAGATACCCGCGGCCCCGGGCAGGCCCCAGCCACCGCGCGTCGCGCAAGGCTGCCAGCATCATCCAGGCACCACGACCGCCGCGAGGCGGACGCGGCCCGCGATCAGCATCAGCAGGGCCGCGATCAGCGGCGGCCCGACGACCACCCCGGCCAGAACGCCGCACGCGCGCGCCACCAGGGGCAGCAGGAACAGTGTCGCCAGCAGCAGCTTCTCCCAGGGCCGCCAGCCCGTGGTCTGCGCCACGGCAGTCAGGCAGGCCAAGGGAACGGCCAGGATCGCCAGGTCGTAATCGTAGAGAAATGGCGTGAACAACAGGGCGGCCGTGGTCAGCGCTGCCGCCTCCAGCCTGGCGCCTGGCCTGCGCCAGGCCACCCAGGCCAGCACGGCCACCGCAAGCGCCGAGATTACGCCCTGCGCGGCGTAGGCGAGGGCGTTGCCGCCGCCTGCCAGGCGCACGGCGCCGAACAGGCTCTGCAGCTTGGGCCACTTGATGGCGATCGTCTCAATATCGGCACGGGCATTGCCGGCGTTGCCCAGGAAACCGCGCCACACGCCGGCGCCGAACACCGTCCAGGACAAGGCGGCGAGCGTCAGGGCGGAGGCGCCGCAGGCCGCCAGCGCCCGCCAGCGCCGGGCCAGCAGCAGCGCCACCGGCACGCAGACTGCGAGCTGCGGCTTGCACGCCAGCCCGCCTAGCGCGGCGCCTGCCAGCAACGGCCGGCTCTCCAGCCACACCGCACCGGCGGCAAAGCAGCTTGCCGAGAGGGCGGCGTTCTGTCCGGAGAGGCCGTTCATCAGGAAGCCGGGGAAGCTCAGCAGCGGCAGCCAGGCCCAACGCTGCGGCAGCAGGCGGCGCAGCAGCGCTACCACCAGCACCGTTTCGGCCATCAGGAAAGCCGCCAGTGCCGCGCTGTAGCCCAGCCAGCCGAGCGGGGAGACGAGCAGCAGGAAGGGCGGCGGGTAGTAGAACGCGAGATAGCCGGGCGGCATTACGGTGGCGGCGCGCTCGGTGGCCTCGATCGCCACGTTGTCGTAGGCAGCGGCGGCGTGGCCGGTCACCGCCAGCTTGGCCGCGGCCCAGAAGGCGGCGAAATCCAGCGCCACGGGCGGGTCCGCCGCATGGGCGAGCGTCAGCCAGAGTATCCAGGCGAGGAAGGCCAGCATCGCCAGGCCGAGCATGGCGCACCAGGTTCTGGCCCGGTCGGCAGTCAGCCAGGTTGCGCTCGAAGTCATTCGTTACGCTCTACGGCGAAGATGACCGGCAAGGAAGGCCTTCTTGCTGTGGAACGAGACAGAGAAGGTTTCTGTATCCCGCTTGCACAGCCAGCCGGGCCCATCTTCGCCGATGCGAACGGCGGCAGAACGAGGAGTCCGCCCCTTTGCGGTTCCCCGCCCGTGTGCTTAGACCGCGCCGATCATGAGGCACTTCCTGGATTTCGAGAAACCGCTCGCCGAGCTGGAAAGCAAGATCGAGGAACTGCGGCGCATGTCCGAGCCGGACGGCATGAACATCGCCGAGGAAGTCGCCCGCCTGACCGACAAGGCGGACCGCCAGTTGCGCGCCACCTACGCCAAGCTGACGCCCTGGCAGAAGACCCAGGTCGCCCGTCACGAGGACCGGCCGCGCGCGCTCACCTACATCGCGCAATTGATCACCGATTACGCGCCGCTCGCTGGCGACCGGGCCTTCGGCGAGGACGCGGCCGTGGTGGGCGGGCTGGGCCGTTTCCAGGGCCGCCCGGTGATGGTGCTAGGTACCGAGAAGGGCACCGAGACAGAATCGCGCGTGCGGCACAATTTCGGCTCGGCGAAGCCGGAGGGCTACCGCAAGGCGCGGCGGCTGATCGAGATGGCCGGGCGGTTCTCCCTGCCGCTGCTCACCTTCGTGGACACCTCCGGCGCGTTTCCCGGCATCGAGGCCGAGGCGCGCGGCCAGGCGGAGGCGATCGCCCGCTCCATCGAGGCGTGCCTGGACGCGCCGGTGCCGATCGTGGCCACCATCATCGGTGAGGGCGGCTCGGGCGGGGCGATCGCGCTGGCCACCGGCGACCGCGTGCTGATGCTTGAGCACGCGATCTACTCGGTGATCTCGCCGGAAGGCTGCGCCAGCATATTGTGGCGGGACGCGGCGCAGGCGGCCACCGCGGCGGAAGCGCTGAAGATCACCGCGTCCGACCTGAAAGCGCTCAAGCTGATCGACGAGGTGATCCTGGAACCGCTGGGCGGCGCGCATCGTGATCCGGCGGCCGCGGTGGCGGCGGCGGGGTTGGCGATCGGCGCGGCACTGACGGCTCTGTCCGCGCTGGAACCGGCCGCTTTGCGCGCGCAGCGCCGGGCGAAATTCCTGGCGATGGGGCGCGAGGGGCTGGTCTGACCGCTTCCTGCCCACCGGAGAAGCGGCTGCCGGCGCTGGACGGCTTGCGCGGCATCCTGGCCGCGGTCGTCGTGGCCGACCACGCGCTGACGGAGCTGGGCAGCGCCGCCCTGGGTATCGCCGCCGACATCGCCGTGTCCGTGTTCTTCGTCCTCTCCGGCCTAGTCCTCACACGCGCCTGGGACGGCCGCTTCGGGCCTTTCCTCATCCGCCGCTTCGTCCGGCTGTGGCCGGTGTTCGCGCTCTGTCTGGCGGCGGCCGGGTTGCTCGCCGGGCGCGTGCCGGAACCGCTCGAATTCGTCTGGATACCCTATCCGCGCTATGACGCCCACGAGCTCTGCCCGCCCATGTGGTCCCTGTTCATCGAGGCGTGGTCCGCGCTGGCGATGCCGCTGATCGCCTGGTCCGGGCGCGGCGGCGCAGTCCGCAGCCTGGCCTGCATGGCCGCCTGCCTCGCGGCTGCGGTGTTCTGGCAACCGGCCGATCTCGGGTTGCGGGCGTTCGTTTTCTTCCTCGTGTGTTTTGTCGCGGGCGCCGGCCTGTCGCGCACCGGCCTGCACAGCGCCCTGCTGGAATCCGCCGTTCCGCAGTGGTTGGGCCGCATATCCTACAGCCTCTATCTGTCGCACTGGCTCATTCTGCATGCCTCGGCAGAGGCTTTCGGCTGGCCTGGCGTGCTGGTGGGCGCGGTGCTGTGCTTTCCGGCCGGCTGGTGCGTCTGGCGCTGGGTGGAGCGGCCTAGCATCCGCCTGTCGCGCGCCGTAAGCCCGTCCGGCGTCTGAACGCGCCGTGTCAGGGGCCAGGCTGGCTGGTGTAGAGCACGTTTCCGCCGGCCGAACCCAGGACCCGCAGCCAGGCTGGCGGCCGGCCCGCATCCAGCCGGTCCAGCAGCGTCGTCGGCGGCAGGTCCGCCACCAATACGGAGCGCGGCTGGCCGGGGCAGCCCAGCACCAGCGTGGCGCCGGTGGCCAGGAAGGCGGGACCGGCGGCCTCGCCCGGAACCTCCCGCCACGCCGCACGCAGGCGCAGGAAGCCGGCGACGTTGCGGTGGAAAAGCGAACCGACCGTGTCGACGCGGGTCAGGAACAGCAGTTCGGGGGTGTCGTCCGGTGCCGACAGCACGATCCGGCCGGGGTAGGCCGCAAGAAGCGGGACGGCGTCTCTTGCGTTACAGGCACGGAAGCCGGCGGCGGTCTGGCCGGAAGCCTGGGTAAGGGTGGTGCGCAAGGCCGGGCCGCCCACGAGGCCGATGATGAGTGCCAGCCTGGCGGCGGACTGGCGGGCTGGTGTCCAGTCTGCGGCGGTGATGGCCGATAGCAGCACGGGCAAGGCGATGGCGCCCGCCAGCTCGGGGTAGGCGGCGAAGCGGACGTGGCGGATGGCGACCGCTATACAGGCGAGCACGCAGGCGGCGGCATAGACAATCGGCCAGACACCGGCAGAGCGGCGCCCGCGCCACGCATAGGTGCAGAGCGTGGCGGCGGCGAGAACGCCCCCCGTCAGCAGGTCGGCTGCCTGTGCCGGACCGGCGAGCGGCGCCATTTCGGTGATGTTGGCGAAAAAGGCGGATGCCTGATCGGCCGGCATGAGCCCCTGCGTGCCGTGCAGCACCTGCGGGAAGGCCGCGAGCCAGGCGGCCGCGCACACCAAGCCGGCAAGGATGGGCAGCCAGCGGAGCGTGAGACGTGCCGTGGTTGCGGTAAGCAGGGCGCCGGCGGCGACGGCGAGATAGGGCAGGGAAAGACGATCCGGTTCGGCGCCCCAGAGGCCGGCGGCCGGCGGGTCCAGGACCAGCGCCACGGCGGTGACCAGCAGGAAGGCAGCGCCGTGGGCGCGCAAGCCGGTGCCCAGGCGATCGGAAGGGGCGTGCAGCCAGGCGACCCAGAGCGCGCCCAGGGCCATGAGCGTGTAGGGCAGGGTCTCCGGGCTGAACCATACCCCGAAGGCGGTCCAGGCGCCCAGCGCCATCCCGGCACGCCATGCGTCCGCCTGTCCACATAGCAGGCGCCACGCCCAGCCTGCCGCCATCGCCACACAGACCGCCAGCAGGACGTGGTGATGGACGACGCCAAGCAGCCCGTAGCTGCGCAGCAAGGGCGCCGCACCCGCGGCAAAAGCACCCAGCCACAGCCAGCCGGGGCGCGCGGCCGGGGCTGCCGCCCAGGCAGTGGCAGCCCCCAGGGCAGCGAGGCTGAGCGGGCCGGAGAGCAGCCCCGCCATCTCCAGGGCGCGGTGCCAGCCCAGAAAGGTGGCGAAGGGAGCAGCCAGCACCAGCAGCAGCACGTCCAGCAAATGCGACCAGTGCAGCACCGTGCCATGGCCCGATCCGTCCCGCATCACAGCGTGCAGTGGACGCCCGGCGGCCAGCATGTCCTCGATGCGCACAAGGCGCATGTAGCTGTCCGGGTTCAGCAGGGCGCCGGACCAGGCGCCAGGGTTCAGCTGCAGGCCGCTGAATAGGCCGGGCGCTGCCCCGGCCAATGCCGCGAGCAGCAATATCCTGGCGCGCGGCCCGGGCTCAGCCCGGCTCGCCGGCAATCGGTTCGGATCCCAGGCTGGCGAAAAGCGCGGCGATTTCGGCGATGGCGGCATCGGCCTGGGCGGCGTCGGTGCCCTTGGCCACGATAGCTACGCCAGGCTGGTCGCGGAAATACGGGTAGCTGCCGATGTCCAGCCCGGGATAGCGGTTCTGGATGTCGGTCAGGCCGGCGGCGATGTCGCCCTCGCGCACGCCGGCCGCGTGCAGGCTGCGGCTCAGCACCGGCGCGCCCTGCGGCAGGGTTTTCGCCAGGCACTCGAACATCAGGCGCATTATCGCCGGCACGCCGGCCATGACGTGTACGTTGCCCATGGAATAGCCCGGCGCGATGTGGCCGTTGTCGATGATGACGGCGCCGCGCGGCATCGTCGCCATGCGCTGACGCGCCGCGTTGAAGTTGCCAGGCGGGTAATGCGCCTCCATGCGCGCCCACACCGTGGGTTCCGGCTCCCACGGCACGCCGAACGCCGCGGCGATGCACTCGCTGGTGATGTCGTCATGCGTGGGGCCGATGCCGCCGGTGGTGAACACGTGGTCGTAGCGGGCGCGCACCTCGTTGACAGTGGAGATGATGGTTTCCGCCACGTCCGGGATTATGCGCACCTCGCGCAACGGCATGCCCAACTCGCCCAGGCGCTTGGCCAGGAAATTGACGTTGACGTCCTGGGTGCGGCCGGAGAGCACCTCGTTGCCGATGACGAGGACGCAGGCGGTGAAGTTCATGTGCCCATTGTAGGAGCGGCGGTTACAAAGGCAAGGAAGGCGCGCCTGCTCGGAGATGCAACGCCGGATGGATTGTCAACCCGCTTCGCGCCTCGTGCCGGAGGTCAGATGGTTGCATCCTGCTCCTGCTGCCGACGGACCTCTCGCCGCATGCGCCCACGCTGCCGGATCGGAGCCGTGCCCGTGACCGCCAGCAGGGCAAGACCGGCGACGCAAAGCACGGCTGCCCAGAACTCACTACGCAGGGCTACGACCGAGATGGGCGCGCCGACTGTGTAGGCCACCGGCCATACCAGCATTGCCAGCACCGATACGGCCAACCAGACCCATAGGCGTCCACGCCCGTCCAGCCAGGCTTGCAGAAAGATCATCACAGGCACAACGAGAATTACAAAATAGTGATTCCACGCGAGCGGTGCAGATGCAGTGGCCACCACCAGCGTGATGACCGCCCCGAACTGGCCGTGGCGCCAGCCTACTTGCCTTTTGTCCATCCAGCCGCCAGCCAGGGCGGCGAGCGCCGTCAGTCCGGCCGACGACAGCGCGATCCACGGTGGCAGCGTGCTCGGAAGGAACTGGAAAGCGGTAGCCTGCGACAATTGGCCGCGCAGCATGACCGTTGCCAGCGAGTCGTTGTTGAAGCTCAGATACACGATCCGGCTGTATTGCAGCAGGACATGCAGGTACTCGCTTGCGGTCTCCTGTCCGGCAACCAGCAGCGTGGCTCCGGCTAAAGCGGCTGATGCCACAACGAAGCTCGCGGAAGCGCGCCAGCGTCCGGCGGCCAGCCAGGTGAGCAGAAGCCATGCGGGCGTCAGCTTCACGCATGCGGCGAACGCCAGCAATATGCCTGCTGTGACCTGCCGCCCGCGCAGGCAGCTACAAGCGGCGAGTATCGTCAGGCAAAGAAAGATCAGGTGCGTCTGGCACATGACGAGGGTTTGGGTGAACGGCACGGTGACGCCGAGTGCCGACAGCAGGACCACCTGCCAGCCGGAAGCGGCCATGCGAGGGCTCCATTGCCGGGCTGCCGTCTGCAGCATCACGATTGCGGACAGCGCCAGTATCGCAGCAAAGACGGCCTTGAAGACGGCAAAACGCATGTGTGTGGCGAGGGGAGAAAGCAGCCAGGCCCAGATCGGCGTCTGCACGTAAGGCGTGACCAGGCCGTCGGCGATACCGCCCTGCTGCGCCGTTCCGATCCACAGTGCGTTCGGCTGCACGGGCCTCGCCGGATCGGCCAGTTGATAGATGGCCTGTCCATGCTGCGTTCCGACCAGCCTTGCTGCAACGAAAGACGCGGTCAGGTCCCATCCCGGAAACGCCGAGCAGGCGAACAACACCCATACGGTGAAGGATGACCAGATGCTGAGCCTGAGCCACTGCGACGCAGCCACTTTCACCATATCGGTCATTACAGAAGCGTAAAGCAATCAGTTCGATCGAGGGAGGAAGGCATTTCAGTCTGGGCAGAAAGAAACACCCTTACAGAAAATCCCGCAGCAGCGGGACCAGCGGCTTGTCCGCCGCCGGCATCTCGTACTCCGCAAGTTTGCCAGGCTTCACCCAGGCCAGCGTCTGGCCCTCCAGCGGCTGCACGAAGCCCTGCCAGCGCCGGCACAGATACAGCGGCATGAGCAGATGAAACTTTTCGTAGGCGTGGCTGGCGAAGGCGAACGGCGCCAGGCAGGCGGCGGTCACGTCGATGCCCAGCTCCTCGCGCAACTCGCGTATCAGGGCGGCCTCCGGCGTCTCGCCGGGGTTCAGCTTGCCACCGGGGAATTCCCACAGGCCGGCCATCTTCTTGCCTTCCGGCCGGCGGGCCAGCAGCACGCGGCTGTCGGTGTCGACCAGCGCGCAGGCGGCCACCAGCAGCAGCCGGGCGCCGTCCGGCGCTTCGGTGGCCTCGGTCCCGGCCGAGCCGAACACGTCGTCGCGCGTCGCTTCGAACACGGCCACCTCCTCCTCCGCGTCGCGCGCCAGGAAATGCTGCCTGGCGCGGCCGTTTTCGCGGAAGCCGAGCCGGCGCAGCACAGCGGCGGAAGCCGGGTTGTCGAGCGAGACCTGGGCCACCACGCGGTCGATCGGCAGGTTTGCCAGCGCCCAGCGCACCACGCGGCCTGCGGCTTCCTGCGCCACGCCGTGGCCCCAGAAGCGCTGGCCGACCCAGTAGCCCAGGCTGCCGGTGCGCGGTGCGATGTCCAGGCGCAGGCCTACGCAGCCGATCACCATCTCCGCACCGTCCTCATGGCCGGTGATGACCAGGTGGTAGGCGCGGCCGTCCAGGCGCTGGGCGAGCGTGGAGGCGATCCACTCGTCGGTGAGCGCGCGCGGGTAGGGATAAGGCAGGCGGGAGAGCATGCGCACCACCGGCCAGGTGTTGACCAGGCGATGGATGGCGGGCGCGTCCTGCGGAAGCGGCGGACGCAGGGTCAGGCGCTCGGTCGTCAGGGGCTCGGACACGAGGGCTTCCGGCAGGGCCGGGCTAGCTTCTGTAGCTGCCATTAATGTCGATGTAGCCGTGCGTAAGGTCGCAGGTCCAGGCATGGCCGGTGCCGTTGCCCAGGCCGAGATCGATCTGTATGCCGATCTCCTGGCCGCGCATGTGGGCGACCACGGGTGCTTCGTCGTAATCGGCGACCACGGTGCCGTTGCGGGCCATCCAGGTGCCGCTGATGGCGATGCTGAGGCGGTCGCGGTCGGCGGGTTCGCCCGCGCGGCCGACGGCCATGACGATGCGGCCCCAGTTGGCGTCCTCGCCGGCGATGGCGGTCTTGACCAGCGGCGAGTTGGCGACGGCGAGGGCCACGCGCTGGGCGCTGGAGTCGTCCACCGCGCCTGCCACGTCGATGCGTATCAGCTTCCTGGCACCTTCCCCGTCGCGCACGACCATGACCGCCAGGTCACGCAGCACGTCTTGCAGGGCCTGCGCGAAGCCTGCCAGCGTGCCAGGCGGGTTGCCGGCCTGGCCGGTCGCGAACAGCAGGACGGTGTCGCTGGTCGACGTGTCCGCGTCCACGGTTATGCAGTTGAAGGTGGGTTGCACGGCTGTGGCGAGCAGCGCCTGGAGCGAGGCAGCGGGCAGCGCCGCATCGGTGAACACGAAGCACAGCATCGTCGCCATGTCGGGCGCGATCATGCCGCTGCCCTTGGCGATGCCGGTGATGCGCACGGACACGCCACCGATATCGGCCACGCGCGTGGCGGCCTTGGGGAACGTGTCGGTGGTCATCATGCCGCGCGCGGCGTCCGCCAGCCCGTCCTCGCGCAGCGCGGCGTGTAAAGCGGGGAGGGCGGCCGTGATGCGCTCGTGCGGCAGGGTCTGGCCGATCACGCCGGTGGAGGCCAGGAACACCTCTGCGGGCTTGCAGCCGACCAGGCCAGCGGCCGCGTCCGCCGTGGCCTGCGTGGCATCGCGCCCGGCCTGACCGGTGAAGACGTTGGCGTTGCCGGCGTTGACCACGAGCGCGCGTGCCGTGCCGCCCGCCAGCGCCGCGCGGCACCAATCGACCGGCGCGCCGGGGCATTTGTTGCGCGTGAACACGCCGGCTACCGTGGTGCCGGGTGAGAATTCCGCCAGGAACAGGTCCGTGCGGCCCTGGTAGCGTATGCCGGCCGCCGCGGCGCCGAGACGCACGCCGGCGACCGGTGCCAGATCCGGCAACGGCAGCGCCAGCGGCGAGACGGCGGACGCGGCCGCCACGCGTGCTACTTCTTGGCCGGTGCCGGGGAGCTGGCGGCGGGCGCCGGCATGGCGCCAGGCTTCACCGGCTTGCCGTCAGGACCATAGGAGACGATCTTCACGGCGTCGCGCGCCTTGGCCGCCAGCGCCTGGGCATCCTGGCGCAGCAACTGCTGGCGTATCTCGTCATGCACCGTGTCATAGGCGGGCGGGGTGGAGATGCTGGTGTCTATCACCTGTATCACGTGCCAGCCGTAGCGCGTGTGCACGGGCGTTGTGGTGTATTCGCCCTTCTTCAGCTTGAACGCTGCGTCGGAGAACTCGGGCAGCATGTCCGCACGCTTGAACGTGCCGAGGTCGCCGCCCTGCGCGCTCGCCGGGTCCTTGGGATCGCTGTATTTCTTGGCCAGGTCCTCGAACTTGGCGCCGGCCTGGAGCTGCTTGATGATGTCCTTCGCCTTGGCCTCGCTATCGACGAGGATGTGGCGGGCGTGGACTTCCGGCTCGCCCGGCTTGCCGGCGTATTGCTTGTCGTACTGCGCCTTGATCGCCTCCTCGGTGACCATCGGCAGCACGGTCTTGACCAGCAGCGCGCGCTGCAGAACCTCGTCGGCGGCCGTCTGCATCTGGTGGGCGACCGTAGGGTCACGGTCCAGACCCTGCTTGCGCGCCATGATCTGCAGCGCCTTGCCGGTCGCCAGTTCGTTGACCGCGGCGCTGAACAGCTTGTCCTGCCCAATGGACTGGCGCTGCTCCGGTGTTACATGCGTATCGACCCAGCCCAGCACGTCCGACACGCGGACCGGATCACCGTTGACGGTCACGATGACGGCGTTCGGCGCCGGCGCGCCCGGGGTGGCGGCACCGGCGGCCGGCGCGGGTGCTGCCGCCGGATGCGGGGCCTGGGCCAGGGCGGGAGCGGTTGCAAGTACAGCCGCGGTCAGGGCCGTGGTCAGGGTCAGCAGGCGCATGGAGAACCTCGGAGTGGGGGCGGCGGCCTTATGCGGCATCGGGCCGTGGGCGGCAACGGGCGCGGGTGTGAAATTAAGGCAAGGCCTGGGGGCGTCGTGCGCAGCACGGTATCGCGTGACGCCCCCTGGACCCCCGCTCGCGACAGTCGTCCTTAGAACCTGATTTGCTCCGCTGTGTTCGGAGGGGGCCACACGTCCCGTGACCACGACGCGTGCGGCCCCCCTCCGAACACAGCGAAGGGCGAAGCCCGGGGTCTGGGGCCGACTGGCCCCAGCGGGGTCCAGGGGGCGTTACGCGAGAGCGTGCTGCGCACGACGCCCCTGGTCTTGCCTTAGTTGACCCCACACCCCGCGCCGCCTATCTGCCCGTTATGCTCTCCGCCCTCGCCCGCGCCGTTTTTGGCACGTCCAACGACCGCTCCCTGAAGTCCTACCAGCAGCGCGTGCCGCGGGTGGGCGCGCACGAGGCGGCAGTGGCGGGCCTGTCCGACACGGCGCTGGCGGGCAAGACGGTCGAGTTCCGCGGCCGCATCGCCGCCGGCGAGACGCTGGACGCCCTGTTGCCGGAGGCGTTCGCGGTGGTGCGCGAGGCGAGCCGGCGCGTGCTGGGCATGCGCCATTTCGACGTGCAGCTGGTGGGCGGCATGGTTCTGCATGACGGCAAGATCGCCGAGATGAAGACCGGCGAGGGCAAGACGCTGGTGGCGACCCTGCCTGTGTACCTGAATGCGCTGTCCGGCCGCGGCGTGCATGTGGTCACGGTCAACGACTACCTGGCGCGGCGCGACAGCGAGGAGATGGGGCGTCTGTACGCGTTCCTGGGCCTGACCACGGGCGTGATCGTGCACGGGCTGATGGATGAGGAGCGGCGCGCGGCGTACGCCTGCGACGTGACGTACGGCACCAACAATGAGTTCGGCTTCGACTACCTGCGCGACAACATGAAATACCGGCTGGAGGACATGGTCCAGCGGCCGTTCAATTACGCGATCGTCGACGAGGTGGACAGCATCCTGATCGACGAGGCGCGCACGCCGCTGATCATTTCGGGGCCTGCCGAGGACTCGTCGGACCTGTATCGGTCGGTGGACCTGGTGATCCTGGAGCTGGTGCGCGATCCGGCGACGTTCGAGAAGGACGAGAAAGCCAAGTCCGTACACCTGACGGAGGCCGGCAACGAACGCGTGGAAGACATGCTGCGGGACGCTGGGATCATCACCGAAGGCAACATGTACGACATTTTCAACGTCAGCGTGGTGCATCACGTGCAGCAATCGCTGCGCGCGCATACGCTGTTCGCGCGTGACGTGGACTACATCGTGCGCGATGACAAGGTGATCATCATCGACGAGTTCACCGGCCGCATGATGGAAGGCCGGCGGTTTTCCGAGGGTCTGCACCAGGCGCTGGAAGCCAAGGAGCACGTCACCGTCCAGCAGGAGAACCAGACGCTGGCGTCCATCACCTTCCAGAACTATTTCCGCCTGTTCCCCAAGCTTTCCGGCATGACCGGCACCGCGATGACGGAAGCCGACGAGTTCGCCGAGATCTACAAGCTGAGCGTGGTCGAAATTCCCACCAACGTGCCCGTGGTGCGCAAGGACGGCGACGACGAGGTGTATCGCACGGCGGGCGAAAAATACGCCGCGGTGGCGACGCTGATTGAGGAGGCGCGTGCGCGCGAGCAGCCGGTGCTCGTGGGCACCGTCAGTATCGAGAAAAGCGAGATTCTCAGCGAGATACTCAAGGCACGCAAAATCCCGCACGCCGTGCTGAATGCGCGCTTCCACGAGCAGGAAGCAAGCATCATCGCGCAGGCGGGCGCGCCCGGCCGGGTGACGATCGCCACAAACATGGCCGGCCGTGGCACGGACATCAAACTGGGCGGCAATCTGGACATGCGGCTGCGCCAGGAAGCGCACAGCCTGGCCGACGAGGCGCAGCGCGCGGCGCGCGAGGCGGAGATACGCGCCGAGATCCCTGGCTTCCATGACCGTGTGAAGGCTGCCGGCGGCTTACTGGTGATCGGCACCGAGCGGCACGAGAGCCGGCGCATCGACAACCAGTTGCGCGGCCGCTCCGGCCGCCAGGGCGACCCGGGCGCCAGCCGGTTCTTCCTGTCCCTGGAAGACGACCTGATGCGCATCTTCGGCAGCGACCGCATGGGCGGCATGCTGCAACGGCTGGGGCTGAAGGAAGGCGAGGCGATCGTCCATCCCTGGATAAACAAGGCGCTGGAAAAGGCGCAGAAGAAGGTGGAGGCGCGCAACTTCGACACGCGCAAGAACCTGCTGAAATACGACGACGTCATGAACGACCAGCGCAAGGAAGTGTACGCGCAGCGCCGGGAGTACATGAACAGCAACGACGTGTCCGAAACGATCGCCAGCTTCCGCCACGAACTGGCCGACGCGATGGTGGCCCAGCGGATCCCCGAACGCGCCTTTGCCGAGCAGTGGGAAACCGCGGAGCTCGCCGCCGACGTCAAGCGCGTGTTCAACCTGGACTTGCCGGTGGTCGAGTGGGGACGCGAGGAAGGGATAGCCGAGGAGGCGATACACACGCGTCTGACCGAGGCGATCGACAGTGCCGCTGCCAGCAAGGCCGCCAATTACGGCCCCGAGGTGATGCGCTACATCGAGAAGAGTCTGCTGCTGCAGATGTTCGACACGGTGTGGAAGGAGCACCTGCTGGCGCTGGACCACCTGCGCCAGGGCATCGGCCTGCGCGCCTACGGCCAGCGTGACCCGCTGAACGAATACAAGGCGGAGGCTTTCGCGCTGTTCAACGCGATGCTGGACGATTTGCGCGAACGCGTCATCAGCACGCTCAGCCGGGTGGAGCTGTCCGCCGAGCCGCCGCCGATGCCGCGCGCGCTGCCGGCCGGCATGGTGGAGAACTTCGCGGCACCGGCGTTGGCGGGTGCGGACCAGTTTGCCGGCGCCGACGTTTGGCAGATGGGCGAGCCCGCGCTGGCGCCCTTCGACGCGAACGATCCGACGACCTGGGGGGGCACGCAGCGCAATGCGCCTTGCCCATGTGGGTCAGGGAAGAAGTACAAGCACTGCCATGGGCGTATGGCTTAGCTTTCGTGGCGGAAAGCAAGAACGCCTTCTTTCTTGAAAAAAGAAACAGCGACTTTGCTTGCCGCATTTGCGACGTGCGTGAGCGTCTGACGGGGCCGCGTGTCAGGCTGGTGCGGCCCAGATGATTACCTGCGCGAACGCGTAGGGCACCTCGTCCGTCATCGTCAGTGCCAGTTCGGCTTGCAAGCCCGGGGGCGTGATGGCCTTCAGGCGGGCCATTGCACCGCCTGACAGCAGTAAAGTCGGTTTTCCGCCCGGCAGATTGACCACGCCCATGTCCGAGTGAAACACGCCCTGGCTGAAACCTGTGCCAAGCGCCTTGGCGCAGGCCTCCTTCGCGGCAAAGCGTTTCGCGTACGTACCCGCCTGCAAGCTTTGCGTCCGCCGCGCCGCGCGCGCACGCTCCTGCTCGGTGAACACGCGCTGCAAGAACCGGTCACCAAACCGCGCCATCACCTTCTCCACGCGCCGAATGTCACAAAGATCCGCCCCGATCCCAATGATCATCCGCCGCGCCCACGTCCCCAACGCGCATCCGGGAAAGCACAAGTTTTTTGCCTCTTTTTTTCAAAAAAGAAGGCCTTTCTTGCCTTCTCACGCATGGTCCCGCTCCACCTGCGTCAACCCGCTCACCGCCCGCAACCCCGCAATCACCATCGACAGATGCCGCAGGTCACGCACCTCCACATCCACCAGGATCTCGATGAAATCCTGCTGTCGGCTGACGATCTTTAGATTCGTCACCGCCCCGTCCTGGCGCGCCACCGCGTTCGTCAGGTTGGCAAGCGTCGCCGGCTCGTTGGCGGCAATCACGCTGATACGGCCGGTATGCGTGTTGGCTTTGCCGCCCGCGCCGGCGACGCCTGCGGCGTAGTCCCAATCCACGTCGATGAAGCGTTCCGGCGTGGCGGCGAACGTCTCCAGCGTGGGGCAGCGCTTGGTGTGTATGGTCACACCCTTGCCGGTGGTGACGATGCCCACGATCGGGTCACCCGGGAGCGCGTGGCAGCAACCGGCGTAATGCACCGCCATGCCGCTCACCAGGCCGGTGATGGCCATGCCGCTGTCGCGTGACGGCGGTTTGGCGGTGGCCGGGCGTGCGAGCAGGCCGGGTATCATGCGCGGGCCGCGCGCCGCTTCCAGCATCTCCGGATAGGCCGCGTGTATCACGTCCTTAGGACCTACCGTGCCGTTGCCGACACTGACGTACAGGTCGTCCACGCTCGCGCATTTGAAGTTCTTCAGCGCGCCTTCCAGCACCTTTTCGCTGCCGTCCAGCCCTTCCTGGCGGAACGCGCGCGTCAGCGCCGTGCGGCCCTGGTCGAGCGTCTGCGCGCGCTGCTGGCCGGCCACGTAGCGGCGTATGCGCGCGCGCGCCTTGCCGGTAACGACCCAGCGTTCCCAGGATGGCGAGGGCGTGCCCCCGCGCGCCGTCATGATCTCCACTTGATCGCCGTTGGCGAGCTCGGTGCGCAGCGGCATCAGCCGGCCGTTTATCTTGGCGCCGACGGTGGTGTCGCCCACCTGGCTATGCACGGCGTAGGCGAAGTCGATCGGCGTGGCGCCGCGCGGCAACTGGATCAGCTGACCCTTCGGCGTGAAGCAGAAAACCTGGTCCTGGTAGAGTTCCAGTTTGGTGTTTTCGAGGAATTCGTCGGGAGCGGCCGAGTTTTCCAGGATCTCCAGCAGGTCCTGAACCCAGGGGAAGTTCTGTGCGTCCTGCTCGCCTTCCTTGTAGTTCCAATGCGCGGCCACGCCGTTATCGGCGACGTCGTGCATTTCCTGCGTGCGTATCTGCACCTCGATCTTCTGGTTGCGCGGGTGGCGTAGCGTGACCCCGGTGTGCAGGCTCTGGTAGCCGTTCGCCTTCGGCGTGCTGATGTAATCCTTGAAGCGGCCGGCGATCACCGGATAGGCGTTGTGCACGGCGCCAAGCGCCATGTAGCACTGCTCGCGCGTGGGTACCACGATGCGGAACGCCATGATGTCGGACAGCTGCTCGAAGGCCACGTTGCGCGTCTGCATCTTCTGCCAGATAGAAAACGCGCTCTTCTCGCGGCCGGAGACTTCGCGCACGTCCACGCCGGCCTCGCGGCACACCGCAGCCAGTTCGTGGCGCACTTCCTCGATCACGTCGGCGCCCTGGCCGCGCAGGTAGTTCAGCCGCGCCTGTATGGTGTCGTAAGCCTCTGGCTCAAGGACCGCGAAGGACCGGTTCTGCAACTCGGTCTTAAGCGAATCCATGCCGATGCGGGCGGCAAGCGGTGCGTAGATGTCCAACGTCTCGTGCGCGATACGGTGCCGGCGTTCGGCCTTCTGCACGAACCCCAGCGTGCGCATGTTGTGCAGCCGGTCGGCCAGCTTGACGAGCAGCACGCGTATGTCCCGGCTCATCGCAAGCACCAGCTTGCGGAAGTTCTCCGCCTGCTTCGTGCGATCCGACTGCAGCTCCAGCCGCGTCAGCTTGGTGACACCGTCCACCAGGCCGGCGATGGTTGGCCCGAACCGCGCCTCCAGCTCGCGCATTGTGACCGCGGTGTCTTCCACCGTGTCGTGCAGCAGGGCGGTGCAGATACTGGCCACGTCCAGGTGGTAGCCGGCCAGGATCTCGGCCACCGCCACCGGATGCGTGATGTAGGGGTCGCCGTTCTCGCGCGTCTGCGCCTTGTGCGCCTCCGTCGCGACCAGGTAGGCGAAGTCGATCAGGTCCGTGTTGGCGCCCGGCGCGTAGGCATGCACGCGCTCTGTCAGCATCGCTTCGCGGGCGGCCAGCGTGCCGCCGCTGCCCTCGGGCGCACGCAACAGGAGAGCGGGGGTGTTCAGTGCTGCCACGACCGCCCCCGGACTACGCGCCTAGCGTCGGCGGCCGCCCAGTTCGGCCTCGATGGCTGCTTCGATGTCGTCCGGCGACATCTCTTCCTGCGCCATGCCGGCGGCTTCCTCCTCGCTGGAGATGTCCTGCAGACCGAAGATGTTCTGGTCGGTCGGGATAAGGTCGAGCACCTCCTCGTCGGCGGGCTCGGGCTCGGGCGAACGGCTCAGCGACTTGATGAGGTCCTGCTCCAGCTTGGGCAGCTCGATCGTCTCCTCGGCGATCTCGCGCAGCGCACAGACCGGGTTCTTGTCGTTGTCGCGCTCCACCGTCAGCTCCTCGCCGCGGCTGATGTTGCGGGCGCGCTGGGCAGCGAGCAGGACGAGCTCGAAGCGGTTCGGCACGCGCTCCACGCAATCTTCGACGGTTACACGCGCCATATCACGGGCACTCCACGGCTGGGCTGGTTTTGCGAAACCTGTAGGGTAGGGGAACGGGGGTGAGTAAGCAAGGCAACACGGTCTTTTTCGGAAGACAGCGCGGAACTTGCCGCCCGGCGGCGCCGCGGGTCCGGGTCCCGCGTCAGAGCTGGACGACGTCCTCGGCGGGCAGGGCGGCCAGGAGCGCCTCCACACCGATGCCGCTTGCCGGGTGGCGCCAGCCGGGGTCCACGTCGCGCAGCGGGTAGAGCACAAAGCCGCGCAGATGCGCCCTGGGGTGTGGCAAGGTCAGACCCGCGCCGTCACGCACCAGGCCGCCGGCGTCGATGATGTCCAGGTCCAGGGTCCTGGCCGCGTCCGGCACGCTTCTCTGCCGGCCTGCGCCGCGCTCCAGGTCCTGCAGCGCGGCCAGCAGCGACTCGGGCGCCAGCGTGCATGCGGCGCGAAGCACTCCGTTCACGTAACGCGGCTGTGCGGACTGCGGCACAGGTGCGCTGGAAAACCAGCGTGACCGGACAACGCGCGAGATGCCGTC
Organism: Acetobacteraceae bacterium; assembly: GCA_965198915.1. Classification (GTDB taxonomy): domain Bacteria; phylum Pseudomonadota; class Alphaproteobacteria; order Acetobacterales; family Acetobacteraceae; genus BOG-908. Next base: position 1,209,765 of record CBDAQC010000002.1, on the reverse strand, counting down.
CAGCGCCGCAAGCTGCCGAGCCGCGCGCTCGCAAGACTGTAGCGGCGAAGCACCATCGCGCCCAGGTAGATTAGCGCCGACCCCTATTATCACGAAAATGTGTTCTTCATCCTTGTGTTTCGATACCGGATTGACCTATTGATTGAACGTTATTCCAGACCGGCATCCATCACGCCGGCACACAGGGCGTTTTGAAAGACCCATCATGCACTTCCTGCCCACCGAGCGAGTCTGTCTGTTCATCGACGGCGCCAATCTCTATTCCGCCAGCCGCAATCTCGGCTTCGATGTGGACTATCGCAACATGCTGGAGTTCTTCCGCAGGCAAGCCCACGTCATACGCGCCTATTACTACTCCGCTGTGCTGGAAACCGAGGAATACTCCCCGCTCAAGCCGCTCACCGACTGGCTCGCCTATAACGGCTACACCCTGGTCACCAAACCGGCACGCGAGTTCACCGACGCCGCCGGCCGCCGCCGCGTCAAGGGCAATATGGACATCGAGCTGGCGATCGACATGCTCGAGCTGGCCGACAAAATGGACCACGCCATTCTGTTCAGCGGTGACAGCGATTTCCGCCGGCTGATCGAAGCCGTGCAGCGCCGCGGCGTGCGCGTGAGCGTCGTCAGCTCCATCCGGACCACGCCGCCCATGGTCGCCGACGAGCTGCGCCGCCAGGCCGACCAGTTCCTGGAGTTGGCAGAGATCGCGCCTGAATTCACCAGGAGGCAGATGGAGCCGAGGCTGCGCGTGGCACGCAGCGAGGTTCTGGAACCACACGAACATCTTTAAGGGCGCCAGTCTCCCGCGGGCGCGGCAACGGACCTGAACGCACGCCGACAACACGCGCGCCGGGGAGACAAAAATTCTGGTTCTTTTGCAAAAAAGAGCTGCTTGCTTCCTTGCCCAACGTTGTAAGCCCGCCTCGTGATAGAACAGCCGCCGCACGACTGCCCGCTCTGTCCGCGGCTGGTCGCCTACCGTCACGCGAACCGCAGCGAAAATCCGGACTGGTTCAACGCGCCGGTGCCGAGCTTTGGGCCGCAGGACGCGTGGTTGCTGGTGGTTGGCATGGCGCCCGGCGTGCGTGGCGCCAACCGAACAGGGCGGCCGTTCACCGGCGACCATGCCGGCATCCTGCTCTACGAGACGTTGCTGCGGTCCGGCCTGGCCGCTGGAACCTATCTGGCCGATCCCGATGACGGCCTGTCCCTGCTCGGCTGCCGGATCGCCAACGCGGTCCGCTGCGTGCCGCCGGCCAACCTGCCCTTGCCGGGCGAGGCCGCCACTTGCAACCAGTTCCTACGCGGGGAAATCGCCGGCCTGCCTAGGTTGAGGGCCGTCCTGGCGTTGGGTGTGCTGGCCCATGCGGCTGTTCTGCGCGCGCAGGGAGTGAAGCTCAGCACGTGCAAATTCGCACACGGCGCGCAGCACGCGCTGCCGGGCGGGCTGATACTGGCGGACAGCTATCACGTGTCACGCTACAACACGTCCACGCGCCGGCTGACCACGGAGATGTTCCAATCCGTGGTCGCCGGCCTGATAGGCGCTACTTCTCCGCCAGCGCCTTGATGTTGGCCAGTCCGGCCTGGTACAGCCCGGTCACCGCCTTGTCGGCCGCTGCCTCGTCCGCGCCGCCCGCCGGCTGGAAATGGGACTGCCAGGTCACTTTCGAACCGGTGCCGTCCTTCACGACCGAAATCGTCGAGGTGTAGCCGGTCACCGGCAGCACCTTCGGATCGACTTCCAGGATGGCGTAGCTGTAGCTGTGGGCTTTATGGGCGGTCAGCTTTTCCTTGACCGTGGGGTTGCCGGGCGCCTTCAGCGTGATCACCCGCACGGAGCCAACCGTGTCGCCTTTGTCGGCCGGGCTGCTGGCCGCACCCGGCAGCCAGCCGGCGATGCCGTCGAACGGGCCAACCAGGGCCCAGACCGCTTTTGGGCTGGCCGTGGTGGTGATGCTCTGGGTGACTTCGGCGGCTTGGGCGGTGGCGAAGCAGGCAAGGGCGGCGGCGGTGCAGCCTAGCAGACGTATCATGGCGTGGTCCTCTTCGTTGTTCTACCCGGCTAACGTCCAGTGAGTGCGCGGCTTAGTCAAATGCCGGGCCTGGACACCCGAGGCTGAACGGGAACGCTAGGATCGATCTTGACGCGCATGCGCAAGCTCGCGCCGGATGATTTCGGCTCATCGTTGCCCCGCACACGGTGCTTCCAGTTGCGTATACAGGTGCGCTGGCTACCGCCTCCCATCGCGTCAGAGAAAGATCAAGCAGCGCGGTGACATAACTTCTTCCTGGCGCAATCCGGTAGGTGCCGGACCGCATATGGATCGACGTGGGCGCGTGCAGGCGCGTAGCCAGATTGGGAAACCTTCGCGCTGTCGCATTCACGGCATCCGTGCGGTGCGTGGAACAGGCGCGACGCAAATGTGGCGAGGTCTGCGACAAGCGCGTTCCGCTAACCCAACAGGGCCTGCGCGCACGCTTCCAGAATCGAGTCCTCGTCGAGCCCGTATTCGCGATACAGGTCAACAATGTCGCCGCTCTGGCCGAAACGGTCCACACCCAGCGGCACCACGCGCTGCCCGCGTAACGCGCCCAGCCAGGCAAGCGCTGCGGGGTGGCCGTCCAGGATGGTGACGATGGCGCTGCCGGGGGAAAGGGGCGCCAGTATCCGCTCGATGTGGCTGGGCTGCGCTGCGCCGGCACGCCTAGCGCGGCCGGCGGCGAGCCAGCCGGCATGCAGCCGGTCCGGACTTGTGATCGCGAGCAGGCCGGCCTCGGGCACGTCCTCGCGCAAGGTCGCGAACGCTGCCTCGGCCTCCGGCGCCAACGGTCCCTGATAGGCCAGAACCAGCGCGGCCCCCTCGCCGGGCGGCACCACCCAATGCGCGCCGGCGATCACCGCAGCCTCGTCCAGCACGCGGGCGCGGTGGGGCAGCGCGCGGGTGGACAGGCGCAGCCACACCGCCGAGCCGTCCGGCTTCTGCATGTGCTCCAGCGCCCAGCGCAGCAGAACGGCCAGCTCGTCCACGTAGGCCGGCTCGTAGCTGGCCAGCCGGTCCGCCGCCATGCCGAGCAGCGGCGTGTTGACCGACTGGTGCTGGCCGCCTTCGGGGGCGAGGCTGATGCCGGACGGGGTGGAGACGAGCAGGAAGCGGGCGTCCTGGTAGCAGGCGTAGATCAGCGCATCGAGGCCGCGGTTGACGAACGGGTCGTACACCGTGCCGATCGGCAGCAGGCGGGCGCCGTTGAGCGCGTGGCTGAGTCCGGCGGCGCCCAGCAGCAGGAACAGGTTCTGCTCGGCGATGCCCAGCTCGATATGCTGGCCGGACGGGCTCATGCCCCAGCGCTGCATGCTGGCGACCTTGGTGTCGCGGAACACGTCGTTGCGGATATGGCGGTCGAACAGGCCGCGGCGGTTCACCCAGGGGCCCAGGCTGGTCGATACGGTGACGTCCGGGCTGGTGGTCAGCATGCGGCTGGCGGCCGCCTTCCATGGGCCTTCGGCGCGGCCGATCTCGCCCAGTATCTCGCCGAAGCCGGTCTGGGTGGACAGCGTGCGTCCGTCGAGGCGGCCCAGCGGCACGGTGGCCGGCAGCGGGACCTGCGGCGCCGCGTAGGCGCGGCCGTGCGGGGTCAGCGCGGTGGCGAACGGCACCGTGCCGATGAAGGCGCGCAGTTCGGCCTCGGACATGTCCAGCCCTTCGGCGATGTCCCATTCATGGCCTGGGCGTATGCCCATGTCGGCGCGGAACGCCTCCATCTGCTCGCGCGTCATCAGGCCGGAATGGTTGTCCTTGTGGCCGGCGAAGGGCAGGCCCATGCCTTTGATGGTGTAGGCGATGAAGCAGGTGGGGCGGTCGCCGTCGCGCTCGGCCTCGCCCAGCGCGTCCAGAATGGCCGCGATGTCGTGGCCGCCGAGGTTGGTCATCAACGCCGCCAGGTCCGCGTCGCTCAGTGGATCGACGATGGCGCGCAGGGCCTGGCTGCGGCCCAGATCGGCCAGCAGCGCCGTGCGCCAGGCCGCCCCTCCCTGAAAGGTGAGGGAGGCGTAGAGGCTGTTCGGGCAGTCGTCGATCCAGGCGCGCAAGGCCTCGCCACCCGGGCGCCCAAAGGCTGTCTCCTGCAGGCGGCCGTGTTTGATGCGCACCACGTTCCAGCCCATGTCGCCGAACAGGCCCTCGAAACGGCCGAACAGCCGGTCCTGCACCACCGAGTCCAGGCTCTGGCGGTTGTAGTCCACGATCCACCAGACGTTCCGGACGTCGTGCTTCCAGCCTTCCAGCAGGGCCTCGTAGATGTTGCCCTCGTCCAGTTCCGCATCGCCGGCGATGGCGATGTGGCGGCCAGGCTGGACACCGTCTGGCAGCAGTCCGTGCAGGCGCACGTAGTCCTGTATCAGGGACGCGAAGCTGGTGGCGGCCACGCCCAGGCCCACCGAGCCGGTGGAGAAATCCACCTCCGCCCCGTCCTTCACGCGGCTGGGGTAGGCTTGCGCCCCGCCGAACCGGCGCAGGCTCTCCATCTTCTCCACGCTCTGCCGGCCGAACAGATAGTTGGCGGCATGGAACACCGGGGAGGCGTGCGGCTTGACGGCTACCCGATCCTGCGGGCGCAACTTGGCAAAATACAACGCGGTCATGATGGAGATGACGGACGCGCAGCTCGCCTGGTGGCCGCCGACCTTCAGCCCGTCGCGGTTTGGGCGGACGTGGTTGGCGTTGTGTATGGTCCAGGCGGAGAGCCAGAGCAGCTTGCGCTCGATCTGGCGGAGTGTGTGCAGGTCTGTCGTCGGGCGTTCGGCGGTGATGCTCATGAAGGGAAGCAAGGCCTTCTTTTTTGAAAAAAAGAAGCAAAAAACTTTTGCCTCCCGCTGTTCCGCCGCCTTGGCTTATCCGAACAAGCACGAGTGCTGCAAATGCGTGGGAAGCAAAAGTTTTTTGCTTCTTTTTTTCAAAAAAGAAGGCCTTTCTTGCTTTCCATGGCCCTGATCATAACGATCGCCCAGCAGAAAGGCGGCGCCGGCAAGACGATGCTGGCGGCAAACCTGGCCGCAGCCTGGGCCGGCCGCCACCGCGTGACGCTGCTGGACATCGATCCGCAGAACAGCCTGGGCGGCTGGCACCGGCTGCGCCAGCAGCGCGCCGGGCTGGCGGCGATCGGCTTCGCCGCGGTGTCCGGCTGGCGGGTGAAGGGCGAGCTGGACCGGCAGGCGGCCGACGCGGACATATTGGTGGTCGACACGCCGCCGCAGATCGACAGCGACTCGGCGCGTGCGATCCGGGCGGCGGCGCTTGTGGTGATACCGGTGCAGCCGGCGATGCCAGATCTTTGGGCGTGCTCCGGTACGCTGAAGCTGGTGGCCGCCGAACGGCGCCGGGCGGCGGTGGTGCTGAACCGCACTCCGGCGCGCTCCGCGCTGCGCGCCACGGTGGAAGCGGCGTTTGCGGCGAGCGGGCAGGCGGTGCTGGCAACCGTCCTGGGTGACCGGCGCGCCTATGCGCAGGCCTTCGCGCAAGGTATGGGCGTGACGGAAGCGCCGGCCCGTAGCGTGGCGGCAGCCGAGCTGTCCGCGCTGGCGGACGCCATTCTGGAGATCGCGCGATGAGTCCGCACCCGCCTTTGCTGAACCTGCTGCTGGCCCTGCACATCCTGGCCGCCACCGCCTGGGTGGGCGGCATGCTTTACGCGCTGGTGGTGTTGCGTCCGGCGCTGGGCGTGCTCGATCCGCAGCCCAGGCTGCAGCTCCACATGCTGACGCTGAAGCGGTTCTTCCTGGTTGTCTGGCACGCCATGCCGATCATGCTGCTGACCGGTTGGGCGATGATCTGGCTGGCCGGATGGGGCATGGCGCACCTGCCCTGGTACGTGAACGTCATGCAGTTGCTCGGCCTGCTGATGGCGGCGGTGTTTCTATACGTGTTCTTCGCGCCGTTCCGGCGGCTTCGCCGGGCGATCCGCCCGGGTCCGGAGCTGCTGGAGCGCATACGGACGCTGATTACGGTTAACCTGGTGCTGGGCGTGGCGGTGATTGTGGTGGCCTCGCTCGGGCATCAGTGGTGACGGGCAGGAAGGCCTTCTTTTTTGCAAAAAAGAAGCAAAAAACTTTTGGGACTGACGCTGGCGGCGGCGATGTTTCCGTTTCCGCGTGAGCGCGTTGGTAAAGCGAGCGGGCGCGCCTGCGCCGTCGGAAAGAGACAAATTTCTCCTTAAAGCCGAAGAACAGCCCCCACCACCTCGCTCTCATCCGGTAGATGCCGCAGCTCGAACCCCAGGTGGCGCACGAAGCCCAGCATCGGCTGGTTGTCGGCCAGAACCTGGCCGGTGATCTCCGGCACGCCGCGCGACCTTGCCCAGGCGATCAGGCATTCCATCAGGTGGCGCGCCAGGCCCAGGCCCTTGCAGTCAGGCTCCACCACGATGGCGAACTCGCCGGCGCCGCCCACCGTCTCGCAAACCAGGCGTGCCACGCCCACGCTGGCCTGGTCGCGCGCGCGCACGGCCAGGAACGCCATCTCACGGTCGTAATCGATCTGAGTCAGTCGCGCCATCTGCTCCGGTGACACCTGGCGGACCGCGCTGAAGAAGCGGTAGCGCAGGTCCTCGGGCGGAATGCGGCGGACCATGGCGGCATGCGCCTCGGCGTCCTCCGGCCGGATAGGGCGTATGCGGAACAGCTCGCCGTGGCTGGACCAGTCATGCGCCAGCTCCTCAGGATAGGGCGAGATGGCCAGCACGGCGCGCGTGCCGGCGGGATGCAGCCGGACAGCCGCGTCTCGGGCGGCGGCGCGGCCGTCTTGGCCGAGCTTCAACCCGTCCATGGCGAGTGCGGCCACCGCCGGCTGGTCCACCAGCAACTGGCTGATGCGTACGAGCGCGTCAGCGGCGGCGGACAGCAGCGCGGGATCGCCGAGGCCGGCGCGTTCGCCCAAGGCATACGCCAGCGGCAGGTTGAGCGGTGGCAGGTCGTAGGCGGGAACGCCGTCCGGCGGCACGGCCAGGGCGATGGCCGGCCCGAAAGTGGGATCGTCATGCACGCGTATGGCGGCCGCCTGGCCGGGCGGGTTGCCTTCGGGCAGGCCGTAGCAGGCAAGCAACTCGAGCGACTGGGCGCAAGTGAGCGCGTCCTGGCCACCGGCACGGGCGGCGGCGAATATCGCGGCCGCGGCCGCGCGGTCAGGGTCGACGGCCAGCATCTGGCTGGGCGGCAGCTCGCGCGCTGCCTGGCGAGCCGCGCGGTCCCGCTTGAGGTGGGCGAAGGCCTGCACCGCCTGTTCCGGAGTGGCGAAGGCGGGCAGGCCGGCTTCCGCCAGGCGGCGGCGGTGCGCGGCGCCCGTGGTCTCCCCCATCACGCAGGTGAGCACCGGCAGGCGGGCGGTGTGGGCGGCGGCCACCACCGCCTCTACCGCCGCGGCGTCTCCCGGCCCGCCTGGCGAGAGCAGCACCAGCACGCCGCCCACATCCGGCACGGCGCTCACCATGGCGGCGATGCTGGCCACGTCCGTGGGCGAGGCGCTGCCGGCATAGACCAGGCCCAGCGTGAGGTCCGCGGGCAGGCTGGCGGTGAGTATCTGCTGGGCTTCCGGCGGCAGCACGGCCAGGCGTATGCCGGCGCGCAGGGCGGCGTCGGCCGCCAGCCGGCCGGGGCCGATGGCGTTGGTGATTACCGCCATCGTCTCGCCGCGCAGCGGGCGGGCGCGGCTGAGCGTCTCGGCCGCGGCCAGGAACGCCTCGAACTGCTCCACCACGAACACGCCGGCGCGGTTCAGCGCGGCCGCGAACACCGCGTCCGCCTGGCCGGACGGATCGAGCAGCAGCCCGCCGGGGCGCAGGGCCACCACGGGCCGCAGGCGGGATGCGGCGCGGGCGGCGGAGATGAAGGCGCGCCGGTCGCGCACGCGGCGTATGTCGAGCAGGATGAGTCGCGTCTGTGCGTCACGCGCCAGGAAATCCAGCACCGCGCCGAAGCCCAAATCCGCGTTGCCGCCGATTCCCACCACGTGGCTGAACCCCACGCCGTTGGGGCCGGCCCAGTCCACCACGGCGCGTGCCAGCGAGGCCGACTGGGTGACCAGGGCGATGTGACCGCCGGGTATCGCCATGTGCGACAGCGAGGCGTTCAGGCCGAGATGGGGCGCCGCCACGCCGAACGAGTTCGGGCCCAGCACGCGCAGGCCGGCCTCGCGCGCCAGCCTGCCGGCCTCGGCGAGCTGTCCTGTTAGCACGGCCGTGGTGCCGCCGCGCTGGCCCAGGGCCGCGAGGTCCCGCGCGGCCTGCGCGCCGGTGCTGGTGATGATCGCCAGGTCCGGGACAGCGGCGCCGATCTGGCCGGTGAAGCCGCCTGCCGCCAGGTTGGCCAGCACGCGCGCGCCGTCCGGCGTGGCGCCGCCCAGCACGGTGACGCTGTCGGGGGTCAGCAGGCGCTCGATGAAGGGCCGCTTGGTTCTGGTCATGCTAGGGTTCTGGCACAGCAAGGAAGCAGTTCTTCCTCGAAAGTAGAACCAGCGTTTGCTCCGGGCGATGCTGCGGCAGCCGAACCGATCGGGACAGCCGAGCCTCGACGGATTGGCTTGCAAGTAACCGGGCGGTTCCGCCCTTGCCTTGACGCGCGGCGCGCTCTTGCCCATACACGCGCTTGCCGGCCCAGGGCCGCACGACCTTTCGTTTTCGAGGACCACCAATGTCTCGCCGCTGCCAGATGACCGGCAAGGGTGTGCTGAGCGGTAACAACGTCAGCCACGCCAACAACAAGACCCGCCGCCGCTATCTGCCGAACCTGCAGGAGACGTCCCTGCTGTCGGACGTGCTGGGCGCCCAGGTCCGGGTGCGTGTCTCCACCCGCGCGCTGCGCACGATCGAGCATAATGGCGGGCTGGATGCGTTCCTGCTCTCCACGCCGAACCGGGACCTGCCGGAAGAAGCACAGGCCATCAAGCGCCGCATCGCGCGCGCATCGGCCAAGCGTCAGGCCGCGACAGCCGCCGTCTGACGTACGCGGCACCCGGGTGCCGCGCCCGGCATTAACCTGATGCTTACTCCTTGGGTGGTAGGGTCCATCCATGGAGTTCTCTGCATGGCATATGGCGCCGCTCTGCGTCGTGGGCCTGGGCTGGCTGGTCTGGGCCAGGGAACGCGCGTGCCGCCGCCGCGCGGAAAACGCGGCCGCCAACCTGCGCCAGTCACAGGAGAGCACGCTTCGCCTGCTGCGCATGAGCACCGGCGACCAGCGTAATCTTGCGCTGACCCTTATCGGCCATGCCGAGGCGCTGCAACCGGCCGATCCGTTGCTGACCGGCCTGGCGCGGCGATTGCTGGAGATGTCGGACACGCTGGTGCAGCATACCGAGGCGCCGGAGGCGCCGCGATATCTGTCCGATGAGGGTTTGGCCATACTGGCTGCCATCGAGTTCGCCGTGGCTCAGATAGTGGGGCATCTGGGGCCGAGCCGGCGGGCCTGGCGAGTCGATCCGGCATTCGACGGTGTCGCGCTGCAGGCGGACAGGCGTGCGCTGAACCAGGTGCTGGTCAGCGTGCTAACCGGGGCGGCCTCGTCCACACGCGACGGGGACTGGATCGAGCTGTCGCTCCTGCGCGAGGAAGGCTGGCTCGGCATCGTCGTGCAGGACGAGGGGACAGGCCTGGCAGTCAATCAGAACGACCGTCATCCGCAGGAGAGTCGCGGCATCGGCCTCCGGCTGATTCTGGCGCGCAGCCTCATGCGCGCCCATGGCGGCAGCCTGACGGTGCAATCCGCGGAATGCGTGGGCACGCGCGTGACCCTGCGCTTCCCGAATGCGCGGCTGGTGACACCCGGGACGCTCCTGCTGACCGGGCAGGTCGCCAGCCAGGGCTGACCAACCGCCCGTGCCACGCTACCTGGCGCCAGCCCGGTTATCGTCCGTGCCAGCCCCCAGCGGGCCGCCGCCGATCGAGGAGCCGGCGCTGGCGCCGATATAAGGGCCTGCCCCATTGCGCGAGACGCCCACCGGACCAGTCGGCGCACTGTTGCTGTTGTCCGCACAGCCCGCGAGAGCGAGGGCCATGATGATCCATTTCATCGGCGGGACTCCTGGTTGCCGGTCCGGCTACTTGCCTGACGGCTTGGCCGGCGCTTTTGTGGGTTCGCTGCCCGTCTTGAGGAACGTCGTGCTCGCCGGGGCCAGCTTCTTGTTGGCCTTCGGCTTCTTGGCCTCACGGTTGCCGTGCTGCTTGTCGCCCTTGCCCATGATGGATGCTGCCTTTTCGGTTGCCGCCTGACCAGCTAGGCGCCTGTCCGGTGGCCGGCACAAGGCTGGACTGATCACAAGCGGAGGAAAAGACATGAGGGACACGCGCTTCCCGCCGCCGGTTGCAACCGGCGGCAGGAAGCGCGTGTCCTCCGTCCGCTTTCAGAGCAGGACTGCTCTTCTTTGCGAAAACGCCTTGCTGCTCAGGGGTTGCTGCGGGTCTGCGGCGTCCCTGTCAGCTTCGTGTTCGCGGGCGCACCCACGAAGCTCGCCACGATCGGTGTTCCCACGCCCGCCGTTATCCCGTAGCTCGGGCTGATTTCGGTTGCCTTCAGGCCGTTGAAGCCGGGTATGGCGGTGTGGAAGTACCGGCCGCTGCCTGCCGCCTGCTGCTTGGCCAGGTTGTAGATGTAGGTGTTCAGGTTGCCCATCCGGCCCTGGGTTTCGATCAGCAGGGCGGTGGCCCCTGCCAGCTCGGGCGAGGAGACGCTGGTGCCGATGAGCCCGTAGAACCCTCCGCCCTGGCCGGCCGCGATCGAGACGACCACGGCGCTGCGCTGCGAGTTGCCGGCGCCGTCCTTCTTCACGCCGCCGCCACTGCACATGCCGTTGCTGTCCAGTACCGAGATGCCGCTCGGGCAGCCGCCCACCTGCATGCCGATGTCCGGCGTCGAACGACGCGTAGTGGAGCCTGTGGTGACAAGGGTCTGATAGCTGGGGATCGGGAACACCTCGCTGGTGCCGCCGCCTGCGCCCCAGTATCCGCCGGTGGCCGTGTAGCCGGTCCCGTACGGGTCATAGGGGATTTCTGGATCCGACCAGCCGTTCTCGCCGACATACGGCGATTCCAGCGTGCCCTCGTTGTAGCCGGTGATCACGTTGGTGCCGCCCACCGCGGTCACAGCGGGATCGGAAGCCGGCTCGGAGATGCCCTTGCCGAATTTGCCGTTGCCCAGCCCGTCCGAATAGGTGGGGTCCGGGCATTCCTTGCCGGCATTGTCGCCGGAGCTGGCCAGGAAGGTGATGCCCTGCGCGTTGCCCTGCAGGAACAGCTCGTGCTGGGATTTCAGGATGCCCAGGAAGCTCTGCCCGCCATTATAGGCCGCCGTGTAGTCGAGCTCGCAACCGCCGAAGGACGAGCTGACCAGGTCCACCGCATTGTCTTCGTCCACCGCGATGTATCCGGCGGCGACGTTGCCGTCCGAGAGGTCCGGGATGTCGTACAGCACGACACGGGCGCCGGGGGCGCCGGTAAGCTCCTCCTGGGTGTCCAGCGAGGCTTCGTCCAGCGCGTTGCTGGCCGTGGTGGCGCCGCCGTTCACGTAACGCCTGGCGAACAGGACCGGATCCAGCTTGCCGCTGATCGTGCTCCAGTTCTCGTGGTCGAACACGGCGGCTATGTCGGCGTCGAAGATGTCGCTGGACATCAGCACGCCCAGGGTCACGCCGGTGCCGTCATAGGGCTTGGTTGTACCGTCGGCCGCCGTCACCGTCGCGGTCACTGCCGGGTAGGCGTAGGCCTCTTTCAGATCGTCGAACCAATAGGTGCCGGTGTCGCTGTAGCGGTTGGCTGGGTCGAGCCGGCCGGTGGCGCGCACCGAATGCACATGGGCCACATGCGGCGAAAAGCTGAACACCTGCGCGCCGGTGGCGGCGATCTCCGCCGGCAGCTTCACCGGCGTTTCCTGCATAACATGGGTGACGCCCTGGGCGGTGGTGCCCACCAGCAGATGCGTGCCGAAATTCGCCTCCACCTGTGCCGCGCTGCCGGTCGCGTGCAAGCTGCGCGTCTGCACCGTAACGGCGAAGCCGCGGGCCCGCAGCGAGGCGGCAACGGCGGCGACCTTGGAGCTTTCCGGGCCGAAATGCAGGCCGAACTGCGCCGGCGTCAGCCATTTATGGAAACTGGGCGACGCCGGATCGTGCAGGGCGGCAACGAAGGCCTCCAGACTGTCGGCGTTGCGCAGCGGCATCATGACGTCGAACGCGACCTGCCTGGTGGCCTCGGCCCGCACGGCGGAGACGGGCGCCGCCGCGGCCTGCGAGGCGGTGGCAGCGCCGGCGAGCAGCGTGGCGCAGCATAGGGCGGACTTCAAACCAAAACGTTTCACTAGCTTGGGCATATACTTCTCCGCGGCTGACGGTTGGGCAGGTCGGGGCGGCTAGTCCCCCCGGTTACGCTTTTGTACAAGCTTCGGCCGGACACCGTTCAGCAGGCGGCAATCAGCCTGTCCGCCGGCGTAATCAGCGCATCTCTCCCTGGCGACACTCTCGTGACCGCAACGTGGACGGTAACACGGTGCAGACGCCCGGCAAGCCGGTTTTTTTAAAGTAATAATTACGTTCTACGTGCACTATACTTTGGGTTGCAGGCGCGTATAGATCTTCGCGTCTGGTAATCGCCGGCAACTGTCGACAGGGTACTGCAAGCAGGATTTTCCGGCAGATTTACACAAACACGTCCGAATCTGAACCGTGCGCACCGGCTCGCCCGCCGCGCAACGATGCGGGCAACCTGCCGTGGTGCAGCGGGAACGATACGCGCGCAGCCTCGGCCGTGCACGCGAGCCCGGCCGTGTCGAGTTCGAGAGCGCCGCTGGCTTACATCGATAACGCGGCAGAATTATGCGTTTGCTGGTCTGCCGGTTCGCCAGTTGGTCAATGCCGCGCCGGGGAAGGCGCGCTTTGCGCCCCGGAACTGGCGACGGTGAACGGTACCGCGAGCACCAGCCCGGCTACAAACGGCAGGCACGCCAGGCCGGCAAACCAGGACACCGACCAGAACACCCATGCCAGCAAGACGCCCAGCATTGTATGCGGCCAGAACATCCGTGCCGATGTCGCCCAGCCCACGGCGTGGCCGTCGCGCACCTGACCCGTCCAGCCGACGCGCCGGCCGAACGCCAGGCCCAGCACCGCCCAGCTTTTATGCGCCGCGATAATCGGGTCCTGCAGCATGGTGGCGACGATTTCCTGCAGGCTCCTGCCGGCAAAAAACGCCGCGCCGCCAAACTCGCGAAGCAGGACGGGACGCAGCAGGACTTCCGTGTAGCCGAGCAGCTTCGGCGCGTGCAGCGTCCCCCAGCCGGCCGCCAGCAGCCATAGCACAGGCGCGCGCGCCACGTTCCCGCCGCCGGAGGCCGCGTTCAATGCCGCCAGCGGCAACATGGCAAACCAGAACGGAGTCAAAACGTAATGCAGGATCGCCTGCAGCATCTGCAGCCGGCCGAGCGGCCCCAGCTCGGGGCGGCGTAGCAGGTGGCGATACTGCATGTTGCCGGCCGCCCAGCGCACGTCGCGAACCAGGTAGTCGGGCAGAGTGGGCGGGTGACTCTCGCTGGAGCCTTCGTCGCTGGCCAGCACACGGACTTTCCAGCCGGCCGCCTGCAGGCGGGCGGCCTCGACATGGTCGTGGCTCAGGATCAGGCTGCCGTCCGGCAACGGGTCCAGCCGGCAATGATCCCGGAAGGGCGCCACGCGCACCATTGCGTTGTGGCCCCAATACGGTCCCTGGTCGGCCTGCCACCAGGCCTGTCCCGTCGCCCAGATGCGCAAGCCGTGGCGATGGCCGAAGCCGAACAGCCGTGAAAAGGGTGTCTGGGCGCCGTGGCCCTGGAAGGTGGCCTGCAGTATGGCCAGACCCGGATCCGCCTGCATGATGGACGCCATGCGCTCGATGGTCGGCAGCGTCATCTCGCTATCGGCGTCCAGGCACAGCATCAGCGCGAACGCGCCGCGGTGCGCGTCCAGGAACGACATGACATTGCCCGCCTTGAAGCCGGTATTCGCCGTCCGCCGCCTGTACAGCACCTCCGGCCCGCCGGCGCGCAGTCCTTGCGCCGCCACAGCCTCGTCCGCGGCCACACTGTCCGATGCGGTGTCCGACAGCACACACAGCACGTACTGCGCCGCCCGGCCGGCTCGCACGATCTCGCCCGAGAGGCGGGCCAGCCGGCCGAACACCGCGGTCACGTCCTCGTCCCGCACGCACACGGCGATGGCGGTGCGCAGGGTGGCCGGCCGGCTGGCTTGCGGCAGTGCGAGCTGGGGCAGTACGGCGCGCACCGGATCGGGCGCCCCCAGGCGTATGGCAAAGCCGATCAGTCCGGTGGAAGCGGAGAGCGCCAGCCACGGGGCGTTCACGACCAGGCAGGCGAAGAGAGCGACGCGCAGAACCGTCCAGCCGTCAGGCGCGATCGCCCTGGCACCCTGCCACACGAGCGCGGTGGAGATCGCGCAGACCAGGGCGAGGAACAACAGGCGGCGCGCTGTTACGGGCTGCGGGGTGGCTATGTTTGGCACTTTCGGGAGTGGGTTGGGGGGTGTGGCAGGCAGGAAGGTCTTCTTCTCTGAGAAGAAGAAGCAGATGAACTTCGTCTGGCTGTCGCGCCCATGCTGGATGCAAGGGCGCGGGCTGCTGCCAAACTCGGCCTAATTTACGAGAGGACAGCCTGCTTTCTCAGGCTGCGCTGAGCCGTGAAGGGACCGCATTCCCGATACAGGGGGTATAGCTGCGCCGTCAGGCGGGCGACACGGTCCGTGTCCAGCCAGGCCGGGCCGCCGCAGGCCGCTTCGTCCTGCGGCCGCAGCCGGACCCGCAGCGCGCCAGCCCGGGCTGCGTCGAGCACCAGTGCATCCTCCCGCGCGCGCAGCCTGGCCACGCCGCGCCTGCCGATGCGGTGATAGCTCATCGTCTCGCTCTCCAGCCCCGGCACGATCGTGCGCACCACGCGCACCGGGCTGTCCGGCGGCGAGCAATCCACCACCACGATACCCATGCCTGCCTCGCCCAGACGCTTGCCCAGGAACGCCAGCCGGGCCTGCGAGCCGGCCACGGCGTCCGGCGGCACGCTCGGCAGATCCGCCAGGCCGACATGGCGCGCCTGGCGGAACGCGGTGCCTGACAGCAGCGCGCTCAGCTCGCCTTGCGGCAGTGCCAGCCAGCCGGCCATGGCCTCCAACGCGCGCCGCTCCTCCGCGGCCAGGTCGGAGGTTGTACGCCGGGCCAGGTAGGCGGCCGGCAGAACCGTCCGGGCACGCTCTACCGGTCCGTGTGTGGCCGCCTTGCGCGCACGCGATCCCACGAATTCCAGCAATGCCTTGCGTATCGCGCGGGCCGCATCCGGGTGCGAGGCCTCGCCGCAGGCACTGACCTGCAGGGAGAAATCGGCCTGCCGCGTGTCGTCACCCACCACGTAGATGTTGGCCAGGTCCAGCTCCGTGCCCGCCAGCTTGACGAGCGGCAGCAGCCCGGCGTCACGCAGCCTTGCCAGCAGCGCGTCCACTTCCGGCAGCGCACCCGGCGGCAGGTCGATCACCACGCCGGCATCCAGGGCGCGGTAGGAGGTCACGTTGCCGTCGCGCTGCAGCAGCTCCATCACGCCGTGGGCGATCGCGTGTTCCAGGTCCACGCCGGCGCCCAGGCCATTGGTGATCGGGGTAATCAGCCGGGCGGGCTCCGCCAGTTGGTAGGCATGCGCCGCCACCCATTCGGCCGGCACCAGCACAGGCGCGCCGTCCGGCCAGCGTCGCCCTTCGACCCAGGACAGGCGCATATCCGGCGCGTAGTCCGAGCCTGCCTGCAGGCAGAGGGTAAGCGGGTCGACCGCCCGGTCTGCCCCGAGTGACGCGTAGCTGGCCTGGACACGCGGCGCGCCGGCCAGCCAGGCGCCCACATGCACCTCCTCGCACAGCTCGCCCAGCGCGCCCACCTGCGCCTCCAGCTCCGTCATGCCGTAGCCGTAGCCGGTCACCGCCAGGCCGTCCGGCGCCAGCCAGGCTGCCTGCACCACCGGAATGCCCAGGCGGTCCAGGCTGTCGATACGGGAAAGCGCCAGTTCGCCGCCCTGGGGCAGGCTGCCGCGGAACGCGTCGGCGACGTCTTGCAGGCTGGCGTTCATGCGGGGCGGCGGTATGCGATGCGTGCGGCCATGCGGTCTACGTGTTCCATGCAAGCGCGGGATGCGCTGGCACAAAATGGGGGGGTAGCGGGATGTTGCAAAGCAGGCCAGCTACAATCCGCGGGGGCAGGGCGGCATGCAGGCATCTGGCGGAGACCACACAGAGGCGACGCTGCGGGCCTGCCGTGCCAGGCTGGCCGCCGACATTCACGATTGGCGGGCGGCGCTGCAGCTGAAATCCAGCCTGGCGGCGCTGCACCGCTACGCCGAGGCCGATCCGGACTTTCGCGCCGCCCGCGCCGTCTTCCCGGACGACGTCTGGCTGGCGCACATGGCCACCTTGCACGCCTACCCGCAGGCCGAGCTGCCGGCTTTGATCGGCCGCGCCGCTGGCCTGGCCGCCGAAGCGCCCGGCGACGGTCCGCGTGCCAGGCTGCTCGGCAACCTGCTTCTGCAGGCGCGCGATTACCCGGCGGCGGCGGCGGCCTTCGTGCACGCGCCGGACCCCGATTCGGCGCTGCGGCGCCGCTCGGCACTCGGCTACGCCGTGCTTGCCGGACAGCTCGGCCACGGTGCGCCGGCAAGCGGCCCGGCACCCGCGATCGCCATCCTCAACCTGGACCGCAACACCGCGCGCCTGGCGGAGGCCGAGGCGCATTTCGCCGCATGCCGCATGCCGCGCTTCCGTGTGCCGGGGGTGGAGGGCGCGCGGCTGTCCGCGCCATCGGTCCTGCGCCTCGGGGGTGACCTGTCGCGCCGGGGTACTCTCGGCTGCTTCCTGGCCCATGCCGCTGCCTGGGAGGCGATGCTGGCGCGCGGCCTGTCGCATTGCCTGGTGGTGGAGGATGACACCATGCCGCTGCTCGACCTGCCGGAACGCTGGGGCGTGTTCGGGCTGCCCGAGGGACTCGAACTCTGCTTCCTGAACGATCGGATGGCGCCGCGCGCGCCCGATCCTGTATTCCGGGTGCTCAGCGTGCCGGACGCGCTCGCCCAGTTCCCGCCGGAACGCAACGCGGCCGGTGCGGACGGCTACCTGATCAGCGCCGGCGGCGCCCGCAAGCTCTTGGGCTGGCTGGCGGAGGACGGTTTCGCCGAGGACGTGGACTGGCGGCTGCTGGCCTACGCGGTTCCGCCCGCCCTGCATGCAGGGCTCCCCGATGGCCACGCGTCGCGCGTGATCGCCCATCTGCACGCCACGATCGGCGCCGGGCGGCGGCTGGATGCCGCGGTCCTCTCGCCGCCGCTGATACGGACCGTGCCGATCGCCAGCGACCGGGAAGACGAGAACCGCCTGGCGGACCCGGGCGCCGCCCGCGGTAAGTAAGGCCCGCGCGGGCGGCCCGGCAGCAGCGTCAGACGGAGATCGACCGCCTTACGAGCTGCTTGAACAGAGTCCAGCGGGCTTGCGACTGGATCAGGGCTTTGGACGACCCGAAGAACAGCCGCAATGCCAGGATCCTCGATGGTGAATTCGTGGGCTTCAGCCTGGGCGAGCGCCAGATCACCTTGTGCACCTTGATCCTGACGTCCTTGACGCCCTTGCGCTCCTGCAGCCTGAGAAGCTCGTCCCTGGGCGATTTGCCCGCCGCACGCATCGCGTCGTAATTCGGACCGCCCAACGGGCGTGTGTGGCGGATCACCACGTCATCGATCACCGCAATGCCGCTGTCACGATCCTGGACGTAGTTCGGCCAGAGCCAATCGATGCCCCAGCCGCTTTGCGACTCCGCAAACGTGTCCAGAGCGCGGCGCAGCAGCGGCGTGCTGAAGCAGGGTGCCATCGCTTCGACGAAATTGGTGAAGCGTACGCAGGTGGCCGCGTTGTTGATGAGCAGAGGATGCGTCATCGGGCTGTCCGGCGTCAGCGAGGGCTGCGCAAGCTCCAGCCGGTAATGCGCGCACAAATCGAAGAAGCGGTTCATGTCCTGCTTCGTCATCGCCAAATCGTCATCCGGAAGCCAGATGTAATCGTAACGATCAAAATATTCGGGATGATCCAGCAACAATTGGTGCAGCGGCGGCCATTTCGGCCCGACACTGTCGATGCGTATTACATCTTCCTGCCGGTAGATATCCGGATCCTTGCCGAAATAGTTTACCACCAGGTCCCAGTTGCGCTCCTCCGGACCGACTAGCCATGTGGGATGCAACGATGAGTTACCGGCTCGGACGATGACCAGATTGGAACGTGGCATACTGTCTGTTACAACCATTGGAGTTCAGGACCGGGCACAAACGACAAGCTTGACTTCGACATGCCACCAGTTTCCATGCTATAGCATACCATTCAGAACACAATCTTTCGTCATTTGCCGAAGCACGGCTTGATCGCTTTCCGCTGGCCGCGGTTCCCGGGTGTCAATCAACCTGATAGCGTATCAAATACTCTGGATGCGTGTAGAAAACCTTTAACGGCCATCGTCCGGCATCGAACCTTGCCTGTCCACAGTCGCTAGCTCCTTACCTCCTGGTCGCAAAAAGCGGGTCATGCAGCCTACCCTTCAACGGTCTACCGCCACCGGGTTCCTCTGGCTGCTGTTCCAAGGCCTGTCCGGACGTGTCGCCAGCTTCTTCAGCCAGCTCGTGCTGGCGAGGCTGCTGATGCCGGAGGCGTTCGGCCAGATCGGGCTTGCCTACACGGTCTCGGCCCTGGTCACCGCGATCGTCAGCTTCGGCATAGACGACGTGCTTCTCACCCGTTCGCGACACATCCGCCTCTGGGTGGCGCCGGCGTTCTGGAGCAGCCTGGCGCTGGCCCTGGCCGGAATGGCCGTGATGCTGGCGGCAAGCCCTGTCGCTGCCTGGATATATCGTGCGCCGGGGCTCGTTGGCCTCATCGCCGTGATGGCGATCAACCTGCCGATCGGGGCGGTCTCCACCGTGCCGGTCACCAAGCTGCGGGCCGAACTGGCGTTCCGCTACCTAAGCACCTACGCCAGCATCGAGACGGTGGCGATACAGCTCGCCACCATCGCCTGTGCGGCATTGGGCTGCGGCGCCTACAGCTTCGTCTTGCCGCTGCCGCTGGCCGCCGCCATCAAGGCGGTCATCTTTTGGCGCAAGGCGCCGATGGCCATCCGGCCGGGGCACCGCCTGCAGCAATACCGCCATCTGGTGGGCAGCGGGCTGATGGTGCTGAGCACCCGCCTGATGATCACTCTGGTCAATCAGGGCGACTACATCGTGCTCGGCGTGATGGCCACGCAGACCGTGGTGGGCGTGTATTTCTTTGCCTTCCGGCTTGCCGCCCAGCCCTTGCAGATGCTGGCGGGCAGTTTTGGTAACGTATTGTTTCCCGCCTTCACGCAGTTGGGGCATGACCCCGGGCGGCAGATGGAAGCGGCCCTGCGCGCGTCGCGCATACTTGCCTACGCCATTACGCCGGTCTGTTTCCTGCAGGCGGCCGAAGCGGCACCTCTGCTTCACCTGATGTTCGGCACGCGCTGGGATAAAGCCGTTCCGCTGGTGCAGATACTCAGCCTGGGACTGCCCGGTGACGCGCTGGCCTGGGTGGCCGGCGCGCTGCTGATCGCGCGCGGCGAGTTCAGACGCGACATGGGACTTGTCGCCCTGTTCACGCCGCCGTTCTTCGCCTGCGTCCTGCTCGGCGTGTGGCTGGACGGCGCGGTGGGCGTGGCGATCGGCGTCTCGCTGTATTACGCACTGATCAAGCCGCTGAACTCCTGGCTGGTGTTTCGCCAGGCAATGCGCGTGTCGGACGTGCTGCAAATCTACGTCCTGCCGCTGGTCCTCGGGCTGGCAACGATCGGTGCTGCCGCCGGTGTCGCCGCCCTGCCGGCTTTTGCGGGAAGCCGGCTGTTGCAGGTGGCAATGATCGGCATCTTGGGGCCGGTTTTCTACGCGCTCGGATTGCGGGCGGTCGCGCCGGGCACCCTGGCGGAGATGATGAGCCATCTGCCGCTCGGCCGGCTGGGTGGCCTGGGGCGGCGGCTGACCCAGCTGGTCTGAGTGTCCGCTTGAAAAGCCGCCACTCAGACTCAGAAGTCCGAGTTTCCAAGCAGACAGCGGAACGCTCGCAGAACACGAGCGCGACTGCTGCTTGAGATGCAACGTCTGCGTCGACTGGCGCTCAAGGAGAAGGAAGCAGTTCGTTTTCAAAAATGAACCAAAAAACTTTTGTCTCTGTTGCTCGTGTCGGGGAAGCGTGCTGGCGCTCTCACAGCAAAGTCACTTGCCCTGCGGCGCCACCGGCCCCCGTGTTGCACGCAAGCAGACCGACGATGAAGCCGCCGCCACATGGACCTTCGCAGCCTGAGCACACTCGATCCCGGCGAAAGGCTGGAGGCCGATATCTGCATCGTGGGCACTGGACCCGCAGGTGCCACGCTGATGCGGGAACTGGCAGGCAGCAGGCTCAGCGTCATCGTGGTGGAAAGCGGCGAGACCGATCCGGTGAGTTTCGCTGATGCGCTGAACGAGATCGAGAGTGTCGGCGTGCCGCGTACGCTCGATCAGACGATTGTGCGCAACAGGATTCTGGGCGGGACGTCGCTGCTATGGACAGGGCGCTGCGCCTATTTCGACGAGATCGACTACCGCGAGCGTGCCTGGGTGCCATATTCCGGCTGGCCTCTCGGGCCCGAGGAAATGGCGCCCTATTTTGCCCGCTCTGCCGGCCATCTTGGTCTGGGATTGCGCGAGGATTTCTCGCATGAGGGTTTCTGGGCGCTGGCCGGGCGTACCCGGCCGGCGTCCCGGCTGAATTCGAAGCAGCTGCGTCCGTTCTTCTGGCAGTTCAGCCGCCACCGTGGCCCGCAGGAACCGATGCGCTTTGGGCCGCGCATCCTGTCCGAACGCAACGCCCCGAATTTGCGTGTGCTGACAGGCGCCACCGCGGTCCATATCAACACCGATGCGACCGCGACGGTGCAGCACTCCCTCGAAGTCGCGGCGCATGACGACCGGCGCTGGACCGTGACTGCGGGCAGGCTGGTGCTGTGCGCGGGCGGGATCGAAAACGCACGGCTGCTGCTCAATTCCACCCGCGTGTGTCCGCAGGGACTCGGCAACGCGCATGACATGGTCGGGCGCTTCCTGATGGATCACCCGCGCGGCGGGGTGGCGAAGTTCGACCACGGCAAGGCACGCACCCTGGAGCCGCATTTCGGCTTCCACACCGTGCGTTCCGAGCACGGCACGAACTTGTTCTGCCAGGGCCTGCGGCTCAGCCCCGATGCGCAGGAGAGCGAGGGCCTGCTAAACTGCGCCGTCTGGCTGAGCGAGCTGGTAGCGCCGGACGATCCCTGGACCGCGATCAAGCGCATGGCGAGCGGGCGCGCCAACTGGTCGCGCGACCCGCTGGCGGTGCTGTCGAACGGTGTGCTGATGGCACGCGGACTGGACAACATGCTGCGACGCGGCGGCGGCCCGATACGCAAGCTTGATGGCCTGGAGCTCAACTGCATCGTCGAGCAGCTTCCCGATCCGGACAGCCGCGTGCTGCTGGCCGAACGCACGGACAGCCACGGCATGCGGCTGCCGCGTCTAGACTGGCGCATCAGCGAACTGGAACAGCATACGGTGCGCAGGACGGCCCAGCTGGTCGCAGGCGCGTTGCAGGACGTGGGCATCACGCCGCCGGTGCTGGAAGACTGGGTGGCGGAGGGCAAGGGGTTCGGGCCCGGCTTCGGCGACGTGGCGCACCATATCGGCACCACCCGCATGGCCGTCACCGCCCGTCACGGCGTGGTGGACGCCAATTGCGAGGTGCATGGCGTGAGCGGGCTGTTCGTGGCCGGAAGTTCGGTCTTCCCGACGGCCAGTCACGCCAATCCCACGCAGATGATCGTGGCGCTGGCGGTCCGGCTGGCGGATCACCTGAAGCAGGATATTCCGGCCGCCATTCCTGCCCGTATGGGCGCCGGGCCGTAGTCGGGACACCCGCTCCAGGCGACAGGGCAGGAACCGTCCCCCGCGCCGGCGAGAGGGTGCACAGGCGATCCCGGTCCGGACTAGGCCACCAGTCCCTCGGCTTTCAGCCAGTCCACTGACAGGGCCAGTCCCCTGTCTATGCCGACCGAGGGTGACCAGCCCATCGCCTCCCTGGCGGCGTCGGTCGGATACACGGCTTGGCCGGCGAACAGGCCGAGTTCGCTGCGCGACGGGACACCACGCAACAGGTCTTGCGCGAACCCGGGCCGCACCCGCGCTGCGGCTTTCAGCGGCAGCGACAGCATCACGCGAAGCTTGAGCGCCAACGGCGAGATAGGTGCCGGCGCAGGTGAGCTCGTGACCTCCGCCAGCTTGGCGAACCAGCCGTTCCACGTCGTGGTTTCGGGGCCGTTCACGTTGAACGCCCGGCCCACCGCCGCCTCCGACGACAAAGCGGCGGAGATCGCGGCCGCGACGTCACCGACATAGACCATGTTTGCCACGCCTCCGCCGGCAGCGCCCAGGTTGCGCCAGCGGCCGGAGCGGACGCGCCGTGCCATCTCGCCCAGCCACCAGGTGCCACGCGGGCCGTACACGTGGGTTGGGCGAAGCCGCACGATCTCCAGCCCTTGCTGTTCCAGGCAGGCCTGCTCGGCTGCGGCCTTCCAGGCGGCATAGCCATCGCCATCCGGCGACACCATGGCCGTATCCTCGGTGACCCTGCCTTGTGCCCCGCCATATACGGACATCGTGCTTATGTGCACGAAACGGCGGATACCCGCCGCGGCCGCGCAACGAAGCAGTGTGCGTGTGCCCTCCACGGTCACGTGCCTGTCGCCGACGGCGCAGTGGACCACGGAGGTGACACCATCCAGCGCGGTCCTGACCGAAACCTCGTCGCGCACATCCAGCTGCGCGGTTCCGGATCTGCCGTCACGCGTGGAGCCGATGACGGAGCAGCCGGGTTGCTGGCGCAGCACATCGACCGTGTGCTGGCCGATAAAACCGCCAGCCCCAGTCACCAAAATCGTTTCCATGACCCGATCTCCTGCACGGATGGGCGCGCAGCCCTGTCGAACGTTGCCGGGGCGGAGCGGTTCCGCCCAGGCCGCCGAGGGTTGGAACAAGGCCAGTGGAAACGCTACGGGTGACAGGGGCAAGGCCATCTTCTTGACAAAGAGTAGCAGGACCAAAGGGCTGCAAAGCACTGCCCTCTATTCGCAGCATCGGTGCAGGCGCGGCACGCGGACAGGCTGCGCCGCCTGCGGCGGGCGTGGCGTCCGCAAGGCCCGCGGCGTGAGCCTGCTCAACCGGCCAGGCGCGAGAACAATCGCGGCAGGACACCGGCGGCCTGGGCGCGCAACTGGGTCGGGAACAGCAGGAAGATCGCAAGACAGGACGCGTAGGCCGCCACCAGGCGCGCGGACAGCGTGACGGCGACTGCCGCGCCGGCACCGGCCTGGACGGTTCCGAACAGCATCTGCACAGAGACGGCCGCCAGTACGCCGGCGGCCACGGGCGCCAGGTAGCGCAAGACATCCGCCAGGCGCACGGGGCCGGCGCGCATGGCGCCCCAAAGGACCACGCCGTCGATCGGCAGGGACATCAGCGCCAGCATGCGCGTGACGCCCAGTGCCCCGTGTCGCAGGCCGAGCAGCACGGCGAGCAGGGTGACGAGCATCTTGGCCACCGCATAGGGCAGTTGCTGACGTGCGCGGCCCTGGCTCACGAACAGCCAGTAGGATGCCAGGCTCAGCGGCGAGAGCAGCGTGGCCAAGGCAAGCCAGGCGACCATCGGGCCGGCCTCCTGCCAGCGCGCGCCGAGCAGCAGGGGCACCGACAGACGCGCGGTGAACGCGATCCAGATCAGCAAGGGCGACAGCACCAGGAGCAGGGCCTGTATCATCGACGCGAACGCCGCGCGATACTCGGCGTCACGCCCGGCCAGGCGCGACAGCAACGGCAGCGCCACGCGGGCGACCGGCAGGCTGATCTGCCAGAATGGGGTGGCGACCAGACGAACCGCACGGTCGTAGAAGCCGAGCTGCACGCTGCCGGCCAGGCGCCCCACCAATACTGCGTCGAGGTTGTTGCAGGCGTAATTTATGATGTTGTAGCCGGTGACGTGGCCGCCGAAGGCCAGTAGCGCGCCCGCGCCGGAATGGCGCCGGGGCAGCGATGGCCGCCAGTTGGAAAACATCCAGGACAGCACAAGGATGACCGCGGAGTTGGCCGCCTGCATGAGCACCAGCGACCAGACACCCAGGCCCGCGGCCGCCGCGGAGATGCCTGCCACCACGGCGCCCAAGTTGCAGGCGACGTCTATGCCGGCCAGCGTCATGAAGCCCATGCGCCGGTTGAGCAGGGCGATCTGCTGGGCAGAGAGGCCGCTCAGCACCAGCAGGCCGGCCAGCGCCATGCAGACCGGCGCCACGCGCGGCTGTCCGTAGGTCAGCGCGATCAGGGGCGCACAGGCCGCGAGTGCGGCGGCGAGTGCCGTCGAGACGCCGACATTCGTCCAGAACAGAACCGAGAGCTGCGCCTGGGAGATGTTCTCAAGCTGAATGGTGGCCTGCGACAGCCCGAGTTCGTTGAAGATCTGCACCAGCGAGAGGATGGGGACGGCCATGGCCATCACCCCGAAATCACCGGGCGCCAGGAAATGCGCGAGCAGGATTTGCGAGCCGAACTGCAGGACGAAGCGCACGCCCTGCGCGCCCAGGGTGACGATGGCGCCCTTCGCGGAGCGCGCACCCAGCGCGCGGCCGTCGAGCTCGGCCTCGCTCTCTGGCGCGTCCGGGCCGGCGGCACGCGGGGCCGTGCTGCCTAGGTCCGACACGCTGGGCGAACCTCCACGAGCGATGCCCGGGCGCAGGCAAGGCGGTAAGACTGTCCGGCAAATTGCAACATCACGCCTCGCCTTGGTCCGGGCCTATGACGGCCAGATACCGGGACCGGCGGGGACTGAACATCTGGGAAGAGGGAAAGCTTCCTTGGCAACGCCGGACGGTTCTGCCTGTTTCTCGCCAGAGACAGAAGGCTGTAGCACTGCATGCCAAGGGGTCACGACGCGGCCCTGCCGGCCAGGTGCAGGGAGAGTGGGGCAGCATCGTCTATGACGTGTTCAGGCTGTACGAGCCACAACGGCGCGGTCGCTGCCTGGGCGATGCTGGCCGCGAGCAGCCGACCGCGGCCTAGTGCGGCATTGGCCAGCCGAGCACGAGGTTCGTCGCGTTGACGGTGCCTATGCCGGTCGGGAAATCATAGCCCTTGGTCGCGAGGAAGCTCGGCTGGTAGGCGGTGACGCTTGTCGACAGCACGCCGAGGTGGCCGGACGGAGCGAAGCAATTGGCAGACCCGGTGATGCAGTCCTGATCGTCGTCACCGAGGCGGACGTCATTGAACATGCAGGCCGGATCGATGACGTTGCCCTTTGTGGAGTTGCAGAAATTATCGCCGGACGCACCGTATTCCTTTGCTGCCAGGCGGTAGAGCTCCACGTTGGCGTTGCCCCAGGCGCTGCCGGTCCGCTGGTTGATCAGCGCCTGCAGCCCGGCCATGATCGGCGCCGCATAGGATGTGCCGCCGCCGCCCGGCGCCCAGTGATCTATGTCGGCCGGTGTAGTCCCCACACAGGGCACGCCGTAATTGTTCGGGTCGGAAAAACAGATGGCGTATTGCCGGTCCCAGGCCTCGCCGTCCGAGGCGAACAGGGAGATATCGGGAATGTCGCGCACGCCGTCGGCGGGTATGCCGATTACGCCGGATTGCCAGTGCGGCTTCGGCCAGCCCTTGCACGTGCCGCCGACAACGCCGCCCGGCTGCGCGGTTCCGGTGGCGCAGGAACTCGGCCCGCCTTCGCCGCCGCCAAGCTCCCTGTACGGCTTGCCCGCCGCCACGTTGCAAAAGCCCTTGCTGCCGTAACTGGCGGAGAAGCCCTGGGACGCGGCTAGCAGCGTGCCTGCGCAGGTGTCGTTCCAGGCCTGCTCGGGGATGTAGGATTTCGCGTTCGCGTGCCCGGTGCCGTTCCTGCCCCAATACGCATCGCTACGGCCCAGATACTTGTCGGCGAAATCGGTGCCGCCCACCGCTATGTCATACGGCGTGCTGGCCCATCCGCTGACCCCGATGCCGTATTTCGTGCCGTTGGTGAAATAGGAGCAGTCGCTCGGCCCGGCATCTCCAGTTGCCACGAAGACGGAGATACCCTGCATCGCCGCCTGCTGGAACAGGGTGGCGTAGTATCGGTTGCCGGGCGGCGTGTTCAGGGTCTCACACTCACCGTAGCTGACGCTGATGATCTTGGGCGGCGACGCGCCGTTGATCAGGTTCGTCATCGCCAGCGTGACACCGTCCGTCGTGCTCGTCTCGTGGCAGGAGGCGAGAACGATGGCGGCATCTGGTGCCGCGGCACTCGACCATTCCACGTCGAGCGCCGCTTCGACATCGTCTCCGTTCCTGCTCACGCCAGGGTCCTTGCAATCCGGGTGCTGCACGGACAGCGAGCCTGCGGTGAAACGCGCCAGGTTGAACACCGAGCGGAATGTCGACCAGTCAGCGTTGTCGTAAAGATCGGTATCCTCGACGACGGTTACCGTCTGGCCGCGGCCGGTAAGGCCGTTGGCAAAAAGTGGCTTGAAATCGTAGATCGTGGCGATGTCACCCGGTGTCACGAGTTCGCCGCCGGCGCCGTTCGTGAGTCTGGGCGAGGCCTGCAGATGGCGGTTATGCGGCCGGAAATCATGCAGCGAGAGCGGACCTGCCAGCATCGGTGCAAGCGCCGACGGTATCGAGACGTCACTGACATTGGCGATGTGCGGCACGCCGTTCACCACGAGTTGGTGGATGCTGGTGCCGAAAGCCCTCGCCATGTCTCCCGCACCGCCGCTGACGTCGATCACCATGCGGCCGGGCAGCACGCGGTTGACCTGCAGGCCTGCACCCTGAAGCCATGCCGACACGGCATCGATGTCGGACTGGGCGGCGCCGAACCGGTCGCCCGCTTCGGCCGGGCTGAGCCAGTGATGGAACTCCGCAGAGGACTGATCGTGCAGGGAATCGGCGTAGGACGCCGCGGCAGCCTCCGCCGCCGGAGAGCGCCGCATCAGCAGCAGGACGTGTTCCAGAAGCATGTTGTCCGGCAGCGGCCCCAGATCCTGCGCGCCTGGCAGTTCCGCCCGCGTGGTGCCGGCCAGGGTTGTGCGCGCACTCTGCGCCCGGGCGGTGAGGGCGCCCGCCAGCAGCAGCGCGATCATCAGACAAGTGGCCGAGGCACGTGTTTTCATACCCGGAACGCTACCGCATCCGGCATTTTCGAAGCAACGTCCGTCGCCTTGCCGCAGCCGGTCCCTCAGGCGCGCACTCGCCCGCAGGCACCGGTTTGCGCCCGGGGGCCAACATCGTAGGCTCGGCCATACCGGCGAAAGGATACGAAGCCCTGTCCTCCTCTCACGAGCCTGCCCTGCCGGAACAGGGTGCCGACGACCGGCAATTGCTGGCACTCGGCTACACCGCGCAGTTCGAGCGCACGATGTCGCTGTGGCAGAACTTCGCGCTCGGCTTCACCTATCTCTCGCCGGTGGTGGGCGTGTATTCGGTATTTGCCATCGGCATGCAGGCGGGCGGGCCGCCGATGATCTGGTGGTACGTCATCGCGGCGCTAGGGCAGTTCCTCGTCTGCCTCACCTTCTGCGAGGTGGTATCGCAATTTCCCATCTCCGGCGGGTTGTATCCCTGGGCCCGGCGACTGGTGGGACGAGGCTGGGCGTGGATGGCGGGCTGGCTCTACGGTTGGGCGCTGTTCACCAGCATCGCCGCGGTGGCGGCGGCGGCAACCCCGTTCATCGCGCCGTTGCTCGGCTTCACCGCCACGCCCGGCATCACGGCGGCTCTGGCGATCGGCCTCGTCATAGTCTCCACGCTGGTAAACCTGGCCGGCACGCGCGTGCTGGCCCGCGTCGCCATGTTCGGGTTCCTGTGTGAAATCGCCGGCGCGGTGGCGGTGGGCTTCTATCTCCTGGTGTTTCACCGCCACCACTCGCTCGGCGTGCTGTTCCAGCAATACGATGCGGCGCGTGGCGGCCCGTATGCACCGGCGTTCCTGCAGGCCTCCATCGTAGGCCTGTTCACCTGCTACGGTTTCGAGGCGTGCGGCGACGTGGCGGAAGAGACGCCGAACCCGGGCGTGGCGGTGCCGCGGGCAATGCGGAGCACCATCTATGTCGGCATGGCGGCGTCGCTTTTCGTCTGCCTGGCGATGATCCTGGCCTTGCCGGACATCGGCGCGGTGGTCTCCGGCCGGGTGGAAAATCCGATTGGCGACATCCTGCTCTCCGCCTTCGGCGTGTGGGGCGCCCGCGGCGTGGTGCTGGTCGTCGTGGTGTCGTTCGTCTCCTGCATACTCAGCCTTCAGGCGGCGTCCAGCCGGCTGCTGCACGCTTATGCGCGTGACGGCATGATCATCGGCAGCGCCTGGCTGTCCGTGATATCGCCCGCCACGCGCATGCCCACGCGCGCGCTGGTGCTGTCCGGGGCGATCGCCTGCGTCATCCTGGTATTCGGCACGTTCTTCCAGGACGTGGTGGCAACGATCGTCAGTTTCGCCGTGATCGGCATTTATGCGGCGTTCCAGATGATCGTGGCGGGCGCGGTAATGGCACGGTTGCGCGGCTGGGCTCCCGCGGGCCCGTTCCGGCTGGGATCCTTGGGTTGGGCTGTCAACGTGGCTGCGCTGGTCTGGGGGAGTGCCGCGATCATCGTGATACTGTGGCCAACGGGAGGCCAGGCGCCTTGGTATAGCGCCTACGGCATGCTGCTGGCGGCCGGCGTTGTTGTCCTGGCTGGCGGGGCTTACATGCTCGCCCTGCGTCCGCACACAGCCGGCGCGGCACCGGCGGGCGACGCCGGGGCCTGACACAGGGCCACGTTCGCCGCGCTGGAATTCCGCGAAGCTGGAGACTGCCGAGATCACCACCATCATCGATGCAACCAGGCGCGAGCCGGACCCGGACACGCTCGGCCGGGGGCTGACCTTCGTCATGGCGGCAGCCACCGGCATTGCCGTGGCGAACCTCTATTACAACCAGCCGATGCTGGGCCTGATGGAACGCGATCTGCACGGCGCCTCTGCCGCGATGATCCCGACCGTCACCCAGCTCGGCTATGCGCTCGGGTTGTTCCTTCTGGTGCCGCTGGGCGACATCACCGAGCGCCGGCGCCTGATCGTGCTGCAATTCGTCGTGCTCGCCTGCGCCCTCGTCGCGGTTGCCTGCGCCCCGTCCACCACGCTGGTCCTCGCGGCATCGCTGTTCGTCGGCGTGGCGGCAACGGTGGCACAGCAGATCGTGCCGTTTGCCGCACATCTGGCCGCGCCGGCGCGGCGGGGTGCGGCCGTCGGCAGCGTCATGTCCGGATTGCTGGCCGGTATCCTGCTCAGCCGCACGCTGGCCGGCTTCGTGGGCGCCCGCGCGGGATGGCGGGCGATGTTCTGGCTGAGCGTGCCGCTGGCGCTGGCGGCGGGCGGGGTGCTGGCGCTCCGCCTGCCGCACAGCCGGCCGGGAACGGCGATCACCTACCGGCACCTCCTGCGCTCGATGGAGGGGTTGTGGCGTGACCACCGGGAGCTGCGCCTGGCGGCGCTGACCCAGGCGCTGCTGTTCGCGTCCTTCTCGGCCTTCTGGACCATCCTGGCATTGCACCTGCAGGAGCCTGCCTGGGGGCTTGGTCCGGCCGCGGCGGGGCTGTTCGGCATACTTGGGCTGAGCGGCATCGTCGCTGCACCGATTGCCGGCAGGGTGGCGGACAGTACGGGGCCGCACGGTCCTGTCCTGCTGGGCACCGTCCTGGTGCTGCTGTCCTGGTGCATGTTCGGCTTGTGGCAGACGGTGGCAGGGCTGATCTGCGGCGTGGTGCTTCTGGACATGGCAGTCCAGGGCGCGCTGGTTTCGAACCAGCAGCTCATCTACGCGCTACGCCCGGACGCGCGGTCCCGTATCAACACGCTTTTCATGGGTGTCATGTTCCTGGGCGGAGCGGCCGGTTCGTCCATCGCCGCCTGGGCGTGGGGCTCCGGCGGCTGGGACCGCGTTGCGTTGTGCGGCGGAGCGTTTTCGATCTGCGCTGTTGGTGTGCAGGGACTCGGGCGGTCGGCTCGTTCGGGAGGGTAGAAGCCAGACCTTCTTTCTTGCAGAAAAAAGCGAAACCCTCGCCACCCGACGCTGCCGCGAATGGGTGTTTCGGGGCGCACCGGCTGGCGCAAATGCGGGAGAGCAAAAGGTTTTGCTTCTTTCTCTCGAAAAAAAGGCCTTGCCTGCTTTTGCAACCGCCTGCGCCGCTAAGGAAGTATCGCTATGACCCGGGCAGGAAAACCCGAGCCATTCAAGGGCTTCGGGAAGCTCACCATCACCAGCGCACCTTCTTCCGGCACCTGATCCAGGTTTGCCAGCAGCTCGATCTGGTAGTGGTCTGTGCCCAGCACGTAAGTCTCCAACGCGAAATCATCGGCGTAGGCGCGTGTTCCGGGGTCCGTGTCCGTGGTCTCGTGGCCGGACGCGGTGATCTTCCGGCTTTCGTAGAGGTATTGCAGCACGGGCTTGCTCCAGCCGGGGTAGTGGAACACGCCCTTCGCGTCCGCATTCTGCATCGCCTTGCCGTCCGGCCAACGCTTGGACCAGTCGGTACGCAGCGCCACGAACGCACCAGGCGGAATAGGGCCGTGCCGTTTCTCCCAGTCGTGCACGTCGTCCATCGTCACGCAGGCGTCCGGGTCGTGCGCCGCCCTCTCATGTATGTCCAGCACGACGAGGCGCAGGAGCATCTCGTCCGGACGAATCTGGTCGACCGTGCGCAGGCCGTCATGGAAATGCGCCGGCGCGTCGATATGGGTTCCCCACTGGCCGACATGATCGAACATTTGTGCCCTGAAACCAGATTTGGCGTAGGTGTATGGCGTGGTGACCGTCTCGTCCGGAAAGCCTTTCCAGTGCGGGATGCCGGGGCTGAAACTGTGGGTCAGGTCCACCATCTTCTTGGTGTGCAGGACGGCGTAGATATCGTCGAGGGTGGGCGGTGCAGCGCGCGCGGTCTGAACGGCGCAAGCCAAGGCCAGGACAAAGCAGGCTTTCCGCACCGACATCGTGGATGCTCCTTACGGCCGTCAGCCGAACACGATGCGGGGAAAATAGAATGACACTACCCAGTTTGGCAGGTCCACGATCTCGCTGATGCGCAGATCTCCGCAGACCGAGCATAGCATGTAGGCGTCCACCGGCGACAAGGCCTGCGTGCGCGAAAGCAGATCGACCATCCTGCTGACCGCCTCGCGCGCGCCGGTCATCAGGTCAGGCCCTACACCCGTCGTCACCTCGTATCCCATCTTGTCCAGATGGTCCGTGGCGGGCCGCGAGGTGGTGAAGCGCGGCGATGCCAGCCGGGCGTCGCGGACCACGTCCAGCGTGAGGCTGACCGACATGGCACTCTCTATCGCCGTGCCGCAAATCTCGCCGTCGCCCTGCGCAGCATGCGTGTCACCCACGGAGAACATGCCGCCCGGAACTTCCACAGGCAGATACAGTACGGTGCCGGCGGACAGGTCGCGTATGTCCAAATTGCCGCCGGTGCGCCGTGGCGGCACGACGGAGTGCAGGCCGGGCTCGGCGAGTGCCAGACCGATCGTGCCGGCGAACGGCCTGAGCGGGACGCGGGACGTGGGACCAAAAGCCGCGGGTGCTGCGAGCGTCCGGTCGTACGACCAGAGATGCAAGGCGGGGTCGGGGAACTGGTCCGCCAGCAGACCGAAGCCGGGGATGTTGGCCGTCCATCCGAAGCCGCTCGGATCGAAGGCTTGTATGCTGATTTTGATCGCGTCACCTGGCTGCGCACCGTCGATCAGGATCGGGCCGGTCACCGGGTTGATACGTCCGAAATCCAGGCGGGCGACGTCGGCCGATGTGCTCGACCGGGTGACCTGGCCGGCCGAGGAGTCCTGACAATCGAAGGTGAGCGTCGTGCCGGGCGCCACTGTAAGCGCAGGAGGCAGGCTGTTGTCCCAGCCGAAATGGTGCTGGTGCGCATGTATCGTGTGTGACGCCGGCTTGCTCACCTGCGCGGCTCCTCGGATAGCGACTATGGCGGGGTCTGTCGTAATGTCGACGGAAAGAGTGCCACGGGCAAGGCCGCGGGCCAGCGCCTGGCTGTGAAGTGTCCCTGCAGCGCTCCCTCGTCAGGGCCGGTGAATACCCAGGACGCTCGGCCTGGGACGGCCTGCTGCTCACGCGGGCGTCCGACCATCGCGTCAGTTGAGCTGACGCTCGACAAATCGTTGTAGCCGCAGAGTATGATGCAAGCTCCGTCAGGTTGGACTACACCCGAGTGAGCTTCGCGAGACACCTGCCCATGAAGCTCATACGCGTTTGCCTGCTGGGCGGGTTCGTCGCACTCACCGGAAGCGCCGCTGCGGCTGATCAGGACGAACCTGCGGGACGGGACTTTCCCAAGACGTTGACCTTCGATGAGCCCGGTATCGACGATGAGGTGTCCTTGCCGACGGTCCTGGCGATCCCGCGTGGACCATCCGCCGACAAGGCGGTGGATCTGGATTTCGAGCTGGACAAGCGTCTTACCAATGCTCTGAGCCTGCAGATCAACATCGGCTACACGTCCTTTCCGCGGCTCTATGGCGGGGCACAAGGATGGCAGAACGCGGCGGCAACTCTGAAATACGTCGTTCTCGACGACCAACCCGCCGAGCGGCTCGTCTCGTTGAGTTTGACGCGCGAGTTCGGCGGGTCAGGCGCGGCGCGCATCGGCGCGCAATCGGCGAGTACGACAACCCCGGCCGTCAATTTCGGGCAGGGATTTTCCACGATCGTGGAACAGCCTCTGCTGAAACCGGTCGCCATCACCGGAAGTGTTGGTGCCGTGTTGTCCGACCGGCCGCAGGGTTCGGTATTTCAGCAGGCGCTTGTCAGCGCGTCGCTGCAATACAGTTTCAACGTGCTTATGGCGAGCGGCACGGGAGGCCATCTGCCGCCGTTGTTGCGGCCGTTCATTCCGATCGTCGAGTGCGTGTACGTTCAGCCCACCAGCAGGCAAGCCTCGCTTACGACACTTGCGCCGGGACTGATCTATGCCGGCGCCGGTTTCCAGCTTGCCGCCGAGGCGCTGCTGCCGCTTACCAGGGGCGCAGGCAGCCATGCCGGTTTCATCGCACAGTTGAACATTTCGCTCGTGACGCTTGGTGTGCCGGCCCTGGCCAGGCCGCTATTTTAACGGGAGAGCCCGGTCTGCCCGAGATTCGGCGGTTCTACCTCCCTGGTGCCCAGGAAACGATCTCCGGTGGAGCAAACGCGTGCGCAAGGTGGCGTTGGCGAATCGCGTTGGCCTACTGTCCCGGACCTTTCGGTGGACAAGAGCGTGCAACTAGCGCCTGGCGGAAGGAGTGTCCGCTGACTTTCTA
The DNA here is from genome assembly GCA_965198915.1 of Acetobacteraceae bacterium. Taxonomy (GTDB): domain Bacteria; phylum Pseudomonadota; class Alphaproteobacteria; order Acetobacterales; family Acetobacteraceae; genus BOG-908. Next base: position 1,176,286 of record CBDAQC010000002.1, on the reverse strand, counting down.
ACGAGAGCAACAGGTTTGCACGGCTTACGCCAAAATTCCCCGGGTCTGTCCCCTAATTGTTGCGCCGCAAGGGCGCGATGGTCAACGGGCGGTGGCGATTAGTCGATTAGTCGGTGCAGGCTGAAAGCTCCTATTCTGCGACGTGGTAGCCGCAACCGAGTAACAGCCTCGAACTGGCTGCTTAACCCAGCGGAACACGTCGCACGGGCAATGCCCGCCGGAACATTCGGCCATGGGAAAACCGGAAAAGGTCGTTGGCTCCGGCGAGGCCGACACGAAGAGACTAAGGCTCCACTTAGCCGTGGCCGCATCGCCCGTTCGACTAAGAAGGGCCGCTCAGGGCCCGCCGAGAAGCGCGCCGTCGTTGCCCTTGTAGGGCGTGGTTGCGAAGCCTGCGCCGAGGCGATGACGGGCAAGGCCGTGACCGCCAAGAATGTGGGCGAAGTCCTCCGCAAGCACGCTGACAAGGCAAGCCGCCTACAGACTGGCGAGCCGCATCTAGCCGCCGATCGCCGGCCACTTCGCCAGCCTTCAGACGGTCCATCAATTTTTCAGACGGTCCATCAATGCTTATTTTCCAATATCAAACAGTAAACTAAGCCAGCTGATAAACGGGTCAGCTGCAAGCGACGCAGGATTTAACATTCTTGTTTTTATAGCCCTGTAAAGCGGCTCCCCAGGCGGGTCTTGCCAAGCAAGCCATGTATGTATGGCCATCTTGTCTATGTGGGTTTCCCTGTATGGGGCGAGAAAGTCCTTCTTTGCCGCTCGGCCAGACTCTATTGCATGGTTCCAAAGAGGCTCGTGGTCACTTGGTATAAGCGTTGCTAAAAACGTTTCCATCATCCCGGGCGAGAAGCAATTGGGCATGCACCAAAAGCCAACTCGCAAACCCGAATCGGTAGTTGTAACAAATCCGTCTTTTGGTAAGTCGGGGCATTTAGAAGCAGCAGTTTTGCAGACGATTGAACAAAAAGACTCCCACTTTCCCTCTAAGTTGTCGTCGGCATCGACCATCACACCCAACGTTTTCAAACCCGACTGCTTTAATTGTGTTCTTATGAAAGGTGCATTGATCGTGTGATTGGTTCCGCCCATCTCTTTTATGAAAAATTCTGGGCTCGCATCGTTCCAAAGGCTGCGGCCTCTTAATAACCCAAGAACGCAAAGTAGGTCATTCTTTCCCTCGACTACAAGACGTTGTGGATTCAACTCGTCTATCATCTGATTTCTATATTATTCTCAGCGGCCGAAACGATCTCTTCCTCAGAGAAGGGTATAGACTTTTCCTTTCCATATTCGATACGCTGCATGGTCACAGCCGAATTCCGATTGTGTGATGCCGGATTGCAGATTGAAGCGAAACTTCTAACGCAATCGCTATTGTGAGTTGTAGCGAAGACTTGAACATTTAGCTGTTCAGCAGACTTCGCAATAAGTTCCCACATGTCTTTCATAGCTGAAAAGTGCAGACCATTGTCGATTTCATCTATCAAGAGAACGCTGTTTCTAGCTTTCACCATCGCTATCGCTATGGCGAAAATTCGCCATGTGCCTTCGCCAAAACTGCCAATGGGCAACCTATTGTCATTGCCCTTTAGTTTGATAAATACCCCGCTTTTGGTTAATACCGAATAAGGTTGACCGGGCATGGGGGCAAAGCTGATGGGAACAGCTGCAATTCGCTCGAGACGCGGTTCAAGAAGTTGTAATGCTTCGATGACGCGGTGCTCATCATTCGTTAAGACTATTTCGTTTAAACTTTGAGCAACTTGCGAAGCATTTAGAGAGTCGGTGGTAAGATACTGAGCCTCGCCGCTTTTCTTTTCCTTCTGTTGCAGTGAAAAGTTATAGAAGTTTTGCAATACGTCTAAGCGCACCGTCTCGGTGTACGTTAAGGGTAAAACGATAGGTGCCTGTGCACCACTTAGAAGTATTTGTAATGAAAGTTTTGGAGACGGCGACTCCCCAGCTGCATCGAAGAGTTGATTTTGCTCGGAATTGCCCGGCTTTGCCTCTACAATCGTAAACTTGATCTCACGTGGCGAGTTGTTTGTGGTTGAAAGAATAAACTCCGCCCCAGGCGTGATCTTGTGGCCGCAAAATAGATGGCAAACGCTTACTTCTGGGGAAGTGGCTATACCTGGCATCTGGTAAGGCGTTATAATCTCACCTCGATTCACCAGAATCTGCCAGATTGCGCCTACGCTCATTCCAGACGCGAGTATATACAAACCTTCAAGCAAAGAAGTCTTGCCAGAGTTATTCCGACCAACAAGCAAATTTATCCGGCCAAGATCCTCCATCTGAAACTTTGGAAACGTTCGGTAGCCTCGGGCGAGCATAGATGAGATCACTAGCTCAGTTTTCCTTTTGTCGGCTTTCACGGATTGAGGGTGACCGTAGCCGTATTTGAAAACCCTGTCATTAGAGGCATGGCGATCGCTAAAAAGTGAGTGCTCGGTCATGGAGACATCCTCGCTATGTAAAGCATAGGAATCATAAACTGAGGAAGACAATCCTATGCTTTCCTCTCATGTCGGGCAATAAGCGTGACGTGCTTGCAGCCAACTGATTGCTTGCTTTGCCTGCAGATTAACCAGTTCGCGCGAGTAGGTTGCGCACGGTCGAGTCATGCCAAGCACCGCCCCGTGCTGTGCGAATGCCGCGAGCGTTCAGCGCCTCGGCAATAGCCCGCAGGTTAGTCGCACCGCTTGATTGTATCTGCCTCACTACCGGCAGCACGTTGGCGGCGAAGGTCGCGGCTGCAGCTTTGTTGGCCGTGGCACCCTTGACTTGCGCGTCTGCCAGATTCGTCCGGTTACCCAGAGCAGCGCCTTGCGCCTTCTTGGCGGCGAGGGCGGCCCGCGTCCGATCCGAGATGAGGTGCCGCTCCTTCTCAGCCAGCGCTGCATATATATGGAGCATGAACGGGTCCGCGTCCGCGCCAAGCTCTGCCACAATGAAGGGAACACGCTGGGCCATCAAGCCGGAGATAAAAGCCACGTCACGGGAAAGGCGGCACAGCTTGGCCACCACCACCGGCACCTTGAGCTTGCGGGCTTTCGCCAATGCCTCGGCCAGCTTCGGGCGGCGGTCAAGGGCATCGCTGCCCTTGCCGGTCTCCACCTCCACCACCTCGGCCAGAAGCTCGCAACCTTCAGCGGCAGCGAACCGGGCGAGGGCTTCACGTTGCGCCTCGATGCCAAGGGCACTCTTGCCTTGCTGCCCAGTCGAAACCCGGATGTAAGCCACCGCTTGCCGCATCGTCCTGCCCACCGCTCGACAAGCAAACTCTATACGGTCGTATTGGCTTTGCGCAATGGCTGAGTTTGTGGCGAACGGTGGCAAAAGTTGGCGGTTGAGTGCTCCTGCTGCGGTGTGTAGTCTTCTGACTTGATACCGCACGGAACAAGGAATGGTAGCCATACTGAGATCACCGTCAGCGACAGCCTTAGTTGCTAACTCGGTAGTCTGGGCAGTGTTTGGCCTCATGCCTCTTCCAGCTTCAGCCGAAGATGTGGTTCCTACCTTCACAAGCTATGTCTTTAGCGAGCAGCCGGGGACGCACACAGAGGAGTGTGGCGTTACGATGCTTGTTTCGAGCTTTCCATCTCCTGAATACGCGTCGGCAAGGCTGCAAGCCATCCAAGGCACCAGCGGGGTCCTTTCAGGGAAGAGCACATGGGGCGTAACCATTAGCGCGGGCGACGCGACTATTTCGAATGGCAAGATCACGAAGCTGACTTCCGTCTCGCTTAGTCACGCTACGTTCTCCGGTTTAAATTTCTCCAGTGATGGCCGTCTTACAGTCGCCCCGCAGCCAGACGGCTCAATCTTCCTCTATGGGTCGAGCGACTCAGTTGTTTCTGCCATGATTACAGCCTTCCAGATGGGAGACTCGACCATTTCCTTCACACGGACAGGTTACTCAAACATCCGGTCTTACACTGTTGCGAAGACGCCGCCTGACACGGTTATGAAGCAGTTCTTACTTTGCACCGAGAAGATTTTCCCCGGTCCCTAGCTGCTGCAAAACGAGCGCTAAAGGTCAAGGCAACTTGCTGGAATTCTCAATCGCACAAGCATAAATTCCCCGGTTCGACGGTCTACGTCAAGGAAGCGATCCACATTTAACCCCGGCATAGGGGGGGCAGGTAATCGCAGGAGCCCGTCACCGCCGCGCGCGCGTCCGGGGTAGACGCCCTTTCAGCTAGGCGGTGGCATCAACGGGCCGCCAGCTTCTTTGCATCACGCAACATCTCTGCAACCAACCTTCGTTCCGCGTTGGCCTCGGCCGTGCGCAGTCCATGCCGGAAAGCTCCGTTGTGCGCGCCTTTCGGTCCACCACCGCCGACACCATGAAAGTGGCACACGGTCCAGCCTTTGACTGCCGGAGCCTGGCACGGTTGCCGGGTCCGCTTGCTGGTTGCCGAACAGCGGGAGGCGAGATGCATGGGCAATTTGCTGTTCATGAGGACGGCGCCGCATTTCCAGCCCCCCCGCCTTCCAATGGGATCGGCGCCACCGTGCCGACTATCGCCTGCCCACCGTCATTCACGTGCACATGCTGGACCGTCACCTTTTGCTCGCCTCCCGTGCGATAGCGTTTCAGCGTCTCCATTTGCACGGCGAAGGTGCGGGCGAGCTTGTTCAACGTGCGCTCGGCGGAGTCTTGCTGCGGAATGCTCTCGACGTGGTTCAAGCGACGGGCGAAGGTCATCATAGTGTTATGGACAACCGCCATCTGCGCCGCGAGCATCGCCTCCGTTTGGTCGCGTGGCGCAACACCTTCGATCACGGAAAGCAGGAAGTTCAAGGTGGCTTCGTCCGGCACGGGGCCTGTCCCGCTCGCGTTTGCCATCTGCAACAGCATGGAGTGGGTGAAAGCTTGATCGGTTGAGCCCATCGCCCTTGCGAGCAGGACGTGTGCCACGGTGGGGTTAGGATGGTCTGGCCAAATGCTGACTTCCTTCCCCTGTGTCGTAACCTTCACCACCGGGCGTGCGGCCTTTTTCTTCCGCTCGGTCAAGTAAGCGCCCATCACCGCCAGTTCTCGCGGGTTGGCTGTTATGGATGCCGGGACTCCGCCCGGAGGCTTTGGACTTTCTGTGTTTTCCACTTGCGCTTCCTCCTACTTGCTCCTGGGGAATGATCTTGCGGCCGCTAGTAGCCCGGCCACGGTAGCCTTATGCTCCCGGTCCAGCCGCTCCCGCTGCGGAGTGCCGCGCGCTGGCAACTGCGGTTCGGCCTTGATTGCGGCACGCTCGCCCTCCTCGTCGGCTTTGGCTTGGAGCACAGCCAGCAATTCGGCTTTCGCGCCGGCCAAGTCGTGCAGCAGGGCAGGCGGTGGGGGGCTCGGTGCGGTCAGCCGCAGGCGTTCACCAACAGCCTCCACACGCACGCCAGCGGCTTCGGCGCGGGCGAGGATTGCTGCGGCAGTCATAGCTCACCCTGCCAATTACCCTGGCCTTCGGCGGGTGGTGGCATAGGAGGCATAGGGGGCATGACTTCGGCCGTAGCGGGTTCGGCTAAGGGCGCTTCGGGTTCGGTGCGGATTACTGCATACGTTGCGGCGCCCCATTTTCCGGCCGGCTCCTGTCGGTCCATTACACAGCCGTCAATCCGCATTCCGGTCATTTGAATCAGCCGGGCGGCGCGGTATTGCCTGCCACGATCCTGCGGGTCCAGCAGCGCCACCACGGCCGGGTCCAGCGTGGCCACCGTCATCGGCGCGGCGCCGTGGGTTTTGCTCCATCGTTGAAACAACTCGGCCATTGCGCGGCGCTTCGGATCGGCTTGTTTGGCCTGCCGCACGCGCTCAATCGGATCGGCGCAGCCCAGCGCAATCAACGGATCGCGGCACCAGCAAGCCCAGGTCTCGAAACTGGCAAACGGTAATCCGGTGGAAATCTCGTTCTGCCGTCCCCATCGCCAGATTGTCAGCAGCGCACCCAGCAGTTCGCTCCGGCGTGCGTTCAGGTCGCGGATGAGATTGCCGGAGAAAGGCCTAGCCTCCGCATCCTCGCATTGCGGTTCCAGCTTGATCGAAAGGAAGCGCCGCGCCAGGTCTTCCGAAACGGACAGGCCATTGCCGGTCACGGCGATCAGCCCGGCGCAGTTCAGCGGCACCATTTGGGATAAGCCCATCACACGCACGCGCGCCGGCCGCTCCGTCATTACGTTGGCCAAGGTATCAGATCTCAGAACGGCGCTGTTTACGTTGTCCAGAAACGTCACCGGGCCGGCTTCGATAAGCTCGGCCACAAGCCGCTTGTCCATCTCGGCTTTGTCGTGGCCAGCCGTGAAAGGCGAGGGGGCGAACCCGTAGGCTATGGCGCATGTCGCGCGCACCAGCAGTCCCTTGCCGGCACCCGAACCGGTCAACTCCGGCGCACTCACCAGCAGCCCGGGCGCTAGGTCCAGGCTCGGCCTGCAAACCGCCGTCATCAGCCCGGCCAGGAAGCTGGATTCGGCCAACATGGCGCGCTTGGTGGTGTCAACCACCGTCAAACCCTCGCTCAGAAGGAAAGGCGAGTCTTGAAAGGGGAAGGTGCGGAACGTGGTGCGCAGCAGGTGCAGCGCTATTTCCGCGTCGGCTTTGGTTGGGTAGGCCGGAACTTTAACGTGCGGCACATTGGCGCACCAGACATGCCGGCGCGCGTCGTAACCGTCGCCTGTGATGATGCTGCCATCTTCCTGCAACAGCGGCGCGCCCGTAATCCCGGCCAGCGGGCGGAGTCCCCAGTCGGGCAACTCCAAATACATGCTCGCCACACGGTCCAGCAGCGTCACGCCTATGTGCTGGCCTTCGGCGTTCACCTTCACCGGACGGCACAACCGGTGGGCCAGCGTCACCACGCCGTTGTTGGTCAGGCGGTGCGCCTTCGGTGGGCCGCCCTCGGCCGGATGGCGCAGCATCACGGCCACGCCACCTCTATCAAACACCAGATCACTTGCGGCGAGCACGTCGCGCAACTCGGTCGCGGTCGCGGGCAGGTTCGCGCCTTGCACGATCAGGTCCGGCAATTGCGTTTCGATGGTGAAGCCGGCGCCATCTGAATCACGTGGCATAGTCAGCCTCAGTGCGTTCGCGCAGCAGGTCATTGAAGTCGCGCCCAGGCCGGTCAGGGCGAGCAATCCGCACCCTGCGGCCTTCCGCACGCCACCGGCTCGCGGCGGTTTGTGCGGCCTTCCTACCGGGTTCGTCGGCATCGGCGGCGATCACCACTGCCCTCACGCTTTCGGGCAGCAACAGCCCGTTCGCCATATTGCCTGCGGAGAGTGCTGCCCAGGCGGGTAGCCGTAGCAGGCGGCCGGCGCTGGCACTGGACTCGATACCTTCCCCCACCACAATCTCAGGCGCAGCCGGGTCCAGCCGTATTGCTCCGGTCCAGATCGGTCCTTTACTGGCCTTCGGGGGAACGACTTGCGCCTTGTATCCAGTGGCGGAGAGGTAGGTGCGATGCACCGCCACCGGCTTGGCTTCCACGTCCACCACAAGGGCGATTAGCGCGGGATAGCGGCCGCCTTCGGGGTGGACGCAATCACCACGAAAACGCAGTGCGGCGGAGGCGGCCAGGCAGGGCAGAAGGCGGTTAATCAGATAGGTGTCGGCTAGTGTGTTTGTCGCGGTGGTGCTGCCTGCCCATACGCGCAACGCTTTCTCGGTGGCGGCCTTTCGGGTGGCGATCTTGTTGATTACATCAGCGTTTGGGTCGGGTGGTTTCCATCCTCCACCCGTCACCCGCGCCAGCACATCGGCCAGGGTGCTTTGCGCGCAGCCGTTCGCGCAGAACGCCAGGGTGCGCCCCTTCACGTCCTTTAGCGAAAACGCGCGGGGATAGTCACACGCGGGGCACTTTCCGCCGAATGAGCGCGGGCGCTTGTCCAATCCCAGGCGGGCGGCGAGGTCTGCCGTGGTCATCATGGCTTTGCCTCCCGCAAACTTTCCGCGCGGTGGGCGAGGTGTTCCGCATAGACGGCTCGGCCGTGGGCAAGCGCCAGATCGGCTAGGCGGTCCAGCGCGCAAGCGAGGGCGGGTGTATCGGCGGCGGCTGCTAATGGCAGCAAGAAGCCTAGGTGTTGGATGGTGACGTATGGCATGGTTTGGAAATTCTCCATGCCGGGCCGCGAGACTGGAAACCGCCGCTCGGGTCGAGTATTTAGGCAGTGCTCCCCAGCACCCACACGAACCGCCGCCGGCTCTCGCATCTCGCGGGAGTCCGGCTTGCGTGGTTAGGTGGCTTGGCCAGTTTTGATTTCGGCTTTCGGTAGACTGGCGACGTAGGCGCGCAGACTTTCCCCCGTGATGAGCGTGCGGCTTCCTGCCTTGCGGGCGTCAAGCACCCCTTGCCCGATCAGCTCATAGAGCTTGGTGTTTCCCAGCCCGGTCATGCGGCCGGCGTCAGGGATACGGTAGGCTAGGGCTTCGTGGTTCATCGCGGACTCTCCGGCGTGCTGTGGCGAACACGCGGAGAGTCTCATTAGCCGCTCTCGGAAGCATCGGGGGATTTCGGCGAAGTGCTTCAACCCGGGTAGAATCAGTTTAGAGAGAATACCCGGTAGCAGAAATTCAAAACGGAATAGTGGAATCGGAGTCGGGCGGAGGCAACAAAGCGTGGAGGCGTTCTTCTTCTCGCCTACGTTCCTCCTCCAAGCGCTTGGTGCGCGCCTCGCTTTTCAGTAGGGCCGAGACCGTTTCAAGTGATGGCATTTCACTGGTCAGCTTGGGTATCATTAGGTGAACCCATCGGCTTGCGGGACCGCCGCTGCTGTAACCAAGCGTCCGGCCGGGGTTATTTTTTGCAAGAGCAACTGCTAATAAACCCGCAAGCTCCAAAGCCGCGCCTTTCCAGAGGCGTTTGTTGGCGTGCATACCATAAGAAATGCGTAGCACGGCCCGGTCCCGCGACTGAGCGATAGCTTGAGAAGCCAACAACAGATGCTCGCTGTATTGCGCAACAAGCCTTTCGCTTTGATTTTCGTAAGGCGGGCGGTGTCCTGACCAACATTCTTGAATAAAAGGTAATGCAAGAGAGTCGATGGTGCGAAATGCCGCAGCAATTGCGATTAAATCGCCTCCAAGTTTCTTTGACAGTGAGCGACCCTGAATGCGTTGTTTCAGTAGATCTAGTTCATGGGCTAGCTTCGCTACATCTTCTTGACTTGGCGGAGTCCAGCCTTGCTTCAACACAAGTTCGTTTAAAATGCGCCGAACCCATGATGCATCAAACCCGTCGTGCAATAGGTCATCGGCAATCAAAGGAAATCCGACTGATTTTCCCTTGTCTTCGTCCACCTTAACTTCCCTCGAACATAATTGGCCTTAGACCCCGATGATCCCTATGCGTTCCTTAGTCGACGGACGATCTCGCGCCCGCTAAGGCGTGCGCTGCTGTGAAGCTCGCCCAATCGTCCATCAACTCCCGCCGTTTCAGAAACAGATCACCGCGCCGATACGCAGCCTCAACCTTGTCCCCCACTGCATGAGCCAGGGCCATCTCCACCACCTCCGAGGGAAAGTGCGTGGTCTCGGCCGCCCAATCGCGGAAGGTGCTTCGGAACCCGTGAGCAGTTAGGTCCGGCCGCTTCATCCGCCGGAGTGCCATCAGCAGCGCCATATTGGACAACGCCTTGCCTGGGTTCTGCCCAGAGAAAACGAAATCCCCTTCCCGGATGGTGGCTAGCTTGCGCAACAACGCCACCGCCGGAGCAGATAGGGGCACTCGATGCTCGCGCTTGGCCTTCATGCGCGCGGTCGGGATCGCCCAAAGGGCCGCATCAAGGTCTATCTCGGCCCAGGTAGCACCCAGCACTTCACCCGTGCGTGCTGCGGTCAGGATGGCCAGTTCCAGCGCGCGGGCGCCTAGCCCATCGGCGGCCTGCAACCGGAGAAAGAAGGCTGGCAACTCGGGGAAGGGCAGGGCGGCATGGTGCTCCACCGGGGCAACCTTGCTGCGGGCCGGCAGTAGCTCGGCCAGGTGACCACGCCACCGGGCCGGGTTCTCCCCTAAACGCAGTCCCTTCACGGTGGCGGCGGTCAGGATCGACTCGATCCGGCCGCGCAGCCGCGCCGCCGTTTCCGCCTTGGTGTGCCAGATCGGCCGTAGCACGTTCAGCACATTGTCGGTGCTAATCTCGGCCACCGGCACCGCGCCGATTAGGGGATAAGCGTAGGTGGTCAGGGTGCTACCCCATTGCGCCTTGTGCTTGGGGTTAGCCCAGCCGGCGGCATGAGTGGCAATAAAATCTTCGGCCACCTCCCGGAAGGTGATGGCGCGGCGCACCGCCGTTTCGGCCTGCACCTTCTCCGCCTCGGCTGCGGCGACTCGCTCCGCCAGCGGGTCCAGCCCACCGGCCACTTCTTCAAAAAGCACCACCGCCTTCTTGCGCGCTTGCGCCAACGGGATGGCATGTGAACCACGGGCCGGGCCTAGTCCCATCTCTCGCATCTTGCCATTGGCTGTGTAGCGGAACAGCCAAAAGGCGGACTCATCGGGCCGCACCAGCAGATAGAGCTTCCCCCCGTCACCATAGCGGCCAGGAGGGGCGTGCAGCACCCGTTTGGCGTTCAATGGCTCCGGCCGTGGTGGCACCAGCAACCTCCGTCTAGTGGGCGGGATGGGGAGCGCGTCTAGGGGACAAGCTGCCCTAATCACCGTTTTAAGGGGATAGCCGAGCCAGTCCCCTCAACTGTCCCCTAAACCTAACCGCGCGTGCTGGCGAAAGCAAGCGCAAGACTACGGTAGATAGTTTCGGCTAGTATGATGATCCTGGGCAGTTTTCAGCCGATCCGGGGAGAGTGGCGAAAGCCTGCGAAGCGGTCCCTGGCGGAAGGAGTGGGATTCGAACCCACGGTACGCTTTCACGCACACACGCTTTCCAAGCGTGCGCCTTAAGCCGCTCGGCCATCCTTCCCGCGCGGCGCGGACCCTAATCGGCGTCGGAAGCCGGATCAAGTGTCGCGTTGCCGGCCGCCGGCACTTCCCGCTAGCGTGCGTCACGTGGCCGCCAACACGATAGACGCCTATAACCAGGGCTTCGCCGAGTTCGGCGCCGCGTTCGAGGCGTTCGGCTTTGCCGACATACATCGCGGCGCCATGCCCTTCCTGCCTGCCACGCCCGGCCTGCTGCTGGATGTGGGCGCGGGCAGCGGGCGCGATTCCGCGTGGTTTGCCGAGGCCGGCTGGGACGTGGTCGCCGTCGAGCCGGCCACCTTCCTGCGGCAGGATGCGCGTGCCCGTCACCGGTCCCCCCGCATACGCTGGGTCGATGACAGCCTGCCGGGGCTGGGCGCGGTACACCGCCTGGGCATCGTCTTCGATCTGGTGTGGCTCAGCGGCGTGTGGATGCACGTCCCGCCGGACGAGCGTGCCCGCGCCATGCGCAAGCTGGCCACGCTGGTGCGGCCGGGCGGCCGCATGGTCATCACCCTGCGCCACGGACCCTCGCCTGAGGACCGTGCGATGTGGCCGGTCAGCGCGCACGAGGTGGAGCGGCTGGGGCTGGAGCTGGGCCTGGCGCTGCGTGTGGCTACAGAGCGCACGGATGACCTGCAGGGCCGCGCCGGGGTCACGTGGCAGACGGTCATCCTGGACCTGCCCGATGACGGGGCCGGCGCGCTGCCGCTGCTGCGCGGGGTGATTCTGCGGCAGGAAAAGAGCGCCACCTACAAGCTGGCGCTGCTGCGCTGCATCGCCCGCATCGCCGACGCCTCGCCGAACGTGGCGCGCGAGGCCGGCGACGGCGTGCTGCTGCCGCTCGGGCTGGTGGCACTCTACTGGCTTCGGCTGTACAAGCCGTTGCTGGACCGCAACTTGCCGCAGCGAAGCGGCGGTGGACTGGGCTTCGTCAAGGACGCCTATCGCGCGCTGAGCGCGGTTCCCGCGGCCGATCTCCGGCCGGGCCTGCACCTACCCGGCGACGCGGGCCGGAACCTGGCGCGCGCACTTGCCGATGCCGCGCAGCTTATCGCCGAGATGCCGGCGCGGCATCTGACCTACGCCAACGATGTGCCGGTGTTTCCCACGGAATATGGGCGGGTGCCGCGCGGCGGCGACGGTTTCGCCGCCAACCAGGAGGAGCTCTGGAAGTTCGGAACGACGCGGGTTCCACTGCACATCTGGCACGCGCTGCGGCGTATGGCTGCCTGGATCGAGCCGATGCTCGTGGCCGAATGGGCGCGCCTGATCGAGGGTTACCTGCAGCGCCAGCAGGCGGCGCCTGGCTTGTTCGGCCGCGACATACAGGCGGCGCTGCGCTGGAACGAGCCGGACCGCGACACCAGCTTCGTGCGCGGCCTGGTAAGGCAGCATTTCGCGGCGGGGCGGCCGGTCAATTGTGTGTGGACCGGCCGCAAGCTGCAGCCGGCCGACGTCGATATCGACCATTGCCTGCCGTGGTCGGCCTGGCCGTGCGACGACCTTTGGAACCTGCTGCCGTCCGCACCCGGGATCAACCGCCACCAAAAGCGCGAATTGCTGCCCTCGGCCGCACGGCTGGAGACCTCACGCGCCGCGATCAAGGCCTGGTGGCAGGACGCCTATCTCGACGGCAGCGCGGCTGTGCGGCTTCGCTTCACGGAGGAGGCGGCGACCTCGCTTCCGGTGCTGGCGGGCGCCAGTCCCGACCTGGACGACCTGTTCAACGCACTGGATTTCAAACGGCTGCAACTGCGCCAGGAAACGCAATCGGCCGAATGGTTCGGTGCGTAACGTAGGAAGCAAGGCCTTCTTTTTTGAAAAAAAGAAGCAGAAAACTTTTGCTCCCTGACGGCGAACGCTTCAGCAGCCGCCGACAGGGACCAAAAGTTTTTTGGTTGTTTTTTTCAAAAAAGAACTGCTTGCCTTCTTCTACGCATCCATCTTCAGCGCAGCAAGGAACGCGCTCTGCGGTATCTCCACTTTGCCGAACTGCCGCATCCGCTTCTTGCCCTCTTTCTGCTTCTCCAGCAGTTTGCGCTTGCGGCTGATGTCGCCGCCGTAGCATTTGGCGGTCACGTCCTTGCTCAGCGCGCCCAAAGTCTCGCGCGCGATGATGCGGCTGCCGATGCTTGCCTGAATGGCGATCTTGAAGAGCTGGCGCGGGATCAGGTCCTTCAGCTTGGCGCAGATCGAGCGGCCGCGTGTCTCGGCCACCGAGCGGTGCGCGATGAAGCTGAGCGCGTCCACCGGATCGTTGTTGACGAGTATGGAGATGCGCACGAGGTCGCTTTCCTCGTAGCTGTCCATCGCGTAGTCGAAGCTCGCGTAGCCGCGGCTGATGCTTTTCAGCCGGTCGTAGAAATCGAACACCACTTCGTTCAGCGGTAGCTGGTACACCGCCATCGCGCGGTTGCCCACGTAGGTCAGGTCCACCTGGCGGCCGCGGCGCTCGTTGCACAGGGTCAGCACGTTGCCGAGGTAGTCGTCGGGCACCATGATGGTGGCGCGTATCCACGGCTCCTCGATGTGGTCGATGTAGGTGGGATCGGGCATGTCTGCCGGGTTGTGCAGCTCCATCACCTCGCCGTTGTTCTTCTGCAACTTGTACACGACAGACGGCGCAGTCGCGATCAGGTCCAGGTCGAACTCGCGGCTCAGGCGCTCCTGAATGATTTCCAGATGCAGCAGGCCCAGGAACCCGCACCGATAGCCGAACCCAAGCGCCGCCGACGTCTCCGCCTCATAATGGAAGCTCGCGTCGTTCAGCCGCAGCTTGCCGAGTGATTCGCGCAGTTTCTCAAAATCGTCGGCATCGACCGGGTACAGGCCGCACCAGACGACGGGGATCGACGGCTTGAAGCCGGGCAGGGCGTCTGCGGCCGGAACGCGATCATCCGTGATGGTGTCGCCAACGTTGCAGTCGGCCACCGTCTTCATCGCCGCGGTGATGTAGCCCATCTCGCCCGGGCCCAGATCGCCGGTGGCCACCATCTTCGGCGTGAACACGCCGCATTGCTCGACCACGTAGGCGTGGCCGTTGGCCATCATGCGTATCTTCTGGCCGCGCTTGAGGCGGCCGTCGCGCACGCGGACCAGGATCACCACGCCCAGATACTGGTCGTACCAGCTATCGACCAGCAGCGCCTTCAGCGGCGCGTCCGCGTCGCCGGTGGGCGGCGGCAGGCGGGTGACCAGCGCCTCCAGCACGCCCTCTATGTTCAGGCCGGTCTTGGCGCTGATCATCACCGCGTCCGAGGCATCCAGGCCGATCACGTCCTCGATCTGCTGGCGCACGCGGTCGGGCTCGGCGGCCGGCAGGTCGATCTTGTTCAGCACCGGGACGATCTCGTGATGCGCGTCGATCGCCTGGTACACGTTGGCCAGCGTCTGCGCTTCCACGCCCTGGCTGGCGTCCACCACCAGCAGGCTGCCCTCGCAGGCGGCGAGGCTCCGGCTCACCTCGTAGGCGAAGTCCACGTGGCCCGGCGTGTCCATCAGGTTCAGCTCGTAGGTCAGGCCATCCTTTGCCTTGTAGGCCAAGCGCACGGTTTGCGCCTTGATGGTGATGCCGCGCTCTTTCTCGAGCTCCATGTTGTCGAGCACCTGCTCGGTCATCTCGCGGTCGGTCAGGCCGCCGCAGGCCTGAATCAACCGGTCCGCGAGCGTGGACTTGCCGTGATCGATGTGGGCGATGATGGAGAAGTTGCGTATCAGGGCGAGCGGGGTGTCGGTCATGCGGCTAGTTAGGCGCAAACTGGCGTTGTGGGGAGGGGAAGGGACGCGCGGCCCTTCTTTTTGCAAAGCCGCGAGAAACCTTTCCCTTGCCCGAGTGGCCGTTTCGCGAAAGCGTGTGGGTCTGTCCCAAGAGGAACCCAGACCGCCTCGCTCCCGCTGTCACCCCAGCATCTGCGACACCCGGCGGGACAGTTCCTCCATCCCGTAAGGCTTGGCCAGAACCGGAAAACGCAGCGCACCCTGCGCCAGGGCAGCGCTGCTGTAGCCAGTGGCAAGCAGGACAGGCAGGCTCGGGTAGGTCTCGGCGATCACCTCGGCAAGTTCGATGCCGCTCATGCCGCCCGGCATCACGATATCGGAGAACACCAGGTCGAAACTCGTGCCGCGCAAACGCTCCAGCGCGCCCGCGGCGTTCTCGCTATGATCGACCAGGTGGCCCATGTCCTCGAAAGCGGCCACCGCAACTTCGGCCACCAGCAGATCGTCCTCGACAACCAGGATACGCCTGGTCTGGCCCGGCGCGTCCTCGCTCATCTGGCTGCCGAACTCGGCCTCGGCCTTCGAACCCGGGGTCAGGGCCAGCAGGTCGTTCGTCAGCCTGGCGCCGCGTTCCGCTGCCAGGCGCATGTTGTTCAGCAGCCGGACCAGCTTCGCGTTGCCCGCCGCATGGCGTTCGGCCAAGGCGAGGTTGCCGGTGATCACGGTCAGTACGTTGTTCAGTTCGTGCGCCACTTCGCCGGCCAACGTCGCCAGCACTGAGCCGCCTGCCGGCTCGGGCGTCCCAAAAGGGTCTGCAAAGGGGCTCGTCACAGGCCTTCCGGCCTAACGAAGCTGGCCGCCCGTCGCTTTGACAACAGCTTGGATCACTTTCTTGGACGCGGATTCAATGTCTTCCTCTAGCATGGTACGCCCGACCGGCTGAAAGACAATCTCAACGCCAAGGGATTTGTGACCCGGCTTCAGGACCTCGCCCTCGAACACGTCAAACAGCCCGACCCTGGCAATCAGACTACGGTCGGCCGAACGGGCGGCCCGCAGCACCGCGTCCGCAGCCACGTCCACCGGCACCAGGAAGGCGAAATCGCGCGCCACCGGCTGAAGGGAAGGGAGTTCCGCCGGGTTGCGGCGGCGGCGCTTCGGATCGGCCACCGCGTCCAGAAACACCTCGCAGGCGCTGGCAGGCAACGGGATCGACATCTGGCCGGCCAGGCTCGGATGCAGCTCGCCGAAATAGGCCAGCACGATCCTAGGCCCCTGCCGAACCGTGCCGGACCTGCCGGGATGGTAGTGCGCCGGCGCGTCGGGCGTGACGGTGACAGCCTCCAGCGGCACGCCACAGGCCGCCAGCACGGCCCAGACATCGGCCTTGGCGGACATCGCCCCTGGGGCCTCGGCGCCGCCGTCCCAATGGCGTGGCGCTTCGCCAGCCCGCAAGGCGGCGGCCACCAGGATCTGGCCGCCTTCCACAAAACCAGGACCGATCTCGAACATGTCGGCGCGACCGGCGCCGCGCGCTGCGTTGCGGGCGGCGGCCTGTGCCAGGTTGACCAGCGGCGTGGGCCGCATCTGGTCCAGGTCCGCGGCAATCGGGTTGTTCAACGTCAGGCTGTCCGGCGTGGCGCCGAAAAGAGCGGCATCCTGCTTGGCCAGAAAGCTGTAGGTGACGCATTCGGCCAGGCCACGTGCGGCCAGCAGCCGGCGCGTCATGGCGGTGCGCGACTGCCGCGCGCTCAGGGCAGGCGGCGGCACGGCGTCCACCCGCGGCAGGGAGACGGACGGTATCGAGTCCAGACCGGCAATGCGCAGCACCTCTTCGAGAAGGTCGCATTCCGGCTCGATCAGGGCGGCACCTTCGGCGGCCTGAAGCGCGCGGTCAGGATCGAGGCTTCCGGACTGGTCCAGATGGCCCGCACTGGCCACGTCGTTGCGCCAGGACGGGACGTCCACCACGATGTGCTCCGCGTCGCGCGTCACAGACACGAAGCCCAGCTTGCCCAGGATGTCCTGCGCCCGGTCGGGCGGCAAAGCCAGGCCGCCCAGCCCCGCGATACGCTCGAAACGCAGGCTGGCCTGGCGGCGCCAGGCTGGCTCGGCACCGGCCGAGACGACCGTGCCGGGTTCGCCGCCACAAAGCTGCAGGATTAGCGCAGTAGCGGCTTCTACCGCGTCGGGCAGCAAAGCCGGGTCAATACCGCGTTCAAAGCGCTGGCGGGCATCCGTGCTTATCTGGTGCCGCCTTCCGGTGCGTGCGATCACCACAGGGTCGAACAGCGCGCATTCCAGGAACACGTGCGTGGTCGCCTCCGTGCTGCCGGTCGGCTCGCCGCCGATGATGCCGGCGAGCGAGATGGCGCCGCTTGCATCGGCGATGACCAGGTCTTCCGGACCCGCCGTCACCTCCCGCCCGTTCAGGGCGGGGAAGCTGTCGGCGGCACCGCGCCGCAAGGTGAGCTGGCTGCCGACAATGCGTTCGGCATCAAAGACATGCAGAGGGCGGCCAAGATCGTAGGTGAAGAAGTTGGTGATATCGACCAGCGCGCTGATCGGGCGTAGGCCGATGGCGACCAGGCGCTGCTTCAGCCAGTCCGGGCTGGGGCCGTTGCGCACGCCGCGTATGCTGCGGCCGAGCACCCAGGGGCACGCCTGCTCCCAGTCGATCGACCAGACAAGCGGTGTCTCGAACATCGGCGGCACGCGCGGTGCCGACCACGGCTTAAGCGTGCCCAGGCCGGCGGCCGCCAGGTCACGCGCCACGCCGCGCACGCTGAGCGCATCGCCGCGGTTGGGGGTGACGCCGATCTCGATCACCGGGTCGTCCAACCCGGCCCAGGCGGCGTAAGGCTGCCCCACTTGGGTGCCGTCCGGCAATTCCATGATGCCGTCATGCTCGTCGCCGAGCGCCATTTCGCGCGCGCTCACCAGCATGCCGGCCGATTCGACACCGCGTATCTTGCCGACCTTCAGCGTGAGGCCGGACCCGGGGATGAAGGCGCCGGGCGGCGCAAAGACCACGTGCAGACCTGTCCGCGCATTGGGCGCGCCGCATACCACGCCGATCTCGGCGCCGGTGCCGGCATCCACGCGGCAGACCCGCAGCCGGTCCGCATCGGGGTGCTGCACCGCCTCGATGATGCGCGCGGTGCGGAAGGGAGCCAGGCTGGCGGCCCGGTCGTGCACGCTTTCCACCTCCAGTCCGATCGCGGAGAGGGTCGTGGTGATCGCCTCGAGCGTCGCCTGCGTGTCGAGATGGGCGCGCAGCCAGGAGAGTGGGAACTTCACCCTGCCACGCCCTCGTGCAGGCTGGCCGGGCTGTACGGGCTTGTGGCGTAATGTCGCAGCCAGCGCAGGTCGCTCTCGTAGAACGGGCGCAGGTCCGGGATGGCGTGCTTCAGCATGGTGATGCGTTCCATGCCCATGCCGAAGGCGAAGCCCTGCCACTGGCGCGGGTCTATGCCGCAATTGGCCAGCACCTTGGGGTGCACCATGCCGCTGCCGAGTATCTCCAGCCAGTCGGTGCCGCTGCCAATCTCGCCGGTGCGGCGGCTCCAGCCGATATCGACCTCCATGCTGGGCTCGGTGAAGGGGAAGTAGCTGGCGCGGAAGCGGACCGGCAGGCTGGCGATGCCGAAGAACGCGCGCAGGAAGTCGGTCAGGCAGCCTTTCAGGTGGCCCAGCGTGATGTCGCGGTCGATCACCAGGCCTTCGCACTGGTGGAACATCGGCGAGTGAGTGGCGTCGTGGTCCGCGCGGTAGGTGCGCCCGGGCACGATCACCCGTATCGGCGGCGGCTGATCCAGCATGGTGCGCACCTGGACGGGGCTGGTGTGGGTGCGCAGCACGCGCGGCGGGCCACCACCCACGCCGGGCAGGTAAAACGTGTCGTGGTCGTCACGCGCCGGGTGGTGGCCGGGGATGTTGAGTGCCGAGAAATTATGCCAGTCGCTCTCCACATCCGGACCCTCGGCCACACGGAATCCCATGGCGCCGAAGATGGCGGTGATCTCCTCGAGCGTGCGGCTGAGCGGATGCAGGCTGCCCGGCGTCTCCGGCCGGGGTGGCAAGGTAATGTCTATACGCTCGGCGGCCAGCCTGGACGTCAGCGCCTCGGCCTCCAGCGCCACCCGCCTCGCCTCGATGGCGGCGGCCAGCTCGTCCTTCAACCGGTTGAGCGCCGCGCCGCGTTCCCGGCGCTGCTCGGGGGCGGTCTTGCCCAGTTCCTTCAGCAGCGTGGTCAGCGTGCCGGATTTGCCAAGCGCGCCCACGCGTATGGCGTCCCAGGCCCGCAGGTCGGTGGCCTGCGACAGCGACGCGGTGGTGGCTGCGCGCAGGTCGTCCAGGTCGTCCGGCATCGGTTGGAACCCTAAAAGAAGGAAGAAAGGCCTTCTCTGAAGAAAAGAAGCAAAAGACTTTTGCTACGCTGTCGCAGACTTCTCAGGACAGTCCGCGACAGCGGAGCAAAAGCTTTTGGTTCTTTTTCTCGAAAAAGAACGGCTTCCTTACTCCGCCGCGGCCGGCTCCGCCGCCGCGTCCATCGTCGCCTGCACCGCGCGCACGATCTCCGCAAACGCGGCTGGATCGTCGAACGCGATGGCGGCCAGCACCTTGCGGTCCATCTCGATGCCGGTCTGGTTCAGCCCGTGGATGAAGCGGCTATAGGTGATGCCGTGCTCGCGCACCGCGGCGTTGATGCGCTGGATCCAAAGGGCGCGGAACTCGCGCTTCTTCACCCGGCGGTCGCGGTAGGCGTATTGCAGGCTCTTCTCGAGCCGCTCCAGCGCGATGCGGTAGTTGGTCGAGGACCGTCCGAAGAAGCCCTTGCTTTGCTTGAGGACCTTCTTGTGACGGGCGTGGGCGGTGACGCCCCGTTTGACGCGTGCCATCTATGCGCTCCTGCTCAACCGAGACCGTAGGGGGCCCACTGCTTGACGGTCAGGCCGTCCGCATGGGTGAGGGTCTGGCTGCCGCGGTTGCTGCGTATGGCCTTCTGCGGACGCGCCGAGAGGTTGTGACGCTTCTTGCCGGGGCCGGCCAGCACCTTGCCGGTGGCGGTGATCTTGAAGCGCTTCTTGACGGAAGACTTCGTCTTCATCTTGGGCATTTCGACACTCCTTATAGGTAGGCCCCGTGCCGATAGGCCGCCGCGGATGGGCGCCGTACACGAGCGTCGCGGCCGGGCATGCCCATACAGGCCCGGACGCGCGAACAGGGGCGGGGTTGTAGCCGCGCCGGCGCGAGGGTGCAAGCGTGGCTCGCGCGCGGATGTGCCTGTCGTCCGGGCGCGTCACACCCGGAAATTTTGTTACGGCTAGGGTGCGATGCATGCAAATTCATGTATTATGCACGCGTGCGTGATCTTTTTTCAGACAATCGCTTTCATGACTAAGGCAAACGCCATCTCGGGTGCGGCCAACCGGCCGCGCCGACGGCTGGATCGTGAGACGACGCCGGGCCGATGCAGCAATCTGGATTACTGCTCCATCGGCATGCAGCGCGTTTTGCTCAAGGTGCCGCTCAGCCAGCCTTTCACCTGCCCGGAATGTGCCGGTCCGCTGCGCGCGCCAAGACGCGGCTCGATCGCTGGTCCGCCGTTCGTCCTGCCGATGCTGCGCCTGGGCGTTCTGGTGGCCGCAATGCTGGTATCGCTTGGGGTCGGCTACCTGGCCGGCCGGGCGCGCAGCGCCGTCGGCACGGCGGTGACTGCCGCCAGTGCCAATATCGGTGCCAACCTGCACCAGGCGAAGACGGCGCTCGGGCTGGCCCCCGAGCCATCTTCTCCGGCGCCTGCCCGTCCGGCACCGATCTTCGTCTCCGAACGCGCCTATCCTGCGCGCTTACCTTCGGTGGACTCCAGCAAGCCTGCGGCGCATCTGCCAGGCGAGGCCAGGTTTGGCCAGGTTACCCTGGACTGCACGGTAGAGGCCGCAGCCTCCGGGCCGACCTGCCAAGTGACCGATATCCGCGGGGCGGACGCGTTCTCGGCCGCCGCCATCGTCTGGCTGCAAGACCTGGCCGTGCATTACGGCCCCAGCCTGCGAGGCGGCGTGCCGGCCAGCCTGGCCCACCGCTGGCGCGTGGTCTTCGAGGATTTCAGCGGCACATCTTTGCCTGCGAAGACGGCCGGGCGCTGACCCGCACACCGGTTGCCGGCGTACCACACATTGCGAAAAGGTTACGTCCGGCTCGCCCGATCGCCGCAAAATGGTGGCAACTCTGGACACGTGCTGTATCTGTTACGTTAACGATATAGTATGTTTTTGGGTTCATAAGTTCCCAGGAGATGTTCGTCAGAATGGTCGAGACACCCGGGATTTGCACGCAGACAACCACATGCGAGGTGGCGCGATCCGGTCGCATGCTGACGGTGCCGTTGGGTTCGCCCTTCGTGTGTCCCGACTGCGGCCGTGGCCTGGTGCCGCCTGTACAGGCGACCGAGCCCAGCTCTGCCAAAGCCATGCCGGCTGCCGTGCCGCTGGCGCTGGTCGGGGCGGGGTTGCTGGTATTAGGCGGCGCGGTCTTCCTCGGCCGCGAACTCGGCGCGACCAGCGCAGCGCCGCCCGCGCAAGTGGCCAGCGAAAGCCATACGGTGGCGCTGCCCACGGTGCCGCCACCGGCTGCGCAAGCGAGACTGGCGGCGGCCAAGCCCGCGACCGCGGCGCCGGCTCCGCCGGTGCAGGTTGCCGCCGCGAAAACCGACGCTGTCGCGGTGCCCGCCAAGCCGGCCGAAGCCCCGCCGGCCGTCACGGCCATGCCTGCCGGCCAGCCCGTCTCCGCACCGCCGCCAGCAGCAACGTCAGCCGCAGTTACCGTGGCCAGCGCGGTCCCGGTCCGTGCCATGCCCGCTGCTACAGCACCTGCCGTCCCGCCTACGGCGGCGCTGCCCATCAAGCTGCCTGCGGCAAGTGTGCCCGTTACAATAGCAGTCGCCGCACCCCCGCCCGCAATCGCCGACCAAAGTTTCTCGCCCGTGCCCGTCACCGGCGGCAACCCTGTCTATCCCGCGGAGCTGGCGGCGGACGGCCGTCCCGGCCGGGTGGCCGTCAACTGCCAGATACTGCCTGACGGAACCCCTTCTTCCTGCCACGCGGCGGCCACCAAAGGCGGGCCGGCTTTCGCTGCGGCCACTCTCGCCTGGCTCGCCCACGCCCATGTGCGCTTCCGGCCGGTGATTTTGCACGGCCATCCCGTGGCTGCCGCCCATAGTTGGACGGTCACCATTGAAGAATCCCCGTCCGCACTGGCCGCAGCCAAGCTTAAGCAGCAGGAAACCGCCGAAGCCGAGGCCGGCAAGGCGGAGCTTGCCGCCGTGCCCCCCGCGCCTGCGCCGAGGCCGGCGGTCAGCCTGCCGGTCCAGCCAATCATCGCCCGCCAGGTCATCCCACCCGCGGCGCACGCAGCCCCGGATCGGCCGTTCTCCTCGGCGGTAGTTGCCGGCGGCGTGCCGGCGTTCCCCCCCGCCTACGAGGATACCCGGCCGGGTGCGGTGACCGTTCAGTGCACGATCGAGGAGGATGGGGCGCCAACCCTCTGCCACATACGCAAGGCAGTCGGCGGTAGCGCCTTTGGGAAGTCGGTCCAGTCCTGGCTCGATTCGGGGCGGGTGCGCTTCCACCCGGTCACGGTAGGTGGGCGCGCGGTGCCCAGCGAGGAGAGTTGGACCATCGTGTTCAACAGCATGCCGGAGCGGTAAGCAAGCAGAGGCACCGCCCGTTATCGACGGTACGATCTGAACGCTCCCCACGTCGCCGGCGCCAGGCGTGTTGCACACCTGCAAACGCGCCTACGTTCCAGACGAGCGCACGCCGCGACCTCAGCGAGGGAGCGGAAGCTTCCGCGTCTCTTCCGGAGATGATGACGTCCTTGCCCCAACTTCAGGACCCCGCCATGCCGACCGCGTTCGTGAAGATGCACGGCGCCGGCAACGATTTCGCCGTGCTGGACGCCAGGCCGCGCCCTCTGGCCTTCAGCCCCGCCCGGCTGCGCGCTCTGGCGGACCGCCACACCGGCATCGGCTGGGATCAGCTCATTGTTCTGGAACAAGCCACCAATTCTGCGGACGTGGTCATGCGCATCTATAATCCGGACGGCTCCGAAGCCGGCGCCTGCGGCAACGCCACACGATGCGTGGCAAGCCTGCTATACGACGAAACCGGACGGCAATGCGTCGTTATCGAGACCGCGGCAGGGCTCCTGCAAGCCACACGCTCGGCGGACGGCATAGAGGTGGATATGGGTCCGCCTGGGCTGAGCTGGCAGGAGATCCCGCTGACCACGCCCACCGACACCCTGCATCTGCCGCTGCCTGGCGATCCTGTCGCTACTTCCATGGGCAATCCGCACGCGACGATTTTCCTGGGCGCCCTTAGCGACGCCGATCCGGCCGTTCTGGGACCTGCCCTGGAACACGATCCGATCTTCCCGGACCGGGCCAATATCGGCTTCGCGGTGATGGAGGCGCCGGACAGGATACGCCTGCGTGTATGGGAGCGCGGGGCCGGGCTTACACGCGCCTGCGGCTCCGGCGCCTGCGCAGCTCTGGTAAGCGCGCATCGCCGGGGCCTGTCAGGCCGGCGCGCCAGCCTGTTGCTGGATGGCGGGACGCTGCAGATCGAATGGCGCGCGGCCGACGGGCATGTGCTGATGACGGGCCCGGCAGCGGTGGCCTTCCACGGCAGCGTCGATCTGGCTACCTACCCGCCATGAGCGCCACGATCCTGACCTATGGCTGCCGGCTGAACGGCTATGAGAGCGAGGTGATACGCCAGCACACGGCACATCTGCCGGACACGCTGGTGGTGAACACCTGCGCGGTCACCCTGCAGGCCGAGCGCGACGCACGTCAGGCCATCGCACGGGCGCACCGCGCGCAGCCCGGCCGGCCGATCGTGGTCACCGGCTGCGCCGCACACATCGATCCGGCACGCTGGGCCGCGTTGCCGGGTGTCACCAGGGTGCTGGACAACGAGGCGAAGCTGCACGCGGCGAACTGGGCCGGCGAGGGAGCGGCGCGCCGGACCGGGGGGACAACGCGCCAGCCCGCGCCGATCACCGGGTTTGGCGGACGGGCGCGCGCTTTCGTCGCCGTGCAGCAGGGCTGCGACCACCGCTGCACCTTCTGCATCATACCGTTCGGCCGCGGGCCCAACCGCAGCGTGGCCATGGGCGCGATCACCGAGCAGGTACGCACGCTGGTGGCAGGCGGCATTTCGGAAGTGGTGCTGACCGGCGTGGACCTTACCAGCTACGGTGCCGATCTGCCGTCGCGCCCCAGGCTCGGCCAGATGGTGCGGCGCCTGCTGGCCGCCGTGCCGGAACTGCCGCGCCTGCGCCTGTCCTCGCTGGACCCGGCTGCCCTGGATGATGATCTCTGGTCCTTGTTGGCACAGGAAAGACGGCTGATGCCGCACCTCCATCTGTCTCTGCAAGCAGGCTCGGACCTAATCCTGAAACGCATGAAGCGGCGTCATCTTACTGAAGATGCAGCAAACACTATCGCGAGGGCGCGGGCGCTACGGCCCGGTATCGCGATCGGCGCCGACCTCATCGCAGGCTTTCCCACCGAGACGGATCGGCTGTTCGAGGAGACGCTCGGCTTCGTGCGGCGCATGGCGATTCCCTATCTGCACGTCTTTCCGTATAGCGAACGCCCAGGCACCCCGGCGGCCCGCATGCCCCCTGTGCCGCACCAGGCACGGCGGCTGCGGGCGGCCCTGCTGCGTGAGGCAGGCGCCGAAGCCGCCCGGGAATTCCATGCGGGCCTGGTGGGATCCGACGCACAGGTGGTCATCGAGCGGGCGGGGCCAGACTCGGCGCGTGGACATACGGAGCATTTCGCCCCGGTCCGCCTGCCAGGCCTCTGGGCGCATGGCAGCCTGCATCGTGTCGTGATCGCAGCGGCGGACGCCGACGGCCTGGTCGCGGCGGAACCCGGCAGCCTCCTCGCCCGGGCAGCCTGACCGGTGGCGCTCGGCTTCTTCTCCCGCCTGAAGGAAGGGCTCTCGCGCAGCACGCAAAAGCTGACCGAGGGGCTGGGCACCGGCTTCATACGGCGCAAGCTGGACGACGCGGCGCTGGAGGAGCTCGAAGACGCGCTTGTTTCGGCCGACCTCGGCCCCGCGGTGGCACGTCGCATCATACGGAGCTTTCGCGCCAGCCGGTTCGGCCGGGAAGTCACCGACGCGGAGGTGCGCGCCGCCCTGGCGGAGGAGATCGCCCTGATCCTCGCCCCCGTTGCCCAGCCCTTGGTGCTGGACCCGAAGTGCCGGCCGCATGTGGTGCTGATGGTCGGCGTGAACGGTACCGGCAAGACCACCACGATCGGCAAGCTGGCGCTGCAATACAAATCCGAGGGTCGCCGTCCGGTACTGGCCGCGGGCGACACCTTCCGCGCCGCGGCCGTGGAACAACTGCAGATCTGGGGCGAACGGACCGGCGCGCCCGTCGTCACCGCGCCGCCGAATTCGGACGCGGCGGGCCTGGCCTTCGACGCGCTCACCCGTGCGCGCGCGGACGGCGCGGACGTGCTGCTGATCGACACCGCCGGCCGGCTGCATAACAAATCGGCGCTGATGGAAGAGCTGCAGAAGATCATACGCGTGCTGAAGAAGCAGGACGAGACCGCGCCGCATTCCATCCTGTTGGTGCTCGATGCCACCACCGGCCAGAACGCCATCCAGCAGGTGCGCGTGTTCAAGGAGATGGTGGCCATCACCGGACTGATCGTCACCAAGCTGGACGGCAGCGCGCGCGGCGGCATCGTGGTGGCGCTGGCCGAAGAGTTCGGCCTGCCTATCCATGCGGTGGGCGTGGGCGAGCAGGCAACCGACCTGCGCCCGTTCGTGCCGGGCGAGTTCGCGCGGGGGCTGGTGGGCGCCGCGTGAGGAAGGCGAGGCCAGGGGCTCGGCCCCTGAACCCCGCTAAGGACAGTCGTTCTTAGAACCTGATTTGCTTCGCTGTGTTCGGAGGGGGGCCGCACGCGTCGCAGCCAAGGTCCGTGTGCCCCCCTCCGAACACAGCGAAGGGCGAAGCCCGGGGTCTGGGGCCGACTGGCCCCAGCGGGGTCCAGGGGCCGAGCCCCTGGCCTTACCTTGCACCCCCCAGCCGCCTGCGCTAACCCGTCCGCTTCGCGGCCGGCGGGCGTGGTGAAATTGGTAGACACGCCAGATTTAGGTTCTGGTGGCGTAAGCCGTGGGGGTTCAAGTCCCTCCGCCCGCACCAGCCGGCCTTTCCCCGCCTTGTTGTCACTTCGGTCTTTAGGATGTCCACCGCGATGCAGGTTACCGAGACGCTCTCCGACGGATTGAAGCGCGCGTTTTCCGTCGTTGTTCCGGGCGCCGAGATCGAGGACCGGGTGCGGGCCAAGCTGGCCGAAGTCAGCCGCACCATGAAGCTGCCCGGCTTCCGGCCGGGCAAGGTGCCAGTCAACCTGGTTCGCCAGCGCTTTGGCGCGTCGATCACCGCCGAAGTCATGCAGGAATCGCTCAACACGGCAGCCGATCTGGTGGTGGAGGAGCGCGGGCTGCGTCCGGCCGGTCAGCCGCGCATCGCCCTGATTGGCGAGCCGGACGTCAAGGCCGCTGCCGTCTCCGATTTGGCGTTCAGCATGGAAATGGAGCTGCTGCCGGAGATCACGCCGCCCGACCTCTCGGCATTGCAGCTGACCCGGCTGCGCTCAGAGGTGGCGCCGGAGGTTGTGGAGAAAACGCTGGAGCGGCTGGCTGCCCAGCAGCGCGAGCTGACACCGCTGGAGGAGGATCGCGCCGCCGAGCCGGGCGACGTGGTGACGGTGGATTTCGTGGGGTCTGTGGAAGGCGTGCCCTTCGAGGGCGGGGCCGGGCAGGACACCAAGGTGGAGATCGGCGGGCAGGGGTTCATCCCGGGTTTCTCCGAGGGCCTGATCGGCATCAGGGCCGGGGAGGAGCGCGACGTGACGGTGACGTTCCCGGCCGAATACCATGCCGAGGCGCTGGCCGGGCGCGAGGCGGTGTTCAAGATGACCGCCAAGGCGCTGGGCCGCTACGGTGAGACGGCGATCGACGACGCGCTGGCGAGCAAGCTGGGTTTCGAGTCGCTGGACAAGCTGCGCGAGACGGTGACGGCGCAGATGCAGCGCGAGCTGGATCAGATGAGCCGCCTGCGCATCAAGCGCGAGCTGCTGGACGCACTGGCCGACCTGGCGACCTTCCCCGCACCGCAGAACCTGGTGGACGCCGAATTCGGCGCGATCTGGCAGCGCGTGGAGCAGGACACCGCGGCCGGACAGATCGACGACGAGGACCGCGGCAAGGACCCCGAGACGCTGCGTGCGGAGTACCGCGCCATCGCCGACCGCCGCGTGCGGCTGGGTCTGCTGCTGTCCGAGATCGGTACCAAGGCCGGCGTGCAGGTGAACCAGGCCGAGTTGACCCAGGCGCTGCGCCAGGAGGCCGCGCGTTATCCTGGTCAGGAGATGCAGGTCATCGAGTTCTTCCGCAAGACGCCGGCGGCGATCGAGCAGCTGCGCGGGCCGCTGTTCGAGGACAAGGTGGTCGACTACATCCTGGAGATCGCCAAGGTGGAGGACCGTCTCGTCAGCCCCGACGAGCTGAACCTTCCGCCGGCCAGCGAGGTGGGCGCGCCGCGCGTGTCGTTCCAGCCGGCGCAAGAGGGCGGCGAGGAGCCGGAGTTGGCCGATGAGGACGCCGCGCCGGACGATGCCCCCGAGGCCGTGCAGGCGTCGCAGGGCTTCGACGACGACAC
Organism: Acetobacteraceae bacterium; assembly: GCA_965198915.1. Lineage (GTDB taxonomy): Bacteria > Pseudomonadota > Alphaproteobacteria > Acetobacterales > Acetobacteraceae > BOG-908. The sequence continues at coordinate 1,148,891 of CBDAQC010000002.1, read as the reverse complement.
CCGCGCGCCCTCGGAGACGCCGGACCACGTGCCCGGCGGCGGCTCGGAGGAGGCAGCCTGAACCGCACGCGGCGGCCGCCCGGCCATACTGCACCTGGAACCGGCCGTCTGGCGGCCTATGTTCAAGCGCCTGGGCTCGCCGGTGTTCTCCGGTGCAGGCCAAATCCCATCCATGAGGAGTGCGTATGACGGCCGAGTCTTTTCGGAACGGCGATCCCGTCGAGATCTACAGCCAGGCGCTCGTCCCGATGGTGGTCGAGCAGACGGCCCGTGGTGAGCGGGCGTACGACATCTATTCCCGCCTGCTGAAGGAGCGGATCATCTTCCTGACCGGGCCGGTGTTCGATCAGATGTCCGCGCTGATCTGCGCCCAGTTGCTGTTCCTGGAGAGCGAGAACCCGGCCAAGGACATCTTTTTCTACATCAACAGCCCGGGCGGCGTGGTCTCGGCCGGCCTGGCGATCTACGACACCATGCAGTACATACGCTGCCCGGTCAGTACTGTGTGCATCGGCCAGGCGGCGTCCATGGGCTCGCTGCTGCTGTGCTCGGGTGCCAAGGACAAGCGGTACGCCCTGCCGAACAGCCGGGTGATGGTGCACCAGCCCAGCGGTGGCGCACAGGGCCAGGCGGCGGACATCGAGATACAGGCGCGCGAGATATTGCACCTGCGCCACCGCCTGAACGAGATCTACCATCGCCACACCGGGCAGGCGATCGAGGCGATCGAGGCCAAGCTGGAGCGGGACAGCTATATGTCTGCCGAAGAGGCACGGCTGTTTGGGCTGGTAGACCACGTGGTGGAAAACCGGCCGCAGGCGCTGATCGACGACGCGATCAAGGTCTAGCACAGCTTCTGCAACGATTTGGCAACATGAAGGCGGTAAGCATGTCGCGGATCGCTTCTGCTGCTTCAGCGGAGCCGGTCGGGCCCGCAGGCAGGCGGGAGAAGCAGGTTTTCGGGCGTTTTCCGAAGCGGGCTGCTCCTCGCCTTCGCATCTGTCCACCCTGCCGCCACGTATCCCACGTGCCGCAACCTGGCGTTGCCGCCTTGTCGATTCAGAAAGGTGGCGCGTAGTATCCTGAGACTGTGGCCCCAGGTCAGCCTGGGGCGGGAGACCCTATGAGCAAGGTATCATGAGCAAGTCGGGCGACACCAAGAACACCCTGTATTGCTCGTTCTGCGGCAAGTCCCAGCACGAAGTGCGCAAGCTCATCGCGGGCCCCACCGTGTTCATCTGCGACGAGTGCGTGGAATTGTGCATGGACATCATCCGCGAGGAGCACAAGACGCACCTGGTCAAGGCGCGTGACGGGGTGCCCACGCCGCGCGAGATCTGCCGCGTGCTGGACGACTACGTGATAGGCCAGAGCCACGCCAAGAAGGTTCTGAGCGTGGCTGTCCATAACCATTACAAGCGGTTGGCGCACGCGCAGAAGAACAACGACATCGAGATCGCCAAGTCCAACATCCTGCTGGTCGGGCCTACCGGCTCGGGCAAGACGCTGCTGGCGCAGACCCTGGCGCGCATCCTGGACGTCCCTTTCACCATGGCGGACGCCACCACGCTGACCGAGGCCGGCTACGTGGGCGAGGATGTGGAGAACATCATCCTCAAGCTGTTGCAGGCGGCCGACTACAACGTGGAGCGGGCGCAGCGCGGCATCGTCTACATCGACGAGGTCGACAAGATCAGCCGCAAATCGGACAACCCAAGCATCACGCGCGACGTGAGCGGCGAGGGCGTGCAGCAGGCGCTGCTCAAGATCATGGAGGGCACCGTGGCCTCCGTGCCGCCGCAGGGTGGGCGCAAGCATCCGCAGCAGGAGTTCCTGCAGGTGGACACAACCAACATCCTGTTCATCTGCGGCGGCGCGTTTGCCGGGCTGGAGAAGATCATCGGCGCTCGTGGCAAGGGTTCGGGAATCGGCTACGGCGCCGAGGTGCGCGACCCGGACGAGCGCCGCACCGGCGCCATCCTGCGAGATGTGGAGCCGGAGGACCTGCTGCGCTTCGGCCTGATCCCGGAGTTCATCGGACGCCTGCCGGTGGTGGCAACGCTGGAGGATCTGGACGAGGCGGCGCTGATGGAGATCCTGACCAAGCCGAAGAACGCGCTGGTCAAGCAGTACGGCCGGCTGTTCGAGATGGAGGGCATCAAGCTCAGCTTCACCGACGACGCGCTGAAATCCGTCTCCACCCGGGCGATCGCCCGCCGCACCGGGGCGCGTGGCCTGCGGTCCATCATGGAGTCCATCCTGCTGGGCACGATGTTCGACCTGCCGGGGATGGACAACGTGGACGAGGTGGTGATCAACCGCGAGGTGGCGGAAGGACGGGCTAACCCGCTTTTAACATATTCCAAGGAGCGGTCTGAGAAGCGGGCTGAGGGGGCGGGGTAGTAAACCACAGCCAGGGCTTCAATATCTGGATGCAGGCCAGGGGCTCTGCCCCTGGACCCCGCTGGAGCCTTGCCCCCAGTCGCCTGGGTTTCGCCCCTTAGCGGCGCAGCCGGGGGTCTGGGGCCAAGGCCCCAGCGGGGATCAAAGGGGCAGAGCCCCTTTGCCTTCCTTGCTTGCTTGGAGCCCCTACGTGCCAACCTAAGGGCGAATCGCGCTCCAGACTGTCCTTCCAGGAGGTCCACCCAGAATGCCCGCCAAGAAGTCCGTTCCGCCGCCCGCGCCGCCCCCTGGCGACACCATGGCCGTCCTGCCGCTGCGCGACATCGTCGTCTTCCCGCACATGATCGTGCCGCTGTTTGTCGGCCGGGAAAAGTCCGTGCGCGCGCTGGAAGCCGTAATGAAGGAAGACAAGCAAATCCTGCTTGTCGCCCAGAAGAACGCCGCCCAGGATGACCCATCCGCCGACGACATCTACCGCGTCGGCACCGTTTCCACGATCCTGCAGCTTTTGAAGCTGCCCGATGGCACGGTGAAGGTGCTGGTAGAAGGCGGCCGTCGCGCCAGGCTTTCCGCCTTCAAGGAAACCGAGGCTTATTTCGAGGCCGTCGTCGAAGATTTGCCGGATCAGGAGAGCGAGGCCAAGGAGCTGGAAGCGCTCGGCCGTACCGTGGTCGGCCAGTTCGAGCAATATATCAAACTGAACAAGAAGATCGCGCCCGAGGTCCTGGTTTCGCTCAATCAGATTGAGGAGCCGTCCAAGCTGGCGGACACCATCGCCAGCCATCTGAACCTGAAGATCAGCGAGAAGCAGGAGCTGCTGGAGACCACCCGCATCGGCGAGCGGCTGGAGCGCGTGTTCGGGCACATGGAGTCCGAGATCGGCGTGCTGCAGGTCGAGAAGCGCATTCGCAACCGCGTCAAGCGCCAGATGGAGAAGACGCAGCGCGAGTACTACCTCAACGAACAGCTCAAGGCGATCCAGAAGGAGCTGGGCGAGGGCGAGGACGGCAAGGACGAGACCGCCGAGCTCGAGGACAAGATCAAGAAAACCAAGCTGTCCCGCGAGGCGCGCGAGAAGTGTATGGCGGAGCTGAAGAAGCTACGCACCATGAGCCCGATGAGCGCCGAAGCGACCGTAGTGCGCAACTACCTGGACTGGATGCTGAGCATCCCCTGGAAGAAGCGCAGCAAAGTCCGCAACGACGTGGTCGAGGCCGAGCGCGTGCTGGACGCCGACCATTTCGGGCTGGAGAAGGTCAAGGAGCGCATACTCGAATATTTGGCCGTGCAGGCACGCAGCCCGAAGGTGCGCGGGCCGATACTGTGCCTGGTGGGTCCGCCGGGCGTGGGCAAGACCTCGCTCGGCAAATCGATCGCCAACGCCACCGGGCGCAGCTTCGTGCGCATGAGCCTGGGCGGCGTGCGCGACGAGGCCGAGATACGCGGCCACCGGCGCACCTATATCGGCTCGATGCCCGGCAAGGTGATCCAGGGCATGAAGAAGGCCAAGACCAGCAACCCGCTATTCCTGCTCGACGAGATCGAGAAGCTGGGCCAGGACTGGCGCGGCGACCCCACCAGCGCGCTGCTGGAGGTGCTGGACCCTGAGCAGAACGCCACCTTCGCGGACCACTATCTGGAGGTGGATTACGACCTGTCGGACGTGATGTTCGTCACTACGGCCAACAGCCTGAACATGCCCCAGCCGCTGCTGGACCGCATGGAGATCATACGCATCTCCGGCTATACCGAGGACGAGAAGCTGCAGATCGCCAAGCGCCACCTGATCGCCAAGCAGAGCGAGGCGCACGGGCTGAAGCCGGACGAGTGGTCCATCACCGACGACGCGCTGCTGGATTTGATACGCACCTACACGCGTGAGGCCGGCGTGCGTAACCTGGAGCGCGAGCTGGCCAACCTGGCCCGTAAGGCGGTCAAGGAGATCGTGACCAAGAAGTCCCGCAAGGTCGCCATCACGGTGAAAAATCTGGAGACCTACGCCGGTATCCGCCGCTTCCGCTACGGCGAGACGGAGAGCGAGGACATGGTGGGCGTGGTCACCGGCCTGGCCTGGACGGAGGTGGGCGGCGAAATCCTGACCATCGAGTCGGTCGTGGTGCCCGGCCGTGGCAAAATACAGCACACCGGCAAGCTGGGCGACGTCATGCAGGAGAGCGTCACCGCCGCCCTGTCCTACGTGCGCAGCAAGTCGATCAGCTTCGGCATCAAGCCCACGGTCTTCGAGAAGCGGGACATCCACGTGCACGTGCCTGAGGGTGCCACGCCCAAGGATGGGCCGTCCGCCGGCGTGGCGATGGCCACTTCGATCGTCTCCGTGCTGACCGGAATCCCGATCAGGCGGGACGTGGCGATGACGGGCGAGATCACACTGCGCGGCCGCGTGCTGCCGATCGGCGGCCTGAAGGAGAAGCTGCTGGCCGCGCTGCGGGCCGGGATCACCACGGTGTTCTTCCCCAAGGACAACGAGAAGGACCTGGCGGACATACCGGACAACGTGAAGCGCGCGCTGACGCTGATACCGGTCAGCCACGCGGACGACGTGATCGGGCAGGCGCTGGTGCGCCGGCCTGAGGCGATCGAGTGGGAGGAGCCGGCCGAGCCGATTGCGGCCGTATCGGGCGAGGGAGCGGCGGCCTCGCTGCCGCACTGAGTCCACCCAGGCCCGGAAAGCCGCAGAAAATGGCGGATTTCCGGGCTTTCCTTGACCTTTGCGCGAGCTCGCCCTTAGGTTCGCCGCGACGGGCAGATTTCGCCCGAGAAAAGGATGTCAAACAATGAGTGATTCGCACACCAGCACCGATAGCGAATCGTCGGGCCCAAAAGGGGCGAAGGTTTTCAACCGGCAGGAACTCGTCACGCAGGTGGCGGAAAAGACCGGGCTGCCCAAAGCGCAGGCGGTTGCCGCCGTGCTAGCGGTGCTGGATTGTGCCAGCAGCGCGCTGAAGGAGGGTAAGGAAGTGCGCTTGGCTGGCTTCGGCGTGTTCCAGGTCAGCGAGCGCAAGGCCGGCAAGGGACGCGACCCTCGCTCCGGCGCTGAGATCGACATCCCTGAGAGCAAGTCGGTCCGTTTCCGGCCCGGCAAGGTGCTGCGCGAGCTCGTGGCCGATACGGCGGTTTGATCTGCGGCTTCCAGTAGCTTAGCAGGAGCCGGGAGGGGCGGTTAGCTCAGAGGTAGAGCGGCTCGTTTACACCGAGTTGGCCGGCGGTTCGATCCCGTCACCGCCCACCATTGACGTGGCAAGGCGCCGACCGTAGAAGCGGCGCCTGCTTGGAATAAAGCGGACCTGAAGAAAAGCGGGTGTAGCTCAGTTGGTTAGAGCGCCGGCCTGTCACGCCGGAGGTCGCGGGTTCGAGCCCCGTCACTCGCGCCAGTCAGCCTTGATGGCGGCTTGGTAGCTTCCGCCCACATGCGAAGCTGGACGTCTCCCGCGCTTGGCTTGCCGGGCCCACAGGTCTAATGTGCATATGTTGCGGTGCGATGCCTTTGCAGGACGCCGTTTTTCGCTGTTGGGAATGCCATGCAGCCTATCCTCGCCAATTACTTTCCCATTCTCGTGTTCCTCGGCATCGCCGTGGGCATCGCGTCTGCCATGAGCGGCGGCTCGCTGCTGTCAGCCAAGCAGAAGCCTTACGCGGAGAAACTGTCCGCCTACGAATGCGGCTTCGAGCCGTTCGACGATGCACGCCGGCGCTTCGACGTGCGTTTTTACCTGGTGGCAATCCTGTTCATCATCTTCGACCTGGAAGTGGCGTTCCTGTTTCCGTGGGCCGTCAGCCTTGCGCATATCGGGATGCTGGGGTTCTGGTCGATGATCGGCTTCCTTGCCGTTCTGACCGTGGGCTTTATCTACGAGTGGCGCCGGGGCGCGCTGGAGTGGGAGTAGCCTGAATGAGTGTGACCGCAACCGACCTGGCCACCGGCGAGCAGATCGCCTGGAACCGGGACGCTCTGCCCCCGGGGGAGGCGCAGGACGCCGTGGTGCGCGGCATCACCGGCGAGATCACCGACAAGGGGTTCGTGGTCGCCAATCTGGACAAGCTGATCAACTGGGGACGCACCGGCAGCCTGTGGCCGATGACCTTCGGCCTGGCGTGCTGCGCTGTGGAGATGATCCACGCCTACATGCCGCGCTACGACCTGGACCGTTTCGGCATATTTCCGCGCGGCTCGCCCCGGCAGAGCGACGTGATGATCGTGGCCGGAACGCTGACCAACAAGATGGCTCCCGCCCTGCGCCGCGTCTATGATCAGATGCCTGAGCCGCGCTGGGTGATCAGCATGGGTAGCTGCGCCAATGGCGGCGGCTATTACCACTACTCGTATTCGGTCGTGCGTGGCTGCGACAGGATCGTTCCGGTCGACGTATACGTGCCGGGCTGCCCGCCGACCGCTGAGGCGCTGGTGTACGGCATAATGCAGTTGCAGAAGAAGATACGCCGGACGGGGACCATACTGCGTGGCTGAAGCGATCGTTCCTGCGGCCGTCAGCACCTCCGCGCTCGCGATGTCGATTGCCACAAGCGTGGCCGGCGTGGCGCGTGCCGGGCTGGAGGGCGGCGAGCTGGTGGCGCATGTGGCGCGCGACGAATTGCTGGGCGTGATGACGCTGCTGCGCGACGACCCGCGTTTCTTGTGCGAGCAGCTGGTCGATCTGTGCGGCGTGGATTTCCCGCAGCGGCCAGAGCGCTTCGACGTCGTCTACAACCTGCTGAGCGTGTCGCTGAACCACCGCATACGGGTGATCGTGACGACGGACGAGACGACGCCGGTGCCGTCCGTCTCCAACATCTGGCCATGCGCCACTTGGTGGGAGCGCGAGTGCTGGGACTTGTACGGCGTGCTGTTCGCGGGCCTGGCAGATCACAGGCGGATACTCACCGATTACGGGTTCGAGGGGCATCCGCTGCGCAAGGATTTCCCGATGACCGGCTACGTGGAAGTCCATTTCGACGAGGACCGCAAGGAAGTGGTCTACGAGCCGGTGAAGCTCACCCAGGATTTCCGTGACTTCCGTTTTCTCTCGCCGTGGGAGGGCATGACGACCTTGCCTGGTGACGAGAAGGCCCATGTGACACGGCAGGCTTTGGCGAACGGTATGCCGCCTGGCGAGGTGACAAAGTCATGAGCAGCATTCTCGAAGACATCGAACAGCACCACAGCACGCCGATCCCCGCCGACCAGGCGGTGGCATCGAAGGCGAAGACGGTGCAGATCGACAGCCACGCGATCAATTTCGGCCCGCAGCATCCGGCGGCGCACGGCGTGCTGCGCCTGGTGCTGGAGATGGACGGCGAGGTGGTCGATCGTGCCGATCCGCATGTGGGCCTGCTGCACCGTGGCACGGAAAAGCTGATCGAGAGCCGCACTTATGTGCAGAACGTGCCGTATTTCGACAGGCTGGATTACGTCTCGCCGATGTGCATGGAACATGCCTTCGTGCTGGCGACGGAGAAGCTGCTGTCCATACAGGCGCCGGAGCGCGCGCTGTGGATACGCACGATGTTCGATGAGATCACGCGCATCCTGAACCACCTCCTCAACCTCACCTCCTTCGCCATGGATGTGGGCGCGCTGACGCCGCCGCTCTGGGGCTACGAGGAGCGCGAGAAGCTGATGGAGTTCTACGAGCAGGTCTCGGGCGCCCGGCTGCACGCGAACTACTACCGGCCGGGCGGCGTAAATCGCGACCTGCCGGCGGGCCTGTTGGACAAGATCTGGGCGTGGTCGGAGACTTATCCCAAGTTCATCGACGACCTGTGGAACCTGCTCACGGACAACCGCATCTGGAAGCAGCGCACGGTGGATATCGGCGTGATGTCCGCCGAGCAGGCGCTGGCCTGGGGCTTCACCGGCCCCAACCTGCGCGCCAGCGGCGTGCCGTGGGATCTGCGCAAGGCGCAGTCTTACGCGATGTACGACCAGGTGCAGTTCGACGTGCCGATCGGGCGTAATGGTGACTGCTACGATCGCTATCTGGTCCGCATGATCGAGATGCGCGAGAGCGTGAAGATCATACGCCAGTGTATCGAGAAGATGCAGCCGGGACCTGTCAAGATCCAGGACAGGAAGTTCACCGCACCGCGGCGCGAGGAGATGAAGCGCTCGATGGAGGCGCTGATACATCACTTCAAGCTGTTCACCGAGGGCTTCCACGTGCCGGCCGGCGCCACCTACACGGCGGTCGAGAGCCCGAAGGGCGAGTTCGGCGTGTATCTGGTCGCGGACGGCACCAACAAGCCGTATCGCTGCAAGATACGTCCCACGGGTTTCTCGCATCTGCAGGCGATGGAAGTGATGAGTAAGGGACACATGCTGGCCGATGCCGTGGCGGTGATCGGGTCGATCGACCTGGTGTTCGGCGAGGTTGACCGCTGATGTCGGTGTCTCATCCCGGCGCCTCCTCGGCCGAGAACATAGGTGACGGTTCGACCGCCGCGCATAACCGCGTTGATCCCGCGGAATTCCGCTTCGACGCCGACAGCGAGGCGGAGATCGGCCGCATCCTGGCCAAGTATCCGGAAGGCAAGCAGGCGAGCGGCGTCCTGCCGCTGCTATACGTGGTGCAGGACCAGATGCGGCGCGAGACGGGCAGCGCCTGGGTGCCGCGCGTGGCAATGGACGTGGTGGCCGCGCGCCTGCGCATGCCACCGATACGCGTCTATGAGGTCGCGACCTTCTACCTGATGTTCAACACGACACCTGTCGGCCGCTACCACCTGCAGCTATGCACGACCACGCCATGCTGGCTGCGCGGGTCTGACGATGTGGTGGCCGCCTGCCGCCGCGTGACGGGCATCAAGGGCTGGCACGAGACCAGCGAGGACGGGCTGTTCACCATGAGCGAGGTGGAATGCCTGGGCGGCTGCGTGAACGCGCCGATCCTGCAGATCGGCAACGATTTCTACGAGGACATGGACGGCCCGCTGACCGAGAAGCTGCTGGAAAGCCTCAAACGAGGCGAGCCGCCGCCGCGTCCCGGCTCGATGATCGGCCGCATCACCTCGGCACCCGAGGGCGGCCCCAATACCCTGCTTGAGGTTACGGAGTAGCCCGTGCTGCACGACCGCGATCGCATTTTCACAAATCTGTATGGCCAGCATGACTGGCGGCTGGCCGGCGCCCGCGCGCGTGGCGACTGGGACAACACCGCGGAAATATTGCTGCGCGGCCGCGAGGCGATCACCGACGAGATGAAGGCGTCCGGCCTGCGCGGGCGTGGCGGCGCGGGCTTCCCCACCGGCATGAAATGGTCGTTCATGCCGAAGGTCTCCGACGGACGGCCGGCCTATCTGGTGATCAACGCGGACGAGAGCGAGCCTGGCACGTGCAAGGACCGCGACATCATGCGCCACGATCCGCACAAGCTGATCGAGGGCGCGCTGATCGCCTCTTTCGCAATGGGCGCGCATGCCTGCTACATCTACATACGCGGCGAATACTACAACGAAGCGCTGAACCTGCAGGCGGCAATCGACGAGGCGTACGAGGCGGGGCTGATCGGCACCAATGCCTGTGGCTCCGGCTGGGATTTCGAGCTGTTCCTGCATCGCGGCGCCGGCGCCTACATTTGCGGCGAAGAGACGGCTCTCCTGGAGTCGCTGGAGGGCAAGAAGGGCATGCCGCGGCTGAAGCCGCCATTTCCCGCCGCCGTCGGCCTGTATGGCTGCCCCACCACGGTCAACAACGTGGAGACGATTGCCGTGGCGCCGACGATCCTGCGGCGCGGGGCGGCGTGGTTCTCCGCACTAGGCCGCCCGAAGAACGCCGGGACGAAGATCTTCTGCATCTCCGGTCACGTGAACAAGCCGTGCAACGTCGAGGAGGAGCTTGGCATCCCGCTGCGCGAGCTGATCGACAAATACGCCGGTGGCGTCCGCGGCGGCTGGGACAATCTGCTCGCTGTGATACCGGGCGGATCGAGCGTGCCGCTGATGCCGAAGGAGACGTGCGACACGATCCTGATGGATTTCGACAGCCTGCGTGACGTGAAGTCCGGCCTGGGCACGGCGGGCGTGATCGTGATGGACAAATCCACCGACGTGATCAGGGCGGTGGCCCGGCTGGCCAAGTTCTACAAGCACGAGAGCTGCGGCCAGTGCACGCCGTGCCGTGAGGGGACGGGGTGGATGATGCGGGTGATGAACCGCCTGGTGGAAGGCCGTGCCGAAGTGGCCGAGATCGATATGCTGGAGCAGGTGACCAGGCAGATCGAGGGCCACACGATCTGCGCGCTGGGCGATGCGGCCGCGTGGCCGATCCAGGGCTTGATCCGGCATTTCCGCCCGGTGATCGAGGAACGTATCGCTGCCTACAGCGCCGGACCCCGGGTAGTCACGCCGGTAAACCTGCCGCTAGCGGCTGAATAAACGGGTTTGGGGCCGACTGGCCCCGTCGTGCCGAGGCACGTTAACGCATGATGGGTCCAGGGCAGAGCCCTGGCCTTTCTCGGGATATTTCGATGGTAAAGCTAGTAATTGACGGCGAAGAGATAGAAGTCCCAGCCGGCAGCTCCGTGCTGCAGGCGTGCGAGCACGCCGGCCGCGAGATTCCGCATTTCTGCTACCACGAGCGCCTGTCGGTTGCCGGCAATTGCCGCATGTGCCTGGTGGAGATCGAGAAAGCGCCGAAGCCGATTGCCAGCTGCGCCTATCCGGCCGCCGAAGGCATGGTGGTGCGCACGGACACGCCGATGGTTCGCCAGGCCAGGCGCGGCGTCATGGAATTCCTGCTGATCAACCACCCGCTGGACTGCCCGATCTGCGACCAGGGCGGCGAGTGCGACCTGCAGGACCAGGCCTACGCGTATGGCGGCGACCATTCGCGCTACGCCGAGAACAAGCGCGCGGTGAAGGACAAGTATCTCGGCCCGCTCGTCAAGACAGTGATGACTCGCTGCATACAATGCACGCGCTGCATACGTTTCGCGACCGAGATCGCCGGTGTGCCCGAGCTGGGCGCCACCGCGCGCGGCGAGAACATGGAGGTGGGCACCTATGTCGAGCACGCGCTGAGCTCCGAGCTGTCCGGCAACCTGATCGACATCTGCCCGGTGGGCGCGCTGACCAGCAAGCCCTACGCGTTCGTGGCGCGGCCGTGGGAGCTGTCTAAGACGGACAGCGTGGATGTGCTGGACGCTGTCGGCACGCCGATACGCGTGGACACCAAGGGACCCGAGGTGCTGCGTTTCCTGCCGCGCATCAACGACGAGATCAATGACGAGTGGATCGCCGACAAGAGCCGGTTTTCCTGGGACGGGCTGAAGCGCCGCCGCCTGGACCGGCCCTGGATACGCCAGAACGGCAGGCTGGTGCAGGCGACCTGGCCTGACGCGTTTGCCGCCATCGCGGCGCGGCTGCGCGGCGTGGAGGGCCACCGCATCGGTGCCATCGCCGGCGATCTGTGCGACGCGGAAAGCATGATGGCGCTGAAGGACCTGATGGGCGCGCTCGGCAGCCAGAACCTGGATTGCCGTCAGGACGGCGCCAGGATCAACGCAAGCCGGCGCGATTTCTATTTGTTTAACAGCACGATCGCCGGGATCGACGCGGCGGACGCGATACTCATCGTGGGAAGCAACCCGCGGCGTGAGGCGCCGATCCTGAACGCGCGCATACGCAAGCGCTGGATGGCCACGTCCGGCCACATGCCGGTAGGCCTGATCGGGCCGGACGCGGAGCTGACCTACAAGGTCACGCATCTGGGTGACGGGCCGGACCTGCTGGCGGCGTTGCATGACGGCACGCACGAGTTCGCCCAGGTGCTGCGCCAGGCCAAGCGGCCGATGGTGATCGTGGGGCAGGGCGCGCTGCGCCGGCCGGACGGTGCGGCTGTCCTGGCGCAGGCCTGGCGCGTGGCCGCCGGCGTAGGCGCGCTTGATGCGGAGTGGCACGGCTTCAACATGCTGCACACGGCGGCGGCGCGGGTAGGCGCGCTGGACCTGGGCTTCCTGCCCGGTCCTGGCGGGCTGGATTTTGACGCTATGCTGGACGGCGGCGTGGACGTGCTGTGGAATTTGGGTGCCGACGAGTTCGACACCGCACGCATCGGCGCCGGCACGTTCGTGATCTACCAGGGCCATCACGGCGACCGCGGCGCCGCACGCGCGGACGTGATCCTGCCAGGCAGCGCCTATACTGAAAAGGACGGCACCTACGTCAACACCGAGGGGCGTGTGCAGCGCGGCTACCGTGCGCTGCTGGCGCCGGGGGACGCGCGGGAAGACTGGCGCATCGTGCGCGCCTTCTCCGGCGTGCTGGGCCTGCCGCTGCCCTATGACGACATAGACGCGCTGCGGGCGCGGCTGGAACGCGCCAATCCGGTATTCGCGCGCGTGGGGTTGGCAAGGTTCGGCGCCGGCGACCAGGCAGGCCCCGGCGGCAATGACGTGCCGCCCGCGCCGGATGCCGCGCCGTTCGTGGAGGCGGTCACCGACTACTACCAGACCAACCCGATCAGCCGCGCCAGCTTGACGATGGCCGAATGTTCGCGCATCGCCCCTGCGTCATTGGCGGCCGCACCTTTGGCCGCGGCGGCGGAGTAGGGTCTTGTACAGCTTCTTCCACGAGAACATGTTCGGCATCCTGCTGCTGACGGTCGCCGAGACGCTGGCGACTCTGGTGCCGGTGCTGATCTGCATGGCGTATTCCACGTATTTTGAGCGCAAGGCGCTGGCAGCGTTCCAGCTTCGCCGCGGCCCGAACCGCGTGGGGCCGTTCGGGCTGTGGCAGCCTTTCGCAGACGCGGTGAAAGTGTTCACCAAGGAGACGATCATCCCCGCGGGCGCCAGCCGCTCGCTGTTCCTGCTGGCACCGATGCTGACTTTCGTGCTGGCCTGCCTGGCCTGGGCGGTGATCCCGGTGGGTGACGGCTGGGCGGTGTCCAACATCAATGTCGGCATCCTGTATCTTTTCGCCATCAGCTCGCTGGGCGTGTACGGAATCATCATCGCCGGCTGGGCCAGCAACTCGAAATACGCTTTCCTGGGCGCCATGCGTTCGGCCGCACAGATGGTCAGCTACGAGGTCTCCATCGGGTTCGTGCTGGTGACCGTGATGTTGTGCGTGGGCAGCCTGAACCTGAACGACATCGTGCGCGCGCAGGGTCCCGGCCATTTCTGGTTCTGCTTCCCGCTGTTCCCGATGTTCGTGATCTTCCTCATCTCGATGCTGGCGGAAACCAACCGGGCGCCGTTCGACCTGCCCGAAGGCGAGAGCGAGATCGTGGCGGGATTTTTCGTGGAATACAGTGCGATGTCCTTCGCGCTGTTCTTCCTGGGCGAATACACCAACATGCTGATGATGAGCGCCATCGCCAGCATCCTGTTCCTGGGCGGGTGGGAAGCGCCGTTCGGCCTGCCAGGACTGCCGATCTTCTGGCTGTTCGGCAAGATCTGCTGCATCATGTTCTTCTTTTTCTGGGTGCGCGCCACCTTTCCGCGCTACCGGTACGACCAGCTCATGCGGCTCGGCTGGAAGGTGTTCCTGCCTTTGTCCCTGCTCTGGCTGGTGCTGACGGCCGGCTTCCTCGAACTCACCGGCCTGCTGCCGAACGGCGCGGCCTAGGAGCCCTAAATGCTGACCGGATCATCCGCCTGGCGCCTGTTGCTGTGGGAGCTTCTCTCCGGCATGGCGATCACGCTGAAGTATTTTTTCAAGAAGCCCGTCACCATCAACTACCCTTACGAACGCGGCCCGCTCAGCCCACGCTTCAAGGGTGAGCACGCCCTGCGCCGCTACCCGAACGGCGAGGAGCGCTGCATAGCCTGCAAGCTGTGCGAGGCGGTCTGCCCTGCCTACGCAATCACCATCGAGGCCGAGCCGCGCGAAGACGGTTCGCGCCGCACCACGCGCTACGACATAGACATGACGAAATGCATCTATTGCGGGCTGTGCGAGGAATCCTGCCCGGTGGACGCCATCGTGGAAGGGCCAAACCTGGAATTCGCCACCGAGTCACGCGAGGAGTTGCTGTACAACAAGCAGAAGCTGCTCGATAACGGCGACCGCTGGGAGACGCAGCTGGCGCGCCGGCTGGAGCTGGACGCGCCCTACAGATGATCACCTCGCTCGCCTTCTACGTGTTCTCCGCCATACTGCTCGGCTCGGCCGCGATGGTGGTGACCAGCCGCAACCCGGTGCATGCGGTGTTGTTCCTGATCCTGGCGTTCTTCAACGCGGCCGCCCTGTTCCTGCTCGCGGGCGCCGAGTTCCTGGCGATGATCCTAGTGATCGTCTATGTGGGCGCGGTGACGGTGCTGTTCCTGTTCGTGGTCATGATGCTGGACGTGGACTTCGTCGCGCTGCGCGAAGGTTTCCAGAAATACGCGACGGCCGGGCTGATCGTCGGTGTCATGCTTTTCGCCGAGCTGCTGTTCGTGGGTGTGGGTTGGCGCATTGCGCCGAACGCGCCGGTGCTGCGGTTGAGCGCCATACCCGGCCAGGTGCAGAATACCCGCGCGATCGGGCAGGTGCTCTACACCAACTACATCCTGCTGTTCCAACTGTCCGGCCTGATACTGCTCGTAGCGATGATAGGCGCGATCGTGCTGACCCATCGGGACCGCCACACGTCGCGGCACCAGGACATCACGCGCCAGCAGCAGCGGCGGGTGGCCGACACGCTGGAGGTGCTCAGCGTGCGCAGCGGCGCCGGCGTGGCAGAGCTCGGCATCTACCGTCCGAAGCTTGAACGGGTAGACGCGCATGTGGCGATCGGACACGCGGCGGACGACGCGCACGCCCATGACGGCGCGCCGGCGCCGGAACCCGTGCAAGGGGAGCACTGAGCCATGCCGCAGGGCGCACTCGCCATCGGCCTCGGGCATTATTTGTTCGTGGCTGCCGCGCTACTCGTGCTTGGCGTGTTCGGCATCTTTTTGAACCGCCGCAACGTCATCGTCATCCTGATGTCGATCGAGCTGATCCTCCTCGCGGTCAACATAAACCTGGTGGCGTTCTCCTCCGCGCTAAACGATCTGGCCGGCCAGATACTCGCGATGTTCGTGCTGACCGTGGCCGCCGCCGAGGCTGCCATCGGGCTTGCCATCGTCGTCGTCTATTTCCGCAACCGCGGCTCGATCCAGGTCGAGGACGTGAACCTGATGAAGGGCTGAGATGCTGTTTGCGATTGCCGTCTTCGCCCCGCTGTTGGGCGCGCTGGTCTGCGGCTTCGGCCGCAGCTTGGGGGATCGCGCGGGCCAGACGATAACCATCGCGCTGATGGTGGCGGCGTCCGTGTGCGGCGTGGTCTGCTGGTGGCAGCACATTTTCGCAGGCGCAGGCAACACCACCATCGTGGTGGCCGACTGGATAGATGCCGGCAGCTTCCACCTGGATTGGGCGCTTCGCTATGATTCACTGTCGACCACCATGGTGGCAATGGTGACGTGCGTGGCTACGCTGATACACATCTACAGCGTCGGCTACATGGCGCATGAGCACAGCACGACGACGCGGTTCTTCGCCTACCTCTCGCTGTTCACCTTTGCCATGCTGATGCTGGTCACCGCCGACAACCTCGTGCAGCTGTTCTTCGGCTGGGAAGGCGTGGGCCTGGCGAGCTACCTGCTCATTGGCTACTGGTACGACAGGCCGGCGGCTGCACGTGCCGCCATCAAGGCGATGGTGGTCAACCGCGTGGGCGACCTCAGCTTCGCCGTCGGCATCGCGCTGGCGTTCTACAAGTTCGGCGCGGTCGATTTCACCACCATCTTCGCTGCCGTCCCGGCCCACGTCTCCGACACCTACCATTTCCTGGGTGCCGCGCCACGCAGCTACGAGGTGATCGGCTTCCTGCTGTTCATCGGCGCCATGGGCAAGTCGGCGCAGATCCTGCTGCACACTTGGCTGCCCGACGCGATGGAAGGCCCCACGCCCGTCTCCGCCCTGATACACGCGGCCACCATGGTCACGGCCGGCGTGTTCCTGATAAGCCGCATGTCGCCGCTGATGGAGTTCGCCCCCGGCGCGCTGGCGTTCGTCACCTTCATAGGCGCCACCACCTGCCTGTTCGCCGCCACGATCGGCTGCGTGCAGAACGACATCAAGCGGGTGATCGCGTATTCCACCTGTTCGCAGCTCGGCTACATGTTCATGGCGGCGGGCGTCGGCGCCTACCAGGCCAGCATGTTCCACCTCGTCACGCACGCGTTCTTCAAGGCGCTGCTGTTTCTGTGCGCAGGTTCGGTGATCCACGCGATGAGCGACGAGCAGGACATGCGCCGCATGGGCGGCATCTGGCGCATGATACCCTGGACCTACGCCTGCATGTGGCTGGGCAGCCTGGCCCTCGGCGGCATCCCACCTTTCGCCGGCTACTGGTCGAAGGACGCGATCCTGGAATCCACCTACGCGGCGCATTCCGCCGTGGGCCTGTACGGCTTCGTGTGCGGAACACTGGGCGCCTTCCTGACGGCGTTCTATTCCGGCCGGCTGCTGTTCATGACGTTCCACGGCAAGCCGCGCGCGGACGCGCATGTCATGGAGCACGTGCATGAAAGCCCGTGGTCGATGCGTGGACCGCTGGTGCTGCTGTCTTTCGGCGCGGTGTTCGCCGGCTGGCTGCTGCACGCCATCTTTATCGGCGACCACAACGCCGCCTATTGGCAGGGCGCCATTTTCAACGGTCCGGGCAACCACGTACTGCAGCAGGTGGAGCGCACGCCGCTGCTGATCGGCCTGTTGCCCACCGCCACCGGCGTGCTCGGCTTCGCGTTGGCCTATGTCTTCTACATCGCGCGTCCCTTGGCGCCGGTGCGGCTGGCCGCCCTGTTCCCACGAATTTACCTGTTCCTGCTGAACAAATGGTATTTCGACGAGCTGTACGACGCGATCTTCGTCCGCCCCGCGATGGCGCTGGCGCGGCTGCTGTGGAAAGTGGGCGACGCCGAGATCATCGACGGTGTGCCCAACGGCCTGGCCAGCATGGCGGAAGGCGGCTCCGTCCAGGTCGTGCGCATACAGACGGGGTCGATCGCGGTGTACGCGTTCACCATGCTGATCGGCCTGGTGTGCATGGTCACGTTTTTCGTGGTGGCGCGGTGATGCGCATTGAAGGAAGAAAGCGGTTCTTTTTTGAAAAAAAGAACCAAAAAACTTTTATCTCCCCGCATTTGCACCAGTCGATCTCGTCCGGACGCGCGCGCGCACAGGCAGCGTCGGAGGACCAAAAGTTTTTTGGTTCTTTTTTTCAAAAAAGAACTGCTTGCCTTCCTGAAAGCCAACACCCGTGAACGAAGCAAACGCCGCGGGCTTCCCCGTGCTCTCCCTGGTCACCTTCCTGCCCCTGCTGGGCGTGGCGATCCTGATGACGCTGCGTGGCGACGACGAAGCCACCGCGCGGAACGCCCGCTGGACCGCGCTGTGGACCAGCCTGATCGTGTTCCTGATCTCGCTGGTGCTGTGGACGCGGTTCGACCTGCGCCAGGCCGGCTACCAGTTCCAGGAAAGTGCGAACTGGCTGCCAGGATATGGCATCGGCTACCGCATGGGTGTGGACGGCATCTCCGTGCTGTTCGTTCTGCTGTCCACCGCGCTGACGCCCGTCTGCATCCTGGCGAGCTGGGACAGCGTGCGCACCCGGGTGCGCGAGTACATGGCGGCCTTCCTCATCCTGGAGACGATGATGGTCGGCATGTTCTCGGCTGCCGACTTCCTGCTGTTCTACTTCTTCTTCGAGGGCGTGCTGATACCGATGTACCTGATCATCGGCATGTGGGGCGGCCCGCGCCGCGTTTACGCGTCGCTGAAGTTCTTCCTCTACACTTTCGCTGGCTCCGTGCTGATGCTGCTCAGCTTGCTCGCGATGTGGCACCAGGCGGGCAGCACGGACATCACCGTGCTGCTGCACACCAGCTTCAGCCCGCGCATGCAGTTCTGGCTGTTCCTGGGTTTCCTGGCCGCCTTCGCGGTGAAGGTGCCGATGTGGCCGGTGCACACCTGGCTGCCTGACGCGCATGTGGAGGCGCCCACCGCCGGCTCCGTCATCCTGGCCGGCGTGCTGCTGAAGATGGGCGCCTACGGATTCCTGCGCTTCTCCGTGCCGATGCTGCCGATCGCCGCCCAGCATTTCGCGCCGCTGATGTTCGCGCTCGGCGTAATCGCGGTAATCTATACCTCGCTAGTCGCACTGGCGCAGGAGGACATGAAGAAGCTGATCGCCTATTCGTCCGTGGCCCATATGGGCGTGGTGGTAATCGGCATATTTACCTTCAACATTCAGGGCATCGACGGCGCGCTGTTCCAGATGATCTCGCACGGCGTGGTCTCGGCCGCGCTGTTCCTGTGCGTGGGCGTGATTTATGATCGCATGCACACGCGCGAGATCGCGCGTTATGGCGGCCTGGCGGACCGCATGCCGGCCTACGCCTTCGTCTTCATGCTGTTCACCATGGCGTCGATCGGCCTGCCCGGCACCTCCGGCTTCGTGGGCGAGTTCCTGGTGCTCGTCGGCGCGTTCCAGGTGAACCTCTGGCTGGCGCTGCTCGGCAGCTTCGGCATGGTGCTGGGTGCCGCCTACATGCTGTACCTGTATCGCCGGGTGATCTTCGGCAAGCTGGTCCGGCCGGACCTGAAATCCATCCTGGACCTGTCGCCGCGGGAGATGGCGATCTTCGCGCCGCTGGCGGTGCTCACGCTGTGGCTGGGCATCTATCCATCCAGCTTCACCAGCTTTTTCGGCGCTACCGTATCCGCCATGGTGGACCAGCACGCCCAGGCGCTGAACCTGGTGCACACCACAACCAAGCTGGCGGGAGCCGTGCCATGAACTGGGGCTTAGCCACGCCGGAGATCGTGCTGGCAATCGCTGCCATGGCCATTCTCATTGGCGGCGTCCTGCAGAAACGGGACAGCTCGCTGATCTGCACCATGGCGGCTCTCGGCGCCTGCGCCATTACCGCCGTGCTGGTGGTCGGCACGCAGAGCGGTTTCGGCTATGACAGCCTGTTCGTCAGCGACGCGTTCTCCAAATACGCCAAGCTGCTCATCCTGCTCGGCACCGCACTCTGCGCCATCCTCTCGCTGGACTACAACGAACGGCAGGGCATCGCGCGTTTCGAGTTCCCGGTCCTGATGCTGCTTAGCACGGTAGGCATGATGGTGATGGCGTCGGCCAATAACCTCATGACCCTCTATATGGGCCTGGAACTGCAGTCGCTCGCCATCTACGTATTGGCGGCGTTCGCGCGTGACGACATACGCTCCTCGGAAGCCGGGCTGAAATACTTCGTGCTCAGCGCGCTGGCGTCCGGCCTGCTGCTGTATGGCATCTCGCTCACTTACGGCTTCTCCGGCTCGATGGATTTCGGCCACATCGCGCAGGCTGTCACCAACCCGGCCAGCGTTTCCACCGGTTTGATCGTAGGCATCGCCTTTGTCATCGCCGGACTTGCGTTCAAGCTGTCCGCTGTGCCGTTCCACATGTGGACGCCCGACGTGTACGAGGGCGCGCCCACGCCGGTCACCGCCTTCATGAGCACGGCGCCGAAAGTGGCACCCTTCGTGGTGCTGCTGCGCGTGATGTTCGGCCCGTTCGGCCATGTGGCGCTTCAGTGGCAGCCGATCATCATCGTGGTCGCTATCGCCTCGATGCTGCTGGGCAGCTTCGCCGCAATCGCGCAGACAAACATCAAGCGGCTGATGGCCTATTCCTCGATCGGCCACATGGGCTACGCCCTGGTGGGACTAGCCGCCGGCACCGAGACGGGCGTGCGCGGCGTGCTGATCTATCTGCTCACCTACATCGTCATGTCCGCCGGCGTGTTCGCCTGCATTGTGGCGATGCGCCGCCGTGGCCACGCCATCGAGAAAATCAGCGACCTTGGCGGCCTGGCGAAGAACGACACCACGCTTGCCGTGCTGATGACGATCTTCATGCTGAGCATGGGCGGCATACCGCCCTTCGCAGGTTTCGCCGGCAAGTTCTTCGTCTTCGAGGCGGCGGTGAACGCCGGCATGTGGACGCTGGCGATCATCGGCGTGCTGACCAGCGTGGTCAGCCTGTTCTACTATTTGCGCGTCATTAAAGTGATGTTCTTCGATCCGTCCGAAGCGCCGTTCGACGCACGCTCCGGCTCGCTGTCCTTCGTAGCGATGGCCACGGGCGCGTTCACGCTGGTGTTCTTCTTTTTCCCGGCGCCGTTCCTGGGCGCCGCCACCACCGCGGCCCGGGCCCTGCTCGGGTGAATCAGGCGGCGCCGCCCGGCTGGCGGTGGGAACGGCACGGCGCGCTCGGCTCCACGCAGGATGTGGCGCTGCAGGCCGCGCGCGCCGGCGCGCCGGCACGGCTGGCGGTGCTGGCGGATGTGCAGACGGCAGGCCGTGGCAGCCGCGGACGCGCCTGGATGTCACCCCCCGGCAACTTGAACCTCTCCGTCCTGCTTCGGCCAGCCATGGCGCGTGTGGAGCCGGGGCGGTGGGCGCTGCTGGCCGCGCTCTCTCTATACGACGCGCTGCGCCCTTACGCGGACGGGCTGCTGCTGAAATGGCCGAACGACGTGCTGCTGCACGGCGTCAAGCTGGCGGGCGTGCTGATCGACAGCCAGCCGGGAGAGACCGGCTTCGTGGTGATCGGCATGGGCGCGAATGTGGCCACCGCGCCCGCGCTGCCGGACCGTGCCACCGCCCGGCTGCCACCGCCCGCACCGCCCGCCGTAGTGGTGGCCGGCCAGGTGCTGGAAACGCTGGACGCCTGGGAAAACGTGGAGACGCCGGCGCTGGTGGATGCGTGGCTGGCACGCGCGCATCCTCTGGGCACGCTGCTGGACGTGCGGACGCCGCAGCGCCAGGTAAGCGGGGCGTTTGCGGGGCTGACCCCGGCGGGGGCGTTGCTGCTGGCTGGAGAGGACGCGGCGATTAGCAGTGCCGAGGTTTTCCTGGCGTGAGCAGGCAGGCGAGCAAGGCCTTCTTTTTTGAAAAAAAGAAGCAAAAAACTTTTGCTCCTGGCGCCTGCACCAAGCTAGGCGCCGGTCCTGCAAACGCCCACGCCTGCGGGACTAGCGCACCACGTCATGCGGGCGAAGGACTAAAAGTTTTTTGGTTCTTTCTTTCAAACAAGAACTCGTTCTTCCTTCCTGCCATTCAATGCTCCTAGTCATCGACGCCGGCAACACGAACGTCGTCTTCGCGGTCCATGACGGGCGGGGCTGGGCCGGCATCTGGCGCATCGCCACCGAGCCGCAGCGCACCAGCGACGAATACGCCGTCTGGCTGCTCACCCTGCTGACCCATTGCCGGCTGACGCCGGATCTGGTGAGCGGCGCCGTGATCGGCACCGTGGTGCCGGCCGCGCTATACCACCTGCGCCGGCTGTGCCGCGAGTGGTTCATGGTGGAGCCGCTGGTAGCCCGCGCCAGCCTGGATTGGGGCTTCGACATACGGGTCGACAACCCGGAGGACGTAGGCGCGGACCGGCTGCTGAACGCGCTGGCCGCCTACCGCCACTTCCGGCAGACGCTGATCGTGATCGATTTCGGCACCGCCACCACCTTCGACGTGGTGGGCGAGGACGGCGCCTATCTGGGCGGCGCCATAGCCCCGGGCATAAACCTCTCGATCGAGGCGCTGCACCAGGCGGCGGCCAGGCTGCCGCGAATCGGCATAGGCCGGCCGCAGGCGGTCATCGGCACCGGCACTGTCTCTGCGATGCAATCCGGTGTATACTGGGGTTATGTAGGCCTGATCGAAGGCCTGGTCGCCCGCATGCGGCGTGAAATAGACAGGCCGGCGAAGATCGTGGCGACGGGCGGACTGGCCCCGCTGTTCTCCGAAGGCACCGAGATATTCGACCGGATCGACCCGGACCTGACCCTGGACGGGCTGCGCCTGTTGGCGGAGCGCAACCCCACACCCAGATTACCACGCGACAGAACGAGAACGATTGAAGGCGATTGATGGACGCAACAACGGGTGACCTGGCCTTCCTGCCATTAGGCGGGACGGGCGAAATCGGCATGAACCTCAACCTGTACCGCTGCGACGGGCACTGGCTCGCCATAGACTGCGGCATAGGGTTCGGCGGCAACGAGCTGCCCGAGGCAGACGTGATCATGCCCGATCCGGCCTTCATCGCCGAGCGGCGCGACAAGCTGCTGGGCTTGGTGATCACCCACGCGCACGAGGACCACGTGGGCGCGGTGGCCCATCTGTGGCGCCAGCTGCGCTGCCCGGTCTACGCAACACCGTTCACCGCAGCGGTGCTGCGCCGCAAGCTGACCGAGGCGCGCCTGGTCGAAGAGGTGAAGATCCACGTCATCCCGCCAGGCGGCTCGTTCGAGCTGGGGCCGTTCCGCCTGCAATTCCTGCGCGTGGCCCACTCCACGCCGGAGGCCCAGGGCCTGGCGATACGCACCCCCTACGGCACGATCGTGCACACCGGTGACTGGAAGCTGGACCCGCATCCGCTGGTAGGCCCGCCCACGGACGAGGCGGCGTTCTCCGCCCTGGGCGACGAAGGCGTGCTGGCGATGGTATGCGACAGCACCAACGCGCTGGTGGAAGGCCATTCCGGCTCGGAAGGCGACGTGCGCCGTTCGCTTGCTACGCTGATCAAGTCCATCGAGGGCCGCATCGCGGTCACCTGCTTCGCCAGCAACGTGGCGCGGGTGGAAAGCGTGGCGATCGCCGCGCGTGACGCCGGCCGCAGCGTGGCCCTGGTCGGCCGCAGCCTGCGCAACCTGGAGACTGCGGCACGCGAATCCGGCTACCTGAGCACCATTCCGCAATTTGTCAGCGAGGACGGCGCCAACGACGTGCCGGACAACAACCTGCTGATTCTGATCACCGGCAGCCAGGGCGAGGCCCGCAGCGCGCTGGCCCGCGTTGCCGCCGATACGCACCCGAACATCGCGCTGGGCGAGGGCGACACGGTCATCTTTTCCAGCCGCATGATCCCGGGCAACGAAAAGGCGATCGGCGCGGTGCAGGACAACCTGGTACGCCGCGGCGTGCGGGTGATGACCGATGACGACCACATGGTCCATGTCAGCGGCCATCCGGCGCGTGACGAACTGCGCCGGCTCTACCGCCTGGTGCGCCCGCAATACAGCGTGCCCGTGCATGGCGAGTGGCGGCACCTGACCGCGCACGCGTCGCTCGCGCAGGAACTGGGCGCCACGCCGCTGATGCTGGAGAACGGCGACATACTTTCGTTGTATCCCGGCCGGCCGCAGGTCACCGACTCGGCGCCGGTGGGCCGGCTGGCGCTGGACGGCAACCGCGTGGTGCCTCTGCAGGGCGGCGTCATGGCGGCGCGGCGGCGCATGCTGTTCAACGGCGTGGTGGTGGGCAGCCTGGCGGTGGACGCCACCGGCCGTGTGATGGGCCGCGCCCGCGTGACGGCGCCCGGGCTGTTCGAGCCGGAGGATCCGGAAACCGACCGGCTGAGCCGCGATTTCGG
Organism: Acetobacteraceae bacterium; assembly: GCA_965198915.1. Lineage (GTDB taxonomy): Bacteria > Pseudomonadota > Alphaproteobacteria > Acetobacterales > Acetobacteraceae > BOG-908. Next base: position 1,125,073 of record CBDAQC010000002.1, on the reverse strand, counting down.
CGCCGCCGTAGCCGATCTGCCGGCGCCGCTGCGGCGGGACGACAGTGCGCTGCAGGATGCCGCCCGCGCGGCGCTGCGCAAGATCGTCGGCCGCAAGCTGGGCAAGAAGCCGATGGTGGATGTCCACCTGCTGCGTGTCTGAAGTTCGGCCATGAACTGGTTCACCGCCGTTGTCGTCTATGTCCTGATCTGGTGGACGGCGCTGTTCGCTGTCCTGCCGTTGGGCACCAGGCCGGTGGCGGAGGCGGACCAGCAGACCGGATGGCGCGGCGCGCCGGCCCAGGCGCGCATAGGCCGCAAGGTGCTGATCACCACGGCGGTGTCATTCGCGATCTGGCTGGTGGTGATCGGGCTGATCGAGAGCGACTGGCTCAGTTTTCGGCACGGCATCCTGAAGATGCCCGACGATTATACAGCCAAGCCGGGATAGTGCCTACTATACGCGCACAGCGTGTCCAGCGCGCCTGATTTTCTCGCAAATGACGCTGGATTTGTGTGGACGCGGCGGAACAGGGGCTGGAATAATCACCGACAGGACGAGGGCTTTCCTCCTCCTGTCGTGTGACTGGCGTTTCCTCCCTAAACTTGGCCCTGCCGCCGCCGGTGTGCGGGGCCGTTTTTTTGGTAGCAGGACGTACACACCGCGTCATCAACTATTAACACTTTAGGTGTAATTTCTTGCGCAAAAGCTTGCTGCGGCGCAGCAAAGTTGCGGTGCAATATCGGAAGAAGGCCAGGGGCTCTGCCCCTCGGCGCGCAAGCTCGAACCAATAGCGCCAGCGGCGCCGGCCCGCTAAGCACAGTCGTCCTTAGACCCTGTCCCACGCACCCCTGAAAATGGGGTCTGGGGCCAAGGCCCCAGCGGAGTTTGGGGCAGAGCCCCAACCTTCCTTAACCAGCAACCCCGGTCTAGTTTGCGCGCCGACTAACCCTAGGACGCGCAATGCGGCTTTCCCACAGTTTCGTGCCTACCCTGAAGGAGACGCCCGCAGAGGCGCAGATCGCTTCGCATCGGCTGATGCTGCGGGCCGGTCTAATCCGCCAGACCGCGTCCGGCATCTATGCCTGGCTGCCCGCTGGCCTGCGCGTGCTGCGAAACATCGAGCAGATCGTGCGCGAGGAACAGGACGCCGCCGGCGCCCAGGAAATCCTAATGCCGACGTTGCAGACCGCCGATTTATGGCGCGAGAGCGGCCGCTACGACGCATACGGGCCCGAGATGCTGCGTATACGTGACCGCCACGAACGCGACCTGCTCTACGGGCCGACAAACGAGGAGATGGTCACCGACCTTGCGCGTAACGCGATCAAATCCTACCGCGAGCTGCCGCAGACGCTGTACCACATACAGTGGAAGTTCCGCGACGAGATGCGACCGCGTTTCGGCGTGATGCGCGGCCGCGAGTTCCTGATGAAGGACGCGTATTCCTTCGACCTGGACTACGAGGGTGCGGTCAATACCTATCGCCGCATGATGCTCGCCTACATGCGCACCTTCCAACGCCTGGGCGTGCGCGCGATCCCCATGCTGGCCGATACGGGGCCGATCGGCGGTGACCTCAGCCACGAATTCATCGTGCTGGCGCCGACCGGCGAGAGCCAGGTGTTCTACGATGCGACGCTGGAGCAGCTCGACTACCTGAAGTCCGAGTTCTCCTACAGCAAGCCCGCGGACCTCGCGTCGTTCCACGATCTGATCAACTCGTACTATGCCGCCACCGAGGAGAAGCACGACACGGCGCGCTGGGCGCAGGTGGAGCCGGCGCAAAAGCGGGAAGGGCGCGGCATAGAGGTCGGCCAGATTTTCTATTTTGGCCGCAAATACAGCGATCCGCTGAAGTTCTCGGTGGCCGGACCGGATGGCGGCGTGATCGTGCCGGAAATGGGCAGCTACGGCATCGGCGTCTCTCGCCTGGTCGGCGCCATCATCGAAGCCTCGCACGATGCGGCCGGCATCATCTGGCCCGCCAGCATCGCGCCGTTCCCCGCCTGCATCCTGAACCTGCGCGTGGGCGACGCAGCGTGCGATGCGATGTGCGAGACGGCGTATGAGAAGTTCGGCGGCCGCGCACTGCTGGACGACCGTGACGAGCGGGCAGGGGCCAAGTTCGCCGATGCCGATTTGATGGGTCACCCCTGGCAAATCATCGTGGGGCCGCGCGGCGCCGCCTCTGGCCGGGTGGAGCTCAAGCAGCGTGCCGGCGGTGCGCGCGAGGAGCTGACGCTGGAGGACGCGCTCGCGCGTGTGCTCTAGGATGTTCGGCGCCTTCGAACGCGCGGTGGCCGGCCGTTACCTGCGCGCCCGTCGCGGCGAACGCTTCGTCTCCGTCATCGCCATCTTCTCGCTGGTCGGCATCGCGCTCGGCGTGGCCACGCTGATCATCGTCATGGCCGTGATGTCCGGCTTCAAGGACGACCTGCTCGGCCGCATACTCGGCCTGCAAGGCCACCTTGATGTGTATGGCAGCACACCGGCCGGCATCACCGATTACGACCCGCTGGCGGCTAGGATAGCGGCGCTGCCGGGCGTGGTGTCGGCCACCCCGGTGATCGAGGGCCAGGTCCTGCTAAGCGGCCGGAACCAGAATTCCGGCGGCATCGCCCGCGGCATCACACAGGCGGATTTGCGCAAGCTGCCGTCGATCGCGGGCAACATACGCGCTGGCTCGCTGGATGATTTCCACGGTGACAACGCCATCGCTGTGGGTCAGGCGCTGGCGGACCGCTTTGGGCTGGATGTCGGCGCCAAGATCACGCTCGTCTCGCCGGACGGTGCGGTGACCGCGTTCGGCACCGTGCCGCGCGTGCGCGCCTACCGCGTGGTGGCCATCTTCCAGGCCGGGATGAACGAATACGACAGCACCTACACTTTCCTGCCGCTACAGGCCGCACAGGTCTATTTCCAGAAACCAGATGCGGTGACGCAGATCGAGGTGATGGTGGCCGACCCGCAGCACGTATCCGGCGTGACCCGCGAGGTGCGCGACGCGCTGGCCGGCCAGGGCCTGCGGATTTTCGACTGGACGCAGAGCAACGACAGCTTCTTCGCCGCCGTCACGGTGGAACAGAACGTGATGTTCCTGATCCTGACGCTGATCATCATCGTCGCCGCGTTCAACGTCGTCTCCTCGTTGATTATGATGGTGAAGGACAAGACGCGTGACATCGCGGTGCTGCGCACGCTGGGCGCCGGCCGCGGTGCCATCATGCGCATCTTCCTGATGTGCGGCGCCTCCGTGGGCGTCACCGGCACCGTGGTGGGTACGCTGGTCGGCGTTGTGTTCTGCCTGAACATCGAGCGCATACGGCAGGCGCTGCAGAGCCTGACCGGCACCACGTTGTTCGATCCCACCGTGTATTACCTGGAGCACCTGCCGGCCAAGCTGGACGCCGTCACCGTCACCCAGGTGGTCCTGATGGCGCTGGTGCTCTCGCTTCTCGCCACGTTGTACCCAAGCTGGCGCGCGGCGAAAACCGATCCCGTCGAAGCCTTGCGCCATGAGTGAGCCGCTGGAACTGCGCGCCGTCGGGCGCACCTACAAGAGTGGCGCGGGCGACCTGCCCATCCTGCGCGGCGCGGACCTCACCCTGCGCCGCGGCGAGATCGTGGCGCTGGTGGCGCCATCTGGCACCGGCAAGTCCACCCTGCTGCATCTGGCGGGTCTGCTGGAACGCCCCGATTCGGGTGCCGTGTTCGTGGACGGCACCGATGCCGGCGGCCTGAGCGACGCCGCACGCACGCAGATCAGGCGGGACCGGATCGGCTTCGTCTACCAGTTCCACCATCTGCTGGCCGAGTTCTCCGCCCTGGAGAACGTCACCCTGCCGCAGATGATCGGCGGCACGCCGATACGCGCAGCACGCGCGCGCGCCAACGAACTTCTAGCCGCGTTCGGCTTGGCGCCGCGTGCGACGCAACTGCCGGGCAAGCTGTCCGGCGGCGAGCAGCAGCGCGTAGCCATCGCCCGTGCGTTGGCCAACAAGCCAGCCGTGCTTCTAGCCGACGAGCCCACCGGCAACCTCGACGTCGGCACCGCGGATGTGGTGTTCGCCGAACTCCTCAGGATCGTGCGCGAGCAGGGCGTGGCGGCGCTGATCGCCACCCACAATGCCGAACTGGCGGCCCGCATGGACCGGGTGGTGACGCTGCGGGATGGGCGGGTGGAAGAGATTTAAGCAAGGCCTTCTTTTTTGAAAAAAAGAAGCAAAAAACTTTTGCCCCTGTCGCTGCTGAAGCTACCCGGTCCCCTCCGAAAGCACCCGGCTGCGTCAAATGCGGGAGTCAAAAGTTTTTTGCTTCTTTTTTCCAAAAAAGAAGGCCTTGCCTTGCCTCTCTATCAACCCGCGCCCCCCTGGCGCGTCATGCTGCCGCGCGGAATTCGTAGGGACACATGGGACGTTATCTGGTCACCGGCGGCGCCGGCTATGTCGGCAGCCATCTCGTGCTCGCCCTGCTGGATGGCGGCCATCAGGTAACCGTCTATGACAATTTGCGCCAGGGCCACCGCCAGGCCGTGCTGCCGCCCGCCACGCTGATCGAAGCCGACCTTGCGGACCGAGCCACCCTGGACCGCACGCTGGCGGATGGTCCTTGGGACGCCGTATTCCATTTCGCCGCCCTGTCCCTGGTGGGCGAGAGCATGCAGCGGCCGTTCTTCTATTTGGCCGAGAATGCCGGGCTTGGCATCGGCCTGATCGACGCCTGCGTGCGTCACGGCGTGACCAAGTTCGTGCTGTCTTCCACCGCCAACCTGTTCGGCAATCCACAGCGCATCCCGATCGACGAGGCCGAGCGTATCGAGCCAGGCTCACCCTACGGCGAGAGCAAGCTGATGCTGGAGCGGGCGCTGTTCTGGGCCGACCGCATACACGGCCTGCGCTCTGCCTGCCTGCGCTACTTCAACGCGGCCGGCGCCGATCCGCAGGGCAGGCTGGGCGAGGACCACAACCCGGAGACCCACCTTATTCCCCTGGTTATCGACGCGGCGCTCGGCCGCCGGCCGGACATCGCCGTGTTCGGCCAGGACTACCCCACGCCAGATGGCACCTGCATACGCGATTACATCCACGTGGCCGACCTGGCCCAGGCGCATCTGCGCGCGCTGGACGTGCTGGAGAGCCGCTCGGTGACCTATAATCTGGGCAACGGCGCCGGCCATTCGGTGATGGAAGTCATACGCGCGGTGGAACAGGTCAGCGGCCGCCATGTGCCCGTGCGCCTGACGGAGCGTAGGGCCGGCGACCCTGCCGTGCTGGTAGCAGGCTCCGCGCTGCTGCGGCAGGAGACGGGCTGGGCGCCAAGTTTCGACGCCCTGCCGACGATCGTCACGCATGCCCTGGCCTGGCGTGAAGCTCACCCAAATGGCTACGAAGTGGGCCTGTAATCCGCGCGCTGTGCAGGACAGAGTGCCGACAGGGAGCAAAAGTCTTTTGCTTCTTTTCTTCAGAAAAGAAGGCCTTTCTTCCCTTTGCTTCCCCCAACCGCGATCTTCCAACCCCGCCCAGGCCTGGGCGACCTGATCTGGCACTTGCCTATCATACGCGCCCTGGCCGCGGACGGCCCGGTCACCCTGGTCACCAAGCCCAGCACCCAGGCAGACACGCTGCTGGCGAACGATCCCGCGATCTCTCGTATCGTCTGGTTCGACCGCAACCCGAGGCATGGTACGGGCGTGCATGACGGTCCACTGGGCTTCCCGCGGCTTGTGGCCACGTTGCGCGGCCTGCGGGCGGAAAGCTGCGTGCTGCTGCATCACGGCGCCTCGCTCGCGGCCGCGATGCGCCTGGCCGGCATCCGCCACCGCTACGGCTACGGCTACACCGCCGGCCAGCGCCTGTGGCTAAACCGTGGCCCGTATTTGGGCGGGACGGTGCGCTTTGCCGAAGCGTTCGACCAGGCCGCCGCCTACGCGGCCGCGCTGGGCCTGACCAGGCTCCCTGAGCCTGCGATCAGCGTGGATGCGGCGGCGCGGCAGCGTGTACTGGCGCGGCTGGGCTCGTGTCCGCGCCCGTTCCTGGCGCTGGGGGTGGGCGCGCATGGCGCCAAGCGGCAATGGGACGTGCAGCGATTCGCCACCCTGGCGCGGCGGCAACTGGGACAGGCGGGTGGCACCGTCCTGGTGCTAGGCGCCGCGCACGAGGCCGCGCTGGTGCGCCAGGTGACATACGCTGCAGGCGTGGCCGGATTGCAGGAGGTGGTCGGCTGGGCGCTGGCGGATATCGTGGCGCTGTTGGCGGAAGCGGAGCTGTTCGTGGGCAACGACAGCGGGCTGATGAACGTGCGGGCCGCCTGCGGGCGCCCGGCTGTAGGCCTGTTCGGCGCCTCCGGCCCGTTGCGCCACAGCAGGCTGATCGTGCCGGTGATCCCGCCCGGCGGTCCGCGCGCCGGGATGGAGGCGATCAGCGTGAACAGCGTGGAGGACGCGATGCGAAGGGCGGGCGGTTAGGACGTGACCCAATGCCCGGGCACCCAGGTGCCTGCCTCGTTGTGGTGCCCGCGCACCCAGTGGCGATGGACGGCAACATGGACCACTTTGTGGGCGGGAACCCAGACGTAGCTGCCATTCTTCAACTGCCAGCCGCCTTTCGTCCAAACGACTCGCGGCGCGGGCGGCGGTGGGGCGGCGACGATGGGACGGACAGGCGCTGGCGGCGGCGGTGCGGGCGGCGGGGCCGCCACGCAGCCAGCCAGACCGCTGCAAAGGATCGATGCCATGACACAGAGGCGCATACGCGAGGATCCAGAGGCTGAGTTGCCGCCCGGATTAGCGTAGCCTGTGTGCTACAAGCAATGACCGACATTATTACGCCACGGCGCGCGGCATCTGGCTGCGCTGGCCGCATGGTCCCGGCAGACGCAACATGCGTCCGCCTGGTGATGGTGGACGCTCCGGGTTACCCCGAAAGCGCCCCGCAACACGCTTTTACGCCAGCTTCAGGGCGGACGCCGCCAGCTTGCCGCGCTCGCTTACCACTTCGAAGCTGACCTTCTGCCCGTCCTTAACCGTCGTCAGCCCGGCTGCCTGCACTGCCGTAATGTGCAGAAAAACATCCTTGCCGCCGTCTTGCGGGGAGATGAATCCAAACCCCTTGTCCGGGTTGAACCACTTTACCGTCCCGATAGCCATAGATACGCACTCCTGTTGAAGCATGAGCCTATAAACCCCTCGGACCGGCAGGAACAGCCCCCCCTTCGTGCCGCGAAAAACCGATGCCCCGCCTTCGAAAACCTGGAGTTGCCGATGTCAGACCTGGAAGCCACCGATCCCTACACGCGTGAGGCCCAGATCTACCCGCATCTGACGCAGGAGCTGATCGACCGCGTACGCCAGTATGGCGGCGGGGAAACCCTGGCCGCCAACACGCTGCTGTTCGAACGCGGTCAGCGCGGAGTCGATTTCTTCCTCGTGATCGGCGGTGCCGTGGAGATATTCGAGACCGACGAGCACGGCACCGAACACCTGGTCACCCGCCACGAGGCAGGCCAGTTCACCGGCGAGCTGGACCTGTTCAACGATCGTGAAATACTGGTGAGCGGCCGCGCCGCGGAGGATAGCCGCGTCATACGCGTGTGCCGCGCCGATTTCCGCAAAATGGTCAGCGCGGAAGCCGACATCGGCGAGATCATGATGCGTGCGTTCATACTGCGCCGCACCGGTTTCATACGCCACGCGCAAGGCGGCGTGGTGATCGTGGGTTCCGGCCATGCGGCGCATACGGTGGCGCTCGAGGTGTTCCTGACCCGCAACGGCTATCCGCACCGCCTGCTCGACACCGATACCGACGAGGATGCCGACGAGTTCTTCGGCTGCTTCAAGATCGCGCCGGAGGATCTTCCTGTCGTCGTGGCGCCGAACGATCACGTCCTGCGGCGGCCGACCATCATGGCGCTGGCCGATGCGCTCGGCCTGAGCGAGACGGTGCAGGACGATGCGGTGTTCGACGTGGCGGTGGTGGGCGCGGGGCCATCCGGCCTGGCCGCCGCCGTCTATGCGGCCTCGGAAGGCCTGGCCACAATCGTTCTGGAGAAGCTGGCACCTGGCGGCCAGGCCGGAACATCGTCGAAGATCGAGAACTATCTTGGTTTCCCGACCGGTATCTCAGGCCAGGCACTGGCCGCGCGGGCCCAGGTGCAGGCTCAGAAATTCGGCGCCAGGCTTTCGGTATCGCGCGCGGTGCGCGCCATCGATTGCCGCGCCAGGCCGTACCGGCTGCAGATGGAAGACGACAGTTCGGTGCGGGCCCGCAGCATAATCGTGGCGACCGGCGCACGCTATCGCAAGCTGGACGTGGCCGACTACGAACATTTCGAAGGCCAGGGAATCCAATACGCCGCCACCGGCGTCGAAGCCGGGCTGTGTTCTGGCGCGGACGTCGTGGTGGTGGGCGGCGGAAATTCCGCGGGGCAGGCGGCGGTGTTCCTGTCGCGCACCGTGGCGCATGTGCACATGCTGGTGCGCAGCGATGGCCTGGCAGACACGATGAGCGACTACCTGCTGCAGCGTATCGAGTGCTCGGAAAAGATAACGCTTCACGCGAACACCGAAGTGACCGCGCTTTCGGGGGACGATTACCTGCGCGAGATCACCTGGACCAACAGCAAGACCGGCGAGAGCGAGACCCGCAAGATCGGCGCGCTGTTCGTGATGATCGGCGCCGAACCGAATTCCGAATGGCTGCGCGACTGCCTGAACCTGGACGAGAAAGGTTTCGTGGTGACCGGGCAGGACGGCTGCGGCCAGTTCGCCACCAGCCTGCCGGGCATCTACGCGGTGGGCGACGTGCGCGCCGGTTCGGTGAAACGCGTGGCGGCCGGCGTGGGCGAGGGATCGGTGGTGGTCCAGGCGGTGCATAGCTATCTGATGGCGGATGCACCGTAGGCACCCTGAGCCGTTGACCTTAGGCAAGGCCAGGGGCTCTGCCCCTGGACCCCGCTAAGGACAGTCGTCCTTAGAACCTGTTAACACGCACCCAAACAAATGGGGGTTTGGGGCAGCGTCCCGCCCTTGGCTCAAGAAACGAACCGCTTCGCTCTCAAGCCGCCTGCTTGCGTTCCTTGCGCCGCTTGAACACCATCGTACCGTCATCCAGCTTGCCGAACTTCAGCGCCATCAGATCCAGCGCGTAATTCTGGTTCAGCTTCCAGGGCTTCGTGGTGCCCTGGCGCGGCAGTTCCGACAGCGCGCGCTGCACGTAGCCGGACGAGAAGTCCAGGAACGGCATCTCCTGCACGGCCGCATCGCGTATCGGCCGGGCTTCCGCAAAACCACGCTGGTCCATGTAGTTCAGCAGGCGGCAGACATAGGAGGAGGTGAGATCGGCCTTCAGCGTCCACGACGCATTTGTGTAGCCGAACGCGGTGGCCAGGTTCGGCACGTCCGAATACATCATTCCCTTGTAGCTCATCATGCGGCCGAAATCGATACGCGTGCCGTCGACGCTGATCGCCATGCCGCTCAGGATCTGCATCTTCAGGCCGGTCGCGGTCACCACGATGTCGGCCGGCAATTCCTGGCCGGACGCCAGCTTGATTCCCGTCTCGGTGAAGCGCTCGATCGTGTCGGTGACCACGGTGGCACGGCCCGTCTTGATCGCCTGGAACAAGTCGGAGTCAGGAACCAGGCAAAGCCGCTGATCCCAGGGATTGTATTTCGGCGTGAAATGGGTGGCCACGTCGTAATCCGCGCCGAGCTCTTTTGAAACCAGGCTGATCAGCTGCTGCTTGAATTTGGCGGGCTTGCTGCGCGCCATGTTGAACAGGAAGAGCTGCAGCCCAACGTTGCGCCAGCGGATAAGGCTATAGGCGAGCTTCGACGGCAGGTATTTCCGCAGCCGGTTCGCGAAGGCGTCCTCGGCGGGGCGCGAGGCCACGTAGCTGGGCGAGCGTTGCAGCATCGTCACATGCGACGCGGTCTTGGCAAGCGCGGGCACCAGGGTCACGGCAGTGGCGCCGCTGCCGATCACCACCACGCTCTTGCCGGCTGTGTCCAGGTTTTCCGGCCAGAATTGCGGGTGGATTACCTGGCCCTTGTAACTGTCACGCCCGGCGAAATCCGGCGTGTAGCCGCCGGCGTAGTCGTAATAGCCGCTGCAGGTGAACAGGAAGCCGCAGGTGAAGGTGACAGGCTGGCCGTCCGCCTCGGCCTGCACGGTCCACAGCGCGTCTTCGGAGGACCAGTCCGCCTGCATCACCTTGTGCTTGAAGCGTATGTTCCGGTCGACGCCGTAGATCTCTGCCGTCTCGCGCACATATTTCAGGATGGACGGGCCGTCGGCGATCGCCTTGGCCTCCGTCCAGGGGCGGAACACGTAGCCGAGCGTGTACATGTCCGAATCCGAGCGAATGCCCGGGTAGCGGAACAGGTCCCACGTGCCGCCGATCGTCTCGCGGCTTTCGAGCACGACGTAGGTCTTTTTCGGGCACTGCATCTTCATGTGGCAGCCGGCGCCGATTCCGGACAGACCGGCCCCTATGATAACCACGTCGAAATGCTCGGTCGCCATCTTGGATGTTCTCCCTACCGCGTTAGGGCGTAAGCCCTAAACGACGTTAAGCTACCACTCCGCGCCAAGTTCCACCAGCCCCCGCAACGTCACCGTCGGCTTCCAGGCCGCGTGTTCCGGGTCGGTCAGGCGCATCGCGGGCAGGCGTTCCAGCAGGCGGCGGAAGGCGATCTCGCCCTCGATGCGCGCAAGCTGCGCACCCAGGCAGAAATGCAGGCCGCCGCCGAAACTGATGGCGCGCACGCCCGGCCGGCCCACGTCCAGCGTGTCCGGGTCGCCCTCATAGGCCGCCGGATCGTGGTTCGCCGCGCCGAGTAACGCTATGACATGGCCGCCTTTCTCGATGCGCTCGCCCATGATCTCGTGGTCCTGCGTGGCGATACGGCCGGTCAGCTGGACCGGGCTGTCGTAGCGCAGCAGCTCCTCCACCGCGTTCGGAATCAGCCCGGGGTCCGCGCGCAGGCGCGCCAGCTGCGCCGGATTTCGGTGCAGCGCCAGCACGCCGTTGCCGATCAGGTTCGTCGTCGTCTCGTGGCCGGCGCCGAACAGCAGGGCGATGTTGGAGACGATCTCGTCGTCGCTCAGCGTGTCGTCCGCCTCGCGCGCCTGCACCAGCGCCGTCGCCAGATCGTCGCCGGGGTTCTGCCGGCGATAGGCCAGCAGGCCGCGGAAATACTCCGAGGACGCGCGCGAGCCGCGGTTGGCATCATCGAGCTCCTCCCGGCTGAGTGCGACCGGATCGAGTATGCGGCCGCGGACCGTGCTCTCCTCCAGGAACGGGCCGCGGTCGCTCTCCGGCATGCCGAGCATGTCGCAGATGACGGTCACCGGCAGGCGATGGGCGAAGTCGCGTATCACGTCCATGCCGCCCTGGCCGGCCACCCGGTCGATCAGCGCGTCCACGATCGCCTCGATGCGCGGGCGCAGCGCCTCCATGCGCCGGGCGGTAAAGGCCTTGCTGACCAGGCCGCGCAGACGCGTGTGCACAGGCGGATCGACGAAAAGCATCATCCGCGTCAGCGAGGCCACGGCGTATTCGGCCATCAGCTCCGGGCTGCGCATGTTCGTGTCCTCCCGGCCCATGACCGGGTCGCGCAGCAAGGCGGTGCAGCCGGCATGGGTTGAGACGATCCAGTGCCCGCTGGGCGCGCGCCAGATGGGCGCGGCTTCGCGCAGGAAACGATAGGCGGGGTAGGGGTTTGCGCGCAGGGCAGGGTTGGCGAAGTCGAAGCTGGCTGGACTGTCCATGGCGAGCTGATCCTTGGCTGGGCCTGGAGCAGGGTTAACAATGTTCAGGGAAGAAAGGAAGCAAGGCTTTCGTTGTGCAAGAGGCAGAAAGCCTGCTCCGTGCCTGCACAGATGTCTGAGCGGGCAGGCCAACTACGTACTCTACTGCTGGGCGGCCTCCACGTCCGCTCCCCGCGCTTTCGACCAGCCTACCGGGTTCTCCAAAAACCGCCGCACTTCGGCCAGATGGTGTTCCGGGAAATACGGCCGGTCGCGGCAGGCTTCCAGCACGTCCCACCAGGTGCACAGATGGTGCAGCGCGATGTCCATCTGCGCCAGTTTTTCCAGGCTGCCGGGGAACACGCCGTAATAGAACACCACGAAAGCGTGGTTCACCAGGGCGCCGGCGTCGCGCAGGGATTGGGTGAACTTGATCTTCGATCGTCCGTCCGTGGTCAGGTCCTCGACCAGCAGCGTGCGGCGCCCGTCCGGCACGTCGCCTTCAATGAGCGCGTTCTTGCCGAAACCTTTCGGCTGCTTGCGCACATAGGCCATGGGCGTGTGCATCAAATCCGCCATCCAGGCGGCGAATGGGATGCCGGCCGTCTCGCCGCCTGCCACCACCTCGATCTGTTCGTAGCCTATGTGGCGGTTCAGCTTCTCCACGCCCAGTTGGCAGATCTTTTTCCGGGCGTGCGGAAAATAAATGATCTTGCGGCAATCGATATAGACGGGCGACTTCCAGCCGGAGGTCAGGGTGTAGGGCTCATCCGGGCGGAAGTTGAGCGCGCCGATCTCCAGCAGGATGCGCGCCGTGGTCAGCGCCGCATCCCTGTCCCAATCCGTAGCCACACCTGCCGCCATCAGCGCCCACCTCGAAATCAGGGTCCGTTCTGCCCTGCCGCCAATCGGCGGGCAACCCAAGCCCAAGCCGACAGTTGCGAGGGGTGGCGGAACGGGCGTATTGTTCCTACCAGATAAGAGTGATTCGCAACTGGAGGCAGGTGTTGGCCGAGATCGGACGGAGATGCGAACGCGCGGTGGTGACCGCCTATCGCGAGCTGCGCCGGGCCGGAACCGACGACATGGCGGCGTTCCAGAGCTGCACGACGCTATACCGCATACACCATCCGGAGGCGGGGCTGAGCGAGGCCCGTGCGCTGGTGAGCGAGTGGATCGACCATCACATCACCCGCTCCTCGACCGGCGCCACGCGCGGGTGCGAGTGCTGACCCAAGGATGGCGCTGGCAAATGGCCCTCAGCGTCTCGCCTCAGTCCGGCCACTCCGGCGCGGGCGTGAGCGGCTTGGCGATGCCGATCTCCACCAGGCCGGGAAGCCTGGCGACGCGCCGGACACCACCGACAGAGACCTCCGTGCTCTCCGACTCGAACGATGCCGAGGCGCAGGGCTCCTTGATCTCCTGCTTGCCGGATTCCATGACCAGCACCGGGGGCACAAGGTCGTCGGGCAGGAAGTCCACATAGAGGGCGACCGGGCCGTCTTTCGTGCTGCCGCGTAAGGTGATGATGTCGCCATGCGCGTTGCTGCCGATCGGCGCCTCGCGCAGGTTGCGGACCGGGGAAGAGGCTTGCGTCTCGCCGGACAGGACCACGAGCCGCATCTTGAGGTCGGACTTGCCCAGGCAGAAGCCGACCTGCTGACGGGTTTTCAGCACGCAGGCGAACAGCTTGACCTCGTCTGCCGAGCAGAGACCGCCGGACGCATCCTGCGCGCGGGCCTGCCCTGCCAGGACGGACGCCAGAAGCAGGAAGGGCAGGCCGGGCCGCCAGGCGCGCAAGCTAGCGCGCCTGCAACGCCACGAAATCACGCTGGGCGTGCCCGGTATAGACCTGCCGCGGCCGGCCGATGCGCTGCAGCGGGTCCTCCATCATCTCCTTCCACTGGCTGATCCAGCCCACGGTGCGCGCCACCGCGAACAGCACGGTGAACATGCTGGTGGGGATGCCCATCGCCTTGAGGATAATGCCAGAGTAGAAATCGACGTTGGGGTAGAGCTTTTTGCTGATGAAGTAGTCGTCGTGCAGGGCGATGCGCTCCAGCTCGAGGGCCAGGTCCAGCAGCGGATCGTCCTTGATGCCCAGCTCGTCCAGCACCTCGTGGCAGGTACGCTCCATGATTTTGGCGCGCGGGTCGTAGTTCTTGTACACGCGGTGGCCGAAGCCCATCAGGCGCACGCCGCTGTTCTTGTCCTTCACGCGGGCGATGAAGTCGGGGATGTGGTCCTTGTGGCCGATCTCGGCCAGCATCTTCAGCACCGCCTCGTTGGCGCCGCCATGGGCGGGGCCCCACAGGCTGGCGATGCCGGCGGCGATGCAGGCGAACGGGTTAGCGCCGGTCGAGCCGGCCAGGCGCACGGTGCTGGTGGACGCGTTCTGCTCGTGGTCGGCATGCAGGATCAGGATGCGATCCATGGCGCGGGCCAGCACCGGGTTCACGTGATACGGCTCGGCCGGCACGGCGTTCATCATGTAGAGAAAGTTCTCGGCATAGCCTAGATCATTGCGCGGATACATGAACGGCTGACCGATAGAGTATTTGTAGGCCCAGGCGGCGATTGTGGGCAGTTTGGCGATCAGGCGGAAGGCGCTGATCCGGCGATGGTCCGCGTTCGTGACGTCCAGGCTGTCATGATAGAAGGCGGACAGGGCGCCGACGACGCCGCAGATCACCGCCATCGGATGGGCGTCACGCCGGAAGCCGTTGTAGAACTGGCGCAACTGCTCGTGCACCATGGTGTGCAGCATGACGCCGCGCTCGAACTCGGCGAGCTCCTCCCGGTTCGGCAGTTCGCCGTTGAGCAGCAGGTGGGCCACTTCCAGGAAGGTGGACTGCTCGGCGAGCTGGTCGATCGGGTAGCCGCGGTGCAGCAGGATGCCCTCGTCGCCGTCGATATAGGTGATTCGGCTCTCGCAGGCCGCGGTGCCGCCGTAGCCCGGATCGTAGGTGAACACGTCCAGGTCGGTGTACAGCTTGCGTATGTCGAATACCGAAGGGCCTATCGTGCCGGCGAGCAGGGGCAGGGAGGCTGACTTGTCGGTGCCGTCCATGGTGACGGTGACTGATCCGATCGGGGCGCCGGTCATGATGGTGCGATCCTGTGTGGCAAGGCGGCGGTCATGGCCCGCCGGGACGGCGAGGCTGCCGCGCGGAACATAACGGTGGTATTCAGAGGATGGCAACCTTCGCACCCGCAGCAAAGGCTGAGCACCCGCTCGGGCCTGGATGCACCTTGCGTTGGACCGGGTATTTCGCCCTGGTCCATGAGGCAGCAGAGAAAGCGCTTCTTTTTTAAAAAAAAAGTACCAGAAAACTTATGTCTCCGTCGGCTGCGCGTTGTTTGCGCGCGCGCTTCAATGCCCGGCGATAGCGGAGCAAAAGCTTTTTGCTTTTTTTCTCGAAAAAGAAGGCCTTCCTTGCCTAGTCCCAGAATACCGAAGCGCGGGTAAACCGGCGCCAGGCCTCCTGCGCTTTGGCCGCCGCCCGCCGCCCGCGTGCCGCACCAAAACCCTGCACCACGCCGGCTGCGAAGGCACGGTCCGTTCCACCCGCCAGCTGGTCCGTCAGGTGGGCGGCCACGGCGGTATCGTTCACCGCGCCCAGAACTTCCTGCAGGTCCGATAATCTGGCGATGTATTTGCGTGTCGCCTTGCCGGGGAACAGCGGGGCGAAGAACTCGGTGGCATAGCGCAGGCGCTTGGCCTGCTTGCGCGTCTCGTGCAGCTCGGCAGCCGGCAGGCCTGACAGGTCGGCGCCGGGCGTCAACAGCCGTTTCAGGCGACGGTCCAGTGCGCGCGCGGCGTAAAGATGGGCGCCGGCGGCCAGCACGTCTGTGTCCCCGGTCCTGTCCCACGGCCGCGTGGTCGGCAACAAGGCAAGCTCCAGCGAGAGCAGCGCCCATTGCTGGCTGGCCAGGTAGGTGGCGAGCTCGGCGTAGGAAGCGGCCCGCTTTCGGCTGGCGGCGGCGAGCAGGAGAGTGATGCGCCGGTCCGCCGGGAACGCCGCCTGTATATCAACGCCCGTCTCGCCGATGAACACATCCCAGTCGCGCGCGCCACCCAGGCGGGCGGCGAGGTCGCGCAGCGCGGCGGATAGTTCCAGCAGCCAGCCTGCTCCGCCCTGATTGTGCATGGCGGCGCGGCGGAAGACGGAGAGGGCAGAGCGCAGGCGGCGGACGGCTACGCGCATCTGGTGCACCGGCTCGGGTGCCGCGGCCTGCGGCACGAGGTCCGACCAGTGCAGGATCACCTCGGCCAGGTGGGCGGTAATGCAGGCGAGCGCGTCCGAGGCGCTCAGGCCTGGCGTCAGGCGGGGCGCGCCTGTCTGCCGGGGAGGCGGTGTCCAGCCGCGGGCAAACGCCAGGGCAGAGGCGGCCAGGCTCTGGCGCGGCACACACAGGCGTATCGTAGCGGCCATTGCAGCAGCCAGGGCGGCGGCATCGGCTGGCGCGCCGGTCACCAGCAGGCGGCAGGCGGGCTGGTCCTCCGCCACGCCGCGTATGGCGCCTTCCACTATTTCGATCCGTCCGGGGCCGCCATCCAGGTGCAGAATCACGCTGCGGCACTTTCCGGTGAACGCCGCGGCCGCAACGAGTCCGTTTGCCGGCACGTCCTGCAGGCCTTCCAGGCTGTCGGCTTCGGCCAGAACCGGCGGACAGGTTGCGGGCGGCCATGCCAGGGCGTCCCCGGGCGAGAGGCGCTCAAGACGCCATGTGCCCGCTTTTCCCGTCGTTTGGCACAGCGCAAGACCCTGGTCGGCCAGGAAAGCCTCTGCTGTGTCGTGCCAGATGTGGTTCACCGGCACGCTACGTATAGCGCCCATGCGCCTGGCCTGCAGCGCGGGCAGGCGCAACAGACGGGGCGCGTCCTGCGGGTCCAGCTCGAAGGTGAGCGTCACGTCCGGCACGGCGGGCGCGGCCTCGAAGCCGGATGCGGTTTGCGCGGCCTCCCTTTGGTCCTGGGCCTCGGGCGGAAGCGCGTTCACGGCGACACTACTCCGACAGGTCTCGCGGCCGCACGAAACGGACCAGGCGTCCGGCGCCTTCGGCAGAGCCGGATTGCGGATCGAGTGCGTGCCAGCTGTTTGCCACGGTGAACTCCGCCAGTGCGCCGGCTGGAAAGCCCTCGGCGAGTTGGCGGGCCATGTGACCGTGCGATGACATAGCATGCGGGCCGGCCAGTATCATCGCAAGTTCGTGCAGGCCGGGATTGTGGCCCACCACCATCAGGCTGCGCACGGTTTCCGCCACACCGGAGACGATCGCGAGGATGTGGGCAGGCGAGGCGAGATACAGGCCGTCCATCGGTTCGATGATCGGCGTCTCGTCCCAGGGTGCCAAAGCGTCCAGCGTTTGCCGGGTGCGCCGTGCCGAGGAGACCAGAACCACGTCGGGCACCAGGCTCAGGTTGCGGAAGACGTCCCGCATCGCCGCGGCGGCACTGCGGCCGCGCGGGTTCAGCGGACGAGCGTGGTCCGACTGGGCGGCATCGTCCCAGGACGACTTGGCATGGCGGAGAAGGAGGAGCTGACGCATTGCGGAGAGAACACCACGGACGCGGCAAGGAAGGCGTTCTTTTGCGTAAAGAAGCAAAAACTTTTTCACGCGGCGGCTCGGCGAGTAGGGACGACTCGCTGATTTCCGTCTGCCCAGCAGCGTCAGCCGCAGGACAGCCAAGGCGCGGCAGCAGTGAACGGGCAAAAACCCAGCCCCTTTTTTAAAAAAAGGCGGCCTTGCTTCGTCAACACTCCGCAAGACCCGTGCGAACCCGGTTGGACGCCCCATGTGCCGCCCGAAGCTTGGAGTGCAACATGAGCGAAGCTGGTGGCACGTTGCGGGTGATCCTGGGCGACCAGCTCAGCCCGGGCATTTCCAGTCTCGGCGACCTCGATCCGGCACGCGACGTGGTGCTGATGGCAGAAGTGCAGGCCGAGTGCACCTATGTGCGCCACCACGCGAAGAAGATCGTGCTCGTGCTGTCCGGCATGCGGCATTTTGCCCAGGCCCTGCGGGCGCGCGGCGTGCAGGTGGACTATGTGACGCTGGACGATCCGGCCAACACGCAGAGCCTGCGCGGCGAGATGCTGCGGGCGCTGGCGAAGCACGGCAGCGCGCGCGTGGTGGTGACCGAGCCTGGTGAGTGGCGGTTGGCGGAGGATTTCCGGCACTGGCAGGAAGTGGCCGGCGTGGAAGTGGACGTACGCGACGACACGCGCTTCTTCGCCCGCATACAGGATTTCATTTTCTGGGCACGCGGCCGGCGCGGCCTGCGCATGGAGTTCTTCTACCGTGAGATGCGCCGGCGGCACGGCTTCCTAATGGACGGCGAGGCGCCGGAGGGTGGCGCCTGGAATTACGACGTGGAGAACCGCGCGAGCCTGCCGAAAACGGTGGCCAACCCGCCGGTGCCGCGCTTTCCGCCCGACGCGATCACACGCGAGGTGATCGAACTGGTGGAGCACGCATTTCCCAGCCACGCCGGTAGTGCGGCCGATTTCGCGCTTCCCGTCACCGGTGCGCAGGCGCGCGAGGCGCTGGCCGACTTCATCGCCAACCGTCTGCCGAGCTTCGGCACGTTCCAGGACGCGATGAAAGCCGGCGAGCCGGTGCTGTTTCACGCGCTGGTCTCCACCTCCCTGAATCTCGGCCTGCTGCAGCCGCGCGAGATCTGCGAGGCGGCGGAGGCCGCGTATCGCGCGGGGCACGCGAAGCTGAACGCGGTGGAAGGCTTCATCCGGCAGATACTCGGGTGGCGGGAGTTCGTGCGCGGCATCTACTGGGCCAACATGCCCGAATACGCGGGCAAGAACATGCTGCAGGCGACGCGCCGCATGCCGTGGTTCTACTGGACCGGCAAGACGCGGATGAACTGCCTGCACCACGCCATTACCGACACGCTGACGCACGCCTACGCGCATCACATCCAGCGCCTGATGATCACCGGCAATTTCGCGCTGCTGGCCGGGCTGCATCCTGACGACGTGGATGAGTGGTATCTGATCGTCTATGCGGACGCGTATCAATGGGTGGAGATGCCGAACGTGCGGGGCATGGCGCTGTTCGCCGATGGCGGCATCATCGGCTCCAAGCCCTACGCGGCGTCAGGCGCCTACATCAACCGGATGAGCGATTACTGCAAAGGCTGCCTGTACGACGTGAAGGATGCGGTGGGCGCCAATGCCTGCCCGTTCAATTACCTGTACTGGGATTTCTTCGCGCGGCACGAGAAGCTGCTGGCGGGCAACATGCGCGTGGCGATGCCGTTGCGCACGCTCGCCAAGATGGATCCGGGCAAGGTGGCGGCGATGCGGCGCAATGCGGCGGCTTTTCTGGACGGGCCGGAGATGCGGGTTTCGATGGAGTGAAGGAAGCAAGGCCTTCTTTTTTGAAAAAAAGAAGCAAAAAACTTTTGTTCCCCGACGCCGCAGCGTCCCGGCATCTCCAGGAGCACCCGGCTGGTGCAGATGCGGAGAGACAAAAGTTTTTTGCTTCTTTTTTTCAAAAAAGAAGGCCTGGCTTACTTACTTTCTAAAACGCGCCGTCCAAGATCGTGCCGATTCCCGTCGCCTGGTCGAAGCCCGTCTTCGCCGACCAGCCCGCACCTATGCTGCCGGTCTTCACGTCGTAGAAATCCGTCCCGTACACGCCGGCCGGCTTGGTGCCGTTCGCCGTGTAGGTGGCGTAGAGCGCGGTGTTGAGAAAACCGGCGGCGGTGCCGGTCTTCTCGTTCTGCTGTGCCACCAGGGCGGCGAAGATCGGGTTTGCGACCGACGTGCCGCCGTAGCCCGTCCAGCCGCCATCGGGCGTGTCGTACACCGCAACGTAGGAGCCTGTGGCGTTGCTGGCGTCCATGGAGATGTCCGGCACGTTGCGGCCCTTGAAGCCGCTTTTGGGCTGGCTGTCGGGCGGCTTGGCGGTGATCGTCGGCACCACGGCAATGCCGGTGACACCTGTCTGGTAGCTGGGCAGCGCCCAGAAGCTGGAGACGCCGCCACCACCGCCGCCATTGGCACCGCCGGGGCTCCAGGCGGTCTCCGACGTGCGGGCGCCGGTGCTCGCGTTGATCTTCAGCGTGGTGCCGCCGACCGCCACGAAATACGGATCGGCCGAAGGCGTGCTGACGATGTCGGGCTCGTAGTAGACTTTGCCCGCGGCCGTC
The DNA here is from genome assembly GCA_965198915.1 of Acetobacteraceae bacterium. Lineage (GTDB taxonomy): Bacteria > Pseudomonadota > Alphaproteobacteria > Acetobacterales > Acetobacteraceae > BOG-908. The sequence goes on along the minus strand of CBDAQC010000002.1, from coordinate 1,105,167 downwards.
TCGTCCTCGCAATCGCCACCGGCGTCTCCGGAGGAAGCGGTGAACGTGATGCCTTTGGCGGCACCCTGTTCGGCGATCATGTTGGTAGCCGTGGCAAACGGTGTGTCGTCCGGCTCACAGCCGCCGAAGCTGGAACTGACCACGTCCACCACATGGGCGGAAACCGCCTGGTTGTAGGCGTCCTCGATCGGCGTGTCGTCCAGCGAGCTGACCAGGTAGAGCGTGATGTTGGAGCCCGGATTGAGGCCGGAGGTCGTCTCTGTATCGATAGCCGTCTCGCCCACGTCGGCGTTGACGCCCGGATTGGTGCCGTTGACGAGGACGCGGGTGAACGTGCCAGTGCGCTTCACGCCGGCCGCCGTCCAGAAGGTGGACAGGTCCGCGTTCGCGATGTCGGAATCGATGACGATGCCGATGCCGTGGCCGGTGCCTGTGGTGCCGGACAGCGAGGGGAATTTGTAGGCCGCCGCGATGCCGCCCGGGTAGATGCCGGCAAAACTGCCGCCGGTGGTGCGCTCGATCGGCTGGGCGGCGGCGGTGGCATCCGGCTTGCCCTGCGGCACCCTGGCCACGCGCCTGTTCAGCGGATGCAGCCGGACGATGTTGTCCAGGCCCAGTATGGTGCGTACGGTGCCGGCAAGCTCGGCCGGCATGGTGGCCGGGGTCAGGTTCGCGTAGCGCGTGCCATGGCCGGCCTGTGCCACGCTATGGATTTCGGTGGCGAAATAGGCGTCCACGGCCTGCGCGCTGCCGGCAACGTCGATGACTGTGCGGTTCTCATAGGTCTGCACGATCTGCAGGCCGGCGCGCTGAAGGGCCGCCACCACCCCGGCGTAGTCTTCCGGCGACGGTGCGAAGCGCGCGTTGAATTGTTCCGCGGTCAAATACTGCCGGTATTGCGGAGAGCCTGGCGTGCCCACGGCCTGCACGAAAGCGTCGAGCCCGGCTTGGTCGCGGTAGGCGAGCGTGATTGCAAGATGTATCTGCGTATCCGGTGCGGCGCGGCCGAGATCGGTGATGCCGCGGCTGACGACGGCGGGAAGGTTCGCGGCGTGTGCGTTGGCCGTGCACAGGAAAACGCTGGCGAGAAGGGCTGCGCGCTTCATGCTTGTTGTGTCTCCGCTGGAATCCCGCAAAGTTACGCCATCGCGGTAAAACGCGGCAAAGCAAAAAGCAGGAAAGCAGCTTCTTCCTGAAAATAAAACCAGGAAACCTTCATCCGCTGCCGGCGGAATTCCGGGCCGGCCGCGCCTCCGCGGAGCAGAAGTCTTCTGTCTCTTGCCTTCAGAGAAGAGGGTCTAGCTGCCTCGCTTACGGATCCAGATCGATCCAGCTCAAGTGCCCGCCCTTGCCCGCACCGGTATCCATGAACATCGCCGTGCCGCCATTCTCACCATGCGTCACCCAGGGCCGTCCGTCGCGGCTGCGCTGGTCGTGGCCGCAATAGACTGTCATGCCGGCCGGGATGTGGTTCACCCAGCGCAGCAGCCGCTCTGGGAAGCCGTCAGGCTGAGTGCGGCCGGTCGTCTCGCCGAACAGGGCGCGCGAGAGCAGCGGGTTCACCGGCCCGAGCGGATCGGGCGGCGGATTGGCGAGCATGCCGGTGTGGAAGGCGGCGTGGACGAAGAAGCGGTGGTCGTGGACGATCCAGGCCGGCGCGCGCTCCAGCTCCGCCAGCGCGCGCGCGCGCAGTTCGGGATCGAGTGCGGCCATGGTGGCCTCCAGTTGCGGGCCGCCACGCACGCGTTCGCCGCGCAGCGCGCGGCCCAGCTTGCGGTCATGGTTGCCGACGAGGAACAGTCCGCGCCCCTCGTCGATCAGGCGGAACATCAGGCGAAGGGCGCCGGCGCTGTCGGGCCCCGCGTCGATCAGGTCGCCGAGCTGGATGACGAAACGGTCGGTGTCGGCCGCGAAGGCGAAGGCGCGCTGGTCGCCATGCACGTCACCCACGATGCGCAGGGGGCGGTCGAGCGGTATCTGGGTGGCAAGGCCGATGTCGGAGACGGCGTTCACTTGGCCTGGTCTTTGACGGTTCGGCGATAGACATCCAGCGCGCGGTTACGCCCCGCTGCCAGCTCCACGATCGGCTCCGGGTAGGTCTCGCCCAGGGTCACGCCAGCCCGGGCGAGTTCCTGCGCCGGGGCCGTCCACGGCGCATGCAGGAAGCGGTCCGGCAACGCCGCGAGTTCGGGAACGAAGCGTCGTACGTAGGCGCCATCGGCATCGAACTTCTGACCCTGGGTGACCGGATTGAACACGCGGAAGAACGGCTGGCTGTCTATTCCGGTTCCCGCAATCCATTGCCAGCTCGCGGCATTGCTGGCCAGGTCGGCATCCACAAGCGTGTCCCAGAACCAGGCTTCGCCGTCCTGCCAGGAGATCAGCAAATGCTTCACCAGGAAGCTGGCGGCGATCATGCGGACGCGGTTGTGCATCCAGCCGGTCTGCCAGAGCTGGCGCATGCCGGCATCCACGATGGGCACGCCGGTGCGACCGTGATGCCAGGCATCCAGCTCCCGCGCGTCCTTGCGGAACGCCAGCCGGGCGAAGGCCGGACGAAGCGGTGCTTCCGGCAGGGTGGGATTGTGCCAGAGGAGATAGGCCGAGAAGTCGCGCCAGATGAGCTCGCGGCGGTATGTGTGGTGGTCCGGCGTGTCTGCCTCCGTGCGGCTGGCGTGCCAGACGGTGCGCGGCGAGATCTCGCCCCAATGCAAATGGGGGGAGAGCATGGACGTGCCGTCCTCGCCGGGCAGGTTCCGCCCGGTGCCGTAGCGCGTGACGCTCCCGCTCACGAAATGCCGCAGCCGCGCTTCGGCCGCCTGCTCGCCAGGGGTCCACAGCGCGCGCAGCCCGCCGGCCCAATCCGGGTGGGTGGGCAGCAGGTGCCAGTCTTCCAGCCTGTCGGATGCGGCGGTGGTACTGGGGATCCTGGCCGGTGCGGGAAGCGGATCGGCCGGCTCGCCGAGCGCTTCGACCGCGCGCGCGAACGGAGAGTACATGCCGTATACCGTGTTGGTCTTGCTGCGTATCCGGTCCGGGTCGATCAGCGTGGCGGTGCGGTGCAGGACCAACCGTGTCGCAGCCGGCAAGGCGGCCGCCACCGCCGTGTCGGCTGCCCGCCAGGCGGGTTCGTGGGCGATGCCCGCATGTATCGCCGCCGTGCCCAGCTCCGTTGCCAGGGCCGGCAGTATCAGCGCGGGGTTGCCGCGGCGCAGGATGAGGCGCGCCTTGTGCCTGGCCAGGCTGGCTGCGAGGGCGGCCAGGCTGTGGTGCAGCCACCAGCGCCCGGCGCCGCCGATCGGCCAGGCCTGGCTGTCGTCCAGGATGTAGATGGGCAGGATGCGCGCCTGGCCGGCGAGCGCGGCGGTCAGCGCGGGGTTGTCGGCCAGGCGGAGGTCCTGGCGGAACCAGAGGATGGTTGTGTCGGGCATCAGCCGGATTTGTGTGGGCGCGCTGCAGGGGCAAGCTTTGCCGCCGGGGGGCTGGGCGCGGGTACGTCGAAGGTGAACAGGCGGGTCTGGCCCAGCAGGAAAGCCTGGCCGCCGCGTGGGAAGTGCCGGGTGATGGCCGGGGCAAGTATGTCCAGCCCGCCGGTATAGGCGCCGAAGGACGGCAGGATGATGCGCGACGGATCGGCCATGAAGCAGGGCCGCGCGATGGTGGTGGCGCGCGTCTGCACCCGGGCCTTCGGGTGGAAGTGGCCGCTGATTTCACCCTGTGTGCGTGAGTCGGTCTGGTGGCGGAAGGTGATCGGGCCGGCGGTGAACTCCGGTGCGCTGTGGCCCAGCAATCCTTCGGGCGGGTGGGGATCGTGGTTGCCATGTATCCAGACGAACCGGGCGCGGTGCGTCAACGCGGTCAGCACGGCGTGGTCGATCACCGAGAGGCGTGTGGCGGCATGGGCGTCGTGGAAGCTGTCACCCACGGCCACGATGGTGGTCGGGCGATACAGGGCAATCGCGGCGGCCAGTCTGGCCAGGGTCTGCGCGGTGTCCCAGGGCGGCACGAGCTGACCGATCGCTGCCGCAGCGGTGCCTTTTTCCAGATGGAGGTCCGCCACCGCGAGCAGCGACTGCGCCGGCCAGATGAGCAGGCCGGCAGGGTCGAGCAGGAGGTGTTCGCCTTGAAAACGATGCGCGGTGGCGGGCATGGTCGGGTGAGGGTGCTCCGGGGGGAACAATCGTATAGAGCGTTTCCGGCTGTGGACCAAAGCGAAGCTGCCGCAGCAATGCCCGCGGCCCACGTACTTACGTTTCCGCAGCAACGCGCACCGAACAGAGACAAAGTTTTTGGTTCTTAAAAAAACCGCTCTCTTACTTTCTTGTAGGCACCCGACGAAATCTTCGGCCGCGGACAAAGACGAAAGCCTTTCCGGCTTTTCACGCACTCCCAATTGCGTGATCCCGGCAACCTACGTAAATCACCTCCATGTCCCCAAAACGTCGTGCCGGAGCGCTGCTCGCGGTCCTGGCCGTCGCCGGCTGCGGTGTAGGGCCGCGCTACCACCGGCCCGCGCTGGACGTGCCAGCCGCGTTCACCAGCCCACGTCAGGTGCCACCGATGGCCCAGGTGCCGCCCACCGACTGGTGGCGCAATTTCGGGGTGCCGGAACTGGACAGGCTGATCGAACAGGCGGCAGTGGCAAGCCTGGACGTGCAGGCGGCGGCCGCGCGCATCGTGCAGGCGGACCAGGCGGCGCGCGTCGCCGGCAGTCCGCTGCTGCCGGGGATCACCGGCACGGCGACGCAGAACTACCAGCGTACAGGCAGCCAGACGTCGCTCAGCACGGCCGGGCTGCCGCCTGCCTTCGCCACGCTGTTCGGCGGCGGCGCCACCTATACCGACACGCGTATCTACTCCGCCGAGCTGAACGCCTCCTACCAGGTGGATTTTTGGGGGATGAACCTGGACGCGCTGCGCAACGCCCGCGCGCTGGCGCTATACAGCCGGTTCGATGCGCAGACGGTGTGGCTGACCACCTCGAGCTCGATTGCCACCACCTATTTCCAGGCGGCCGGCTACCGGGACCGGCTGGTGATCGCCCAGGGCAATCTGAAATCGTCCCTGGACGTGCTGGCCTATTATCGCGGGCGGCTCGCGGTTGGCACCGCCAGCCTGCTGGATGTGAGCCAGCAGGAGGCGCTGGTGGCCGGCTACCGCGCGCAGATACCGTCATTGCAGAGCAGCTACGAGCAGGAGCGGATCGCGCTCGGCATATTGGTGGGCATTCCGCCCGAGCGCATCGTGATCGACCCCAAGCCGCTGGTGAGCCTGCATCTGCCGGAAGTGGCGCCCGGCCTGCCGTCCGACCTGTTGCGCCGGCGCCCGGACGTGGAGAGCGCCGAGGCCCAGCTGGTGGCGCAGAACCAGACGGTGAGGCAGGACGTTGCGAGCTTCTTCCCCTCCCTGCAGATCACCGCCTCGGGCGGGCTGTCCAGCCTGGCGCTGTCCACGATCACCGGGCCCGGCACGGTGGTGGCCAGTCTGGTAAGTCAGCTGACCCAGACGATCTTCGACAACGGCGCCAAAGCCGGCACGCTGGGCGAGGCGAAGGGCCGCTACAAGGAATTGGCCGCCGACTACGCAAAGGCGGTGCTGCAGGCGCTGAACGACACCGAAACGGCACTGACCCAGGTGAGCTACGCCGCCGCGCAGGAAGCGCTGGAAGCCGAGGCGGTGCGCACCGCCCAGCGCTCGCTCGACATCGCGCGCGCCCAGCTCAGTGTCGGCACGATCGACATCGTCACCGTGCTGAACACGCAGACGACGCTTTTCGGTGACCAGGACACGCTGGCGCAGGTCCGCATCGCACGCTTCGAAGCGGTGGTTTCGCTATATAAGGCTCTGGGCGGTGGCTGGTCCGGCCCCGTTCTCACGGCTCCTCCCCATACGGTGTATCCCCCCTCATGAAGCGCTTCCTGCGTGGCCTGGTCGTGGCGGCCGTGATCGCCGTCGTGGTGCTGGCGATCGTGGGGCTGGTGAAGCTGCGCACCGGCAGCAAGCCGGCCGGCCCGGCCGCGTCAGACACGTCGATCCCGGTAAGCACCGCGCAGGCGCGGGTGCAGGACGTTCCGCTGACGGTGGACGGCATAGGCACGGTGCAGGCGCTGAACACGGTCAATATTCACCCGAATGTGGACGGGCCGCTTACCGAGATACATTTCCGCGAAGGCCAGGAGGTGCATGCCGGCGACGTGCTGGCGCGCATCGACGCGCGCACCTACCAGGCGGCCTATGATCAGGCGGTGGCGAAGAAGGCGCAGGACGAGGCGACCTTGTCCAACGTGGAGCGTGACCTGGCGCGCTACGACAAGCTGGCAAAGACCCAGTACACCACGGCGCAGCAGGCGGACACGCAACGCTCCCTGGTGGCGCAGGACCAGGCGATCATCAGGCAGGACCAGGCGCAGATCGACAGCGCGCAGACCAACCTCAGCTACACCACGATACGCGCGCCGGTGGACGGACGGACCGGCATACGCCAGGTGGACGTGGGCAACCTGGTGCACAGCACGGACGTGACACCGCTGACCGTGGTCACCACGCTGCGGCCGATCAGCGTTGTGTTCACCTTGCCGCAGCAGACGCTGCCGCAGGTGGTGGCCGCGATAGAGGCGGCCAGGCCGCAGGGTGGCGCCGAGGTGGAAGCCCTACCGCAGGAAGGTGGAGAGAGTGAGGCGGGCGCATCCCCGCCGGTGCTCGATCGCGGCCGGGTGGCGGTGCTGGACAACGAGGTGGACCAGAACACCGGCACCATCAAGCTGAAGGCGATCTTCCCCAACCCGGCGCTGCGCCTGTGGCCCGGCGCGTTCGTCAACGTCCGGCTTTCACTGCGGGTGGATCACGGGGTGATCACGGTGCCCACCGCCGCGGTGCAGCGCGGGCCGCAGGGCGCGTTCGTGTTTACGCTGGATCATGACACCGCCACCCGCCACCCCGTGACAGTCGCGCGCCAGGACGAACAGGTGGCGGTAATCTCTTCGGGGCTGTCCCCCGGGCAGGTTGTGGTCACTGACGGTGCCTCCCGGCTGACGGAAGGTTCACATGTTCGGCAACAGCTGACCGGCCGCGCCGCCGGCTGAAGCAACGCAGGCTGCAAGTCCGGATAGCGCACAATCCGTAGTTGTGCTGTCTGATGAAATTTACATCTTCAAGTCGCCGGCAAATACATGATGCGACTTGCAATGGCATTTACTTTTTCACTTAAGCTGATTGGTAGTAGTTTCACGTTATTTCGGAGGTGCACGTAAACTAAACGTGTTTCCGCCTGCGTTATGCCACTAGTTTCGTAATGGTGCGTTCCGATGTATGAAGCTTAGACGGCGAACGGAATATAAACGTACGCCGGCACTTCATAAGATCCGGCCGCTGAATACTCAGCAGCTGTTAACAATATTTGCTGGGGAAAGTAAAATGCGGAACTACTTAATGGCGGCCGCGATCGGCCTGGGTTTCGTCGCGTCCGCCGCGCCGGCGCAGGCGAGCATCATCATCTCGCTCGTCGGCAATCCTGTCGCGGTGACGGGCGGCTTCGACTACACGTATAGCGCAACCCTCTCGTCCGATGAAGAAATCAACCCGAGCACATCGGCCGTTTTCTTCACGCTGTATGATTTCGGCGCCGGATCACTGAAGTCGGACAATCTCGTGAACGCAGGAAGCTGGACGTTCGCGCTGAACAAGAATCTGACCACTTACGCGCAGGCGGAAGCGCCGAACAACAACGCGAGCATCGACGACGTGCGCGCCACCTACACCGGCGCTACCACTAACGGCGCCGCGCTGGGCGGCCAGGCCGGCGACCTTGGCACCTTCACCCTGTTCACCAAAAGCACCGGCCCGTACGCGATCTTCGCCGACGACCAGGACGCGCAGTTGCAGAAATACGCGCCCGGCACTGCCACGAACGACACGGAGGCGTCCAACATCGACTCCGTCGCCGTGCCGACGCTCGGCCGCGCGGTCGGCGTGCCAGAGCCTGCTTCGCTGACGCTGCTCGGCGCCGGCCTCGTCGGTCTCGTGATGAAGCGCCGCCGTCGCACTGCCGCCTGAAGCCTGCCGGCCCGCCGCTATGCGGCGGGCCGTTCCACCTCCGCGTTGCCGCTCTGCTTGATCAGGATGTTCCCATGGCGCAGAACAAGGTTTTTACATTGGGCGTTCTTGAACTGGCCGGCATCGGACTGGCGTCCGGCGTTTGCAGCGGGGCAGCCGCCAGCCTGGCAGGCTGCAACTTCGATACTGTCGTGCCTTGCTGCGCCGCTGCTGGTCTGGTCGGACTGCCTGTGCTGTGGCTAAGCGCCGGCGTGACCCTGTCCCGCGTGCTTCGCCGCACGCGCAGCACGCGCGTGGTTACTTCCGCAAATGGATTGACGGCCTGAACATGGCTGCCTGACACGGCCCACTTCGCGGTGCAATATTCTGCCTCTTTTCTGCAAAATTAGACGGGCTTCTCCGTCCGCCCGCCAGCCTGTATGCCACCCTCATGGAACAGGCCGCCGCGACCTCAGCCAACAGGCGTGACCCTGAACCAGAGGTCCCGGACACGGCAGACCGCCTGACGAGCCTGCAAGAGGCGCGCGCACGCGATGCGCAAGACAGCCTCGCGTCCTTCCGCGATCGCTTCGCCCTGCCGGAAGGGGTGATCTACCTCGATGGCAACTCGCTGGGCGCGCTGCCGAAGGCCACCCCGGACTACGTGGCGCGCGTGCTGCAGGAGGAGTGGGGTCAGGAGCTGATACGCAGTTGGCAGGCTGCTGGCTGGATGGACGCGCCCCAGCGCGTGGGCGCCAAGATCGCCCGCCTCATCGGCGCGCAAGATGACGAGGTGATCGTCGCCGACTCGACCTCTGTCAACCTCTACAAGCTGCTATTCGCAGCCCTGGCGGCCGCCCCGCGCCGCCGTGTCATCCTCTCAGAGGAAGGCAACTTCCCGACAGACCTCTACATCGCCCAGGGCCTGGCGGCCGGGCCGCAAGATGTGGTCGTCCGCACGCTGCCGCGGCAGGACATCCTCGCGGCCGCCGGCGCGGAGACCATCGTGCTGCTCACGCATGTGCACTACAAGACGGGCGAGCGCTTCGACCTGGCTTCGATGACTGCAACGTTGCAGGCCAAAGGCGCGCTGGTCGTCTGGGACCTCGCGCATAGCACCGGGGCAGTCGGGCTGGACCTGAACGCGGCCGGCGTGCAGCTCGCGGTGGGCTGCGGCTACAAATACCTCAACGGTGGCCCGGGCGCGCCGGCGTTCCTCTATGTCGCGCGTGACCTGCAACCGGCTTTGGTTTCGCCGCTGACCGGCTGGATGGGCCACGCCACGCCGTTCGCGTTCAGCGCCGGCTACGTGCCCGCGGACGGCATACGCAGATTCCTCTGCGGCACCCCGCCGATCGTGAGCCTGGCCGCGCTGGAATGTGGCGTGGACCTGGCGCTGGAGGCCGACCCGGCCGCGCTCGCCCGCAAATCGGCCGGGCTATGCACGTTCTTCATCGCGTGCGTGGAGGCCGGCTGCGCTGGCGCAGGGCTGACCCTTCTGACCCCACGCGCGGCGGACGCACGCGGCAGCCACGTCTCCTTCGCGCACCCGCACGCGCAGGCGGTAATGGAGGCGCTGATCGCCCGCGGTGTCATTGGCGATTATCGCGACCCGGATGTGCTGAGGTTCGGCATGACGCCGCTCTACGTGGGCTACGAGGATGTCTGGCGCGCGGCGCGGGTGTTGCGGGATGTGGCGAGCGGGCTGACTTAGTTCTGGGCGGAGGCAAGGTTGGGGCTCTGCCCCAAACCCCGCTGGGGCCTTGGCCCCAGACCCCTTTTTAGGATGCGTGTCGCAGCGGAGCGGACTTTAGGTGGCCGCCAAGCGAGTTTCGAACGGACGTGCGGGGTCCAGGGGCGAAACCCCTGGCTCACTTCACTGCCCCAGATCTTCCAGGGCAACCCGCCGGTCGTCCACCTTGCCCGCGATCACCACCTGTATGCGCTCGCGCGGCACGCCGAAATTCTGTTCCAGGTAGCCGGCCACCGCATCGGCCCGCCGTCCCGCCAGGTCGCGGTCCGCCCCGGAGCGGCAATCCAGCCGCAGCCTGTCATCGGCCAGGGATCGTCCGAAACTGTCGAGTAGCCGCGTCGCACTCGGCGTCAGCCGGGCGGAACCGGGCGCGAACACCACGGACGGCAGCCGCTCCGCCTCGTGCTCGGCCATTGCCGGACGCACGCTCGGCTGGGCCGTGCCGGAGTCCCGGGACGGGCCGGCAAGCTCCTGCTGCGGTGGCGGTGCTGCTGTCGCAGGGTGGAAACCGAAGAGCACGGACCAGAGGCAGAGAGCCGCCGCCCGCATACCCGTCCCCCCGATGGTGGTCTTGAGGCCATCCAACATCCGGTAGGTCATAACCGCAGCGCCCCGGCAAACGCAACCTTGCCCCTTCTGGCGGGCCGCTGGAGGGTGACGTAAAGCAGAATCGACTAACCTGGGAGGCTAGGGGTTTGGACCTCGTTTGCGTGGATCTCGGCGGGACGCATGTACGCTTTGCCCTGGCGAGCGTGGTCGCTGGCCGGGTGACCGGGCTGGGCGAGCCGGTGACGCTGCACACGGGCGATTACGACGGTATCGTGGCGGCCTGGGCCGACTACGCGTCGAGAGCTGGCCAGAAGCTGCCCGCTTCCGCCGCGCTGGCGATCGCCTCGCCCATTGCCGGCGCGGCGTTGAAGCTGACCAACAGCACCTGGGTCCTGCAGCCGGCTTTGCTGGCGCAGGAGCTGGGGCTGGAGCGTATGACGCTGATCAACGATTTCGGCGCGGTGGGCCACGCGGTGGCGCAGCTTCCCGAACACTATCTGGAGCGCATCGCCGGGCCGGACGTGCCGCTGCCCGTGGTGGGCGTGATAGGCGTGGTGGGGCCAGGCACCGGACTGGGCGTGGCCCATGTGCTGCGCGGCGCCACCGGCTATCAGGTGATGGAGACGGAAGGCGGCCATATCGGCTGGGCGCCGGTCGACCCGCTGGAGGACTGCCTCCTGGCCCGGTTGCGCCGGGACTTCGACAGGGTGTCCGCCGAGCGTATCGTCTCCGGCCCTGGCCTGGCGCATATCCACGCGTTCCTGGCGGAGCAGGAGGGCGAGACGCCGCCCCAGCGCGACGTCAAGGATCTGTGGCAGGCGGCCCTCAGCGGAACGGACCGGCTGGCAGTAGCGGCACTGGACCGGTTCTGCCTGTGCCTCGGCAGCCTGGCCGGCGACATCGCTTTGGCGCAGGGGGCGCACGGCGTGGTGCTGGCCGGCGGGGTGGGCGCCCGTCTGGCTGCCAAGCTGCCGGGCAGCGGCTTCGCCGCGCGTTTCCGCGCCAAGGGACGCATGGAGCCGATGCTGGCCGGGGTGCCGGTGAAGCTGATCACCCATCCCGAACCAGGCCTGTTCGGGGCGGCCGCGGCGTTCGCCAAGGAGCACACGACATGAAGCGGCCTGGATCGAAAGCCTTCACCTGGCTGGCGGTGGCCTTGGCGGCCTCCGGCTGCATGACCAGGACAGCGCCCGTCCTGTCCCGGAATGATCAGTCCGACCTCGCGCGGATCACCGCCTACCTGAACGCGATGCCGCGCTTCGAGGCGCATTTCCTGCAGACCGGCGATTACGGGACGGCGGCGGGGCTGGTGTGGCTGGACCGGCCGGGACATCTGCGGCTGGACTACCAGGGGCCGGGCGCGCGGGTGATGGTGATCAGCGGCGGGCGGGTGCGCATCCTGGACCGCAGCAACGGCGCGTTAACCACGCAACCGCTATCGCGCACGCCGCTGGGCATCCTGCTGGCGCCGGAAATCCACCTTGATGGCGACGTGACGGTCGACTCCCTGGTGCACCAGGGCACGTCATTGCAGGTTTCGCTGAGCAAGACCGGCGCGGCCGGGCAGGGCAGCCTGACGCTGCAGATGGCGGACCACCCGCTCCGTCTGCTCGGCGTGTCGGTGACCGATCCCTACCACCGGACGCTGGAACTGACCCTGGCCGACATAGACACCGCGCCCGTCCTCACGCCGGAGTTGTTCGCGCCGCCCATGATGGCCCGGCCAAGCTGACGCGCAGCCGGCACGCCGCGACGTTTCGGCTCGCCGGTGGCCGGCAGAACACAGAAGGCGGCGTCTTGCTTTATTCCTAGTTGACCAGTGTGGATTGAAATGGCTGTATCGTTCCGGCCTGTCAGCGACGGGCCAGACCTGGTGCAACCGCCGGCAATTCGGCTGTAATTCTGGAAGACACAGATGGCTTCAAGCACGGCGCGAGCGGCCACAAGCGGCAGGACCGGCGTTGCCCGGGCCGCTGGCCGGCTTGGGCACGCGCGCCCCAACCGGGCGGCTTTGGCAGCAGGCGCCGCGATGGCGGTTCTGGTCCTGCAATGCGGCCAGGCGCGGGCACAGGTCTCGGACGCGCAGATGCAGTCCGTCGAGCAGCAGCTCAGGGCGCTGAAGGCCGAGCTACGCCGGCTGAAGCTGCAGGAGGCCGAACAGGACCGCAGGCGGCCGGCCAGTCCCGTCCAGGCGCCTACGCCGCCCGCCTCGCAGCCATTGCCGCTGACGCCGCAGATCCCGGCCGGCTACGCCCTGCTTCCCGCGGCGCCGGGCTCTGCCACGGGCGCGCTGACGCTGGTGCCTGTCCAGCCGCCGCCGAAGCTGCACCAGGGCAGCTTCCAGATCGGCGCTATTAACGTGCAACTCGGCGGATACCTCACCGGCGACGGTGTGTATCGGTCGCGCAACAGCGTGGAGGACATTCAATCCAATTACACCAGCGGCATCCCACTGGCGAACTCGCCGCTGCATCACGAGGGCGAGTTGGTGTTCAGCGCGCGCACTAGCCGCCTGACCGGCCTGGCAACCGCCAGCCCGGACGAGGATACCGAGCTGCGGTCCTATCTCGCGATCGACTTCCAGGGCGCGGCGACCACGGCGAACTCCAACGAAAGCAACAGCTGGACGCCGCGCATACGCGAAGCCTGGGTGGCCTATGACAGGAGCGATTGGGGCTTCGAGGTGCTGGCCGGACAGGCCTGGTCGCTGCTGACGATGAACCGGGTCGGCATGGACCCGCTCAACGTCAATCCGCCCCAGACGATCGATCCTAACTACGTGCCCGGCTTCACCTATGCCCGCCAAGCCCAGCTTCGCCTGACCAAGAGCTTCCTGCACGACCAGTATCATGTCGCCCTCTCGGTCGAGAACCCGGAGACCATCTATGGCGGCACCACGCCGGTCATCCCCGGCAGCACCATCAACATCACCAATCCCGGCACCGGCGTGAACGGCAACACCACGGTTTCGTCCGTCGCAGCCAGCCCGACCAGCGCGACGAACGGCTCACCGGTCTATTCCAACAATTTCGCCCCGGACGTCATCGTCAAGGCGACGGCGGATTACAACCTGGCCCATCTGGAGGCATTCGCCATCGGCCGGGTGTTCAACGACCGCGTCAGCCAGTTGGGCACGGGCGAGAACAACACCGAGATCGGCGGCGGCGGCGGGGCCGCGGCCCTGATACACGTGATTCCGAAGCTGCTGGACTTCCAGGTCAGCGGCCTGGCCGGCCGTGCGATCAGCCGCTACGACCCGGTGCAGCTCCCCGACTCGACGATCAACGCCGCGGGTAAGCCGGACCCGCTGCCCGGCTACGAGGCGCTGATCGGCCTCATCGGCCATCCCACGCAGCAGATGGACGTCTACGCCTATCTCGGCACGGACCAGGTCTCGGCGCGCTACTCGGATACGGTCAGCAAGGGGAAGGTCACGGCTTATGGCTACGGCAACCCGCTATACAACAACGCCGGCTGCAGCATCGAGGACGCGCCGAGCAGCGAGTGCGTCGGCAACACATCCGGTGTGGTGCAGGGAACGGTAGGCGCCTGGTATCGCCTGCTGCATGGCGATTTCGGAACGGTGCAGGTGGGCACCCAATACGCCTACTCGAAGCGCTACATCTTCCAGGGAGTAGGGCCTACGCCCAAGGCGGACAGCAACGCGTTCTTCTTCAGCTTCCGATATTTCCCGTTCCAGTAGGACCGAGGCCGGAACGCTCCTGTCGGGAAGCGGGGTTAGCCGCCAGCAGGGGCAGGCCGGAGTTTACGCCCGGTCAGCCTCCGCAACGCTCGCCTAACTCCGTGTTTAATGGATCGCGGCCTCAGCCTGCCCCATCCTGATGCATTCGCCTTCGGAGCGGACGGCAATGGGCGAGGACATCGGGACGGCGCGTGCCGGGCAGGAGCGGGTGCTGGCGCGTCTGCTTCTGGTCGAGGACGACGCGCCGATGGCGAGCGAGATCGCCGACGATCTGCGCGTGCGCGGCTACGACGTGGACTGGGTGCAGGACGGCGCGCACGCGCTGGAGGCGGCCGGCGCCCGGCAGTTCGGGCTGCTGATCATGGATCGCATGCTGCCCGACATGGACGGCCTCGCCATTGTCGAGAAGCTGCGGGAGCGTGGCGCCGCCATGCCTGTTCTCGTGCTCAGCGCGCTAGCCGCCGTCAACGAGCGCGTGCGCGGTCTGAAGGCGGGCGGCGACGACTACCTGACCAAGCCGTTCGCGTTCGAGGAACTCGCGGCCCGCGTGGACGCGCTGCTGCGCCGCCCGCTCGACCTGCGCGAGACGGTGCTGCGCGCAGGCGGTTTCGAGCTCGACCTGATCGATCGGGTCGCACGCCGTAACGGAAAGCCGCTCGACATACTTCCGCGGGAGTTTCGGCTGCTGGAATATCTGATGCGCCGGCCGGGGCAGGTGGTGACGCGGACCATGCTGCTGGAAGACGTGTGGCATTACAGGTTCGTGCCGCAGACCAACCTGGTGGACGTGCATGTCGGACGGCTGCGGCGCAAGATAGACGTGCCGGGCGCGGCCTCGATGATCGAAAGCGTGAAAGGCAGCGGCTTCGTCTTCCGCGGGCCTGCCGTGAGCTGACGGGCCCGCGCTTCAGCTTCGCGACAGCCGACGACAATCCCGCTTCCTGGAAAGAACACATCGCGTGTTTCCCGCCGCCTGGGCCGACGCCTTCCGCACCAGCGCGTTCCGCCACTCGGCACTGGTCGCTACCGTCTTCGGCGCCAGCACGCTCGCGCTGTTCGCATTCATATACTGGCAGACCGCCGTCTTCGAGTCCGGCCGGATAGAGCGGACCGTGCTGAACGAAGCCGCGGCGCTCGGGCGCGAGCCGCCGCAGGATCTCGTGGGCGACCTTCGGGCAAGGTTCGCCGGCGACCTGCACCGGCTGAGCTTCGCCGCACTCTGGGCGCCGGATGGCAGCAGGCTCGCCGGCGATGTCGCGCGCTACCCGGCGGACCTGCCGCAAGACGGCCGCACCCATGTGGTCAGCGTGACCCGCGACACGCCGGGCGGCCCCGTGGCGGAGCGGGTGACCGCGGCGGCAACGCGGCTGCCGGACGGCCGCATCGCCATCATCGGCCGCAGCCGGCGGGACCTGGTGCAATTGCAGCGCCTGGTCGGGCGCGCTTTGGCGCTCGGCCTGGCGCCGGCGATCGCGCTGTCGCTCGCAGCCGGCGTCTGGGCCAGCGCCAGGACGCTGTCGCGGGTCGCCGTCCTGCGCGCGACGCTGGACCGGATCATGGATGCCAACCTGCATGAGCGCCTGCCGGTCAGCGCGGCGCGCGACGATTTCGACATCCTGGCCGCCAGCGTCAACCGCGCGCTCGACCGGCTGCAACGCCTGCTGGCCGAGATGCGCGATGTGGGCGACGGCATCGCGCATAACCTGCGCAGTCCGCTCGCACGGATGCGCGCCCGGCTGGAAGGCGGACGGCGCCGCGCCTCCACCCTGGCCGAACTCGACGACGTGGCGGTGCAGGCGATCGCCGACCTCGACCAGTGCTTCGGCACCATCACCGCCCTGCTGCGGATCGGCGAGTTGGAGAGTGCCAGCCGCAGATCGGGCTTCGCCGACACCGACCTCTCGGCGATGGTGGAGGAGGCGGCCGAGCTGTATCAGCCGGTGGCCGAACTACGTTCCCTGCGCTTCTCCGCCGATGCACCCCGGGGCGTACGCGTCTTCGGCGATCGCGACCTACTGTTCGAGGTTTGCGCCAACCTGCTCGACAACGCGATCAAGTTCGCGCCGCCGGGCGGCGCCGTCTCCATCCGGCTGCTGGCCTGCGGGGAAGGACCCGTCCTGCGCGTCACGGATGACGGTCCAGGCATCGGCAGGGCCGAGCGTGACGCGGTTCTCCAGCGCTTCTACCGGTCGGCTACCGCGGCAAACGTCCCGGGCACCGGGCTGGGCCTGAGCCTGGTGGCCGCCATACTGCGGATGCACGGCTTCCGCCTGCGCTTCAGCGACCTGCCGGACGGGTTTGCCGTGGACGTCGTATTCACCGCGGCGGAGCGCTGAACGCTACGGCCCGTACATCCAGCTCGGGTGCGCCAGTTCCGGATGATTGTTGCCGTAGGTCAGCGCCTGCCAGAGCTGCAGGTGCATCATCTCCAGATTGCCCCGGATCTGGTCCGGCGAGAGGCTTGCCGTCAGCACGTGCGCGGTGGCGTAGGTTACGACTGATCCGCCATTGCACAGGGCGCCGGCCACGAAGGCGTACGAGCCGTCCTGCGTGCCGGACGAGAACATGTCAGGCCTGCTGCACAGTGCCTCGTAGGGCGGCAGGCGGGCAGGGTTGACGAACAGCTCGACCCGTCGCGCGCCAGCCTGTGGCGGCGCGGCCGGGCGGAACAGGCCCGCCAGCGCAGGTTGCGCAAGCTGCGGCACCGCACCCCTTACCTGCACGGGCAGGCTCCAGTAATCCGGCCATTGCGGCGGCCGGTTCTTCGACGGGTTCTCGCTGACCAGCACGCTGGTGGTGGTGCAGGCTGCGAGCGTGGCGGCTGCGGCGGCAGCCAGGGTGATTCTGCTAATCGTGCGCATGACGGCCTCCCGGGCCGTCGGTCAACGTCGCAGCTTCAGGCAAGGCTTTCGTCGCTGCAAAAAGAAAATGAGATTTCCGCACACCGCCGCAGCGCCCCCGTGTCAAAACACGCTCGGCTCTCTGCAAGGCGGGAGGGCAGAAATCTCCTCGTCCGTCTCACAAAGACGGCTCGCAACCTCAGGTGAACGGATACCAGCGGAAGCTGAAGAACACCATGTTCTCGTCCGTCTTCGGCGTCTTGCCGATGCCCTGCAGCAGGTAGCGGCGGGTGTAGGAATACTGTGTGCCGATCTGCATCTTTCCGAACGGGCCCTGGATGAACTTGTACCAGCCGCCGAAGTTGATCTGGCCGTCGCCGGAGGAAGCCGGTGCGCAAGCGGCCGGCGTGTCGGACAGCTCCGTCTCGCAGGACTCGTTGTTTATGAGCGAGCTGCCATAGCCAGCCAACGTCTTCTCCTTGCCGCCCACCACGCCCAGATCGTAACGGGCGCTGACATGCTCCACGCCGACATAGGAGTAGAGGTCGATTTGCGGCGTGGGATGGCCGACCACGCCGGCCAGCACGCTGTAGCCGGGCAGGGGAACCGGCTTGCCCTGGTAGTTGTAGGTCGAGTCGGCAAGCTGGGACGTGCCGTAACGGCCGATGCCCTCGCCGACCAGGCCGCTCAACTGGACGTCCAACAGCTTCGGGATGGCGTGCACCAGGGCGCCGCCGCCGAAGCCGCCCCCGATCTGCGTGTTGTTCTGGCCGGTGCCGAGCTGGCTGGTGCGATCGTTGAACACGCGGCCCAGGCCGTACGCCTCCAAGTGGGCGAGGTCGAAATCGGCCGTGGCCTTCAGGATGACGTCGGGCGCGAAGTTGTTGGAGTAGGCGGGCGAGCCTGCGGTGGCGGAGGTCGGGTTTGCCGCGACCGAGCTCACCGTGGTGTTGCCGTTCACGCCGGTGCCCGGGTTGGTCTGGTTGATCGTGGTGCCCTCGATCGTGGGCGCCGTGCCGCTGACGATCGTCTCCGGGTTTTCCACCGACAGCGCCAGCCAGAACTGGTCGTGCGCGAAGCTCTTGGCGACGCGGAACTGCGCCTGGCGGGCCCAATTGAAGCCTACCACGTATTGCGGGTCGATCTGCAGCGGCGCGTTGATCGCCGTGGGATCGACTCCCTTCGAGTTCATTGTGGCCAGGGTCCAGCTTTGCCCGGCCAGCGCGTAGAAACCGAGGTCGCTGCGCGCGTAGCTGATCCAAGCCTCACGCAGACGCGGGTTGTAGCTGCTGCTCTCGTTATAGTTTGCGGTGGGCGCGGCGCTCAGGAAGTCCACGGCGAGATAGCCGTCGAGCTTGGTAACCTCGTCGGGCGCAGCCGTCATGTTGGCTGTGATACGGCTCTGGCGGGCGCTGAAGCCGCTTTCGGCTTCGTGGTAGAGCGGGCTCTCGCGCAGGGGGATCGCAGAGTTGAAGTTCGACGCGAGGTCGGTGACCTCGTTGCGGGACCGATAATAGCCGGCGCCTTCGAAGAAGCCGCCGAGCTGGACGTTGATGGCGCCTACGTTGAACGAGCCCTTCGGCATCGCGGGCGGCTGCTCCACCTTGACCAGCGACAGCGATCCGCCGGCGGTGCCGGGCACCGACGGCACCAGCGCATAGCCGGCCGGGATCTGCGGGGTGATGGGCACCGGCTGATTGGCGGGCGGCGGCGGCACGTAGGACTGGCTGCCGCGCGCGCTGCGCAGCTCGCGGTTGCGCTCTGCCATTTCCGATTTCATGTGCCGCAGCTCGGCCTGCAATGCCTGTATCTGCTTCTCGATGGACCCGAGCTGCCCCGTGCCGTCCTGTGCGGACGCCAGGTCGGGGCAGATTGCCGTCAGAGCCAGCGCGGACGCGAGCATGAGGGTCGAGCGGGACAGGCGCAGGCCCATGGACTTCTCCAATTGATTGCCGCCTTGGAGGCGTTGGCGGCACAATAACCAGGACACCGCGCGCTGTCGTTACAGATCGATGACAGGTCGCCTTGTAAGTCATTTGTTCAGTTGGATTGTGGCATTGAAGACACGCGCCCAATGCGGGGTCTCGGGGCCTTAACAGCGAATTTAGTGGCGGCCGCGCCGCGCTTGCCGCACCTCCGCCAGGTGAGTGGCCGGGCGGCTTGCGCGGGCCGCCGACACCGGGGCGCCTGCTAGATGATCGGCATCGTGAAAGTGGCCCTGAGCCGGCCCTACACCTTCGTGGTGATGGCCGTGCTCATCCTGATCTTCGGCGTGCTCTCGGCCGTACGCACCGCCACCGACATACTCCCCGATATCGGCATACCCGTGGTCGCCGCCGTCTGGTCCTATAACGGCCTGTCGCCGGACGACATGTCAGGACGGGTGATCTACTACTACGAGCGCTCGCTCAGCTCGCAGGTCAACGACATCGCCCACATCGAAAGCCAGTCGATGTTCGGCTACGGCGTGGTCAAGGTGTTCTTCCAGCCGAACGTGAACATCAACGCGGCGCTGGCACAGGTGACAGCCGCCTCGCAGACCGTGCTGAAGGCACTGCCGGCCGGGATCACGCCGCCGCAGATACTCGAGTTCAGCGCCTCCAGCGTGCCCATCCTGCAACTGGCGCTGTCCAGCAGCACGCTGCCGCAGGACCGGCTGTTCGACTACGGCCAGAACTTCATCCGCCCGCAGCTGGCCACCGTTCCCGGCTCCGCCATCCCCTCGCCCTACGGCGGCAAGGTGCGCCAGATACAGATCGATCTCGACAGCCACGCATTGCAGGCGCGCGGGCTGTCCGCGCAGGACGTGGTGGCGGCCCTGGCCGAGCAGAACCTGGTGACCCCCGTGGGCACCCAGAAGGTCGGCAGCTTCGAGTGGAACGTCTCGCTCAACGACGCCCCGCGCGAGTTCGAGGATCTCGAGAACCTGCCGGTAAAGACGGTGAATGGCACAGTGGTCACCATGCGCGACGTGGCCCATGTGCGCGACGGATCGCCGCCGCAGACCAACATCGTGCACCAGGACGGCACCCATGCGGTGCTGATGACGGTGCTGAAATCGGGCTCGGCCTCCACGCTGGACATCATCGCCGGGGTGAAGGCCATCCTGCCGCAAATCAGGGCGGGCCTGCCGCCCAGCCTTCACGTCGAACTGGTGGGCGACCAGTCGGTGTTCGTGACGTCCGCCGTGATGGGCGTGGTGCGCGAGGGCCTTATTGCCGCCGGCCTCACCGGCCTGCTGATTCTGATTTTCCTGGGCAGCTGGCGGTCCACGCTGATCATCACCGTGTCGATACCACTGGCGATATTGTTCTCGGTGACCATGCTGTCCGTGGTCGGCGAGACGATCAACGTGATGACGCTAGGCGGCCTCGCACTGGCGGTAGGCATATTGGTGGACGACGCCACCGTCACGATCGAGAACATCAACTATCACCTGGAAACCGGCAAGGCGGTGGAGACCGCCATCCTGGATGGCGCGCGCCAGATCGTGGTGCCCGCCACAGTCTCGCTGCTGTGCATCTGCATCGTGTTCGTGCCGATGTTCAGCCTGGGCGGCGTCGCCGGCTACCTGTTCCGGCCGCTGGCCGAAGCCGTGGTGTTCGCCATGATTGGCTCCTACATACTTTCGCGCACGCTGGTGCCGACGCTGGCCAACTTCCTCCTCCAACGCCACGTGCACCATAGCGGTCCGCAGCCGCGTCCGGGCTTCTTCGGCCGGTTCCAGCGCGGCTTCGAGGCCCGTTTCGAGCGCGTGCGCGGCCGCTATGTAGGACTGCTCGAACTGGCACTCGCCAACCGGCCCAGGGTCATACTCGGCTTCTTCGCCGCGGTGCTGCTGTCCTTCTGCCTAGCTCCTTTCCTGGGCCAAAACTTTTTTCCCGCTGTCGACAGCGATCAGATCAAGCTGCACGTGCGTGCGCAGACCGGCACCCGCATAGAAGACGTCTCCGCCCTGTGCGGACGCATCGAACAGGCCATACGCGACCACGTCATCCCGCCCGTGCATCTGGACACGATCGTCGACAATATCGGCCTGCCGGTCAGCGGCATAAACCTGGCCTACGGCAATTCCGGCACGATCAGCGGCGGCGACGCGGACATCCTGATCACCCTGAAAGGCGCCACGCTGGACGACTATGCCCGCAAGCTGCGCGAATACCTGCCGCGCCGCTTCCCAGGCACCGTCTTCGCGCTGCTGCCCGCCGACATCACCACGCAGATCATCAATTTCGGCCTGCCGGCACCCATCGACCTGCAGGTGGTGGGCCAGGACCTGCAGGCAAACCGCGCCTATGCGGACCGGCTGCTGGCGCGTATCGCCCGCGTGCCCGGCGTGGCGGACGCGCGCATCCAGCAGGCGTTCAACGAACCCACGCTGCGGGTGGACGTGGACCGCCAGTTGGCCTCGCTGGTGGGCATCACCGAGAAGGACGCCGCGACCTCCATGCTGGATACGCTGGCCGGCAGCATACAGACGGCACCCACCTTCTGGCTGAACCCGCATAACGGCGTGTCCTACCCGATCGTGGTGCAGACGCCGCAATACGACCTCGACACCATAGGCAATCTGCAGAACACCATGCTGGGCTCCGGCAGCCGGACAGAGCTGCTGGGCGGGCTGGCGACGGTGCACACGGAGGCAAGCGATG
The DNA here is from genome assembly GCA_965198915.1 of Acetobacteraceae bacterium. GTDB lineage: Bacteria > Pseudomonadota > Alphaproteobacteria > Acetobacterales > Acetobacteraceae > BOG-908. Next base: position 1,083,639 of record CBDAQC010000002.1, on the reverse strand, counting down.
CAGTCGTCTCGCACTACAACGTGCGGCCGGTGATCGACATCTACGCCACCAACCAGGGCCGCGACCTGGGTGCCGTGGCGGCCGACATCAACCGCATCGTGGCCGGGCAGGCGCGGTTCCTGCCGCACGCCAGCCAGGTCACGCTGCGCGGCCAGGTGACCACCATGCGCGAGGCGTATGCCCAGCTGTTCGGCGGCTTGGCCTTCGCCATCGTGCTCATCTACCTGCTTATCGTGGTGAACTTCCAAAGCTGGACGGACCCCGCGGTGATCGTGCTGGGCCTGCCCGGCGCGCTGGCCGGCATCGTGTGGATGCTGTTTCTGACAGGCACCACGCTGTCCGTTCCCGCGCTGACGGGTGCCATCATGTGCATGGGTGTGGCCACCGCCAACTCGATCCTGGTGATCAGCTTCGCACGCGAGCGCATGCAATCCGGCATGAGCGCGCTGCAGGCCGCGCTGGAAGCCGGCGCCACCCGCTTCCGGCCAGTGCTGATGACGGCGCTGGCCATGGGCATAGGCCTGGCCCCGACCGCGCTCAGCGCCGAGCAGAACGCCCCGCTGGGACGCGCGGTGATCGGCGGCCTGCTGTTTGCCACCTGCGCCACGCTGTTCGTGGTGCCCACCATCTTCAGCCTGGTCCACAAGCGCGAGAACCTGGCCCAGCCCGCAGGCGCCCGCCTGCCCAATAGGCTCCAGCCAGCGGAATGAACGACATGCCGGACGACAAGCCCATGGCGCTGCTGCCGCTGCAGGGCGAAGCTGCGCAAACCTCCAGCAGCACGCAGGCCGAGGCCCGCCAGCACGGACACCGCTCCGCGGCAAGCCGCCCGAGGCGCCTGGGCGTGATCGCCGTGGCGGCCGTCCTGCTGGCCGGCGCGGCTGCCGCCTGGGGCATCTTCGCCCGCCGGCAGTCCCAGTCCGAGCTGGCGGTCTGGACCGGACAGCAGGCGGTGCCGACGGTGAGCGTGGCCCATCCGTTCCATGACGATGCGCCGCGCAGCCTGACTCTGCCGGGCGACGTGGAGGCGTTCTACGAGGCGTCCCTCTACGCGCGCGTGAGCGGATATCTGGCGGGGTGGAGCCAGGACATCGGCGCCCGCGTGCATGCGGGCCAGGTGCTCGCCACCATCGATACGCCGGACCTGGACCAGGAATACGCCCAGGCCCAGGCGGACCTGGCGGCGGCAGAGGCGCAATCCAGCTTCGCGGAACTGACGGCCAGACGCTGGCACGCGCTGCTCGCCTCGAACTCCGTCTCGCAGCAATCGGCCGACGAGAAGGAAGGCGACGCCACCGCGCGGCGCGCCGGCGTGGCCGCGCAGAAGGCCCATGTGGACCGGCTGCGCGCAATGGAGAGTTTCAAGAGGCTGGTCGCACCGTTCGACGGCGTGGTGACGGCGCGCAACACCGATGTCGGCGCGCTCATCACCGGCGGTTCCAGCACGGCGGTGCCGCTGTTCAAGGTCGCCGACATGCACGAGATGCGAGTCTATGTGCGGGTGCCGCAGGCCTATGCGAGCGAGCTGAAAGCCGGCATGCAGGCGAGCCTTGCCGAGCCGCAATATCCCGGGCGGAGTTTTCCGGCCACGCTGGCCACCACGTCGCAATCCGTGGCCGCCGAAAGCCGGACGGTCCTGGTGGAGCTCATGGCGCCGAACCCGGATCGCAAGCTGTGGGCAGGCACCTTCGCCGAAGTGCGCTTCGAGGTGCCGGGCGACGGCGCGGTGCTGCGCGTGCCGGCCAGCGCGCTGATCTTCCGCGCACACGGTGCGCAACTGGCGACGGTGGACGCGCACAACCGCGTGGTTCTCAAGAACGTATCGATTGGCCGGAACCTCGGCACGCAGATCGAAATCGAGGGCGGCATCAGCGCGGCCGACCGGGTGATCACGACACCGCTGGACACGATCGAGGACGGCGACACGGTCGACGTGGCCGCCGACCCGACCGTGACTGCAGCCCCTGCCGCACCCGCACCCGCTTCGGAATAGATCTTGGTTGCCAGGATTGAGCCGCTTAGCGGCATCGCCCCGCCTGCGCGGCACCAAAGCGCGCGGGTCCTCCCGTTCAGGGCAGGCCTGCTCGCCTGGCTGTTCCTCCCCGCGCTGGCCGGCTGCGACCTGGCGCCGCACTACCATGTGCCACTCACCGCCGTGCCGGCCCGCTACAAGGAGGAGGCCGCCTTCCAGCCAGCCATGCCGGCCGACGGCCTGAAACGCGGCGACTGGTGGCACGTCTTCCAGGACCCCGTGCTCGACGACCTCGAGGCGCAGGTGGACGGCGGCAATCCCACGCTCGCGGTCTCCCTGGCCGCCTTGGACCAGGCGAGGGGTTTCGCCGCCGAAGCGCGCGCGGGCCTGTATCCGACTCTGAGCCTTGGCGGGCAGGTCAATGAGGACAGGCAGAGCGACCGGCGGCCGACGCGCCGGCCGGGACAGCCGAACCAGTACCTGGACAACAGCATAAGCACGCAGGCGAACTACGAGGTGGACGTGTGGGAGCGAGCGGCCAACGCCATCCGGTCCGGCCGCGCCGCGGCACAGGCGAGTGCCGCCGATCTGGAAACGATGCGGCTGAGCCTGCATGCGGAGCTGGCGAGCGACTACGTGGCGTTGCGCGGCTACGACGCGCAGGCGCGCGTGCTGGAAAGCGCGGCTGCGGCCTACCGCCGGGCCGTGCAGATCACGCGCAACCGCTTCGCCGGCAAGATCGCCTCCGGCATCGACGTGGCACGGGCGGAGACGCAGCTGGGCAACGCCGAGGCGGCGATCATCGACACCGCGGCCAAGCGGGCGCTGGTGGAACACGCCATTGCCGTGCTGGTGGGGCGCCAGCCTGCAACGTTCAGCCTGGCGCCGTCACGCTGGACGCTGGGCCTGCCGGAGGTCTCGCCGGGGTTGCCCAGCACGCTTCTGGAACGCCGCGCCGACGTGGCCTCGGCGGAGCGGCAGATGGCAGCGGCGAACTATACGATCGGTGTCACGCGCGCGGCGTTCTACCCGAATTTTTCGCTTAGCATCCTGTACGGCCTTCAGGATACGGGGTTTCAGCTGTTCAGCTTGCCAAATGATTTCTGGGCCATCGGGCCCGGCGTGGCGCTGCCGCTGTTCGAGGGCGGGCTCCGCCATGCCGAGCTCGCGGTCGCCCTTGCGCAATACCGCCAGGCCGAAGCCCGCTACCGCGAAACCGTGCTGGCCGCTTTCCAGAACGTGGAGGACGAGCTCTCCCAGTTGCGGCTGCTGGCCCAGGAGACGCAGGCGCAGGACGCCGCCGTGCGCGCGGCGCAGCAGACCGAAGCGATGACGACGACATTATTCAAGGACGGGGCGACGAACTTCCTGGACGTGGTGATTGCGCAGACGGCCGAGCTGCAGAGCGAGCAGGCGGCAACCGATCTGCGCACGCGCCGTGTGCTGGCGGACGTGGCACTGGTGCGCGCGCTGGGCGGCGGTTGGGATGTGCGCGATCTGCCTAGTTTCCGTGGCGACAAGGTGGCTGGGAATTAGGTTGGCAGAAGGAAGGCAAGCAGTTCTTTTTTGAAAAAAAGAACCAAAAAATTTTGCTTCCCCGCATCTGCAGCTTCGATGCAGTTCTGAATTGGCGCTACGTTGCAGCGTCGACAGGAGCAAACGTCTTTTGCTTCTTTTCTTCAGAAAAGAAGGCCTGCTTTACCCACCCAGGACACGCAGCGCAGCATCTCGCGCGGGCCTAGGCAAATACCAGCATCGCCGCGCCGTAGACCAAGAGTGACACCAGGAAGCTGATCACGCTGAACCCCAGCACGCGGCGAACGCCGATGCCGGCGATGGCAAGAAGCGGCAGCGCCCAGAACGGCTGTATCATGTTGGCCACGCACTCGCCGTAGGCCACCGACATCGCGGCCAATCCCTGCGGAACGTGCAGGGTTGCGGCGGCCGGCACGATGAACGGGCCCTGCACGGCCCAGTGGCCGCCGCCGCTCGGCACGAACAGGTTGATGATTATGGACGAGACGAAGCCCCAGAACGGCAAGGTGTGCGGGGTGGAGACCCGCACGAACAGCGTGGCGATGACGCCCGCCAGACCGGTCGTCGTCATGATGCCCATGATGCCGCCGTAGAACGGATATTGCAGCAGCAGCGGGCCGGTGACGCGGGCGGCTTTCTGCAGGGCGGCCGCGTAGGCGACAGGCCGCGCGTGCAGGGCGAGCCCGGCGCCGAGGAAGATCAGGATCAGCATGTTGATGTCGAGATGGAAGGCGCCCTGGGCCAGAGCGCGTCCGACATAGGCGGCGATCGCGGCCACGATCGCGGCGTTGAGTATCCAGGCGCGGTCCAGCGCGCCGGCCAGCCCGCCGGCATGTGCTTGGGGGCCGGTCTCGGCATCTTCCGCGTCCAGCCGGGCGGCATCGGCCGGGATGATGTCCGCCTCCGCGGGACCGGACCGGACGAAGATCACCGGAAGCACCACGATGATGAGCAGCGTGGGGAGGATGTTGAACCAGGGCAGCAGGGTCTGCGACAGCGGGACGACCTGGCCGGTGATCTTCTGGGTGATGTTGAGTGCGCTGCCCGGCGTGGCCTCGGCCAGCGCTATGGAGCTGGAGAGACCGGGCGGGAACATCAGGAACCCGCCATAGGCCGCCGCCATCAGCCACGCGAAATCGACCCTGACTCGGCGGGCGATCTGGCGGGCGAACAGCGCCGATACGACCAGGCCGAAGCCCCAGTTGAGCAGGTTGGCGCCCATCGAGACGACCATGGTCAGCGCTACCGCCTGGCCGGCGGTGCGCGGCAGCAGCGCCGTGCGGGCCAGCAGCCCGGCCACCGGGCGCGACGTGCTGAGCGCGTAGCCGGTGACAAGTATCAGCACCATCTGGAAGGCGAACTGAAAGATTTGGAAGATGCCGCCATACCAGGCGGTGAGTATTTCGCCTGGCGCTGCGTGGGGGGCGAGCAGGAAGGCCAGGGCGGCCGTCAGCAGCGTCAGAAGGATGGCGAAGACGAACGGATCGGGCAGCAGCCGTTCGAACAGATAGACGAACACGTTCGTGATTTTGCCGAACGCGGACTGGGCTGGCATGTGCCGACTCCGGGTAGAGGAAGAAAGAAGACGACTTTGCGCCTAAGCCTGCCCAGCATCCATGCCGCGTCTGCAGGTGCGCCCGCTGGCAGCACCGCCGCACGCCGTGGCGCTAGCGGCGGCGCGAAGCGCTTCTTATCAGGAAAGAAGGCCTTTCTTCCTCGCCTACCCCAGCCTAAACCCGCCGGCGATCTGTGAAGTGGAAGCAAGCATGCGCGTTCGCACCTGGTGCCTGACCCTGACCTCCGTGCTGGCGAGCGGCGCCGCCATCGCCGCGCCGCCGCTGGACCAGGACAGCATCTACACCATCCAGGTGGAGAACGACGCGGTATCGACGCTGAAGGGCACCTCGGATCAGTATTACACCAGCGGCCTGCGGCTCGGCTGGACGAGCGGGCAGGACGTGGTGGGCCCGGTGGCCGCGCTGGGACGCAACATCTGGGGCGACGGAACCACCCGGCTAAGCCTGGAGATCAGCCAGAGCATCTTCACGCCGCGCGACACCCAGCTGAGCCCGCCGCCTGTGGATGACCACCCTTATGCCGGCGTGCTGATCGCCACCGCCGGGCTGGTGCATGACACTGCGAGCTCCCGCGACCTTGTCAGCCTGAGCCTGGGCGTGGTGGGACCGGCGGCGCTGGGCGAAGAGGTGCAGAACGGCTTCCACAGCATCATCGGCGATACGCAGAACCGCGGCTGGCATTACCAGTTGCCCGACCAGCCGGCCTTCCAGTTGCTCGGCCAGCGCACCTACCGCATTCCGGTGGCGCAGTTCGGGCCGTTCGAGACCGATGCGCTGCCCTCGGCCACCGTCAGCATAGGCGACATACGCGACTACGTTCAGGTGGGCGGGGTGCTGCGCTTCGGGCAGGGGCTGCAGAGCGATTTCGGCACGGCGCGCATCGAGCCCGGGCTGAACGGCTCGGACGCCTATACCAACGCGCGGCCGTTTGCCTGGTACGCGTTCGCCGGCGCGGACGGCCAGGCGGTGGGCTATGACGTCACCCTGGACGGCAGCACGTTTCGCAGCGACTCACGTGACGTTCACCACATCTGGGATGTGGGCGAGTTCGAGGGCGGGCTGGCCGTCCTGTATTACGGGGTGCGGTTGACCTACACGCAGACCTGGCAGAGTTCGGAGTTCAAGCACGAGAAATCGCTGTTCAACTTCGGCTCCCTGGCGCTTTCGGCGAAGTTCTAGCGCGCCCCGGCAGGCGCGCTTCGGCGCGTCTCGACGCCCCTGCTGCTTTTCGGACGGGCAGCGCCCGTTCTCTCCTACGACGTGGGGATCGCACAGACATTCGTTTTGTGCAGGTCCGTGGGCGCCCCGGCCGGCCCAGCGCTTCGCTCCGCAAGGAAGAAGGTGGTGAACCCGTCGGATGCCAGCGCTTCCAGGTTGCGTCCGGCAGGGTCGGTCATCGTGGCGCCGTCGTCCAGCACATGGGTTTCGCTGTGTCCGTCTGCCGCGCGTATGGTGATGCGGCCGCACAGCGCATATTCATAGCGGTCCGCTGCCGGAACGGTGACCGCCACGTTGCCGGATGGGTGGGTGGCGGAAAGCTCGAAATGCGCCACGAGCTGGCCGTTGATGAACACCGTCGTGGCCTCGGTGATCTCGGCGGGGTCGGTCTCGTCGGAGATGTGGAAGCTGACCGTGCTGCCCACCGCGCCGGCGGCGGCGGGCAGGCTTGCCAGCAAGGCGGCGGACAGGATTAGGAATGGGTTCGGCAGACGCATCTACGCCTCATGATCCTGTGCTTGCAGCGCAGGATAACGCAGCAGCGCCGGAAAAGGCGATGCCGCTCGGCGCCGCACTCGCCTGGGCGTGCCGGCTTCTGCAAGATGCCGGCGTGGAGCAGCCGCGGCGCGAGGCACGCCTGCTCGCGGCTCACCTGCTTGGCCTGCCGCCGGGCCAGCTGCTGGATCCGGCCGGGCAGATCGGCCAAGCATCGTATGCTCGCCTGGTTGCAAGGCGTGCAGCGCGGGAGCCGCTGGCGCTTATCACCGGCCGGCGCGGCTTCTGGACCCTGGAGCTGGAGGTCTCGCCGGACACGCTGGTGCCGCGGCCGGATAGCGAGACGCTGGTTGAAGCGGCACTGGCACATGCGCCGGCGGCAAGACGCGTGCTGGATCTTGGCACCGGCACGGGCTGCCTGCTGCTCGCCGTGCTGTCTGCCTGCCCGGACGCGTTCGGGGTGGGTGTGGATCTGTCACCGGCAGCGTGCCGCCTGGCTGCGCGCAATTCGGCGGCCAACGGGATGGCGGCCCGATGCGCCTTCCTGGCCGGCGACTGGGCAGCCGCGTTGCGCGGCCAATTCGACCTTATCCTGTGCAATCCGCCCTATATCGAAACCCGCGCGCTGGCGGGGCTGATGCCTGAGGTGCGGCTGTTCGAGCCTGCTTGCGCCCTCGATGGCGGCGCAGAAGGGCTGGACGCCTACCGGCGCCTGTTGCCCGCTCTGCCGAACCTGCTGGACCGGCGCGGCGTGGCGGTGCTGGAAGTGGGCGCCGGGCAGGACGAAGCTGTGCGCGGGCTTGCGGCACGGGCCGATCTCGCCCAGCTGGAAGCCAGGGCCGATCTCGGCGGGATCGCACGGGCCGTGGTACTCACGCGTGCGGGGGCGGCATAGAAAATGTTTGGCAGGACCGCCGCTTCGGGTTAGGGTCCGGCCGCGCGCGGATGCGTGCCCAATGTGGATTTTACTTGCTACGGCCACGGGCACGTTGCGGAACTAGGTGTCGGACAGGGCCGATTCGGCCACCTGACCATGGTTCGTAGCCGCAAGGCAAACTGGTGACCGCCCATAGAAGGTTTCGCTCGCAGCCCTTTCCGGCCGCAGCCGAACGGGCCGGCGCTGCAACAGGGAAGCACATTGTAATCGGATGAACATGAAACGCATGCGCGGACGCTCCCATCGTAACGGTGGCGGCGGCGGTGGTGGCGGCGGGGGCGGAAGCCCACGCCAGTATGGCGGCAACATCCCGCTCAACAGGAACCATGTCTTCGACAGCAGCGGGCCGGATCTGCGTATTCGCGGCACGGCACAGCAACTGTTCGAGAAATACCTGCAGCTCGGGCGTGATGCGACGGGGTCAGGCGACCGCGTCATGGCGGAAAGTTACTTCCAATATGCCGAGCATTACTTTCGCATCCTGAATGCCATCAACCAGGCCAGCCAGCAGAACGCCCAGGCGCATGGCGGCCAGCCGCAGCATCAGGGCCACCAGCAGAATGGCCAGTATCAGAACGGCCAGCCAAGGCGCGAGCGCGACGGGCAGGAAGGCGAGGAGCAGCCGCCGATGGCGAACGGCCCAGCGCCGGCCTACGTGGAACAGGCCGGGCAGGACGGGGCTGAAGACGCGGCTTGACGTGAATGGGCGCAAGGGAGCTTGCTTTTCTGTATCGCGGGCGTCGGCTGAGGCAGGGGATGCCCGCCGCGCCGGCAGCGGGGACGCAGAGATCCTGCTTCTTCTCGTCGAGAAAGAAGGCTTTCCTGCCTCATGAGCCGCATAGCCTACGTGAACGGCCGCTACGTACCTCACGCACAGGCCGTGGTGCATATTGAGGATCGCGGCTACCAGTTCGCCGACGGCGTGTACGAGGTCGCCTATTTGCATGGCGGCCGGCTGATCGACCTGGACCTGCATCTGGACCGCCTCGCGCGCAGCCTGCGAGAGCTGCAGATACGCTGGCCCGTGGCACGCCGGGCGCTGGCGGTGGTGCTGGGCGAGGTCGTCGCGCGCAACCGCCGCCGCGCCGGCCTGCTCTACATCCAGGTCACCCGCGGTGTGGCCAAGCGGGAGCACGCGTTTCCCGCCCCCGGCACCAGGCCGGCACTGGTGGTGACGCTCCATCGCGCCCCGGCATTTCCGCAAAGCCTGGATGGCTGGTCGATAAGCGCCGTTACACTGCCGGACCAGCGTTGGGACAGGTGCGACATCAAGTCTGTGGGGCTGCTGCCGAACGTGCTGGCGCGCCAGGCGGCGCGCGTGCAGGGCGCCGGCGAAGCGATACTGTACGACGAGGACGCGATGGTGACAGAGGGCGCGTCCACCTCGGTCTGGATCGTGGACGCGGACGGCACCTTGCGCACCCGGCCGTTGAGCCACGCCATTTTGCCCGGCTGCACGCGGGCTGCGCTGATCGAGGAGATGCAGCGCGCCGGCGTGGTGCTTGAAGAACGGGCGTTTTCGCTGGCAGAGCTGCGTGCCGCGCGCGAGGTGTTCCTGACCTCAGCGACCTCGTTCCTGAAGCCGGTCCTGCAGCTGGACGGCACGGTGGTGGGCACGGGCAAGACCGGCCCGGTGGCACGGATGCTTTTCGAGTTGATGGCGCGCCGGGTGGCTGCTGCATAGGCGCTATCCGCCGGGCGAGGGACGTTTTCAGTTCTTTTTCCCACGGAACTGCCTACGTTGCGATGCAACGAACTTAAGGCTCGCACAGCCCGGCATGGGGTTTGCAGGGTCAACGGTCGACACGGCCCGCACCAACGCAGGGCCGCGCAAACAAGAAGGGCAAACCTCGTGGCTGCTGAAAAACCGCAAAACGTGCAGGACGTTTTCCTCAATCACGTGCGCAAGGCCAAGACGCCGGTGACGGTGTTCCTGATAAACGGTGTGAAGCTGCAGGGCATCATCACCTGGTTCGATAATTTTTCCGTGCTGCTGCGCCGGGACGGCCACACGCAGCTAGTCTACAAACACGCCATAAGCACCGTCATGCCGGGCGCGCCCATTCAGCTGTTCGATGCAGCCAGGGAGGGCGCGGCGGCCAAGGAGGATAGTCCTGCCGAAAGCGATTTCTGACGAAGGCTCCGGGATTTCTGGCGAGGATCCCGGAACGGTCGGTGAGACCACGGCTGTCGAACAGGACACGGCGGTGCTGCGCCCGGAGCGCACGCATGCCGGCCGGCCGGCGCCTACGCGCGCCGCGGTCATCTTGCCCTGGGAACGGCCGAGCTCGGCCGAGCGCACCGGGGTAGACCCATCCCGGGCAGCAGAGGCGAGGCTTGCGGAGGCAGTCGGGCTCGCAGCCTCCATCGGCCTCGTCGTCGTGCATACCTCCATACTGCCGCTGCGCGGCCGCAGGCCTTCTACCCTGCTCGGCTCCGGGCAGATGGAGGCGGAGAAGGCCCATCTTGCCGAAGCACAGGTGACCGTGGCCATCGTCGATGCGGCGTTAAGCCCGGTGCAGCAGCGCAACCTGGAGCGTAACTGGGGCTGCAAGGTGATCGACCGCACCGGCCTGATCCTGGACATCTTCGGCGAGCGCGCCGTGACACGCGAAGGCTCGCTGCAGGTGGAACTGGCGCATCTGGACTACCAGCGCTCGCGCCTGGTGCGGTCCTGGACCCATCTGGAACGCCAGCGCGGCGGCTTCGGCTTCCTGGGCGGCCCCGGCGAGACGCAGATCGAGGCGGACCGAAGGCTGATCACCGACCGGATCGTGAAGCTGAAGCGCGAGCTGGAGCAGGTGCGCCGGACGCGCGGCCTGCACCGCAGCGCCCGCAAGCGCGTGCCGTTCCCCATGGTGGCGCTGGTGGGCTACACGAACGCCGGCAAATCCACCCTGTTCAACGCGCTGACCGGCGCCGAAGTGCACGCGCAGGACCAGCTGTTCGCAACACTTGATCCGACGATGCGCGGGCTGGTGCTGCCGAGCGGCCGGCGCGTGATCCTGTCCGACACCGTAGGCTTCATCAGCGAGCTGCCGACAGAACTGGTGGCGGCTTTCCGCGCCACGCTGGAGGAGGTGGCCGAGGCGGACGTGATCCTGCACGTACGCGACGCGGCGCACCCGGACAGCGCCGCGCAGCGCGCCGACGTGCTGGCGGTGCTGGACGGCATGGCCAAAGACGGCACGCTGGACGAGGATTTCGGCGACCGGACGATCGAGGTGCTGAACAAGGCGGATTTGCTGGGCGGCGCGCACGCTTTGCCGGCCAAGCCCGGCAGCGTTGCGGTATCTGCGATCACCGGCGAGGGCCTGGACGCGCTGAAGGCCATGCTGGACGCGCGGATTGCCGCCGGCATGGAGCAGGCGGATTACGACATCGAGCACTCGGATGGGGCGCGGCTGGCCTGGCTGTACGAGCATGGCGAAGTGATCGGCCGCGAGGATGACGAGCAGGCGGCGCATGTGACGGTGCGGCTGCTTCCGGCGGACCGGGCGCGGTTCGAGCGGGTGGGGTCGGGAGGATAGCAAACCGTCTTTTCTGAAAAGAAGAAGCAAAGAATGCCAGCGCTGTCGCGGCATGTGGAGACAGCACGTGCTCGGTTGCTTATTACTGGCGATTCTTGCTTGACACAATAATTCTTCACGCAATCGATTCTGACGCGCTGCAATCCATCGGTTGAGAATGTTGCTTCTGTCTCCAAAAAAGAAGGCCTTTCTCACTCCCCCGCCAAATCCGCGATCTGCACGTATAAATTTGACAACGCCTCCGCCGCCAGCTCCCGCGTCACCACCATCTCCAATCCGAACGACTGGCACATCTCCGCCGCCTGCTCGCAGACGAATTTCGGCTGGAAATACGCAAGCCCGAACCCACCTTTCAGGAGCAGAGAGGCCGCGTAATCCACCAAGCCGTCCGCGAGCGTCAGCCCGCGCTTCTCCGCCTCGATTGCAAAGATGGCGCGATACTCGTCCATCTCAGGTGCGAACAGCTTGATCTTGTAGGGGATACGCCGCAGCAGCGCCGGATCCATGATCTCCTTGGGATCGATATTGGTCGAAAAGATCAGCAGCTCGTCGAAGGGGAAGCTGAAGCTCTTGCCGGAATGCAGCTTCAGGTAATCCACCCGGCTTTCCATCGGCACGATCCAGCGGTTCAGCAGCTCCTTCGGATCCATGCGCTGGCGGCCGAAATCGTCGATCAGGAACACGCCACCCAGCGCCTTCACGTGCAGCGGCGCGTCATAGAACTTCGTGTGCGTGTCGAACTGCAGGTCCAGCATTTCCATCGTCAGCTCGCCGCCCGCCATGGCGAAAGGCCGGCGGCAGAGGGCGAAACGGTCGTCGAAGGCCACGCTCGTCAGCCCCTCGCTGCCAAGCAGCGCGCGGTCCTCCTCGCTGACCACCGGCATGTGCAGCCCAGGGTCGAACACGCGCATGACCTGGCCCGCGATCTCCACCGCGTACGGCACGTAGATCACTTCGCGGAACAGCGCGGCGATGCGCGAGGCCACGCTCGTCTTGCCGTTACCGGGCGGCCCGAACAGCAGGATCGAGCTGCCGGCGTTGATCGCCGGCAGCAGCTTGCGCAGGAAGTGGTCGGGCATCGCCAGCCCGCCCATCCCGCTACGCAACGAAGCGGCGGTCAGCCGCTCGCGCACCAGGCGTTGCCGCATCACTTGCGCCTGGAACACCTCCAGCGGCACAGGTGCCGGGCCGATATACAGGCTCTGCAGCATTGCGTCCGCCAATGCGCTGCGCCCTTCCTGGCTCAGCGTGTAGCGCGGCTCCGCGGCATGGCCCGTCAACCCGATGCCCATCGCCTGCACCCAGCTCCTGTTGCGCGCCTCGTCCAGCAGCCGTTCCACGATGCCGTAGGGCAGCTTCATGGCCGCCATGATCTCGGCCGCGGTCTCGCGTGACTCCAGCGCCATGAAGCGCAGCATCAGGCCCAGCAGATTTTGCGTGTTCACGCCCGTCTCGGCCAGGCTGCGCGGCTGCAGCGGTGCGGTGGCGCTCACCTGCTCCTGTGCGCCCAGCAGCGCATCCTGGGAGAGCAGGCGCATCTCAATCAGCACGTCCGACAGCCGCCCGCCGGCGCGGCGGTGGCGTTCGTGCGCGGTGGCCATGTCGGCCAGGCTGACCAGGCCTTGCGCTACCAGGATTTCGCCGATTTGCATGGGAGAAAGGCAGGCCTTCTTTTTCGAGAAAAAGAAGCAAAAAGCTTTTGCTCCGCTGTCGCGCACCTGTCCTTCAGCCGCCTACAGGGAGCGAAAGTCTTTTGGTTCTCTTTTTCCAAAAAGAACTCCTTGCTTCCTTTCGCTACTATAACGTCCTCTCACGTCCAATACAACAGCCTCGCCGCCGGCAGGTGCCGCACCAGCGAGCCCTCCACCGAGGCACGCATCTCCGCCATCTGTTCCTTCGGGAACACCCATTTCACCGAGCCGAACTTCGTCATCTTCCGCGCCCGCTCGGCTTCGTCCATCTCCAGGCTGCTGCCGGGATACCAGCCGGCCAGAACCTCTTTGGATTTGGGTGTGAACCGGTGCGTGATCAGCTCCGCCGTCAAATCCACATCCGGCACGCCACGCAGCGCCGTCTCCACATCGGCGAACAGGGTGTCGTAGGCCGCCGCCCAGTCCGGCACGCGCATGATGGGCGCCACCGTCAGGCCGATCGGATAACCTGCCTGTGCCATCTGGCGCAGCGCCGCCAGGCGCGCGGCCATGCGCGGCGCGCCGCCTTCGTGCCGTTCGGCGGCGCGCGCGTTGACCGAAAAGCGCACGCGCGTGCGGCGGTTGTGTTGCAGGCCCAGCAACGGCCCCACGGCCGCGAACTTGGTGGTGAAGCGGAGCTGCACCGGCGCCTCCCAGGCGCCGAAGCGGGTGATGCAGGCGGCCAGGCTGCCGGTCAGGTGTTCCAGCGCCAGCGGGTCCGTATAGCAGGAGCACTCGAACGTGGTGCCCTCCGCCGCGCGCGCCACCGAGGCGGACGTGACGCGCCCCTGGCCCACGGCGGCCGGCAACTCCGCCAGTATCTCGCCCAAATTCGCATACACACGGATGATCGGCGGGCCGGCAAGCGAGCCGGCCAGGTAGCAATAGGCGCAATGGGCGGGACAGCCCTCTGCCAGGTCGAAGCGCCAGTCGGCACTCGGCGGGATCGGCTGCAGGCGCCTGCGGCTCGGGCTGGCGGTGACGATCGCCATGGTGGTCTTGGCGTCGCGGTAGGCGTCCGGCAGGCCGGTCAGGCGGTCAGCCTTCAACGCCACCAGTTCGGCGCCGGCCGCCACTGCGCGCTCCGCCATCGCCTGGCCTTCCGGCAAAGCAAGGGCGGACGGGGTGGCCAGTACGCGGCGCGGAGTCCATAAACGGTCCATACGGCGGCAACGATGGCGGCGGCCGATTGTTCGCCAGGCAGCCGAATGCGCAACCGTTTCTTCCTGGACACGCAATGCCCGACACGGACCGCATCATCACCCCGGACGAGATACAGGGCGCCCCGCGCCGCACCGGCCGCTTCTGGTTCGATTTCCTTGCGGCCAGCGCCGCCATCTTCATCTCGCTCGTGTCGCTGGTCATCGGCATGCGCGGCGAATCGATACAGCGCGAGCTTCTGGCGGCTAATTCCTGGCCGTTCATGGAGGTGGACGAGGAACGCCGCCTGACCGGCACGAACGCGCTCGTCAGCGTGGATGTCCGTAACGAGGGCGTCGGTCCTGCCAAGGTGGAAAGCTTCGAGGTGTTCTACGCGGGCAGACCCGTGGGTAACGCGACGGAGCTGCTGCAACGCTGCTGCGGCCTGTCGGCGGACACCAAGGCCGCGCATGCGCGCATGGCCCTCGGTATCGGCCTGGGCGACGTCGCTGGCAACGTGATCCGGCCCGACCAGAGCCGCACGATGATCAGCATGGACAGGAGCGCCGCCGATGCCGCCGTGTTCAGCAACTTCGACTCGCACCTGGCCGACATTACTTTCCGGCTATGTTACTGCTCGATCCTGGACCGCTGCTGGCTTAGCGATCTGCGGACGCTCAAGCCTGCCGAAACAGCGTCCTGTCCGGTGCCGGCGCACCCGTTCAGCATGATAAACCTGGCGGACCACTGACGGCTGTCACACCCGGCTGCATTTCAGAGCAACGAGGCGGATCGCGTTCTTCGGACCAGGTGCACAGGCGCCTGAAGCTCCGCCGCTGGAGAAGGCTTACAAACAGATACCGAAGACAGCCTAAGCAGAATCAGGCCTGTTTTTCCATGCGGCCGATCCGGCAGCTCCACCGGTGATCCCAGACGTATTTCGGATGGTCGTGCAACACTTCCGCGGCCTGAATCTGCGCGGTCGTCTGGCTGGCGCAGGCTGCCATGTCGATAGGCCGTTCGATGCGGACTTCCTGGCCATTGAACAGGAAGATAAGGATGAGCGTGGTTATCATGCAGACTCCGTCGAAAGATGCCCGTGGATTGGCCAGCCGGAATGGTCGGATACCGCTTCGCTTCCGAACCTCTTCCAACGGAGAGTCAGGTCATGAGTTGTATGCTACTTCGCAACAACTTCACCGGCAAGTCTCAAAAAATGGTTATTTCTCCTGAAATCATTACGTCTGGCTCAGGTGAGCCAGTCAACAGATGGCTCTATGCTGAAGTTGCGCAAGCGCGCTGATCGGTTAGGACCAGCTCGGCTGGTGCGACTGCACAAGGCCAGAAACCCGTGCTCTTGCAGGATTGCAGGCGGCCGGCCCGCATCGGCCATTTCAAAACGGGCCGTCATGGGGCAGACGAGCGTCCATGCAAGACGATGTCTCAGCCTATCTGCAACGCTCCGCCAGGGCGACCGCCTCCCTGGCCGAAAACGCGGCCTGCGTCGCCATGCTGCAGGACGCGGCGCGGATGGTGACCGCCAGCCTGCGGGCCGGCGGCAAGCTGCTGATCGCCGGTAATGGCGGCAGCGCCGCGGATGCGCAGCATGTCGCCGCCGAATATGTGAGCCGGCTGATGATCGACAGGGCGCCGCTCGCTGCGCTGGCGTTGAGCGAGAGCGGACCGGTGTTGACCGCGTGCGGCAATGATTACGGCTTCGAGACCGTATTCGCGCGCCAGGTGAGTGCCCTGGGCAGGCCTGGCGACGTGTTGCTCGCGTTTTCCACCTCCGGCAACTCCAGAAACCTGATCCTGGCGGCCGAAGCGGCGCGTGGGATGGGCATGGCAACACTCGGATTCTCGGGGCAGGCGGGCGGGGCGATGCCGGGGAGCTTCGACCACGTGTTGCGTGCGCCGTCAGAAAACGCGCAGGTGGTGCAGCAGCTCCACATGGCCGCCGCGCACGCGATGTTGGCCGCAATAGAGCAGGCGATCTTCGGCAACCACGAGCCCTAAGTGCCCGTTTGAAACTCGCCCCGGCGGCCATCTGACGGCGATTTCCTGTGCTCCGATGGTCGAAAATGACGGCCAGCCGAATCACTTGGTCGGGTTTTCAACAGACACTAAGCACGCAGGCAGCGCCTCAGGCGTACGTGTCACCAAGCCGCGACAGCGGACCAAAAGCTTGCTTCTTTTTCTCGAAAAAGAAGGCCTTCCTTCAGCCTTACCGCCCGGCCGCGCCAGCAAGCCAAGGCACCAGCCGCGCGATCGCCTCGCGCACTTCCGCCGTGGAAACCGCGAAACTGATGCGAATGAAATGCCGTCCTTCGACCGGATCGAAGTCGATGCCCGGCGCGATGGCCACTCCGGTGTCGTTCAGCAGCCGCGTGCAGAAGGCCAGGCTATCCTGGGTCAGGTGCCCGACATCTGCATAGATGTAGAAGGCGCCATCGGGCGGGGCGATCGCGGTCAGCCCCGACGCGGGCAGCGCTTCCAGCAGCAGCCTGCGGTTTTCGCGGTAGGTTGCAAGATGTCCGTCCAGCTCGGCGTGGCTGTCCATTGCGGCGAGGGCAGCGTGCTGGCTGAGGCTGGGCGGGGTCAGGAACATGTTGCCGGCATACGCCCAGGTCAGGTCGAAGCGGCCGGCGGGCACGATCAGCCAGCCCAGGCGCCAGCCGGCCATGCTGTAGTATTTCGAAAAGCTGCTGATCACCGTGGCGTCAGGGGCGAACTCCAGCATCGAGCGCGCAGGTTCACCGTAGCTCAGCCCATGGTAGATTTCGTCCGAGATAATCCTGGTGCCGCGCTCGCGGCAGATGGCGGCCAGCGCGGCCATCTCACCCGGCTCGATGATCGTGCCGGTCGGGTTGGCAGGACTGGCCATGATGATGCCGGCGGGCGGCGGGTCCATCCCGGCCAGCAGCCTGGCGGATAGCTGGTAGCGCATCTCCGGCCCGCAGGGCACCTCGTGGGCCTGCATGTGCAGCGCCCGCAACGTGTTGCGGTAGGCCACGTAGCCGGGCCGCGCGAGGGCGATGCGGTCGCCGGGCCGGAAGTTGGATGCCAGCGCCAGCACCAGCGCCGGCGACGCCCCGCAGGTCAGCAGCACCTGGCCGGCGGTGACCTCGATGCCGTAGCGTTCGGCATACAGGCGGGCTATGCGCGCTTTCAGCGCCGGGCTTTCCCAATATCCCAGCGCCTCGCTGTCCAGCACCTGGTGGGCCACCGCGATGGCGGCTTTCGGCGCCCCGGTGGAAGGCTGGCCGAATTCCATGTGCAGCACGGCCCGGCCTTCGGATTTCAGCTTGTGCGCCAGCCGGCTGATGCTGAACGCGTGGAAGGGTTCGGGCAGGATCATTCTGGCGTCCGGAGTGGCGTGCGGGGTTGAGTGTCTGTCACCAGCAATTCTACGGAATGGGGTTCGGCGCCAGGGCACCCGCGACTTCCGGGCAGACCCACAGTCGGTGACAGAAGGGGTTTCCGCCCCTCGGCATCAGAAAAGCGGCCAGCGGCCCACCGGGCCCGTCCAGGCGGTGAACCCGCCAGCTTGGCGGGTCCGCGGTGTGCCTGCTGCGCGCCCTTACATGCGATGCAGCGCGCAGAGCTTGTGCCCGTCCGGATCGCGGAGATAGGCCAGATACAGCTTGCCGAGGCCGCCTTCGCGCACGCCGGGCGGGTCCTCGCAATCGGTGCCGCCGGCGGCCAAACCGGCTTCGTGCCAGGCGCGCGTCTGTTCGGGCGAGTCGGTAGCGAAGCCGATCGTCATGCCGTTGGCGTTCGTCGCGGGCTCGCCGTTGATCGGCTTGGTGATCGACAGGATGCCCGTCTTCGTCATGTAGAACATCCGGTTGCCGTCGATGTTGGCGGGCGGGACGCCCACCGTGCCGAGCAGCTTGTCGTAGAACGCTTTCGCGCGGTCCAGGTCGTTGGTGCCGATCATGATGTGCGAGAACACGGGACATCTCCTGTTGTTTGGGCCGGCGCGCAGCCAGAGTCGCGCAGGCGGTGGAGGTGATACCGGGGTGCCGCGGAATTACCAGGGCGGCGGCCGGGCTGCTGGCCTGCCTTTACGTGGTTACCCGCCGGGTGCGGCTGGGCTAGAAGCCGGTTCGCCACCCTCCTAGGACCAGATTTTGAGCCAGAACCTGTATGCCGACATGCGGGCCCACGTGCTGGCCGCGCTGCAGCGCGCGGTGCCGGCGCTGCCCGCCGAGGTGTCAGCGCGCGTGGAAGTGACACCGACGCGCGAGGCGGCACATGGCGACATGGCGACCAACGCGGCGATGGTGTGCGCGAAGTCTGCCGGCCGCAAGCCGGCCGAGCTGGCGGCGGTGCTGGCAGCCGACCTCGCGGCCAATCCGGACGTGGCGGAGGCCGCACCGGCCGGGCCGGGCTTCATCAACCTGCGGCTGAGCGCGCCTAGCTTCCGGGCGCAGCTGCCGGTGATCCTGGCGGCCGGCGAGGCATATGGCGACAGCGCTGCCGGGCAGGGCGTGGCGGTCAACGTGGAATATGTCTCCGCCAATCCGACAGGGCCGCTGCATATTGGCCATTGCCGGGGTGCGGTGGTGGGCGATGCGCTCGCGAACCTGCTGGCCAAGGCCGGGTTTGCGGTGACAAAGGAATACTACGTCAATGACGCCGGCGCGCAGGTGGTGGCCCTCGCCTGGGCGGCCTACTGGCGCTATCTGCAGGCGCTCGGCACCACGCTGACCGAGGAGGCGTATGCGGCCGCCGTTCCTGGCGGCCTGCAATACCGCGGCGACTACCTGGTGCCGGTGGGCGAGGCGCTGGCCGCGGCGCATGGCGCGGCGCTGGCCGGGCCGGACGCGACCCCGGCCGAGCCGGAAGTGTGGCTGGACACGGTACGCGACACGGCGATCAGCATGATGATGGCCGCCATACGCGAGGATTTGGCGGCCCTGGGCGTGGTGCATGACGTGTTCACCTCCGAGCGCGCGCTGCTGGCCAGCGGTGCGGCGGAGCGCGCGATCGCGACGCTGGCGGAACGCGGCCTGATCTACGAGGGCGTGCTGGAGCCGCCCAAGGGCAAGACGCCGGACGACTGGGAGCCGCGTCCGCAGACGCTGTTCCGCGCCACCCAGTTCGGTGACGACGTGGACCGGCCGCTGAAGAAATCCGACGGCACCAACACGTATTTTGCCAATGACATCGCCAACCACGCCGACAAGGCGCAGCGCGGCGCAAAGCTGATGATCGACGTGTGGGGGGCGGACCATGGCGGCTATGTCAGCCGCATGAAGGCGGCGGTGCGCGCGCTGGCCGAGGGCGCAGACGCGCTGGACGTCCTGCTGTGCCAGATCGTGCACGTGGTGCGCGGCGGCGTGGCCGTGAAGATGAGCAAGCGCGCAGGCAGCTTCGTGACCCTGCGCGACCTGATCGACGAGGTGGGGCGCGACGTGGTGCGCTTCACCATGCTGACGCGCAAGCCGGACGCGCAGATGGAGTTCGACCTGGACTTGGCGGTGGCAGAGACGCGCGAGAACCCGGTCTATTACGTGCAGTACGTGCATGCGCGCTGCCGTTCCGTGCTGCGCAAGGCCGGGCCGATGTTCGGTGCCGAGGCGATCACGCCGGCAGCGCTGGCGCATGTGGATCTGGCGTGTCTGGAAGCGCCGGCGGAACTGGCGATGATGCGTCGCCTGGCGCAATGGCCGCGCACGGTGGAAGGCGCGGCCCTGGCGCATGAACCGCACCGAATAGCGTTTTTTCTCTATGACTTGGCGGCTGACTTTAATACATTGTGGCAGCAGGGGCGCGCCGAGGCCACGCTGCGGTTTCTGCGGGAGGATCAGCCGGCGGAAACGCTCGCGAGACTGGCTTTGGTGGCCTCGGTTGCTGTAGTGATCAGGTCCGGTCTTGCCGTGCTTGGTGTTGTTCCCGTCGAGGAGTTGCGGGACGGTTAGGGAATTGCCGATGTCAGACGTGCCGCAGATCACCCAGAATTTTGGCCGCCCGTCCTACCGGCCCGCGGCACCCGCCAGCGGGTTGGATCCGGACATGCGCCGCATGGCGATCGCGGCGGCCGGGTTCGGTGGCGTGCTGGCCCTGGTGATCGGCGTGTTCAGCATGTCCCACCACGCCCATCACGGCGTGCCGGTGATACTGGCGCAGAGCGGGCCGGTGCGTATCAAGCCGCTGGACCCGGGTGGCATGAAGGTGGCGGGCGCCGATGAGGTGAGCGGCGGTGCGGAGCGCCTGGCGCCCGAGCCGGAGAAACCGGCGCTGCACGCGCTGCGCGCCAAGATACGCTCGGCGCCCAAGCCGGTGGAGCAGGCCTTGGCTGCGCCCGTCGCGCCCGCGCCTGTCGCCGTAGCCGCGCCGGCGCCTGCCGTGGCGCCCGCGGCCCCCGTGCAACATGCCTCCGTGCAGGCCGCCATGCCGGCCGCCGACCAGCCGCCCGGCACAGCCGTGCAGCTTGCGGCGTTCGAAAGCCAGCAGGCCGCCGAGCAGGATTGGGGCAAGCTGGCGGAGAAGATTCCCGGACTGTTCGACGGTCATACGCCCGAGGTGGAGCGTGCCACCGTTGCGGGCCGGGTGGTGTATCGCCTGCGCACCGGCGGGTTCGCCAACATAGCGGCGGCGACGGCGTTCTGCGGCAAGGTGCGGGCGAAAGGCGGGGATTGCTCCATCGCCGCGTTCTGAGCCGCCGTGCCGGCTCCGGCGGCGCTCGGGGAACAGCCGTCTGAGCCCAGGCGCGCGGCTGGCGGGACGGCCCAGGTGAAAGCGGCTGGCAGAGGGCGTGTAACACTCCGCCAGAAGTGCCTGGCCAGGGCACGTGCTGCCTTGCGCCCAACCCCAATCTAGAAGGGCGTGGCCGCGATGCGTCCGGCGATCATCGGCATTGGCGGCCTCCGGCTCTCGCCGGACGAGGCGGCGCTGCTGCGCGACCTGCAGCCGCTGGGCGTCATCCTGTTCGCCCGCAACGTGGCCGACCCGGCGCAGCTTGCCGCGCTGACGGCCGAGCTGCGGCGGGCGCTGCCCGCGGAAGGCGTGCTGATGGTGGATCAGGAGGGGGGTCGTGTGGCGCGCCTGCGGCCGCCGCACTGGCGCGCGCATCCGCCCGTCCGAGTGCTGCGCAGCGCGCGGGCGGCGTGGCTGACCGGGGCGCTGATCGGGCTGGACTGCGCGCAAGCCGGGCTGGACGTGGTGGCGGCCCCCGTGCTGGACGTGGCGGCGCCGGACGGGCACGACGTGATCGGCGACCGCGCCTTTTCGCACGATCCGGAGGTGGTGGCCGAGCTTGCCGGCGCGTATGCCGCGGGCCTGCTGGCGGCCGGCGTGCAGCCGGTGGGCAAGCACGCGCCCGGCCACGGCCGCGCCAGAGCCGACAGCCACAAGGAGCTGCCGGTGCTGGACGGCGTGTCCCAGACCGACCTGCTGCCGTTCCGCCGCCTGCGTACGCTGCCCTGGCTGATGACGGCCCATATCCGCTACATGCAGCAGGACATGACCAACCCGGCCACCCAGTCCGCCGCCATCATCAGCCGCGTGATACGCGCGCCGGAGGCCATCGGCTTTGCGGGCGTGCTGGTGACGGACGATTTGGCGATGGAAGCACTGACCGGCGCGCCAGGCACGCGGGCTGCGGCCGCGCTGGCGGCGGGGTGCGACGTGGCGCTGCACTGCTCCGGCGTGCTGGCCGATTCACGCGGCGTGCTGGAGGCGGTGCCGGAAGCTTCGTCTGCGTGCCTGGCGCGGCTGGCGGCGGCGCGGGCCGCGGTGGGGCCAGGGGGGCTGGACGCGGCGGCGCTGGCGGATGAGCGGGCGGGGCTGCTGGCCTGATGAAAGAAGCAAGCGGTTCTTTTTTGAAAAAAAGAACCAAAAAACTTTTGTCCCTTACGCTGTACCAGCCGGTCGTTTCACAGATTGGACTGATCCGTGTACCGACGAGGGAGCAAAAGTTTTTTGCTTTTTTTTTCAAAAAAGAAGGCCTTCGTTCCCTTGCTAACCCTGATCCAACAAGCCGCCGTCACCGCCGCCCTGGTCATGGTGGCAATCATTCTGCACGAGCTCGCGCACGGCTACGCCGCCTGGGCGATGGGCGACACCACGGCCCGGCGCGCCGGCCGGTTGTCATTGAACCCGCTGGTGCATGTGGACCGCGTGGGCACCATCCTGCTACCCGGCTTCCTGCTGGTCAGCCAGCTTCTCACGGTCGGCCACGTGCTGTTCATGTTCGGCTGGGCCAAGCCGGTGCCGGTCGATCCGATGCGGTTCCGCTACCCGCGCCAGCAGATGGCGGTGGTGGCTATCGCCGGGCCGGTGATGAATTTCAGCCT
The DNA here is from genome assembly GCA_965198915.1 of Acetobacteraceae bacterium. Taxonomy (GTDB): domain Bacteria; phylum Pseudomonadota; class Alphaproteobacteria; order Acetobacterales; family Acetobacteraceae; genus BOG-908. The sequence goes on along the minus strand of CBDAQC010000002.1, from coordinate 1,061,240 downwards.
GGCGCTGCTGGCGGCGTTTTCGCTGCGCCTGTCCGGCCTGTCCCCGTCCGTGCTACAGGCCGTCGATACGTTCATCATCCTCAACCTGGTACTGGGCATGTTCAACCTGGTGCCCATTCCGCCTCTGGACGGCGGACGCATCGCGGTGGGCGTGTTGCCATGGGCGTTGGCGCGGCAATGGGCGCGGCTGGAGCGGCTGGGGATCGCCTTTGTGCTGATCTTCCTGACCGCCGGCCCGGCGCTGCTGCGGGCCAACGGCATCGCCTTCAACCCGCTGGGCGACACGCTGGTGCCCGCGGTTACCTGGGCGTACGAGCATTTGTTGAGGCTGGCGCACGTGCCGCCGGACCCGGACATCGATGTCTGACACGCCGGCCGAAAAACTCCTGCTGCAGCTGGACGGGTTCGATGGCCCGCTGGACCTGCTGCTGGATCTTGCGCGGGCGCAGAAGGTGGACCTCGCGCGCATCTCCATCCTGGCGCTGGTGGAGCAGTACCTGGCCATCGTCGAAGGTGCGGCGCAAGTGAGGCTGGAACTGGCGGCGGACTGGCTGGTGATGGCGGCCTGGCTGGCCTGGCTGAAATCGCGGCTGCTGCTGCCGCAGGACGATCCTGACGCTGCGGAAGGCGAGCAATCGGCCGACCTGCTGGCGGCGCGGCTGGCCGAGCTGGCCGCCATGCGCCAGGCCGCTGCCTGGCTGGGCGCGCGCCCGGTGCTGGGAATCGACGTGTTCCGGCGCGGTGCGGCGGAGGACCTGACCGCCACGGACCGCTCCCGCTTGGCCGCCGACCTGCCGGTGCTGCTGCGGGCCTATGTGGAGGCGCTTCGGCGCAAGGCGGCACAGGTCAGCTACCAGCCGAAGCAGCTCAGTTTCTGGACGGTGCAGGACGCGCTGCACCGCCTGTCGGCGACGCTCGGCTCGCTACCGCCCTGGACCACGCTGGAGGTGTTCCTCCCGGCCGCGCTGTCCGGCCAGCAGCGCCGCGCGGCGATCGCCAGCACGCTGCTCGCCTCGCTGGAGATGGCGCGCGGGGGCGGGCTGCGGTTGCGGCAGGATGAACCGTTTGCGCCTATTCTGGTGGCGGGACCTTTGGAGTGAGGGACGAAAGCAAGGCCTTCTTTTTCGAGAAAAAGAAGCAAAAAGCTTTTGGATGCGCTGTCGCGGATGGCTGCAACGCGCGCACCGGACAGACAGAAGTTTTTTGCTCCTTTTTTTCAAAAAAGAAGGCCTTTCTTCCTTTGTTCCGGCCATGAGCGACCCCTCAGAGGACCACCTACGCCTGGCCGAAGCGCTGGTCTTCGCCAGCCCCGACCCGGTTCCCGCGCGCACGCTTGCCGCCCTGCTGCCGGAGGACGTGGACGCGGAGGCGACGCTGCGGGCGGTGCAGGCGCGCTATGCCGGACGCGGCGTGGAGCTGGCCGAGATCGGGCTGGGCTGGCAGTTCCGCACGGCGCCGGACCTGGCGCCGCGGCTGACGCGGGTGATCTCTCGCCCGCGGCGGCTGCCGCGCGTGGCGATGGAGACGCTGGCGATCATCGCCTGGCACCAGCCGGTGACCCGGGCGCAGATCGAGGAGATACGCGGCGCGGCACTAAGCCAGGCAACGCTGGACGCGCTGCTGGAGGCAGCGCTGGTGCGTCCGGCGGGGCACCGGGACGTGCCAGGGCGGCCCACCCTGTGGGCGACCACGCCGGGCTTCCTGGCGCAGTTCGGGCTGCGGGATCTGAGCGAGCTGCCGAAGCGGGGCGAGCTTGTGCTGGAGACGGTGGTGCGCGGGGAGGCGGCGGAGGAGTAGCGGGCCTCTCGCATCGGCCGGCGCGTGCCGGCGCAGGCGGGGCCGGTGGGGTGGAAAGCCCGCCGTCCGTCGCCACCTTGAGGCGACAAGACGCCTGGCAGTCAGGCAGGGCGCCTGGCCCTTCCGCCTGGCGCGACCCCAGGGTATGACCCGTCCATGTTCGACTTCGCCTGGTCCGAGATCGCCCTGATTGGTGTGGTGGCGCTTATCGCCATCGGGCCGAAAGACATGCCGGTGGCCATCAAGGCGGTCAGCGACACCATCAAGAAGCTGCGCCGCATGGCGGGCGAGTTCCAGGGCCATGTGGACGAGATGATACGCGAGGCCGATCTGGGCGACGTGAAGTCCTCGTTCGACGAGCTGCGCAGCCTGAACCCCAAGGCGATGGTGCAGCGCGCGATCGACCCGGACAACACGATGCGGTCTGCCTTCGCCGATCCGTTCCGTGACCATCCGGTGCGGCCGGTGATGACGCCGCTGGACCAGACCCACGCGGTGCCGGCACATCCGGAGACGGTCATCGCGGCGCCAGACCAGTCGGCACCGGCGTTCATCCCGCCGGCCGCGGCGGCGCCGGCGTTCATACCGCCCGCCGCGCCTACACCCGCCGCCACACCGCCTGACGCCACCGCGCCCGACCACGCCGGCCAGGGCTGACCGATGCCCGACGCCGTGCAGGCTCCGGACGATCCGATCCATGACAAGCCGATGCCCCTGCTGGAACATCTGGTGGAGCTGCGGCGCCGGCTGCTGTGGTCTGCGGTGGCGTTCGTGCTGGCGTTCTTCGTCTGCTACCACTTCTCCGGCGCGATCTACCTGTTTCTGGCGCAGCCTTTGGCGCACATCATGGAAGCCAAGGGCGAGCAGCCGCATCTGATCTATACGGCGCTGTACGAGGCGTTCTTCACCTATCTGAAAGTCGGGTTCTTCGGCGCCACGTTCATCGCGTTTCCGGTGATCGCCAGCCAGATCTGGCTGTTCGTGGCGCCCGGCCTGTATCGCAGCGAGCGCCGCGCCTTCGCGCCGTTCCTCATCGCGACACCTGTGCTGTTCGTGGCGGGTGCCGCGCTGGCGTATTATTTCGTGTTCCCGTTCGCGTGGAAGTTCTTCCTGAGTTTCGAGACGCCCGGCGGCAAGGACGTGCTGCAGATCGAGCTGCAGGCGAAGGTGAGCGAGTACCTCTCGCTGGTGATGAAGCTGATCATGGCATTCGGCATCGCGTTCCAGCTGCCGGTGCTGCTGACGCTGTGCGCGAAAGTCGGGCTGGTGAGTTCGCGGGGTTTGCGGAAATACCGGCGCTACGCCTATGTCGGATGTTTCATCGTGGCGGCGATCCTGACGCCGCCGGACATTATTACGCAAACCGGCCTGGCGGTGCCGCTGATCGCGCTGTACGAAATATCGATCTTCTCGGCGCGCCTGGTGGAGCCGAAGCCGGTGGACGTGTAGGCAGGGTTCGCCTCCACCACAGCCCGCCGTTTCACGTAGCGCCGAAGGCCGTCCTTCCCCAATGCACGACATCAAGACGATACGCACGAACCCGGACGCGTTCGACGCCGCCATGGTGCGCCGCCGCCTGCCGGGCGCCTCCGGCCCGCTTCTGGCGCTGGATGCGGAGCGCCGCGCGGCCGCCACCGCGCAGCAGGAAGCACAGTCCCGCCGCAACGTGCTGGCGCGCGAGATCGGCCAGGCCAAGCGGACCGGCGCCGACACGCAAGTGCAGGAGGCGGAGGCCACCGCATTGCGCGGTGAGATGGAGCGGCTGGACAGGCGCAGCGCCGAGCTGGACGCCGAACTGCGCACGGCGCTGGCGGCCCTGCCGAACGTGTTGGACGGCGAGGTGCCGGACGGCACGGACGAGGCGGACAACCGCGAGCTGAAGCGCTGGGGCACGCCGCGCGCCTTCGACTTCCCGGCGCGCCAGCATTTCGAGCTGGGCGAGGCGCTGGGGCTGATGGATTTCGAGCGCGCGGCCAAGATATCCGGCAGCCGCTTCACAATCCTGCACGGCGCGCTGGCCAGGCTGGAACGCGCGCTGGGCCAGTTCATGCTGGACATGCACACCACCCAACACGGCTACACGGAAGTGAGCGTGCCGGCGCTGGTGAACGAGGCGGCGTTCTTCGGCACCAACCAGTTGCCGAAATTCGCCGAGGATTCGTTCCGCACCACCGACGGGCGCTGGCTGATACCCACCGCCGAGGTGCCGATCACCAACATGGTGGCGGGCGACATCCTGGCCGAGTCGGCGCTGCCGATACGCCGCACCGCGCTGACCGAGTGTTTCCGCAGCGAGGCCGGCTCGGCGGGGCGCGACACGCGCGGCATGCTGCGCCAGCACCAGTTCCGCAAGGTGGAGCTGGTCAGCATCGCGCACCCGGACCACAGCGACGCCGAGCACGAGCGCATGACGCGCTGTGCGGAAGCGGTTCTGGAAGCGCTGGAAATTCCGTATCGCCGCATGCTGCTGTGCGCGGGCGATACCGGGTTCGGCGCCGCGCGCACGCATGACCTGGAGGTGTGGCTGCCGGGGCAGGCGATGTGGCGCGAGATCAGCTCGTGTTCCAACACGCGCGCGTTCCAGGCGCGCCGCATGAATGCGCGCTATCGGGGGACGGATGGCAAGACGGTGGCCCACGCGCACACGCTGAACGGCTCCGGCGTGGCGGTGGGCCGCGCGCTGATCGCCGTGCTGGAGAACTACCAGCAGGCGGATGGCAGCGTGACGGTGCCGGACGTGCTGCGCCCGGCGATGGGCGGCCTGGCGGCTTTGCGCCGCGACATGTGATTAGGGTGGCCGGACCGGCGCCGTTACGTTCCGCTTAACGTCTGTTAAGGGGTAACGCGATGGCGCTTGGCAGATGCGAGCGTTGCAGCATGAAGCTGCGGCTCGGTTCGCGCACTTGCGAGCGTTGCGGGACGAAGAAAAACCGTCTGAAATTCCTGTTCGTCGGGGTGATACTGGGCGAGTGCGCGGTGATCGGCTGCCACTTGGCGTGGCCGGCCAGTGCCAGCGGTATGGCGCATGTGGCCGCGGTGCAGGACGCGCTGCCACAGCGCGACTTCGCCAGCGCCGCGCCAGCGGGGTGGCTGTACTACCAGACAGTGGACGAGATGATCTACGACACCACGCGGCACGCGCGGGTGCTGAGCCGCAGCCTGGAGGTAGGCGGTGGTTCCGGCGGGCGTGGCAGCGTTGGCGTACTGGAGCTGCGGGCGAGCCCCGCCTACGGCCGCAGCGTGGTAATTACGCTGAGCCGGCAGGCATTTGACGAGGTGGCCGAGGTTTGCGAGCTGCGTGCCAGTTTCGACGCCGGCGAGACGGCCGTGTTCCAGGCATCGGGCTCGGCCGATCCGCAGAGTGCGACGCTGGTGGTGGTTGATACAGGCGGGTTCGTCAGCCGGCTGGCGAGCGCGCGCACGCTGGCGCTGGAGGCGCGGCTTTCCTCGAAGGCGGAGCGGGTGGCGATGTTCGATGTGAGCGGGTTGAAGTGGCAGTAAAGTTGGGGCTCTGCCCCAAGCCCCGTCGTGCGAAACACGCTTGCGCGTGACCGGGCCTTGGCCCCAGACCCAATTGCGTCGGTGTGCGTGTAAAAGGTTCTAAGGACGACTGTCCTTAGCGGGGTCCAGGGGCAGAGCCCCTGGCCTTAAGCAGCGCGGCCCCCGACTCGCGCAATAATCCCGGTAGTCGACTGCCCCGCCACCAGCTCAGCCAGCACCACGCGCCCGCCATTGGCCACCACCACGTCGGCGCCCACTACCTGGGCCACGGTGTAGTCCGCACCCTTCACCAGCACGTCGGGCAGCAAGCGGGTGATCACCTCCAGCGGCGTGTCCTCGGCGAAACCCACCACGCAATCGACGAAGCGTATCGCCGCCATCACCTGGGCGCGTTGGGCCAGGGTGTTGACCGGCCGGGTGGGGCCTTTCAGGCGAGCCACGCTCTCATCCGTGTTCAGCGCCACCACCAGGCGGTCGCAGGCCTGGCGAGCGGCGGCCAGCAGGGCCACGTGGCCGGGGTGCAGGATGTCGAAGCAGCCATTGGTGAAGCCCACGCGCAGGCCCTGCTCGCGCCACAGCTCCACCATGCCCAGGGCCGATTCCATGCTCTGCAGCCCGGGCGCCGGCGCGCCGGCCAGCTTGTCCGCCTGGGCGGAGAGTTCGTGCATCACCTCGGCGATGTTGGCGGTCGCCGTGCCGAGCTTGCTGACGACGACGCCGGCCGCCGCGTTGGCGATGTGCATCGCCTGGGCCAGGGTGCGGCCGCTGGCCACCGCCAAAGCGAGCGTGGCGATCACAGTGTCCCCGGCGCCGGAGACGTCGAACACCTCGCGCGCGCGGGCCGGCACGGTGGTGACCTCGCCGGTACGCTCCACCAGGGTCATGCCGCGCTCGGAGCGGGTGACGAGTATGGCGTCCGCCGCGCAATCCTCCAGCAGGTCGCGCGCGGCGGCGGCGATCTCGTCCTCGGTGCCGCACGGTCCGCGGGCAGCGGCGGCGAACTCCTTGAGGTTGGGCGTGATGCAGGTGGCCCCCCGGTAGCGGGTGAAATCGGCTGATTTGGGATCGACGAAGACGGGCACGCCGGCGCGCCGCGCGGCGGCGATCGCGTGGGCGACCACGGCAGGCTCCAGCGCGGATTTGCCGTAGTCGGACAGGATCAGCGCGCCGGCTTCGGCCAGTCGGGCGTCCACCGCGGCCATCAGTGCCGCGGCCTCTTCCTCGAACAGCCGGGCGCCGCTTTCGTCGTCCGCGCGCACCACCTGCTGGCGGCCGGCGATGAAGCGCGTCTTGCAGATGGTGGGCCGGCGGGCGCTGACGATCAGCGCGGGCTCGATGCCGGGGCGCTGCGCCAGGATGCGGTGCAGCCTGGCGCCTGTATCGTCCTGCCCCACCAGGCCCACCAGCACGGCGCGGGCGCCCAGGGAGGCGATGTTGCAGGCGACGTTGCCGGCGCCGCCCGGCATCTCGCGCGTCTCCCGCAGCCGGATCACCGGGACCGGTGCTTCGGGGGAGATGCGGTCGATATCGCCATGCTGGAAGCGGTCCAGCATGACGTCGCCAAGGCAAAGCACTGTGAGGCCGGTGAAGTCCAAAGCTGTTCCCCAGAAGAGCAGGCAAGCGGTTTGCACGAAACTACCAGGAAGTCTGGTGCCTGACGGCCGCGGTGGCAGCCGGCTGCGTCATGATAGAGCAAGCCGGCGGACCAGCGTCAGAACCAAAAGTTCTGCAAGATCCGTGCTGATAGCCTTCTGGCGGCTTGTAGCCCTTTGAAGGCCACAAGAACATGCGAGCTGGCTCACCAGGCTGGCTTCCGCCACGGTTAGGTTTGCCTCTCCTCAGAAGAGCCGGTCTTTCCTTTCGCCTACGGAACGCTGGTTTTCGCCTGCAGGTAGTGCAGCTTTTTGGTTCCGCTTTTCAAAAAAGACGCAAACCTGATGCGAGCTCCGAAAAAACCGATTGATACGCATTGATTTTCATCGTGTAAATTGCCAGAACGTCCGCGGGGTGGCGAGGGGCTGCATGACCAGACGGGTAGTCTTTGCCGGCGGTGTACAGGCGCGAGCTCTGGCAAAGGCGTACCGTCTCGACATCGCCGGCGACAGCGACGAGGACGTGTTCTTCATCGGCACCGAGGCGCTGGTGCGCGAGGCCGCGCATCGCGTGATCGCGACGGCGGACATCGTCGTCACCGAGCTGACCCAGGCCGGGGAGACCGTGGCCGACCATCTGATACCGGCCAGTGCCGAGCGGGTGACGGTGCCCGTGGTGCAGGCCGAGTTCCTGTGGCCCTATGCCGGCTCGCCGCATCCCAGGAACGCCGGCACGGATGCGCTGCGCGAGGGACCTTACCCGGCCGATTTCGGCGACATCTTCCTCGACACCATGATGGCCGAGGGGGTGGGCGAGGACGAGGCCATACGCCGCTACCTGGCGCTCGACATCGCCACGGAAGCCGGGCTGAACGAGCTGCTGGACTCGACGCTGAACGCGCTGGCCACGCTGGACGCGCGTTCCGGCTTCGACCTGGCCGGCTTCGTGGCCGCCGAGTTCCGCCAGCAGAACCTGTTCGCCACCACGCAGCGCCTGCGTCTGCCGCTGTTCCGCCACATCGCCGGCTGCGTGTTCAGCCGCATGGGGGTGGAGCGGGTTCGGGCGGAGGCGCTGATAGAGGCGCCTTTCACGCCGGGGGCGATGCCGATCCATCCCGGCGTGCTGCGCCATTTCGGCATGGCGGCGCCGCTGCCGGACCACCGCTATCCGGTGCTGGACGAGGGCACGTTCACCTTCGAGCAGTATTGCCGCCGCTATATGCGCTACGAGTGGAACGAGGCGCTGCACGCGGCCATGAAGCTGGCCGAGAGCAACCCGGCCGACGCCATTCCGCTGCTGCGCCGCGCGCTGGACATATCGCCGGGCTCCAGGGCGGGACAGCTTGCTTTGGAGGACGCCGAGCGGGTGGCGGCCGAGCGGGCCGGCGTGGCGCCCCTGGTGATACCGTCCGACACCCAGGCGGCAACGCCGGAGGGGCCGATCTATGCGCCGGTGGATGAGGCGCTGCCGGACAACCAGGCGGCATCCGGCCTGATGCCGGGCAGCCTGCCGGTCCAGCCGACGCCGCCGGCCGCTGCCGAGGCGCCGTTCTACTCGCCCACCGGCCTGGGCAAGCTGGCGTTCAACGGCACCGAACCCGGCGCATTCGACAACCCGGTTCCAGGCGCGCTGCCGCCGGCCTCTGTCTTCGATCCGGAGAAGCCGGATTTCGTGATAGCGGGGGCTGAGGATGAGGTGCCCGAACAGCAGCCTTATGTGGAGCTGCCGCTCTACACGTCCTTCGGCGAGCCGCCGCCACCGCCGCCGCCGAAGCCCGCCTCGGGTAACCGCTACGTGCCCTTGCCCCCCTCTTCGGAGCTTATTGAAGTGTTACCCCGCATGCTGCCCGACACGCGTGGCCTGGCCAACATCGTGGATGGCCCGTTTTCCGCCATGCCGGAGACGATGCCGCCGCCACCATTGCGGCCTGTTCTGCCGCCGGAGTTGCAGCCGGATGGCGAGCCGAAGGGACTGGTGGCCCGGCTGTTCGGGCCGAAGTGACCGTAGAGGACGGACAGGGGTTCCGCCCCTGCGCCTCTGTTTGAAGCTCTCTCCGGCGGCCACTCCCGTGCGCCGACGGTCAAAAGCCACCGTCACCCGGGCAACCAGGCCAAGTCTCAACAGACACGTAACCTGTCACCAGCGCGCCAGACGAAATGGGGTCTGGGGCCAAGGCCCCAGCGGGGTCTGGGGCAGAGCCCCATTCTTTCCTTAAGGTCTTCCCCAAGCGCCCACCAGCCCAACCTTGATGTGCACCCAACCAGGGCAGGGGCCTTTAACCACGGCAGTTCCCTGCCTTATACGTCAACCAAGAAGCACATAGGAAACGAGGGGCATGAGCGAGCGCGAGGCGATGGAGTTCGACGTGGTGATCGTGGGCGCAGGGCCCGCGGGCCTGGCGGCTGCCATTCGCCTGAAACAGCTCGCGCCGGATGCCGCCGTGTGCGTGGTGGAAAAGGCCGGCGAGGTAGGTGCGCACATCCTGTCCGGCGCGGTGATCGAGCCCACCGCGCTAGAGGAGCTGCTGCCCGACTGGCGTGAGCGCGGGGCACCGCTGCATACCCAGGCCACCGAGGACCACTTTGTCTTCCTGACGGAGAAGCGCGCGTTCCGCTCGCCGATCAACCCGCCGCAGATGAACAACCACGGCAACTACATCGTCAGCCTGAGCGACGTCGTGCGCTGGCTGGGCCGCCAGGCCGAGGAACTTGGCGTGGAGATCTATCCGGGCTTCTCTGCGGCCGAGCTGCTGATCGAGGCCGACGCGTCCGGGCAGGACCGGGTGGTGGGTGTCGCCACCGGCGACATGGGCGTGACTAAGGAAGGCGAGCACGGGCCGAACTACGCCGTGGGCATGGAGCTGCGCGCCGCCTACACGCTGTTCGGCGAGGGCTGCCGCGGCTCGCTATCCAAGCAGCTCATGTCCCGGTTCAACCTGCGCGAGGGTGTTGACCCACAGACTTACGGGCTGGGCATCAAGGAACTGTGGGAGATCCCGCGCGAGAACCACAAGCCGGGCTTCATCCAGCACAGCGTGGGCTGGCCCGCGGACCGCAACACCTATGCGGGGTCCTGGCTATACCATTTCGGGCACGGACTGGTATCTTTCGGCTACGTGGTCGGCTTGGACTACAAGAATCCGTGGCTGTCACCGTTCGACGAGATGCAGCGGCTGAAGACGCATCCGGCCATGCGCAAGCATTTCGAGGGCGGCCGCCGCATAAGCTACGGCGCGCGTGCGCTGTCCGAAGGCGGGTTCCAGTCGATACCGAAGCTGAGCTTCCCCGGTGGCGCGCTGATCGGTGATTCGGCAGGGTTCCTGAACTTGCCGAAGATCAAGGGCACGCACTGCGCCATGAAGTCCGGCATGCTGGCGGCCGAGGCTGCGGCCGAAGCGCTGGCCGCGGACCGTACGGTGGAACTCACCGCCTACACCGACAAGTTTCGCGCAAGCTGGCTATATCCGGAGCTGAAGCGCGAGCGCAATCTGCGTCCGGCTTTCGCCAAGTTCGGGCTGTACGGCTTCATGGCGTATTCCGGGCTGGACACCTTCATATTCCGCGGCCACGCGCCCTGGACGTTCCACCACAAGCATGCCGACCACGAGGGCCTGGCGCCTGCCACCGACGCCAACAGGATCGTCTATCCGAAGCCGGACGGCGTGCTGACGTTCGACCGGTTGTCCAGCGTGTTCATCAGCAACACGAATCACGAGGAAAACCAGCCGGTGCACCTGAAGCTGCGCGAGCCGGGGCGCTGGCTGGGCGTGAACTGGGAGGAATACCGCAGCCCGGAGAGCCGGTATTGCCCGGCCGGCGTGTACGAGGCGGTGGGCGTTGAGGAGGGCCATCCCCGGCTGCAGATCAACGCGCAGAACTGCGTGCATTGCAAGACGTGCGACATCAAGGATCCGACGCAGAACATCGACTGGTCTGCGCCGGAGGGCGGCGGGGGGCCGGCTTATCCGGGAGGAATGTAGGCGGAAGAAGGCCTTACTTCTCTGCAGAAAAGAAGCGGCAAACTTTTGTCCCTGTCGGCGACGGCTTCAAGCCGATCGCCAATGGCAGGAAGCAAGCTCCTCGCTATTTTCTCGAGAAAGGTCTGCCCCGCTTTGGTTGAGTGCCATGCCCGAACCGCCTACGTTCCCTGCATGAAGACCTTCCGCACCGCTCTCCTGCTTACGATCGCCCTCATGCCCGCCGCTCGGGCCGCGCGCCCGGCCGATTTCCTGGTTTCGCAGTTCGCCTCGCATCAGGGCGATACGGCGCTTGCCGCGTCCAGGATGGCGGATGCGCTGGCGGGTGACCCGACCAACCCCGAGCTGCGCGAAGATGCTTTCGTGCTGGCGCTGCTGGCCGGCGACAGCCAGGCCGCCAGGTTGGCCAAGTCGCTGCCCGCCAACCCGCTGGCCGAGCTTCTTCTGGCCACGCGCGCCGCGCATGACGGCAATTGGCCGCAGGCGGAGCTGGGCTACGCGGAACTGCCGCACCAGGCGCTGGCCGATGCGATCCGGCCGCTGCTGCTGGCCTGGGCGCAGCAGGCCCAGGGCGAGTCCGATCGCGCAATGGACACGCTGCAGCCGGCCATCACCGGCGGCAAGCTGGGCGCCATCGCACCGCTGCATGCCGCATTGCTGGCGGACGCCGCGCACCGGGACGGGCTGGCGCAGCGGCTCTATGCGGATTTGGCGCACGGTCAGACTCAGCCCAGCCTGCAATTCGCGCAGATCTACGCCAGCTGGCAGGCGCGCAGCGGTGACATGGCCGGCGCGCGCGCCACCATTGCAAACGCCATCGCCGCCTCGCCGGAGCTGGGCATCGCCGAGAAGCGCCTCCTGGCCGCCCTGGATCATGCCCATGCGCCGGCTCCGCTGCATGGCCTGGCGATGGCGCTGGTGGAGGTGGCGGCGGCCGCCGACGGCCAGACCGGCCACGAGGTGAGCGAGCTGCTGGTGCAGGTGGCGCTGACGGCGGAGCCGGGGATGACGGACGCGCATTTGCTCGCCTCCGAAATTGCCGCCAACCACAAGCAGTTCAAGCTGGCGGCGACCGAACTGGAGCGCGTGCCGCAGGACGATCCTCTGAAACCTGTGGTGCAGCTTCGCCTGGCCAACCTGTACGCGCGGCAGGACCGGCTGGACGATGCGGTGGGGCTGCTGCGTGGCCTGGTGTCCGCCTATCCGAACCGGCCGGAGCCGCTGGCGCAGCTCGGGGACACGCTGGCGGACCAGAAGAAGTTTCCCGAGGCGATCGATGCCTATGACCGCGCGATAGCACTGCTGCGCCACCCGCAGACCGCCGATTGGGTGGTGTTCTACGCCCGCGGCACGGCGCTGGAGCGCACGCATCAATGGCCGCGTGCGCAGGCGGACATGAACCGCGCGCTCGAGCTCTCGCCGGACCAGCCGTTCGTGCTGAACTTCCTGGGCTACGCCATGGCCGAGCGCAACGAGGACCTGCCGGCCGCGCGCGAGATGATCGAAAAGGCGCTGCATGCGCGGCCCAACGACGGCGCCATCGTGGACAGCCTGGGCTGGGTGGCGCTGCGCCAGGGTGACACCAAGGAGGCGCTGCGGCTGCTGGAGAAGGCGGCCGAGCTGGAGCCGGAGGACCCGAGCATCACGGGGCATCTGGGTGACGCCTATTGGGACGCGGGCCGGCACATCGAGGCGGAGGACCAGTGGCGCCGGGCGCTGGTGCTGAAGCCGGACGCGGACGAGCAGGCGCGTATCGAGGCTCGGCTTAAGAGCGCTTCGAAGTGAGGTAAGGAAAGCCTTCTTCTGAAGAAAAAGAAGCAAAAAACTTTCGTAACTCCCGATGCATCAAGACGCGCTCCGGCCCTGCCACTACGCCTGCTAGCGCGGCGAGCACGCGCTACGGCGCAGGCGGGAAGCAAAAGTTTTTTGCTTCTTTCTTTTGAAAAAGAAGGGCTTGCTTACTTTTTCTAAAGCCATCCCTTCCGCCAGAACAGCAGCAGCGGCACCAGAATGCTCAACGCGATCAGGCACAGCGCATACGGATACCCGTAGCGCCAGCCAAGCTCCGGCATGTCGTGGAAGTTCATCCCATACAGGCTGGCGATGAAGGTGGGCGGGATGCCCACGATGCTGACCACGGTCAGCACCTTTATCGTGTCGTTCTGGTCGATGCTGATGAAGCCGAGCGTGGCATCGAGCAGAAACTGCACGCGGTCGTTGAGTTGGACATCGTAGTCGTTCAGCGAGGCGACGTCGCGGTCCAGCGTGACGAGGCGGTGGGCGTCGGCTTCGGTGGGCCAGGTGACGGCTTGCGGCACGTAGCGGACGATGCGGCCGAGGCCGAGCAGGCTGTCGCGCAGTTGCGAGATGCGGGTGCCGCGGTCGCCGATCTCGATCAGGGTTTCCTGCAGGAAGCTGGTGCGGCGGCGGCCGGAGAGGCGGCCTGCCGGGCCGTTGCGGAACAGGGCTGCCGACAGCGTGTCCATCTCGCCGGAGAGCTGTTCCAGCACGTCCGCCAGGCGGTCGACCATGGCTTCCAGCAGGCTCAGGAAGGGAAGCATGCCGGACACCGCGCCCTCCGGTGCGCGCCAGGTCCGGGCGAGATCGTCGATCAGCGCGGATTCGGCGAAGCGTACGGTCAACAGCCGCTCGGGCGTGACCACGAAGCCGATCGGGGCCACCGTGCGAACGCCGCCGGCGCTGCGGCTGAGCATGGACATCGACAGGGTGAGGGTGCCGTCATGGACGGCGAGCCGGCTGGAGGATTCGATCTCGGTGACTTCGGCCAGGCTGGGCACGCGCAGGCCGGTCTGGCGCGCGGCCTCGTCGCGTTCGGCCTCGGTGGCGCGGTCGAGGTCGAACCAGACGGGTGGCGCGCCGGGGCGGCCTGAGATGGCGTGCAGCATGGGCCGGGTTGTGTGGTGTGCCCGGCCGCAAGGCAACAGCGGGGTCTGCGCCGTCCGCGTCGGCAGCTCAGGGCGCGGGAAAGGTTTTTTGGGCCCCCTTTCAAAAAAGCACCGCCTGCTTTCTTCCTTACAACCCAACTCAGTCCGCGCTATCACCACCGCCCGCCCGAGGAGCCTCCCGTGAATCACGCACCTGCGCTGCCCAATACCTTGCGCTCCGGCCCGGACGGCCAGGGCCGTTTCGGCGCCTATGGCGGACGGTTCGTGGCGGAGACGCTGATGCCGTTGGTCCTGGAGCTGGATGCCGCCTATGAGGCGACCAAGCGGGATCCGAGCTTCCAGAAGGAGCTGGACTACTACCTGAAGGATTATGTCGGCCGGCCGAGCCCGCTCTGGTTCGCGCAGCGGCTGACGAAGCTGTTCGGCGGCGCCAAGATCTACTTCAAGCGCGAGGAGCTGAACCACACCGGCGCCCACAAGGTGAACTCCTGCATGGGGCAGATCCTGCTGGCCCGCCGCATGGGCAAGACGCGCATCATCGCGGAGACGGGCGCCGGGCAGCACGGCGTGGCCACCGCCACGGTGTGCGCGCTGATGGGCATGCCGTGCGTGATCTACATGGGTGCCGTGGACGTGGAGCGGCAGAAGCCCAACGTGTTCCGCATGAAGCTGCTGGGCGCCGAGGTGGTGCCGGTGACCACCGGCGCCGGCACGCTGAAAGACGCGATGAACGAGGCCATGCGCGACTGGGTGGCCAACGTTAGCGACACGTATTTCCTGCTGGGCACCGTGGCCGGCCCGCACCCGTATCCCGCGATGGTGCGCGACTTCCAGAGCGTGATCGGCACCGAAGCACGCGCGCAGATGATGCAGGCGGAGAGCCGCCTGCCCGACGTGGTGGTGGCCAGCGTGGGCGGCGGCAGCAACGCCATGGGCATCTTCCACCCGTTCCTGGACGAGCCGTCCGTGCGACTGATCGGCGTGGAGGCGGCCGGCCGCGGCCTGGACAGCGGCGCCCAGGCGGCCAGCATCGAGCGCGGCCGCCCCGGCGTGCTGCACGGCAACCGCACCTACCTGCTGCAGGACGATGACGGCCAGATCACCGAGGCGCACAGCATAAGCGCCGGGCTCGACTACCCGGGCATCGGGCCGGAGCACGCCTGGCTGCACGACATAGGTCGCGCGGAGTATGTGGGCATCACGGACGAGGAGGCGCTGGCCTCGTTCCAGCTTTGCAGCCGGATGGAAGGCATCATTCCCGCATTGGAATGCGCGCACGCGCTGGCGCATATCGAGAAGATCGCGCCTGGCATGAGCAAGGACGAGATCATCCTGATGAATCTGTCCGGGCGCGGGGACAAGGACATTTTCACCGTGGCCGAGCATTTGGGAGCCAGGCTTTGAGGGGAGGAAGCAAGGCCTTCTTTTCTGAAGAAAAGAAGCAAAAGACTTTTGTTCCTGGCGCCTGCACGCCGGCGCGCGCCGGTTCTGCCACTACGCGTATTGGCAGGAACGGTGCGCGCCTCGATGCAGGCAGGGGGACAAAAGTTTTTTGCTTCTTTTCTTCAAAAAAGAAGGCCTTCCTTTCTTCATGAGCCGCATAGAGGCGAAATTCGCCGCCCTTAAGCGCGAAGGCCGCGGCGCGCTGATACCGTTCCTGGAGGCCTACGACCCCGATCCCGCGACCAGCATGGCGATCCTGCAGGGCATGCCGGGCGCGGGCGCGGACCTGATCGAGATCGGCATGCCGTTCAGCGACCCGATGGCGGACGGCCCGACCATACAGGCGGCGGGCCGCCGCGCGTTGCTCGCCGGCGGCTCGGTCTGCCACACGCTGGCGATGGTGCGGGAGTTCAGGGCGGAGGACGACACCACGCCGGTGGTGCTTATGGGCTACCTGAACCCGATCCTGGCGTACGATCCGGCGCGGTTCTGCCTGGATGCGGCGGCGTCCGGCGTGGACGGGCTGATCGTGGTGGACCTGCCGACGGAAGAGGCGGGCTTGCTGGCGGGCCACGCGGCGGAGAACGGGATCGACATCATCAGGCTGGTGGCGCCTACGACGGATGCCGCGCGCCTGCCGCAGGTGCTGCTGGGGTGCTCGGGCTTCGTGTATTACGTCAGCATCACCGGGGTGACGGGCACGCGCACGGCGTCCGTTGAGGAGTTGGGGGCCGCGATCCCGCGCATACGGGAAGTGACCAATCTCCCGATCGCCGTGGGTTTCGGTGTCCGCACACCGGAGCAGGCGGCGTCCGCCGTCCGGGCCGCGGACGGCGCCGTCGTCGCTTCGGCCCTGATAGACACGCTCGCCGCCAGCCTGGACGAGAAAGGCCACGCGCGGCCGGACACGGTCAGGCGTGTTCTCGACCAGGTCCGCGCGCTTGCAGGTGCCATCTCCCAGGCGCGTAGCGAGCAGGTTCAGATGACCCATGATGTTAGCTAGGTTGTTTGGAAATGGGCGCGGATTTCTGAGATGAGCTGGCTCACCGAATACGTCCGCCCCCGCATACGCACGCTGCTCGGCCAGCGTCCGGACGTGCCGGACAATCTCTGGTCGCAATGCCCCGCCTGCGAGCAGATGATCTTCACCAAGGAGCTGGAGAAGAATCTGCGCGTGTGCCCGCATTGCGGGCACCACATGCGCGGCACCGCGCTGGAACGGCTGGACTGGACGTTCGACGCGGCCAGCTTCACCCGCATCGAACTGCCAAAGGCGCCGGCCGATCCGCTGACCTTCCGGGACCAGAAACGCTACGCCGAGCGCCTGCGCGAGGCGCGCACCAAGACCGGGCTGGAAGACGCGCTGGTCGTCGCCCACGGCACCATTGAGGGCGCCCGCGCGGTGGTGGCGGTGATGGAATTCAACTTCATGGGCGGCAGCATGGGCGCCGCGGTGGGCGAGGGCATACTGGCGGCCGCGCGGCTGGCGGTGCTGCAGCAGGCGCCGCTGGTGGTGTTCACCGCATCCGGCGGCGCCCGCATGCAGGAGGGTGCGGTCAGCCTGATGCAGATGCCGCGCACCACGATCGCCGCCATGCTGCTGCGCGAGGCGCGGCTGCCCTACATCGTGGTGCTCACGGACCCCACCACAGGCGGCGTCACCGCCAGTTTCGCCATGCTGGGCGACATCCAGATCGCCGAACCCGGTGCGCTGATCGGCTTCGCCGGCGCGCGGGTCATCGAACAGACGGTGCGCGAGACGCTGCCCGAGGGCTTCCAGCGCTCGGAATACCTGCACGAGCACGGCATCGTGGACATGGTGGTGCGGCGGACCGAATTGCGTGAGACGCTGGGGCGGGTGATCCGGCTGTTGCAGCCTTACGCGCCGGATGTGGCTGTTGCCGATGCGGCTGCCGAGGACGCGCCCGAAGCTTCAGCCGAGCAGCAATAGTCGGAGCGCCGTCACTTGAAGGAACGCGGCGGCAGAGGGCTGTTCCTGCGACGCTTGGCGCCATCTGGCGCGCGCGCTCTCGGGTCCCACGCCAGGAGGGACTGCGCGATTGCTTGACTTGCCTCGCCTGCCGCCCGCGCCGGGCCGGGCCGACGCCATACTGGACCGGTTGCAGGCCCACTATCCGAAGCTGATCGACCTCAGCCTGGGCCGGGTGGAGCGCTTGCTGCACCAGCTCGGTGACCCGCAGGACCACCTACCGCCGGTAATCCACGTGGCCGGCACAAACGGCAAGGGCAGCACCTGCGCCTTTCTGCGCGCCATCGGCGAGGCGGCCGGCTGGCGCGTGCACGTCACCATCTCGCCGCATCTGGTGCATCTGCGTGAGCGGTTCCGCCTGGCCGGCGCCCTGGTGGACGACGCCGTGCTGGCCGACACGCTGGCAGAGATCGAGCGGGTGAATGCCGGCCAGGCGATCACCGTGTTCGAGGCGCTGGCGGCTTGCGGCTTCCTGCTGTTCGCCCGTGCGCCGGCCGAGCTGTGCGTGGTCGAGGTCGGGCTGGGCGGCCGGTTCGACGCGACCAACGTGGTGGACCACCCCGCCGCCTGCGCCATCACCTCGATCTCGCTGGATCACCAGGATTTTCTGGGTGACAGGCTGGAGCGCATTGCCTGGGAAAAGGCGGGCATCATGAAGGCGGGCCGCCCGGTCGCCACCGGCCTGCAAGCCGGGGAGGTGCAGGCCGTGCTGCGCGCGGAGGCGGCCCGGGTGGGCGCGCGCCTGCTGGAGCGCGGGCGCGACTGGACCATACGTTCCGAGCCGGGCGGGCTGGTATTCGAGGATCCGGCCGGCCGCCTGGCGTTGCCGCTGCCGTCCTTGCCGGGTGACCACCAGGTCGACAATGCCGGCATTGCCGTGGCCTGCCTGCGCGCGTCCGGGCTCGACCCTTCCCAGGAGGCCTATCAGGGCGTGGGGCAGGCAGTCTGGCCGGCGCGGCTGCAGCGGTTGCGGGGCCGTCTGGCTGGCCTGCTGCCGGACGGTTTCGAGCTGTTCCTCGATGGCGGGCACAACGCAGCGGCGGGGCAGGTGTTGGCGGAGCACCTGGGCGGCTGGGTGGACCGGCCGGCCTATCTGATCGTGGGAATGAAGCAGAGCAAGGACGTATCCGGCTTCCTGCGTCCGCTGCTGTCCCACGCCGCCTCGGTATGGGCGGTGCAGGAGCCAGGGCAGCACCTGGCTTTGCCGGTGAGCGCGGTTGTGGCGGCCTCCGGCGGGGTGGCCAGGCCGGGGCCGGACGTGGCTGGGGCGCTGGCGCAGGTGGCGGCCCTCCCGCCAGGCCGGGTGCTGATTTGCGGCAGTCTGTACCTTGCGGGCGAGGTGTTGAAGCTGGACGGCGCCGCGTAAGAGCGCGTTATTTTCCTGCCATCGTAACCACGTAAAACTTTCCCGCCAGTCCGTCGCTAATGCTGCATTGCAAAACGGAATAGAATCATGAAATTTCTGATCGTAGGATTGACCGCGCTGCTGAGCCTGATTGCGGTGTCGCCGCTCTGAGCCGCGGCCGTGCCCTGCTCCTGGTGCTTTCTGCCGCCCTGACCGTGCCGCTGGCGGCGAGGGCTGGCGAGCCTGCCATCCAGCTGCTCGGCAAGGGGGTGCAGGTCTATGGCTGCGCCGAGGCGGGTCCGTCCTACGCCTGGCGCCTGAAAGGGCCCGACGCGACGCTGACCGATGCCGCGGGCGCCGTGGCCGGCCACCATTTCGCCGGACCGACCTGGCGGGCAAATGACGGAAGCGCGGTGGTAGGCTCGGTGCTGACCTCGGCCCCGGCGCCGCGTCCGGGTTCCGTGCCCTGGCTGGTGCTCGCCGCGAAATCGCATGCCGGGGCCGGGCGATTCGCCGATATCGCCTACGTGGTCCGCAGCCAGACGGAGGGCGGCGCTGCGCCGGCACTGGGATGCGACGCGGCGCATATCGGTGCGGAGGTCCGCGTGCCATACCAGGCCACCTACCTGTTTTTTCCGGCCGCCGCTTCGCACTGATCGGTGCCGCGCGCCAGAATGTTGACCAAGTCAACATTCTTGGTCCAGACTGCTTCATGGACAGGACGATCGACGCAGTCCGCGCTTTCAACAGGTTCTACACGCGCTTCGTGGGCGCGCTGGAGGCAGGCTTTCTCGGAACCGAGGCGACCCTTGCCGAGGCCAGGCTGCTGTTCGAGATCGGGCGCCGGCCGCAGGTGATCGCTGCCGACCTGCAGAATGCGCTCGGGATGGATGCGGGCCATCTCAGCCGCCTGCTCGGCCGGCTGGTGGAGAGGGGCTGGCTTTCGCGGGCGCGCACCGAGGAGGATGCACGACGGCAAAATCTGGCGCTCACCGAGGCGGGAGACGCCGTGCTGGAAGTGATCGACACCCGGCAGCGCGCACGTGTGGCCGCGGCGGTGGCGTCCCTCGGGCCGGTGCAGCGGGACGACCTGATCTCCGCCCTGGGCATGGTGCGCCTGCTGCTGGAACCCCCTACCGCGCCGGATATCACGTTGCGCCCGTTCCGCACCGGAGACCTGCCGATGATCGCCGTCCGGCAGTCCCGCCTGTATGCAGCGGAGAACGGTTGGGGGATCGGCCTAGAAGCCAACGAGGCGCAGACCGTGGCCGATTTCCTGCGACGCTTCACGCCCGGACGGGAGCAGTGCTGGGTGGCCGAGATGGACGGCGTGATGGCCGGCTCCGTGCTGCTGACCGACGAGGGTGGCGGACTTGCGCGGCTGCGCCTGTTGTATGTCGAGCCGTTTGCTCGCGGGCAGGGGGTCGGAAGCCGCCTTGTGGAGACCTGCGTGTCGTTCGCGCAGGAGGTCGGGTATCAGGCGATGACGCTGTGGACGCACACGGTTCTGGAAAGTGCGCGGCGCATCTATGCGCGGCATGGTTTCACCATCGTGGACGTCTCTGTGCATTCAGAGTTCGGCACGCCGGTGCAGGGGGAGACCTGGCAGCGGGCGCTTTGAGGGTGGAAGAGTAAGCAAGGCCTTCTTTTCCGCGAAAAAGAAGCGAAACGCTTTTGGTCCGCTGTCACGGGAGGCGACGGGGTGCGCTTTCATTTAAGGTAGGCGGCGATTCGTTTTCTTTCTTGTCACGGCATACGTCGCCGCTGCGGCGCTTAAACCGATCGCAGCCCAGAACGCGTTGCGATGGCGGCTGGTGAACACCTCCCAGCTCGTCTTGCGCGCCAGCTTGTCGAACCTTCCATGCGCTGCGTACCTGCCGGGCACGGGATGGAACAGATTGCTCGGCGCGTCCGCCGGCAAGGCCTCGCCGAGTTGGCCCTTGTAGCCGGCCGTAGCCAGGAATCGGTCGATCAACCCTGGTTCAATGCGATTGGCCAGGACGGCCTTCACGGTGGGAAAACCGATCCAGGTTTGCCGGCGCGGGTGAACCGCGGCGAAATAGATGGCGCGCGCCGGTATCTCCGGCTGGAAGATCGGCGGCACCGGCCTGGCGCGATGGCCGGTCTTGTTCAGCGCCCACTCGAATTGCGGCGTGTTCACCGCCGGCAGGTCGACCATGCTGAGCGAGATGTTCAACCGATCGTGGATGATCTCCGAGCGCAGCGAGTCGGTGAAGCCGCGTATGGCGAACTTGGCGCCGCAGTAGATCGATTGCAGCGGCACCGACCGGTAGGCGAGTGCCGAGCCCACATTGACGATGGCGCCGCGATTGCGCGGCGTCATCCGCCGCAGCGCCGCCATCATGCCGTGCACCTGGCCGAGATAGGTGACCGCCGTGCCGCGCTGGACCTCCGCCGCAGTCAGCTTGGAGACTGGCGAGAACACGGTGGCCATCGCCACGTTCACCCATACGTCGATCGGACCCAGTTCGGCTTCTACCCGGTCCGCGGCCGCTTCCACTGCTTCCGCATCGGCAACGTCCGTGGGAATTGGCAAGGCGCGCACGCCGAGGCTGCGGGCCTGCCTGGCGGCATCTTCCAGACGTTCCGGATCGCGCGAGAGAAGCGCCACGTCGCAGCCGTTGCGGGCGAACTCGGCCATGGTGGCGCGGCCTACGCCGGCGCCGGCGCCGGTGATCACTACGATTTTCGCCACGATGGTTCTTCCTGCGGTTTGCTGGGAGATGAACGTGGCGGAGGCAGACAAGGCGTTCTTTTTTGCAAAAAAGAAGCAGGAAACTTCTGCGCTTTGCCGGCGGCTGTTCCGCGGTCCGGCTGGCGGGGCATGCTTGCCGATCGGGGCAGGATGCGGGCAGGGTGTCGCATGGCTGAAACGCTGCTCGATGTGAAAGGCCTGAACTGTCCGCTGCCGGTGCTGCGGGCCAATCGCGTGCTGCGCGGCCTGGCGCCTGGCGAGAAGCTGCGCGTGCTGGCGACCGACCGTGCTTCCATCGCCGACTTCCGCGCCTATTGCCGCGAGACCGGGCACGATCTGCTGGCGTTCAGCGAGGAGGTGGGCACGCTGAGCTTCACCATACGCCGGCGGCCCTACCGGCCCGATGAGTTGCCGGAAGCGGGGCCGGGCGCATGAGGCGGGTGGCGCTGTTCACGCACGCGGCGTGCCTTCTGCACGACCCTGGGGCAGGCCACGCGGAATGCCCGGCCCGGCTGCGCGCGGTGCTGCGCGCGCTGGAGCACCGCGATTTTGACACCCTGCTGCGCGAGCAGGCGCCGCTGGCCACGCGCGAGCTCCTCTGCCTGGCGCATCCCGACGCCTATGTGGACGCCGTGCTGGCGCTGGACCCGCAGGCGGGTGACCTCCTCTGCCTGGACGCGGACACGTTCGTGGGCCCTGGCAGCGTGGCGGCCGCGCGCCATGCGGCGGGCGGCGCCGTGGCCGCGGTGGATGCGGTGATGCAGGGCTGGGCGGATACTGCCTTTGCCGCCGTGCGTCCGCCCGGCCATCACGCGGAAGCCCGCCAGGCGATGGGCTTCTGCCTGTTCAACAGCGTGGCCGTGGCGGCGCACCACGCCCGCGCGCGCTGGGGTTTGCGGCGCGTGGCGGTGGTCGATTTCGACGTGCACCACGGCAATGGCACGCAGCACATGTTCGAAGCCGATCCGGACCTGTTCTACGCCAGCAGCCACCAGATGCCTTGCTACCCGGGCACCGGGGCGGCGCGGGAGACGGGGGTGGGCAACATCGTCAACCTGCCATTGGCGCCCGGATCGGGCAGCGCCGCCTTCCGCGCCGCCTGGGCCGGGCGCGGGTTGCCGGCGCTGCTGGATTGGGCACCGGAGCTGCTGATCATCTCGGCAGGTTTCGACGCACACCTGGCCGACCCGCTGGCACAGTTGGCGCTGGAGACGGCGGATTTCGGCTGGATCACCGACGAGCTGCTTGCCTCCGCGCCACGTGTCGTCTCCGTCCTGGAGGGCGGATACGATCTGGCGGCGCTTGCGGCTTCGGCGGCTTTGCACGTGCGGCGCTTGCTGGCGGGGTAGAGGAAGCAAGGCCTTCTTTTCTGAAGAAAAGAAGCAAAAGACTTTTGCTCCGCTGTCGCGAAGCTGTCCTGCAAGTTCGCGACAGCGGGGCGAAAGCTTTTTGGTTCTTTTTCTCGAAAAAGAACTGCTTGCCTACTTCCCTTGCAATCGCCGCGCCCTCTGCCGAGTTACCGTATCAGCCAGGGTGCCAGAAGGGCCCGGGCGATTTCGTCTCGCTCATGCACGAGGAGGCCCAAGCCTTGAGTTCCAGAGTTTTCACCTCGCCGCTGTTCCTGGGTTTCGATCATCTGGAGCAGATGATGGAGCGCGCGGCCAAGACGTCGTCGGACGGCTATCCGCCCTACAACATCGAACAGACCGGGCCGAGCACGCTGCGCATCACGCTGGCGGTGGCAGGTTTCACGATGGACGACCTGCAGATAACCCAGGAAGACAATCAATTGGTGATACGCGGCCGACAGGCGGACGACCCGCAGGGCCGGGTGTTCCTGCATCGCGGCATCGCGGCCCGCCAGTTCCAGCGCGCCTTCGTGCTGGCCGAGGGCATCGAGGTTGGCGGTGCCTGGTTGGATAACGGGCTGCTGCATATCGAGCTGTCGCGTCCGCAGCCGGAGCCGAAGGTGCGCCACATCGAGATCGGCAAGCCGGAGCGCGCGCGTGCCGGCAAGATCGTCGACGGCGAAGGCTGACCCCGCGCCGGCTCGAGCGGCGCAATACTTGCTTATCTTTCCCTTATCCGCTGCCGCCTATGTTCGCGCAGCGGTTCCGGCCCCTTTGCCGCCGATGATCGGGGGGAGCGGAGGCCGGATTCGGAGTTGCAGATGATGAACACTGACCATGACGACGACCTGACCGAAACCGCTACGCAGGCGATGAGCGCGTTCGACATACGCCACATGACGGTCGAGCAGCTTGCCGCGCTGGGGGTGTCCCATCTGGCTTATGTAAAGCCGGTTCTGGTGAACGGCACGCGGGCTTTCGCCATACACGGCGCGGACGGCACGCCGATGGCGGTGGCCGGGGCGGAGGATCTGGCGTTCGCCGCGATACGCCAGCACGAGATGGTGCCGGCGCTGGTCCACTGACGCCCGTCGCACCTACGCCTATCCCCTGTTGCGGAACGTAGAGGCGCAAAGCTAAGCAGCAGCATGCCCGGGTTGTCCGGGCCTGTTGCGGAGCGGAATGTGCGCGGTCCTTTCGGCGGCCTGGCGGTCCCGGCCCTGGGCGCCACCGCGTGTCTCGGCGTGCTCTGCCTGATCTGGCTGCCCTATCTGCCGAACCGGGCCGGACTGGTCGGCGTGGATTACGGTTTCTGGCTGCCGGGCCTGCTGGCGGGCGATTTCTGGCACGCGCATGCGCCGTGGACGGCGATGCCGTGGTTCAGCCCTGCCTTATGCGCAGGCGCGCCTTTCCATGCCGATCCGCAGGGCGCCTATCTGTCCCTGACACAGTTCCTCACCTTCACCGCCGACCCGGTGCGTGCGGTGCAGGCGAGCTTCATCATCTATGCCGTTCTTGGCTTTGCCGGCGCGTACGTCCTCGCCCGTACCAGCTTTGCCTGCAGCCGGCCGGCGAGCTTCCTGGCCGCTGCGCTGTTTGCGCTGAACGGGATGTATCCGGCGCGCATGATGGTCGGCCATCTGAGCTTCGCGCCCTTCATGCTGACACCGGCGATGGCGGCCTGCGCTCTGGGCCGGGCGGCGGAGTGGCGCGGGCAGCTGCTGCGCTGCATCGGCTTCGGCCTGCTGTTCGCCGTGATGTTGCAGGGCGGCATGGCGATACTGGTGCTGCCGGTCTTCCTAAGCCTGGCGATGCTGGCGGTGCTGCACGCTTTGACGGCATCCGGCAGCCTGCGGGTGGCGACCGGGCGGATATCGGCCGGCGCCACGATCGGCATCGCGGTGTGCGCCGGCAAGCTGGCCGCCGTCATCGGGCTGATGGCAGGCTTGCCGCGCGACATGTATCCGCTGCCCGGCTTCCGCAACATCGCGGTCGCCGGCTGGATGGCGTGCCGCAGCCTGTTCTGGTGGCCGTCCGCCGCGATGACCCATGCGCTGGCCAATGCGGCGATCAGCCTGGAACTGCACGAGTTCGACTATCGCGTGGGCCCGGTGCCGCTGTTGCTGATGGGTGCCGCGGCCTGGCTCGCCTGGACCAGCCGCCGCGGCGCCGCCGGGCTGCGCACCCGCCTGCTGTGGGAGGCGCTGGCCATATTGTTGCTGCTTCCCTTGGCGCTGAACACCTACGGCGCGGGGTGGACGGCGTTCCTGAAGCACGTGCCCGTGCTGCGGAACTCCAGCAACCTCGTGCGGTTCTTCGCCGCCTATATCGTCCCGGCCTGCCTGGGCGCCGGCCTGGCGCTGGACAGGATTGCGGCGACGGGGCCGCGAAGCTGGACGATCGCGGTAGGCGGCGCTGCGGTTACGGTGCTGGCTCTGCTGGCCGGGGACCGCGGGTTCTACGGCCCGGCCGGGGTGGGCGTATACGATCCGGCACCCGTCGAGGCGAGCTGGCGGCACCTGGCCGCGCACGGGGCGGTGCCTTCGGTCCGAAGCCTGGCCGTTCCCCGCGACAAAGCCGGGCAGCCTGACCTTTCGATCGGGCGGGGGAACCTGTTGACGGAGGGCGCCTCGCCGCTGTTCTGCTATGACCCGCTGTTCGGCTACCACCTGGAGCTGTTCCGGCAGGGCAGCCTGCACGCCGGCCCGGTGACGGACGTGACGGCCTCCGGCGGGCGCCAGGAGCTCAACCTGAAGAACCCGGCCTGCTACGTGTTTCCGGCCGCGAATGGTTGCGCGCCTGGCGACAACTTCACCACAGCCCGCAGGGAGGATGAAGCGGCGTTTGCGGACTACCGCCCATTCGCCTTCGCCAAGCCCTGGTGGGCGCGCACGGCGGACTGGCTGGGCATCGCCAGCACCCTGGCGGCGATTCTGGCGGCCATGGTCATCGGCACGCAGTGCCTGAGGCGGCGCGATGCAGCCGGCTGAGCTGTGCGTGGTGGTGCCCTGCTACAACGAGCGCGGCAACGTGGCGCCGATGGTGGCCAAGCTGGACGCCGCACTCGGCGGGTTGGCGTGGGAAGTGGTGTTCGTCGATGACGACAGCCCGGACGGCACGGCGGACGCGGTGCGCGCGCTGGCGGCGGGCGACAGGCGGATACGCTGCATACGGCGCATCGGGCGGCGCGGCCTGGCCAGCGCGGTGATCGAGGGTGCGCTCGCCAGCTCCGCCCCCGTGCTGGCGGTGATCGACGGCGATCTGCAGCATGACGAGACGGCGCTGCCCGGCATGCTGGCGCGGCTGCGGGAAGGCGGTGTGGACGTGGTGGTGGCGAGCCGGTTTGCCGCCGGCGGCGACGCGGACGGGCTGCCCAGCAAGCGGCGGCTGGCGCTCTCCAACCTGGCCATAGGGTTGGCCACGTTCATGCTGGGGACCAGGCTGACCGACCCGATGAGCGGCTTCTTCCTGATGCCGCGCGCGCTGTTCGAGCGGATTGCGCCGCGGCTGACCGGGCAGGGGTTCAAGATATTGCTGGACTTGCTTCTATCTTCGCCGGCGCGGCTGCGCGTGGCGGAAATGGGCGTGCATTTCCGGCCGCGCACCGCCGGCGAGAGCAAGCTGAGCCCGCTGGTGCTGCTGCAGTTCGCGGCCCTTCTGCTGGACAAGGCGTTGGGCGGGCTGGTGCCGCTGCGCTTTTTGTCTTTTGCACTGGTGGGCGCGTTCGGCGTGCTGGTGCATCTGGCGGTGCTGTGGGCGCTGGGCCGCGCGGGCGCCGGTTTCCTGGCCGCGCAGACAGGCGCCACGCTGGTGGCGATGGTGGCGAATTTCCAGCTCAACAACGCGATCACCTACCGCGACCAGCGGCTGCGCGGCGGGCGGCTGTGGCGCGGGCTGGGGCTGTTCATGCTGGTCTGCACCGTCGGGGCGGCGGCCAATATCGGCATCGCCAACGCGCTGTATGCCGGCGGGCAGGCGGGGCGCACGCCGGCCGGCGCGCTGGGGGCGGTGATCGGGGTGGTGTGGAATTACGCGATGTCGGCTACGCTGGTGTGGGGGCGGCGGGCGCGGTGGCGGTGACGGGAAGGAAGGCCTTCTTTTTCGAGAAAAAGAAGCAAAAAGCTTTTCCTCCGCTGTCGCGGGAGGCGGACGCGGGCGCTTCTTTGCAACGATGTTTGTATCCCGGGGCGCGCTTATGCGGGGCAGGCGCGGGATCAGAAGTTTTTTGCTTCTTTTTCGCAAAAAAGAAGGCCTTGCTTCCTTCCTTCTTCGGAGCGTTCCATGAACATAGAAAACGCAACAGCCGTAATAACCGGCGGCGCATCGGGCCTGGGCGCGGCAACCGCGCGCAAGCTGGCACAACGTGGCGCGCGGGTGGCGATATTCGACTTCAACGCGCAGGCAGGCGAGGCGCTGGCGAGCGAGCTGGGCGGCGTGTTCTGCCGCGTGGACGTGACGTCGGATGACGACGTGCAGGCGGGGTTTGCGAAATCGCGTGCGGCATTGGGGCAGGAGCGCGTGCTGGTGAACTGCGCCGGTACGGGTGCCGCTATCAAGACGGCGTCACGCGACAAGAAGACCGGCGAGGTACGCGCCTTTCCGGCCGCCGATTTCAACCGGATCATCCAGATCAATCTGGTGGGCACGTTCCGCTGCGTCGCCTGGTCGGCGGCCGGCATGATGGCGGCGGAGGCCGGCGCGGACGGCGAGCGCGGCGTGATCGTCAACACCGCTTCGGTGGCCGCCGAGGACGGGCAGATCGGTCAGGCGGCCTATTCCGCGTCCAAGGCGGCGGTGGCGGGCATGACGCTGCCCATCGCGCGTGACCTGATGGGCGAGGGGATCAGGATCAACACGATCCTGCCTGGCCTGTTCAACACGCCGCTGCTGCAGGGCTTGCCGGACCAGGTCAAGGACGCGCTTTCGGCCTCCGTGCCGTTTCCGAAGCGTCTGGGGGCGCCCGAGGAGTTCGCCCGCCTTGTTCTGGAGATGGTGGAAAACGGCTATTTCAACGGCGCGCAGGTCCGCCTGGACGGGGCGATACGCATGGCGCCGCGCTGAGCGCCGGCGCCGCACGACACGTCAGCCAGGACCGAGGGGAACACATGGACACGCACGCGCCCAGGCCGGACACGATCGCCCGCAGCATTACCAGCCCGAAATCCTATGCGGCGCCGGCCACGTTGCTGGCCGATTTCGGCTGGCTGCGCGCGCATGATCCAGTCAGCCTGATAGAGACGGAGAATTTCGACCCGTTCTGGGCCATTACCAAACATGCCGACATCATGCAGGTGGGCCGCGACAAGGCGCTGTTCCACAGCGGCGAACGCCAGACGGTACTGGCCGATCGCGCCGGCGTGCGACGCGTGCGCGAGCTGACCGGCGGGCCGCATCTGATACGCACGCTGGTGCACATGGATGATCCGGACCACCTGAAATATCGCCGGCTGACGCAAAGCTGGTTCATGCCCGGGCAGTTGAAGCGGCTGGAGCCGCAGATACGCGCGCTGGCCCGCCAAGCGGTGGACGACATGGCGGCACGCGGCGGCACCTGCGATTTCGCCACCGAAGTCGCCGCGTTGTATCCGCTGCGCGTCATAATGCTGATACTCGGCCTGCCCGTGGAAGACGAACCCCGGATGTTGAAGCTGACGCAAGAGCTGTTCGGCAACCAGGACCCCGATCTTGCGCGCGCCGAGGGCGGCCTGTCCGATCCTGTTGCCGCCGTGCAGCAACTGGCCGAAGTGTTCATGGATTTCTCGGCCTATTTCGGCCGCGTCACGGCGGACCGGCGCGCCCGGCCGCGCGACGACGTGTCCACGGTGATCGCCAACAGCCAGGTGGACGGCGAGCAGATCTCCGATTTCGAGGCGATGAGCTATTACACGATCATTGCCGCGGCGGGCCATGACACGACGAGTTCGAGCACTGCGGGTGCGATGTGGGCGTTGTGCGAGAACCCCGCAGAGTTCGCCAAGCTGCGCCAAAATCCGGCGCTGATTCCGGGACTGGTGGAGGAGGCGGTGCGCTGGACGACGCCGGTGAAGCACTTCATGCGCAGCGCTGCCCAGGACACCGAATTGCGCGGCCGGCGCATCGCCAAGGGCGACTGGCTGATGCTGTGCTACCTGTCCGGCAACCGCGACGAGGAAGTGTTTGCGGCACCGGAGCAGTTCCGCGTCGACCGCGACCCCAACCCGCATTTGGGTTTCGGCTACGGGCCGCATCTCTGCCTGGGCCAGCACATGGCGAAGATGGAGATGCGCATCCTGTTCGAGGAACTGCTGCCGCGTCTGCAAGCGGTGTCGCTGGACGGAACGCCCACGCTCACGGCGTCGAACTTCGTGAGCGGGCCGAAGAATCTGCCGATCCGGTTTACGATGGGGTGAAAGTAAGACAAAGCCTTCTTGTTTGAAAAAACAAAGCAAAACTTTTATCTCTCTGCCGCTCCCGCGCTTCGGTGTTCCAGAATACAGCCGGCGCTGCAGATGCGGGGAGATAAAAGTTTTTTGGTTCTTTTTTTCAAAAAAGAACTGCTTCCTTAGCTAAAGCAGCCCCGAAGCCAAATTCACCGTAAGCGCAATGATGACCGTGTTGAACACGAAGCCAAGCAGGCCGTGCAGCGTCGCCAGGCGGCGGAACTTGCGCGCTGTGATGTTTACGTCGCTGACCTGGAACGTCATGCCGAGCACGACGGAGAAATAGACGAAGTCCCAATAATCCGGCTCGGGCTCGGACGGGAATATCAGGCCGGCATCGACAGGGCCGCCGGGCGGGCCGTTATAGTATTCATGGGCGTAGCGCAGGGCGAAGACCACCTGCGCCAGCAGCCAGGACAGGACCAGCGTGGCTGCCACCAGCCCCACTTTCATGCCTTTCGCGGCGGCCGTTGCGTCCTTCATGCTGCTGAACTCGCCCAGTATGGCCGCGAAGCTGATGACGATGCCTGCGAGCACCAGGAAAAACAGCGTCCACTCGCCGTCTTCCTGCGCCCGCGCGTTGGCCGGCATGCGCGCCGGCGGACAGGTGGCGAATGTCAGCGCCATCATCATGATGTAGCTGGCGGCAGCGATGTCCCAGGCCATGATGCCGCGCGGACGGTCCGCCCAGTTCGGCAGCAGAGCGAGGGCGGCGAGGCCGATCAGGATGGCGAGGAACAGGCGGGCGTGGCCCAGAAGCACGCGATTCATGGGTGGAAGAAAGCACGTCTCCTCGCAAAAGGAAGCATGCATTCCGCCACTCCCAATCCGAGGCTGGTCCGACTGTGCCGTCAGTCAGCCACGTCCGCGGCTGTCTCTCCGTCAGCCGAGCGGCCTTGGCTTGTTCAGGTGCGAACCAGCCCGCTTGTTGCAGAAGCCTCGGCGCTGCCTGGCAACACCCGGCCCATAGCACCCTGACCCATGCCCATGTGATCCACGAGCACGCCCTTGATCAGGCTGCGCACATCCGTCGTGGGCGCCAGGTCCCGGTTCTCGAACAGCTTGCCGGCGCCCAGGCCTGGCCAGTCCGCACGCACGCGGCCACCGGCCACGGCGCCACCCACCAGGAACGCCACGCCGCCGGTGCCATGATCCGTGCCGCCAGTGCCGTTCACGCGCGCGGTGCGGCCGAATTCGGTCACCGCCAGCACCACCGTCTTGCCCCAGGCGTCACCCAGCCCTGCCTTCAGTCCGGCCAGCCCGGCATCCAACTGGCCCAGCGCGGTAGCGAGGCGCGCGTTCTGGCCGGCATGCGTGTCCCAGCCGCCTGTCTCCAGCACGGCGATCCGTGGCCCGTTCGGCTGGGCGAGCAGCCGTCCGGCGGCGCCGGCCATCATCTCGAAGCTGCGGTCGTGCCTGGGGTCGCCCTCCTGGCCCTGCAGGGCGCTGGCCGCGAAGCCGCGCTGCTTGAGCCCTTCCGCCATGGCCGGCCCTACCACGGGGTCCCGCGCGCTGATGTTGAGCAGGCGCTGGTAGAGGTCCGCGGTTGGCCGGGCGAAATGGTCCGGCGCCCAGGCCTCCACGGTGGCGGGGCCGCGCAGCAGCAGTGGCGCCGACAGGCCTACCGACAAAGCCAGCTCGCGTCCGGGGTTCGGCATCAGCTCCACCGCGCGGTTCAGCCAGCCGCTGTTCAGCCGCTGGTCGGCGCCGGATTCGAGGTAATCCTGCGCCTCGAAATGACTTCGGCTGCGGTAATGGCCGGCGCAGGCATGCACCAGCAATGCCTCGCCGGCGGCATACATCTGGTGCAGCTGGCCCAAAGCGGGGTGCAGGCCGTAGCGGCCGCCCAGATCCAGCACGCCGCCCGGCTGGCCTGGCTGCGGCAAGGCGAGCGGGCCGCGCAGGGCGGCGAAGTCAGGGTCTCCGTAAGGCTGCACGGCGGACATGCCGTCCATGGCACCGCGCATCAGCACGACCACGAGCCGCTTTTCGGTCTCAGGCGCCGCGAGCGCCACCGAAATACGGCCGATTGTAAAGGCCGCGGTGAGGCCGAGCAGAGCCTGGCGGCGGTTCAGCCGGAACGCATCCGGGCACAGAGCCTGGGTCATGTCAGCGCCTCTGGAACTCTGGGGAGGACAGCAGCAGGGTCAGCCCGTCCCGGCGCGACCCGGCGGCCCTGACCTGGGAGAACGTGGTGGCGCTCATCAGCGGGCCCATGGTGACGGCGGCGAGTTGTTCCGGATCGGTGTCGGCGTACCGGCCGGCCATGCCGTAGCTGAAATCGACGCGTTGCAGCATGGCTTCCGGGCCGGCCCAATCCGCCGCACGGTCCGGCCAGCCGATGGGGAAGGGTGCCTGGAAGAACGGCTGCCCCAGGCTGCCCACCTGATAGGCGATGCCTGGCACCTGATCCGGCGTGGCGCCGAGCGCGCGCAGGCAGGCGATGACGTATTCCTGCGGCGTGCGCAGCTTGGCCTGCGGCACCCACGCCCCGGGCAGCTCCACCAGCGCGGCGGCCGCCACACCCAGATCGCCGCGCGTGTCGCGCAGCACCGTCTCGATGCGCGCGACCTCGCCGGACGCCGGATCGTCGGCGCAAAAATGCCGGCAGAGCTTGCCCGCCAGGTTCCGGTAGGTGGCCGGATGGGTTGCCAGCCAGCCCAGCAGCTCCACGCCGCCTGCCTCGCCGGAGGGCCAGCTCCGGCCCATCACCTCTATCTCGCCCGGCTCGTGCATGTTCGGCCGGAAGCGGAACCCCACCGGCGGCTGCTTGCTGTCGATCGACCAGCCTGTCAGCACGCGGGCGAAGTTGGTGACGTCCGCCTGCGTGTAGCCGGCGGCCGGAGTCACGGTGTGCAGCTCCAGGCACTCGCGCGCCAGGTTCTCGTTCAGCCCCAGATGGCGGCGCTGGCCGGCCACGCTGTCCGGCCCGGCTGATTCCGCCTGATTGAGGTAGTTCAGCATCGCGGGGTGGCGCATCACGGCGAGCAGCATGTCCTGGAACCGGCCGGTCACGTGCGGGCGTATCGCCTCGCGTATGTAGGCGCCGCTGCAGGCGGAGGCGACCAGCCCCCTATCCGCTATGGTGAAGTGGTTGGCCCAGAACCAGACCAGGCGTTCGCGATAGGGCGCCTCCGTGGTCAGGGCGCGTGACAGTAGAGCGCGTACCTCACGCTGCGCGAGTTCGCCGACCGGGCGGGGGTTCATCGCGGCGGTGGCCATCGTGGCGCCCTCCTGCCGGGCTGCCTTGAGCGCGCCCAGCGCGGCGAATTGCGCGTTCACCACCGCCAGTCCGCCGGCCGAGTCCGGAAGGCCGTCGCTGGGCGTGGTGTCCGCCCCTTCCAGTTGGCTGCGCAGCCAGGCGCGCGGCTCCGCCGGCAGGGGCTGCTCCGGGCGGCGTCCGAAGCCGAAGCGGTTGAGGGCCACGAAGGGCGCTGTGTCCATGTGCCTGTATAGCATGGCCGTGTGTTGCCGGCCGTGACGAAGTGTGTGGGTCGGTGCCCGGCAGCGGGGCTGTGCTTGCCCAATTCGCAGAAAAGGACCGCCTTGCCGGCTTCCTTCTTGCAAAATCCCCCGCCTTCGCGCATTTCCACGCCATACTTAACGCCAGCCCATAACGGACACGGCGGGACAGGGGTCCTGCCGGCGTCCGTAATGGCATGGAGGCCATCCTGTGTCCGCGACCGACCTAGCCAAGCTACGTAACATCGGCATCACTGCCCACATCGACGCGGGCAAGACGACGACGACCGAGCGTATCTTGTACTATACCGGCGTGTCGCACCGCATCGGCGAGGTGCATGACGGCAACACCACGACCGACTACATGGAGCAGGAGCGCGAGCGTGGCATCACGATCACCTCCGCCGCGGTCACGTGCGAGTGGAAGGACCACCGCATCAATATCATCGACACGCCCGGCCACATCGATTTCAACATCGAGGTGAACCGCTCGCTGCGCGTGCTGGACGGCGCGATCTTCATCATCGAGGGCGTGGCCGGCGTGCAGCCGCAGTCCGAGACGAACTGGCGCCTGGCCGATCGCTACAACGTGCCGCGTATCATCTTCATCAACAAGCTGGACCGCACGGGGGCCGACTTCTACCGCGCGTTCGACACGCTGAAGGAGAAGCTGGACATCGTGGCACTGCCGCTGCAGCTGCCGATCGGCATCGAGGACACGTTCGTGGGCGTGGTCGACCTGGTGGAGATGAAGGCGATCATCTGGGAAGGCGGCGAGTTGGGCGCCAAGTTCCACGACGAGGAGATCCCGGCCGACATGATGGAGAAGGCGAAAGAATATCGCCAGCTCCTGCTGGATACGGCCGTGTCCGTCGATACGGTCGCGATGGAGGAGTATTTCGAGAAGGGTGACGTGGACGTCGCTACCCTTAAGAAGTGCATCAAGAAGGGTGCCATCAGCGGCGAGTTCCGCCCCGTGCTATGCGGCACCGCGTTCAAGAACAAGGGCGTGCAGCCGCTGCTGGACGCCGTGCTGGACTACCTGCCCAGCCCGATCGACGTGCCCGGCATCAAGGTGGCGGCCGACGAGGGCGTGGAAGAGCGCATCGACGACGACCGCCGGGTGATCCCGGCCAACCCGGACGCGCCGTTCGCGGGCCTGGCCTTCAAGATCATCAACGACAAATACGGCACGCTGACCTTCGTGCGCGTCTATGCCGGCACCCTGAAGCAGGGCGACATGGTGCAGAACACCACGAAGGACCATCGCGAGCGTATCGGCCGCATGTTCCAGATGCACGCCGACAAGCGCGCCGAGATCAAGGAAGTGTTCGCGGGCGACATCGCGGCCTTCGTGGGCCTGAAGGACACCGGCACCGGCGATACGCTGGCGTCCTCTGATGATCCGGTGATCCTGGAGCGCATGGCCTTCCCGGTGCCGGTGATCGACATCAGCGTCGAGCCCAAGACCAAGGACGGCGTGGAGAAGATGACGCTGGGCCTGCAGAAGCTGGCGGGCGAAGACCCCAGCCTGCGCCTCAAGACCGACCAGGAGACCGGCCAGACCATCCTGTCCGGCATGGGCGAGCTGCATTTGGAGATCATCATCGACCGCCTGCGCCGCGAGTACGGCGTGGACGCCAACGTGGGCGCTCCGCAAGTGGCTTACCGCGAGACGATCACCAAGCCGCACACCGAGACGTACACCCACAAGAAGCAGTCCGGCGGCTCGGGCCAGTACGCCGAGGTGAAGATCACCTTTGAGCCGATGGAGCGTAACGCTGGCATCGAGTTCCAGAACAAGGTCGTCGGCGGCACGGTGCCCAAGGAATACATCCCGGCGGTGGAAAAGGGGATACGCGTCCAGGCCGATACCGGCGTGCTGGCGGGCTTCCAGACGGTGGACTTCCGCTACACGCTGATCGACGGCAAGTACCACGACGTGGACTCCTCCGCGCTGGCCTTCGAAATCGCGTCCAAGGCGTGCTTCCGTGAGGGCATGAAGAAGGCCGGCCCGGTGATCCTGGAGCCGATCATGGACGTGGAGTGCACCACGCCGCAGGACCATGTGGGCGACGTGGTGGGTGACCTGAACCGCCGCCGCGGCATGATCCAGAACCAGGAGAGCTCGGGCTCGACGGTGATCGTGCGCGCGCACGTGCCGCTTAAGGAGATGTTCGGCTACATCTCGCATCTGCGCTCGATGACGAAGGGACGTGCTTCGTTCACGATGCAGTTCCACCATTACGATCCGGTGCCGCGTAATGTGGCGGACGAGATCATGGCCAAGTCGGCGTAATAAGCAAGAAAGGCCTTCTTTTCTGAAGAAAAGAAGCAGAAGACCTCTGGTCCGCTGTCGCGGGAGTATCAGAACACTCCCGCGACAGCGGACCAAAGGTTTTTTGGTTCTTTTTTGCAAAAAAGAATTGCTTCCTTGACCTTACTTCTAAATTGTTTGTGGGTGCTATTCGGTGGCTTCGTCCTGGCCATCGGCTGGTTCCTCGCCGGCGTAGTCGCCGCGATCAGCATCATCGGCCTGCCCTGGGCGCGCGCCTGTTTCAACATCGCGTCCTTCTCGCTCTGGCCGTTCGGACGCGAGGCCGTCTCGCGCAGGGAGCTTACCGGGCGCGATGATCTCGGCACCGGCGTGTTCGGTCTGCTCGGCAACATAATCTGGCTTGTGGTGTTCGGGGTCTGGCTCGCGATCGGCCACTTGGTGGCGGCCGTCGCCTGTGCGGTCACCATCATCGGCATTCCGTTCGCGTTCCAGCACGTCAAGCTGGCGGCAATCAGCCTGGCGCCGGTCGGCATGGCCGTGATCCCCCGCCGTTAGTCGACGGCTTCGTTGTGGGCGGTGCCGAGAAAGCAAGCAGCCTTCGAGGAAAAAGAACCAAAAACTTTCGCTTGCCCGCCTCTGCACGACTTGGCTGCTTCGGGATGTGACGAGGCGCCGACAGCGATTTGTTGTTTTTGGAAGCCGGTTATCTGTCCTGACGCTCAACGCTGGACGCGAACGGGATGCGTTCCGCGACCAGGAACGCCTGGCCCTCGCGCTGGGTGAACACCGTAATCGACTCGACCCGTCGGGTGACGGCGAGCGCTGCGGCGAAATGCGCCTCGGCAGCGGGACGCAAATGCCGCATCTCCGCGCTGTCCAGCCGTCGCGAGAGCGTCATGTGAAAACGCCATTCCTGCATGACGTAAGGATATCCCCAGCGCAGGAGCATCTCGTTCTGCCGTGGTGACAGGCCGGCGGCCCGGCGACCGGCGAGTTCGGCCGCTTCCGGCTGCAGACGATGCGTGTCGGTGCCGCGCACGCAGGCATCGGCCAGGCTGTGCAGCGCCGGGCTGGCTGCCGTCTCCTGCAAGGCCAGGAAACCGTCAGAGCCCACCACGTGCAACGGCGGCAGGTCGAAGGGAGCGGTCGACGCGGCAATCGCATGCGCGGCCGCGATGAACTCTTCCCAGCCGGTGGAAAGCCGCATGGGCGGGCGCAGCGTGGCGTGGAAGCCGTATGAGCGGGGCGCCGCGGTGGCGTCCGGCAAGCCGACGACTGGCGGCTGCGGGGTGTGAGTACCGCGTTCGGGATCCCAGCCGAGCCACGAATTGCCGGCTTGTGCGAGAGGGTCGGCGGGCTCGGGCGCCCAGTAAAGGGCGGCGCGCAAGGTGGTCATGAGAGCAAGAAGGCCATAAGTCTTGAAAAGAGAAGCCGTGGTTCCGCTCTCGCGCCGTCACCGGACGCCGCTTCTGTTTCAGCGTCCGTCCAGGAACAAGAGTATTTCACTTCTTTCTTCGAAAAAGAAAGGTTCCGCCTTTTTGCCCTAGATCACCCGCTCCCCCGCCCGCCAGACCTGCCGCACCACCGGCACCCCGTCATGCACCCGCACCCGGACCAGATCCGCGCGTAGCCCCGGCGCGATGGCGCCGCGGTCGTCCAGACCGGCCATCAGCGCGGGCGTGCGGGTGATCAGGCGCAGGCTGGCCGGCAGGTCCGATCCCGGCATGGCGGCGGCGAGGAAGGCCGCATGTATCAGGCTCGCCGGCACGTAGTCCGACGCCAGCGCATCGACCAGGCCGGATGCCAGCAGGGCGGAGACGGCCACGTTGCCGCTGTGGCTTCCGCCGCGCACCAGGTTGGGCGCGCCGGCGATGACCCTCATTCCGCCTGCCTTGGCCGCACAGGCCGCCGCGAGGCCGACGGGAAACTCGCTCGTGCCGATGCCGTCTGCGATGTTGGCGGCGATGTCGGCTTCGGTTGCGTCATCGTGGCTGGCGGTGACGATGAGGCGGCCGGCCAGGCGGGCCAGCAGGCCAGCGCGGTTCGGGCTGCGCCACTCCGCCTGCTGCCGGCGCAGAAGTGCCAGGCGTGTATCGATCGCGTGTGCGTCCAGCCCGTCCTGGCGCTGCATGGCGCGCCAGCTCGTCACGTCCCCGAACTGGCCGGAGCCCGGCGTGTGATCCATCAGGCTGACCATGCGCAGGGCGGCATGGTCCAGATAGGCTTCCAGCTGCGCCAGCATGTCCGGCGTCGGCAGCTCGCAGCGCAGGTGCAGGAAGTGCTCGGCCTTCAGCAGGCCGCTCGGTGCCAGGGCCGCCATGTCGGCCACGCCCTCGGCACAGGTACGCGGCCGGTCGTTGTCCCAGCCCGCCTGGCCGATGCAGAGCGCGTTGAAGACGGTGGTGATGCCCGCAGCGGCGCATTGCGAATCGTGCGCCAGCAACGCGGGCCGGCTCGGCCAGCGCGCGTTCTGCCGCGGCTCTACCTGGCGTTCCAGGTTGTCCGTGTGCAGGTCCACAGCGCCTGGCAGAAGGTAATCACCTTCCAGGTCCGTGCCGGGTGCGGGGCCGGGGTGCAGTTCGGCAATCAGCCCGTCCCGCAGGACGATGTGGCCGCGCACCATTTGGTCCGGCAGCACGAGGGCGGCGTTGGTCAGGACCTGTGTCATGGGGGAGGACATGTTTCGGCGATAAGGAAGCAAGGCCTTCTTTTTTGAAAAGAAGAAGCAAAAAACTTTCGCTTCCTCGATGCTGACGCGTCCCGGCGTCTCCGGAGGCATCCGGCTGGTGCAAATGCGGGGGACAAAAGTTTTTTGCTTTTTTTCTTCAAAAAAGAAGACCTTGCTTCCCTATCTTCATTGCCCCGCAACACTGTCGCGCCAGTCGTCCAGGACCTCGCCCAGACTCTCCTGCCACGATATCCGCGGCGCCCAACCAAGCAGCCGCCCGGCCAGGGCGCAGTCTCCTGACGCGGACTGGATCTCGGACGGGCGCAAGCGGTCCGGGTCCGTCTCGACATCGATGGCAGCCTTGGACAGCCCGATCAGCCCGTCCAGTACCGACCGGATCGAACGCGCCCGGCCGGAGGCGATGTTGAATATCGCGCGGGCGGGCAGGGCGTCCGCGTGCAGCAGGCACAGCGCGTAGGCGCGGCAGACGTCGCGCACGTCGAGGAAATCACGCATCGTGTCCAGCGCGCCCACGCGCACCGTGCGCTGCAACCCGGCTTCCACGCGGGCCACCTGGCGGGCGAAGCTGGGCACCACGAAAGATGCGGACTGGCCACGGCCGGTGTGGTTGAACGGGCGCACGCGTATGATGCGGAGCGGTGCCGCCGGCATGGCGCCGAGCGCCAGGTCCGCGGCGGCCTTGGTCGCCCCGTAGGTGTTGATGGGGTTCAGCGGCGCCGTCTCGTCCAGGCACGGCCCATGCGAGGCGAAGCTGCTGCCATAGGCGTCTGCTGAGGAGGCGTGGACCAGCGTGGCGCCTGGCGAAAGCTCGGCCAGCACGCGTGCCAGCAGCAATGTGCCGTGCAGGTTGACGCGCCACGCCGCATCCGGGTCGGACTGCGCCGCCGTGGGCGCGGCGATGGCCGCCAGATGTATGCAGGCGTTGGGTTGCGCGTCTTGCACCGCCGCACGCGTTGCGGCCTCGTCGGTGACGTCGAACACCGGGCAAAGGCATACAGCGCCGGGCAACAGGGCGGCCAGCGCGGGCGTCAGGTGCCTTCCTACGAAGCCGCTAGCGCCGGTGATCAGGATGCGCCGCGGCGGCATCGCGCGGCGCTAGCCTGCCTTGCGGCTGCGATGGCGGGCGAGGTCGGCCTCCACCATCTCGGCCACCATGTCCTCCAGCGTGATGGTGGGCGTCCAGCCGAGCACGCGGGTGGCCTTGGCGGCATTGCCCAGCAGGACGTTGACTTCGGCCGGGCGGACCAGGGTCTGGTCGAGCACCACGTGTTCCTCCCAGTCCAGCCCGGCATAGCCGAAGGCGATCTGGCACAGCGCCCTGACCGAGGTAGTGCGCCCCGTGGCGATGACATAATCGTCCGCCACGTCCTGCTGCAGCATCGCGTGCATCGCGCGGACGTAATCCCTGGCATGGCCCCAATCCCGCGTGGCTTCCAGATTGCCCAGCCGGAGCTGGCGGGCCAGGCCCAGCTTTATCCGTGCCACCCCGTCCGTCACCTTGCGGGTGACAAATTCGATGCCGCGCAGCGGGCCTTCATGGTTGAACAGAATGCCGCTGCTGGCATGCAGGCCGAAGCTTTCCCGGTAGTTGATCGTCATCCAGTGCGCGTACAGCTTGGCCGCGGCGTATGGGCTGCGCGGGTAAAAAGGGGTGGTTTCGTCCTGTGACGGCGTGGTGGCCCGGCCGAACATCTCACTGGAGGAGGCCTGGTAGAAGCGCGCGGCAGGATGCATCAGGCGCACCGCTTCCAGCATGTTGGCAGCACCCAGCCCGGTGACGTTGCCGGTCAGCAAGGGCTGCTGCCAGGAAGTGGCGACGAAGCTCTGCGCGGCCAGGTTGTACACTTCGTCGGGCTGGGCCGCCTGCACCACGCGCAGCAGGCTGGAGAGGTCGGTCAGGTTGGCGTCCACCAGTTCGACGTGGTCCAGCACGCCGAGCCAGCGCAGCCGCTCGCCTATCACGTCGGAGCTGGCCGACCGGCGCATCAGCCCCACGACGCGGTAGCCCTTGGCCAGCAGATGCTGGGTCAGATAGGCCCCATCCTGGCCGGTGACCCCGGTTATCAGAGCTGTCGGCATTGCGTTCCTTGTGTTTTGGTGTTTTCGCTGCGGCAGCCTGCAGGCGGCGGCTCTAACCGCGGCGCCCCGCTTTGTCCACTTGCGGCGGTATCTGGCGGCGGTATCTGGCGTGGCCGCAGGCCGGCGGTCGAGCCGCCGCGTTCCGCCGCCTGGCTGCAGGCCGATGCTCCTGGATGACCACCATGCAAACACGTCGGGGCAAAAACCATCTTGCTGTTCTTTTGCAGAGAAGCCTTCCTCACAGCCGCGCCGGTCATCCGGAAACCGTCAGCGTGACAAGTCGCGGGGCCATGCTGCGCCGCTATCGGGCGCCCTGTATCACCGGAGCGTCGTTCCTGGCCTACTGGCTGCTGGACCACGCGCCGCGGTTCTATCTGGGCGACTCCACCGCGTATCTCTCGACCGGCACCTCCGGCTGGATTCCGCCGGACCGGTCCTGGGCCTATGGCTACGCCTCGCGCTGGGTGGTGCAGGCGACCGGCACGATCAGCGCGCTAGCGGCATGCCAATGCCTGCTTCTGGCGCTTGCCATCCTCGCGGTGCGCCGGCTGGTGCAGCCGCAGGACAGACGGGCTTGCCTGGTATTCTGCGCCATAGCCGCGCTGGACCCTCTGCTGGAAGCCTATACCCGCTTCTGGCTGTCGGACACCTTGGCGCTGGCTTTCTTCCTGATGTTCCTTCGCGTGCTCGACCGTTTCACGGCCCCCGGCCGGGCGAGATTCCTGTCCGGTTTTGCGGGACTCTGTCTCATCGCGTTCCTCGCCTTCTGGGTGCGGCTTGCCTATGTCCCGGTTGCGCTTGCCACCTGCGTGGGCTGCGTGGCGCTTTCGTTCCGACCTGGGCAGCCATTCTGCCGGCGGCGCGCGCTTGCTGCCTGCCTGGCCGTCCCGCTCGCCGTGCTGGCGGTGGCTGGCTCCAACGCCGCTGTCAGCATCCCGCGTTTCCGCGGCACGCTGTTCCTGAACAAGATGTCGGGACTCTACGAGCTCGGGGTGTTCACCCCAGCAATACGGCTGGCGGACATCAATGCGGCTGGGATTGAAATGACCCATGCCACGTTCGACAGCATGGCGCTCTGGCGCTATGACGACCGGCCGGCCCAGGTCTGGTCGGACGACACGCACTATCTGCGCGCCTACCTACAGAAAGCCTCCGGCTACAGTGACGTGCTCGATCCACGCTTTCAGGCGCTATGCCACCGGATCGTCAGGATCGGCGTGTCTCACCATCCGCAAACGTTCGTGGCCTCTTATCTTTACGGCCTGTCGCTCTATTTGACGCCGAAATTCTATCTGGCGCATTTCGATGACGAAATGGGACTCGACAAGGATCTGCCGGAATGGTCGGTCGATTTCCTGCGCTCGTTCAGCCATTCGAACATCAGCCGTGACACGCCCCGGGCCCTGACACCGCTCGTCGGTCTGCTGCGCGCCGTGATGCCGGTCTACTTCCTCGTCATGATCGCCGGATTCGCATGCGCCGTATTCATCCTGTGCACCCGGGGGCGACCGCGTGGCCATCTTGTCCTGGCACTGGGACTGGTTTTCTCGTTGCTGGCGACACCGATTTACAGTCACGGAATCAAACCGCGCTACGCTCTCGCCGTGGTTGCTTTGAGTTATGCGATGTTCGCCTGCGTCCTGCAGCAACGCAGAGAAACGAAGGACGCAGCCAGTCAAGCGCGCGTCTTCGCTGCCTCCGCGTGATCGTGAATCCTGCCAGGCTGCGAGGTGGCGATGTTGCCATTCTGCCGCTGCCTGCTGCGTCTGTGTTGCATTTGGCCGTGCGCCAAGCAACAAAGGGCCGATGGTGCCCGTGTCCTATCTGACCTTGCGCACGCACGGGCCGATCGTCGTACGCCTAATTGCGACTGCGTTCGGCCGCATTCCCGACCGCGCCGGACTGAACGCGATGGCCGGCGCGCTGGCAGCAGGTGCAACGCTTGCAAGCCTGGCGCAGTCGCTGGTCGAAAGCGAGGAGTTCATCGCCCTGCACGGTCCAGGCGAGATGGCCGACGCGGCGTTCGCCCGGCGTGTCTCTGGTTTCGCGTGCCTGGACGCCACCACAAGCCAGCCCGGCCGGCCGGCTGCTTCGGTGGAGGCCAGGGTCAGCTCCACGCGGGCAGAATTGCTTGTCGAGTTGAGCCAGTCGCGCGCCGCCCGGGATGCGATACCGCTGTTTCCGGGGCTGGCGCCCGACTCTCCGCCGGACGACGAGACCGCCTATCGGATGTGGGTCGAGACTTACGACACGCCGGATCCGGCAGACCTGGCGAGCATCGGTCCGGTGGGTGGTGCCGGGCTGCTGTCCGTAATCATGGCCTGCGGTGACAGCACCGCGCCGGCGGCCCTCGACAGCCTCGAAAGTCTTCGCCTGCAGACGGACGGGGCGTGGGAGTTGTGTCTGGTCGCCGGCCTCCGATCGGCCTGGCCCAGGCAGGAGCTGTCGCGTGTTGCCGCCTCCGAGCCGCGCCTGCGCGTCGTAGCCGGCCTGCCCGCCGGCGCCGACCGCGCGGCACCGCTGCGCGACGGGTTGGCGGCAGCGCGTGGAGACTTGCTGTGTTTCCTCGACGCCGGCGACGTGCTGGCACCGAGCGCGCTTGCCGAAGTGCGGGCCGCGCTCGCCGCCAGCCCGGACACCGACCTGCTCTACACCGACGAGGACCGTATATCCGGAGAACGCCGCTTCGCACCCCGGTTCAAGACGGCCTACTCGCAACATGCCATGTTGGCGGGCAACGCCATCGGCCAGTTGGCGGTGTTCCGCCGCGCGCTGGTGGATGCGGCAGGCGGTGTGCCTGCCGCATCGTCTCCTGTCTGGGTCCTCACCGCCTCGGCGGCGCGTATTGCAGGGCCGGCCCGCATCCATCACCTGCCGGCGGTGCTCTGCCATCGCGCGAACCTGCCCGCCGACTGGCCGGCTACTGCCGGTTCTGCGGCAAGCTGGCCACATCCGCCGCCAGTCCTGCCCGCGCCGCCGCCTCTGGTCAGTATCGTCGTTCTCACCCGTGACCGTGCGGACCTGCTCGCCGCCTGCTGCGATGGCGTGCTGCACCGCACCGACTATCCCGCCGTCGAATTGCTCGTCGTCGATAACGGAAGTATCGAAGCCACAGCGCTCGACCTCCTCGCACGTCTGGAGCAACGCCCGGGCGTGCGCGTCCTCCGGCGGCCTGGCGCCTTCAACTTCGCCGCCTTGAACAATGATGCCGCCAAACACGCCCTCGGTCACGTGCTGGTGCTGCTGAACAACGATGTCGAGGTTCTGCAGGCGGACTGGCTGCGCGAGTTGGTAACGCATGTCCTGCAGCCGGATGTGGGCGCCGTCGGTGCGAGATTGCTCTATCCGGACGGCTCCTTGCAGCACGGCGGCATCGTGCTCGGGCCGGCCGGCGAGGCGACCCATGTCGCGCGCGGCGCCGCGCGCGATGCGGCGGGTTATGATGGCCACCTGGCCTACGCCCATGATTTTACCGCCGTCACCGGTGCCTGCCTGGCAGTCCGGCGAGAAGTGTTCGTCGCCGTCGATGGCATGAACGAAGACCTTGCGGTGACCTGGAACGACATCGATTTCTGCGTGCGCGTGCGCGCGGCCGGCCTGCGCGTCGTCTGGACCCCCCATGCGGTGCTCATGCATCGGGAAGGTTCGACGCGTGGATTGGAAGATGCAGATCCGGCGAAATACGCCCGGTTTCGCGCCGAACAGGCGTTGGTGGCACAGAAATGGCCGCACGCCATGCGGTGTGATCCGTTCCTGAACCCCAACTTGGTGGCGCTCGGCGATGGTCTGCGGCTTGCAAGGCCGCGTGTGGCGCGGGCTTGGCACGAAGGCCGAACCGTCGCGTGAAGCAGCTCGACACACACAGCCAAAACGCCACGGAGCCGACCATCTTGCCGCAAACCGCAGCCTTGGCAGCCGATCCAGCGCCCGGACCGTCCCTGCTGTTCGATCTGCGCCCCTGCTACGAGGGCTTCGCCGGCATCCCGCAGGAAGTGCGGCTGCTCTACGCAATGTTCACCAACTTGAACCTGCGCCAGCTCGGCGGGCTCGCCTCGGGCGTCCACTACACCTCGCGCCAGCTCAAGATACGCAACGAGTTCGAACGCGTCCTGGCGCAGACGCAGGTGCTGATTGCGCAGGATACCAAGCGGATACGCTGGGGCGCGCTGAACATTTTTCCGCGTCGGATGCGCGACAAACTGTTTCGTCCCTACCTGGCTCTTTCCGAAGCGTTCCGCAGCGAGCGGCTCGACCTGGAGATCGACTCCAAGATGTTCGAGGATTTCCTGTGGGTGAAGCTGTTTGACCGCACGATGCCACCGCAGGACCGGCCCTTCCTGCAGAAATCCCGCTTCTACGCAACCGAGCTCGGCCACGAATATGCGCGCTCGTTCGCCTTCCTGCCACGCGTCTTCCAGCGTCACCTGAAAAGCCAGGCGTGGGACGTGTTCTTTGGAGCCAGCGTTTCGCCCTACAAGCCCGCGCGAAACACCGCGATGATGATACGCTATTACGACGCGCTGCCGCTGATCAGCCCGCATACGATCGGCGAACCCTGGCCGCACGCGAACAGCCACGCTTTGATGCTGCGGCGGAACATGGAGGATGGCGCGCATTTCTATTGCGACTCCGAGCCGGTGCGCGAGGACCTTCTCAATCTGTTTCCCCGCGCGGAGAGCCGGGTGCACACGATTCCGGTGGTCCTCGCGCCGGAGTATTTCCCCGACACGCGCCCGGTCGAGCAGCTGCGCACCATCCTCAAGCGGCGCGCCAGCAAGGCCACCGAGGCTGCCGGCCAGGCCCGGCCGAACAACCCGCCCGCCAATGCACAGGACGCGGCGCCCGACGCGCCCCTGCCGCGACTGATCATGGCCGTCTCCACCCTGGAACCACGCAAGAACTATCTCAAGTTGTTCCGGGCGTTC
Organism: Acetobacteraceae bacterium; assembly: GCA_965198915.1. Taxonomy (GTDB): domain Bacteria; phylum Pseudomonadota; class Alphaproteobacteria; order Acetobacterales; family Acetobacteraceae; genus BOG-908. Next base: position 1,016,772 of record CBDAQC010000002.1, on the reverse strand, counting down.
GAGCTTGCCCGGCGTATGACGTCCGAGCCGATGCAGTTGCTTATCGTGGCCAACCCCGGCTGGCGATCGGAGGCTGAACTTGCCGAATTGAAACTGCTGGTGCGCGAGGGCGCCTATCATTTGAGCGGGGTGCCGACACAGGAATTGCGTGTGCTCTACTCGATGGCGCATTGCGTGGTGGCGCCGAGCCGGGCCGAGGGGTTCGACTATTCCGGTGTCGAGTCGATGGCGTGCGGCACCCCGGTAATCGCCTCTGGCATCCCGGTGCACCGCTGGGTGTATGGCGACGCTGCCACCTATTTCGACGCTTATGACGAAGAGGATTTGGCCCATCGGCTGGCCGAGGCCGTTCAGGCGCCGCGCGACCAGGGTCACTTGGCGGAGATGGCGGAGCGCGGCATCAGACAGGCCGCGCTGTATACTACACAAGCTTTGGCGCCGCGCTGGGACGCAGCGATCAGGACGGTCGCCGGGACCCGGCGGTGAGCGGAGGCGGCATGGCCAACGACGGCCCTGACCAGAATATCGCGTATTGGATGCGCGGCGGCCCGGTGCAGAACTTCGGTGATTTTCTGTCCGAATTCTTCATCGAACATCTGTTCTTCGCCCAGCCTAATCCGGGGCAGCGCCTGCGCATCGTCGGTAGCTGCATCGACGACATGTTCGTGCCGCCGCGATCCGAGCGCGCGGGCGGCGACGAGCTGGTGTTCTGGGGCTGCGGCCTTCGCACCGCGGACGGGCTGAGCGACGACCGGCGCGAAAGCGTGGACATACTCGCGGTGCGCGGACCGCTGTCGCGCTCGGCGCTGCGCCTGGGCAGCACCGTGCCGTTCGGTGATCCCGGCTTGCTGATGCCGGCGCTCTACAAGGCAGCCACCGTGTTGCGGCAGCCCACGGACGAGGCGCTGCTGGTGCCGCATTTCCACGACCGTCGCAGCGACGCCGAGCTGCTGGCGATCTCCGGCTGCGATGCGGTATTGCGTCCGAACCTGCCGAACGATCTCACCGCCATCACCGAGTTTGTCGACCGCGTGGTGGCGGCGCGCTTCGTCCTGGCAGGTGCCTTGCACGGCGCCATAATCGCCGCCGCCTATGGCAGGAAGTTCGCCTTCTGGGACAGCGGCGACATCGACCTGCCATTCAAATGGGCCGACTTCGCCGCCTCCGTCGGCATACCCTGCAGCTTCCAGGCGGGGTTGCAGGAAGCCCTCGCGCAGTACGAGGCGGAGATACGCCCTATCTTGCGCATACCCGTGCTTTGGCCGCTTCTGGTCGCCGCGCCGATGCCTGTCAGGCCGGACGCTTTCGTCAGCGTCATCGCGCAGGACGTCGCACGGCACGGGCCGGCCGCGCTTGCGGATGGCCCGTCCTCCTGGGCCGCCAACAGGCTGCAGACAAGGCTGCAGGGGCTGCTGGATGGCGCCAGGCGCACCCTCGCGCTCGGCGCAGAACTGTCACGGGCGCAGGCCGAGCAGGCAGCCTTGCAAAGCCGTGCCGAGGCGATGCTGGCCGGGGCGGAGCGCGCCGCGTCCGAGCTGGCGTCCCGCGAGGCGCAGCTGGAGACCCTTCAGCAGCAGACGCTGGCGGCGCAGGCAGAGCAGGCGGCCATGGCCGTGCGGCTGGACGACGCGGCTGGTGAACTCGCGGCGCTGCGCCAGTCGATGCTGGATCAGGCTGAGGAAGCCGGCGCTTTGCGCGCCGAACTTGCGCGCGCAACCGCCGCGCAAAGCGCCCTGGAGGAAGCAGGGGCGGCAGCGAGGGCAAGGGAGGCGGCTGAGGCGGCAAAGCTGTGTGCCGCGCGCGACGAGGCGCGCGCGGCGGCGGCGCTGCTGGAGCGCCGGCTGGAGGAGGTGCGCGCCCGCGAAGCCCGCCTGCGCCATGATAGCGAGCCTGAACTGGCCCGGCTTCGCGAACGCGAGGCCTGGCTCGCTGCCGAGGAAGCACGCCTGCACGAAGCCGTGCAGCACCGCAACGAGGCCAATGCGGCGCTGCTGACGCAACTCCAGGCCGAGCAGGCACTGGTGGCTGCGATGCGCGCCAGTACATCCTGGCGGCTGACAGCGCCGCTGCGTCTGGTAGCGGGCCGCGGCCACCGGGCAACACGTACACGCAGCGCTCGCCGGCCAAGGCGGCTGCTGCGTCTCGCCTGGTGGACGGTGACGCTGCAATTGCCGGCGCGGCTGGCGCATCGAAGCAGGGTCCTGCGCGAGGTAGCTGCCATCGCCGCGTCGCCGATCTTCGACGTGGCTTCGTACCAGTCGGCCAACACGCAGGCGGCCGGCACCAGGATGGACGCCGCGCGCCACTACGTCTTCGCCGGCGCCGCTGCCGGCGCCGAACCCGCTGTGCTGTTCGACGGCGCCTGGTACAGGCAGGCCTACCCCGACAGCGTGAGCGGCGGCCTGACGCCGTTCGGCCATTACCTGCTGCACGGCGCGGCCGCCGGTCACGATCCGCATCCGCTGTTCGAGAGCGCCTGGTACGCCGCACGGCACGGCGTTCCCCTGGAAGAGGCGCTGCCGCACTACCTGTGCCAGGGCATAATCGAAGGTGGTGCACCCAACCGGCTGTACGATCCGGCCGGCTATCTGAGCGAGTACAGGGACGCGCGCGCATCGGGTCTGGACGCGTTCACCCATTTCCTGAAACACGGCCAGGCCGCCGGCCACGATCCGCACGCGTTCTTCGAGACTGCCTGGTACATCGCAAACACACCGGGGTGGCGGCAAAGCGGGCTGTCACCGCTGGCCCACTATCTCCGTGTTGGCGCGGCCCAGGGCGCTGCCTGCACCGGGCTGCTCGGCGCGCTGAACGGTTTCAGCCTGGACCAGCCTCTTGTGCTGCCAGAGCGGGCCGATCCGGAGGTGAGCGTCGTCATTCCGGCCTACGGCCATTACTTTCAGACGTTGCGGTGCCTCTACGCGCTGGCGGCGCATTCGGGCGATACGGTCGGCTACGAGACGATCCTTATCGACGACGACCCGTCCAACAGCCTCGCACCTTTCCTCGCCGGGGTGCCCGGCCTGCGGCTGGAGCAGAACGCGCGAAATCTTGGCTTCCTGCATAGCTGCAACCGCGCCGCCGGCCTCGCACGCGGCTGGCACATCGTCTTCCTTAACAATGACACGCTGGTTCAGCCAGGCTGGCTGGCACCGCTTCTGCAACCTGTGCGCGATGACCCCCGCGTGGGCATCGTCGGCTGCAAGCTGCTCAACGCGGACGGCTCGATCCAGGAGGCCGGCGGTATCCTGTTCAGCGACGGCTGGGGCTGCTCGTTCGGCCGCGGCGAGCCCGCCACCCTGCCGGAATTCAATTACGTGCGCGACGTGGACGTCGTCGTCGGCGCCGCCTTCCTCGTGCGGCGCGAGGTGTTCGCCGCGGTGGGCGGCTTCGACCGGCGTTACGCCCCTGCCTTCTATGAGGAGTTCGATCTCGCCTTCGAGGTCCGCCGGGCGGGGTTCCGGGTGGTCTATCAGCCGGCCAGCGCGGTCATCCACCTGGGCAGCACGTCCTACGGGCCGGCGCAGCGCGACAGCCAGTCGCGGCGCAACCACGCCCAGTTCTGCCTGAAATGGGCGGCGGTTCTGCCGCAGCAGCCTGACCGGCAGATGCCGATGTTCCTGGCGCGCCAGCGGCCCGGTTGCCTCGGCACGATATTGATGATCGACGACAAGGTGCCGGAATATGACAGGCATGCCGGCGCCCTGACCATCTTCCAATATGTCGGCCTGCTGATCGGCATCGGCATGCGCATCGTGTACTGGCCGGCAGACGCTACTGCGCGCGAACCCTACACAACACGGCTGCAGCAGATGGGCGTGGAGGTGCTATACGCGCCTGTGACGCTGGCTTCCTGGCTCGACCGCTACGGCAGCCAGCTCCACGCCGTATGGACCGCGCGCCCGGACGTGACCGCGCCGCTGCTGGACCTGCTGCGCAGTACTACGGACGCCCCGATCCTGTATTACCCGCACGATCTGCACTTCCTGCGTGAGATGCGGCGCTACCGCCTGGATGGCGACCTCGATGCACTGGTCGAGTCCAATCGCGTGCGCAGGCTGGAGATGGCGATCTTCGACGAGGTCGACGTGGTGATGACGCCCAGCGCGACCGAGGCCGCGGTCATAGACGCTGCGGTGCCCGACGCCACCGTTCGGGTGATCCCGCCTTACATCTACCCCGAGAACACCGCGGCCACGCCGGACAGTGCAGCATTTGCCGCCCGGCGCGATGTTCTGTTCGTAGGCGGCTTCGCCCATCCGCCGAACGTGGACGCGGCGCTCTGGCTGGCGCACACGATCATGCCGCTGGTCTGGCGGGACGCCCCCGATGCCCAGCTTCTTTTGGTAGGCGACGCGCCCACCGCCGAAATACGCGCTTTGGCCGGAGAGCGCGTGCTGGTAACAGGCCAGGTGCCCGACCTGGACCCCTGGTACGCCAGAGCCCGCCTGTCCGCCTCACCCCTGCGCTACGGTGCCGGGGTGAAGGGCAAAGTCGTCAGCAGCCTGCAGGCCGGCATACCGGTAGTGACCACGGCGATCGGCAACGAGGGGATAGCGCTCGAGGACGGCACCGAGGTTCTGCTGGGCGAGACGGCGGAGGCGCTCGCTTCCGCCATCGCAAGGCTGCTTGCCGATCCCGAGCTCTGCGCCCGGCTGTCCGCCAGCGGTGCCGCCGTGGTGCGCCGCCGCTTTGGCCAGGCCCAGGCTCGCGCGATCATGCAGGACATCCTGGGCGTTGCGGTATGCCGGGTGTGCGGCAGCGCGTGTCCGGAAGCCCGTTCGCCGGCCGAGGTGCCACGAGGCAGCGGCGTCGCTGACGGCACGCGCGTAGAAGCGCACTGCGCGGCTTGCGGCGCCACCGGCACCGATGCGGCCCTTGCCACCGCGGTGATGGCCTGCGCCGGCCTGCAGGGTGCCGCAAGCTTGCGCGACGCGGTGCGCCGCCTGGCACGAACTCGCATTCATGCGTTCGGCGGCGGCCCGGTCGTGACAGAACTGCAAGCCGCGCCGCTTTTCACCGGCCACCCTGAACTGACGTCAACGGGCGCCGAGGATGTCGGGCAAAGCTTGAGCCTGCCAGGCCGGGCGCTTGGGCTGGGCGCGCCTTGCGAACTGGACCTTCTGGTCGATACGGAAACCGATATGGCCGTCCCGGACCTGGCAGGTCTGGCCGCGGTTTTCCGTGTCCTCAAACCAGGAGGCGCGTTCGTATTCTATGTGGCCGACCCAGAAGAGTTCGCCTCCGCAGCGGACGAATGCAGAGCTGCCGGCTTCGAAGTGTCGCGTGGCGATGAAGCAAGCGGAGAGATCGTCACGTTGCTGAGAAGGGGCACGTGCTGAGGGGCAACAGCGTCACTTCCGGCATTCTCATGGCCGGCCTGTCGCGGATACCCCGTCCGATGCCGGCCGGCGTCATTCTCGTCCCTGGCTGCGCCTGGGACAGCAAAACTCGACCTCGCAGAACGCCACCGTCACGTCGCGTCCTCGGCAATCCCCTGCGCCGGGCTGGAAGTCTGCAACTGCCAGGGCACCGAAACTACCGTGATCTGCGGGCCGCCATAGCGCAGCAGCCGCGCGCGCAACCGGCGCTCCCGGTGCGTGTGCATGAGGTAGCCCCACCAGCGCCCCTCGATGAGTTCCGGCAGCACGATCATGACCGGCTGGCCGGGAAAACGCGCGCCGCACTCCTGCACCACCTGCAGCAACGGCCCGGCGATGCTGCGATAGGGTGAGGCGACCAGCTTCAGCTCGGGTGACGTCTTGCCGGCCCGCCGGAGCGGATCGCGCACGCAATCCTGCCACTCGCGCTGCAGGGTCTGCGCGTGGTCGTCCGCGTCTGGTCCCTCCAGCTTGGTCACGTGCAGCGCGGTGACGCTGGGCGAAATGCGCAGCGCGTGTTCGACGGCCTTGCGCGACAGCTTGTCCCACCGCGCGATAGGCACCAGCGCCACCGGATCGGGGCGCGGCGCCACGTCGATCTGGCGGTCCGCCCCTTGCAGGATCTGCCGGTCGATCCCCTGGTAGTAGCGGCCGATCGCCCACAGCCCGCCCACCGCCAGCGGTATGATGATCAGGGTCAGCCAGGCGCCTTCTGCGAATTTGGCGACCAGGATGATTGCCAGCGCCACGCCGGTGGCGCAGGCGCCCGCACCATTTATCAGCAGCCGCACGCGCAGGCCGGAGCGTCCGTCGGCAGGGCCGTCCATCGCGCGGCGCCAGTGCACGGCCATGCCGGCTTGCGAGAGGGTGAAGGACAAAAAGGCGCCGACCGCGAAGAGCGGGATCAGCCGGTCCGTGATGCCGCCGAACGCTAGCAGCAGCGCGGCCGATCCCGACGCCAGGAACAGTATCCCCACGGTGTAGACGAGCCGCCGGCCGGCAACCGCGAAGGGCCGGGGCAGAAAACCATCGGTCGCGACCAGGTGACACAGGCGCGGAAAATCGACGAAACTGGTGTTTGCCGAAAGGCAGAGCACCAGCAACACGCTACCGATCGTCACGTCGTACAGCCAGCCGCGCCCGTACACGGCCGCCACCAGCTGGGACAGCACGCTCTGATAGCCAGGTTTGGTCTGGTCCATCGCCATCACGCCGTAGCTGCGGGCGAGCGTGGCGATGCCCAGCAGAAGCAGGCCGAGCACCACCACGATCACCGTCAGCGTTCCGTGCGCGTGGCGCGTCGTTGGTGCGCGAAAGGCGCTGACGCCGTTGCTGACCGCCTCCACGCCCGTCATCGCCGTGCAGCCGCTGGCAAAGGCGCGCAGGATGAGCCACAGGCCGATGGCTACGCCGCCTTGCCGTATGGGCGGCGGGGCTACTACCGGGTGCGGGTGCCACCCGGCGTGCCAGGCCTGCACCAGGCCGGAGGCCAGGACGAAGCCGAGTGTGGCCACGAACACGTAAGTGGGCACCGCGAGAAGCACGCCGGACTCCCGCGTGCCGCGCAGGTTCACCAGGGTCACCAGCGCCAGTATGCCCAGGCACAGCGTGAGCGTGTAAGGCTGCAGGCCGGGCAGGGCGGAGGTCAACGCGCCCACCCCGGCGGAGGTGCCGACGCAGACGTTCAACAGGTAGTCCAGCATAAGCGCGGCGGCGGCCAGCAGGCCTGCGCGCACGCCCAAATTCTCCTTGGCGACCATGTAGGACCCGCCATTGCTGGGATAGGCGGCGATGGTCTGCCTGTACGAGACGTAGAGTGCCGCCAGCAGCAGCACGATCACCCAGGTGATCGGGCCGATGACGCCCAGCCCGGCCGCCCCGGCGCCGGCCATGATCGTCAGCGCCGCTTCCGGCCCGTACGCCGCCGAGCCCAGCCCATCGAGGCCCATGGCGGCCACGCCCTCCAAGACGCCGATCTTGCGGCCTTCCGCCTCGCGATTGGCGATCGAGGCACCGAAGATCAGGCTGCGCATGAGGTTGGGCATCGGACGCCTGTGCTTGCCTGTTTCGGTGGTGCGGCCGGTTGAACGCCGGCACGGCGCAAAAGTCGTGGCGCGTCCTGCGTCGCAGGACACGTGAGCCACATTTCACGGCCAAGGTGGTCCGGCTGCCGCGCTCCGCGCCGGACGCCCCGTCACCCGCCCCGACCTGCGCGATTCTCAGCAGCCGGTGAGCCACCCGCCAGGACATGCAACCTGCGAAATGGCCGTCTTCATGCCGGCATCGCATGTGCGCGGAGACGGTGCGTGGGCTTCCAACCTGTATCCGGCGGCCTCCCGCCATTGCCGTTCACCGCTCGCTACTGGCATGCCTGGGATTGGTTGTGCTGGCGGGCCTGTCAGGCTGCGAGATCCAGCAGTAGATCGTGACGCAGAAGGAAGACAGCCTGGCGGTGGCAGGCTTTATCGTGCGTCCCGCCAACACGCCCGAGCGGCAGGCGATACTGAACAAGCTTCCGCCGCATCATTTCGCAGCGCGTGCACGGCGACGACGTGCACTACGTCTATGCCGATCCTCTGGTCTGCAACTGCCTGTATGTCGGCACGCAACAGGCCTATGGCGCCTTCAAGCAGCCCGAGCAGCAGCAGTACATCGGCGACGAGCAGGAGTTGGCGGCATCCGAATACAACGATGCCGCATGGAACTGGGGCGCCTGGGGGCCGGGCTACGGGTTCGGGCCGGGAGGCCGGCTGGTAGCGAATAGGGAAGGCAGGAAGCAGAGCGTTTCGTCCTCTGCGCTGTCGCGGCGTGCATGACACCGTCCGCGGCAGCGCAGAAGGGGCGCTCAGTGCACGCCCAGCAGCTCCACGTCGAAAATGAGCGTGGCGTTCGGCGGTATGACGCCACCGGCGCCGCGCTCACCATATCCCTGGTCGGGCGGAATGATCAGGGTGCGCTTGCCGCCGACATGCATCGTGGCCACGCCGGTGTCCCAGCCGGCGATGACGTGGCCCTGGCCCAGTATGAATTCGAACGGCTCGTTGCGGTCACGCGAACTGTCGAATTTGGCACCCTTCGCACCATTCTCGTAGAGCCAGCCGGTGTAGTGCACGCTCACCGTCTGTCCGGCCTTCGGCTCGGGGCCGCTGCCCACCGTCTCGTCGTGATATTGCACTCCCGACTGCATCGTCACGTAAGTGTCCGCGGCGAACGAATTCTGGCTCAACAGCAATGCTCCGACAAGAAATACCCGTTTCAACATCACGCCCCTCATCACCCAGCGACCTTCTCGCGATCCTCGGAATTGACGCCGAGCTGTTTCAGCTTGCGATGCAACGCTGACCGTTCCATTCCCACGAAGCCCGCCGTGCGCGAGATGTTGCCGCCGAACCGCAGCAACTGCGCCTGCAGGTACTGGGTCTCGAACATGTCGCGCGCCTCGCGCAGCGGCAAGGCCATCACGTCCGCCGTGGGATCGAAGTTGAGCAGTGCCGGCGCGCCCTGGCCTATTTCGGGCGGCAGCATCTCAGCCCGTATCGGCTCTGCCGGTCCGCCCGGCGCCATGATCAGCAGCCAGTCCATCAGGTTGCGCAACTGGCGCACGTTGCCCGGCCAGTCATAGGCCTGCAGCGCGGTGATCGCGTCGGCGGAGAGCTCGCGGCCAGGCAATCCCGCGGTCTCGGCGGCACGGGTCAGGAAGTAGCGCGCGAGTTCGGGAATGTCCTCGCGCCGCTCCCGCAGGCCGGGCAGGCGCATCGGCACCACGGCCAGGCGGTAATACAGATCCTCGCGGAAGCGGGCGTTGGCGATCTCCAATTGCAGGTCGCGGTTGGTGGTGGCCAGCACGCGGACGTCCACCTTCACCCGGCTGCTGCCGCCGATGCGCTCGAACGTCTGATCCTGCAGAGCGCGTACGATCTTGCCCTGTGTCTCCAGCGGCATATCGCTGACCTCGTCCAGCAGAAGCGTGCCGCCATGGGCGCGTTCCAGCACGCCGGCACGCCGGGGCAGGGTGCCCGGGTCGTTGCCGGCTTCCACCCCGAACAGCTCCTCCTCGAAGCGCGCCGGGTTCAGGGTGGCGCAGTTCAGCGCCACGAACGGGCCTTCGGCGCGGCGCGAGCGTGTGTGTATGGTGCGCGCCACCACCTCCTTGCCGCTGCCCGCCGCCCCGGTGATCAGCACGCGCGACCCGGTGGGCGCCACGCGTTCGATCTGGCTGCGCACGGCGTGTATGGCGGGGCTGGCGCCGGTCAACTGGGCTTCCTGGCCGGCGCGCAGGCGCAACTCGGCGTTCTCGGCGGCCAGCCGGGCGGCTTCCAGCGCACGGCGTATGATCAGCAGCAGGCGGTCGGTCTGGAACGGCTTCTCGATGAAGTCGTAGGCGCCCTGCTGTATGGCGGCCACCGCGGTCTCTATCGTACCGTGACCGGAGATCATCACTGCGGGCACCGCCGGCTCCTCACGGTGCAGCGCCTTCAATATGCCCAGCCCGTCCAGGCGGGAGCCCTGCAGCCAGACGTCCAGAAGTATCAGCGAGGGCCGCCTGGCGCGGAACGCGGCGATGGCGGCATCCGAATCCGCGGCTTGCCGCGTGTCGTAGCCCTCGTCGCGCAGCAACCCGTCGATAAGCAGCCGGATGTCCGGCTCGTCGTCAACGATCAGGATTTCATGCGCCATCGGCAGAATTCGCTTCCACGCTGGAGTCCATCTTGGTGGCGCCGAGCGGCGCCGCAGGAAGTGTTAACGTCGCAACTGCCCCGGTTGTAACAGGGCCTGTGCCTTGTCGGTCGTCCAGTGTGACCGATCCGCCATGGTCCTCCATGATCTTCTTCACTATGGCAAGCCCCAGCCCGGTGCCTTTCGCCTTGTGCGTCACGTAGGGTTCGGTCAGGCGGTCACGATCCTGCTGCGGCAAGCCGATTCCGTCATCTGTCACGGCGATGCGCACCATGCTGTCGGCTTCCGTCACGGTCACGCTAATGTGCCCAGGCGTGCCCTCGGGATTGGCACGCATGGCCACCGAATCGGCCGCGTTGACGAGCAGGTTGGTCAGCGCCTGGCCCAGAAGCCGGCGGTCGCACCGCCCGGCGGGCCCACGCTCCGGTATGTCCGTGCTCCAGACGATGTCCGGGTGAGCGGTGCGCTGCAGGATCAGCGCCTCGCGCGCCACCCGGCCCACATCTTCCATCTTGATCACCGGAAGCGGCATGCGGGCGAAGGCGGAGAACTCGTCCACCATGCGGCCGATATCGCCCACGTGGCGCACGATGGTGTCCGCGCATTGCACGAAAGTATCCGGATCGGACGTGATCTCACGCGCGAAGCGGCGTTTCAGGCGCTCGGCGCTGAGCTGTATGGGCGTGAGCGGGTTCTTGATCTCGTGCGCGATACGGCGCGCCACGTCCGCCCAGGCGGCCTTGCGCTGGGCCGATTGCAGCTCGGTTATGTCGTCGAAGGTGACGACGAAGCCGTGCGCGCTGCCGGCCTTCAGCTCGGCCCCTATGCGGACCAGCAGGGTGCGGCGCTGGCGTGGTCCGGCCTGTATCTCGCCGGTGACCGGACGTTCCGGCGCGGCCATGCAGGCCGCCAGCATGGGCGCCATCTCCGGCACGCGGTCGGCCAGGAGCTGGCCGGTCAGGCTCGCCAGGTCCAGGCCCAGCAGCGCGCTGGCGGCACGGTTCGGCAGCTCTATACGGCCGGCGCCGTCCAGCCCGATCACCCCGGCCGACACGCCGGACAGCACCGTCTCGGTGAAGCGGCGCCGCTCGTCTATCTGGCTGTAGGCGCTCATCAGCTCGGCACGCTGGCCGCTGAGCTGGTTGGTCATGCGGTTGAAGGCGCGGCTCAGCCCGGCCAGTTCGTCGTCGCTGGCGATCTCGGGCACCCGCACGGCCAGGTCGCCGCCCCGCACCCGCTCGGCCGCCTGCATCAGCCAGCCCACCGGACGGGCGATCTGGTTGGCCAGCACCAGACCGATCGAGACCGCGGCGGCCAGCACCAGCAGCGCCACCAGGGCGAAGATGAGCGCGAAGGTTACCTGCAGGCTGGCGCGGTTGGCGTAGAGCCGGCCGTACTGCGCCACCGCGTCCTCGGTGGAATGCATATGGGCCAGGATCCGTGGATCGACCGGGCGCTCCAGCATCATCATCAGCGGCGGCGTCGAGTTGAGCAGGACCAGCGCGCGGACTTCGGTATCCGCACCATTGCCCAGCACCGGCACCTCGCCCTCGCGGGCCGCCTCCACGGCGCCAGGCGGGATGTTTCCAACCCCCACGCCGGCCATCAGCCCGGCGCTCACCAGCACGCTGCTCGTGCTGGGGTCGAAGATCACCACCTCGTCCAGCCCGCGCAGGGCGGTCTGGCTCTCCAGCGTCTGGCGGAACGCATCCGGCTCGTCGAACATCGCCCGGCCGGCGCGTTCCAGATCGGCCTTCATGCCCAGCGCGTCCGTCTTGATCGTGTCGCGGTGCTCGGACAGGTAGCCCTGGCTGGCCTGCAGGCCCTCCTCCAGCGCGGTGCGTATGCGGTCGTTGAACCAGAACTGTATGCCCAGCGAGAACCAGGCGGTGGCGAAGACGCCCACCAGGATGGTCGGGATCACGGCGACCACGCTGAACAGCAGCACCAGGCGCACATGCAGGCGCGATCCCGCCGAGCCGCGCCGACGCTCCACCAGCACGCGGGTGAGCCGGCCGGCAAGCGAGGCGGCAAGCAGCAGCAGCACGCTGAGGTTGGACAGGACGAGGGCGGTGACCAGGTTCGGTCGTATGGCCAGCGGGGCGCCGCTGGACATCAGGAAGAAGCTGCCAACGCCCAGAGCGGCCGCGGTGGCGGCCAGGGCCAGGGTGACCAGGCGGCCGAGCAGGATGTCCGCGATCCGGCGGGTGCGGGACGGTGGAGGAGTCTGAGCGTCCATGGCTGGCGAGCCTAGGCGCTGCGTGGGAAGGAAGTAAGGCAAGGCCTTCCTTTTTGGAGAAAGAAGCAAAGACTCTCGCTCCCCGCCTGCACTAACGCCGGTTCTGGTCCTGCCAGCTTTCGTGTCTGCGGAACCAAAGCGCACGACGATGCAGGCGAGGGAGCAAAAGTTTTTTGCTTCTTTTTTTCAAAAAAGAAGGCCTTTCTCCCTTTTCTCTGGAGACCTCCTCGTGCCCTACGCCACGCTCACAACCAGCCTCGACGGCCGCGTCCAAACCATCACCCTGAACCGCCCCGACCAGCTCAACGCCTTCACCGTGGAGATGGCCAACGAGCTGGTAGCCGCGTTCGAGGCGGCGAGCCTGGACGATGCGGTGGGGGCCGTGGTGCTGACCGGCGCCGGGCGGGCGTTCTGCGCCGGCATGGACCTCTCGGTGGACGGCAACGTGTTCGGCCTGGACGAGGCGCAGCGCCCGACCCTGCAGGACATGCAGGACAGGCTGGACGAGGCGGAGATGATCGCCGGCGTGCGCGACACCGGCGGCCGGGTCAGCCTGGCGATCTTCGGCTGCCGCAAGCCGGTGGTGGCCGCAATCAACGGCGCGGCCGTGGGCGTGGGTGCCACGATGACGCTGGCCGCCGATTTCCGGCTGGCGTCCGAAAAGGCGCGCATCGGCTTCGTGTTCGGACGGCTGGGCATCGTGCCCGAGGCGTGTTCGAGCTGGTTCCTGCCGCGCCTGGTCGGCATGCAACAGGCGCTGGAATGGTGCTACACGGCGGAGATCTTCGACGCCGCGGAAGGCCTGCGAACCGGCCTGCTGCGCTCCGTGCACGCGCCGGACACCCTGCTGGCGGACGCGCAGGCTTTCGCGGCCCGGCTGATCGCGAAGCGCTCGCCAGTGGCGGTGGCATTCACCCGGCAGATGCTGTGGCGCAACGCGGCGCAGCCGCACCCGATCGAGGCGCACCGGGTGGATTCGCTGGCGATGTTCTACGCCAGTACGGCCGACGGCAAGGAAGGCGTACGGGCGTTCCAGGAAAAGCGCGACGCCGCGTTTGCGGGGCGCGCGTCGGAGATGCCGGCGTTCTACGAGGGCTGGGTAGGCGAGTAGCGGTCGGGCGAGGCTACTTTCGTGGTCTCAGTCCTGCTGGCAAAAGCGCTGCCTAGCCTGGCGATCGGTAACGTGCGGAACGGCTCGACTGGCTGAATGTTCATACGATCTCGAACAGCAGCAGCGGCAACATCTGCCGCGGCAGCCTGCCTGGTGCAGCTTTGTTGCCGATAGTCATGCGTGGCGGCACGTATCTGCGAGTTACGGCCAGGGACCGTTGGGTCTGACAACCGGCGAACGGCACGTTACTGCAGGAAGGCCTCCACGGTGTCTGCAAACAGCGCAGGCTGGTCGGCATGCAGCCAGTGCCCGGCGCCAGCAAGCCGGACCAGGCGCGCCTGCGGAAACAACGTAGTGGCCGCCCGTATGCCTTCCGGCGTCACGTAGTCGGAGCGTTCGCCTGCAACGAACAGCACCGGCCCGTCATATTGCAAGGCGGCTGCCTGCGCTGGCCAGCCTTCGACCTCATCTATCCCGGCCGCAATCTCCGCCAGGCCGATCTTCCACGCCGGGCGCGCCCCGAATTCCAGGTTCTGCAGCAGGAAGCGGCGTACCGGCTGGTTCGGCACCGCGTCCTCCAGTGCCGCCTCGGCTGTGCGCCTGTTCAGGTCTGATGACAGGGGCAGGGCCTGCAAGGCCGCAGCTATGCGCGCATTGTGATGGCTGTAAGGAACGGGCGCGATGTCTGCCACCACCAGGCGCATCACCTGTTCCGGCGCCGCGAGTGCAGCCGCCATCGCCACCTTGCCGCCCATCGAATGCCCGAGCAGGCGGCAGGGAAGCGCGTCCAAGGCAGCCAGCGTGCGCAGCACGTCCGCCGCCATGTCGCCATACGCCATGCCCGGGACATGCGGACTTCCGCCGTGATTGCGCAAATCCAGCGAAATCACGCGAGACTTTGCAGAAAGCCGCCGCACGAGGGCGCCGAAATTCTGCGCGCGTCCAAAAAGCCCGTGCAACAGGCACAAGGGCGGACCAGACCCATTCTCCGTCGCATGCAGCAGGATGTCAGACATGCAGACCCGCCTGTCCTGACCTGGCCGGTTCCGATCTTGCGATCGTCATCGCGGCGTGTGCCACCTGTCGCCGTTGCCCACTACCCTGCCGGCACGTGCGTGCTTCCTGGTGGCTGTCACAGCGTCAAGACGATCTTTCCGATATGCGCGCTGCTCTCCATCAGCCGGTGCGCATCGCCCACTTGTCCCAGCGGAAACACGCCGTGGATCACCGGCGCGCAACGTCCCGCGTCCAGCAAGGGCCACACGCGGGCCTGCAGCTCGTCGCGCAGCGCCGCTTTTTCGGCAGCCGTGCGCGGCCGCATCGTGGAGCCGGTGATCACCAGGCGCTTCATCATCACCAGCCGGATGTCCAGCTCCGGATCGCGCGTGCCGCCCTGCACGGCGATCACCACCAGCCGCCCGTCGCGCGCCAGGGCGTGCGTGTTGCGCGAGAGGTAGCTGCCGGCCACCATGTCCAGCACCACATCGACGCCGCGCCCTTCGGTCAGGGCGTGCACCCGCGCCACGAAATCCTCCTGCCGGTAATCGATTGCGGCCTCCGCCCCCAGCGCCACGCAGGCCGCGCATTTTTCGGCCGAGCCGGCGGTGACGAACACCCGCGCGCCGAGGGCGCGTGCGAGCTGGATGGCGGTGGTGCCGATGCCGCTGCTGCCGCCATGTATCAGCACGCTCTGCCCGGCAGAGAGGTGGCCGCCGCTCGGCAGGTTTGGCCCGAACAGGTTGGCCCAGACGGTGAAGAACGTCTCCGGCAACGCAGCGGCGCGGATTGCGTCGTAACCTTCGGGCCAGGGCAGGCACTGGCCGGCAGGCGCCACGCAATACTCGGCGTAGCCGCCGCCGTTCACCAGGGCGCAGACCTCCTCGCCCTTGCGCAACGTCGTGACACCTTGGCCCAGCGCGGCCACCTTGCCGGCCACCTCCAATCCCAGCACCGGGCTGGCGTCGGGCGGCGGCGGGTAGGTGCCGCTGCGCTGCGCCACGTCAGGCCGGTTCACGCCCGCGGCGGTGACGCGGATCAGCACCTGGCCGGGGCCCGGCTCGGGCACCGGTGCTTCGGTCACGTGCATCACGTCCGGTCCGCCTGCGCCGGTCAGGCCGATCTGCCGCATCTTGTTGTTCCTTTGCTGAGTCAGGAAGGAAGGCCTTCTTTTTTGGAAAAAAGAAGCAAAAAACTTTTGTCTTTACAGCGCTTCAGCAGGTTCGGCGCATTCCGAAATGCCTTGTCGCCTGGTCATTGCGCGGCGGGCGACGGCAGAGGCGGATATTGCAACACCACGCTGCGCGACGAGAACGACAGCCACGTGTGGACGTGGAAGAAGAAATCGAGGCCGAGCAGCATGTCTGCATCTGGCGGGGCAGCCTGGTCGATGATGACGACCGGCAGGTTCGATACGGTGAGGTCGCCCACCTCGATCGACCCCAACACGTGCCGCACCGCCGGGGCCGTACCGGAACCCACGCCGCCGGCGCGCAGTCGCGGGTCATTGACCAGGCCGGCGGGTTGCAGGCCGATGCGGCGCGCGGCGTCGCGGAACAGCAGCGAGGTGGGTGCGCCGGTATCGAGCAGCGCTGTGAGCGTCTTCCCGGCCACCTGCACGTTGATATGCGGCCGCGGATCCGTCCCGCTCCCGGCCGGCCGCATCGGCACGGTATAGAGGTCGCCGCTTAGCGCGGCACTCGGACTGGCGCAGTCGCCGGTCGTCTTGAACAGGATGGCCTTGCCGTAGGCGATGTCGAGGTCGACGTCATACGGCGACAGGAAGTCTGCACCCAGCAGCCCGTCGCTGAACGGGCCGGCGCGCGACGCCCCGAGATCGCTGGCGATGAGCTGGAAGTTATGTCCACGCAGGCGCCCGATCTGGAAGCTGCCTGCGACGAAACCATATTCTGCGCTGCTGCCGCCTACGCCCTCCAGCGTGCCGCGCAGCGGGATCAGCGACAGCGAGAGCCGGTCTGCGGCCGCGGTGGCCAGCGTGGTGATCTGCGCGCCCGTATCGAACCACATGTTGGTCGGCTGGCCGTTGAGCAGCGGCGTGGCGAGCAGGTGGCCATCCCGGACACGGAGCGGGACTTCGGTGGCTAGCCCCAACTGGCAGGGTCCGGACGCCTGGCACCCGGCCAGCAAGCCGCCGGCCAGAAGCCACGTCAGGCCCCGTCGGGTGCCGCTGGGCCACTCCCCGACAGGAACCTGACGTGTTTGCCTACTTCCCAAGCTTGCCCTCAGTTGTACTTGGCCAGCTCCAGCCGCCCGATCTGGTTGCGATGCACCTCGTCCGGACCATCCGCCAGCCGCAGGGTCCGGCTGCTGGCATAGTGGTAGGCCAGGTGGAAATCCTGGCTGACGCCGCCGCCGCCATGCACCTGTATCGCCCAGTCGATCACCTGGCACGCCATCGACGGTGCGACCACCTTGATCATCGCAATCTCCGCGCGCGCGGCCTTGTTGCCGACCGTGTCCATCATGTGCGCCGCCTTCAGCGTCAGCAGGCGGGATTGCTCGATCATGCAGCGCGCTTCGGCGATGCGCTCCAGCGTCACGGTCTGCTCGGAGACAGGCTTGCCGAACGCCACGCGCGACTTGGCGCGCTTGCACATCGCTTCCAGCGCGCGCTCCGCCTTGCCGATCAGCCGCATGCAGTGATGTATGCGCCCCGGGCCAAGCCGCCCTTGCGCAATCTCGAAGCCGCGGCCCTCGCCGAGCAGGATGTTGCTGACCGGCACGCGAACGTTGCGAAAATCGACCTCCATGTGGCCGTGCGGCGCGTCGTCGTAGCCGAACACGCTGAGCGGGCGCAGGACCTCCACGCCAGGCGTGTCGCGCGGCACCAGTATCATCGACTGCTGGCTGTGGCGGTGCGCGTTCGGGTTGGTCTTGCCCATGAAGATCAGCAATTTGCAGCGCGGGTCGCCGCCGCCGCTGGTCCACCATTTGCGGCCGTTGATCACGTATTCGTCGCCCTGCCGCTCGATCGTGCTCTCGATGTTGGTGGCGTCCGAGGAAGCGACACCGGGCTCCGTCATCGCGAAGGCGGAGCGTATCTTGCCCTCCAGCAGCGGCTCCAGCCACTCCTGCTTCTGCGCCTCCGTGCC
Source organism: Acetobacteraceae bacterium (assembly GCA_965198915.1). GTDB lineage: Bacteria > Pseudomonadota > Alphaproteobacteria > Acetobacterales > Acetobacteraceae > BOG-908. The sequence goes on along the minus strand of CBDAQC010000002.1, from coordinate 999,255 downwards.
GTAGCGCTCGATCGTCTCCATGTTGCCGGTGTCGGGTGCGGAGCAGTTGAACACTTCGCTCGCGAACTCCACACGGCCCATGATTTCGGCGAGCGGCGCGTATTCGATGTTCTTCAGCCCGGCGCCGCGTTTCGAATCGGGCAGGAACAGGTTCCACAAGCCGGCCTCCTTCGCCAGCGGCTTGAGCTCGTCGATCAGGTGCACCGGCTGCCAGCGGTCACCGGTGGCGACTTCCTGATGAAACCGGTGTTCGTTCGGGTAGACGTGCTTGTCCATGAACGCGGACACGCGCTCCTGATACTCTTTGGTTTTTTCGTTGAACGTGAAATCCACTGATTACCTCCGAAAACAGACGGGCGAGGGCGCTGCCCAGGACCCGGCTTTGCCTCAGCGCGCCGGGACCAATACGACTTTTCCTTGCGCGCGCCGGTTCATCACCTCGGCCAGCGCCTCGCTCGTGCGTTCCAGCGGGTAGGCGCCGGAGACGTGCGGCTTCAGATCGCCCGACGCCACCCAGCCGAACAGGCGGGCCACCGCTGCCGCATGCGCCGCCGGCTCGCGCGCCGTCCAGGTGCCCCAGAACACGCCCTTCGCCTCGGCCTCGCGCAGCAGCAGCAGGTTCAGCGGCAGCTTCGGTATCTCGCCGGCCGCGAAGCCGATCACCAGCAGGCGTCCGCCCCAGGCCAGGCCGCGCACCGCCGCCTCGGTGAGCTGGCCGCCGACCGGATCGTACACCACGTCAACGCCGCCCGGCACCAGCCGCTTCAGCTCGGTTTTCAGGTCAGTGGTCGCGTAGTTGATGCCGATCTCGGCGCCATGCGCCTTCGCCAGGGCCAGCTTCTCGTCGCTGGAGGCGGCAGCGATCACCCGCGCGCCCATCGCGCGGCCGATCTCGACCGCGGCCAGCCCCACCCCGCCGGCAGCACCCAGCACCAGCAGCGTCTCGCCGGCGCGCAGCCGGCCGCAATCGGCCAGGCCGTGCAGGGACGTGCCGTAGACCAGCATGAAGCCCGACGCCGTCTCGAAATCCATGCCATCCGGCAGCTTCAGCGTGCGGCTCGCCTGCGCCACCACCTGCTCGGCGAAGCCGCCAATGCCAGGCAGCGCCACCACACGGTCGCCCACGGCGAAGCCGGTGACGCCTTCGCCCAGCGCACGCACTACGCCCGCCACCTCGCTGCCGGGCGTGAACGGCCGCGGCGGCTTCACCTGGTACTCGCCGCGCACCATCAGGCCGTCAGGAAAGTTCACCCCGGCCGCATGTATCTCCACCAGCACCTCGCCTGCGCCCGGCACGGGATCGGGCCGGTCTTCCAGGGTCAGGGTCTCGATGGGTCCGAAGTCGTTGCAGACGATCGCCTTCACGGTATCTCCCTGGCGTGCGGCCCTGCTGGCGGGGCCGTCAAGTTGTTGGCGCCTTCCGCTTACGGCAGGCGTGCGCCGCACCATGCGGCAGTTGCGCGGGCCTGGCTAGACGCGGCAGCGCCGGCATGGGACCAGCCAGCATGGCCTTCCTCGACGAACCCGAACCCGTCCGCTTCGTGCCGCACCAGGTGGCGCCCGGCATACGCCGGCTGGTGGCGCCCAACCCCGGCCCGATGACCCATTACGGCACCAACACCTGGCTGGTCGATGGGCCGGAAGGGATCACCGTGATAGACCCCGGCCCGGACGACGCGGCGCACCGCGCCGCCATCATGGCGGCCGGCACGATCGCGCACATCCTGCTCACCCACACGCATCCTGACCATTCGGCCGGCGCCCCGGCGTTGCGGGCGGCAACAGGCGTTCCGGTCGCCGGCTGGGCCGCACCCTGGGACCGCAGCTTCACCCCGGACGTGAAGCTGGCGGACGGCGATCTGGTGGCCGGGCTGCTGGCACTGCACACGCCCGGCCATGCCAGCGACCACGTGTGTTTCGCCCAGCCCGGCATGGGCGTGCTGTTCAGCGGCGACCATGTGATGTCGTGGTCGACAAGCATTGTCAGCCCGCCGGACGGTGACATGGCGGATTACATGGCCAGCCTGCGCCTGCTTCTGGCGCGTGACGACCGGCTCTATCTGTGCGGCCATGGTCCGCCGCTGCCCGATCCTGCACCGCTGGTGCGCGGCATGCTGAGCCATCGTGCCGGGCGGGAAGCGTCCGTGCTGGCCGCCTTGCGACGCGGCCCGGCCACCCCGGACGCGCTGGTGGCGGGTATGTATGGCGGGCTGGCGGCGCATCTGGTGCCGGCGGCACGGCGCAGCGTGCTGGCGCATCTGATCAAGCTCGGACGTGAGGGGCGTGTGGTGGAGGAGGGCGCCGCGTGGCGTCTGACGTAAGGGGGAGACGACCCTGCCCCCCGCCAGGCCTGGGACGCGAAAGTTTCTGGCGTTGCCGGGAAGCGGTTCGACAGTGGCGGGCGTGTCATGTCCGGCTTTGCTGCAGGCCGGCGCCGGTCAGGTCAGGTAGTGACCGTGTTCAGCGCAAAGGATCGTTGCGGCACGCAGCCACTGGCCTCCGGCTGACTTGCCCGGCGATAGATTCCTCCAGGCTGCGACGCGTCGTCACCGAGCCATCCCGGCCTGTCCTCAATGCGTGATAGTTGCCGGCTGGTTCAGCGCGAGGTTGAGCATGGTCGCCATCGCGTTGTTGATGTCGGTCTGGCTGGCAGCCTGGAAGAACTGCTGTGCGTTCGTGGCACAGGCCATGAGCGCGGCCGTAATGGGGCTGTTGTTCAGCGGCTCGGCAAGCGGCATGATGCTGTCCAGGTACTGGTAGTGCGGTAAAGCGTAATAGGGCGTGTAGAGCACGAAGATATTGAAGCCCATGTTCTTTAGCGTCGTGCAGTTGGCAGGGGTGACGGTGGTCCAGCGATTGTTGCCGGCCGGGCCGCCGTGAAGGTTGTCCTGCAGGCCATCGGTGACCAGGAAGATGTTCTTCCTGGGTGTTGCTGCCGTGCCGCCCGTTCCGCTGGGCGTGGCTACCGACGCAAACGCCTTCAACCCGTCATCGATGTCCGTGGAATTCGCGGTCGGCTTGATGTTTGCTGTGATGGTCTGGGCATATTGCAGGTTGGTGCCCGCCTCGACGAAGGGACCGCCCGGCACCGGGTAGTCCTGCTGACCGGTCGTGCTGTTGATCTCGTAGACACCCACGCTGAACTGGTTCGGCAGCCCGAGTTGCGCTTCCTTGGTGATCAAGGTCTGAATGACGGAAGCAGCCGCCTGTGTGACCACATCGAGACGTATCGAGATCGGAGGAGACGCGCCCGCGAGGTTCGCAGCTCCTACCAGGCCGTAGAGGTCGGTGGGGTTAGTCGCGGTTGAGTTGGCCTGATCGTGGCAGGACAGCGCGCATGTCGGCACGGGGAAGTTCGCGACAGCGTTGTTGTTGCCCGGATCAGTGATCGGATTCGTTATCTTGGTCCCTTGGTGGGTAGTGTCGTCGGGAACGCCATATCCGGGGGGGCAAAACCCATATTTGTTTACATTCTGTGCGCCAGGCACGGTGGTGCCCTGCGGAATGAGCAGTGCCGTGGGCGTGCAGAGCATGGCCGAGTTTTGCGCTGTGCCGCTGAAGCGCGTGTCACAGTTTCCGGCAGTACTGGCCAGTGTAGGCATCGGCGGTATGCCGGTATTGGGGGCATACCCGATATTGCCCTTGTAGTAGTATTGAAACACGTTTGCCTGTGGCCCGGTGGACAGATAGTCCGTCGCGATCGCTGTCGGCATGCACACGCTGAGCTGCTCGATCTTGAACATGTCTTGCGGCGTCGTGCCGATCGACATGGACGCCGAAGTGTCCAGGATCATGTCGACTTCGACAAAGGCGTTCGCCGTCTCGGACGCCGACGCCACGAACTGGCTCGTCCATGTCGGCACGCCGATGATGCCGCCGAAATGCGTCGGCACGATCACGGTGTAGGTGATCTGCGTGCTGAACGTGCCCGTCGACTGGTCGTAGCCCACGCAAGGAGCCTGCGGGCAGTTCGCCGTGCCGCTGGCAGGCGCCACCGTGACATCGTTGTAAGGCGCGCTCCCGGTAACCAGCGTCCCGAGTTGCGCCTTGAACCATTGCACACCCGCATTGCCGCCGGTGGCCCCGGCCGAGGTGGCGGTGGCACCGGCGTTGAAGGTGGTGACCGCAATACGCACGGCATGGATGGCCGCTGCGTCCGCCGCCATGGTGGTCTGGGCAAGCGCCTGGATGTAGAAGCCATAATCAACAGCCAGGCCCACGCACAAGGTGAGCGGCACGATCGCGGTGGCGAACAGTATGGTGACTGCACCGGAGCGCTGGCGCCGCCTTGGTGCGGCCAGGGCGCGAAGTGAAAAGTCTTTGATCATGTCACGCCTCTCGGTCCGCAACGCGGCTCTGCTGGCCCGTCAGGATTGGTGCAGTTCCGCATCGCATCAGAAATAGCCTGATAGGAAGCCCGGGCAGGTCCCTGTGCCGTCATTGCCCGTATACGTCGCGTATTGGGTAACAACGGTGTTCGTGGCCCCGGTGCGGGTGGAGAAGATGGCCGTTGCCCAGAAATCCCGCTTGCCGACGAACAGGTCGAACGGCAGCGGCGTGAACTGGTAGTGGACATCGGCAATGATCGAGGGGTCCGGGTTGTTGACGTTCAGCGTAGTCAGCACGTTGAGCTGGGTGGCGCCGGGCGGCAGGGCGCCGGTGGGCGTGATCTGCGCCAAAGGAGGAGCGCAGGACCGCGTCACGGACGTCCACCCCGCCTGCCCACCCCCGCTATACGCAACGCTCCAGACCACGCTCGCCACGTAGCAATTGGTGACGTTGTTGATCGGCGTGCAGGCCGGCAACGGCACGAAATCGACCGAGGTCAGCGTGACCGACCGGGTACCCGTGGCCGCTCCGTTGCGTATCGTGGGCATTGCGGCATAGACGATCGACATCGCCTGCTGCGCCTGGGCTGGCGTGAGGGTGGAGGTCTTGTCCGTCTGCACCGCGATAGTCGTGGCCGAGAGCGAGATGTTGTGCGCGGCAAGCCAGACCTGCTGCCAGAGCAGCATGGCCCGGGATGCGTCGAAACCCGCAATAACCAGCATCAGCAGGATAGGCGCGGTCAGGGCGAACTCGATGGACGCCACGCCTGCGGTGCCGCGGGCGCCATGCCGGCGCCGCGTCCCGGCCGGCCGTGCCTGCAACGCCTGAAAGCGTGTCAACTGACGGTCGTGGGCGTGCATTGCGGCAACGGTGGTAAGGGGCCGGAAGAAGCGGTCACTGCGTAATATTCCGTGGCGAATGCCGCATTGCTGACACTGGCATGGATGATCCGGCCGCCGTAAGTCAGGGTGAACAGCCCCTTCAGCAGCATGCCTATGAAGCTCGGGCCGACATAGACCGCGCTCAGCAGGTAATATTGGTTCGGGCCGGCGTTGCAGAAATTTCCGGTGCCGTAATTTGCCAGGTTGAGTGCGCTGCCGTTGGCGGGCACCTGACCCGTCGTGGCATCGTAGAAATCACCGGTGCCGGCGAAAGTGATGTTCTGGATACGCACGAAGACGTTCGTCGGACAGTCCAGCAGCCCTTGCAGGTTCGGGCACAGATATGTCGTGGTGAACTGGCTGACGCTCTGGATGTTCTGCGCGTTGCCCGTGCTGATCTGGCGCGCCGCAAGATTCAGCCCGCAATCGAGAGCCTCCTGACAATACTGGTCATAGGAAATCTCGAACACAAACAGCATCAGCGACATGAAAGCCGTGGACAGTATGGCGAATTCGAGCGCCACCACGCCACGTCTGGCGTGCCGTATGGACGGCACGGCGCCAGCGGCGCGGCGCTTGCGGCCAAAAAGCGGGGGACGCGCAAGGGCGCGGAACATGCGAACTGTCACGCCGCCTGCGACCTGCCGGTATCGAACGATTTCGGCCTTCTCTGTGTGACGCCCATGATGCAACCCAAACTCGGCAGCTTTGAGTGGGAGGATTATTGAGACTTCGAACCGATGTCAACACGATTTAAAGACGAAACGGGTTGAGCGGGCGCAAGCAGGGACGGGCCGCATCCAAGCCCGGCCGCAGCGTGGCACAGTAGCCACGCAGGCCCCTCTATCCTCACAATCATTACAGGCTGGCAAGCGCAGAATCATCACACGCCGTCAACAGCTTTGCCCCATCCATTTGTCGCATCCGAACTGGCGAGCCCACGCGCGGCACGCCCCAAACGACACGGCGTCTGAGGCCAAGGCCCCGGCGGGGTTTGGGACAAATCCCAACCTTCCTGCCACCCAGGTCGGCCGTCCAACCCGACCAGTTGCGGAAAGGCACCGAGCCGGCGTGACCTGCCCGAACATAAGCGGCAAATCTTACGTTCTAAACGGCGCCAGGACGCTTGCTGCAGCAGCACGTCTCAGGTCGAGGCAATTTAGAGACGGTCTCCTGCAGGGTAGCCACCGCAATCAGACAGTCAGCCCTCGCCCTTACCGGGCAGCCGCGTTTTCGGCCGCCGCCCGGGCCACCCGGTCACATGGGCCTCCAGCGCGCCGGCACGCCGCTCGTCTATGGTGCGGCCGCGTACGGAAACCCCGGCCTCGTGCACCGTCGCCGCATCGCCGGAAACAAGCGGATGCCACCAGGCCAGCCCACGCCCCTCGGCCACCCGCCGATAGGCGCAGGAGGGCGGCAGCCAGTCGATATCGGCCAGCGCATCCGGCGTAAGCTGCACGCAATCCGGCACGCGCACGCGGCGGCGCGGATAGTCCCGGCACTGGCACGTGGTGCCGTCCAGCAGCCGGCAGGCGACGTTGGTCCAGGCGATCTCGCCGGTGTCCTCGTCGCGCAGCTTGTGCAGGCAGCACCGTCCGCACCCGTCGCACAGCGACTCCCACTCGGCCTGGCTCATCTGCTCGAGCGTCTTGGTTTTCCAGAACGGCGTCATCATGCCATTCGCCATACCCAAGCCGCCAAACGCAAGCGCTTCCTGGAAGCTGGCGCGCGCGCAGGCGGCCACCATTTGCAGCGTGCGGCGCTGTACGGATACATCCGGGCGCCAAGCCTTCTGGGGAACACCTGCTCTATGCCGCACATCACCTACATCGCCCATGACGGCACCAGCACAACGGTGGACGCCAGCTCCGGCATGAGCGTCATGCGCGCCGCGGTGATGAACGCCGTGCCCGGAATCGACGCCGAATGTGGCGGCGCCTGTGCCTGCGCCACCTGCCACGTGGTGGTCGATCCCGAATGGGCCGGGCGCCTGCCGCCGCCCGCCCAGATGGAAGCCGACACGCTGGAGCTGGTGGGCGACCCGCAGCCGAACTCGCGGCTTTCCTGCCAGCTTACGATGACGGACGCGCTGGACGGGCTGATCGTGCACACGCCAGCCAGCCAGGGATAGCGCGGCGCCAGCCGCTCGCGGCGGTTTGTTTCGAGGTAAGACGCAGAAAAGTGTCCGCTTAAATGCGCGTGGCTGCCGCGCACGGCGACAGCGGATCAAAAGCTTTTTGCTTCTTTTTCTCGAAAAAGAAGACTTTTCTGCCTTTATCTTTGCCTCCTCAGAGACCTCCGATGCGCGTCTTCGTCACAGGTGCCACTGGTTTCATCGGCTCCGCCGTCGTCCGCGACCTCCTGGCCACAGGCCATTCCGTCATCGGCCTGGCCCGGTCGGACGCAGGCGCGCAGGCGCTGCGGGATGCGGGGGCCGAGGTGCTGCGCGGCAACATCGAGGACCTGGACAGCCTGCGCAGCGGGGCTGCCGGCGCCAACGGCGTGGTGCACACGGCGTTCTTCCACGCGCTGTCGCAGATGAGCCTGGCCACCAGGTTGCGGGTATGTCTGGGCGGCCTGCCAGGCGGCATAGTGGGGCGCTACGTGGGCGCCGCCGTGCGCGCCGACCGGCTGGCGATAGAGGCCCTGGGCCAGGCGCTGGGCGGCGGCGGCAAGCCGCTGGTGGCCGCCTTCGCCACGATGGCGATGAAGCCCGGCGTGCTTGCCACGGAGATAGACGCCATCGACCCATCCGCACCCGGCGGGCCGCGCGGCCGCAACGAGGCAGTCATCGCGTCACTGGCGGGCGCCGGCGTTCGCGCGATGGCGGTGCGTCTGCCGCCCGTGGTGCACGATGTGGGCAACCACGCGGGCTTCCCGCAACGCCTGCTGCAACTGGCGCGCAAGAAGCGCCGGTCCGCCTATGTGGGGGAGGGCACAAACCACTGGCCGTCCGTGCATCGGCTGGACGCCGCGCGCGCCTTCCGCCTGGCACTGGAGAAGGGCATTGCCGGCACGCGCTACCACGCCGTGGCCGAGGAAGGCGTGCCGTTCCGCAAGCTCGCCGAACTCATCGCCACGCGCGCCGGCGTGCCAGCCGTGAGCCTGAAGCCCGCCGACGCCGTGCGCCATTTCGGCTGGCTGGGCCTGTTCACAGGCACGGACAACCTGGCGTCCAGCCGGCTGACGCAGCAATGGCTGGGCTGGCAGCCCAGCGAGGTGGGCATGCTGGCCGACCTGGCCCAGGACGGCTACTTCAAGGACTAACGGCGGCTGGGATGGCGGACCTGCCGCCTATCCCAGTTTGAAGTTGCTGGCGGTCAGGTGGCCCGCGTTGAGGAAAGTGATCGTGCCCGACCCGTCCGGCAAAGCCAGCGTGTAGTCGTCCGGCGCGTATTCGTGCAGGTCGCCGGCGATCTGCGCCGTACTGGTGAAGCCGCCGCGCCCGTCCTGGAAGTCGATCAGCCCTGTGGAATCGAAGCCGTTGATCGTCAGGTTGCCGTTGGAGGGATAGCTCTGGCCCGCGTACTCGCCCAGGTTCACGTGCAACCCGGTCGACAGGTCATTGACGTAGGCGGACGGCACACCGGCGGCGCCTTGGGCGCCACTCAGGTTCAGCACGTCGGACGTGCCGGAGAAGGTCATGGTGGCCACGCTGCTGATCGCGGAGACCGTCTCGTAGCTGCCGCCGCCATCGATCGTGGCCGCCGCGCCGAACACTGACACGCTGTCATGCACACCGGCATCGGTCACCTGGATGGACGTGCTGCCGGCGGGCTGGCCAAAATCCAGCGTGTCGTAACCCGCGCCGCCGGTCACTGACACGTCCTGCACGCTTCCCGTCACCAGGTTGTGGGTTCCGCCGAGCAAGATGTCGGCCTCGCCGCCGCTGCCATGCGTGCCGCCTGTCAGGCTGACGGTGTCGTGCCCGCTGCCCGCCTGGATCTTCGTGCCGAGGGCGCCGCCCTGGATGAGGTTGTCCACGCCATGCGTCACGATCGTGCCGCCGGAACTGCCGAGCAGGAACGTGCCGCTTCCGGAACCGCCTGTCACGTCCAGCACGCCGCTGGCGCCGGAGGCAAGAAAGCTCAGCGAGTTGTCCACGTCGTCATGCGATCCGGTGACGGTCACATTGTCGGAGAACGCCGAGGGAGCCTGGCCGGAGAAACTCACCGTGTCGTTGCCGCCCGTGGTCTTTACACTGTTCGAACCAGCGCCCAAGGCGATGGTGTTGCCCGATCCCGCAGCGGTAATCGAATTGTCGCCAAAGCCGAGGTTCACGTTGCTGCCGCTGATGTCGCCGACGAGTTTCACGTTCTCGTCGCCGCCCGTCACGGTGTCGCCCGTGCCGTCCAGGCGTATGATGTCGGTCAGCGCCGTCAGCCCGTCCATCGCGGCGCCGACCATGATGTCGTTGCCGTTGCCCGACTCCGCCTCGATCGTGTCGTTGCCGCCGCCGCCGGTGATCGTGTTGGCGTCGCCATAGGCGAGTATCAGGTCGTTGCCGGACGTGCCGGTCAAAGCCGCATGCCCGCTGGCCGGCCCCACGATACGCGACATCGTCAAATCCCTATGTTGGTTCCGGCCTGTTCTGCGGCGCGCCCGGGCAAAAAGGAAGCAGCCAATAAGCCGGAACCCACACGGTCACCAAAGATTGCACTGCCGCCAGTAACAAATCCGACGCGCACGCTGAACATGCGCAGGTCCGAAAGTCTCTTGCTGTACCTCTCGAGAAGGAAGACCTCGCCTTCTTCCTTCGTGATACTCAATTCCGCATCCGCACGCCCAGCACGAACCCGAACAATCCAAGCAGAACCGTGCCCGCTACAGTCTGCAAACTGGAAATCAACACACCCAATTGTCCGGACGGACGCAGAGCTACTTCGCCCGTGCCCACAGACGTCATGGAATCCAGGCTGAACAGCAGGTAATCCACCATGTTCAGATGCGTGTGGCCGGACTCGCGCGCCACCAGGCTGCCGGTCAGCCAGTAGATCACGGCGCAGCCGATCCAGACGAGCGCCAAGGCGCGCAGGATGCGTGTCAGGCTCTCGCCGTAATCGCACAGCCACTCGGATGCCAGGTCGCTCAGCCAGTGCAGCCCGGCGGAGGCGGCATCGGACGGCGTGCCGTCGCGAATAGCTGCGGCCGCGTCGGCGAAATGCAGGCGCTTGCCCATGCGCCGCCGCCGGCGGAACGCCCAGCTCGCGTCCTGCGCGTTGCCGAGCGTGCGGAAATTCTGCTCCAGCACGATGTAGCCTTCGATCGCGGCGGCATAGGCGCCGGCCACGTCCTCGCCGATCGCCCCGCCCAACTGGTGGGCGCGGAACCGGGTGCGCTCCAGCCAGGCGCCGGCAAAACTCGCATGGGTCATGTCGCAGCCGGTCAGCACAACGTAGGGCAGCACGGCGCCGGCAAAATCCACCCCGGCCAGCAGCGCCCCGTCCAGCACCGCGTCACGCAGGGTGGCACCACGCAGCCTGGCGCCTGTCAGGTCCGCCCGCCGCAAGCGCGCGCCGGTCAGGTCCGCGCCGGACAGGTCAGCGCCGGCCAGCTTGACTTCGTCCAGCAGCACGGCACGCAGGCAGGCGCGGTGCGCCACCACGTCGCCCAGCTGCGCGCCCCACAGATCGGCCGCCGTCAGATCGGCGCCGTCCATCACCGCACCGGTGAAATCGGCGAAACGCAGGTGGGCCTCCGGCATGCGCACGTCCTCGAGAAGCGCGTCCGCGAAGCAGGCCTGGCCGGCATCGGCGCGGCGCAGGCTGGCACCGGCCAGGTCGGCCCCGCGGAATACCGCCTGTTCCAGCCGCGCGCCGTCCAGCACGATGCCGCTGCAGCCGGCGCCGGACATGTCTGCCTGGGACAGATCCGCACCCGAAAGGTTGGCGTTGCGGAAGCTCACGCCCGCCAGTTTGGCACCGCGCAGCCCCAGGCCGGCCGGCTGGGCGCCGGGGCTGGATACGTCCGCCGCATCGAACGCGGCGGCCGCCACGCCAGGATCGGCGCCCGGGCGGAACGTGGCGGCGAAGGCGCGCAGGGACGCGGTCGCGTCCTCCGCCGCCATGTCAGCCATGGGTCGGCACCAGCGCTTCGATCTGGGTCAGCAGCGCGGGGAAGTCGATCGGCTTGGGGTGGTAGTCGTCGCACCCCGCGGCCAGCGCCTTCTCGCGGTCGCCCGACATGGCGTGCGCGGTCAGCGCGATGATCGGGATGGCGGACGTAGCGGGCTCGGATTTCAGCAGCCGCGCCACCGACCAGCCGTCCAGCACGGGCAGGTTCATGTCCAGCAGCATCACCGCCGGCGCCAGAGCGCGCGCCTGGTCCAGCCCCGCTTGGCCGTCGGTTGCAACGCTGACCTCGTAGCCGCGGCGCTGCAGGCGGCGGGAGAGGAAGTCCCAGATCTCTTCATGGTCTTCGACAAGGAGCAGACGTTGGGCAGTCATCGACAAGGCCTTCTTTTTTGAAAAAAAGAAGCAAAAACTTTTGCTCCCTCGGGGCTGGAACGCCGCTTGATGGCTCGGAGTTACGCGAACGTTGCTAATTGCCGGCAGCGTCGGCGACGGCGATGCCGCTACGCCTCGCTATGCGGCGTAAGCGCCCGCAGCTCGCCTGCAAGCTGGCGCAGATTCGTCTCGCCCTTGCTGAGTACGCGATCCGCGCCGGCCAGCCGCTTGCGCTCGCCCGCATCCAGGTCGCGCGCCGTCAGCACCACAACGGGTATGTCCGCGCAGCCCGGCCGCAGGCGCAGCTCGTGCAGGAAGGTGAACCCGTCCATCACCGGCATCGTCAAGTCCAGCAGGATCAGCTGGGGCAGGGCGCGCGCCACCTGGGCCAGCGCCTCCTCGCCGTCGCCCGCCTCGCACACCGTCCAGCCGTCACGTTCCAGCACCGTGCGCAGACGCTGGCGGGCCTCGGGATCGTCGTCCACCACCAGTATCTCGCCCGCGTCGCCGCGGAAGCGCTCCATCACCGTGCGCAGCCGGTCCCACTGCACCGGCTTCAGCACGGTGTCGGCGGCACCCAGCGAAGCGCCGAGCGCCGGCTCGTTGACGAAGGTGACCATCACCACGGGAATCTTGGCGAGTTCCGCGTCAGCTTTCAGCGTGCTGAGGACGGACCACCCGTCCATCGACGGCATCATCACGTCCAGCAGGATGGCGCGCGGGCGGATGCTGCGCGCCAGCTCCAGCCCGGCACGGCCGTCCGAGGCGGAACGCACCCCGAAACCCTCACGCTCCAGGAAGCGGGTCAGCAGCTCACGCTGCGCGTTGTCGTCGTCGATCACGAGCACGACGTGCTTGCTGGCGCTGCCCTGCTCAGCTTCCGGTTCGTCTTCCGCCGGCTGCTCGGCCAGGGTGGCGGGCACCCGTATCGTGAAGGTGGAGCCCGCGCCCAGCGTGCTGGTAACCGTTATGTCGCCGCCCAGCAGCCTGCAGAACGCGCGGGTGATCGCCAGCCCCAGCCCGGTGCCGCCGAAGCGGCGCGTGGTGGAAGCGTCCGCCTGGCTGAATCGCTCGAACAGCCGGTCCAGCTGCTCCTGGCTCATGCCTATGCCGCTATCGGCCACGCTGAACGCCACGGTGTCGCCGTCACGCTCGGCGCGCAGCACGATGCGGCCGCCCTGGCTGAACTTGGCGGCGTTGCTGACCAGGTTGAACAGGCATTGCCGCAGCTTGACCTGGTCGGTGTGCATGGCCCCCAGGTCGCCGGCGGCCTCCAGCACCAGCGTGTTGTCCTTCTGGCGCACCAGCGCCTCCGCCGTGGAGGCCACGTCGCGCAACAGCCCCGAAACCTCGAAGGTCTCGGCGAAGGTGGTCATCCGGTCGGCCTCGATCTTGGACAGGTCGAGCACGTCGTTGATCAGGCTGAGCAGGTGGCGCGCGTTGAACTTGATCTTGCCGACGTCGCCTAGCAACGCCTGGTCGCCGCTCTCGCCCACATCCTCCTCGATCATCTCGGCGTAGCCGATCACGGCCGAGAGCGGCGTGCGCAGCTCGTGGCTCATGTTGGCGAGGAACTGGCTCTTGGCGCGGTTCGCGGCCTCGGCCGCCTCCTTGGCGGCGTTCAGCTCCTCCTCGGCACGGCGCCGCTCGGTGATGTCGGTGTGTATGCCCACCCACTCGCGCACCTCGTCGTCGTCCATGATCGGCACGGCGCGCACGTCCATGATGCGCCAGTCGCCGGCGGCGTTGCGCACGCGGTAGTCCGCCGCATAGATCTGGGCGTTCTGCACCGCGTACTGCCAGCCGGCAGCCGCCTCCGCGCGGTCGTCAGGGTGTATCGCCTCCTGCCAGCCCAGCCCCGTGCTCTGCTCCGTCGTCTGGCCGGTGAAGGCGTTCCAGCTTCTCTGCTGGCCGGTGAAGGCGCCGTCCGGCGTCGCCGTCCAGACCATTGTGGCGGTCGTCTGGATCAGCGTGCGGTAGCGCTCCTCGCTGTCGCGCAGCCGGCGCTCTGCGCGCTTGCGGGTGGTGATGTCGCTGACCACCAGCCCGGCCCCTTGCTGCGCGTCGGGCAGGGGGAAGAAGCCGAACTCGTATTCGTGCCGCATGGCGTCCGCCCGGCCGCGTGCGGAGACTTCCACGCCGGTGACCGGCCTGCCGGCCGGCAACGCGCGGGCCAGACGCTGCTCGAGCGTCTCGCGCGCATCCGGCAGGATTTCCCACAGGCTGCGGCCGATCCCGGCCGGCAGCGCCCGCTCGCTCATCGTGGTCAGGGTCTGGTTGACCAGCCGCAGGCGCATCTCCCCGTCCAGAAAACCCAGCCCGACAGGGGCGTGGTCCATCACGCTCGTCAGCAGCGCCGCACTGGCGCGCGCCGCCCGGCGGCGCTGCCTGGCCAGCAGGCCGATCGTCACGAAGGAGGCCAGGATGCAGACGGCCGCCAGACCCTGCAGCAGCGGGCCGCGCAGCGCCTCGACCTGCTCCGCATGGGCCAGCCGCTCGCCTGCCGCCTGCTGCAGTTCCGCCACCCGCACCCGCACCCGGTCCATCGAGGCCTTGTCCTGGCCCGTGCGCACCAGGGCCAGCGCCGCATCCACGCCGCCGGTGCGGCGCGCCTCTATCACCCTGCGCGCGAAATCCGCCTTCGCCGCGACCAGCCCTGCCAGTATGCTGCGGCCCTGCACGTCGGACCGCACCGCGGCCACCAGGGCCGGCAAGTTCGCCAGCCCGGTGTTATAGGGATCGAGGTAGGAGTCCTCTCCCGTCAGCGCGAAACCACGCTCCCCCGTCTCCACGTCCTTCAACTGGGAGAGCAGCTTCTCGCCGTTCACCAGCAGCCGGTTCTCCCGCCCGGCAATGGCCCTGGCACCGCCGTCGGAGACCACCGCCGCCCCGGCCGCCGCCAGCCCGACCAGGAGAAGCACGCCGGCCACGATGTTGAGCGCACTTGGCATGCGCGTTGTGCGTGTCATGAGCGGCACTCTCTGCTGGTGTGGTTACGCGCGGTGTCATGTGGCGTTGCGTCCGGCGGCATGGCCACCGTCCTACTCCTCCTCGCGCCGCAGCAGCACTTCGTCGATCTGCTGCAGCAAAGCCGGGAAATCGACCGGCTTGGAGTGATACTCGTCGCAGCCTGCCTCCAGCGCGCGCGCGCGGTCCCCCGCCATGGCGTGCGCGGTCAGCGCGATGATGGCGGTGTGCGCCTGCGCCGGATCGGCGCGCATGCGGCGCGCCACCGTCCAGCCGTCCAGCACCGGAAGGTCCATGTCCAGCAGCACCACGTCGGGCGCCTCGGAGGCGGCCTGGTCCAGCGCCTGCTGCCCGTCATGGGCAAGCACCACATCGAAACCGTGCCGGCGGAGCCGGCGGGAAAGGAAGTCCCATAGCTCCTCATGGTCCTCGACGAGCAGTATCTTGGTCATCGTGTCGCCTTGCTCTTTGCCTGCCAAGCGCGTCAGCGCGCGCAAAGGTTGCTGGCGCGCAACTTAAGCCGGGACGCAAGCGGTAATTTCGCAGCCACCCCCGCGGCCGGCGCGCATTCATGCGCTGCGCCGCCGCGCGCGTCTCTGTGCCGCGCGCCCGGATGTCGGAACGCGCCTGCCGTTCCGCGCGCAACGATCGATCCCAAAGCGAGTTGATACAGCCATCAGAGGACCCGCGCCCATGTCAGAACCAGAACCAGGGTCCGAACCGGCCAAAACAACGAGCGGCCTGGCCGCACTCAATGCGGGGGCCGTCGTGGTGGCCGCCTTGTATTTCGGGCGGGATCTGCTGGAGCCGATGGTGTTGGCCGTGCTGCTGGCCTTCGTGCTGGCGCCGCTGGTGGCCGTGCTGCAACGCGCCAGGCTGGGCGCCACGCTGCCGGTGTTCATCGCCGTGCTGCTCGCCTTCGCGGTGATCGGCAGCATAGGCATGGTGGTGGGCCGGCAGATGAGCACGCTGGCGGACGGCATCCCCGCCTACCAGGCCACCATACAGCACAAGATCGCCACGCTTGATCTGGGCCCGGCGATGACGCGCGAGGTGCAGAACTCGCTGCATTCCGTGCTGGGCAGCGCCAAGGAGGCGGCCCCCGCACAGGGCCACGCGCCGGCGCCCGCCAAGGTGGCCGTGACCAGCGCGCCCGCCACCGCCTTCGAGGCGCCGTCCACCCTGGTGATCGTGCGCACCGTGGCGCCCTCGCTGCTCGGCATGCTGGGAACGCTCGGCGTGGTGTTGATATTCGTCGTCTTCGTCCTGCTGTTCCGCGAGGATCTGCGCGACCGCCTTGTCCGCCTCGTCGGCCGGCAGGACCTGCACCGCACGATCCTGGCGATGAACGACGCGGCGCGCCGGCTGTCCCGCTTCTTCCTGTTCCAGGTGATGATAAACACCGGGTTCGGCGCCTTCATCGGCGTGGGCCTGGCGGTGGCTGGCCTGCCAAACCCCGTGCTGTGGGGAATCCTGGCCGCGATGATGCGTTTCGTGCCGTTCATCGGCACCTTCATCGCCGCCACCCCACCGGTCCTGCTGGCACTTGCCGTGTCGCCCGGCTGGTCGCTGGCGGTGATCGTATTGCTGCTGTTCGTTGTCAGCGAACTCATCATGGGGCAGGTGGTCGAGCCGCTGATCTACGGCCACAGCACTGGGCTTTCGCCGATCGCGGTGATCGTGGCCGCCACGTTCTGGGCCTTCCTGTGGGGGCCGGTGGGCTTGCTGCTGGCCACCCCGCTGACCGTCTGTCTGGTGGTGATCGGCCGCCACGTCGAAAGCCTGGCGTTCCTGGAGGTGATCCTGGGCGACAGCCCGCCGCTGGATGCCGAGGAGACGTTCTATCAGCGTGCGCTGGAGGGCAACGCCCGCGTGCTGACCGAACAGGCCCGCCAGGCCGTGGCGCAGACATCGCTGGTGGAATATTACGACCGCGTGGCCCTGCGCGGCCTGGCGCTTGCCCAGGCTGACCTCTCGCGGGACGCGCTGGCGTTCGACCGCCTGGAAGCGGTGCACGCGCATGTGGAAACCGTGGTCAGCGCCCTGGGCGAAGGCGCCACCCCGGGCACGGCCGCCGAACTGCCCGCGGCCTGGCGTGCCGACGGCACCGTGCTGTGCATCCCCGGCCGCGGCCAACTGGACGATCTGGGCGCCCGCATGGCCATGCAGGTGCTGCAGGCCGCGGGCTTCGGCGCGCGCTGCGAGACCAATCTTATCTTGGGTGCCCGCCGTGACGACACCGGTGGCGCGGCACCGGCCCACGCCGACGCCCGCCTGGTCTGCCTGTCCGTGCTGGAGGAGGGCAGCAGCCCGTCCGCGATACGCTACCTGCTGCGCCGGATCGCCCGCCAGATGCCGCAGGCGGCCGTAGTGGTCTGCCTGTGGAACGCCGCCGGCACCAGTGCCACACTGGCCACCTTGCGCTCGGAGGGGAGCGACGAGATGATCGTGCTGTCACTGAGCGAGCTGGTGGCGCTGACGCGCGCGATCTGCGCCAGGCTGGGAGGCGCTTTGCAGGCGGCGTAAAGCCGGGCGGGCAGTCTGGCCGCGGAAAGGAATGTTGCCCCTTCCATAGGCAATTGGCTCGTATGTGGCAGCGCGCACTTGCGGCCGGAACAGCGACCGGGGACAGATGTCACAAACTATGCTTGCCGCCCTGCTTGCTACGACCGCTGTGTCGGCGGCGTCCGCGGCGACCCCTCTGGCCTGCGCCGCCAGATACAACATGCGGGACAAGCAGGGGACGCCGCGTTTCGCCTTCGAACAGGCGCACCCAAACACCCCAGGCCCGTCCTCGATCGAGAGTCCCATGTCCGCGATACGGTGCTCGCCCGACGGCCGGGTGATCGTCATCTCCGAAGCCGGGAACGAAGCCGAAGCGGAGGTCACTCAAGGGAGCATAAGCGTCACCGTGATCGATCCCCGGTCCGGGCAGACACTTTATGACGGACTCGCCGCAAAGTATGCGGTCTCGTCGGACAATCGGTTGATCGTATACGGCCCGTGGGGCGGCTCACACGGAAGAGGCTACGAACTTAGCAAACAGACACTGGAAATGCTGGACGTGGACGCGAATGCCGCTTCGGATCACATACGACTTGCCCCAGCCGCCATCTACCCCGCAGACGCGGACGCCTTCCATCCACGTTATGAGGACACCGCCCAGAACGCTGCCAGAAACTCAGCCGACTACGATGCCTGGTACGACAGGTTCGAAGACATGCCGCATCCTGTCACGGACATCGCATGGCTCGGTCTCCGGCGGTTCTCCTTTCTGATGGCCAAGGACACCGACAGCTACGGGCAAGCCGTGGATCAGGGCGCGTTGCAAACTCTCACCGTTGATGTGGATTTGCCGGACGGCAGGCCGCCGGTGGTCAAGACCACCGTGGTAGCCGGTCCTGCCTGCCCAGGCGGGCTGGAGATCGATGTATCCTTCGCCGCGGAACTGAAACACTGTGCCGGGACAAGGTAAGAGCGTGATTGCACGGGCAGCCTGAGCAACAGCTTCTCCGCAGCGCCAAATGAGCAGCCTCCTGCATCTGCACAGTCGGCTTTCCCCAAAGAACACGACGTAAATGCAGCAAATTCTTTGCTTCTTTTCAAAAGCAAGCGTTGCCTGCTTCGATCAATCCCGATCCGGATGCTGCAAGCTCACCAACCCCTCATATTTCGCATCCGTCCTGAACGCCGGCAGCCCCGCCAGCGACTCGAACCACGTCACCCGGCTCTCCACCCCAAATTGGTCACGCGGCGGAGCGGCGTTCGGGTCGTCCAGGCTGCAGATCGTCACGTCGATCTTGTCCGGCGTGGTATGGCCCTCGTAGGCCAGCGGCGTGCCGCAGCACGCGCAGAACCCGCGGCTGGCCATGGACGAACTCTGGAAACAGGCTGGTGCGCCGGTCGTCCAGGCGAACGCGGAGCGGGGCAGGTGGCCAACGCCGCGAACGGTCCGCCCACCGCCTTCTGGCACATGCGGCAGTGGCACAACGAGCCGGCAGGTGCCGCGTACAGCGCGTAGCGAACGGCGCCGCACTGGCAGCCGCCGGTCAACACACGCACGCCCGCCTCCGCCATCGATACCCTCCCGGTTCGATCAGCTGCCTGGCAAGAAGCAGCCCGGCACTTGAAGACTGCCCCTGCAACGAAAAAACCGCCGGCGCATGAGCACCGGCGGCTGTCGAACTCTCGCAGTCAAGCCCTTTCACCCATGAAAGGACCGGATTACGTCACATCTCGGACACGGCGCCCGCCTCAGGCCCCTTGGCGCCCTGGCGGACGGACACGCGAACCACCTGGCCCTCGTTCAGCGTACGCAGGCTGCCAAGCACGGACATGTGGACGAAGATGTCCTTGCCGCCGTCCTGCGGCGCGATGAAACCGAAACCCTTGGTCGGGTTGAACCACTTGACCGTCCCGGTCGTCTCGACCGTCGGGCCGGACGGGGCCGCGCGATCCTGGCGCGGACCTGCGGGCGGGCGGGCGGAGCGGGCAGGGGCTGCCGTGCTCTGGTCCACGCTGACCACCTCGGTCACCTGCAGACCCTTCTGGCCGGGGCCGACGCGAACTTCCAGCGAGGCGCCTTCGCCGACGCCGTCATGGCCCGCACGCTGCAGCACGGCGCAATGCAGGAAGGCATCGCCCGATCCGTCACCCATGGCAACGAAACCGAAGCCCTTTTCCGAATTGAACCACTTCACCGTTGCGGTCAGGGTCGGGCCGAAAGCCGCCGGCGAGCCGCCGGAGCGGTTGCCGCCACCGCCGTTCAGGGCGCCCCAATTGATGTCAGGCGCGGATGGCTGGTCGTCATCGAAGCCCCGGCGGCGAGGCTGGTAGGGTCGGCGTGCAGGTTGGGACATTCTCTCATTTCACAAAACAACGCGGGGAAACACATGTTGCCTCGCGAACGCCAATCAACCTACCGCATTTACATGACAAGTGAAAGTCACAGTTTAGCGGGGCGGTTTCAGCCAATGGTTGAGTATCCGGCAACGCAACCACGCGTCGCGTTCTGCAATCTTATCTGGTTTCGCGCCAGTCTCGTTCTGCCGCAACTACATCAACGCCGGGCCCTCTGTTGAGCCGCCCGCACCGGCAGCACCGTTAGTCGCAGAAGGAATATTATGCCAACTCGACACGCGGGCCAAACCAGCCTATGATCACACGTCCAGAACCATGCCGTCATACCCGGGCTCTACGTCTTCCGGCAAAGACGCAAGCAGGCTCGCCCAGTCCATCGCATTGCCCATATGCGTCAGCACCGTCCGCCGCACCCCCAGCCTGGCCCGCCAAGCCAGCACCAGCGCCACATCGGCGTGTGTCAGATGCGGCTCCGGCTGAAAGCAGCCGACCAGCCAGGTGTCGATGCCAGCCAGCGCCGCGAACGCCGCCTCATCCAGCCGCACCACGTCCGTGGAATACCCGAACCGCCCGACACGCAGCCCCAGCGTGCGCATGACGTGGTGGTCCTGGTCGAACGTGCGTATATGCAAGCCGCACTCGGCGATCGGCTCGCCCGGCTCGATTACGCAAACATCCAGCACCGGCCGGTAGAAATGCGGCGGCGTCCAGGGCCGGAACGCGTAGTCGAACCGGCGCGCCAGCTCGTCGCGTGTGGCCTGGGTCGCATAGGCCGGCAGCGGCACCCCGCTGATCCGGTTCAGCAGGCGCACATCATCCAGCCCCGTCACATGATCCGCATGCGCGTGCGTGAACACGATCGCATCGATGCGCGGCACCGCGCAGGCCAGCAACTGCGCCCGCATGTCCGGCCCGGTATCGACAAGTATCCGCCCCTCCGGACCCTCGATCAGGATGCTGGACCTGGTGCGCCTGTTGCGCGGCTCGGCAGGGTCGCAGACGCCCCAGTCGCCGCGCCCGTCCTGGCCCCCCAGGCTGGGCACACCCGCGGACCCGCCGCAGCCCAGAACGGTTACGCGCATGCAGGAAAGGCACGCAAGGCCTTCTTTTCTAAAGAAAGGAAGCAAAAGGCTTTTGCTGACGGCTGCATCGGCGTGGGAGGCTCTTTGACTGGGTTCATTGCTGCGCTGGCTGCGCCTTGCTGAACAGGCGGCGGAAGTTTGCCGTCGTCAGCTCCGCCAGGGCCGCTTCGCTCAACCCGCGCGACTCGGCCAGCACTCTTGCCGTATGCGCCACGTAAGACGGCTCGTTTCGCTTGCCCCGGAACGGCACCGGCGCCAGATACGGCGCATCCGTCTCTACCAGCAGCCGCTCCGCCGGCAGGCCGGCAGCCACGTGGCGGAGCTCTCCCGATTTGGGAAAGGTCAGTATGCCGGAAAAGCTCACATACCCGCCGATCGCCACCGCCCGCTCGGCCAGGCTCCTGCCGGAGCTGAAGCAGTGCAGCAGAAAGTCGAACGCACCGCCCTGATCCTGCTCCTCTTTCAATATGGCGTAGGTATCCTCATCGGCATCTCGCGTGTGTATGCAAATCGGCACGCCGGCCCGCCGCGCCGCGCGTATCTGCCGGCGGAACGCCTCCGCCTGCAGATCGTGCGGCGCACGGTCGTAGAAGTAGTCGAGCCCCGCCTCGCCTATGCCGATCACCCGCGGGTGGTCGGCCAGATCAACCAGCGCCTGCTCGTCGGGCAGGCCGTCATCGGCCGCGTGATGCGGGTGCGTGCCCACTGTGCACCACAGACCGGGCACCGCATCGGCCAGCGCCATTTGCTCGCAAGCACGCGACAGCCGCGTGCCTATCGTCACCATCTCGCCCACGCCCGCCGCGCGCGCGCGCTCCAGCACGGCAGGACGCTCAGCCTCGCTGAAATAGTCCAGGTGACAATGCGAATCGATCAACATCAACGTGCTGCTCCAACCTCCTCTACCCAGCGCGGGAAGATGCCCTGCGGCGTCGGCAGCACAAGCCCGTCCGGCAGCCTGCCCCCCAGCGCGGCGAAATGGCGCGCGTCTCCCGCCACCCCGAGCTGGTCGAGCAGCTTTCCCATGCTGGACGGCATGAACGGCTGCAGCACGACCGCCACTACCCGTATCACCTCGGCCAGCGCGCGCAGCACATGGCCCATGCGCACCGGATTGGTCTTACGCAGTGACCAGGGTGCCATCTGGTCGATGTAGGAATCAGCCGCCCGTATCACCCGCCACACCTCATCCAACGCCTCGTGCAGGGCCTGCCTGTCGAAACACGCCGCCACTGCCCCGGGCAGCGCGCCGGCAAGCTCCAACAACGCCGTATCGGCAGGCAGGGCCGGCCCTGCCTCCGGCAAGCGGCCCGCACAGTTCTTGGCCACCAGGGACAGTGTCCGCTGGGCCAGGTTGCCGATGCCGTTGGCCAGGTCGGTATTCAGACGCCCTACCAGTGCGCGGTGGCTGAAATCCCCGTCATTGCCGAAAGGCACCTCTCGCAACAGGAAGAACCGCGTCGCGTCCACGCCGTATTTTGCCACAAGATCAGCAGGTTCCACTACGTTGCCCACGGATTTGCTCATCTTGGCGCCGTCCCGCGTCCACCAGCCATGGGCAAAGATACGCTGCGGCACAGGAAGTCCCGCCGCCATCAGGAAGGCCGGCCAGTAGATGGCGTGGAAGCGCTGTATGTCCTTGCCGACCAGATGCAGGTCGGCCGGCCAGAACCGCCATAGCGGGTTCGTCTCGTCCGGATAGCCGAGTGCCGTGATGTAGTTGGCCAGCGCATCCAGCCAGACATACATCACGTGATCGGCGTCACCCGGCACCGGGATGCCCCAGCGGAAGCTGCTGCGGCTGACCGAAAGGTCCCGCAACCCGCCGCGCAGGAAGCTGAGCATCTCGCGGCGTTTGCCGGCCGGGCCCACGAACTCAGGATGCGCCTCGTAATGCGCCAGCAGGCGATCCTGATAGGCGGAAAGCCGGAACAGGTAGTTCGGCTCGCGCACCCACTCCACCGGTGCGCCCGTGGGCGCCAGCCTGGTCCCGTCTTCCAGCGTGACCAGGTCACCCTCGGCGTAGAAATCCTCGTCGCGCACGGCGTACCAGCCTTCGTAGTGCCCGAGATAGATGTCGCCGCTGGCTACCAGCTTCTTCCACAAGGCGATGGCGCCGGCCTTGTGGCGCGGCTCCGTCGTCCGGATGAAATCGTCATTCGAGATATCAAGCAGGGCCAGCATCGCGCGGAAACTGCTGGAAATCGCGTCGGTAAAGTCCTGCGGCGCCAGGCCTGCCTCGGCTGCCGCCTTCTCAACCTTCTGCCCGTGCTCATCGGTGCCGGACAGGAAATACGTGTCCACCCCTTGCAGCCGCTTGAACCGCGCGATCACGTCAGCCGCCACGGCAGTATAGGCATGCCCAATATGCGGCGACCCGTTCACGTAAAAGATCGGCGTAGTAAGATAGTACGTTAACATCGCGACTCTTCTAAGGGCGAAGCCCAGGGGTCTCGGGCCAAGGCCCCAGCGGGTCCAGGGTAGCGCCCTGCCCTTGCTTCACTGCCTTACCAGAGCCAACCCCGAGATCACAGCCTGCCGCCGGTCCATGTTGACCCGCTCGGTTTCTTCCAGAAGCTGCCGCACACAGGCCGAAGCCTCAGCCCAACGCAAACCCCCGCCACCTTGCCTCACCTCGCGCACAGCCGCTCCCGCCAGACCGCGCGCAAGCAACCCCATGAACGTCTCGAACGCCGCCTGATCGCGCAACGCATCGGCCATCTCGTAGCCGCGCAGCAGCGGAAACTCCGGCCCCGCCGCCAGCACCTCCTCCACCATGCCTGCCACGCGCAGCCCGCCATCCTCGGCCAGCGCCAGCGCCCGGCCCGGCGAGCCGTCCGCCAACCCCGCCAGAGCAGCCCGGTCCGCCTGCGGCATCTCCGGCAAATACAGCTCCAGCGCGCGCTGCATCGCCGCCTCGCCCAGCGGCGCCAGCGTCAGATGCCGGCAGCGGCTGCGTATCGTGGGCAGCAGGCGCCCTGGCGCCGAGCACACCAGTATCAGCACAGCCCGCGCGGGCGGCTCTTCCAGCACCTTCAGCAGGGCATTCGCCGATTGCGGGTTGAGGTCTTCCGCGCCGTCCAGCACCACCACCCGCCAGCCGCCTTCCGCGGGGGTCAGATGCAGGAAAGGCGGGATCTGGCGCGCCGTCTCGGCCGCGATCTGCTTTTTCAGGCGTTTCTTCTTCTCGTCCCACTCCCGCTCGATCGTCAGCAGGTCGGCATGAGTGCCGGCGGCCACGCGTCGGAACACCGGCTCGCCGGCCCCCATCTCCAGCGTGGCACCGCCACCTGCCAGCAGCCGCCGCGCGAAACGGTAGGCCAACGTCGCCTTGCCCACGCCCTCCGGCCCGGTGATCAGCCACGCATGATGCAGCCGGCCGCCTTGCAACGCGTCCAGCAGGGCGGCTTCAGCCGCCGCATGGCCCACGAGATGCGGGTTCTCCCTGGGGTCAAGCCGCATGCCGAGCCTCAGCCACCCCGGCTAATGGTGGTCGTCCTGCCGGATCGGCTCGCCGCTCGGCAGCCTGCCCGGCGTGGCGCCCTTAGAAAGCCGCATCGCGGCCGCCACCAGCGCCACGTGGGAGAACGCCTGCGGAAAATTGCCCACCAGCCGCGCGGCGCCGGCATCGTATTCCTCGCTCAGCAGCCCCACGTCGTTGCACAGGCCGAGCAGCCGCTCGAACAACTTCTGCGCCTCCTCCATGCGGCCCTGCATCACATAGGCATCCACCAGCCAGAAGGTGCAGGCCAGAAACGCGCCCTCGCCGGGCGGCAGCCCGTCCACGTTGCTCTGCGTGCGGTAGCGCATGACGAACCCGTCCTGCAGCAGGTCGCGCTCGATCGCCGCAACCGTGCCCACCACGCGCGGATCGCTGGCCGGCAAGAAACCCACCGCCGGTATCAGCAATAGCGTCGCATCCAGCTCATGGCCGCCGAACACCTGCACGAAGGTGTTGCGCACCGGGTCGTAGCCCTCGCTCAGCACGCGCTGCTCGATCGCACTGCGCATCGCCCGCCACGCGTCGATAGGCCCGTGCAGATGGTAGCGCACCGCATCCTTGATCATCCGGTCCACCGCCACCCAGGCCATGATCTTGCTGAAGGTGAAGTGCTGCGCGCCGCCACGTATCTCCCACATGCCCTCGTCCGGTTCCTGCCAGATCTCCGCAAGGTGCTCCACGATGTTCCGCTGCAGCGCCCAGCCATGCGGCGCCGGCTTCAGCCCGCGCCGCCTCGCCTGGTGCAGCGCTTCAAGCACCTCGCCATACACGTCCAGTTGCACCTGGCCGCTGGCGGCATTGCCCACCCGCACCGGCGTGCTCTTCTCGTAGCCGGACAGCCACGGCAGTTCGCGCTCGTCCAGCGAACGCTCGCCGTGCAGACCGTACATTATCTGTATCTGGCTGGCGGACCCGGCCACGCTGCGCTGCAGCCAGTCGCGCCAGGCGATCGCCTCCTCGGAATAACCCGCATCCATCAGCGCGTACAGGGTCAGGCTGGCGTCGCGCAGCCAGCAATACCGGTAGTCCCAGTTGCGCGGGCCGCCAAGCTGCTCCGGCAGCGATGTCGTGGGCGCGGCCACTATCCCGCCCGTCGGCGCATAGGTCAGCGCCTTCAGCGTCAGCAGGCTCCGCAGCACCGCAGCCCGATACGGCCCCTCGTAGCGGCACCGCACGCTGAACGCCTGCCAGTACTTCCAAGTCTCCGCATGGGCGGCCATCGCATCAACCGCCGCCGGCGGCGGCCGGTGCGATTTGCCGCAAGACAGCACGAACACCGCGTCCTGCCCCGCCGATACCGTGAACTCGCCCACGCTGCGCATGTCCCGGCCGCGCAGCCGCACGTCGGTGCGCAGCACCACCATGATCGGCCCGGCTATCGCGCACAGGCCGGAATGGTCGTCCAGCCTGGTCACCCACGGCACGCTGATGCCGTAATCGAATCGCAAGGCCAGGTCGGTCTGCATGGTCACCCGCCCTGTCCTGCCCTGCACGATGCGCACCAGCGTCGGGTGCGACTGGCCGACCGCCATGAAATCCACCAGCGCCACCGTGCCGGACGCGGTCTCGAACACCGTCTCCAGAATCATGCTGTCGCCCTGGTAGCTGCGCCGGACCGCGGACGCGCCACCCTGCGGCGCGATGCTCCAGCTGCCGTTCTCGCGATCGCCCAGCAGCGCGGCAAAACACGCCTGGCTGTCGAAATGCGGCAGGCACAGCCAGTCGATCGAGCCGTCACGCCCGACCAGGGCGGAGGTCACCTGGTCGCCTATCATCGCGTAGTCTTCGATCCTGGATGGCATCCCTGGTCCTTATGGGTCGAGCAAGCAAGCTGTCCTGATGGCAGGCCCGCGAACCTGCGCCTGCCGTCAGCAAATGCCTCCACGGCTGCAGACGGTAAGCAAAAGCTTTCGCTTCTTTTCCGGAAAAGGGACTGCTTTCTTCCTTTCCCGACTCTGCTGCAAGCGCGAAAAGCTTGACTTTGCACGCGCAGTTTCAGATATCCCGCGAAGCGACGCGCGCGAAAGCGGTTCGTCCAAGGGCAACCTGCCCGTTACGGCCGCGTGATAGCTCAGCCGCAAAATCCAAGAGACCGAGAAGATTTGTTGAACCAATCCCCAGCCCACGAGGCGGATGAGTCCGTGCCTGACCTGCACAGCTCCTCCAGCCCGCTCGACCCGACGACGGATACGCCGGAGCCGGCCGCCGAAGCGCCGGCCGAAGCCGCCTCCAGCCAGACAGACGACGTGCAGCCAGCAGACGTGCAGCCAGCAGAACGGCAGGCCGCGATCGACGCGCCCGAGGAAGAGAGTGGCGCCGTCCAGGACAGCGACGCCGCCGCCATTGCCGCGGAACTCGCCGCCGTAACCTTCGTGTCCCCGGACGACCGCACAGCCGAGGCGCCGGCCGCCAGCGTCCCGGACGCCCCGGCCGAGCCGCAGACCGTCTTCGCCGATCTTGGCCTGTCCGAGCCGATACTGCGCGCCATCGAGGAGAAGGGCTACAAGCATCCGACTCCCATCCAGGCACAGGCGATACCCGCCGTGCTGTCCGGGCGGGACGTGATGGGCGTGGCGCAGACCGGCACAGGCAAGACCGCCAGCTTCACCCTGCCCATGCTGGACATACTCAGCGGCTCGCGCTCGCGCGCCCGCATGCCGCGCAGCCTGATCCTGGAGCCCACGCGCGAGCTGGCTCTGCAAGTCGCCGAAAACTTCGTCGAATACGGCAAACACCTCAAGCTGAACCACGCGCTGCTGATCGGCGGCGAAAGCCTCAATGACCAGAAAGAGGCGCTGATGAAGGGCGTGGACGTCCTCATCGCCACCCCCGGCCGGCTGATCGACCTGTTCGAGCGCGGCGGCCTCATGCTCACCGACGCCCGCCTGCTGGTCATCGACGAAGCGGACCGCATGCTGGACATGGGCTTCATCCCCGACGTCGAACGCATCGTGGGCATGCTGCCGAAGAACCGCCAGACGCTGTTCTTCTCCGCCACCATGGCGCCCGAGATACGCCGCCTGTCGGACGCCTTCCTCGACAACCCGCGCATGATCACGGTGTCGAAATCCGCCTCGGTGGCCACCACCATCGTCGCCGGCCTGGCACTCGTCGCCGAACACGACAAGCGCGAGGCGCTGCGCCGGCTCATCCGGTCGGAAGACGTGTCCAACGCGCTGATCTTCTGCAACCGCAAGCGCGACGTGGACATACTCTACAAGTCGCTCACCCGGCACGGCTTCTCCGCCGGCTCGCTGCACGGCGACATGTCGCAGCCCGCCCGGTTCGCCACGCTGGACAAGTTCAAGAAGAACGAACTGCGCCTGCTGGTCTGCAGTGACGTCGCCGCCCGCGGCATAGACATCGGCGGCCTGAGCCACGTGTTCAATTTCGATGTGCCGCAGCACGCCGAGGACTACGTGCACCGTATCGGCCGCACCGGACGCGCCGGCTTGGTCGGTCACGCTTTCACCCTGTGCACGCCGGACGACAAGCTCGCCGTGGACGCGATCGAGAAGCTCACCGGCTTCGCCATCCCGCGCATCGTGGTGCCTGAACTGGACGTGGTCGATTGGGCCGAGGGCGACGGCCGCAAGCGCCGTGGCCGCGCCGCCCCCGCGCGCGGCAGGGCCGCCCCGGAAGCCAAGCCCGCCCGTGCGCCGCGGCCAGAAGCCGAACCCGGGGCCGAGGCGGCCAAGCCGCGCAGGACCCGCGGCCGGGGCCGCAGCGCCGGCGCCGCACCGGCCGAAGCGCCGGACACATCGGCACAGCCCGAACTGCCGGCGCCCGTGCAGGCGCGCGAGCCCCGCTCGCCCGGCCGGCAGGACCAGCGTCCGCGCGGCCCACGCCCCGAGCGCAGCCAGGAACCGCGCCAGGAGAGGGTCGAGGCACCCCTGCGCGAACAGCCGCGCGCCGAACCCCGGTCCGAGTCGCGCTACGACCCTCGTCCGGACCGCCGTGACTACCGCCGCCGTGACGACGATTTGGGCCCCGCCGTGCTGGGGTTCGGCGACGAGGTGCCCGCCTTCATGACCTTGCCGCGCCGCCCCGCCCTCGCCCAGCCGGACCAGGTGCCCGAACCCGCCGAGGCCTGAGCCAATCGCCAGCGCGCACCACCGCCGTCCGCCTGCCACCCCGGCCGCAACCCCGCCCCAGCTCGTCCGGATCAGCCACATAGGCAGCGCCGGTGACGGCGTGGTGGCCGGCGCCGCCCCGCTGCACATCGCCCGCACCCTGCCCGGCGAGGATGTGCACGCCCAAAGCCTTCCGGGCGGCCGGCGCGCCACGCTTCTGGACATAGTCCAGCCCAGCGCGGACCGGGTAGAGCCGCCCTGCCCGCACTTCCGGCAAGGCTGCGGCGGCTGCGCCCTGCAGCACTGGCGTGATGCTGCCTACGCCGCCTGGAAACGCGGCCTGGTCGTGGCCGCACTGGAACGCGCGGGCTTCGCCCAGCCGCCAGTGGCCCCGCTGATACGCACCGCGCCCGCCACCCGCCGCCGGATGGATTTCGCCGCCGAACGCACGCCCGGCGGCGTGCTGCTCGGCCTGCACGCCACCAGCGCCGCCGCCATCGCCGACCTGCACACCTGCCACGTGCTGCACCCGGCGCTCGTGGCCCTGCTGGACCCGATGCGCGAAACCCTGAGCAGCCTGGCCGCCCTGCGCCGGAGCGGCTCCGTCCTCGCCAACCTCCTGGCCGACGGCCCCGACCTCCTGATACGCACCGACGGCCCGCTGGCGCCCACCGACCGCGCCAAGCTCGCGGCCTTCGCCACCCGGCACCACATACGCCGCATCGCCTGGTCGCTGAACGACGGCCCGCCAGAGACCGCCTTCCAGCTCGGCGCACCGCATGTGTCGTTCGCCAGCCACCGCGTCGAACTTCCGCCCGGCGCCTTCCTGCAGGCCTCGCCCGCCGGCGAAGCCGCCATCGTGGCCGCCACGCTCGCTGGCCTGCCCGCCCGCCTCACCGGCCGGTCGCGCGCCGTCGAGCTCTACGCCGGCTGCGGCACCATCAGCTTCCCGCTGGCCGAACACATCCGCGTCCAGTCTTACGAGGGCGACGCCGGAGCTGCCGCCAGCGTCCGCCGCGCGCAATCCGGCACTCGCGTGGAGATGACCCACCGCGACCTCGCTCGTCAGCCGCTCTCGGCCAAGGAGATGTCCGGCGCCGCAATGATCGTGCTCGACCCGCCTTACGCCGGCGCCGCCGCGCAGATGGCGCAGATCGCCTCCAGCGCGGTCCCTGTCATCGCCTATGTCAGCTGCAATCCCGGCGCGCTGGCGCGCGACGCCGCGATGCTGGCGGCCTCCGGCTACCGGCTGGCCGCGGCCACGCCGATCGACCAGTTCCTGTGGTCCGCACAAGTGGAGTGCGTGGCGGTATTCGCGAAGTGAGAGCGACGCGCAAACGCGGCCCGTAAGGATGTCGGAAGACACTCGTCGCCTCGTCACACCCGGCCGGCCACCCACCGCTGATCCGGATTCCACAGCCCCGCCCGCCAGGCATCTTTGCAACGTGGAGCCACCGCCAGCCGTCTTGCCGAACGGCGCGCGGCATAAAGCTTTTGACACTGCCGCCGCGCCCAGTTCTAGTGACACACTCGAAGGTTGCCACTTCCCGCCGGTTGCTCGCGCCGGGCGGGGAGCCGGCACGGTTCCTGCGGAGGATACATTGCATGCCGGTGATCACCCGCATCTACAAATCCTACGAGGACGCTGAAGCAACGGTCAGCGGCCTGGAGGCCGCCGGACTCGGGCACGAGGAGATCAGCGTGATCGGCTGCGGCCAGAGCGGCCCCGCCTCTTCCGCCGCATCGGCCGAGACGCAGGGCGGCACGGGGGCGGCGGCCGCGGCCACCGCCGGCACCGTGATAGGCGGCGGCGCCGGGCTGCTGGCCGGCCTGGGCGCGTTGGCCATCCCGGGCGTGGGCCCTGTCGTCGCCGCTGGTTGGCTGGTGGCCACGCTGACCGGCGCAGGCGTAGGCGCGGCTGTCGGCGCCGGCACCGGCGGCCTCGTAGGATCGCTGGTGAAATCGGGCGAGACCGAAGAAGACGCCAACGTCTACGCGGAAAGCGTGCGGCGGGGCTGCTATCTCGTCACCGCGATAGTGGACGACAAGCGCGTGGGCGAGGCGCAGCGCATCCTGAGCACCCGCGGCGCCAACGCCGCGCAGCAGCGTGCCGCCTACCAGGAAACCGGCTGGACCCATTTCGACGAGAACGCCCCGCCGTACCAGCAAGCCGCAACCTGACCGGCCACGCCGAAACGCGCGTTCCCTAACCGCGACAGTACTGACGCAAGCTTCTTGCTTTCGTTTTCTCGAAGAAAGCGCTTCTTCCTCGCCTAAAAAGCCACCCGCGCCTGCCCCGTAAAAACCTCGAACCCATCCGCCCGCGCCACCCCGACCAGCGTCATTCCCGCCGCCTCGGCCGCACGAACAGCGAGCGCCGTCGGCGCGGACACCGCAACCACCACCGGCGCCCCCATGCGCGCCGCCTTCTGCACCAGCTCGATCGAAATCCGGCTCGTCAGCACCACGATGCCGTCCGCCGCGTCCACGCGCCGCCGCGCCAGCGCCCCGCCGAGTTTGTCCAGCGCGTTGTGCCGCCCAACATCCTCGCGCAACGCCACCAGCCCCTCGCCGGCCGTCCAGAACCCCGCCGCATGCACCGCGCGCGTCGCCTGGTTAAGCACCTGTGCGCCCGACAGGCTGGCCGCCGCGCGCTGCACCTCCTTGGCCGAGAAACGCCGCCCCGCCGGCACGTCCGGCACCGGCCGCAGCGCCTCGCCTAGGCTCTCCAGTCCGCACATTCCGCATCCGGTGGCCCCCGCCAGCCGCCGCCGCCGCACCTCCAGCGCCGCCATGTGCGCGGCCGGGATCCACATCCGCAGCTCCACGCCGCCCTCCGCCTCAACGACGCCGAACTCGGAAATCCCGCCGGCGGCCGGTACAATCCCCTCGGACAGGCTGAACCCGACCGCGAAATCCTCCAGGTCCGCCGGCGTGGCCATCATCACCGCATGCGTCACCCGGTTGTAGGTGATGGCGACCGCTGTCTCTTCGGCCAGCTGCCTGCTGGCCCCGGTTGCCGCGCCACTGCGCCAGCCGACACTGGGGAATACCACCGAGGGTTCGATCACGGTCCCACCAGAGCGTCTCGTGGCAATTCAGGCAACCCTCCCCGGCAACCGCACCGAACCAGGCGACACGGATACGTGACCTTCGGACAGCATCAACGGGTTTGCGTCCGCACCACCGTCCCGATACTTTCAATTACACTATCGTAACGCAATGGTACTCACGTCGCCTGTCACAGGAGAAAACCATGCAGATACAATTTCCCAAGATCATCGCCTGCGCCGCCATGATCGTCGCCGCAGCCCCGGCGGCGCACGCACAGCTGTTCGTCACCGGCGTCTATGCCAACCTGCCCGACCCCAACGGTGTTCTGCCCGCCTTCAACATCGTGCCGGGCGCCGGCATTCCGTCCTGGAGCAGCGGCTTGGCGCAATCCGTGCTCACCCATGGCCAATCCTATGAATACTGCGTGTCTCTCGCCAGCGGAACCGCGGTCGGCAAGGCCAGCGTCGCCTACAAGATCACCAGGGGCACGGCCGTCATCCAGTCGGAAACCTTCGTCAAACCGTCGCAATACAGCGTGGGGTCAGGCGGTGTCTGGTATTACTGCGCCGGCTACCACGTGCTGCCGAACAGCCCAGGTGCGGCCACCCTCACGGGTGTCGCCACGTTCACCGCTACCGGCACGACAACACCCGTGGTCACCAAGCTGAGCGTGCCGCTGCTTCTTGAGTAGAAGCCGCGGGGCAGACGGCGTCCGTCAGATACCCGCGCCGGCATCCTTGTGTATGCCGCACTCCGTCTTCCCCGTCCCCGCCCAGCGCCCGCTGCGCGGATCCTCCCCGGCCGCCACCGCCCGCGTGCACACCGCGCAGCCGATCGAAGGGTAGCCGGCCAGGCTCAACGGATGGCGCGCCAGGTCGCGCGCCACCATCTCGGCCGCTATGTCGGCCGTGCTCCAGGCCGCCAGCGGGTTATACTTCACCTTGCCCGCCACCGTCTCACGCAGCGGCAGGAACGCCCGTGTGGCCGACTGGTGCCGCTTGCGCCCGCTGATCCAGGCGCCGAACGGCGCCAGCGCGCGATCGAGCGGCGTCACCTTGCGCAGCGCGCAGCACGCATCGGGATCGTAGCGCCAAAGCTCCGCACCAGGATCGTTGGCGATCAGCTCGGCGTCGCTCGGCCCGACGCTGCGCACGTCCATCAGCCCCAACACACTCACCAGCGTGTCCCGATAGGCCAACGTTTCGCGGAAATGCTGGCGCGTATCGACGAACACCACCGGCGTCGCGGGATCGATCTCCGCAACCAGCGCCAGCAAGACCGCCGACTCCGCCCCGAAGGAGGACACCACCGCCACTCGCCCGGCATGCTCCGCCAAGGCGTCCCGCAGAACGGCCAGGCTATCCAGAACGTGCGCCGGCACCTCGGCCGGTGGTTCGTCGAGCAGCCCGTCGAACGTGATGCAATCCAGCATGGTCACCCCAATGCCACCAGAGAACGACATAATAGCCGCCGCCGGAAGCGTATATGGAGAGTTCAACGCCGGATCACCGTTGAATCCGCCATGCACGCAACGCAATGCGAACTCCCGAGCTAGGAATCACATCGCGCCAGCGTGGGATCGTCTCGGTTTGACCCACCCGGCCGCGCCTCCTATCCACCGCCGCGACCATGAACACCCAAGACGCACACCCGACCTGGCGCGTGATCAAGACCTACGGCCATGAGCAGGGCTTCTCCTGTGCCTTCCGCCAGTGGCAAGCGACGCACTCGCACTGCCGTTTCCTGCACGGCTACGCGCTTGCCTTCCGCTTCACCTTCGCCACCCGCACGCTGGACGATCGCGGCTGGTGCATCGATTTCGGCGGCCTGAAGCCGCTGCACGCCTGGCTGCAAGGCATGTTCGACCATACGCTCCTGGTGGCCGCAGACGATCCAGACATGGCCGCCTTCGCGGCCTTGCAGACCGCCGGGCTGGCCCAACTCCGCGTGGTTGAAGCCGTGGGCTGCGAAGCCTTCGCCGCCCTTGCGCACGCATGGGCTGCAGGCCTGGTCGCGCGCGAGACGGCCGGCCGCGTCTCCGTAGAGCAGGTCGAAGTCAGCGAGCACCCCGGAAACACCGCCACCTTCACGCCCGGCCACGCCGGCCGCTGAACCCGCCCGCAACCCGCCCGCAACGCCGGGCGTTTGCCTGTGCATGGACCAGTCCGCCGCGCCCAGAACCACGCTGCCACCGCCTCGCCGGCGTCACCGCGCCCTGCGCATTATGGGCACCATCTTCGGCGTACTCGTCATTGGCGTGGTCGCCCTGATCCTGCTGTGGAACTGGGACTGGTTCATCCCGATTGTGCAGAACCAGGCCTCCGCCGCCATCGGCCGCAAGGTCACCATCTCCCACCTGCACGTTCGCCTCGGCCGCAACACCACCGTGGCCGCGGACAACGTGGTGGTCGCCAATCCGGACGGCTTCGTCAGCACCTACCCGCTGGCCCGCATCGGCCGGCTCACGATCGTGGCCAGCGTGATGGACTACATCAACCACCGCACCATCGTGCTGCCCAGCATCGGGCTGGATCACCCGGACATACGCGCCATCGCCATGCCAAACGGCAGCAACAACTTCACCCTAAAGCTCGCGCCCGCCAAGCCGGGCGCCAAGCCCTCCCCGCCGCCGCAGATCGGTGACCTGCAGATCACCTCGGGCACGGCCTATGTCGTTGATCCCAAGTTCAAGACGAATTTTGCAGCCAGCATCGCCACGCGTCCGGCCGCCGGCGCCGAGCCCGCCGCGATCGTAGTCAATGCGAAGGGCACCTATGCCGGCCAGCCCGTCACCGGGGACTTCATCGGCGGCGCCCTGCTCAGCCTGCGCGACGCCCATCACCCGTATCCTATCGACCTGCACGTCGCCAACGGCCCAACCAAGGCCGGGCTCGTGGGGACCGTCGAGAACCCGCTGAACTTCGCTGGCGCCCGTCTCAAGCTCAGCTTCTCCGGTCCCGACATGTCTCAGCTCTACCCGCTGACCGGTATTCCCATCCCGCAGACACCGCCCTTCTCCATCGCCGGCAACCTGGATTACGCCCCGCCGCGCATACGCTTCTCCGATTTCGAAGGCCGCGTCGGCTCGTCCGACCTGGGCGGCACCATCAGCGCCGAACCGCGCCCGGGCACCCGGCCCGACGTCACCATGGACCTGGTCAGCCGCCGGGTGGACCTGGCCGATCTGGGCGGCTTCATCGGAACGCCTGCCGGCAAACTGAACCAGACCGCGGGCGAGACGGCGGAGCAGAAGAAGGAAGCCGCCGCCGCGAAAGCCAGCAAGAAGCTGTTCCCCGACACCAAGATAAACTTGCCGAAGATACGCGCGGCGGACATCCACCTCAAATACACTGCCGACCGTATCGAGAACCAGTACACCCCGTTCGACAAGCTGCACGTCACACTGGACATCGTGGACGGCAAGATCTCCCTGCACCCGCTGGACTTCGTCGTCGGCAACGGTGACATCGCCAGCGTCATCGAGCTGACGCCGGACCCCAACGACCTGATCCACGCCAATGCGGACATACGCTTCCGCCACATCGAGCTCGCCCGCCTCATGCAGGCCACCCACACGTTCAAGGGCAGCGGCATCATCGGCGGCGAGGCGCGCATCGACACCAACGGCAACTCGCTGGCCAGCATGATGGGCCAGGGGAACGGCGAGCTGAAACTCGTGCTCACCAGCGCCGGCGACGTCTCTGCCCTGCTGGTGGACATCGCCGGCCTGGAGTTCGGCAACGCGTTGCTCTCTGCCCTGGGCGTGCCGAATCGCGCCAAGATCGACTGCGCTGACCTGGACCTGCCGATGCGCCAGGGCGTGGTCACCATTGAGGAGATGCTGCTGGACACCGAGGAGGCGCGGGTGAACGGGCGCGGCACCATCGACCTCAAGGACCAGACGCTCGACATGTCGCTCACCACCCGGTCCAAGCACTTCTCGATCGGCTCGTTGCCCGGTCCGATCAACCTGACGGGCCCGATCACCAGCCCATCGATACGCCCCGGCGTGGAAGTGGCGGCCCGGGCCGGCGCCGCGGTCGGGCTCGGAATCGTGCTGACGCCGCTGGGGGCGCTGCTGCCCACGGTGCAGTTCGGGTTGGGAAACGACGACGCTTGCCCCAAGGCGGAGGCGGCGGAGAAGCAGCCGTTGAAGGCGCCCCTGGCAAGCAAGCGGCACGCGCATAAATAGGAAGGCCAGGGGCGCTGCCCCTGGACCCCGCTAAGGACAGTCGTCCTTAGAACCTGTTACACGCACGCAAACGAAATGGGGTCTGGGGCCGAGGCCCCGTCACGCGCTAGCGTGCTTCGCATGACGGGGTTTGGGGCAGAGCCCCAACCACTCGTTCAGAAAACATACGGTTTTCCGCTTTCCTGATTTGGCTTCCCGAGCCTTTTCTGGAACAAGCCGCCGCAATGCCCTCCCTCTCCATCCCGCTCCGATCGGCCTCCAACCTGCGTGACCTCGGCGGCTGGCCCACCCGGTCCGGCCGCCATGTGCGAACCGGCCTGGTCTTTCGTGCCCCCGCCCTGAGCCGCCTCTGCGCCGAAGACGAAGCGGCGATCGCGGCACTCGGCCTGCGCACCGTCTGTGACCTGCGCGGCGTGCATGAAGCCGCACACAACCCTGTCTCCCTCGCCGGCGCCACCGTCCTCCCTTTGCCCATCGA
This sequence comes from Acetobacteraceae bacterium, assembly GCA_965198915.1. GTDB lineage: Bacteria > Pseudomonadota > Alphaproteobacteria > Acetobacterales > Acetobacteraceae > BOG-908. Next base: position 963,391 of record CBDAQC010000002.1, on the reverse strand, counting down.
GCCCTCCATGGGCGCCAGCCTGCGCGACATATTGCGCACCGGCCAGGACAGCGGCCAGACGTCACCCGAGGAGATGCTCGACCTCCTCCGCCAAGCCTACCGCGCCTACGCCCTGCAGAGCTTCCCGCAATACCGCGCCTTCTTCGCCGCCCTGCTCGCACCAGGCGGCACGCCGATCCTGCTGCACTGCTCCGCCGGCAAGGACCGCACCGGTTTCGGCTCCGCCCTGCTGCTCACCGCCCTGGGCGTCGCCTGGGAGCACGTGCTGGAAGACTACCTCGCCACCAACACCCTCTGGCGCCGCGAAGTCGTCGGCAATTTCGACCTGCCGCCGGCAGTCAGCGACATGCTGTTCAGCGCCCACGAGATCCTGCTGACCGCCGCGTTCGATGCCGTGCGGGCCGAGTACGGCTCGCTGGACGCCTATCTGGAGCAGGCGATCGGGCTGGATGCCGGTGCACGGGCGACGCTGACCGAGCGCTTCACGGCGTGAGCGGAAGCACGGCAAGCAGGTCTTTCTTGCGGAGAAAAACCGGAAAACGCTTTCCTCCCGCAGGCGGTCACGCCGGCCCACAGCCGATTGCCGCCTAGTTGGATCTCTCCGTCACCCATCTGCTGGCCGTCGCCGGCCATAGCGTGTTCCTGCAGGGTGCGGCCATCGTGGTCGGCACCTTCATCCTGGAAGACGCCGCCACCGCCGGCGCGGCGCTGGCCGTGCAAAGCGGCGGCGTATCCATTCCGGTCGCGCTCACCTCGCTCTATGTCGGCATCGTGCTCGGCGATATCGGCCTGTATGGGCTGGGCCGCCTCGCCGCGCGTGTGCCCTGGGCAGCCCGCCTGATCCCCGCACAGCGGCAGGATCGCGGGCGTGCCTGGCTGGAACGCCACGTGTTCAAGGTGGTGTTCATCAGCCGCTTCCTGCCGGGCGTTCGCCTGCCCACCTACACCGCCTGTGGCTTTCTGGGCGCAAACTTCCGAAAATTCGTCGCGGCCGCCGTAGGCGCCACCCTGATATGGACTTCCGCGTTGTTCGCGCTGTCGCTGCGCGTCGGCAAGTTCCTCGAACAGCATCTCGGTACGTGGCGCTGGGCCGGCTTCGCCGCCTTCATCGTGGTCATCATCCTTGCCGGCCGCCTCGCGGTCCGCGCGCAGGAAAAGGAATAGCAGCTTGGACGCGCTCGCCTCGCGTATCGACACAGAAGCGTTGGAAGCAGCGCTCGCCGAACCGCTGCCCCGCCGGCGCGAGGTCTCGCCGTTCGAGTTCCTGCCGCAATGGCTCACCTATTTCCCTGTCATTGCCCAGTGGATCGCGCTCGGCCTCTGGCACCGGGACCTCAGCCTGCCCACTGCCGCCAACCCGCATGTCACCACCGGCGGCCTGTGCGGCGAAAGCAAGACCGCCATACTGGACCTCGTCACCGGTGAGGCCCGGGACTGCATCGCGCCCTACACCACCGTCGTCACCGGGCAGGACGACCTGGCCCGCGCCAACGCTGCTTTGGCCGCCGCGGGACTCGCACTCCCCGTCGTCCTGAAGCCGGATATCGGCCTGAACGGCGCCGGCGTCCGCCTCATCGAGGACGAAGCCGGCCTCGCCACGGCGCTTGCCGCCTTCCCCCGCGACATCAAGCTCGTCCTCCAGCACCTCATCCCCTACGAGGGCGAGGCCGGCATTTTCTACATCCGCCGTCCGCAGGACCAGGCCGGCCACATCACCTCGCTCACCCTCAAACACGCCCCCACCGTCACCGGCGACGGCGCTTCCACGCTACGCCGCCTGATCCAGGACGATCCCCGTCACGGCAAGCTGCAGCGCCTGTATCTCACCCGCTTGGCGGCACAGCTCGACACGGTTCCCGCGCGCGGCCAGCGCGTGCGCCTGGTGTTCGCCGGCAACCATTGCCGCGGCTCCATCTTCCGCAACGGCGCCGCCGACATCACGCCCGCGCTGGCCACGCGTATCGACCAGATCGCGCGCGCCATGCCGGATTTCCATTTTGGCCGCATCGACGTGCGCTACCGCAGCCTGCACGCGCTGCGCGAAGGCACCGATTTCAAGATCATCGAGATCAACGGCGTAGGCTCCGAAGCCACGCATATCTGGGACCCCGACACCACGCTGCGCGAGATCTATTCCGTGCAGCTACGGCATTATGGGGCCGCCTGGGCGATCGCCGCGGAACTGCGCCGGCGGGGCGCGAAAAGCAGCGGGCTGTGGCCGATGTTTCGCGATTGGCAAAACCAGTTGCGGCTTATGGCGTCTTATCCGCTGAACGATTGAAGGCAAGCAAGGCCTTCTTTTTTGAAAAAAAGAAGCAAAAAACTTTTACTCCCCGCATTTGCACCAGCTGGTTTCATTCGGACGAAACCGGGCATCTGCAACGTCGGAGAGACAGAAGTTTTTTGCTTCTTTTTTCAAAAAAGAAGGCCTTCCTTCCTGAGGAAGCCCCCCGAATGGACACCAACACCGCCACAGACCTGTTCACCCAGGTCCAGCTAGGCCCGCTAACGCTGGCCAACCGCATCGTCATGGCGCCGCTGACCCGCAGCCGCGCCCAGGCAGGCGGCGTGCAAGGCGAGCTGAACGCCACGTATTACGCGCAGCGCGCCAGCGCCGGCCTGATCATCAGCGAAGCCACCAACATTTCCCGCCAGGGCCGCGGCTACGCGCTGACCCCTGGCATCTTCACCCAGGCGCAGGTCGCCGGCTGGCGCCTGGTGACGGACGCGGTACACGCCAAGGGTGGCCGCATCTTCTGCCAGCTCTGGCATGTCGGCCGGATCAGCCACCCGGACCTGCAGATGAACCAGGCGCTGCCCGTCGCTCCCTCGCCGATACGCGCCACCAAGGGCACGGCCTTCACCGATCTCGGGCCGCAGCCCTTCGTCGTCCCGCGCGCCCTGCGCACGGACGAGATCCCCGGCATCATCGCCGATTACGCCCACGCCGCGGAGTGCGCCCAAAAGGCGGGTTTCGACGGGGTGGAGATACATGCCGCAAACGGCTACCTCATCGACCAATTCCTGCGCACCGGCACCAATCACCGCACGGACCAATACGGCGGCTCGCTGGAGAATCGCGTCCGCCTGCTGACCGAAGTCACCGAAGCGGTCACCAGGATCTGGCCGTCGCACAGCGTGGGCGTCCGTTTCGGTCCCACCAGCGCCGCCAACGACATCTCGGACGCCGACCCGCAGACCACGTTCGGCTACGCGGTCTCTCAGATGGACCGTGCCGGCCTGGCCTACATCCACGTCATCGAGGGCGAAACCCAGGGTCCGCGCGACTCGATCCCCCACTTCAATTTCCGCGAGCTGAAGCGGCTGTTCCGCGGCCTCTACATGGCCAACAACAATTTCACACTGGATCTCGCCGAGCACGCCCGCCGGACGGACGCCGCCGACCTGATCTGCTTCGGCCGCCCCTTCATCGCCAACCCCGACCTGGTCGAGCGTTTACGCGAGGGCGCGCCGCTTGCGCCCGAGGCGCCGAAGGAGACCTGGTATGGCGGGCGCGAGCACGGCTACACGGATTTTCCGCGGCGAGACGGGACGGTTTGAACGAAGCAAGGCAAGGTTGGGGCTCTGCCCCAAGCCCCGTCGGGCGAAGCACGCTTGCGCGTGACGAGGCCTCGAGGCCCCAGACCCCCCATCTGTTTGGGTGCGTGTAAAAGGTTCTAAGGACGACTGTCCTGAGCGGGGTCCAGGGGCAGAGCCCCTGGCCTTACTTTCTTCCGAAAGAAAGCTTGGTGTAGCTATGCCCCACCGGGCGCAGAACGCCCGGCCCACAGCCGGAACCACCGAATGACTTACCTGCACGCCTTGCTCATCGCCGTCCTGCAGGGGGCCACCGAGCTGTTCCCCGTAAGCTCGCTCGGCCACGCCGTCATCGTGCCGGCCCTGCTGGGCTGGCACTTCGACCAGCACGCGCCGGTGTTCCTCCCCTTCCTCGTCCTGCTGCATCTGGGCACCGCCGCCGCCCTGCTCGGCTATTTCTGGCGGGACTGGTGGGCGCTGGCGATAGGCGTGCTGGGCCTCTCCGGCCCGGACCGCGGCCGCGAAAGCCGCCATATCTTCCTGCTCCTCGTCGTGGCCACCATCCCCGCGGTGATCGCCGGCGGCCTGCTGGAACACCAGGTCCGCCGCCTGTTCGAAGCCCCGATTACCGCCTGCTACTTCCTCGCCGCCAACGGCATGCTGCTGATCGCCGGCGAGCACCTTCGCCGCCACGCCGCCAGCGGCGCCCCGGTCCGCCCGCTCGCCACGCTGACGATCATCGACGCGCTGGTCATTGGCCTGTGGCAATGCCTGGCGCTGCTGCCCGGCCTGTCGCGCTCCGGCGCCACCATCACCGGCGGCCTGATACGCGGCATAGACCACGCGGCCTCGGCGCATTTCTCCTTTCTGATCGCGCTCCCCGTTATCCTCGGCGCCACCGCGTTGGAGGTGCCGAAGCTGCTGCACGCCAGCGTGCCCGCCGGCACGTTCCAGATCGCCAGCGTGGCAGCCGTCGTCGCCGGCCTGGTGGCGCTGGCCAGCACGGCGTTCCTGATGCGGTATTTTCGGAACAACGAGCGCTGGGCGATGGATCCATTTGGGTATTATTGCATCGTGGCCGCCCTGGTCAGCGGAGTCGTGATTTATGCGGCGTGAAGGCAAGGCCTTCTTTTTTGAAAAAAAGAAGCAAAAAACTTTTGCTCCCCCGCCGGCAGCAACATCCGCACCAACTCTGCCAGCACGGGCGCTGGCAGAACCATCCTCGGCCGTTATGCAGGCAACAGGATCGAAGGTTTTTTGCTTCTTTTTTTCAAAAAAGAAGGTCTTGCCTTTACTTGCCTCCCTAACCCTGGCCGCCGCCCCGCTACCCCCCGCGGCCCAGCCGCTCTCCCGCGCCGCGCTGCCCTGGTGGCAAGCCCGCTTCGACGCCAAGCAGGCCGAGTTGCACGCCCACCCGCCAGACCTCGTCTGGTTCGGCGACAGCATCACCCAGGATTTTGAACAATCCGGCCCGCAGCCCTGGCGCAACATCAAGCCGGTATGGGACCGTTTCTACGCGCCCCGCAACGCCGTCAACCTCGGCTTCAAGGGAGACGCCACGTCGCACCTCCTCTGGCGGATCGAGCACGGCGAGACCGACAACATCCACCCGCGCCTCGCCATCATCCTGATCGGCGCCAATAATTTCGGCCACCTGCACTGGCCCGCCCAGCCCACGCTGCAAGGCATCGAGACGATAATCGCCACGTTGCACCAGCGCCTGCCCGGCACCAAACTGCTCCTGCTGGGCGTCCTGCCCAGCATACGCAACCCCTGGGTGGACCAGCAGACCCGCACGCTGAACGCTGGCCTGGCCGCGCGCTACGGCACCGGCGCAGACGTCACGTTCCGGGACCTCAGCGCGCTGTTCCTCACGAACGGCCACGTCAACGCAGGCGCTTTCCTGGACCCGCACCTCACCCCGCCCGACCCGCCTCTGCATCCCTCGGCCGAGACACAGATGCGCATGGCAGAAGCAATCGAGCCGGATGTCGCGCGGTTGATGAAGTAGCGAACACCCGCAAGTCGCCTTGGGAGCAAAAGCCAGGAACAATCTCGGCCGTCATATACGCGCGTCGCCCAGAACTACCTGTCTATGGCGTAGGCGACGATATAGGGTGTGCGTGCGGGTGAACTACCGTCTGCAATCCTAGAACCGAGAGCACCAGTGACGCGACTTTCGCGGGAAGCTGCACGTCCGACACATTAGCGACGCCCGCCTCGCCGTTGCGAACCACGTCGACCATCGCCGTCCTGAACGCAAGCTGAACACTGGAGGGCGAACCGATCGCACTCACCAAAAGCCGATCATCTGCCACTCTTACATCCACGAACTCTGCTGCCGACAGATAGTCAGCAACGATCTTGACCTGGTCGGAGGTTGGCAGGAACAACTTCAGATCCCGCGAAGGGTACGTGTCTCCCAGCAATACTTCTCGCCTGAGAAGATCCGAGTTCCTTGCCCGAAGCACAACAGATACGTCTATCTTTTCAGTTTTGCTTGCACGATGCACCAAGTCGGTCGGCGACAATGCGAATGCGCGGGTGTTTGTCGTGACCCACGCTTCGTCGGCGCTCGCCGGACTCGCACGTGCACCCATCACTATAACACATACGTGCAGTATCCGTCGAAAATAGCCCATCACTTCGGAAACCAGACAGCCCGACAGTTCGTGACGTGCTTGCGGCAACGGCAAGCCGCGCTCTGCCGATTTCCGCTTCGCCTGTCCCACAAATCACCTGCTCGGTCGCAACAACCCCGCCTCCGGCGCCAGCACCCCCAACCCAGGCTCGGCCGAAAACCCCAGCGCCTGCTCGAACGCGTACCCGAACGCCAGCATTCGCGCATCCGACCAGGCCGGCCCCACGAACGACAACCCCACCGGCAACCCGCTCACCAGCCCCATCGGCACGCTCAGATGCGGATACCCGGCCACCGCCGGCAACGTGCTCGTCTGCCCGCTCGAATGGTCGCCATCGATCGCGTCCACCACCCAGGCCGGCCCAGTCGTCGGCGCCACCAGCACATCCAGCTTGCCGTCGCTCAACATACGGTCGATCCCCTCCACCCCCGCCATCGCCGAGGATTTCGCCCGCGCCGCCACATACGCCGGATCGTCCAGCCCCTTCGTCGCCTCCGCCTTTTCGAAAAGCTCTTGCCCAAACAAGCCAAGTTCCCGATCTGCATGCGCCCGGTTGAACGCAATCAGATCGGCCAGGCTGCGCGAAGCCACACCAGCCGGCGCCGCGGCCAGATACGCACCCAGGTCGGCTTTCAGATCGGTCAGCAGCACCACCTGCTCCGCCTCCCCAATGGCATCCGCCGCCCCCGCCCCCCCAGGCATCGCGTCTATTTCCACCAGCGTGGCCCCCGCGCGCCGCAGCACGTCCAGCGCGTGCGCGAACACCGCATCCGTCTCCGGATGGAACCCCGCCTCGAACCGCATTACGCCCACGCGCTTGCCCGCCAGCGCGTCCGCGCGCAGCCCCGCCAGGTAATCCGCCTTGTGCGCATCCGCCGCCGCCGTCGCCGGATCGGCCGGGTCGCTGCCGGCAATCACGCCCAACACCAGCGCCACATCACGCACGCTGCGCGCCATCGGCCCCGCCGTATCCTGGCTGTGGGACAGCGGCACGATGAAATGCCGTGACACCAGGCCCAGCGTCGGCTTCAGCCCCACAATCCCGTTTACCGACGCCGGACACGTCACAGACCCGTCCGTCTCCGTCCCGATCGCGGCCGCCGCCAGCCCCGCCGCCACCGCCGCCCCGCTGCCCGAACTCGACCCGCAGGCCGACCGGTCCACCGACCACGGATTGCGCGTAAGCCCGCCCACCCCGCTCCACCCGCTCACCGAGCGCGTGCCGCGCATGTTTGCCCACTCGCTCAAATTCGTCTTGCCGAGTATCACCGCGCCCGCCGCCCGCAGCCTCGCCACCAGCGGCGCATCCCGATGCGTCACGTTCCCCATCAGCGCCAAGGACCCAGCCGTCGTAGGCAGGTCCTCCAAACTCTCGATGTTGTCCTTCAACAATATCGGCCACCCATGCAGCGGTCCGCGCTTGCCGTGCTCCGCATCCAGCGCGCGCGCGTCTGCCAGCGCCTGCGGGTTCACCGCCAGGATCGCTTGCAGCATCGGCCCAGCACGGTCGATCGCCGCAATCCTGTCTAGATACTGCTGCACGAGCTGCTCGGACGTCATCTTGCCAGCGGCCAGATCCTCCTGCGGCGTGTTCATGGCGCAAAGCAGAAGAAGGGCGGGGAGGAAGCGGCGCATGGTTGTTCCTGACGGGAGAGGAAGGAAGCAAGGCCTTCTTTTCTGGAAAAAAGAAGCAAAAAACGTTTGATCTCCGCTAGCGCTTCGCCGCGCGAAGTGTAGGCCGGTACGCGTACCGGCGGGCCCTGGCTGCGCCGCAAATCCTGCGAACAGGGCTCCTCGGTTCCGGATGTCACGGGCGCACCGCGCGGTTCCTAGCCAACCAGCATCTCCCGGAAATATCGCACACTGGCCGATCCCCCCTCTTCCGCCGCAAACGCCCGCGCATTCTCCCGTATCTCCCGCCCGAACCGCGCCTTTATCTCCGCCTCGCACGCAGCCACGCCGGGCAACGCCAGCAAGCGCGCCAGCACCGCCGCCTGCCCGCGCGCACAGGCCGCAATGCGCGTGTCCTGCACGAGATGTTCCGGCCGCGACAAGTTCAGAAAGCCGGCCGCCACATCGTCCAGCAAACGCATCTGGCCCGCATGCCCGGTCGGCAAGTCGCCACGCCCGCGCGACCACTTCCACAACGCCTCCTCGCCCGAGCGCAGCATGTAATGGTTCACCCAGGCCTGCTCCGCCGCCGGCGCACCGGACTCTGCGGCGATACGCCCCTCCACATGCGCGTGATGGTGCACGCGCCCATCGGCGGCGCGAAATTCATACGGCGCCTCCAGCACGGCGGTCGGAAAATGCGGCTGTGAATACCAGAACTTGCGTGGCCGTATCAACGATTTCACGAGCGGGCTCACCTGGCGCTGCCGCCGGGTGAACCGCTGCCACGTGGCCTCGTCAGACCAGCGATCCTCCGGCAGCGCCGCGAACACCGCCCAGCACAGCGCGATCGCATCCACGCGCTGCGTCTCCTGCACCGCCAGGAAATCCGCCACGCCCGTGAATACGCCCGGCTCGAAAGCGAAATACTCGTCTATGTCCAGCAGCGCCGCCCAGCGGTAATCCAGCACCTGGGGGAGCATCGTCAGCGCATGCGTGTAGCCCTTCAGCTGCGGCCCCATCAGCGCCGCCCGCGCGTTCTGCACCAGCGTGATCACGCCGTGCCGCGCCAGCAGCCCCAGCAGCTCGTCCGATCCGTCGGTGTTCTCGTTTGTGTAGAGGAACACGTGCTCGAACCCTACCGAGAGATGGTAGGACAGCCAGTCCAGCAGATACGGCCCCTCGTTTCGCGCCGCGGCAACGATGCAGGCCAGCCGCCGCGGCAGGATCTGCCGGCGTGCCAGGGCATGCAGCGCCAGCCCGGCCGGCACCACGCCCTCGCCGGAGGCCGGCACCAGCGCCGGCTCGTCGCTGGCCGGGCACGTCGTCACATGGCCCTCCACCTCCGGCCGCTCGGGCTGCCAGACGGCCAACGCCGGCAGCAATTGCGTCACCCAGCGCTCGCCAGGCATCGCGCTGGCCAGCAGCGCCAGTTCCGCGGGCTGGCCCAACAATATCCGCGCCAGCTCCTCCAGCTCCTCCTCCGGCAGCAGCCGCAGCAGCGTCGGCGCCAGATCCACAAGCGGCCCGCCCTCTTGCAGCCACGCCAGGAGCACTGGCGCCCGCAGGCCTCGCCGGCACGCTGCCGCCACGGCATCGGCCACAACCTGCACCACCGCCGGCACGGACGCTCCGTCCACTGCCGCCAGCGCAAACACCGCCTCCAGCACGTGGCCGCCGCCGTCCATCCGCAGCCCGCCCGCCGCATCCGCCGTCAGAAACCGCCGCCGCCCGATCGGGTACAGCAGCCGGATAGCGCCCGGAACATCCGTCGGCGACAGGCGTAGCGAGATCGCCCGTGCCCGCATCGGATCGGCCACGACCCCCATTTCGCGCCCATCCGGCGCCACCAGGAAACACACCCGCGAGGCGTAGTCCGGCACGATGACCAGCGCCGCCTCCGCCGCCGGCCCAAGCGCCATCACATCCGCCCCGGGCGGCAGCTGCACCCAGCCGCCGCCGGCCGCCACCAGCCGGAAAGCCTGCCACCCACCCGACTCGGGCAGCGCCGCCGCCGTCGCCGGCACGTCGGCCGGAAGTGCCGGCGCCGCGCGGCCGAACAGGGTGCGCAGCCGCCCGGCCAGGCCGGTGCGTGGTGAAATGTCAGCCATGGCCGAAGCTATCGGCGCGCCCGCCGCCGGCGAAAGAGACAAAGCCGCCCGCTTCCGCGAAATCGCCGGACACAGGCTGCCGCCAAGCTGCCGCAGCCTGCGCGCCCGGCCGCACATGCGGCCACCGGATAGGCGGTCAGCAAAACAGCCCCGGAAAAGCGCAACCCGCCTTTACATCCCCCGCCCAAACCAGTCTCTCCTACCCGCATGACCGCCGCCGCCACCGAACTCACCCGCCTCCTCGCCATCATGGCCCAGCTGCGTGACCCGCAGACCGGCTGCCCCTGGGACCAGGCCCAGGACTTCGCCACCATCGCCCCCTACACTATCGAGGAAGCCTACGAAGTCGCCGACGCCATCGCCCGCCAGGACATGGCGGCACTCCCGGACGAACTGGGCGACCTGCTGTTCCAGGTCGTCTATCACGCCCGCCTTGGCGAGGAAGCCGGACGCTTCACCTTCGCCGATATCGCCCGCACCATCGCCGACAAAATGCTCCGCCGCCACCCGCACGTCTTCGGTGATGCCGCCGCACGCGAGGCCGCCCGCCACACGGAACTCTGGGAAGCCCAGAAAGAGGCCGAACGCCGCGCCCGCGACGAACACGGCGCACTGGCCGGCATACCGGTGGCCCTGCCCGCCCTCACCCGCGCCGAAAAACTCAGCAAGCGCGCCGCCCGCGTGGGCTTCGACTGGTCGGACGCCCACGCCGTCCTCGCCAAGCTGGATGAGGAAGTGGCCGAACTGCGCGCCGAACTTCCGCAAGCCGACCCCGCCCGCCTGGCCGACGAACTGGGCGACATGCTGTTCGTCCTCGCCAATCTGGCTCGCAAGCTGGAGCTCGATCCGGAAACCTGCCTGCGCGCCGCCAACGACAAGTTCGCCCGCCGCTTCGCCGGCGTGGAGCATGCGCTGGCCGCCCAGGGCCGGACGCCGGCCGAATCCACGCTGGCCGACATGGAAGCCGCCTGGCACGCCGTCAAACAAGCCGAGCGTTCCGCACCATGACCCTCTTCCAAGGCCTCTCCGCCTTCCCGATCACGCCCGCGGATACGCACGGCCAGGTGGACGCCCAAGCGCTGCGCCGCATCGTGGCCCGCATCGCTGCGGCCAAGCCCGCCTCCATCTGCGTCCTCGGCAGCACCGGCACCTACGCCTACCTGGACCGCGTACAGCGCCGCCGCGCGGTCGAGGCCGCGTTGCAGGAAGCCGCCGGCCTTCCCGTCCTCGCCGGCATCGGCGCGTTGCGCACGGACCACGCCATACAATTCGGCCAGGACGCGCATTCTGCCGGCGCCGCCGGCATCCTGCTGGCGCCGATGTCCTACACCAGGCTCACCGAGGACGAGGTCCACGCCCATTTCGCCGCCGTCGCCGCCGCACTCACCCTGCCGGTCTGCATCTACAACAACCCCGGCACCACCGGCTTCACCTTCACCCCCGCCCTCGTCGGCCGCCTGGCGCGCCTGCCGAACGTCACCGCCATCAAGTCCCCGGCGCCGGCCGCCAACCCCGCCGCCGAACACCAGGCCTGGCGCACCGCCGTCCCGCCCGGCTTCTCGGTCGGCTACAGCGTGGACTGGCACGCCGGCGAGGCCCTGCTCGCCGGCGGCCAGGCCTGGTACAGCGTCGCCGCCGGCCTGTTCCCCGCCAACTGCATCGCCCTCGCCGCCGCCGCGCTTTCGAGTGACGCCACCACCTGCCGTGCGCAGAACGCGCGCCTGCAACCGCTATGGGATCTGTTCGCCGAACACAGCAGCCTGCGCATCATGTATGCCGCGGCGCAGATACTCGGGCTGACATCCTGCGAACCGCCCCGGCCCATCCTGCCGGTGCCGGATGGCGTGCTTGCCCGGCTCTCCCAGGTCGTGCGTGAGCTTGCGTGATTTGCAAGAAAGCAAGCGTCGCCTGGATTTTTGAGAACAAGAAGCAGAAAGCTTGTCCGTGCCGTCGCGGAGCGCTGAAGTCTGCGCCTTCGCAGGGCGAAGGATTTTCGCTGCAGCATTTGCATCGGCCGCGTCGGCCGGGATAAGCCGGGGCTGCAAGCACTACATCAGACGAGAGGCCTGAACATGATCCATGTCGTTGCCGTCATCACCGCCCACCCCGGCAAACGCGCCGCGGTGCTGGAAGCCTTTCACGAGAACATGCAGGCCGTACACGCGGAACAAGGCTGTATCGAATACCAGCCGGTCACCGACACGCCGGATATCGGCCCGTTCCAGGCAAAGCTCGGCGAAGATTCCTTCATGGTGCTGGAAAAGTGGGAGAGCAAGGAAGCGCTCATGGCGCATGCCGCCGCACCGCACATGGCCGCCTACGGCCGCAAGGTGAAAGAGCTGCTCGTAAGCCGGGTTATACACGTCCTGTCGCCAGCCTGAAATATCTTGCCGCCCTGTCGGATTCCGGCCGAGAAAGGCGCCGACAGGGATCGAAACTCCTGTTTCTTTTCCGTGACGGAAGGCCTTCCTTAACCTCCCTTTGCAAAGTTCGTCTCGAACCACGGAGCAAACCTTGCATGGCCATCTCAAGCATTCCCTCCACCCCGGTTGCTTTCCGCACGCAAACCACGCCGGCCGCCACGCTGAACGCTGCCACGCAGCCCTCCAGCACGCCGCAGCAGACCGGCCGCACGCACCATCACCACGGCGGCGGAAAAGGCAGCAACGCGCTCACCGCCGCCACGTCACAGTCCAGCACCTCCACTACCAACGGCTCCCTGCTGGACACGCTGATCTAGCATCGCTTTCCCGGGAAAACCCGCCGCGCCCAAAAGGGCATTTCTTTTCCTGAACCAGACAGGCAACGGCACGCTCCCGTTCGCGACTTCCTGGTTCCAGCACCCCAAACGCAATACGCCCGGCCGCAACCGAATCAGACAAGAAAGCAAAGGCCTTCTTTTCTGAAGAAAAGAAGCAAAAGACTTTGGCTCCCGCTTGCGAACCGCCGTCCGCCGCCGGACAAAACCAAAGCGCCGCAACGTCGGAGGACCAAAAGTCTTTTGCTTCTTTTCTTCAGAAAAGAAGGCCTTCCTTCGCAACAGCAGTCCCGGACAACCACGAATTTTACTTAACTCGAAACGAACGAGCCGCCGTATATTTCCGGCACACCACTAAACGTTTCCGTAAGACTCCCCTGCGATCCTTCCGCCCAGCGGCCACTCGAAAACAACGGCCAAGCGCACTCGCTCGCATAGGGAAGCACGGCACATGTCAACGCAGACGCACACGGTCACCATCGCCCAGGCGCTCGCCAGCAACCAGAGCGGCCTGACCGTGGCGGACACCGCGGCGGACATCGCCGCGGCGCTGCCAAACGCCGCGCTCGTGGCCCGCGTCACCAGCTTCACCGTCTCCGCTCCCGCAACCCTGGCGCTGGCACCGCTGCTGGCGCTGTCCACCCTGGGTACCGCGCTGCACGCCGGCGCCGGCGCGCTCACCCTGAACAGCGCCGCCACGGTCAGCGTCGCCCAGCTCACCGCGCTGGAAGCCACGCCCGGCTTCACCCTGGGCAGTGCCGGCAGCCTCACGCTGTCGGACAACACCGCCCAGGTCGCCGCCCTGCTCGCCGCCCACCCCGCCTGGTTCGCCCAGCTCGCCGCCGTCACCGTGCATCTGGACGGCACGTCCATCGGCGCCTACCCGGCCGTGCTGCTGAACAACTTCGCCGTCCACAAGCCGCTCACCTTCGTGCCCACGCCCGGCAACAACGTGCTGAACGTGGCCGCCGCGGCGCATGACCTGGGCAGCAACGCCGCCAGCCTAGACGCGCTGGAGGCGCACACCGCCGTCAACTTCACCCTGACCAATGACGGCACGCCCGTCATCGCGTCGGACGCCGCCGGTCTGGCCACGCTGGCCGGCTTCTCGCCGTCGGCCCACACGCTCTACGTGTCGGATACGGCGGCCAACATCGCCGCCCATGCCAGCACCCTGTTCGGCGCCGGCTTCGCCACAATCCAGGTGATGTCGGGCACCTTCGCCGGCACCGCCGCCCAGCTCACGAACCCCACGCTGCGCCTGCTCGCCGGCGCGCACGCCCAGCTTGCCGCCAGCGCCACCGTCTCCGCCCAGGCGGCGGACACCATGATCGCCCTGCCCGGCTTCAGCCTCGCCAGCGGCGCGCAGCTCGCGGTCACGGACACCGCTGGCAATCTGGCCGCCACCGCGCCCACCTGGCTGTCCTTCGCCAGCGCCGCCACGCTGAGCGCCAACGCCACAATCCCGGCCGCCACCGCAATCAGCCTGGCCGCGATCGGCACGGCGCTCGGCGCCGGCTTCAGCCTCGGCGGCCATAGCGTCACCGTGGCTGACACGCTGGCCAACCTGCTGGCACTGCCTACGCCAGCCGCAGCTCTGGCCAGCGTCATGGCGCTCGCCGCCAACGCTACCGCCACCGCCGCCCAGGCAGACGCCTTCGCCGCCCTGCCGCACGCCAGCCTGGCCGGCTACACCATTGCCGTCACGGACACCGCCGCCGGCCTGCTGACCCTGACCGGCGCCGCGCTTGCGGACACCACCACCCACACCCTGTCCGCGGACGCCATGGTCTCCGCCGCCACTTTCGCCGCCCTGCGCGCCTTGCCGTCTTTCGCGCTCGGCGGCCACGTCCTCACCATCGCGGACACCGCGGCCAACCTCCTCTCCCTCTCCGGCAGCCTGGCGCTGGCCGGCGCCACCGCACTCACCGGCAACGCGCAGCTTGGCGCTGCCCAGCTCACCGCGTTGTCAACCCTGCCCGGCTTCTCGGCCGCCGGCCACGCCGTCACCGTCGCGGATACCGCCGCCGCGCTCCTGGCTCTGCCGCCAACCGCCCTAGCGCTCGCCACCGCCACCGCCCTTACCGCGGACGCCACCGTCACCGCCGCGCAGGCCACCGTGCTGGCCGCCGATCCCGCCTTCAGCACCGCCGGCCACCACCTCACCATTGCCGACACCGCCGCCAATCTCGCGGGCCTGCCGCCGGCCATCATGACGCTGGCCACCGCGGAGATGCTGACCGGCGGCGTCACGCTGTCCGCCGCCGCCGCCGCCGCGCTCACCGCCGCCCCCGGCTTCAGCCTGGCACCAGCCGCCAGCCTGACCATCAGGGACACGCTGCCCGCCCTGCTAGCGCTCACCCCGCAGACGCAATCCTTCGCCAGCGCCGCCGTGCTGAGCGCCAACGCCACGGCCACCGCTGCCCAGGTCAACGCTTTCGCTTCCCTGCCGGGCGCCTCGCTCGGCGGCCACACGATCAGCGTGGCCGATACCGCGGCCAACCTGCTCGCCCTCTCCGGCGCTGCCCTGGCGGATACCAATGCCGCATCCCTCTCGGCCGGCGCCACCGTCTCGGCGTCTCAGCTCGCCAGCCTCGCGGCCCTGCCAGGCTTTGCCACGCTCGGCCACAGCGTGACAGTGGCGGACACCGCCGCCAACCTGGCCGCACTCGCCCCACAGGCGCTCGAATACGCCACCGCCACCACATTGTCGGCTGACGCCACCGTAACCGCTGCGCAAGCTTCCACGCTGATGGCCGAGCCCGGCTTCTCGCCCGGCGCCTACCATCTCACCATTGCAGACACCGCCGCCAACCTGCTGGCCCTGCCGCACGCCACCCAGCTCGCCGCCACCACGCTTGCCCTCTCAGCCAGTCAGGCGGTCAGCGCCGCCCAGCTCACCCAGCTGGCCTCCCTCGGCATCAAGTTCGACCCGGCCGGCAACACCCTGGTCTGCCAGGACACCGCCGCAAACCTTGTCGCCCTGTCCCCCACCGCCCTGGCCCTCTCCACCGTGGAAGTGCTCAGCGCCCCGGCCACGGTGTCGGCGGCCACCGCCGCCATCCTGGCCAGCTGGCCCACCTTGTCGCAATCGCCCGGCGCCACGCTCACCATCCAGGACAGCGTCGCCAACCTGATCGCCATGGGCAGCGCCGAGCCGGGCATCACCGCAATCGTGCAGCTCGCCCCCGGCAGCTCGGTCACAATCTCCGCAGCCCAGGGCCACGCTCTGTCCGAGGTTCCGCATTTCACCCCTGCCGGCGCCTCAATCACCGTCGCCGACAACGTCGCGGGATTCACCGCCCTTGCAAACCAGGGCTGGCAGGCCGTCGCCGGCAACACGCAGGTGATCGACAGCGCGGCCAACATCGCGGCCAATGCCGGCCTCGCCCTGGTGCAGAATGCCGGCGCCGTCACGCTGTCTGCCAACGGGCAGGTCAGCGCCACGGCCGCCGCGCAGATCGCCACCATCGCGCATTTCAGCGCGGGCAACTTCTCCCTCGCCGTCTCGGACACCGCGTCGGCCATCGCCGCCCACGCGCCTTCCATCATCAGCGTAGCCAACCAGGCCGTGGTGACGGACTCCGGCCCGATCTCGGCCGCCGTGGCGGACCAGCTCGCCACCGTCTCGGCCGCCGGCAAGCTCAGCTTCCAGGGCGGCGACCAGTTGGAGGTGCAGGACAGCTACGCCAACCTCATCAACCCCGCCAACAGCGCCGGCTACGCGCTCGCCGCCCGCATCGGCGTCGTGGACAGCGCCGCCAACCTGGTCGCCGCCGCCACGCATGACTGGGGCGCGCTGAACCCCAGCTACACCCTCACTGCGGGCGGCCTGCTCACCGCCGCGCAGGCGGAAACGCTCGCCGCCCTTGGCACGCATTACAGCAATGGCGGCTACGTGCTCGAAGTGGCGGACACCGCCGCCGCCGTGGTCGGCGCGGCCAGCGCACTCGCCAGCCTCGGCATCGCCGCAAAGGTCATCGACACCGCTTCCGACATCGGCGCCAACGCCAGCGCGCTGCAGGCGATGGGCAACGAGGTCGCCGGCATCCGCGCCACCGACATCGCGCCGGTATCCGCCGCCACCGCCGCCTCCCTCTCCGGCCTGTCCGGCAAGCTCGTCGGGCCGCCGCTGTACGTGGCGGACAACGCCGCGGACACGGATGCCGTGCTCTCCGGCCTCGTCACCCTCGGCGCCCACGTCCACGTCGAGATCACGGACAGCGCCGCCAACATTGCCACCGTGGCGCTGGACCTCGCCACGCTGAGCGTCCTCGGCATCAGGCTGACGGACACCGCGCCGGTCACCGCCGCGGTCGCCGCCGGCCTGAACCCCGTCGCCAGCCATTTGGCGCCGGGCACGGCACTGGCCGTCACGGACATTGCGGCCGCCATCGTGGCGCAGGAACCCGGATTGTTGGGGATGAACGCCAGCCTGGGCACCATCACGCTCGCGGACGGCAACACCCAGACAGCCGCCACCGCCGCCGCCTTGGCCCCGCTGGACTCCCACTTCGCCCCGAACACCCTGCTGACCGCAACCGGCAACGCCGCCGCCATCGCCGCAAACGAGGCCGGCCTGCTGCTTCTCGCCTCGGACGGCCACCTGGCCGGGGTCGTGGTCGCCAACACCTCGGTCGCGGACGCCACGGCGAACGAAGCCGCCCTGAACGCCCTGCCCGCGAGCGTTACCATCAGCGACAGTGCCGCCAACGTGGATGCCGGGCTGGGCGCGCTCTCCCAACTGGCCGGCCTGTCGGCCATCACGCTCACCGATGGCGGCATCCCGACGCTCGCCATGGGCATCGCCACCTTCGCCGCCGACGCACCGGTGCTGGCGAAGATCGTCAGCCCCTACACCGTCGCCATCGCGGACACCGCCGCCGACATAGAGTCCGACCTCGCCGCCGGCCCGGCCTCCATGCTCGCTGCCCATGCCGGCCAGATCGGCACCGTCACCGTCACCGACGGCCAGCCCGTCATGCTCACCCAGGCACAGATACTCAGCCCCGGCATCGACGACAGCCCGTCCGCGGCGCTCAGCCACTTCACCGGCACCCTGCAGGTCAGCGGAGTGGACATCGCCCACATCGCCCAGGTGCTGACCCTCCCCACGCACCCCGTCAGCATCACCGTGCTAGACACCGGGGCGGACATAAGCGCGGACCTGGCCCAGGGTAACGTCTCGCAACTGCTGGCGGCCGCGCCCTACATCACCCACATCACCGCCTCCGATGGCGGCCCCGTCACGCTCACCGCCAGCCAGGTGCTGTTCCCCGGCGTGGATGACAGCGCCAGCTCGGCCCTCGCCAAGCTGTCCGACACCAGCCTGGTCGTCACCGGCGCCGCCATCTCCCAGCTCGCCAGCCTGGAGAACCTGCAGGTCACGCCGACCGCGATCGCCGTCAGCGACACCGCGGCGGACATTGCCGCGGACCTCGCCAGCCCCAGCCCGGCCCTGCTCGCCAACCTGGCCTCGATAAACCTCATCGATGTCAGTGACGGCCAGCCGATCGCCCTGACCGAAGCCCAGGCGCTCGAAGCCGGCGTCGATGGCGGCCTGGGATCGGTGATGTCGAAGATCCCCGACGCGCAATTCACCGTCTCCGGCGTGGATGTCGGCCACCTGACCCAGGTGCTCGGCCTGCCGGTTGCCCCCGAAAGCGTGGCCATCACCGACACCGCCGCTCACTTCAACAGCGGCATCGCCACGATCGCCGCGGACATCGGCCAGATCTCGTCGATCACCATAACCGGCGGCCCGGCCCCGGAGCTGTCGGCCAACGAAGCCCTGCTCGCCCACATCGATGACGGCGCCGGCTCGGTTATAGACCGCCTCGCCGGCCACACATTCAACGTCTTCGGTGCCACGGTGGCCCAGCTCGCCCCCCTGGTGTCCCTGCCGGACACCCCGGCCGCCATCGCGGTGGCCGACAGCTCGGCAGACATCGTGGCCGACCTGCTCTCCGGCAACTCCTCGCTCGCCGCCGACCTCAACCTGATCAGCTACGTGGCCGTGAACCACGGCACGCTCACCCTGACCGACTTCCAGGCCGAGACGATCCTGAACACGCCGTCCCTGGACGCGGTGATGCACCGGCTGCTGCCCGGCACCACCGTGGCCGTCACCGGCGTGCCGGTGGCCGATCTAGCCGGCCTGGCCACCGCCGGCTGGCCGCATGTCAGCGTCGCCGTCACCGACAGCGCGGCCAACATCGCCGCCGACCTCAACGCCAGCCAGTCCTCGCTGGCCACCAACAGCGCCGCGCTTTCCGGCGTCACCCTCAGCGCCGGTGGCACGTTCGGCGCCGGGACGGTCACCGAGATGGCCTACCTGCCCGGCTTCAGCACAGGCGGCTTCAACCTCAACGTGTCTGACAACGCCGCCGCCATCGCCGGCCTCGGCACTGCCGCGCTGGACGTGGTGCACGCCGTCCAGGTGTTCGACACCGACAGCAACGTCCTGGCACAGCTGGACGCCCTGCAGGCCAAATATGCCGGCGCCCTGACCATCACGGTCACCAACGGCTCGGCCGCACTGCCAATCACCGCCGCACAATACACGCAGGATGCGGCCACCATCGCTGCCATCACCAACCCCGGCATCATCAGCGTCACCGGCAGCGCCGCCGACCTGGCACCGATCGCAGCCCAGCTCGGCGCGGACTCCCGCATCTTCGCGGCAGACGTTACAGACAACGCGAACGACGTGGTGGCCAACCTGGCCAGCCTGCAGGCGGCCGGCAGCAAGCTGATGGTCACGCTGACGGACGCCGGCCTGCTCGCCAGCGTCGTGGCCCCGCTGCTGTCCATCGGCAGCCTGAACGCCGCCGGCATCCCTGTCGTCGATACCGGCGCGCAGATCGCGGCCCTGGTCGAGACCGGCAACGCGCCGGCCATCGCCTACCTCAACACCCAGGGCGCCACGCTGTCCGGGGACAGCGCGGTCACCGCCAAGGACGCGGCTGCCCTGGAGTCGCTCACCGACTTCAACAAGGCCGGCCACCTGCTACAGGTGTGGGACACCGCCACCCACCTCACCACGCCCGCCTATGAAGCCGCCCTGGCGAACGGCGAGGTGGACGCGGTGTTCCTGAAGACCACCGGCGGTGCGGTCAGCGTCACCGCCGCCACCGCCGCCTCGCTGTTCAACATCGCCGGCTTCAGCACCCAGAACCCGGACGGCAGCGCCAACGCACTGAACGTGACGGACACCACCGCGCATATCGAGGCTGTGCTCGCTTCGCTCACCGCCCACCGCGCGAGCATCGGCACGATCACCGTCAACGCCCCTGCTACCGTCACCGACCAGTCTTTGTCGGACCTGCAAGGCCTGGACGCCTATGCGGCGCCCACGGCCACGATCACCGTGCGTGACACCGCCGCCAACATCGCCAACAACGCGGCGGCACAGGCCGCCGGCCACACGATCGAGCCCACCGCCTGGACCCTGTCCGCAAACGGCAGCGTCACCGAAACCCAGGCGGCCTTCCTGGGCACGCTCGGCAATTTCAACGCCGGCAACTACACCATGTCGCTGAACCTCGCCCCGAACACGTCCATCTCGATCGCTGACGCCAACGCGCTGGGCAACATCGCCGCCAGCCTCACGCTGACCGGGTCGCACCCGATCGTCCAAGGCTCGGTGGCCCAGTTGCAGGGCGTCACCCCGGCGGCACTCTCGCTCGTCACCCCCGCTCTGGTCGACAGCACCGCGGACATCATCGGGCTGGCTGCCGCCTCCCCGCTACTCGCCGGCACGGTGGAGGTCACCGGCGCGGAGACGCTCACCGCACAGCAGGCGACCGCACTGCTCGGTCTGGTCCAGACCGGCCAGGGCCAGGGCATCGCGCCTGCCAACCTGACCTGCGACAATACCCACACGGTCACCGGCACCATCGCCAGCCTGCACGCGCTCACCGCAAGCACCGGCTGGACGGGCAACGCCGCCACCCACGCGGACTTCACGCTGCAGGCGCATGATACCGTCGCCAATCTGGTGAACCCGGCCAACACCGCCTACCTCGCCAGCCTGGCGCAAACCAGCCTGCTGTGTCCCGCCACCATCACCGCCGGCACCGCCACCAGCCTCGCCAACCTCGCCGGCACGATCCACTTCCTGCACAACCACGAAATCGTCGTGCAGGACAGCGCCTCCGCCCTGCTGGATCCGTCGAACAGCGCGGGCCTCGGCCTGGCAGATAGCGTGACCCTCGCGGGCCCCGCCACGGTGGACGCGGCGGACGCCGAGTCCCTGCTCGGCATCAGCCACTTCACGCTGGGCGCCCCGCTGACCATAAGCGACAGCTCCGCCAACCTGCTGGACGGCGTGCTGGGCCAGGACATCACGTCCAGCGGCTTCGCCAGCCACATCACCGTCCAGCTCGCCGGGCCCGAAACGCTGGATGCCGACACGGCCGAGGACCTGGTCTCGCTGCCCGGCTTCGCCGACACTACGAACATCACCATCGCGGACGCCAGCTCCTACCTGCTCAACACCGCTAACCTCACCGCCGAGCAGATGGCCGCCAGCGTCACCCTGGCCGGCAACGAGACCGTCTCGGCCAACACCGTCCTGCGCCTGTCCGAAATCCCGCATTTCACCCCGGGCAGCTCGCATCTCGTGCTGGCCAACAATGATTTCGCGGACGCCGCCACCCTGCACGCCATCGCCGATGACGGCGCCGCCTTCCAGTCCAACGGCCACACGATCACCCTGACTCATGACGTGCTGGACCTCACGCCCACTGAATACGCCGCGCTGCAGTCGGACATCATCAACCCTAACGGTCACGCCATCGGCGTAACCCCCACCCTGACCAGCATCGCTGACAGTTCGAACCTCATGATCGTGAGCATTACCGGCGTCACCGGCGCCACAGTGCACCTCTACGCCGAGGACGGCTCGTCCATTGCCAATGTCGGGCCAGCAGGCGCCCACTTCACCATGCTCACGCCGGACGCCGCGCCCGGCCAAAACTTCGAGCTCACGGAAAGCGTGGGCGGCGTGGAAGGCGCCCCGCTCGTGATGTTGGACGCCGCCGGACTGGAATCGATCGCCGCTGCCGCCGGCGCCACCTTCTCCGGCAGCGGACAGATCCAGGTCGACCCGGGCCGCTTCGTCAACCTCTACGAAGCCGGCAGCGTGCCCGCGCTCACACACCCTGCGCTGGTCTATGATCCGGTCGCCCACACCGTCTCGCTGGACCTGCCGGGCGGCGGCGCCGTCCCGCTGATCACGCTCGGCGGCACCACGCATCCGTCCAGCCTGGATCTGTCGGAAATCGTCATCAAGCACCACGGCTGATCGGGGCGCACGCCATGCACAGCCTCACCTGGCGCCACCTCCTGGCAGCGGTCGCAAGACCGCTCGCCTGGGTGGTGTTCTTCTCCTGCTTCCTCAACGTCAGCTTTCTCGCCGCCCCGCTCTACATGATGCAGGTCTATGACCGGGTGATGCGCAGCCAGAGCATCCCCACGCTGCTCTACCTCACGCTAGCCGTGGCCCTCGCCTACGCCACCTTCGCACTGCTGGACGCGGTACGCGGCCAGATACTCGCGGGCGTAAGCGACATCGTTGAGGACACGCTCGCCACCCGACTGCTGCACGCCGCAACCGCGCCGCAGCAGCACGGCCGCGCGCGCCCAGGCCCCGGCCATATCGGGCGGGACCTGGACACGGTGCGCCAGTTCGCCTCCGGCGCCGCCATCCTCGCCTTCATCGACCTGCCCTGGGCCCTGCTCTACCTCGGCATCCTGTTTCTGCTGCACTGGATGCTCGGCGCCTTTGCCATCGCAGCCGGCGGCCTGCTCCTGCTGCTCAGCCTGGCCGGCGAGCGTGCCGCCCGCGCACCGATGGCCCAGGCCGGTGCGGTCGCCGGCCGCGCCTACCAGTTCGGTGACGCCATCGCCCGTCATCCGGACTGCGCCAGCACGATGGGCCTGCCCACCAGCCTGGCCGCCGCCTGGCGCGCCCTGCGCGCGGATATGCTGGACGCGCAGAACACCGCCAGCCGCCGCGCCGTGGCGCTCGGCGCGCTGGCGCGGTTCGTGCGCATGCTGACCCAATCCGCCATACTCGGCGTCGGCGCCTACCTGGCCATCAACCACCGCGTCAGCGGCGGCGCCATGTTCGCGGGCTCTCTGCTGCTCGGCCGCTGCCTCTCGCCGGTGGAATCCGTCATCGCAAGCTGGCGCGGCACGCTCGCCGCCCGCCAGGCCTGGGCCCGCCTGCAGGCCGTCTCCGCCGCCACGGACCACGACTCCCTCGAACTGCCGCCCCCGTCCGGCAAGCTGTCGCTGGAAAGCGTCGGCTGGACCCCGCCCGGCATGGAGCGCGCGGCCCTGACCGACATCACGCTGACGATCGAAGCCGGCGCCGTGCTCGCCCTAATTGGCCCCAACGCCGCCGGCAAGACCACCCTCGGCCGCGTGCTTGCCGGCGCGATACGCCCGAACGCCGGCATCGTCCGGCTGGACGGCGCGGAATACACTTCCTGGGACCCAGCCCAGCTCGGCCGCGCCATTGGCTACCTGCCGCAGGACGCCGCCCTGTTCCCCGGCACCATACGTGACAACATCGCCCGCTTCAGCGACGCGCCAGCCGAAGCTGTCATCGCCGCCGCTCAGGCCGCCATGGCGCACGAGATGATCCTGCGCCTGCCGCTCGGCTACCAGACCCCCATCGAGGACGGCTCCTGCGCGCTCTCCGGCGGCCAGCGCCAGCGAGTGGCGCTCGCCCGCGCTCTGCTATGGGACCCGCCCGTCCTGGTTCTAGACGAACCAAGCGCCAGCCTGGACGCGGACGGCGAGGCCGCCCTATTCCGTTGCGTCATCGCCGCCCGCGAACGCGGCAGGACCGTCGTCCTGATCACCCACAGCACCGCCCTGGTGCGGATCGCCGATTTCGTGGCGACCATGGTCGGCGGCCGCATCCTTCGCGTGCAGAAATCGACCGAGTTCCTGACCCGCCCCGCCGCCGTCGCTGTCGCTGGAGAATAGAGAAATGCAGATGGGTCCGAACTCCACCCTCCGCCCAAGCGAGCCGCGCAAGGCGCAAGGCACCGCCGCAACCAGGCTCGGCCTTCTCGTGGTCGCCACGTTCTTCGGCGGCTTCGGCACCTGGGCCGCCCTGGCGCCCCTGGACGGCGCTGTCGTCGGCACCGGCCAGCTCACCGTGCACGGCAACTCGAAGACCGTGCAGCACAAGGAAGGCGGCATCGTCGCCGCCCTTCTCGTACAGGACGGCGACCGCGTGGCCCAGAACCAGGTGCTCATCCGCCTGGACGACACGCAGGTCACCGCCATGCTGCGCGTCCACCAGGCCCAACTCGCCGGCGACCAGGCGCTTTGCGCGCGAGACCTAGCCGAGATCGCCGCCGCCGATGCCATCGCTTTCCCCGCCAGCCTGACTCCAGCCGACCCCGCAGCGCAATCCGTGATGCAGCGCGAGCGTGTGGTCTTCCAGAACCACCGCGACCTCCTCGCCCAGCAACTGCGCATCATCGACGAGCGCATCGCCCAAGCCCGCCAGCAGCAATCCGGCGCGGACGCCCAGCACCAGGCCGCCATGCGCGGCCTGGCCTACGGCACCCAACAACTCGCCGCCCTCACCTCGCTGGAACGCATGGGCCTGGCCGGCCACAACACAGTGCTCGAACTCTCCCGCAGCGTAGAAGCCCTGCGCGGCGAGACCGGCCAGCTGCAATCCGACATCGCCCGCCACGCCGCCGAAGCCGCCGAGCTGGCAGCCGAGAAACTCCGCTTGCGCGCCGCCGCCCAGGCGGACGCCACCCACGAACTCCGCGAAGCCCAGCTTCGCATAAACGACGTCCTGCCCCGCCTGGTCGCCGACCGCGACCTCCTCGCAAGGCTGGACATACGCGCCCCCGTGGCCGGCCAGGTGATGGACCTGCAGGCCTTCACGAGCGGCGGCGTCATCGAACCAGGCAAGCCGATCCTGCAGATCGTCCCCGAAACCCGCCGCATCGTAGCCACCGCGGAGATACGCCCGGAAGACATCGAGCATCTACGCCCCGGCCAGCCCGCGCGCATCATCGCCACCGGCTTCAACGCGCGCGAAACCCAGCCGCTGGACGGACGCGTGGACATCATCTCCGCCGACCGCATCACCGACCCGCGCACCGGCCGCGCCTACTACACGGTGGAAGTCTCGCTCCTTGCCGACCACGCGAGCGGCACCCTGCTGCGCCAACTAGGCCCCGGCATGCCGGTCGAAGTGGTGGTGCCCGTAAAGCCGCGCACCGCGCTGGACTACCTGACAGAGCCGCTACGCACGAGCCTGCGATCGGCCGGCCGGGAGATGTAAGCAGAACGCAGGCAGAACTGTTGTCCACGAGCTTGTCTCGCTGAAGCGAGCGCTGCAGTGCCCGGCGACAGCGAGACCAAAAACCTTTTGCTTCTTTCTCTCGAAAAGAAGGCCTTGCTCCCGTCCCTTACTGCCGCGCAACGCTCCAGGTAATCTCCACCCGCCTGTTCTGCGGCTCCGGCACGCCCTCCCCCGTCTTCACCGCGGGATTCGTCTCGCCCTTCGCCAGAACCTGCGTCCGCTCCGCCGGTATTCCGCGCGCCACAAGCCCGCGCGCCACCGCAAACGCCCGCTGGTTGGAAAGCAGCAGGTTGGCCACTGGCGAGCCCACCGAATCCGACGCGCCGCTCACGATCATGATCACCGGCCGTGCGTCGCGATACAGCCGCGCCGCCTTGTCCAGCACCGCCTCGTTCTCCGCATCCAGCGATTTCTGGCCCGTCTTGAACAGCAGCACCAGTTTGCCGTCCGCCGTCCCGCCCTCCTGCGAGCCGCCGGGCGCCGGCGAGCTGACCGGCGCCGCCGGCGCACCGACCGGCGCCACCGCCGAGGGTGCCGGACCGGCAGCGCCGGTGCCCAACAGGCAGGTCGCCGCAAACAGGGCGCGAGTGACCAGGCGCATGCACGTCTCCAGAAATGTTTGGCTTTGGCAGCGCAACGCCGCCCCTGGTGCATGGGTTCAGAACGGCGCACCCAACATCCGCGTGCACGCCTGGGTAGCCAGCCTAGTCCCGGTCCACACGCTGCAGCGCCCGCCCGCCGAGCCAGCGCGCCGCCCCGACCACAACCAGGACCGCGATCCCATGCACCGTCAGGTCATCCACGGTCGCATCGAACGGATGTATCAGCGTCAGCAGGCTGGCCGCCGCCCCGGCACTCGCCAGCCCGCCCAAAGCGGCCGTCAACCCCGGCCGCAACGGATAGGCGCGCATGATCTGCCAGGTCAGCAGAACGGTCAGCGGCAACGAGATCAGCAGGATTACCTGCAGGCAGGCCATCGCATGCATCCGTGGCTCCGGCACGGTCGCCGCCACCGGCGCCAGCCGCAGGCAGCCTTGCGTGCTGGCCGCCACCCACAAAGCCAGCGCCGGCGCCGGCAGCCAGGCCCACCGCACGGACCGCCCGGGCACCGAGATCTGCAGCGCCGCCACGCTCGCGCAGACCGCCGTCAGCACGGCGCCGAGCAGACTGAGCCACATGTCGGGCGCGCCCATCAGCCGCGTACCCAACGCCGCCCAGTTGATGAAGAACGACAGCAGCGCCCCGATCCAGACCACCGCCGCCAGCCACAACGCGGCCTGCCGCCAGGCCGGCGCCAGCCGGCGCACCGGCCGCAAGTCGGCACTCAGTTGCGCAATCAGCACATCCGGCACCATCGCGTCAGGCATCGTCCAGCCGTTCCATTCGCAGCCGCAGCGCCCGCAGCGCCCGGTGCAGGTTCACCTTCAGCGCCACCTTGCTCCGCCCCGTCTCCGCCGACGCCTCCGCCAGGGACCGCTCCGACAGCGCCAGCAACTCCACCGCCTGGCGCTGCAACGGCGGCAGGCGCGCCACCGCCGCCCGGAGCCTGGCTGCATCGTCGCCCCGGCTCACCGCGGCTAGGCCGTCAGCACCAGGCTCGGCATGGGCCATATACGCCACCTCGTCCTGCACCTCCCGGGCCCCCTGCCGCCCGTGCAGCCGTAGCGAGTCGATCGCCCGCCGCGCCGCGATCGCCCGCAGCCACGGCGCGAATGGCCGGTCCGGATCATACGTCGCCAGCGCGCGGTGTATGGTGATCAGCGTGTCCTGCACCACGTCATCCACCCGGTCCGGCCGAACGCCCGCCCGCCTGGCGGCCGCGGCGGCCATCGGCACGCAGGCCTTCAGCACGCGCGCATAGGCCTGCGCGTCGCCCGCCTGCGCGGCACGCATCAGCGCGGCCAGGTCTGCGTCCGGGGGACCGTCCATCAGGCGAAACTAGGCAGAACACGGGAAAGGAAGAAAGCGGTTCTTTTTTGAAAAAAAGAACCAGAAAACTCTTATCCGCGTCGGGTGCGCGGTGTGGCAGCGTGTGCTGTGGAGAACTGGAATGGCGCAGGAACGGCTTGGGGAGAACGCCGCCGGCCGGCGCGAACGTCATGATCCGCTATACCAATTGTACCCCTGATCCTCCCAGTAGCCGCCGGGATAATCATTGGTCACCGTTATGGCAGATATGTTTTTCGGATTCTTGAAACCCAGCTTGGTGGGAATGCGCAGCCGTACCGGCGCGCCCCACTCCGGCGTCAGCGGCGCGCCCTCGAAATCCAGCGCCAGTATCGTCTGCGGATGCAGCGCGCTCGCCATGTCTATGCTCGACGAATAATCGTCGAAGCACTCGAACCCCACATATTTCGCCCGCATGTCTGCGCCAACGCGCTGCAGGAACACCCGCAGTGGCACGCCGGACCACTGCCCGATCTGGCTCCACCCCTCCACGCAGATGTGCCGGGTGATCTGGCTTTGCTGCGGCAGCGTCCGCAACCGGTCCAGCTTCCAGCTCGACGTGTCGCTGACCAGCCCGCTCACCTCCATCGCCCAATCCGCGTCAGGCGTGCGCACCTGGCTTAGCGGGTAATACGCGTTGAACTTGAACGGCCGGGTGATCTGGTCCGGCCGGAACGTGGCCGCCAACCTGTTCGGGTCGAACAGCAATTCCTGCATACGGTCATTGAACTTCAGCATCGTCCACAACATGCGGTCGAACAGCCCGTCCTTGGTGGACAGGTCGCCGCAACCGCTCAGCAGCGACACCGCGCCCACCGACAGCGCGCCACGCAGCAGATGCCGCCGCTCCAGCCGCCGCAACTGCGCCAGATGGTCCGCCCGCTTTATCACTGCCCCGCCTCCTCCAACGCCGCATCCGGCAGCACCCGGCCGCCGGTCACCATGCTGACCAGCGTGGCCGGCACCAGCACCACCAGCGTCACATGCACCACCAGGAACGCCACGATCGAGGCCATCAGTGCGAAATGGATTCGCCGCGCCAGGTCGTACCCGCCGAACACCCAGGTCAGCCAGCCGAGCTGCACCGGCTTCCAGATGGACAGCCCCGTCAGCACCGCCAGCACGGCGGCGATGACCACCAGCGCGTAGAGCAGCCGCTGCACCGCATTATACGTGCCCATCCTGTGCCGCAGCCGGAACCGCAGCGCCGCCCCCAGCTCCCGCAGCACCGCATCCGGCTGCAGCGGCAGGAAATGCCGCCGGAAATGCCCGCTCGCCAGCCCCCAGGCCAGGTACACCGCCCCGTCGGCCACCAGCACCCACATCGCCGATATGTGCCAGGCGATCCCCGCCCCCAGCCACCGCCCCAGCGTCCAGGCGGGCGGGATCACGAAAGGCAGGATCGGCGAGGCATTGTAGATCGCCCATCCGCTCAGGATCATCACGATCATCGCCGCCGCACCCACCCAATGGGTGATGCGCACGATCGCGGGATGGGCACGGACATGGGTGGCCAAGGCAATCTCCTGCTGCTGCGCGGTTCGCCACAGGCGCGCACCGGGTTACATGGGCACGCGCGCCCGTTGCGGCATCCGGCGTGACCGTCCAGATCGCCTCCCGCGTGTATCCCCGCCGGGTCTGCCCTGCACCGCCAAACGGCGCAACAGGCGGCCGCTCACCGCCCACCGCATTACCGCAGCAAAATTGCCGCCAGCCATGCCAAGGTAACCGCCCCACCCCATGTGACGAACATCGGACACCCCCCGGAGAGCATCGCACATGACACGCCGGAACTTCCTGCTGACGGGCACAGCCAGCCTGGGCGCCATCGCCTGGCTGGCAACGATGCGCGGCACGCCCGCCCGCGCCGCCCAGCAGCCCTTCCCCGTCACCCACACGGACGCCGAATGGCGCCGCCTGCTCTCGCCCGCGGCCTACTACGTGCTGCGCGAGCAGGGCACCGAAGCCCCCGAATCCAGCCCGCTCGACCACGAGTTCAGCGCCGGCCGCTACGATTGCGCCGGCTGCGCGCTCCCCCTCTTCGCCTCCGCCACCAAGTTCGACAGCGGCACCGGCTGGCCCAGCTTCTACCAGCCGCTCCCCGGTGCCGTCTCCACCGCGTCCGACAGCAGCCTGATGATGGAGCGCACCGAAGTGCACTGCACACGCTGCGGCGGCCATCTCGGCCACGTCTTCGAAGACGGGCCCAAGCCCACCGGCCTGCGCTACTGCATGAACGGCGTGGCGCTCACCTTCCAGAAAGGAGCCTCCGCATGAACCGCGCGGCAAAACTCGCAATCGGCGCCACCCTCTCTGCCCTGCTCGCCACCACCGCCCTGCTGGCCCCGGCCGCCCGCGCGGAAGGCGAGCACGTCGTCCCGGCGCCCGCCGCGGATCTGCCCGCCACCCAGGCCACGCAGACCGCCGTGCTCTCCGGCGGCTGTTTCTGGGGCGTCCAGGGCGTCTTCGAGCACGTGCGCGGCGTCCAGCGCGTGCTGGCCGGCTACAGCGGCGGGAAGGCAGACACCGCCAACTACGAAACCGTCAGCACCGGCGAGACCGGCCACGCCGAATCCGTCCAGATCACCTACGATCCCAAGCAGATAACCTACGGCCGCATATTGCAGATCTTCTTCAGCGTGGCGCTAGACCCCACGCTCCATGATGCGCAAGGCCCCGACAGCGGCACCCAGTACCGCTCGGAAATCTTCGCTGCCACGCCTGACCAGGCCCGCATCGCCCGCGCCTACATCGCCCAGCTCGACGCGGCGCACGCCTTCCCCGCCCCGATCGCCACACGCGTCGATCCGCTCTCCGGCTTCTATCCGGCCGAGGCGTACCACCAGGACTTCCTGGAGCATAACCCGGACTACCCGTACATCGTCATGAACGACATGCCGAAAGTCCGCGCGCTGCAATCGCTGTTCCCGACGGACTACGTCGCCGTGGCGAAGATGAGCGGGTTTAAGTCGTAAGGGAAGCACGCGGTTCTTTTTTGTAAAAAAGAACCAAAAAACTTTTGCTCCCTGTCGGCGGCCTCGGGACTAGTGCCGCGGTGGCCGAGTCAAAGGTTTTTGGTTCTGGCAAAGAAGAACTTCTTGTCTCACTTCAAATCCTTTTCTCCGGCTTCGGAAAAACATCCGCGCAGGAATGTGCCGGCATCCGCGTGTCGCAAGCCGTAACCGTTGTCATGTAGGCCTTCGCCTTTTCAACCTCGGCAGGTGCAGCGACGTGCCCAAATGCATACTGCGCCACGTAGAAGCTGTCCGCGCCGCTGACCGCGCGGAACAACGTCGTCTCGGGCTTGCCCGTGAGGGGATCGCGTGAGCAGGTCAGCAGAAGCATGGAACTCGGGTAGCCGTTCACCAACCCGCTCGTGACCGGCCCGTGCAGGACATTCGGGCATGCACGTGACCAGAGCATAACCATGTTTTGCAGAAACGGGCCGGCAGAGCGCGACTGCTGCCCAAGGAAGATCTGGACCGTCACCATCTCGCTCCAGTTCTGCACTGTCTCGCCGGTTGATACAAACTCCTGCGTGGCCAGCCTGCCCTGCACGTGGCTCAGCCCGATCTTGAAGCCATGCGGCAGCGGTGTGAGGAAGTTCTCATCGCGTAAGCCAGGCTGTGCGGAAAGCGGCCGGATCAGCACAGCAACCGCCATCAGCGCGCAACAGAAAACGCGTGTGTTCATGCCAACAGCCTTTCCGGTCCCGGCATGAGCCTAGGTCCGGTTCAGCTTCGAGACAACAACAGGCTCGTCTCCGAGTTCGCCACCCCCTCGATCTGCCGTATCCGCCGCAACACCGCGTCGAACCGCTCCAGGCTGTCCGCACCCAGCTCCACCACCATGTCCCAACGTCCGTTCGTGGTGTGCACGCAGCTTACCTCAACCAGCGCCCGCAACGCCCGCAGCACGCCAGGCGAGCGGTCGCCCCGCACCTCGATCATCATGATCGCGCGCACGCCGTGCCCCGCCTCATCCGGCCGCAGCCGCACCGTGAAACCCTGGATCGTCCCGCGCTCCACCAGCCGGTCGATCCGGTTCTGCACCGTTCCGCGCGAAACTCCCAGGCTGGCCGCAAGTGCCGACACCGAAGCCCGCCCGTCCTGGCGCAAAAGTGCCACCAGAGCCTGATCAGTCGTGTCCATCTGCGAAGTGTTCTGCCGTTTCGCCAACCAAGGCTGGCATTATGACAGACTGCTCCGGGAAACGAAGCAGTTTTCCCGCTTTCGCCTGAATACCCCCCGGTTCATCTTCCGGCGCTAGTGACAGGATCGCCGGACATGGACCAGATCACCGCCACCTCCCTGCACGACCGCCCGCGCGGGGCGCAGGACTACCTGGCGCTGGAAGCCCGCTACGGCGCGGACAACTACAAGCCGATGGACGTGGTCCTCACCCGCGGCGAGGGCGTCTGGGTCTGGGACGTGGACGGCCGCCGCTACCTCGACGCGCTGTCCGCCTACTCCGCCGTCAACCAGGGCCACTGCCACCCCCGCATCCTGACCGCCCTGGTCGAACAGGCCGGCCGCCTCACGCTCACCTCGCGCGCCTTCCATAACGACCAGCTCGGCCTGTTCTACGAGGAGATCTGCGCGCTCACCCGCACCAGCGCCGTCCTGCCGATGAACTCCGGCGCCGAAGCCGTGGAATCCGCCCTGAAAGTCGCCCGCAAATGGGGCTACCAGGTCAAGGGCGTGCCGGAAAACCAGGCCGAAATCATCGTCTGCGGCGCCAATTTCCACGGCCGCACGCTCGCCATCGTCGGCTTCTCGACAGACCCGGTCAGCCGCGCCGATTTCGGCCCCTTCGCCCCCGGCTTCGTCGTCGTGCCCTATGGCGACGCCGCAGCGCTCGAAGCAGCCATCACGCCCAACACCGTCGCCGTCCTCCTCGAACCCATACAGGGCGAAGCCGGCGTCATCATCCCGCCGGACGGCTACCTGCGCGCCGTCCGCCGCCTCTGCACCGCAAACCGCGTCGTCATGGTGCTCGACGAGATCCAGACCGGCCTGGGCCGCACCGGCCGCCTCCTCGCCGAAGAACATGAACGCGTCGAGGCCGACCTGACCCTCGTGGGCAAGGCGCTGTCCGGCGGCTTCTACCCGATCAGCGCGGTGCTCTCGAACGCCGAAGTCATGGGCGTGCTCAAACCCGGCGAGCACGGCAGCACCTTCGGCGGCAACCCGCTCGCCTGCGCCATCGCGCGGATGGCCCTGCGCGTGCTCACCGAGGAAGGCATGATCGAAAACGCCGCCGCCCAGGGCGCCCGCATGCTCGCCGGCCTGCGCGCTATCGCCTCGCCCCGCGTGCGAGAAATCCGCGGCCGCGGCCTGATGCTCGCCGTGGAACTGCACGAAGCCGCGGCGCCCGTGTGCAAGGCGCTGCAGAAATCCGGCGTTCTGTGCAAGGAGACGCACGTCAACACCATACGTATCGCACCGCCGCTGGTGATCACGGCAGAGCAGGTGGACTGGGCCCTGGAGCGTTTTGCTACTGCATTAAAGTAAGCAAGCGGTTCTTTTTTGAAAAAAAGAACCAAAAAACTTTTGTCTCCCCGCATCTGCGACATTGTGCCAACCCGACAAAGCGCGCGTCGCAACACTCCGGGACAGCGGCCAAAAGTTTTTTGCTTCTTTTTTTCAAAAAAGAAGGCCTTCCTTTCTCGCAAGTCTCACCGCCCGACATGCGCAAACAGCGCATGCGCCACCACCACCTCAGGCACCGAAGACCGCATGGCGAAACCCGCAGCGCTACTCGCGGCCGCCGCCACGGTCGCGGTAAACACATCGCTCACCGCCAGCCCGGACACGTCCGTAGCCGTCAGCCTGATCGCCAGGCTTTCGGCAATTTTCGGCGCCGTCCCGCTGAAAGCGTCGTTCGCCGCCGAG
This sequence comes from Acetobacteraceae bacterium, assembly GCA_965198915.1. Lineage (GTDB taxonomy): Bacteria > Pseudomonadota > Alphaproteobacteria > Acetobacterales > Acetobacteraceae > BOG-908. The sequence goes on along the minus strand of CBDAQC010000002.1, from coordinate 930,542 downwards.
AAGCTGAGCCACGCCGGCAGCGCCGCCCCGCTGGCCAGGCTCGCTCTCACCGTCAGCGCCTGACCCTGCGGGTCGGTGAAGGTGCCGGCCGGCAGCTTGTCCACGATCTGCCCGCCTTCCAGCCAGCTTTGCCCGGCCACCGGCACAGCCACCACCGGCGCTGCCGCCGGCACGGTCGCAGTGAACGTCTCGGACGCGGAAAGCCCCGCGCTGTCCGTCGCCGTCACCGTTACGGGCAGGCTCGCCGCGCCCGCCGGCACTTTTCCGGAAAACCCGAGCGTGGCCGGGTCGAAGACCAGCCAGGCCGGAAGTGCGGCGCCGTGAGCCAGGCTCGCCGCATAGCTCAGTTTCAACCCCTGCGGGTCGGTGAAGGTGTTCGCCGCCAGAACGAGCGACACGGAGCTGCCCTGCGCCCAGCTCTGGTTCGCCGTCTGCACGGTCACGCGCGGCGGCGCCGGCTTGGGCGCCCCCACTCCTACGCTGATCGCCTGCCAATCGCCCCAGTAGGCGCCATTCTCTGCGCGCACCTCCAGCGTGTCCGTCCCCGCCTGCGTGTAGGCCAGGCCAACCCCGCCCAGCGAGGCCACCGTGATCGCACCGGCCACGGATCGCGCCGCCTCGGAAACCCCGTTCGCCAGAACGAAGCTCGCCCCCGCCAGACTGTCATAGAGCTGATAGGCGGTCACCGCGTGGCCGGCCGGGTCCGTCGCGTGCACGAAGCCGGCCAGCGCCAGTTTCGTGCCCAGGACGGCACTCACCGCCGCCTGCGGCACGGCGATGGCCGGCGTGTCCAGCGCATAGATCACCACGCTGCCAGGGTTCACCCCGGCGAACTCCTGGCTTGCCGGATGCGCCGGCGCCACCAGCACATCCGCCGCATCGCCGTCACCCGCGGCATTGACGATGCTGCCGCTCGCGCTCTCATAGGTGATGTTGTCGATCAGCTGGGCCGTGCTGCCGGACCCGGAGACGCAGGTTGTTATGTGGCCGCCGCCGCCGGCGGGCGAGAACACGACCACGTCTCCCGTAGAGACCAGGTTCTGCCACTGCCCGCTCGCGCTGACCGGCCCATCATAGATCACGCTCCATTCGCCGTTGGCCGCGCCCGGCGAGCCCACGGACGTGCTCTGCACGGGCAGCGCCGCGCCGGCCTCTGCCGCGATGGTGCTGGCCAGCACCCAGCAGCCGTCCATGTTCCAGGCCTGGCCCACGAAGCTTTCCGCGGCGGCAGCGATCCCGTCAGGTGTCGCCGCGGCTGGCGCGCCGGCGCGCGCCGCCACTCCCGACGTGACGACGGTCGCCGACCCCAGGAACCCTGACGCGTCGGCCTGCATCAGCGCGTAGGCGTTGTCGGCATAGGCCTGCGCCAGCGCTGCGTTGCCGGTGGCGAACAGCGACAGGTCGGTCACATCGCCCGGGCTCGTGGACGCGACGTAGCTCGCCTGCGCCAGCGTGCCGTACGCGGCGCTGACATATTGCCCGGTGCTGGCCTGGTAGGTGAAGACGATGCCGTCCCCGCGCCCGTCTCCGCCAATGGAGGTGAACGCCGAGCCGTCGATGCGCCCGGTCTGCCCGGTAGCCCCCGCGGTGTATTCGTCGCGGTCCAGGCCGCACAGCACGAGGTAGGGTGCGCTGCCCGCCTGCCCCGTCAGGTTGAACAACTGGGACAGCGCGACCGCCGTGCCCCCCGCAACCACGGCCTCCGGTGTCCTGTCTGAGATCGCCACGGCGCAACTTCCTCGAGATTTGTCTCAGGATGCGCGCCCCGGATGAACAGCCGGTTAACACCGCCAGCCTGTCGCACCCGCCGCCTGACCGTACTGCAAGCAGCACAGGATACGCCTTACCTAGTTACGCGCCCGGACCATCCGGCTCGTATTGGTTGCGACACCGTGAATTTTAACACTATACATCATCAGGATGAAGCGTCCCCGGAAGCTGTCGCAGAGGGCCAAAGCCTTCGAAACGAAGGATAGCCTGGCCGGACTCGCCGGCCAGAGGTGGAAACCGTACATCCTGTATCCGGGCAGCCGTCGCACCTACGTCTTCGCCATCGCCGGCTTCCTCGGCGTGGTAGCGCTGAACGCCCTCATCTCCGCCGCGGTGCCGATGCAGCCGCTCGTGCTGCTCATGCCGGCGGCCCTGCTTCTCGCCGGGCTGTTCTGTGGCCCGGGGCCCACGCTTGCCGCCACCCTGATCGGCCTGGCAATCCTCTGCCTGTGTCCCGAGCCGCTCGGCTTGCCGGCCGCGATGCCGGTGGCGCAGCGCCTCGTCCGCACGCTGCTTTTCGTGCTGATCGCAGGCCTCATCGTCTGGATAACCTCGACACTGCGCCGCGCTCTGATGGAAGCCGAAAGCGGCCGTCTCAAGATGGACGCGGCGCTCGGCCAGGGCAGCGTGGGCGCGTGGGAGCTCGATCCGGTCACCTGCATGGTGCGCGCCTCCGCCAGCGCGCACCAGCTGTTCGGCCTGCCCTACACCGGGCAGCCGATGCACATCGACAACTGGCTGGCCCAGGTCAGCCCGGAAGACGCCGCCCACATACGCCAGAGCTTCCGGTCGCAACCGCCGGACCAGACCAACTACTTCGCCGAATACCGGCTGTCGCGGAAGGACGCGCCGGAGAGGTGGATCATGTCGCGGGCCGGCATGCTCGTCTCGGGGGGCAGGCTCCGCCTCGTCGGCGCGCTCATCGACGTCACCGACCGCCATCTTGCCGAAGAGCGTTTCCGCAAGACCGCCACCCTGCTGAGCACCATCGCCGAGACCGCTCCGGCGATGATCTACGCCAAGGACCGCGAGGGCCGCATGCTGCTCGCCAACCGGCCCGCGCTGGGTGTCATCGGCAAGCCGTGGGAAGACGTACAGGGCCGGACCGACCTCGAGTTCCTCCCGGACTCCCTGCAGGCCGCCGCCGTGGTCGCGAACGACAGGCGGCTGATGCAGAGCGGACAGGCGCTGCAGCTCGAAGAACTGGTGGGCCAGGATGACGGATCGGCGCGTGTCTGGTCCTCGGCCAAGGCGCCGCTGCGCGATGCCACTGGCGCCGTGGTCGGCCTGGTCGGCGTGTCGATCGAAATCACCGAACAGAAACGCGTCGAAGCCCGCCTCCGCCTCATGGTCGACGAGCTAAACCACCGCGTGAAGAACACCCTCGGCATCGTCCAGGCCATCGTCGTCAAGACCCTGAGCACCAGCGACCCCGCGATGCGCCAGGTCCTGGTAAGCCGGCTCGTGGGCCTGGCCGCGGTGCATGACCTGCTCACCCGCGATAAGTGGGAAGGCGTCTTCCTGGACGACGTGGTCGCCGTCGTGCTGGCGCCGCATGGCGGGCTGCTGGACCCGCGTTTCCGTATCTCCGGACCAAAGCTGCGGCTTAGTCCGAAAGCCGCGCAGACCATGTCCATGGGCTTGCACGAGCTGGCGACAAACGCCCTCAAGCATGGCGCAATGTCCAGGCCCGAAGGCTCTATCACTATCGACTGGCTGACGAGCCAGGACGAGATACCCCAGCTACGCCTCACCTGGACGGAAAACGGCGGCCCGGCCGTCACTCCGCCGGTTCGCGAGGGCTTCGGCTCCTGGCTCATGCGGCGCGGCTTGCCGAACGACCTTGCCGGCACCGTGCAGCTCGATTTCAACAACGCGTCCGGACTGGTCTGCACCATCGAGGCGCCCCTAAGCGAGGTCGCCGCGACGCAGATCACCCTGCTACCCAACATCGCAAGGCAGGCCGCACGGTCATGACCGCCGAACGCACCAGGGTCCTGCTCGTCGAGGACGAAGCCTTCATCGCAATGGTGGTGGAATGCTACCTGGAAGAACTGGGCTGCGACGTTGTGGCGACCGCGTCCCGGCTGGAGGACGGCCTGCAGAAAGCCGCCGACCTGCAGATCGATGTCGCACTCCTGGACGTCAACCTGGCGGGTAAGCTGAGTTATCCGATCGCGGAGATGCTCAACTCTCGCAGCATCCCGTTCATCTTCTCCACCGGCTACGGATTTTCCGCCCTGCCCAAGACGTTCAGCGGCACGCCCGTGCTGCCCAAACCGTTCGAAAAGGCGACGCTCGCCCTGGCGCTGACCGCGGTGCTGGAACGGCAGACTGAGGCACGCAGGCAGAGCCTTTCCTGAAACACCTGTCCAGACCTGACGAAACGCGCGGCGTCATCCAAAGCACGCGCCCGCCGCAAATGCGGAAAGCAGAAGCTTTTTATAGAGACAGGCCTTGCCTGCCTAAATCTCCCGCGAAAAAAACAGGCTGTTCCGATCCGCGGCATACGAACCAAACGGCGCGCACGCCCGGAACCCATGCCGCGCATAAAAAGCATGCGCGGGCTTGAAGAAATCCCAGGATCCCGTCTCCAGACTCAGCCGCCGTACCCCCGCCCCACGCGCCGCCGCCACCACATGACGCACCAGTGCCGAACCCACGCCGCGCCGGCGCAGCGCCTCGGCCACATGCATGGACTTCACTTCCCCATGCTCCGCATCCAGCCGCTTCAGCGCCGCGCATCCCGCAAGCGCGCCGTCCAGCCAGGCGCTCCAGAACGAAATGTCCGGCGCCCGCAAAGCGCTCACGTCCAGCGCATGCGCGCTGCCCGGCGCCGTGGACGCCCGCGCGCGCGCCACATGCACCTGCAGCAGCGCCACCACGCGCGCGTCGTCCAGCCCGCCCGCCACCACATCCAGGCTCACGGCTGCACCACCACCGGCGAGACCCCGCCCATCCAATAGGCCAGCTCGCGCGGATGGCCGACGCGCCACACCGCCAGTTCGGCCGCCCGGCCCACCGCCAGCGTCCCCACCTCGCCCTCCAGCCCCAGCGCCCGCGCCGCCTCCCGCGTCACCCCCGCCAGCGCCTCCTCCGGAGTCAGCCGGAACAGCGCGCAGGCCAGGTTCATTGCCATCAGCAGCGAGCACAGCGGCGAGGAGCCCGGATTGCAATCCGTCGCCACCGCCATCGGCACGCTCTGCGCACGGAACGAGGCTACCGGCGGCGGCTGCCGCGCACCCACCGTCGCATAAGCGCCAGGCAGCAGCACCGCCACCGTGCCAGACGCCGCCATCGCGCGCACCCCGTCCTCGGACGTGTATTCCAGATGGTCGGCCGACTGCGCCCCGAACGAAGCCGCCAGTGCCGCCCCGCCGCCATCGCTCAACTGGTCCGCATGCAGCTTCACCGGCAGCCCGAGCCCGCGCGCGGCGGCGAACAGCCGCTGCACCTGCGCCGCGCTGAACGCGATCGGCTCCGCAAACGCATCGACGGCATCGACCAGCTTCGCCGCCACCGCCTGCGGCAGAATTTCGGTCACAACGTAATCCACATACGCATCCGCACGCCCGGCAAACTCCGGCGGCACCGCGTGCAGCGCCAGCAGGCTCGTCACCACCCGCACCCCATGCCGGGCGCCCAGAAGCCGCGCCACGCGCAACATCTTCAGCTCGCTTTCCAGCGAAAGGCCATAGCCCGACTTGATCTCCACCGTGCGCACGCCGTCGGCCATCAGCCGCGCCAGCCGCCCGGCCGCGCTCTCCAGCAGCGCCGCCTCGCTCGCTGTCCTGGTCGCTTGCACCGAGGACAGTATCCCGCCGCCGCGCCGCGCCGCGCTTTCGTAGCTGTCGCCGCACAGCCGCGCCTCGAACTCCGCCGCCCGCTCGCCGCCGAACACCAGGTGCGTGTGGCAGTCGATCAGCGCCGGCGTGATCCAGCCTCCATTCGCGTCATGCCGCATCGTCCCCGGCCCGGCGAGCGCCGCCGGCATCTCCGCCCGCCGCCCGGCATAGCGTATCCGCCCGCCGCCGATCGCCAGCGCGCCGTCCTCGATCGCGCCGTACGGCGCCCCGCCCGGCACCATGGTGGCCAGGTTGGCGTGCCAGATTGCGTCGGCGGGTTGGGTCATTTGGTGTCCTTGAAGAAGGCAAGCGGTTCTTTTTTGAAAAAAGAACCAAAAAACTTTTGTCTCCCCGCATTTGCAGCAGCCGTGTGCCTCCGGCAAACGCAGCACCTCGTACAGGCGGAGGAACAAAAGTTTTTTGCTTCTTTTTTTCAAAAAAGAAGGCCTTGCTTCCTTACTTCCCCCAACTAAACCACCCCCATGCCCACCTTCTCCGCCGACTACGCCCTCCTGGACGCCGGCTTCCACCCAAACATCCAGATCGAGCACGAAGCCGGCGAAATCATCCGCATCGCCGAAGGCCGCGCGCCGCACCACATCGCCGGCGCAATCCTCCCCGGCATGATCAACCTGCACAGCCACGCCTTTCAGCGCAGCTTCGCCGGCCTCGCCGAATACGCGGGCGGCGGCGGCGATTTCTGGTCCTGGCGGGAAGCCATGTATCGCGCCGCCCGCACCATCGAACCCGACACCATGGCGCCGATCGCCGCCTACCTCGCCATGCTCTGCCTGCAAGGCGGCTTCACCTCGCTGGTCGAGTTCCACTACCTGCAGAACGCCCCGGGCGGCGCCCCCTACGCCAATCGCGCCGCCATGGCGGACGCCATAGAAGCAGGCGCCACCCAAGCCGGCATCGGCCTCACCCTCCTCTACGGCGTGTACGAAACCGGCGGTTTCGGCGGCGAACCGCTCCACGGCGGCCAGCATCGCTTCCACGCCACGCCCGAGGACGCGTTGCGCCTCCTGGCCGCCGCCCATCCCCGCCAGTCTCCCACCTTGCGCTTCGGCCTGGCTCCGCACAGCCTGCGAGCCGTGCCGCCCGCCTCCCTCGCCCGCCTCGTAAGCGGCGCCACCACCATCGATTTCGACGCGCCAACCCACATCCACATCGCCGAACAGCGCGCCGAGGTCGAAGCCTGCATCGCCGCTCTCGGCGCCGCCCCCGCCGAGTGGCTGCTCGCCCACGCCCCCGTCGGCCCGAACTGGTGCCTCATACACGGCACCCACACCACACAGGACGAACGCCAGGCCATCGCCGCTTCCCGTGCCGTGGCCGGCCTCTGCCCCAGCACCGAAGGAAACCTGGGCGACGGCCTGTTCACCCTGCCCGACTACGCCGAAGCGGGCGGACGCTTCGGCATCGGCACCGACAGCCACGTAAGCCTGAACGCCTTCGCCGAACTGCGCCTGCTGGAATACACCCAGCGCCTGCGCGCCGAGCGCCGCAACGTCCTCGCCGGCACCGCCGGCCACACCGCTCGCCTGCTCTGGCAGGCTGCCTGCGCCGGCGGCGCCCAGGCCGCCGCCCGTCCTGTGGGCAGCCTCGCCCCGGGCGCCCGCGCGGATGCCTGCGTCATCACCCCCACGCCCGAGTCCGAACATCTCTCCCCCGATTTCTGGCTCGCCGCCGCCATCTTCGCCCAAGACGCGCCGGCAGCGCGCCACGTATTGTGCAACGGCGCCTGGGTCGTCGAGGACGGTGTGCATGTTCGCGCGGCGGAGATCACGGGCGCTTATCGGGCGGCGTTGCGGAAATTGGTGTAAGGAGAGAGCAGTTCTTTTTCGAAAAAAAGAACCAAAAACTTTTGCCTCCCCGCCAGCATCAGCAGCGTACCTGCTTCTGCCAAGGCACGCTTTTGCAGAATTGCCTCCGCTCTGATGCCAGCGCCAGGAGCAAAAGTTTTTTGCTTCTTTCTTCAAAAACGAAGGCCTTCCTTGCCTTCCTTAACCCAGGATACGACCATGACAGACCCCTACACCCCACCCAAGATCTGGACCTGGAACAAGGAAAACGGCGGACAATTCGCCAGTATCAACCGCCCCATCGCCGGCCCCACGCACGACAAACCCCTTCCCGTCGGCCGCCACCCCTTCCAGCTCTACTCGCTGGCCACCCCCAACGGCGTGAAAGTCACCATCCTCTTCGAAGAACTGCTCGCCGCGGGCCACACCGGTGCCGAGTATGACGCCTGGCTCATACGCATCAACGAGGGGGCGCAATTCTCCAGCGGCTTCGTCGCCGTCAACCCGAACTCCAAGATCCCCGCGCTGGTGGACAGATCCGGCCCCAAGCCGCTGCACGTCTTCGAATCAGGCGCCATCCTGATGCACCTGGCGGAGAAGTTCGGCGCCTTCCTGCCTGCCGGCGGCCCCGCGCGCACCGCCTGCCTGTGCTGGCTGTTCTGGCAGATGGGTGCCGCCCCCTATCTCGGCGGCGGCTTCGGCCATTTCTACGCCTACGCGCCCAGCAAGATGGAATACCCAATCGACCGTTTCGCCATGGAAGTGAAGCGCCAGCTCGACGTGCTGAACCGCCGCCTTGCCGAATCCCCCTATCTCGCCGGTGACGAATACACCATCGCCGACATCGCAGCCTTCCCTTGGTACGGCGGCCTGGTCAAAGGCCTGCTCTACAACGCCGCCGAGTTCCTCCAGGTGCAGGAATACACCAACGTGCTGCGCTGGGCGGATGCCATCGGTGCCCGCCCAGCGGTGCAGCGCGGCCGCATGGTGAACCGCGTCATGGGCGAGCCGTCCTCGCAACTGCATGAACGCCACGAGGCGTCGGACTTCGAAACCCGCACGCAAGACAAGATCGGCTGAACATCCCGGACCGCTGTCGCGCAGCCCTGGCCGTCTGATGGACGCCAGAGCTGGCGCCGGCGGCGAACGCCGGCCAGGTCCTGGGAGAGCCGGCCAGGAAGGCCGCCGCGGGAAGAGGCAGGGCCTGTTCCGTCCACCCCGGCCGGGCACCGCCAGGTTCCCCCATCCGCCATGTGCCTGTAGGGTGCGCCCACACAACGACACGCAAGGGCGCATCCATGATCTCACGGCGGAACGTTTTGCAGGGCGGCGCAGCCGTAGCGGCCTGGGGCGGCGTGGCCCGAGCGGCGCCCGGCGCACCCTCCGCCGCGCCGGAGTTCGCCCCCACGCTGGACGCCTTCGCCCACGAGATATTGCTGCTCTCCCCGGAGGCGGCCACCCAGCTCGGCGTGGATACCGGCGCCCTCGCCGGCCTCAAATCCCAGCTCAGTGACGCCTCGCCCGCCGGTGAAGCCAAATGGGCCGCGCAAATACGCAGCATGCACGCCCGCCTCGGCCAGATAGACCGCGCCACCCTGCCCGCCGCCAGCCAGATACGCCTTGATGCCGTAAGCTACGCCACCGACCGCGGCCTGGAAGGCACCGCCTTCCGCTACGGCGGGGGCGCGGCGGCCGGCTTCAGCGGCGGCGCCTCACCCTACGTCATCAGCCAGCAGAACGGCAGCGTCACCAGCACGCCGGAATTCCTCAACTCGGTCCACCAGATACACAACACCGCGGATGCCGAGGCCTACCTGGCCCGCGTGTCCGCCTTCGCCCGCGTGGTGGACCAGGAGACCGCCCGCTGCACCGCGGACGCCGCCATCGGCGTCATCCCGCCCAATTTCATCGCCGCCACCGCGCTGGGCCAGCTACGCGGCTTCCGCGCCACACCGGCCGCTCAGCAGCCGCTGGTCAGCTCACTGGCCACCCGCGCCGCCGCCGCGCACCTCCAGGGTGACTGGGCCGGGCGGTGCACGAAAATCGTCGAGACCACCCTCTACCCCGCCGTCGACCGTCAGATTGCCGCCTTCGCCCGCGCCACCGCGAACGCCCCGTCCACCGCGGGCGTTCAGCGCCTGCCGGACGGCGACGCCTTCTACGCCTGGGCGCTACGCATGGGCACCACCACCACCACCTCGGCCGCCGACATACACAAGCTCGGCCTGGAGCAGAACGCCGCCATCAAGGCCCGCCTCGACACGCTCCTCAAAGCGCAGGGCATGTCCCAAGGCAGTGTCGGCGCCCGCGTCCAGGCGCTCAACCAGGACCCCCGCTTCCTCTACCCGGACGACGACGCCGGCCGCACCCGGCTGATCGCCTATCTGAACGACTGCATCGCCCGCATCCGCCCGCTGCTGCCGAAGATCTCCCACCTCAACCTGCGCGCGGACGTCACCGTCAAGCGCGTCCCGCCGGACATCCAGGACGGCGCCCCGCTCGGCTACATGAACTTCGCCTCGCTCGACGGCTCCCGCCCGGCGATCTACTACGTCAACCTGAAATCGACGAAGCTCTGGCCGAAATACCAGCTCCCCACGCTTACCGCGCATGAGGGTATCCCCGGCCACACCTGGCAGGGCGCCTATCTCGCCGAGCACCATGCGGAAATCCCGATGATCATGTCGATGATGGGCTTCAACGCCTTCGTCGAAGGCTGGGCACTCTACGCCGAACAGCTCGTCGACGAGCACGGGCTTTACGACAACGACCCGTTCGGCCGCATCGGCTACCTGCAGGCCCAGCAGTTCCGCGCCTGCCGCCTGGTCGCCGACACCGGCCTGCACGCCATGGGCTGGACCCGCGAACAGAGCGTGCAATTCCTCACCACGGAAACCGGCAAGTCGGCGCCTGCCATGACCAGCGAGACCGACCGCTACTGCGCCTCGCCGGGCCAGGCCTGCGGCTACAAGATGGGGCACAACCAGATGCTCCATCTGCGTGAGCAGACGAAGACGGCGCTGGGGCCGAAATACGACGAAGCGGCCTATAACGACGCCATAGTAAAAACCGGCGGCGTCCCGCTGACCGTGCTGGCCACCGCCATTGCCGCCCATGTGGCCGAAGTGAAAGGCGCCTGACGCGCGCCGCCCGCCTCCAGTCTGACACCTGCCCCTGCCGGCGCGGCTCCCAGCCGCCGCCGGCAGGCAGCAGGCGCGCCGCCTACGCCTTGCCCATCAGGTCGCGCGTCTTCTTCACCGCCGCCGCACAGGACGAGTCACCCCGCGCGTTCAGATCGGTCGCTGTCTGCAGAGACATCTTCGCCTGGGAGACCCGGTCGTCGCTCGCTGTCGCACCGCCCGAACCACCGTTGGAGGCCGCCTGCGCCGCCGTGGGCTTGCCCACGGACTGGCTCCTCACATCCTGGTCGGACGTGGCGACCTGCCCTGTCGCCACCGCATCCTTCGCCCCCACCGCGGTGCCCGAAACCCCGCCCACGGTCCCGGCCGACCCGCCGCCCGCGCGGCTGGCGCCGCCCGGCTGCGCCTTGTCGGACGCGCTGGTGTTGCCCGCGCTGTTCTCATGCGCCGTCTGCGCCCCCGGGACCGATCCGGCGGCCACGCCGGAGGTCGGCGTGCCCAGTCCGGGCATGCTGTCGAGCTGCCGCGTCAATTGCGCGATGTCGTCAGAGCAGGGTCCCGCCATCGCGGCGGCCGGCCAAGCGATCGCAGACGCCGCCACCAGGACCTTGCATAATTCGGAAGAAAGCATCACGCGCCTCCGCATAGTTATAATTGCGAAGACCAACGCCGCATGGCGCAGCAGGTTCACGTTCGTTGATGGCGGATGGAGTGAGATTCGAACTCACGGAGGGCTTGCACCCTCGGCGGTTTTCAAGACCGCTGCCTTAAACCACTCGGCCATCCATCCCGGCAGCCTGGCCGCCGCCAGGCGTGGCCCGGCGGACATCTAGCGCGGCCCCGGCCGCCCTGTCCACGCCGCCGCCCCAGCGAAAGCCCAGGCTCAGACAGTCTCGTGCGGAACGCTCGCCGCGGAACTTCGCTTCGACCAGCTGCGATCCAGCGAACGCGCAACGAAGCTTTCGATCAGCGACGGATCGACGCCCTCCGCCTCGAGCTCCTGCAGAAGCCGCTCCATCCCGAGATTGGGATGCTGGCGGGACCGACTCATGAAAACCTCCAAAACGCGCTCACACGCAGGGGACCGTTCAAACCTTAAAGTCACAGCCGGCCGCCCTGCAATCCCGAGTAGCCCGATTTCCGTGTCTTCGCCATCACACTGCCCGCGCAAAACGTGCAACACTCACCCGCGGGCTTGCAGAATCGCCCGCAATCGGTCGCAAGCCCCCGGCCACACCCCAGCATCGCACGTGGCCGCCCGGCGCAGCATCGTGTTGGAACAAAGCCCCCGCCACCGGCTTGTGACTTTGGTTAGGAGGGGCGGCCCATGTGCGTAATGCTGGTTGAGGACGAACCTACGATCCGTGCGGTAATGACCGAAACCCTGCAGGATGCGGGGTTCGACGTCTTCGAGGCATCGAGCGGCGACAGCGCGATCGAGATACTCAGCGACCCGCCCCGGGTTTTCACCATCCTGGTGACCGACTTCCACATGCCTGGCCAGGCGGACGGCGCCCAGGTCGCCGCCCGCATGCGCAGCCTCAACCCGGACATCCCCGTCATCATCGCCACCGGCCGCCCGGAAGTCCTGCAGGCGAGCTGGCGCGAGGAACTCGGCTACTACCTGCTGAAAAAGCCCTACCTGCCGAGCCATCTCGTAGGCCTGATCCGCACCCTGCTCGGACACTGACGCCGGTTCAGGCGGCCTTCTCAGGGCGTCCCACGCACCGCGACCGATGCAATCGTCACGTGCAAAGCAACACGCGTGTTTTTGCTAAAAAATAACCCAGCCACGTCAAAAATTGATAGCGCTTCGGTAACGACCTGTTTTATGAGTCGTATCGTTCCGGTTTGCGGTCAAATAAGTGCGGTGGTCCTCCGCGCTTGCCGCTTGTTTTTGGGGTGGAGCTCTCAGTGCACATCAAACATCTGTTCTCAGTCATCAAGGCCGGCCCTACCGCCTCGCGGTCCGGCAGGCGAATGGCGCTAAACACCGCCTGTGCCGTCATCGCGGGCCTTGTCCCGATGGCCGCCGCGGCGCAGACCGGCGTCCAGGCCGGCGCCACCTGGACCACCGCCGCGGGCACCGTGCAGGGCACCCGCTTCAGCGGCCTGACGGAAATCACCAACGCCAACGCCGGCACTATGGTGGAGGAGTTCAACTACCCCACCAGCAACACCGCCACCCACCAGGGCAACGCGCTGGTGGCGCAGAGCAAGATGTACGTCGTCACACCGTTTCCGAACAAGCTGATGGCGTTCGACATCACCCATCCCGGCACGCTGCTGTGGACCTACGATCCCGGCGCCAGCACCCTCTCCGAAGGCGTGGCCTGCTGTGACGTGGTGAACCGCGGTGCGGCCTACGCCAACGGCATGGTGATCTACGGCGTGCTCGACGGCAACGTCGTCGCCGTGAACGCAGACACCGGCAAGCAGGTCTGGAAGACGCAGATCGCCAACCCGTCGATCGGCGAGACGCTGACCGCGGCGCCGATCGTCGTCGGCAACAACGTCATCATCGGCAATGCCGGCGGCGAGCTCGGCGTGCGCGGCTGGGTGCAGGCGCTCAACGTGAACACCGGCGCGGTGGTCTGGAAAGCCTACTCAACCGGCCCGGACAGTGACGTCCTGATCGGCCCGTCCTTCAAGCCCTATTACGCCAAGGACCAGGGCAAGAACCTCGGCCTGACGAGCTGGCAGAACACCCTCTGGCAGCAGGGCGGCTCCACCTCCTGGGGCTGGATGACCTACGACCCCGAGCTGAACCTGATCTTCTACGGCACCGGCAACCCCGGCGTCTGGAACCCGGACATGCGTCCCGGTGACAACAAGTGGAGCAGCACGATCTTCGCCCGCAACCCGCAGACCGGCCAGGCCGTGTGGGCCTACCAGCTCACCCCGCATGACAACTGGGATTTCGACGCGGTGAACGAAGACACCGTGGTGGACATCCCGATCAACGGCGTCCCCCGCAAGGTCATCATCCACTTCAACAAGAACGGCTTTGCCTACACGCTGGACCGGGCCACCGGCCAGCTCATCAACGCGCAACCCTTCGGCCCCAACGTCAACTGGGCCACCGGCGTCAGCCTGACCACCGGGCTCGAGCAGATCCCGGCCAGCTCCTACATCCACACCGGCCAGACCCTGACCAACAACTGCCCCTCCGCCCTCGGTCTGAAGGACTGGGAGCCGTCGGCCTACTCGCCCACCACCGGCCTGTTCTACCTGCCGCTGCTCAACCTCTGCTCGTCCTACGAGCCGCTGCTGACCGAATACATCGCCGGCACCCCGTTCCAGGGCATCGACCTCGGCATCTCCCCTGGCCCTGGCGGCTATCTGGGCGAGATGGTCGCCTGGAACCCGGTCACCAACCAACGCGCCTGGAGCGTGCAGGAGCCGCTGCCGCTCTACGCCGGCACGCTGGCCACCGCTGGCAACGTGGTGTTCTACGGAACGCTCAGCGGCCTGTTCAAGGCGGTGGATGCCACCAACGGCCACGTGCTGTTCCAAACCCAGCTCGAGTGCGGCGTGGTCTCCAACCCGATCACCTTCACCGGCGGGGACGGCCACCAGCGCGTGGCGATCACCACCGGCGTGGGCTGGCTGGCGGGCGGACTCGGCGGCGGCGAATGCCCCGGCGAGACGAACCTGCCCAACCCCGCGGTCCCCGGCGGCTCCTCCGGCCTGCCCACCCCGCCTGCTCCGCCTGCCCCTCCCGGCCTGTCGCACAACTCCGTGGGCGAGGCCCCGGCCTCCGTGCACGGCCCGGGCTACGCGGCGGCGGTGTCGGCCTACGCCAAGGCGAACGGCGTCGCGGCCGCCGCCACGCCGGCCGTCACCAGCGGCTACGTCCACGTCTTCAAGCTGCCTTGAGGACGCGATGATGAACGCACACAGGATGAGGGGGCTGCTCGCCGCTTGCCTGCTGCCGCTCGTGGCCCTGCCCGTCGCCGCACATGCGGCGCCGGGCACGGCGCCGGCGGACAGGCCGGCGCTACGCGTCTGCGCCGATCCGGCGAACCTGCCCTACTCGGACCAGAAGCAGGAGGGCTTCGAGAACAAGATCGCCAGCCTGCTCGCCGCCGACCTGCACGAGGACTTGCAATACACCTGGGACCCGCAGCGCAAGACGTTCTTCCGCCGCACGCTGCTGGCCAACAAATGTGACGTGGTGATCAGTGTCCCGGCGATGCTGCCGGTGGTCGCCCATACCAGGCCGTACTTCACCTCCAGTTACGTCATCGTCCAGCGCAGCGACGATCCGCACCGCGTCATCGCCTTCGAGGACCCCTACCTGCACGATGCCAAGATCGGCATCCAGTCGGTAGGCCTGGAAGGCATCAACACCCCGCCGGCCATGGCACTGGGACACCGCAACCTGGTGGCCAACATGCGCGCCTATCCGATGTGGGCGGATGACAGCGTGCAGAACCCGCAGGGCAAGATCATCGCCGCCGTCGCCAGCGGGGAGATCGACGTGGCCTTCGTGTGGGGACCGTTCGCCGGCTACTTCGCCAAGCCCTACGGCGACAAGCTGCACGTGCAGCCGCTCACCGGGGACCCGAAGATGCCGGAGATCGCCTTCGCCTATCCGATGGCCGTAGGCGTGCGCAAAACCGACGTGGCGCTGCGCGACAGGCTGCAGGACGCGATGGACCGGCACGCACCCGAAATCGCCGCCATCCTGCACGACTACAACGTCCCGCTCGTCCCGGTCTCGCCGCAGGCCGCCGTCACGCAAACCCAAACGCATTGACCAAAGGAAACGCACGATGCGCCTAGCCAAGCTCTTCGCCCAGTCGGCGGCAGCCTTCGCCGCCGCCGCGGTGGCCACCTCCGCCGTCGCCGCCCCGCCGGCCCCCGCCACCACGGTCCCCGCACCCGTCTGCTACCCCACCGCCGCCCTGGGCCTGCCCTCGCTCGGGCCGGTGGGTGACGGCCGCCGCGCCTACCTCGCCAACAACTGCGCCGGCTGTCACGGCGGCAACGGCGCGGGCGGCATGGGCCCGAACGTGCAGAACGCCTCCGCGGCCCTGGTCAACACCTTCATCTCCAACGGCTCTCCATACGGCATGATCAGCTACGCCCACTGCCTCACGCAGACGGACGCCAACAACATGGCCGCTTACTTCGCCAGCGTCGGCACCGCGTCGGAGCCTACCTGGAGTGATTGGTGGAACATCACGCCGTAGAAAGGAAGCAAGGTCTTCTTTTTTGAAAAAAAGAAGCAAAAAACATTTGTTTCTCCGCCTGCATTTTGGCCTGGGCTGTCCTGCATCGTTCGCGATGGGGGTCAGCGCCAGGCCGTGGAGCAGGCGGAGGAGCAAACCTTGCAGATCCTGCCACAACAGTCGGCTTTCGCAATTTCTCTGAATGCCGAAGCGCAGCAAATGCGCTGCCAGACGAACGCCAGGCACGTTCAAGACAACGCAGTCGAACGCTGCAACTTTGCAATCGAGGCGGAACCTACCTTTACCCCGCCCCCTCGATCATCCGCACCAGCGTCTCAAGCCTGTCCGCCTCCTGATACGGCTTGTCCCAGCGCAGCCGCGCCACTCTTGGAAACCGGAGCGCCACGCCTGATTTGTGCCGCCCGGAATACTGTGCCGCATCGAACGCCACCTCCAGCACCAGCCCGCGCTCCACCTCGCGCACCGGCCCATACGCGCGCACCGTGTGGTTGCGTATCCAGCGGTCCAGCCGCACCAGCTCCTCGTCGGTGAACCCCGAATACGCCTTGCCAACCGGCACCAGCTCGCCATCCTCCCGCCACAGCCCGAACGTGTAGTCCGAATAGAAACTGCTGCGCTTGCCGTGCCCGCGCTGCGCATACATCACCACAGCATCTATCGTCAGCGGATCGCGCTTCCATTTCCACCACAACCCGCGCGGCCGCCCCGGCACATAAGCGCTGTCCAGCCGCTTCAGCATCAGGCCCTCGATGCTCGCCGCCCGCGTCCCCGCGCGTATTGCCGCCAGCTCTTCCAGGCTGCCAAACGATATCAGCTCGGACAGATCCAGCCGCTCGGAGGGATGGCGCGCCACCCACGCCTCCAGCCGCGCCCGCCGCGCCGTGAACCCCAGCCCCCGCAAATCCTCCGCGCCGTCGAACAGGATGTCGTACAGCCGCACCCGCAGCGGAAACGCCGCCACCATCTTGGCCGATGCCGTCTTCCTGTTCAGCCGTTGCTGCAGATCGGCAAACGGCGCCACCACCCCGTCACGCACCACCAGCAGCTCGCCGTCCAGCACCGCATCCGCCGGCAGCACCCCCGCCAGGTCAGGAAACGCGCCGGACACATCCTCCGCTCCGCGCGAGAATATCCGCTCTCCGCCAGGTGCCCGCACCAGCTGCACCCGTATACCGTCCCATTTCCACTCGGCCGCGTACGCCGCGGCATCCAGCGACGCCAGATCGGCCGCCTCCAGCGCATGCGCCAGCATCGGCGGCCGGAACACCGGCGCGCCCGCCGCATCCGGCGCCGCACTCCGCCCCTCCAGCCAGTCCCACAATGCGGCATAAGGCGGTGACAGCCCGTGCCACACCTCCTCCACGTCGTCGGCCGCCACAACTTGCCCATGCCCCGCGGCAAACTCCGCCAGCGCCGTCTTCGCCAGCCGCGCCGACGCCCCCACCCGCAAGGATCCCGTGATCAGCTTCAGCAACGCGTAGCGCACGTTCGGCCCGGACCCATCCAGCCATCCGCTCAGCAACCCCGGCAGCTCCCCTTTCGGCCGGGACCGCAACGCGTCCACGATCTCCGTGACACTCGGCGGCGCCGTCTCCGTCCGCGCCGGCCAGATCAGCGCCACCGTCTCCGCCAGATCACCCACGAAATCGTAGGACAACCCCAGCAGCAACGGATCGACCCGCGCCTCGGCCACCTGCCGTATCAACCCCGCCTTGGCCGCGGTGAAACTCAGCTCCCCCGTCAACGCCGCCAGCGCCCAGCCGCGGTCGGGGTCCGCCTCGGTCTCGAAAAACCGCCGCAACAACGCAATCTTCGCCAACCGCCCTGGCGTCAGCGTCAGCCGATCCAGCAGTTCGGCAAAGGCAATCATGTCTGCGCGGCTCTCGGTCGCATGGGACTCCTCGGTAGGGTCGTTCAAGTGCATGGGGCAAGGCGAGCGCAAGGCAAGGCCTTCTTTTCTGAAGAAAAGAAGCAAAAGACTTATGATACCGCTGTCGCGGGAGACGTCACCTTGCGCGGCCGCTTCAACAGCGGCGATATCTGCCCGCGCTCTGCAGGCATATCAAGCTACGCGCACGCAATCAAAGCCGCATGATCCCGATTTTGCAGGCTGAATCGACCAAGGCCGGCCACTGTCCTCCATAGCGGAAAGCTACGGGCGGGCGCGTTGCCGGCAAGAGTTTTTCTCCCGGCCTGCGGCCTTTCTGTAACTCACGGACTGATCCGAAGTCACCACCCATTCCGCACTGCTGACGCAGCTTCCAAGAGAGAGGCTTCACCCTGCGGAGAGGCGCATCGGATCAGCGCGTGACAATCCCTATTCTCTTGCAAAGCTCGCTGAAATGTTCTCCCGCTTGTATCGAAGACCATTGGCAATAACGGTAAATGCCGGCGACGGCTGCTTACGACTTGGGTAATAGAGGTGATGGCCTGAAAATGCGGGGCAGAAATCGGCGAGAACCTGCACAAGCTGCCCAGCCTGTAGATGCGGCTGCACCTGATCTTCTGCGAGGTAGGCGAGGCCGAAACCGGCAAGAGCTGCATTCAGCATCAGCGCGATGCTATTGAAAATCAGTTGTCCCTCAACCCTCACCCTTAGCTCGCGGCCGTCTTTCTGGAACTCCCAGGGGTAAAGACCCCCATAGGTTGGAAGCCGGAGGTTGATGCAGGGAAGCCCCGTCAGGTCCTGGGGTACGGACGGTTTCGCGTGGTCCTGGAAGTATGAGGGCGAGCCGACCACCACCATGCGCATGTCCGGCCCGATCGGCACGGCGATCATGTCCTTGTCCACGATGTCACCGAATCGGATGCCTGCGTCACAGCGTTCGCCCACGATGTCGACCAGGCCGTTGTTAAGCGCGACCTCGACAGTGATGTCAGGATAGGCGGGAAGCAGCTTTTGCAACGCCGGCCAGAGGATCATGGTCGCTGCATGCTCGTCCGCCGAAATGCGTACGGTGCCGGCCGGCTTGTCGCGTAGCTCGCTAAGCGCGGCCAGCTCGGCGCGGATATCCTCGATCCGGGGACCGACCGTCGCCAGCAGGCGGTCGCCCGCCTCCGTTGGCGCAACGCTGCGCGTCGTGCGAATCAGCAGCCGCATGCCAAGCCGAGCTTCGAGGCCGCGAATGGTCTGGCTCAGGGCGGATTGCGAAACCCCGATCTTCGCAGCGGCACGCGTGAAGCTCCGCTCTTGGGCCACGACGACGAAAGCGGCCAGATCGTTCAGGTTCTCTTCGCTCATTGATTAGCCACGCTTATGGGTTCATGCGTATTCTGACAGCTACCCGATGCGGTAACGGGAAACCACCTCCTTGTGGGCGACACGAAAACCCAAAGGAGGCACCATGGATATCAAACGCAGCGGCACGCAGCCGTCCGGCAAGGGGCCGGCCGACTGGTTCACCGGCTCTGTGCGCATCGATCCGCTATTCACCTCACCCGATCCGGCCCGCGCAGGCGGGGCTCTTGTCACCTTCGAGCCTGGCGCGCGCACGGCCTGGCACACTCACCCGCTCGGGCAGACGCTCATCATCACGGCCGGGTGTGGCTGGGTGCAGCGCGAGGGTGGCCCGACGAAGGCCGTGCGGCCGGGCGACGTAATCTGGTTTCCGCCCGGAGAGAAGCACTGGCACGGCGCGGCCGAGACTACGGCCATGAGCCATATTGCCATCCAGGAGAAGCTGGATGGCAAGGTGGTCGATTGGTTGGAGCATGTCAGCGACAGCCAACACTCGCCGCCGCACGATTAGCAACCCGCCAGACAAATTCAGAGGTCTTCAGAAAACGCAGTAGGGAGTGCATGTCATGAATCCAACTTTTGACTTCAAAGACCAGGTTGCCCTTGTCACCGGAGCGGCGTCTGGTATCGGCCTGGCAACGGCCAAGGCTTTTGCCGAGGCCGGAGCCGCTGTCGTTCTAGCCGGTCACGGCGAGCAGGCACTCAATGCCGCAGCCAATCAGCTTTCTGAAGCCGGACACAAGGCAATTGCCGTGGTGTGCGACGTGGCGGACGAGAAACAGGCAGCTGCAACGGTTGAGCGTGCAGTCTCCACTTTTGGCCGGCTCGACATGGCGTACAATAACGCCGGCATTCTCGGCCCGATGTGCCCCATGATGGAGGAGACCGCCGAAGGGTTCGATGAGGTCAGCGCGACGAACCTGCGCGGCGTGTGGACCTTTATGAAGCACGAGCTTCTGCAAATGACCAAGCAGGGAAGCGGCGCTATCGTGAATTGCTCGTCTCTGGGCGGTCTGGTCGGCCTGCCTGGACGCGCGGCCTATCATGCAACCAAGCATGGCGTGATCGGGCTGACCAAAAGCGCGGCGCTCGATCACGCTGCCACTGGCATTCGCGTAAACGCGATCTGCCCTGGCTGCATCGAAACACCCATGGGCGACGGCATCGATCCGGAGGCCATGAAGGAGTTCCTGAAGCAGCAGCCAATTGGGCGCATGGGGCGGCCCGAAGAAGTGGCGGCCGCCGTTCTCTGGCTGTGCAGCCCTGGTGCCAGCATGGTCCTCGGTGTCGCCCTGCCGGTCGATGGCGGCTTCGTGGCGCACTGACCGGCACAGCCGTCTGATCGCTCCAGCCTGCTTGGCACAGCCGCCAAGCGGGCTTTGGCGTTTTGCCAATCACTTGAGACTTCGATCTGTATCAAGGGTAATCCTGGGGGCAGGGCGTTCGACGTTGTCGGCCTTGGGGCTGGTCATGACGTCGCCAAGGCTCGTTGCAAAAGAAGAGCGCGCTTCCAAAAATCAACATTTTCGAAATCCCGCACGCCCGAGCAAATCCCACAGCTTACTATCCCCGCAAGACATGCCCGAAACGCAGCCTGAACCCGCTATCAGGAATCAGCCGTCCGCCCTAGCGCGTGCGCCAATAGACACTAAGCCGCATCCTCCAGCGCCGCGTCCCCATACCCCAGCAACCGCAGCGCCCGCCCCCTTCGCCCGCTCAACCCGATCGCATGGATCAACGCGTCCTCCGCCCCGTGCGTCACCCAGACCTCCGGCGCCCCCACGTCGTCCAGCGTCTGCAGCAACTCCGGCCAGTCCGCATGGTCGGAAATCACCAGCGGCAACTCCACCCCCTTCGCCCGCGCCCGCTGCCGCACCGTCATCCACCCGCTCGCCAGGCACGTCACCGGATCGGCCAACCGCCGAGCCCACCTGTCCGCAATCGCCGAAGGCGGCGCCAGCACAATAGCCCCCGCGAGCTTCTCGCGCGCCTCCCCCGTCGCCGGCCGCAACTCCCCCAAACGCACCCCCAGCCGCTCGTACACCGCGCATAACGGCATCAACGCCCCATGCAGGTAGATCGGCGCGTCCCACCCCGCCTCGCGCAACAACGCAATCAGCCGCTGCGCCTTCCCCAGCGCATAACACCCCACAACATGGCTGCGCTCCGGAAACAGCGCCACGCTCGCAATCAACTTCCGCGCCTCGCCGATCGCCGGCGGATGCACGAAGATAGGCAACGCAAACGTCGCCTCCGTCACGAACACATCACACGCAATCGGCACGAACCCCGCGCAGGTCGGATCGGCGGCGCGCTTGTAATCCCCGCTCACCACCGCCCGGCTGCCCTCATACTCCATCGCCACCTGCGCGCTGCCCAGCACATGCCCCGCCGGCTGCACCCAGACCCGAACGCCGCCCACGCCCACCACCTCCCCAGGCGCCAGCACCTGCTGGCTCTCCCCGCTCCGCCCCTCGCCCATACGCACGTCTATAATCGCCAGCGTCTCCGCCGTCGCCAGCACCGCCCGATGCCCCGGCCGTGCATGATCCGCATGCGCATGCGTGATCACCGCCCGCTCCACCGCCACCAACGGATCGATGTAGAAATCCCCCGGTGTGCAGTACAGCCCCTCGGGGCGAACACAAAGCCAGGTGTCAGGATGCGGCATTACGTCGAGATATGATCCTTCATCGCTCCGGTAAGTCCCGCGCCCACGCGGGCGGCCGCCCAGCCGCCGCCTGCCAGGCGAGCTTGCAGTGGTCACCCCGGCACCCAACACGCACCTGGCCCAGTTGCGTACCGCTGGCCACGTCAAACAGCAGCCGCTCGCCGGCATCCAACGCGCCCACAGAACTGCACGTGACAACCACCTGCGCCGCAGCCGCCGTGAAATGCCAGTCGAGAACTGTCCGGTAACCCCCGTCCGTCTCCAAGCACCCCACCTCCTGATCCACAACGCCTTTCCGAAACACCCGCAATGCCAGGGCAAGCTCGTACGCGTCCCCGCGCCCGATCGCCGTCCGCGTGAAAACACGCCAGCCCAACGTCTGTCCGTCACCCGCAAGTCGCGGCGTCTCGAAGAATTGCGCGTCGGCATCGTGCACCCGGACTACCGCGGCGGTTCCATCCCGATAGGCAACCCGAACCGAAATGCCATCTTTCGCAACGCGGGCCGCACGCACGAGCATCGCCGGCAGACCGCCAGAGTGCGGTCCGGATGCGGCCGCAACGCGCGCCGCTGCCCCAAACGCCAGCCCTGCCGCCAGCAACCCAATCAGGCCGGCATTGCTCCCCCAACCAACTCCCACGCCTGCACACCTCGCCAAGACATCCCCGCCGCGCCACATAGACGCAACATTGCGCCGCACGCGGCCACCCACCACGCCGCGCCTGAACACGTTCCCTCCCCCGGTCAAGGCCACCTCATCCGTCCCATGCCCACCCCCCTGCCCGAACCCTTCGCCGCCTGGTTCGCCGCCCGCGCCTGGACGCCCCGTCCCCACCAGCTCGCCCTCCTCGCCGCCGCCCAGGCCCGCGAGAACATCCTCCTCATCGCCCCCACCGGCGGCGGCAAAACCCTCTCCGGCTTCCTCCCCACCCTCGTCGCCCTCACCACGCCCCGTCCCACCCCCACGCTCCACACACTCTACATCTCCCCCCTCAAAGCGCTGGCCGCCGACATCGCCCGCAACCTCACCACCCCCATCGCGGACATGGCGCTGCCCATCACCATAGACACCCGCACCGGTGACACCCCCAGCGCCCGCCGCCAGAAACAGCGCGAAACCCCGCCCGACATCCTCCTGACCACCCCCGAATCCCTCGCCATCCTCCTCGCCCAGCCCACCGCGCAAACCTTCTTCGCCAACCTGCAAACCATCATCATCGACGAAATCCATGCCCTCGCCGGCACCAAACGTGGCGACCAGCTAGCCCTGGGCCTCGCCCGCCTCGCCACCCTCGCCCCCCAGGCCCGCCGCACCGGTCTGTCCGCCACCGTCGCCCACCCCCAAGCCCTGAACGCCTACGTCGCCACCGGCGCCACCGCCCGCACCATCACCGTGCCCCCCGGCACGCCGCCCGCGCTCCGCATGATGCTCCCCGAACAGCGCATCGCCTGGGCCGGCCGCATGGGCCTCGCCGCCGCCAGCCTCATCCTCGCCCAGATCGCCGCCGCCGGCCTCACCATCGTCTTCGTCAACACCCGCGCCCAGTCCGAACTCCTCTTCCAGGAGCTCTGGCGCCTCAACGAAGCCACCCTCCCCATCGCCCTCCACCACGGCAGCCTGGACCTCGCCCAGCGCCTCCGCGTCGAAGCCGCCATGGCCCGCGGAGAGCTCCGCGCCGTCGTCGCCACCTCCTCGCTGGACCTCGGCATAGACTGGGGCGGCGTGGACCAGGTCATCCAGGTCGGCGCCCCCAAAGGCACCTCCCGCCTCCTCCAGCGCGTCGGCCGCTCCAACCACCGCATGGACGAAGCCTCCCAGGCCATCCTCGTCCCGGCCAACCGCTTCGAAGTCCTCGAATGCCAGGCCGCCATCGAAGGCATCGCCGCAAACGAACTGGACGGTGACCCGCCCCACCCCGGCGGCCTGGACGTCCTCGCCCAGCACCTCCTCCTCACCGCCGCCGCCACCCCCTACCACCCCACGGACATGCTGGCGGAAATCCGCCGCGCCGCCCCCTACGCCGCCCTCACCGAGCAGGACTTCACGGACACCCTGGAATTCGTCGAAAACGGCGGCTACGCGCTCGCCAGCTATGATCGCTACCGCAAACTATTCCGGGACGCCGAAGACCGCGTACACATCCGCAACGAACGCACCGCCCGCCAGGCCCGCATGAACGTGGGCACCATCACCGAAGCGCCCCTCCTCAAAGTCCGCCTCGGCGGCCCCCGCGGCCAAATCCTCGGCGAGGTCGAGGAATACTTCGCCAACACCATCCGCCCCGGCAACACCTTCATCTTCGCCGGCCGCCTCCTCCGCTTCACCCGCCTGCACGAGCTCACGCTCGAATGCACGGACGGCGGCACCGGAACCCCCATGGTCCCCACCTATGTCGGCGCCCGCCTGCCGCTCACCACCAACCTCGCGGACCGCGTGCGCGCCATGCTCCACAACCCCGCCGCCTGGCACGCCTACCCCGAACCCGTCCGCGAGTGGCTGGCCCTGCAAATGGAACGCTCGGAAACCCCGGCGCCCGACGGCCTGCTCGTCGAAATCTTCCCCCGCCAGGGCCGCTGGTTCATGGTCGCCTACACCTTCGAAGGCCAGCAAGCCCACCAAACCTTAGGCATGCTCCTCACCCGCCGCATGGAACGCGCGGGCCACGCCCCCCTGGGCTTCCTCGGCACGGACTACGTCATCGCCACCTGGTCCGCCAACGAACCCACGAACATCGAAGACCTCTTCGCCACCGACATGCTCGGCGACGACCTCGAAGAATGGATGGCCGAATCCTCCATGCTCCGCCGCACCTTCCGCAACGTCGCCACCATCGCCGGCCTCATAGACCGCAACCAGCCAGGCGCCACCCGAAACCGCCGCAACGTGACCATCAACACGGATCTCATCTACGACGTCCTGCGCCGCCACCAGCCCACCCACGTCCTCCTGCGCGCCACCCGCGCCGACGCCGCCCAAGGCCTCACCGACATCGCCCGCCTCCAGCTCCTCCTCGAACGCGCCGCCAACCGCATCCGCGTCCGCGTGCTCGACCGCGTCTCCCCCCTCGCCGTCCCCGTCCTGCTGGACATCGGCCGAGAATCCGTCCGCACCGCGCTCGACGAAGACGCCCTGCTGGCGGAAACGGAAGCGCTGATCATGGAGGCGACCGGCGGGCGGAAGTTCTAGGCAAGGCAAAGAGGAGAAGGCAAGGCAAAGGGCTCTGCCCCTTGACCCCGCTGGGGCCAGTCGGCCCCAGACCCCATTTAGAGAAGTGCTAACCTCCAAATGTGGAATCCGAACCTAAGAACTGCCGATTTTGCGACCTTAATACCATTCGCGTCGGTAGAACTTCTCCTGTTCGAACCGTATCTGCGCAGGATTTGGGTTCCATCCGAAGTAATCAAATAGCTCAAGTAGGACTGAGCATGCGACTTCGGTGGCACCGGTGTCCACTTGATCTGGCATTAAATTCCGCTCAAGACAGATATTCTGAGCTTCCGTGTATTTTGGCTCGAAAAACGGCATTCTGCCCTGACCGGCCTGAAGACGGCGGTTGAAAGTTTTGTTCAACTGTATATTTACAAATGCCCCATTTTTATAAACGCTGTTTTTTATCAGACGGATTGTGAACTCAACGAATTCAGTAACAGTAAAAATCGTATCTTGTACACCTAAAACTAGGTTAGGAGTTGTCCTTCCTTCAAGCCCAAGGTCACTGCTCAGGACTTTATAAGAAAGAAATTGTCCGCTTCTATACATACGCCAGAACTCATGTTGCGTATGCCAAGAGCACCAGCTCTCGTAGCAATCCTCTAAGCGGGAAGACCCTCCGGATTCATCAGACTGCCGGTTAATATGTGGGTAATCCCAACCACGGATTTCAACGCGCGCCCGATCAACCTCTTCGAGACAGCGACTAAAACTTAATTTTTCTGCCAAGGGTTGTAACGGCCGCAAGTTTACTCTCCAATGCCCTATACCCTGAATACTTTCGAGTAACCCCTCTTTCATCACAAGCCTTTCAACTCCGATTTGTAGTCATAACTATTGTCAACGCCAGTGTTCGTATCGAAACCGAGTCGGCGGAGTCTTCGCAAACTAAGCACTGCAGAACGTTCGACAATGTCACGCATATCCGCAATATTGTCGACCCGAGCACTTTGTGGGCGGCGCGCGCGAGTTCGAAAGTATATCGTCCCAGCAGTCACATCCGCACCGTCACGGCGGCAGATTACCGGAAGGTCGTCGAACGGACTTACCTCGATAACGACGTAAGTTAGGCCGTTACGATCGGTGAGCACCTCTCGCCTGAAAACTACACGCGGATCTGCGAAAGGTGCAATGGCATCGCGCATTGTATCAATGTCGTATGTTTGCACTTGCGTTGAGGTCAAGCCTTGACGCTTGAATGTACTGTCCTCAACACCGATGATGATACGGCCGCCGTCCATTACATTTGCCATCGCGAGAATGTCCCGCACCAATGTATTTCGGTCCCAGCTTATCGCCGCCTTGAACTCCAAGCTGTCAGTCTCTTCACCTCCATCGAGCATCGCCTCGAGAGCATCCGTATCCAACTCAACCTCCCAAGCGGCACTGTACGCCAGCGTCAATGATTGTGTTAAAATTTAGCAAGCGTAGGGTGGGGTGCCCTTTGCACCCCACCAACTCGGCTGATCGTCGAAACCACGGGCTGCCGAAAGTTCGAGGCAAGACTAAAAGCTCTTCCCCTTGACCCCGGTCGGACCAGTCGGCCCCAAACTCCGTCTACCTCTGGCTCCGTTCCAAAAGCATTCCTTTGCGGCTTTCAAAATGTCAAAACAATCGTCCGCCTCCTGGGCGTAGTGTAATATCGCCCCGTCAGGAGTCCCAATGGCCAGAACACCTTACGATAACATCCACCTCTCGGCGCCGACCTGGCTCGACCAGGCCTTCGGCAGCGGCGTCGTCGGTAGCCTCGCCATCGGCGGCGACCTCTCGCAAAAAATTCTCCAGAATCTCGACCGCCTGCCTGAGATAAGGAATTGCGGCCTTCGGATCGGCGTCGTCGGCCGCGCGACCAAGCACGGCCCACCCATCCGGGCGTCCGCCTTCATCCGCGCCGCCAACAACCCACAACAAACCACGGCACTCGTCTATATCGGCCCGAAACTCTCCGAACCGCCAATAGTCCCCTCCGTCTCCGCAACGCACCAACTGATCGCCGAACTCTTCTCAACCACCCTGACATGCAGCCTGGCCGTCGCAGGCTGGGTAGGAACCATCGCATCCGTTGGTGCCAGCGGCGCCACCGGCGGCCTCTCGGTCGTCGCAACCACCTACCTGTCCGCCGGTGCAAGCCTCGCCACCGCGCAATGTCTCGGCAGCATGGTCCACTCGACGCTGTATGTAACCAACCGGGAAAAGGCCGACGCCCTGGCGGAAAACAGCGCCTACAAGAAATTCAACACCGTTTCGGACGCCGTCAACCTCGCCGGCATAGTGTTCGCCGGCATGGACATCTTCAAGGCGAGGCAAGTTCTCCGTGAACTCGGCGTGTCCTGGGCGGATACAGTCAGCGGAAACGTCTCCGTCGACAAGGTGCTCACCATGCGCAAGCTGTTTGAAATCCTCGAGCCGGCAAACGCGCAGACAATCGCCCGAAACCTGCAGGTGCGTATTCTTAACGCTACAGCGGCAGCGTTCGGCATCTACGGCAGCCAACGCGATGACAACGGCGTCGTAAACCACCTCCAGGTCGCCGTAGGCGCCGGCGCAGTAAAGCGGTCCGCCGATGATCCCGCCCCGGTCACACCCGGCCAAGGCGCGATCCTCGCGCCAAGAACTCTGGACGAACGTTTGCGTTACGAACCCAACGAGGTTGCCACGGTGTCCGTTGCCATGTTGAAAACACCCCGATGAGCGGCACAGCCGAACCCGCATACTTCAAATGGCGCAAGGACAACCGCATCGCCGGCATCCTGCTGGCCGCGTCGACGGCGCTGATTGCTGACGCGCTCGCCGTCATCTTCGGTTTGAACATCGCCCGAGGCAGCCTGATCTACATCGCTGTGCTCCTTATGGCCGCCGTCCTGAGCGGCCTGTTGATGACGCATAACCGCATCGTCATCGCCCTAAGCAAACCCTTGCTGCTAATCCTCGCGGGCGGCTGCATCCTCGCCGTATCGACCCATGCCCTGACCGGCCGCGCATCATACTTTTGCTGCGCACTAGGCGCGCTTCTTGCCGCAATCTACGTTCTCGTCGCGCGTGGCCCGCATTGGAGCGCCTTCTACAAAGACGTTCAGTCCGGTAACGATTCAGTACGCGCGGCAGTCGACAGCCTTCAACCTAAGCCGTAACCGGCAAGACAGAAGCGACCGTTGGCTTCGCAGCACGTGTCATTTCGTTATACAACGGATCAATCGTTATCACCTCTACTACTTTAATCCTGCCTGTCGTCAAAAACCGCCGCCACCGCACCACCAACCACCCGCCCCACCTCGGCGGCCGAACACACAGGCTTCGTCCGCCCCGCCCCCGCCGCCTCGGTGAACACCGGCGCCGACTCCCCCGCCTCCCCGCCCGGCCTGCTCCGGTAAACCCGAACCACCATCGCCCCCGGCCCCGACAAACTCCCGCCCAGCACCTGCTGCGCCCCGTCCGCCCGAACCGCCGAGATCACCACAGCCCCCTTGCCCACCCGAACGAACGCCGTCCGCGCCAGCACGCAATCCGCCCCGTCCACATCGGCCAGCACCGCCGGATCGCCATGCACCCCCTCAACCTGTATCGCCTCCGGCGCCGCCCCCTCCCCGGACGCCTCGCCCAGCAACAGGTAATCCACCTCGCTCCTGTCCGGCCGCGCCACCGCGTAACGCACCACCGTACGTATCCCCCCCAGCGCCCCAGCCGCGAAGTTGGTGACCGGCGCAGTAACCCGCACCTCCTCCCCAAACGCGAACCCACACGCAAAAACCAGGGCCATCACCGCCGGCACAACAGCGCGCACGCAAATCCCCCACTCACCAAGAAACAACGTCAAGCAGCAACCCGGCCCACCGCCTTCCGCCGCCCCCGCCCGATCGCCCGCCTGACCACCACATTGCCCGCCCAGACAACCAGCGCAGCCACGGCCACGCACACGCCCAGCGTCGCATCGCCCAACAACGTCTCGTTGTCCTCGAAAGGCGTAGCCCCCAACGCCCCCCGAACGAACATCACAACACCCCGCAACCACCGCCAAGGCGCAGATCGAAACACCGCCACGATGCTATCCGGCGACACATCGATCCGCGCCACCGAAAAGAACAGCAGCAACCCCAACGCCACCGTCGCCACCACATTCACCGCCGCCCGGACCACCCTCATCGCACCACCACCGTTCCATAATACCGCACAGCAGTCCCAGGCACGAAAGCCGGCGGGGACTTCAGCAAGTAAGCCCGCAAGCTCTCGAAGCTCTTCAGATCCATCACCGTGATGCACCCCTCGCTCAACCGCCGGGGCCCGACCGGATGCAACCGGAACTGCCCGCGCACCACGCCATCCACCAGCGTGCTGTCGTCCACCTTGCCGCCGCCATTGTCCCGCCACAGCATGAACCACGCGGTCACGTCGTAACCGTTCACCTCGCTATGCACCCAATCACGCAGCCACCCCAGATGCCCGCCGCTTGGCCGATCCACGATGTAGTAGGTCCCAGGCGGCAACGGCCCGGCAAACGCGTCGGAAGCTTTCCGCGGATCGTCCACGTCCGCCCCCGTGCCGGAAAAAGCGGCATAGCGCATCCCCTCGCAAACCAGCGCGCTGGTAGGCTTGCCGTTCAGATCAAAAATGCATTGCGGCGGCGGAATGAAGCCAGCCTACCCTCCGCATCGCCGCCCGAGCCAGCAAAACAAACTTGCCCACCTCCCTTACCCCATGTTCTTATAACGTTCTCACAACCCGGCCACCCACCCCACGTGAACGCCTACACCCCGCCCCGCCCCCTCGAGCCGTTCGAAGACCGCACCATCCGGCACCTGCAAATGTGCCGCGAACTGGCCGAGCTCGGCATGGAGGCGGCCCGCAACTCCGCCCAGGCCGCCCGTCACGAGTGGGACGCCCGCCCCCAATCCCCCGAACCCGTCCAACCCCCCAAACCCGCTTCCCTTACCCCCCGCCCGCAAACCCAATCCGATACCCCGCGCCGAGAGACCGCCAGCCCTAGCCTGGCCCTCGCCCGCATCACCCACGCCGTCCGCCAGATCATCGAGCTCGAAGGCAGGATCGCCGCCGCCTACCGCGCCGAGCTGGACCGCGCAGCGGACCGCGCCGCCACCCGCGCCTACCGCGCCGCCGAATCCCAGCCCAAACCCGCCCCCACCCCGCTCCCCAACCAGGCCCGCACCCCACAATCCCGCGAAATCCCCTCCCTACTCGCCAACATCGGCCGGGAAATCGGCATAGACCTGCAAGACCCCACCCTCGCCACCCGCCTCCCCAGCTTCCACCACCCACCCTGACCCACCCGCCGGGCCAACCCAGTGCCGGTCTGCAAACGCCGCGGTAAGCCAGCAAGCGACGAGCCCCGAAGCGGCGTGGCCTCCCCCGGCCACAACCACCGGAGCACGGCAAACCGCCCCGCCAGACACCCGCCAAAGCGAGCGTCCAGTCCCACACTCACGCCCCCAGCGAAGGCACCCCCATGCCCTCAGCCCGATCCACCATAGATTTCGCGCTCGAACAGATGGCCGATTCCGGCCCCGTCACCGCACGCCCCATGTTCGGCGAATACGCCCTCTACCACGGCGAAAAGCTGGTCGCCCTCATCACGGACAACCAGCTCTACATCAAACCCACCGAACCCGGCCGCACCCATAGCGGCACCCCCACCGAGGCCCCGCCCTACCGAGGCGCCAAACCCTGCTTCCTCATCCCCGCAGACCAATGGGAGGACGCCGCCTGGCTATCCACCCTCATCCGCCTCACCGCGTCCGCCCTCCCGCCGCCGAAACCGAAGCGCAAACCACCCCCTTCCCTGCCGAAACCGTGAACGCCCGGCCCGCTGCGCAACCCCCCTGCCCACCCCAACGTTGCGCAAACCCACAAGCAAGAACGCCGGGACACGCCAGACCCCATGCTCATCGAGACCTGCGACGCGGACCACGCGCTCGCCCAAGACCTGCGCGGCTTCATCGCCGCCCCGCCCTTCCCCTGCGTCGGCGCCAAGGCCGCCCTCGCCCGGGACCAGATCGCCATCGTCGTCGCGCGTGACATCAGCTCCGGCTGGGATGACCTGCGCATCTACCCCCTGCTGCTGGATTTCGTCGAAGCCTACCGCGCCGAACCCACCCTCTTCCGCAGCTTCGCCGTCGTCTTCGAAGGCCCGCAAACCCTCACCGAACCCCAGTTCGAATCCCATCTGTGGGACCGCGTCCAATCCCTCACCGACAAGGACGCCTGGACCGGCCACTCATACGACACCCGCGTCAGCGAGGACCCGCACGACACCCATTTCTCCCTCTCCTTCGGCGGCGAGGCCTTCTTCATCGTGGGCCTCCACCCCGCCGCCAGCCGCCCCGCCCGCCGCTTCAGCCACCCCACCCTCATCTTCAACCTGCATGACCAGTTCGAACGCCTGCGCGCCGAAGGCACGTATGACCGCCTCCGCCACACCATCCTGCAACGTGACGAGAAACTCGCCGGCTCGCAGAACCCCATGCTCGCCCGCTTCGGCGAACTCTCCGAAGCCCGCCAATACAGCGGCCGCGCCGTGGACGAAGCCTGGGCCTGCCCGTTCCACCCGGCGGCACGCTAGGGAAGGAAGGCCTTCTTTTTTGAAAAAAGAAGCAAAAAACTTTTGTTCCCCCGCCTGCCCCACAGCGCGTCCCACTTCTGCCACCACGCGCACCCGCAGAACTAAAGCGCCCCGCAATGCAGGCGGGGAAACAAAAGTTTTTTGGTCCTTTTTTCCAAAAAAGGACTGCTTCCTTCCTGAAAGTCCCCCAAGCGTGCGCATCCCCCCCAGATCCGGCACCGCCTTCCCCCTCAAAGCCGGCCAGACCCTCACCGTCACGGACCCGCAAGGCGAACAGGTAGCCGACCTCCTCGCCTTCAACGCCCAGGATACCGACGAAGTCATCTCCTCCGGCCGCACGCTGGACTACGCCAGCCGCCTCTATCTCACCGCCGGAGACCCCATCTACTCCAACCGCAGCCGCATCCTCCTCCGCATCACCGAGGACACGGTAGGCCGCCACGATTTCCTCCTGACTCCTTGCTCCGCTGACACCTTCCGCATAATCTACAACGACGAGAACCCCCACCAGGGCTGCTTCGGCAACCTGGCCCAGGCCCTGGCCCCGTATGGCATCGCCCCTGACCGCATTCCCGTGGCCTTCAACGTCTTCATGAACGTCACCATCAACGCCACCACCGGCGCCCTCGCCGTCGAACCACCCCTCAGCCGCGCCGGGGACCACGTCCGTTTCCTGGCAGAGACGGACCTCATAATCGGCCTCACCGCCTGCTCCGCCCTGCAATCGAACAACTACGCCTTCAAGCCGATCGAATACGAAATCACCTGACCGCCACTTTGCCTCACGCGCAGTCCACCCCTTATTACCCACCCATGACCACCCCCACGCCCTTCGACTCCCGCGCCTTCCGCCAGGCCCTCGGCACCTTCGTCACCGGCGTCACCATCGTCACCACGCGGGACCGCGCCGGCCACCCGGCCGGCCTAACCGCCAACAGCTTCAACTCCGTCTCGCTCGATCCGCCGATGGTCCTGTGGAGCTTGGCGCTGGAGAGCAACAACCTGGACGCCTTCCGCCAGGCCACCCACTGGGCCGTACACGTCCTGGCCGCCGGCCAGGAGCAGCTCTCCGTCCAGTTCGCCACCCGTGATGCGGACCGCTTCGCCGGCGTCCCCACCACCCAGGGCCCCGCCGGTATCCCGCTGCTGGAAAGCTACGCCGCCCGCTTCGTCTGCCGCGCCGCGTTCGAATACGAAGGCGGCGACCACGCCATCTTCCTCGGCCGTGTCGAAGCCTTCGAGCAGACCACCCGCACCCCGCTCGTCTACCATCAGGGCCGCTATGCCGGCGTCTTCCCCGCCGCCCCAGCGGATGCGCCCGCCGCCAGCATCGCCGCCCTGGAAGACCGCGGCCTCGTCGAGCGCGCGAACGGCCGCCTGCGTCTCTCCGCGGACGGCCGCGCCATCGCCGAAGGCTTCGTGGCCCTGGCGGAAAGCGACACCGCCACCCTGACCACGCACGAGACCGCCGCTCTGCGCCACCTCCTGCCACTGCTGGGATGACCGCACCCATCCGTCACGTCATCGCCGGCGCGCTGGACGTCGCCTACCACGAGACCGGCCGTCCAGACGGGCCGCCCGTCATCCTCCTGCACGGCTTCCCCTACGACCCCCGTGCCTACGACGAAGTAGCCGCCCTCCTCCTCAACAACCGCGTCATCGCCCCTTTCTTGCGCGGCTACGGCCCCACCCGCTTCCGCTCGTCCGTCACCCTACGCTCCGGCGAGCAGGCCGTGCTCGGCACCGACCTCCTGGCCCTGCTGGACGCCCTGGACATTTCGCAGGCCGTCCTGGCCGGCTATGATTGGGGCGGCCGCGCCGCCTGCGTGGTCGCCGCCCTGCACCCACACCGCGTCACCGGCCTGGTCAGCTGCTGCGGCTACAACATCCAGGACATCGCAAACGCCGCAAAGCCGCAGCCGCCGGACGCCGAACACTGCCTCTGGTATCAACATTATTTCCAGACCGAGCGCGGCCGCGCCGGCCTGTCGCAGGACCGGGCTGCCCTCTGCCGCTACCTCTGGCAGCTCTGGTCTCCGAGCTGGCGCTTCACCCAATCCGCATTCGACGCAACCGTCAAATCCTTCGACAACCCCGACTTCATCGATGTCGTCATCCACTCCTACCGCCACCGCTTCGGCCATGTCGCCGGCGACCCCGACGCCCTGCCCACCGAGCACCTCCTGGCCAGCCAACCCGCGATCGCCATCCCCACGATCGTGCTGCACGGCGAGGATGACGGCGTCCAGCCGCCCTCCACCTCCGCCACCCACGCCCGCCACTTCAGCGCAAGCTACGAACGCCGACTGCTACCAGGCGTCGGCCACAACGTCCCCCAGGAGGCACCGCACGCTTTCGCCGCCGCCATTAAGGCGCTGTCGCATTGAGCCCGGCACCTCGGCGCCGCGCGGACTAGGCCACCAGCCGCAACCCGCGCCTGCGTCCGCCCTCCGGCAGGTCCAGCGGCAACCGAGACTGCGCCACGGCCACCTCCACCTCCGGCTCCGGCAGCCGCCTGCGCAGATACGTCACCGCCAACGACCGGAACACGTAATCCAGCACCGAGGTAGCGCGATCCACCTCCGGATCACCCTCGACTGCACCCGCCGGCCCGAACCGGGTCAGCGCGAACGCATCGACAAACTCTTCCAGCTCCACCCCATGCTGCAGCCCCAGGCTCACCGCCAGCGCAAAACTCTCCGCCAACCCGCGCACCATCGCACTCTCGCGCGGCAGCGTCAGCGTGATCTCGCCCAGCCGCCCGTCCTCATACTCTCCGGTCCGCAGAAACACCCGGTGCCCACCCACGATTGCCTTCTGCGCAAGCCCCGAATGGCGCGCCGGCAATGCGCGATGCTGCGAGCCAACTGCGCCCGCCACGCCGGCAGCCACCGGCGCCGGCAGCGAGGCCGCCACGTCGGCCATGTCGTGCAGATACGGCGACACGGCATCCCGCATCGCCAGATGCGCCTGCACGCCGGCCACCGGCAACGGCGTCTCACCCGCCAGCACGGCCGCCAGCGCCGCTTCGGGCGATATCGAGGCAGCCGCCAGCCGATCCTGCGCCGCACGCGTCAGATGCTGGTCCCGCACCGGTGAGAAGGCCGGCGCAATCCCGCCCGTCTCTACACCCAGCAAGGCCTCTGCCGGCCCGGGCGGATATATCCCGCACGCTGGCATGGCGCCGGGCGCGCTGCGCGTCGCGGCACGGGCAGCAGCCGCCGCCTCGGCCAGCCCCGGTATGGCGCAGCTACGCGGCGGGGCAGGCCAGGTCGCCGGCGTGGCAAGCAGGTCCGGCTGGTCGCCCTCCAGCGCCTCGTCCACGCAGCCGCGCAGCAACGCCGCCAGGCAAGCCCCCACCTCACGCGCCGCGCGGCTCTCATAGGTAATTCCCAGGCCAGCCAGCAGGTCATCCAGCCCGGTCAGTCCGATCTCGAGCCGGTCCACTTCAGGCGCGAGCAGAAGACTGGCCCGTGCCACCAGCCGCGCGGCGGCGGCAAACCCTGCCACATCATATCCCGATGCCGCATCATGGAACCCGGCCACGTTCAGCCGGAACCCCTTCACGCCAGGCTCGCTGGTCCACACCGCCTGGTTCGGCGCCGCCCGGCGCCGGCACAGCAGGTCCTGCAACTGGACCGCCATTTCGGCGCCACACAGCCTGCCCTGCCCAGCCTGCCGCGCCCGCGCCGCCACCATCGCCAGCCAGACAGAGGAGGCCGCCGCCAGGCTGACCGGACCCTCGCCCGGCACGAGTGCCGCGAGGGCCTCGGCCGCCCGGTCGTCCCAGCTCACGGGCAAGGTGACGAGGCGCGCCGCCTGGTCCGGGTCCGCCCTCGCGGCCACCTGCCGCATCCTCGTGCCCTGCCACAGACGCATCGCTTTCATGGCGTGCAGGTAAGCACGAAAGATTCGACTCGGGAACACAGATTTTGCGGTATGCCGAGGCAGGGAACACAGCATGTAGTCAAGACAAACGACGGTGCCGTGTCTGCCGCCCGCTTGCAGACCCCGGCCGGCAGCCTTCACAAAGCAAGAAAGCGGTTCTTCCTTGAAAAGAAGACCCAAAAAATTTTTGTCTCTGTCGAGTGCCCGTCGTCGCGACATGTGTCTTGCGGGACGAGTGCGAGCAGGCTTGCTTCCTTGCCCAGGCATACCCGCCTGCCTATAAGTCCGGCCATGGCAATGCTCGGCACCCGGCTGTTCACCTTCTTCCGCGGCCAACCGGTGGGAAAGGACGCCGCCGGCAACCAGTACTACCAGGAGCGCAAGCTGCGTGGCCCCGGCCAGCGCCAGCGCCGCTGGGTGATCTTCAACGGTCCCGAGGAAGCCTCCGTCGTACCGGCCGAGTGGCACGCCTGGCTGCATTACACGGTGGACGCGCCGCTGACCGAAACGCCCCGCCATCCCTGGCAGAAGCCGCATCTGCCCAATCTCACCGGCACGCCGCTCGCCTACCGGCCGCCCGGGCACGATTACAAAGGCGGCCACCGCCCCGCCGCCACCGGCGACTATGAAGCCTGGTCGCCTGACGGCCCGGAACAACGCCTGCCCGAGCGCGACGTGCTGGCCCTTCCGCCGCAAGGCGTCTGAGCCTTGGCCCGACATAGCGTCATTGAGATCGCCACCGGCGCCGCCGTGCTCCTAATTGCCGGTGGCTTCCTGGTCTACGCCGTCGCCAATACCGGCCAGCACATCAACGCCGGCTACACTTTGCACGCCGAGTTCGACCACGCCGACGGCCTGGGCACCGGCGCCGAAGTCCGTATCGCCGGCGTGAAGGTCGGCAGCGTGCAGGCTATCCGTCTAAACACCAAGACCTACCAGGCCGACGTCGCCTTCAGCGTGCAGCGTGATGTGTCGCTCACCACGGACAGCTCCGCCACCATCTCCACTGACGGCCTGCTCGGCGGCAAATACCTCGCGCTGGCCACCGGCGGCGACGAGGCGACGCTCAAACCCGGCGCCACCATCACCATCACGCAAGGCTCGGTGAACCTGGAAGCCTTGCTCGGCAAATATATCTTCGGCTCCACCAAGGACACGCCCGCCAAGCCAGCCAACGGCCAGGGCGATTCCGGCCTGAAGTGAACGCCATGCCCCAGCGCACCTGGCCGCAGCCGGACGGCGAACCCGTCTCCTGCCGCGAAAAGCTAGAGATACTCGATGAGAACTATGAAGAGCTGCGCCACGTGATGCAGGACGCGTTCGAGGACGCGATCCTGATGGGCGTGGACGAGGGTCACATGCGCACGCTGCTCGCCGCACTGGTAGCTGGGTTGCGGGCGCCTAAGTGAGGCAGGAAGGAAGCAGTTCTTTTTTGAAGAAAAGAACCAAAGAACTTTTGTCTCCCCGCATTTGCACCAGCCCACCGGATCCTGCGAGCATCCGCTCCGCAGCGTCGGACGATCAAAAGTTTTTTGCTTCTTTTTCTCAAAAACGAAGGCCTTTCCTCCTTTTCTTCCTATTAGCCACCAGCGCGTCGGCCGAAACGGTAACACCCCCCACCATCTCCCCGCCGGACACCTGGGTCCCCCGCCAGACCGGCACCCTCCGCGTGCTGAACAAGCTGGACTCCACGGTGACCACGCTCACCCTGAAGCTGGGCGAGACCAGAACCCTGCAAACCCTGTCCATCACCCTGAAAGCCTGCGCCGTCCGCCCGCAGGATCTGCCGCAGGACGCCACCGCCCAGCTCAGCGTCACAGACAGCCGCGAGGGCGCGCCCGGCTTCCAGGGCTGGATACTCGCCAACGAGCCCGCCGCCGCCATGCTGGAACACCCGGTCTATGACATCCAGCTTGCCGGCTGCGCCTGACCTGCCGCCGCCGGAACGGGCGGCTTACCTGCTGGATTTCGACGGCACGCTCGTCGACATCGCGCCGGCGCCCGACCTGGTCGTGGTCGACCCAGCTCTGCCCGGCAACCTGCGCGCTCTCCGCACCCGCGCCGGCGGCGCGGTCGCCATCGTCACCGGCCGCCCGATCGCTCAGGTGGACGCGCTGCTGGGCGACGCCGTCGGCGCGATCGCGGGCGAACACGGCACCGCTTTGCGCCACGAACCAGGCGGGCCGATAACCCTCGCCACCCTGCCGCACGTAACGCAAGCCTGGGCGGCGGCGGCACAGGCGACCGTTGCACGCCACCAGGGCGCGTTGCTGGAGGGCAAGCGCCACGGCTTCGTCCTGCATTACCGCGCCAACCCCGGCGCCGGCCCTGCCCTGCTCGCCGACCTGCAAAACCTGCTGGCGGGCCAGCCCGGCTTCGAGATCATGGCCGCAAAGATGGCTTGGGAGGTCCGTCCCGTGGGCGTCAGCAAAGCCACGGCGGTGCAGGCAATCATGCGCTGCCCGCCCTTCACCGGCCGCATCCCGATCTTCGTGGGCGACGACGTGACCGACCAGGAAGGCATGGACGCCGCACGTGCGCTGGGCGGCATAGGGCTGCGTGTGGGAGAGTTCTTTGCCGCGCCGGCGGATGTTCGGCTGTGGGTGGCGGCACTCGTCCGGCAGCAAGGGTGATATTTACAGTCCCAGAAATTGTTTCAGGGATGGTAGGACCTTCGATCAACACAAGGCGCCGCAGCGGATGAACAGGATCACCCTCGGCGTCTTGCTGATCCTCGTTCTGGCGAGCCTCGCGACACCGCCGCCTGCAATCGCCGCGAACCCCACCTTCCTGCTTCCCACCCCCTGTCCAGAGGCCTACCAGCCCTGCTGCACCAACTTCTACGGAATTTGCAACGAGCAAATCTTGCAGCGCATAACCGGACTGCAGCGTGGTCAAACCGCTGCCGTCTTGCTGCCGGATTATCTCGGCACTGGAAGTCAGGGCGACATCGGATATTACGCGCACGTTTTGGCCAAGCTGGTTGGACCGCGGGGCCACGTCTACACTATCACGCCGCCGGAACTGGCCGGGCCGTCAGGGTCGACAACCATTCGCGGGCGGGTTGTCACCGGAGACTACCTGGACCCGAACGTGACACAGCTCGTGCTGCCGCTTTCGCAATTGCCGTCGCTGCCCCGATTGGACCTGGTCTGGGCAGCACCGCCAGCTACCGGGCCGTTATCCTACTTCAAGCCGCTTCAATCGTCGTTTCTGCCCGTGTTCCTGGCACTTCGTTCGCACGGACGGCTGATAATCCTGGATGCGGACAGGCAGCTGCATTGCGGCAGGCCTACGCCGGACTGTCCCGCTTCCGGGCCGATCCTGTTGCAAGACCAACAGCATGACACAGTGCTTCAGCAAATCCAGCAGACCGGCTTCGATCTGGTGCTGGAGACAAGAAAGCTGATCGACCCCTCCATAGCGCCTCCCGCGTTCATCTTAGGAGGTGGCCATGGTCTCGCCGACGGCACACACTGGGGCTTCTATCCTTTCTTGTGGGTGTTGCAACGCGATCTTACTAAGCGCGCACGGTCAGAGGAGTCAGTTTGTCCTACTTCTCCACGAACGCCTTCTCGATCACGTACTCGCCCTGCCGCGTGTTCGTCCCTTCCACCCAGCCGCCCTGCTCGAACCAGGCGCCAAAATCGGTCAGCAACCCCGGACTGCCGCACAGCATAACCCGGTCATGCGCCCGGTCGACAGGCGGCAGGCCAAGATTGGCCGGTAGCTTGCCGGTAAACATCAGGTCCGTCACGCGCCCCTGGTTGCGGAACGCCTCGCGCGTCACCGTCGGATAGTAGAGCAGCTTCTCCGCGGTGAACTCGCCCAGCAACTCATGCGCCCGCAACTCGTGCTCGATCTCGCGCTCATAGGCCAGCTCGGCCACCTGCCGGACCCCGTGCACCAGCACCACCCGCTCGAACGGCTCGTACGTCTCCGGATCCTTGATCAGGCTCATGAACGGCGCCAGCCCGGTCCCGGTGCCAACCAGATACAGGTTGCGCCCAGGCAGCAGGCTTTCCGCCAGCAGCGTGCCCACCGGCTTGCGGCCGATCAGCACCGTGTCGCCGGCGGTGATGTGCTGCAGCCGGGACGTCAGCGGCCCATCGGCCACCTTGATACTGAGGAACTGCAGCTCCTCCTCCCAGCTGGCGCTGACCATGCTGTAGGCGCGCAGCAGCGGACGGCCGTCCACCTGCAGGCCGATCATCGAGAACTGGCCGCTCTTGAAGCGGAAGCTCGGATCCCTGGTGCAGGTGAAGCTGAACAGGGTGTCGGTCCAGTGATGGACCGACAGGACTTTTTCTTCAAAGAAGGCGCTCATGGCGGGGGGTTCTTGCGCAGTGCGGGAGTGATGGCAAGGTGGCGGCTGGAAGGAAGAAAACAGTCCTTTTTTGAAAAAAGGGCCGAAAACTTTCGCTTGTCCGGTTGCGCGAAGGCGCATGCCGCGCCCGCGCCCGCCACTCTGGCAGAGCCCGATAGGCTGCATCGCCAGCGGGGAGTCAGAAGTTTTTCGCTTCTGTTTTTCAAAAAAGAAGGCCTTCCTTCCTTCATGAATCGCCTCTTCCCCCTCCTGCTCCTCCTGGCCACCCCCGCTCTGGCCGCCGCCCCCAGCCAGGCGCCGCTACCCCCTGCCTTGCCCACACCACAGGATCGGCCCTTCCCCGGCCAGATCGAGCTGTCCGTCGATGCCACCAACACCGAGCAGCACATTGTCCAGATCACCGAAACGATCCCCGTCCCCCCGGACGGCCAGCTCACGCTGCTCTATCCGAAATGGCTGCCAGGCAACCACGGCCCGACCGGCCCGCTGCCGTCCCTGGCCGGCCTGACAGTCACCGCGGACGGCAAGCCGGCCGCCTGGCAGCGGGACGGCGTCGACATGGGCGCCTTCCACATCGCCGTGCC
Organism: Acetobacteraceae bacterium; assembly: GCA_965198915.1. GTDB lineage: Bacteria > Pseudomonadota > Alphaproteobacteria > Acetobacterales > Acetobacteraceae > BOG-908. The sequence goes on along the minus strand of CBDAQC010000002.1, from coordinate 890,294 downwards.
GGCCGGCGCGCACGCGATCCAGGCCAGCTTCCAGTTCCTCTCGCCACTGGACAACAAGGATGCCCGTGTGGTGATGACCGCCAACATGGTGGAGGTGGAGTGGCGCCCCGAACTGCTGTTCCCGGCAGGCTACTTCCAGCGTGACATCGCGGTGCACCCCACCGTCCGCCTGCCGACCGGCTTCCAATACGCCACCGCACTCACCACCGAGCGGCAGGCGGAGGGCACGGTGTCGTTCAAGCCGGTGCCGCTGGAGACGCTGCTCGACTCGCCGGTGCTGGCCGGCCGCTATTTCAGCCGCATCGACCTGGGGCCCGGCGCCGCGGTGCCGGTGCACATGGACGTGGTAGCCGACCGGCCGCAGGATCTGGCGGTGAACCCCGCCGACCTGCAGGCCCACCGCAACCTGGTCCAGCAGGCCACCCGCGCCTTTGGCAGCCATCATTACGACCACTACGATTTCCTGTTCTCCGTAAGCGCCGAGATGGGCGGTATCGGCCTGGAGCACCAAAGGAGCTGCGAAGTCGGCAGCGGTGAGAACTACTTTACGGACCCACTGAAATCCGCGCCTTCGCGAGACCTGCTGCCGCACGAATACACCCATTCCTGGAACGGCAAGTTCCGCCGCCCGGCGGACCTGTGGTCGCCCGACGACCACACGATCCCCGAGCAGACCGACCTGATCTGGGTGTACGAGGGGCAGACCACCTATTGGGGCAAGGTCCTGGCCGCGCGCTCCGGCATACTTGACGCCGCCCAGGCGCGCGACCAGCTCGCCTTGGACGCCGCCGAGGAAGACGCCGCCACGCCCGGCCGCGCCTGGCGCAGCCTGGCCGACACCACGAACGACCCGATCATATCCTGGCACAAGCCTTCGCGCTGGAGCAGCTGGTCGCGTTTCGGGGACTATTACCCGGAAGGCGCCCTGGTCTGGCTGGATGCCGACACGCTGATACGCGAGAAATCCGCCGGCCATAAATCGCTCGACGATTTCGCCCGCCTGTTCTTCGGCGTCGATGACGGCGACTGGACGGTGCACACCTATACTTTCGAAGACGTGGTCCGCGCCCTGAACCAGGTCCAGCCTTACGACTGGGCCAGCTTCCTGCGCGCCCGCCTCGACGGCCACGGCCCGGGCGCGCCGCTGGACGGCATCACCCGCGGTGGCTGGAAGCTGACCTACACCGACACGCCCTCGCCAATGCAGAAATCCGCCGACGCACGGCGCAAGGTCACCGATCTGACTTTCTCGCTCGGCCTGTCGCTGGCCACGGACGGCACGGTGCAATCCGTGCTCTGGGGCGGCCTCGCTTTCCGCGCCGGCCTGGCGCCCGGCAACAAACTGGCAGCGGTGGACGGGCTGGCACTGGACGGACCGGAGACCCTGACCGACGCAGTCACCTCCGCGCGCAACGGCACCTCGCCATTGGAACTGCTCGTGCGCGACGGAGCGCGCTACCGCACGGTCCGGCTCGATTACCATGGCGGGCTGCGCTACCCGCATCTCGAGCGCATTGCCGGTGTCGCGGATCGTCTCGGTGACATTCTCGCGCCGGCTAAGTGAGCTCAGGGGTGGGGAGCTTGCTTCAGCAAGAATGGGGCTCTGCCCCAAACCCCGCTGGGGCCTTGGCCCCAGACCCTATTTCGCAGGAGCGGCGGAGCAAGATGGCCTTCTTGGGCCATGAGCACCGGAGCAAAACACTGCCAAGTGGCCGCCGGAGCGAGTTTTCAGACAGACACGGGACGACTGTCCTTAGCGGGCCGGCGCCGCTCGCGCCATTTGTCCGAGGCTGCGGCGCCGGAGGGCAGAGCCCCTGGCCTTTCCTCGGACCAGCACCGCAGCAAGCCGCCGATTATCCCACCCGCACTGGCCTCCCAACTGAACAGCGCTGCCCGCGCCAGGCAGGCAAGCCGCAGCCCCGCCCGGTCCCGCCGCGCCAGCAACTCCGCCAATGCGCGGTGCATGTCGCCGGCGGAAAGCGGGTCGAAATAGGTGCAGCACGCGCCGCCCACTTCGGGGATGCTGCTGCTCCAGGTTGCGGCGCACGGCGTACCGGCCGAAAGGCTTTCCAGCACCGGCAGGCCGAAGCCTTCGAACAGCGACGGATACAACGTCGCCTCGGCGCCCGCCAGCAGCCGGTATTTGGTGAAGTCATCGACAAAACCGGTGAACACGATTCGGCCGGCAGCGCGGGCAGGCTCCAGCCTGGCGGGCAGCGCGTGCTGCTCCTCTAGCCAGCCCATCTTGCCGGTGAAGACGAAACGGTGGCTGTCCAGCAACGCCGGATGCGCCGCCAGCATCTTGAACACCAGCATGACGTTCTTGCGCGGCTCGCGCGTGCCGAGGATCAGGACATAGGGCTCGGCGCCGGCCGGCCCGCGCTGGTTGGCGGCCTCCACGTCGAAGCCGTCCGGCCAGGATACCCCGTTATGCGCGACGAGTATCCGCGCCGGGTCCACGCCCAGATAGGCCACAAGGTCGTCGGCGGATGCTTGCGACACCGCAACGACCAGGTCGTCGGAGGCGATGTCCGCCATCATCGCCTCCATGTGGTGGTCCACATTCCCCTTGATGTGGAAATAGGGCAGCACGAGCGTGGAGAGGTCGTGGAACACGCTGCATTCGACATCGAAAGCACGGCGAATGGGTTTGACGGAGGGAAACACCCCGAGAGTCGGCCCTCCGGCGGGCCGCAGGATGGGCAGAGTGTCGATCCGGGCGCGGCCGGTCTGGTGCGCACGCAGGAGGAACAGTCCGCTGCGGCGACGCAGGGCGTCGGCGACCACGTCCTGGCCGATGACCGCCTCGCCCAGGAAGAAGTGCAGCCGGGCCGGCATGTGGGCCAGCAAAGCGCCAGCCAGGCCGGCGGCGACGATGGGTATACCCGTCCACTGCTCCTCCAGCAGCGGCGAGATGTCAAAATAGACCTGCGCGTCGGCCGCCTGCAGCCTGGCGGCGGCATCAGCCAGCAAGGGCGCGGTCATACGAGTGCCTTGCTCTTCCGGCGTACAGGCCTGGGAGCGGCCGGCCTGTCGGCAGGCGTCAGCGCCTGCTGTTCGGCGGTCAGGCGCAGAAGCTCGGGGAGCCGGCGCGGCGACGGCAGGCGGGCCAGGAAGATCAACGCGCCGCAGCGGGTTTCCGCCTGCACGCGCAACTGCTCGTCCGCCTCCAGGCCTGGCACGTCCGGGCGCGCGGCGCCGACGAGAAGGCCGGTGATGCCGTGCGCGTCCAGCCGGCCGAGCGTCCACCAATGCTCGGGGTCATTGCCATCCACCCAGGCGACCCGGGATAGGCTGCGCAGGGCGGCAACCCCCTCTTGCGAGCGTACCCTGGCCAGGAACATGCGTCGCAGCACGGCGCTGCCGGCATTGGCTAGCCTGGCGATCACGTCGCGGATGATGCCGGTCTGGCCGATATAGTTGAACGGCAGCAGGATGATGCGCGGCGGCATCGCCTCCCGGGTGGCCAGGCTGGCGAGCCTGACGAGCAATTCGGGCACGATGCTGCCGGGGTGATCCATGTTCCACGGCACGAGCACGGAGGGCGTTCCGTCCGTCGGACAGGCGCGGGCGTCCCGTATCTGACCGGCGGCCCAGGCGTCGGACTGGAAGCCGTCAAGACAGGCGGCTTCCAGCCCTGCCGTATCGGCCAGCCGCGCCGGCAATGCGGCACGCACCAGGCTCTCCGGCAGGTCCAGCAAAGGCAGGAGTCCGCCGCCGCTTCTCTGAGCCATGACCGCGTCCGGCGTCAGCCGGTAGGCGCGCTGCATGGCGGCGGGCAAGACGAGGCCGCTGGCGAAGGGATGGTGGCTGGCGGTCAGCAGGGGGGCGCCCATGCATTCGGCCAGCACCGCCGCGTTGCGCGCGCCTTTCAGCACACGTGCGGAGCGCACGCCGCCGAAGCGCAGATGCACTACCTCGCCCATGTGGCCCGCGCCCAACCGGTCGAGGGCAGGGCGAAGGCTGGCCGGCCCGGCGAACATCTCCGGGAAAGGGGCGAACATCAGCCGGCCGCCGGCGCCGGAGACGGACGCCGCGAAGGCGAGCAGTTGCGACTCGCCGCCAAGCAGCGCCTGCGGCAACGCCAGGCCTGCGGCGGGCCGCAACGCCGCCGTATGACGGCGCAGCGGACCTGGGCAGCTCAACACCACGCCCGGCGCGTCCGCCCAATCGCCCAGCATCTCCAAACAGCGATCTCCCCCGCTTGCCGCACCAGTATGCGCGCGGCCTGGCTGTGCGCTAGATGGCACAAGCCGCCGCCGCGATTGCCAGGTGTTTCCCTAAGGCATCGAAGCGCCCCGGCAGGGGTGGACAAAAGCCTTTTTCTTCTGTCTTTCAGGAAAGAATGCCGTCCTTCCTGCAAGGAACAGAACGCCACGGAGTTCGCCAACCTGATCCAGGGCAAGATCGACGCACTCACCTCCAGCGGCGTGTTCCTGGGTTGGGTGCGCGACGACGAGCGGCCGGATGCCTGCCGCGTGCAGGTGACCTATGCCGGGGAAACGGTAGCCGAGGCCATGGCCAGCCTGTTCCGCCGCGATGTGCTGCAAGGCGGCCTGGGCCATGGGCATCATGGTTTTCAGGCAAGGCTGCTGCGTCCGCTGCCGCCGGGGTCCGGCATGGTGATGCTGCACATGCCTACCCATGACGCAGCCGCCCCCATGCGGGTGGACGTGCCCGAACTGGACCCGCCGACCTCGGAGCGCGTGGAGGACATCTTGCATCGTCCGCAGGGCTGGACAGTGGCGGACGTGGCCGCCTATCCAGCCTGCCTATATCTTGAGGCAAACTGTGCCCGGCTTGGCCCTGCACGGTTCACCGATGCTGTGTTCCGCTTCGTCCTCGGCCGCTGGCCCAGCGAGCCCGAGAGCAGGATGAACGTGCAAAGCCTGGCGGCCGGTCGCATAACGCCGCGCGGCCTTCTGCTGGAGTGCCTCGCCTCGCGGGAGCGGGCCGAATCGGCCGCCGACCTTCCCGGCCCGTTCGACCCGCGTTTTCCCTTCACCCTCTCCGACCGTCCTACCGCGACGCGGGACGCCGCGTGATGTCGATCGCCGACCGGCTCGTGTCCGAACTCATGCTGGTCTCCGTGCTGGTGGCCGGCGACGGCGCGGAGGCGCTAGCCGGCGAGCTGGAGGCAGCGGGTGCCGCGGCAGAACTGCTGGCCGGCGCGGACCCGCCGCAAGGCTTCGACCTGGCAGTACTGCTGGCACCATCCGGCGCGGCGGACTTGCCGGCTACCCGCCTGACGGTCGAGGCGCTTGCCCGCGCCAGCGACCGGCTGCTGCTGGCCACCACTCCGCTGGGTACGGACACCACCGGCACCAGCCCCGCGCTGCCCGAACTGCCGCAATGGTTCGAGCTGTTTGCCGAACTCGGCTACCAGCCCGTCATCGAATTCGATGCGCGTTTCGTCTCCGCCGGTGCTTTCCTGGTCGATCGGGCCGCTACCGCCGCCGAGGGTGACCTGGCCGCGTTCACCGACCGGCTGCAGCTTGGGGCCGATGCCGCCGCCGCGCAGCGTGAGGCGGTGGCGGACGCCGAACGCTCGGTGCGCACCGAACTGGCGGCCGCCCGCGCTGCCCTGGCGGCGCGTGAGGCGGAACTCGACGGCCTGCGCGCGGCCTCGCGTCGCCACGAGGAGGAGCTGTCACTGGCAGCCACGCGTGCGGCGCGACTGGCGGAGGCGGTGCAGACGGCGGAGGCGAGCCTGCAGGAGATGGAGGCACGCAACACCGGTTGGGACGGGCTTCGCAGCTGGGTCCGGCTGGAGGCGGCGGCGGCGGCCCGCAACGCGCTCGCAACTTTGGCGCGCGACCTGCCGGCGCTGAACGCCTTGCGGGCGCCGGACCTGCCGGCGGTCACGCTGCCCGTCCATTCACGCCGCGGGTTGCTCGCCAGACTGTCCCGCCGACGGACGCCACCGCCGCCGCAAGTGCTGGAGGACGCAGCCCTCGTCCGCGCCAGCCCGCTATTCGACGCGGCGTGGTACATCGCCTCCAACCCGGCTCTGTCCGAAGGCGCGGCGCTCGATCCTGTCTTCCATTACCTGCTGGTCGGCGGACCGCGCGGCGCCGACCCGGGCCCGTGGTTCGACAGTGTCGCCTATCTCGAGGCTCACCCAGGCATCACGGGCGTGCCGTTGGTCGAGGCCGTACGCCGTGGCGAGGTAGATGGTGCCGTCAGGACCTAGCTGCGTCCGGCTGCCGCTCGTGGTGCTGGCAGTCTGTCTCGGCGGCTGCGTTCCGACGGCGCACGACCTGCCGCCGGCACCGCTCGCCGGGTCGCCGCAGCCCTATCTGGTCCAGGTGGGCGACGTTCTGGGCGTGCGGCTCTACACCGCGCCGGAACTGGACGAGGACGTGACCGTGCGGCCGGACGGCCGGCTTGGCACCACTCTGGTGCAATCCGTGCAGGCAGCCGGGCGCACGCCGGACGAGATCGCCGCAGATTTGCAGCGCGCCTATGCCAGCGAATTGAAAGACCCGAAGCTTACGGTGGAAGTGAAAAGCGCCTCGCCCGCGCGCGTCTATGTGGCAGGTGACGTCGTCTCGCCCGGCGAGTTCACCACGCAGGGGCCTACGCTGACGCTGTTGCAGGCGGTGGCGCGCGCGGGTGGCCTGCGCACCACTGGCGACGACACCCACGTGTTCATCGTGCGCCACGCAACCGGCAACCGTCCGCTTGTGCTGTCGGTGGATTATCGTGCCGCGATGACGGGCACAAACCCGGCGGCTGACGTAGTGCTGGCACCGTTCGATGTCGTTTATGTGCCGCGGACCGGGATCGCGCAGATATATGTCTGGTTCAACCAGCACTTCCAGCAATTCGTGCCGGTGAACTGGGGCTTCAGTTATAATTTGAATCCGCTCGTCAGCAATCAGCGCTAGGCAGACTGTCTTCCCTGAAGATAGAAGCAAGAAGCCTGATCTCATCGCCTGCATAGCGCTCTCGTCAGCAGGTGGTCGGAGATCAGCAGCGGCGTTTATACAGGCTGCCAGCCAATTGTTTGCTTACGCCGATTTAGCCTGCGCACGCTGGGCCGGTGGCGCCGGCTTCAGTGACGGCGCCAGCACGAAGCCGACCTCGCCGCTGATACGCTCGGCCGCCTGGCTGATATAGCCGCGGAAATAGCTCCATTCCGGCGCGTCGAAACTACGTATGTCGTAGCTGCGCTGCGCCTGGGCGGTGACGCGAAACTCCGCAAACTCTTCGCCGGGCACTGGCGCCGGCGGGCTGTTCAGCGTCGCCAGCTTGTCATCCTTGCTCACCCACATCTCGCGTATCGCCTGCGCGATGCGCTGCACGCGTTCCATGCCGTCTTCGAAACTCGGCATACGCTCGTATTTGCCTTCGAGCGGGTTCCAGACATCGAACACGTAGTCGGCGGGCGGGGTCTGCGCCTCGAAATGGGTTATCCGCAACGAAGGCTGAGACACGGTGGCTGCTCCTAGGCGAACCGACGCCGTTCTGGCACACGCTGCCGCTCGATTTTCCGAAGCGCAAGCACGGGCCTGCCTGAAACGGTCTGGCGGCGGGAGGCGGCTTATCGCAGGCGGCTGCCCTTGCTTGCAAGCTGAATCACGGCACGCAGCCAGGCTTTTCGCCCGTGATGTGCCAATTGCCGCTAGGCTGGACCGCAGCACGGAGGATTTCATGAACACTCGAGTCGGCCATGGCGACTGCTGAACGGATCGTCTTTCTTCCCTACACGCGAGGCAAACGCGGCGCCGTCACGCCGGGCGTGCCCGTAGCCTGCCGCACTCCTGCGGAAGGAGAAAGGCGCGCGGAGAAGGCAGTAGCCTCCGGCTCGGCGATAGGCGGCCACGTGATAAAGGTGACGGCCGACGAAGAAGCCGGCGATTACGGCGAGCCGATCTTCCTGGCAGCGTTCGGGATTGTGCCCGAGCCGGCCTAGCTGGCGCCGGGCCCGCCAGCGCTCCCGGACGCAGAGCTCCGGCGCGAATTGCACGGTGACAAGGCTCCGATGCGCCAGCTTTTCAACGCTTCCTCCCCGGCGGTAGTTATGGCCGAGGTTGCCGCACCGAGTGCCCATCCCCCGCGCTTTCGCGATGCCGGCGGTTTGGGCGACGTCATCGGCCAGTTCCTGAATGTTGCCGCTTTTGGCCGCCCACCTGACAGACGGCGACACGAAACTAAGTGCGACCGTCCTGTCACGCCGCGTTTGCCGCCCATATTCCGGGGTGGCACACACCCAGAAACGATTGCCGAAGGAGGCCACCCCGATGGACAGCATGATGCCGGCGGCTCCCCCTGCCCCGTTCACGCTGAGCGATGACCAGCACGCGATCGTGGACATGGCGCGTGGCTTTGCCGACGCGCATCTGGCGCCGCACGCGCTGCGCTGGGATGCTGAGAAGCATTTTCCGGTCGATGTCATACGCCAGACGGCGGCACTCGGCATGGCCGGCATCTATGTGGGTGAGCAGCATGGCGGCACCGGGCTGGGGCGGCTGGACGCGGCGCTGATCTTCGAGGCGCTGAGCACCGGCTGCCCGGCTGTGGCGGCCTATATCAGCATACACAACATGGTCACCTGGATGATCGACCGCTTCGCCAGCGAGGAGCAACGGGCGGCGTGGGTGCCTGGGCTCTGCCGCATGGAAAGGCTGGGCGCCTACTGCCTGACCGAGCCTGGCGCCGGTTCGGACGCTGCGTCACTGACCACGCGGGCGCGGCTCGACGGCGGCGACTACGTGCTGGACGGTGTGAAGCAGTTCATCTCCGGCGCGGGCGCCGCAGATATCTACCTGGTCATGGCGCGCACGGGCGGTCCCGGTGCCGGCGGGGTGAGCGCCTTCCTGGTGGAGCTTGGCGACCGCGGCCTCAGCTTCGGCGCCAACGAGCGTAAGATGGGGTGGAACGCCCAGCCGACGCGGCAGGTGATCCTGGAAGGCGTCCGCGTGCCGGCATCCCGGCGCCTGGGTGCCGAGGGCACCGGCTTCAGGATGGCGATGGCCGGGCTGGATGGCGGCCGGCTCAACATAGCGGCCTGCTCGCTGGGCGGCGCGCAATCTGCGCTGGAAAAGACGCTGGCCTATATGGGCGAGCGCCGCGCCTTCGGGCAGAAACTGGCAGAGTTCCAGGCGCTGCAGTTCCGCTTGGCCGACATGAGCACCGAACTGGAAGCCGCACGCAGCATTTTGTGGCGCGCGGCCGGCGCGCTCGATGCCAAGGCAGCCAACGCCGGCATGCTGTGCGCGAGTGCGAAGCGGTTTGTCACCGACACGGGCTTCAACGTTGCCAACCAGGCGCTGCAGCTGCATGGCGGCTATGGTTACCTGGCGGAGTACGGCGTGGAGAAGATCGTGCGCGACTTGCGCGTGCACCAGATACTGGAAGGCACCAACGAGATCATGCGGGTGATCGTCTCGCGCGCATTGCTGAAATCGGCGGGCGTTGCCTGACATGGCCGATGTCGAGACGCGGATCGAGGGACATGCCGGCCGTATCACGCTGAACCGGCCGCAGGCGCTGAACGCCCTCACACAGGAGATGTGCGAGGCGATCGACGCCACGCTGATCGGCTGGGCCGGCGATCCGGCCGTGTCTCTGGTCATCGTGGACGGCGCCGGCGGGCGGGCGCTTTGCGCCGGTGGTGACATCCGGTTGCTCTACGAGGCAGCGCGGGCCGGCGACACGGCCGTGCCGGCCGCGTTTTTCGGCGCGGAATACCGGATGAACGCACGCATCGCGGCGTTTCCCAAGCCATACGTGGCGTTCATGGACGGCGTGGTGATGGGCGGGGGCGTCGGCGTCTCCGCACACGGCAGCTACCGGGTGGTGACTGAGCGGACAATGCTCGCCATGCCGGAGACCGGGATCGGCCTGTTCCCCGATGTGGGCGCCACCTGGTTGCTGAGCCGCAAGCTGCCTCTGGGGCTGCATCTGGCGCTGACCGGCGCGCGGGTCGGCGCCGCGGACGCCATACTGGCCGGTCTCGCCGACTATTTCGTCTCCTCCGCCGCCCTGCCTGCTCTGGCGGCAAGCCTGTGCGCCTGCGAGGCGAAGGCGGCCGTGGCCGCCTGCCTGGACGAGGCCGCCGAGCCGCCGCCGCCTGCCGCGGTCGGCGCCGACCGTGCCTGGATGGATGATTGCTACCGACATTCCACAATCGAGCTGATCCTGGATGCGCTGCACGCCAGCGAACATCCGGCGGCGCAGGCGGCGGCAAGGGAAATCGCGGGCAAGTCGCCTTCCTCGCTTAAGGTGACCTTGCGGGCGTTGCGGGAAGCGGAGGCGATGAGCGACCTGGACCAGGCGCTGGCGCAGGAGCTGTTACTGGCCGTGTCCTGCATGCGAAGCCACGATTTTGTGGAGGGCGTGCGGGCGGCAGTGATCGACAAGGACAGGGCGCCGAGGTGGGACCCGGCTTCGCTTGGCGACGTAAGCGAGGCTCTGGTGAATTCCTATTTCGGCCCTTGAAGGAAGGCGAAGGCGCTTTTTGGATAGTAGCCGAAAAACTTCTGCTGCCTTGCCTCCGCGGCGTCCGGGTGCGCCCATCTACAACACGATACTCTCCAGTAGGCTGCACCAGTGATCCTGACCGACACCGACCCGCGCGGCGTGACCACGCTGACGCTCGATAATCCGGACAAGCACAACGCGTTCGACGACGTGCTGATCGGTACGCTGACCGACAAGCTGGAGGAGATCGGCCGCGACCCGGACACGCGCCTGCTTGTGCTGGCCAGCACCGGACGCAGCTTTTCTGCGGGCGCGGATCTCGGCTGGATGCGGCGCATGACCAGCTACGGCGAAGCGGAGAACATCGCCGATGCCGCCCGTCTCGCCGGCCTGATGCGCACGCTGGACCGCCTGCCGAAGCCGACGCTCGCCGTGGTGCAGGGCAACGCCTATGGCGGCGGGGTCGGCCTCGTCGCGTGCTGTGACATCGTGCTGGCGGCCGAGGGCGCGAAGTTCTGCCTGAGCGAAGTCAAGCTGGGGCTGATCCCCGCGGCGATCAGCCCCTACGTCATCAACGCCATCGGCGCCCGGCAGGCGCGGCGGTATTTCACCACGGCGGAAGTGTTCACCGCGCAACACGCACAGCAGATCGGGCTGGTGCACGAGGTAGCGCCGCCGGCGGCGCTCGACACCGCGCGTGAGGCGCTGATTACCGCCCTGCTCGCAGGATCAGCGCAGGCGCAGGCGGAAGCCAAGTCGCTGGTGTTTCTATGCGAGGGCCGCAGCGTGGACGACGCGCTGACGCAAGAGACCGGGCGGCGCATCGCGTCGCAACGGGCGACGCCGGACGGACGCGAGGGCGTGGCCGCCTTTCTCGAGCGCCGCCCGCCTGCCTGGGCGCGGGCGGGAGGCGGCGTATGACCGCGGAACTCAGGAGTCGTGCCTCGCCCAGCTCGCTTCGCCTGCTGCTGCCGTTCGTTCGGCCGTATCTCTGGCACGTCGCGGGGGCGAGCCTCTCCTTGCTGGTGGCGGCCGGCCTGGTGCTCGGCATCGGCCAGGGCCTGCGTCACCTGATCGACAGCGGCTTCGGCAATCGTAGCCCCGCATCGCTCAACATGGCGGCGTTCGGCATGTTCGCCGTCGTGGCGGCGCTGGCGGTCGCCACCTACACCCGCTTCTCGCTGATCTCCTGGCTGGGCGAACGCGTGGGCGCCGACCTGCGCCGGGCGCTCTACAACCACGTTATCTCCCTCTCGCCCGGCTTCTTCGAGACAGCGCGTACCGGCGACATACTCTCCCGCATGACGGCCGACGTCAGCGTGCTGCAAACGCTGGTCGGCTCTGCGATCTCCATGTGGGTACGCAACCTGCTCATGGCCGTGGGCGCGCTCGCTCTGCTGATCGCCACCAGCGCCAAGCTCGCCGGCATCGTGGTCCTTGTGGTGCCCGTAGTTTTAATACCGCTCATCGTGTTCGGCCGGCGTGAGAAGAAACTCTCCCGCCTGGCACAGGACCGCATCGGCGACCTTGGCGCCTATGCGGAGGAGACGCTGACGGCGCTCTCAACCGTGCAGGCCTTCACCCACGAGTCAGTCGATCGCCGGCTCTTCTCCGACCGGATCGAACAATCCGTGGCGGCGGCAGTGCGTCGCATCCGGACGCGTGCGCTGCTGGTGTTCGTGGTGATCCTGCTGGGCTTTGGCGCGATCACGTTCAGCCTGTGGGTGGGCGGGCAGGACGTGATCGCCGGCCGGATGACCGGCGGTGACCTTGCGGCCTTCGTTTTCTACGCCGTCACGCTGGCGGGCGCCGGCGGCACCCTGTCGGAGCTTTGGGGGGAGATGCAGCGGGCGGCGGGCGCGGCCGACCGCCTGACGGACCTGCTGGCGGAACGTCCCCTGATTGCCGCACCCGCCTATCCGCAGCGTTTCCCGGAGCCCTCGCTTGGCACACTCTTGTACGAGCGGGTCACCTTCCGCTACCCGTCACGTCCTGAGGCGCCTGCGCTCGACGGGCTGAGCTTTGCAGTGCAGCCTGGCGAGACCGTGGCGCTGGTCGGCCCGTCCGGCGCCGGCAAGACCACGATCTTCCAACTGCTGTTGCGCTTCTACGACGCGCAATCCGGCACGGTGCGCGTCGACGGCGTGGATGTGCGCAACGCCGATCCTGCCGCCTTGCGAGCCCGGCTGGCCGTGGTGCCGCAGGATCCGGTCATCTTCAGCGCGAACGCGTGGGAGAATGTGCGCTATGGCCGGCCGGATGCCACGGACGCGGAAGTGCGCGCGGCGGTCGGCGCGGCGGCGGCTGATTTCCTGCACGAATTGCCGGACGGGCTGGACACCTTCCTGGGCGAGAAGGGCGTGCGGCTGTCCGGCGGGCAGCGGCAGCGCGTGGCGATCGCACGCGCGATCCTGCGCCGCGCGCCGATATTGCTGCTGGACGAGGCGACCAGCGCGCTGGATTCCGAAAGCGAGGCGGCCGTGCAGCATGCGCTTACCGTGCTGGGACATGGCTGCACCACACTGGTGGTCGCACACCGCCTGGCCACCATACGGCGCGCGGACCGCATCATCGTGATCGAGCGCGGCCAGATGGTGGCGCAGGGCACGCATGACACGCTGGTACGGGAAGGTGGCCTTTACGCGAGGCTGGCGGACTTGCAGTTCAGCCCGACCTGAGGCCCTCCGGCGAAGGAGAAGGTTCTGATGGTTTGGCAAGAATGGGATTCTGCCCCAAACCCCGCTGGGGCCTTGGCCCCAGACCCTGTCTCGTTGGCGCCTGCGGTCACGGGGTTGCGTGTCTACCTGGAAAACTTGGGGGTGAGTCGGCGGGCGGTGTTTTCGTAGGTTCGAGGCAAAGCCTGTCGCTCTCCGAAGGTCAACTGTTCGGGCGAGCGGTATCATCCTCCCTTGCGCCCGGGCAGAGAACCGAGTGAAAGCACCCCAACCCTTCTCGGGAGAGACACACATGGACGGACGTACAGCGTCAAGGCTTTCGCAACTCGGCTTAACGCTGCCGCCCGCGCAGCCGCCGGTTGCAACCTACGTGCCCTACGTGGTCACCGGCAACCTGGTCGTGGTATCCGGCCAGCTTCCGATGGTGTCCGGCAAGCTCGGCTGGTCCGGCAAGCTCGGCGCGGCGGTCAGCGACGCGGACGGCGCGGCTGCCGCGCGCCAGTGCCTGCTGAACGTGCTCGCCCATTTGTCGAACGCGTGTGACGGCGACCTGGACCGCGTGGCGCGTGTCGTGCGGCTGGGCGGGTTCATCGCATGCACCCCCGATTTCACCCGGCACCCGTCGGTTATGAACGGTGCATCCGACCTTGCGGTTGAAATATTCGGCGAGGCCGGCCGGCACGCGCGCGCGACCGTGGGTGTGCCGTCGCTGCCGATGGATGCGCCGGTGGAGATCGAAGGCATGTTCGAAATCGACTGACGTACGCAAGCGGCAAAGCACGTCATCTGTAGATGGTGCACGAGCGCCACAAAGGCGGGAAGTAAAAGTTTTTGCTTCTTTCTTCAAAAAGAAGGCCTTCCTTTCTCCCTTAGAGGGCATCCCGATTTGAAACGTTTCCTGCTGGCCTGTGCAACAACCCTGACGATTGCCGCTGCTCCCAACACGCCACCGCCGCCGCTCGTCAGTGAAACACCCGCCACCTTCACGCCCAGGCTGGACACGTTCGACTACACCAAGCGCGTGGTGATGATACCGATGCGGGATGGCGTGAAGCTGCACACCGTCATCATCATTCCGCGTGGCGCCGCACATGCGCCTATCCTGCTGTCCCGCACGCCCTACGGCGCGGAGGAACGCTTCGGCAATCTGAGCAGCGCGCATTTGAGCGAGGTGATGGGCGACCATGACGTGGCCGACGAACTGATCGAGCACGACAATTACATACGCGTTGTACAGGACGTGCGCGGCAAGCACGGCTCCGAGGGCGATTACGTGATGACACGGCCGCTACGCGGGCCGCTCAACAACACACAGGTTGATCACTCGACCGATACCTGGGACACGATCGACTGGCTGGTTCACAACACGCCCGAGAGCAACGGACGCGTCGGCATACTCGGCATTTCGTATGACGGCTTTACCTCGCTGATGGCGCTGTTCCATCCGCATCCGGCGTTGCGCGCCGCTGTGCCGATCAACGCCATGGTCGACGGCTGGCGCGGCGATGACTGGTTCCACAACGGCGCGTTCCGCCAGGACAGCCTGGTGTATGTGCACGACCAGGAGGCTAGGCGCGACAGCAGCCTGAAATGGTGGACGGACTTCTACGACGATTACGACACCTGGCTGTCCGCGGGTTCCGCCGGCGACATGGCGAAACTGCACGGGCTGGAGCAGACCGGATTCGCCAGCAAGCTGATGTTCCACCCGGCCTATGACGCGTTCTGGCAAGGCCAGGCGATCGACAAGCTGCTGGCCCAGCAAGGGCTGTCAGTGCCCACCATGCTGGTTCATTCGCTGTGGGACCAGGAAGACATCTACGGCAACATCGCCGTCTGGAACGCGGTGAAGCCGCACGACTCGGACAACAACCTCTTCCTCGTCATCGGCCCCTGGTTCCACCACCAGGAACGGCTGGACGGCTCGGCAGTCGGCAACATCGCGTTCGGCAGCGACACGGCCGCCTATTTTCGCGCGCATCTGCTGCGGCCATTTTTCGACCATTTTCTGAAGGACGACGCGCCGCCGCTTGGCCTGGCGACTGTGAACGCCTACGAGACCGGCGCCAATGAATGGCACGGCCTACCGTCCTGGCCGTCCGGCTGCGACGACGGTTGCCGCATCGACCATACGCCGATGTATCTGCAGCCCGGCTTCAAGCTCGCCACGACGCCGCCGGCCGCCTCGGTAAAAGGGTTCGACAGCTACATCTCCGACCCGTCACGGCCTGTCCCGTATTTGCCCCGACCTGTGCACATCGAAGGCGAGGCAGGCGAGCGAAGCTGGCAGACCTGGCTGACCAGCGACCAGCGCGACCCGGCTTCCCGCACGGACGTGCTCAGCTACAGCACGCCGCCGCTGACCGAACCGCTGCAGATCGCCGGCCAGCCGGTGGCCAATTTGCAGGCATCGACCACCGGCACGGATGGCGATTTCGTGGTGAAACTAATCGACGTCTATCCCGATCAGGAAGGCCGCGATCCCAAACTCGGCGGCTACCAGCTTATGGTGTCTGCCGACATCATGCGTGCGCGCTACCGCAACGACCCTGCCAAGCCGGAGGCCATGCCATCCGACCAGAAGCAGCTAATCAAGTTCACGCTGCCGACCGCGAACCACGTCTTCCTGCCGGGCCATCGCGTGATGGTGCAGATACAATCGAGCTGGTTCCCGCTCTACGACCGCAACCCGCAGACATTCGTCAAGAACATCTTCTTTGCCAAGCCGGCGGACTACAAGCCGGCGGCGGTGAAGATATTCGACGCAGGACAGGCCACAAGTTTCGTGGACCTGCCTGTTGTGAAACGTGATGAAACGAAGTGAAGCTTCTTTTCTGTTTTGATGCGCTTGTGGCAATTCGGAAAGGCCAGGGGCTCTGCCCTAAACCCCGCTCCCGGACAGTCGTCCCTAGAACCCGTTTTCCCGCACTTCGAAGAAATGGGGTCTGGGCCAAGGCCCCAGCGGGGTTTGGGGCAGAGCCCCAACCTTGCTTAAGCTTCCGCCCCACGCCATCACACCAGCGCGCCAACCCGCTCGGCCAGGGTTCCCATGGCGAAGGGCTTCGTCAGCACCTGCATCCCGCCGCTGAGATGGCCCTCGCCCAGCGCGGCCGTCTCCGCATAGCCGGTGATGAAAAGCACCTTCAGGCCCGGCCGCAGGATGCGCCCGGCATCGGCCATTTGCCGGCCGTTCATGCCACCTGGCAGGCCCACGTCGCTTATCAGCAGGTCCACCCGGCGGCCTGACCGCAATATCTCCAACCCTCCCCGGCCGTCCTCCGCCTCGATCACCGTGTAGCCGAGATCGTCCAGCACGTCGGAGACCAGCATGCGCACGCTTGGTTCGTCATCGACCACGAGCACGGTGCGCCCCTGCCCGTCTCCCGCAGCCGCGGGAAGCGGGGCCACGTCCGCCAGATCGGCAGGCTGGCCGCAATGCCGGGGCAGGATGATGCGCACGGTGGTACCCTGCCCGACTTGGGAAGCGATACGCACGCGCCCGCCCGATTGCTGGACGAAGCCATAGACCATCGACAGGCCAAGCCCGGTGCCTTCGCCGATCGGCTTGGTGGTGAAGAACGGATCGAAGGCGCGCCGGATCGTCTCCGGCGCCATGCCTGCACCGGTGTCGCCGACGCTTAAGGCCACGTACTGGCCGGAGGCCAAGCCGTCTTCCGCCGCGGTGTCCAGAGTCTCGTTGCGCGTCTCTATCGTGAGCAGCCCGCCCTCCGGCATTGCGTCGCGCGCGTTGATCGCCAGGTTCAACAGCGCGTTCTCGATCTGGTTCGGGTCCAGCAGCGTCAGCCACAGACCGGGCGCCAGCACCGTCCGCAGCGTCACCTGCGGGCCGATGGTACGCCGTAACAGCTCGCCTAACCCTTCCACCAGGGCGTTGACGTCGATCGGCTTGGGGTCGAGCGTCTGGCGGCGGGAGAAGGCCAGCAGCCGGTGTGTCAGGCTTGCCGCGCGCATGGCGGCGTCCAGAGCGGTTTGTCCATAGCGCTCGATGCCGGCAAGCCGGCCCTGCACGACGCGGGACTGCAGAAGCTCCAGGCTGCCGATGATGCCTGTCAGAAGATTGTTGAAATCATGCGCCAGCCCGCCCGTAAGCTGGCCCACCGCTTCCATCTTTTGGGATTGCCGGAGGGCGTCCTCGGAAGTCTGCAACTCGGCCGTGCGCGCCTGCACGCGCTCTTCCAGCTCCTCGCTGAGCTGGCGCTGCCGGTCTGCAGCGCCGCGCAGCTCCATGTCCAACCGGTCCAGCATGCGGCCGTCGAAGAAGATGCGCGCCATCTGCGGAATGCTGGACAGCGCCACCAGAGCTGCCAGTGCAAAGCTGGGCGCGATCTCGCCCCGGCGCAGCGCGTGCAGCAGCACGGTGCCGGCCAGCAGCGGAACCAGCAGCGTCAGAAGCAATTGCACCCGGGTGGCGGTGCCGCTTGGCCGCGCGGAGGCAAGCACCGCGGCCCAGCCGCGTTCCGGCTTGTGCACAAGGCAGGCGAGATAGAGCACGAACAGGCCGGAAGCCGTGTGCAACGCCACGGTGCTGTAGAAGCGGACCGCGTAGAGCCCTTCGACCCCATAGGCATAGCCGAGCAGCGCCAGGCCGGACAGAAGCAGGCCCGCGGCTCCGGAAATCAACAGGACCAGGCGCTGCGTCTGGGTTTCTACATCGAGCACCGCGAGCGCCGCCCCTAGCAGCAGGAAGCCGCAGGCCGTGGCACGTGCGGTAATGCCGACGATCACGCCGCCCGGCACCGCCAGCCGGTTGCCTAAGAATGGGTTCAGCACGTCGCGTCCGGTTGCCGCGTACCCGGCCAGCACGGCCAGCGCCATTGTCAGCAGCAGCATGGCCAGCCAACGGCCCGTCCGCGTCCAATCCAGCTTCCAGGCGGCCAGCGACAGGCCGGAGACGACGAAGCAGGCTGCCGTGACCGGCGCCATGCCGGCCAGCCCCGGCCGTATTGTCACCGCTTCCGGAACGCCGGCGATCCAGCCCAACAGGACGCCCAGCCCCAAGGCGAGCGCCAGAACCGCGCTGCACCAGCCAAACACCTTCAAACCCAGAACGACGCGACGGTTGAACATGTCAGGCATCGCGATCTCATTACCAGAGACCAGCGAGCGGTGAAATATCGATTCGATGCTGCCCCGCAATGCGACCTTGCCAGCCCGCGAAACGTTGATGGCACCGCCCCAACCCAGCCGCGCTGCTGCGCCGTACAACGGAAGCCCCGATCCATGACAAAAGCCGCCATCTTCGACATCGACGGCACCCTCGTCGATTCGGTAGACCTGCACGCCAGCGCCTGGCAGGACGCGTTCGAAAAGTTTGGCCACCAGGTGACGTTCGAGCAGGCGCGCAGCCACATCGGCAAAGGCGGTGACCAGCTCATCCCTGTCTTCCTCAGCGAGGCCGAGCAGCAGGACCACGGCGAGGCGATGGAGAGCTGGCGCGGCGAACGCTTTCGCGACCATTACTTGCCGATGGTACGTCCATTCTCCGCCGTCCCGGAACTACTGGCGCGGGTCCGCGACGCAGGCTTGAAAGTTGCTGTCGCGTCATCGGCGAAACAAAATGAGCTGGAAAAATACCTCAAGATCGCCGGCATTGCGCAGTTGGTGGACGTGCAGACATCGTCGGAGGACGCCGAGAAGTCGAAACCCTCGCCGGACATCTTCCAGGTCGCGCTCAAGAAACTCGGCGTGGATGCGGCAGACGCGGTGGCTATCGGCGACACGCCCTACGATGCACAGGCGGCCGGCAAGGCGGGAATGCGCACGATTGGAATGCTGTGCGGCGGATTTACCGAAGCGGATCTCCGGGCCGGTGGATGCTCGCAGGTCTATCCCGGGCCTGGCGCGCTTCTGGCCTGTTTTCGGGCCTCTCTCCTTGGATAAAGGCTTGGCACGGCCAGGGGCTCTGCCCCTGGACCCCGCTCCCGACAGTCGCCCGTAAAACCTTATAAACCCCCACAAACAAAATGTGGTCGGGGGCCAAGGCCCCAGCGGGGTTTGGGGCAGAGCCCCAACCTTGCTTCAAAGGTCATGCCCCACATCACCTCAGGAACTCGACCAGCAAAGGCACTAGTATGGCCGTAGCAATGCCGTTGAGCCCCACGGCGATGCCTGCGAACGTGCCGGCCATCTCGTGCACCTGGAAGGCCCTCGCCGTGCCTAGCCCGTGCGCGGCGAGCCCGACTGCAAAGCCGCGCGCGCGCCAATCCCGCACGCCCAGCATGTTCAGCAACGGGGTGACGATAACCGCACCGATGATGCCCGTCAGGATTACCAGAACCGCCGTCAGAGACGGCGACCCGCCTATGCGTTCGGACACGCCCATCGCGATCGGCGTCGTCACGGATTTCGGCGCCAGTGACAATACGGTCTGCCATCGCGCACCCAGCGCCCAGCCTATGGCCATGGCGGAACAAGCCGCCGTAGCCGACCCGGCCAGCAGCGCCGCGGTGATCGGCAGGATGGCGCGGGCGACGACGTGGCGGTTGCGGAACAACGGCACCGCCAACGCCACCGTTGCCGGACCAAGCAGGAAATGCACGAATTTCGCACCGTCGAAATAGGTGTCGTAAGTCGTGCCGGTTGCCAGGAGCACGCTGACCAGCAGGGCCACCGCAACAGCCACCGGGTTCACCAACGGCGAACGCCCGGCCCGTTCGTGCAGCAGCAGCCCCGCTGCATAGGCCGCCAACGTCGCCGTAAGCCATAACAGCGGCTGGGTGTGGAGGTAGACCCACACGCCCACAATCACTGCGTGGCCGGAATGGATCACGGGCGCAGGCGGCGCGTGAGCAGCCGTTCCACGGACTGGAACACCAGCGCCGTGACCATGATGGCCAGGGCGGTCGAGACCACGAGGGCCACGCTCAACGGCCACCACTCACGGATGATGCGCGCGCCGTTCGAGATGACTCCGACGGCGGCGGGCACGAAAAACAGGCTGAGATGGCGCAACAGGAAGTCTGCCGCCTGCCCGAGTTCCAGGCCGAGCCTGCCTCGGGTAATCAGCAGGACAGCCAGCAACACCATGCCGAGAACCGGTCCTGGCACAGGCAGGTGCAGCGCCTGCGACGCGATCTCGCCACCCAATTGGCAGGCGAGGAGCAGGGTGAGCGCAGGTATCACGCATCCCTGCCAAAAAACCGCGGCGGCGCAGTCAAAACTTCTCAGTCCTGTGTTTCAAGAAGGCGCAAGCTGCCCGGCTCGTTTACGCCGCAATGGCAGCCCCGGCCGCGCGCCGTGCCTTCAGCTCCGCCGCTACCACGAAGGCCAGCTCCAACGCCTGTTCCGCGTTCAGGCGTGGATCGCAGAACGTCTCGTAACGCTCGGATAAATCGGCTTCTGTAAGCAGATGCGCACCACCCACGCACTCGGTGACCGGCTGGCCGGTCATCTCGACGTGCACGCCGCCCGGTCGTGCGCCAGCATCGGCAAACACGTCGAAGAAGCCGCGCAACTCCGCCAGAATACTGTCGAAGCTGCGCGTCTTCACCCCGCCGGCGGTGCTGACCGTGTTGCCGTGCATCGGGTCGCACAGCCAGGTGACGCGGCGCCCGCTTCGCTGAACCGCGCGCAGCAGCGGCGGCAGATGCGAGCGGACTCGTTCCGCGCCCATGCGGGAGATCAGCGTCAGCCGGCCCGGCTCGTCGGCAGGGTTCAGTAAGTCGATCAGCCGCAGCAAGTCGTCCGCCGGCGTGGTCGGGCCCACCTTGAGGCCCACCGGGTTGCGCACGCCGCGCAGGAACTCGACATGGGCGCCGTCCACCTGCCGCGTGCGGTCGCCGATCCATAAGAAATTGGCCGAGCAGCCGTACCAATCGCCGCTCGTGCTGTCGATTCGGGTCAGCGCCTGCTCGTAGGGCAACAGCAGGGCCTCGTGGCTGGTGTAGAACTCGGTCTCGCGTATCTGGGCGGTGTTGCCGCTGCCTATGCCGCAGGCGGCCATGAAGCCGAGCGTCTCGTCAATGCGGGTAGCCAGGTCCTGGTAGCGGGCCGCCAAGGGCGAGCGGGCGACGAAA
This sequence comes from Acetobacteraceae bacterium, assembly GCA_965198915.1. Lineage (GTDB taxonomy): Bacteria > Pseudomonadota > Alphaproteobacteria > Acetobacterales > Acetobacteraceae > BOG-908. Next base: position 869,155 of record CBDAQC010000002.1, on the reverse strand, counting down.
TCGAGGTTCCAGCGATGCACCTGGTGGAGGTCCGCGTAGCCGCCATTGGCGAACGCGCGCAGCAGGTTCATCCGGCCGGCGGACTGGAAATACGCGGTTTCCATGCGCGCGGGGTCGGGCACACGGGCGGCGGCCTCCGGCGCCGGCCCGTTGATGATGTCACCGCGATAGCTGGGCATGGAGACGCCCGCCACCGTCTCCGTCTCCGACGAGCGCGGCTTGGCGAACTGGCCGGCCATGCGGCCGATTTTAATGACGGGCACGGTGGCGCCGAAGGTGAGCACCACGGCCATTTGCAGCAGCACGCGGAAGGTGTCGCGCACCGAATTGGCGTTGAAGTCGGCGAAACTTTCGGCGCAGTCCCCGCCCTGCAGCACGAAGGCCTTGCCCTCCGCCGCCTGGGCCAGCGCGTCCTTCAGCCGGCGCGCCTCGCCGGCGAACACCAGTGGCGGGTAGCCGGACAGCCGCGCCTCGGCGGCGGCGAGGGCGGCGTCGTCCGGATAGGTGGGCGCCTGGTGGATCGGGTGGGTGCGCCAGCTTCCCGGCGTCCAGTTCGAAGCTTGCATGGTGGCAGGAGTCTGGCGTGCGCGGCGCCGGGAAGGCAAGGGATGTTTCAAGGTGGCTGGTAGGCGAGAAAGGCAAGCAGCCCTTATCACCGAAGGCCAATCCTGGTCCCGCCACCAGGCAATGCGCCCGCCCGGTGGCCACAACCGGCGACAGCGGCGTAAAGGTTTCCGCTTTTCGAAAAGGAAGGCCTTTCTTCCTTCACCTTGGAGATTGCGTGTACGACCTCCTCATCATAGGCGGCGGCATCAACGGCACCGGCATTGCCCGGGATGCCGCCGGACGTGGCCTGTCAGTCTGCCTGGTCGAGCAGGACGACCTGGCCGGACACACCAGTGCGGCCAGCACGAAACTCATACATGGCGGCCTAAGATACCTGGAATATTACGAGTTTCGCCTGGTGCGCGAGGCCCTGGCCGAGCGCGAGCGGCTGCTGGCGATCGCCCCGCACATCGTATGGCCGATGCGTTTCGTCCTGCCGCTGGGCGCCGGGATGCGGCCGGCCTGGCTGATACGCGCCGGCCTGTTCCTGTACGACCACATAGGCGGCAGGAGGAGCCTGCCGGGCAGCCGGGCGGTGCGGCTGGCTGCCGACGGGCTGGGTGCGGGGCTGCAGCTTCAGGGCGGCCGGGCGTTCGCGTATTCGGATTGCTGGGTGGAGGACAGCCGGCTTGTCGTGCTGAACGCGGTGGACGCCTGCGAGCGGGGCACGCGGATCTGCACGCGCACTCGTCTGGTGAGCGCACGACGCGAAACCGGCGCCTGGCAGGCGATGCTCGCTTCGGAGAACGGCGAGGAGGCGGTGCAGGCGCGCATGCTGGTCAACGCCGCCGGACCCTGGGTGGGCCAGGTTCTGTCCGGCGCGATGGGCCAGAACGCGGCTGCGCGCACCCGCCTGGTGAAGGGCAGCCACATCGTGGTGCGCCGGCTGCACGAGGGCGAGCACGCCTACCTGCTGCAGAACCCGGACAAGCGGGTGATCTTCGTCATTCCCTACGAGGGCGAGTTCTCGCTCATCGGCACCACGGACCTGCCCTGGGATCGCGACGCCGGGCACGTCCAGATTTCCCCTGAGGAGACCGCGTATTTGTGCGATGCGGTTACCCGCTGGATGCGCAAGCCGGTGACACCTGCCGACGTGGTGTGGAGCTATTCCGGCGTGCGGCCGCTGCACGATGACGGGGCGGAGAGCGCGTCCGCGGTGACACGCGACTACGTGCTGGAACTGGATGCGCCTGCGGGCGGCGCACCGGCACTGTCCATCTACGGCGGCAAGATCACCACCTATCGCCGGCTGGCGGAGGCGGCGCTGGCGAAGCTGGGCGTGGGCGGCGCGTCCTGGACAGGCGCCGCGCCATTGCCGGGCGGTGATATCCCGGCAGCGGACTTCCCGCGCTTCCTGGCCGATCTGCGCGCCGCCTATCCCTTCCTGCCGGCCGGCCTGTCGTATCGGCTGGCGCGCGCTTACGGCACTCGGGCGACGGACATGCTCGGTGCCGCAAAGGCGCTGGAAGACCTGGGCGAGGATCTGGGCGGCGGGCTGACCGAGGCGGAGCTCACCTATCTGCGCGCGCACGAGTTTGCCCGCACGGCGGAGGACGTGCTCTGGCGCAGGTCCAAGCTGGGGCTGCATGTGCCGGAGGGCACCGAGGCGAGGCTGACGGAGGCGATGCGGTGAAGGATTATGTCGGCGCCATAGACCAGGGCACGACCAGCACGCGTTTCATCGTGTTCGGCCGCGACGGACGTATCGTGGCCGCCGCGCAGAAGGAGCACGCGCAGCACACGCCGCGTCCCGGCTGGGTGGAGCACGACGCGGAAGAAATACTACGCAACGTGGAGACGACCGCGGAGGAGGCGCTCGGGCGCGCCGGGCTGCAGCCGGAGGCGCTGGCCGCAATCGGTATCACCAACCAGCGCGAGACCACCCTGCTTTGGGACAGGCGCACCGGTCGGCCGCTGCACCACGCGTTGGTGTGGCAGGACACCCGCACCGACACGCTGGTAGCCGAATACGCAGCTTGTGGCGGCAAGGCGAGGTTCCAGTCCAAAACCGGACTGCCGCTCGCGAGCTACTTTTCCGCCCTGAAACTGCAATGGCTGCTCGATCACGTGGCGGGCGCGCGGGCACGCGCGGAAGCAGGCGACGCGCTGTTCGGCACCATTGACGCCTGGCTCGCGTGGAATCTGTGCGGCCGGCATGCGACGGACGTGACAAATGCCAGCCGCACGCAACTGATGGATCTGCGGACGCTCGACTGGTGCCCTGCCCTGCTGGAGGCGTTCCGCATCCCGCGCGCCTGCCTGCCGGACATCATCGCCTCTTCCGAGTTCGTAGGCACGGCCGAGGCGATGGGCGGCGTGCCGGTGATGGCGCTGATCGGCGACCAGCAGGCGGCGCTCGTGGGCCAGGTGTGTTTCGCCGCGGGAGAAGCCAAGAACACGTATGGCACGGGCAACTTCCTGCTGCTCAATACTGGCGATGCGCCGGTCGAGTCCGGGCACGGCCTGATCACCACCGTCGCCTACAGGCTGGGCACGGCGCCCGCCGCCTACGCACTGGAGGGCTCGATCGCAATCACCGGCGCGCTCGTGCAATGGCTGCGTGACAGCCTGGGCCTGATCACCACCCCGTCGGAGCTCGATGCGCTGGCAGCGAGCGTGCCTGACTGTGGCGGCGTCTATATCGTTCCCGCTTTCTCCGGATTGTATGCGCCGTATTGGCGGGAGGACGCACGTGGCCTGATCTGCGGGCTGACGCGCTACGCCAACCGCGCCCATCTCTGCCGTGCCGCGCTGGAAGCGACCGCATACCAGACCGTGGATGTGGTGCGCGCGATGGCGCAGGATTCCGGCATAGCGCTGGCGGAACTGCGCGTGGATGGCGGCATGGTCCGCAGCCAGCCGCTGATGCAGTTCCAGGCGGATGTGCTGGCCGCTGACGTGGTGCGGCCCGCGGTGACCGAGACGACCGCGCTCGGCGCCGCCTATGCCGCGGGGCTGGCCGCCGGGTTTTGGAGCGGGGCGGACGAGCTGGCATCCCACTGGCATGTGGACCAGCGCTGGCGTGCCAGCATGGCGGACGGGCGGCGGGCGGAGCTGCTGGACGGCTGGCACCGGGCAGTTGCGCGGGCGATGTGAGGCAAAGAACCGCCGAACCGGGTTGCATGTTCCATTGACGCGGCGGCACGCGCGCGGGCACCGTTGCCCATCGCAACCGCGCAAGGCAGCCCACGGATGATCTCGTATCGCGCCGCTCTCCTGACCAGTTTCTGCCTGGCCGCCGCCTCGCCCGCGCTTGCCGGCCCGCTGGTGGTGGGCTCTGGCAACGAGGCGGTCATCGAGCCGGCGGTGCCGCATCCGAACGAGACACCCTGCGTGGTGCCGCTGGTGAGCGGCGCCAAGTTCGGCGCCGAGACCGTGACTTACAGCTACACGCCACCGGCCGCGTGCCCTGGGCCATGGGCGGCGGTGGTGCTGGACATCAGCATCTCCGTGGCGCACGGCGTGCAGTTCGACCGGACGGGGCTGCTGCAGTTGGGCGGTGTGCCGATCTGGTTCGGCACCACGGCGGAGCCGCGCGCCACGCTTGCGCCGAGCTGGAGCTTCCAGAAGGACTTGACCGACTACACCGCGCTGTTCGCCGCGCCGCAGTCCGGCACGATGCAGATCCCGAACTACCAGAGCAGCACGTATCCCAGCACCATCACGGCCAGCGCCTCACTGTCCTTCTACCCGGCCACCAGCGCCAACCCCGCGCCTGTCACCGCGGATGTGGTCCTGCCGCTGCCGGCGGGCGGCGGCCTGGCCACGCTGAACACCGGCACCGACCAGCTCACGACCACAGCCACGCTGCCCACCAACGTCGCGCGTGCCACGCTGGACCTATACCTGCAGGCTCAGATCGGCGACGAGTTCTGGTATACCTGCGTTCCCAGCGCGCTCAGCAGCGAGCTGGAATCCTGCGGCAACACGGCCTTCCGTGAGGGCGAGATCACAGTTGACGGCACGCCCGCCGGCGTGGCGCCGATCTTCCCGTGGATTTTCACCGGCGGCATCGACCCCTATCTGTGGCAGCCGATCCCAGGCGTGCAAACGTTCAATTTCACCCCGTTCCACGCCGATCTGTCGCCGTTCGCCGGTGTGCTCAGCAACGGCAAGCCGCACACCATCGCCACCTCCGTGTACAACGCAAACGGGTATTTTTCGGCGACCGGCGCGTTGCGGCTGTTCCTGGATCACGGGACGACGACGGTCACCGGCGGGATCACGCGCAATACACTGGGCGCGGCTAACCCGGAGATCGTCAACACGATCACCAGCGCAAACGGCGCCGCCACCGGCGCGGTTGATGTGACCAGCGTGCATGATTTCACCATCAGCGGCACCGCCACCGGCTCCAGCGGCCAGATAGTGAACACCGTTGTCCAGTCGAGCCAATTCACCAGCAAGCAAAGCTTCGACGTGTCCGCCAGCCGCGAGCTGCAGATCACGCACCAGGACACGGTCACCAAGACCACGAGCACGTCGACCGGCCCAGGCACCTCGTCCAAGACAACCACGACGCTGGATTACCCGCTCTACCTCTATTACAATTTCGGCGTCCAGGCGAACGGCAGCGCGATACAAACCACCAGCGTGAACCAGCAATTCCTGTCGAACCTGCTGGGCGATACCGACGCTCTTCCCACGGCGCAGGACACGCTGACCAACGCCATCGCTACCGGCGACGTGCTGTTCTTCGACAAGAACTTCAGCGTGACGGGCCATAAGAGCCAGGCCGAGACAGCGGACTACGCGCACACCGGAACCGCCACATCCTGCGTGAAACGCACGGTCTCCGCGACCGGGAACGTAATTTCGGCAGTGAAGCTAGGTTGCTGAACCGCGCAAGTAGCAACCTTCTGCCCTCATGTGCATCGGCCGGGTGCGCCAGGAAACCCGGTCATCCCAAGCGTGGAGGTAGCAAAAACCCTTCGCTTCGTTCCTTCAAAAAAGAAGGCCTTGCTTTCTCGCCTACCCAGTCTGGCACGAAGCACACCAGTAGAGCTTACGCCCGCCAAGCATTTCTACCAGAACCGGCTGCCCGCACACGTGGCACGGCAGCCCGGCCCGATGTGCCACATAGGTCGCCGTCTTGCGTCGCGTCGCGCCGCGACGGCGAACGCGGTCGCCCGCCTGCGTCGTCACGATGCGCCCGGTCTTCACACCGTCCTGCATCAGGGCCGCCAGATCGTCCCACATCGCGCGCCAAGCCGGTGCGGTTAGCGTTCGCCCCGGCCGATGCGGCTCCAGCCGCGCGCGGAACAACATCTCCGCGCGGTATATGTTGCCTATGCCCGCCACGATATCCTGGCGCATCAGCAGCAGCGCCAGGGCGGTGCGCGAGGCCTGCAGCTTGGCAAGTGCGCGGGCCGGGTCGGCATCGTTACGCAGCGGGTCCTCGCCCAGGCGCGCCATTGCCGCGTCTTTCTCGGGCGTGGAGACCACTTCGCAAGCCGTGGGTCCGCTGAGGTCCGCCACATGCGCGCCGGCCAGCAGCCGCAGCCGCACCAGGCCGCGCGGCGCCGGCGGAAACGCGTCGTCCTCCGCCGGCTTTCCGCGTCTTCGGCCTATACCCTCCAGCCCGGCTCCGGCGAAACGCCACATGCCGTACAGGCCCAGATGCACGCGCAGCCAGAAATCGTCCGAGAAGCGCAGGAACATCTGCTTGCCTTGCGCTTCCGCGGATAGAAGTACCCGGCCGTCCAGCAGCGCGGCGCCGTCGGCGAAGCGGCCCTGCGGGGAGCTGGCGTCCACCTGCTTGCCGGCGAAGTGCGTTTGGAAGGCTTGTGCCAGGCGGTGTACGGTGTGGCCTTCTGGCATTGTAGGAAGCGAAACCTTCTTTTTTGAAAAAAGAAGCAAAAAACTTTGCTCCCTGTCGGCGGCTGCGGAGACGTCCGCGCCAGCTTACTCCGCCGCTCTTGCTACTCCCGCTACCCGCGTGCGTGTGCGCAGCGTCACCCATTCCTCCGCCGATGTCGGATGTATGCCTATGGTCCGGTCGAAATCACCCTTGGTCGCACCGGCGGTCATCGCCACGCCGATCGACTGCATCATCTCCGCCGCGTCGTCGCCGATCATGTGCGCGCCGACTACGCGCTGGCTCGCCTGGTCCACCACCAGCTTCATCAGCGTGCGCCGGCGGCGGCCGCTCATCGTGTGCCGCATTGGCGTGAACTGTGCGATGTAGATGTCCGCTGCACCCAGCTCCGCGGCCTGCTCCTCGGACAAGCCGCAGGTCCCTATTGGCGGCATGGAGAACACCGCCGTCGGTATCGCCTCATAGGACCAGCTGCGTACCTGTTTGCCGAACAGGCGGTCGGCCAGATGATGTCCCTCCGCAATCGCCACCGGCGTCAGGTTCATCTTGTTGGATACGTCACCGATCGCGAACACGTTCGCCTGGCTGGTCACGTTCTGCGCGTCCACTACTACCGCCCCGTTCGCCGCGGTGGCGATGCCCGCCTTCTCCAATCCAAGATTTTTCGTGTTCGGCACGCGGCCCACGGCGAAGAACACCAGGTCGCTGTCGAAATGCCGGCCGTCCGTCAGATGCAGGCGCTTGCAGCCATCCTCGCGCAGTTCCAGCCGGTGCAGCAGCACACTCGGGTGCAGCCGAATCCCGGCCGTCTCCAGCGCTTCTGTCAACGCCTCGCGTATGTCGTGGTCGAATCCACGCAGCGGCATACGCTGGCGATACAGCAGGTCGACCTCCGCCCCCAGCCCGCGGAAGATGCCGGCGAACTCCACACCGATATAGCCGCCGCCGACAAGCGTCACGCGCTTTGGGCACTCGGGCAGGAAGAACGCCTGGTCCGACACGATCCCATGCTCGGCACCCTCGATCTCCGGCCAGCTCGGATGGCCGCCGACGGCGATCACGATGCGCTCCGCCGTCACCACCCGGCCGCCCACCTGCAGGCTATGCGCATCGATGAACGTGGCGCGCTCGAAAAACCAGTCCACGCCGGCGTTTTCCAGCAGCTTCACGTAAATGCCGTTCAGCCGGTGGATCTCCGCGTCCTTCGCAGCCATCAGCGCCGCCCAGTCATGCGTGCCGGGCTGCGTGTTCCAGCCGAAACCGTGGCTGTCCTCGGTCCAGGCCGCGTATTCCGCCGCCTGCACCATCAGCTTCTTCGGCACGCAGCCCACGTTCACGCAGGTGCCACCCCAGTGGCGTTCTTCCGCAATGGCCACGCGGGCACCGTGGCTGGCCGCGATGCGCGCGCAACGTACGCCGCCGGAGCCGCCGCCTATTACGAAGAGATCGTAGTCCATCTTTGCCATCCTGAAGGAAGAAAGCAGTTCTTTTTTAAAGAAAGAACCAGAAAACTTTTATCACTGGCGCCGCTGATGCGGTGTGTCGGTCGATGGATGGCACGACTGCTCCTGTGATCGACACTTATTGCATCGCGCTCACGAAGCGGCCAATCCGCAGCAACGCTTCTTCCAGCACCGCCTCGCTCGCCGCCGTGCTGATGCGAACATAGGGGCTGGCGCCGAACGCGCCACCATGCACCGTGGCCACGCCCTCCTCCATCAGAAGCGCCTGGCAGAACGCCGCGTCGTCGCTGACCAGCGTGCCGGCGCGGGTCCGGTGCCCGAGCAGGCCGGCTATACCAGGATAGGCGTAGAAGGCGCCGCCAGGCTGGTGGCAGGTGATGCCGGGCATCGCGCGCAGCGCCGTCGTCACCCGGGCGCTGCGTGCGGCATAGGCCGCCCGCATCACTCCCACCTTGTCCTGCGGGCCTGTCAGGGCCGCGACCGCCGCCGCCTGCGCAATTGGCGATACGCCACCCGTGGATTGCCCTTGCACGTTCGCCATAGCGGAGACGAGGCGCGGCGGGCCGGCCGCGAAACCCACGCGCCAGCCTGTCATCGCATAGGTCTTGGAAACGCCCGTCAGCGTCAGCACCCGATCCGCCAGATCGGGCGCCACCGCGGCCAAAGTCGGGTTCGGCGTGCCCTCATGCACCAGATGCTCGTACATGTCGTCCGACATTACCCAAACCCCAGGCGCTTGCCGCAACACGTCGGCCAGCGCCTGCAATTCGGCCGTGCGCAGCACAGCGCCGGTAGGATTGTTGGGGAAGTTCAGCACCACCCACTTCGTGCGCGGCGAAATCGCCTGTGCCAGCGCCTCGGGAAGCGGCCGAAACCCGTCCGCTTCCTGGCAGGCGAGAAACACAGGCACCGCGCCGGCCATGCGCGCGATCAGCGGATAGGCGTTCCAGTAAGGCGCCGGCACGACGACCTCGTCGCCGGGATCGAGCGTCGCGGTCAGCGCGTCATAGATGATCTGTCGCCCGCCATGGCCTATCAAAATCTGATCCATGCCGAAGGACAGGCCACTGTCGCGCAGGAATTTAGCAGAAACGGCTTGCTTCAGCGCAGTCGTGCCGGTCAGCGGTGGATATTTCGTCTCGCCCCGAAGGGCAGCCGCATGCGCAGCTTCCACCACATGTGCCGGCGTCGGAAAGTCAGGCTCGCCCAGCGTCAGCGAGATAATATCCCGCCCGGCGGCGCGCAGCGCCCGCGCGCGTTCCGCGGCCTCCATCGTGGCAGCGCGCGGGATTGCGGACAATCTTGCACTGAGCCCGGGGCCGGCGGACTCAGGCAAGAACACAACCCTTTTCCGGGAGAGATACCGGCAGAATCCCTACCCCGACCATCCCCTTCAAACGACGTGCACGCACGCAAGGGGCAACGAACAGACCAGAAGTTTCTCGCCTCTTTTCTTCAAAAAAGAAGGTCTTGCCTGCCTTCACGTCATCCCCGCACAGAACGCCGCAATGCGCGCACACGCCGCACGCAAGCTCTCCGTGTCGGTGGCGTAGCTCACCCGGAAGTGCCCGGGATACATAAACGCGCTGCCATGAACAGTCGCCACGCCCTGCTCCTCCAGCAAGGCCAGCGCGAATGCCTCGTCATCGGCGATCTTCACGCCGCCTTTCGTCGTCTTGCCGATGCAGCCATGCATGCCGGGGAACACGTAGAACGCGCCCTCCGGACGGTGGCAGCTCAAGCCCGGCACCGCGTTCAGCGCATCCACCACCAAGTCCCGGCGCGCGCGGTACACGTCGCGCATCGTTCCGATCGTGTCCTGCGGTCCGTTCAGCGCTTCCACCGCGGCCGCCTGGCTGATTGAACTCGTATTTGAGGTCGACTGGCTCTGCAGCTTGTCCATCGCGCGTATCAGGGAGACCGGTGCGCCGGCATAGCCGATTCGCCAGCCGGTCATCGCATAGGCCTTGCTGCAGCCGTTCATCGTCACCGTCCTGTCGCGCAGGCGTGACTCCACCTCCACCACGGTGGCCGGCCGGAAGCCGTCATAGGTCAGCTTCTCGTAGATGTCGTCGGTAAACACCCAGACGTCAGGATGGCGCAGCAGCACGTCGCAGATCGGCCGCAACTCCTCGGCGGAGTAAGCTGCTCCCGTCGGGTTACAGGGCGAGTTGAGGAAGAACCATTTGGTACGCAGCGTGATCGCCGCCTCCAGATCCTCCGCGCGCAGCTTGAAGCCGTTATTCTGCCCGCACGGCACGATAACCGGGCTGCCCTCCGCCAGCGCCACGATGTCCGGGTAGCTGACCCAGCAGGGGCTCGGGATAATCGCCTCGTCGCCCGGGTTCAGGGTCGCCACCATGGCGTTGTAGATCACCTGCTTGCCGCCGGTGGAGACGATGATCTCTTCCGGCGCGTAAGTGATCCCGCTGTCGCGGCTGAACTTGGCTGCGATCGCGCGGCGCAATGCCGGCGTGCCGGCGACGTCGGTGTATTTCGTATCGCCCTGCCCGATCGCCTGGATCGCCGCCTGCTTGATGTTGTCGGGCGTGTCGAAATCCGGCTCGCCGGCGGACAGGCTGATCACGTCGCGGCCCGCCGCCTTCATCGCCCGCGCCTTCGACGTGATCGCGATCGTCTGGCTTGGGCTGATCTTGGAAAGCCGGTCTGCGATGAACATCGGGTCCTCCGAAAAGACGGGGGACCCTAAGGGAGGGGCCGGAGGAAAGAAAGCTAGTGATTTCCGGTGCGCCGGGCTGGACAGTCCAGCCCTGCGAAACAAGCAGCCGCGCCGTTCCAGGAACGGCGCGGCTGTGCAGCCCGCCTACTGCGGCGAGTTGCCGCTCGTGCTGCCGGTGGAGCTGGACGTGCCGCTGGTGCCAGTGCTGCCGCTGCCCATCCCGGTGCCGCCCTGTGCCCCGGCCGCACCCGGCGCCGTGCTTGTGGAGCCCGTTCCGGTGGTGCCGGTGTTGCTGCCCATGCCGCCGCCCATGTTGTTGCTGCTGCCCCCGCCGCTGCTGCTGGGGACCGAGCTGCCGGTGCCCATGCCGCTGCTGCCGGTGCCCATGCCGCCGCTCATGCCGCCAGTGCTGCCGGCACCCGCACCACCGGCCGAGCCGGCGCCGCCTGCCGAACCCGCGCCTCCGGCCGCCCCGCCGCCGCCAGCTCCGCCGGCCGCCTGTGCCAGCGCCGTGCCGCCGGTCAGGGCTACGACACAGGCAGCGATGGCCAGATTTTTGAGAGTCCGCATGGGATTATCCTCCATTTTGTTATCGCCGGCATGCGCAAGCATCGCCGTCCGCCCTACCCAACGCCCGGTAGAACGCCGGTTTCCCACAAGCTGGCGTGTTCTATCCGCGGCCTATCGGCAGTAGCCGCCCGGCAGAAACTGCCGCGCCGGACCGCGCGCCCCTGGCGCTCCCTAGGTTTTTGCCTGGCACGCGGCTTGCCTTCACCAGGCAGAGCACAACAGCCGGACCGTCGAGCCCCATGGACAACATCACCAACATCGCGCTCTCCCGCCTCTCCGCCCAGACGCGCGCGATGGACGTTGTGGCCAACAACCTGGCCAACGCCTCCACACCCGGCTACCGGGCGGAGCGCACCGTGTTTGCCGACTGGCTGCTGCGCGAACCGGCCGGCGCCGAGCCGCAAGGCGGCCGCATCGTCGCCTTCACCCAGACCCGCGCCACCTACCGCGAACAGACTGAGGGCTCGCTGACCCAGACCGGCAATCCGCTGGATCTGGCGCTGTCCGGCCAGGGCTGGTTCAGCGTGCAGACCGATGCCGGCCCGCGCCTGACGCGTGCCGGCCGCTTCACGCTGCAGAAGGACGGCAGCATCACCGACGAGGCCGGTCACAACCTGCTCGATACGAACGGGCAGAAATTCACCCTCTCGCCGGCAGATACGGACCTGACGGTGAAGGCGGACGGATCGCTGCGCAGCCAGAACGGGCCGCTGGGCCAGATCGGCATCGTCGTTCCGAACGATCCGAACCGCCTGACAGCCGAGGGCGGCCGGCTGTTCCGTGCGGACGTGGCCACCGCCCCAGTCACCCGGCCGAAGGTTCTGCAGGGCGCGGTGGAGGAGAGCAACGTCCAGCCGATCGCCGAGATCACCCGCATGATGACCACCGAGCGGGACTTCCAGTTCGTCACCCAGATGGTGGAGGCCGAAGGGACGCGCCGGCAATCCGCCATCGACAAGATCGCAGCGCCCAGCATCTAGACATCGCCCGCAAGGAGCAACAGCACATGCGTTCCCTCGACATCGCCGGCACCGGCATGCAGGCCCAGCAGACAAACGTCGAAGTTATTTCCAACAACATCGCCAACATGAGCACCACCGGCTTCAAGCGCCGGCGTGCCGAGTTCCAGGACCTGATCTATCAGAATTTGCGCAGCGTCGGGTCGAACAGCTCCGATAACGGCACCGTCGTGCCGTCCGGCGCGCAGATCGGCCTGGGCGTGAAAACCGCGGCGATCTACCGCATCACCCAGCAGGGCACGCTCTCGCAGACCGGCAACACGCTCGATCTTGCCATACAGGGCAACGGCTATTTTCAGGTGACGCTGCCATCCGGCGAGATCGCCTATACGCGAGACGGCACGTTCGCGCTGGCACCCGACGGCACCATCGTCAGCGCGGACGGCTACCCTGTGGTGCCCGCGATCACGGTGCCCACCAACGCCGTCAGCGTCAGCATCAACGGCAGCGGCCAGGTGCAGGCGACACTCAGCGGCCAGACCAACCCGCAGACACTCGGCCAGATACAGCTCGCGTCCTTCCCAAACGAGGCAGGCCTGGATGCGCAGGGCGACAACCTCTTCCTGCAGAGCGGCGCCAGCGGCACGGCCGCTACCGGCACGCCGGGCGCGCCAGGCTTCGGCAACATCCAGCAGGGCTACGTTGAAAGCAGCAACGTCAACGTGGTCACCGAAATCACCAGCCTGATCACCGCCCAGCGCGCCTACGAGATGAACAGCAAGGTCATCACGTCGTCGAACGAAATGCTGCAAACCCTCTCGAACCTGAGGTAAGCCATGACAACCGCGCGCCCGCAGGCCACCCGGCTTGCAACAAAACTCCGGTCTTTTCTTCCGGGCAGGAACTACCTGCTGGCTTTAACACTGGCGACAGCGAGCCCTGCCCAGGCCGCGATCCTGCGCCCCTTTACGCAAATTACCGGGGGCACCGTCCGCCTGGCGGACCTGTTCGACAATCTCGGCAGCACGCCCGATCGCATCCTGGGCGCCGCTCCCGCACCAGGGGCGCGCATCACCGTCGCCTCGCCGCAGCTTGCCGCGATCGCGCGTGACTTCAACGTGGACTGGCGCCCGCAGACCGGCGGCGAACGCGCCATCGTCGAACGCCGCGCCGACGCCATGCCGCAATCCCGCATCACCGAGGCGCTGCGCCAGGCGCTGGCCGCGAACGGCGCCCCGGACATCTTCGACATCGCCTCGCCGGACATCCAGCCGGTGCTGCTGCCGGCGGGCGCCATCGCCGACCCCGCGGTCAGCCAGCTCAGCTACGATCCGCAGACCGCGCGTTTCACCGCGCTCGTCGCGATCGCGGTGCCCGATTCGGAGTCGGTGCAGATACGCGTCTCGGGCCAGGTGATACCCATGGCGATCACGGCGGTCGCGGCGACGCGCCTCTCTCCCGGCCATCTGGTCACCGCTTCGGACATGCGCCCCGGCCGGGTACGCGCCGCCCTGCTGCGCGGCGCTTCGTCCATCCGCCCGCAGGACGCGCTCGGCATGGCGGTGCGCCATGACGTGACGCCAGGGCAGATTCTAACCCTGGCAGACCTCACCCACCCCGCGCTTGTGCAGCGCGGCGCGCTGGTTCGCATGCTGCTGGACAGCGACGGCCTGTCCCTGAGCGCGCAAGGCATCGCAGCCGAGGCCGGCGCGCGCGGCGAGCGCATACATGTCGAAAACCCGCTCTCCCACCGCGTCGTGATGGCGGAGGTGATGGGACCAGACACGGTGCGCGTTGCGCCGAATGCAGCCGCCGTCACCCTGGTGAGCGCGCCATGACGTCCGCTCTCGCCCGCCTGTCCTGCCTGGGGGCCGTGCTCGCCGTCTCTGGCTGCAACACCTTCACCAAGCTTTCCGAAATCGGCCGTCCGCCGGTGATGACGGCCAGTTCGGACCCGACGCGGGATCCGCGCTGGCGTCCGGTGACCATGCCGATGCCGCGCGCCGAGACTATTCCCAGCGAGCCCGCAAGCCTGTGGCGCAGCGGCAGCCGCGCGTTCTTCAAGGACCAGCGCGCGGCGCAGGTGGGTGACATCATCACCATCCTGGTCAACACCACGGACGCGGCTGACGTGGAGAACGCCACCGGCGCCACACGCACCGGGACGGAGACCGAGGGCCTGCCCAATCTGTTCGGCCTGGAAGCCGCACTGCCCAAGCTGCTCGGCAAGGCGGTCAGCGCCTCGACCCTGGTGAACGCCAGCAGCACCAACTCGAACAACGGGACAGGCACCATCAAGCGGAACGAGACGGTGACGCTCCGGCTGGCCGGCGTCGTCACCCAGGTGCTGCCGAACGGCAATCTGGTGGTGGCCGCGCGGCAGGAAATGCGGGTGAACAGCGAGTTGCGGGAGCTGCAGGTCAGCGGGGTGATACGTCCGCAGGACATCGCGAGCGACAACACCGTGCCGCATGACCGCATGGCGGAAGCGCGTATTTCCTACGGCGGGCGCGGCACCCTTACGGACCTGCAAACCCCGCGTTACGGACAGCAGGCTCTGGACATACTGCTGCCGTTCTGACGCCGCCGTGTTTCTGGGGGGGAACCTGGAGCGGGACGGGGATCGGGGAGCTGCAAAGCAGTTCCGTGCCAGGGGAGCCAAAAGGCTCCTGGTCCGCCGGGGTTCGCGGAGCGGCGCGTGCGTCCCGGCCTGGCGCTATAGTGTAGCCCAGAGCTTCATGCTTGCCTTGAGAGGCGGGCCCTGCTTCCCGCCCGGGAGCATCGCCTGCAAATGACCGACGCAAGACACCTTCGCCGCCTAGCCGTAGGCCTTCTGGTGCTGGCAGGCTGCGTCAATTTCATCGACCGCTCGGCCGTGTCGATCGCTCTGCCGGCGATACGCGCTGACCTGCATCTGTCCGAAGGCGAGGCCGGCCTTCTGCTCTCCGCTTTCGCCTGGAGCTACGCCATCGCCCAGCTTCCCGCCGGCAGCCTGGTGGACAGGCTCGGCGCGCGTTGGGCGCTGGCGGGCGCGCTTGCCGTGTGGTCCTGCGTGCAGGCGGCGGCGGGGCTGGTGGGCTCGCTGCCGCAGTTCATCGCCGCTCGGGTCGCGCTGGGTTTGGGCGAAGCACCGATGTTCGTGGGTGGCGCGCGGGTCTGCGCGGACCGTTTCGAACCGGCGGACCGTGCGCTGCCGCTGGGTCTGCTGAACGCCTCCGCCTCGCTCGGGCCGGCGCTGGCGCCATTGGTGCTGACCCCGCTCATGCTGTTTGCCGGCTGGCGTGCCGGCTTCGCGGCCCTGGGCGCGGCCGGGCTGCTGATGGCGGTGGCCTGGGGCGTGGTGTATCGGGACCTGCCGATGAAAGGCGAGGCTGCCGCGCGCATTGCCGGTCCGCGCCAATGGGCCGGGCTGCTGCGGCAAGCAACGGTGTGGGGGCTGCTGATCGGGTTCGGCGGCACCGTGTATGTGACCTGGCTGTATGTGACGTGGCTGCCCGGCTACCTGGTGGCGCGCTGGCACATGGCGCCCGGCGCCGCCGCGTACTGGTCAGCGGTGCCGCAGTTCGCCGGTTTTCTGGGTGCGGTGGGCGGCGGCTTTCTGTCGGACCGGCTGGCCAGGCAGTTCGGCGAGCGCGCGGCACGCCAGGCGCCTCTGGTGGGCGGATTGTTCGTCTCCGCCGCCTGCAGCGCCGTGGCGGCGATCTGCGGCAGCGCCGGCGTGGCGCTCGCCACCATCTCGGCCGCCTTGTTCAGCGCCAATGTGGCCATCACCAGCGGCTGGGCGCTGGCGGCCAGCCTGGCGCCGGCGGCGCTCATCGCCACCGTCGAGGCGATGGCCAACATAGGCGGCTCGGTGGGTGGTTCCCTGGCGCCGCTGGTGACCGGGCTGGTGGTCGAGCGGACCGGATCTTTCACGCCGGCGCTGCTCATCGCAAGCGTAGTGGCGGCCGGGTGCGGGGCGGCAAACTGGTTGCTGACACGGCAGGATGTCGCCGGCGGTCAAGAGTGAGCTCGACATTGCCCAAGCAAGCAGGCCGGCTGTTTCGGCATTTTGACGGCCCATCCATGCTATTTGCGAAGGGCCCCTTTCAGGCAAACAGCGAGAGCACGCTGGCCCCGCCGGAACTGCCGGTGGAACCGGTGGACGATGCCGGATCGAGGATGGACAGGAGCGAATCCCCGGTGGTGTCGGTATCGTCTGAAAACAGCGAAGCCGTGCTGCCGGCCGCCGGCGTGCTGTCGGAAGTGGATTGCTGGGAGACCAGGTATTGTTCGGCCGTCTGCTTCACGTAAGACGGACTCTGCAGGTTCGCCAGATGCAGCTTGCTGGTGAGTATCGCGGTTTGCTGGTCGAAACCCAACTCCTCGAAATTGTCGAGCGGCAGCCCCAGGCCGGTCACCACCACGTCCAGCAGGCTGGTGTCCGACTGTATGGACGCCACTGATTTCAGCGACGGTGCCTCCCGCGTGAAATACAGCGCGTTCGCCAACCCAGGCGCCTGCGTGTCGGCCGCCTGCTCGAAGACGTTCGTGCTATACGAGCTGACGATCTGCGAGACCGCCGACGAGGTTGCGAATGGCGGCGTGGTCCAGTTCGACAGCGCGTTTGCGAAAAGCTGATACTTCGCACTTCCCAGGGTCTGCGCGAGGCTGGTCTTGGAGGTCGGGTCCTGCGTCAGGAGATCCTTCAGTATCGCCGTGTCATTGATGCTGCCTGACAGGTTGAAGGCGCCGAGCACCACGGTCAGCGCCTTGGTCTCCTTCAGCAGCGCGGCAGGCGTGGTCAGCGTGGGCGCCACCTTCTTGAAATACGCGGCCAGCGCGGCGGCCTGCGGATTTGCTTTCAGGTTCGCAGCCGCCTTCGCGGTCTCGTTTGCAGCATAGTTCGTGTAGAGCGTAATTGGCGAGAGACCGATGGAGCCGCTCATGCTGAAAGTTTCCGGGTTCGAACGGGCCGATATTTTCACGTTTATCTAAACGTAATGTTAAACTTTCCCAGTCTATGTTCGGTGTATCGAAAACACCTGACCGGGAAAAAACCCATGTCTCTCTTTTCCGTAAATACCAACCTCGGTGCACTGGCCGCCCTGCAGTCTCTGGACACCACGCAGCAGCAGCTCAACTCTGCGCAGAACGAAGTCTCCACCGGCCTGAAAGTCGGCAGCGCGTCCGATAACCCTGCCATCTACGCCATCTCCAACACGATCAACTCCAACATCGCCGGCCTGTCCGCAGTGTCGGATTCGTTGAACTTCGGCGCGCAGATCGTAAGCACCGCCACCAGTGCGGTTAGCCAGGTTACCAGCGTGCTGGCGAACCTGCAGCAGACGGTGACCAACTCCGGCCAGACCGGCCTGAACCTCTCCACGCTGCAGAACCTGGTCACCTCGGACCTGACGCAGATCAACCAATACGCCACGCAATCCACTTTCACCGGTGTCAACCTGCTGACGACACAGGGCGATGGCGCCACCAGCACCTCCGCCAACATCGTCCAGGGTCTCGACGGTTCTACCTTCAACGTTGCCAACCAGGCGCTCACCGTGGGTGGCAACGGTGCCGTCACGCTGACGGACGCGCTGGGGCTGACCGGCCTGAACGTGGCGGCGGGGGGCACCACCGGGTACCAGGTCGCCTTCAACAACAGCCTCTCCGTTGGCAGCTTCGCCCCCGCTTCGGCTGCTGCAACAACGCCGGCGCCGAACACCGATGCCGCCTTCCAGCTCACAACCGGCACCGGTGCGAACGCGCACACGTATTCGTTCGAATTCACCGACGACAGCGCCACGGGCGCCAGTTCCATACCCTTGCAGACGGACCAGAACGCCAGCACGACGATAGTGGCCGTGCACATCAACAGCACCACGCAATCTACGAACCAGATTACCGGCGCTTTGATCAAGGCGCTGGGTGCGAACGGTTTCGGGGTGCTGCAGAACACGGACGGATCGCTCAACGTTACAGGCCAGGATGTGCAGGGTGCGAGCTTCGGCACCGTCTCCGCCGGCACCTACACTGCAAGCGCGGCAGAAGGTGTAACCACCACTGCGCTCACCGGCTCTCAGGCGCTGGTCTCGGTGGTGCAGAACGCCGTCAACAATGCAAACACCATTGCGGCCAATCTGGGCGCGGTGTCGCAGCAGATCACCGGCATCCAGAACTTCACAACCTCGCTCAGTTCCGCACTGACGGCCGGCGTCGGTGCGCTGACGGACGCGGACCTGGCGTC
Organism: Acetobacteraceae bacterium; assembly: GCA_965198915.1. Lineage (GTDB taxonomy): Bacteria > Pseudomonadota > Alphaproteobacteria > Acetobacterales > Acetobacteraceae > BOG-908. The sequence continues at coordinate 850,827 of CBDAQC010000002.1, read as the reverse complement.
GGAGAGCGCACGCCTCACCTCGTTACAGACGAAACAGCAACTCGCCACGCAGTCGCTGTCCATCGCAAATAAGCAGCCGCAATCCCTGCTGACTCTGTTCCAGCAGTAATTCCACGCCAGACCCGGCCGCCGGCGTAACCGCCGGCGGCCGGCATTTTTCTACAGGAGGTCGCAATCCGTAACGCAGCGTCGCACTATCAGAGGGCCAGCGAAGCAGCCATTTCGGGGCACGACACCGAGTGTGCCGCCTTTCGAATGGTGAACAGGGAACTGGAAACCTGCACGCCAGGCCAGTCGCGCATCCGCGCCGTCGGCCGCAACCACAATTTGTGGTCGCTGCTGGTAAAGGACCTCTCGCTCGCCGAAAATCGCCTGCCGGAACCGATCAAGGCACAGCTTATCGGGCTTGGCCTCTGGTCCATGCGCTACAGCACGCTCGCCCTGTTGCGCGATCTGCCCGTGGCTCCGCTTGTCGCGGTAAACAACAATGTCCTGGAAGGGCTGATGGAACAGACCGCTTCCCAACACACGGAACAGCGGCCGACCTCCCCGTTCGAGGCATAGGGCCACAGCCAGCCCGGCGAAGCCTGTTACTTTGTAGATGCCAAGATTCGGCCACATTCGGGCCCGCCCCACGCCGCAGTGCAGCGCTTTATACCCCAGTGCTGGTGAGACGCCGGCACTTCCGGGGACGACGAACCATGACGACCCACGCTACGGCCACCAGCACTCTGCAACAGAGTCGCATCAAACCAAATCTCTTCAACCCCGCCACCCTGTTCGCCCTGGCGATTGCCGCCGCCGGCAGCCTCGGTCTTTGGAACGTCACGAACCAGAAGCAGGCCGTCCCGGATTTCACCGGCGAGGTGAGCGGCCTGGCATTCTCTCCTTACCAGCGTGGCCAGACTCCCGAACACAATGACTATCCCAGCACAGACCAGGTGCGTGCGGACCTGGCCCTGGCCGCCCAGGTCACCAGCCGCATACGCACCTACACGGTTGCCGGTCCGATGGCGGACATCCCGGCGCTTGCCGCCGATTACCCGCTGCGGGTCACCCTAGGCGCCTGGCTGGACCGCAAGATTCCCCATGATAACACCGAGGTCGACCGGCTGATCGAAACCGCGAACGCCAACCCGGACGTGGACCGTGTGCTCGTCGGCAACGAAGTCCTGCTGCGTGACGACCTGACCACGCCGCAACTCATCGCCTACATCAACAAGGTGCGCGCCGGCGTCCATGTGCCCGTCTCCACCGCCGAGCCGTGGCACGTGTGGATCAAGCATCCCGAACTCGCGGCCTCGGTGGACTACATCACCATCCACCTTCTGCCTTACTGGGAAGGCCTGCCGATCGACCAGTCGCTGGCCTACATCATGGACCGGCTGGATCAGGTGCAGCGCGCTTATCCCGGCAAGCACGTCGTCATCGGCGAGGTCGGCTGGCCGTCGAACGGCGTGGCCATCGGCGGCGCTCAGGCCAGCCGCGTGAACCAGGCCCTGTTCATGCGCAAGTTTTTCAACATCGCCCAGCAGCGCGGGCTGGACTACTTCGTCATGGAGGCGTTCGACCAGCCCTTCAAAACCAGCTTCGAAGGCCGCGCCGCCGGTTATTGGGGCATGTACGACCTCGATCGCCACGCGAAATGGGCGCTGACAGGCTCGGTTTTGGAAACGCCAAACTGGACGGAATGGGCGATACTGAGCACCGCCGCGGCAGCCCTCGCCGCCGGCCTGCTGCTCTCCCGCCGGCCGGATATACGCCTGCCCGGCAAGCTGCTCGTGGCCGGCCTGGCGCAGACCTTCGGCGCTGTGTTCGCCCTGGTCCTGCTCGCAATGGCGGGCAAATACCTGTCGCATTTCGCCGAGCTCGTCTGGGGCAGCCTGGCCGCCGGCCAGGCCCTGCTGCTGTTCCTGCTCATGGCTGATAGCTTCGAGCTCGCCGAGACGGTGTTCGGCCGCGTCCGTCGCCGTCACCCGGTCATAGCGCCCGCCGCTACTGGGGCGGCCCTGCCGAAGGTCAGCATACATCTGCCGATCTGCAACGAGCCGCCGCACATGGTACGCCAGACGCTCGATGCGCTGGCACGGTTGGACTACGCCGATTTCGAAGTCGTTGTGGTGGACAACAACACCGCCGATCCGGCCCTGTGGGAACCGGTCGCCGAACATTGCGCCCGCCTCGGCAGCCGCTTCCGCTTCTTCCACCTGGGGCGCTGGCCCGGCTTCAAGGCTGGCGCGCTGAACTTCGCGCTGTCGCAGACCAGCCGCGATGCCGAGATCATCGCCGTGCTGGACAGCGACTACATCGCCGAGCCGGACTGGCTGCGCTGCATGGTGCCGCAATTCGCCAACCCGCGCGTGGGCTTCGTGCAGTCCCCGCAGGATTATTACGACAATGACGGCAGCTTCTTCAAGCGGCTGATGTTCTGGGAATATGCCGGCTTCTTCCATCTTGGCATGGTCAACCGCAACGAACGCAACGCCATTATCCAGCACGGCACAATGAGCCTGGTCCGCCGCAGCGCGCTCGAACAGGCTGGGAACTGGTCGGAATGGACCATCACCGAAGACGCCGAACTCGGCCTGCGGCTGTTCCGCGCCGGCTGGGAGGCAGTCTATTCGCCCCGCAGCTTCGGCCGCGGCGTGATGCCGGATGATTTCGCCGCCTTCCGCAAGCAGCGCTTCCGCTGGGCCTACGGGGCCATGCAGATCGTGCGTGGCCACGCCGGCGCCCTGCTGAACCCGTTCAACCGGGATCTGACGTTGGGTCAGCGTTGGGCCTTCGTCACCGGCTGGCTGCCCTGGGTCGGGGACGCGCTTGGCGTGGCCTTCCTGCTCATGGGCCTGGTCTGGTCGATCGGCCTGATCGTGGAACCGATGCGGTTCGAGTTCCCGATCGTCCTCTTCATGGTCCCTTCAATCGGTCTGTTCTTCTTCAAGCTGGCCCAGATCTTCGCACTCTACGGCGCGAAAGTCCCCTGCGGCTGGCGGGACCGTGCGGGTGCGGCCATCGCCGGACTGGCGCTCAGCCACACCATAGGCAAGGCGGTCTGGAAGGGCCTGTTCGTACGCAGCGCGCCCTTCCTGCGCACGCCCAAGATGGAGAATGCCCCGGCCATCATTCAGGGCCTGGTGATGGCACGCGAGGAGCTGGTGCTGCTCGCCCTGGCCTGGACCGCAATGGTTGCGGTGGGCTGGGTGCATCATCTGGCAACGTGGGAGGCGAAGTTGTGGTGCGCCGTGCTGCTGACCCAGTCGCTGCCGTACCTGGCCGCCGTCAGCGTGGCGGTGGTGGCCGCCTTCCCGGCCACACGGGCAGTGACAGTGCGGCCGCGCGTGATGCAGCTTACGCCGCAGCTTGGGAGCGACTAGGACGTTGCAGGCCTTCCTTTCGGACACCCAGCAGCAAGACTTTTGATCCCTGTCGGCGTTCTTTCCGGCTGACCGCCGACAGGGCAGAGCCTTTCTTCAGGAGCAAGCCGCGTGCACAAGCCCCTCCCTCCGCTTGCCCTCATCCTCGGCATCGCCGGCATCATCCCCTTTGCCGCCTTCGGCATCGCCGCCGTCGGCGCCTCCGCCGAATCGGCGCTTACCGCCACGCGCGGACTGGTCGGCTATGGCGCGGTGATCCAGGCCTTCCTGGGTGGCGTACATTGGGGCTTCACACTCGATGAGCCGGAGCTCGCCCGCTACGTCCGCGCCCGGCTGACGCTGGGCGTCATCCCGGCGCTGGTGGGCTGGGCGGCCATACTTGTCAGTCTCGTCAGTGAACCGGCGCTTGGCCTCGCGATCCTGATCGCCGGCTTCATCGCCACGGTCGTGGTCGAGTGGCGCGGCCACAAGTTGGGCCTGGTGTCGGGCAGCTACATGGTGATGCGCTGGGGCATATCGGTCGTTGTCATTGCCCTGCTCACCGCCGTGCTTGTCGTGCGGATGATAGGTGGTCACGTCATACTGTGAAAAATGTCTTTATTTTTGGACTTTTTTAGACTAACAAGATCTTACCTTCAGTCCGGAACTGCATCATGCTCGACGCCGTCGTCATCCCCTTCCCCATACAGGACCGTCGCCAGCAGGAGCGTGAGCGTCTTCGCCGCGCCCTGAGCGATCTCCAGCAGGCCGTTGGCGAGCAGAAGCAGGCACTCGGCGAGTGGCGCTTTGCCATGGCGGAACTGGGCATCGGTGTGGCGGGCCTCGGCCAGGCGCTGATCAGCTACCAGGACAGCCTGGGCGGCGTAGCGGCACGGCTGGGCGGGCTGAAGCAGGAAGCCGCGGGCCTGCAGGCTACAGCGCAAGTCTTATCCGCCGCCCTATGATCAGCAAGGCGACCAGGCTGATCAGCGACGTGACCGCCAGATAGATACCGGGAATCCCGAGCAGGCCGGTTGACTGTATCAGCCACTCCATCGCCAGTTGGGCGAAGCCGCCGAACACCACCACGCCCAGCGTATAGCCCAGCGACATGCCGGCCGCACGCACCGCGACGGGAAACATCTCCGCCATCAGTGCCGCCGAGGGCGCCGTGTAGGCGGCCCGCAGCACGCTTATGGCGATGAAGACCCCGCTCATGACCAGACCTGTCGGGTAGGCGATCACCAGACGTATGACGGGATAGGCGATCACCGCCAGCGCACCCACCGACCACACCATCACCGGCAGCCTTCCCGTCCTGTCGGACAGAATGGCGGAGAACGGCGTCACCGCGATCGGCGCCAGGGAGGCCACGAAGCCGACCGCGTAGCTGCCGGACAGCGTCGCGTGCAAATGGCGATGCACATAGGTAGGCAGATAGATGTTCAGGTAGGTGCCCGCCGTGCCGCCAGCCACCACGCAGGCGGCCAGCGCGATGCGTCCGGAATAACGCGCGCCCAGCTTGGTCAGCGGTGCGGCATGGTCGTCCAGCGCCCGGAAGGGTGGCGTTTCGTCCACGTGCCGCCTTACATACCAGCCCACGGGCCCGATCAGCAGGCCGAGCACGAAGGGCAGACGGAACGCCCAGGCGCCCACCGCCTCGGGCGGCATGCTCGCCGCCACGGCCCAGGCCACGCCGGAGCCGAGGATCGCCGAGACCGACTGGCTGGTGTATTGAAAGCTGCCGAAGAAGCCTGCCCGGCGGCCGGCATGTTCGATCATGAACGCCGTGGCGCCGCCGAACTCGCCGCCGGCGGAGAAGCCTTGTATCAGCCGGGCCATAAGTATTCCGGCCGGGGCCAGCAGCCCGATCTGGCGGTAGCCCGGCATCACCGCCATCAGCGCGGTGCCCAGCGTCATCAACAGGATCGTCAGCGTGAGCGCCGCCCGGCGCCCGCTTCTGTCCGCATAGCCGCCGAGCACTAGGGCCCCGAATGGCCTGGCCAGGAACGACACACCGTACGTGCCGAAGGTGAGCAGCAGGCCGGTGGCCGGGCTGGAGGACGGGAAGAACGTGGCGGCAATCTGCTGCGCGAAATAGCCGAAGACAGTAAAATCGTAGAATTCGAGGGCATTGCCGGCGGAGGCGGCAAGGATGACGCGGGTTAGCGGGGCGGACACCTAAGCTGGGGTCTCAAGGCAAGGAAGAATGCAGTCCTTTTTTGTGAAAAAGGACCAAAAAACTTTTGCCTCCCCACCTGCACCAGCGCCGGGGCTGTTTCTGCCGCTACGCGCATTGGCGGAAATGGGCAGACCGTGATGCAGGCGAGAAAGCAAAAGCTTTTTGCTTCTTTTCTTCAAAAAAGAAGGCCTTCCTTACTCCGCCGCATCCACCATAGCCGCCGGCTTGGCATGCGCCTTCTTCATCGCATCCTCCACATGCCGGCTGAACACGTATTCCGCCGGACGCTGCTTATCGAGCGAGATCTCCTTGGCCATCGCCCCGTCCGTGCGCGGCCCGCGCAGCAGCACGCGCGCGATCTTCAGCGGATTTTTCACCGCGTCCACCACAGCGGTCGCCTCGTAGCCGGAATGCACCATGCAGTCGGCGCACTTCTCGTAGTTTCCGGTGCCATAGCTGTCCCAGTCGGTGGTCTCCATCAACTCCTTGAACGTCTTGGTGTAGCCCTCGCCCAACAGGTAGCAAGGGCGCTGCCAGCCGAACACGTTGCGAGTCGGGTTGCCCCACGGCGTGCAGTGATATTCCTGGTTGCCGGCCAGGAAGTCGATGAACAGCGGGCTCTGGCCGAACTGCCAGCCGCGGCCTTTTCCCAGCTTCAGGATGTCGCGGAACAGCTGCTTGGTCTTCTGGCGGCCGAGGAAATGCGCCTGGTCGGGCGCGCGCTCATAGGCGTAGCCGGGCGACGTCATGATGCCGTCTATGCCCAGCGCCATCGCCTCGTCAAAGAACTTGGCCACTCGCTCGGCATTGGCGCCGTCGAACAGCGTGCAGTTGATGGACACGCGGAAGCCGCGCGCCTTGACCGCCTTGATGGCGGCCACCGCCCGGTCGAACGTGCCGTCCTGGCTCACCGCGCGGTCGTGCATGTCACGGTCGCCGTCCAGGTGGATGTCCCAGGTGAAATACGGATGCGGCTTGTAGAGGTCGAGTTTCTTCTCCAGCAGCAGGGCGTTGGTGCACAGATAGACGAACTTCTTGCGCGCCAGAATGCCCTCGACGATCTCCGGCATTTCCTTGTGCAGGAGCGGCTCGCCGCCGGCGATGGAGACGACCGGCGCGCCGCATTCATCCACGGCTTCGAGTGCGTCGGCGACCGAGATGCGCTGGTTCAGGATGGGCGCCGGATAGTCGATCTTGCCGCAGCCGCCGCAGGCGAGGTTGCACCTGAACAGCGGCTCCAGCATCAGGACCAGCGGATAGCGCTTGCGGCCAGCCAGATGCTGTTTGACGACATAGGCACCGACACGCAGCACCTGCTTCAAAGGAACCGACAATCCACGTTCTCCCGCCGGCCGCGCCGGCCGCCTGGTGGCGGGGACACGGCGACAATTGCTACACACACCAACCACACGCCCCGGGGCTTCGCGGTGGGCGTGCCCCGAACATTGTGCGGCGCCGGACGCGGTGCCACCCCAATCAGCATTCCATATCGCATCGCGTTGCCGATCGGACAACATTGGCGGGAAAAAGGCCTGTTTCATGAGCGCTCTGCGGCAATCGGGTCACAGCGACATCAACCGAATCGGCGTCGGGGCCGGCCGGACCTGATGGCACGCCAGCGCGCCGACGTGCTGCTGACCGAGCGCGGCCTGGCCGAGAGCCGCGCCCGCGCCCAGGCGCTGATACTGGCGGGAAAGGTGTTCTCCGCCGACCGCCGCGTGGCCAAGGCCGGTGACCAGCTCGCCGCCGATGCGCCGCTGGAGGTGCGCGGCCAGGACCACCCCTGGGTCTCGCGCGGCGGCCTGAAACTCGCCCACGCGCTGGCCACCTTCGATCTCTCGCCGGAGGGTAGAGTGTGCCTGGACATCGGCGCCTCCACCGGCGGCTTCACCGACGTGCTTCTCGCCCGCGGGGCCGCCCGGGTGCATGCGGTCGATGTCGGCCACGGCCAGCTCGCCTGGAAACTGCGCAGCGACGAGCGCGTCCGGGTGCACGAGAAGACCAACGCCCGCCATCTGGGCCCTGCCACGATAGGCGAACCGGCGGGCGCGCTGGTCTGCGACGCGAGCTTCATCGGCCTGCGCACCCTGCTGCCGGCCCCGCTCTCCCTCTGTGCACCGGGTGCCTGGGCGGTCGCGCTGATAAAGCCGCAATTCGAGGCGGGTCCAGGTCAGGTCGGCAGCAAGGGCGTGGTGCGAGACCCGCTCGTTCATGCATCCGTGTGCGACGTGATACGGGGTTGGTGGGCGTCCCTGCCCGGCTGGCACGTGCGGGGCATAGAACCCAGCCCGATCACCGGCCCGGAAGGCAACCGGGAATTCCTCATTGCCGCCCGACTCGAATGCCAGGGGCTTGACGGGTCCGCACGCCCCGCAACCTAGAAGCCGCCGGCATGTATTAGGGCGTGATGTTCCGGCGATAATCGCTTTCCGTGCCTCACACGCGCTCGGTATTGCGACAGGTCGAACGATCCTTCCGGAGAAAACATCGTGGATTCTAACCGAATTTTATGGGTGACCACTTTCGTCATGCTGGCCGGCGGCCTGCTGATACTTGCGATGGGCAAGCGCCGCACGCAGGCCGAAGGATTGCAGAGCGTGCTGCATGGCATCGTGCCGATCATCGCGGCGTGCTCCTACCTGGCGATGGCAACCGGGCAGGGATTGGTCACGCTGCCAACGCTCGGGACGGTTGCTGCCGGACAGGCCGCGTCCACGCGCGTGTTCTACTACGCCCGCTACATCGACTGGACGTTCACGACGCCGCTGTTGCTGATCTCGCTCGGCCTGACCGCGATGCGGCACGGGCCCAAGCGTCATGGCGCGCTGGTCGGCGCTGCTCTGGCCGACGTGATGATGATCGTCACCGCTTTCGCATTCGGCGCGTCCCTGCAGGCCTGGACGAAATGGACGTGGTTCATCGTGTCCTGCGCCGCCTTCCTCGGCGTGTACTACGTGATCTGGAAGACGCAGCTGGAAGCAAGCGCTACGCAGCGCGCCGACGTGCAGAGGACCTATCGCCGCGACGCCACGATCCTGTCGGTGGTATGGCTGATCTACCCGCTCATCCTGGCGGTATCACCGGATGGGATGAACGTGTTGAGTGACGCCATGAGCGTGCTGGCGATCGCGGTGCTCGATGTGATCGCCAAGGTCGTCTATGGCCTGATGTCCGTGAAATCCGACAGCGCGGCCACCAATCGCGACCTGGCCGAAGGCGAGCCCGAGCTGAACCGGTCTATCAAGCAAGCAGCCTGATGACCGGTGGCGCCGTGTTGGCTTTCAGGCGCACGGCCCTGCCACGGCCCGCCCCGTCGCGGCTGGCTCTGCCGTTGCTGGCGGTGCCGCTGCTGACGGCGAGTGCGGTGCTGCCGTGGCAAGCCGGCTGGATGTGCGCCGTCTCGGTGATCGTCGCGTTCGGCGTGCCGCATGGTGCGCTGGATTTGGAAATCGGCCGCAATCTGCTGCGGCGTCGGGTTGGGTTCTGGTGGTTTCCGGTCTTCGCCGTCCCCTACCTCGCTTTGGTCGGCGCCGTGCTTCTGGCCTGGCGCTTGACACCCGAGGTGAGCCTTGCCGCGTTCCTGGCCGCCTCGGTCTGGCATTTCGGGACGGAGGACACCGACGGCGGCGTCTGGCCGGTCCTGTTTCGTGGGGGATTGCCGATAGCCGTGCCTGTGCTCCTGCAGCCGGGTGCCACCGCCCGCGTGTTCTCGGCGGCTTCGGGCCTTGCGTTCACCCAGCCTCCTGCCTGGCTGGCCGTGGCGTCGTGTCTCTGGCTGATCCCCGCCTGCCTGGTTGTCCTGCGCAGCCGCATCCGCGACCTGGCGCTACCGGGTGCGCTTTGCGCCGCATTCGCGCTGCTGCCGCCGCTGACCGCGTTCGCCTTGTATTTCGTGACAGTGCACGCGCCGGCGCACGTGGCAGAGCTGATCCGCCATCCCGGCCGGGCGCCCCGCATCCGCGATACGGCATCGGCCTGGCGGCTGGCTGTGCCAGGTACGGTGCTGACGATCGCAATCGGTGCCGCGCTGTGGCCGACCTACGCCGCCGAGCAAGTGCAGGTGCGCCTGCTTTGCGTTACCTTGCAGCTGCTTGCCGCGTTGACCCTGCCGCACATGATCCTGGACGCGTGGCTTCGGCGCCGGGAGATGGCAGATTATCTGCCTGGGGTTGCTGTTATCTGAACGGTCCCTGGCTGTTCCTGATACTCGGAATTGTCGAGAGGCCGGCAAGGTTGGGGCTCTGCCCCAAATCCCGCTGGGGCCTTGGCCCAGGCCCCGTTATTGTCCTGCCTGCCTCAATCGGAGATCGCGAAAGCCGCCTGTATCAGCGCAAGGTGGCTCAGCGCCTGCGGTGCGTTCCCGAGCATCGCGTGCGTGCCACCATCCATCTGCTCGTTCAGCAGGCCAAGGTTGCGCTGCGTGACGTCCAGCAGCTCATCCATACGCTGCCGTGCCGCCGCGTTCTCGCCCAGCAGCGCGGTGCATTCCACCAGCCAGAACGCACAGGCCAGGAACGTGCCTTCCTCCTCCTGCGCCCCGCTGTAACGATAAACCAGCGGGCCCCATCCCAGCTCTCGGATGACGGCGTCGCGCGTCGCCGCCAACCGGTCCCGGCGCGGGAAGCCGAAGCGGGTGATCAGCAGGACCGAGGCGTCCAGCCTGTCGGTGCCCGGGTGCATGACATAGGCGCGCTTGGCCTCGCTCCAGCAATTCTCGTCCACCCAGGTGCAGATATGGTCCCGCGTGCGGCGCCAGCGTTCGCAGTGGCTGGCGTCGATCTGCCCCGATTCCGCCAGCATCACCGCGCGGTGCATCGCCGTCCAGCAGCCGAGTTTGGACATCGTGTAGTGCTCGGCCACACGCAATTCCCAGATGCCGGAATCCTTGCTGCGCCACAGATCCGCACAGCGGTCGGCCAGCACCGCCAGCAGGCGCCGCGTCACCAGGTCCAGCACGTGGCCGCTCTGCACGAACAGCCATGCGGTCTCCATCACGTCGCCGAACACGCCGAGCTGGAGCTGGTCGCGCGCGTCGTTGCCCTCCAGCACCGGCTGGCTGCCGCGGTAGCCAGGCAGATCCACCGGGTGCTCGCAGGGCGCCAGCGAGCCGTCCAGCCGATACATCACGCGTATGGTGCTGTCGTGGCGCTTGATCGTGGTGAGCAGCCAGGCGAAGGCGGCGCGTGCCTCTTCCATGGCGCCCACGCGCAGGAACGCCTTGATGCTGAACGCCATGTCGCGCACCCAGGCGTAACGGTAATCGTAGTTCTTGTCGCCGCCGATGCGTTCCGGCAGCGCGCTTGTGGCGGCCGCCGCCATGGCACCGGTAGGCGAATGCAGCAGCAGCTTCAGCGCCAGCGCGCTGCGGCTCACATCTTCCTTGTAGTCACCGTCGTAGCTGAGGTTGTCGCACCATTCCCGCCAGGACTTGTCCGAGCGGTCGATGCGCGCATCGATGGTCTCCAGCGCCGGCAGCACGAGCGGCTCGTCCGCGGTGGCCAGCACGGCGATGATGCTGCGGCTGCCGGGACTCGTGTCCAGCCGCGCCCACAAGCCGCTGTCATCGGCGAGCAGGCGCTCCACGCTGTCATCGGCGCGGAACGCGCACATCACGCCGTCCACGTGCAGCACGTCGCCATGCGGGGTGGACTCGCGCCACGGCGTCGCCTGTTCCAGCCGGCGGCCCGGCCGCACCTCTATGGCGAAGCGCAGCGTGCCGCTCAGGCCCTCCACGCGATGCGCCAGCTCCGTCCAGGGCAGCCGCCCGGAAATGCCGCTGTTCAGCGAGGCAGTCAGGCGGGCGACGCCCGTGGCCGTGGTGAACACCTGCTCCAGCACGTTGCTATGGCGGCGGTAGCGCCGCGTCACCGTGAACGGCTGTTCCGGCGTGATGCTCAGCCGGCCGCCTGCCTGCCCGGCCAGCAGGCGGTCGAACAGCGGCTTGCTGTCCAGGCCCGGCACGCACAGCCAGTCGACCGAGCCGTCGGCACCGACCAGCGCCACGCTGCGCCCGTCGCCCAGGCATGCATATTGCTCGAGCGGCAGGACATCGTCCTGGCGCACCGCATGGTGCGGCCCGGCCGAATCAGAGCGTGGCGTCAGGTCGCTGGCAGCCGAGCCCGGAGGCGCCGCGTCGTTCAAGGCAGGTGGTCGCCGCCGGGCCCGCCTGCCTCGCCGCCGATGGAGACCAGCAGGATCGGCCGATGTGCCTGGAGCGAGGTCGTGCTGATGATCGTAGGTCCTTTCGCGTGGGCGGGCTGGCCCGCCTGCACAGACGCGGCAGGCACATGCACTCGCGCCAAATGGCTTCGCTCCGCTCAGTTGCCAAGCCCGGGAGGTTGCGCCATGCGGTCCGCCGCCGGCCAGCGCGCGATCCCGCTTGCGGCCGGCGGACGAGTTTTCGGTTGCTGGAGGCCGGCGCAGCCAAATCGCGCGTGGTGAGATGCGTCGGACTGCCAACCTGCAGGATGAAGGGCTTTTAACCCTGGCTCAGCGTACGGCCTGAGCAGCGGGGCAGGCGTCGATTCTGCAAGATCGCGCAAGGGATTCCCGCACCAATGCAGGCGGCTGTTTGGAAGAGCACCGCTCGCTTTCTGCAAGAAACCGCAAAGCGGAGTCAGCGTAAGGGGGCCGAACTCAAAAATACAAAGGCCTGCGCGCAATGCCGATCTTTCACCTCTCGCCCGTCGTCTCCGAACTGCGCGATCCCGCCTGGGGCGAAAGCCCGGTGCGCGACGATTGCTGGGTCAACGCGAACGACGAGGCGGAGGCGCGCGGCATGGCCAGCGCACGCTTCCAGGACGCGCGTTCGACTGTGCCCGGGCATCCTTCCGCACCCAGCCCGTGGCGCGACGCAAGACTCGTGGCCGCCACGCAGAGCGAGCAGGCGCCCGATGGCATGACGATCCCCTACGGCACCGTCGTCGCCGGCCCGCAGGAGTGAGGCAGTGGATAGCGGCGCGGAACGGGGGGCGTTGCAGGGGGCGGACCGGGTTAATGGCGAGCTGGAGGTGGGGTTTGACGAGCGTTTCGAGCGCCATTGGGAGTGGGCCGAGCGGGCCGGCCGGCTGTTCATGATCCTGTTCGTGGCCGCCGGACTGGCGGGCGTGTTCGGCCGCGGTCCGTTCAGCCATCGCACCACCACCGTAGCCGGCGCCGACCTCGCGGTCGATTACGAGCCGATCACCCGCGTGCAGACCGACACGCAGATCACCCTGCACGTGCGCAATCCTACCGGCGACCCGGTGATGAAGGTTCTGGTCAGCACCCAGCTGGTCGAGCCGATGGGGCTGGAGCGCATCCTGCCGCAACCCGCGGCCGAAGCGGCCGAGGGCAACGGCCTGGCGCTCACCTTCGAGATACCGCCCGGTACAAAGGACGGCCACATCCGCTTCATCGTCCAGCCCGCGGGCGTGGGCCCGGTGCCGCTCAGCGCGCAAATCGTGGGCCATCCGGCGGTGCACTGGACCCAGGTGGCGCTGCCATGACCGTCATTCTGCGCGCGGCCGCCGGCTATTTCATCCTGCTGTTCGCGGTGCGCCTGATCGGCCGCCGCACCGCAAGCATGATGGCGCCCTTCGACCTGGTGCTGCTGTTCCTGTTCGGCGGCCTGACCATCTCGGCCGTTCTGGGCAACGACCGTTCACTGACCGCGTCCGTAAGCGCCATCTTCGCGGTCGGCCTGATGCACATACTCGTCTCCGAGTTGAAACGGATTTCGCCGCTGTTCGGGCGGCTGATCGATGGCACGCCGGTGGTGGTATACGAGCGTGGCGCATGGCATGACGGGCGTATGCGCGCTTTGCGTATCCTGGAGCAGGACGTCATGACGGCCGCGCGCCAGCGCGGGGTGATGCGGCTCGAGCAGGTGCGCTACGCCACAGTGGAACGGGACGGCAAGATCTCGATCATCGAGGAAGACTGACGCTACAAGCGTGGACGTAGCTCCATTAGCTTCACAGGGCTGTGAAGGAACATCTTTGTAGCTTCCCGGTTAGCCTCCCGATCGTGTTACTTCGGTGAACGCGCCGACTCGCTGTCAGGACGAAAATGCCCGCAACCATTCTCATCACCGGCGGTGCCGGCTTCATCGGCACCTACGTGGCGAGCGCACTGCTGGCCGAAGGTCACACGGTGCGTGTGCTGGACAGCCTGATCGAGCAGGTGCATCCGCCCGGCGGCGTCCGCAATCCCCTGCTGGACGATGTGGAGTTCATACGCGGCGACGTGCGCGATGCGGAGGTGGTCGAGCGCGCGCTGCGCGGCGCCGACAAGCTGGTTCATCTGGCCGCCGAAGTCGGCGTGGGCCAGAGCATGTATGCGATAGATCGTTACGTATCCGTTAACGATCACGGCACGGCCGTGCTGCTGCAGGCGCTAATCAAGCAGCGCGTGGAGCGCGTGGTAGTCGCGTCATCGATGAGCATCTATGGCGAGGGGCGATACGTCACGCCGGACGGCACCATCGTCGATGACGCCACGCGGCGCGCGGGCGACACCGGGTGGAATCCGGTGGGGCCGAACGGCGAGGAACTCACGCCGGTCGCGACCCCGGAAGCCAAGCCGGCCAGCCTCGCCTCGGTATATGCGATTTCCAAATACGTGCAGGAGCGGCTGACCCTGAACGTGGCGCCGGCCTACGGCATGCAGGCGGTGGCGCTGCGCCTGTTCAACGTCTATGGCGCCGGCCAGGCGCTGTCGAACCCCTATACCGGCGTGCTGGCGATCTTCGCCTCCCGCCTGCTCAACGGCCAGCGCCCGATGGTGTTCGAGGACGGCGCCCAGCGCCGCGATTTCGTCCATGTGGAGGACGTGGCGCGCGCCTTTTTGCTAGCCCTGGACGAGCCGCGCGCCGATGGCGGCGTGTTCAACATCGGCAGCGGCCAGAGCGTGAGCGTGGCGGAGGTGGCGACCAGCTTCGCGGCTGCCATGAACCGCGCTGACCTGGCGCCCGAGATCACCCAGAAGGCGCGTACCGGCGACATACGCAACTGCTTCGCCGATATCGGGCTGGCCCGCGACGTGCTGGGCTTCCATCCGCGCCGCGGGTTCGACGACAGTTTCGACGAGATGGCCGACTGGGTCAGCCGGCAGACCGCGGTGGACCGTGTAGCCGATGCCCGCCGCGAGCTGGAACTGCATGGGCTGGTGGCATGATCGAGCCGGAACACGCCGGCCGGATCGGTTTCACCGAAGGATTTGCGCCAGGCGGCGATGCCGCGATCGAGGCGGCGCTCTCTCGCTTGCAGGCCTACGGCATCCGGCACCTGCGCCTGCCGCTTCCGGAGACGCTGCGCGCGAACAAGGCCGGGACTGCCTGGACCACCCGCCTGCTGGACAGGCTGGCCCCGGAACTGGAGGTCACGCCCTTCCTGCGTATCGGCTACGCGGATAGCGTGCCGTATTGGCTGCACCATCTGTTCGCCCAATTTCACGGCGCGGTGGGCGCGGTCGAACTCAGCGCCAGCGGCCCGGCCCTGCGCGCGATAGGCGAGGCCGCGCGTGCGGCGGGCTTGCGGCCGGTGCTCAGCGTCGACGCAACTGCTGTCCCATCCTGGCTGCAGGTAGCCGGCGAGGCGGGCGCTTTGTCCGCCTATGACGCGCTCGGGCTGCACTACATGCCGCCGCCCGGACCGCGCAGCACATGGGCCGCAAGGCTCGAAGAGGTTCGCAGGACCGTCCGCGCCTTCAACCCCGGCCTTGACGTGTGGGTGAGCCAGACGGGCTACTCCGCATGGCGCCACGACGTGGCGGCCCAGGCGCAAAGCTTCCTTGACGCGGTCGCGGCGCCGGCCGAGCGGATCTACTGGTCCAATCTGTTCGATCAGCCCGATGCCGCCTCGGCAGACCCCAGCCACGCGCATTGCGGCATCATCGACCAGGCCGGCCAGCCGAAGCTGCTAGGCCGCCTGCTGGAAGGCGGCGTGGCCGAGGTGGAACGCGTGCTTGCCACAGCGCGCGGCCTGAAGCTGCCTGCCGTCACCGCCACACGCCCGGTGCTGGTGACCGGCGGCGCCGGCTTCATCGGCGCCAACCTGGCGGACCGCCTGGCCGCAGAGGGCCACCACGTCCACATCTATGACGCGCTCGCCCGTGACGGCGTGGAGCGCAACCTGCACTGGCTGGCGCGCCGACATCCCAGCCGGATCAGCTTCGCGTTGGGCGACCTGCGTGACGAGGCGGCGCTGACCGAAGCCGCCACCTGCGCCGAAGCGGTGTTCCATCTGGCCGGCCAGGTTGCGGTCACCACCAGCATGGTCCAGCCGCTTGCCGATTTCGCGGTCAACGCGCGCGGCACGCTGGCCCTGCTGGAGGCTCTGCGCCAGAACAACCCCACAGCCCCGCTGGTATTTGCCAGCACCAACAAGGTGTATGGCGACCTGGCCGACATCGAGCTGGTGCGCGACGGCGACAGCTACCTGCCGGCGAGTGCCGAACTGCGCGCAAGCGGGGTCAGCGAGCAACGCCCGCTCTGCTTCCACACCCCCTATGGCTGCAGCAAGGGCACGGCAGACCAGTACGTGCTGGACTACGCTCACAGTTTCGGCCTGCGCACCGCGGTACTGCGGATGAGCTGCATTTACGGCGAGCGCCAGCTCGGCACGGAGGATCAGGGCTGGGTCGCCCATTTCCTGCTGAAGGCGATCGCCAGCCAGGGCCTTACGATCTACGGCGACGGCTGCCAGGTGCGCGACGTGCTGCATGTGGGCGACGCCGTGTCGGCCTATCTCTCGGCATGGTCGCGCATCGATGCCGTCGCCGGCCGCGCCTACAACCTCGGCGGCGGTCCGGCCAACGCCATCAGCCTGCTGCAGCTCGTGGCGCATATCGAGGATCTGCTCGGCCGCCGGCTGGACATCACCTTCTCCGACTGGCGCCCCGGCGACCAGCGCTACTTCGTCGCCGACACCGCGGCCGCGCGGCGGGATCTTGCGCTGGGCCCGGCGCTGGGCTGGCGGGCCGGCATCGCGCGGCTGGCCGAGCATTTCGGGGCGGTGGCGGCTGAGGTGGTGCGGTGAGCGCAAGGAAGGCCTTCTTTTTCAAGAAAAAGGTGCAAAAAGCTTTTATCAGCGCTGTCGCGGACCGTTGGACCGCGCGCGTCGTCGCGGATACGGCCGCACGCCACAGAATGAGGCCGCGACAGCGGGACAAAAGCTTTTTGCTTCTTTTTCCCGAAAAAGAAGGCTTCGCCTGTCTTCCTTATATCTTCACCAATGGACGCCAGACCCACGTATGAGGGTAGCCCTCGTAAACCCTCCCTGGACGTTCGAAGGCAGCATCTATTTCGGCTGCCGCGAGCCCCATCTCCCGCTCGAACTAGGCTGCACCAGGACCCTGCTGGAGCAGGACGGCCACCAGGTGCTGCTGCTGGACGGGCATCTGAATCAGACCGGCATCGCCGCGCTGGCCCAGGAAATCGCCGATTTCCGTCCGGCGATGACGGTGATTCCGACCGCGCCGAGCTATCTGTTCTGGCGCTGCGCGCCGCCCGAGCTGCGCGTGCCGCGCGAAATGATCGCGGCGCTGGACGGTCGCGGCGGCCGCATCGTGGCTGTGGGGCCGCACGGCTCCGCCACGCCGCGCGCTACCCTGCGCAAGCTGGGGGCCGACGTGGTGATACGCGGCGAGTGCGAGGAGGCCGTGGCCGCGCTCGCCCGTGCCTGGCCGCGCACCGACGTGCCGGGTGCGGCCACGCTGGAGCGCGGCGAGCTGCGCCTGACAGGCCCGGTCCAGGCCACCGGCTTCACCGGCCTGCCCGCTTTGCACTGGCCTGACGGCTGGGTCGCCCGACACCATCACCACCACCACCGCTTCGACGTGACGCCGGCCACGCCCGGCGCCGAGGTGGAGGCCAGTCGGGGCTGTCCGTATCATTGCAGCTTTTGCGCCAAGATAGATTTCCGCGACGCCTATCGCCGCCGTGCCCTGCCGGCCTTGCTGGAGGAGATCGACGGGCTGCGGGCGCAGGGTGCGGACTATCTGTATTTCATCGACGAGATCTTCCTGCCGCAGCCGGCGCTGCTGGAGGCGCTGGCGGAACGCAACATACGTTTCGGCATGCAGACCCGCATCGATCTGTGGAAGCCGGAACTGCTGGCGCTGCTGGGACGTGCCGGCTGCGTCTCCATCGAAGCCGGGGTGGAGAGCCTGACCGAAGACGGCCGGGCGGCGCTCGACAAGTCCTGCCGGATGACCACCGAGGACCTGACCGGGCGCCTGTTGCAGGCCCGCGAGCACGTGCCGTTCGTGCAGGCCAATCTGATCGAGACGCCGTCCGACGACGCGGACTCGATACATGCCTGGCGGGCGCGGCTGCAGGAAGGCGGCGTGTGGGCGAACGATCCGGTGCCGATGTTCCCCTACCCGAGCAGCCCGGATTACCGCGCCCGCTGGGGCTTGCCCGATGACGACGCCTGGGAGCGTGCGCTGGACCATTATCTGGGGCAGTTCACGTCGTTTTCGGACATTCAGGATTCCGCGCCGCTCAGCCTGGCCCGGCTGGAGGCCGCGTGCCTGCCCGCCTGAACCGGCCATCAGCTATCCAGGCGTGGCGCCGGTGAGCCACGTCCTTATCAGCACGGATGCGGTAGGCGGCGTGTGGAGCTACAGCCTGGCGCTTGCCGCGGGCCTCGCGGCCAACGGCCAGCACTGCACGCTGGCAGTCGCCGGGCCGCCGCCGGCCAGGCACCAGAAGCAGGAGGCCGCAAAGATTGCCGGCTGCCGGCTGGTGGAGACCGGCCTGATGCTGGACTGGCTGGCGCCGGACCGGGAGGCGCTGGACCGGACAGTCGACGCCCTGTCCGGCCTGGCCGCTTCGCTGGGTGCCACCAGCGCCCATCTGCACGCCCCATGCCTGGCCAGCGGGACCTGGAGCAAGCCCGTGGTCGTCACCGCGCATTCCTGCATGGCTACGTGGTGGGACACGGTGCGGGGCGGGGCCAGGCTGGACGGCTTCGGATGGCACGCGGCCGCCACGCTGGACGGCCTGCAGCGTGCGACGCATGTCATCGCCCCGAGCCACGCCTTCGCCAGCGACCTGCGCCGCGCCTACGCGTTGCACCGGCCCGTCGAGGTCATTCACAACGGACTTCCTGGCATCCAAAACAGCGGCGCCGCCCGGCAGGATAATGTGCTGGCCGCCGGGCGCCTGTGGGATGCGGGCAAGAACATGGCCGTGCTGGATCAGGCTGCCGCGTTGGCGGCGACGCCGATCCGGGTGGCCGGCCCGCTGGCCGGTCCCGATGGCGCGGTGTTCACCCCGTCTCGCCTGACGCCCTCCGGAAATCTCGCACCTGCCTGCCTGCGCGCGATGATGGCGCGCGCGGGGATTTTCGCGGCGCCCTCTCTCTACGAACCGTTTGGCCTGTGCGTGCTGGAGGCGGCGCAGACCGGCGCGCCACTGGTGCTGGCCGATATCCCTACTTTCCACGAGCTATGGGACAATGCCGCCCTGTTCGTGCCGCCGCGCGACCCCGCCGCCTGGGCGCGCACGCTGGATACCTTGATGGCCGACTTGGACGCCCGTGCCAGGCTAGGCCAGGCGGCCCGGGCTCGCGCCGGCGGCTACACGCAGGCCGCGATGGTGCAGGCCACCGCCGCGCTGCATGCGGCAGCCGCCCCGTCCCGCCAGGCGGCCTGACCCCTATGCGCATCGTCTACTTCACCCACTCCCTCGTTTCCTGCTGGAACCACGGCAACGCGCATTTTCTGCGCGGCGTGCTGCGCGCGCTGGCCGGACGCGGCCATGACGTGGTGGCCTACGAGCCGGCGCAGAGCTGGAGCCGCGAGAACCTGCAGGCCGATAGCGGTGCCGACCCGCATGCCGTCTTCGCCGCCCGTTTCCCGAGCCTGACCGCGCGAGTTCTCGGCGGTGAACAGGAGCTGGACGAGGCGCTGCACGGCGCCGACCTCGTCATCGTCCACGAATGGAACGAGCCGGCGCTGGTCGCTGCCATCGGCCGCGCGCGCCGCCACGGGCGCTTCACCCTGCTGTTCCACGACACCCATCACCGCGCCGTCAGCGACCCGGACGCGATACGCCGGTTCGACCTCTCGGCCTATGACGGCGTGCTCGCCTTCGGCGCCACGCTGGCCCGCGTGTACGAAGCCTGGGGCTGGACCGGACGCGTGCATGTCTGGCACGAAGCCGCCGACACCGCCCTGTTCCACCCGCCCGCGACCCCACGCCTCCGGAGCGGTGCGATCTGGGTGGGCAATTGGGGCGACGGCGAACGCACCGCCGAGCTGGAGGCGTTCCTGCTGGCGCCGGCGCAGCGTGAGGCGGTGCGGCTGGACGTGCACGGCGTGCGCTACCCCGACGAGGCGCTCGCCCTGCTCGCCCGCTACGGTGCGCGCTTCCACGGCTGGATCGCCAATGCCGACGTGCCCGACGCCTTTGCGGAGCACTTGTTCACCGTGCACGTGCCGCGGCGCTTCTATACCGAGGCGTTGCCCGGTATTCCCACCATCCGGGTGTTCGAGGCGCTCGCCTGTGGCATACCGCTGATCAGCGCCCCCTGGCAGGACAGCGAGCATTTGTTCCGCCCAGGCGAGGATTACCTGACCGCGCGGGACGGCACGGAGATGCAAGCCCATATGCGCGCCTTGACCCACGACCCTGCATTGGCCGCGTCGCTCGCGGCCAGCGGCCTGGCGCGTATCCGCGCCCACCATAGCTGCGACATACGCGTGGACGAGTTGCTGCGTATCGCGTCCGGCCTGGCACCGGCCAGGGAAGCCGCCTGATGCGCATCGCGTTCTACGGGTCCAGCCTGCTCAGCAGCTACTGGAACGGAGCCGCCACTTATTACCGCGGCCTGCTGCAGGCGCTGGCCGCGCATGGCCACCAGATCACCTTCTACGAGCCGGACGCGTTTGACCGCCAGGCGCACCGCGATATCAACCCGCCCGACTGGGCCCGCGTCGTCGTCTATCCCGCGACGCAGGCCGGGCTGGAGTCGGTGCTGGCGCAAGCCGGCCAGGCAGACGCCGTGGTCAAGGCCAGCGGCGTGGGCGTGTTCGATGACGAACTAGTGGCAGGCGTGCTGCAGCAAGCCGGCCGCCATGCGCTGCGCATCTTCTGGGACGTGGACGCGCCGGCCACGCTGGCCGCCCTGCGCGCCGACCCCGGCCACGTGCTCAGCCGCCGGCTGCCGGAATTCGATCTGGTGCTGACCTATGGCGGCGGCCCGCCGGTGGTGGCCGCCTACGAAATGCTCGGCGCCAGGCGCTGCGTGCCGATCTATAACGGGCTGGACCCGGCCACCCACCATCCGGTGCCGCCCGACCCGGCCTACGCCACCGATCTCGGGTTCCTGGCCAACCGGCTGCCGGATCGCGAGGCGCGCGTCGAGGCGTTTTTCCTGGCGCCTGCCGCCAGCCTGCCTGACCGGCGCTTCCTGCTTGGCGGCTCCGGTTGGGCGGACAAGGACATGCCTGCCAACGTCACGCGGATCGGCCATGTGCCGACAGCCGCGCATAATGCGCTGAACTGCTCCGCCCTGGCGGTGCTGAACGTGGCGCGCGACAGCATGGCGGCGGTCGGCTTCTCGCCCGCCACGCGGGTGTTCGAGGCGGCCGGCGCCGGCGCCTGCCTGATCACCGACGCCTGGGAGGGGATCGAGCAGTTCCTGCAGCCAGACAGCGAGATACTCGTGGCGCGCGACGGACAGGATGTGGCGGAACACCTGGCGGCACTTACGCCGGCACGAGCCCGGGCGATCGGCGCGGCGGCGATGGCGCGGTGCCTGGCGGAGCATACGTACACGCAGCGGGCGGCGCGGGTGCATGCGTTGCTTACGGCGGGGTTTGTCGCGGCGTGAGGGGAGGAAGCAAGGCCTTCTTTTTTGAAAAAAAGAAGCAAAAAACTTTTATCTCCCCGCCTGCACCAAGGTGCGCGCAGGTTCTGCCAACACGCGTGATGGCGGAACCTGCGCGCACCTTGGTGCAGGCGGAGGAGCAAAAATTTTTTGTTTCTTTTTTTCAAAAAAGAAGGCCTTGCCTTACTTCATGCGCGTAGTCGTCATCGGCCTGTCCCTGTCCTCCTCCTGGGGCAACGGCCACGCCACCACCTACCGCGCCCTGCTGCGCGCGCTGTCCGCACGCGGCCACGACATCCTGTTCCTCGAATGCGACCGGCCGTGGTACGCCGACCACCGGGACCTGCCGGACCCTGATTTCTGCCGCCTCGCCTTCTACGACCACCCGGCCGACCTCACCCGCTGGCGGGCGGAGATCGCGGCCGCGGATCTGGTAATGATCGGCAGCTACGTGGTGGACGGCGTGGCCGTGGCCGAGCTGGTACGGCCCTGGGCCAGGCTGCTTGCGTTCTACGACATCGACACGCCGGTGACCCTCGCTGCTCTTGCCCGCGGCGAACACGCCTATGTGTCGCCGGATACCATCCCACTCTACGACCTGTACTTCTCCTTCACCGGCGGGCCCACGCTCCGCCTGCTCGAAACGCGGTACGGCGCACGCGCTGCGCACGCGCTGTTCTGTGCGGTCGATCCGGCTTTATATGCGCCGGCGCCGCAGCCCGGTTCGCCGCGCTGGCATCTGGGCTATTTGGGGACTTACAGCCCGGACCGGCAGCCGACGCTGGAGCGGCTGCTGATCGAGCCGGCGCGGCGCGCGCCAGCCTGGCGCTTCGTGGTGGCCGGGCCGCAATACCCCGACGACATCGACTGGCCGGAGAACGTGGACCGGCTGGAGCACCTGCCGCCCAGCGAGCATGCGGGCTTCTACAACAGCCTCGCCTGGACACTGAACGTCACCCGCGCGGATATGGTGGCCGCCGGCTACAGCCCAAGCGTCCGCCTGTTCGAGGCGGCGGCGTGCGCCACGCCGATCATCAGCGATTTCTGGCCCGGCCTGGGGGATTTCCTGAGCATCGGGCGGGAAATCATCGTAGCGGAGACGCCCGCCCAGGTGCTGGAGACGCTGGGGTGGACGGAGCCGCGCCGCCGCGACCTGGGCCATGCCGCCCGTACGCGCATCTTGGCGTCCCATACGGCCGATCACCGGGCGGCCACGCTGGAGGCAACGGTTACGGCCACGCAGGCCTGCACGCCGGGGCCGAAAAACAGGAGCAGGAACCTGCTCCGGCCCGCATCGGCGCCGGCTGGTTATTCCTGAAGCGCCTACCGACGCCGTCAAACGCCTATTGCTTCAGCATCTGTCCGCGTGCCGCGCCCTTCGGGTGGGCGGTCGTGTGCAGATTGGCGTACCACAGCCCGCCCAGAAGCTGCGCCTGCTGCCCGGGCGTCAGCGTCACCGTCCCGTGCAGCGGACTGGCCGGGTTGGTGCCGAGCGGAACGACTACGCCGGCGTTCACGCCCTCGGCCGCCGGTCCGTGGAAGTGCGCCATCGTCACAGGCGCGGTGAAGCCGCCGAACGTCAGATCGTAGGTCAGGACATGGGACGCCGTGTCGAGCGTCGCCTCCGCGGCGCCGGAGCCTGCGTCCTGCACCGGCGGTACTTCCTTGCCCGGAACCAGATCCGCGTGGAACTTCACGACATCGGCGAAAGCGGGCGGCATGGCGGCTACGGAGACGGCCAGAACCGCGGTTCGGAACAGGCGGCTACCCATGATGTGCTCCTGCTGCCGGATATGTATTTGGTGAGCCCGGTGGGAATCGAACCCACGACCCCAAGATTAAAAGTCTCGTGCTCTACCGACTGAGCTACAGGCTCGCTCCGTCATCTAAAAGGGCTTTGCCGGCGATTGGTCAAGCCTGCGCAGGAGCGCGAGGAAGCAGCCGGCGACCCCTTTCTGCGGGAAGATGACAAGTCCCACTGCTCCTCCGCATCCGCAGCGATACGCAGGCCCGTGAGGCGCCAGGCTGCTGCAAATGCGGGGAGATGCGGCCGTTGCCCTACTTGCTCTCTTCCGCAGGCGCATCGGACGCAAGATGCGCCTTCACGATCCGGTCCGGATTGCTGACCGTGCCGCCGCCGCCGCTGCCGCGCTTGATCTGGTCCACGTGCTCCATGCCCTCGGTCACCTGGCCCCAGATGGTGTACTGCCCATCCAGATGCGGCGCCGGCGCGAACATGATGTAGAACTGGCTGTTGGCGCTGTTCGGATCGCCAGTGCGCGCCGCGCCCACCGTGCCGCGCACGAATTTGGCGGACCTGCTGAACTCCGCGGGAAGATTGCCGTATTTGCTGCCGCTGGTGCCGGTGCCGGTAGGGTCGCCGCCCTGCGCCATGAAGCCTTCGATCACGCGGTGAAACGGCGTTCCGTCATAGAAGCCCTCGCGCGCCAGCATCTTCACGCGCTCCACGTGTTTCGGGGCCAGGTCGGGCTTCAGTTCGATGACGACGCGGCCCGATTTCAGGTGCAGGTGCAGGGTGTTTTCTGGGTCTGCCAATTTGTTAGCTCCTTGGGTTGGGCGAGGAAGCAAGAAAACCTTGATTTACCCGCCTGCCTTGACGGCATTGCCTGTCCTGCCATTCACGCATTTGCCGAAGCAGACGCAGCGCCCGTGCAGGCGGAGAGACAAAAGTCTTTCGCTCTTTTTCTTCAGAAAAGAAGGCCTTGCCTTCCTTACTTCTCGTCCGCCGCCAGCCGCATCTTCACAATGCGATCCGGCCCGTCGACTTTCCCGTTTTCGTCCGGGTTGCCGCGCTTGATCTTGTCCACGAATTCCATGCCGGATACCACGTTGCCCCAGATGGTGTACTGTCCATCCAGGCTGGCGCCGGGTGCGAACATGATGAAAAACTGGCTGTTCGCACTGTCAGGATCGCCGGAGCGCGCGGCACCCACCGTGCCGCGCAGGAAATGCGCCGTGTTGCTGAATTCCGCAGGCACGTTGGGATATTTGCTGCCGCCCTCGCCGGTGCCGGTCGGGTCGCCGCCCTGCGCCATGAAACCTTCGATCACGCGGTGGAACGGCGTGTTATCGTAGAAATGCTCGCGGCACAGCAGCTTCACGCGCTCCACATGCTTGGGTGCCAGGTCAGGACGCAACCTGATCACCACGCGGCCGGTGTTCAGATCCAGATATACGGTATTCTGCGGGTCCAGCTTCGCAGGCGGCGCGGCAGGCACGTCGGCTTCGGACTGTGCATAAGCCGCACCCCCTGCGATCAGCCCGGCGGCCAACAGGCCGAGTACTCCACGTCTAAACATTTTCCGTCTCTCCCTTTCCAGTGTGCGCGCCCACGCGAACCAGCGTGCGCTGCAAAGTCAGTTTCGGCACGAAACTTGAAACATCGCCGCCCAGCCGGGCGATTTCCTTGACGAAGCGCGACGAGATGAACTGGTGGTGCTCGCTCGCCATCAGGAACACCGTCTCGATCTGCGGGTCCAGGCGGTAATTCATGCCGGCCATCTGGAACTCGTAATCGAAATCGCTGACCGCGCGCAGGCCGCGTATCAGCATCGTGGCGCCATACTGGCGGGCGAAGCCGATGAGCAGCGTGCCGAAGCTGACCACGTCGATTACGGTGCCGGTTCTGTCCGCGATCGGCGCGCACTCCTCGCGCACCAGCTCCACTCGCTCCTCCAGCCCGAACAGTGGGCCCTTGCCGATGTTCTCGGCGACGCCCACCACCAAGCGGTCAACCAGCCGGGCCGCCCGGCTGATGATGTCCAGGTGGCCGTTGGTCACCGGGTCGAACGTGCCGGGATAGATGCCCACCCGGTCAGCCATCAATCTGCTCCGGCCCGGGCTGCTCCTGCTCGGCTTCCGGTTCGTCGCCGGCGACAGCCGGCACGTCCAGCACAGGGAATATGCTAGTAATGTGCTCGCCTTCGCTGAGGCGGAAGAGGGTGACACCCATCGTCTGACGGGCGGTGATGCGCACCTGGTCGGCCGGCACGCGTATCAGCCGGCCGGCATCGGTCACCAGCATCACGTCGTCACCACGGCGCACCGGCAAGGTCGCCACAACGGCGGTGCCGTTGCGCGGCGCCAGCATGATGTTGGTGATCCCCTGCCCGCCCCTTCCGGTCACCCGGTAGTCATAGGCGGAGCTGCGCTTGCCGAAGCCGCCATTGGTGACGGTCAGCAGTATCTCCTCGGCCGCTTCCATCTCGGCAATCCGGTCATAGGACAGGTTCAGGTCGGCCGTCTGCTCCTCGTCGGCCTCCGTGGCAGTCTCGGAGACCGGCTCGGCCAGCACCTCGGCCGCCTCCTCCTCGAACCCGGCATTGCGCCGGCGCGCGGCGATCGCCTTGAGGAAGCTCGCGCGCTCGCTGTTGCTGGCATCCACGTGGCGCAGCACGGCCAGGCTGTTCACCTCGTCGCCGCGCACCAGCCGTATGCCGCGCACGCCGGCCGATTCGCGGCCGGAGAACACGCGCAGCGTGTCGTCAGTGATCTGGAAACGTATGCAGCGGCCCAGGCGGGTGGCCAGGAACACGTCGTCACCGTCCCGGCAGGTGGCGACACCTATCAGGTGGTCGCCCTCGTCCAGCTTCATGGCAATCAGGCCGCTGGTGCGTATGCGGCCGAAATCGGACAGCCGGTTGCGCCGGACGGTGCCGCTGGAGGTGGCGAACACCAGATGCAGCGCCTCCCACAGGCTCTCGTCCTGCGGCAGCGGCAGCACGGTGGTGATCTGGTCCGATCCCAGCTCCGGCAGCAAATTGACCAGCGCGCGGCCCTTGGCGGTAGGGGCGGCTTCCGGCAGGCGCCACACCTTTTCCCGGAACGCCTTGCCGCCTGTCGAGAAGAACAGCACCCACTGATGCGTGTGCGCGTTAAAACTGCGCGCCACGATGTCGTCACCGCGCGTGCCGGCCCCCATGCGGCCGCGGCCGCCGCGGTTCTGCGCGCGGTAGGTCTCGAGCGGCGTGCGCTTGATGAAGCCGTCACGGGTGATGGTCACCACCATCTGGCCGGGCTCGATCAGGCTCTCGTCGTCCTGGTCGGCGGCGTGATCCACGATCGCCGACAAGCGCGGTGTCGCGATCTCGCCACGCACGCGTATCAGCTCGTCGCGCATCACCTCCATCCGGCGCGGCCGGCTGGCGATGATCTCCAGCAGCGTGCCGATGCGCTCGGCCACTTCGCGCAGCTCGGCGGTGATCTTCTCGGATTCCAGGCCGGTGAGGCGCTGCAGTCGCAGTTCCAGTATGCCGCGCGCCTGCGTCTCGGTCAGGCGCACGTGGTCCTCAACGATAATGTTACCGCTGTCGTCGATCAGCGCCAGCAGGGCGGCCACGTCGCCGGCCGGCCAGTCGCGCGCCATAAGCGCCGTGCGCGCGGCCGCGGCGTCGGGACTCGCGCGTATCAGGCGTATCACCTCGTCTATGTTGGCAACCGCGATCGACAGGCCGACCAGCAGATGCGCGCGCTCGCGTGCCTTGGAAAGTTCGTAGCGGCTGCGGCGGAGGATCACCTCCTCGCGGAAATCCACGAAGCACATCAGCAGGTCGCGCAGACCCATCGTGCGCGGCCGGCCGCGGTCCAGCGCCAGCATGTTGGCGGCAAAGCTGATCTGCATGTTGGTGAAGCGGAACAGCTGGTTCAGCACCACCTCGCCTGTGGCGTCACGCTTCAGCTCGATCACCACGCGCATGCCCTGGCGGTCGCTCTCGTCGCGTATGTCGGCAATGCCCTCTATCTGCTTGGCGCGCACCAGCTCGGCGATGCGTTCCTGCAGGGTGGCCTTGTTCACCTGGTACGGCAGTTCGGTGATGATGATCGCCTGGCGATCCTTGCGTACCTCCTCGAACTCGCAGCGGGCGCGCAGGATCAGGCTGCCGCGGCCGGTCTCGAACGCGCTGCGTATGCCCGCGCGTCCGATGATCAGCCCGCCGGTGGGGAAGTCCGGTGCCGGCACGATGGCCATCAGGTCGTCCAGGCTGGTCGCCGGGTCGGCGATCAGCGCCAGCGCCGCGTCGATGATCTCGCCGGGATTGTGCGGCGGGATGCGCGTGGCCATGCCGACAGCAATGCCCTCGGCCCCGTTGATCAGCAGCGTGGGGTAGGATGCCGGCAGGACCACCGGCTCCTGCGTGCTCTCGTCGTAGTTCGGCTGGAAATCGACGGTGTCCTTGTCGATGTCCGTCAGCATGAACATGCCGGCGGGCGACAGCCGCATCTCCGTGTAGCGCATCGCCGCAGGCGGGTCGCCGTCCACACTGCCGAAGTTGCCCTGCCCGTCTATCAGCGGCAGGCGTATGCTGAACGGTTGCGCCATGCGCACGGCCGCGTCGTAGATCGAGCTGTCGCCATGCGGGTGGTAGCTGCCCATCACGTCGCCCACGATCTTGGCGGATTTGCGGTACGGCTTGTCCGGCGTGTAGCCGGCCTCGTTCATGCCGTAGAGTATGCGCCGGTGCACCGGCTTCAGCCCGTCGCGCGCGTCAGGCAACGCGCGGCTGACGATCACGGACATGGCATAGGCGAGGTAGGAGCGTTCCATCTCCTCCTCCAGCGTGACAGGCTGGGTGTCGCCCGGGCTGCCCGGCGCCGGGCCTTCTGGGTCGTCTGTCGTGTCGCTCAAAGTGTCTCGGTATCCTGGGGTGGCAGTGGCGGCTTTCTACATGGGGGCGCGGCTTGTGCCAAACGACGGACGCGCTCTCCGCCCGGCCGGGGCCTCCTCTGCCCTAGCTGCACACCTGCAGCAGGTCCCGCCGGGCCTGGATGGCTTCCGCCAGGCCGGACAGCGCGCCGGTCACGCGCTCGTCCGTCTCCGGCGCGCCCTCCGCCACAAGCGTGCGCAGGGCGGCGGCACCGGCCACCATGGCGCGGTCGGCGGCCAGCAGCGCCTCCAGCGTCGCCCGTTCGTCACGCAAGCGCTGGGTCATACGGTCCGCCTCCGGCACCGGCAGCGCACGTATCTGGCCCTCCAGCGCCCCTATGCTGGCGCCCAAAGCTTCCAGCGCGCGGGCGCGCAGGACCGAAGCGGGGTCGGGACGCGGCCGCTCGCGCGAGGGCGGCGGCAGATGCGCGCGGCGGAACGCCGCCTCGGCAGCGGCCACGCCGGCGCGGGCGGCACCCAGCATTTCGCACACCCGCGCCCGCACCATCAGGTCGTCCGCGCGCAACTGGTTCTCCGCGCGGTAGAAATTGTAGCCCCAGCCGTTGAACAGGTTGATGACCAGCTTTTCGTCGGCATAGGCGTCGTAGAAACCAGCCTTTTGCATGGTCAGTCCTTGTCGTTCCGCATCAGCGACATCTGCGGGTTGCCGACGAAAAACGGCAGGCCGGCGGCCGCGTTTGGCGCGGACGACAATCCCTTCTCCGCCATGCGCAGCGCCAGGTAGTAGCGCACCGCCTCGATTGGCGAGAGACCGATCGCCTGCAGCGAGATCAGCTCGCGCATGCGCTCGTCCTTCGGCAGGATGAGGATTTTCAGATCGTTCAGCATGATGCCGAACACGCGCAGGAAATCCGTCAGGTGCTGCTTCACGCCCTCTCGCAATTCGTTGATGTGCTCGTTGATGTTTTCCAGCTTGGTCACCTGGATCACCTGGTTAATCGCCTGCTCGATGGCCGGACCGGCGTAATCGGCGATCTCCTTGGTGTCGATTACCCTGCCGTTGAACGGCAGGTGCGTGATCAGGTCGAGTGCCGCCTCCTTGGTATCCACATGTATATAGTAATCGGCCACGTAGGACACTTCAGCCATCTCGGCGCTGGTGGCGGTGCCGGTGCTGCGCACCAGAAGCTTGCTGCGGTTGATGTAGATCACCTCGTACACCCACGGGCTGGTGCCGCCGAAGAAACCCTGCACGATGGAGCCCACGATCGGCTTGTCCGGCGTCACCAGCGCGTATTGCCCGGTCTCGTACACCTGCAGCACGGCGCCGCGTGATTTCAACACGCAGAAATGGTTGCTCTCCACCGTCAGCAGCGAGCCGGAGACGATGCTCTCATCGACGATCTTGATGGCAACGTTGCGCGTGCCGAGCATGTCCGTGCCGTCATTGGCGAGTGCGGTGATAACCTGTCGGGTTAGGGCCATCTTCTTGTCTCCTCGGTCTGGATGGCACCCGGCCATCTCGGGTTCACACTGTCTCGTGCTAACGCGCAGGCGCGCCCTGCTTCTGGATTGCGCGCCGGCGCGCGGCGTAGGCCAGGCCAAGCAGGACCAGGAACGGCGTACCGGCCAGCAGGGTAAGCCGGAACGCTTCGGTGAACAGCGTGGTCACCAGTATGGCGGCAAGCAGCCCGGCGCCCAGCAGGCTGGTCCAGGGCGCGCCCCACATCCGGAAACCACCTGGAACAAAGGCCGCCTGGCGACGGAAAGCCAGATGCGTGAGGAAGATCATCAGCCAGGTGACGATAGCGCCGCAGGTGGCGATCGAGATCATCACCGGAAACGCGGTCTCCGGGCTCAGCACATACAGCAGCGCCGCCACGCCCACCCCCATCGCCGCCACGCCGAGCGCATTGGCCGGCACGCCGCGCGCGGTCAGCCGCCCGAACAGCGCCGGCGCGAAGCCCGCGCGGGACAGGCCGAACAGCATGCGCGAGGCGGCGTAGAGCTGGCTGTTCATCGCCGAGAGTGCGGCGACCAGCACCACGAAATTGACCGCACTCGCGGCCCCGCCTATGTGCAGCAGCCTGACCACGGTCACGAACGGGCTCTCCCCCGTGCCGGCCTGCGTCCAGGGCGCCACCGCCAGCATCACCGCAAGCGTGGCCAGATAGAACGTGGCCAGCCGCGCCAGGGTCGCCTTGAACGCCCGCACCACCGCGCGGCCAGGGTCGGCCGCCTCGGCGGCGGCCACCGCTATCATCTCGATGCTGAAATAGCTGAAGATCGCCACAATCACGGCCACCCACGTGGCCCACAGCCCGTGCGGAAAGAAGCCGCCATGGTCGAAATACAGGTGCAAGCCGGCCCCTTGCGCCCGTGCCGCGGCCGACCCGAACACCCAGGCGCCGCCGAGGATGACGAACGCCACGATGGCGGCGATCTTCACCGCCGAGAACACGTATTCCACCCGGCCGAACAGGGTCACGCTACTGGCGTTCACGGTGATCAGCGCCGCCGAGAACCCCACGATCCACACCAGGCCGGGCACGTCCGGCAGCCACATGCGCATGTAGATTGCCACCGCCGTCACCTCGGTGCCGACGGCGAGTATGTTGCCGGCCAGATAGGCGTAGCGGATCAGGAAGCCGGCGAACGGACCCAAATAGCGCTCGGCCTGCACCCCGAACGAACCCGCACCGGGATGGGCGGCCGTCATTTCGGCCAGCGCACCCATCAGCAGCAGCGCGATCAGCGCGCCCAGCGCGTAGCTGAGCAGGACGCTGGGCCCGGCCAGGCTGATCGCGAACCCGCTGCCCAGGAACAACCCGGTGCCGATCGCGCCGCCTATGGCGATCATCGAGAGTTGGCCGGAGGTCAGGCCCTGCCTGAGGCCGGCTTCTCGTTCGGCTAGCGCGTCGATGGCGTCTTTCATGGGGCTTTCACGAAGGAAGAAAGGCCTTCTTTTTTGAAAAAAAGAAGCAAAAAACTTTTACTACTTCGACTGCACCATCATCCGCGCTGGTCTTGCCGGAGCGCGCCCTTGCAGAACCTGACACAGCATCGATGCAGGCAGTTAAGCAAAGTTTTTTGCTTCTTTTTTTCAAAAAAGAAGACCTCGCCTGACTTAAACCACCGCCGCATCCACCACACAGAAATTCGCGCTAACCGTCCCGTTCCAGCTCTCCGCCCGCAGATGCCCCGCCAGGTGCAGCCGCACGGAGCGGTCCTGCAGCGCCTGGCCAAGCCTGCCGTCGCCGGCGCGGAACAGCAGCGCCTTCAGCCGCCGGCCGTCGCCCTCCGTCTGCACATAGGCGCGCACCGTGTTGCCGTCGTTGCCGAGACGGTCCGCGCGCGTCACCCGCACATCCGGCACCACCAGCACGGGCTCTTCGTTGCCGGTGCCAAACGGCGCCAGCCGCGCCAATTGCCCGGCCAGGTCCACGCCGGCGCCGCCCGCGGACACGGTGGCTTCCACGTGCAGATGCGGCCGGCGCGCCGCGTCCGGATGGCTCGGCAGGCGCTCGCACAGGAACGCGTGGAAGTCCGGCGCGCGCTCCGCATCCAGCGAGAAGCCGGCCGCCATCGCGTGCCCGCCGCCGGTGGACAGAATACCCGCCTGCCGCGCCGCGATCACCGCGGCGCCCAGATCCAGCCCGGCCACCGACCGCCCGGATCCCTTGATGCTGCGCCCCGCCGCCCCGCCCACACAGGCCGGCCGGTTGAAATGCTCGCGCAGCCGGCCGGCCACGATGCCGACGATGCCGGGGTGCCACGTCTCGCCATGCACCAGCAGCACGCCGTGCCCGGCCTGCATCTGCGCGTCGGCCTCCAGGATCGCCGCCTCCAGCACGCCGGCTTCCATCGTGCGGCGCTGGCGGTTCACCGCGTCCAGCCGCTCCGCCAGCAGGCGCGCGTCCAGAGGATCCTCGCAGAGAAGCAGTCGCAGCCCCAGATCGGCCTCGCCAATGCGGCCGCCGGCATTGATGCGCGGGCCCAGGCCGAAACCGCACGTCATCGCGGTCGGTGCCAGGCTCGCCTGCGCGCCGGCCTGGCACACGTCCAGCAGCGCCGCCAATCCTGGCCGTGCCCGCCGCCTCATCACCCGCAGGCCCTGCGTCACCAGCGCGCGGTTCAGCCCGGTCAGCGGCATCACGTCGCAGATCGTGGCCAGCGCCACCAGGTCCAGCAGCCCCATCAGGTCCGGCTCGGGGCTGGCGGCGAACGCGCCGGCCGCGCGAAGCTCCCGCAGCGTGGCCACCGCGGTCAGGAACGCCACCCCGGTCGCGCACAGGTGGCGCAGCCCGCTGGTGCAGTCCAGCCGGTTCGGGTTCACCGTCGCCAGCACGGGCGGCGGCAAGCCTTCCGCCTTGTGGTGGTCCAGCACCAGCACGTCCGCGCGGCCATGCAATTCCGCCAGCACCTCGTGGGCGGAGGTGCCGCAATCGACGCAGACCACCAGCGTGGCGCCCTGCTCCGCCAAGCGCAGAAGCGCCGGCGCGTTCGGCCCGTAGCCCTCCGCCATGCGGTCCGGCACGTAAGCGATCACGCGGCAGCCCAGCCCGCGCAGGAACACCGTCACCAGCGCGGCGCTGCACGCGCCGTCCACGTCGTAATCGCCGAACACGGCCACCGTCTCGCCGGCGCGTACCGCGCGCGCCAGTCGTGCCGCGGCGGCACCCATGTCACGCAGCACGGCAGGGTCAGGCAGCAGCGCGCGTAGCGTGGGGGCGAGGAAATCCGCCGCCCTGTCCAGCGTCACGTCGCGCGCGGCCAGGATGCGGCCGACGATCTCGGGAATGTCGTGGCGCTGTGTAATGGCGAACGCCGCCCTGTCGCAGCCGGTGCGCCAAAGCCAGGTACGTTCCGTCAGGCTACTGGCGACGTTCAGGACGGGGCCGGCTGGCAGCGTGGAGTCTAGCATCGGGGGATTTTGGGGGGGCGCCCTGCGATTCGCTAAGGGAGAAAGGAAGCACTTCTTTTTTGAAAGAAAGAAGCAAAAAACTTTTGCTCCCCCGCCTGCCCCGCAATGCGTCCTAGTGCTGCAGGCTTGCGTGCTTGCACCAATATCAACGCCGTCGTGCAGGCGAACAGTTCAAGAGTTTTTTGCTTCTTTTCTTCAAAAAAGAAGGCCTTGCCTCCCTACCACTGCGTCCATGTCTTGGTCGCAAAATTATGCTGCGCCTCGATATACCGCACCGTCCCGCTCTTGCTCCGCATGACGATCGAATGCGTGATCGCGCCGGACGCACCGGAGCGCCGCACGCCGCGCAGCATCGCCCCCGTGGTGACACCCGTTCCGGCAAACATCACGTCGCCGCCTGCCATCTCCTCGATCGTGTAGATGCGGTCGGGATCGCTGATCCCCATGCCGCGCGAGCGCTCGAGTTGGGCCGCGTCCTCGAACAGCAGGCGGCCCTGCATCTGCCCGCCGGTGCAGCGCAGGGCCGCGGCCGCGATCACGCCCTCGGGCGCGCCGCCGATGCCCCAGAAGATGTCGATGTCGCCGTCCGGCAGGCCGGCCGCGATCACGCCGGCCACGTCGCCGTCCGGTATCAGCATGATGCGCACGCCCAGCTCGCGGCATTGCCCGATCAGCTCGCCGTGCCGGTCGCGGTCCAGCGTGCACAACACCAGGTCGGACAGGTCGCAGCCTTTCGCCTTTGCCAGCGCGCGCATGTTCTCCGCCACCGGCGCGCCCAGATTGACCACGCGGTCCGGCAGGCCAGGGCCCACCGCGATCTTGTCCATGTAGCAGTCCGGCGCGTGCAGGAAGCGGCCGGCCTCGGCCATGGCGATCACCGTCATGGCGTTGGGCCCGCCCTTGGCGGTCAGCGTGGTGCCCTCCAGCGGGTCCACGGCTATGTCCATCTTCGGGCCGCCGCTGCCGACGCGCTCGCCGATGAACAGCATCGGCGCCTCGTCCATCTCGCCCTCGCCGATCACCACGGTGCCGTCGATCGCCACCGTGTCGAAGGCCCGGCGCATCGCCTCGGTGGCGGCACCGTCGGCCTCGATCTTGTTGCCGCGGCCCATCCAGCGCGAGGCGGCCAGGGCGGCGGCTTCCGTCACGCGCACCAGGTCCAGCGCCAGGTTGCGGTCCTGGGCCTGGTACGTGGCGCCACCCTGCTCTGCCATACGCGTGCTCTCCCCTGCTGCATTGCCAATGTCATGGCCGCAGGCGGCCTGCAAGGCGCGGCGACCGGTCAGGGCGGCGCCGGCTTCAGGCATCTGTGGCAGGCCGGAACCCCGGCGCCTGGACGATGTTGCTGTGCGGAACATGAACATGCGCCTGGCAGCGAGGATGATTGTGCTTGCATCGGGCCTGATGACGGGGGCGGCCGGGCCGTCGCCGCACCGGCTTGTGGTCGTAGTGGCGGAGCCGGGCGATGCGCGGGCCGGTCAGCAACATGCGGCGTTGGAGCAGGACGCGGCCGGATTGCGAGCGCGCGACGTGCTGGTGCAGGACATGACCCCTGATGTGGCGCGACGCCAGCGTCCTGAACTGGGTGTGAACCCGCATGCGGTGTTCGAAGTGCTGCTGGTCGGCAAGGACGGAACCGTGAAACTGCGCCGCGACGGGGTCGTCGCCGCCGCCGAGATCACCGCCCTTATCGACACGATGCCGATGCGGCGACAGGAGATGACGCGGTAGGATCGCGCGCCCGCGTTAGCTACATTCCAGCCGCGGCATCATTACGCGATATGCCGGCGCTTTGCGGGTCCGAAGATGCGCGTCGCACCGGCGGCAACCCGGTGCTTTTCATGCTGCGCGGATCTGCATTCCGCCTAGGCAAGCTCAATCCGCGTACACCGCATTCGCGTAATCCCCACCTTGCGGCGCGCAAAGCTGGTGCGCGGGCAGCAGCACCGGCGCATCGCGGATGCCGAGTGCCGCCAACTGGTGCGGTACGCCGTAGCGATGTTCCAAATGCCCCGCGCCCATGATCGCCACCACTTGCCGGCCGGGTGCGCGGGCCCGCTCTGCGGCGATCGCCTCTGCCATCGCGCGGTCCCAGACGAGCTGCGCGTCGATGAAATGCGCCAGCCTGTCCGGCGTCATCGTCGGGCCGCCATGGCCCGACATCGCATCGGCAAGATCGGCACGGTAGCCGGCGCTCGGCGGCGCCGGCACGCCCACGCCCTCGCGGTCGGCCGGCGGCACGGCGGCGAAGCCCTGCTGGGCGGTCAGGTGCACCAGGCGGTGCGACACGTTGAGTGCGATCATCGCAATGTGGTGGTCGCGCGCGAACCGGAAAATCGGCAGATAGAGCGCGGGCGGAAATCCCCAGACATGCGCCCAGTCGGTGTCGGCCAGAAACTGGGCCTCTGAACGCCGGCCGGAAACCCAGGCGTCCAAAGCTGGCTGGGCGGCCCGCGGGAACATCTCGAAGCCAAGCACCAGCGCCGGGTTGGCGGCATATAGCTGCCTGATCGTGTCCAGCTCCCAGCCGTGGTCCGCCGCGCTGTCATGCCGCTCACCCAGCAACACCACCGGGCTTGAACGAGCGCCCGGCACCGGATCCGGCACTGCCCGTAGCGTGGCCGGCGAGACCCAGGTGCCGATTGGCACACAGCCGGGCTGGCGAGTGGCGCAGGCGCCGAGCAAGGCGGCGAGAAGGAGGGGGGCGCAGGTTCGCATAGGCGAGCAGATTGTGTGGCCCGGCCGTTCCGCACGGTTCAGAAGGTGAGCAGAAACGCTTCGCGAACTCTGTTCGGCTATCGGAGAGACATGCCGCGCTGGGGCGCGGTACGGAGCCACCAAAGCCGTTGGCGTGCTCACCCCCCAGAGCCTGCTTGTGCAGGTGGGAACCAGATACCACGGCCAAGACCGCGACAGCGCCAGCCCCCGAGGGAGTGCTTATCGGCCCCGGGGATGAATTGCCTGACGCACCCAGCAGCTCCGCGTTCTCAATCTAGGTCTGTTCGAGCCCGTGTGCAATCTCTTCGGCACGGTCGGCCAGCCGGGCGAGCCGGCGCTGCTTCTCCGATTCCGCCTTTGGTTGGCGGGTCAGCTCGGCCTGCAGATTTTCCAGCAGCGTCTTCTGATCGTGCAGCTCGTCGGCCATCAGCAAGGCCGCCAGCACCAGCAGCCGGCTCTCGCCGCTTTGGCCGCCGAGCGCCTTTATGCTGTCGATCCGTGTCTCCACATCGGCCGCCATCTGCAGCAGATGGCGTTCCTGGCCGTCATCGCAGCCCACGGTATAGGCGTAGCCATTGATCTTGATTGTTAGCTGAGCCACGGCAGGTGTTCTTTCGACGTTTGCAGCTTCTGTATCACAGGCCGGG
Organism: Acetobacteraceae bacterium; assembly: GCA_965198915.1. Classification (GTDB taxonomy): domain Bacteria; phylum Pseudomonadota; class Alphaproteobacteria; order Acetobacterales; family Acetobacteraceae; genus BOG-908. The sequence goes on along the minus strand of CBDAQC010000002.1, from coordinate 814,560 downwards.
CATCATCCCGGCCTTGTAGCGGCCAGTCCGGCTCGGAGGAGGAGACCGCCTGCTCGGGTGAGCGCCATCTCAATCCCCCTGATCCCGCCCAAGCACGCTGCGCAGTTCGGCAATTAGCGCATCCAGCCGCGCGGATAGGACAGCGTTGTCTCCGCCGCCCGCCGGCGCGGTGCGCTCCGGCCGGCGGGCGCGCGCGATGCGGGCCAGCGCCGCCTCCAGCCGGGCCGTATCATCCACACCGGAACTGCCGGAATCGGCCATGCGAACCCCCGGATGCCAGGCGAGCATCCTCATTCAGGGTTGAAGAGAAAGCCTCCAGCGGCTTGAACGTCAAGCATGAAGCTTCCACCAGCCGTGGTCGTGCACTCTCTGGGGATGGCGCAGGCCGTGCTGGCCACGGCGGCCGGGCGGCCGGTCACCCTGCTGTCCGGGGAGGGTGCCGGCGCCTATGCGGGCGTGGCCTGGTGGCAGGCGCTGGTTGCCGCCGCCGAAGCCGGCGCCCCCGGCGCCCGTCTGTGCCACGTGCTGGATTGCGGCGGCGCCGCCGGGCGCGCGCTGGAGGCGCTGCGGGCGGGTCAGAAGCTGCTGGTGCTTCGCGCCGAGCCCGCAGTGGCGGAGGATCTGGCCGCGCGCGGCGCCGCTCTCGGTGCGGCTGTGCTGCCGGTCGCCCCGCTCTCGCTGGACCTGGCCCACATGCGTGACTGGCGGAACCTGGATAGTTGGCTGGAGACAAGTTGATGCGCGGAGGGCCGTCCCGCGCGCTGCGGGCGGAGCCGGCGGCAGGCCGGCGTTGGCGGCAAAAGGCCGCGTTTGGCCGCAAGCTGGCCGGGTGACAGCCGTCCTGGCATCGGTTAAGCCCCACCGCGCCCTTCCTCGTCAGCCCCGGCCGGAGACACAGACATGAACGTGACACCAGAAGTCCGCAGGATCCTGAAGAACTACGAAAGCGACAACCCCGGAACCAAGGCGAACCTCGTACGGCTGCTGATGGAAGGCAAGCTGCGCGGCACCGGTAAATTGGTCATTCTGCCTGTCGATCAGGGCTTCGAGCACGGGCCGGGCCGCAGCTTTGCCGCCAACCCGCCGGCCTACGACCCGCACTACCACTTCCAGCTCGCCATAGACGCCGGCCTGTCCGCCTTCGCGGCCCCGCTGGGCATGCTGGAATGCGGCGCGAACAGCTTCGCCGGCCAGATCCCGCTCATTCTGAAGATGAACTCCAGCAATTCGCTGGCCACCGAAAAGGACCAGGCGGTGACCGGCTCGGTCAGCGACGCTTTGCGGCTGGGCTGCTCGGCGATCGGCTTCACCATCTACCCTGGCAGTGAATACTGCTTCAAGCAGATGAACGAGCTGCAGGCGCTGTCGGAAGAAGCCAAGGCCGCGGGCCTGGCCGTGGTTGTCTGGAGCTATCCGCGCGGGCCGATGCTGGACAAGGAAGGCGAGACCGCGTTCGACGTCTGCGCCTATGCCGCGCACATGGCGGCACTGATGGGCGCGCACATCATCAAGGTGAAGCCGCCCACCGAACACCTCAGCAACCTGGCGCCCGCCAAGAAGGTGTACGAGGAGATGAACATCCCGCGTGCCACGATGACGGAGCGCGTGCGCCACATCGTGCAGAGCTGCTTCAACGGCCGGCGCCTGCTGGTGTTCTCCGGCATGGAAAACAACAAGGACACGTCGGGGCTTCTGGCCAACATACAGAGCATACGCGACGGCGGCGCCAACGGCGCCATCATCGGCCGCAACACGTTCCAGCGGCCGCGTGCCGAGGCGCTGGAGCTGCTGGCCAAGATCATCGAGATCTACCGCAAGCCGCCGTCCACAGGGCCCCAGCAGGGCTAAGCAGGCTCTTTGCGAAACGAGCCGAACTAGCCGGGCCTTCTGCAGAACTGGCCTGGTGAGCCGGCTGACGGGTTTTGTCCGGTCGCCGGGGCGAATCCGTCAGCATCGGGGCGCAGGATAGGCGCGTCAGCCGGCGCCATGGCGGGGTCTGCAGAAGTTAGACTACTCCTTCCCGTCGGCGGTGGCCGAGGCCGCCGCGGGCTGGGATGATGCGTGCTCCTACGGGATCTCCTGCAATGCCATATGATTGCCGCCTCTATTTGCTGACTCCGCCTGTCCTGTCAGCGGATTTCGCGGATATCCTCGCCTCCGCTCTGGATGCAGGCGACGTGGCGGCGCTGCAGCTACGCCTGCCGGATGCCGACGATGCGGCCATCCTGCAGGCCGCCGACCGCGTCCGTCCTGTCGCGCATGCACGCAACGTAGCGGTGATCCTGGACGGCAGGCCGGATCTGGTGGTGCAGGCGGGCTGTGACGGCGCGCATGTCAACCCTGCCCAGCAGCCGCCGGCAGATGCCCGGCGGCTGCTGGGCCCCAAGCTGCAGCTCGGCGTCTCCTGCGGGGACAGCCGGGACCGGGCCATGCAGGCGGGCGAAGCGGGCGCGGACTACGTGTCGTTCGGGGCGTTCTTCCCGACCACCACGGTGGTGGCGCGCTCGCACCCCGATGCGGAGCTGGTGTCCTGGTGGGCGGAGCTGATGGAACTGCCCGTAGTGGCGATCGGCGGCATGACTCCGCAAAATTGCGCGCCGCTGGTGCGGGCGGGCGCAAACTTCATTGCGGCATGCGGGGTGGTTTGGGGGGCGGAGGCGCCTGGGGCAATCGTTCGGGCGTTCGACGCTGCGATTCGGGACGCGTAAGCAAGGCCAGGCGCTCTGCCGCAGGACCCTGCAAAACGGGGCTGGGGCCGAGGCCCCAGCGAGGTTTGGAGCAGAGCACCGCGTCTTTCAGTGATGTGACGGCACCAGGGCGATCACGCTGCCGCCTATGCCGGGTGTCACGCTGAAAGCGGCATTCGCCGCCACGCCGGTCAGGGTCAAATTAGCCATGACGTGTCCGTGCTCGCTCAGGCTCAGCACGTCGGTCGTGCCGTTCCAGCTCGCGTGGTCGATGCCGGACACCAGCAACTGGTCGCCGGCCTGGAAGCCAGCGATGTCGAACGCGCCGCTGACCTGGGGGGAAAGCTCCAGCGTGCCGGTAGCTCCCATGAACGACAGGACCGGCGCCGAAATCCTGCTCGCGGCCAGGTCCAGCGTGCTGCCTGCACCGATCTCCACGGCACCGGTGCCGGCCAGGCTCCCGGTAACTACGAGCGTGCCGCCGGCGGATTCGAGCGTGCCGTTGACCGTCACGCCCTTGCTGGCGCTGGCGATCGCGCCGTTGCCCGAGACCGTGCCGCCCTGACCGATGACCAGCCCGGTGCCGAGCACGCCCAGGCCGAGCGTGCCGCCCGCAAGCGCCACCGAGCTGCCCGCGCCCACCGACACCGTGCCCTTGCAGAACAGGCTGGCGTTGCCCGACAGCGTCACGGCGCCCGTGCCGCCCGCACTGCCCGCGGCCGCGGTGCCGACATCCATCCAGCTCGCCACAATGGCACTGGCGTGGCCGCTCATGTTCACGTGGCCCGAACCGGTGGCCTCGGTGCCCAGACCCAGCCCGTTGGCGTTGAGCGCGGCAGTGCCGCTCATGTTCAGCGTACCCTGACCCTCGAGCCCGACAAGGCAGGGCGCCACCACGTTGACGCTGCCGCCGGCCAGGGTCAGCGTGCCCACGCCGCCGCTGAACTGGCCGATCTTGACGTCCTGCATGTTAAGGGTCGGCGCGGCCAGGCTGCCCGACGCGGCATCGACCGTCACGCTGCCCACGCCGTGCACGCCCACCTCGAACCCGCCGGCATCGGCCAGGCTGGAGCCGGCATCGAACGTCACGTTGCTGTCCTGGCAGACCATGAAGCTTTCGCAGGTGTTGGTGGAATCGGTCTTGATGGCGCTGTTGATCGATACCGTCTCGCTGCCGATCAGCATCAGCGTGCCGACCTCGACAGGGGCTGCCAGCACCGCGCTGCTGGTGAACAGCGCAGTGGCCGAGGCACCAGGCACCACGCCGCCGGACCAGTTGCCCGGGGTGTTCCACACCACGTTCGGGCCGGTGCCCTGGTAGATTTCCAAGTTCGGTATGGCCGCCATTGCGTGTCTCCAAGCGATGAGAAAAGGAGCGGAATTTTGCTCGCCACCCATTCTACGATCCGGTCGTTGCCAACCGGTTTACGGCCGGGCGTGTCGCCGGCGGCGGGAAAGCCGTCCTGTCCGGGATCAGCCGGAAGCGTTTAGGAAACGCCGCGGCCGCGTATCCACGCGCCGACCGAACGCCTGCTTCGTAAAAAACGATCACCTCGCCGGGCCACGCCGCAACGCAGGCTTGACAGCCATCCGGGCCTGATTGACCACAAGGCATGTCCCGCTTCGACGCCGACTTCACCGAAGCCCTCGACGCGCTGGCGTCACGCGGGCTGCGGCGCGCCACGCGCACACGGCCGGGCAGCCTGCTCAACGTCTCCAGCAACGACTATCTCGGGCTGTCGCAGCACCCGCTGCTAAAAGCCCGTGCCGGCGCGTGGGCGGCGGCGCACGGCGCCGGCGCCGGCGCGTCCCGCCTGGTCACCGGCACGCTGGAGCTGCACGCGCAGGTGGAGGCGCGGCTTGCGGCGCTGAAGGGCACCGAAGCGGCGCTGCTGTTCGCCTCCGGCTGGCAGGCCAACGCCTCCGTACTGGCCGCCCTGCTGCGCCTGCCCGGCCCGCCGCCGCTGGTGTTTTGCGACGCGTTGAACCACGCCAGCCTGCACCATGGCTGCCGCGCTGCCGGCCGCAGCCAGATCGTCTTCCGCCACAACGACATGATGCATCTGGCCGACCTGCTGGCCGCGCAGGAGGGCACGCATGCGCGCCGGTTCATCGTCACCGAGAGCGTGTTCTCGATGGACGGCGACACCGCGGACCTGCCTGCTTTGCGGGCGCTGGCGGACCGGCACGGCGCCTTCCTCTATCTGGACGAGGCGCATGCCACAGGCGTGCTCGGACCGCGCGGCATGGGCCTGTCCGGCTCCGTGCCGGGCGGGGTGGACCTGGCGATGGGCACGTTCAGCAAGGCGCTGGGCGGCTTCGGCGCCTACGTCGCCGGCAGCCGCGCGCTGTGCGACTGGCTGGTCAACCGCGCCTCCGGCTTCATCCACACCACGGCCCTGCCGCCTTCCGTGCTCGGCGCCATGGATGCGGCCCTGGAGCTGGTGCCCGGCCTGGACGACGCAAGGGCCCGCCTCGCCGGCCACGCCGTGCGGGTGCGTGGCGCGCTGGCCGCACTTGGCATCGATCACGGACCGTCCACCACCCACATCGTGCCGGCGATCGCCGGGCCGGAGGCGCTGGCGATGGCGTTGTCCGAGCGGCTGCGCGGCGCCGGCGTGCTGGCGGTGGCTATCCGGCCGCCTACCGTGCCGCCCGGCACCAGCCGGTTGCGCCTGGCGCTTTCGGCGGCCCACACGGAAGCCGAAATCGGCCTGCTGGTCGCGGCGCTGTCGGAGTCCTGGCCGGCGCTGGCGAGGGCGGCCTGACCCTCATGCGCGCTGGGGTGTTCGTCACCGGCACCGACACCGGCATAGGCAAGACGGTGGTGTCCGCCTGTCTGGTGCGTCGCTGGGACGCGGATTACTGGAAGCCGTTGCAGACCGGCCTGGCAGACGACCCGGGCGACAGCGAGACGGTCGCCTGCCTTGCCGGCGCCCCGGCGCACCGGATTGTCAGGCCGCGCTACGCTTTCCAGGCGCCGCTCTCTCCGGAACAAGCCGCCGCGGCCGAGGGCGCCACCGTGGCGCTGAGCGAGCTGCGCCTGCCGCCAGGTGCGGCGCCGATCGTCGTCGAGGGCGCGGGCGGCGTGCTGGTGCCGCTGGGAGGCGGCGCGCTGATGGCCGACCTGATGGTGCGGCTGGGCTTGCCGGTGCTGCTGGTAGCCAGGACCGCGCTCGGCACCATCAACCACACTCTGCTTTCGCTGGAGGCCCTGCGCGCCCGCGGCCTGGCCGTATGGGGCGTGGTGATGGTGGGTCCTGCCAACGCTGGTTCGGCGGAGGCGATCGCCCGGCTGGGCCACGTGGACATCCTGGCGCGCCTGGAGCCCTTGCCGGCCCTGACCCAGGCAGCGGTAGCCGCCGCTGCCGCCGTCATGCCGGCCTACCCGCCAATGGGCGTATCGGCCGGCCCGGGCAGGCCTGCTTCATGCTGACAGACGAGGAGGTCATGGCGCTCTACCGCTGCCTGCTGGCACGCGAGCCGGAAGCGCCAGACACGGTTGCCGCCTTCAAGGCGTATTACGGAACGCTGGACCATGGCCGGCGCGCGATTTTCGTGTCCGGCGAGTTCCGCACTGTGTTCGCCCGTGTCACCGGCCGCGTGCTGGACGCCGGCGAGCACAAGGCGGCCTCATTGGCGCTGGCCCTGCTCGCGCGCGCCACGGCGCCGCACGCGCCTGGGCCGGCGACGCCCGACCCGGTTCTGGCGGCCGGCCTTCGCCGCTTCTTCGAAAGCGAAGACCGCGCGCGCTTCGCGGTCGTGGTGGGCGGCGAGGCCGGGCACCCGCTGCAGGATTTGGCGCCGTTCAGTCAGCCGGGGGCCGCCATCCTGCATGTGGCAGACAGCTTCCCCACAGCCGCGCCGGAGCTGACCAGCCTGCCTGACGGCACGTCCCTGTTCCGCCTGGCCACCACGCCGGGTGAGGTGGCCACGCTCCTCGCCGGCACAGGCCTGCCGATCGACGCGCTCTACCTGCTGGACCGCTCCGCCACCGCCGGCTGGATGGACGCGCTGCGCGGCAGTTTCGCCCAGCGTACCCTTCTGGTGCTCGGTCCGGCACAGGACGGTTTCGATCCCGCCGCGCTGGAGGCGGAGATACGCGGCCGCCACCATTGCGAGCAGTCGCTGGCCTGGCACGGGCTGACTCTTATGCAGGTGGGCGGCTGGATGCTGCCGGTGACCTACGCCGCCCCTGCCGCCAGCGCCGCTCCCGCCGAACGCGAGACCCACCCGACGCTGGCCATCGCCGCCATCGTGCGTGACGAGGCGATCTGCGTGCGCAACATGCTGGCCAGCACCCAGCCGGTTGCCGGTTTCTACGCCGTGCTGGACACCGGCTCACGCGACGCCACGCCTGCCATAACCCAGGCTTTCCTGGAGGAATGCGGCGTGCCCTATGCCCACGAGTTGCGTGACCACACGCTGTTCGACGACGATTTCGGTGCGATGCGCAACGCGGCCCTGGCGCTGGTGCCGGACTGGGTGGATTGGGTGCTGATGCTGGACGCCGACGAGGAGCTGGCCCCCGAAGACCACGCCCCCTTGCTGGCCTTGCTGGCCCGGACGTCGCAAGAGCCAGGCGTGGATGCCTTCGCCCTGCCCCGCTACAACTTCCCCGGTGCCGACAAGTCAGGCGACATGATCGCCTATCCCGACCGCCAGGTGCGCCTGCTGCGCAACACGCCGGACCGCCGCGTGCGCTACGGCGGCGCGGTGCACGAGACGGTGCAGGGGACCTCGCACAGGAGCCTGCCGCTGGACGCGTCGGCGCTTGGTCTGGGGCGCGGCGGCCCGCACATCCATCACCTGGTCCGGCGGTTCCGCACGCCGGAAGAAGAAGAACGCAAGCAGGCGTTCTATCGGGAAATCGCGGCCAAGCGTAAGTAGCAAGCCAGAGACTCTTTCCTGAAAAGAGAGCAGGAGACTTGGTTTCCCGCTGCCGCAAGAACCGGTTTCAGGCGGAACAGCCACCAATGCCGCAGATGCGGAAGTCGAAAGTTTTTTGCTTCTTTTCTTAAAAAAAGAAGGCCTTTGCTTTTCTCGCTTTCCGACACCGAGGTCCAAATGTCCCCACGCGCCACCGCTACCCTGCTTACTTTGGCAGCCCTCTCCGGCTGCGGACCGGCGGCGAAAAAGCCGGCCGATGCCGACATTGCCGCGTATCTGGCGCAATCCGAACCAATCTACCTGCAGGTCAGCGGGGTGAAGCCCAGCTTTGAGGCGATGAAGACGTTGGGATCGAAAGATCTGCCCGCCGGAAGCTGGCGCGTGCATGTCGATTTTACACTGCGCGCCGCGCAGGATCTATACGCGCCGACCGGCGACACGCGGCAGAAGCGCGCCGATTTCGACCGCGCCGTCACTGCGTTTGAGATGTATCGCGTGCCGCGCATCGAAGCCGCCAACCAGCTGGCCGTCCGGATCGGGCTGATGAAGCAGGGCGACGCGGCGCCGGAACCGGCCGTGCCGATTACGATCGTGACACATGCGAAGCAGGAGCTGGCTGACAGCGTGACCTTGCTCGCGCAACCTGACGGAAACGGCTGGAAATTTGCCCAGCTCAGCGCGCAGGCTTTGAGCGACGATGCGATCGGTGCGCCGGAATCCGACCTGCGCGCGACCAGCCCGCATACGGTTTTCGTCATGGCCGGATCGGACGAGGCGCGTTCCTATGCGTTGCGGGAGCAGAAGTTTCTGGCTGCGTTGTCCAAATCTTCGACGGACGGGCCGAAATAGAGGGAAGGAAGCAAGGCCTTCTTTTTCGAGAAAAAGAAGCAAAAAGCTTTTGGTCCGCTGTCGCGCCGTGCAGAAGCGCGCGCGGATACCTACGAAGGCGACGGGCTGGCCGGCGTTCTTGCTACGCGCGTCTCGACAAGCGGCGACAGCGGACCGCAAGCGTTTTGCTGCTTTTTTCGAAGAAGTCCTTGCTTACTTAACTTTCTTCAGTGCCCGCGCTGCTGCAACCGCGCCAGCAGAAAATCTCGGAACACCGCAACCCGCTTCGAATGCCGAAGCTCTTCCGGATAGACGAAGTAGCAATCCACCTTCGGCCGCGCCACGTCCGCCAGCACGCGCGTCAGCCCGTCCATCTCCGCCGCCATCCAGCCCGGCAGCGCGCCAATGCCCAGGCCCGCGCGTATGATCTGCGCCATGCTGGACAGGTTGTTGACCTCCAGCACAGGGCGGCGCGGCTGGCCGGGGCGGCGGCCGGCGGAGGCGAGCCAGTTTATGTCGGCCACCGGCGGGTGGTAGTCGCCGAACAGGATCAGCTTGTGGCGGTCCAGGTCTTCCACCGTGGCCGGCGTGCCGGCGCGCGCCAGGTAGTCCGGCGAGGCGCAAATATGCCACTCGATCTCAAACAAGTGGCGCTGGATCAGGTCCGGCTGCTTGGGCGGGTGCATGCGTATGGCCACGTCCGCCTCGCGCATCGCCAGGTCCAGGTCGCCATCGTCCAGCAGCAGGCTCACCGTCACGTCCTGGTGGGCTTCCAGGAACTGCAGCAGGCGCGGCGCCAGCCAGTTGCTGCCGAAGCCCACGGTGGTGGTGATCTTCAGCTTGCCCGCCGGCTTGTCGCGGCTTTCGGTCAGCAACGCCTCGGTCATCGCCAGCTTGGCGAACACCTCCCGCACCGTCTGGTTCAGGCTTTCGCCCTGCTCCGTCAGGATCAGGCCGCGCGCGTGGCGGTGGAACAGCGGCACCTGCAGCGCCTCTTCCAGCGCGGAAATCTGGCGGCTGACGGCGGACTGGCTGAGGTTCAGCGTGTCGCCGGCGTGGGTGAAGCTGCCGGCTTCCGCGACGGCGTGGAAGACACGCAGCTTGTCCCAATCCATGGCTCAGTCCTCTTCAGGCGCCGCCGCGATCCCCATGGCGCGACGCCGGCGGCGTCAGGCGTGTTCCAGCACGGGACTCGGAGCCACCTCAGTTAACCACTTTTCCGCTTCCAGCGCCGCCATGCAACCTGTTCCGGCAGCGGTTATCGCCTGGCGGAAGACTTTGTCCTGCACGTCGCCGGCCGCGAATACACCCTCGACATTGGTACGCGTGCTGCCGGCGATCGTGCGCACGTAGCCTTCCCCGTCCAGTTCGACATGATTGCGGAATACTGCGGTGTTCGGCGTATGGCCGATCGCCACGAACACGCCGTCCAGGTCGAGCGTGCGCTCCACGCCCGTCTCGCGATGGCTCAGCCTGATGCCCGTCACCACCGCGGGCGTGCCGGCACCGGTGATCTCCTCCACGATATGGTCCCAGATCACATCGACCTTGGGATGCTCGAAGAGCCGGCGCTGCAGGATTTTCTCGGCGCGCAGCGCGTTCCGCCGGTGTATCAGCGTCACCCGGTCCGCGTGGTGGGTGAGGTAGAGCGCCTCCTCGACCGCGCTGTTGCCGCCGCCGATCACCGCCACCCGGCGGCCGCGGTAGAAGAACCCGTCGCAGGTGGCACATGCCGAGACGCCGGCGCCCTGATAGGCCTTCTCCGACGGCAGGCCGAGCCAGCGCGCCTGGGCGCCGGTGGCGATGACCACAGTGTCCGCGATGTAGACATCACCCGAGTCGCCCACGCACCGGAACGGCCGGCGGCTGAAATCCACCTCCATTACCAGGTCGTTCATTATGCGCGTGCCCACGTGCTCCGCCTGGGCTGCCATCTGCTCCATCAGCCACGGCCCTTGAATGGCCTGGGCGAAGCCGGGGTAGTTCTCCACGTCCGTGGTGATCATCAGCTGACCGCCGGGCTGCAGGCCGGCCACCAGGATCGGCTCCAGGCTGGCGCGGGCGGCATAGATCGCCGCGGTATAGCCAGCCGGCCCTGCGCCTATCACCAGGAGTTTCGTACGGTAGGTCTCGGGCATGGCGGGGCGGCTCGTCTGGTTGTGTTCAGGCGATATCGGTTGCTGGGGAGGCTGGGGCAAGGAAGCACGCAGGGCGTTCTTCTGCCAGGATAGCGAAGCGGAAACGCCTGCATACGTGCATTTGCGGCCGGGCGGCTGTGCCTGGACAGGCCGTGGGATCGGCTACCAGCCATGCCGCTTTATGCTATGACCTGGATACGATTCCGAGACGCCCAAGAAACATGACGATAACGCATGAAGCGGCAACACTGCCGGAGATAGACGCGATCGACCGGCGCATCCTGGCCGAGCTGCAGGCGGATGGCAGGATGACCAACGTGGAACTCGCCCGCCGCGCCGGGATCAGCGCGCCCCCCTGCCTGCGCCGTGTCCGCAGGCTGGAGGAGGCGGGCATCATACGCGGCTACCATGCCGACACCGACCCGCAACTGCTCGGCTGGGAGGTCATGTTCTTCGTCATCGTCGGGCTGGAGAGCCAGAAGGAGGCGGCGCTGGCCGCGTTCGAGGCGCTGGTGAGCACCTGGCCGGAGGTGCGCGAGTGCCACATGATACGCGGCGGCGGGGATTTCCTGCTGCGCCTGGTGGCGCGCGGCACCGCGGCGGAGAACGAGCTGACCGCGCGGCTGACTGAGGCGGCGGGCGTGGCCCGGGTGCAGACGCTGCAGACGATACGGACGAGCATGAACCGGGCGGGCGTGCCGATACGGGTCTAGGCCGCAGCGGCCGCCGCGCTGTGGTCGCTTACGCCCCGGATGGCGTGCCCACCTTTCCTGCGATATCGTGGCACGCATGAACGCCCTTGCCCCCCCGCCCGCCTGGACCGCCGCAAGCGTGGGCGCGCTAATGGCTTTGCCCTTTTCCGAACTCGTCTTCCAGGCCGCCAGCATCCACCGGGCGCATCACGACCCGGCGCATGTCCAGATCAGCACCCTGCTCTCGATCAAGACCGGCGGCTGCCCGGAGGACTGCGCCTACTGCCCGCAAAGCGCCTCCTACGAAGCCGGCGTGCCAGCCTCCAAGCTGATGGACGTGGAAGCCGTGCTGGAAGAAGCCCGCGCCGCCCGCGCCGCCGGTGCCTCTCGCTTCTGCATGGGCGCCGCCTGGCGTTCGCCGAAAGACCGTGACCTGGACGCGGTGTGCGCCATGGTGGAAGGCGTGCGCGCCCTGGGGCTGGAGAGCTGCGTGACCCTCGGCATGCTCACCGCCCCGCAAGCGTTCCGCCTGCGTGAGGCCGGGCTGGACTATTACAACCACAACCTCGACACCTCGCCCGAGCATTACGGCGAGATCATCACCACCCGCACCTACCAGGACCGGCTGGACACGCTGGGCCACGTGCGTGACGCCGGCATCAACGTCTGCTGCGGCGGCATCGTCGGCATGGGCGAGGACTCGGCCGACCGCGCCGGCCTGATCGCGGCGCTCGCCAGCCTGCCGAAAGCACCCGAATCCGTGCCGATCAACGCGCTAGTACGGGTGGAGGGCACGCCGCTGGCGCAATGCGAACCGATCGACGCGATCGATTTCGTGCGTGTGGTGGCCGCCGCGCGCATAACCATGCCGGAATCCTACGTGCGGCTTTCCGCAGGGCGCGAGGCGATGAGCGACGAGGCGCAGGCGTTATGTTTTTTAGCAGGCGCCAACTCGATTTTCTATGGGCCGCGTTTGCTGACGACGGCTAATCCGGCGGCTGAGCGGGATGTGGTTCTGCTTGGGCGGCTGGGGATGGAAGCGAAGTAGGGCCTTCTTTTTTGAAAAAAAGAAGCAAAAAACTTTTGCTACTCCGCATCTGCAGCAGTCCGGTGCCTCCTGACAGGCGCGTGCGCCGGCCAAGGCGTCAGGACAAAAGTTTTTTGCTTCTTTTCTTCAAAAAAGAAGGCCTTCCTTTTTGCTAACCCATCTCTGGCGCCCCTACACCCAGATGCGCGGCGCCCCCCAACCCTTGCGCGCCAGAAGCACGCAAGGCTGCACCATCACGCTCGAGGACGGAAGGACGCTTACCGACGGCGTCGCTTCCTGGTGGACGGCGTGCCACGGCTACAACCACCCGCACATCGCGCAGGCAGTGCGCGACCAGCTCGCGCGCATGCCGCATGTGATGTTCGGCGGACTGACGCACGAGCCGGCCGAACGCCTGGCCGAACGCCTTGCGGCCTTGCTGCCCGGCGACCTGGACCACGTGTTCTTTGCCGATAGCGGCTCGGTGGCCGTGGAAGTAGCGATGAAGATGGCCGCGCAATACTGGCTGAACCAGGGCGTGCGCACGCGGCGGCGTTTCGCGGCCTTCCGCGGCGGCTATCACGGCGACACCTTCGCCACCATGGCGGTGTGCGACCCGGACGAAGGCATGCACGCGCTGTTCTCCGGCCTGCTGGCCGAACACGCCATATTGGACCTGCCGCGCGACGCCGAGAGTGCGGCCGCTTTCGACGACTTCCTGGAGCGCCACGCCGAAGGCCTGGCCGGCATATTGGTGGAACCGCTGGTGCAGGGTGCCGGCGGCATGGTGTTCCATGATGTCGCGGTGCTGCGCCACCTGCGCCGCGCGGCCGATCTGCACGGCCTGCCGCTGATCTTCGACGAGATATTCACCGGTTTCGGCCGCACCGGCACCATGTTCGCCTGCGAGGCGGCCGGCGTAGTGCCCGACATCATCACGCTGTCCAAGGCGCTGACCGGCGGCACCATGGCCTTGTCCGCCGCGGTGGCGCGCAGCCATATCTTCGCGGCCTTCCTGTCGGACGAGCCGTCCCACGCGCTCATGCACGGGCCGACCTACATGGCCAATCCGCTAGCCTGTGCTGCAAGCCTGGCCTCGCTCGATCTGTTCGACATGGAACCGCGCCTGGCGGAGGTGGCGGCAATCGAGGGGCAGATGCGCCGGGAGTTGGCCGTATGCACCGCGCTGGAAAACGTGCGGGACGTGCGCGTTTGCGGCGCAATCGGGGTGGTGGAGCTTGAACGGGTGGGCGACATGGACGGACTGAAGGCCGCGCTGGTGTCGCAGGGCGTCTGGATACGGCCGTTCCGCAACATCATGTATCTGACACCGGCCTTCACCATCGCCCCGGATGAGCTTACCACGCTGACCGGTGCAATCCGGCGCGTGCTGGAGGTCGGTCACAGCGCATGAACTACATCGAGTCCGAGAGACGGCCACGGCGCTACCTGATTGCCATTGCCGCAACCCTGATCATCAACGGCTGGCTGATCTATGCGCTGCTGCACGGCAACGTCTACCCGTTCGCAGCGCCCGAACACCTGATACGAGTCCGCATCTATCCTGATGCCAAGCCGAACAAGGCCGCCCACGTGCCGGCGCCTGCACCAATCCGGCACTAGGCTGGCCTGCCACGTATCGCCGGAAACCCAGCCCCGCCCGGTGGCGTTGCGGCATCTCGGGCAAACACAGGACTGATGCATGACGCCCCCGATCACGCGACGCGACCTGATCGGCACCTCCGCCGCGATCGCAGCTCTACCCACGCCAAGCCTTGCCGCACCCAGCCTTGATGCACGGCCGTCGGAAGCGGGGCTGATACAAGTACAGCTCACGATAAACGGCCAGCCTCACGCGCTGACCATCGACCAGCGCACGTCCCTGCTGGACGCGCTGCGCGAATATGCCGACCTGACAGGCACGAAGAAGGGTTGCGACCACGGAAGCTGCGGTTCCTGCACCGTGCATGTGGACGGCAAGCGCGTGCTCTCCTGCCTGACATTGGCCAGCCGCGTGCAGGGCAGGCAGGTCACCACGATCGAGGGCCTGGCGCAGGGCGACACGCTGCACCCGATGCAGGCCGCTTTCCTGGAGCATGACGGCTACCAATGCGGCTACTGCACGCCCGGGCAGATCATGTCCGCCGTCGCCTGCGTGCAGGAAGGCCATGCAGGGTCGGAGGCAGAGATCGCCGAGTGGATGAGCGGCAATCTGTGCCGCTGCGGCGCCTACAACAACATACGCGCCGCCATACAGGACGCGGCGCGCCCGAAAAGGGCCTGATCCATGCAGGAATTCTCATTGCAGGCGCCGCGGGACATGGCCGAAGCCGGCAGGCTTGCCGCCCAGCCGCATGCCAGTTTCATCGCTGGCGGCACGGACCTGATGCAGCTTTGGAAGAACAACGTGACGCCGGCGGCGCTCGTCGTCGACCTCGACGGCATCGGTGCCTTGCGCGGCATCACCACGGATGCCCAGGGGCTGCGCATCGGCGCGCTGAGCACGATGGCGGAGGTGGCCGAGCATCCGGCCGTGCGCGCCCAGGCGTCCGCGTTGAGCCAGGCGTTGCTGGCCGCCGCCTCGCCGCAGATACGCAACATGGGGACCGCCGGCGGCAACCTGCTGCAGCGCACGCGCTGCTTCTACTTCCGTGACGTGGGATTTGCCTGCAACAAGCGCGCGCCAGGCTCCGGCTGTCCCGCCATCAACGGGGAAAACCGCGAACTGGCCATCTTCGGCGGCTCCGAACACTGCATCGCGACGCATCCTTCCGATTTCCCGGTGGCGCTGATGGCCGCGCGGGCGGCGGTGGAGATCGCCGGCGCGGACGGACAGACCCGGCGCGTGGAGCTGGTGGATTTCTACCGCGTGCCGGGCAGCACGCCACATCTGGATACGAACCTGCGTCCGGGCGACATAATCACCGCCATACTCGTCCCGCAATCGCCCGCCAACGCGCGCGCCACCTACGTGAAAGTGCGTGACAGGCAAAGCTACGCCTACGCCCTGACCTCCGTCGCCTGCGGCCTGGACGTGCAGGGCGGCGTCATCCACGACGCACGTCTCGCCGCCGGTGGCGTCGGCACCAAACCCTGGCGCCTGGACACGGTGGAGGCTGCCTTGCGCGGCAAGCCGGCAAACGAGGCCACTTTCGCGGATGCGGCGAAGCACGCCGGCGATGGTGCGCAGCCGCACGGCCAGAACGCTTTCAAGATCGCGCTCGTGCAGAACACGGTTCGCCGCGCCTTGCACGAAGTCGCCTGAAGGACACAGGATCATGTTCGTCGGACAACCGATCACCCGCGTGGACGGCAAATTGAAGGTCACTGGCGGCGCCCGCTACGCCGCCGAGTTCGCCGTGCCAGGCTGCGTGCATGCCGTGCTGGTGCAGAGCACGGTGGCCGCCGGACAGGCAACCGCGTTCGACACCGGCGCTGCCGAGCGTATGCCCGGCGTGCTCGCCATCATCACGCAGCAGAATGCGGGCCAGCTCAACCAGAAGCGTGCGGCCTCGCAGACGGTGCCGCATCCGCTGCTGCAGGACGGCCGGATCACCTATAACGGCCAGCACGTGGCGGTGGCGGTCGCCGACAGTTTCGAGCGCGCGGCTGCGGCGGCCGCCGCCGTGCGCGTGCGCTACGCACCCGCCGCAGCCGTGACCGTGATGGACGAGACCACCCTGTCGCGTGCCTACAAGCCCAAGGATTTCAGCAACGGCAAGCGCAGCCCGGACAGCAACCGCGGCGATCCGGAAGCGGCGTTCGACCGCGCGCCGGTGAAAATCGACGCCACCTATGAAACGCCGGTCGAGCACCACAATCCCATGGAGCCGCACGCGACGATCGCTATGTGGTCAGGCGGCAAGCTGACTGTCTGGACGGCGACGCAGGGCATATCCGGTGCACAGGAGACGCTGGCCTCCGCCTTCGGCCTGGACCAGAGCGACGTCACCGTGATCTGCCCTTACGTGGGCGGCGGCTTCGGCTGCAAGGGCAATACGTGGCCGCCGGCGATCATCGCCGCCATGGCCGCGCGCCATGTGAACCGGCCGGTCAAACTCGTCGTCACCCGCCAGCAAATGTTCACCTCCAACGGCTACCGGCCGGCCACGATACAGAAGATCAAGCTGGGCGCAGGCACCGATGGCAAGCTGCTCGGCGTGCGTCACGACGGCTTCTCCCAAATGTCGGACCCGTCGCTTGGCGAATTCGCCGAACCGGTCGCCGTGGCGACCGAGATGCTGTATTCCTGCAAGAACCTGGCGATCAGCCACCGGCTGGTTCCGGTGAACCAGGGGCTGCCCACCTACATGCGCGCGCCGGGTGAATCGTCCGGCATGTTCGCGCTCGAAACCGCAATGGACGAGCTGGCCTACGCGCTCAAGATGGATCCCCTGGCACTGCGGCTGGCAAACTATGCGGATCGCGACGAGCATGAAGACAAGCCGTTCGCCAGCAAGGCCCTGCGCGAATGCTACAGCCAGGCAGCGGAGAAATTCGGCTGGTCCCGCCGCGATCACACACCTGCCTCGATGAAAGACGGCCGCGTACTCGTGGGCTGGGGCATGGCGACTTCCACCTATCCCACCAACCGCCGGCCCTGCATGGCGCGTATACGCATGTATAAGGACGGCACGGTCACCGTGCAGTCCGGCACGCAGGATCTCGGCACCGGCACCTACACGATAATGGTGCAGGCAACTGCCGACGCGCTTGGCGTCGATTACCGCCGGGTAACCGCGCAACTCGGCGACAGCCGCCTGCCCGCGGCTCCCGTCTCCGGCGGTTCGGCTACCGCCGTCAGCGTCATCCCGGCGATCGAGGCCGCCGCCCAGAAACTGCGCGCCCGCGTGGCGCAGATGGCGGCGATCGACCCGCGTTTCGCCAATGTCAGCCCAGGCGACATCAAGCTGGCCGGCTACGTCGTCTCCTCACCCGGACTGCAGGTCAGCCTGCAGGATCTGATGGAACGCGCCGGCACGGACCACCTGGAAGCCGAGGTGCAGGCCAAGCCCGGCGAGGAGTACCACGACCACTCACCGCATGCGTTCGGCGCGCAATTCGTAGAAGTGCGCGTCGATCCCGATTTCGGCACCATACGCGTCAGCCGTGTCGTCAGCGCCTTCGATGTCGGCCGCCTGCTGAACGCCAAGACCGGACGCAGCCAGCTACTCGGCGGTATCGTCTTCGGAATCGGCATGGCGCTGCAGGAAGAAACGCTGATCGACCGGGCAAGCGGACGAATCGCCAACAGCAACATCGCAGACTACCACGTGCCGGTGAACGCGGACGTGCCCGACATCGAGGTGATCGCCATCGACGCGCCGGACCTTGCCACTGGAGCGCTGGGTGCCAAGGGCATAGGCGAGCTGCCGATGGTGGGCGTGGCGCCTGCCATCGGCAACGCGGTGTTTCACGCGACCGGTAAGCGGGTCAGGCGCCTGCCTATACGCGTGGAGGATGTTCTGACTTAGCTAACAGGAAAGCCTTTCTTCTTTGAAGAAAGGAGCAAAACATTTGTGGCCCTGTCAGCGAGAACCTGGATCATCGCGTGTGTTGGGATGCTACTCCAGGCCCCAGAGCATGCCGCCTTCGGTCCAGGGCCGGTTCACGCCTCGCTCCAGGCGTAGCACGGAGCGCTCGCCCAGGTCGCGGGTGAACATCTCCCCGTAATTGCCGACTGCCTGTATCGCCCGCAGGCTCCAATCGTCTTCCAGATACAACCCCCATTGCGAACCACGGCGGACACCTGTCAGCGCCTGCACGACAGTGTCCGCACTCGTGCGCATCTGCGCGGCGTTGGCCTGCGTCACTCCCTTGATCTCTGCCTCAACCAGCGCGGCTGTTACCCAATCCACCACACGCGCCCAATCGGCATCGTCTGTCCGGACGACCGGTGAGAGCGGATCGAGGCTCAGCATGTCCGGCAGGATCTCGAAATCATGCACCCGGCCGTGGAACGCGGCACGGCCGGATGCGAGCTTGGAGACGTCATGCGTCTCCGCATCGCAGCTTCCGCCCACGAGGGCTGCTTCCATCTCGCCTATTTCCTCGAACGGGAACGGCGCCACGCTGATGCCTTCGGACCGCGCCGCATCGTTCAGGTGGCGCTCCGCCTCCGTGGTGCCGATGAAACACACGTGCTTGCCTGCCAGGTCGCGCAGAGCGTGGATGCCGCGATCCTTGTGCACCAGCAAACCCTGTGAGTCGAAGAACACCGGATGCAGGTAGGCCACGCCGTATCTGCGCGCCAAGCCGGAGTTGGGCGTGCCGCCTACGAAGAACGCGATGCTTCCCGCATCCAACGCCTTGTAGGCCAGCTCTTCGGACGGGAACGCGTGTACGATCACCGTCGCATGTGCGGCCGCGGCCACTGCACGGCAGATATCGGCGCCGAACGCCGAGGTGTCGCCATGGGTGTCGTCTTTCGTCTCGTCGTTCACCGCCGTCACCGCCCCGCAACTCAGCGCATGCGTGTTGCGTACGGCGTCGAGCGTGGTGCCCGCCCGGGCCGTTGTGGACAGCAGGAGGAATAGGAACAGTAACTTGCGCATGTCGGCTTTCAGAAGCTTGGGCAGCGGTGAAAAGCGGCGCGAACCCGGAGCGTAGCGCCGGACGCGCTAACGCCGGTGTCTGTTGACCAGACACCGGCGTCTCGCCCCGACGAACGTCCGGGATTGCTCGTTACTACGGAGTCCAGCCAGGCGCCGTAGGCGTGCCCGGCGAGGAACTCGGGCGCGGGTTGAAGTCGGCAGGCGCCGGATCCAGCAGCTTTCCGTTCTGGTAGTCGGTCGGCACGATGTTCAGCGTGTAGCAGCCCTGGCCGTTATAATGCGGCAGGGTGTGCACGATGGTATCGGAGATGGCGGCGTAGGAGGCCGGCAGCGGCGCCGCCGTGCCAGACAGGCGAGCATTGTCGAACGCCTCCGACAGGTCGCTGATGCTCGGATCGGCGTCGATCGGACCCATGTTCCGTTCGATCGACTTGTCGCCGATCGCGCGGGCTTTCATCTCGTTCGGCAGCTTCTGCAACGGCACCAGGTTGAACAGCTCGTCGATGAACTTGATGATCGAGCTGTGCTCCGCGTATTTCCCGGAGATCGCGTGCACGGAGGCAAACGGCGAAATCACGATCGTGGGTATGCGCGGACCGCCGGACAGTGGTTCGCCGAAGCTGTCGTTCACGCGTATGGCCGACGGCACGTGGTCATACAGCCCGTCCGTCTCGTCATAGCTGATGATGATCGCGCTATGGGCCCAGTAGGGGCTGTTGGCGATTGCGTTCACGCTGTCTGCCACAAGGGCTTCGGCGATCTGCGCGTCGGAATAGCCGGGGTGGTCGTCGCTGCCGGCAAAGGCCGCCTGTATGCTGGCAGTGGGGTCGAGGGGCACCAGGTTGTCGTTGTTGCCGTAGCCGCCGCGCACGTAATACACACCGTGGCCGGGCAGCTTGCCGGCGCTGACCGCGGTGTAGAAGTCGCCCAACCCGTGCAGGTTGGTGTTCAGCACGTGCGTGTTGTCGCCCAGGTAGCCGAAATACTGCGGCGCCTCATGATGGGTGATGTAGGTGGCGTTGGTGGTGGGCCCGCTGCCGTCGGTCGGCTCGTGGTCGTAGCCTTCCTGGTACCAGCCCCAGTTCACCGGCATGTTCTTCGACGAGATGGTCGCGATGTCACTCTGCACGTCGGTCAGGTCGAGTGCCGGGTTCTCGTCGGACTGGATCACCTTGTTGATGTCGCTACCCATGAAAGACAGCGGCAGCGACGCGTAGGTCTGGTTCAGCGCGGGCGTGGCCGGCGACTCGTCATTCGGGCCGTAAGGCGGCTTTACCGCGGACTGGTCCAGGTTGGAGCCGGCGAACGGGCCGGGGTCGCCCACCACGGGCTCGCCACCGCTGCTGGCCAGCGACGTGCCGTTGGTGTTGATCGTGGCTTCGCTCGGGTGCAGCGCCCATTGCGTGAGGCCCGACTGGCCGGCGATCATGGCGATGGCGTTCGGCGTGGACGGGCCGGTCACCGTCATGTGGAAATTGTCGAACATCGCAAACCGGTCGGCATATTGCCACAGGAACGGGATAGTATCGCAGTCGAGGTGGCTCATCACCAGCTCGGCCTTCTGCTTGGCCGCCAGGCTGATCGTCAGCGAGGAGACCGGCGCGCCGGTGGAACGCGAGACGATGGCGCCGCTGCTGTTGGTGGTCAGGCCTTCCTCGTTCAGCGCGTAACGGTCGTTCAGCGTGGTGCCGCCGCTATAGTCGATGCTGTTGACGATGCCGGTGTGCGAGTGGTCCACGCTGTCCGTGTCAGCGGGATAGATCTGCACAGTGTTGCCCGCGGTGTTGACCACCGTGTTGGGTATCTTGAACGGCGAGATCGTGCCGGTGCTGCCGTCCGTGTTGACGATGGGCTGGCTGTAGCCTGCCTTGTTCGCATGCGGGAAAAGCCCGTTGGCGCCGGGGAAGGTGCCGAAATGCTGGTCGAAGGAGCGGTTCTCCTGGAACAGCACGAACACGTATTTGATGTTCTTCTGCAGCAAGGCAATCTTCTGCGCCGTCGTCAGTACGGGCTCGCTGGCGGGGCTTACCATCTGGGAGGCGACGAGGGCGCTGGAGGGTGGTCCGAAGGTGACGGCCGGGCCGGCGGCAAGCAGCGCCGTCGGCTGCAGAAGTCCGGTAGCGGCGGCGAACGCACACGTGGTTTTCCACCACTGGTTCCGTGTCATGGCTGATTGATCCCTGCGGAAGCGGTTGGCCCGGAGGCGGGCGGCAGGACGTGTGGCGCGTTGGCCAACCCTGAACCATCACCGTTCGATGACAATTGAAGCGATCACGCGGGCGTGATGCGCGTCGGAAAGGCGCCTCTCCGGGCAGTGCGCGAGAGCACGCATCTTGTAGTTTGTCGCCAATTCTACGCGACGAGTACGCCGCTTCCTGCGCTGCGGTCGTCCGCAAGACGGGCTCGGGGACCTGCCCGCAACAACCGCTTTCCCTCCTGTCCGCTTTGCGGGTATATCCCGGCCGCCCGCGGGTGTGGTGAAATGGTAACCACAGCAGACTCAAAATTTGCCGGGAGTGATCCCTTGTCGGTTCGAGTCCGACCACCCGCACCAGAGGCTTGCGCCAGGGACTTTACCGCAGCGGCAGCCACGGCTATACGGCTGCTCCGCTGATCCCGAATAGCTCAGTTGGTAGAGCAAGCGACTGTTAATCGCTTTGTCGTAGGTTCGAGTCCTACTTCGGGAGCCAGCGCTTCACCAGGTTGCTCAAGCTGCGCTACGCTGACGGGCTGAGTGTAGGAGCCCGGCATGGGCGAGCCTGCATGACCGCTGTCGGACGCCTCGCCGGCCCGTAGCCAAGCTCCGCCGGGTCCAGTTAGGCCGAACTGATTGTGGCGTATGGAAGCACCTGCCAACCCTGGGCAGGCGTCAGGCGCGGCCCTGACGAGCCTTAATTCTGGCCAGGTCCCAGGGGCATAGCCCCTGGCGTTTCTACGGGCTCAACAAATCACCCGTTACCGTTCAGAACGGTATTTCGTCGTCCAGGTCGCTGCCGCCGGGCGGCTCCCAGCTCGGCGCGCCACCGCCGCCGGCCCGTGCCCCCCCTGCAGACGGCCGGGCCGCGGGCGCTCGCGGCGTGTAGCCGCCGCCGCCCTCGCCGGAAAAGGCGCTGCCACCCTCGCTGCTACGGCCGCCAAGCAAGGTCAGCTCGCCCCTGAAGCGGCCCAGCACCACCTCGGTGATTTCGCGCTCCTGGCCGTCCTTGTCTGTGTATTTCCGGCTCTCCAGCGTGCCTTCCACGTACACGTTGGAGCCCTTCTTCAGGTATTTCTCGGCGATCTCGCCCAACTTCTCATTGAAGATCGCGATGCGGTGCCACTGCGTCTTGTCCTTCCGCTCGCCGCTGGCCTTGTCGTTCCACGACTCGCTGGTAGCGATCGAGAAGCTGACCACCTTGCCGCCGTTCTGCATGGTGCGCGCCTCCGGATCCCGGCCCAGATTGCCGATCAGGATCACCTTGTTCACGCTGCCTGCCATGTCCGCCTCTCGTGATGATCCTCCAGTGTTAGCGCAGTCAGAGGCGCCCTACAAAACAGGCGGAAACCAAAGGCCCCGCAGCGGCTACCGGGCAGGTCCGCGATAGCGGAGTCAAAAGTTTTCTGCTTCTTTTTTCCAAAAAAGACGGCCTTCCTACCGTCCCTTTCCGGAGTCCCGCATGCCGCATCCCGCCTTCGACCTGACCGGCAAGACCGCGCTCATCACCGGCGGCAACGGCGGCATCGGTTTGGGCATGGCGGAAGGACTGGCCATGGCCGGGGCCAACATTGCCATCTGGGGCACCAGCGAGGCCAAGAACCAGGCCGCCCTCGCCCGGCTGGCCCAGCACGGCACCAGGACCGCGGCCTTCCTCTGTGACGTAGGCGACGAGGAAGCCGTCATCGCCACCTTCGCCCGCACCGTCGAGCAGTTCGGCCGCGTGGACGGCTGCTTCGCTAATGCCGGGGTGGGTGGCCGCGGCACACCCAGCTTCGGTGAAATGTCGCTGGAAGAGTGGCACCGCGTCCTGCGAATCAACCTGGACGCCGTGTTCCTGACGCTGCGTGAAGCCGCCCGCCACATGGTCGCCCGCGGCGGCGGCGGCGCGCTGGTCGCCACATCCTCCACGGCCGCAATCATGGGTGCCGCCCGCAACGAGCATTACGGCGCGTCGAAAGGCGCCGTCCTGTCCATGATACGCGCCCTAGCCGTGGAATACGCGCGCCACGGCATACGCGCCCACTCCATACTGCCAGGCTGGGTGGAGACGGAGATGACCGCCGACGCGTTCGCCAGCGAGCGTTTCGCCGGCAACGTGAAGCCGCGCATACCGATGCGGCGCTGGGGCAAGCCCGCGGATTTCGGCGGCATCGCGGTATACCTGCTCAGCGACGCGTCGTCCTGGCACACTGGCGGCGACTTACTGATCGATGGGGGCTACACTATCTTCTAGGAAGGAAGGCCTTCTTTTCTGAAGAAAAGAAGCAAAAGACTTTTGGTCCCTGTCGGCGCCTCTCCGGCAAGGTCCGCGACAGCGGAGTCAAAAGTTTTTTGCTTCTTTTTTCAAAAAAGAAGGCCTTGCTTGCCTTCCTCCCCTGCAGGACCTCACGCCCCGTGCCATCCATAATCGTCCGAGGCGCCCGCGAGCATAACCTCAAGAACATCGACGTGGAGATCCCACGCGACCAGCTCACCGTCATCACCGGCCTGTCCGGCAGCGGCAAAAGCAGCCTCGCCTTCGACACGATCTACGCCGAGGGCCAGCGCCGCTACGTCGAGTCGCTGTCCAGCTACGCCCGGCAGTTCCTGGAGCTGATGGGCAAGCCGGACGTGGACAGCATCGAGGGCCTCTCGCCGGCCATTTCCATCGAGCAGAAGACCACCAGCCGCAACCCGCGCAGTACCGTGGGCACGGTCACCGAAATCCACGACTACATGCGCCTGCTATGGGCGCGCGCCGGCATCCCCTACTCGCCGGCCACCGGCGAGCCGATCGAGGCGCAGACGGTCAGCCAGATGGTGGACCGCGTGATGGCGATGCCCGAAGGCACGCGCCTGCTGCTGCTGGCCCCCGTGGTGCGCGATCGCAAGGGCGAATACCGCAAGGAACTGGCCGAGCTGCAACGCCGCGGCTTCACCCGCGCCAAAGTCGACGGCACGCTGTACGACATCACCGAGGTGCCGGCGCTGAACCGCAAAACCAAGCACACGGTGGAGGCGGTGGTGGACCGCATCGTGGTGCGCGCCGGCGCCGAGCAGCGGCTGGCGGACAGTTTCGAGACCGGGCTGGGCATGGTGCCGGACGGCATTGTCTATGCCGAGGACGCCGACACCGCCGCGCGCACGGTATTCTCCTCGCGCTTCGCCTGCCCGGTCAGCGGCTTCACCATCGAGGACATCGAGCCCCGCCTGTTCAGCTTCAACTCGCCGCACGGCGCCTGCCCGGCCTGTGACGGGCTGGGTGCCGAGACGTTTTTCGACCCGGCCATGGTGGTCCCCGACGAGCGGCGCAGCCTGGCGGAAGGTGCCATCGCGCCCTGGACCGGAGCGATGAGCCCGTATTTCGACCAGACGCTGCAAAGCCTGGCGCGCCACTTCAAGGTGACCACCCGCACCCCCTGGTGCGAGCTGCCCGAGCGGGTACGCGACGCCATACTCAACGGCACCGGCGCTACGCCGGTGGAGATGACCTACAAGGATAGCGCGCGGTCCTACTCGGTCACCAAGCCGTTCGAGGGCGTGCTGCGCAACCTGGACCGCCGCTGGCGCGAGACGGACAGCGCCTGGGCGCGCGAGGAGATGAGCCGCTACCAGGCGGAGAAGCCCTGCGCGGTCTGCCTCGGCGCCCGCCTCAAGCCGGAGGCGCTGGCCGTCAAGATAGACCGCCGCACCATCGCGGAAGTCTCCGACCTCTCGATCGCTAACGCGCTGGCCTGGTTCCGCACGGTGGAAGCCACGCTGACGCCGCAGCGTGCCGAGATCGCGCGGCGCATCCTGCGCGAGATCGTCGAGCGCCTGCAGTTCCTCGTCGATGTCGGGCTGAACTACCTCAGCCTGTCGCGCGGCTCCACCACGCTGTCCGGCGGCGAGAGCCAGCGCATACGCCTGGCCAGCCAGATCGGCAGCGGGCTCACCGGGGTGCTCTACGTGCTGGACGAGCCGTCCATCGGCCTGCACCAGCGCGACAACGAGCGCCTGCTCGGCACGCTGCAGCGGCTGAAATCGCTGGGCAACACCGTTCTAGTGGTGGAGCACGACGAGGACGCGATACGCCAGGCCGACTACCTGATCGACATGGGGCCGCGCGCCGGGATGAACGGCGGCCACGTCATCGCGCACGGCACGCCCGAGGAGGTGGCCGCCCACCCCGATTCCCTGACCGGCGCCTACCTGTCCGGCCGCCGCTTCATCGCGGTGCCGGAGAAGCGCCGTCCCTACGACCGCAAGCGTCTGCTTACCGTGGTCGGTGCCAGCGCGCACAACCTGAAGGACGTCTCCGCCAGTTTCCCGCTCGGCACCTTCACCTGCGTCACCGGCGTCTCCGGCGGCGGCAAGTCCACTCTGGTGATCGACACGCTATACAAGGCCGCATCCCGCCGCCTGATGGGTTCGGGCGAGGTCCCGTCCGCGCACACCCGCATCGACGGGCTGGGCGAGCTCGACAAGATCATCGACATCGACCAGTCGCCGATCGGCCGTACCCCGCGCAGCAACCCGGCCACCTACACGGATTTGTTCGCCCCGATTCGGGACTGGTTCGCCGAGCTGCCGGAGAGCCGGGTGCGCGGCTACAAATCCGGCCGCTTCAGCTTCAACGTCAAAGGCGGCCGCTGCGAGGCCTGTCAGGGCGACGGCGTGCTGAAGATCGAGATGCATTTCCTGCCGGACGTCTTCGTCACCTGCGACACCTGCAAGGGCGCCCGCTACAACCGCGAAACGCTGGAGATCAAGTTCAAGGGCCACTCGGTAGCCGACATACTGGCGATGACGGTGGACGAGGCGCAGCCGCTGTTCTCCGCCGTCAACCGCATCAACGACCGGCTGAGCATCCTGCAGCGCGTGGGCCTGGGCTATATCAGCCTGGGCCAGCAATCGACCACGCTGTCCGGCGGCGAGGCGCAGCGCATCAAGCTAGCCAAGGAGCTGGCCCGCCGCGCCACCGGCCGCACGCTGTACATACTGGACGAGCCCACCACTGGCTTGCATTTCGAGGACACGCGCAAGCTGCTGGAGGTGCTGCAGGCGCTGGTGGACCAGGGCAACACCGTCATTGTCATCGAGCACAATCTGGAGGTGATCAAAACGGCCGACTGGGTGATCGACATGGGGCCGGAGGGCGGGGACGGCGGCGGGCGGGTGGTCGCCGAGGGCACGCCGGAGACGATCGCCGGCATCGCGGCCAGCCATACCGGGCGCTTCCTGGCGCCTCTGCTGCCGCAACAGCCACCGGCGAAGCACCGCAAGCGGGCCTAGCGGGCCTGCAGGCCGGCTGTGCGCGCGCTTGTGTTCACCCAAACACCGCAACACCCTTGGCCCGGGCGGCGGGCAGCGATGCTTTGCACTAGCATTTCGTTATCAGTTTGTTAGGGTATCGAACCTAGAACAACGCGGCAGCCTGTTGGCGCTGCGAACAGGGCGAGGGCGTGGCCAAGCAGTCAAGCAGCACCCCGGCGGCAAGCCTGGCGGAGATAGAAAGGGAGCTGGCGGGGCCGCGTCTCGCCGCGCGCTTCCGCGACCTTGCGCTGGAGCGGGCCTACCTGCATGAACACCATCTCGCCGCCAGGCTGCACAACCGCATAGTGGTGTGTATCACCGCAGCCATCTTCGACGCCTTCATCATCGGAGAAATCTACGCGATACCGGAAGTAGTGCGACTGTCAGCCGTGCTGCGCTTCGCCGTCTTCACGCCGGCAGTGCTGGCCTACGTGCTTCTGGACTGGCGCGGCCTGATCGGGAAATGGCTGCCCGCCACGGTCACCTGCCTGCTGATCGCGCCCACGCTGATCGCCGTAGTGGAGACCGCTAATGTCGTCAGCGTCACGGCGGTGTCGAATCACTCGGCCGTGCCCCTGCTGCTGCTGTCGGTCATCGCCTGCCGAATCAGCCTGGGCCAGGCCGCCATCATAAACGCCGTCTGCTGCCTGCTCTACATAGGCAGCACCCTCACCTCGCACTTCATCCCGCCGGTCGTCGAAGCATCGCTGATACTCACCGATCTGGGCATTGCCATAGGCACCCTCGTCTTCACCTGGCGTATCGACCTGCGAGACCGCACGGTGTTCCTCCTCACCCGCCACGCGGCCATCGGCCGGGACATGCTGGCCGCGCAGAACCGCATACTCGCCCGGCTGACCCAGTTGGACGCGCTCACCGGCCTGGGGAACCGCCGCTGTTTCGACGAGACGATGGCCGCGCTGTGGAGCGCCGCGGCGGCCAAGCCCGCCGCAATCACGCTGATCCTCTTCGACATCGACTGCTTCAAGCAGTTCAACGATGCGCTTGGCCACCAGGCCGGGGACGAATGCCTGGCTGCGGTCGCCAGGGCCGTCAGCCGCTGCCTCCCAGACGAATGCGACATACTCGTGCGCTACGGCGGGGAGGAGTTCGCGATCATTCTGCCGGAGAAGACCCTGGAAGAAGGCTGCAGGCTGGCCGAACAGGTGCGCCTGGCCGTGGTGCACCGCGCGTTACCGCATCCAGGGGGCGGCCCGTCTCATCTGGTGACCATCAGCCTGGGGGTCGCTACCATCCTGGCGCCGGTGCAGACGTGTTCATCGCTCGTGGAAGCCGCCGACCAGCTCCTCTACCGGGCGAAGCGGCAGGGGCGTAACCGGGTGGAGGGCGCCCTGCCCGTCCAGGCAAGGCGCGAGCGAGCCGATACCGTCAAGTAGACGGTCAGCAGCCAAACTGGTGCCCCCGGCAGGCTAGTGCAAATTTGGCACACCTCCGTGCTGTCGCGCAACAGTAACACTTCGGCCGTCGCACACGGCCGGAACTGGGCGTAAAACCCGTCTGCTATGAGCCGTTTGAATCCCAGCTTCCGCGCCGCCGTGCTGGTGCAACCAGCAGCGGTCAGCCCGTCCACATCGGAACGGCGCATACTGCGCAAGCTGCGCGCGGTGCGCCGCATCGCCAGTGTGTGCCTGTTCACACCTTTCGCCTGTGTCCTGCAGGCCATCTTCCTCGTCACCCGCGCCCCTGCCCGCGTCAGTTTCGCCGCGTTCTACTGGCACAGCGTCGCCCGTCTCATCGGCCTGCAGGTGCGCATCATCGGCGCGCCGGCCGCCCGGCGCGCCACCCGCCCGAAGGAACGCGCCCTCATCTATGTCTGCAACCACTCGAGCTGGCTGGATATCCCAGCCGTGGGCGGCACCTTGCACGCCTGCTTCGTGGCCAAGGATGACGTTGCCGGCTGGCCGATCGTAGGCACCATCGCCCGCCTCGGCCGCACCGTGTTCGTCAGCCGGTCCCGCCAGGGCATCGGCCGGGAACGCGACCAGATGCAGGAGAAACTTGCCGGCGGTGACGACCTGATCCTGTTCCCCGAAGGCACCAGTTCGGACGGCTCGCGCGTGCTGCCGTTCCATTCCTCTTTCTTTGCCGCCGCCTATGGCGAGTCCCGTCCGCTCATACAGCCCGTCTCCGTGGTGTACGACCGACTGGCGGGTCTGCCGGTCAGCCGTAGCAGCCGCTGCGTGTTCGCCTGGTTCGGTGACATGGACCTGGTGCCGCATGTCTGGCGCATCGCCCAATGGCGGGGCAAGCGGGTGACCCTGCTATTCCACACGCCGCTCGATCCTGCCGACTACCCCTCACGCAAGGCGCTGAGCCAGGCCACTTGGCAGGTCGTGGCAGACGGCGCCGCGGCGCTGCGGCAGAACCGGCCGGCGCGTCCGCTGGCGGGTGCGGTGGCAGCAGCCGCGGGCGCCGCGGTGTTCGCCTGAGCGCGGCATCCACGGCTCCGGCACCGCAACGCTGCCGCCCGCCTGCCGAAAGGATGCAGACCTCCGCCGCTCTTTTTTCAAAAGAGAACGCCCTGCTTCCTTCCCTTGACTGAGACTCGAAACAACATCGCTCATAGCACCACAACACCCGGAGAGACGGATGTTCAGTACGGGAAACAGTTGACGGCGCATCGGCGCCCCGCGATCTCTCCGCTCTTCTCGCCGCATGCGGCGTCAGAGCCGGAGCCCCGTTTGATGCCTTCACCGAAGCGACTGCACGTCATCACCTGGGGTTGCCAGATGAACGTGTACGACTCCGCCCGCATGGCGGACGTCCTGGCGCCGCTCGGCTACGCGCCTGCCGGCACGCCGGAGGACGCCGACATGGTCATCCTCAACACCTGCCACATACGTGACCGGGCCACCGAGAAGGTGTTCTCCGAGCTGGGCCGCCTTCGTGTGATAAAGGCTGCCCGCGCCGAGACCGGACGCGCCACCATCCTGGCCGTGGCCGGCTGCGTGGCCCAGGCGGAGGGGGCGGAGATCCTGGCCCGCGCGCCCTATGTGGACATCGTGCTGGGTCCGCAGACCTACCACCGCCTGCCGGAGATGGTGGCCCAGGCGAGCCGCGCCGCCGGCGCCGTCATCGACACCGACTTCCCGCCCGAATCTAAGTTCGACCACCTGCCGGACGAAGCCGCCCCGCAGACCGCCGGCGGGCTGACCGCGTTCCTCTCCATCCAGGAAGGCTGCGACAAGTTCTGCAGCTTCTGCGTCGTGCCCTACACGCGCGGCGCCGAATCCAGCCGTCCGGCCGCCTCCATCCTGGCCGAAGCGCGCCGCATGGTCGCTGGCGGTGCGCGCGAGATCACCCTGCTCGGCCAAAACGTCAACGCCTGGCACGGCGAGGGCGCCGGCGGCACGCTGGCCGGCCTGCTCACCGCATTGGCGGGCATCCCCGGCCTGGCCCGCCTGCGCTACACCACGTCGCACCCGCGCGACATGGATGCGGCCCTGATCGCCGCCCATGCCGAGCTGCCCCAGCTCATGCCGTTCCTGCACCTGCCGGTGCAGTCCGGCTCGGACCGCATGCTGGCCGCGATGAACCGCCGCCATACCGCCGCCGAGTATCTGGACATCGTCGGCCGCCTGCGCGCCGCCCGCCCTGACCTCGCCATGTCGTCGGACTTCATCGTGGGCCACCCCGGCGAGACGGAGGCCGATTTCGAGGCCACATTGCAGCTCATTCGCGACGTGCGCTTCGCCCAGGCCTACAGCTTCAAATACTCGGCGCGGCCCGGCACGCCCGCCGCCGGCGCGCCTCACCAGGTGCCGGAAGCCGAGAAGGATCGCCGCCTGCACGCGCTGCAGGACCTGCTGCGCACCCAGCAGGCCGCCTTCAACGCGGGCTGCGTCGGACTGACCGTCCCCGTGCTCGTCACCGGCCACGGCCGCCACCCCGGCCAGATCGCCGGCCGCGCGCCATGGCTTCAACCCGTTCACCTGGCTGCCAGCGCATCGCTGATCGGCCAGGAGATCCCGGTGTGCATCGTCGCCGCGCACACCAATTCCCTGTCTGGAGAGTTCCTCAAGGAGAAGGCCTGCGCTTGACACAATTGTCCCCCTCGGCCCCCACCCCGGCGCCCGGCCGCGCCATCACGATCAACTTCAACGATAACGCCCTGCTGCCATTGCTGCTCGGCGATCACGATCGGCACCTGGTGCGGCTGGAACAGGGATTCGGCGTGCGCCTCGCATGCCGGGGCAACAGGGTGAACATCAGCGGCGAGCCGGACCGCGTGCAGGCCGCCGAAGCCGCCCTGCAGGGCCTCTACCGCCGCCTGGAGAAAGGCCAAAGCGTGGCCGCCGGCGACGTGGACGCCGCGATTCGCCTGGTGAACCGCACGGACGAGGATCCGCGCCTGCCGCTGTCCGACCTGCCCGCCATACGCACGCGGCGCGGCGCCGTGGGCCCGCGCTCGCCCGGCCAGACCGCCTACATCGAGACCCTGGCCCGCCACGAGATGGTCTTTGCCCTGGGCCCCGCCGGCACCGGCAAGACCTATCTCGCCGTCGCCCAGGCGGTGGCCATGCTGCTGGCCGGACGCGTCGAACGCATCGTGCTGTGCCGCCCCGCGGTGGAGGCCGGCGAGCGCCTGGGCTTTCTGCCCGGCGACCTGAAGGAGAAGATCGACCCCTATCTGCGCCCGCTCTACGACGCCCTGCATGACATGATGCCCGGCGACCAGGTCCTGCGCCGCATGGGCACCGGCGAGATCGAGGTGGCGCCGCTCGCCTTCATGCGTGGCCGCACGCTGGCGCATGCCTTCGTCATCCTGGACGAGGCGCAGAACACCACGGAAGCGCAGATGAAGATGTTCCTCACCCGCATGGGCGAAGGCACGCGCATGGTGGTCACCGGCGACCTGACGCAGATCGACCTGCCGCCCGGCACACGCAGCGGCCTGCGTGACGCGGTGGAAACGCTGGAGGGCGTGCAGGGCATCGGCTTCGCCCGCTTCGGCGTGCGCGACGTAGTGCGCCATCCCCTGGTCGGACGCATCGTTGAGGCCTACGATCAGCGCGCGGCCGCGGCCCGGGAGACCACCCGGGGCCGTACGCGCCGGGAGAGCGATGGAACCGTCCAGTCCTAGCCCCGCGCAAGCGGGGTTCCGAACCGCCCCAGGCACCACGCCCACGGTCCTAGTGCAGGACCACGGCTGGAACCGGCTGATCCCCCGCGCCGCTCGGCTTGCCGCGCGCGCCGCCATGGCGGCAGGCGGCGCCGGCACCGTGGTGCTCAGCTCGGACCGGGCGGTGAAGTCGCTCAACGCGCTGCACCGAAACTGCAACAAGCCCACGAACGTGCTGACCTTCGACCTGGGGCCGGGCCCCGCGGGCGGCTTCCTGGGCGGTGACATCGTGCTCGCCTTGGGCAGCGTGCGGCGGGAAGCGGCAGCCGCGGGAAGGCCGGCGGCGCACCACCTGGCGCATTTGGTGGTGCACGGCGCGCTGCATCTGCGCGGGTATGACCACCACGAAGTGGGCGATGCGCGGCGCATGGAGATGGAGGAGGCGCGTATCCTGAGCCGGATCGGGGTGCCTAATCCGTGGAAGCGCAGATGAAGGAAGGCCTTCTTTTTTGAAAAAAAGAAGCAAAAAACTTCTGCTTCCCCGCCTGCACCACGGCGCGGCCTGGTTCTGCCAGCACCCGCCTCGGCAGAACCTGCGCGCGCCCATGGGCCAGCGGGAGAGTAAAAGTTTTTTGCTTCTTTTTTTCAGAAAAGAAGGCCTTGCTTCCTTCCTTCGCGCCGCCGCCCCATGAGCGACACCTCCGGCACCACCCTGCTCAACCGCATAGGCAACCTCCTAGGCAGCCGCGCCCGCCGCCACGAGCACGGCGTGCGCGAAAGCATCGCCGAGCTGGTCCAGGAAGCCGCAGATGCCGGCGACACCGACGGCGAAGTCCCCGAGCTGGACCGCCAGGAGCGCGCGCTGATTGCCAACGTGCTGCGCCTGCGCGGCGCCACCGCGGACGACGTGATGATCCCGCGGGCGGACATCGTGGCCATGCCGGTGGACCTGACCTGGGACCAGGCGCTGGAGCTGATACGCCGCGAGGGCCACAGCCGCATGCCCGTCTACCGCGAGCAGCTCGACGACATCGTGGGCATGGTCCACATCAAGGACGTGTTCGCCTGGGACGGCAAGCCGGACGCGTTCCGGCTGGAAGCGATCCTGCGCCGCCCGCTGATGGTCGCCCCGCAGATACCGGTGCTGGACCTGCTGCTGCAGATGCGCGTGGCCCGCGTGCATTTGGCGCTGGTGGTGGACGAGTATGGCGGTATCGACGGCCTGCTGACCATCGAGGACCTGGTCGAGACGATCGTCGGCGACATCGCCGACGAGCACGACGAACACGACACACCGATGGTGACGGAGCGCGCTGATGGCACGCTGGATGTGGATGCGCGCATGAAGGTTGAGGATTTCGAGGCCCGTGTCGGTGCGCTGCTGACCGAGGAGGAGCGTGCGGCCGACATCGACACGATCGGCGGCCTGATCTTCACCCTGGCCGGGCGCGTGCCGGCACGCGGCGAAGTGATCTCGCACGTATCAGGCGCCGAGTTCCGCGTGCTGGATTCGGACGCGCGCCGGATACGGCGATTGCGGGCGAAGCTGCCGACGGCAGCGGCGCAGCCCTAGATAACCAGCAAAGCATCCCGTCCTGTTAGCCGGATAGCGGAATTATTCGTTGCACACAGGCTGCTTTATCATGAGGGTTGCCGGGGAAAACGACGCCGACGCTGTCGGCGCCGTGCTGGCGAGCGCCTATGGCGGCCTCATGGCGCGCCATTACGATCCGGCCGTCATGGCCGCGGTCCTACCATCGATAGCCCGGGCGAACTCCAGCCTGCTCGCTTCAGGTACGTACTACGTCCAGGTTGCGGCCGACGGCCGTATCGCCGCCTGTGGCGGCTGGACCTTGCAGGAGCCGGGGACGGGCAGGATCGAGAGCGGGACGGCCCATATCCGCCATTTCGCGACCCACCCGGACTGGACCAGGCGAGCACTGGGCTCAGGCATTTTCGAACGCTGCCGGCAGGATGCCGCAGCTTCTGGCGTCCAAACATTCACCTGTCTTGCCAGCCTGGGCTCCGAACCGTTCTACAAGTCGCTTGGCTTCCAGGCAGTGGAACGGCGTGACCTAAGCATCGGCCCGTCCGGCAAATTCCCTGCCATCCTGATGACCCGAAGCCTGAAGACCGAGCGCTAGGCAAGGTTCGCGACAGCCAGGCCAAAAGTCTTTTGCTTCTTTTCTTCAAAAAAGAAGGCCTTACCTTACCTCCTCCCCCACGGACTCATCGCGTATGTCAGGCAGCAACAAAGACACCAAGTCCGAGGACTTCAAGCGCGCGACCGCCGGCGCCCTGCGCGCCATGGCGCAATCGGCCGACGTGCAGGTCGCCTTCCAGCCAGGGCCTTCCGGCGTCACCGGCAAGCGCGCCCGCCTCCCCGTCCCCACACGCGCCTTGCCCGCCGCCGAGATGACCCGCCTGCGC
The DNA here is from genome assembly GCA_965198915.1 of Acetobacteraceae bacterium. Classification (GTDB taxonomy): domain Bacteria; phylum Pseudomonadota; class Alphaproteobacteria; order Acetobacterales; family Acetobacteraceae; genus BOG-908. The sequence goes on along the minus strand of CBDAQC010000002.1, from coordinate 780,760 downwards.
GGCGCCGCGGACAGTGCGGCCCTGCGCCTGCGCCACCATGACGACGCGGTCCACGCTGCCCGCAGCCCGGCCGAGCGCGACGCGCGCTCCATCTACGACGCGCTGGAGCAGGCGCGCGTGGAAATCGTGGGCGGCCGCTTCATGGAAGGGGTCGCCGCAAACCTGCGCGCCCGCCTGACCGAAACCGTGGAGGCGGACGGGCTGGACCGCATGACCAGGCGCGACCAGCTTCCGGCCAGTGCGGCACTCGCTTTGCTCGCCCGCGAGCGCATGTCCGGTCAGACCTCCCCACAGGCCGCAACTGCCGTGCTGAATCTGTGGCGCGAGGGCTTGGGCGAAAAGGCGGACTCGGCGCTTGCCGAACTGGCTGACGCGCAGCACGACCAGAACGCCTATGCCCGCGCCGCCCGCAAGCTGCTGGCGGCCCTCGACTTGGCAGAAGCCGAATCAGAAGCCGAGCAGGAAGAATCCGAGGAGCAGAAGGAGGAGGCCGGCGAGCAGAGCGGCGCGCAGGACAACATCACGGAGAGCGAGGGCGAGAAACAGTCCGAATCGGAAAGTATGCTGTCCGCGTCACCGGAGGAGATGAGCGGCGAGCAGGCCCCTGACGAGACCGGCGACAGCGAGGACGAGGACGCCGCCGGCGCAGAGGGCGACGACCGCCCCGCCGGCCCGCAGCCGCGCCGCGAACGCCCGGACGACGACACCGAAAGCCACTACCGCGCCTACACCCGCGCCTTCGACGAGGAGGTGGCCGCGGAGGACCTCTGCGACGCCGACGAGCTCACCCGCTTGCGCCAGCAGCTTGACCAGCAATTGCAACATCTGCAAGGCGTGGTCTCCAGGCTTGCCAACCGCCTGCAGCGCCGTCTGATGGCGCAGCAGACGCGCGCCTGGGAGTTCGATCTGGAGGAAGGCATGCTGGACGCCGGCCGCCTGGCGCGCGTGATCGTCAATCCGATGCAATCGCTCAGCTACAAGCACGAGCGCGACACGGAATTCCGCGACACGGTTGTCACCCTGCTGATCGACAATTCCGGCAGCATGCGCGGCCGCCCGATCACCGTGGCTGCCATGTGCGGCGACATACTCGCCCGCACGCTGGAGCGCTGCGCGGTGAAGACAGAAGTGCTGGGCTTCACCACGCGCGCCTGGAAAGGCGGCCAGAGCCGGGACGCCTGGGTACATGCCGGCAAGCCGCGCAACCCCGGCCGGCTGAACGATTTGCGCCACATAATCTACAAATCCGCTGACAGCCCGTGGCGCCGCGCCCGCAAGAATCTCGGCCTGATGCTGCGCGAAGGCCTGCTCAAGGAAAACATCGACGGCGAGGCGCTGCTATGGGCCTATCGCCGCCTGATGGCGCGCCCGGAACACCGGCGAATCCTTATGGTGATAAGCGACGGCGCACCGGTGGACGACAGCACGCTTTCGATTAACCCGGGCAATTTCCTGGAACGTCATTTGCGCCAGGTGATCCACGAAATCGAAAGCCGCGACACGGTGGAGCTGATCGCCATCGGCATCGGGCACGACGTGACGCGCTACTATCGCCGCGCGGTGACGATCGTGGATGCCGAAGAACTTGGCGGCACCATGATGAAGAAGTTGTCCGAACTGTTCGACGATACCGCAGCGGAGGCCTGGGTGCGGGCCTCCATCGAGCGGTCTGCCATCATTGCATAGGCAGGCAGGGCGCTCCTTCTCGGAAGAACGTCTGCTATCCGCTGGTGACTCCGCGTCGGGTCCGCGACAGCGAAGCAGAAATGTGCGGGTTCTTTCTTGCAGAAAAGAACCGCCTTCTTGAAGCCTTTCCTGGCTCTTCTCGCGGGCATGATCTCCATCCAGTTCGGCGCCGTGGCGGCCAAACACCTGTTTCCGGTATTCGGCGCGCCAGGCACCACCGCCATACGGCTGGGCCTGAGCGCGCTTATCCTGCTGCCCATCATGCGCCCCTGGCGGGCCACTATAACGCGCGCGAACCTTCCCATGCTCCTCGCCTATGGCGGCACGCTGGGCGTGATGAACCTGCTGTTCTACACGGCCATCCAGCGAATCCCGCTCGGCATCGCGGTGGCCCTCGAATTCACCGGCCCGCTAACGCTCGCCGTGGCCCTGTCGCGGCGCTGGGTTGATCTTGCCTGGACCATCCTGGCCGTGATGGGCCTGCTCTGCCTGTTGCCACTGGGCGAGGCACGACATGCGCTGAACCTTGGCGGCATCTTGGCGGCCCTGGGCGCCGGTGTGTGCTGGGCCGCCTATACCGTGTTCGGGCAGCGTGCCGGCGGTGTGCACGGCATCACCACCACCGCACTTGGCATCGTCATAGGTGCCGTCATCATCGTGCCGTTCGGCCTGTCGCATGTGCAGTTCGCAGATTTCCGCCTGGTGCTGCTGCCGAGCATGCTGGCCGTGGCCGTCTTCTCCAGCGCGCTGCCGTTCTCGCTGGAAATGGTGGCGCTGACCGGCCTCTCCACACGGGTCTACGGGTCGCTCACCAGCCTGGAACCGGCAATCGGCGCAGTGCTCGGCCTGATGTTTCTGGGCGAGGCGCTGACGTTATTGCAGTTGCTCGGGGTGGTCGTCATCATGGGTGCGTCGCTCGGGACCGCTGCCACGGCGCAGCCGGTTTTGCCGGCTGGGTAGTGGTAGGCAAGGCCTGCTTTCTTGAAGAAAAGAAGCAAAAACTTTTGCTCCCTGTCGGCGGCTGCCGAAGAAGCCGCCGACAGGGAGCGGTGATTAATTTCTAGACCCCTGCGGTTTGGCCGGCCTGGGTCAGGGTCATGTATTTCTGCGTTGTGGGCACGATGGCGTTCTTGATGAAATCGGCCATCGACTGCTCTTCGGCAAGCGACTGCTTCAGCACCGGCACAGCCGCCGAGTCGCCTACCTGCTCCGCCATCGCGATCAGGCTTGTGTAGGAGGCGATCTCCTGATGCTCGAACGCGAAATTCGCGAACGTGTTCTTCAGGATCTCGTCCGGCGCGGGCGCGTGCAAAGCCGCCGCCACGTTGCCCATGACGGATGTCACGGCGTTCTTCGCTGTCGAAGACGTCGTTCCGTGGCGTTGCAGTATGGCTTCCAGCCGACGCGCCTGCTCCTTGGATTCCTCGTGATGCTGGGAAAGCCGGGCCTTCATCTCCGGATAATTCTCCAGCCGCTCCACCTGGCGTTCGGTCAGCTCGATCGCCGTCTGCTCCAGCGCGTGCAGGTTGCGCAGACCCGTGTGGTAGATTTCGTGCAGCTTATTGCCTTGAGCGTCACCGTCCATGAACAGTCTCCTTGTTGGTCAGGGTTCTTTCGCGCAACGCATCGCAGCACCTGCCCGGCCTGCCTTCACGCGAGTTTGAGGAGCGCATCAGCGGCGCCGTCGGGCTGCCGCGCTCAGGGCGAGAGTTCCGAGCGCAGCCGCGACCATCGTGGCCGCCGGGTTGAGCTGGGCTTCCAGCAGCAGGCTCGTCTTGCGCGTGAACGGACGCAGACTGCTACGCTCCGCCATGTCCTCGCGCGCTTCGTGAAGATTGTCGCGCCGCGCCTGCTTGCCGGGATGCTGCGTGGTCTGCACCAGACGGCCGGTCTTGGCGAAGATCCAGTCCATCACACGCGGCGCGGCACGGTTGGCCAGCACCAGGGACAGCCCGCCCGCGCCGCCAATGGTGATGTCACGGTTGCCATTCTCGCAGCCATGCAGGATGGCGCGCGCCACGAGGTGCGGATGGTAGGCGGGCGGCGGATTGCGCGTGCCGGCGCTGCCTATGGCGTTGCGCGCGTGCTCCATGAACAACGTGTCGATCGCGGCGGGCTTGATCAGCGTCAGCGATATCGGATCGCCGGCCGCCTCGGTCTCTCGCCGGAACGCCTCGGTAAAGCCTTTCACCGCGAACTTAGCGGCGCAGTAAGGTCCCTGATAGGGAATGGCGAACTCGCCGAGCACGCTGCCGACATTGACGATGGCGCCGCCCGCGGACTTCAGGTGCGCGGCAGCAGCAAGCGTGCCGTGCACCACGCCCCAATACACCACGTCGAAGATGCGGCGCTGGTCTTCCAGGTCCGTATCCGCCAGTGACCCGTACATGAAAGCGCCGGCGTCGTTCACCCAAGTGTCGAAATGCCCGAACTCGGCCACGGCCTTTGCCGCCGCCGCATCCACCTGCGCCTTCTCGGCGACGTCGGCCACGGCATAGGCGGCGTGCCCGCCTTTGGCGTTGATCTCGCCTGCAAGTTGGGACAGCGCCGTCTCGTTCCGCGCAACCAGAAGCAGCTTGGCGCCACGCTCCGCGGCCAGGCGCGCCGTAGCCAGCCCGATGCCGGACGTGGCACCGGTGAGCACGATCACCTGCTGGCTGACTGGCTTGAGTTTTGGCATGCTGTGACTCCGCGTTCCTCCGCCACGTGGAGCGGCGGCCTGCCGTCGCCAGCAGGGCACGTGTTCAAAGTTTGGTGGGCGGGACGCCAGCCTGTCGAAGCGGTCCGTCACTTCAGGCGGTTACTTACCGCGAGAGGTAGTCCACCAGGGTCATGCTGAACATGATGGCCACCCAGAAAAAACCCAGCGCCGCAAACAGCCGCATGAGCGGCGGCTCCTGCAACACCTCCATCGAGACCAGCAGCACGGTCAGCACCATGCAGACCACCACCACGCCTTCGATGATGTAGGCCCAGGTGAACGGCAGCGTCGCGCCAAGTACCACGTTCACGCTCAGCAAGGCCAGCAACAGGGCGAAGCTGAACACCGCAGGCCGCATGTGCCGCCAGAGTGTCTGCCAGTCGTCATGCGACATCGAAATGCCTCAGCGGTTCAGGACGTAGAGGACAGGAAACACGATGATCCAGATCAGGTCGATGAAATGCCAATACAGCCCGTATATCTCGATACGGTTCTGGTGCATCTGCAGGAAGCCAGGCTTGCTGGCCTGCCAGGTCAGCCACAGCAGGATGGAGATCCCGGTGATCAGGTGCACGCCGTGCAGCCCCGTGGTGATGTAGTAGACATCGACGAACAACACCGTCGCCTGGTCGTGTGCCAGTACGTAGGACCGGTCGGCCAGGAACGGCATCATGTGCTCGTCGAAATCCTGGTAGTATTCGAAACCCTTCAGCAGCAGGAACAGGCTTCCCAAGGCTGCCGTGGCCAGCATCGCACCCAGCATGAAGCGCCGCCAGCCCAGGCGGGAGGTAATGATGGCGGCCGACATCGTCAGGCTGGAGCAGATCAGCACCACGGTGTTGGTGGCGCCGATCCAGAACTTCAGATGTGTGGTGGCGAGCGTGACCGAGTGCGGATGCTGCACGCGCAGTATGAGCGCGCACAAAAAAAGCCCCGCGAACAGAAGCAGCTCGGTCACCAGCCACGCCCACATGCCGAGTGTGGCCGCCTCGCGCTGCTGCTCCTTCGTGGTGAACTGCTCGGCGAGTTCCAGGTCCACCGGCTCGGCGAGCATCCCTGCGCTAACCATTGTCGCGCGTCTGGTTGGCGTAGTCGTAGGGCTGGTAGTCGACGACCGGCGTGCGCAGGAAATTATGCGCGGGTGGCGGCGAGGATGTCGTCCACTCCAGACCCTTCGCCTGCCAGGGATTGGCCGGCGCCTTCTTGCCGAACCACAGTGACCAGATCAGGTAGCTGAGCGGGAACAGATAGCCCACGGCCAATATCGTGCTGCCCGCGCTGGAGAGGATGTTCAGCAACTGGAACTCCGGCGGATAAGTATGGTAGCGCCGCGGCATGCCCAGGTAGCCCAGGATGAATTGCGGAAAGAACGTCACGTTGAAGCCGATGAAGATCAGGAACGCGCCCACGCGTCCCCAGGCTTCCGGATACATCCGGCCGGTGAATTTCGGCCACCAGTAATGCAGCCCGCCCAGGAAGGCGAGCATGGTGCCGCCCACCATGATGTAGTGGAAATGCGCGACGACGAAATACGTGTCGTGCAGATGCGCGTCCACCGCCAGCGTGGCCAGGAACAGCCCGGTCAGCCCGCCCAATACGAACAGGCCGATATAGCCCATCGCATACAGCATCGGCGTGTCCAGCTTGATGCTGCCTTTGTGTATCGTGGCCGTCCAGTTGTACACCTTCACCGCCGACGGCACGGCCACCGCGAAGCTGAGGAACGAGAACACCGTGCTCGCCAGCTGGCTCTGGCCGTTGACGAACATGTGGTGGCCCCACACCAGGAAGGTGATGGAGGCCAGGCCGATGCTGGCATAGGCCACGAACTTGTAGCCGAACACGCGCTTCTGCGAGAACGCGGCCACCAGCTCGGTGATCACGCCCATGCCCGGCAGCACCATGATGTACACCGCAGGGTGCGAGTAGAACCAGAACAGGTGCTCGAACAGCACCGGGTCGCCGCCCAGCCTGGGGTCGAACACGCCGATGTGGAACGCGCGCTCCATCACCAGCAGGATCAGCGCCAGCGTGATCACCGGCGTGCCCAGCAGGAAGATCAGGCTGACGGCATAATGCGTCCATACGAAGATCGGCATACGGAACCAGGTCATCCCCGGGCAACGCATCTTGTGTATGGTGACGACGAAGTTCAGCCCCGTCAGGATGGACGAGAACCCCACGATGATCACGCCCACAAGCGCGGGAATGACGTAGGTGTTCGAATACGTCGTGCTGAACGGCGCATAGAACGTCCAGCCGGTATCCACGCCGCCCACGATCAGCACGATGATCGCGAAGATCGACCCGGTCATGAACACGTACCAGCTTAGCAGGTTCAGCCGCGGAAACGCCAGGTCCTTGGCGCCGATCATCAGCGGGATCAGGAAGTTGCCGAACGTGGCCGGTATCGACGGGATCAGGAAGAACCAGATCATGATCACGCCGTGCATGGTGAACAGCTTGTTATACGTGTCGTTGCTGAATATCTGGCCGTTCGGCACCACCAGGCTCAGCCGCACCAGCCCCGCGGCGATGGCGCCGAGTATGAAGAAGCCGGTGATCGAGGCGAGGTAGAGCAGCGCGATCCGCTTGTGGTCCGTGGTGAAGAACCAGCTGCGCAGCGTGTGCTCGGCATGCAGGTAGTCAGGCGGACGGTCGAGCGTGACACGCGGCGTGTCTGGATCGCGAAGAACGGTGTCCAAGGGGCTCATATCCGCCGCTCCAAATGTCTGTCCGCGTCCGCCGCTGCACCGGTGCCGAACCCGGCGAACACGACAACAATCTTCCCTGCGTGCAAGCCGGCCTGTTGTCCCAGCTTCATCGTACCGGCTCCTGGTCGGACTTGATGTAGGCGATAAGCTGGATCAGCTCTTCCTCCGGGATCACCCCGTTGAAGCTGGGCATCACCTGCTTGTAGCCGGCAATCAGGTTATGGTCCGGGTTCAGTATCTTGTCGCGCAGGTATGTATCGTCCGCGATCAACGTGCCGCCATCCGTCATCGGCACCGGCTTTTCGTAGAGCCCGGCCAAGGACGGCGCCCGCACGGTGGCCGCCGCGCCGTGGCAGCCGGTGCAGCCGTAACTGGCGAACAGCCGCTTGCCGTTCGCCGCCAGGGATTGCGTCGAGCCTGACTGGATCAGCCAGTTCTGGTAATCGCCGGGCTTCATCACGTAGATCTCGCCGTCCATCACCGAATGGTCGGTGCCGCAATACTCCGAACAATACAGCCGGTATGCGCCCGGCCGGTTGGCGGTGAACCAGACCTGCGTGAATCGCCCAGGCAACGTTTCCATCTGCACGCGGAACGCCGGCAGGTACAGCGAGTGTATGACGTCCTGGCTGATCATGTTGATCACCACGGGCTGCCCTGTCGGCACGTGCAGATCGTTGATTTCCGCCTGGCCGCCGGGATGCTCGAACTTCCACATCCACTGCCGGCCGATACCCTGTATCACCATGGCGTTCGCCGGCGGATGCTTCGCCACGTCGAAGATCTGCGCGCCCCAGGCAAAGAACCCCAGCGTCAGGAAGAACGGGATGAGCATCCACGACATTTCCACCGCCACGTTGCGGTCGGCCGGATTGCCGCGGTCGACACGGCGGTTTTTCCGGTAGATCAGCGCGAACCATGCGATGGCAAGGAAGATCGGCACTGTGAGCAGCAGCGTCACCGCGGTGAACGCGCTGATCAGGTAGTCCACATGCGTGGCGGCGTTGGAGGCAGCGGCGGGCCACAGCAGCAGCGGGTAGTCGGCGGGGCTGGCGGCTCCGGTCATGGCGCGCGCTCCCTGGCCGGCTTGTCCGGCGCTGCATGTGCATCCAGAGACTGCCCGGTCACCAGCGCCATCGCGCGGTCGATCGGTATGCGCGCCGTGTCGGCATCCAGCGTGGCATAGCCGAGCAACAGCCTGTTCTGCGCCGCCTGCAGCGCGCCCAACTCGGCGATCGGGTTGGCCTGCAGGCGCGGAAAAGGCGGTTCGGTCTGCTCGCGCTGCAGCCTGGTCAGCCCGGCCTCCCGCGCCGTGTCGCTACGGTGCAGCACGTTCAGGAAAAACACCATGAGAGCCACAGCAACCAGCGCGGAGGCGGCGAACACCGCCATGATACGCGCGAGCTGACGGGCGTTCGCGTCGTCGGTCTCGTGACCGGCTTGCAAGGTGGCCGGATCGACCGGGCCCTGGCTCGCACCCTGCCCGCCTTCCGGACCGAACGGGTCACGTCCGGCCACCGCCAGCCGACGTGGCGCCAGCAGCCTCGCGCCCGCCAGCGCGGTGGCCGCACCGGCGAAGAAAGACGCGATGCCGCGCGCGCGATCGGCGTTCCTCATGCCGGCACCTGCGCGGGCTGCCACGCCCGTATGCTCACCCAGGCCAGGCCGGCCAGCCCGGCGAGCACGGCGATATCGAGAAGGGAGATGGTGAAGAACCCTCGCTGTGACGGCGTGATAAGCCAGAAGATCTCGACCACATGCGCCACCAGAAGCAGCGCTGCGGTGGCGGTGACGAAGCGGCGTACCGGACCGGCCCCGAGCAGCGCCAGGCTCGCCGCAAATCCGGCAACCCCCAGCCAAACCGCCACCAGCCCTAGCATGTTGCCGCGCTGCAGGTACCAGACGATCTCCCCCGGTTTGTCGGCGGACCAGATCACCAGATACTGGACGGCGTGCAGGAAAGCCCATAGCCCGGTCGCCAGCGCCAGCAGAACCGGCGCGTTCGCCGGCGCCGCCCGCACCAGCAGCAGGCTGGCAGACAACGCTACGCCCGACTGTGTCACCATCAGCAGCAGGCCGAACCCGGCCGCGTTCAAGCCGGGTGACAGCGAGCTCACCCAATCGGCCGCGGCCAGCGTGCCTATCACCACATGCGCCACCAGGCCGAAGCTGCACAGCAGGAAGCGCGCGCGCCCTGCCGGCGGCCACAGCGCGGACAGGCACAGCCACGTCCAGATCGCCAGGTAGATCACGCCGCGCAGGCCGAACCACACCGGCCTGAACCAGACGCCCGTGAAGCCGCTGCCCGGATGCGCGGCCCAGGGGTAGAGCGAGTGCGTGGCAAGCAGGACCGGCAACCCGAGCAGGGCGGCGGCCGGCATCAGGACCAGCAGCCAGCGCAGGAAGCCGTTCTGCGCCGAGCCGCCCTGCCCCGCCAGTTCGGAGCCCAGCACCAGCGGCAGGGCGCCCACGGGCAGGGACAGGAACACCAGCCATGCCGCCAGATACGGCCCCATGATCGGGCGGCCGAACAGCGCGGCGCAGGCCAGCGCCGCCACTACCACGCCGGCCGAGGCGAGCATCGCGCGCTTCATGGCGTGTCGCCCTGCGCCAGGCGCTGCCGGTCCCGCGGCGGAAGCTGCGAGACCTGGGCCGCCTGGCTCAACTGCAGGGCGCGTATGTAGGCGGCGATCGCCCACCGGTCCGGCGGCGCCACGCGCGCCGCGTAGCTGTACATCGCGCCATGCCCGTTGGTGATCGCGTCATAGATCACCTGCGCCCGCGCCCGCATCAGGCGCGGCGTGGTGAAGGCCGGCGGATGCGGAAACCCGCGCTGCACAATCATGCCCTCGCCGTTGCCGGATGCCGCATGACACGGCGTGCAGAAAATATTGAACTCGGATTGCCCGCGCGACAGCAATGCCGCGGTGATCACCGGCGGCTGCGGCGCCGGCGTGCCCGGCTGCTCCTGCGCCAGAGTGCCGGGCACCGGCGGGCGCCAGGCGGCGCCGTTTGGCGCGGCCGGGTCGGCGTCCCACTGCCTGATGCTGCGCTGGGTGAACATGTCCTCTTTCTTGCAGGCCGATACCGAAACCGCGACTAGCGTTAGCAAGGCCAGGCAAGCGGCTCTTTTTCGCAAAAAAGAACCAGAAAGCCTTTGCTCCTCGCGGCTGCGCAATCCAGCGCGAACTTCCGGCATCGTGGGCGGCTGCACCGGCATTACCAGGAACGCGGACTTGCCTTGCGCGAACGGACTTCCTGCCGCGCGCCTGCTCACCGCGGCACCCGCGTCACCGTCAACGCCGGCGCGTCCAGCCCGGCAAACGCCCGCTCGGCCGGTTCCGGATCGAACTCGCCGCCGTGGGCGTGTGCCACAACAAAAAACCGGTCCTGTGTCGCACGGCAGATGCCGGGGATGTTGAAGGCCGGATGGTTCAGCCGCGGGAAACGGTTCTGGATCAGCATTGCGGCCACCATCGCCATGCCCGCGCACAGGCAGGCAAAGCTTGCAGTCGGCACCAGGAAGGCGGGCCAGCTGAACCGCGGCCGGCCGCCTATGTCGAACACATAATCGTAGCCGGTGGCATACATGCACATGCCGAACATCGCGGCGCCGCCGGCAATCCCGGCCGCCCAGGCCCAGCCCGCGTGGCCGGTCCTCATCCCGAAAGCGGTCACGGCCGCCGGGCTGGGCATCGGCGAATACGCATCGATCCGGTAGCGCGGATCTGCGCGAAGCACGCGTGTGGCGGCAACCATGCCGTCCGCATCTGCAAACTCGCCGGCCACGCCCCATAGCGGCGCGTCATGCGCCGGCCAGGGCGGCGAACCCTCGGCGCCGGCGCCGGTGCGCGACACCAGGCCGCGCTCGCCCAGCATCGAGACGACCGGCAGCAGCCGCATGAACAGCAGCAGCAGAAACAGGAACAACCCCGCCGAGCCCGCGAAAGTCGACCACTCGAAAAAACTTATATGCGTGGCCTGCGCGGCCGAGGGCAAATAGTCGTGCTGAAGCGACGCCACGATCAGCGTGTAATGGTCGCCCCAAATGCCGGCCGCCACCGCGCCGCCTACCCAGGCGAGTATGCCCGGACGTAAGCGGAAACTCGGGATCAGGAACAGCAGCGGCGGCAGGAACGCGGCGGTGACCAGCATCCAGTAGCTCCACGCCACCGGCCCTCCGGTGCGCCGCCCCATCGCCGCCAAATCCGCCGGGTCGCCGCCGACAAGCGTGGTGAAGTCGGTCGCCAGCTCGCAATAGATGTTCGCCGCGCACAGCATCAGCAGCAGCCAGGCCAGCACGCCGATGTGGCGGTCTGTGATCATCGCTTCCAACGCGAACACGTGGCGTATGACCACGGTCAGAACCGACAGCATGCCCACGCCCGCAAATGTGGCCTCGGCAAGATAGGTGATCGGCAGCATCGTATCGTGCCAGCCAGGCTCCAGGCTGCCCGCGAACATCACTGAAGCGCCGGTCTGCAAGGAGACGACGACCAGCACGCCGAGCACCGCCAGACCGCGATAGGCATGACTCCAGCGGTGCCAGTGCACCACGGAGCCGCGCCAGCCGAGCGCCGCGATGCCGTATAGCTGCGCCGTCAGCGAACTGTCCCGCCCGCCCTCACGCGCACGCTCCAGCGCGCGGTCCCGCAGGCTGGCGATGTCCGGCAGCAGCCCGACATAGAACAGCCCGGCCGCCAGGCCGAGGAAGCTCAATATGTCGATCGCGTCCCAGTACAACGGACTGCGGAACTGCGGCCACAACAGGAAAGTGTTTGGATACGGCAGGTTCCAATAGAAGAACCACGGCCGGCCGAGATGGATGATCGGATACACCGCCGCGGCCGCCGCCGCGATCAGCGACATCGCCTCGGCAATCCGGTTCAACGCCCCGCGCCACTCCACGCCCAGCAACAGGAACACGCTGCTGACAAGCACGCCACCGCAGGCAATGCCAATCCACCAATCGTAGCTGACGATGTCCAGCGCCCAGGTGACCGGGATGTTGTTGCCCCAGATCGCAGTGCCGTAGAAGAACAGGAAACCCAGCGAGACGACGAGCACGCCGAGCAGCGCCACCGCGCCGGCCATAGCCAGCCACCACGCGGTCCAGCCATGCCGGCGCAGCACGATGCCGGTCAGCGTGTCGCCTATGCTGTCATAGGTCTGGCCTGCGCTGATGATCGGCGTGTCGGAAGTGGTTACGGACATGGGGTTGCTGCCTTTGGGGAGAAAGCAAGCAGTTCTTTTTTGAAAAGAACCAAAAGACTTTTGCGTCCCCGCATCTGCAACATGCGCGTGTTTCCTGAAGCCCACGGCTGCTGCAGATGCGGGAAGACAAAAGTTTTTTGCTTCTTTTTTTCAAAAAAGAAGGCCTTGCTTCCTTCCTCCACCTCTCAGCCCTCCCCAGCAGCCGGCGCCCGCACCGCCAGATACGTCGTGCGCGGCCGCGTATTCAGCTCCCCCAGCAACGCGTAGCGCCGCGGATCACGCCGCGCCGTGCTCACCGCGCTACCGGTGTCCGCCAAATCGCCGAACACGATCGCTTCGGTCGGGCACGCGCTCTGGCACGCCGTGCGCACGGTGCCGTCCGCAATGGGCGTGTTCTCCCGGTCCGAATCCGCGCGCGCCTCGGCGATACGCTGCACGCAGTAGGTGCATTTCTCCATCACGCCGCGCGCCCGCACCGTCACGTCCGGATTGCGCTGCTCCACGATAGTAGGCGCGGCACCCGCCGAGTAGTCGGCATAATTGAAGCGGCGCACCTTGTAGGGGCAGTAGCCGGAGCAGGCCCGCGTGCCGATACAGCGGTTATAGACCATCAGGTTCAGCCCCTCATGGTCGTGCAGGGTCGCCTCCACCGGACAGCCGACCTCGCAGGGCGCCTGCTCGCAATGCATGCACGGCACCGGCATGAAGGCGACAGAGGTGGGCGCCGTGCCGATTGCGCCGGCCGCCGCCGGATAGGCGTCCACCCGCAGCCAGTGCATCTCCCGGCCGTTGAGCACCTCGTCGCGGCCTACCACGGCGATATTGTTCTCCGACTGGCAGGCGGTGACGCAGGCGTTGCAGCCGATGCAGCTATCCAGGTCGATCACCATGCCCCAGACGCGGCCGTCGGACTGCTTGGGCGGATACAGCGTGGGAAGCTCGCGGTCGCCGTCGCCCACCGGGGCCGCCCCGGTGTGCTGCACGCGCACGAAGCCCTCGCCGTCCATGCGCGCGTGGTCGGCCACGCTGGCCAGCACGTGGCGCGCGCCGGTGCGCTGCAGCGTGGCGCCGTCCAGCAGCCACGGCGTCTGCTGCGCGCGCAGGCCGTAGGCGTCGAACCCCAGACCGGCGGAAAGCTGCCCCGCCGCGCGCTTGCCGTAGCCCAGCGTCACCGCAACCACATGGTCCGCCTGGTTGGGCGCGATCCAGACGGAGCCGGTGACACTGCGTCCGCCGGCGCTCACCGTCACCACGTCGAACTGCGCGAGCTTCAGGCGCGCGGCGAGCTCTGGCCCGACTTGGACGGCGTTCTCCCAGACCACCTTGGTCAGCGGCTTTGGCAGTTCCTGCAGCCAGGCATTGTCGGCCACCGTGCCGTCCCAGATCGTGGGATCGGGGCGGAAGGCCACCTGCAGGCCAGGCTCCGGCGCGGTGGTGGCCGGCGTCATGCCGCCGGTCGGCTGCACCGTCACCAGCGGCGCGCGGCCGCCCTCCAGCACGCCCGTCAGCAGCGCGTTGTGCCAGCGATCGGGCGCACCTGCCGCGTCCCAATGGGCCTGCAGCAGCGTCAGCCCGTCGCGCGGCTCCGGCTCGGTCAGCAGTGCCAGTATCTCGCCCGCGCTGCGCCCGCCATATAGCGGCGCGATCGTCGGCTGCAGCAGGCTGACGGTGCCATCCAGGGCGCGTGCGTCGCCCCAGGACTCCAGCGGGTGCGACATCGGCAGATGCCAGTCGACATTCACCGAGGTCTCGTCCTCGTACAGGCTGGCATGGATCTTCAGCGGCACCCGGCCAAGCGCCTCGGTGAAGCCGAGCCCGGCCGGCGAGTCGTAAGAGGGGTTGCTGCCGATCATCACCAGCGCGGTCACCGCGCCGTGCTGCATGGCATCGACCAGCGCGGTCAGGCTTTCGCCGCGGACTTGCAGCGGCAGCGTGTGCAGCACCGTCCGGCCAGTATTGCCGAGCGCCGCGTTCAGCCGCTGCACCGCCTCCTGCACCCCGGGGCTGGCATGCAGCCCCGCCTGCACCACGCCCGCGCCGCGCGCGCCGTCCAGCGCCCGCCAGGCGGCACTGCACCAGCCGGCCGCCTGGTCGGGCAGATCCGATTGCCCCCCTTCCGTCGCGCGTGACAGCAGAGAGCGCGCCATCGCCTCGATCAGCGCCGGCTGAGCGGAAATCCCCCGGTCCGCCTTGGCGGCGGTGAGGTTCGGCACGGCAAAGGCCGCATGCATTTCCAGCAGGCCGCCGCCCGCGGCCAGCTTGCGCCGCGCGCCGCTCCAGCCGCGCCCCGCGCCAATCTGGTGCGGGCCGGGGTCCAGCAGGTCGCCGTCCAGGCAGACGACCGACCTGGCGTCGGCCAGGTTCCAATGCGTCTCGAGCGGACGGCCGAACGCCTGCCGCGTGCCCTCGTACAGCCCGTCGCGCGACACCGCCGCATGGGTGAACACGCGCAGTTCCGGCCAGGCCTGCTGCAGGGCGGTGACTTGGGCGTGCAGCGAGGGCGAGGTGGTCGGGCCGATCAGCAGCGCCAACCCGGCGCCGCGGCCGGCGCGCCATTGCGCCTGCGGCCCCAGCATGGCGGCGCGGAACGCCGTCCAGCTGCTGTCGCGGGTCAGGAACTGCACGGTCTGCGAGCGGAACGGATCGTACAGCCCGAGCACGCTGGATTGCGCGAAGATGTCGGTGCCGCCGCGGCTCCACGGATGCGCCGGATTGCCTTCAACCTTGATCGGCCGGCCGTCCCGCGTCTTCACCGTAATTCCGTTGGCGAAACCATCCAGCAATGCGGCGGAGGCGTAGGTCAGCACAGTGGCCGGCGCCGAGCCCGCCGTCTGCGCCACCGGCGGCACGATCACGTCACGCGTGTCGTCCTCGTCGTCGCAGCCGGCCAGGCCGGACAGTGCCAGCGAGGCGGCCATCAGGCGCATGAACTGTCGTCTATCGGGCGTGTGCAGCAGATCGGCCGCGGCCGGAAAACGTTCGCGTATCGCGGCCGCAATGCCGCGCTCGCCCGCGGCACCGCGCCATTTGCCGTCGGACCCCAACTTTACCGGTGGCATATGGAACAATCCGTAAGCTGGGCGGCGTTGCGTATGTGATACTGGGCCACGAGCTCGGGGCCTTTCTTCGCCTGGTCGGCCGGCGGCGTCCAATCCATGTTCCACACCTGGTCGGGCGTGCGCACGTTGGCCGCAGGATTGCGGTGGCAGCTTATGCAGAACTGCATCCGGAACGCCTGGGCACGCGCGGTCAGCTGCATGGACGTGATGGCACCGTGGCACGAACTGCAGCCGATGCCTTTCGTCACGTGCAGAGAATGATTGAAATAGACATAGTCGGGCAGGCGATTGACCCGGCTCCATTGCAGCGGCTGGTTGTTCGCCAGGCTGTCGCGCACCGGCGCCAGCATCGGCGCGCCTGTCCAGATCTGCGAGTGGCACGTCATGCACGTGTAAGTCGGCGGCATGCCGGGATTGGCCAGATATGTGACGCTGGTGTGGCAGTAGCGGCAATCCAGCCCCAGCTCGCCGCTATGATGCTTGTGGCTGAACGGCACCGGCTGGTGCGGCGCCACGCCAACCCCGTACACGTAATCCGAATTGGCCACGGCGCCGACAACTACCAGGAAAACCAGCGCGCCGACCGAGACCACGAGCAAGGCAAGCCGAAGTATGGCGTCGGCGCCTGGGGCAAAAAGCTGACGCATCTGTCTCCGGTGGTCCGTTGGTCACGCAATGTAGCCTGGAACTTGGAATGCGCGCCGGCTTCAGTGGTCAACTGGGTGTGAAGCCGGAAAAAGCTCGCTCTCCCGCAGCAAAACCGACAAGACTTTCGCGCCCCGCCTGCACTTGCGCGCAAGCGACTCGCGCGACCACCTCAATCCGCCGAATCGTCGAGAAACGTCGCGAAGCTGTCAGCAGCAGAGTTTTTTGTCTTTTGCGAAAAGACGCCGTCCTGCCTTCTGGACATCTGCAGCATCAGCACCATGGGCAGCAAAGGCGTGAGCGCGGACGCCCATACCAGCGCCGGGACGCCGATCACCGCGATCAACGCCGGCGGGTTGAACATAGGCGCCAGCCACATGGAAGCGGCAAGCCACACATGGCGGCGTTCCAGCATCAGCAGCACCGAAGCTGTCGCCAGCAGCATGTGATCGTAATCGCCGACATGCGGCGCGCCGAACACCAGCGCGCATAGCAGCACCACCAGGCGCTGGCGCAATGGCGCCGCGGGCCGGCGCGCGAACACGATCCAGACACACGCCGCCGACAGCAGGCTTGCCGCGATCTGCCCGGCGCCGGCCGCCTCCTCGCCCAGCCCCAGCAGCCGCAGGCAGGTGTGCACGCTCTGGTCGTACACCCGCACCACGTCGATCATCCGGCCGAGCAGCGGGTTCTGCCCGGTGGCGAGCCGGATCCACGCCACCCAGGCGCCCACGCCTGTCATCACGGTGCTCGCCAGCACCAGGCCGATGCCGCCCGCAAACCCGCCGGCGATGGCCCGCCAGTGCCGGCCGGCCAGCAGCGCCACCGGGATCAGCGGCACGAATTGTGGTTTCAGGCACAGCAGGCTGAACGCCAGCCCGGCCAGGAACGGCCGCCTGTCCAGCCACGCCATGCCGGCCAGCACACAGGCCGCCACCAGGAAGCTGAGCTGTCCGGAGCCGATCGTGTAGGCCGTAGCGGGACAGGCGAACACGCCCGCGATCAGCCACGCCCGCCTGCCTGCGTCCGTCTCCCAACGCCACAAAGCGGCCGCCAACAGCGCGGCGGTTACCGCCAGGAACGCCACGAGCGAGGCGACGTAGGGCAGCCAGCAGAACGCGGCCGCCAGCATCAGCGTCACCGGCGGATAGATGAACGGGTGCAGCACGGTGATCGGGTGGGTGAAGATCGCCGCGTGGCTGCGGTTCATCTCGTCGGTGAAAGCGCGCGGGTCCGACAGCATGGCCAGGTCGCCGGCGAAGAAGCGCGCGGCCGCGGTGTGGAACACCACCCAGTCCTGGCCTGGCACGGTGTGGAACACGGCCCAGAACAGGGCCCAGCCCAGGGGGGCAAGGCAGGCGCAGAGTAGCGTAGCGCGGCGGGCGCTAGGCAAGGAAGCAGTCCTTTTCTGAAAAAAAGGACCAAAAAACTTTTATTCCTCCGCTTTTGCCGCAGCCGGGCATCTTTCCAGAATGCCGCTTGTCGCAGATGCGGAGAGAGGAAAGTTTTTTGCTTCTTTTTTTCAAAAAAGAAGGCCTTTTGTACTCTCCCGCATCCCCAGCCGCCGGGACATGTCCGACTGCAGCCTGCCCCTTGGATCGACCGACTCAAGCAGATCGCGGAACTCCCCCCACCGCGGATACATCTCCCGGAACGCCCCGCGCGTAAGCAGCGCGTCCTTGGCCAAATACACCCGCCCGCCATGGCGAAGCGTGATCGCCACCAGCTCGCCGTATAGCGCCTCGATCCCCGGCCCCGCCGGAAAGTCCAGCGCCAGCGTGTAGCCCGCCTGCGGAAAAGACAACGGCCCGGCTTGTGGCGCGGCCGCACCCAGGCGCTTCAGCACCGCCAGGAAGGAGGCGCGGCGCGACGCCGCGATCACCTCCAGCAACTCGCGCAGCGCCTGCCGGCCGGTGGCGAACGGCACAACGTTCTGGAACTGGTGGAACCCGCGCCGCCCGTAGATGCGGTTCCAGTCGCGCAACGCGTCCAGCGGGTAGAAGAACGCGCCGTAGCCCACCGTGGCCAGCCGCCCCGCCTTGGGCGCCCGCCAGTAATACAGCGCGTTGAAGGCCGCGATGCTGGCGGGGTTCAGCACGGCTGCGGGAAAGTCGAACGGCACGCGCGGCCCGGCGCGCAACACGCGGCCCGCACACGCGCCGCCGCTAGCCTCCGCCGTCTCCAATATGCCCCGCCCCAGCGCGCCGCCGCGGGCGGAGCCGTCGATCCAGCCCACCGTGTAGGTGGCCGTCCGCGCCGCATCCATCGCTTCGAGGAATGCATCCAGGTCGCCCAGGCGCTGCCGCCGCACCGCCACGCCGGGCCCGGGCACGCGCTTCATCCGGAACGCGATGCGGGTGATCACCCCGGTCAGTCCCAGCCCGCCGCAGGTCGCCTGGAACAGCGCGGGCTCCGCGTCCGGCCCGATCGTGCGCACGGCGCCATCAGGCGTCATCAGGTCCAGCTCGGTCACGTGCTGGCCGAAACTGCCAGCCACCTCGTGGTTCTTGCCGTGCACGTCGTTGGCCACCGCGCCGCCAATGGTGGCGAACCCGGTGCCGGGCGAGACCGGCACCAGCCAGCCCCGCGGCAGGTAGGCGGCCATCAACTGGCGGAAGGTCACGCCCGGCTCCACCTCGATCAGCCCGCTATCCGTGTCGAAGGACAGCACGCCGGCCAGCCCCGCGGTCAGCAGGGCGGTCCCCTCGGCGTTCAGCGCGCAATCCCCATAGGCGCGGCCGGCGCCATGCGCGATCAGCCCGTGCGCCCGGGGCCGTTCCGCGAACAGGCGCGCCAAATCCGCCACCCCGCCCGGGCGCTGCGTGACACTGGCCGCGCGCGCCACCCTGCCCCAGCCGGTGAGCGTGGCCAGCGCCGCCTCCATCACAGCGTGGCGGCCAGCACGGTCACCAGACTGGCCACACCCGCCATCAGGCTGACCCGGTCGCGCAGCGCGAACACCACCGGATCGTCGTTCATCTCGCCACGGTTGCTGAGCATCAGCACGCGGCTGACCCAGAACAGCAGGATCGGGCACAGCGCCCATAGCACGCTCGGACGGTGATACAGCGGCAGCACGTCCGCACTGTCGATATACAGCGCCATCACCAGCACGGACATGTAGCCGGAGGACGCGGCCATGCTGCGCAGCATGTCCAGATCCGCCGCCCGGTAGCCACGCCCGGCCAGCGCCGATGCGCCGCCGGCCCGCACGTGCAGCGTCAGCTCGGTCAGCCGCTTGACCACCGCCAGGCAGAAGAACAGGAACAACGAGAACGCCAGCAGCCACGGCGAGATCGGTATGCTGGCGGCGGCGGCGCCGGCGAAGATGCGCAGCGTGTACAGCCCCGCCAGCGCCACCACATCCCACACCGCGCGGCGTTTCAGCAGGAAGGAATAGGCCAGCGTGCTCACGTAATAGGCCGCCAGCATGCCCAGAAAAGCCACGGGCAACGCCGCCGCCGCAAGCAGCGTCAGCGCCAGCAGCCCGGCGATCAGCGCAGGCCCCCAGGCCAGCGGCAGTGCGCCGCTGGCGAAGGGCCGCCGGCGCTTGGTCTGGTGCAGCCGGTCATGCGGCAGGTCCAGAAGGTCGTTCAGCAGGTACACGCTGGAAGCGCAGAGGCTGAACGCCAGGAACCCCAGGCAGGCCTGCACCAGCGGCCACCCACGCGCCGCATGCGCCGCCAGCAGCGGCGCGAACACCAGGACGTTTTTCGCCCATTGGTGCGGACGCATGGCGCGCAGCACCAGCCGCGGCCGGTTCGATGCCACGGTGCCGATTACGGTCGCGTCCGCGCAGACCGCGCGCGCGCGCGCCAGCAGCCGTGCCGCCGGGGCCACCACGAAGCCGCGCCGCGCCTGCGCCCACACTGGCAAGTCGGCCGCCGCATCACCGGCATAGTCGAAGCCCTGCGCCCCGAACCGCGCCACCAGCGCCGCCGCCTTCGCCGGGCCCTTCAGGTTCACCTGCCCGTCCGACGCCATCACCCCGTCGAACAGCCCCACATGGGCCGCCACGGCGCGCGCGATGCGGTCATCTGCGGCGGTCGCCAGGAACACCGGCCGCCCCTCGCCGCGCGCGCTCTGCGCCAGGTCGAGCACCGCCTGGTTATAGACCAGGCTGGCGGGATTCAGGGTAATGGCGCCGGCCATGCGCCGCTTCAGCCGCGCCCGGTCCGCAGTCAGCGTGCCCAGGAACGCCAGCGGGTTGGCGGCCAGCAGACGCAGCGCCGCTTCCAGCAAGGTGTCGCCAGCCACGAGCGTGCCGTCCAGGTCTAGCACCAGGGGGATCATAACGGGGTGTTACAGGATTTTTGCGCGTTGCGGGAGTGTGGGAAGGAAGGCCTTCTTTTTTGAAAAAAAGAAGCAAAAAACTTTTGTCACTCCGACGCTGCGTCACCTCGATCTATCTTCAAGCGTCCGTCTGGTGCGGATCGAAGCGCGCGCCGCACCACGGCGCGACAGCGGACCAAAAGCTTTTTGCTTCTTTTTCTCGAAAAAGAAGGCCTTGCTTCCCTACCCTTCCACCAAGGATCCAACCCGATGCCGGACGATATCAAGTTCCCCGAAGGCGAAGACCCGGAAGAAGCAGGCAGGCACGGCCAGGCCGACCACGACGAGCTGCCCATCGAGCAGGAACCCGCGATGCCCCCCGGCCCGACCCGCCACACGCCCGGCTAGGGTCAGCCCACCCCGTCGAAGGCGATACGCTGCACTGGCACAGCACCCGGCATGGGCCCGGGCACGCCCCAGCGCACCCGCCCCGCCGTGTGGCAGACGGGACAAGCCGGGTGCCAGCCGCCCAGCGAGGTGCCGCAGGCCTCGCAGCGCCACGCCGGATCGGGTGAGGCCATCGCCGCACCACGCAACGCGTCGCGCTGCCCCGGCTCATCGCCATCCGCCTCGGCGATGTCGGCGCGCAGCAGGTGCACCCGCCGCTGGTCCAGACCGCCTGCACGGGCGGCATCCAGATGGCGGTGCGCCTCCCCGGTAAGCCCCGCCGCCAGAGACAGCCGGGCGAGCAGCAAGTGACTCTCCGCGTGGTCCGGCGCCCCGCGCACCAGGTCGGTGCCGGTACGCAGCGCCGCCATCCTGTCCGGCGCCGCGGCCAGCGCGAACTCGGCGATGTCGGGATGCGGGGTGACCGTCCATGTCTTGCGCAGCACGTCCTGCGCCGCCTTTTCGCGGCCGCCCTCGCGCAGCCGCCGCGCATAGGCGATCGCCGCCGGCGGCAGCGCGGGATCGCGTTTCCACGCCTGCTTGGCCAGCCGGTGCGCCACCGCCGGGTCGCTCTCCGCCTCGGCCGCGGCGGCGGCAAAGCCCGCCTTTGGCGCGTCGTCGTTGGTGAGCTGCAGCGCATCCGCCCAGGCGCCGGTGCGCATGGCGAGCTGGGTCCGCTCGCCGCGCAACCAGGCCGCACCAGGATGGGCGGCCTCCGCCTCGCGCGCCAACTGGGCCGCGCGCGGGTAGTCCTCATGCGCGATCGCCAGCCGCAGCAGGCCGCGCAGGCCCAGGAAGGCCGCGTCCTTGCGCTCGGCCAGCTTGGTGAAGGCGGCCTCCGCCTCCTCGTCATTGCCGGAAATGCTGCCGGCATAGGCGGTCAGCAGCAGCGTCTGCGGAGTCTCGCCCAGCAGGCGCGTGGCGCGTGCGGCCTCGCGGCGCGCGTCGCCCGGCTCGCGCGCGGCCAGCGCGATCAGCGTGCCAGTCACCGCGCGGTCACCCTTGCGCCGCCTGGCGCGCTCGCCGCCGCGCCGGAACGCGCCCGGCAGGCCGAACAGCGTGGCCAGCAACCGGAACACCAGGTACATCGCGACAACGAACAGGAACAGCGCCAGCACGGCCACGCTGAGCGGCGCCTGTATGGTGGTGACACCCGTCTGGATGGACACCGCGCCCACCAGGTGCTGCACCCACCAGGACGCCCCGACCGCTACGGCACCGAGCAGGATTATCCACAGGACGGCGCGCATCAGCCGTGTGCCGCCATCGCGGCCAGGGCGGCGCGCGCATCGACCAGGGCGCGCACCTGGGCCACCCAGTCGTGGACCGCCGCGGCGGATGGGCCGCTCAGCGCGCCGAGCGTGTCGGCCGCGCCTTTCAGGTCGCCGGCGGAAACGCTCGCCTGGGCTCGCGCCAGCACGCCGGCCGCCGGGTCGCCCACCACCACGTGGTCACCCTGGCGCACCACCACGCTCTGCTGCAGCCGGGCCAGCGCGCGGTCGAGGAAGGAACGGTTCGCGGTGTCCGGCTGGCTCGCTGCGCGTGCGGCATCGGCCACGCGCGGGAACGCCGCCCGCAAAGCCGCCTCGGTCGGCGGCGCGGCGGTGGCGTACCGGGCGAGTGCCGGGGGCGCGCCTTGCAGTTCGCCCAGCGGCTGGCCGGCCTGCAAGGCGGCGGCGGCGGCCTCGAGTTGGATCGCCCGCGTGGCATCCTTGGCAGCACCGGTGGCCACGCCCGCGCCCTGCTCCAGCTTGGCCACCCTGTCGTTCAGCGCGGCGATCGTCTGCAGATTGGCCGCCTGTGCCTTCTGGTCCGCCGCGTCCTGGCTCTGCACCTGGCCGGTCGCCTGCTCCAGCTTGCCAAGCCTGTCGTTCAGCGCGGCCAGCGTGGCGCTGTCGCCCTGCTGCGCTTTCTGGTCGGCTTCGGTCTGCTGCGCCGTCTGGCCGGCCGCCTGCTCCAGTTTGGCCAGTCTGTCGCTGAGGACGGCCAGGGCCGCCGCATCGCCCGCCGCCGCCTTCGCCGCGGCGTCTGCCTGGCCGGCAGACTGTTCCAGCTTGCCCAGCCGGTCCCCCAGGGAGGCAACGGTGGCCGAGTCACCTGCCGCGGCCTTCGCATTGGCATCGGCCTGGCCGGAGGCCTGCTCCAGCTTGGTCACCCGGTCGGCCAGCGCGGCCACTTCGGCCGGCGCCGGCTTCGGCGCCGTGTCCGCGGCCGCCTGGGCCGGGCCGGACGCGGTCTCCAGCTTGGACACACGCTGGTCCATGGCATCCAGCGCGGCCTTCACGTCGGCCGGCGGCGTCCCCGCGCCGGGCTGGCCGACCTTCGTCTTGTCCACTGCCTCCTGCTGCGCCATCAGGCCGGGCACGTCCTGCGCGGTATGATCGGGCGGCACCGCGGCGGGTTCGGCCGGCGTCGCCTTCTGCGCCGCTATCTCGGCCATCTTGGCCGATTGCGCCTCCAGTTGGTCGGTCTTGGCGGACACCCCGTCCAGCCGGCCGGACAGATCGTCCACACGCTTGGACAGCGCCGCCGTCGCCTCGCCCATCTCCGACCCGGTGCGCTTCTCCAGCGCGTCCAGCCGGGCCGACAGGGCCTGCATCTGCTGACTATCCTGCCCGCCTTGCTGCTGCGCGCCCTCCATCGGATGCGACCAGCCGTAATAGCCCGCGCCGGCCAAAGCCGCGGTGAGCAGCAAAGTCAGCAGCAAAGGCGTGCCGCCGCGCCGCCTGACCACCACCGCGGGTCCGGTATCACCCTGGTGGTCGATCACCGGCGGCGGCTCGAACAGGTTGCGCCCAGGCTGGGGGGCGGCCGCGTCGGGGTCGTGATCGCTCATAGCAGGGCCAATACACCGTCGAGAGTGGGAGTAGCCGCGCGGCTTACAGCCAGCCAGGGCAATACGCCAAGTGCGTCAGCCGTGGACTTCCCGATCGCCAGGGCTTTCACGGACGCCAGCATGTCGTTGCACTCCGGGGGCAGAAGACGCACGAAACAGGCGGCGGTTTCCGCGGACAGAAACAGCGCGGCATGCAGTTCGCCGGATTCCAGCGCGGTCCTTGCCCGGTCAGGGAAGCGGCGCAACCTGTGCGTGGCGTAGCACACGCGGCGGATGACGCGGAAGCCGCGCCCCCGCAGGTCGGCCGCCAGCGCGCGGCCCTGACCGGCGCCCGTGGCCAGCAGAATCGGGCCGCCAGCCGTGGCCAGGCGCAAGGCGGCCAGCGCCGCCAGGTCGGCGGCATCGCCAGAGGCGCTTTCCACCCGGCTGAAGCCGTGCCCCCTGGCCCGCTGCGCCGTCACGTCGCCCACCGCAAGCAGGTGCACGCCCGAGGGCGGCAGGGCGCCCACGGCGTTGCGGCTGGTCACCAATATGGCCTGCACGGACGGCTCCACGGTCACCGGCCTCGCCACCACACGGAAGAAAGGCGCGGGTATCGGATCATAGCCGCGCTGCCTCACAGCCTGGGCGGTGTCCTCGTAATCGGCTTCGGCGCGGGTGATCAGGACGGCGCGGGTCACGGGCGGAGGAAGCAAGCAGTCCTTTTTTGCGAAAAAGGAGCAAAAAAACTTCGGTCTCCACCCGCATACAAGCGGGCGCCGAGTCTTAGCGCGCGCGCGGCGGCGGGAGACAACGGTCTTCTGCGTCCTATCACAAATCGGGTCCTGCCCTCACTCCACGAACAACGAAGCGGGGCTGTCCGCCTTCAGGCTGGCACCCAGTTCGGCCCCGAGCCGTGCCGCGTCCGCCGGCAGCCCTTCCAGGCTGCGCTTCAGCAGGAAGCGCCCGTCCTCGCTGGCCGTCAGCCCGGTCAGCCGCAACACCCCGCCGGAGCCGATGCGCGCGTGCCCGCCGATCGGCGTGTGGCAACTGCCGTCCAGCACCGCCAGCATCGCGCGCTCCGCGGTGGAGACGGCGCGCGCCACCGGGTCCTCGATGCTGGCCAGCAGCGCGCGCAACTCCGCGTCGGACTCGCGTACCGTCACGCCCACGATGCCCTGGCCGGCGGAGGGGACCATCAGCTCGGGGTGCAGGACGACGCTGGCGCGCTCGTCGAGTCCCAGCCGGCGCAGCCCCGCCAGTGCCAGCAGGGTGGCCGCGAAATCGCCGCGCGCGATGCGGTCCAGCCTGGTCTGCACGTTGCCGCGTATCAGCCCGATACGCAGGTCCGGCCGCGCGTGCAGCAGCTGCGCCTGCCGCCGCACCGACGAGGTGCCGATCAGCGCGCTCTTGGGGATGCTGGCGAACGGATCCTGCGGGTCCGGCGCCGCTGTTTCGAGCGGTAGCACCAGGACATCTCGCGCGTCCTCGCGCGTCAGGGTGCAGGCGAGCACGATGCCGGGCGGCAGCGTGGTCTCCAGGTCCTTCAGGCTGTGCACCGCCATGTCGATGCGCCCGTCCGCCAGCGCCTCATGTATCTCCTTGGCGAACAGCCCTTTGCCGCCGATCTCCGCCAGCCGGCGGTTCTGCACCGCGTCGCCGGTGGTGCGTATGGCGTGCTCGACGAACACAGGCGTGTCGTCGGTATCGCCCGGCGCGCGCAGCACCGGGCAGAAATGGGCGATCTGGGCCAGGAAGGCGCGCGTCTGCACCAGCGCCAGCGGGGAGGCGCGGCTGCCCACGCGCAACGGCAGCGCCCGGCGGCCATGCGGCCCGGTGCGTGCGGGAACCGGGCAGCCGCCCTCGTTGAAGATCAGGGCGGTCGGTGGGGGGTGGGCGGCGGTCATCGGAGTGTCCTATTACCCCGCGTATGGTGAGGGAAGAGCGCAGGGTAAGTGAGGCAAGCCGGTCTTTTTCGAAAAAAGGGGCCCAGAAAGGCTCGTCCCGCCATTGCACCAGCCGGCTACCACCCGAACAAGCCGAGGCGCCCCGGCGTCGGGGAACAAAAGGTTTCTTGCGCCTTTCGCCCGAAAAAGAGAGCCTTGCTTCCTCGCCTGCCGCAAGAACTTCAGTATGACCTGGTCTCCCGGACCAGTCCTCGGCCTCGAGACGAGCTGCGACGAGACCGCCGCCGCCGTGCTCTCGCCGGACGGCACGATCCTGGCCGAAGCCGTGCTGAGCCAGCAAGACCATGCGGCCTTCGGCGGCGTAGTGCCCGAGATCGCCGCGCGCGCGCACCTGGCACACCTGCCCGCCCTGGTCCGCGGCGTGATGGGTGAGGCCGGCCTGGCCTTCGGCGCGCTCGGCGGCGTGGCGGCCACCGCCGGCCCAGGGCTGATCGGCGGGTTGATCGTGGGCGCTGGCCTCGGCCGCGGCATCGCCATGGCCACAGGTGCCCCGTTCGTGGCGGTGAACCACCTGGAAGCGCACGCGCTGACCGCCCGGCTGCCCGGGCTGACCGAAGGCGGCGCGGCGTTTCCCTATCTGCTGCTCCTGGTCTCCGGCGGCCACTGCCAATGCGTGGCGGTGCACGGCGTAGGCGCCTACCAACGGCTGGGCGGCACGATAGACGACGCGGTGGGCGAGGCGTTCGACAAAGTGGCCAAGCTGCTCGGCCTGGGCTGGCCTGGCGGCCCGGCGCTGGAACGACTGGCGGAGGGCGGCGACCCTGCACGCTTCGCCCTGCCCCGTCCTTTGCGCGGCCGCCCTGGGTGTGATTTCAGCTTCTCCGGCCTGAAGACGGCGGTGGCCAGCCTGGTATCCGCCTACCCGGCCGGGCCGTTGCCTTCGCAGGACGCGGCGGACATCGCCGCCGGTTTCCAGGCCGCCGTGACGGACGTCCTGGCAGACCGCGTGGCCAACGCGCTGGCGATGATGCCGGACGCGCGCCTGCTGGTTGTGGCCGGAGGGGTCGCCGCGAACCAGGCGATACGCGCCAGGCTGGCAGCTCGCGCCCAGGCGCATGGCGTGGCCCTCGCTGCCCCGCCGGTGCGGCTGTGCGGCGACAACGCGGTGATGGTCGCCTGGGCCGGGCTGGAGCGGCTGCGCCTGGGCCTGGCCACCGGCGCGCCCA
Source organism: Acetobacteraceae bacterium (assembly GCA_965198915.1). Taxonomy (GTDB): domain Bacteria; phylum Pseudomonadota; class Alphaproteobacteria; order Acetobacterales; family Acetobacteraceae; genus BOG-908. The sequence goes on along the minus strand of CBDAQC010000002.1, from coordinate 754,074 downwards.
GCCCGCCGCGCCCGCGCTGGCCGCTGGAGCAGCTCGGGTGAACTACCGCCACGCCTACCACGCCGGCAACGCGGCGGACTGCCTGAAGCACGCGGTGCTGGTCTGGGTGCTGCGCGCGCTGGCCCGCAAGGAGAAGCCGTTCTTCGTGCTGGACACCCATGCCGGCACCGGGCGCTACGACCTGGACGACGTGGCCGCGCGCCGCACCGGCGAGGCAGCACGCGGCATCTTCCGCCTGCTCGACGATTCGCCGCCGGCGCTGGCGGATTACGTCGCAGTGGTACGCGCGCTCGGCCTCTATCCCGGCTCGCCGGCGATCGTGGCGGCGCTGCTGCGGCCCGGCGACAGGGCCGCCGCCTGCGAGCTGCACCCGGAGGACGCGGCGGCACTGCGCCGGAACTTCCGCGACCATGCCCAGGTGTCGGTTCATCTGCGGGACGGCTACGAAGCCGTCGGCGCCTTCCTGCCGCCCGCCGAGCGGCGCGGCCTGACGCTGATCGATCCGCCCTACGAGGCGGCGGACGAATACGAACGCCTGTTGGCGGCGCTGCGCGAGGCGCATCGCCGCTTCGCGTCCGGCGTCATCCTCGCCTGGTATCCGATCAAGCACCGCGCCCCTATCCGCGCGCTACACGCGGCAGTGGCCGGCGCCGGCCTGCGGGATGTGGTGGCGGCCGAGCTGTTCCTGCGCGAGCCGCTGGACGCCGCCAGGCTGAACGGCAGCGGCCTGATCGTGGTCAACCCGCCCTTCCGCTTCGAAGCGGAGGTGGCGGCCATCCTCACCGCACTCCTGGAACGGCTGGGCGATCGCGAACCAGGCGAAGGCACCGCCTTACTGCGCCTCGCCGATGAGTGACGTGGCGATCATCGGCGCCGGCGCCTGGGGCACCGCGCTCGCTTTGCACGCCGCCCGCGCCGGCCTGTCCGTCACCCTGACCACACGTGCCCACGGCCGGAACGCCACAAGGCTACCCGGCTTCGACCTGCCCGCCAGCGTCGCCGTAGGACCTGACCTGCCCGTGCACGCCCAGGCGATCCTTCTCGCCGTGCCGATGCAGCATCTGCGCGAAACGGCCGGGCGGCTGCGCCCGCAAGCCGCCCTCGTCGTCTGCTGCAAGGGCATCGAGGCCTCGACCGGCAAACTGCCGCTGGAAGTCCTGGCGGACCTGCACCCTGCCTGCCCCGCCGCCGTGCTGACCGGCCCCAATTTCGCTTCCGGCATCGCGGCCGGCCTTCCTGCCGCCGCCGTCCTGGCTGCCGCCGACCCGGCGCTGCGCGCGAAGCTGACAGGGCTTCTCGGCACCCCATCCTTCCGGCTTTATGGCAATGATGACCCCGTGGGAGCGCAGCTTGGCGGCGCGGCAAAAAACGTGATCGCGATCGCCGCCGGCGTGGTGACCGGCGCCGGCCTGGGCGAGAACGCGCGCGCCGCGCTGATCACCCGCGGCCTGGCCGAACTGTCGCGCCTGATCGTGGCGCAAGGCGGCCGTGCGGAGACCGCCGCCGGCCTGTCCGGGCTGGGCGACCTGGTGCTCACCTGCACCGGCGCCGGCAGCCGCAACTACGCCTACGGCGTGGCGCTCGGCCGCGGCGTGGCGCCATCCGGCGCGGGCGTGGTGGAAGGCGTGGCCACCGCGCCGGCCCTGGTGGCGCGGGCACGCGGCGTGGAGTTGCCGGTCTGCGCGGCGGTGGCGGATCTGCTGACCGGGCGGTTGTCGGTGGATGGGGCGTTGCAGCGGCTTTTGGCTCGGCCGGTGCGGGATGAGTAGGCAAGGAAGGCCTTCTTTTTTGAAAAAAAGAAGCAAAAAACTTTTGCTCCCTTGCCTGCACGAGCGTGCGCGCTGGTTCTGCCGCCATCCGTGGTGGCAGAAGCGGCGCGCGCGTTGGGGCCACGCCGCGACAGCGCAGACAAAAGCTTTTTGCTTCTTTTTCGCGAAAAAGAAGGCCTTCCTTCCTTGCTGAAAGGCATCATGACCGTAGGCGGCTGGACCATGGCCAGCCGCCTCGCCGGCCTCGTCCGGGACCTCCTGATCGCCCGCTTCCTCGGCGCCGGCGCTACCTCGGACGCTTTCTTCGTCGCCAACCGGCTGCCCAACCTGTTCCGCCGCCTGTTCGGCGAAGGCGCTTTCAACGCCGCCTTCGTCCCGGTCTTCTCCGGCCTGCTCGTCACCGAAGGCGAGGACGTGGCGCGCGGCTTCACCGAGGAGGCCGCCGCCGCCCTCGCCTTCTGGCTGCTGATCCTGACGGTGCTGGGCGAGATCTTCATGCGCCCGTTCCTGCATCTGATCGCGGCCGGCTTCGCGGACGAGCCGGCCAAGTTCGAGCTGACCGTCGTGCTCGCCCGCCTGGCATTTCCCTATCTGCTGCTGATCTGCCTGGCCGCCCTGCTATCTGGCGTGCTGAACGCGCTGAACCGCTTCGTGGCCGCCGCCGCCGCACCGCTGCTCTACAACGCGTTCGCCATCGCCTCGATGTTCGCGCTGGTGCCATACGTGCCCACCGTGGGCCACGCACTGGCGATCGGCGTCTCGCTCAGCGGTGTGGCCCAACTGGCGCTGCTCTACTGGGCGGTGCGCCGCAGCGGCATGCGGCTGCATCTGCCGCGCCCGCGCATGACGCCGCGCATGCGCCTGCTGCTGCGCCGCATGGCGCCGGGGCTGGTGGGCGCCGGCGTCACCCAGCTCAGCCTGGCGGTGGACACCGTGATCGGCACCTACCTGCCGGAAAAATCCGTCTCGTTCATGTACTACGCGGACCGCATCAACCAGCTTCCGCTGGGCGTGCTGGGCACCGCGGTCAGCACCGCGCTGCTGCCGCTGCTCTCCCGCCAGGTGGGCGCCGGGCGGCAGGACCAGGCGCTGGAATCACTCAACCGCGGCATCGAATACGCCATGCTGCTGACCTTGCCCGCCGCCGCGGCGCTTTCCATCATCGCCGATCCCATCCTGCAGGTCCTGTTCGTGGGCGGAAAGTTTACCCATGCGGACGCCTCGCTGTCCGCGCAGTCGCTGGCCGCGTATGCCGCGGGGCTGCCGGCCTTCGTGCTGATCAAGGTGCTGGGGCCGGGCTTCTTCGCGCGCGGCGACATGGCGACGCCGGTGAAGATCGGCATGGGCATCCTTGCGCTGAACCTGGCGCTCAGCCTGGCGCTGATGCACCCGCTGCGCCACGTAGGCCCGCCGCTGGCCACCACGCTGGCCATGATGGTGAACGTGGTGCTGCTGTGGACGCTGCTGCTGCGCCGCCGTTTCCTGGTGCCGGACCGCCTGCTGTGGTCCCGCCTGGCGCGTATGGGGGTTGCCACCGCCGCGATGTCCGCCGTGCTGTGGCTCGCGCGCGGCCTGCTGGTGCCGCATCCCGGCGTCCATGTCAGCATCCTGGCCCTGGGCGGGCTGGTGGGCGCCGGCCTGGCGGTCTACGCCGCCGCCGCCGCCGCACTGGGCCTGCACCGCGTCGCACGCCGGGCGGCGCCGCGCACGCCGGCCCCCGTGACCTGATGCCTCCACCACGATGACCGACATCGCCGCCCACGCCGCCTCCGGCGCCGTCCCGCGCATCGCGTTCACCGAACACGCGCCCGCGCACCGCAGCCCAGCCCCAGCCCCGCTCTGCGTGTTCGGTCCCGCCGGCGCCGCACTCCAGCAGGAGCTGTTCGGCCAGACGCATCTGGGCGCTGTCGGCTGCTACGCGATCGAGGACGCGATCCTGGCCCCCACCGGAATCGCCATCAAGGACGGCGTGGCGTTCAGCTCGCCGGCCTTCCTGCACCCGCCCTACCATGTCGCCACCGTCGCCGGCCGGCTGCTGCGGGCGGACCTGCCCACCCGCCACGTGCGCGGCAAGCTGGCGGTGATCTACGGCCCGGGCCACGAGACCTACGGCCACTGGCTGGTGGATTTCCTGCCGCGCCTGTGGGTGCTGGCCCAGGCGGGGCATGACATCCTCACCCTGCGCTACGCCGTCCCGCCGGACCTGAAGCCCTTCGCCGCCAGGCTGCTGGCGCGCGCCGGCATACGGGAAAGCCAGTTCGTGCCGTACCGTTATTGGCGGGAAACCCTGCGCCCTGACGTGCTGCTGATGCCCACGGGGCTACGCACCCACAACCGCATGTCGCCACTGCTGGCGCAGGCGACCGCGTTCTGGGCCGCCGGCCTGCGCCGCGCCGCGTCCAGCCTGGGCGGGCTGGGCCGGCGCCTGTTCGTCTCGCGCGCCCACGCGCCCTCCGCCCGCACGCTGACCAACCGCACCGCCATCGAGGCGATCGCCGCCGCGCGCGGTTTCTTCCTGCTGCACCCGCAACGCATGGAGCTGGCGGCACAGGTGGCGGCCTTCGCCGGCGCGCGCATCATCGCCGGCGAATACGGCTCCGCCCTGCACGGCTCGATCTTCGCCGGCGCCGGCGCGGTCACCGTCGGGCTGCGGGGCAACCTGGCCCATCCCAGCTTCGTGCAGTCCGGCGTGGCCGGCGCGCTGCGGCAACGTGCGGCCTACGTGCTGGGCGAGGCGGAAGGCGCGGTGGAGCAACGCTTCACCGTGCAGCCCGAGGAGTTCGAGCGCGCGCTGGATGTGGCCGAGCTCGCCGCCGACGCAGACGGCGCCGCGACGTGAGCACCCTTCGCCACATCGCCGCCGGGCACGCCCGCTCGGCCCCCCGCCACAAAACTCCGGCCTGCCCGTGATCGCCCCCACCACACGCATCGCGGACATCGCCACGCACGCCGCCCGCATGGACGAGCCGCTGGTCAGCTTCCGCCTGGTCGAGCCGGCGGCGCGCAGCGCTCCGCCGCCGCCCGCCTTCCTGTTCGGCCCCACGGACGCCGCCACCGCGCGCGCCATCTACGGCCAGATCGAAACCCCGCAGACGGGCTGCTACGCCATCGCCGATGCCGCCGTGGCGCCAACCGGCATCGCCCTGCGGGATGGCGTGGCCTTCTGCGGCGCGCAGCTCAACCTGCCGCCGGAACACGTGGCCACCATCACCGCGCGGCTCAGCGGCGCGGACCTGCCGCTGCGCTTCGTCGAGGGCCCGCTGGTGGCGCTGTTCGGCCCGGCCGAGGAAGCCTACGGCCAGCTGCTGATCGACTATCTGCCGCGGCTGTGGCTGCTGGAACAGGCCGGCTACAGCCTGGCCAGGCTGCGCTTCCTGGTGCCCGCGATCCTGCCCGAACGCGCCACCGAATTGCTCGCCCATCTCGGCCTGTCCGCCGACCAGGTCGTGCCCTACGCCCACTGGGACGAGCTGATACACACGGACCTGCTGGTCCTGCCCACCACATTGCGCCGGCACGAACGGCTAAGCCCCGGCTTTGGCGCCGCCACCCGCCTGTGGACCGGCCGGGTGCGCGATCGCCTGGACGCGGGCCCGCCAGACCTGCCGCGCCGCGTCTTCGCCGCCCCGCAGGGCGGCGGCCGCTTCGAGGCGCTGGCGGCTGGCGCCGGCTACACCGTGCTGCGGCCTGGCGCGATGGACCTGGCCGCGCGCGCGACCAGCTTCGGCGCCGCCACCCGCATCGCCGGCCCGGCGGGCGAGCACCTCCATGACAGCGTGTTCTGCGCGCCGGGTGCCAAGATCTGCGCCCTGCGCGCCGGCCCGCAGGGCGGCTTCCTGCAAACCGGGCTGGGTGCGGCGCTGGGGTTGGAAACCGGCTATGTTTTCAGCGACGACGACGCCGAGCTTACGCGGGCCCTGGATGTCCTAGGCTTGTAATCGCGCGCCCAAGAAACGGGGCCTAGGGCCAAGGCCCCAGCGGGTTTTGGGGCAGAGCCCCAACCTTGCTGCCCAGTCAGTTAACCCTGACCAGGCAGGTGGACAGCCCGACCGGCAAGCGGTGCAAACCGTTCGTCACCATGGCACCGTTGCTCACTTCTCCGCTGCATCACCCCGCAGCCGCTCCACCAATCCATGCAGATCCGCGATCACCCTGTTCTGCTCGGCTAGGCTCAACGGCAGCAGCGCCGCGTCGCGCAGGAACGGCATCACCGCGCGCTCGCACCCGAGTATCGTATCGGCCAGGTCCAGCAGCCGCTCGTCGAATTGCTCGCCGGCCGCAAGCAGCCCGTCATACAGGCGCAGGGCCACGGGCGGCACAGGGTCGGCGGCCCCGTCCGCGTCGTGGCGCAGGCCGGTATCGACCACCCTGGTCAACTCCTGCCGTGCCGTCAGGCCCACGAACCGCGCCAGCCGGTCCAGCGTCGCCGCCGGCCCGGTAAACCAGGTCTCATAGCCGATCACGCAGACACGCGCGGCACCCACACCATGCACCGCCTGCGCGTTGTAGATCAGCCAGCGATAGGCAGCCTGATCGCCCGCGAGCTGGTCGCGCGCGGTGATGCTGCGCGCCACCTGTGCCGGGTTGCGCACGCAGAAGACGTAGGTCGGATCGAGGGACAATTCCTCCAGTATCTGCGGCCACATCGCCAGCAGGCGGGACGTGCGCGGGTCCTTGAAGCCGAATGGGCGGCCATGCGCCATGCTGCGCTTCAGATAGCTAACCAGGCCGCTGCGCACCGGCTCCACGCGCGGGTCAGTCCACCAGGACTCGGGCAGCGCCAGATGGTGGGTGGGCGTGTCCCAGCCGCGGCCGAACAACGCGAGTGCCGCGTCATGCAGGTCGTTGACACGCGGCCGTTCCCAATGGCCGCGCTGGTTGTTGGCGGACGGGCCGGCCGCGTCGGCGATGTCCACACCCAACTCGTGCAGCACGTTGGCACATAGCGAGGTGCCGCTGCGGTGCATGCCGAGCACGATGACGATACGCCGCCGCGCGGCCACCGCCCGCGCGCGGCGGGGTGACCGGGTCAGTTGCGTTCCAGGTCCCGGAACGCGCGGCGCAGCGAGTTCTCCTGCTGCAGCGTGCTCGCCTCCATGGCGGCCAGGCGCGCGTCCAGCGCGCTGAACCGGTCACGCACGGCACTCGGCGGCGGGCCGTCCCGAAGCGGCATCAGGTCCGCCGTGCGGGTCCGGCACAGCAGCTTCGTCAGCACGAAGTAGGCGATCACCGCGAGCAGCCAGTGCAGCACGCCGAAGATCAGGAACGCCGCGCGCGGCATCCAAACCGGCACCCCGGCGCGCTCGGCAATGCGCGCGCACACGCCCTTGATGATCCCCGCATCACGCGTCCCCCAGGCCTGCATCCTGGCCGAGATCGTCGCACTCATCGCAGATTGCTCCTGTTGCGCCAGCCGGGCACTTCCGTGTCCAGCACCTGTTCCAAATAGCCGATACGCTCTTCCATGCGCCGCGCCGTGTCCCACAGCCCCTTGGTGGCCGAGCTGTCCTGGGACTCGGCGGCCGCCAGGGCACGGGTCTTCAGCCGGTAGTTCATCACCAGCGCCGGCACGCCCAGAGCCACCAGCAATATGGTGCCGAACACGATGGCGGTGACCCACAGGGCCTCGCTGGCGTGGTTGCCCGCGATGGCCAGGGCCGCAAGGTCTTCGCCTCTCATCGTAGCGTCCTAGTTTTCCGTCTTGCCGGCCGGCGCGCCGTTCGGAATGCGGTTGCCCAGCCGCGCCTTCAGCGCCTCCAGCTCGTCGTTCATGCTGGCATCGGCGGCGAGCGTCGCCAGCTCCTCCTCCAGGGTCGGTCCGCGCGTGGCCGGCGCGCGGCCCAGGTCATAGGCTTCCACGCGGCCCTCCATCGTATCGAGCTGCCGCTCCGCCGTCTCGAAGCGCAGGAACGCGTCGTTGATGCGGTCGTCATGCAGCTTCTCGCGCACCTTGATGCGGTTGCCGGCGGTGGCGCGGCGCTGAGCGAAGCTCTGCTCGCGCTGCTTGGCGTCGGCCAGCTTGGTCTGCAGCTTGGTGATGTCCTCGTTCTGCTGCGCCAGGCTGGCGACGAGCTGGGCCACCTGCTTCTCCACGCTGGCGCGCGCCTGGGCGCGGTGGCTGCGGGCCAGCAGCGCGCCGCGCGCCAGGTCCTCGCGCCCCCGGGTCAGCGCCAGCTCGGCCTTGGCCTGCCAGTCTTCCTCCTCGCGCTTCAGGGCCTCCAGGCGGCGCTCCATCTCGCGCCGCTCGGCAATGCTGCGCACGGCGGACGAGCGGACTTCGACCAGCGTGTCCTCCATCTCCTGGATGATCAGTCGGATGATCTTCTCCGGGTCCTCGGCGCTGGCGAGAAGAGCATTGAGGTTGGAGTTCACGATGTCGGCGAGGCGGGAGAAGATGCCCATGGCTGGGGTTTCCTTGGCGTAAGGTGGATAATGCCGCGTTCAGACGAAGACGAACAGCCAGGCCATGGCACCGACCGGCACGGCGGCCAGGGCGAAACGGGCGGCCACGCCGAACATGTCTTTCAGGTGCGGCGCCTGCTCCTGCCGGGCCTGCAGCGCGGCCAGGCGCGCGGCGAAGGACTGGCGGGGCGAGCGATTCGCGGCGAAGAAGGTGAGGCCGTCGGTGTTGCTGAAGCTCATGGTCGTCATGGTGGTTCTCCTGGTTGGCGTTGGTGGCCGATCCTGGCCTGCCAATATGATTGCATCCGCCGTGCCAGACCCTTAAATCCCTGAGAATGCTCGGCTTTCGTCTCTCCTTGCCGGAAACCGTAAAAGCCAGCTAGTGTGCTTTGGCCAGATCATGGCGAAAGGAACCAGCCGTTGGCGCGAATGGCAAGTCCGGCCGAACTTCCCACGCCGATCGGGCAGTCGCCGGCTTTTTTGGACATGCTGGCGCACATCTCCCAGGCCGCCCCGCTGAACCGCCCGGTCCTGGTCATCGGCGAGCGCGGCACCGGCAAGGAGCTGGTCGCCGGCCGCCTGGCCCTGCTCTCGCCGCGCTGGTCCGCCCCGCTCATCAAGCTGAACTGCGCCGCCCTGCCTGACGCGCTGCTCGACTCGGAGCTGTTCGGCCACGAAGCCGGCAGCTTCACCGGCGCTGCGAAACGCCGGCCCGGCCGGTTCGAGCTCGCCGACCGCGGTACCATCTTCCTCGACGAGATTGCCACCGCGTCCGCCGCGGTGCAGGAAAAACTGCTGCGCGTCATCGAATACGGCAGCTTCGAACGCGTGGGCGGCAGCGAGACGCTGCACGTGGACGTGCGCGTGGTCGCCGCCACCAACGTGCACCTGCCCTCCCTGGCCGCCGCGGGCCGCTTTCGCGCGGACCTGCTGGACCGCCTGGCCTTCGACGTGGTTAGCGTGCCGCCCTTGCGCGCGCGGCGTGACGACATCCCCCGCCTGGCGGAACACTTCGCCACCAAGATGACCGCGGAGCTCGGCCGACCCTTCTTCGCGGGATTCGCCGACCGCGCGCTGGACACGCTGGTCCGCCACGACTGGCCGGGCAACGTCCGCGAACTCCGCAACGCGGTGGAGCGCAGCGTCTATCGCATGGCCGATACCGACAAGAAGCTGGCGCGCATCGTGCTGGACCCGTTCGCCTCACCGTTCTCGCCGGCCTCCGCCGGCGCGCCGCCCGCACCCGCCGCTGTGCCAGCCAGCCCTGCCCAGCCGACGCCGCCATATTCCAGCACGGCCGCTGAACCGGTGCCCACGGGCGGGTTCGAAGCCTCCACGCGCGCCTACGAGGCGCGGCTGCTGCAGGCCGCGCTGGAAAGCTGCCGCTTCAACCAGGCGGAGGCCGCTCGCCAACTGGGCCTCAGCTACTACCAGTTTCGCCACCATCTGCGGGTGCATGGCATGCTGGGCAACGACGCCAAGCGGGGGGCGAAGGCTGCGGCGTGAGGGCAGGAAGGCCAGGGGCGCTGCCCCTGGACCCCGCTGGGGCCTTGGCCCCAGACCCCATTTCGTAGGAGTGCGTGGAAACTGGTTTTTAGAGAGGATTGTCCAGCAGCAGGGTCCAGGGGCAGAGCCCCTGGCGTTCTGAGCCGTCCGATTCTTGCTGGGTTCCCGCGCGCGTCACTTTGCGTCTAGAACACCCTCCCATGACGCGGTTCGTATTCATCACCGGCGGCGTGGTGTCCTCCCTCGGCAAAGGCATCGCAAGCGCGGCGCTGGCTGCCCTCCTCCAGGCCCGCGGCTATCGTGTTCGGCTGCGCAAGCTGGACCCGTACCTCAACGTCGATCCCGGAACGATGAGCCCGTATCAGCACGGCGAGGTGTTCGTCACCGATGACGGCGCGGAAACCGATCTGGACCTCGGCCACTACGAGCGCTTCACCGGCGTGGCCGCCACCAAATCCGACAACGCCACCACGGGGCGCATCTATTCCGAAGTGATCGCGCGCGAACGCCGCGGCGACTACCTGGGCGCCACCGTCCAGGTGATCCCCCACATCACCGATGCCATCAAGGAAGCGATCGTACGCGAGACGGACGACCTTGATTTCTGCCTGATCGAGATCGGCGGCACGGTGGGCGACATCGAAAGCCTGCCGTTCCTCGAGGCCATACGCCAGCTCGGCAACGAGCTGGGCCCGGACGCCACGATGTTCGTCCACCTCACGCTGGTGCCCTACATCCCCAGCGCCGGCGAGCTGAAGACCAAGCCCACCCAGCACAGCGTGAAGGAATTGCTCAACGTGGGCATCCAGCCGCAGATGCTGCTGTGCCGCTGCGACCGCCCGATTCCGGAAAACGAACGGCGCAAGATCGCCAGCTTCTGCAACGTGCGCCCCTCCGCCGTGGTGCCCGCGCTGGACGCGGACACGATCTACGCCGTGCCCATCAGCTATCACGAGCAGGGCATGGACCGCGAAGTGCTGCGCCATTTCGCGCTGCCATTCGACGACAAGCCGGATATCGAGCGCTGGCAGCGCATCGTAAACGTCGTGCGTGCGCCGGAAGGCGAAGTGCGCATCGCCATCGTCGGCAAATACACCAACCTTCTGGACAGCTACAAGAGCCTTGCCGAAGCGCTGGCCCATGGCGGCATCGCCAACCGCGTGCGGGTGAAACTCGACTGGGTGGACAGCCAGATATTCGAGACGCCTGACGCCGTGGCCCGGCTGGAGGACGTGCACGGCATACTGGTGCCGGGCGGCTTCGGCGAGCGCGGCACCGAAGGCAAGATCGCCGCGGTGCGCTTCGCCCGCGAACGCCGCATCCCGTTTTTCGGCATCTGCTTCGGCATGCAGATGGCGGTGATCGAATGCGCCCGCAACCTGGCCGGCCTGCCGGACGCCAGCACCAGCGAGTTCGGCCCGTGCAACGACGCCGTGGTGGGCCTGCTGACCGAATGGGCGCGCGGCAACGAAATCGAACGCCGCGAACAGGGCGGCAATCTCGGCGGCACCATGCGCCTGGGCGCGTACCCCGCCACGCTATCGGCCGGATCGCTGGTGCGCGACATGTATGGCGGCGCACCCAGCATCCACGAACGCCACCGGCATCGCTACGAAGTCAACGTGCATTACCGTGATCGCCTGGAGAAAACCGGTCTGCGGTTCTCCGGCATGTCGCCGGACGGCGTGCTGCCGGAAATCGTCGAATATCCGGACCACCCCTGGTTCATCGGCGTGCAATATCACCCGGAGCTGAAGAGCAAGCCGTTCGCGCCGCACCCGCTATTCGCAGGGTTCATCGCGGCCAGCGTGCTGCAGAGCCGTCTGGTCTAGCCCGGCAGGCTACCCGCCCCGCCACCGCGCTCCTGCGCGCCGTCATCCGCGCACCGGTCGCCGCGCGGGTGGCGGCGCATTGCCGCGCCTGCCCCTTCGCGTGTGCCGGCCTCGGGAACTCGCCTCATCCTGGCGCAAAAATTGTAACAACAACCGTTACGGTATCAATTTATGTTGATAACGCGTGCACAACAATGCAGGTATGTGGTGGTGGAGGTCGATGTCTTTCTACCTCAGGGTGTGGCGCCGTTCCGGCCATATCGTATCCGCAACGGCTAATCTGTCTTCCCGGAGTAGTTCTCATGTTCCTGCAACCCAAGAGCGTAGCCCGGCTGCAAGCTGTACTCGCAGCAGCATTCGTGGCCGTCCCGCTTGCAACCACCAACGCGCACGCCGCGCTCATACCCTTCAGCAGCAACGCCTCCGGCGAAGTCGTGTCGCTGACGCTCACGCCCACCGTCGGTTCGGCCGTCTCCGTCACCAGCGGCCCGCTGCCCTACACCTATGGCAACGGCGCCAGCACCTACAGCAACTCCGACTCGGCGCTCAGCGCCACGGTTGCGGGCGTGCTGAGCACAGGCACGCTCGCCGTCGACGCCGCCGGCGCGCTCAATGGGGCTACCGCCTCGGCGACTTCCGATTCGACGGTGAACGGCGTCAGCATCGCGGTTCTCAACGGCCTCACCAACCTCCTGAGCCTTACCGCCAGCACTGTCGCCTCCACCGCGCGTGTGCAGGGTCCGTTCGGAACGCTCACCAATGCGGGCACCACCAGCATCGCAAATCTCAACCTGAACGGCGTGGCGCTCGGCGGCGCCTCGCTCATTCCCGGCGTGAATGACGTCATACTCAGCGCGCTCGGCATCACCGTCACGCTGAACAAGGAGGTGCTGACCGGCACTGCGGCGTCCGGCGAGTCGCTCGCGGTCAATGCGATCGACGTCTCCTTCGCCAACGTGCTGGCCACGATCGGCGGGTCTACCGGGGTGCTGAACGGCACCATAGACATCGGCAACAGCTTCGCCTCGATCACCGCGGACGCCGCCGCCGTGCCGGAACCGGCCACCCTGGCGCTGCTCGCCGGTTCGGTCGGCCTGCTCGCCACCGTGCGCCGGAAAGCCCGCGCGGCCTGACCTGACGCCAGGCCGGCCACGTGCGCGGCCGGCCTGGCGTCATCGGTCCGGAACTCCGGGCACCGCCTCGATGTCTGCTTGGAAACCCGGCCTGGCGAGTCAGCCGGCGGCGATCTTCGGGTAGCGGATCACAGGAATCGCCGTCGGACGGCCGGCAGGGCGGATCTTCTGGCAGACACTCAGAAGATCTCGCCGAACAGCGTCAGCATCTCCGACCAGCTGCGCTCGTCGGCCTGCTTGTTGTAGGCCGCGAACTCCGGCCGGCCGAGCTTGTCAGCGTCCCTGTTGGTGAAGCTGTGCACGGTCCCGCCATACACGCTCATCTGCCAGTTCACGCCGCCCGCGGTCATCTCCTCCTCGAAGGCGCGGCGCGCATCGGCGTTAATGCTCGGATCGTCGGCCCCGATGCAGACCAGCACCTTGCCGCGTATGTTGCGCGCATGCGTCGTGTCCGGCGTGCCCAGCCCGCTATGGAACCCCGCCACGCCAGCCACCGCGGCGCCGCCGCGCGCGAGTTCCAAAGACATCGTGCCGCCGAAACAATAGCCGATCGCGGCCACTTTTGCGGGATCGACGCCCGCCACCCCCAGCAGCGCCGTCAACGCGCCGCCGGCGCGCGCGCGTATCTTGCTCACATCGGCGCGCAGTGGCGCCAGCAGGCCCAGTGCCTCCTCCAGCCCCGACGTCACGTACTGGTTGCCGTGCAGGTCTCCCGCCAGCGCCGCATAGCCCAGCCCAGCCAGCCGCTCGGCGCGGCCCTTGGCGTGCTCCGCCAGGCCGAACGCCTCCGGGAACACCAGCACCGCACCGCGCGGCGCGCCGTCCGGCAGGCACAGATGGCCCCGCATCTGCAACCCGTCCGCCTCGTAGCTCAGGTCCTGTGTACGCATGGCGCAATCCTTCAGCCAGAAAACGGCCGCCTGTCTCGGACGTAAGCGTGCCCAGCGCAAGCCTCCGCCAAGCCCTTCCCCCCCAAGCAGGTCCCCCCAATGCCAGCAGACACCCAAGTGCGCGCATTCGTCTTCGACGTATTCGGAACCGTGGTGGACTGGCGCGGCGGCGTGGCACGCGAGTCCGCACCCTTCCTGGCCCGCCACGCGCCACTCGGTGCGGACCCCACGGCGTTCGCCGAAGCCTGGCGGCGCCGTTACGCGCCCGCGATGGAGGAGGTGCGCTCCGGCCGCCGCCCCTTCACCCGGCTGGACGTGCTGCACCGCGAGAACCTCTCCGCCATCCTGCCCGAGTTCGGCATGGACGAAGCCCGCGTGCCCGCCGCGGAGCTGGACGAGCTGAACCTCGCCTGGCACCGCCTGGACCCCTGGCCGGATTCGGTGCCCGGCCTGCTGCGCATCAAGCCGCACGCCATCATTGCCCCGCTGTCCAACGGCAACATTCTGCTGATGCTGAACATGGCCAAGCGGGCCGGCCTGCCGTGGGACGCCATACTCGGCGCCGAAGTCGTGCAGGCCTACAAGCCCACGCCGCAATCCTACCTGCGCACCGCGGACGTGCTGGCGCTTCGCCCGGAACAGCTCTGCCTGGTGGCCGCCCACGAAAGCGACCTCGCCGCCGCGCGCGGCTGCGGATTGCGCACCTGCTACGTGCCGCGCCCGCTCGAGAACGGCCCGCAGACCGGCACCTGGGACCTCACGGTCGCCTCCATCGAGGCACTGGCGGACAGGGTGGAGAGCGCAGGCCTGGTGTTCTGACCCACGCCGCCAGGCCAGGGCGCGCAGGCCCGCCCCGCGCCCCTATTTCAAGTACTTGTCGAACCAGGCGACCGCCCGGCGCTCGTAATCCTCGATGTGCTTCGGATCGCGCATGTGGTGGCCCTCACCCGCGTAAATGACGGAAGCCGTAGGCACGCCCAGATCGTGCAGCGCATGCCAGAACTCCTCGGTCTGCGGCGCGGGACATTCGATGTCGTCCTCGCCCACCACTTCCAGCGTCGGTGTGTGCACCTGTGTGATGAACGTCATCGGCGAAGATTTCGCATACACCGCGGGGTTTGCGTAAACCGAGGCGCCGAAATACGGAATCATCCAGGCGTCGATGCCGTTTTCACCATAGTAGGACTGCCAGTTCGACAAGCCGGCGCCGGCTACCGCGGCGCGGAAGCGCTGCGTCTGTGTCACCGTCCACATTGTCATGTAGCCGCCATAGCTCCAGCCGGTGATTCCTAGCCGCTTGTCGTCGATCGGGGCTGCATGTTCGGCGGCGGTGACGCCGGCCAGAATGTCGCGCAGGTCGCCATGGCCGAAATCGCGCACGTTGGCGCGGGTGAACGCCTCGCCCTGGCCGTAGCTGCCGCGCGGGTTGGGCTGGAACAGCGCGTAGCCGGCATCCAGCAGGCGCCGGTGGTAGCCCTGGCCCACGAAGCGCGGCTGGTTGGCCGCGGCCGGGCCACCATGCACCGACGTGATCATCGGCAGCTTGGCGCCCGCCGGCGGGTTCGAGGGGAGCAGCAGCCAGCCTTGCACGTGAAAGGCATCGCTGGTCCAGGTTATGGATTGCGCGGTGGCGGCCAGGCTTTGGCCGGCATTGGCGTGGGTCAGGTCATGCCAGTCACCCAGCGGCCCCACCTCGATCTCCGGCGCACGGGTGAACGTCTGGTGCACCGTGGCGGTGGTCTTGGTGTGGCAGTCGCCGGCGAACTGGGCGTCACCGCTGTCCAGATATTCCGCGCGGCTGACCATCGGTATCGGCTGCGCGGCCGGGGCGGCGGGCTCGATCTGGCTGATCTGAGTCTGGTCGCCGGCCAGCAGGGACGCCACCAGATGCGCGCCATCGCAGCTCCAGGCCAGCGAGGTGACGGTCGCGTGCCAGTTCGGCGTCAGGTTCACCGGCTTGGCGTCCGGCTGGTCCAGCCGCAGCACGAAGGCGTCGCCGCCGACCGAGCCGAAATCGCTCATCAGCCCGGCGATGAAGGAGACGGTACGGCCATCCGGCGAGACCGCCGGCTGGTTCATCTGCTGCTGCGGGCTGGACGGGGCGTGCAGCACACGCGCGGCGGCGCTTGCCGCATCGAACGCGTACAGCTTCGCCACCCACCAGTTGTTGTCGCCGTCGCCAGGCGCCGCGGTGCCTACGAAGCCGGCGCCATCCGGCCGCCAGTCATATTCATAGACGTAGAGGTCCGGCGGCGAGGCCCAGCGGAGCGTGCCGTTAGGCTGCACGATGGCCAGGCGCTGTTCGTGCACATCGCCGCCCAGCTCGCCGGTGAGTGCCGCGCCAGCCTCCACCGCGCCGGTCTCCTTGGCGGCACCTTCCGTGGCCAGCACGGCGAGCTGCCCGCGCGGGCCGTAGCGTAGCGCACCCATGGTGCCGTTGAACGCCATCATCCGGGTCAGGCCGGTGCCGTCCGGCTTCACCGTGTACAGCGCGCGGGCGTGACTGCCCGGGCTGCGCAGCACGAACGTCAGGCTGGCGCCGTCGGGCGCCCAGGCCAGCGAGGACGGCGTGCAATCATGCACCCGGCCGCACGGCAGTTCGACCGTCTGCGTCGTGGCGCCGTCCGTGCCGCGTATGACGACCGTCTGCAGGTCCGGCGTGCCGGACACATCCTCGTCGCCCTCGATGGAAGCCACCCGCTTGCCGTCCGGCGATACGGCCACAGAGAGGAAATCATGCACCGGAGCGGCGGCGCAGAGCAGGATCGCCGCCAAAGGCAGCAGCAGGCGAGCTTGTTTTTGCATGCGGCCAGCTAAGCAGCCGGGATGCCGGCTGCCAAGGTCGGGAGGGCGATTACGCGAGAGGACTTGGACCAGCGGCATTTTGACCAGGGGGCAAGGTTGGGGCTCTGCCCCAAACCCCGCTGGGGCCTTGGCCCCAGACCCCATTTCGTAGGTGTGCGTGCAGCAGATTGCACGTGTCGGGTTGGAAACTTGGCCCGGCGAGTGAGCTGGCGGTGATTTTCGAGCACGGAGCGGCCGGCGCGCTATGCGTCCGAGCGGGCAAGCCGATCCTCCTGTGGCCACGAGCACCGGAGCGCAGGACATTGCCGCCAGATGGCCGCCAGGGCGAGTTTTCGAACGGACACTAAGGACGTCTGTCCGGAAGCGGGTCCAGGGGCGTTACGCGCTAACGTACTACGCATGACGCCTCAGGCCTTGCCTGAACGGGCCGCCTGGATCAGCGCGCGCATATGCTGGACGGCCGCGGCCAGGCCTGTGCTGATGGCGGCGCCTATCAGGAAATGCCCGATGTTCAGCTCGGCAACCTCCGGCAAGGCCGCGATGTCGGCCACGTTGTCGTAGGTCAGGCCGTGACCGGCGTGGCACTCCAGGCCAAGCTCCGCGGTCAGCGACGCGGCCTCGGTCAGGCGCTGCAGCTCGCCCGGGCGGCCCAGCGCATAGGCGCCTGTGTGAAGCTCCACCACCGGCGCTCCCAGCTCGGACGCGGCGCGTAGCTGCACCGGATCGGGATCGACAAACAAGGACACCCGAATTCCCGCGGCGCCGAGCTTGGCCACGATCGGACGCAGCGTGGCCATCTGCCCGGCCGCGTCCAGGCCGCCCTCGGTCGTCACCTCGCGCCGGTGCTCGGGCACGATGCAGGCGGCGTGCGGCTTGTGCCGCGTGGCGATGTCGACCATCTCGGCCGTGGCGGCCATCTCCAGGTTTATCGGCGCTGTCAGCGTGGCGCAGAACCGGGCCAGGTCGTGGTCGTGTATGTGGCGGCGGTCCTCCCGCAAATGCAGCGTGATTCCGTCCGCACCGGCCCGCAGCGCGGCCTGCGCGGCGTCGAGCGGATCGGGGAAGCCGCCGCCGCGGGCGTTGCGCAGGGTGGCTACGTGGTCGATGTTTACGCCTAGGCGGGGCATTTTCTCGAGCTCCGGATAGAAAGCAAGGAAGGCCTTCTTTTTTGAAAAAAAGAAGCAAAACACGTCTGCTCCCTGTCGGCGAACGTTTCAGCACCCGCCGACAGGGAGCAAAAGTTTTTTGGTTTTTTTTTCAAAAAAGAACTGCTTTCTTCCTTCCTATCTCATCGGCCAAGCGAAGCGCGGCTATCAGGCTGGACGGATCAGCCACCCCTTTGCCCGCAATGTCGAACGCGGTGCCGTGGTCCGGCGACGTGCGTATGATCGGCAAGCCGAGCGTCACGTTCACGCCGTTGCTCATGTCGATGGTCTTGAGCGGGATCAGCGCCTGGTCGTGATACATGCAGATCGCCGCGTCGTAGCCGGCGCGGGCGGGCGCGGTGAACATGGTGTCCGGCGGGTGTGGCCCGACCACCGCCATGCCGTCCGCCAGAAGCTGGTCGATGGCGGGCTGGATGATGGAGGCTTCCTCTGCGCCCATCCGGCCCTGCTCGCCGGCATGCGGGTTCAGGCCGGCGATGGCCAGGCGCGGTTGGGCAATGCCGAAATCGCGCCGCAGCGCGGCGTGCGTCGTGCGCGCGGCGTGCACGATGGAAGCGGTGGTCAACAGGTCCAGCGCCGCGCGCAACGAGACGTGTATCGTGACCGGCACCACCCGCAATTGCGGGCAGGCAAGCATCATGATCTCGCGGCCGCTGGCGCCGGTCAGCGCCGCCAGGAACTCCGTATGTCCCGGATGCGGGAAGCCGGCCGCCATCAGCACGGATTTTGCGATCGGGTTGGTGACGACCGCCGAGGCGGCGCCGGTTCGGACGAGGTGCACCGCGCGCTCGATGCTGGCGATCGTTGCCGGCGCATTCGCGCCATCCGGTTGGCCCGGTCGCGCAGGGACGGCGAGCGGGATTGGCAGGACGGGTATAGCGTCCGCGAAGCGTGCTTCCGCCGGCCCGGCAATGACCTGGATGGGGGCGTGGGGCGCGAGCCAGGCGGGGTCCGCAAGGATGACAAAGCCCGGGCCGGTCTGGCGTAGCCGGTGCCAGGCGGCCGCGGTGATTTCCGCGCTTATGCTGGCGGGGTCGCCCATCGTGAGCGCTAGCATGGGAAGCAACACCCTTTCTTTTGAAAAGAAGAAGCAAGAAACTCCTGCCCTCCGCATCTGCGGCATTCGTGCGCCGCCCAATGTGCCGCAGCTTCGCAGCATCGCAGGAGCAAAATTCGTTTGCTTCTTTTTTTCAAAAAAGAAGGCCGTCCTTTCTCGCTAGATATGTATCGCCCGTCCCTCGACAGCCAGCGCCGCCTCCTTCACCGCCTCGCTCAGCGAAGGATGCGCGTGACAGATACGCGCCACGTCCTCGGAAGACGCGCCGAACTCCATCGCGGTGGCGATCTCGGCCACCAGCGTGCCCGCGTCCGGCCCGATTATGTGCGCGCCGAGTATGCGGTCCGTGCTCTTGTCCGCGAGTATTTTTACGAAACCGTCGGTCGCACCCATGGCACGGGCGCGGCCGTTCGCGGTGAAGGGGAATTTCCCGACATTGTAGGAAATCGCATCTTTCTTCAGCATCTCCTCGGTGGCGCCGATGCTGGCCACTTCCGGCCAGGTGTACACCACGCCGGGGATGACGCCGTAATTCACGTGACCCGCCTGGCCGGCGATCAGCTCGGCCACCGCCACGCCTTCTTCCTCCGCCTTGTGGGCCAGCATGGGGCCGGTGATGACGTCGCCTATCGCGTAAATGCCATGGACGTTGGTGCGATAATGCGGGTCGATCTTGACGAAGCCGCGCTCGTCCATCGCCACGCCGGCTTCCGCCAGGCCGAGGCCGGCGGTGTAGGGACGGCGGCCGATGGAGACCAGCACCACATCGGCCTGCAGCGTCTCCGCGGCACCGCCCTTGGCGGGTTCGATCGTCAGTTCCACGCCCGACTGGGTCGCGGTGGCGCCGGTGACTTTCGTGCTCAGCTTGAACTTCAGGCCCTGCTTGGACAGCACGCGCTCGAACGTCTTGCCGATCTCGCCGTCCATGCCGGGCACGAGCTTGTCCAGATATTCGACCACGGTGACCTCCGCGCCAAGCCGGTGCCAGACCGAGCCGAGCTCCAGGCCGATATAGCCGCCGCCGATGACGACGAGGTGCTTCGGCACTGCGTCCAATTCCAGCGCGCCGGTGGAGGTGACGATGCGTTTCTCGTCGACCGTGACACCGGGCAGCGGGATGCTTTCGCTGCCTGTCGCAATCACGATATGCCTGGCCGCGTACGACTTGCCGTCCACCTCGATCTGGCCGGGCGCGGTCAAATGCGCCTCGCCCTTCAGCCAGGTCACCTTGTTTTTCTTGAAGAGGAACTCGACGCCTTTGACGTTCGCACTGACGACCTCGCCCTTGCGCGCCTGCATGCGCGCCAGGTCCAGCGTGACGCCGCTGACGTTTATGCCGTGCTCCTTGAACGAGCCCTGCACCTCATGGAAGTTTTCCGAAGATTGCAGCAGCGCCTTGCTGGGTATGCAGCCGATGTTCAGGCACGTGCCGCCCAGCGTCGCCCGCTTTTCCACGCAGGCGGTGCGCAGCCCGAGCTGTGCCGCGCGAATGGCGGCCACGTAGCCGCCCGGGCCGCCACCGATGACGATGACGTCGTAGGTGTCCGTGGCCGAAGCCGCGCTCTTAGCCGCTGGCGTCTCGGCGGCAGCGGTCGAGGGCGCCGCCTGCACCGGCGCCGGCGGCGCTTCGGTGGCGGGCTGTGGGCTGGGCACGGGCGCCTGCGGCTGCACGGCGGCTGTCTCGATCGTGCCGAGCTGGTCGCCGACATTCACCTCGGCGCCCTCCGCCGCCTGGTGCGCGCCGAGCGTGCCGGCGGCGGGCGCGTTCACCTCCACCGTGACCTTGTCGGTTTCGAGTTCGACGACAGGCTCGTCGGCGCGCACGGCGTCGCCCGGCTGCCTGATCCAGCGCGCGATGGTGGCGGTGGTGACGCTTTCACCCAGCGTGGGTACGGATATCTTGACGGACATTCTGGCCTCAATTCGGGCAAAAGTAGCAGGGCGTCGGATGCACCCCGAGAGGTGGAAGCGCTACGCTGAAGATATGAGTGCCAACGACCGGAATGCCATTCAACGTCATCGGCCTATAGCGCAGACCAGGATTGGTCAGCCTACCTAGGACAGCCTTTGTCAAATCCGGGTTGCTGCTCTCTGTCACACTGCAGCCCTTGACACGCCCATCGAGCAAAATCCGGCAGATCACAGTTGCCCGACCACCGAACTTGAGAAGCGCCTTCACTTGGTCCGATGACAGCTTTTCACTCGCTGTCTCGGGAGGCTCAACAACGGGAACGAAGTTAAAAACCGCACCTTCGGGCAGATCACCCGGCCAAGCTATCGAACGAGCGTCCGTAGCAGCGCGGTCACTGCTGCCGGTAGGCTCACCTTGAGCATGCGCGAAGCAACAGTGGATGCTTCCGACGACAGCCAAGGTCCTCGCGAACCTCGCAGTCGCCAAAACCTACAGCCCCAGCAGCAACCGCCGCGGATCCTCGATCCCCTCCTTCACCCGCACCAGGAAACTCACTGCCTCCTTGCCGTCGATGATACGGTGGTCGTACGACAGCGCCAGATACATCATCGGCCGTATCTCGACGCGGCCCGCCACGGCCACCGGCCGGTCCTGTATCTTGTGCATGCCCAGAATCGCCGATTGCGGCGGATTGAGTATCGGCGTGCTCATCAGTGAGCCATACGTTCCGCCATTGGTGATCGAGAACGTGCCCCCCGTCAGCTCCTCCAGCTTCAACTGCCCGTCCCGCGCGCGCCGCCCCATCCCGGCGATGGCTCCCTCGATCTGCGCGAAGCTCATGTCCTGCGCGTCACGCAGCACCGGCACCACCAGGCCGTTCGCACCGCCCACCGCAATGCCCATGTTGACGAAGTTCTTGTAGACGATGTCCTCGCCGTCGATCTCCGCGTTCACCGCCGGATATTCGTGCAGGGCGGCCACGCAGGCGCGCACGAAGAAGCTCATGAAGCCCAGCCGCACGCCCGCGTTCTTCTTCTCGAACGCGTCCTTGTACTCGCTGCGGAGCGCCATCACCGCGCTCATGTCCACCTCGTTGAAGGTGGTCAGCATGGCCGCCGTGTTCTGCGCCTCCTTCAGGCGCTGCGCGATCGTGCGGCGCAGGCGCGTCATGCGCACGCGCTCCTCCCGCGCATCCGGCGCACGCGGCGCCTTGGGTGCGGCGGACGCGGCCGCTGTTACAGGAGCAGGCCTGGCCAGGAAAGCCAGCACGTCACCCTTGGTGATGCGGCCGTCCTTGCCGGACCCCTCGCCCACCGCACCGGCCGAGACATGGTTTTCCTGCATCATCTTGGCGGCGGCAGGCAGCGGCGCATGGCCCCCTTGGCTGGCCTGCACGTCCGAAGGCGGCGTCGCAGGGCGCGCCACAGGGCCGGAGGTCTGCGGCGGCGGATGCGCGCCGGCGCCGGTAAGTTGCGGGTGCAGCGTCACCGGGGCGGGATCGTGTTTCTCTGCCTGTGCCGGCGCGGCCGGTGCCGGCCGGGCGGCAGGCGCGGGTGCGGCCGCAGCCGCCCCGCCGGACGCAATCGATCCGATCACCGCGCCCACTTCCACCTCCGCACCTTCGGACGCGGCAGGCTGTTCCATCACGCCGGCAACGCTCGCGTTCACCTCGACCGTCACCTTGTCGGTCTCCAGCTCCACCACCGGCTCGTCGGCGGCCACCGCCTCGCCGGCCTTTTTCAGCCAGCGCGCAACGGTCGCCGTGGTGACGCTTTCGCCCAGGGTCGGGACGAGGATGTCGGTCAAAGTGCTCTCTCCTTCAGGCCCAGCGCCTCGGACACCAGTGCCGCCTGCTCGGCCGCATGGGTCTTGGCCAGGCCGGTGGCCGGGCTGGCAGCCGCCGCCCGCCCGACATATTCCGGCCGCTTCGCGCGCGCCTTCAACGCGGTCAGCACCCGTTCGATCCGGCGGTCGACGAAGCTCCAGGCGCCCATGTTCTCCGGCTCCTCCTGGCACCACACCACGTGCTGCGCGCGGGCATAGGGCTTAAGGGTGAACGCCAGGGTCTTCTCCGGAAACGGATAGATCTGCTCCAGCCGGATGATCGCCACGTCGCGCAGCCCGCGGTCCCGCCGTTCCGCCAGCAGATCGTAATACACCTTACCCGAACAGATCACCACGCGCTTCACCTCGGCCGGCGGCGCCAGCTTGTCCACCTCGCCGATCACCGTGCGGAACCGGCTGTCGCCGGTCATCTCGAAGGTGGGCGAGACGGCGAGCTTGGCGCGCAGCAGTGATTTCGGCGTCATGATCACCAGCGGCTTGCGGAAGTTCCGCTTCACCTGCCGGCGCAGCGCATGGAAGTAGTTTGCCGGCGTGGTCAGGTTGGCCACCGTCATGTTGCGCTCGGCGCACAACTGCAGATAGCGCTCCAGCCGCGCGCTGGAATGCTCAGGGCCCTGCCCCTCATGGCCGTGCGGCAGCAGCAGCGTCAGCCCGCTCATGCGCAGCCACTTCGTCTCGCCGCTGGCCAGGAACTGGTCGATGATCACCTGCGCGCCATTGGCGAAGTCGCCGAATTGCGCCTCCCACAGCACCAGCGTCCAGGGGTCGGCCAGCGAGTAGCCGTATTCGAAGCCGAGCACGCCCGCTTCGGACAGCAGCGAGTTGAACACTTCGAAGCGCGCCTGCTTCGGCCGCAGATTGTTCAGCGGCGTGTATTCGTTCTGGTTGGTCTGGTCGATCAGCACCGCGTGGCGCTGGCTGAACGTGCCGCGCTGGCAATCCTCGCCAGACAGCCGCACGTGAAAGCCCTCCAGCAGAAGCGTGCCGAAAGCCAGCGCCTCCGCGGTCGCCCAGTCCACGCCCTCGCCGCTCTCCACCATCTGCCGCTTGGCGTCCAACTGGCGCGCGATCTTCGGGTTCAGGTCGAAGCTTGCCGGCACGGTGGCGAGTGCCAGGCCCACTTCGCGCAGGCTTGCGGCGTCCGCCGCGGTCGCCTGCTCGGTCTCGTCCTGCGCCTCGTCGGTCTTCAGGCCGCGCCACTTGCCTTCCAGCCAGTCCGCCTTGTTCACCCGGTAGCCCTGCGCCGCCTCGTGCGCCTGATCGTAGCGGGCGAACAGATCGTCCCACATCGCCTGCGCGTCTGCGGCGGTCGCCACGCCTTCGCGCGCCAGGCGCTGGGCGTACAGCTCGCGCGTGGTCGGCCGCGCCTTGATCGCGCGGTACATGATCGGCTGCGTGAAGGCCGGCTCGTCCGTCTCGTTGTGGCCGTGGCGGCGGTAGCAGACGATGTCCAGCACGAAATCGGTGGCGAATTGCTGGCGGAACTCGGCCGCCATGCGGGAAGCGAACACCACCGCCTCCGGCTCGTCCCCGTTCACGTGCAGTATCGGCACCTGGATGGATTTGGCGATGTCCGTGCAGTACAGCCCGGAATAGGCGTGCGCCGGCAGCGTGGTGAAGCCGATCTGGTTGTTGACCACCACGTGTATCGTGCCGCCGGTGCGGTAGCCGAAAAGCTGGCTCATCGCCAGCGTCTCGTAGACCAGCCCCTGGCCGGCGAACGCCGCGTCGCCGTGCAGCAATATGGCCATCACGCTGCGCCGGGTGGTGATGTCGCCCGCCATGTCCTGCCGCGCGCGCACCTTGCCCACCACCACGGGATCGACCGCCTCCAGGTGGGACGGGTTCGGCTGCAGCGAGATGTGGACCATGCGGCCGGCGATCTCGACGTCGGTGGACGTGCCGAGATGGTACTTCACGTCGCCGGAACCCTGCACGTCGTCAGGCTTGAAGCTGGCGCCGGCGAACTCGCTGAACAGCGCGGAAAGCGGCTTCTTGACGATGTTGACGAGCGTGTTCAGCCGGCCGCGATGCGGCATGCCGATGACGATCTCGCTGGTGCCGTTGGCCACCACGCTCTCGATCATCGCGTGCAAGGCGGGGATCGTCACCTCGCCGCCCTCCAGCCCGAAGCGCTTGGTGCCGACGTAGCGCTTCTGGCAGAACGCCTCGAAACCTTCCGCGTCGGTGAGCTGGCTGAGGATGTTCCGCTTGGCCGCCGCGTCGAACGCGCTCAGCCACGGCGCACCCTCGATCCGCCGCTGTATCCAGGCCTTCTGCTCCGGGTCCTGGATGTGCATGAACTCCACGCCCACCGGGCCGCAATAGCTGGCGCGCAGTATCGCCATGATCTCGCGCAGCGTGGCCGTCTCGCGGCCCAGCACGCGATCGATGAAGATCGGGCGGTCCCAGTCGGCCTCGGTGAAGCCGTAGGTGCGCGGGTCCAGCTCCGGGTGGCTTTTCGGCACCTGCAGTCCCAGCGGGTCCAGCTTGGCTTCCAGGTGGCCGCGCACGCGATACACGCGGATCATCATCAAGGCGCGTATGCTGTCCAGCGTGGCGGCACGCACGGCAGCCTCGGTGCCGGCACGGCGCTCGGGCAGCACGGGTGCGGCCTCGGCGGGGTCGAAGCCGGAAGGGCGTGGCGCCCAGGACGCGCCGGTGGCATCCGTCAGAACGGAGCGCGCCTCGTCGTTCAATGAGCCGAACAGCTCGGCGAAGCTGGGGTCGACGGAATGCGGGGCGGCGACCCAGCGGGCATACAGATCGGCAATGAAGGCGGCATTGCCGCCATTGAGGGCGGTTACGAGTGTGTCCACGCCGGGCATCGGCCGTGTTCTCCTGTCAGACGTCGTGGCGGCCATGTTCTACGCCGCCTGTGGCTAAAATAGGTTCAGGCGCAGGGGTTTGCCTGGGTGGCTGGGCTGTGCATGCGGCATAGCGACGCCAGGAAGGCCTTCTTTCTCGAAAAAAAGAAGCAAAAAACCTCTGCTCCGGCGCCTGCGCGACGGTATGCGTTACTTCTGCAACGATCGCGACCGATACAACCTGCGCGCGACTCGACGCAGCCGGAGAGATGAAAGTTTTTGCTTCTTTTCTTCAAAAAAGAAGGCCTTTCTTACGCCTTGAGCGCCTTGATCATGGTGCTGCCAAGGGCCGAAGGGCTCTCCGCCACATGTATCCCCGCCAGGTGCATCGCCTCGAACTTGGCCGCCGCCGTGTCCCGCCCACCGCTGATCACCGCCCCGGCATGGCCCATGCGCCGTCCCGGCGGCGCCGTGCTGCCGGCAATGAACCCAACCACCGGCTTGGGCGAGCGTTCGCGCGCCAGGAACTCGGCCGCATCGATCTCGGACGCGCCGCCGATCTCGCCGATCATGATGATCGACTCGGTCTCCGGGTCGGCCAGGAACATCTCCAGCACCTCGATGAAGTCCAGCCCCTTCACCGGATCGCCGCCTATGCCCACGCAGGTGCTCTGGCCCAGCCCGGCCGCGGTCGTCTGCGCCACCGCCTCGTAGGTCAGCGTGCCGGACCGGCTGACGATGCCCACGCGGCCGCGCCTGTGTATGTGGCCCGGCATGATGCCGATCTTGCAGGCATCCGGCGTGATCACGCCCGGGCAGTTCGGCCCCACCAGGATGGATTTCGTGCCGGCCAGCGCGCGCTTCACCCGCACCATGTCCAGCACCGGTATGCCCTCGGTGATGGTCACGATCAGCTCCATACCGGCGTCGATCGCCTCCAGTATGGCGTCCGCCGCAAAGGGCGGCGGCACGTAGATGGCGGTGGCGTTCGCACCCGTGGCGTGGCGCGCCTCGGCCACCGTGTCGAATACCGGCAGGTCCAGATGCGTGGTGCCGCCCTTGCCCGGCGTCACGCCGCCCAGCAGCCGGGTGCCGTAGGCGATCGCCTGTTCGGAGTGGAACGTGCCCTGCGCGCCGGTGAAGCCCTGCGTGATCACCGTGGTGTTGCGGTCGACGAGGATCGCCATGTCAGTTGGCCTCTTTCACGGCGCGCACGATCTTCTGGGCGGCGTCCGCCAGGTTGTCCGCCGAGATGATCGGCAAGCCGGATTTCGCCATGATGTCCTTGCCCAGCGCCACGTTCGTGCCCTCCAGCCGCACCACCAGCGGCACGTTCAGGCTCACCTCGCGGGCGGCGGCCACCACGCCCTCGGCGATCACGTCGCAGCGCATGATGCCGCCGAAGATGTTGACGAGTATGCCCTCCACGTTCGGGTCGGACAGGATGATCTTGAACGCCGCCGTCACCTTCTCCCGCGTGGCGCCGCCGCCGACGTCGAGGAAATTCGCCGGCGAGCTGCCATACAGCTTGATGATGTCCATCGTGGCCATCGCCAGCCCGGCGCCGTTCACCATGCAGCCGATCACCCCGTCCAGCGCCACGTAGTTCAGGTCGAACCGCGCGGCTTCCAGCTCCTTGGGGTCCTCCTCCGCCTCGTCGCGCAGCGCGGCCAGCTCGCTGTGCCGGTACAGCGCGTTGTCGTCGAAGCTGACCTTGGCATCCAGCGCCACCACCTCACCCGCCTTGGTCACCACCAGCGGGTTGATCTCGACAATCGCGCAGTCCAGCGCCACGAACGCCTTGTACATGGCGTCCACGAACTTGCTGAACGCACCGATCTGCTTGCCCTGCAGCCCCAGCCCGAAGGCCAGCTTGCGCGCGTGGTAGGGGAAGATGCCGGCGGCCGGATCGACTGCCACGCGCAGGATCTTCTCCGGGCTGTGCGCGGCCACCTCTTCGACCTCCATCCCGCCCTCCGTGCTGGCCATCACCACCACGCGGGACGTGTCGCGGTCCACCAGCAGCGACAGATACAGCTCGCGGGCGATGTCGCAGCCGGCTTCGACATAGACGCGACGGACGTCGCGTCCGCCGGGGCCGGTCTGCTTGGTGACCAGCGTGTGGCCGATCATCGCCTCCGCGGCCTCGCGCACCTCCTGCGCCGAGCGGGCGAGGCGTACGCCGCCCTTGCCCTGCGGGTCATCCTTGAAATGCCCCGCGCCGCGGCCGCCGGCATGTATCTGGCTCTTCACAACATAGACCGGGCCGGGCAGCTTCGCGGCGGCGGCTTCGGCTTCCTCGGGAGTCCAGGCGGCGAAGCCTTCCAGCACGCTCACTCCGTAGCCGCGCAGCAGCTCCTTGGCCTGGTATTCGTGGATGTTCATGGGGTAGCCCTAGGTGGAGGAAGAAAGAAAGCAGTTCTTTTTTGAAAAAAAAGAACCAAAAAACTTTTCTCTCCGCTGTCGCGAACCTGTCCTGCGTCTCGCCGACAGGGAACAAAAGTTGCTTGCTTCTTTTTTCAAAAAAGAAGGCCTTGCCTAGACTTCCAGTTTCTTGAAATCCTCGATCAGCTTGCGCACCGCGTCGCAGCTCTTGTCGAACGCCGCCTGCTCGTCCGCAAGCAGCTTGATCTCCACGATCCGCTCCACCCCGCCCGCGCCGATCACCACCGGCACGCCGATATACAGGTCGCTCAGCCCGTACTGGCCGCTCAGCTTCGCGGCACACGGCATCACGCGCTTCTTGTCCAGCAGGTAGCTCTCCGCCATCGCGATGGCCGACGCCGCCGGCGCGTAGAACGCGCTGCCCTTCTCCAGCAGCTTCACGATCTCACCGCCGCCATTGGCGGTGCGCGCGCAGATCGCGTCGATCTTTTCCTGCGTCGTCCAGCCCATCGCCACCAGATCGGCCAGCGGTATGCCGGCCACTGTCGAGTAGCGGGTCAGCGGCACCATGGTGTCGCCGTGGCCGCCGAGCACGAAGGCGGTCACGTCCTCCACGCTCACGTTGAACTCGTGCGCCAGGAACAGCTTGAAACGCGCGCTGTCCAGCACGCCGGCCATGCCAACCACCTTGTGCGCCGGCAAGCCGCTGCGCTGCTGCAACTGCCACACCATCACGTCCAGCGGGTTGGTGATGACGATGACGAACGCGTCCGGGCAATGCGCCTTGATGCCGTCGGCCACCTGGTTGATCACGCCGGCGTTCTTGGCCAGCAGGTCGTCGCGGCTCATCCCCGGCATGCGCGGAAAGCCCGCGGTCACAATCACCACGTCGGACCCGGCAATCGCCGCGTAGTCGCTGCCACCGGTCATGTGGCTGTCGAACAGATCGACGCTGCCCGACTGCATCAGGTCCAGCGCCTTGCCCACGGCCACCCCGCCGAACACGTCGAACAGGACGACGTCGCCCAGCTCCTTCAGCCCGACCAGGTGGGCGAGCGTGCCGCCGATGTTGCCGGCGCCGATCAGCGCGATCTTGTTGCGGGCCATAGGAGTCCTTCGTGCGGTGCGATGCGGTATGGCGGGGGTGCTAGACCAAAGGTGTGGGTGCTTCAAGCGGGGCCTCCGGCCTTGCGGCTTGGTTCGGGGAGGGAGCCACTTGAAGGCAAGCAAGCCGGTCTTTTCGGAAGAAAAGAAGCAAAAGACTTTTGTCCCACGCTGGGTCGGCGCTCAGGAGCATCCGGCGAGGTGCGTCCGCTGCAGATGCGGTATTCTCAACAAAGGACTGCCTGCTTCACCCGCGTAGCCGCGGCAACCCCAGCCCGGTAGGCGCCCGCCACCGTCCCGCACAGCCCGTCCGGCGCCACCGCTTCGCCGGCGTAGTGCAGCCGCTCCCACCACGGTCTTGCCAGTGCCGCACGCGCGCCCGCCTGGCCGGGCCGCGCATAGGCGTAGGCGCCACGGTGCAGCGGATCGGCGCCCCATTGCGTCATCAGCGTCGCCGCGGTGAAGCACTCCGCCACGTCCCGGTTCAGCGTGGCCGCAAGCTCCGCGCGCATGAACGCGCCTGCCGCCTCGGCATCGTGCGAGAACGACCAGGCCGCCTCGCCCCCCACATAGCCGGTCGCGAACGGCGCCCCGCTTGGCCAGAACAGGGTCGAGAGGAACGGCGCACCGCGCCTCTCCAGCCGGCGGAACACGCCGGTATCGACGCCCAGGCCCAGCCGGTCCGCGGACGCGGCCTGCAACACGATCTTGCTCAGCAGGCCCATCGGCAGCCCGTCGAACGCCGCCCCTATCTCGGTCGGCAACGCAGGGGTGAAAGCGATCTGCCCGGCCCGCAGCACGCCGGTGCTGACCGTGAGTATGGCGGCGGACGCGGTGAAGCCACCCGCCTCGGTGCTTACCCGGACGTCGCGCGGCTGGACGGCGATGGCCGTCACCCGCGTCCCCAGCCGCACCGGCGTGGGGAACAGCCGGGCCACCAGGCCGCCTATCCCCAACGGAGAGACGTAGTTCTCCCCCTCCAGTGCGTTGTCATGCCAGTCGGCGAGGCTGAGCCCGGCCGCGTCGCCGGCGGCGATGATCGCACCCTCCCAGGACTCGATGGTCGCGGTCCAGGGATCGCCGGCCACCGGTGCCGCCGCCTCGGCAAGGCTGCAATCGGGCCCGTCCCGGAGGCGCGCCGTCACTGCCCGCTCCCACGCCTGCTCGGCCGCCGCATAGGCGGTCAGGTCGGCACGCGGGGCGGCGGGATCGATCACGTGCATGCGCTCATCCCAGGGACGGTCGGGACCCACCGTCTCTCCGGCCGCCTTCGCCAGCCCCACCAGCGGGTTGCGGTGCGCCGCATGCAGCCACTGCGCCCCGTGGTCGAATACGTGGCCCGCGATCGTGGTCGTGAGGGCGCGTCCGCCGGCCTGCGGCGCCGCCTCCAGCAGCTCCACCCGCAGCCCGGCCGCGCGCAGCGTGGTCGCGGCGGCAAGCCCTGCCACCCCCGCTCCGATGATAGCCACGTCAGTGTCCGCAGGCGTGCTGGCCGAAGCCAGCAGCGTCACTTCTGCGGAACCTTGGGGGTAGGTGCGGGGGCCGGCTTGGCAGGCGCGTGCAGGGCGGGCGCCGTGGCGGATGGCGTCGGCGCCAGTATGTCGCGCCCTGCCCCGTTGGTGCCCTTGTTCAGCAGCGCCAGGCTGAGCGAGATGACGAAGAACAGCGCCGCCAATATGGCCGTCGTGCGGGTCAGCAGGTTCGCCGTGCCGCGCCCGCTCATGAACGCGCCCATGCCCTGGGTAGAGCCGATGCCGAGCCCGCCGCCCTCGCTGCGCTGTATCAGCACGACGCCGATCATCGCCAGCGTGACGAAAAGGTGCAGGACGCGAAGAACCGGGGTGAGGGTGACGAGGGCTGTCATGATGGCCTTGGGTGCGAAGGCGGCGTTCTACAGAAGCGCGGCGGAGTTGGGAAGTAAGACGCGGGACAGGCCGCGCTTGCGGTCAGCAAGCGGGCTGAGACGACGCAGACGCCAGCATTGTCGCCGCCCACGGTCGGCGCGCTGCACAGGTGCCACGCCGCCACGACCGCGTGTCAGCCTGGCCAGGAACGCTCCGCAGCCAGAAAGCCGCAACCGGCCAGTTCACTTCATGGCAGAGGCAGACGGGTCGATCACCTGCGGCGGACGAACCTCCCAGGGTCTGCTGCAAGCCCGCCCTGGTCAGTCAGCCGGCGGTGATCTCCGGCCAGCGGAGTAGCCTCCCCGCCATGAGCGCTGGATCACAGAATCGCCGTCAGATGGCCCGAGAGCGGTTCCGAAGCGGACGCCTAGCCCCTGGCCGCCCGCGCGATCGCCGCAAAGCTCTCGGCCTGCAGCGAAGCCCCGCCAACCAGCGCCCCGCCCACTTCCGGCACCGCCAGCAGCTCGGCCGCGTTGTCCGGCTTCACCGATCCGCCATACAGGATACGCAGCTCGCGTCCGCCCTCGCCGAACCGCGCCACCAGCGCCTCGCGTATGTGGCGGTGCACGGCACCCACCTCGTCCAGCGTCGGCGTGCGCCCGGTCCCTATGGCCCAGATCGGCTCGTAGGCGACCACGCCGGCGAAGCCGTCCGGCAGGCTCTCGACGATCTGCCGTCCCACGACGGCGATCTCCCGGCCCGAATCGCGCTCGGCCTCGGTCTCGCCCACGCACACGATCGGGATCAGCCCGGCGCGCGCCGCGGCCTGCACCTTGGCGAACACCTGGGCGTTCGTCTCGTGATGGTTCTGCCGCCGCTCCGAATGGCCGAGTATGACGGCCAGGCAGCCGGCATCTGCCAGCATCTCCGCGGATATGTCGCCGGTATGCGCGCCGCAGGGCTCCGGCGCACAGTTCTGGCCGCCAACGGCCACTGAGGTCTCACCCAATATGTCGGCCACCAGGCCGATCTGGGTCGCCGGCGGACAGACGAGAAGATCGCAGGACAGCCCGGCGGCCAGGTCGCGTATGCCGGCAGCCAGCGTGGCCGCCTCCGCCATCAGGCCGTTCATCTTCCAGTTTCCGGCAATCAGCTGGCGCATGGCGGGGTTCTATCCGGACTGGGCGCGGCTGCAAATGCGGGGGTGCGGGGAGACAGACGAGCAAGGCCTACTTTTTCGAGAAAAAGAAGCAAAAAGCTTTTGCTCCGCTGTCGCCGAACGGGGAATGTGCACGTCTTCGTTCTAAGACACACAGCTCCTCGAAGCTGTTCATCAGCCATTTAAATTGGCGGCGCGCCGGACACCGACATCGCCCGCATCACCTTCACCTCGACCCCAGACGGTGCGGCAAATCGCGAGACATCCTGGTCCGCATCGCGCTCCCACACGAACATCGGATCGCCCGCGATGTTGCGCCTCACCGTCGCCGTGCCGACGATCCGCCCGCCGCGGCTGGTGACGAAAACGCCATGGCAGGACACGCTCTGGTCACCCGCATGCGCATGCACCGTCGTCATGTGCTCGATGTCGATCACCCGCACCGACGCGTCCTTCATGGTGTCGAGACCGTTCCACCCCTCCATCACCAGCTTGGCCGTCTTCGGATCGTGGCAGACATTGTCGGACGCATTCTCGTCGCGCACGAGCCGCATATAAGCGTCCCGCCGGTGCGCCTGGGCCTCCTCCCGATCCTTCTGCGCATCCTCGTGCGCCTGCTCCCGCCTGTGCCGCGCATGCGCCTCGGCCACCACCGCCTCGTGCACCACATGTGCGTGCTGCGCCTGCGCCGCGTCCCGCGCGGCCGCGTCCTTCGCGTCGGCCACTTGTTTCTGCTGCGCCGCATCGGCCGCCGCGCGATCCGCCGCCGACTTCTGCCGCGCATTGTATTCGGCCCACTGCGCCCGCCGCTCGGCCACGCAAGCCTGCGCCCGCTGCTGCTGCGCCAGCTGCCCGATCAGCCCGATCAGCGGATTGCCATACCCGGAGGACTGCACCGGCGCACAAGGATCAGCCGCCCGCGCCCCGGTCGCGGCCAGGGCCAGACCAGCAGCGGCCACAACCTTCAGGCACACCCCGCGCATCGGCCTCTCCACACGTTAACGTTACGCAACGATACGGAGAAACCTATTCGATGACAAGCCGGAACGTACGAGCCGCGCCGAAAAGTGCCGCAAGCCTGCCGCCGATGCCCAGAAGTCATCAGCAATCCTAAGTATCTGTTTGGAAAATGTGGCCCGGTGAGTCGGCTGGCGGTGACTTCGCGCACCGGAGCGGATTGGCTGCGCGCGCCATGCGTCCGAGCAGCAGGCCGATCCTGCTGTGGCCATGAGCACCGGAGCACAGGAAACCGCCGTCAGATGGCCGCCGGGCGAGTTTCCAAACAGACATTAAAAAATGGGGTGTGGAGCCAAGGCCCCAGCTTGGTTCGGGGCAGAGCTCCAACCTTGCCCGCAGGTCAACACTCCCGCCGCCCCTCATCCGCCTGCCGGCGCCCACGGCAGGCGTCGCTGCAATATTTGACCTCGTCCCACACCTTCGCCCACTTCTTCCGCCAAACGAACGGCCGCTTGCACACCACGCAGATCTTCTCCGGCAGATCCGCCTTCTTTCGCATCCGGCTCAGCTTGCGTGCACCCGCAAGATCGCGTCCGCATCGCGCGCCTGCACCAGCTCGCCCCGCCGCCGCATGTAGTTCACATGCGCCAGCACCTCGCCGAACGCGAAGCCGGTCTGGTGCGCGTCCATCTGCCGCTTGAACAGCACCGGCAGCAGCTCGGCCGCCGTGCGCGGCGCCGCGCGCGCCGCCGCCGCGATCAGCGCGCAACGCCCGGCATGGTGCGTCGCCAGCTCCGCCAACCGCGCCTGCAGCCCCACGAACGGCACGCCGTGGCCAGGCAGCACCAGCGCGTCCCCGGGCACCGCCTCCGACAGGCGCGCCAGCGAGGCCAGGTACTCGCCCAGCGGATCGGCGTCCGGCTCCATCGCCCCCACCGAAATGTTGGGCGAGATGCGCAGCAGCACCTGGTCGGCCGCGAAGAACAGCCCGTCGGACGCGCAATGCAGCATGCCCTGCTCCGGCGCGTGCCCGCCGCCGGTATGCACGGTGAAATCGCGCCCGCCCACGCGCAGCGTCTCGCCCGCCAGCAACCGGTGGAACCGCGTGGGCAGCCCGGTCACCAGACGCAGGTAGTCGTGCCCGTCGCCCGCCACGCGGCCGCCCGCATCCACCGCCAGGCCGCGCTCGGTGTAGAAGCCGGGGTCGGGCGCCATCACCCGGTCCTCAAGCACACGCGTCATCAGGAACTCGGTCCGCGGCATGGACAGCGGCGCCTCGAACAGCCGCGTCAGCCAGCCCACCAAGCCCACATGGTCCGGGTGGAAATGCGAGCACACGATGCGCGTCAGCCGCTGGCCGTGCAGCGCACCCGCGAACACGCTCTCCCACGCCGCCCGCGTCACGTCGTTGCCCAGCCCGGTGTCGAACGCCGCCCAGCCGCCCGCGTCCTCGATCAAATAGACATTGACGTGGTCCAGCAGGAACGGCAGCGGAAGGCGCGCCCACAGCACCCCGCGCGCCACCTCGCGCACCCGCCCGGGCTCGGGCGGCTCGGGGAACGGCACGTGTATGGCAGGCGCTGGGCTGTGGTCTGGCATGGCGCAACCCTACGGTTTGCCGCGCCGCAGCACAAATCGCCCGCCACCCGCCGGCTTCCGCGCGCCGCCCCGCCAAGCTATAGCCCGCCCCGATGGACGACCTCACCCCCCCACACCCGGCCCTGCTCCCCGCCGGGCTGCGAGACCTCCTGCCGCCGGACGCCCAGACCGAAGCCGCCGCCGTCGAAACCCTGATGGCCGTCTTCGCCAGCCACGGCTACACCCGGGTCAAACCGCCGTTGCTCGAGTTCGAGGACAGCCTGCTCGCCGGCGCCGGTGCCGCTTTGTCGGACCAGGTCTTCCGTGTGCTGGATCCGGACAGCCACCGCATGATGGCCCTGCGCGCCGACATCACCCCGCAGGTCGCCCGCATCGCCGCCACCCGCCTCGCCGCGGCGCCGCGCCCGCTGCGCCTCTCCTACGCCGCGGAATGCATACGCGCCCGCGCCACCTTCGATACGGACCGCCAGGTCCCGCAAGCCGGCATCGAGCTGCTGGGCGCTGACTCGCCTGCCGCCGACGCCGAAGCCATGCTCGTCGCCGCGGAGGCCCTGGGCGCCCTGGGCCTCGCCCGCATCAGCCTGGACCTCACCCTGCCCACCCTCGCCCCCGCCTTGCTGGCCGCCGCCAGCGTGGAAGGCCCCCGCGCCAAAACCCTGGCCCGCGCGCTGGACCGCAAGGACGCCGCCGCCATCACCGAGCACGCCGGCACGCTGGCACCCATGCTCAACACCCTCCTGCTCGCCGCCGGCCCCGCCCAACCCGCTTTGGCCGCCCTGGCCGCGGCCGACCTGCCCGCCCCCCAGCGCGCTTTGGCCGAACGCCTCGCCCACGTCGTCCACCTGCTGACCACCCAGGCGCCGCACATACGCGTCACGGTCGATCCGCTGGAGTTCCGCGGCTTCCGCTACCACACCGGCATCGCCGTCACCGTCTTCGCCCCCGGCCGTCACGAGGAGCTGGGCCGCGGCGGCCGCTATCTCTCCGGCGAAGGCGAGCCCGCCACCGGCGTCACTCTCTTCGCCGGCGCCGTCCTGCGCGCCGCCCCGGCGCCGGTCCCGCGCCCGACCGTCTTCCTGCCGCTGGGCACGGACGCCGCCGCTGCCCGGGCCTTGCGCGCACAAGGGTTCGCCACCGTGGCGGCGCTGGGGGCAGACTGCGATGCGGCAAGGTTGGGGTGTTCGCATGTCTTGCGAAACGGTAAGGCGGAGCCGCTGAGTAAGTAAGCAAGGCCTTCTTTTTTGAAAAAAAGAAGCAAAAAACTTTTATCTCTCCCGCTGGTCCACCGCCTCGTTTTGTCCTGATAGACGCGACTGCCGCAGATGCGGGGAAGCAAAAGTTTTTTGGTTCTTTTTTTCAAAAAAGAACTGCTTCCTTCCTTCCTCCTAGGGCCACCCAAAAAATGCCAAACGTAGCCGTAATAGGCGCCCAATGGGGCGACGAAGGAAAAGGCAAGGTCGTCGACTGGCTCGCCAGCCGCGCGGACATCGTCGTCCGCTTCCAGGGCGGCCACAACGCGGGCCACACCCTCGTCGTCGGCAACCAGACCTACAAGCTCAGCCTGCTCCCCTCCGGCCTGGTGCGCGGCAAGCTCGGCATCATCGGCAACGGCGTCGTGGTCGATCCCTGGGCGCTGCTGGCGGAAATCGCCCGCGTGGAGGCCCAGGGCCTGCACGTGCCGCCGGACATGCTGCGCATCGCCGACAACGCCATCCTGATCCTGCCGGTGCACGGCGCGATCGATCGCGCCCGCGAAGCCGCCCGCGGCGAGGCACGCATCGGCACCACCGGCCGCGGCATCGGCCCCGCCTACGAGGACAAGGTCGGCCGCCGCGCCATACGCGCCTGCGACCTGGCCGAGCCCGAAACCCTGTCGACCAAGCTCGACGAACTCCTCCTGCACCACAACACGCTGCTGCGCGGCCTGGGTGCGGAGACGTTCGAGAAGCAGGCGCTTCTCGACAGCCTGCTGGAGATCGCGCCCAGGATCCTGCCGCATGTCGAACCGGTGTGGGAACGTCTGGACGCGGCAAGGCGGGACGGCCGCCGCATCCTGTTCGAGGGTGCCCAGGCGGTGATGCTGGACGTGGACCACGGCACCTACCCGTTCGTGACCAGCAGCAACACGGTGGCCGCCACCGCCGCCTCGGGCAGCGGCGTGGGCCCGTCCGCCGTGGGCTTCGTGCTCGGCATCGCCAAGGCCTACACCACCCGCGTGGGCTCCGGTCCGTTCCCCTCCGAATTGCACGACGCGACCGGCCGCCTGCTGGGCGAGCGCGGCCACGAGTTCGGCACCGTCACCGGCCGTCCCCGCCGCTGCGGCTGGTTCGACGCCGCCATGGTCCGCCAGGCAGTGAAAGTCGGCGGCATAGCCGGCCTGGCGCTCACCAAGCTGGACGTGCTGGACGGCCTGGACCAATTGCGAATCTGCACCGGCTACGAGATCGGGGGCACCCGGTTCAGCCATCTGCCGGCCGCCCCGGGCGCGCAAGCCGCCGCCACGCCCGTCTACGAAACAATAGACGGCTGGCACGCCTCCACCCGCGGCGCCCGAAGCTGGGCCGACCTGCCGGCGCAGGCGATCAAATACGTCCGCCGCATCGAGGAGCTGGTGGAAGCGCCCGTAACACTCCTGTCCACCAGCCCGGAGCGCGACGACACGATCATGGTGCGCGATCCGTTTCAGGGGTGACAGCAAGCAGTTCGTTCCCGGGATACCAACCAGAGGTCGTTCCGGTCCCTGTCTGCCGCCGCCGGAGCGGCTGCTGCGCCGGAGTCGTCAGTGTCTCCTGAGGATCGAGTGCGAAGGCAGAAGCGGCAGAATCTCGCTCCAACCAGCCGTCACCGGGGGCGGCGTGCAGGCATAGCAGCCCCCATCATAGGAGTTGAACGAGACCTGTAGCCCGTCCTTGCTGATGAACCAACGGTTCTCCCGCAGCAGTTCGCTCCGGATCTGCGCCTCTTCGCCATCGCGCGGGCTGCGCCATCCACTGTCTTGCAGATTCTTCCACAACAGGTCCTGCAACTTCGCCTGCCAGCCTTGTGCCGGTCCGAAGATGTCGGCTGCACTCGCCAGGCGCACGAACTCGCCCAGCACGTAGATTTCGGCACGGCTCCCACCAAAGCCGTGCGGCGTGCCATGGCAATACGTGGAATCCGTCCAACGCAAACTGACCATGCCGGCGGTGACCAGGCCGAGATCGTAGTCGAGGTCATAATCCCCGATCCCGCAATCACCGGCCGTCACGATCTGCCGCGCCACCCGGCTGTTGAATTCGGCAGCAGCTTTCGTCGAAGGCGAATCGATCTGCGGGTAGCTGACATGGGATACGGAATAACGCGCGCTGGCGCCCTCCCCTGCTGCGTCTGGGGAAAGCGTAGCGGCAAACAGGTCCACACTATTGAACACGAACGGTCCTTCCGACCGGCCTACTCGCTCCAATTGCCCAACCCTGCTGTTATAGGCTCGCGTGAGGCAGTCTGCCGCATCGCGCTCCTGCGCCGACACCTCAGCAGTATCTTGCGGCAAGCCGGACCCATCGACCGCGCAGGTCAATGCAATGAAATGCAGCCAGGATTTTTGCGAGGTCCTCAGCAACGCCTGCCCCGACGAACCGAGCGTTCTGCGCCGCTCCTGGTAAAGTTTCCCTAGCTTCCCATCGAGATCGGAGAGCGCTGGGTTCGCACAGATCACCCTCTCCTGGGGACGCCTGGCGGTGGAGCAATCAAAGCTGGCTGCCTGGCAAATCGCAGAACCCCCCAGCAACGCCGGGATGATACCAACGCAAATACCGCCTCCCCACATCGACGCCGAACCTCCCCCGACTGACCCGCCGGCACCCACGCTTCGCCGGCTCGCCGCCCCAGTCAACCGCACCTCAACCCGACCCACGGCCACCCGACCCTTTTCGCTTCCTTAACCCCCACCCCCTACCCTGCGCCCCATGGAAGACGGCCTAATCGCAGGTTTCTACCGCATAGACCCCACGCGCCAGGCCCCCACCCTGCAAGGCGGCTTCCGCGCCCACGCGGTCACCGACCGGCGGGACCCCACAACCCCGCTCATCGCCATCGAAGCCAAGCCGGACCAGCCCGCCCGCCCGCGCATCACCCTAGCCCGCAGCGGCCTGCCCATCCCCCACGCCGTCCTGCCCGTCGAATACGGCCCCGGCACGGACGCCGCTGGCCGCCCCGGCTGGTTCGTGATCGGCGAGGCACCGCCCGGCACCGCCGTCGGCCTCAACGCCCCGTGGCGGGAGGCCGAGCTGATGACCTGCGTGCTGGCTCCCGCCGCCGCCGCCCTCGCCGCCCTCCAGCAGCGCGGCCTCACCCACCGCGCCATCAACCCGGACAACCTCTTCCGCGCCGCCTTGCGAGACCCCGTGACCCTGGGCCCGTTCTGGGCCGCCCCGCCCGCCAGCCTGCAGCCGGCCATCTTCGAACCGCCCTACATGGCCCGCTGCCTGCCCGCCGGCCGCGGCGAAGGCTGCATCGCCGACGACATTTATGCCCTCGGCGTCACCCTCCTCGCCCTTCATCTCGGCCGCCTGCCTTTGGCCAACCTGGATGACGCCGCCATCCTGCGCCGCAAACTGGAACTCGGCAGCTTCGATGCCCTGACTGCCGAGGCGCCCCTGCCGCCGCTGCTGTCGGATCTGCTGCGCGGCATGCTCGCCGAGGACCCGGACCACCGCCCCTCGCCCGCTTTGCTTGGCCGCCCGGAACAGGCGCGCGCCAGGCGCGTTGCCGCCCGCCCGCCCCGCCGCGCCCAGATCCCGCTCGATCTCGGCGGCGTCCGCGTCTGGTCGGCGCGCGAGCTGGCGCTCGGCCTCGGCCTGCACCCCGAGCGCGGCTACGCTTTGCTGAAAAGCGGCGAGGTGGAGCGCTGGATACGCCGCTTCCTGGGCGACCCGCAGCTCGGCATGCGCGTGGAGGAAATCACCCGCCGCAGCGAGCCCACCACCTCGGACGAGCCGCGCCAGCAAGGCCTGACCGTAATGCGCAGCATCGCCGTGATCGACCCTCTGGCCCCCCTGGTCTGGCGCGGCGTTGCGGTCCAGCCGGACGGCATCGGTCCGGCGCTGGCAACAGGCACGCCGGATGTGCTGTCCGCGCTGACGGGAATCGTCTCGGCCGATGCCGTCTCGCACTTCTGCAGCGCCAGCTACCGCCGCCAGGACGATACCGGCCTGCGGGACGAGCAGCGGGAGTGGCGTAGCTGGCTGTCCGCCCGCGGCCCGGCCGGCGGCGTCCGGCGCCTCTCCTACGGCATGAATCCCATGCTCGCCTGCGCCTCCCCCCTGCTCGCCGGCCGTCTGGTAGTGCGCGCGGCCGAATTGCTGCCCGCCTTGGACGAGGCCGCCGCAAGCGCCGACAGGAGCCGCCCACCGATAGACGGCCACATCGCCGCCTTCCTGGTGTCACGCGCGGACCCTACCCTCTGTGGCGACCTGCCCCACCTCGCAAGCTTCGCCGGGGAGGCGGAACGCCTCTCCCTCCTGCGCCTGTTCGCCCGGCTGCAAGCCCGCCTGAACCCGGGCGGTCTGCCCGGCCTGGCCGGCTGGCTGATCTCCTCCGGCCTGGCCGGCGTGTCGGACTGGCGCAGCCAGCGCACCCGCGCCGCGCTGCAGGACAGCCTGCTGCAAGCCGCGTCCGACGGCCAGATCGGCCGCATGGCCGAGCTGCTGGACGACGAACCCGCCCGCGCGGCCGACCAGAGAGGCGCCGAGCAGGCCGCCGCCCGTATAGCGTCGCTGGAAGCCGCCCTCGCCCGGATTACCGAGAAGACGCCACACCGCCATCACGCCGCCCAGCTTCTGGGCCATGAGCTCGTGACCGGCGCCGGCCTCCTCGCCAGCCTGGGCGCCGCCGTGGCCCTGGCGCTGCACTGATGGCGGCGGCCACCCGCCCACAGCCGGCCGGACCCGCCGCCAAAGGCTCCATTCTGTGGATTCAGGGCCTTGCCTGCGGCGCGCTCCTTACCTTTGCGGCCCCCACCGTCCTGCTGCTCGCGACCCTATTGGGACCCGCGATCGCCTGCGCGCTCGGCGAAAAAAACACCCCCGGCAGTTCAACCCGCGCCGTCGCCCTGTGCTGCGCCGCCGCTGCCCTCTCGCCAGTCTGGCACCTCTGGTTGCACGGGGACTCGATGGACGCGGCGCTGAACGCCGTGGCAAACCCGCTGGTCCTGGTCACCGCCTGGGGCGCCGGCGCCTGCGCCTGGGCGCTGTGCCAGGTCGTCCCCGTCGTCCTGCGTACCGCCTGGGATGCCAGCGAAGCCGCCCGCGCCCGGGTCATGCAAGCCGAACTTGCCCGCACCAGGCAGGACTGGGACTTGCCTCCAAAAGCCTGAAGACCGGGTACGCCACAATAGTTACGCGCAGTGCGTGGAACTACGCGACGCCGTGACCAAGAAGTCTCTGCTCTCGCCGAACCACACGCACCAGCGGCCAACACGCCATACGCAACACGCGTCCGATGCCACGCACATTGTGATCACGTGAACGCGTGACCAGCAACGTGCTGGCAGCCCCGGGTTGGCGTACCTGCACGCGCATGTCGCCAACCGGCATATTCCACGGCGCTGATCGGGGAAAAGTAAGCAAGGCCTTCTTTTTCGAGAAAAAGAAGCAAAAAGCTTTTGGTCCCTGTCGGCGGCTGATGCGGCACCTGCCGGCAGGGATTACCTCAAGCTGCCTGCGCCATCCGGCGCTCGGCCACTTGCAGGCGCATGGCCTTTTGCAGCTTCTCGAATGCCCGTACTTCGATCTGCCGCACACGCTCGCGGCTGATGTTGTACTGCTGGGACAGCTCCTCCAGCGTCGTCGGGTTGTCCTTCAGCCGACGCTCGATCAGGATGTGCCGCTCCCGGTCGTTCAGCGAGGTCAGCGCGCCACCCAGCAGCGCCTTGCGGCCGGACAGCTCCTCACGCTCGGCCAGCTCGCTCTCTTGGCTTTCACCCTCATCCACCAGCCAGTCCTGCCACTCGCCCTCACTGTCCGCGCGTACCGGCGCGTTCAGGCTATGGTCGGGTGCCGCCAGCCGGCGGTTCATGCTCACCACGTCCTGCTCCGGCACGCCCAGCGTGGTCGCGATCTTGGAGACGTGCTCCGGACGCAGGTCACCGTCCTCGATCGCCTGCATCTGGCCCTTCAGCCGGCGCAGGTTGAAGAACAGCTTCTTCTGCGCAGCGGTCGTGCCCATCTTCACCAGCGACCAGCTATGCAGGATGTATTCCTGTATCGCCGCACGTATCCACCACATCGCGTACGTCGCCAGGCGGAACCCGCGATCGGGATCGAAACGCTTGACGGCCTGCATCATGCCGACATTGCCCTCGCTGATCAGCTCGCCCACAGGCAAGCCATACCCGCGATAGCCCATGGCAATCTTGGCAACCAGGCGAAGATGCGAGGTCACCAGCTTATGGGCGGCCTTCATGTCTTCGTGGTCGCGCCACGCATGGGAGAGCGACAGCTCCTCCTCAGGCGTCAGCATCGGAAA
The DNA here is from genome assembly GCA_965198915.1 of Acetobacteraceae bacterium. Lineage (GTDB taxonomy): Bacteria > Pseudomonadota > Alphaproteobacteria > Acetobacterales > Acetobacteraceae > BOG-908. Next base: position 712,399 of record CBDAQC010000002.1, on the reverse strand, counting down.
CTTGCGTATCTCCTGCAAATAGCGGGAGAGGTTGCCCTCTGGGGCGACATTGACAAAAGCTGCAGCCATGAAACGGCTCCTTCTCACCCGGCGACCACAACCGGTTACTGCCCTTTACGGCGCAATACGGCTTATAGTTGCGGGCCCGACGCTATGGAGCGCGAGGACGTTATCACGCGGATCAGCCGAACCCCTGACAAGGCAACCCGGCGCCGCGCGCGAAGGTGCAACACGCCCGCTGCACCAACGGGCAGAGTAATACAGGACCGGTGAGGTCCTGTCAAACACTAGCGTGGCTTATGAAACGTTTGTAACGCATGTGTGAACGTGGTTAACTCTCGGACATCCCCTCCAGTAACCCATGGAAATCGCCCGGCAAAGGCGTCTCGAACCGCATCTCGTGCCCGGTCGCAGGATGGCGGAACCCGAGCACCGCGGCATGCAGCGCCTGGCGTGGAAAATCCAGCAAACGCCCGCGTGCCGGCTCCGGCACCGCTCGGCTGATTGCCGGAATCCGGCGCAGATAAACCGGGTCGCCCACCACGGGATGCCCGGCAGAGGCCAGATGCACCCTGATCTGGTGCGTCCGCCCGGTGGCCAGACGGCATTCCAGCAGGCTCGCCGCCGCATGATACACTGTCGTGGCGCGATACCGGGTCAGCGCCGGCTTGCCGCCGCGCGTCACCAGCGCCATGCGTTTGCGGTCGCGCGGATCCCGCCCGATCGCCCCCTCTATCTCGCCGCTCGCCGGCGCCGGCAGCCCCCAGACCAGCGCCACGTAAACCCGCTCTATGTCGCGCGCCGCGAACTTCGCCGACAGCCCGGCCAGCGCCTGCTCCGTCTTGGCCACCACCATCACGCCGGACGTGTCGCGGTCCAGCCGGTGCACGATCCCCGGCCGCCGCTCCCCGCCGATCCCCGGCAGGCTGTCCCCGCAATGCGCCAGCAACGCATTGACCAGCGTGCCGTCCTCGTGTCCGGGCGCCGGATGCACCACCAGCCCCGCCGGCTTGTCCAGCACGATCAGGTGCCGGTCCTCATGCAAAATCGTGAAAGGAATCGCCTGCGCCTGCGGCAGTGCGTCCACCACCACCGGCGGCGTCAGCTCATACGCCCCGCCCGCCCGCACCGGATCGGCCGGCGCGGTGAACACCGCCCCGTCCCGCGTCGCCCGCCCCGCCTCGATCAGCGATTTCACCCTGGACCGCGACAACGTGCCAATAGCCTCGGCAAAATAGCGGTCCGCCCGCTGGCCGGCGGCTTCGGGCGGGGCGATCAGGCGGAAGGTTTCGGGCATGATGCCTGACACATAGGGAGTTCGGGAGAACAATGCGCGCGATGCTGGCTCTGGTCGTAGGAATGGGCGTGCTGATCGTGGCCGGCGTGGCTGTCGTCGCCGTCACCATCGTGGGCCGCATGGCGCCTCACACGCCGAAGGCCACGGTCACGCTGGACGAGCCCGCCGGCACCCGCATCGCGGGCGTCGCCGCCCTGGGCGACCATATGGCGGTCGTCCTGCAAGGCGGCGGGCCTGACCGGATCGTGGTCGTCCAGGCTGGCGCGGTGCGGCTGAAGCAGTAGGCAGGCAAGGCCTTCTTTTTTGAAAAAAAGAAGCAAAAAACTTTTGGTCCTTCGACGCTGCGGCGGAGTGTTTCGTCCAGGATAGAACAGGCTGGTTCAGGTGCGGAAGGACAAAAGTTTTTTGCTTCTTTTTTTCAAAAAAGAAGGCCTTCCTTCCCCTGTCGCTCCCGAACAAACGCCGCCGCCTCCGGATGCACCCGCGCGTTCTCCCCCTCCAGCGCCATCGCGCAAACCATCCGGACCACCCGATCCGGCACATGCCGCACCGCCGGCAGAAACGGCCGCTCCTGCACGCATACCGGCCCCGGCTGCAGCCGACATCCCGTATGTGCCGCCAGCAACGCCAGGTCACGCTCGTACAACGCCGCCAGCCGCACGGACTGCGCCCGGCTCAGATACTGCGCCGGCGGGCAGCACAGTCCCGCCTGCTCGGCCGCACGCTCGGTCAGCCGGTGCAGTTCCTCGGCCACCGCCAGGCCAGTCTGCGTCCACCCCGCGCCGGCGCCGCCCTGCGCCACCAGGCGTAACATCTCCACCACCCACCAGCCCGGCGAGACGTTCACCCGTGCCACGGACGCCGCCGGCGCGCCCGCCAGCCCCAGGGCGGACAGGCAGTCCGCCACCAGCTCGCCCCCCTGCAGGTCCGCCGGGTGGAGCGAGCGTACGCGTATGTTCTCCCAGCCCAGCGCCCGCCCCCAGATCTCCAGCATCGGCCAGAAGCTGACGCCCGCCTCCACCCCCTCAAGGTAGGCGTCGAAATCCGCCGCGTTGTAGCCGGTGCGAACGTCGAAATTATAGGCCGATACCACCCATTCGCCGTAAGGCCGGACATAGAACAGCACCTGCGCGTCCAGCCCGGCGAAATCCTGCGCCATCACCTGCGTAAGCTCGGGCGAAAAGCAGCACAGCCCTTCATGGGATACCAGAACCGACCGCCCGTTATGGCCGCGTGCGAACACCGCCACCTCGCGATGGTTGGCGAAACGACGCAGCGATCCGTCCGCCGGACCGTCCTGGCCGAACAGCAGCACATGATCCAGCCCGGCCTGCCGAAGATAGCCGGCCTGCTCCGCGAAATAGGTCTGCAAGGTCGTCGAGCCAACCTTGTTGCGGCCGATATGCAGGAAGAGTCTTGGCGAGGTGGCAGGCTCCGTTCCGCGGCGAGGGTGCCCCGTGATGCACGGCCCGGCCGCAAAAGTCTCCCCTCATCGCCGGCCACGGCTCTCCCGCCCGTTTCAGCTTGACGCCATGTCTCGAAAGACATATCGTAAGACATGTTTTCCGACTGGAACCGACCCATGCGTCTCCATCACGCCCTGCACGCAATCGGCCGCCGGCACGGCCGCCACGGCCAAGCCCCGGGCGGCTTCGGCCGCGGCTTCATGGGGGATGGCGGCATGCCCGGCGCCCGCAAGCTCACCGCCGCCGACCTCCAGCTCCTCCTCCTGGCACTGCTCGCCGAACGCCCCGCCCACGGCTACGAGCTGATCCGCCTGCTGGAGGAACGCTCCGCCGGCTTCTACGCACCCAGCCCGGGCATGATCTATCCGGCGCTCACCTATCTGGAAGAGATCGGCCACGCCGAAGTAAGCCAGGACGGCAACCGCAAGCTCTACACCCTGACCGAAGCCGGCCGTGCCCAGCTCGAAGCCAACCGCGAGCACGCGACCCAGATACTCGACGCCCTGGCACGCATAGGCCAGCGCATGGCCGGCGTGCGCGAAGCCTTCGCCGGCCTGGACGCCGCCGACCCGCGCGCCGCGGACGACCTGCACCGCGCCCGGCACGCCCTCAAGCACGCCCTTCTGCGCAAGCACGGCTGCAGCCCCGAGGAAGCCCGCCGCATCGCCCAGATACTCGACCGCGCCGCCGCCGAAATCCTCGGCCGCCAGGCCTGATCCCCACTCGCAGGAGTTCCAGGTGAACCACACACCCCGCGCCCCCGTACGCGTCCGCTTCGAGACAAAGCTCCGCCTGGCCCAGGTGGCCCGCGCCGAGCCCCTCACCCCGCGCATGCGCCGCATCACCCTCGCCGGCGAGCAGCTCGACGGCTTCACCTCCGCCGGCGCCGGCGACCACGTCAAACTCTTCTTCCCCGCCCCCGGCCAGACACAGCCGGTTCTGCCAACCCTGCAGGACGGCAAACCCGTCTACCCCGAAGGCGCGGTCCGCCCGGCCGTGCGCGACTACACTCCGCGCCGCTACGACCCGCTCACCCGCGAGCTGACGATAGATTTCGTCTTGCACGGTGACGGCCCCGCCACTGCCTGGGCCGCCCAGGCCGAACCCGGACAATGGCTGGGGGTAGGCGGGCCGCGCGCCTCCTTCCTCACTCCTGACGATTACGACACCTACCTGCTCGCCGGCGACGAGGCCGCCCTGCCCGCCATCTCCCGCCACCTCGAGGAACTGCGCCCAGGCGTGCGCGCCTACGCCCTGCTCGAAGTGGCCGACGCCGCCGAGGAACGCCATCTGCCCACCGCCGCCAACGCCACGATCATCTGGCTGCACCGCGCGGGCCAGCCGGCCGGCACCACCACGCTGCTGGAAAATGCGCTACGCCATCTGCAACTTCCGCACGGCGACACTTACGCCTGGATCGGCGCGGAGCTGGCGACGGCCCGCACCCTGCGCCGTCATCTCGCCGAAGAAGAGGGCCTGGCGCGCGAGCAGATACGCGCGGCGGGATATTGGCGGCTGGGCGCGGTTGGCGAGCATGTCGTGCTGGACACGTAGGATACGAAAGCAAGCAGTTCTTTTTTGAAAAAAAGAACCAAAAAACTTTTGGTCCCTGTCGGCGAACGTTGGAACAACTGCCGACGGGGAGGAGCACTGAAGCACACTACTCGCCGCCGGACGGCCGCCAGCGCGCCTTTTCAGACGGACGCTTACGACTTCTCCGCCCGCGTATGCGGCAGGTTGCCCTCCCGCTGCAGCCCATGCCACGCCAGCAAGCTGTCCCCGATGAACGCCGCCAGCGCGCCCACCGTGCAGCCCAGTGACGCCCCGAACAGCACGAACAGCACCAGAGACGTCGCACTGTCGCGCAGCACGCCCACGAACAGCACGAACGCCGCCCCACACGTCGCCGCCCCGCCCAACGCCGCCAGCGCGATCGAGACGTCCAGCGCCAGCGTCCGCCGCCGCAGCCGGCGCAGATGCGCACGCAGCACCGCCACCTCCGCCTCCTCGCAATCCTTCAGCAGCGTATTGGCATGTTCGGCATGGTCGGACACCCGCGCCAGCCGCGTGTTGAACACGTTCAGCAACGTGCCGATGCCGGACAGCAGGAAGACCGGCGTCAGCGCCACCTGTATCACATGGGCGATGTTGTCGACGGGAACCACGCCGATGGCAGCCGGAAACATCCTAGGCGGCCGCCTGCCTGCGCGGCAGGTCGTCCATCACCGCCCTTCGCTCGGCCTCGCTCATGCGGCCCCAGGCCGCGATCTCCGCCAGCGTCCGCCCGCAGCCCGCGCATTGTCCCACGCGCGGATCCATCAGGCACACTTTGACGCAGGGCGAGACGATCATCTCAGGCAACACGTCGTCCCTGTCGGCGGCTGCCCGCCAGTCGCCTACCCTTCTTCACTTCAACGGCGTCAGCAGGTCATCCAGCAAGGCCGGCACCCCCGCCACCCGCTCCAGATGCGGATACCGCAGCCCGTCGAAATACGGGATCTGCACCATGCGGAAATGCGCGTCGTCCTGAACCAGCACCTCGATCGGCTTATGGTCCGCATGCGCCTGCTTGATCGCGTCCGACAGGTCGTTGCCCTCGTCATACGCCAGCCCGTCCAGCGCCAATATCTTGCCGCCCTTCACCAGCCCGGCCCGATAGGCCGGCCCGTTCCAGATCACGCCGGAGATCGTGCCGCCCTTGCCGATCACCAGCCCGACCGAGGCGCTGAAATCATGCCCCTCGCGCTTGCTTTCCTCGCTCTTCTGGAAATCCGACTCGGTGTCGGTATAGACCAGCTTGTAGCCGCCACGCGCGAGGCCATCCAGCGGCGCCGTCCCGCCACGCCGGTCCAGCCGGGTGCGCAGGAACCCCGCCCAGTCATACGGCATCACCCCGTTCAGCACCGCGACCAGATCCTCGAACGTGTAAGGATGCGTCACGAAGCTTCCGTCATCGACGCCGAAGAACGCGCGCGCGAAATCGCCCAGCGATTTCTGCCCGTGCGTCGTCTGACGTATCAGCGTGTCGGCATCCAGCCAGATCAGCAGGCCTTCGACGTAGTAATCCTCCTGACGCTCCCAGCTATGCCAGGATTGCGGCCGCCGCTCGTTGATGATCGGGTCGTTGGTGGTGTCCTCCAACGGCCGCCAGGCGCGCCCTACCGCCTGCTCCATGCTCGCCGCATCCAGCGCGATCGCGTCCAGCGCCTCCTGATGGCTCCACAGCCCTGAGCGCGCCGCAAGCACCTGCCCCCAGAACTGCGTCTGCCCCTCATAGACCCACAACAGGCTGTCGCGCTCGGGCACGTTGAAGTTCGGCGCCCACAGATCGGCCGGGCGCCGGAACTTGCCGTTCCACGAATGGGTGTATTCGTGCGGCAGCAGGTCCCGGTCCGCCACCGACTTGTCCCAGTCGGTGAAATAGCCGCGGTCCTCGCCGTCCTCGCTGGACTGGTGATGCTCCAGCCCGATCCCGCCAAGCTGGCTGCTCAGCGCGAACAGGAAGTCGTAATGCCCGTAATGCTGCGCGCCGTATAACAGCCTGGCCTGCGTCACCAGCGCACGGTGCTTCGCCAACTGGTCCGGCGTGATCGCCAGGTCCTGCGGCTTGTCGGCGAACACGTTCAGATGCACCGGCACCTTTGCACCAGGGGCCAGGTCGATGCGCGCCGAATACCGCCCGGCATAGAACGGCGAATCCACCAGCGTGTTGAACCCCACTGTCTCGAACTGCGCGTTGCCGTCGCCGGCCGCCCGCGTGTCCAGCGCGGTGGCATACTTCCAGCCCTTCGGCAGGATGATGCTCGGGCTGACCGAAACGTCGCGCGAGAACACGCCGGCCGGATAAAGCGCCAGCTCGTTCCAGGCGAGGTCGACCATGTCCGGCGTCATCTCCACCCGCCCTTCCTTCTGGGTGGGCGGCGACAGATACTGGAAATGCACGTCGATGCTGCCCGCGCCCTGCGGCACCTGCACGTGGAACGCATGCACGTCCACGGGATCACGCACCCAGGTCAGGCTCTGCCCGCCCGCCTTGAAATCCAGCCCGGCGAGCGCGGCCAGCGGCCCCGTCGGTCCATGATCGCCAGGCACCCACTCCGGATACAGCAGCACCACGTCGCCGCCATGCGGCACCGGTATCACCTCGTGCACGCTCACCACATGCCGCGCCAGGTCGGTCACATCCACGCTCAACTGTATCGTGCCGGGATAGGCCACATTCTGCGGCGCCGGGATCGCGGGCGGCATCGCCAATGGCTGCGGCTGCTGGTCGGCCAGAGCGGGCGTGGCCAGCAGGGTGGTGAGCAGGAGAGCGCGTTTCACTTGGTTGGAAACTCCTAAGGAAGGAAGGCCTTCTTTTCTGAAGAAAAGAAGCAAAAGACTTTTATCACTCCGCTGCATCAGCGGCGCGCGATTCTCCGGACCAGACCCGCTGCGGCAATTGCGGGGAAGCAAAGTTTTTTGGTTCTTTTCTTCAAAAAAGAACCGCTTGGTTATTTTTCTGCGCGAGACGCAAAACCCCATCCACCAGCGCATCCGCGTCCGCATCCGTCGTGCGATGGTTGAACAACGCCGCCCGTATCGCAAGCCGCCCGCCGATCACCGTCGTCGAGGGCGCCGCAATCCCCGCCTCCTGCAGGTCCGCCACCAGCTCGCGGTTCTCCGCGTCGCTCAGCGCAACCACGCGAAAACAGACGATGTTCAGCGTCACCGGCGCCAGCAGCTCCAGCGCCGGCTCGCGCGCCACGCGCGCCGCCAAATAGCGCGCCACCGCGCACCCGTTCTCCACCACCCGCCCCAGCCCGTCGGCCCCGTACGCCCGCAGTGTCACCCACACTTTCAGCGCCCGGAACTCGCGCGACAGATCGGGACCCAGGTCGCGCGGCCAAGGCGGATTTCCGGCCAGCCCGCGCTCGGCATAGGTCAGGTACGCCAGGTTCTGCGCGAACGTGTCCAGGTGCATCACTGGGTCGCGCACCAGCACGCATCCCGCGTCGTAAGGCACCTGCATCCATTTGTGGAAATCGAACGCCAGGCTGTCCGCCCGATCGATCCCCGCCAGCAGCGGCCGGTACACGGCAGACAACGCTGCCGTCGCCCCGAACGCCCCGTCCACGTGGAACCACAGCCCGGCCTCCGCCGCCACATCGGCCACGCCGGCCAGGTCGTCCACCGCCCCGCAATCCACCGTGCCCGCGGTGCCCACCACCAGGAACGGCTGCAACCCCGCCGCCCGGTCCGCCGCCACCGCCGCCCGCAAGGCGGCCACGTCCATCCGGTGCGCATTGTCCGCCGGCACCAGCCGCAGCGCGTCGCTGCCGATGCCCGCCATGTCCAGCGCCCGCGGAATGCACCCATGCGCCGCCGCGGACGCATACGCCACCAGCCGCGCCCCACCCACGCCACCCGTGCGCACATCGGCGCCCAGCGCCGCCCGCCGCGCCACCAGCACCGCCACCATGTTCGCCATCGACGAGCCTGCCAGCAGCACCCCGCTGGTCTCCGCCGGCATCCCCACCATCTGGGCGGCCCAGGCCACCACCTGGCGCTCCACCTCGATTCCCGCATGGTCGCGCCCGGCGCAGTTCGGATTGAACACCGCCGTCAGCAGCTCGGCCAATATCCCCGCCGCGTTGCCGCCGCCATTCACCCAGCCCATCATGCGCGGGTGCTCGTTCGCCGCCCCGTAGGGCAGCACCAGCCGTTGGAAATCGGCGTAGATCGCCTCCATCCCCACGCCGTCCTGCGGCAAGGGCGCCCGCAGCTCCGCCCGCTTCTCGTCCGGCATGCGCTGCCACACCGGCCGGTCGCGCGCCGCCGCCAGCCAGTCGAACATGTCGTCCAGCATCCGGTGGCCCAGCGCGCGCACGGGCGCCCAGTCTTCCGGGTCCAGCCCTGTGTGCGAAGCCGCGAAATCTGCCATGCTGCGCGGCGATGCCACGAACCGGGAAGCAAGCCAAGCAGTCCTTTTTTGAAAAAAAGGACCAAAAAACTTTTGCTCCCGCTGTCGCCGGCTCACCGGACACGCATGCGTCCACCCCCGCGCGCAAGCGGAGGCAAAAGTTTTTTGCTTCTTTTTTTCAAGAAAGAACGCCTTCCTTCCTCCTCTGCGCCGCCGCTCTGACGTTAGTCACCGTAGCGATCCACGCCCAGAAATACCCCGACTTCACCAGTTTCTGGACCGGCACGGACCAGCACCGCTACCTCGAAGCAGCCCAGGCCTGGGCCGCCGGCAACCTGGACCCCGTCCACCACCACTACCTGCCCTACTACCCGCTGCTGGGTGCCGCCTTCGTCTGGCTCACTCCCTGGCAGCCCTTCCTGCTGCCGGACCTCGCCTGCCTGCTGGCCAGCCTCGCACTCTTCCAGCGCATCGCCAGCCGCCTGGCGCCCACCTGGCCGCCGGTCGCCGCCGCATTCTGCTTCACCCTGGCCGTCTTGTCGGGCCGCACCGCCACCGCCATCTGGGTCGTCCCCTGGAGCACCACCGGCAGCGCCCCGTTCCAGTTCGCCGCCCTCCTGCTCGCCCTGCGCTTCGCCGAGCGTCCAAGCCCCCTGCGCGCCGCCCTGTTCGGCCTCGCCGTCTCCGCCATCGCCGGCTTCCGCCCCAGCGACGCCGCGGTCCTGCTCGCCACCGGCGCGCCCTACGGCGCCTGGGCGCTGCTGCGCGCCCGAACGCCCTGGCAAGGCTGGGCGGAATATGCCGCCGCTGGCCTTGCCGGCCTCGCCGTAGCCGCGCTGCCCGCCATCATCGCCCATCTCGCCGTGTTCGGCCTCCACCCCGGGCCCTACATCGCGGGCTCGGCCGCCCGCGGCCTGGAGTGGCGCCTGCTGCCGATGCGCTGGGTGATGATCGTCATCGGCCCCCGCCCCTTGCTGCCGGAAGGCACCGGCCTGGCCGCCACCCTGCCCTGGGTAGCCCCCGGCATCGCCGGCATGGTCCTGGCCGTGCTCACGTCAACCCGACGCAACCCCGCCGCGGTGCTTGCCGCCGCCACCATCGCGCTGCACTGGGCGATATACCTCGCCTACCGGGACCTGCAGCCCTACGGCCTCTGGCGGTTCTACAACGTCCACTATTTCAAATGGACGTTCCCCTTCCTGGTCCTGTGGGCAGCCCAGCTCGCCGCCGCTTTGCTGACGCGCCCGCACCGCCGGGCCGCGCTCGCCGCCAGCCTGGCCACCGCCCTCGCCTGCGCCTGGCGCCCCGTCCTGCAAGACCGCACGCCCCAGCCCACCCAGCCGGAGGCGAACACCATCGTCCTGCCCGCCGCCGCACTCGGCCTGAAGGACGCCGCAGACCTGCACCTGACCGGCCCCTGGAAGACCATCTATCTCGGCGATTTCACCCTGCAATCGGGCGGCCGGACGTTCCATAACACCGACGACTTCAAGATGCTCCCAACCCCGCGCGGCGCCCTGCTGCTCCCGCTCCGTCCGCTTCCCCCCGGCCCCGCCACCCTGACCTGGCCCGAGACGGTCGCACCCGGCACCGCCCCGATCCTCACCACCGCCCGGCAAGCCATCGTCTTCGGCCTGCCCTGCCTCGTGCTGAACCGGTTCCGACACGCCTGCAACTGAGACCGGCGCCACATCAGCGCTGGTCTGCCGGCCCTCCGCAATCGACCCGCGTCATCTGCCCTGGCGCCCGCCACAGAAACACCGGCCGGCCGGCAAACGCGCACGCGCTCCTGGTGAACACGTCGCCCTGCCGGAAATTGTCGTCAGCCCGCCCGTACAGAACGTCCGCCGTCGTATCGACGCCGTTGCGGCAGAAATCCGCGCTATGCGCGGTAATCGGCACGCTCTGCCACCGGCTGAGCATCAGCGCCCGCGTAGGGATCAGCACCAGCGCGCGCGCCACAGGTGGCACCGCCCCCACCACCTGGCGCCGCTGATCTACATACAGATGGGTGAACACGCTCGTAGCCAGGCCCATGCCCAGGAACGCCGGCAGATGCGCTGCCGCCAGCGCCCGCGCCTCCACGCGCCAGCTTCCCACGCGCAGCCAGCCCGCCTCGCCCAACCCGGTCGCCACCGACAGCATCGCCGCCGGCCAGGCAAAGAACCAGTAGCGCGGCCCGAACTCATGCCCGCCATTGGCCGGATACAAGAAGTAGAAACACACCGCCACCGGCAGCAGCGTGTCGAACCAGCGTATCCGCCCGGCCCGCAACCGCGCCGCCAGCGCCAGCACCACCAGCACGATCAGCACCGGGCTGGTGAACGCCGCCAGCTCGCCCAGCCAGTGCGCCGTGCGCAGCAATGCCGCACCCACCGCGTCGGCCAGCACCACGTGCTTGCCCCACAACCCGATATGCGCGCCCTGCGAGGCCCAGGCATACGGCGTCTTCAGCACCCGCCCGGTAAACGCGTAATCATACGCCATGAACGCCGCCGCGAACGGCAGGCCGCCCGCCGCCATCGCCGGCGCATCCCGCCACAGAAACGCCGCCCGCCGGAACCACAGCCTGTCCAGCACGAAAGGTGCAGCCGCCAGCACGAACACGTCGTAGCGCGTCAGCAGCAGCACCCCGAACAGCGCGCCGATCCCAGCCCGGTTCACCCAGCGGCCAGCCGCCTCGTCGCGCGCCTGCAGCCAGACGATCCCCGTCACCAGCACCGCGGTCAGCATGTGCGCGAACAGCGAGGCCCCGTTGAACAGCACGAACGGCGAGAACATCAGCAGCGCGGCCACCGGGCCCGAAACCCGCCTGTCCACGCCCAGGTGCCGCAACGCCGCCAGCACCAGCGCGCCCAGCCCGGCGGTCAGCAACGGATTGGCCAGCCACGCCGCATGGATCACCAGGAACGGCGCCAGCAGCACCGGCCACGCGGGCGGATACTGCGAGAACCACTTGCCGTCGCGCACATACGTCCAGGCGATCTCGAAGATCTCGGGCGCCGGCGGCGCCGGGTTCCACAGTCGCCCATGCAGCAGCGTGCGCGCCAGGAACACATAGCCGTACTCGTCGGCCGAGTTCGGCCACCAGCTCTGCGCCGCCACCTCCACCAGCAGCGCGCAGCCAAGACACGCCGGCACCAGCCAGGCGCCCGGCAGGCGCAATCCCGCGAACCGTCGCGCGAACCCGACGATCCCCGCCGATAGCGGCAGGCTCACGCACAGCGTCCAGCCGAGCAGGTGGTCGCGCGCGCTCAGATACGGGTAGACGAAATTGCCGAACCCCAGCAGCAGGCCGCCCGCCAGCAGCAGCGCGGCCGGCGCCGCCGCGCGCCTCACAGAATCCAGCGGCGCCGCCCGGCCTGATCCAGCGGGTTCTGCACCGCCTCGCCCGTGTCGCTGAGTCCGGCGTCGCGCCCATGCGGCACCATGTAATCCGGCTCGCCCAGATCCTGGTCGGGATTGGCCTCCTCCGGGGATGGCACCCCAGCCGCCAGCTTACCGTTCACCAGGTCGGTGATCACCGCCACGGACACGTCCCGCGCCATCCCCGCCGCTTCGGCCTCAGCCACTAGGGCGGCAAGTCTCGGCGCGAACCAGGCGTGCGGTGAGGCGGTGTTCATGGGTGATCCATGTGGCGGAGAAGGAGGAAGCAAGGGCTTCTTTTTCGAAAGAGAGAAGCAAAAACTTCTGCTCTCCCGGCGCTGATACGCTTCGGCGTGTCCTGGCGCATCAGAAGTCGTGCAAAACGGGGGCCGATTGCCGTGTGGGGCGTTCGCGGACGCCGCTTGCAGTTGGTGGAGGGGGTTGGATTCGAACCAACGTAGGCGAAGCCAGCGGATTTACAGTCCGCCCCCTTTAGCCACTCGGGCACCCCTCCGCCTGTGCGGCGAGGCACGCGGATATGCCGGCCCGCACGCATTGTCAACGAATAGACAGGCCTTCGCCGAACGACCAATCTGAAGAATCGGGGACTAACCCGCAAAGCCAGAACGAACGAGGGTCCGGGGCCTCGCGGCCCAGCGGGGCTTGGCGCAGAGCCACAAGCCCGCCTGCCGCCGCGACAAAGCAGCCTTGCCACCCCCGCCCCAACAAGCCATAGCCCAACGATGAAGCCCCCCACTCAAGGCAAGCGCCCCACGCTCGCCGCCGGACCGCGCCCGCCGCGACCCAGCCACACCGAACACCGCGCCCATGCGCCCGCCGGCACCATCTGGCTCTACGGCCTGCACCCGGTCGCAGCCGCGCTCGCCAACCCGCAACGCCGCTGCCGCCGCCTCCTGCTTACTGAAGAAGCCGAGCGCTCCCTCGCCGAACGCCTCCCGCCCCCCTGGTCGGTCGCACCCGAACGCATCGAGCGCGCGCGGCTGGACCAGATGCTCGGCCGCGACGCCGTGCACCAGGGCCTCGGCCTGCTCGCAGACCCGCTCCCCCAGCCCGCGCTCGCCAACATCCTCGAGCGCCCAGGCCCCCTGCTGGTGCTGGATCAGGTGACGGACCCGCGCAACGTCGGCGCCATCCTGCGCTCCGCCGCGGCCTTCGGCGTCGCCGGCGTCATCGCCCAGGACCGCCACGCCCCCGAGGAGACCGGCGCGCTCGCCAAGGCGGCCTCCGGCGCGCTCGAGACCATCCCCCTGATACGCGCGGTGAACCTCGCCCGAACCCTCGTGGCGCTGAAGGCCGCGGGCCTGTGGACGGTCGGCCTGGCCGCGGACGGCGCCCGCCTGCGCGGCGAGGCGCTGGCCCAGCGCCGTGTCGCCCTGGTGCTCGGCGCGGAAGGCGCCGGCCTGCGCCGCCTCACGCGTGACACCTGCGACGAACTCGCCGGTCTCGCCATGCCCGGCAACATGGAAAGCCTGAACGTCTCGGCCGCCGCCACGGTAGCGCTCTACGAGCTGACCCGCGCCTGACCGAACGCACGAGGCACGCCGCCGGCACGGCTGCGCGCTGCCTCGCGTCCCCCTCACAATCCCGTCAGCCTACCCCGCTTGCACCCCCCTTTAACCCTCACCCGCCATTCTCGCCCGCATGAAACACCCCCCGACCAAAGCGGTGGAATGGCAGACAATGCCGGAGGCGCTGCAAACGGCACTGGCGCAGCAGGCCCTCCGCCAGGCGGCGCTCATCGTCGCCGAACAGGCCGAGCTGTTCGCCGTCCAGTTCACCGCCGGCACGCTGGCGGATCGCGGCGCCGCGGACGGTCTGCGCCTCTTCGCCGCCCTGCTGCGCGAAACCACGCTGGAAACCTTGCCGGCCATGGGCTCCGCCTGACCGCGCCACCTGGCATAGCCCGCGCCCTCCAGGGCCGCCGCATCCGCGGCCGCACTCGACAACCCAGGGAAGCTGCACCACCTTGCGCCCAGCACGGCCCTTCGCGCCGCCGCGGCACATCACGCCCACGGAGCATCTCCCGCCTATGACCAAGCAAGACTGGTTTCCCACCGCCCGTATCCATTCGGACGAGGAAGAGCCGGACCACGACCCCGACAGCCCGGACGTTCCAGCCCCGCTCGGCCCGGACCAGAAGGAGCCCGAGGACAACAAGACCCTGGGCTCGCCGATCAATGAACTCGAGCACCGCCTGCTCAAGCAGCGCAAGGTCCTGATCTTCGGCGCCATCGACGACAAGGTCGCCCGTGACGTCACCGGCCGGCTGCTCGCTTTGGCCAGCGCCAGCTCCGAACCGATCGACGTCTACGTCAACTCGCCCGGCGGCCACGTGGAAAGCGGCGACACCATCCACGACATGATCCGCTTCGTGGACGCCGAGGCGCCCGTGCGCATGATCGGCACCGGCTGGGTCGCCAGCGCCGGCGCGCTGATCTTCCTCGCCGGCCACAAGCACCGGCGCTACTGCCTGCCGCAGACCCGGTTCCTGCTGCACCAGCCGATGGGCGGCGTGCGCGGCCCTGCCGTGGACATCGGCATCGAGGCCCGCGAGATCGTCAAGATGCGCGAGCGCCTCAACCGCCTGATCGCCCACGAAACCGGCCAGGACTACGACAAGGTCGCCAAGGACACCGACCGCAATTACTGGATGAGCGCGGAAGAGGCGATCGCCTATGGCATGCTTTCGAAGATCATCCGTAGTGTGAAAGATTTGGGCTAAAAAGTAGAAAGACCTTCTTTTCTGAAGAAAAGAAGCAAAAGACTTTTGCTCCCTGTCGGCGAACGTTTCGGCAGCCGCCGACAGGGATCGAAAGTTTTTTGGTTCTTTTCTTAAAAAAACAACTGCTTTCTACCCAACCATCGCCCGCAGCGCTTCCAGCTCCCCCAGCGCATACACCAGCGCCGCCCTTAGCCGCTCCACCTCGCTCTGCCGCCGTGCGGGTGGCGCCGGCACCTCCTGCATCACCAGCTGCATCTGCGGTGCCACCCCTGCCGCACGCTCCACCTCCGCCGCCAGGCGCTCGCTCTCCGTCGGCGGCGGTATGTCGTCGGCCAACCGCCCGCCGCCCTCCCGCAACAGCCGCTGCACGCCCTTGATAGTGTAACCCTGGGTGTAGAGCAGGTCGGACACCCGCCGCAGCAGCGCTATGTCGTCCGGCCGGTAATAGCGCCGCCCGCCGCCGCGCTTGAGCGGCTTGACCTGCGGAAACTTGGTCTCCCAGAACCGCAACACGTGCTGCGGTATGTGCAACTCGTCGGCTACCTCGCTGATCGTGCGGAAGGCCCCGGCCGATTTGCGCAGCCGCAACCGCCCTGCCTCGTCCGGCGCCTCGGGCGCGTCCAGCCTGTCGTATCCGGTTGCGGCACTCACAGATCGTCACTTTCCGGGATGGCCTGGCCGTTTATCTGCGCCTTCAGCACCTGGCTCGGCCGGAACACCAGCACACGCCGCGGCAGTATCGGCACCTCCACCCCGGTCTTCGGGTTGCGCCCGATCCGCCGCCCCTTCTGCCTCACAGAAAACGTCCCGAACCCGCTGATCTTAACGGATTCTCCCGTCTCCAGCGCCGAGGACACCCGCTCCAGCACGCTCTCCAGCAACTCCGCAGACTCGTTCCGCGACAGCCCGACCTGGGCATAAATACGCTCGGCGATGTGGGCGCGGGTAACGGTATTCATGTCATCAAGTTAATGAGACCCGCGCCGCGCGTCAACGAAATCACGCATGTTCAACACGTTATGCGAGGCGGCGGGGACGCGCCCCGTAAGGCTGCAAATACTCGCCTGCATCAGGCAAGACGCGAGGCTCTACCCCAGACGCCGCTGGGCCTGCCCCCAGAGCCCACCTCAGGCCTCACGTTCTGTCTGGTGATCTGGCCTGATAGGTCAGCAGACGACGAGCATGGGCGGAACAGGCTCGAAGCGGCCGGGCAGCAGCCTCTGCCGGACTCCTCGGACCGCGCGCGGATCTGCGGGCGCGCTTACGGCTTGGGAGTCGTGCGGATGTTCAGGGAAGGCAAGGCCTTCTTTTTTGAAAAAAAGAAGCAAAAAACTTTTGCTCCGTGGCGGCGGCTCACCGGAGAGGTCCGCCGCGGCCAGGTAAAAGGCTTCTGCTTCTTTCATATGAAAGAAGGCTTTGCCTAGAACTTCACCCGAACCCCGCCAAAAAACCCCAGCGGCGCGGCCAGGCTGTAGCTGCGCGGGTTGGAGGCGCCCGGTGCCTGGGCGAGGAACACCGAATTGGTAGGCGAGAACGTGCCGTAGGTGTAATAACGCCGATCGAGCAGGTTCTGCGCGCTGACGAAGAGCTGCAGGCGCTGCGTCACGTCGTAGCTGCTGTGCAGGTTCATCACGAAGAAACCGGGCAGGCGCGGGGTCAAATTGGCTTCGTCGCCGAACAAGTACTGGCCGGATTGATACTGGCCGTCGATGCCGGCATGCCAGGACTGGGTCAGGGTGCCGTCCAGGCCGAACTTGATGACGCTGCGCGGCACGCCAGGAAGCTGGTCGCCGCCGCGGATGGTGATGTTGCCGTTCGCGTCCTGGGCGGGGTTGCTGCCGCCGGCTTCGACGTAGCCGGACTGGTACGTGGCGTCCGTGTAGGTGTAGGACGCGTAGCCGGAGAAACGCTCCGCATGCAGGTCGGCGCGAACGGAGGCGCCCTGCCGCTTGGTCTGGCCGATATTGGCGAAATAGGCGCGGTTCAGCGTGACGCTGTTGATGAAGGCGATGTCGTCGTCGGAATCGGTGTGGAACAGGCTCAGATCGTAGCCGAGGCGCGTGCCGGGAAAGAGGCGTGTCTGGCCGCGCAGTCCGGCTTCCACCGTATGCGCGATCACCTGCTTGAGGTCGGGGTCACCCACGAAGAAATTGGCCAGGCTGCAGGAGTTCTGCGGGCCGGCGCAGGAGAGTTCGGCGGGCGTGGGCGCGCGATTGGCCTCCGTGTAGCCGGCATAGGCGGTGAGCGCCGGGGCGAACTGGTAAGTGAGGCCGGCGGCAGGGTTGAAGCGGGCGTAGGCGTGCCGGCCGGTCAGGTCGCCGCCGCCCTGGTCGGCCAGGTCGATCTCGGCGAAGTTGAAACGGCCGGAGACGGTGGCGGCGAGTGCTTGTGTCAGGTTCAGCGTGTCCGACGCGAAGCCGCCGGCATAGGCGTCGCTGATGGCGACGCGCACGGGGACGTTGTTGCCTGGCTCGTCGATCACCACGCCTGGGCCGGTGAAGACGCGGGTGAGCGGGGTTAGGCCGCCGATGAAGGCGGTGGCGGAAAACTCGGTCTGCGCGCCATCGAACGAGGCGCCGGCGACGAGGTGGTTCTTGAAGCCGAACAGGTCGCCGGTGTCGGTGATCTGGGCGGCGGCGCCATAGGCGTTGGTGTTGGTGGTGTTGACGTCGAGCTCGCTATAGGCGGCGGCGTTGCCGAGGAAGGCGGGGATGGGGGCGCCGTTGCGGGTGGTGCTGGGCTGGCCGGGGCCTTGGCAGAGCAGGTTACTGCCGTCGTCGCAGGGTTCGTCATTGGCCGAGTTGCCGTTCACCACGCGCTGCTGGAAGTAGTCGTAATACGCCTGCGCCTGGATGCTGAGCACGTCGGTGACGGCGATGTTGGTGCGAAAGGCGGCCTGGAGGTAGCGGTTGCTGATGCCGTTCGGGGCGGTGAACTGGGCGCGGGAGTCGGCGGCAAGGAGTTCGACCGGTGCGGTGCCGGGGCCGTTGATCACCGAGTTTGCGGCGGTGAGGTCGAAATGCATCTCCACGCCGTCCCGCTTCAGGCCGTAATCGGCGAAGAGGTTTTGGATGTCAGTGGATTGCAGGTCTCGCCAGCCGTCCTGGTGGATCACGCTGCCGGCGACGTAGAGGGCCTGGTTGCCGCTTTGCACGCCGTATTCGATGTCGCCCTGGACGGTGCCGAAAGCGCCGCCTGAGAGGTCCGCCTGGCCGCCCTCGTACGAGAAGCCGTCCTTCAGGGCGATGTTGAAGGAGCCGCCGAGTGCGTTGAGGCCGAACAGCGGGTTGGAGCCTTCGACGTTGATCTTGCTGATGGCGATGTCCGGGATCAGGTCCCAGTTCACCGTGTCGCCGAAAGGCTGGTTGAAGCGCGTGCCGTTGACGTAGACGGCGACGCCTTGCGAAGTGCCCTGCAGGGGCGAGACCTCGAAGCCGTTGTAGAACAGCGAGGGCTGGTAGGGATTGCCGGATGCGCTGTCCAGGTTGACGCCGGCGACTTCGCTGTTGAGGGCTTGCAGGACGTCCGGGGCGCCTTCGCGGGCAATGGCGGCGCTGCCGAGCACCTGGGTGTCCACCGGGATGGCGTTGCGGTCCACGCCGCTGCCGAGCAGCGGGCTGGTGCCGATTACCGTGATCTGTTCGACGGGGGCGGGTGCGGCGGTGGCCGGGGCGGTTTGCGCGTAGGCGTGATGGGCCAGGAGTGCCGGTGCGGCGGCGGCCGCTAGCAATCCAAGTCGACGGCGAACCGGCATCGGTAGTGTCCCTCTTGTTTCCTCTACGTGGGTATGCACGGGATGAAGCCCGGGTGACGAGAGCGACGTTTGCCGATCGCCCCGGGAGACTCCCGGTTCCGCCGCTGCCTACCTCAGCGAGTTGCCGGTGTTGCCTGGCGCGTTGGCGCCGGTGGCCGAGCCCAGGCCGCCGGGGAGGCCGGCCGGGGTGAACTTGCCCACGTTGCCGAAGAGCTGCTGGAAGAAAGAGGCTTCGCTGCCGGGCGACGGGGTGGCGCCGGCGGCCATGTCGACGGGCTTGCCTTCGGCTTTGTCCAGCTGGCGGATGCCGCGCAGGGTGCCGGACTGGTCGAAGCTGAGGACCACCACCTTCTGCTTGTGCACGCCGGGCGTACGGCCGATGCGGGTGCTGGTGACCTGGCTGATGTAGATCCAGGTGTTGTCGTCGAAGGTGGCGTGGGCGGTGGGCGAGCCGATCAGGGCGACCGCGTCCGCGCGGCTGGACGTGCCTGGGATCAGTTCCTTCAGGGCGTCCGGATCCACCAGGGAGCCGCGCTGGCGCAGGGTGGGATCGAAGATGTGGATGACGCCGCAAGCGCCGGTGGGGGCCGCCAGAGCGAGCGCCAGGGCGAGCTGGAAGGCGGCACGCGGTTTGGTGGGGAGGCGCACTATGTGTCTGGTCCTCGGGTGTGCGGCGTGCGTGTCACGTGTGGGCGGGGCGTGTCAATCATTGGCCCGGACGGCGGCGCAGGGCCGTGTTTTTTCAGAAAACACGCGGGCAACCATGGTTGGCTGCCCGGTGCGCGCGGTGGGCTGGAAGCACGCCCGCTCGCGGTCGGGCTTGAGATCGCAATGCCGGCCTATACGTAAAGCGCTGTCCTATTTCAGCACGGTGACCCAGTATTCATGCCGCTTTTCGGGCTGTTGTCTTCGCGCCGCTACGAGCGCGCCGGGTTCGCTCTCTACACCGCCAGCGTGCAGGCGGCGCGCGACCCGGCGTATTTCGAGGAGCTCGCGGTGCCGGACACGCTGGACGGCCGGTTCGACCTGGTGGGGCTGTTCGCGGCGCTGATGATACGCAGGCTGCGCCAGGCGCCGGCGCCCGGGGCCGCGCTGGCGCAGGCGGTGTTCGACGCGATGTTCGCCGATATGGATTTCAACCTGCGCGAGATCGGCGTGGGGGAGATGTCCGTGGGCAGGAAGATGCGGGTGATGTGGGAGGCGTTCCACGGCCGGGCACAGGCCTACGAGACGCCGCTGGCGCAGGGCGACCGGGCGGCGCTGGCCCAGGCGCTGGCGCGCAACGTCTGGCGCGGCGCGGCGCCGGACGGCCGGGCGGAGGCGCTGGCCCGGGTGGCGCTGGCGCAGGATCGGGCGCTGGCGGGACAGAAGCTGGCGGCGCTGCAGCGGGGCGAGGTGGCCTTTCTGCCGGCAGGCGACGCTTTGGCGCAGGTGGCGGGCTGATGAGTGAAGCCACGTCCGGCGGGCGGGACCCGGCGCCGGAGATGCCGCGTCCCTTCCCCACCGCGCGCATCGGCGCCGGCGCGGTGTTCGTGGTGGATGCCAAGCCGGCGGAGTGCCAGGCGCTGGCACGCCGCATGGGGCTGGAGGCGATACTGGCTCTGAGCTGCCGCTTCGACCTGCGCCGCGGCGAGAGCGATGCCGTTTCGGCCACCGGCACGCTGCGGGCGCGGGTGCGCCAGGTCTGCGTGGTGACGCTGGAGCCGTTCGAGGCAGATGTGGCGGAGGATTTCACCCTTCGCTTCGTGCCGGAGGGGCAGGAGAGCGACGAGCTGGACATCGAGTCGGCCGACGAGGTGACCTACGCGGGCGGGGTGCTGGATTTGGGCGAGGCCGCGGCGGAGCAACTGGCCCTGGCGCTCGATCCGTTCCCGCGCAAGCCGGGCGCGGAGCTGGGCGAGGTGTCGCTGGGCGAGGAGGGCAACGCGTTCTCGGCCCTGTCCCGCCTGCTGCCGCCGCATTGACGGGCGCGGGTCTTCCGGGGGAGAAAACACCGGCAGCATTGCCGCCGTCCGCGGCGGTGTGGGCGGCGGGCGGCCCGGCGGCGGGGAAAGTTTTTTGCGTCTTTCCTGCAAAAAAGGAGGGCTTGCCTTGCCTTCCCTCGTCCCCCTCTGTTAAGCCGCGCGGCTCGACGGCCCTCTGCGTTGACGGGGTGCCATACCGGATTTTGGAGACTACGCGTCATGGCCGTTCCGAAGCGGAAAACCTCGCCCAGCCGCCGCGGCATGCGCCGCAGCCACCAGGCGTTGCCGACCGAAGCCCACGCCGATTGCAGCAATTGCGGCGAGCTGAAGCGGCCGCACCACATCTGCTCCGCGTGCGGCCATTATGACGGCCGCGAGGTCGTTCAGGCCGGCCGTGCCCTGAAGGGTGCTGTCCGCGTCTGACAGGGCGCTGTGTCTGCGTCTGCCGGAGAGGTTCTGACGATGGAGGCGGCCCTAGCCGACGGCCAGGATATGGCGGCCGGCAAGCCGTTCAGCCTGGCCGTGGACGCGATGGGCGGCGACAATGCGCCCGACATCGTGGTCGATGGCATCGGCATCGCCTCCGTACGCCATCCGGGCGCGCGCTTCCTGCTGGTGGGCGACCAGGCGCGGCTGGCGCCCCTGCTGGCGGCCAACGCGCGGGCGCGCGAGGCCTGCGTGGTCCGGCACACCTCCGACGCGATCGCGGCCGATTGCAAGCCCACGGTGGCGCTGCGGCTGCGCCAGGCCAGCATGCGGCTGGCGATCGACGCGGTGTCGTGCGGGCAGGCGCAGGGGGTGGTCTCGGCCGGCAATACGGGCGCGCTGCTGGCGCTGTCCAAGATCGTGCTGAAGACGCTGCCGGGGATCGACCGGCCGGCGATGGCGGCGATCATGCCCTCGGCGCGCGGTGACGTGGTCATGCTGGATCTGGGCGCCAACATTGCCTGCGACACCCGCAACCTGGTGGAGTTCGCGCTGCTGGGCGACATGTTCGCACGCACCGTGCTGGGGCTGACGGCGCCGCGCATCGGCGTGCTGAACGTCGGCAGCGAGGACGTGAAAGGCGATGACCGCGTGCGCGGCGCCGCCGACATCATACGCCGCAGCCATATAGGCGGGCAGTTCCACGGCTTCGTCGAAGGCCACGACATCGCGGCCGGGACCACGGACGTGGTGGTGACGGACGGGTTCACCGGCAACGTGGCGCTGAAGACCGGCGAGGGGGCGCTGAAGCTGGTGAGCGACCTGCTGCGGCAGGTGTTCAACAGCAGCCTGTCCACCAAGCTGGGCTACCTGCTGGCCAAGCCCGGGCTGGACCAGATGCGGCTGTGGCTGGACCCGCGGCGCTACAACGGCGCGGTGATGCTGGGGCTGAACGGCGTGGTGGTGAAATCCCATGGCGGCACCGATGCCGAGGGGTTCGCGCACGCCACGGACGTGGCGCTGGACATGGTCGAGCACCGCTTCAACGAACGCATACGAGAGGGCCTGGGACGGCTGGGCGGCGTGCTGTCCGACCAGCCCGCCGGCCCCGGACCGGCCCTGGCCGCCGCAGGATAGCCCATGGTTCGCGCACGCATCACCGGCGTGGGCGGGTATCTGCCCCGCCGCACCGTCACCAATGACGAGTTGTCCCTCCGCCTGGACACGTCCGACGAGTGGATCGCCGCGCGTACCGGGATACGCCAGCGCCACATCGCCGACGCCGACGAGACCGCCGCGTTCATGGGCACCCGGGCGGCGGAAGCGGCGCTGGCGCAGGCGGGCGTTGCCGCCGGTGACGTGGACGCGATCATCCTGGCCACCGCCACGCCGGACGAGGCGTTTCCGGCCACTGCCGTGCGGGTGCAGGCGGCGCTGGGCTCCGCCACCGGGTTCGCCTTCGACGTGAGTGCCGCGTGCAGCGGCTTCGTCTACGGGCTGGCGATGGCGGACGCGTTCATCAAGGCGGGCACGATCCGGACCGCGCTGGTGATCGGCAGCGAGGTGTATTCCCGCATACTGGACTGGACGGACCGCACGACCTGCGTGCTGTTCGGCGACGGAGCCGGCGCGGTGCTGCTGCAGGCCGGCGACGACGGCCAGGGGCGGCCGGGCATATTGTCCACCCACCTGCACGCCAACGGGGCGCATGCCGGGCTGCTATATGTGGACGGCGCGGTGGGGCAGAAGGAGCGTTCGGGCTACGTCGTGATGAAGGGCTCCGAGGTGTTCCGCCACGCGGTGTCCAAGCTGGCCGGCGCGGTGGACGAGGCGCTGGCGGCCAACGGGCTGTCCCACGCTGACGTGGACTGGCTGGTGCCCCACCAGGCGAACCGGCGGATCATCGACAGCATGGGCAAGAAGCTCGGGCTGCCGGCCGAGCGGGTGGTGATGACGGTGGACCGTCACGCCAACACGTCGGCCGCTTCCATCCCGCTGGCCCTGGCCGAAGCGGTGTCGGACGGCCGCATCCTGCCGGGCCACCTGGTGCTGATGGAGGCGCTGGGCGGAGGACTGACCTGGGGCTCCGCGCTGGTGCGGTTCTAGCCGCAGCGGGGTAGCCCCGCCCCCAATGCGCAGACCGCCGAATCAACCGACCAAAGCGCTCCACCCCCCGACGTCGCGCACATAATGGGGTCTGGGGCCAAGGCCCCAGCGGGGTTTGGGGCAGAGCCCCAACCTTGCCCAAGCATCAAAACTCCCCCTCGAGCTCTAAATACCGTCGTCACCCCCGCCGAGCCGCCCGCCGCCGCTCCACCCGCAGCTCCGCCAGCACCGGCTGCCACCACCCCCGCGCCCGCTCGGCATCGCTGGCCGCCACGCGCGCCGGCCAAGCCTGCACCAGCTCGCCATGCGCCGGCTTGCGCCAGCTTGCCCAGATCAGCGCCGCGCCATCCGCCGCCACCCCGGGGTAGAACCGCCGCGCCACCTCCGCATCCACCAGCTCCCCCGTCATCCCGGTGAACACCACCAGCCCCACCCACGTCATCACCACCCGGTCCAGCGGCGGCACCCTATCCTCGGCCACCGGATAACGCCGCCGCCGGCGCTCCGCGGCCCGAGCCGCCGCCTCGAGCTGGTCCGCACTGCCGCGCGCCGCCTCCCGACGCGTGCGCCGCGCCTCCGGCGTGTTGCGCGCCGCCGCCGCCTCGATCGCCGGCCACCGCGCGCGTAGCGCCTCGAAGGACCGGAACGGCACCCGCCACGCCTTCGCCGCCCCGTCCCACCACGCCCACGGCACCGCGCGCAGCTCCTCCACCACCGCCCGCGAGAACGGCGTGCGCACCACCAGGTCGTCGCCCACCTCCAGATAGGGGCTCTCGATCGGCTCGAACACGTAGGCGTCCCGCCCCCGTTCATCCGCATGGGCCAGCACGCCCGCCATCTCGCGGCCCAGCCACTTGCCCAGCCGCCGCTCCGCCGTGACACCGGGCACAAACCAGGCCCGCAGGTCATCGCGCCACCGCGCCCCCGGAAACGCCGCCCGGAACCGCTCCACCGTCATCCGGTCATAGGAAAAGGCGGCCACCGCCCCCGCCTTGCCCTCCGCCCCGTCTTCCGCCGCAATGCTGAATTCCGCCGCCTCGGGCATCGTTCCGCCTCCAAATCCTGCCTCGTGCCGCCCCGCCCCCTCCAGGCGCACGCGACTTAACACGCCAGGGCAGCGGCCGCTCCCGCCCTCACTCCACCTCCGCAAACGGCAACAACCGGCGCGGCCGGATTACCCACGGCCGCTCCCCCCGAACCATCCGGTCCGTCACCACCCGCACGCCCCCCTCGGCCACCCAGGCCACCGCCGCCCCACCCTCAACCACCCGCCTGTCGATCACCGCCGCGCCGTCACACCCCCCATCCACCCGAACCGCCGCCGCCACCACGGACGCGTCACACGCCACCGCTCCCGCCTCCCGCGCCACCACAACCTCGCCCGCCCGCACCCGCACCCGGCACCCCGCCCCGCCGCACCCGCCATCCCCCACCGCCGCCACCCCGAACACCCGCCCCGGCGCCTCCCGCTCGAACGCGGACGTCCCCCGCCCCGCCGACACCACGACGCCCCCCACCCCCCGCACCGCGATCAGCCCCGCCTCCGGCGTCACCAGCACGTCCGGCGCCAGCAGGAACAGCGGCGCCACCAGCCCCACCACCACTGGCGCCACGCCGCCCAACCGCCACCACCCCCGCCACAACCCCGCCCAGGCCAGCCCCGCCGCCACCAGCACCAGCCCCCACCCGGGCTGCTGCCGCACCGCCACCACCGCCCCCGGCCACCCCGCCACCCCGTGCGCCACCCATAGCAGCGCGTCGATGCCCCACCCCATCGGCACCAGCCCCACGCGCTCCAGCCCCACCGGCATCAGCGCCAGGCTCGCCAACCCAAACGGCATCACCCAGAACGCCGTCACCGGCACCGCCACCAGATTTGCCGGCACGTAGAACAGCGTCGCCTTGCCGAAATGATACGCCGCGAACGGCAGGCTCGCCGTCCCCGCCAGCAGGCTCGTCAGCACCAGCCCGCTCACATGCAGCCCCGCCCCCCGCCACCAGGCCCCCGCCCCCAACGTCGCCAGCACCGGCCGCAACACCTCGTAGCCCGCCACCAGAGTCAGCACGGCCGCGAAACTCATCTGAAAGCTCACCCCCACCACGCTCTCCGGCGCCAATACCAGCAGCACCACCGCAGCCACCGCCAACCCCCGCACGCTCACCGCCCGCCGCCCCGTCAACACCCCCAGAGTCACCACCGCCGCCATCGCGAAGCTGCGCAGGATCGGCACATGCCCCCCGGTCAGCGCCAGATACCCCGCACCCGCCACCAGGGCCGCCACCGCCGCCACCTCCCGCGTCGGCCAGTACAGCGCCGCCCGCTCCCACAGCGCCAGCCCGAACCGCACCCCGCCAAACACCAGCCCCATCACGATGCCGACATGCAGACCCGCCACGGCCAGCAGATGCGCCAGCCCCGAATCCTGGAACGCCGCCCGATCCCCCGGCGGTATCGCCGTCCCCAGCCCCGTCAGCACCGTCGCCGCAATCGCCCCCTCAACCCCCGGCAACCCCCGCAGAATCCGCCCCGCAATCCCCGCCCGCACCCCCGCCCAGACACCCCCGCCGCCGGCCGCCACCACCGTCACCCCGCCGATCGCATACCCATACCCGCCCATGCCCGCGAAGAACGCGTCCCGCTGCGTGTCCCACCCGCCCGGATACTCCGGCGGCCCAGGCACCCGCAGCAGCGCCCGCACCCGCACGACATCGCCCACCCCCACCACCGCCGCATCCCCGCGCCGCAACCGCACCCGCACCAGCCGCCCCAGCACCGCCCCGCCATCCAGCCGCGCGCCCGCCACCGTCACCCGCCGCCCCTCCGGCAGCACGTCCACGCCCGCAACCCGCCCCTCCACCACCACCGCCCGCTGCGGCAACACCACCCACGGCGCCGCCCGCCACGTCGCCACCCCCGCCAGCGCAAACCCCGCGCTCGCAAACACCCCGCACAACAGCCCCGCCCGCACGAACGGCCGCCGCCACCCCACCCACGCCGCCCCCACCAGCGCCCCGCACACCCCCAGCGCCCACCCCAGCCCCGGCTCCCGCGCCAGCGAGAAATACCCCAGCACGCCCGCCGCCAGGAACACCGGCAGGAACAGCACGAACCGCCCCCGCTGCGCCTCCAGGAACGCCACCCCCCACCCGCGCACCACCGGACCGCCCGCCGCCCGCACCCCGCCCACCGCCGCGGAAAACCACCGCGCCCCCGCACGCCTTCCTTCCTGTCCCACCCCAGCCGCGCTACCAACCGCCCCCATGACCGTCCGAACCCGCTTCGCCCCCAGCCCCACCGGCCTCCTCCACATCGGCGGCGCCCGCACCGCGCTGTTCAACTACCTCTTCGCCCGCCACCATGGCGGCGCCTTCCTCCTGCGCATAGAGGACACCGACCGCGCCCGCTCCACCCAGCAAGCCGTGCAAGCCATCCTGGACGGCCTGGCCTGGCTCCAGCTCACCCCCGACGAACCCCCCATCTTCCAATCCACCCGCGCCGCCCGCCACGCCGAAGTCGCCCACGCCCTCCTCGCCGCCGGCCAGGCCTACCGCTGCTACACCAGCGCCGACGAGCTCCGCGAAATGCGCGAACGCGCCACCGCCGAGGGCCGCCCCCCGCGCTACGACGGACGCTGGCGCGACCGCGACCCCGCCACCGCCCCCCCGGGCATCCCCCCCGTCATCCGCCTCCGCGCCCCGCAAACCGGCGAGACCGTCATCCACGACCTGGTCCAAGGCGAAGTCCGCGTCGCCAACAGCGAACTCGACGACATGATCATCCTGCGCAGCGACGGCACCCCCACCTACCTGCACGCCGTCGTCGTCGACGACCACGACATGGCCATCACCCACGTCATCCGCGGCGACGACCACCTCACCAACACCTTCCGCCAGGCCCAGATCTACGACGCCATGGGCTGGCCCCGCCCCCACTTCGCCCACATCCCGCTGATCCACGGCGCCGACGGCGCCAAACTCAGCAAACGCCACGGCGCCGTCAGCGTCCTCGAGTTCGACACCCAGGGCTTCCTCCCCGAAGCCGTCTGCAACTACCTCCTCCGCCTCGGCTGGGGCCACGGTGACGCCGAAATCCTCGACCGCGACGAAGCCATCGCCCTGTTCGACCTGCCCGGCGTCGGCCGCGCCGCCAGCCGCATGGACTACGCCAAACTCACCCACCTCAACGGCATCTACCTCCGCGCCGCCGACGACGCCCGCCTCACCGCCGAAGTCCTCCGCCGCCTCGCCACCACCCCCGGCCTCACCCTCACCCCCGAGACCGAATCCCGCATCCTCACCCTCATGCCCGGCCTGAAAGAACGCGCCCGCACCCTGGTGGACCTCGCCGCCAGCGCCGCCTTCCTCGCCCGCACCCCGCCCCTCCCCTTCGACGACCGCGCCCGCGCCCTCCTCACCCCGGAAGCCCGCAGCCTCCTCGCCGACTTGGCCCCCCGCCTCGCCGCCACCGACTTCACCGCGCCCGCCCTCGACGCCGCCCTACGCGCCCACGCCGAAGCCACCGGCCGCAAACTCGGCCAGCTCGCCCAACCCCTCCGCGCCGCCCTCACCGGCAGCACCACCAGCCCAGGCATCGACGCTACGTTGGCCGCGTTGGGCCGCGTGGAGTCGCTCGCCCGCATCGCCGCCGCCGTGTCATCGCCAGCGTAGGCAAGCGCAAGAAAGGCCAAGGCTCTGCCCTGGACCCGCTGGGGCCAGTCGGCCCCAGACCCCAGGTAAGAGCTCACACTAATCAAACTGCTCCGTTTACGGGAACAAACACTAAGGTAACTCAGCTCTACGCAGGCCTGCCAACCAGGTATTTTGGTCGTCTTTAAAATTGCTTCAAAGCAGATAATGTTGCTCACACTTCCAAACCTAAAGAGAAGGCTTCACATCTCGCCCTATCGTGACGCAG
The DNA here is from genome assembly GCA_965198915.1 of Acetobacteraceae bacterium. Classification (GTDB taxonomy): domain Bacteria; phylum Pseudomonadota; class Alphaproteobacteria; order Acetobacterales; family Acetobacteraceae; genus BOG-908. The sequence continues at coordinate 684,460 of CBDAQC010000002.1, read as the reverse complement.
AGTTTTGGTAGGCTTCTCTTCAGACCGCTACTCTGAGGAAAAATCATTGATCGACTCGATTACGGCACTTGCCTTTTCATTGTTTGAGAACAAGGGGGTTTATGCACTGCTGCTCGGATCAGGTATGTCGAGGGCTGCACAAATTCCGACAGGTTGGGAGATCACGCTGGATCTGATTCGGCGGGCAGCCGCACTGCAGGGGGTATTTGGCGAAGCCGATTGGGCGGCATGGCATAGATCGAAAACGGGCGAAGAACCGACTTACTCTGCCGTATTAACGGCGCTGTCATCGTTTCCCGATGAGCGCCGTTCCATTCTGCACAGCTACATCGAGCCTACTGTTGACGATATCGAGGAGCGCCGGAAGACGCCAACGCGGGCACACAGAGCTATTGCGTGGCTTGTGCGCGAAGGTTTCATTCGGGTGATCCTAACAACTAACTTCGATCATCTGATGGAAAACGCATTGCGCGAGGTCGGGGTTGAACCGACCGTAATTCGGTCAGATGACGACCTTCAAGGCGCCATTCCGCTCATACACAGTCGCTGTTTTCTAGTTAAGATACACGGCGATTATCTTGACATCCGTATAAAAAATACTGAGGAAGAATTGGGCACTTACAGCTCCGCCCTTGACGGTCTACTTGATCGCATCTTCGACGAGCACGGTCTTATAGTCTGCGGATGGTCTGGCGAGTGGGATCACGCACTTCGTGCTGCGATTCGACGCGCGCCGAACCGCAGGTTTCCTACTTTTTGGGCAGCACGCGGTGCTATGTCGCCCAAAGCAGAAGATCTAGTTAGTCATCGCCGGGCCAAAACCATACCCATTTTAGATGGCGACAGCTTCTTTGTTGAACTTCAACAAAAAGTTTCCACTCAACTTGAAACGCAGCGACCCGACCCTCGCAGCATCGAGTTGCTAATCGCGACCGTTAAGCGACAAATAGCGCGCCCCGAATTGCGAATCCAGTTAAGCGATTTGTTAGCTGGTGAGAATCGTCGCTTTCACGAAGTGAAAGATGCAGTTAAAGCTACATTGGGCAGCGTAACACCACAAGAGGAATACAGAAAACAAGCTAGACGCTACGAAATAGACGCTGAGTCGTTGGCGCGTATATTTGGTATATTAGGGCGTTACGGCGGCGACCATGAGCAAGGACTTGCGGCTGAGATTTTGGGTGATGTTGCATACCTAAAAGTCGAAGCAGGGCTCACTTGGTGGCTAGATTTAAAGTTTTATCCTAGCGTGTTACTGTTTTACGCTTACGGTCTAGGCTTAGTTAAGGCTGGCAAGTATGACATGCTCTTTAGATGGTGCACCCTTCGTGTACGACTTGAGAATAACGAGTCGCTGCCGATTATTGTTCGTATATCAAATTGGTGGGCTGAAACACACGATCGTTGGAAGATGTTGGAAGGTTTAAATAACGCAAGGACTCCTTTAAGTGATCATCTTCATAAGCTGACCGCACCGTGGTCGTCTGACTACATGTTAGCAGAGCGAGAACATACTCGGCTTTTTGAGACCTTTGAAATCCTGCATTGCCTAGCATTCCTTACCCTTTCAGGAAGCAAAACAGATTTTGAACGAGCTCACAGTGGCAACCCGAACTCCCGAAACTTTCTTTGGTCGCCAGCGACTCGTGCTTGCTGGGACAACGCCACTCGCAGTCTGATCCTAGCTGAATTTGAGCAACCAGACTTGCGTGCCACAATTCTGGAAGCCGGATTTGGTCACGGCGACGAGACGCTCTTTGCGCTAACGGTGGAAAGTTTACGGCGGCAAATGAGCCTTAACGCATGGCGATAGGTACACGCCCAGCTACAAGCAGTTTCCCTTGATCGTGATAGACCTTCCCTTAGATCGTGAAAGATCGGGTTCTTTTCCGCAGCGTAGGCGGCTACCCCAAACCACCCCACCCAAAACCCGCCCCACCCGCACCCGCGTCCAAACATCCGCCTCGCCAAAACTCCCCCGCCCCCGCATCGCCCCCCAATACCGCGCAACCGCCCCCCGCCGCGCAATCTCCCCACCCAACCCCAAAAACACCAACCGAGCCAGAAACACCGTCCAAACCACATCCGCCCCACTATACCCAGGCGTCACCAAAACCCCCCGCCCATCCCCCAACGCCGCCTCCAGCCGGTCCAGCAACCCGCAAGCCTCCCCCCGCCGTGCCGCAAACAAAGCCCCCACCCCCGCCGGCGCAAAAACCCGCTCCCGCGCCGCAAACACCGCCGCCCGACGCGCATAAACCCCCGCCAGATCCGGCCAAACCCCCGCCCGCCGAACCAGCCGCCGCCGCGCCACAGCCAGCCGCCACGGCACCACCGCCCGCGCCAACACATGCCGCGCCATCAACCCGCCAAACGTCAGCTCCTCCACCGCAAACCCGTAATGCAGATCCAGCCACGCCCCGAATCTCCGCCCCCCGCGCCCCCTCACCCGCCCCCAACGCCCACGCCACCACATCCCGGCTCTGCGTCAGCACCCGGTCCCCCAAAACCAGCGTCGGCACCGTCATCCCCGGATTCAGCCGCGCATACCACGCACTTTGCTGCGTCCCCCGAAACAAAATGTCCACGAACACCGGCGCATACGCCACCCCCGCCTCCGCCAGCGCCAGCCTGGCAATCATCGAGTAATACGAAGACGGCGCATGGTACAGCCGCGGCAAAACGCGCTCATCATCCATCGCCGGCAGCCTACGCGCCCGCACATAAGCAAGGCCAGGGCTCTGCCCTGGACCCGCTGGGGCCAGTCGGCCCCAGACCCCGCTTGCCTAGCTCGCCTGAAACGGTGTTCACTATACGTTCCAGAACCGAACGCCAGGCACCCACACCCTGAACGCCTACCCCGCCCAGCCGGACGAAACCTTCGAAGCCCGCACCCTGCGCCACCTGCGCATGTGCCGGGAAATGGCCGAGCTCGGGCTGGACGTCGCCCGCCACGCCGCCGCCGCCGCCCGTCAGGAGTGGCAACCTCCCGCCAACCCGCCCCAGCCCGAAACCCCTGCAGCCGCCACCCCGGCCGCGCGCCCAACCCGCGCCACCGCGTCGGATAGCCCGCGCGCCCAGGCTCCCAGCCCCAGCCTCGCCGTCACCCGCCTCATCCACGCCGTGCGCTGCGTCATCGCGCTGGAAACCACCATCTCCGCCCGCCTGCAGGCCGCCACGGAGCGCGCCGAACAGATCGCCCGGGACCGCGCCTACCGCCAGGCCGAAGCCGCCAGCACCCGCCCCGCCACGCAGCCCACTCCCGCCCCCGCCCGCACGTCCACCCCGCCCGGAATCTCCTCCCTGCTCGCCAAGGTCAGCCAGGAAATCGGCGTGGACCTGGAACACCCCAACCTTCCCGTCCGCCACCTCCCCGAACCCACCGGCCCGCCCCGCTAGCCGCCCCCGGCCGCCCCGCACACCTCCCCCAAACCCGCCACCCCCGCACCCCCGCCACACGCGGCTGCATACGCACGTCCATCACACGCTGTTGAACGCGCCCCGGCAGGACAGCACCGGCCGCAGATGTTTCACTCCCGCCCGGTCCGATTGCGGCCCAATCGCAAAACCCGGGGAAACGCTCATGAAATCGCCCAAACGCCACGCCTTGCGCGCAACCACCGCGCTGGCCGCCTGCCTGCTCACCCTCGCGCCAACCGCCCGCGCCGCCGTCACCCAGATCATCATCGACAGCTCCGCCCCGGCCTTCGGCGGCGCCACCATCGGCACCGCCGGCGCCTACACCCTCCTCACCGGCCGCGCCTTTGGGGAGCTGAGCCCCTCGGACCCGCATAACCAGATCATCACGGACATCAACCTCGCCCCCACCGATTCCACCGGCCGCGTCCCCTACATCGCCACCTTCCAGATCGCCGTCCCGGCCAACCTCTCCGCCGCCAACGGCCTGCTGTTCTATGAAGTCCCCAACCGCGGCGGCAACGCCATCCCCGGCGCCAGCTCCATCGTCCCCGGCGCCATCTACATGCAGAGCGGCTGGCAGGGAGACCTTCTGGCCAACTGCGCCGCCGCCTACCCCTGCACCTCGCTGGCCAACCCGTACACCGTGGGCAACCAGGTCATCCAGGTCCCCGTCGCCACCAACAAGGACGGCTCCACCATCACCGGCCCCGTCTACGGCCACATCGCGCTCGGTGCCACCGGCAACACCTCCCAGCTTGTCATCTTCACCACGCCCATCCCCTACAAGCCGGTCACGCTGGATACCTCGCCCACCATCACCCAGTTCTACAGCCTGGCGAAGCAGACCATCACCGGCGTGGACGGCCCCAAAACCCCCATTCCCGCCAATGCCTGGGCCTGGGCGGACTGTTCCACCACCCCCTTCCCCGGCACGCCTGACCCCACCCACATCTGCATCAAGAACGGCTTCGATCCGAACCTGCTCTATGAAATGGTCTTCCCCGCCAAAGACCCGCTGGTCCTGGGCGTAGGCTACGCCGCCACGCGAGACATCATCAGCTTCTTCCGCCACAGCCGCACGGACAGCGCCGGCACCGCCAACCCGATCGCCGGCGCCGTCTCCAAGGTGATAGACGTGGGCGTCTCCCAGTCGGCCAGCTTCATCCGCTCCAGCATCCATCTGGGCTTCAACGCGGACGAGAACGGCATCAAGGTGGCGGACGGCGCCTGGCCGCAGATAGACGGCCGCCAGCTCTATTTGAACATCCGCTTCGCCCTGCCGGACGTCATCACCAACCTCTATATGCCGGCCGACGAGGCCCCCGTCTGGTGGGCGGACTACCCCAACACCGTCCGCAACCAGCCGCCATCGGGCATGCTGGACCGCTGCAGCACCACCAACACCTGCCCCGAAATCCTCGAGACCTTCGGCAGCACGGAATTCTACGAAGAAAAGATGTCGCCTGACCTGGTCGGCATGCAGGCCACCGCGGATATCCCGCTGCCCGCCAACGTCCACCGCTACTACGAGCCGTCAACCACCCACGGCGGCGGCGGCGGCGGCTTTAGTTACGCCGCCACCCTGCCCCCCACCGGCGCCTGCGCCTACCCCGCCAACCCCAACCCGGAAACCCAGACCAACAACGCCCTGCAGGCGGACTTCATCTCCTACCTGACCCAGGGCACGCCAATGCCCCCCAGCACCTACCCCACTCTGGCCAGCAAACAGCTCGTCACCCCCGCCGCGGCCGCAAAATCCTTCCCCCGCGTCCCCGGCTACCCCTATGGCGGCCTGGCCCTCAACCACCCGGAAAAGTTCGGCTTCGGTCCTAAAATCGATTACTTCGACCAGTCCGGCATCATAACCAACCAGCCCCCCACCGTGCTGGCCGTGCTGCCCGAACTCGTCCCCGCGCTGAACAAGGACGGCAACGAGACCGAGGGCGTCCCCTCCGTCCTGCTGCAGGCGCCGCTGGCCACCTATAGTGGCTGGAACAACTACGCCACCACGGTCTTCAAGGGCCAGCAATGCAGCCTCAGCGGCTCGTCCTTCCCGCTGCCGGAAACCAGGGCCGCACGCACCGCCGCAAAAGACCCCCGCCAGTCGCTGGAGGAACGTTACGGCACCCACGCCGGCTACGTCTGCGTCGTCACCACCGCCGCGGACAACGCCGTATCCTCCCGCTTCCTGCTCCCCACGGACGCCGCAACCCTCATCGCGCAAGCCCAGGCCGGCAACGTCCTGACGGACATCACGCCCACAACCGAAGACCAGTCACACGCAGCCAAGCTCTGCGCCGGCCAGAGCCAATAAAGCACCAGCCGCAAGGCAGCGTCGCAGAGGCCCAGGACCGCCTGGGCCTCTGCAACCGCTTCATCCATTCCCAGCCAAGGAGTCCGCTACCGCCCGATCAGCGCCGCCACCCGGCTCGCCAGCGCCTCCAGGGCAAACGGCTTGCTCATCATCTGCGTGTCCGGATCGAGATGCGCATGGTTCAGCACCGCGTTCTCCGCGAACCCGGTGATGAACAGAACCTTCAGCCCAGGCCGCGCAAGCCGCCCGGCCTCCGCCACCTGCCGCCCGTTCAGGCCGCCCGGCAGCCCCACATCGGTCACCAGCAGGTCGATCCGCGCGTCGGACCGCAGCACACGCAGCGCCGCCGCCCCGTCCACCGCCTCCAGCGCCGCGTAGCCAAGGTCCCGCAGAACCTCGCCCACCAGCAGCCTCACGCTCTGCTCGTCGTCCACGATCAGCACCGCTTCGCCGCGTTCCCCACGCGGCGCCGCGGCGGGCCGCACCGCCGTCACCGGCATCTCGGCCGCTCCGGCATGCCGCGGCAACGTGATGGATACCGTGGTACCCTGTCCCACTTCGCTGCGTATGCGCGCCTGCCCGCCGGATTGCCGCGCAAAGCCGTAGATCATGGAAAGCCCCAGCCCGGTCCCCTGTCCCGCCGGCTTGGTGGTGAAGAACGGGTCGAACGCCCGGGCGATGACGTCGGGCGGCATGCCCGTCCCGCTATCGCTCACGCGCAGCGCCACGTAACTCCCGGCCGGCAGGTCGCGCGCCTCCGCCTCGCCCCCGTCCAGGACCAGGTTCGCGGTCTCGATCGTCACCTTGCCGCCCCCCGGCATGGCGTCACGTGCGTTGATACACAGGTTCAGCAGCGCATTCTCCAACTGCCCCTGATCGCAGAAAACGGTCCACAACCCGGTTCCGGCAACCGTCTCGATGGTGATCTGCGGCCCCACCGTCCGCCGCACCAGATCCTCCATGCCGGCCACCAGCCGGTTCAGGTCCGTAGGCCGCGGGTCCAGCGCCTGCTGGCGCGAGAACGCCAACAGCCGCTGCGTCAGCGCGGCCGCCCTGGCGGCAGCGCCTTGCGCCATCGTCACGAACCGGTCGAGCTCGCCCAGCCGCCCCTGCGCCACCCGTGTCTGCAACAGCTCCAGGCTACCGGCGATACCCGTCAGCAGGTTGTTGAAATCATGCGCCAGCCCGCCGGTAAGCTGCCCCACCGCCTCCATCTTCTGGCTCTGTCGCAGCCGTGTCTCCGCCTCGGCAAGCGCGCGCGCCTGCGCTTTCTCCGCGGTCACATCCCGCCCCACCGCATGTATCAGCGCCTCGCCGGGCACCACGGTCCAGCTAATCCAGCGATAGTCGCCGTCCCGGTGCCGGTAGCGGTTCTCAAACCTGAGCAGCGTGTGTCCCTCTTCGAGGGTTTTCGCGCCCTCACGCGTGGCAATGCGGTCGTCCGGATGCACCAGCCCAAACAGGCTGCGTCCCACCAGCTCGGCCTCACTCCAGCCCAGCAGCGTCGTCCAGGCCGGATTCACTGCAACCATGGTGCCGTCGAACTGCGCCACCAGCATCACGTCGGTCGACAGCCGCCACAGCCGGTTGCGGTCCGCCGTGCGGTCCACCACCTGCCGCTCCAGAGAGGCCGCGAGGTCGCGAAGCGCGTCCTCCGCCCGCCGGCGTTCGATCGCCGCCCGCGTCCGTTCGGCCGCCTCGCGCACGAAGCTCAGCTCGTCCGCGGTCCAGCGGTGCACATCCGCCCTGACCACGAAGAAGGCCGCAACCAGCCGGCCCTGCTCCGCCAACGGCAAGTTGACGAACGAGCGCACGCCCAGGCCGTGCAGCGCGGCCACTCCCGCCGCGGTGCGCGGATCGGCGCTCACGTCGTCGATGGCAACCGTGTCGCCGCGCCGCAGGTCATCGACATAGCTTCCCAGGTCGCGCATCCGGTGAACCCCGGAGAGGCTGGCCGCACCAGGCGCGGTCCAATCCCGGATCACGCTCGCCTGCGTGCCGTCGGCGCTCAATGTCGCGTAGCCGGCAACGCTCCCGGCCAGCGTGCGTCCCGCGATCTCTGCCGCAGCGTAACCCATCGCCGCGGCATCGGCGCTTCCGCCCAGCCGGTCGCCCAACTCCAGCAAGCCCTGGCGTCGGCGCGCCGCCCTGTCCAGCCGGTCTCTGTCCGCTGCCTCCAGCCGCTCCCGCGCGCGGCTCGCCTCGGCATGCTGCACCAGCAGCCGGCGCAGCTCCATCTGCCGCGTCACCTGCCGTGCCAGCGCCTCCAGGCCCGCCAGCTGAACGTCCGTAAGCCCCTCGGGCCGCGGCACGGTGTCTATGGCGCACAGCGTGCCCACCGGCGGTTCCCCCGCCGCCTGCAACAGGGCACCCGCATAGAACCGGATGAACGGCGCGCCCGTGACCAGCGCGTTGTCGCGTGTCCTCGGGTCCAGCATCAGGTCGGGGATGACGAGCGTTTCGTTCTGTCGCAGCGCATGGGCGCACACCGATTGGTCGAGCGGCGTCTCGCAGGATTCGAAGCCCAGCCTTGCCTTGAACCATTGCCGGTCCAAAGCCACCAGACTGACCAGCGCCACCGGCGTCTCGCAGATCCGGGAGGCGAGGAACACGACATCGTCGAACCCTTTCTCGGCCGGCGTGTCCAATATGGCGTAGCTGTCCAGGGCAGCCAGCCTGGCGCCGGTGTCGGACCCAGGCTCCTGATCGTTGTCCACCACACCGCGCACCTTCGGCCTGCTTCCACGGCGGGCGGAAGTCTCCTCTGGTGTTGTCGATTTGGTCCTGCGTTGCAAGCGCCCTCGATGTTGGCCACCTGGCTGTCAGCGGCGGTTCCGCTCTGTCAGCGCGGGTCTCAATCACCCGTCAACCGGGAGCGGGTGGCGCTGTCCGGCGAAGCAGAACCAAAACTCCTGTTGCCACAAGTCTTTGTTCCGGACGAAATTCGGTGGCCGGTGTCGTCCGCAGTTCTCTCCCAAGGATCGATTGATGAATCCATTGCTGCTGCGTCAATGGCACGGCTATCTCGGCGCTTTCATTGCACCCAGCGTCATCTTCTTCGCCCTCACCGGCTCCTTGCAGTTATTCAATCTGCACGAGGCGCATGACGGCTATCACCCTGCCCAGATCGTCGAGAAACTGGGCCGCCTGCACAAGGACCAGGCGTTCGAGCTGGATCACGACCGGCCATCGCCGCCCGCAGCGGCCGAACACCCGTCACCGCCCGGCCCGCCTCCGCCGGACGCAGACGGGCAGCCCGCGGTGTCCACCTACCTCCTGAAATGGTTCTTCCTCGTGGTGGCGCTCGGCCTCGTTGTATCGACGGTCTTCGGCATCTGGATCGCGCTCACCAGGCCACGCGGAAGGACAGCCACCCTCGCCCTTCTCGCTGCCGGGTGTGCGCTTCCGCTGCTGCTGCTCGTTGTCTGAGCGCCATGGCGCCAATCGCAGCCGCTGCGCCCAACCAAGCGCGCCACCGGATCCACCCTGCCTTGTGCACGTCCAGTTCGTGACATGACGTCGCATCGTCAGCCCGCGATCATGCAATGCCGAGCAGCCGGATGAGCCCCAGGCTGATCCCGCCAAGCACAATCAACGACAGAGTGACGGCCGCCGTCACCCGCAGCCCGGCCTTTGCCACCACGCGTACGTCCACGCCCAGCCCAAGCGCCGCCATCGAGACCGTCGTCAGCACCGCGGCCACCGTTTTGACCGGCAGCAGCAGCGCCACCGGGATCACTCCCAGCGAACGCAATGCCAGGACCGCCAGGAAACCCACGATGAACCACGGCACCAGCTCGCGCAAAGCAGGCCCGCCTTGCGCCGGGCGGTCGCCCGCCAACACCCCGGGCGCCACGGCCTCAGCCTCGTCCCGCAACCGCCTGGTCAGCAGCGAAAGGCAAAGCACCACCGGCCCCAGCATCAGCACGCGCACCAGTTTCACCACGGTGCCGACCTGATTGCTCAACGCGCCGATCGGCAGCGTCGCCGCCAGCACCTGCGGCACCGCATAGACGGTCAGCCCCGCCAGCACGCCGTATTGCGTCAGCGACAGCAGCAGGACCGGCACCAGCAGCGGCAGCAGCAGCACCACGATCACGCCAAGCACGGCAGTGAACGCGATCGAGGAAGCGACGTCGTCGCCATCCGCCCCGATCACCGGAGCGACCGCGGCGATCGCCGAGTTGCCGCAGATCGAATTGCCACACGCCACCAGGATAGCCATGCGCTGCTTCAACCCCAGCAGCCGGCCGATGGCGTAGCTCGTCATGATCGCGACAGCCACCACCAGCACAATGCCGCCCAGCAGCGCCGGCCCCAGTGCCAGCACAGTGCGCGCGCTGACCGAGGCGCCCAGCAGGACGACCGCCGCTTCCAGCAGAAACCTTGCGCTGAAGGCGATACCCGCATGCCAGCGCGGCCCAGGCGTCCAGACTGTGCGTATTGCCACACCAAGCAGGATCGCCAGCACCAGCGCCTCCAGATATGCCTCTCCTGCGATCCGCGTCTCGGCGAACTGGAGGGCGGTGGCGGCGAGCGTGACCAGAAGGCACAGTGCCAGGCCCGGCAGCACACGAGTAACGGGGAGCACGCGTTGTTCCTGACCTGGAAAGGAAGGGAGATCTTCTTTTCTGAAAAAAAGAAAAAAAACTTGTTTTCCTGCGGTGTGTCGATAGCCGCGATCTATCCTTAGAGCACGCAGCCGCCGCAAATGCGTGGGGAACAAAAGTTTTTTGGTCCTTTTTTTCAAAAAAGGACTGCTTTCTTCCTTGATCGCACCCGAAACCAAAGGCGCAAGCAGATGAAAAATCTACGCCAGATACGCGCCGCTACCGGAAGCAAGCTCACCGCCCGCTCCTGGCAGACCGAAGCGCCACTGCGCATGCTGATGAACAACCTGGATCCTGACGTGGCCGAACGCCCGGAAGACCTCGTCGTCTATGGCGGCATCGGCCGCGCCGCCCGCAACTGGCCGTGCTACGACGCCATCGTCGCCGCTCTCACCACGCTGTCGGACGAGGACACCCTGCTCGTCCAGTCCGGCAAGCCCGCCGGCATCTTCCGCACCCACGCCAACGCGCCGCGCGTGCTGATCGCCAACTCCAACCTGGTCCCCCATTGGGCCACGTGGGAGCACTTCTCCCACCTCGATCGCCTCGGCCTGATGATGTACGGCCAGATGACGGCAGGCTCCTGGATCTACATCGGCAGCCAGGGCATCGTCCAAGGCACCTACGAAACCTTTGTCGAAATCGGCCGCCAGCATTTCGGCGGCTCGCTCGCCGGCCGCTGGATACTCACCGCGGGCCTGGGCGGCATGGGCGGCGCGCAGCCGCTCGCCGCCACCCTGGCCGGCGCCTCCATGCTCGCCATCGAAGCCCAGCAGAGCCGCATCGAGAAACGCCTGGAGACCGCCTACCTGGACGTCCAGGCCGCCACGCTCGACGAGGCCCTGGCGATGCTCGACCGCGCGCGCCTGACCGGCAAACCCGTCTCGGTCGGCCTGCTGGGCAACGCCGCCGAGCTGTTCCCCGAAATCCTCGCCCGCGGCATACGCCCGGACGTCGTCACGGACCAGACCTCCGCCCACGACCCCACGAATGGCTACCTGCCCGCCGGCTGGACCGTCGCCGAATGGGAAGACCGCCGTCACACCGACCCCGCCGCGGTCGCCGCCGCCGCGCGCGCCTCCATGCGGCGCCACGTCGAAGCCATGCTCGGCTTCCATCGCGCCGGCATCCCCACGGTCGACTACGGCAACAACATACGTCAGGTCGCCCGCGACGAAGGCCTGGCCGACGCGTTCGATTTCCCGGGCTTCGTCCCCGCCTATATCCGCCCCCTGTTCTGCGAAGGCCGCGGCCCGTTCCGCTGGGTCGCCCTCTCCGGCGACCCGGACGACATACGCGTCACCGACGAGACGGTCGCCGCCCTTATGCCGCACGACACCGCGCTGCACACCTGGCTCACCCACGCCCGCACCCGCATCCGCTTCCAGGGCCTGCCCGCCCGCATCTGCTGGCTCGGCCTGGGTGACCGCCATCGCGTGGGCCTCGCCTTCAACGACCTCGTCCGCACCGGCCGCGTGCGCGCGCCCATCGTCATCGGCCGCGACCATCTGGACAGCGGCAGCGTCGCCAGTCCCAACCGCGAGACCGAAGCGATGGCCGACGGCTCGGACGCCGTCAGCGACTGGCCCCTGCTGAACGCGCTGCTCAACACCGCCAGCGGCGCCACCTGGGTCTCGCTGCACCACGGCGGCGGCGTCGGCATGGGATACAGCCAGCACAGCGGCATGGTCATCGTCTGCGACGGCACCGAGGACGCCGACCGCCGTCTGGAACGCGTGCTGTGGAACGACCCCGCCAGCGGCGTCATGCGCCACGCGGACGCCGGCTACGAACGCGCCATCGCGTGCGCTCGGCGGTTCGATCTCGATCTGCCGATGCTCGGCGGAAATCACGGCAAGGCACAGGGTTCTTGACAGGCAACCGCCAATGCCGGCGGGCTACTTCTCGGCTTTTTTCGTTAACCGGAATAGTCCTGCTCGCGCTCTCGCTGCGCCTTGGGAGCCGCAAGACCATAGCGACGCAGCAGTGTCACTCGCATCCGGCTGCGTCCGGAAACGCATTAGTCCCCAAGCATCAAGCCGCGCCAGCTGCTCGATCTGACAGACGCTTTCTGCGATTTCGCCAGCCGGCCTGGGCTTGCTGAACAGGTAGCCCTGCGCCTGCTGGCATCCCGCCGCGGCCAGCCGGCAGAGCTGGTCGGCAGTCTCCACGCCTTCCGCCGTAGTCACCATCTCCAGACCGTCGCACAAGCTGACCACGGCGCGCACGATCGGCTCGCTCTGGCGGGAGACCCCAAGCTGCTCAATGAAACAGCGATCGATCTTCACCTTGTCGAAAGGAAATCGTTGCAGGTAGCTCAGGGACGAGTAGCCGGTCCCGAAATCGTCCATCGCGATACGCACGCCGAGCGATTTCAACCGGTGCAGTGTGGCAAGCGTCTCCTCGGTATCCCGCAGCATCACCGTCTCTGTGATCTCCAGTTCCAGCCGCGCCGCTTCCAGGCCGGATTGGCACAGCGCTCCCGTCACGGCATCCACCAGGCTGCGGCTGGCGAACTGCGCCGGCGAGAGATTGACGGCGATCTTGCCCGCTGGCCACGAGGCCGCCTCGCGGCACGCCTCCGCCAGCACCCACTCGCCAATCGGAACGATCAGGCCGATCTCCTCGGCCAGGGGTATGAAGCGGTCCGGTGCGATCAGGCCCTGCTCGGGATGGCGCCAGCGTATCAGCGCCTCGAACCCGCTCACCCGGAGCGTGCCGATGTTCACGATCGGCTGGTAGAACAGCGCGAACTCGTTCTGCTCGATCGCGCGGCGCATATCGAGCTCCATCTTGCGGCGAAGCTGCGACTGCGCGTTCATCTCCGGCCGGAAGAACAGCCACCCTCCCCGTCCTTCAGCCTTCGCCCGATACAAGGCGAGGTCCGCCGATCGCAGCAGGGCATCCCCGTCCAGGCTGTCGGCCGGCGCGAGTGCGATACCGATGCTAGCGCCCGCCATCACCATCTGACCGTCGATCTCGAACGGCGCGGCCAGCACGCGCACCAGCCGTTCCGCAAGATTGCTGATGTCCTGCGGACCGTCAGTGAAGGCCGCGAGTATGGCAAACTCGTCACCGCCCAGCCGGGCGAGCAGGTCCCCCTTGCGAAGGCTGCCTTGCAGCCGCCTGCTCACCTCGCAGAGCAACGCGTCCCCCACGTGATGCCCGAGCGTGTCGTTTACTTCCTTGAAGCGGTCCAGATCGAGGCAGAGCATCGCGAAGCCGCTGCCGGCACCCGTCCTTTCGCTTGCCTGGGACACGAATGTCGCAAGTCCCTTGCTGAACAACAGTCGGTTCGGCAGGCCGGTGAGCACGTCGTGGTGCGCGATGTGCACGATCTTGGCTTCCGCCTCGCGCTGCTCGGTCACATCTATGACCACCCCCAGCCCGCGCAGCGGCGTGCCGTCCAGCCCATACTCCATCCTGACCCGGGCCTGGATGTGCCGCACCTGTCCATCCACCAGCAGGCGATAGTCGACGGCAGCGTGCTGCTCGCCGCTCCCCAGCACCTGCCGCAGATAGGTCAGGACGCGCGGACCCTCCTCCGGCAGCAGTTGGGCAAACCATTCCTTGGACGTGATGACCGCACGGGTGGGCGGAAACCCGTACATGGCGCGCGTGCTTGCGCCGAGATAGACGAGACCTGCCACCAGATCGTGGCGGAAATCGCCAATGCCGCCGAACTCCAGGCTCAGGCTGAGCAGCGCCTGCGATTCCCGGCTTTCGGTCACGTCGATCACCACCCCGATCGACGACTCGGCGTGTCCGCCTTCGCCGTAGCTGTAGCGCGTACGCACCTCGAGGTGGCGCACCTGGCCGAGCACAGGGTGATGGATGCGGTAATAGTAGGTGATGTCCACCACACCCTGCGCGAACGCGTCCGCCGCTTCGGCGCGCAGCCGCGCCCGGTCCTCCGGCAGGATCGTGTTGATCCAGACCTCGTTGGTGACGGGCGCGTATCCATCGGGCAATGCGTGCAGGGCGCGCGCGTCAGGGCCACATTCTATCAGGCCGGTGACGAAATTGTGCCGGAAGGTGCCGATATGGCCGGCCTCCATGCTCAGCCGCAAAAACGCCTCGCTCTCATGCAGCCGCTCCTCGGCAGCACGATTGCCGGTGATGTCCTGGACGAGCGCGAACAGGCGGGACGGCTGGCTGTCCAGCCCACGCCTGCAGACGATGACACCGACACGCGCCCAGATTGCGCTGCCATCCGGTCGCAGGTAGCAGACCTCGGCGTCCCATCGTCCGTGCGCAAGCACGGCCGCCCGGCGCTCCTCGCCGGCGGCGGCGCGGAAATCCGGACGCACGATGTCCTCCGGCCGCAACCCGCCGAGCAGCTCCGCCTCGGTACGGCCGCTCATCTCGCAGAACCGCCGGTTGACGCGCAGGAAACGCCCGTCGGCCGCGTCCGTCTCCGTCACCCCAACGGTATCCGTCTCGAACACCGCCAGAAGCAGCGCGTCCCGGTCGGCGAGGGCGACATCGGCATCTTGCCCCAGCCAAAGGTGATCGAGCGCAGTTCTATACGGTCCGGGATGGGCGCGAATCGCCGCCGACATGAAGTCTGGCTCCAAGGAAGTTGTGCATTCTCGGCGCAGCGCGGTGAACGTCCGGTAAACCAGAGGTCGTATTTCGCCCCCGGCTCGGATCCGCTCGGCAATGTAGATACATTAACATGTCGTATCTGTTTAGTGTCAGTTAAAGTAGCGGAGCCTCCAGTCGCAAATAACTTAGAGAAATCACGCTCGTCGCCCTCGGATCAGGCTGTCACGCCTGGAAATACCAGACGATTGGGCGGCCGAAGCAGCAGGAAATACTTTGCTTCTCCTGTCGGGCGAAGACGACCCGGCGTCCTTTTGCAGCGTCGCCGCGGGCGCGATTGCGGCCCGGACAGGGCTGCGGCCCGCAGGCGCGCTTGCATTCTCCGGACCGCCAACCGAAAACCCGCCTTGGTAACGAGCGAGAAGCAATCGATGCCGAACCACTTCGGCCCGGCACCAAGGGGCGCCGCGGCCAGATGACGCTCCCCCTAGGCACCCCCCTGACGCTCGCCCACCTGCGCCGCCTGGCCGCAGGCGAACCGGTCTCGCTCGACCACTCATGCCACGCGTCTATCGAAGCCTCGGCCGCCACCATCGCCGGGATCGTAGCCTCCGGCCGCACCACTTACGGCGTGAACACCGGCTTCGGCATACTTGCCCAAACCTCCATACCAGCCGGGAAGCTGGCCGAACTGCAGCGCCGCCTGGTCCTCTCCCACGCCGCTGGCACCGGCCCGGATCTCTCCCCCGAAATCACCCGCCTGATCATGGCCCTGAAAATCCAGAGCCTCGCCCGCGGCTTCTCCGGGGTGCGCCTGCAGGTGCTCCACCAGATCCTGGCCTGCCTTGACGCCCGCCTGCTGCCCTGCATCCCGGCCAAGGGATCAGTGGGCGCCTCCGGCGACCTGGCCCCCCTGGCCCACCTCTCGGCCACCCTGATCGGCGTGGGTGACGCTACCCTGGCCGGTGACCGCATGCCGGCCGGCGAAGCGCTGACAAAGGCCGGCATCGCCCCCCTGGTACTGGGACCCAAGGAAGGCCTCGCTCTGCTGAACGGCACCCAGGCCAGCACCGCGCTGGCACTGTCCGCCCTGTTTCGCGCGGAACGTCTCTTTGGCGCCGCCATCATTGCCGGCGCCCTCTCGGTCGATGCCGCGAAAGGCAGCGACACCCCCTTCGACGCCCGCATCCACGCCGCCCGCGGCCAACCAGGCCAGATCACCGTCGCCGCCGCCTTCCGCCACCTTCTTGCCGGCAGCGAGATCCGCCTCAGCCACCTAGATTGCGGCCGCGTCCAGGACCCCTACAGCCTGCGCTGCCAGCCCCAGGTCATGGGCGCCTGCCTGGACACGCTGCAGAACGCCGCCCGAACCCTCACGATCGAAGCCAACGCAGCCAGCGACAATCCGCTGGTCTTCCCGGACGACGGCGAAATCCTCTCCGGCGGCAACTTCCACGCCGAACCTGTCGCCATCGCCGCCGACACCATCGCACTCGCCATAGCCGAGATCGGCGCGCTTTCCGAACGACGTACGGCTCTGCTCACCGACCCCACGATGTCCCGCCTGCCTGCCTTTCTCGTCACCGACCCGGGCATCAACTCGGGTTTCATGATCGCCCAGGTCACTGCCGCCGCCCTGGCCAGCGAGAACAAGTCGCTGGCCCACCCCGCCAGCGTGGACAGCCTGCCCACCAGCGCCAACCAGGAGGACCATGTCAGCATGGCAACCTTCGCCGCCCGCCGCCTGCATGACATGTGCGACAATACCGCCGCCATCGTCGCCATAGAGTTGCTTGCCGCCTCGCAGGGCATCGGCTTTCACGCGCCGCACCAAACCTCCGCCAGGCTGCAAGCCGCCATCGCCACGATACGCGCGGAAATCCCGCCTTACACTGAGGATCGGTTCTTCGCGCCGGACATCGCGGCAGTGACGCGGCTCGTGGAGAATGGCGCGTTCGCCGTGCCGGGGCAGCAAGTCGGATAGGCAAGCAGGGCCTGCTTTCTTGCAAAGACTTCTGGCTGCGCGGCCGGAGTTCTGGCCTGAAGTCGGCGAGTAGCCCCGAAACGCCGGCCAACTTGCCTAGAGGCGCGCGCCAGTCGGATAGTATCGGATGCCACCCGCCACCTACACGCTGCACCAGGGCACCACCCCGCTCCTCGTCTCGGTCCCGCATGCCGGCACCTACCTGCCGCCGGACATCGCGGCCCAGCTCACGCCCGCCGGGCGCCAGCTTCTCGACACGGACTGGCATGTGGACCGCCTATACGATTTCGCCGCCGCGGCAGGTGCCAGCCTGCTGGTCGCCACACACAGCCGCACGGTGGTGGATCTCAACCGCAACCCCGATGGCGGCCTCCTCTATCCGGGCCAGCACGAAACGGCCGTCTGCCCCACACAGACGTTTGCCGGCGCGCCGCTCTATCCCGGTGCGCTCGCCGCCGGGGAGGTCGCCCGCCGCATCCCGCTCTACTGGTCACCCTACCACCAGGCGCTGCAAGCCGAGCTGGCCCGCCTGCACGCGCGCCACGGCGTGGTCCACCTGCTGGACGCACATTCCATTCGCGGACAGATACCCCGCCTGTTCCCCGGCCAGCTGCCGGACCTGAATTACGGCACCAACGGCGGCGCCTCCGCCGGCCAGGAACTGACGGCCCGCGCGCTGGCCGCCACCGCCCCGCATGGCTTCACCACGGTGCTGAACGGCCGCTTTCTCGGCGGCCATATCACCCGCCATTACGGGCGCCCGTCGCAGGGCATCCACGCCATCCAGCTCGAACTCGCCCAGCGCACCTACACGGACGAGGCCCGGCCAGACGCCTACGATCCCGCCTTCGCCGCCCCGCTCGTCGCCGCGCTGCGCGCACTCGTGAGGGAACTGTCCCGCGCATAGCTCTCTTGATTTCCGCACGCCCCAGGGAACATTCCCCTGTCAGCAAGGTTGTGCCGTTCGTCAGCCGGCGCCCACGCCGGCCAAACCCGGCAAATTCGCCGAACAAAAGGACGTAGAACCATGACGACCATCAGGCGCTGGGCCGCCATATCGACGATACTCGCGGGCGCCGTGTTCGGCTCCGCCATCCTGCCCGCCCCCGCCTTCGCCGGTCCTGACCAGCAGGCGACGATCGACCATGCGCTCGGCACGCTGCAGGACCTTCGCCGTGATAAGGAGTTCGGCAACGCCCGCCAGATGCTGGCCACCACGCGCGCCGTCTTTATCGCCCCGCGAATCTTCAAGGCCGGCTTCTTCTTCGGCGGCCAGGGCGGCACCGCCGTGCTTCTCGTACGCGGCGCGCATGGCTGGTCGGACCCTGCCTTCTACACCATAGCCTCGGGCAGCTTCGGCCTGCAGATCGGCGCCACGGAGAGCGAACTGATCCTGTTCATCCAGTCCGAAAAGGCGCTGCGCGCCATCATGCAGAACCACTTCAAGATCGGCGCCGACGCCGGCCTGGCAATCGCTACGCTCGGCTCGGAAGTCGAAGGCTCCACCACCACGCATGGCGGCGCGGACGTCATAACCTGGGCCTCCTCCTCGGGCGTCTATGCCGGCATCTCGCTGGAAGGCTCCGCTATCGAGCCGCAGAACGACGCGGATGCCAGCTATTACGGCCACCCGGTCACCACGTCGCAGATCGTGCTCGGACACGCCGTCAGCAGCCCGGGCGCTACTGCCCTGCGCCGCGCTTTGGCTGGCCTGAGCTGACGCCCATCCAGGTGGGACACGGTTGCCGGGGCCGCCAAACACGGTTTCGGCAACCGCCATCACACCCCGGCGTTATTCACCCGTGCGCCACAGAAGCGCATGACAACAAAGGACGCCAGACATGCCCAAGACAACCCATCACGAGGCCGCGGAACACCACGAGAAGGCCGCGAAGTCCCACAAGAGCGCCGCCGAGCACCACGACAAGGGCGACCACGCGACCGCTCACAAGCACGCCACGGAAGCCCATGGTCACTCGACCAAGGCGCATGAGAGCACCACCAAGGCGCATGCCAAGAGCACCGAGCACGCCAAGCCCAAGACGGCCGAACACGCCAAGTAAACGAACAAAAAAGTAGAGTGGCTCAATAGAATAGGGCCGAGGTCCCGCACTACAAGCTGTCGGACTGGTCGTTTGCCATCACAGGCAATCGATCACCTAGGCAGTAGTACGGAACAGTATTCGTCCGCTTCTTGAACCGAAGTCACTCAATCTCTGACTGCAGTGACAAAGCCGCCGGGAGCGCAACTCCCGGCGGCTTTTTTATTCAGTTACCTGCAACGGTAGGGGTGATAGTAACACCATCCACCGCCGCCACCTGGTCCGGCCACAATACAGCCGCTCAGCGGCACAGCCGCGGCCAGTAGCAGAAAGACCGCAATCGTCTTACGCATTACACGCTCCTTGATATTTATCTCTCCAGAAACGCTCCCTGGAACCACCCGGTTGCTGTAACGATCGGCAACCGCCGCTGTCAGGCCGCTTTTCCGCTAGCGTCCCACCCGCCTTGGTGCCAAGCTCAGTCCCAGACCCGCCATATGTGGAACGCCCCGCATGACGCCAGGAACCCAGATAATCCTTAGCGGCACACTCACCTTCGGCGTGCCACTGGCCCTTGCGGTTCGGGACCTCATTTCCACCCGGCGTTCCCAAGGCGGCTCCTGGGATCCCGAGCCGCCCAAGCCTACCCCACCCGCACCCACAGGCGGCGGCAACCAGATATCCACAAAACGCCTACCCCAATGCCTGATAGACGCCGCCACTATCCGGCAAGCCCAAAGCGGCGCTCGCGTGCCAGAGCGCGTGTGACGGCCGCGTCGTCCCTGTGCCATATGCCTTTCGTGTGCCGGATCTGAGCCGGACGCCAGCATCGTAGCCGTAATCGCCGTGATCGCCGCCGGCATCGCCGTCGCCGGTGGTGCCCTGTGGGCCTGGCGCCGTAGCCGCCGCGCCGCCGATCCGGGCTCCTGGCCCGCCAGTCTTACCTTTGCTCAACAGGTCCGCCTGACCAGGGCCTACCTGAAGCGGAACGGCTGGACTATGCTGGACGCCGTACCCCCTATGCACATCCGCGCCCGAAAGGATGGCATCGGCCTGGCACTCGGCATGCACACGGCGGAGACGTTGTCTCTGGCCACGCTGGTGAAGGACGCCACGGCGATATCGGGTCCAAGCGGCATCATCATGGGAATACTCAGCCAGCAGGCCTTGGCTCCCGAGTTCCGCGAGGACGCTGCCCGAAACGGTATCTATGTCATAAATCCTGCCGACCTGCGGGAGATAGCCACCCACATCCGCCGTGCGGCCTTCCAGAAGAAGCGGATGCTGGAGGCCGCTGCCAGCGAACCGCTGCCGCCTGCCAAGGACCAGCCCAACGCCCGCCAGGCGTCACTCGCGGCCAAATAGTGGTTTAGGCTGGCGCCCGCTGCCAGCCCTGCCGAACCAGCGGCGAGCACGCCTACTGCGTTGGGCCCTGCACCGAGAAAGCCTGGCCGGTTGGTCCCATCGCTGCCGTCCCCGCGATCGTCTGGTTAAAATTGTTCAACATGGTGACCAGGTAAGAACCCTGTCCGGCACCCGGCATCCCTGGCGAGACCGAGCCACTGACGCCCACGGCTTGGGCGAGCTCGTAGCACATCATCGCCACGCCAAAGTCGGACAGCGTGCCCAACTGGTCGTTCTCCAAAGTGGGCCGCTCCATGATCCATTCGGCGCTATTTCCAATCAGCTGCGTGCCGGCCGGTGGCGTGATCGGCGTTGTGGTGTAGGCGCCGGTCTGCAGGTTCACGATCATGGCCGTGCCGGTTGTGGCACTGGTCGCCTGCACGGAAACGAAGACCGAAGATCCAACGGCCAACGGAAAATTGGTGATCTCGTAGGAGTAGTCTGGATACCACTCAAACCAGGGATAGATGTTGGGCGCCGGGTTGCCGTTCACGCAGCCTACATCGCCTTCCGTGCCGGCCTGTAACACGTCACTGCTTACGCCACGAGCGCCATCGAGCCCCACCCAGATCGCAGACACATCCGTCCCGCTGCACGTGCCTACCGCCTGCTGCACGGATGGCACCACCCACAGTCCAAGAACCTGTTTGAACGCGCCGTTGCCGAAGCTCAGCGCATTGCTGACCAGCGACTCTCCTGTCCAGTTCGTGCTCGTGGCTGCCTCGGCGTCCGCCCGCAAACCTTGCGGCAGGCCCTGAAGCGGCCGCCGCTCCGGCCCGTGCCGGCGCGCCATCATGTGTATCTCGGGCACCACGTAGTGCCGCGCGGCGGCCATGCCCTTGGTCCACGCCGCATTGGCACTGGCGGCATTGGCGCCGGCCCGGGCCGGCCGGGCCGGCATCCCGTAATAGGCGCGCGCAGAATCGCTGGCGTGCAGCGCGTCGAACCCCTCCGGGGGCACTGGAGCACGGGCGGGATAGTCTTGGGCGAGCGCAGGACCTGCTGCCAGGCTCATGAGACAAGCCGCAATGTTCAAGGTCCGCATGCACCACCTCCGGATCGCCGTCCTAATTAGGGCATTTCGTAGGTGACGCCAAGAAACATTCAGATGCGTTGCTGCTGACGGAAGAAGTCCGCCCTATCGCCTGTGCCAGCAGGTGTATAGCCGGGCACGGCAGACCAGGCAGGGACCGCCACTAGAAGGAGTCCCGGAACGTCAGCCCGGCGGTCAGCGGACGGTTCCGGAACGCTGACTTGAGCTGCGTGGCGTAATGGTCCGCGAACGTCGCCTCCAGCGCGTTGTTGATCCCGTTATTGTCGAAGGCATTGTTCACAAAAGCCACTATCTCGGCCGAGCCGACATGCACCCCGGCGCGTAGGTTCACCAGGCTGAAATTGCCGAACTTCGCCCCTTTATCGGCAAAATCGGTGGTCTCCTCGCCCACATAGTTCTCATCGACCCGAAAATAGGCGGGATAATGCGCCACGTCGAAATTCAACTGCGCGTAGTCGCTGATGGTGAATTGCGGCGCCGCGGGCAGCCGATCCCCGCTGAACACGCCCAGCGCCCCGGTCGCCCGCACCAGGGTCGGGTCGTTCGTGGCGATCTCGGCCCGGTTCAGCGAAACCGACGTCCCGACGTCCAGCCAATGCGTGGGTGATGCCGCGATCTCGCTTTCCAAACCATAGGAATGCGCGTTTCCGGCGTTCTGGATGTAGAGGTTGCCCGCCGCGCTCTGCGTGGGTATCTGGATGTTGGACCAGTCGATGAAATACACATCCGAATTGATGCGCAGCCTGCCGTCCAGCAGCAGCGCCTTTTCGCCGAGCTCATAATTCCACAGCGTGTCCGACGTGTAGGATGCCGGTATGCCAGGCGAGAAGCCGTACGTCAGGTTCGGGCCGCCGGTGCGGAAGCCGCGCGAGATCTGCGCGTAGATCGTCAGGTCCTGCGTGGCGCGGTAATCCACGGCGAAACGCGGTGTAATCGGATACCCCTTCTGACTGCCGGGCGTCACCACCGGAACAGTGGAAAGCGAATCGGTGAAGGTCAGCCCTGTCGTCTTGGTCACGAACGACACATCGGTCCGGCTCGCGCGCAGGCCCAGCGTGAAATCGAATTTGCCGGCCGTGTAAGTGCCTTCCCCGAACAGCGCCTCCTCGGATTGCTGCTGGGTTGCCTGCAGATCGCCGAGGTTGCCGAATGCCGGTTGCGGGCCGCCGAGCAGCGAGCCGAGGTAGTTTTCCGTCAGCGACGAGAAGATCGTCTGCCCCGCACTTCCCGTTATGTGCTGGTAGAAAGCGCCAACCGTGTATTTCAGCGGCCCGTCGCCCTCCGAAGACAACCGCACTTCCTGCGTGAACGTATCGGACTGGCTGAAATCATGGCCGGCATCGGGCCGATTGAAATCCTGCGCCGGCGCGCCGAACAGGCCCAGCACGAGGTTCTGGTAGCCGGAGAAATCCAGCGACCCACCTGACTGCCGCACGGCATAGGTCGTGGAATCGAACAGCCGCACATCGCCCAGATCATAGCTCGCCGCCAGATTATAGCCGACATACTGGGCAAGCTGGCCTTCCTCGCTCAGCGTGTCCTCATCGCGGGCAGGATCGATGTTGGGGTTGCTCGTGCCATAGATCGTTCGCCCGTCGCTCGATCCGTAGGCGTTCTCGTGGATGAACGTCAGCAGCACATTCAGGGCTTCGGTCGGCTGCGCATCGACCAGCAAGCGGCCGCCCCAGTTCCGCAGATCGTTCACGTCGCGCTGCCGCGTCTCGATGTTGTCGACATAGCCGCTGGCAAACCGGTCATACCCCACCACTCGCACTGCCAGCCTGTCCGGCACGATCGGGAAGTTGGCCTCCAGGTTCAGCGCGTCGTTCGCCCCGCCATCATCGGTCCCGCTGCCGGTAAGATCGATCGTGGCGCCGTAATTCTCCAGATCGGGCTTGTTCGTCAGGATGCGTATGCCGCCGCTCAGCGAGCCCGATCCGAACAGCGTTCCCTGCGGTCCGCGCAACACTTCCACGCGCTGTATGTCGAACAGCGGGATGTCCACCGCGCCACCCTGCACTGCCGCACTCTGCGCCGGTATGTCGTCCAGGTACAGGCCGACCGTCGCCTGCTGTGCGCCCTGGTTGGTGCTGGCGCCGGTGCTCACGCCGCGCAGAGTCGGGTTCTCCTGCGCCACACCCTGGTTGTTCAGGTTCAACCCGGGCGCCAGTTGCGCGATCCCGCCCAGATCGTCCGTGCCGCGCTGCTTCAGCTCACGCTCGCCCACCGACGTGATGCTGATCGGCACACGCTGCAGCCGCTCCGGCCGCCGTGTCGCCGTCACGATCACGTCCTCGATCGCGCCTGACGTAGCCGCCGCTTTGGGCGGCACGACTTTCGGCGCTCCGGGGCTGGCCGCACCAGGCGCGCTCGGCGTGATGGCCTGTGCCGCCGGCGTGGTGCTCTGCTGGGCAAGACAAGGCTGCGCCACGCCCAGCACGGCCATCGCACCCACTAACCCCGATATCCTCACGCGCGCTCCCCTGCCTGCGCCCCGGTCGGGATGCCGCACTGCATTGGTACACTATCCGCGCCGCCGCGGCCTGGTAAAGCGCATTCGCGGCCGCCGCCCATGGACGCGCGGCACGCCCGCGATCAGGTCAGAACCCGAACATGTGGTCCAGCGAAAACCCGCCCTGCCCGTCATCCAGCCCGTGATACCCGAACAGCCGGCATGTGAGGTCGCGCACCAGCACGTAGCCGCGCTCGCCGGCCCGCAGCAGCGCATCCGCCCCGAACACCTCGTGCGGCCTGACCAGCGACGACCCGGAACACGCAATCCGCAACGCCTCGGTCGCGACGACCTCGCCGTTCCCGCCCACCAGCTGCAACTCGGTCGTGGAAAACGCATGCCAGTCGGCACTTGCCGGATAGATCAGCACCGCAAAACTCCGCCGCACGCCGATCCCCAATTTGAGGAACAGCCGCGTCGTCAGCCCGGGAGGCGGACCGGAATAGCTTTGCGGCTCGTCCTTGAACGTCATCGCGGTGTTGAAGATGTGGGCTCCGAAGCTCGTATCGGCGGCATGGCCGCTGGCGCGATGCTCGTAGCGGAACAGGCCGTGCATCCAACCGTCCGCCGCACCGCCGTCGCGAAAATCATAGACCAGTTCGGCATGTCCCGCGTCGGCGCCCAGCTCCGCCAGATCCAGCGCCACGGAATGGCCGCGTCCCAGATTGCCGAGGAATCGTTGCGCGGTCAGCCGCCCGTCCTCGCTGAAGACATCCACTCGCAGCGGCAGGCTGTCCTGCCACTCAGCCATCGGGTTCGGCTGCACGATCGTGCGGAACGATGCCGGCGGCAACACCGGAAACGGCAGGATGTAGCCGCGCCCGAGAAGATTGTGCAGCGTGCGTATGCCGGGGTCGGGCCGCAAATCCGCCCGCTCCACATTCACATGCGCCACGCGCGAGTGCCCGCGCTTCAATATCTCGTAACGCGGCCGCACGACATGCCGCCCGGTGCGCAATTCCAGCTGCTCCGGCCATGCTACATCTGGCAGCAACTCCCGCACGTCCACAGCAAGGCTTGCAAACGGCGCCACCTCCCGCGACAGCGCCACCGGCTGCTCGGCCCCCATGCGATCCAGTGTGATGGCGCCGGCGGGGATTGCTGCCGCGTGCGAGTTCTGCACCCATAGCAGAACCTGCTCGTCCGACCCGGGTGCCGGCAGCCCCGCATACCTGTCGGACGGCCAGGCATTCGCATCATGCGTCACCGAAAGCTCGAGGTCGCAGCCCTCGCAATCATCCCCGTAGACGTCCAGCGCATATTTCACCACGTCATGCCCGGCGACCCCGATCGCGTGCAGGAACAACTGCCCGGTGAACGGGCCCAGCCCGAAACGTGCCCGGACCTGCCGGCTGTCGATGGAAAACCCTGCGGAACTCACTGGCAGCTCCTCTTCCCAGGTCGCCAGCACCTCGCCATCCGCACCAAACAGCCGCAACCACAAACGAACCGCCCGCGCCCCATACCCCGCCCAGTAATTGGCACTGGTCAGCCGCGTATGCTTGCCGTCCGCGTCACGGAAAAACGCGTGGTTCGTCGCGAAATTCAGCCTGTCCAGATATCCACGCGCGGTCAGCATCGCCGCCGGCAGCCGCGTCCGGTCCAATGACGTCACACGCACAACTTCCGGACACAACGCCCGTACTCGCCCCTCGATGCGTCCGGTATCGAACCCGGCGATCAGCAGCGTTGCAGCCCGGCACTGGCCCAATTCCGTCACCGGCCGCGCGGCCACGCCGGCCAGCGCGCCATCCAGAGCCGCCACGTCCTGCACGTAGTACGCCACCGGCACCGGCATGTCCGGATGCAGCGCATACAGCGCCGCCGCTATCGCCTCCGGATCGAACACCGCCAGCGGTCCCGCTTGGCGTAAGTCGGCTGCCAGCGCCGCCATCGCCTCGGCGGCCAGCGGGTGCGTGAACGCCTTGTAGAGGACGTTCCCGCCACGGCGCGCGTCGAAGGTCTGGATGTCTAGCAATGCAACGAACTCCACTCAGCAAGCGGTTCTTTTTTAAAAAGAACCAAAAGAATTTTGCTCCGCTTTGGCGAACTCACAGCAGGCGGGCTGTCTTGGCTGGTCTACAATCCCAACCGGCGGCGGACCTCCCGGCCGGCCTGCGCCGTATCGTCGATCGGCTCTACCGGCCAACTCTCTAAGCGGCCGGAATACGGCCTCACCCGCCCCGCTTCCAGCAACCCGCGCGTGAACCTGCCTATCCGGGCCGAGCGCCCGGGCAGTTCCGCCAGCAACACCGGCGCATGCGTCGCCACCGCCTCGGACACCATCGAGATGCTGTCCACCGTCACCACGATCGCGTCCGCCAGGGCCAGCAAGCCAAAATACGGGTTCTCCCCCTGCATGTCCCACACCCACGCGCCTTTCGGCACCAGCGCCGCCCGCAACGTGTCGCGCACCGCAGCAGACGTGCGGCGGGACGCGGTGAGCGCTACCCCCACCCGGTCCCGGACCATCATCCCTGCGAGTTGCCCCGCCAAGCGCGCGCCCTCCGCCGCTCCCAGCCGGAACCGCCCGTTGCTGCCACCAACCAGCACCGCCACCAACGGGCGTGGCAGCCCGGACAGACGCTCGGCCCATGTCGCCCGCGCCGCAGCAAGCCGCTCCGGCGTAGCCCGATGCAGCGCGGTGCGGGTCACGATCACATTGGGCCCGGCCAGCCCGTCATGCGCGTTGGCCACCACCAGGTCGAAATGGCGCAAGCGCAGGCGCGGGTTCTGCACCTGCACCACCACACTGCCGCGCCTGTGGCAGGCCGCTCCCACTGCCCCCGCCGTTCCCCCTGCGGTGAACAGCACGCCCGGCGGCGGCGCGCGCAGCCCGACCGCGCGCAGCGGCGCCGGCCAGGCCGCCGCACCCACCCACGCCCAGGGCCGGCGCGGCCGCAACTCCATGATATACGGCGATAGCCCGGCCGCCTCCGCCAGCCCAAGCGCCTGCGCCTGCAATCCGGCATAGGGTTCGCTCAGGATGACGCTCTCGGTCGGCATGGGCGGGGTTATGTTCCCCGCAGGGTGGGAAGGAAAGCCGTTCATCCTGGAAAAACGGCCGCTGCCGCCCGATGTCCGACATCGGAAAGCAGGCTTTCCTTGACTTCCCAGGCCTTCACCGCCATTATGCTGCGGCGCGGCATTAACTGCGACCGTTCGCTTTCAGAGCCTGGCCGGTTTCCGTTTCTTTAATAAATCGCGCCGGCTTGCGGTCCTGCTGACCGCTCTTCCGCTCCGGCCTCGCCCGGCGCGGCATTGAAAGCTAACCACCACCCATGACCGAATTTACCGACCTAGGCCTGGCAGCCCCGCTGCTGAAGGCGCTGACCGCTACTGGGTATACTACGCCCACCCCCATCCAGCAGCAGGCTATTCCGCACCTCCTCACCGGCGCGGATCTCCTGGGCATTGCCCAGACCGGCACCGGCAAGACCGCCGCCTTCGCCCTACCCATCCTGCACCGCCTGATGGCCAAGCCCCGCCCCTACGAGCGCAAGACGACCCGCTGCCTCGTTCTCGCCCCCACCCGCGAACTCGCAGCCCAGATTGCCGAGTCGTTCCGCACCTACGGCCGCCAGACCAGCATACGCGTGGCACTCATCTTCGGCGGCGTGCCCAAGGGCCGCCAGATCACCTCACTGGCCAACGGCGTGGACGTCATCGTCGCCACCCCAGGCCGCCTGCTGGACCTGTTTGGCGAAGGCCACGTGCGCCTGGACCGCACGGAAGTCCTCGTGCTCGATGAAGCCGACCACATGCTCGACCTCGGTTTCGTCATTCCCATCAAGCGCATTGCCCGCGAACTGCCCGCCGCTCGCCAGACCCTGTTCTTCTCGGCCACTATGCCGAAGGAGATCCAGGTCCTGGCCGACGCCATGCTGAAGGATCCGGTCCGCGTCAGCGTCACCCCGGTCGCCACCACCGCCGAGCGCATCGAGCAGAGCGTCGTTTTCGTCAACCAGTCCGAGAAGCGCATCGTGCTGACGCGCATGCTGAAGAACCCGGAGATGGGCCGCACTCTCGTCTTCGCCCGTACCAAGCACGGTGCCGACCGCATCGTGCAGCACCTCAACGCCGCCGGCCTGTCCGCCAGCGCCATCCACGGCAACAAGAGCCAGGGCCAGCGCGAACGCGCCCTCGCCGACTTCAAGAAGGGCTCGGTGCCGGTCCTGATCGCCACCGACATCGCCGCTCGCGGCATAGACGTGGACGGCGTCACCCACGTCATCAACTTCGATCTGCCAGACGTGCCCGAAGCCTACGTGCACCGTATCGGCCGCACCGCCCGCGCCGGTGCCGCGGGGCGTGCTATCAGCTTGTGCGATGACGGCGAACGCGCGCAACTGCGCGGGATCGAGAAGCTGATCCGGGCGCGGTTGCCTATAGCGGCGTAGCGAATGAATGGCTGAAGGAAGGCCAGGGGCTCTGCCCTGGACCCCGCTGCCGGACAGCCGTCCTTGTAACCTAATTTCACGCCCCCACCGAAATGGGTCTGCGGCTTCGGCATACGTCTGGTCCCGGGCGGACGCTCATTCTGCTGACAGTTGCCGGGCTCGCTAGCCCTCGCACAGACGCAGAAACGCCGCCGTCTTCTCCCGCCAGCCGGACCGCGCGGCCACCGCCAGCCCTCGCTCGCGTATGGCCTGATACAGCGCGTGGTCCTCGCGCAGGCGCCGCATCGCACCCGCCACGGCGTCCACCGAACGTCCATCCACTACCAGACCATTCTCCCCATCGCGCACCGCATCGGTGCTGCCGCCATCCTGCCCGGCGATCACGGGCAGCCCGCATCCGTTGGCCTCCAGGAAAACCAGCCCGAAACCCTCGGTGTCGCCGTTCGGCAGTTCGCGGTTAGGCATGACGAAGACGTGGCCCAGACGGTAATGATCGACCAGTTCCTCGTCCGACACCTGGCCCGCGAAAATGACGCTGCTGACAAGACCCAGTCCGGCTGCCAGCGCTTCTAACTCGCCTCTGTAAGGCCCGGTGCCCACGATCAGATAGCGCGTCTCCGGCGCACCGGCATGGATGACCGCGAAAGCACGCAGCGCGACATCCACGCCCTTCTTCTCCAGCAACCGGCAGACCGACACGTAGACGAAACAACCGTCCAGCCGATACAATTCCACCAGATCCGCGGCACGGTCGGCCACCGTGAAGCGCTCGCCATCAACGCCGTTCTCGATGAGGTGCACGCGGCCGCCATGCGCCTCGCCGAGCAACCCGGCCACCGCGCGTTCGGTGAAACGGCTGACTACCACGATGTGGTCGCTGGCCAGCAGCACGCGCCGCGCACGGGCGTGGCCGGAATCGTAGATGTCCTCGGTGGTGATCTCCTCGCCATGAACATACAGTATTGTGCGCAGGCCAGGCAGGACTGCGCATAGCCGCGCAACCCACCCGCTCGCCTGCAGCTCGCCGATGCAGATCGTGCGCACGCCGCCGGCGATCAGGCGCGCGAGCGTGCCTGCCAGACGCAGCCTGATGCCGAGGTCGGCCACCAGGAACAGCAGCCGCCTCCGGCCATGCGGGGCCGCGCTGGGCATCACCGTGCGCAGCAGAGCCACTCGCTCCGTGCGGTAGGGCTGCCGGCGGTCATGCTCGCGCCAGCCGATCACCGGCAGGCCGTCGGCGTAATTGATCCGTGGCGCCACCACTATGATCCTGCCCGAAGCAGAACGTGCCAGGTTGGCATACACCACGGCCGACCCGCCGCGGACGGGCGGAAAGTTGTTGGCGATCAGCGCCACACGCGCCAGGGGACGCTCCACCATACGCGTCAAGCCGGCGCCGGCGCGGCCAGATGGTTCGGCAGGTCGGACAGCCGCGCGAAGGCGAAGCCCTGGCGGTCCATCGCGTCCAGCACCCCGGACAGCCGGTCGTAGAACCCGTGCAGCTCGGCGCGCGTCCTGACATAGGGGTTGCGGCCGACCGCCAGCGACGAACTGTGGAAACTGAGCACGAACACGCTCTGGCCGCGCGCGCGCAGGTGGCGGAGCAGGCGCAGCATGGCGCCCAGGTCGTTGCCCTCCGGCGACAGCGTGATGCGTTCGGCGAAGCGCGACCGGGTCAGCGCGCCGGCCGCCCGCCAGCGGCGCCATCGGGGGGTGGAGAGTGCCCTGTACACTGGCGGGGCGAACCTGCCGCCCCAGCCCACCACGCTGCGGCAGAGCGGTATCTCCAGCATGCGGCGGCTTTGCCCGAACCAGAACGGTGCGCAATCGTAGTCGGAGAAGTCGGGACCGCCCTGCTCCGAGGCCGAGGTGCGCGGGGCCACGCTGATGTCCATGCTGAAACCCTCCGATTCCAGCAGCGCCGTGGTGCCGGCGCCCAGCCCGTAGCGCCCGGCGCGGTAGATCAGGGGCGCGCTGCCGAGGCGCTGCGCAAAGCACCGCTTCAGCGCAAGCAGCTTGCGCGCCTCAAGCCCGGCCGGGAGGTTGCCGGAATAGGATGCGCCCAGGGCGTGTTCGATCGGCTCGCCGCGCGGTGTGGCGGCTTCGTCCTCGAAGGGCGGGTTCACCCAAGGGTGGAGCTGCAGCCCTGCCTCGCACTTTCCACGTCCGATCTGGTGGCGCAGCAGATGCACCACGTCGTCGTCCTGCAGCACCGGATAGGTCAGCAGGTAGGCGGGGCAGACGCCGTAAGCGCCGACGATCTCATGCAGGTCGCAGATGTTGCGCATGCAGTCGGTCGAGTAATCGGTGGTGGCCACAGGCAGATCCCAGTCGAAATCCTCTTCGGCATCGACTGCGATGGCGCATACCGGCTGCTCCATGGCCGGCCGGGCGGGAACAACATTGGCAAACACGTGTGTCAGACTGCTCCGCGCTCTCACGCCGATGTAGACGCCACTACACGGCTTGTCACGCTTGCGTGTATGTGCGCGTATGCCGGCCGATGCAAACCCGCAACGAGCCACTTGCCTGGATCGACGCTCTGCGCGGCGTCGCTGTGGCGCTGGTCATCGGCAGCCACGCGATGCCCCTGCTGCACGGCCTGCCCTGGACGATCAAGCGGTTCAGCAATCTAGGCTTCTTTGGCGTGCAGCTGTTTTTCGTAGTCAGCTGCTTCACTCTTGCCCGATCCTGGCGCGGCCAGAGCGTGGCCGGCCCGCCGAACCTGGCCGGGTTCGCATTGCGCCGCGTCTTCCGCATCGTCCCCGCCTACTTCCTGGCTGCCCTGCTCTACGCCTGGATATTGCCGCACCCCCCGATCACCCTCACCCGCCTGGCTACGTTCCTGACCTTCACCGGCGGAGTCAGCCCCGGCCAGATGCCCACCACTCCAGGCGCCTGGATCGGGGTGCCCGGGGGCTGGAGTATCGAGGCCGAGATGATGTTCTACGCGCTGTTCCCGCTGCTGATGGGCCGGCTGCGTGGCACGATGCCGGCTTTTGCGGCGGCGCTGGCAAGCTTGCCGCTCGCCTGGCTGGCGAATACGGCCGTGCGGACGCTCTACGCCCCGTTCTACAGCGACGGTGTCACCGGACAGTTCCTGTATTACTGGCTGCCCAACCAGCTGCCGGTCTTCCTGATTGGGCTCTGCATTTTCGAGACCTGCAGGCGCGCAGCCCCGGGCCAGATTTGGGGAGCTCTCGGCGCCTGGCTCGGCCGTCATGCACGGGCGGTGCTCGCGGCCGCCGTGGCGCTGTTTCTGGCATTGGCCTGGTTGCCGATACCCCGCCTGCCCGAGCCGGACTGGGCATTTGTCGACGCACCGGCACTGGCGGCGGCGGCTTTCGGCTGCGCGGTGCTGGCGCTGCGCTTTGGACGTTTCCGCTTTGTGGCCATGCCCGCCTTGACAGCCTTGGGGCAGGCCAGCTTCAGCGCATACCTGCTGCATTTCGCAATAATCGCCGTTGTGGAAACGCTGCTGCCACCGCGTGTGGCCGGGCTGACCGGCATTCCCGCCTGCCTGGCCAGTTGCGCCGTCTTCGCCCTGGTCTTGACAGTGACAGCGGGCCTTTCGCGGCTGACATACCGATGGATAGAGCAGCCTGGCATACGGCTCGGCGGGCTGGCGCTCCGGGGATGGGGGTCAGGAAGGAAGCACAGCGTTTTTTCCTGAAAGTGAACGGCCGTCCCGCCTTGGCGAAGCGTATGCCTCACCGGCATACGCGTCGCGGTCCGGCCTGCAGCGCAGCTTGACGAACACCGACACCCATATACCCATGCGCGCCACCCTTACGTCCTTGCCGGAGACCACGTGCGTCGCGTGAGGCTTAAACCGGACGCCGCCAGCCGTAAGCACCCACCATCCGCACCACCCCCACCGCCAGGCTCGCCAACCCGTCCGCCGTCCAGGCCATATCCGCCCAATAGCGCCACGCCAGCCCGGGCCGTCCCTGCCGCAAGGCAGCACGCAACAGCCGCCACCGTAACGACGCTGCCAGCGCGGCAGTTTCCTGCCCAGGAAATGCCGCTTCCACGCGCGCAATGATGGCGAACAGGCGGTCCAGCGTGGCCGCATCGGGCACACGCTCCCGATCGGCCAGATGCCGTATCACCAGCGCCGCGGACGCTGCCGCTTCCACCCCGAACAATGGTTGGTAGGCACGGAACAGGACCGAAGCCGCACGCGTGGCCATCTGCGCCGCCATGCGATGCGTCGCATTGCCATCGTGCCACCGGTATTGCGTCAGCACCTCGGGCAGCCGGGCTGCTTCCCCATGCGCCAACAGGCGGTGATACAGGTCCAGATCATCCGCCGGCACCGCTTCATCTCGCAGCACGGGCCCGCCCGCCGCCGCCAGCAGCAAGGCGCCGTGCCGGAACATCATCGAAGACCAGGTCAGCGGGTTGCCCAGATGCAGCAGCAGGCGCATCCCCGCCGGGCTTGCCGGCGAGAGCTGGCCCGGGTCGCTGGCCACACCGCCGCGAAGCACCTCCACCGCAGTGCCCACCAGCACGACCTGCTTATGCAAGTCCAGATACGCCACCTGGCGCGCCAGACGCTGCCTCAAGCTCACATCGTCATGGTCCAGCACCGCCACGTATTCACCCGTGCACGCCGCCAGCCCGGTGTTGCGCGCACCGGCGATGCCCTGGCACGCCGCATTGCGTATCACGGTCAGGCGCGGATCGCCCACCGCCGCCAGTATTGCCGGCGTCTCGTCGGTCGAGGCATCATCGACCACCACCAGCTCGAAATCGGTGAAACTCTGCCCGATGACGCTGTCCAGGCTTGCCGCCAGCCAGGCGGCCCCGTTGCGTGTCGTCATCAAAACACTGACGCGCGGCGGCGTCACGCTGCCTCGCCCGCCACGAACCCGCTCGCCCACGCCCACTGGAAATTGTAACCGCCCAGCCAGCCCGTCACGTCGACCGCCTCGCCGACCGCGAACAGCCCGGGCACCGTGCGTGCCTCCATCGTTCTCTGGGAAAGAGCCCGCGTCGAGATCCCGCCCAAAGTCACTTCCGCCTTCGCGTATCCCTCGGTCCCGCAAGGGTACAGGCGCCACGCCCGCAACGAGGCCTCCAGCGCCTGCAATTCCCTATCCGCGATCCCGGCTACCGGCCCGCTCGCCTGCGACGCGGGCAGGAACACATCGGCCAGCCGCTGCGGCAACGCCTCTCCCAGCAGCGCCCGCAGCCCCGCTTTCGGCCGCGCCCGCTTGCCCGCACGCAGGAACCCGTCCGCAGCCGCCGGCACCAGGTTGATCTCCATCGCCTGTCCCTCCCGCCAGGCGGAGCTCGCCTGCAGGATCGCCGGGCCGGACAGCCCGCGATGCGTCACCACCATGCCCTCGCGGAACCGGACGCCGCCGCAGCTTGCTTCCACCGGCGCGGACACCCCCGCCAGCCCGCCCAGCGGCGCCAGCGCGTCAGCCGCCAGCGTGACCGGCACCAGGCCCGGCCGCGGCGCCACCACCGGCAACCCGAACTGCGCCGCTATCCTGTAGGCCAACCCTGACGCGCCGATCTTCGGTATCGAAAGCCCGCCGCTCGCCAGAACCAACGACTCCGCCTCCACGGCCCCGCTGTCCAGCCCCACCAGGAACCGGCCCGCATGAGAGATCTCCCCAACTTTCTGACCCAGCCGCACCTCGGCGCCCGCAGCCGCGCAATCCGCCAGCAGCATGGCCACGATCTGCCGCGCCGAACCGTCGCAGAACAGCTGGCCCAGCGTCTTTTCGTGCCAGGCGATGCGGTGGCGCTCCACCAGGTCCAGGAAATCGCGCGGCGTGTAGCGCGCCAGGGCAGAGCGCGCGAAATGCACGTTTTCCGAAAAAAACCGCTCCGCCACGCACCCGGTATTGGTGAAGTTGCAGCGCCCGCCGCCGGAGATGAGTATCTTCTCGCCCGCCTGCCTGGCATGATCGACCACCAGCACGCGCCGCCCCCGCCGCGCGGCCGTCATCGCGCACATCAGGCCGGCGGCACCGGCGCCTATTATCAGGACGTCGCATTTTTCCACGATGCGTTGCACGTGCCGTTGGGTGGCCAAGAAAGCAAGAAGTCCTTTTTTGTAAAAAAGGACCAAAGAACTTTTGCTTTCCCGCATTTGCGCCAGGCGTGCATCGCCGGAAGCGCGAGCCGGCCGGGCGGCGTGAGAATGAATTTTTTTGCTTCTTTTCAAAAAGAAGGCCTTTCTTCGTATCTCTTTGCAGGCGCCCATGTCCGAAACCCTGAACCGAAACCTGGCGCTACGCGCCGTGGACCAAGGCGCCCGCGCCTATTTCGCCAGGCGCCGCGCCCGCGTCGGCCCGTTCGTGCGCGCGCATTTCTCGCTGCCGGGCACCTTGTCCCTGCACCGCGCCGCCCTCGGCTGGGACATACTCAAGGCCCCGCTCAACCTCACCCTCGCCGCGCCGCAAATCGCCCTGCACCTCACCGGTGCTGTCGCCGGCAAACTCGGCGCCAAGCGTGTCGCCACCTGCCTGAACCGCTCCCTCATCCTGCCCACCTCCGTCACCCGCAAGGTCGAATGGCTGATCCAGACCGAGCTGCTCGAGCTGCCCTACGCCCAGCCCGGCCGCGCGAGCGCAAAGGACGCGCTAGCCGACGCCATACTCGCCAACCCGGAGCTGCAATCCGCGCTGCAGGCCGCCCTGCCGGATCTCACCGCCCACAGCACCGACCCGGCGTTCCAGGCCCGCCTCGCCCAGGCGCTGCAAACCTACGGCCTCTCGCGGGCCGCCGCCGCCGAGATAACCACCGGCCTGATGAACCTCGGCATCGGCGCGCTGACTCTGAACAAGCTCACGCCCGGGGCTGCCACGCTGGGCCCGGCTTTGGCCGGGCTGATGGCCCACCAAACGGCCATAAGCGCCTTTCCGCTCGGCGCCTCGCTGGGCAGCGTCTGGTACGGCCTGTTTCCCGCCGGGCCGTCAGCCGGCCTGCTTGCGGCAACCACCGGCACCGTCATGCTCGCCGCCACAACGTTCGCGGCCTTTGCCGGCGTGGTCTCGGACCCGGTCCAGACCGCGCTCGGCCTGCACCAGCGCCGCCTCACCCGCCTGATCGACGGGCTGGAGCGGCAGTTCTTCAACCCTGCCGCGCCAGGCTTCGCTGTGCACGACCACTATGTCGCGCGCCTGCTCGACGTGTTCGACATGCTGGGCGCGGCGCTTCGCCTGGCTGGCGTTTAGGGCGCCACGCCCGCTCCAACCCGAAGCAGACGCGGCGCCCGTTAGGTTGCCGCCGGCCGGGACCAGTGGCCGCAAGGTGGCCCGCCTTTGCGCCTTCCTTTTCCGGCGAAACCGGTCTTTCTTTCCGCTTCACCTCGACTGCCAGGACGAAAAATGCGCAAGCGCAGCCTCGCCGCCGCCGGTATTCTGGCCATCGGATTGTTCGCCCTTTACGCCTGCAGCGAGCGCGCCACCCTGCCGCTTTCCGCGGGCATCGGCCCGGATCCGCAACTGCCGCCGCCGCATCCCGGGCTGTTGCCCACGGTGAATGTCGCCCCCGCCAAAGGCTGGCCCGCGGGCGCCCGGCCAACCGCGCCCGGCCTGGTCGTCACCGCTCTCGCCACCGGCCTGGACCACCCCCGCTGGCTCCTCGCCCTGCCGAATAACGACGTGCTGGTGGCGGAGACCGACGCGCCCGTCCGGCCGCGCGAGAATGCCGGACTGAAGGGCTACGTCGCAGGCCTGATCATGAAGCGTGCCGGCGCCGGCACGCCCAGCCCCAATCGCATCATCCTGCTGCGCCCGCAAGAAGCCGGCGAGGCTCGCAAATTCACCCTGCTCGCCAACCTGAACTCTCCCTTCGGCATGGTTCTGGTGGATGGCACGCTCTATGTGGCAGACACCGACGCCCTGCTGGCCTTCCCGTTCACCCCCGGCCAGACCGCGATCACCGCCGCCCCGCGCCGAGTGACGGACCTTCCCGCCGGCCCGATCAACCATCACTGGACCAAGAACGTCACCGCCTCGCCCGACGGCACGAAGCTTTACGTGTCGATCGGATCCAACAGCAACGTGGCGGAAAACGGCATCGCGGCCGAGGCTGGCCGGGCAGACATCTGGGAGGTCGATCCGGCGACCGGCGTCCACCGGCCCTATGCCACCGGCCTGCGCAACCCGGTGGGCATGGGCTGGGAGCCTGCAACCCACGCGCTCTGGACCAGCGTCAACGAACGCGACGAGATCGGCAGCGACCTGGTCCCAGACTACATGACCCAGGTGCATGACGGCGCCTTCTACGGCTGGCCCTACAGCTATTACGGCCAGCACACGGACGCCCGCGCCAAACCACCCCAGCCGCAGCTCGTCGCCGCTTCCGTGCGCCCCGATTACGCGCTGGGCCCGCACACCGCCTCGCTGGGCCTGGCCTTCGCGCGCCCAGGGGCCATGGGCCCCGCCTTTTCAGAGGGCGCCTTTGTCGGCCAGCACGGCAGCTGGAATCGCGTGCCGCGCAGCGGCTACAAGGTCATCTATGTCCCATTCAAGAACGGCCGCCCGAACGGACCGCCCGTCGATGTCCTGACCGGCTTTCTCGACAGCAACGGCAACGCCCAGGGCCGCCCGGTCGGGGTCACGCTGGATCGCGACGGCGCGCTGCTGGTGGCCGACGATGTGGGTAATGCCGTCTGGCGGGTCAGCGCAAAGTAGGACAGCAAGCCGACTGCAGGAAAAGCGGAATTCCGCTTCTGCCGCTGCGTGCCGAAGCCGCGGACTGGCGCCGGCAGACCAGCTCGCCTTTTTTGGCGCAGACCTTGGGCACCAACTGCGCAGGTGCTAGCCTGCGCGCAACCCGCCACCACGCGCGGCACGACATAGGAGGACGCACATGGCTTCCAGACGTATTTTCCTCGGCACCGCCGCCCTGGGTGCGAGCGGCCTCGTTACCTTGGCCGGCCTGTCACGCGCCGAGGCCGACGACAAGGGCCTGCCAGGCCAGGGCGGCTTCGGCCGCAACGTGCAGCAATTGCCGGCCGGCGCGCAGGTCGCCTATCACGATCCGAGGGACGTGGCCGAAATGCCGGATTTCGTCCGCTCGCTGGACGGCTCCAAGCCGAAGATCACCTCCGGCGGCTGGGCCAAGGAATCCACCGAGCACCAGTTGCCGGTCATGAAGGGCCTCGCCGGCGTCCATATGTTCCTCAACCCCGGCGCCTCGCGCGAGCTGCACTGGCACGCAATCGCCGCCGAGTGGGCCTACGTCATAGACGGCCAGTGCCAGACGGTCGTGCTTGATCCTTCCGGCCAGACCGAGATCAACAATTACGGCCCCGGCGATCTGTGGTTCTTCCCGCGCGGCCACGGCCATTCGATACAGACGATCGGCGACAAGCCCTGCCACTTCATCCTGTCCTTCGACAACGGCGCCTTTTCCGAACACGGCACGTTTTCGATCACCGACTGGATGAACCTGACACCGAAGAACATGCTGGCCACGAATTTCGGCCTGACCCCTGCCGCGTTCGACACTTTTCCAAACGGCGAGACCTATATTCAGGCAGGCCCTGTCATCCCCGTCGCACAGGCGAAAGACGCACCCTGGCCCAAGGAATCGACTCACAAATTCACCCTGCTGAAGGACGTCCGCGCCAGGCGTGACTTCGACGGCGGAACCCTTCACCTCGCCACCGTGGACGAATGGCCGATTTCCACCACCATGTCGGGTGGCGTGATGTCGATAAAGCCGGGGCAGATGAAGGAGCTGCACTGGAACCCGAACGCCGACGAGTTCCAGTATTACCTGAAGGGCAAAGGCCAGATCGCCATCTTCGGCTCCGGCGGACGCGGCAAGCTGTCGGACGTCAAGGCCGGTGACTCCGCCTACATCCCGGCCGGCTACGGCCACGCCATGATAAACACCGGCACCGAGGACCTGGAAATGGTCCAAACGTGGAACGCCGGCAAGTTCGAGGAGATAACGCTGAAGCACTGGATCGAAACCGCGCCGAAATACCTTGTCGCCAACAATTTCGGTGGTGTGCCTGAGCGCACGATAGACGCCATACAGCAGGCCTGAGGAAGCAAGGCTTCCTACTCGCTTACCGCAAGCCCGAACTTTGTCCTCGTCGGCTGCATCGGCATACGTGCAGCCGACGGGAACATCGGCGGCAGCGGCTCAGACATCCTCTGCGCCTTCGCGCAGCAACGCCACGATGGGCGTCATGTCGAACACCGCCGCGCCCTCGCTTCCGATCGGCAGCATCGGCAACACCCGCGCCGCGAGCGTACGCAAGCCCTCTCCCAGCCCGTCCACACGCAACGCGCGCCGATGTATCGCCCACACCGCGCAGACCACCTCCAGCGCCACCACGTTCCACGCAGGCGCCAGGGCGCGCACCGTCTCCGCCACGGATTGCGGCGCATTTCCCGCCACATCCTCCACCCCGTCGTCCAACTGTCCCGAGTAGTTCAGCATCGCCGGACAGGCCGCCTGCCGCACCGCCGCGACATTCGCGCCAGCCAGGTGCCCGAGATTGAGAAACTGCACACCGCCGATCGCACCCGGCTCGGCGGCCAGGCTCGCCGGCAGGTCGGTGAAGGTCGGCCATTGTATCTTGTGGATGCGCTGACCTGATGCCTCGATCACTTTCGCCACCGCCTGCCGCAGCATGTCCATGGCCAGCGCACACAGCGTGGTCTCCATATTCCCGTGCGAGATGAACAGCCCGGCGGCCGCGTCGATCAGCGGATTGTCGCAGGCGGCGGACAGTTCGGTTTCGAAAACACCATAGGCGAACTCGTACGCCGCCTCCGCCGCGCCATGTATCTGCGGAACGCATCTGAAGCTCAGCGGATCCTGCAGCAGCCGTGCCTCGCCCGGCAGCCACAGCGCACTGCCCGCCAACGCCTTCCGCAGCATGGCACCGGCGCGTGTCTGCCCCGCCTGGCCGCGCGCCCGGTCCACCGCCGCGCTCCAGGATTGCAGATTGCCACGAAAACCTTCCATCGACAGCGCACCGGCCAGCGCCGCCGCATCCAGCAGGGCGCGTATCTCCGCAAGCGCCAGAGTTGCCTGCGCCAGCATCAGGCTGTTCGAATTGAGCAGCGACACCGCCTCTTTCGCGGCAAGGCTGCCGATAGGATTGGGCCCGGCACCACCCGGCCCAATTCCCTGCTTTCCTGTCAGCGGCACCGCCATCTGGCTCATCGCCACGATGTCGGATGCACCCACCGAACCGCCCAGCCTTGCCTGTGGCAGATCGTCCGCCTGAAACCGCGCGAGCAGGCTCTCGAACAACGCGAGCCTTATCCCCGAGCGTCCCTTTGCGAACAGCGCAAGCTGTATGGCCAACGCCGCGCGAACCACCGCCTCCGATGCGTTCTCGCCAGGCAACACCGTCGCATGCGCGGTGATCATCAGGGTGTTGTAACGCTCGATCTCGGCACGGCTGACGCCGAAATCCTTCTGGCTGCCAACGCCGGTGTTGATGCCGTAGCCGCGCGTGCCCTGCTCCGCCGCGCGCTCGACGACATTGCGCGCGTCGATGATCGCCTGCCGACCGGCGGCGGAGAGTTCGAGCGCGGCCCGGCGGCGGGCCAGCGCCGCCACGTCACGCAGCGTCAGCGCCGCCTCCCCCAGGGCGATCCTCGTCTGGCTCATGCGCGGCGGCGCTGCCTCAGCCAGGGTCCGCCGGCACCGCCCTGCCGTTCCGCACCCCGTCATAGCCGTCGTGCAAGGACGCCACATACCGCTTCGCCCATGCAACCATCGCCTGCCGCGTCCCGCCATGCCGGTCCGGCAGGAACAGCAAAGCCGTCAGGAACCCGCTCTCGTCGGAGCGCAGGTAATCCAGCAGCACGAGCTGGTCCGGTATACGCGCATCCGTCTCCTTCAGGCGCAGCAAGGCGCGATCCAGAACCGGCTGCAGCCGCCCACGCTCCGCCAGGTCGAACCCGCGCAATGTGGACAGTCGCCAGCACTCGTGCACCAGCGGCCCTTGCCCGAATGGTTCCGGGGCTACAAAACTCGCGATACTGTCCGGCTCGTCGCAGGTCTGCGTGACGTCGAACGGACTCATCGGGTGCTCGATCGGATCCGGTGCGGCCACCATCAGCAGCCCCGTCATCTCGCCGGCATCGACGCGGCCGAGCACCTCGATCTGCCCGGTGACCGGCTTGCCGCCACGCGCCAGAACCAGGGTCTGCCAGCGTCCCGCAGGCAGCGGCAGCGCCCGGCCGGCAAAGGCCACGGCGCCGGTGTGTTCGGAACCCGGCGGTGGGAACGCCAGGGCGGAGTAGCCCGTGTCCCGTGCCGTGCCACTTGGCTTGAAATGTGCCGGATTATCGGCTGCAGGCACCGCCGCAACGCGGGAGGCGGGCGACACGGCCCGCCTTACCCAGCCCGGCACGGCGGGTGGGAACATCACCGCCAGAGACGTGGTTGCCAGCGCCACCACCAGGCACACCCGCCAGGCCGGCGCCCGCCGCCAAAGCCGTCCGACCGCGGACACGCTCAGCTATCCAGGCGATGCCCGACCGCCATGCGCTCCCCGGGCTCGATCGCGATTTTCGCCGGCGCCCGCATGTCGGCAATACGCGTGATGATGCCGTCCTCGCCCTTCTCCAGCTTCACGCAATGGGCACCCTTCTGCCGCGCCTCGATCAGGCCGTCGCTCACCATCTCCTCGATCGAACGCACCAGGTCGCGCGCGCTCGCACCCTGGCCCAGCCGATCCTGCTTCTGCATCACGTCCAGCAGCAGATGCGGATCGATGCCGCCGGCCGCGATCTCCAGCCCGTAGCTGCCTATCATCGCCTCGATCTCGAGTGCCGCCACACGCGCCACATCCAGCCCGGCCAGCGCGCGGAACACGAATATCCGGTCCAGCCGGTTCAGCACTTCCGGCGCAAACCCGGCAAGCTTGAGGACTTCCACAGCCGCGCCACGCATGGCGTCCGGATCGTCGGCGTATTTGTCGGCGATCTCGCTTAGTGCTTCCGTCGCAATGTTCGACGTGAGCATGAAAATAGAGCGCGTCGTGGACACCTGCGCGCCGGTCGACGCCTCCGTCACGTGCCCGTCGTTCCAGGCCGACAAGAACTTCTTGAACACGTCGGGGTGCGCTTTCTCGATCTCGTCCAGCAGTACCAGCGCGTCCGGCGTCTCCTTCAACCCGCCCGTCAGCTTGCCGAACGTGTCAGATCCCACATACCCTTTCGGCGAGCCGAACAATTGCGTGGCTGCGTGCGGCGAACTCATCTGTGTCATGTCGAAATGCAGCAGCTTGCGCCCCAGTGCCGCGGCCAGGCGCTTGGCCAGATACGTCTTGCCCGTGCCCGGCGGCCCCGCCAGCAGGAATATGCCCACGGGCTTGCCACGCACTTGCAGGGCCAGCCGGCGCCGCAACTGCCCGGCAATGTCTTCGCAGACCGCATCCTGCCCGATCACCTGGCTCTTCAGCGTGTTCGCCAGCGCCACCGCGTCGATCACCGTAACCCGGTCCTGCCGGCTCATCAGGTCTTCCAGCTCAGCCCGGTTGGTCAGCCGGCTCAAGACATCCATCATCCAACTCCTGGATTTAAGCCGAGGCACGCGGCCGCCGGCACGCACCTTGCGCGCCGCCGCCTCCGCCCGCCACTCATAAAACCCGCCAGCCACGACCAGGGTCCAGGACACCCCGCCTGTCGCAGCGAACACCGCCCCACCCTGCGTCAGCCATCCCAGCAGCGTCTGTGCCAGATGCTCCGGCGAGACATGCATCTGCGCCAGCAGCTGCACGATCATCAGCGCCAGGAACACCAGCATCATCAGCGGCATCGCTTTCTGCGCCGCGGGAATGATGCCCTTCACTGGGCCACAACGCCCACGTTCAGCACGTCGCCACGCGCCACGTCGGGCAACCTGACCGGCCCGGACAAGCCGAGCGCGCCGATACTGACCGCCTCCAGATCCGGTGTGGTGAACGCAACCTCACCGCCCGGCCCGACAGGAAGCGGCACAGCGACAGGCGTCCGCGTCAGCCGCACCGCACGCGTGTAGCCGGCCGTGCTCACCACAACATCATGCCCCGCTCCGCCCAAAGTCTCGTCGACCAGCGGCATACGCACCAGGCGCAACCGCCTGTCGCGCAAAGCCGCTCGCAACAGCCCGGCCTCCGTCGCCGACAATCCCATGCCCGCCACCAGCGCCTCGGCCTCGCCCGCCGGCACCAGCCCGAGCTCCATCAGCACGCGCACGCGCGCCGGCTCACCCGCCGCTGCGGTCTGCGTATCCGCCAGACCCGGCACCACCGCTGCAATCTGCTGGTTGAAGCGCAGCCACGCGCCGCACGCGACGGTCAGCCCCAGCAACGCATAGACCGTGGCCCGGAACGCCGAGGCGCCGGCGCTTCCGCGCACAATCGGTTCCGCTGTCTGTGCCGGCAGCATTCTCTCCATGCAGCCGAAGGTGGAGCACCGCCGCTATTTCCGCAACCTCCCTGCAGGTTACGAAAGACAACCAAACCAGCGGGTAACGGCGTGGCCACAGCGGCGAAAACCCGCAGCCGGCCCGCGTATTCGTTCCGGAAACAGGCACTTCCACCCGCTGCCACCCGCATGCAAACCTGCGTGGATGAAAATCCCCACCCTCTTCGCCCGCCCGGGCAGGCCACGCACCGCGCTGCCGCGCGCCACGCTGGATCTGTTCACCCTCAAGACCGGCCGCGACACGTGGCTGGTGTTGGACGGCCAGCAGGCCGACATGTCGGCGACCCTGGGCGCCCCCCTGCTCCTGGCCGTTCCGCAAGGCGCCCCACAGAACAGCGTGCTGGTGGCGCCCGACGCGCGTGTGTTTTCCATCGAGGGCGACGGCCTGACCGCACCCGCCATCTCCGCCCGCCTGCGCCGCACCCCGGGCGGCCGCGCCGAGCTGCGGCATCCGATCGCCGCCACACGCTGCCTCGGCATCGTCACCGGCGCCCCGGTAGGAAAACCCAATCGCGTCCTGTTCGACCGCACCGGCGACAAGATACTCGACCGCTTTCAGCTCCATCCCGCCAACCCCGCCGACCTCACAGATCAATCGCGCCTGCTGCTGGAGGAGCTGGGTTACGCGCTGCACCCACCGATTGCCGCCGAGACGGTGCTGGGGCTTCTGCAGACCGGCCAACTGCGCCCCGCTCTGGCCGAACCGGTGATGCGCCTACTTCCGCCGGAGGAGCTCACCTGGCTCGCCCGCCGCCTGCTCGCCTCGCCTCCCGACCTCGCTCTGCTGCGCGGCGCCATTCCGCAAGACCCGTGGCTGAACGAGACGCTGCCGTCGCTGGTCGCCTGGCTGGCCGCGCGCCGCCCGCAGACCAGGCGCACCGAAAGCCCCGACACCGAAGACTACGTGGCCGTCCTGCAGACCGGCGACCTGCGCCCGCAGGCCGGCCTGGCCCTGCTGGCCGCTGCCCGCACAACCGTAGCACCCCGCCGCCTCGCCTGCGTGCTGGCCACCGCCCGCAACGAAGGTCCCTACATTCTGGACTGGCTGGCCCACCACCGCGCCTGCGGGTTCGAACACGCCATCATCTACAGCAACGACAATGACGACGGTTCGGACGACCTGCTCGCCCTGCTGGCAGACGCAGGCGAGATCACCTGGGTGCAGAACCACCTCACCGCCGCGTCACGCGCCCAGTGGAAGGCTTACGGCCACGCCTTCAAATCGCTGCCCGACCCGCTCGATTTCCGCTGGACCATGGTCCTGGACCTCGATGAATATGTCGGCTTCCGCACCGATCTCTTCGGCCATGTCGGTGACCTGATCGGCTGGCACGAGTTCCAGCCATTCGACGCGCTCGCCATGCGCTGGCTCACCTTCGCGGCCGGCCGCGCGGACACTTGGCAGGACACCCCCTCCACACGCCGTTTCCTGCGCCGCGAACCCGCCGTCTCGCCGCTGTTCAAATCGCTTGTCCGCAGCAATCGCTTCTGGGACTCGCATTGCCACTTCCCGTATCCCACCCAC
This sequence comes from Acetobacteraceae bacterium, assembly GCA_965198915.1. GTDB lineage: Bacteria > Pseudomonadota > Alphaproteobacteria > Acetobacterales > Acetobacteraceae > BOG-908. The sequence continues at coordinate 640,233 of CBDAQC010000002.1, read as the reverse complement.
AACCTGCCGTTCAGCTACCGGCTGGAGGACGGCAATCCCTGCCACCACATGCTGCAGCTCGCCGGCGTGAAACCGCCCGCCGACCCGATCAGCGCGGATACCGCCTGGATCGCCCACCACCCTTTCCGCAGCGCCGCCGAAGCGCTCGCCAAGGCCAGCCGCGGCGATGCCACCTGGAACCAGGCTACACGGGCGGATGCCGAACGCCTCGACATCATCGTCAAACGTTTCGTGGCTCTGGCTGACAGTCCGCACCTCGTCACTGACGACCGCACGCTGCACAACGCGCGCACGCTGGACGCACAACTGGCCCGCCTGCGCGCGTTGCCCGGCATTGCCGCGTGCGACGCCTCCGTGAAGCAGCGCTACGCCGCGCGGCTCGCCGCCTTGGCCGCCGCTTTCGTCCAGGTTCCCATCGCCGGGGACCGGCCTGCGGAATACATGCAGTTCCAGAACATACTACGGACGCAACTGGAGCGGCGCCGGGTGGCTGCTTGAGGCGAGGCGGCTTCACAGTCGAGGGGCGGCGTGTACCACCGGTCGGCTTAGTCGGCCGGAGCAACGCGCTGTCTCACTGGGGAAACAAAAGGTTTTTGCTTCTTTTTTCAACAAGGCAAGGTGACAGTGCCGAACTAAGAACCGCTTAACCCGTCAAATCCTGCAGTATTGCGCCGCAACCGTTGCAATTGCCCGATCGGCGGGCAGGTCCGGCGCTCCGGTGGGCTTCTGAGCCGCCGCTACACCCTGCCTCAGACGGCCGTCTGAAACAGCACGATTTCGGCGCCCGACTCCGACGTCCCGCAATGCTCGGCGCCCGGCGGCACCACGCAGCATTGCCCTGCGGCAAGCGTCAGAGCGTGGTCGCGGAACTGCACGCGGAAACCCCCGCGCCAGACGATGACGGTCTCCGCCGTGGCGTCGTGCCTGTCCCAGCGCCCCTCCTGGCAGCCCGCCACCCGCACCAGCCTTACGCTCACCCCTCCCGACCGGACCGTCTCCTCGGCGCGACCCTCGGCAGCCAGGCGGGCGAACACCTCGTTGAAATCCACCATCGCGTCCATCGCCCACCTTCGCCTTTGCCTGAGCCCCGGCTGTTTGCGGGGCTGCCCTGCCGCATCCAACGGGAAATACATCCGTATAACGTCTATCCGATACGAAAAGAGACGTTTCGCCTTCTGGTCCCGCGCATACGCCGCACCCATCTTCCGCCAAATCCGTTGGAGCAGGCCTTGGATAGCGAGTCTGAAAACCCATGCCCGAGATCCACTGACCCAATCTACGGCAGGACCAACCCCTCGGACGTGCGTATCGCCGACGAGGTGCGCGGCATGGATGACGGCACCGATCCCTTCGTGGCCGCCGTGCGCGCCACCCGCATGCCGATGATCATCACGGACCCCCGCCAGCACGACAACCCGGTGGTCTTCGCCAACGATTCGTTCTGCCGCCTCTCGGGCTACTCCCGTGGCGAGATACTCGGACGCAACTGCCGCTTCCTGCAGGGGCCGGAAACCGATCCGGTAACCGTCCGCCGCATACATGACGCGGTAGAAGCGGTGCAGCCGATCGAGATCGACATACGCAACGTGCGCAAGAACGGCGAGCCGTTCTGGAACCGCCTGCTGATGGCGCCTGTCTTCGATTCGCACGGCAAGCTCGCCTATTTCTTCGCCAGCCAGGTGGACGTCTCGCTGGAGCGCGAGCGCCTGGCCGGCCTGGAGACCGACAACGCAGCCCTGATGGCCGAGCTGACTGGCCGCCTGCGCGTGCACCAGGAGCGCGAGCGCGAGATGGCCTTCGCCATGCGCGCCGGCCGGTTCGGCACCTGGAGCCTGGAGTTCGCCAGCCTGCAACTGACTGCCTCGGAGACCTGCAAGGAGTTATTCGGCCTCGCCCCCGACCAGGACTTCACCTACCAGGATCGCCTCAGCGCCATTCTGCCGGAAGATCGCGGCGCGGCGCTGGCCGCCATGCAGCGCACCCTGTCAGACCGCGCCGATTACGACGTCACCTACCGCATCATGCGCCCGGACGGCACGATCCGCTGGCTGACGTCGACCGGCCAGGCTTTCACGGACGAGGCGGGCCATCCCCTGCGCATGGCCGGCGTCTCGCGCGACGTGACTGCCGAACGCCGGGCGGACCGCATGCGTGCGGCCCTGGTGGAGCTCAGCGACATCTTCCGCACCCAGGACGACCCGGACGAGATCAGCTTCGCCGCGGCCGAGCTGATCGGCCGCGCCCTGGATGTGAGCCGGGCGGGCTACGGACTGATCACACTCGCCTCCGAGACCATCACGATCGCACGGGACTGGAACGCGCCCGGCGTGCAGACCCTGGCCGGCACATTGCGGTTCCGCGATTTCGGCTCCTACATCGACGATCTGAAGCGCGGCGAGACGGCGATCGTGTCTGATGCGCGGCTGGACCCGCGCACAAGTGACAGGGCAGAGGCGCTTGAGGCGATCTCCGCCCGAGCCTTTGTCAACATGCCGCTGACCGAGCAGGGCGGCTTGGTCGCCCTGCTCTACCTAAACCACGCCCACGCCCGCGAGTGGCCCAAAGACGAGCTGATGTTCATACGCGACGTGGCCGAGCGCACGCGCGAGGCCACAGAACGCCGCCGTGCCGAAAAAGCCCTGGCCAACCTCGCCGCCTCCCTGGAGACCGAGGTGCAGCAGCGCACCCACGAGCTGATGGAGGTGGAAGCGGCGCTGCGCCAGTCACAGAAGATGGAGGCGGTGGGCCAACTCACCGGCGGTCTCGCGCACGACTTCAACAACCTGCTGACCGGTGTCACCGGCAGCCTGGAGTTGCTGCAGGCGCGCATCGCCCAGGGCCGCATCAAGGACGTGGACCGCTACGTCAACGCGGCACAGGGTGCGGCCAGGCGCGCCGCCGCGCTGACCCAGCGGCTGCTCGCCTTCTCCCGCCGCCAGACGCTCGACCCCAAGCCCACCGACGCCAACCGGCTGGTTGCCGGCATGGAGGAGCTGATACGCCGCACGGTCGGCCCGGAGATCAACGTGGAAACCGTGGCCGTGGGCGGGCTGTGGTCCATCCTGGTCGATCCCGGCCAGCTCGAGAACGCGCTGCTCAACCTGTGCATCAACGCGCGTGACGCCATGCCCGATGGCGGTCGCATCACCATCGAGACCGGCAACCGCTGGCTGGACGCGCGAGTCGCCCGCGAGCGTGACCTGGAGCCGGGCCAGTACGTCTCCCTGTGCGTCACCGACACCGGCACCGGCATGACGCCGGAGGTGATCGCCAAAGCATTCGACCCGTTCTTCACCACCAAGCCGATCGGCCAGGGCACCGGGCTGGGCCTGTCGATGATCTACGGTTTCACCAAGCAGTCCGGGGGCCAGGTACGCATCTATTCGGAACTGGGACGGGGCACCACGGTCTGCCTGTATCTGCCGCGCCATATCGGCAGTGCCGAAACCGCGGAGCTTGCGCCGGAACTGGCCGACGCGCCGCGCGCCCAGCAGGGCGAGACGGTGCTCGTGGTGGACGACGAGCCCACGATACGCATGCTTGTGGCCGAAGTGCTGCAGGACCTCGGCTACACGGCGATCGAGGCGGCCGACGGCTCCTCCGGCCTGCGTGTGCTGCAGTCCGACGTCCGCATAGACCTGCTGGTCACCGATGTAGGCCTGCCTGGCGGCATCAACGGCCGTCAGGTGGCCGACGCCGCCCGCGTGACCCGGCCCAACCTGAAGGTGCTGTTCATCACCGGCTACGCGGAGAACGCGGTGGTCAGCCACGGCCACCTGGACCCAGGCATGCATGTGGTGACCAAGCCGTTCGCGATGGAAGCGCTGGCGAGCAGGATCAAGGATCTAATTTCGGGGTGAGGGTTTTAGAAAGGAAGCAGTCCATTTTTGAAAATGACCAAAAAACTTTTGCTTCCTCCGCCTTTGCAGCGTTCGCGTGCGTTGCAGGATGCGAGGCTGCTGATCGCGTGGATTTACAAAAGTTTTTTGCGTCGCCTTTTACGAAAAATGCCTTGCTTGCCTGCCCTGCCTTCGGTCACGCACGCCCCAGATACGCGTTCACTCCCGTCGTCAGATAATGTCCCTGGTGCTCGAACAACGGCGTCTGCATCCGCTCCGCAAACAGCGGCGCCTGCCGCTTCGGGCAGTAATGCGTCACCATGCTCTTGCGGGTCACGTCGTTGGAAATCGGATTGCCGCCATGTGCCAGGTCGGCATGCCAGATCAGCGCGTCCGGAAGGCGTCAAAATCGGCCGCTCCGCCAGTGTATGATTACCTGCCGTCCGCTGCCGCATGCCGGCGCCGATCAGGCCATATGCGATACGGCATTGGCCAGCCGAGATTTGCAGTGCAGCATCGTAGCCTCGCCGTTGGCGTCACGGATTTTGCCGATCCCTGTTCCGATCACAACCGCGTAGCCGCCCGAACCGTCCGCCTGAGCCCTCGTTGCCTGCCTGTCCGGTAGGTCGCCGGCAAACGAACAAGGATCAGCGGAATGAACCGTCGTAATACCCTGCTAGCACTTGGCGGCGCCCTGCCGCTGGCGCTCGCGGCGCGCAGCCTGAAGGCCCAGCCCTACCCTGCCGTGAACGTCACCACCTGGAGGGCGGGCACGCTGCAATACGGCACGCTGGCCAAGGAGACCAGCCAGTATGCGCTGCTCCGTTCAACCAACCAGTTCGTCAAGGATTTCGCAACCAGCGAGATCGAGGAGCAGACAGCGTTCGCCCAGGCCCTGAACGCCTCGCCGAACCCGCCGCCCGCGCCGCTTACCGCCGCGCAGCAGGAAATGCTCACCACCGTGATGACGGTGCCGGCATCCGAGTTCGACGCGACATATCTCATGATTCAGACCAAGGGTCACGAAATGCTGCTGCAACTGCAGATCGGCCTGCTTGCGGACGGCCTGCCCTACACCTCTGCTGCCGTGCAGCAGGCCGTAGTGGCAAAGGCATTTATCGAGACGCATCTGACCGCGTTGAGCCTGCTGACCTCCTACAACCAGTAACACCTGCCTCGCTTGCCTGCAGGGCGCTGTTGAGTCAGCCCCGCGCAGGCAAGCCTGCCCGGCTCCCGCGGCGCCCCTTGCCCGTAGCGGGCGCATCCCCGCACCATGAGGGATGCGCTTCAGCCTGACCATCCTCCTCCTGCTTTCCCAGGCCGCCCTGGCCGCCCCTAACCCGCAACTGGCGCCGATTCTCGGCGCCTACGATGCCTGGCTGACCGAGGCCGACCCTATCTCGGCCGGCCAGCGTGGCGACTTGCAGGCGGCCGCGCGGTGGCCGGACGACTCGCCGGCTGCGGTGTCGGCGCGGCAAGCCAGCCTCGCCCATATCAGACACGGCCTGGATGCGATCCCGCCTGCAACGCTGACGGGCGAAGACGCCCTGAACCGGACACTTCTCGAAGCCCGCATCGCCACCGACCAGGACAGCGCCCGTTTCGACGAGGACCGCATCCCCTTCGCCAGTGACCAGGGTTTCTTCGTCGTCCCGGATTATGCGGCTTCCGGCATCGCGCTGCATTCGCCGCGGGAAGCGCAGGCCTGGCTGACCCGCCTTGCGGCATTGCCCGCGTTCTACGCAACCGAGACCGCCAACCTGCAACGCGGCATCGCCACCGGCTTTGTCCTACCCCGTCGAATCGCCGCGGCACAGGCGCAGGCGGCCGCCGCCCGCGCCGCCGTTCCGGCCGAACATGATCCGCTACTGGCCCCGCTGGACAGCCTGCCGGACAACCCGGACAAGACGCCGCTCCGCGCCAGAGCGCTGGCTGTCATCGGCAGCACGGTCAAGCCGGCCCAGCAGGCGCTCGCCAAGTTTTACGCCGAGACCTACCTGCCGCACGCCCGCGAGACGCTTGGCGCCGCGGCATTGCCGGACGGGCGCGCCTATTACGCGATGCTCGTGCGCCGCGAGACGACCACGACCCTGACGCCGGACCAGATCTTCGCCATCGGCCAGTCAGAGATCGCCCGCATACGCGCCGAGATGGATCGCCAGATCACCCAGGCCGGGTTCCACGGCAGCTTTGCCCAGTTCCAGGCCAAACTCCGCACTGATCCCCAATTCTACGTCGGCAGCCGCGAGGCCCTGCTGGAACGCGCGAGCCGCCTGGCCAAGCGCGTTGATGGCCAGCTTCCCCGCTTCATCGGCCGCCTGCCGCGCCTGCCTTACGGCGTGGCGCCCGTGCCCGCGGATATCGAGGACGGCTACACCACCGCACGCTACGATGGCGGCAGTCCGGAGCAGGGCATCGCCGGCGAACTCTGGATCAACACCTCCCACCTCGACCAGCGCCCGCTATTCGAACTGCCCGCCCTGGTGGCCCATGAAGGCGCCCCGGGCCACCACATCCAGATCGCGCTGGCGCAGGAGCTCACTGGTCTTCCCGCCTTCCGACGCGATTCCAACATCACTGCTTTCGTCGAGGGCTGGGCGCTGTATAGCGAACAGCTCGTCTCCGAAATGGGCCTGTATGCGACGCCGTACGAACGGTTCGGCCAGCTCTCCTTGGAGATGTGGCGCGCCTGCCGCCTGGTAATCGACGTGGGCCTGCACTGGAAGATGCAGACGCGTGAGGAGGCGCTGTCCTGCCTGCGCCAGAACACCGCGCTGTCGGAAGCCAACATGCAGAGCGAGGTGGACCGCTACATCGCCTGGCCCGGCCAGGCGCTTGGCTACAAGATTGGCGAGTTGAAGATCATGGAGCTCCGCCATCGTGCGGAGGCGGCGCTCGGCGCATCGTTCGACGAGAGGCGTTTCCATGACGTGGTGCTGGACGACGGGGCGATGCCGCTTTCGGTGCTGGAAGCGCGTGTCGATGACTGGATCAGGCAGCAAAAAAAGTAAGCAGTTCTTTTTGTAAAAAAGAACCAAAAAACTTTTGACTCCGCTGTCGCGCGCCTGTTGATGGAGTGGCGCTTTGTTGCCGGGATTGCTGGGCCACTGGTGCTTGTCCTGAAAGGAGTTCTTGCGTTTTGATGTCCGGTAACCCGCCCATTCAGGTGACTTTGCCATAGCGCCTGAACGGCGTGTTCTACAAAGGCACGGACTGTCAGACGAAAGGTCGACGCACGACCGGCACAACGCCGACGGCCACACTTGAAGTGCTGCCGTTGCAAAGTCACAGCCAACGGTAAGTCTTGGAACATTGCACCCAAGACAAGCTGACCTGAGCTGCCGAGCTTCTCCCGAAGAGCGCGCGGCAGACAATTCAAAAGCCTTAACTTCTTTTGCAGTAAAGGCGTGCTTTCCTGCCTCAGCCTTGGTTTGACCCAGCCTGACCTGCTCAGCCTTGACCCCGCCCCCCACTTTGGCTACCCACACCGCCCGGCCCGTCCCGTTCGTCTAGAGGCCTAGGACACCAGCCTTTCACGTTGGCTACACGGGTTCGAATCCCGTACGGGGCACCAGTCGTTCATCGACCCCACCTCTTTTGTGCCTTGCAAGCAGGGTGCGCTCCATACTTAATCGCCGGCATGGACACCCATACAATAGACCTAGCGCCGGATTCGGTGGCGCCCGCCTGCCCCAAGACGGATTTGCGCCGCATCGGCTCGCACCCGGACCACTGGTATCCGCTCGCCTGGTCGCGTGAACTCAAGCCGGGCAAAGCCCTGGGCGTCCGCTTTGCCGGCGAGCCGATCGTGCTCGTCCGCCCCAAGGAAGGCCCTGTCTTTGCGCTGGAGGACCGCTGCGCCCACCGCCAGGTGCCGCTGCATGACGGCGTGGTCGATGGCTGCGCGCTTCGCTGCTGCTATCACGGCTGGACCTACGACCAGACCGGCCGCTGCATCGAGGTTCCCTATCTGGGCAAGGACAAGCTGCCCAACGGTGTCCGCCCTTACCCCTGCCGCGAAGAGGCCGGCCTGATCTTCGTCTTCCCGGGCGACCCGGCTCTGGCGGACAGCGTGCCCTTCCCAAGCCTCGGCGCCAGCAGCGATCCGCGCTTCCGAACCCGCCGCTTCGGCCAGGAAGTCGCCTGCCACTACACGTTCATGCACGAGAACCTGACGGACATGAACCACCAGTTCCTGCACCGCAAGCAGATGGGGCAGATGCGTCCGCGCCATCGCGGCATGCGCATAGGCGAGGACTGGATGGAGGTGGACTACACCTTCGGCCGCACCGGCGGAAAGCAGCCGCTCGCGGAAGCCGCAATACTGGGCAAGATGCGCAAGACGGGTGATCAGAACCACAAGGATCTGATGACCATACGCACCGAATATCCGTATCAGAACTTGCGCATCTGGACCGACGGCGAGCTGCCGGTGATGAATCTCTGGATCTGCTACGTGCCGCTGGACCGCGCGCAGCGCACCAACCGCACCTTCGGCCTGCTCAGCATACAGCGCCCCGGCCGGGTCGGCTTCCTGCTCGACGCCGCCTGGCCGATCCTGGTCTGGTTCACCGAACGCATCTTCACCGAGGACCGCTGGATCGTGGAGGAGGAGCAGAAGGCGCACGACGCCCAGGGAGCAGACTGGAACCAGGAAGTCTTCCCCGCCATACGCGAGCTGCGCGGCCTGCTAAGCCGTCGTGGCCTGCCGATCCCGCCGCAGAACCTGCTGCGGGCGCCCGTGGCATGAAGCTCAGCGCGCGCAACCAATTTCCCGGCTGCGTCACCGCCGTGCAGAAAGGCCAGACCACCGGCCACGTGCAGATCGAGATCGCCGGCGGCGTCGTCGTCACTTCGTCGATCACCAACGAAGCGATCGACGAGCTGGAGCTGAAGGTTGGTGACGAGGCCAGTGCAATCATCAAGGCTTCGGACGTGATGGTTGCCAAGTGAAGCCAGGCAGCCGTCTCGTCTCTGAACAAGGCGGGCGAATTCACGCGTCTTTCCGCCGGGCCGCCATCGGGGGAAAGCGCGCGTGGCTTGCCGCGATGGCCGTGTTTCTGGTGGCGGCCGGACCGCAGCCGCCTGTCGCCGTCACCGGACGCGTCGCCCACCCGCAATCATTCACGCTCGACCAGATCAAGGCGCTGCCTGCCCAGCACGTGGAGGCCGATTTCACCACCATGCACGGCCAGGACCACCACAGCTGGACCGGCGTGCTGCTCTGGGAACTCGTCTCCAAAGCCGCGCCGCAGGACGAGCCGGGCAAGCGCACCGGCATGCGCCACGTCGTTATGGTCAGCGGCCAGGACGGCTACGCCGCCGCTTTCGGCATTGGCGAAATCGATCCGTTCATCGGTGGCAAGCAGGTCATCCTCGCCTATCATCAGGACGACCCGCCCAAGGACCTCTCCACGCTGCGTCTCATCGTGCCCGGCGACAAGCACGGCGCCCGCGATGTGCACGACGTCTCCGGCATCGACATCAGATAGCCGCGCGTCCGAACGAACGTGTCCACCGAGCCGTACGAAGTGACCACGCCGCAAGCAGCAACGCTTGCGTCCCAGCAAGGTGCAACCAGGCAGGGGCCGGCTCGCGCGCGCACGACACAATGTGGACCTGGGCTGGCACCCTCGATGTCCGTATTGCCTCCCGCGCGAAGCAGCGCAGCCACCCTGCAGAGAGTAAGCGGCACCCGCCCAACCCGGACGGCCAACCCGCCCGTCTCACCGGATGACCTGCACCACGCCCCCATATACCACCGGCCCCGTGGGCAGTCCCGTGGGCGAGCCACCCTTCGGCTCCAGGCTCACCAGCAACTGCGTCCCAGCGACCACGCCCTGCTTCACCACCTCGCCCGAAGCCGGAAGCACGCCCAGCGACACCGGCCGGCTGGCCCCCGCCGGCAGCGCCCATAGCTGCAGATCGCGGTCCGCAGCCACCGCCACCGCCGCGGTCGGCCGCAGCGCCAGCCCGCCGCCAGGCCCGGCCACAGCAACCAGCACCGCCGCCGTGCTGCCAGCCGGCGCCAGCACCGCCACCAGCGGCACCGGCGCCGGCCGCACGCCGATGAACAGCGCCAGCCCCGCCGCAACTGCCGTGGCCCCGATCGCGGCCGCCCGCCACCAGCTCGCCACCCGGTTGTCGTTGACAGGACGCGCGCCGCCGCCAGCCGTGCTGGCCTCTATACGCCCCCACAACCAGGCTGGCGGCGCCACCTCCGCCACCAGCGCCGTCAACGGATGCAGCCGCGCCCCCCAGGCGCGGACTTCCGCAGCAAACGCCGGCTCCGCCGCCAGGCGCGCCTCCGCCTCACGCGTGCCGGCGGCATCCAGCGTGCCCAGCACATATTCGCCGGCCAGCATCTCCGGCGTGACGTCATCGGTTTCCGCCACGCCGCTCATGGCGCCAGGCACTCCTTCAACCCGATCAGGCTGCGCCTGATCCAGGATTTCACCGTGCCGATCGGCAGGTTCATCTTCGCTGCGAGCTGGCTGTGGGAAAAACCGTCAACGAACGCCAGCACCACAAGGCGGCGGCGCTCCTCGCTCAGCGTCTCCAGGCAACGGTGCAGCGCGCCCCCATCGGCACTCGCCATCAACTGGCCGAGCGGGTCCGGCGCGCGATCGGCCTCGTCCTGCACCGCTTCGTGCCCCAGCACCTCGCGCCCGCGCCGGCGCACCAGATCCAGCGCCCGGTAGCGCGCCAGGCTCATCAGCCAGGACCCCGCCTCGCCCAGCGACGCGTCGTAACGCCCGGCCTGCTGCCACACCTGCACGAACGCGTCATGCGTGGCGTCCGCCGCCAGACCGGGATCACGCGTGATGCGCATGGCAACACCGTAGAGGCGGCCGCTCCATTGCGCATACAGCGCCCGGAACGCCGCCCGATCCTGCGCCGCGCAACGCGCGATCAACTCCTGTGCGGAAAGTCCTGCAACATCTGCAGCCATGCGGAGAGGCGTCCTGAACATGGCGCACGTGCGCCCTTCCGCCGCGCGAGCGGCGCGACCGCACAAGTAGATACATGTTCCTCGATCCTTGCCAACCGAGGCGATCCCGTGTGGCTGACTGGGAAACGGCCGCTACGACAAAACGGATGCAGCCTTGGCTGCTGATCGTTGCAGCATGAACCGAAATCTTCTTGTCCGGCGAAAGTAAAAAACCAGCTCCGGCCCGCGGCCGCGCCGCCGGCGCATGTTGCCATTCGCAGCCCTGTGGCCGCACGCGTCATCCGAACGCCATCGCCAAAGTATTGGCAACCAGAGCCGGCTTTCCTTCGCCTTCGATCTCGACGGTGTTCTCGAAACACAGCAGCGTCCGGCCCGCGCCTTTTTCCTCCACGGAGACCAGTCTGACCCGGTTGCGCACCCGGCTGCCCGCACGCACCGGTGTCAGGAAGCGCACCCGGTCCAGCCCGTAATTCAGCGTCGCCTCCAGCCCCAGCCCGGCCGACCACGTCCCGCTCGTCAGGGCCGGCAACAGAGACAAGGTCAGGAAGCCGTGCGCGATGGTGCCGCCGAACGGGCCCTTCGCTGCACGCTCCACGTCGACATGTATCCACTGGTGGTCGCCCGTGCAGGCGGCAAACGCGTCGATCTTCGCCTGGTCCACAAGCAGCCAGTCTGACACCGCCAGCTCCTGGTCCAACTTCGCCCGCATCGTCTCGGCAACCGCGCCCATTCCGTCCTCCATGGCTTCGCTGAACCCCTACCCCCTTACCGCCGCGTCTGGAACCACCCCACCCGAAGCCGTGTATTCCGAAACCCGGCCACTTTGCGTAAGCTGACGGGATGAACGACGCACCCCACACCCCGGCCGGCACCGCAACCCAGATCGTGCTGGACCACATCCGCGCCACGCGGCCGCAGGCGCACCAGCGCCTGATGGACTTCCTGTCCATCCCCAGCGTCAGCGCCCAGCCTGCCCACGCCTCGGACTGCCGGCGCGCGGCCGTGTGGGCCCGCGCCGAACTCGACGCCATTGGCTTCACCACCGAGCTGGTCGAAACCCCCGGACACCCCGTATTGCTGGCCACGCGCGAGGGCCCGGCCGGCGCGCCGCACCTGCTCTATTACGGCCATTACGACGTCCAGCCGGCCGAACCCTTCGAGCTGTGGACCAGCCCGCCTTTCACCCCCACGCTCACCGAAGGCCGCCACGGCCCCCGCATCACCGCGCGCGGCGCCGTGGACGACAAGGGCCAGGTCACCATGTGGCTGGAAGCCTTGCGGGCCTGGCACGAAGTGGCAGGCGGGCCGCCTGCCACGATCACCGTGGTGCTCGAAGGCGAGGAAGAAGTCGGCAGCGCCAATTTGGAAGCCTTCCTGCGAGACCGTGCGCCGGCACTGCGCGCGGCCGACATCGCCATCATTTCCGACACCGGCATGTGGGACATCGAAACGCCCGCCATCACCACCCGCCTGCGCGGCCTGGTCTATGCCGAGTTGCTGGTGCGCGGCCCTTCGCGGGACCTGCATTCCGGCCTTTACGGCGGCAGCGCATTGAACCCGATCAACGCGCTCACCCGCATATTGGGCGCGTTGCAGGACGACCAGGGCCGCGTGCAGCTTCCGGGCTTCTACGACCACGTGGCCGACCTGCCGCCCGCCCAGGCCGCCGAATGGGCGGACCTCGGCTTCAACGAATCCGACTTCCTGGGCGAGATCGGCCTATCCACCCCCGCGGGCGAAGCCGGCCGGCCCGCCGTCGAACGCCTGTGGGCGCGCCCCACCGCGGACATCAACGGCATCTCCGGCGGCTATCAGGGCCCGGGTGCGAAGACCGTCATCGCCAGCGAGGCGTCTGCCAAAGTGTCGTTCCGCCTCGTCGCCGGCCAGAACCCGGCCGACATCCTGGCCGCCTTCCGCACCTTTGTGGCCGACCACACCCCGCCGGGCTACCACGTGGAAGTTCACGCCCACAGCATGGCGCCCGGCTTCGAAGTCAGCGCCGACAACCGCTACGTGGGCCTGGCCCGCCAGGTGCTGGCCGAGGAATACAACCGCGACGCCGTGCTGATCGGCAGCGGCGGGTCGATCCCCGTGGTGGAAAGCCTGCGCCGCATCCTGGGGCTGGACACGCTGCTGATGGGGTTCGGGTTGAACGACGACCAGGTGCACAGCCCGAACGAGAAGTTCGATGTACGGTGCCTGGATCATGGGACCAATGCGCATGCGCGACTTTTGGGGGCTCTGGGTCGGTAGGATTGGGCAAGGCCAGGGGCGCTGCCCTGGACCCCGCTGGGGCCGGGGCCCCAGACTCCTGGGCTTCGCCCCTTGGGTTGCGCAGTTGGGAGACGCGGTTGATGCGCCTGATGCTTGGCGGGATTGCCTTTGCGCTTCTGGCGCAGGTCGGCGCTTCTTGCGCGGCACCGCCACCGGCCGCCGCGCTTGCGACGGTGCCACAATGTTCCAGCCCTTGCCACGCTCCCTGCAGCAACCGATCACGGACGGCTACCAGGTCGTCAACATCGCAGTCGGGGTAAGCGAGTTTGGCTACCTGCTGAAGCGAGACACCCACTACGTCATCTGCGCCGTGCAACCGGATCGCACAAAGCCCGATGTGTTCGTCTCCGAATGCCGGGCGATGAACTAGGTAGCGGGCCCGCTACGCCGCGTGCTGTGGATGGCCGGCCTGCTGCTGGTCGGTGCCGCCGGCATGACGGCCTGGCAGACCAGCCGCTTCATTGCGCCCGCGGCGTCCGCACCCGGCACCGTGACGCGCCTCAAAGCGGGCGGATCGAACCCCCAGATCACCTTCGGCACGCCGCACGGCACCCTCGTCAGCTACCAGCAAGGCGGCTTGATCGGCGGATACACAGTCGGCCAGAACGTGCATGTCCTGTTTGACCCCGCACGCCCGCGAACCACTGCGCGCGTAAGCAGCTTCTCCAGCACTCTTATGCTTCTTGGCATCGATCCGGAGCGCTTCGCCTGGCAGGTCGCCTCGCCCATCTTCAGCCTGCTCGTGGGCCAGGCCGAGCCGAAAGCCATCCTGCTGACCCGCAACCTGAACGCAGGCGTCCAGGCCGGTGCCGGCATCACCGGAACGATCGGCTACCTGGCCTAGCCTACCCCACCATCGCCGCCACCACGCGGCGCGTGAACGCCGCCGGGTCGGCAGGGGCCTCGCCGTCCTGCACCCGCGCCAGGTCCAGCAGGACCTCGGCCACCTCCGCCAGATTCTCGCCAGCCTCCGCCCGTTTCGCCAGCGACGCGATCAGCGCGTGCCGGGGATTGATCTCCAGCACCGGGGCACCGGAGAACCCGGCCCGCCCGGTCCGCCGCATCAGGCGCTGCATCTGCAGGTCGGGGCCGGCCGCCTTCGCGGTCAGCACAACGGCACTGTCCACCAGTCGATCCGTGGCACGTACCTCGTCCACCCTGTCGCCCAGCGCCGTCTTCAGCGCCTCCACCAGCTTGCCCGTATCCGCCGCCTCGCCACCGGCTTCCACGGCGAACTTGGAAAGGTCGGCCGCGCCCTGGGTCACGCTGCGTATCGGCTTGCCGTCGAACTCGCTCATCCGCTCCGGCCAGAACGCATCGACCGCATCCGACAGCAGCAGCACCTCCAGCCCGCGCGCGCGGAATCCCTCCAGTTGCGCGGAACCCGCCAGCGCCGCCGCATCGTCACCGATCAGGATGTAGATCGCCTCCTGCCCATCCTTCATGCGCGAAACGTAATCGGCCAGCGACACCCAGCCTTCCACGGTGGAACTGCGGAAGCGCATCAGCTCGGACAGCGTCGCGCGGTGCTCGGTGTCGTCCCACAGCCCCTCTTTCATCGTGGGGCCGAAATTCTCCCAGAATTTTGCGTATTCCTCGGTTTCCTTGGCGCGCGTCTTCAGCTCGGTCAGCACGCGGTTGGTCACCGCCTTGCGTATGCGCGCCAGCACGGGCGTCGCCTGCAGCATCTCTCGGCTGACGTTCAGCGGCAGGTCCTCGGTATCGACCACGCCTTGCACGAAGCGCAGCCATTCCGGCAGCAGCTTCGCGTCGTCGGTGATGAACATCCGCCTGACATGCAGCCGCACATGTGAGGCGCGGTCGCCTTCCACCGGATCGAACGGCTTGGCGCCCGGCACGAACAGCAGCGCGTAGAACTCGAGCTGCCCTTCCGCGCGCCACTGCAGAGTCGCCCACGGCGTGTCGAAGTAGTGGCCCAGGTGGCGGTACAGGGCCAGGCTCTGCTCCTCGCTCACCTCGCTCTTCGGCTTGCGCCAAAGTGCGGTGCCTTCGTTGGCCGCCACGTCCTTGCCATCCCGCGCCACGGTGATCGGCAAAGCAATGTGGTCCGCCCATTTGCGTATCGCCGTCTCCAGCCGGTACGGCTCCAGATATTCCTCCGCATCCGGCTTCATGTGCAGGACGATGGTCGTGCCCGCAGCGTCCCGCTCCGCCGGCGCCAGCGTATATTCGCCCCGTCCGTCGCTGGCCCACAGCCAGGCCTGCTCGCTGCCGGCCTTGCGTGATGTCACCTCAACACGGTCCGCCACCATGAAAGCCGCGTAGAATCCGACGCCGAACTGCCCGATCAGGCTGGGTTTTTCGTCCGGCTTGGCACCCTCCAGCCCGGCGGCGAACGCCCGGGTCCCGCTGCGCGCGATCGTGCCCAGGTTCTGCGCCAGCTCCTCGCGGCTCATGCCGATGCCCTGGTCCTCGATGGTCAGGGTGCGCGCGTCCCTGTCCGGCACCACGCGCACGCCGGCACCTTCGGGCAGCCCCAGCGCCGCGTCACTCAGCGCCTCGAACCGGCGGCGGTCGGTGGCGTCCGCCGCGTTGGCCACCAGCTCGCGCAGGAAGATCTCCCGCTCGGAATACAGCGAGTGCACGACCAGATCGAGCAGGCGCCCCACCTCGGCTCCGAACTCGTGGCGCTCTACGGTTTGCGTTTCGGACATGGCGTGAAATCCTCCTGGGGGCGCGAGGTAGGTGGGGGTGGAAGGCAAGGCAAGGCGTTCTGCTTTGAAAAGAAGAACCAAAAACTTTTGATGCCCGGCTGCACCAAAGCTCACCCCGCCGCGCCAAAGCGCGCACTGGCAGGACGGCGCCGCACGCCGGGCGGACGGAGAAGCAAAAGTTTTTTGGTTCTTTTTTTCAAAAAAGAACTGCTTCCTTCCTTTCGACGTGCGTTCCCCAACCATGCTGCCAACCCTGGTTCCCATCTTCCAGTCCCGTGCCCCCCAGCTAGACGCCGACTCAGCCTTTCCCACCCAGAACATCGCCGACCTGGCCGCAACAGGCGCGCTTATTGCCCCCTTCCCGCCGAGCCACGGCGGCCAGGGTGCCGGATCCACGCAGGACGGCGCGCAAAACCTTCTCCGCACGCTCCGGCTTATCGGCCACGGCCACCTGGCCACCGGCCGTCTCTACGAAGGCCACGTGAACGCCGTGAAGCTGGTGGCCACTTACGGCACGCAAGCCCAACTCGCGCATCTGGCCGCCGAGGCTCGGCAAGGCCACCTCTTCGGCCTCTGGGTCACCGATGGCGAGCACCCTTTGCGCCTGCAAGACGATCGCCTGCACGGCGGCAAGGCCATCTGCTCAGGCGCCGGCCACCTCACTTGTGCCTTGGTCACCGCTCAGCCGCCGAACGGCGACCCCGTCCTGGCGCTGGTGACGCTGGACGGCGCCGCCCGCGCCCGGCCCGCCCGCATCCGCCTGCAAGGCATGCGTTCCGCCACGACCGGCGCCGTCGACCTTACCGATCTGCCGGCCGAAATCATCGGTGCCCCGGGCGACTACCTGCGCCAGCCGATCTTCTCCGCCGGCGCCTGGCGCACTTCCGCCGTCACCCTCGGCGGTATCGATTCCCTGATAGCCACCACGCGGGCCGAACTGATCGCCCGCGGACGCCTGGCAAACCCGCACCAGCTCGCCCGGCTGGGCGACGCCCTGATCGCGCAGGAGACGGCGGCTCTCTGGCTAGCCAAGACCGCAACCCTGGCCGAGGGGGCGAGCCCCGACCCTGCCGAGACCGCAGCCTACGTCAACCTCGCCCGCATAGCGGTAGAAAGGGCGGCCCTTGCCGTCATCCAGCTTACCCAGCGCAGCCTGGGCCTGTCCGCCTTCGTCGCCGGCCACCCCGCCGAGGCCACGATGCGCGACCTTGCCACCTACCTGCGCCAGCCCGCCCCGGACGAAACCTTGACCGAAGCCGCCGCCTACTTCGCCAGCAACGAGGTCCCCGCATGACGAAATCCTGGGACGCCGACGTTTTCGACCGCATACACACGCGCGGCCCGGATCCGTGGGACGTCGAGACCAGCTCCTACGAGCGCGAGAAATACGACCGCACGCTGGCCACGATCCCCACTTTTCACCCCGCCCGCATACTGGAGGTCGGCTGCTCCATCGGCGCCCAGACCGCGCGGCTTGCCGAACGCACCTCCTCGCTTCTGGCGCTCGACATCTCCGCCGAAGCCGTCGCTCTCGCCCGGCGACGTTGCGCGCCTCTGTCCCACGTCACCATCCGCCAGGCCCGCATTCCGCAGGATTGGCCGCCTGGCCTGTTCGACCTGATCGTCATCTCCGAAATGCTGTATTTTCTGGATCGCGACGACGTTGCCAGCACCGCGCGCCTCGCGTCCGGCAGCCTTGCGCGTGATGGGGCCGTATTGCTGGTGAACTGGACCGGCTACACGGATTCACCCACCACCGGGGACGAGGCGGCCGAGTTGTTCGTCTCTACTGCGAAATTCTTGCGACATACCGGAATCAGGCAACGCGATTACCGTATCGACTTGCTGCAGGCCGGGTAAAAGCCGTTACTGCATAGCTTCGGAGTTTTCGACATAGCATTGCGAACGCCAAGTGCGCGATGGTCGCGCATCAGCCAGCGCGGATCACATCCAGTCCGGGGAAACAGCAAATGCGAGGAAGCAAATGTTTTTTGGTCCTTTTTTTCAAAAAAGGACTGCTTGCTTTCTAACTGTGCACAGAACGACAGCACGCCGCCGCGCGCCCGTGCCTGATTGCCGGCACAAGCGCGCGCACGCAACGATGCTAGCTCTCGTAGCTCATCACCGGCTTGACGGCTTCGACGGGCTCACTGCGCGCCACCACCGGCGCCGTACCGCGCGCCGTGTCCGGCAGCATCTCGATCCGTCCGGTGATCTGCCCGCCATCCTCCACCTGCAGCCGGCGGCAGCGTGCGGTGCCAAGCACCACGCCGGTGCCGCGCACCACCAGGCTGCCGCGCGCCATGACGGTGCCGTCGATCGTCCCGGCAACCTCGGCGTTCTCCACTTCCACTTCGCCCTTGAACACGCCGCCGGGCGAGACCGACAGCTCGGTCGCGTGGATCATCGTGGCCTCCACGGTGCCCTCGACGACCAGCCGCTCGGCGTCCTGTACCATGCCCTGCACGCTGATGCCGCGGCCCACGACGAGCGTGCGGCGCTCCTGCACGGGCGCAGGCCGGTCCGGTCCGGTACGCGCCACTGGCGGGCCGGGTGGCCGGGGTGCCGCGGATTGCGGCATCGGCGGATTGCCGCCCCCGGCGAGCGGCGGGTTGGCGCCACCTGCGGCAGGCGGATTGGCAAACGGCGGACGTCCCATAGTCGGGTCCTTCATCATGGCGGAGGTGACAGTCGTGGTCGTGGCGGTGGCCTGCGGCGCGGGCGGCCGCGGCGGCACGCCCAGCCCGTTATCGGGGGCGCCTGCGCCCTCCGTCCGTGCGGACTGTGCGGCAGGTTGTAAATCCATGGGTGCCTCCGGCTCCTCATCGGGCTTGCGGCGTTTGAACAAGGGCAGCCCCCCTCCTGGCTAAGGACGGCCGCTTTTACAAAGCGGCGCGAGACCGCTGGCGTAACACGCAGCGTTCCCGAGAAACAACCCGTGATCTGGACGCGGAAAAAACCAAGCCGGCACGCAGCCCTGGCGTCGAACGGAGCTTCGAGCCGGCTCGGATTGCCTGGCAAGCCGGAGAGAGCCGCCTTGTCTACAAGCGGCGGTCCATCAGCACATGCACCATGCAGGCCGTGCCCAGCACAGGCACCAGCAGGTTCACCAGCGGCAATGATCCCGCAAGCGCCAGCGCCGCGCCTTGCAGCAGCACGCCCCAGCGGTGCCGCCCGTAGAGCGCGTTCGCCTCCGCCCGGCTCATCCGGCGCATGGCCACTGCCACGAACAACCCGCGCCCCAACGCCCAGGCGGTGATCGCCCACCCCAGCACGAACCCCACGCCGGGTATAAGCAGAGCGAGCACCAGCGAGAGCCCGCTCATCATCAGCACCAGCCCGCCCACGACCACCCCGTCCCAAAGCTGGGCTGGAAGCGCCGCGCCAACCGGTGGCGGCAAGCCGGGATACCACCGCCGTTCCACCGCCCGGCACACCGGCTCCAGGAACAGCGAGGCGATCACCACGGCCAGCGGCAGGAACAGCCACAGCGCCGCCGCGGCCGCGGCAAAGCCGCCGAGCACGCCGGCCACCCACGCTACCCAGCCGGTCCCTGCCAGCACGTGATGCAGCCCGTAGACGGCGCCCACGCACAGTGCGGCAAAGCCCAAAGCCGAGAGCAGGAGGCTTTGCACCAGCACACCCAGGATCGCCCGATCGTCGAGTTGTTCGACCGCCCGGAAAAACGGCTTGAGCATGAGGAAGGAAAACCTTCTGTTCAAAACAGAGCGCCCTGGTTCGGCGCAGACGCGCATTGGCGGTGTGCGCCGATCGCCGCTTCGGCTGGACTACAAGAGCAGACTCCTAGGCGATCACGCCTGGTCCAGTCCAATAAAGGTGCAGAACATCAACAACAGATTTCGCATTGGCGGGCTCTGTGCCATAGTTGGAAGTCGCTCGGCTGTCGCATGGAAACGTGTCCCGCTATCGAGCATGAGGCCGTAGAGCATGAGGATCCTGGTCCAGCGAGTTGCCTGCACGGCGCTGGCGTTTGCGGCAGCAGACTCGTCGGCTGCCTCTACGGGACCAAAACGGTCGTCCCACGCCACGCCGCCAAAACACGCGCAGGCGGTCAGGTTAGAATCAATGGCGCCGCTCCGCGTCCAAAACTGGCCGTCCCTCGACGATCGAGCCCCGGCGGCAGCAGGCGGCCCATCCCGGCTCGACATCGCGATCGCCCAAGACAGTATCGAAGAGATCACCGTTTTTGCCGAACGACTGAAGCGTAGTGACCAGGAGCCCAGCCAGGTCGCATCCCCGATCCTGCTGGGCCCGATGACGCTGACGGCCACAACGTCGGACCAGGCGAACTTCACCGGCCTGAAGGTCACGGCCGCCCTGCCGATCGGCGGTCTTCCCGGACTGGATGCGGTGGTGAACCTATCGGGCGGGTACGATCAGGTGAACGCGAGCACGACCACCGGATCGGAAGCCGCGACTGCGGGATTGCGACTGCAGTTCTGACCTCATCCCTTGCCTTGCATTACGGCGCCACCTCGGCAAAGAGCAGCGCCATGCAGAACACCACCTACGACATCATCGGCATCGGCAACGCCATCGTGGACGTGGTGGCGCCGACCGACCACGCCTTCCTTTCCAAACACGACATGCACCCCGGCAGCATGGCGCTGATCGACGCCGAACGCGCCAGCGCCCTCTACCGCGCGATGCCGCCCGGCCGCGAGAGCAGCGGCGGCTCGGCGGCCAATACCTGCGCCGTCGCCGCGGCCCTGGGTGCCCGCGTGGCTTATATCGGCAAGGTGGCAGCCGACAGCCTGGGCGAGACCTTCCGCCGCGACATCCAGGCCGCCGGCGTACATTTCCCCAGCGCCCCGCTCACCGAAGGGGCGCCGACCGCACGCTGCCTGATCCTCGTCACCCAGGACGGTCAGCGCACGATGAACACATTCCTGGGCGCCAGCATCGCCTTCGCCAGCCACGACGTGGATGCGGACCTCATCGGCCAGTCCGCCGTGCTCTACCTCGAAGGCTATCTGTTCGACCCGCCGGCTGCCCAGGCTGCGTTCCGCACCGCGGCACGCGCCGCACGGCACGCCCGCCGGCAGGTCGCCTTGTCCCTGTCGGACGCGTTCTGCGTGGACCGGCACCGAGACGCCTTCCGCACGCTTCTGTCGGACACCGACATCCTGTTTGCCAACGAGGCCGAACTCTGCAGCCTCTACGAGGCGAACCGCCTCGAGGACGCGCTGGACGCGGTGGCAGGCGACGTGACGCTGGCGGCCATAACGCGGGGCGAAGCGGGCAGCGTCATCCTGCGCGGTGCCGAACGCATCACCATCCCCGCCGAACCCGCAACGGTGGTGGACACCACCGGCGCGGGGGATGCCTACGCCGCGGGCTTTCTCGCCGCACACACCGCGGGCCAGAGCCTGGAGGCGTGCGGCCGGCTTGGCAGCCTTGCGGCGGCCGAGATCATCTCACACTACGGCGCCCGTCCGGAGGCGGATTTGTCCGGGTATTTGCGCCGGAAGTAGAAAAGCGAGCACGGCCTCCTCCGGCTCACAAAGACACAGGTCTCGAAAACCGCTTCTGCATACGGCAGGGATCTTGAAGGCGTCTGCGTTCTAAGCCTTGCGCGCGCGGACATACGCGGCCTACGGACACTCAGGCGAGACGCGACCCTCGCGCCGCGAGCCGCTTACGCACGAGCGGCAGCCGCGACCACGGCGCGCTTATGACGCCGGGCAGAGCAACCGCACCGAAGCAGGCGCAGGCGGCCGCCGGCGAGGCGTTGCCCTCCCCGCCCAAACCGCCGGCCACGGCGCCGACGGTTGCACCCAAAATTATCAGACCGACAGTTTCCGGCCAGCCCAGGCTGAAAATCACGTTCAAGATGCGTCTCACCGCAAGTTCTCACGAAAAAGTGATGTCATGTGAGTAGCATGGTTGTGTTCGAAGGCGCAACTGTTTTGTGGTCCGCGTTGTCAGATGCAGGCCGGGCTGTGTGCTAGCTGAGCTTCCTGTACGGCGGTTTGGACGGATCGACCATCTGGATGTCGATAGGTCCGATGCCGAACAGCGCTATTACCGCCGGATCGCGCTCACCTGTCTTGACTCCGTCATAATGCGGCGTGTGTGCCACCCGATGAACGAAGGAGCCGGCCGGCACGGGCACGGTCTTGCCTGGATCGAAATCCGCCCCGCTATTCACCCACCAGGTGCCCGAGATCACCACGGACAGCCGGTCGGTCCGGTAGGAATGCGGGGCACTCATGTAACCCGGATTCCACTTCATCAACACGAGGTATGGACCCGCCGCATCCTTGTCACCGAACAACGTCGCCGTCTCGCCGATCTCGGTGGAGAGACCTTGCCACTTCTTCCACTTGATCTGGTTCGGCAGGGTGATCTGCGTCTCGGCCGGGTTGATGTTGCCGGCCCGGGCTGCGGGCATTCCGACCGCAAGCACACCCGCAAGCGCTGCCAGCACCAGCCGCCGCTCTTCGTTCAATGTCGTATCGTCGCCGAACATTCATTCACGCCCATGATGTTTCGGCATGATCCGAGCTTACGACAGCGGGAAAGGCAAGCGGTCCTTTTCTAACGGACTGCGGCTCCCCGGATCAGCAAGCCGGCAGTACAATGTGCCGAATGCTAACTGACAGGAAAACTAGGGAGATTGGCGGAGGGGATGAGATTCGAACTCACGGTACACCTTTACAGTGTACAACGGTTTAGCAAACCGCCGCCTTCAGCCACTCGGCCACCCCTCCGCCGGGATGCAACACGACGTTTGCGAGCCTGTCTTACGGCGTGAAACCCGCCTGGTCAATGAAGGCCCCAAAGCCCAGCCACCCTCGCCGGACAGGCGTTGTCCATAGCTTGCAAAGCAAGCCAGAACCCTTCGCTACTCTCAGAAGGTGGATACCTTGGCGTCGGCGCTGCCGGGCGTCGTCATCCCGCCAGCCGCCCCCGCAGCGCGTCATTCACCAGCGCCGGGTTACCCTTTCCACCCATCGCCTTCATCACCTGCCCCACGAAGAAGCCGAACAGCTTGTCCTTTCCGCCGCGGTATTCCGCCAGCTTGTCAGGATTGGCCGCCAGCACCGCCTCGACTGCGGTGTCGATCGCGCCGGTATCGGTCACCTGGCGCAGCCCGCGCTGTTCCACGATGTCGCCGGGTGCCGCACCTGTCTCCACCATCGCCTCGAACACTTCCTTGGCGATGCGCCCGTTGATCGTGGCGTCCGCCAGCAGGTCCAGCAGCGCACCGAGGTTTTTTGCCGAAACCGGGCTGGTCTCAATCGTCCGGCCGGTACGGTTGAGTGCGGCAAAAAAATCGCCGGTGATCCAGTTTGCCGCCAGGCGCGCGTCACGTCCGCGCGTCACCGTCTCGAAGAAGTCCGCGGTGGCCTGCTCGGCCACCAGCACGCCGGCATCGTAAGCAGGCAGCTTGTAGTCACGCACGAAACGCGCCCTTTTCGCGTCCGGCAGCTCAGGCAGGCCGGCCCGCAAGCCATCCACCCAGCCCTGGTCGAGCACCAGCGGCAGCAGATCGGGATCGGGGAAGTAGCGGTAGTCGTGCGCGTCTTCCTTGCTGCGCATGCTGCGTGTCACCTGCCGTGCGGGATCGAACAGGCGCGTCTCCTGCACCACCTCGCCGCCGCTTTCCCACACCTCCACCTGGCGTCGCGCCTCCGCTTCGATCGCCAGCATCACGAAGCGTATGGAGTTGACGTTCTTCACTTCGCAACGTGTGCGGAACGCCTCGCCCGCGTGGCGCACGGACACGTTGACGTCGGCGCGCATGCTGCCCTCGTCCATGTTGCCGTCGCAGGTACCCAGATAGCGCAGCACCGTACGCAGTTTGCGCAGGTAGGCGCCCGCCTCTTCCGGCGTGCGTATGTCCGGCTCGCTGACGATCTCCATGAGCGCCACGCCGCAACGGTTCAGGTCGATGAAGGACCGCGCAGGGTCCTGATCGTGCAGGCTCTTGCCCGCATCCTGCTCCAGATGCAGGCGCGTGACACCGATCTGCCGCGTGCTGCCATCGGCCAGCTCTATCTCGACTTCGCCGCGCCCGACGATCGGGTGCTCGAACTGGCTGATCTGATAGCCGCTGGGCAGGTCGGCGTAGAAGTAGTTCTTGCGATCGAACCGGCTGGTCAGGTTGATCTGCGCGTTCAGACCCAGCCCGGTGCGCACCGCCTGCGCCACGCATTCCTCGTTCAGCACCGGCAGCATGCCAGGGAACGCCGCATCGACGAAGCTGACCTGCGTGTTCGGCTCGGCGCCGAAATCCGTGGCGGCACCCGAGAACAGCTTGGACTTGCTTATCACCTGCGCATGCACTTCCAGCCCGCAGACGATCTCCCACGTGCCGGTGGAACCCTCTATCGTGTAGCTCATGCCGCCGCTCCCGCCCGTATCGCGGGCTTCGCCGAAAACCCCGCCGCCGTCTCGATCGCCTGGCTCACGGCGAACACCGTCTCCTCGTCGTACGGCCGGCCGATCACCTGCAGCCCAAGCGGCAGGCCGCGGCCGTCCAGCCCGGCCGGCACGCTCATCGCCGGCACGCCCGCCATGCTGGCCGGCACGGTGAACACGTCATTCAGATACATCGCGATCGGATCGTCCATCTTTTCGCCCTGCGCGAACGCGGCGGTGGGCGCGGTCGGCGTCAGCAGCGCATCCACCCGGGCGAACGTGTCGGTGAAATCACGCAGTATCAGCGCCCGCACCTTCTGCGCGCGCAGGTAGTACGCGTCGTAATACCCCGCCGAGAGCACGTAGGTGCCAATCATGATGCGCCGCTTCACCTCGGCACCGAACCCCGCCGCGCGCGTCCGCTCGTACAACTCCGTCAGGTCGTGCCCGTCCTCCCGTCGCCCGAACCGCACGCCGTCATAGCGCGCAAGGTTCGAGGACGCCTCCGCCGGCGCTACTATATAATAGGTGGCGAGCCCGTATTTCGTGTGCGGCAGGGACACGTCCACGATCTGCGCGCCGGCGTCACGCAGCCACTGCAAACCCTGCTGCCACAAACGCTCCACTTCGTCCGGCATGCCGTCCGCACGGTACTCGCGCGGCACGCCGATGCGCAAACCCGCGACGCCGCGCCGGCACGCGGCGGAGAAATCCGGCACCGGCCGCTCCACGCTCGTGCTGTCCTTCGGATCGAACCCCGCCATGCTGCCAAGCAGCAGCGCGCAATCCTCCACCGTGCGGGCGAACGGCCCGGGCTGGTCCAGCGAACTCGCAAACGCCACCACGCCCCAGCGGCTGCACCGCCCGTAAGTCGGCTTGATCCCGGCCAGGCCGCAGAACGCGGCAGGCTGGCGTATGGAGCCACCTGTGTCCGTGCCGGTGGCGCCCATCGCCATGCGGGCAGCCACCGCCGCCGCGGACCCACCGGACGATCCGCCCGGCACCAATATCGCGTTGCCGCCGTCGCCCCGTTTCCACGGGTTCTCCACTGGTCCAAACGCGGACGTCATGTTCGACGACCCCATCGCGAACTCGTCCAGATTGGCCTTGCCGAGGAAAACCGCGCCGTCCTGCAGCAGCCGCGCCGTGACGCTGCTCTCGTAGGGCGGCACGAAATCCTCCAGGATGCGGCTGCCTGCCGTGGTCCGCACGCCCCGTGTGCAGAACAGGTCCTTGATCGCCAGCGGTATGCCGGCCAGGGCGCCGGCCCGGCCGGACGCGAGCGACGCGTCGGCCGCCTGCGCCTGCTGCAACGCAAGCTCAGGCGTGACCGTGATGAACGCGTTCAGGCGCGGGTTCAGCGCTGCCGTGGCGTCCAGATGCGCTTGCGTCAGCTCCTGGGCGGAGAAGTCATGCCGCCGCAGCGCCGCCGCGGCTTCGGCGATCGTCAGGTCGGTCAGCATGGGTGGCTCCGGGAGAGAAAGAAGGAAGGCCTTCTTTTTTGAAAAAAAGAAGCAAAAAACTTTTGCCCCCATGCCTGCGGGAGAGTGCGTGCTGGTTTTGCCGATGCGCGGGCTGGCAGAACCGGACCGGGCCTTGGTGCAGGCGGGGGAGCAAAAGTTTTTTGCTTATTTTTTGCAAAAAAGAAGGCCTTCCCTGCTTCCTTCACTCCACCACCTTCGGCACCGTAAAAAACGCCCCCACCCGCTCCGGCGCGTTCGCCAGTATCTCCTCCGGCATACGCCCATCCGTCACCGCATCCGCCCGCAAGCGCAACGTGATCTGCGCGCCGCCCGTCAGCGGCGCCACGCCGTCCACATCCACCTCGGACAGCGTCTCTATCCAGCCGAGTATGTTGTTCAGCTCGCCTTGCAGCCGTCCGATATCGCCCTCCTCCACGCGGATGCGGGCCAGTTTGGCAATACGGCGGACGGTCGCGGGATCGAGCGACATGGGAACAGCCTCTGGTTTGCGGGCAAGCCGCGGACCATAAACGCCGCCATGCCCGTCATCAATATCGCCGCGCTGCGCGCAGGCCTGCGCCCCGGGCAGCGTCTGATCGGCCTGGACCCGGGCGCCCGCATCATAGGCGTGGCCCTGTCGGATGTGGGCCTGCTGCTCGCCAGCCCCCACGCTGCATTGCGCCGTGGTAAACTGGCGGCCAATGCCGCAGAGATCGCCGCCATCGCGCGCACGCAGGATGCGGGCGGCCTGGTCGTGGGCCTTCCCCTCTCCATGGACGGCACGCTCGGGCCCGCCGCCCAGGCCGCCCGCGACTGGACGCGTGCTTTGTCGGACGCAACCGCCCTGCCCGCCGCCCTGTGGGACGAGCGTCTGTCCAGCGCCGCCGTCAACCGGTTCCTGATCACCGAAGCCGACATGACACGCAAACGCCGTGCCGCGGTGGTGGACCAGATGGCGGCGGCCTACATGCTGCAGTCGGCACTCGATGCTTCAGCAGGCGGACAAAACCCGCTCTTCTGAAGCGCAGGGAACATCCGGCCGCGCCGGCAATGCAGCGCGCCGGGGTATGCCGTCTTGCGCTGATGGCAGCGGCAGGCCGCGCTTACTCGTCGCGGTGCACGCGCTCCATGCGCTCGTGCCGCTCCTGCGCTTCCAGCGACAGCGTCGCGATCGGCCGCGCCTCAAGCCGCCGCAACCCGATCGGCTCGCCGGTCTCCTCGCAATACCCGTACTGGCCCGCCTCAATGCGCTGCAGCGCCTGGTCGATCTTGGAGATCAGCTTGCGCGCCCTGTCGCGTGTGCGCAGCTCCAGCGCCCGGTCCGTCTCCACGCTCGCCCGGTCGGTGATGTCGGCTTCCAGGATGCCACCCTCGCCCAGGCTGGCCAGCGTGTCGTCAGCGTCACGCAGCAGGTCCGCCCGCCAGCGCAGCAGCTTCTGGCGGAAATACTCGACCTGCAGCGGGTTCATGAAATCTTCGGTGTCGGAGGGCCGGTAGTCGGGAGGCAGCGTCAGCATCATGTCAGCCGGTCCTCGTCATTTCTGGAAGGGCGCACCGCCCCGTTTCTGGCGCGGCTTATAGACAAGCGCGTCTCCCCCGCCAAGCGACCTCTGCCGCGCTCACCCTGCGCGTGCCAACTCGATGGCGGCGCGCTGGGCAATCGCCCTGAGCACATCGGCCAGCCCTGGATCGGCGGCCTGGGGCAGCGCGCGCGCCAGATCGGCGAGCGTCTGGTGCGCCTCCACCCCGCCTTTGCCCAGCACCGCCAGTTGCAGCCCGGCCAGCGCGCCCAGCAGCGCCCTGCCCTGTCTGGCGGCAGCCTTGTCCCGCTCCACCGGCCCTGCGGCTGGCTCGCCGGACGCTGCGATCTCCTCTGTCGCGAGCAGGCAAGCCGTCCGGGTAGGACCCTGGGCGGCCAACGTGGCCGGCGCCGCCTCCTCCTGCTCTTCCGCCGCCTCCGGCATCGCAAACGCGCCGGCCCGATGCCGCGTGCGCCGGGTTGCGCGCAAGACGGCTGCAGGAAGCGGCGCTGCAGGCAGATCGATACGCATGGGCAGTTCCCCTCAGCTTGACCCGGCGCCGGATGCACGTTCCGGAAACCTTCTCGTGTTTTTCTGTCCGCATGTTCCGCAACGCAGACCCCGCACCCGGCACGCCAGGCTGGCACCTACCATGCCGGGCAATGATTGCCGGAGTGCAAATACCTCTCCTACTGCTGCTCGGCGCCGCACTGCTCGCCGCAATGCCACGCGCGGCGAGTGCGCAGATACGCGTCAAGGATATCGCGGACGTCGAAGGCGTGCGCGAGAACCAGCTCGTCGGCTACGGCCTGGTCGTGGGCCTGAACGGCACCGGGGACAAGCTGGACAACGCGGTGTTCACCCGCGAATCCCTGGTCGGCATGCTGGAGCGCCTGGGCGTAAACACGCGCGACCAGATCGCCAAGCTGCAGACCAAGAACGTGGCCGCCGTCATGGTCACCGGCAACCTGCCCGCCTTCGCGCGCACCGGCAGCCGAATAGATGTGTCGGTGTCCGCAATCGGTGACGCCACCAACCTGTCAGGCGGCACGCTTCTGGTCACACCGATGCTTGCCGCGGATGGCGAGGTGTACGGTGTGGGCCAAGGTGCCGTCACCACAGGTGCGGT
Organism: Acetobacteraceae bacterium; assembly: GCA_965198915.1. Lineage (GTDB taxonomy): Bacteria > Pseudomonadota > Alphaproteobacteria > Acetobacterales > Acetobacteraceae > BOG-908. Next base: position 611,993 of record CBDAQC010000002.1, on the reverse strand, counting down.
GGCCGCGCGCAGCGCGTCCGGATCCTCCGTCACCCGCAACGTGCCCACGTCAGGCAAGATCGCGAACGGCGCCATCGTGGAACGCGAAGTGGCCTTTACGCTGGGCAGCCAAAACGCGGTGGCCCTGGCCTTGCGCAACCCCGATCTGACCACCGCGCGCCGCATGGAATCCGCGATAAACGCCGCACTCGGCGCGGGCACCGCACGCGCCACCGATCCGCGCACGGTGGCACTGAATCTGCGCGGCCACGACGTGATCACCGCGCTGACTGACATCGAGGAGCTGCGCGTGGAGCCCGATACGCCCGCGATCGTGGTGATCGACGAGACCAGCGGCACCATCGTCATGGGTGCCAACGTACGCATCAGCACGGTCGCCATTGCGCAGGGCAACCTGACGATACGCGTGTCGGAAACGCCGGAAGTCAGCCAGCCGGAACCGTTCAGCGGCGGCCGCACCACAAAGGTCCCGCGCAGCTCGATCAGCGTGGACAGCGAGCACGACCACAAGCTCGGCCTGCTGAACGCGTCACCGACCTTGCGGGACCTGGTGGCCAGCCTGAACGCGCTGGGCGTGGGGCCGCGCGACCTGATCAGCATACTGCAAGCGATTAAAGCCGCCGGCGCCCTGCAGGCGGATCTGGAGGTGAGGTGATGCGCATCGACCAGACCCTGCCGGCCGCGGACGTGACCGCGAAATTGCGCAAATCCGCCGAGGACTTCACCGCGGTCGCCTTGGACGAGCTGCTGAAGCCGATGTTCGAAGGCGCCGACAACGCGGACGGCATGTTCGGCGGCGGCGCGGCCGAGCGCACCTTTAAGCCAATGATGATCACCGAAATAGCCAAGCAGATGGCGCGCAGCGGAGGGCTCGGCCTCGCCGAGCCCGTCTACCAGCAGATGCTGCGTCTACAGGAGCAGAAGCGATGAGCAACAGGATGACCGCGCGCAGCAAGCAGACACCCACGATGGACGAAGCCATCGAGCGGCTCAGCGCCTTGCTCACCGAGGAGAATGCGGCGCTGGAAGCGATGGATTTTGCCCGTGCGGGCGGGCTGCTGGCGGCGAAGCACGCCGCAGCCGACGCGCTTGCCGCTGCCTGGCGTGCGGCGGACGTGCCGCCGGCACCGAGCGAGCGTATGCGAGCGCTAGGCGTTCTTGCCGAGGAGAACAGGCAGTTGCTGAAACGCGCCATGCGCGTGCAGCGGCGCGTGCTGGATCTGGTCGCCAAGGCGGCCCGCTCCGCCCCGCAGGGCGCACGCTACGGATCAGGCGGGAGACTGGCCGCCGCCGGACTGGGCGCACAAAGCTTCAAGACCCGCGCCTGAAAAGGCGCTACCTTTCCTCAACCCAAGCAGACGTCCGTCCGCGCAGTTCAGTCCTACGCGGCCTAAGCCGCACCCGACACAGCCTCGAAGGCTCAGGCAGTGCAGAGTCAGCGCTCTTTAGAGGCACTAGACAGTGCAGATGCCGGAAGGTGGCGCGACAATGATTGCCCGAACATCACGGGCTGCCGCGGCTAGCAGAAGCCCACGACATTACCGGAAGCGGGCAGTCCCTCCTTGCGGAGGAACCGCCTGCCCGTCACCTCAGCTGTTCTCGAACTCGTCCGCGCTCTCACTCTCGTCGGCGTGCGACTCAGCGGACTCCGCCTCGTGCATTGACGCCACTTCTTCCGTCTTCTTCCGCCGGCCGCGCTTCTTCGGCTCCGCTGCCGTCCCCATCATCGGCAGGTTTTCCTCATGCACCGCCTCCGGCTTGCTGCGCGGACGGCGCGTTGAACGCGCGGTCTCGCTCGCTGACTTACGCGCGGTGCGCGACGTCCCGTTAGCCGCGCGTGCCGCGCGGCCCGCCACTGTACGCCCGTCGATCTTGCCGCCGTTCGTTGCCTTGCTGGTGCGCGTCGTCTTGGTGGCGCGTGCCGGTGTCTTGCGCGCGGCGGTCGCCTTCGTCGTGCGGGTGGCAGCCGCTTTCGTGGTCCGCGTCGCAGGCTTGCGGCCGGCGGCGGCGGTGCGTGTGCTCCGGGTGGCGGTGGCCTTGGTGCTGCGCGACGCGGGTTTCGTCGTGCGTGAAGGTGCCGCCTTGCGTGCAGTCGCGGTCTTAGTGGTTCGCGTGGCGGTCGCCTTGCCGCGCGCTGCCGGGGCCTTGCGCGTGGTCGCAGCAGACCGTGTCGTACGCGCGGGCTTTGCCGTGCGGGTGGAAGCGGTCTTCGTGGTGCGCGAAGCCGTGGCGCGCGCGGCAGGCTTCTTCGCGGTGCGCGCAGGGGCCTTGGCGCGCGTAGCGGGCGCCTTGCGCGTGGCCGCAGCCTTCGTGCCGCGCGCAGGGGCTGCGGCTTTTGTCGCGCGCTTGGCGGGCGCTTTCGCGGCGGCGCTGCGGCCGCTAGCTGCCTTCGCCTTTGGCGGACGGCCCACCGGGCGACCCGTCGTGCCGCTGCCGCGCCGCGTCGTCGGTCGCGCCGCCATCGCCTTTGCGCGCGGACGCGCTGGCTTTCCTGTCGTGTCGTCGGTACTCATCGCTCGGGTACTCCCATTGTTTTACCGTGTGGCGCGTCGGATCGAACGGTCAGTTTCGCTGCCGGTTCCTTTGCCGAGGCGGCAGGGGCCTCGGCCGGAATGGCGCTGACATACGCGCCGGCCCGGTCGGCGAAGGCGATCGTTCGAAAGATCATCGCCGGTGTGAGGCGCGTTGCACGATCGTCGCTCCCAGATCGCGCGTGCATGCGGGAAGCAAAGCTTGCGAATCGCGGCTCGCAGACATGCGCTGTCTTCCGCTATCCGCTCCGCGCACGCGGCTGTCAACGAAAAGCAACGGTCAACACGGAAAAGCTGGCTTAAATCGTTGCAACCTTGCGCAAGCGTCGCAAATACGCATCACCGGCACGCGCAAGCATCACGTGGGCGTGTGAGGAACAAACGCGATTACGCGTGTCGCGACTGCGTCGTACGCCGCCTTCAACCGGCGCCGACATTGTCCAGCAGGCGCACGCTGCCGAGCCGCGCTGCGGCGATGAGTCGAGCGCCCGCCTCGGCTTTTGCCAGATGCCGCAGGCTCGCGCCGGAGACCAGCGCCATGTAGTCCAGAACCAGGCCGCAGGCCGCGAGCTGCGTGCGCGCTTCGTACAGAGCAGTCTCCGCGGCAGCACCCGCACCAATCGCCACGGTGCAGCGCTGCATTGCGGCGTAAAGGCAAGGTGCCGTCGCGCGCTGCGCGGGCGTCAGGAAGCGGTTGCGCGAGGACAGTGCCAGTCCGTCGGACTCACGCATGGTAGGCACGCCGATTATGCGGACACCCAGCGCCAGATCCTGCGTGATGCGCCGTATCACCTGCAATTGCTGCCAGTCCTTCTCGCCGAAGCAGGCGGCATCCGGCCTGACCTGGCCGAAGAGCTTTGTCACCACGGTCGCCACGCCGCGGAAATGGCCAGGCCGCGCGTCGCCTTCCCAACCCAGAGCCGGGCCCGCCACATCAACGAGCGTCACGTCGCCCGGCGGATACATCTCGGCCGCATCGGGCAGCCAGACCGCATCGCAACCGGCGCGCGCAAGCATGTCCAGGTCGCCCGCCTCGTCGCGCGGATAGCGCGCAAGATCGTCGGACTGGCCGAACTGCAGCGGATTGACGAAGATCGAGGCGACAACTTTGCCGCTGCTGCTGCGCGCATGCTCCACCAGGGACAAGTGCCCGGCGTGCAGCGCCCCCATCGTCGGTACCAGCGTCACCTTTGCGCCCTGCGCACGCAACGCGGCCAGCGCCGCATCGAGGTCCCGGCGTGTCCTAGCGATCAGCATCTTGCGACGTGCCTTCTCCGATATACCGTAAGTCCTGGCCGGACATGGCCGTCAGGACGTGTAGCGGCGCGAACCGCGCACGTGCCGAACACCCTTCGCGCATACCGACCGCCAGTTGGCCGCGTGCGCGCGCAGGGCCCGCGCGAGGCGCGCGCTTCGTTTGGCGCGGACCACATGCGGGTGCAAGCCGGCGGCGGTGGATGCTTGCCATGCCGGCATCGCCGGACCAGCTTGCATATCTACTGCACGCGCACCTAGACAGCCCAAGCAAGCGAGTACGCCATGCCAGACAGCCTTCCTGTAAGGTGGAGCCCGGACCGCCCCTCACCTTCCGGCCTGCCAGGCCCGACCACGCCTGTTGCCATGTGGCGCGGCCTGCGCGGACGCTGCCCTGTCTGCGGGCGCGGCCGCCTGTTCGCCCGCCTGCTGCGCGTCAACACGGTGTGCGACGCCTGCGCGGCACCGCTCGGACTGATCAACGCCGATGACGCGCCGCCCTACTTCACCGTGTTCATCGTGGCCCATCTGGTGATCGGCGCGCAGGTGGCGCTGGACCGCATGGTCACGCTCTCCATCGGCACCGAAATGGCGATCTTCCTGCCGGGCACGCTGGCACTCGTGCTTTTGCTGATCCGGCCGGTAAAGGGTGCTACCGTCGGCCTGATGATGAAGCTCGGTTTCATGAAGCCGCCCGATGCAGCGATCGATGGCTGACCCGCCACAAGCCGGGGCGAAGCACCGCTCGCTTCTGCAGGTCGTGCTGGACGGCGAGAAGCGCGGCCAGCTTTCGATCCTGCAGCAGGCAGACCTGGAACAGGCGGTGCGCGACCTGGCGGTGGAAAACCTGTTCGCACCGCGCGATTTCACCGGCCCGTTCATCCTGCATCTCTCGATCGTCGAAGGCCGCCTCGCTTTCGACGTACGCGATGCGCAGGACGCGCCGCTGATGGCGCTGGGCCTGGCACTCGGGCCGTTCCGCCGCCTGATCAAGGATTACCAGCTGCTGGTGGAAAGCTACGCGCACGCCGTGCAGGACGGCCGGGAGGCAAAGATACAGGCGATCGACATGGGCCGCCGCGGTTTGCACAACGAAGGCGCGGAGATGATGACCACGCGGTTGGCCGGGCGCGTGGAGATTGACTTCGAGACCGCGCGGCGGCTGTTCACGCTGGTTTGCGTTCTGCATCAGCGGATATAGCCAAAGCAAGGAAGGCCTTCTTTTTGCAAGGAAGAAGCAGACTTTCGCTCCTCCGCCTGCACCACGGCCCGTTCTGGTTTTGCCACCGTTGAAGCCCGCGGACAGAGCATGCCTTCCCGCCTAGCGGCGGAGTGATAGTTTTGGTCCTTTTCCTGGAAAAGGACTGCTTTCTTCTCACCAGCAGGACCCCCCCCCCCATGAAGATCGACGGCACACCCTTCAGAAGCGTCTGGGTAGAACCGCACGACCGTGACGCCATACGCATAATCGACCAGACCAGGCTGCCCTGGGCCGTGGACATCCTCCGCCTCACCCACATCCGCGAGGTGGCCCACGCCATACGCACAATGCAGGTACGCGGCGCCCCGCTGATCGGTGCCGTCGCGGCCTACGGACTGGCGCTCGCATTGCGCGCCGATGCCGGCACGGACGCCATGGAACGCGATGCCGCCCTGCTCGCCGCCACGCGGCCAACCGCCGTCAACCTGCGCTGGGCGCTGGACCGCATGCTGACCATTCTGCGCAACACCCGCCAGGCCGAGCGCGCCGAACGCGCCTACACGGAGGCTTGCGCCATTGCGGATGAGGACGTCACCCGAAATGCCGCGATCGGCGAACACGGTCTGCCGCTGATCGCGGAGGCGGCCGCGCGCAACCCGGGCCGCGCCGTCAATGTGCTGACGCACTGCAACGCCGGGTGGCTGGCCACGGTGGATTGGGGTACGGCCCTCGCACCCATATACAAGGCGCATGACAGCGGCATCGACGTGCATGTCTGGGTGGATGAGACCAGGCCGCGCAACCAGGGCGCCGCGCTCACCGCCTTCGAGCTGGGCAAACACGGCGTCGCGCACACGGTGATCTCCGACAATGCCGGCGGCCACCTGATGCAGCACGGCCGCGTCGACATGGTGATCGTGGGCGCGGACCGCGTCACGCGCACAGGCGACGCGGCGAACAAGATCGGCACCTACCTCAAGGCGCTCGCCGCGCACGACAATGGCGTGGGCTTCCACGTGGCGTTTCCGTCCAGCACGGTGGACTGGCAGATTGCAGACGGTGTGAGGGACATCCCGATCGAGGAACGCGCGCAATCCGAAGTGAGCACGGTCACCGGCCGCGCGATGGACGGCAGCATCGCCACGGTGCGCGTCACACCCACCAGCAGCCCGGCCGCCAATCCGGCCTTCGATGTCACGCCGAACCGGCTCATCACCAGCCTGATCACCGAACGCGGACGCTGCGCGCCCGGCGCGCTGGACACACTGTTTCCCGAAAACAGGCGTTGAACATCGCCCCGGGCGCTCAACGCCGGCGCCGCCCGGCAAGTCTGGCTGAGACGGCGCGAGCAGGCCATCGTCGCACGAGCCGTGCCAGATTTGGCCGGCACCCGGGTCCCTGACACGGCAATTCGGCGGCTGTGGGGCTTCCCCCTCCGCGCCGCCCGGTCGTAGAACGCACGCCAAAGTACGGAAGCCGAAGCATGACCGATCTGTCCGACCGCCTGCCCAGCGGCGTTGCCGGCCTGGACACGCTCCTGCTGGGCGGCTTCATCCGCAATGGGCTCTACATCGTCTATGGCGCGCCGGGCGCCGGCAAGACCATCCTGTCCAACCAGATCTGCTACGCTCATGCCGCCACCGGCGGGCGCGCGCTCTACCTGACGTTGCTCTCCGAACAGCACGAGCGTCTGCTGGCCAACCTGCGCGGCCTGTCGTTCTTCGACGAGGCGCGGGTGACGCGCGAGATCACCTATGTCAGCGCGTTCCAACTGCTGGAACGCGACGGCCTTGCCGGCCTGCTCATGCTGCTGCGGCGCGAGATCGTCGCCCACAGCGCCAGCCTGCTTATCCTGGACGGCCTTGTCGCCGCCGAAGCCTACGCCACCACCGAGCTGGAGCTGAAGAAGTTCATCCACGAGTTGCAGATGCTGGCTGCCGCCGCGGACTGTACCATGTTCCTGCTGACCAGTTCCGGCCACGGCGCGTCCGACCACCGCCCGGAGCACACGATGGTCGACGGCATCATCGCGCTGCGCGACGCCGGACATGGCTGGCGCCGCGAACGTGAGGTGCAGGTCCGCAAGTTCCGCGGCAGCGATCACCTTGGCGGCCAGCATCCCATGCGCATCAGCTCGGACGGCATCGTCGTCTGGCCGCGCACCGAATCGCTTCCCCTACCCGCGGAGCATCGCGCCTTCAACCCGCGCCAGCGCCTGTCGACCGGCGTCTCCGGACTGGACGACATGATGCATGGCGGCCTGCCCGCCGGGTCGTCCACCGTGGTGCTGGGCCCCACCGGTTCGGGCAAGACCTGTCTCGGCCTGCAATTCCTCTCCTGCGCCACCGCGGAGGAGCCCGGCATTCTTCTGGGCTTTTACGAGAAGCCGTCCGAACTGCTCGCCCGCGCCATGTCGATCGCGCCGCACCTTCCTGCACTGGTGGATTCGGGCGCTGTGCGCTTCCTATGGCAGGGCGCCTCCGAAGACGTCATAGACCGCGTCGCCTGCCATCTGCTGGCGCAGGTGCGCGCCAACGGCGCCCGGCGTGTCGTGATAGACGGGCTGCTCGGGTTCGAGGACATGACCGTGCAACCCGAGCGCATCGCTTTGTTCTTCCGCGCCCTTATGGGGCAGTTGCGCGAGCTGGGGGCAACCACGCTCTGCACCGCCGAGGTGCCTGAGCTGGTCGGACCGATTTCACGCGCGCCGCTCAGCCGCCTGACGCCGCTTGCAGAAAACCTGCTCATGCTGCGCCACGTTGAGGACAACAACAGCCTGAGGCGGGTGGTATCGATCATGAAGCTGCGCGACAGCAGGCTGGATTCCCGCCTGCGCAGCTTCGAGATCGACGCGGCGGGGATCGCGCTGATAGACGACGATCTCCCTGCCCGGCAGGGGACCGCGGTCGCGACAGGCTACGAACGCCCGGAGCGTTAGGAAATGGCCACCATCCTCGTCGTGGACGACGAGTTCGGCATCGGCGAATTGCTGGAGGCCCTGCTTGAGGATGACGGGCACCGCGTGCTGAAGGCTATTAACGGCCGGCACGGCGTGGAGCGTTTGGCCGAACTCCGCCCGGACCTCGTAATAAGTGACCTGATGATGCCGGTGATGGACGGCGCCGGCCTGCTGCGCGCAATGCGCGACAACCCGGAGCGGGCCGACATACCCTTCGTACTGATGTGTGCGCTGCCGGAGCACTCTATCTCCGAACGGATAAGCGGATACGACGCGTTCGTGCGCAAACCGTTCAAGCTGGCGGAAATATCGGCCCTGGTGAGCCAGATGCTCTCCCGGGCCAAGTAGCACGCCGCCCGTCGCGGAGACGCAGCAGGTGGCAGGCTAGTACAACACCCGCAGGAACGTCTCGAACCGCTCGGTGAACAGATCCACGAATTGGCTCTCAAGCCGGAACCCTGTCGGGTCGTCCGTCACCACCTGCCCAAGCTGGGATTGGTGGCAGGCGATCGCGCGCTGCTTTGCCGGCACGAAGCGGGCCACATCGAGCCGGAACCCCACCGGCGCCCGCGCCTCCAGCAATCTTCGCGGCGGCAAGGTCCAGCCCCATACCGGATATTCGAACAGCGCCGCCCCTGCCAGCGCGGCCGCGCGCGCACCGAGCAGGCTGGCAGACAGATGATCGCAGTGCGGATCGTGGCGCCAAGTCGTCAGTATCACCCCGGCGCCCACCGATTGCGCATGGGCCGCGATGTCACGCGCTGCCGTCTCGGCCGCCTCCCCGCGCTGCGGCGCCTTGGTGTCGGTCAGCCCCAGAAAGCTGACGTTGCGTTCCGGCAGGCCCAGCATGCGCGCCGCCTGCCGGCTCTCCGCCTCGCGCAGCCGCCGCAGACGCGCCGCCGGATAGGCGGCGGAGTTTGGATGCGAACCCGTCCCGTCCGTCAGCACCAGAACGAATACCGCGCGGCCGGCAGCCTGTGCCGTGGCGATCAACCCGCCGCAGCCGAGCGTCTCGTCGTCGGGATGCGGCGCCAGGATCAGGATGGGGCCACTACCCATCTCCACGTCCAACGTGCTGACGGGCAGCGCCCGCATCATCCAATGCAGCCTGGCCGCGTTCATGCGGCGTAGCTGCGGAGTATCGCCGGGCTCCTCGCCGGGCCTGCGGAAACTCGGTGACTGGCAGTTCGGTTGGGCGTCTGGCGCAGCGGACAACATCTTCTCCGATCTATCCGCATGCCGGCGAGGACTGCAACGCACAAGTCTGTTACGATTCCGTAAATCAATTGCTTGCACAACTGAACCTGTGTCCCGTCGGATGCACGACCTCAGGTTGGATCCTACGTTAGGCCTTCAACCCTGCACGGAAGTCTGTACCATGTCCGGCTTGCGCCAGAATGCTCCAGCCATACTGTCCTGCAACCCGATGAACTGCAGCTGCACCCAATCGAGGAATTCGTGCAGGCCGCGCGCCAGGATCTGGCCTATCGTCTGATCCATCAGGGCCGCACGCAATCCGTCCAGCCGCTCCTGCGCCACATAAGCGCCGCGCAGCCCGTAGATGGAGCTGAGCTGGCCCAGATATATCTCCACCTGGCGCACGCAGACCGTGACGCTGCGCGGAAACGACTGATTCATCAGCAAAAAGCCCGCCACCGAGGCCGGCGTCATGAAATTCGGGTTCACCCGTCTGTACGCCTGGTAGCCGGAGGCCGCGCGCAACAGCGCATGCCACTGGCTGATGTCCAGGGCCCCGCCCACATCGTCCACCGAGGGCAGCAGCGTGTGGTATTTTATGTCCACCAGCCGCGAGGTCTGGTCGCCGCGCTCGATGTACTTGCCGATGCAATAGAAGGACCAGCTCTGGTCGCGGTAGAACGTGCCGTCCGTGATGCCGGCGTGGGACTGGCACTGCTCCTTGAAATATGCGCACAGGCCGGACACCCGGCTGGGCGCCGCGTCGGCCTCGGTAAGCTGCCGAACCCGGTTGTAGAAGATGTTGATCTGCGACCACATCTCCGTCGGTATCAGCGGACGCAGCGTGCGTGCGTTCTCCCTTGCCGCAAACAGCGAGGACAGCACCGATGTCGGGTTCTCCCGGTCCACCAGGTAGAATTGCGCCACGTTCTCCGCGTTCGCCGTGCCGTATAGTTTGGTGAACCTGTCCTCGTCCGCGTTGATCTGCACCACGGACCGCCAGCCGGACTGGTCCACGCCGTGCCTGACGAACGTGTCCGTCACGTCCAGTATGCGCGCCAGGTTCTCGATACGCTCCATGTAGCGGCCAAGCCAGAACAGCGCCTCGGCGTAGCGGGACAGCAATATGGGCGCCCTGTGGCCGGTCCCCTCGCTCATCCGCCGGCACCGCGAGCGGGCAGGTATGTCAAGCAACAAGACCCATGACCGTCCGGATGTTCCTGCGTCACTCCAGCACCCACGTATCCTTCGAACCGCCCCCTTGCGAGGAGTTCACCACCAGCGATCCCTCCCGCAACGCCACGCGCGTCAACCCGCCCGGCAGAACCCATGTCTTGCGCCCGGTGATCGCAAACGGCCGCAGATCCACGTGGCGCGGCAGCAGCCGCTCGCCGGCCAGCGTCGGCGAGACGGAAAGACTGATCATCGGCTGGCTAATGTAATTTGCGGGGTCGGCACGAAGCTGGATGCGGAAATCCGCGATCTCCTGCTTCGTCGCATGCGGCCCGATGATCAGACCGTAGCCGCCGGACTCGCCCACCGGCTTGACCACGAGCTTCTCCAGGTTGGCCAGCGTGTAGGCCAGTCCTTCCGTCTCTCCGCAGATATGCGTGTCCACGTTCGCCAGCACCGGCTCTTCGGAGAGGTAGTACCGGATGATGCGCGGCATGTAGGCGTAGATCGCTTTGTCGTCGGCCACCCCGGTGCCCACCGCGTTGGCGATCGCCACCCGGCCGCTGCGCCATGCGTCAATCAGCCCGCGCACGCCCAGCGCGCTGTCCGGCCGGAACACGTCAGGGTCGAGGAAATCGTCGTTCAGGCGGCGATAGATCGCGTGCACCGGCGCCAGCCCCGCCGTGGTGCGCATCCACACGCTGCCGTCCTGCACAACCAGGTCGTTGCCTTCGACCAGCGGCACGCCCATCTCGCGCGCCAGGAAGATGTGCTCGAAATACGCCGAGTTGTAGATGCCGGGTGAGAGCAGAACCACCTGCGGGTCACCGCCGCAGGCGGGCGCGATCTCGGCCAGTGCGGCCTGCAGCATCATGCCGTAGCTGCCCACCGGGCGCACTGCTATCCCGTCCATCAGATCGGGGAAGATGCGCCGCATCATCGTGCGGTTCTCCAGCACGTAGCTGACACCGCTCGGCGTGCGCGCGTTGTCCTCCAGCACCAGGAACGCACCGTGCTGGTCGCGTATGATGTCCACGCCGCATACATGCACGTAGGTGCCGCACGGCACGTCGAACCCCACCATCTCCTGCCGGTAGTTCGCGTTGCCCAGCACCAGCGCCGCCGGCACGATGCCGTCCTTCAGGATGTGCTGCTCGTGATAGACGTCCCAGATGAACGCGTTCAGCGCCGCCACGCGCTGCCGCACGCCGCGTTCCAGCACGTCCCATTCGCGCGCGGTCAGCACGCGCGGAATCAGGTCGAACGGCAATATGCGGTCGATCGCGTCCTTGTCCGAATAGACGGTGAAAGTGATGCCCTGGTTGAACAGCTCGATCTCGGCGATCTGCGCGCGGCGTGCCAGTTCACCCGGATCCATTGCCGCCAGCCGCTGCGCTATAAGCTGCACCGCGGGATCCTGCGCCGCGCAGTCGGTCAGCTCGCAAAAGAACGCGCCCTTGTCGTAGCCGTCCAGCAATCCTGGCTGGGTCATTGGGGGCTACTGTCAGACAGCAAGGAAGGCGTTCTTTTTCGAAAAGAAGAAGCAAAAAACTTTTGCTCCTGGCGCATCTGCAGTAGCCGGGTGCCTTTCGAAAGAGCGAAGCTGCCGACCCAGCGGACGAGTAAAAGTTTTTTGCTTCTTTTCAAAAAAGAAGTCCTTGCCTCTCTCAACTTTCCACCGCCTCCAAATCCACGCTCACCGTCAGCTTATGCTTCCCGCCGCCCAGAATGATCCCATATAGCGGGCTCACATCGGAAAAGTCCCTGCCCCAGCCGAGCACCACGTGTTCGTCCCTGATCAGGATCGAGTTGGTGGGATCGATGTCCACCCAGCCATGCTCCGGCCCCGTCCAGCATCCCACCCAGGCATGCGACTGGTCGCAGCCGCGGCGCCGCGCCTGCCCGGGCGGCGGCTTCGTGCGGATGTAACCACTCACATAGCGCGCTGGCAAACCCAGCGCGCGCAGTCCGGCAATCATCAGGTGCGAGAAATCCTGGCACACGCCGGCTCGCTGCTTGAGTACCTGCGCCACCGTCGTGTCTATGCCGGTCACGCCGCCGCGGAAGGTGAAATCGCGCCCGATGCGCGTGTTCAAATCGATCACTCCCTCCAGCACCGGCCGCCCTGGCGGGAACGACGGAGCGGCGTAATCGCGCGCTTCGGCACTGGCCGGCGCGTGCTGGCTGTCGAACAGGAACTCCGCCGCCTCGAAGCAGCCCTGCCCGCCGGCAAACGCGGCAGCCGATACCGCCGCCCAGTCGGATGTCTGTCCGGCCACCGGTATCGCGGGCGGCGTCACCTCCACGCATGCCTCCAGCGTGACCTCCAGGCTGGGATGCGGCGAGTCCAGGAACATCCAGGCCACGTGGTTGCCGTAGCAATCCGTGCCGGCGCGTATGGCGGCGGGTTCCGGGTCCGCCGTGAGCCTGCTGGAGATCACCCGTTGCCACGGCAGCGCGCGCGGCTGCAGGTGCAGCATGTGCGTGCCCAGATCGACAGGGCTGGCATAGGCGTAACTGGTGCGGTGACACACCTGGTAGATCATTGCATGCCGTCCGTGAACGTCAGCGGCAGCAGCGCGAAATACTGCCGCATCACCTGATCGCTGACGGCGGCCACCTGCGCGCCGATGCCGCGCAGCCGCGGCGCCAACCCTGCGGCCAGGCTCGCCTGGTCCGCGGCGCCCGCCATCTCCGCCACCATCAGGCGCGTCTCGGCGATCGCCTCGTCCAATGCCACCGCGAGCGGCGCGTCGTCACGCCCCGCAAGTATGGCCAGCGTGGCGCGCGCGCTCACCAGCTGGAAGCCCAGCGCGCGCGGGTTGCCCTCGTCGGCCACCACGAGGTCGATCACCGGAGCCGCCTGTATCGCCGTCAGGTAGCGCGAGCGGTAGGTGATCGCGCTGTCGCAAAGCTCCAGGCACAGCGCCAGCCCGCCTTCGATGCGCTCCTGCCGCTGGTCCAGCGCGTGGCCGAGCTGGGCCGCCACCGTCTGCGCGCGTTCCGTGCGCCGGCCGAGATCGAGGAACAGCCGGCCGCCGCCGCGCACCATGTTCTCCGCGGCATAGCCCGCGACGGTTGCGCAGAACTGCAGGACCTGGCCGGCGAACTCGGTCATGAGCCCGATTCCCACCGCGCGCTGGCCGGGCCGCAGCAGCACCCGGTTGCCCTTCAGTCGGCGCAGGTCATGCGCGATGGTGGCGTGCATCTCGCCGCTCAGCCGGTCACGCAGCGTGTCGGCCAGGTCGCGCACGCGGCCGGTCAGCCTGGCCACGGTCCCGGTGTCGCGCGCCAGCGCCCGGCACAGCAGGTCGGCCAGCTGGCCAGGCCCGGCGCCGCCTGCCAGCTCCTCGCTCACCAGCCCCGCCTCCACAAGGCAGGCGACCAGCACGGCGAGATCCGGCAGGTCGCGCGGCAGCAGCGTGTCGCGCGACAGCCGGGCCAGCACGATGCGTATCAGCCGGGCCGCGTTCTCCAGCCGCTCCAAATAGCGGCCCAGCCAGTAGAAATTGTCCGCCACCCGGCTGGGCAGGTCGCCCGGCGTGCGGCGTATCTGCAAGGCCGGCACCGCCAGGTTGGCCGGGCCGAATATGTCCAGCCCTTCCTCCTGCAGCACCCACACATCCTTGCTGGTGGCGCTGTGCGGCAGGCGTCCGGACATCGCCTCGGCGGAGTCCATCACCCTTGCCAGCCCGCCTGGCAGCGGCCGCCACGCCGTGCCGTCCCACACCAGAAACAGCCGAAGACAGACCGGCTTGGGGTCCAGCGTCTCGCCGGCGCCGATGCACGGCGCGCAGCTCGCCGCCTGTGCCACCACCGCGGCATAGGCCCAGGGCCGTGCCGCGATACGCGCGCGCAGCGAGGCCGTCTCCGCCTCGCTCATGCCGGAAGCACACAGCGCCTCCGTCCCACGCTCGGTGGCGGACAGTATGTGGTAGCGTGCAAGGTCGGCCAGCACCGCCGCGCAGGTCGCCGCCTCGCCCAGCCACAGTGTCTCCAGGCTCGGCAGGACCAGCTCGCGCCCGGTAAGCACCCTGGCCGCTTCCGGCAGGAACGCGGCCAGGGCCGGCGCTTCCGCCCAGCCGGCGCCGGGCCCGTTCAGCAGCTGCACCGCCCCGTCGCGCCACGCGCTCAGCAGGCCCGGCGTGCCGCAGGAATTGTCCTCGGATACCTCGAGCTGGTCGATCGCCCCGCCGCGCTGCCGCCTGAGCAGCACATGCACCGGCTGCAGGCCGCGCAGCGTCTTCACCCATAGCGCACCCTCGCGCACCGTCAGGTCGCCGTCTTCCACCAGCGCGCAGCCCAGGGCGCGCGCCAGCACCACGTGCTCGAACCAGCGCGGGTCGGCATGGCCGGGCGTAAGCAGCGCCAGCCCGGGATTGCCGGCATCGGCCGGTGCCAGGCGCTGCAGGCGGTCCTGCCAGATGTCGAAGAAAGGCCGAAGCTGCGCCACCTCTGCGTGGCGAAACAGTTCCGGCAGCACGCGCGCCATGATCCGCCGGTTTTCCAGCGCATAGGCCAGCCCCGCCGGCTCGCCCGTCCGGTCCGCCAGCACGCACCACTGCCCGTCCGCGCGGCGCACCAGGTCGGCGGCATACAGGTGCAGGTGCCGGCCGGGTGGCGGTGCGCCGGGCACCATCGTCCGGCAGGCCCGCACATAGCCACGTGCCGGATAGACCAGCGCCGGCGGCAGATGGCCCCCAGCCAGCAGGCGGCGGTCTCCATAGACATCGGCCAGCACGTCTTCCAGCAAGGCCGCCCGCTGCGCCAGGCCCAAAGCCAGCCCGGTGAACTCGGTCTCCGTCAGTAGAAACGGGATGGGATCGCATCGCCAGGCGCCGGAGTCCGGCACGGCCAGAAGAGCCGCCGCTCCCTCTTCGGCGCAAGCGCGCGCCAGTTCCGTACTGCGTTCGCGCAGCACCGCCGTGCCCAACCCCAGCAACGAGCCGAGCATGCGCCGCCACGGCCCCCGCAAGCGGCCCTGCCGGTCCAGCAGCTCGTCCGCCCCCTTCGCCAGCATCAACCTGTCCGGCTTCCTGCACGCAAGAATAAGCAAGTTACAGCACGAAGGTGCCACGGGCGCGTCGCCGCATGCGAGGCTTCTTGGGAAAGCCCGCCATGCCGTTCGTAGGCCGCGCGGCTAGGTCGCACGTGCGCGCTGCCTGCAATCCGCGGCACGCGGCGATCCGGCGTCGCTCACCGGCGCAGGTCCAGCGTCCTGGGATGCTCCTTCCCGACGACCAGCACGGGCTCCTGCATCGCGCCCGCAGTGTGCCCGAACGGGAAGAACCGGGCGCGCCGCCGTGCCTCCGCCTCGTTGGCGTTGACCGGGAACGTGTCGTAGTTCCGCCCGCCGGGATGGGAGACGTAATGCGTCATTCCGCCCAGGCTGCGCCCGTTCCACCGGTCATAGACGTCGAACACCAGGGGACTCTGCGCGCCTATCGTCGGGTGCAGGGCGGAGGGCGGCGCCCAGGCCTTGAAACGCACCCCGCCCACATACTCGCCCACCGTCTGGGTGGGCGCGAGCGGCACCGCGCGCCCGTTGCAGGCGAGCACGAAGCGCTCCTCCACCCAGCCCGTCACCCGCGCCTGCACCCGCTCGGCGCTGCTGTCCACGTAGCGCACGGTGCCGCCGCCGGCCGGCTCCTCGCCCAGCACGTGCCACGGCTCCAGCGCGTGGCGCAGTTCCACGCCCACCCCCTCCAGCGTCACCTCGCCGATCTTGGGAAAGCGGAACTCCATGTGCGGCGCGAACCAGGACGGGTCGAGCGGGAAGCCGAGCTGGGCCAGCTCCTCCAGCACGGCCGCGAAATCCGCCCGCACGAAATGCGGCAGCATGAAATCGTCATGCAGCCGCGTGCCCCAGCGTATCAGCGTCCGCTCGTACGGCGTCTGCCAGAATGCCGCCACCGCGGCGCGCATCAGCAGCATCTGCGCCAGCGACATGCGCCCGTCCGGCGGCATCTCCAGCGCGCGGAACTCCACCAGGCCCAGCCGCCCCGCCGGGCCTTCTGGCGCGTACATCTTGTCGATCGAAAATTCGGTGCGGTGCGTATTGCCCGTGATGTCGGCCAGGATGTGGCGGAACAGCCGGTCGGTGAGCCACGGCGGCGTCTCCACCTTGGGCGAGATCTGCGCGAAGGCGATCTCCAGCTCCGCCAGGCTGTCCATGCGCGCCTCGTCGATGCGCGGGTGCTGGCTGGTGGGCCCGATGAACAGGCCGCTGAAGGCGTAGGACAGGCTGGGATGGTTGTGCCAGAAGCCGAGCAGGCTACGCAGCAGGTCCGGCCGGCGCAGGAATGGTGAGTCGGCCGGCGTGGCCGCGCCCATCACCACGTGGTTGCCGCCGCCGGTGCCCACATGCCGCCCGTCCAGCATGAATTTCTGCGTGGCGAGGCCCTCCTCGCGCGCCACCCGGTAGAGCTGGGTCGTGCGCTCCACCATCTCCGCCCAGCTTTCGGCGGGGTGGATGTTCACCTCGATCACGCCGGGATCGGGCGTCACGCTGAACTGGTTCATCCGCGCGTCCCTGGGCGGCGGGTAGCCTTCCAGCACCACCTGCACGCCCAGCTCCTCGGCCGTGTCCTCCACCCGCGCCGCCAGGTCCAGCCAGTCCTCGACCTGATACAGCGGCGGGAAGAACACGTGCAGCCGGCCACCGCGCGCCTCCACCGCCAGCGCGGTGCGCACCAGGTCCGGCTCCTCGCGGCCTACTTCCGGAGGGCGCTGCGGCATCACGCCGGCGAACCCGTCTTCCGCGCGGCTGCGCGCCACCCCGCCCCAGGGGTCCGCCTTGTCCGCCCGGCGGAAGCTCTGGTGCCGAGGCAACATCCCCGCCGGCGCGAACGGGTCGGCCGGCTGCTCGTATGCGATATGTGCTGGATTGGCCCAGGGCAGGCTGTCCAGCGGCAGCCGGAACCCCACCGGCGCGTCACCCGGGATCAGGAACATGTGGCTGTCCCGGAAGAACCATTTGCCCGATTGCCAGCGGCGCTGCCCGTTGGTGCCCACCCGCCGCAGCGGCAACACGGAGCCTACCTGGCTTGCCAGGCCCTGGCCGAACACCCGCGCCAGCCGCGCGCGTGTCTGCGGGTCTTTCAACTGGCTGCCCTCCGCCAGCACGTTCGCCGGCAGCCGGTTCTCCTTCCACAGAAACCAGTGGATGTCCTCATAGGCCGGGTTGATCAGCGCGGGCGCCACCTGCAGGCGCTCCGCCAGCGCTTCGCAGAAACGCTGCGCGTCGGCAGGCGTGGCGTCGCCCGTATCGTGGTCGCCCGCCAGAAGCGACAGGTCGCGCCAGACCGGCTCGCCGTCACGCCGCCAATGCGCGCCCAGCGCCCAGCGCGGCAATTGCTCCCCGGGGTAGTGCTTGCCCAGCGCCTGGGTGATCGCCGCCCCTGGCGCCCATAAAGGCAGCAGCCGCCGCAACAGCTTGCCCGCGTACAGGCGCTTGGTGGGGCCCAGTGCGTCCGTGGTCCACTCGGGCGCTTCCATGTCGTCCGCGCTGACAAAGGTCGGCTCGCCGCCCATCGTCAGCCGGACCGCGCCTTGCTCCAGCGCACGGTCCACATGGCGTCCCGCGGCCAGGATCGCCGCCCATTGCGCCTCGCCATACGGCCTGGTCACACGCGGGCTTTCGGCCACCCGCGTCACCTTCATCTCGACCCCAAAATCGACCTCGGCCACCTCCACCCCGCCGCTGATCGGCGCCGCCGACAGCGGATCGGGGCTGGCGGCCAGCGGGATGTGCCCCTCGCCGGTCAGCAACCCGGAGGTTGCGTCCAGCCCGATCCATCCGGCGCCTGGCAGGTAGACCTCCGCCCAGGCATGCAGGTCGGTGAAGTCGGCGGTTGGCCCCGCGGGACCCACCAGCGGCGCCTCGTCGGCCACCAGCTGTATCAGGTAGCCGGACACGAAGCGGGCCGCGAACCCCAGATGGCGCAGCACATGCACCAGCAGCCAGGCGCTGTCCCGGCAGGATCCGCGCCCCTCCGCCAGCGTCTCCTCCGGCGTCCAGGTTCCCGGCTCCATGCGTACTATATAGGCAACCAGCTCCTGCACTTTCTGGTTCAGGCCTACCAGCTTGTCGATCGTGCGCGTGCTCTCCCGCGGAATGCTTGCCAGCAATGCATTCAGCTTCGGCCCCGGCGCGATCAGCCGACGGAATGGCGCCAGCTCCTGTTCCAGCACCGGATCGTAGGCGAACGGCCAGGTTTCCGCCTCGGGTTCAAGGAAGAAATCGAACGGATTGATCGTCGCCATGTCGGCCACCAGGTCGACCGTCACCGAAAAGCGCCGCGTCCGTTCCGGCACCACCACGCGGGCCAGGAAGTTGCCCTGCGGATCCTGCTGCCAGTTCAGGAAATGCTCCGCCGGCTCGATGCGCAGCGCGTAGCTCAGGATAGGCGTGCGCGCATGCGGCGCCGGACGCAGGCGTATCGTCTGCGGGCCCAGCGCCACCGGCCGGTCGTACTCGTATGTCGTGCGGTGCGTAAGGGCGACGTGCAGGGTCATGCGCCGGGTGGTAGCAAGAAGCGCGCCCGAAGGACAGCAAGGCGGCCACTCCCCCTTGCCGCTGGCCAGGGCCGGGCAAAGCTTGCACGGCCGATAACATTTTCACAAAACGGCACGCCTCGCCTGCCCCTGTTGCGTTCCCCCCGAAACCATCCCCGGACACACCAGATGCGCCTGTTCAAATGCCCGTCCTGCGGCAACATGCTGTATTTCGAAAACATCCGCTGCGAGCAGTGCCACCACAAACTGGGCTACGACCCCACCACAGCGTGCATGCGCGCCCTAGACCAGGACGGCGAGCTGTGGGGCGACGCCGACGGGAAATGGCGCTTCTGCGCCAATGCCGGCCATGACGCCTGCAACTGGCTGATCGCCGCCGACAGTGCGATCCCGTTCTGCGCCGCCTGCCGCCACAACCACCTAATTCCGGACATTTCGCTACCGGAAAACCTTGCCCGCTGGCGCGCGCTGGAGGCGGCCAAGCACCGGCTGATCTACACCCTGCTCCGCCTGGGCCTGCCGCTTTCCGACCGCACGCAGGACCCCGCCCACGGCCTGGCGTTCGACTTTCCGGCCGAGACGATCGCCCAGCCGCACGTGCTGACCGGCCATGATGACGGCCTGATTACCATCGCGCTGAAAGAGGGCGACGACGCCGAACGCGAAAGCATGCGCGAACAGATGGGCGAAGTGTACCGCACGCCGCTGGGCCATTTCCGCCACGAGGTCGGCCACCATTACTGGGACCTGCTGGTCCGCGGCACGCCGGCGATCGAACCGTTCCGCGCCATGTTCGGCGACGAACGCGCCGACTACAGCCAAGCCCTGCAGGCGCACTACAAGAACCCGCACAAACCCGGCTGGGAGAACTACTTCGTCAGCGTCTACGCCACCAGCCATCCCTGGGAAGACTTCGCCGAGACGTGGGCGCACTATCTGCACATCATCGACACGCTTGAGATGGCCGCAGCCTTCGGCATCAGCATCCACCCCAAGCTTACCCGCGACCCGACGCTGCAGGCGGATATCGACTTTGACCCTTACCGCGAAGCAGACATGTCAGTCATCGTGGACGCCTGGCTGCCGCTCGCCTTCGCTGTGAACAGCCTAAACCGGTCCATGGGCCACGCCGACCTGTATCCGTTCGTTCTGTCCCCGACAGTCATCGAGAAACTCGGCTTCATTCACAATCTTATCCACGGCCGCGCCTCAAGCGTGGCTGAGGCGGCCTGAGGCGAAGCACTCGTCCGCGAGGCAGCGCGGCTCCCACTCGCCGCCGCTGGTCAGCAGCAATAGCTGACCAGCTATTGCGTGGTTTCGGTATCTATGGCGCTCGACAAAAGCGGCCCGCAGCTTGTCGTCTTGTCATGGGCGTCCGGCTCCGCGCTCTTGCTCTCACCCGGTATAGCGGGCGGAGTTTGCCGTGCCGTTGCTGACCTGGCCGCCCGCTTTCGTTGGGTTATCGTTCCGGCGGTCTGCTTCCCTGCGAGACGCGCCAGGGACTGAGCCCGCGTCTTTGGCGAATTGCGTCAGGTCGGTCTGCCTTGCGATTGCGGCATCACGCCTGTGGGTAAGATCGCTGGACCCAGCCAGAGTCTTGCGGTCCCTTACCGCTCGCGCGACGCCGGAACCGAATGCACCGCCCGCCGGGCACGTTTTACCGTTGCCTTAACCAAAATGCCGGCATCGTCAGCGCCAGCAGAGGCAAACCGTGCCAAGACAATCACAGCAACCCATCCAGAGCATCCTCGAGGCCAGGCGGAAGCAGGTTGGCTTCCGGCTCGGCTCGGCCGGTGTGATCACGCTCTGCTACGGCGGACTGCTGGGTTGGCCCATCATGGCCGGCTGGTTCGCCGTCTACGTGGCGCTTCAGCTCGCGGACCTGCTCTGCCTGTCCACCAGAAAGCGGCTGGCAGCGCCGCTGAGCCGGGCCGCGGCCAAGGCAGCGCTGGCCACCATCGCACTGAACAGCGTGGTGTTCGGCAGCCTCTCACTCGCCTTCGTTCTGCGCATGGGGTCATGGGGCAGCGCTTGCGGCACCTACCTGCTGGCAGGCGCCATGCTCAACACGGTGCTCACCACGGTCGAGTCCAAGGCGGCCTTCGCCTGCTCCATCGCCCCTTTCCTGTTTTTCGGGCTGGCCACGCCGCTCGTCACGCTCCTCTCCGGCACGCCGCCCAGTACGTTGATCGTGATCGGCCTTTGCATCGGCAGCGCGATGCTGATGCTCAGCGCCATCAGCCTCTGGCGGGACGGGCGCCTGTCAAAGGATGCGGAAGCCGCCGCCATCGCGCGGGACCTGGCCGAACGCGCCAGCAGCGAGGAACGCCTATACCGCCTCGCCCACCAGGACAGCCTCACCGGCCTGGCCAACAGGCTGGTCCTGCAGACCCACATGGCGGAGCTTGCGGCCTCGCCGCAAAATGCCGCCTTACTGATGATCGACCTGGACGGGTTCAAATTCGTCAACGACACGCTGGGCCACTCGGCCGGGGACGGCGTGCTGCGCGAGGTGGGCAGACGCCTGGTCACCTGCGCCCGCCCGGAGCACCTTTGCGTCAGGTTGGGCGGCGATGAGTTCGCCCTGCTGCTGCCGCATATACCGGACCGCGCGGACGCGCTGGCGTTGGCGCAACAGATCATCGCGACGATCTCGGAACCGGTGGTGCTGGACGGCCGGACCGTCAACATCGGCGCCAGCATCGGCATCGCAATGCATCCGCAGGATGGCGAGACTGGCGAGATCCTGTTCGCCAGTGCGGACCTCGCCCTCTACCAGGCCAAGAACGAGGGCCGCCACTGCACCCGCTACTACAGCGAGCACCTGAAGGCCGAAGCGCTGAACAAGATGTCGCGCGACGCCGAGCTGCAGCTTGCCCTGGAACGCGGCGAGTTCGAGCTGTTCTACCAGCCGCAAGCGGGCCTGGTCGATGGCCGCCTGGCCGGTGCCGAGGCCCTGCTACGCTGGCGGCATCCGCAAAACGGCCTGCTGGCGCCAGGGTCGTTCCTGCCGGCGCTGGAGAACGGGCGCCTGGCCGCCCAGGTCGGCGAGTGGGTGATGCTCACCGCGTGCAGGCAGGCTGCCCTCTGGCGGCGCCACCATGCGCCGGATTTCCGCATGAGCGTCAACCTGTTCGGCGCCCAGTTCCGGTCGGGCAATCTGGCGCAGAAAACACTCGACGTGCTCCGCCAGACCAACCTGCCGCCCCACGCACTCGAGCTGGAGATCACCGAAAACATCATCCTGCGTTACGAGGACGACATCGTCGCACCTTTGCGCAACCTGCGCGAAAGCGGAGTGGGCATAGCGTTCGACGATTACGGCACGGGCTACGCGTCACTCAGCCTGCTGAAGCGCTACCCCCTTTCGCGCCTGAAAATCGACCAGAGCTTCACCCGCGCCGCCTGCAACTCCGCAGCCGATGCCGCCATCATCAGCGCAATCTTCAGCATGGCCAACGCCTTCAACCTGTCGGTGATCGCCGAAGGGGTAGAAACACAGGCGCAAGCTTCCCTGCTGCGCCAACTCGGCTGCGAGGAGGCACAGGGCTACTTCATCGGCCGACCCGTCAGCGCCGGCGAATTCTCCGCCGCACATCTCGAAGCCACCGGCGTGCAGGACGAGGGTCCCGGGTTGGAAGCCGCGCCGAAATACAGCCTGTCGCACTGAACGGCAGGCGGCCCGCGCGTAACGCCCCGTGAGAAATCGCCGGTCGCCGTCGATTTCGTCTTTTTATCAAAACGACCGGATGCGATGCTGCCGGCATGCACGCCTTGCACATCGCCAATTTGCGCAAAGCCTTCGCCAGGCCGGCGGTGGACGGCCTGGACCTGACCATCGCGCCGGGCGAGTTCTTCGCGTTGCTGGGCCCCAACGGCGCAGGCAAGACCACCACCCTGCGCATGGTGGCCGGCCTGCTGCGCCCGGATGGCGGCAGCATCAGCATCTTCGGCGTCGATGCGCTGGCGCACACGACCGAAGCCAAGCGCCTGGTCGCCTGGCTGCCAGAGGAGCCGCTGCTCTACGAGCTGCTCACCCCGCTCGAATATCTGGAGTTCGTCGCCGGCCTGTGGCAGGTGGAGGCAGCCCTGGCACGGCACCGTGCGCAGGAGCTGCTGGAGCAGCTCGGCCTGTGGAGCGTGCGCCACGACCGCTGCGCCGGCTTTTCCCGCGGCATGCGGCAGAAGACCGTGCTGGCCGGCGCGCTGATACACGACCCGAAGCTGCTGATCCTGGACGAACCGCTGACCGGACTGGACGCCGCGGCCGCACGCGACGTGAAGGACCTGCTGGCCGCCCGCGTAACCGCCGGCGCAAGCATCGTTCTGACCACGCACATACTTGAAGTGGCCGAGCGCCTGGCCGACCGCGTCGGCATCATCGCCCAGGGCCGCCTCGTCGCTCTGGGCTCGCTGGCGGACCTGCGCGCCACCGGCTCCGCCGCATACCGCGAGTCGCTGGAGGACGTCTTTCTCCGCCTGACCGGCGCCTCGCCGTCCGTCGTCACCGCTTTGGCATGAAATCCGCCGCCGCACACAGCCAGCTCGCCCTGCTGCTGCGGCACGAACTGCGCCTGATCTGGCGCGGCAGCCCGTTCGGCGGCCGGCACGGCCCGGTGCTGATCGTGGTGCTGGCCGTGCTGCTGCACCTGGTGGGCTACGGCGTGGCCCTGGGGTTCGAGCGCACGCGGCTGGACCGGGCGGACCAGCTTCTCGCCGCCATGCTGGGCCTGCTGTTCGTGGGCGGGCTGATGCTGAGCCAGGCGGTCCAGCGCGCCAGCGAGCTGCTGGACGATCGCACCGACCTGGGCTGGCTGCTCTCCACCCCCGTGCCACCGCGCCACATACTCACCGTGCGCCTGCTGGCGGTGGCCGGCTCCGTCTCGCTGTACTGGCTGCTGCTGCTGGTGCCGCTGGCGGACGGGCTGCTGCTGCTCGGCCGGCGCGGCCTGCTGGGCATCTACCCGATGCTGGCTGTCCTGGCGCTGCTGGTCACCTCCGCCGGCTTTGCGGTCACTTTCGGCCTGCTGCGCCTGACCAACGTGCGGCGCACCCGCGCGCTGGCCAACGCGCTGGCCACGCTGATCGGCGCGAGCGTGTTCCTGGCGGGCCAGTCGCGCACCCTGCTGCCGCCCGGCGTGAGCGACCGCCTCTGGCGTTCGCTGGCGCCCACGCCAGGCGCTGCTTCGGGCGCCGCCTGGCTGCCGGCGCGCGCCTTGCTGGGCGAGCCCGCGCCCATGCTGGCACTGTTCGTGCTCGCAGTGGCTGCGGCGGCCGCCACGTCCTGGGCGCTGCAGCTCTGGTTTGCCGCCGGAGCACAGGCGGTGGTCGCCGCCAGCACCGGCCCTGCCGCCTCCCTGCAGGCGGACCGGCACGGCTTCCGCCACGGCCCGCACGCGGCCCTGCTGCGCAAGGAGCTGCTGCTGCTGCGACGCTACCCCGGGCTGGCCGGCCTGGCCGCCTACTACCTGATCTATCTGGTGCCCGCCGTGGTCACCATCTGGCGCAGCACGGGTGACGGCGCGGAGGCGCGCCTGCTGGGCGCCGCCCCGGTGCTCAGCGCCGGCGAGCTGGCGCGGCTGTTCGTCTCCGTCACCATGATGGGCGACGAGGCGTCCGAGCTGGTGCGCACCGCGCCGGTCACGCGCTGGGCCAGCGACCGCGCCAAGCTGTCCGCGGCGGCGCTCGGCGTGGCGCTGATCCTGGCGATCCCGGTGGGCGGCCTGGCGGTCAGCCTGCCGGGCGCCATCCCCGCCATGGCGGCCGGCATTTGCGGCAATGTCGGCTGCAACCTGCTGCTGGGGCTATGGCGGCCGGCACCGATCCGCCGCACGGATCTGCGCCGCAATCACAAGGGCTGGGGCGGGCTGGTGAACGTGGCGGGGTTCTTGTTCAGCGCCTGCTGGTCCGTGGCGGCGTGGCAGATGCTGCGTGGCAGCTGGTGGGCGGTGCCGCCGGTTTGCCTGGCCCTGGTCGGGCTGGTTCTTTGCAAACCCAAGGAAAGGTAGCAAGCAAGCGGTTCTCTTTGAGAAAGAACCAAAACTTCTGTTTCGCGCATCTTCAGCTTTAGAGAGTGCCGGCGGCACCGTGCCTGCCAGCGTTGGAAAGATGAAAGTTTTTTGCTTCTTTTTTACAAAAAAGAAGTGCTTCCTTCCCCCGCCCCCAAGGACCCTAAATGGACGACATCGTCAAAGCGCCGGCCGGCACTTCCCGGCTACACCCCGGGGCGCGGGACGAGGCGGCCCTCCGCCACCGCATACTCGACAAGCTCACCTTCCAGATCGGCCGCACACCGGAAGAAGCGACACAGCGGGACTGGTTCGCGGCCACCGCGCACGCCATTCGCGACTTCGTGGTGGAATGCTGGCTGGAGACAGGGCAGTCCGCCACCGCCACCGGCAAGCGGGTGTATTATCTCTCGCTGGAGTTCCTGATCGGCCGCCTGCTGTTCGACGCCGCCGGCAACCTCGGCCTGCTGGAACCGGCACGCGCGGCACTCGCCTCGCTGGGCGTGGACATCGATGTTCTGCGCGAGCAGGAGCCGGACGCGGCACTCGGCAATGGCGGGCTGGGGCGCCTGGCCGCCTGCTTCATGGAAAGCATGGCCACGCTGCGCATCCCCGCTTACGGCTACGGCATACGCTATGAGTACGGGCTGTTCCGGCAGGTGATCGACCAGGGCGTGCAGCGCGAGCTGCCGGATGACTGGCTCTCGGTCGGCAACCCGTGGGAGTTCGAGCGCCCGCTGGTGGCCTACATCGTGGGCTTCGGCGGCGCCGTGCACGCGCGCCATGACGCGCAGGGCCGCCTCGCCTTGGACGCGCAGGGCCGGCAGATGTTCACCTGGGCGCCGGCGGAGACGCTGTCCGCCGTGGCCTACGACACGCCGATCATGGGCGGCGGCGGCGATCACGCCAACACCCTGCGCCTGTGGTCCGCGCGCGCCATCGAGAAGCTGCACCTCGACGAGTTCAACCGCGGCGACCACGTGGGCGCGCTGCGGGACCGGGTGCGTACCGAGTCCGTCTCTCGCGTGCTCTACCCCGGCGATGATTCGGACGCCGGGCAGGAGCTGCGCCTGCGCCAGGAGTTCTTCTTCGCCTCCGCGTCCCTGCAGGATTTGGTGGCGCGCCACCTGCGGCAGTTTGCCGACCTGGACAGCCTGCCCGATCATGCCGCCATACAGATGAACGACACGCATCCGGCGATCGCGGTGGCCGAGATGATGCGGCTGCTGGTGGACATGCACGGGCTGGACTGGGCGCGCGCCTGGCGCATCACGGTGGCCACGTTCAGCTACACCAATCACACGCTGCTGCCGGAAGCGCTGGAGACCTGGCCGGTGCCGCTGGTCGAACGCCTGCTGCCGCGCCACATGCAGATCATCTACATGCTGAACGCCCAGCATCTGGAGCGCGCGCACCGCGAGCACCACGCCACGGACGGCCTGTTGTCCGCCCTGTCGCTGATCGACGAATCGCATGGCCGCCGGCTGCGCATGGGCCACCTGGCGTTCGTCGGAAGCCACGCCGTCAACGGTGTGTCCGCCCTGCATACCGACCTGATGCGCCAGACCGTGTTCGCCGACCTGCACCGGCTTTACGGCGAGCGCATCAGCAACAAGACGAACGGCATCACCTTCCGCCGTTGGTTGCACCGCGCCAATCCCGGGCTGACGCGGGTTCTGGTGGACGCGATCGGGCCCGCTTTCCTGACCGCGCCGGAACGCCTGGCGGACCTGGCGCCGCAGGCCGGCGACATCGCCCTGCAGCAGGCGGTGGCCGCCCAGCGCCAGCTGGCCAAGCACGCGCTTGGGGGTTTTGTGCGCGACTCGCTGGGCCTGGTGCTGGACCCGCACGCGCTGTTCGACGTGCACATCAAGCGCATGCACGAATACAAGCGGCAGCTGCTCAACATCCTGCAGACCGTGGCACTGTACAACCAGATACGCGCGCAGCCGATGAGCGGCTGCGTGCCGCAGGTCAAGATCTTCGCCGGCAAGGCGGCGCCCGGCTACCGGGCCGCAAAGCAGATCATCCGCCTGGCGCATGACGTGGCGCACGCGATCAACACCGATCCGGCGGTGGGCGACCGCCTGCGGGTGGTTTTCCTGGCGAACTACAACGTCAGTCTGGCCGAACGCATCATCCCCGCCGCCGACCTGTCCGAGCAGATCTCTACCGCCGGGCTGGAGGCCTCCGGCACCGGCAACATGAAACTGTCCCTGAACGGCGCGCTGACGATAGGCACGCTGGATGGCGCCAACGTGGAGATACGCCAGCATGTCGGTGCGGAGAACATCTTCATCTTCGGCCTGACAGCGGACGAAGTGGCCGCGCGCCGGCGCGGCGACATGTCCGGCTACGCCGCCGTGGCGGCATCCTACGCGCTGGAGCAGGCGCTGCAGGCGATCTCGTCGGGCGTGTTCTCGCCGGACGAGCCAGACCGCTACCGCGAGCTGATCGACAACCTGCTGCGCTACGACCGCTTCCTGGTGACAGCGGATTTCGACAGCTACTGCGCCAAGCAGGACGAGGTGGCGGCGCTGTGGCGCACGCCGGAGCGCTGGTGGCGGACGGCAATTCTGAACGTCGCCAATGTCGGGTGGTTTTCCTCGGACCGGACTATCGGCGAGTATGCGACGGAGATTTGGGGGATAAGGAAGGAAGCAGTTCTTTTTTGAAAAAAAGAACCAAAAAACTTTTGCTCCCTGCCGGCGGGTGTTGAAACAGTCCGTCGTAGCGCCGCAGACGGGTTTTCTGCCCCAAACAAGAGGCCAAGCAAATTGGACCATGCTCCCCTTGCCCGACACGCCATGGCCTATGTGCTCGCAGGCGGCCGCGGCAGCCGTCTGATGGAGCTTACCGACATACGTGCCAAGCCCGCCGTCTATTTCGGCGGCAAGTCGCGCATCATCGACTTCGCCCTGTCCAACGCGCTCAACTCCGGCATCAGGCGCATCGGCGTCGCCACGCAGTACAAGGCGCACAGCCTGATCCGCCACCTGCAGCGCGGCTGGAATTTCTTCCGGCCCGAGCGCAACGAAAGCTTCGACATCCTGCCCGCCTCCCAGCGCGTGACGGAGACCGGCTGGTACGCCGGCACCGCCGACGCCGTGTTCCAGAACATCGACATCATCGAGAGTTACGCGCCGCGCTACATCGTCCTGCTGGCGGGCGACCACGTCTACAAGATGGACTACGAGCCCATGCTGCAGCAGCATGTGGAGCAGCAGGCCGACGTCACGGTGGGCTGCATCGAAGTCTCCTGCGCCGAGGCGTCAGGCTTCGGCGTGATGGCGGTGGACGAGTCCGACCGGATCACCGCCTTTCTGGAAAAGCCGGCCGACCCGCCGGCCATCCCGGGCAAGCCCGGCCGAAGCCTGGCCAGCATGGGCATCTACGTGTTCGACACGAAGTTCCTGATCGACACGCTGCGGCGCGACGCCTGCCTGCCCGGTTCCACGCATGATTTCGGCCACGACATCATACCCTACCTCGTGGGCAACGGCCGCGCCGTGGCCCACCATTTCGAGAAATCCTGCGTGCGCACCACGCCCGCCAGCCCGATCTACTGGCGGGACGTGGGCACCGTGGACGCGTATTGGGAAGCTAATATCGACCTTACCGACTTCATCCCCGGCCTGGATTTATACGACCAGAACTGGCCGATCTGGACCTATGGCGAGATCGTACCGCCGGCGAAGTTCGTCCATGACGAGGACGGGCGGCGTGGCCAGGCGATCAGTTCGCTGATCTCCGGCGGCTGCATCGTGTCGGGCACCGAAGTGCGGCAGTCGCTGCTGTTCACCGGCGTGCACGCGCATTCCTTCGCCTGCGTGCAGCAGGCCGTGGTTCTGCCCTACGCGCAGATCGGCCGCCATGCGCGGCTGAGCCGCGTGGTGATCGACCGCGGCGTGGTGATCCCGGACGGGCTGGTGGTGGGCGAGGACCCGGCACAGGACGCGGCCAGGTTCCGGCGCTCGCCGAAAGGTATCTGCCTGATCACCCAGCCGATGGTCGAAGCTCTGTCATAGCGGCGGCGCCAGTCTGCCCGGCCCGGCTTCTCAGGCGTTGCGCGCACGGCGTAGAAGACCTGCCTGCTTCCTGTCCGGAATAGTTTGTTGCAAGTCCTCTCCGTCGCCTCCGAAGCCTACCCGATCATCAAGACCGGCGGCCTGGCCGACGTAGCAGGCGCGCTTCCCGCCGCCCTGCGCGCGCAAGGCGTGCAAGTTCGCACGTTGCTGCCGGGCTACCCCGCGGTGCTGCAGGCGCTCGCCAATCCGCAGACGGTGCTGCAGGAGAGCGGGTATTTCGGTGGCGACGCGCGCCTGCTCGCAGGCCAAGCCGGCGGTCTGGACGTATTCGTCCTGGACGCACCGCATCTGTATGGTCGCCCCGGCAATCCTTATACGCGGCCGGACGGTCAGGACTGGCCGGACAACCCGCAGCGTTTCGCCGCCCTGGCTTACGCGGCGGCGCTGATCGGCCAGGGCCGGGTGCCGGGCTATCAGCCGGACGTGCTGCACGTGCATGACTGGCAGACGGGGCTGGCGCCGGCTTACCTGGCGCTGGCGGGCGGTGCGCGGCCCGCCACCGTGTTCACCGTGCACAATCTGGCATTCCAGGGACAGGTGCCCGCTTCCCTGCTGGCAGAACTGCGCCTGCCGGCGGCCGCCTACACCGCGGACGGTGTAGAGTACTACGGCGCGATCGGCATGCTGAAAGCCGGCATACGCTTCGCCGACCGGGTCACTACCGTGTCACCCACCTACGCCGCGGAGATCTGCACGCCGGCGGGCGGCATGGGGATGGACGGGTTGCTGCGCGCCCGCGCCGGCGCGCTCAGCGGCATACTGAACGGCATAGACACCGCGGTATGGGACCCGCAGACCGACCCGCATCTGCCGGCGCCGTTCGGTGCGCGCAGCCGCGCACGTCGCGCCGCCAGCAAGGCGGCCCTGCAGGCGCGTTTCCGGCTGGATCCGTCCCGCGCCACGCTGCTGTTCGGGGTGGTAAGCCGGCTGTCCTACCAGAAAGGGCTGGACCTGCTGCTGGCCTGCCTTCCCGACCTGATCGCGGCGGATGCACAATTGGCGCTGATCGGGGCGGGAGATGCCGACCTGCAGGACGCCTTCGTCGCCGCCCAAGCCGCCTACCCGGGCCGCATCGGCGTGCAGCTCGGCTATGACGAAGCAGCCGCCCATCTTCTGCAGGCCGGCAGCGACGCCGTGCTCGTTCCGTCCCGCTTCGAGCCCTGCGGCCTGACCCAACTCTGCGCACTGCGCTACGGCGCGATTCCGGTAGTCAGCCGCGTGGGCGGGCTGGCGGACACGGTGATCGACGCCAACGCGGCGGCACTGACCGCCGGGGTGGCGACCGGCGTGCAGTTCGCACCGGTGACGGCGGAAGGCCTGCGCGGCGCCATCTCGCGCGTCGCTGCCTTGTGGCGGCGGCCTCGCATGTGGAGCGTGGTGCAGCTGCGGGCCATGCAAAGCGAAGTGGGATGGGGAGAGCCCGGACGGGCGTACGCGGAAGTCTATCGTGCCGCCATCGAGGGGCAGTAACGCTACGGTATCGTCAGGAAACGAGCAGCTGCAAACGCGGACAAAGGAAGGTTTCTGGTCTTTCTTTCAAAGAAGGCCTGCTTGCTCGATCGCGAGTCAGCCCCACGCCGCGCAACGTGGCGCGTTTGCCCCGCAAGTAGCGTAGCGCGAGCAGTTCTGCGACCGCGATCGGACGTCTTCAGGCTCGTCCAGGCTGGAGAAAGTGCAGGATGCCTTCGGCCGCCAGCACGCCGGTGCTGAAGCAGGCCTGCAGGAGATACCCGCCGGTGGGCGCATCCCAATCCAGCATTTCGCCGGCGGCAAACACGCCAGGGCGGCGGCGCAGCATGAGGGCGTCGTCCAGCTCGCTCATGGCGATCCCGCCGGCGGTGGAGATGGCGCGCGCGATCGGCTGCGTTCGGATAACGGCCACGGGCAGCGCCTTGATCAGGCCGGACAGTCTCTCGCATGGAACGCCGGCGTGCAACGCTTCTTGCACCAGGCCGATCGCCACGGGTGGAAGATTGGCCGCTTGCCGCAGGAAATTTGCCAAAGACCGGCCCTGCCGCGCGCCATCCGTACGCGCGGCGAGTGCCGCAAGCCCGATATCCGGGCGCAAGTCGATGTGCAGCGTCACAGGCGCCGCCTCGTCCAGGGCAGCCCGTAGCGGGCCTGACAGGGCGTAGACGGCGCTGCCTTCCAGGCCGTCGCTCGTGACCATCGCTTCGCCGCGTACCGTCTGTCCGCCGAGCGTCAGTGCGATACGCTTCAGCGGCGCGCCTGCGAAGCGCGTTGCGAAGATGTCCGACCAGGCCACGGACACACCACAATTGCTGGCGCGCAGAGGCGAGACAAGCACGCCGGCCGCGCGCAGGATCGGCACCCACGCGCCGTCCGAGCCCAGGCGCGGCCAGGACGCGCCACCGAGCGCCAGCAGTGTGGCACGCGGCGTCACCTCGACATCGCCGCAGGGTGCGGCGAGACGCAACGTGCCCGCGCTGTCCCAGCCGCACCACCGATGACGCGCGGCGAGGCCCACACCCAACCCGTCCAGCCGCCGCAGCCAGGCGCGCAGAAGCGGCGCCGCCTTCATCGCGCAGGGAAAGATCCGGCCGGAACTGCCGGTGAAGACAGGCTGGCCAAGGCCTTCACACCAGGCGGTGAGCGCATGCTGCGAGAAGGCCTGCAGGGCGCGTGCGGCGAATGGTGCGGCACTTGCGTAACGGCGCAGGAACGCCTCTTCCGGCTCGCTATGGGTAAGGTTCAGGCCGCCGCGCCCAGCCATCAGCAGCTTGCGGCCTGGGGAAGGCATCTGGTCATAGACGGTGACCGCGCAGCCTTGGGCGGCCAGCCGCTCGGCCGCAATCAGCCCGGCTGGTCCAGCCCCGATGATCGCTACGGTCGGCAAAGGATACTTTCATCGCCGCAGCCTGCCGCCTGAAGACGTGCAGAAGAGCTGCAAAGGCGGGGGAGCAAAAGCATTTTGCTTCTTTTCAAAAAGAAGGCCTTTCTTCCTCAGTCTCCAGGCCGGCGAAACAACGGCCCCGGCTCCGCCCGCACCGTCGGCAAGGGCCGTGGCCGTTCGCGGACGGGCTCGGCCACGTCGGACACCGTCTGCAGATGCCCTGCCGGATCCAGATAGAGCTTCTGCATCTCCGCCAGCGTGAACGGGCGCGAGCCGAGGCGGCCGAACACCGCGATCTGGTTGCCCGTCTCGTCCACCGCGCGGTCCCTGTCCAGGCCCTTGGACAACGCCAGAGCGGGGCTCGACGTGTGGCGCCAGGCGATCAGCTCCGGCTTGGGATCCGGGCTGAAGCCGTAGAAGCCCGGCTGGGAGGCGGGCGAGGTAAGCTGGATCACCTTCAGCCCGTCCACGCCATCGGCCACATAGGCGAACAGCGAGGCGTTGGTGGTGCCGACCACCACGTCGCTGGCATCCCTGATGCGTCCGCCTGCGGTGAACATCTGATACAGGCGCGGTGCGCGCGGGCGTTCGACGTCGACGATGGCGAGCCCGTCGGCCCCGTCCGCCACGTAGGCGAAGGTTCGCGCCACGTACACGCGCCGTGCGTCGCGCAGTGCAACGGTGGCCGGCAGCAATTCCGGCGCGGCTGGATGCGTCACGTCGACCACGCGCAGCCCCGCCCCGTCCGCCACGAACAGATAGCGGAACTGCAACGCAGTGGCCCGCGCGTTTGGCAGATCGATGACGGTGAGCAGTTTCGGCGAGAGTGGATCGCTCATGTCCAGTACGACGATCCCGCGATCGGCCGCGATGTAGAAGATGGTGCCGGCGATAGTGATGTGGCGCGCGCCGTCGAGTATGCCGCCCGCGTTCCAGGTCATCGCACGGCGCAGGTAGTTGTTGCGCGGTTCGCCATCGGACAGCGTGTCGACATTGACCGCGATCAGGCCTTCGCGCGAGTCCGTGACATAGGCGTAGTTGTAGAGCGGGTGCAGCGCCTGCTCCTCGTTGGCGCGGTCCGACGCCTGCGTGTTGCGCGCCGGGTTCACCGGCTGGTTGGTGGGCAGCGCCATGCAGGTGGCGTCCTGCGTGGACACATGGGTGTCCTGGCCGAACAACGAGACAGGGCCGGACAGGATACGGTCCGAAATGCCCTTGTTGGCGATCGCCGCCACGTCGAACACCCGGAAGCCGTCGGCGCCAGCGGCAGTGTAGAGGTACTCGCCGCGCAGTTGCAGGCAGCGCGTCCGGCCGCCGCCATGGCCGAAAGCGTGCTGCAGCTCCTGCCCGCGGTCCTGGTGGGCACGGAACCAGTCCGGATAGGCGTAGCGGTGCAGGTAGCTGCCGATCA
The DNA here is from genome assembly GCA_965198915.1 of Acetobacteraceae bacterium. Taxonomy (GTDB): domain Bacteria; phylum Pseudomonadota; class Alphaproteobacteria; order Acetobacterales; family Acetobacteraceae; genus BOG-908. The sequence continues at coordinate 578,800 of CBDAQC010000002.1, read as the reverse complement.
CGGCTTGCGGCTCGTCCCACTCCGTCACCTGGACCGCGGCCACGCCGTCACCCTCGCCGATCCAGGCGTCGTAGCCGATAAAGTTCACGAAATTCGTGCCCAGCAGCAAAAGCTGCGCCATGATCGCGTTGTTGTCGTCGCGGCCGGAGACGTGGCAGTCCTCGCAGTCCTTGGTTTCCACCGTGCGCTCGGTATGCGGGTAGTGCGGAGCAAAGGCCTGGGAGGAGAAGCCGCTGGCCGAGATCGGCGGCTGCTGCACGTAGATGTGCTCGCGGTTTATGTTCGTCGATGACAGCACCAGCGCCGAGGACGAACGGACAGGTGCGATGACGTTGCCCTTGGCGGTCGAGTTGCGGCCAAGGAAGAACATGTCGTCGCGCGCCACTTGCGGGTTGTAGGTGGCGAAGTTGCGTGTCTCGCCGCCTTCGAAATGGTGGCGCTCGGTCTTCCAGTTTGCCTCGATCGGCAGGTGGCAGCCGGAGCAGCTCGTGGTCCAGGAGGTGTGGCAGGTGATGCACATTATCTGGCTGTCGCGGTGCGCGCGGTCCGCCGGCGCCACGCTGGCGCCCCACCGGTTCGTCCAGCCGGTCTCCATCAGCTTCGCGCGCGCGGCCTTTGCGTTGTAATGCGGGCTGGCGGGGTCGACGGAACTTTTCACCAGGCTGACCTCCCAGGTCAGGCCGGGTGTCACCGCCGAGCGCTGGAACAGGCGGCCGTCCTGCCAGAAGAAGCGCAGCGAGCCGTCCTCGTTGCGCAGCGTGGACATGTCCCGCCCGCCCGGCTGTGCCGCGGGGCCCGAGGTGCGCAGGCTCGGCAGCCGGTCCACGGTGCCGTGGCAGTCGGTGCATTGTATCTCGATCGCGGCCGACACCTCGCCGTAGAGCAGGCCGTTGCCGTGCATGTCCTGCGCGAAGTGGCAGTCGACGCACTGCATGCCTTTCTCCATGTGTATGGAGACGAGGTGCACCGCCTTTTTGAACTTCTGCGGGTCGTCGTGGCTGACCCGGGCGCCGGCGGCATCGAGCAGGTTGCCCTTGCGGTCCTGCTTGAACACCGCGCGGAAGTTCCAGCCGTGGCCGTGGTAGTCGGCGAACTGCGTGTCGTGCAGCTTGGGGTTGAGGTCGGCGACCTTGGAGAGGAACTCCACGTCGCCCCACTTGCCGCGTGGTGCCGCACCCTCCGGGTTGCGGTCGTTCACCGCGCGTATGGTGGCGTCGCTCGGGTATTGCTGCTTCTTCGGCCACATCGCCGGCGCGTCGGACTCGTAGTCCCACATCGTGTAGCCCATGAAGCTGTTCACGAACACGTTGGGCTGGTGCATGTGGCAGACCATGCACTGGCTGGTGGGGATGGCGTTGGTGAAGACGTGCTGCAGCGGGTGGCCGGATTCGCCATGCGGAATGGTGGGGTCGGCAGAGCGGCTGCTGCCATCATGGCCGAACGCGGCATACGGGCCGGAATGCAGCTTGTCGCGGTCGTTACTGTACACCACGTGGCAGCCGGCACAGCCGGAGCTCCTGTAGTCGCCAGGCTCGTCGTTGGTGCCGAAGAACCACATCGTGGGGTCGTTCAGGCGCGTCTTGGTGATGTTGATCAGCGGCACGGCGACGCGGTTGCCGGTGCCGGCGCCGCGGTTGGAGGCATGAGTGTCCGGCCGTCCGGGCTCGTCCAGGCGTTGTATCTCGCCGGTCTCGTTGGGATTGCCGATGTCGGGGAACTGGCTGCCGATCACCCGGCCGCCCCGCTCGAACACGCGGAAGATGTCGGAGGGCGGGGTCACCTCGAAGGGCGGCAGCGGGGCCAATTGCGGCAGCACGCCGGCGCGGCGCATCTCCGCGGTCACCGGGACCGGGCTGCGCAAGGTGGCCGGCCTGCCGTCCGGCGTGTACGCCTCTCCGGTAACGTAATGCTTGTGCGGCAGTATGCCGTTGTTGTACGCGGCGCCGCCCCACAGCATGGCACCCGTGGACATCAGCGAGTTCTCGTTGGCCTGCACTTCCGCCAGATGGCACTGGCCGCAGGCGGCGCGGTCCGCCCGGTAATCCGCCGGGTTGAGGAAGCGAATGAAGGCCGCACTCTCGTGGTTCAGCGCCGCATAGCTGCGCTCCGGCTTGGCACTGACCGGCCAGTTCCACGCCTCGGGGTGCAGCGGCTGCACATGCGCGGCATTCATCGCCGCTAGGTAGGCGGGGCTGGGATCGCGTTCCACCGCCGGCGCGTGGCCAGACAGGCCGTCCGACGACGCGCGGGGCGGGCCGAAGCTGATGGCGGCGCCCGCCGGACGCAGCACGGCCGGGTCGCCGCCGTGGCAATCGGCGCAGCCCAGCACCACGCTCTGCGCGCGGTGCATGGTGGCCGCGTCGGACGCGGTGTGGCAGGTGATGCAGCCGGCGCTGCGCTGTGCGGCCTCGGCGGGTTGCTCGTTGCGGGGGGCGGGTTGGGCGTGGGCTTGCAGGGCGATGAAAAGAAGGAAAGGCAAGCAGTCCTTTTTTGAAAAAAAGGACCAAAAAACTTTTGCTCCCCGCACCGGCAGCGTTCGTGCATTTCCTGATCCACCGAAGCGGCCGCACCAGCGCAGGAACAAGATTTTTGTGCTTCTTTTTTTCAAAAAAGAAGGCCTTTCTTACTTCAGTAACTCAAGACAGCATCAAGCAGCACAGAATAGTAAACCTGATCCCTCGACTGCGAAGCGAACAGATCCTTGAACCCCTGCCCCGGCAACAGAAACCCGGTCGACGCACGCAGGATGATGTTCTGCGTGTCGAACGGGCGGTATGTGGCCGCACCCGACAGGTCCCAGCCGATCGTACGGTGTATCGGCGATTGCTCGCGCAGCAGCTCCAATATGGCAGTGTTGTTGAAGCTGAGGTGGTTGGCGTTGAAGCTGACGCGCAGCTCCGGCAGCACGTCTGCGTCCGCACCCAGGCCCACCAGCGTCAGGCCGGGATTGATGAAGTTGGACTGGCCCTCGTCCTTGGACGAGCGCAAATCCGGCAGCAGGCCGTTGCGGCCGACCAGGTCCACGTTGCCGCCGCCGATGAACGGGATGTCCTGCCTGATCCAGTAGCTGGTGTCCGAGCCGGCGAATTGCGGGTTCTCGGAGATCGCGTCGAAGCCGCTTTCCGTCCGGCCGCGCGGGTTGTTGTCGCCGCTGGCGTAGAGCAGGGAGGCGCGCACGCGCAGCCAGTCGAAATCCACCGACGGTTCGGCGGCGACGAAGAACGCGCGTATCCGCGCCTTGTGGCCGCTGATCTCGTTCAGCGAATCGTTGCCAGCGGCGAAATACGCCGATTGCGTAAGGTTGAGCCGGCCGAAATGGCCGTCGCCGTTCAGGCCGTAATAGGTCACGTCGTAGCGGTGCGGGTCCTGCAGGCCGAACAGAGCGGGGCGTTGCTCGAAGCCGTCGCGGTCCACATAGACCTCGGCCTCGTGGTTGAGGTTCTCCAGCGCGCTGAACTCAGTCGTGTAGCCAGGCACGGGAAAGTCCTGCACGAACAAATTTTCCATGAAAATGTCGTCGCGGCGCAGGTTCTGCGAGAGGTCGTTCAGCCCGCTGTCGGTATCCTTCTCGATGCGGCGGAAATAGGCGAGGTTGTACTGGAATCGGTTGTTCGCGCGGTCGCCGAACAGGCGTATGCCCAGTTGCTGGTCCTGGAACAGGAAGCCGCGGAAATCGGCGTTGATCGGCTGTATGCCCACGCGCACGGCGTCGAAATCGTAGCGCACCGACTGGTCCTGCAAATGGTAGTCGATGAAAGCTTCCTGCACCGCGGCGAAGCGCGTGCTGCGCTTGGTCCCTGCCCGCGGATCGATGTTGACCAGGCCCAGCTCGTCCGTGCTGAGCTGGGTGTAGTTAAACGCCGGCGTCACCCGCAGCTCGAAATCGGGCGGGCGGAACGTGGTGTCTCCCTTGATGATGGCGAAGGTCGGCAGCAGCGTGCTGGCGAACAGGTTCTGCGAAGCGTGGCCGAACTGGCCGAAGCTTTGCGGGCGGTAGGTGGCAATCACGTCGACCGGCACCGGTATCGCGCGCGGCTCGTAGATCGTGTCCAGGATTGCCGCGAACTGCACAAACCAGTCGTCGAACAGCGGCCGGTCGCCTTTCAGCGTGCTTTGCCTGTACGGGTTGGCCGGGGTGTCCGGCACGCCCAGCTCATCGATGATGCGGTTGCGGTCGGGCACCGGCACCGCGCCGTTGTCCAGCGGGTTGTTCAGGTCCACTTCGGGCGCGCCCGCGGGCGGCGTGGGTGCAGGCTGGGTGCCTGGCTGGCGGAACTCCTCCTGCGCGAAAGCGGGCATGGCGGGCAGCATCGCCAGCAGCAGGAAGGGTGCCCAAGCCCTCATTTTCCGCTGCACACGTCTTCGGCGCCGCTGTTCAGGAACGGCGAGAACGGGCAATTGGCATAGACCGGTGCGATGCCGTCCTCGGACAGCAGGTTGGTCCGCCTGTCGGCGGGCGCATGGCCCACGCCCGTGCCCAGTATCTGCCCTGCGTAGTACAGGCCAAGGAAGCCGATCATGTCGTCCTGGTCCACGCCGTCACCTGAGACGCCGATGCCGCCGACCAGCGTGCCGTTGCGGTAGATCGGAAAGCCGCCGGGGAAGATCTGCAGGCCGTTGGCGAGCACAGGCTGCGTGCGTTGCCCCGGTCCACCGGCCAGCGGCGGCAGACCGGTGCAGTAGGGCGGCGTGGTGCCGCCGAGCGCGCCTGCGATGTTGTCCAGCACCAGGTCGAGTTGCAGCCCGTCCGCGAACGGGTTGGACACCGATGCGGACAGGGCGAAAGGCCCGTTCGGCGTGCCCGGGATGCCGTCCGGGTAGGTGTCGCGGGCGGAATTGCCGATCGCGCGCGCGCTCCAGGCGTGGCTGCCGTCCAGCGGCGTGCCGAAGAAGCTCTGCTCCGCGCTGGCGTAGCGCCCGACACTTATGCCGCCCACAGAATCGAGCTGCGCGGCTGCGTCAGGCCTGGAGACGAACACGGCGCTGCGAGCCTTTTGCAGGCTGACGTCTATACCGAAGACCGGCGCATCGTTGTCAGATATGATGCCGAGTATCTGCCCGTTTGCATCGACCAGGCTGATGTTCACCGCGGCCGGCGTCACCCCGGGCGGATTGCGTATCTGCCCGCGCGTGATCAGCGAGACACCATACGCGCTGCGCAAGATCTGCAGCGCCTCGGCCTGGCTCAGCGCTTCCGGGCCGTTGCCGGCAATCACCGGAAAGCGTGGCTGGCACACATTATACGGGCAATATCCGCCGATGAGCACCATAGGCGGGCTGCTCGTGCTGAACTGGCCGCTGGTGTCCGGCACCAGGCCCGATCCGCTGTCGCCATAGCCGTTTCCGGAGACTATGCCGCTGGAAGCGTTGAAGTAGCCTGGTACGCTGACCAGCCCGCCGGGCAGAGAGGAAAGTGCTACGGGCGGGAAGCTGCCGGAAGCGAAATTCGACGCCACGTCGGTGTAGCGCAGCAACAGGCCACCCACGCTTATGTTGCTGGCGAGTATACCGGCCGGAGCCGGATACCCGGTCGCGCCGGCGGCCGCGATCGTCTCGTCGACTGAGTTGTCATTGACGTGGACGTTGAGATCCAGGCCGTAGGGCCCGTAGGCTTTCACACCTATGCCGCCCACGAGCTGGCCGCCCTTGTACAGCGGCAAGCCGCCGGGGTCGCCCGACAGGCCGAGCGGGGCCGGATGCGGCCCTTGCGTAAGCAGGGCGGTGTCGGCGGGCGGGTTGAGCAGGTCCGAACAGGCAAGCTGGCTGAACTGCACGCCGTAGAGCGGACCGGACGGCGCGTTCGGCGTTCCGGGGTTGAAATGATCCTGGATGATCTGGCTTGCCGTGCGGGTGGAGAACGCGTTGCCGGTAGAGCTCGACAGATAGGACGCGGTGACCGCCTTGGAGATCGCCGCATCCACGCTCGGCACGGACACGCCGTTCAGCGAGTCCGGCGCGTTCCGGCCGTTCGGGTTGTTGATGATCTGCACGGTGGGCGAGGCACCGGTCATCTGCCATACGGCGAGCACGTTGCCGACCCGGTCCGTGACCGCGATCGTGGCGTTCACGCCTTTCGCCTGCGCAGCCTGGATAGCGTGGGTAAGTATGGACGTGACATCGGTGGTCGAAAGGAAGGGGCTGCACGCGCTGAGCGCGAACAGCGGCAGATACGTGAAGGCAAGCAGTCCTTTTCTGAAGAAAAGGGCCAAAGAACCTCTGCTCCCATTCGGCGGCTGTTTCAGCAGCCGCCGACAGGGCGCAAAAGTTTTTTGCTTCTTTTTTGCAAAAAAGAAGGCCTTTCTTCCTTGCCTCATCGCCTGAGCTCCGCAGCGCTGACCCGCGACGCCAAAGGCAGCGCCGCATCGTGAAACCGGTGGCAGAAGGCGCAATCCGACGCCACGCGCTGCGGCGCCCCAGCCGCACCGGCATGACAGTTCCGGCACGTGGAGATGCCAGGCAGCAACGCCGTCGGCCCGCCGTCACTGGACTTCGCGGCGTGGCACGAACTGCAGGAGCTGGTGGCATGCGCCGCGTGGCTGAATTTCGTGCTCGGCTGGTAGCTGTCCGGCACGAAGACCGGTGCCACGGTGAACCCGCCTTCCGGCGTGCCGGGTGCGGCCGCCATCATGGTGTGGCACTCGCCGCAGGCACTGCGCGCGATGGAGGATGCCATGGCCTGCGCCGTCATTGCCGAGACGAGTGCCGCCCCTGCCGGACGCGGCGGGTCGGGCGGTGCACCAGGCTTGCGGAACAGATCGGCCGGCGGCTGAAAGAAGTTCTCGCCCGCCAGCACGGCGCGCGCGTAATAGCCGGCGACGCGGCTCTGCACCTCGTCGGCCCGGCCATGCGGCAGGCGCCATTGCGGATGGTCGGGATCGAATTGCAGCGTGTGGCAGGATGCGCAGGCGGTGTCGAACGCCACCGGCTTGAAGCTGGTGCCGCCTGGCGTGGGCGCGTGGCACAGGCTGCATGCCTCGCCGCCGCCGGCGGCGCGCAGGCCGGCCAGTTTCAGATGCGTGGCGTGGGTGAATTTCAGGTTGGAGTGGTCGGGCGCGTGCTCGTCGCCTATCTCGAAACGAGCCGTTCTGTGCAGCGTCGCATCCTGCACCAGCGCTGCCTTGAACTGCGGATGTCCGTCGCTGAAATCGTCCACGTTGCGCAGCAGCGTGTGCGGCGCCGCGGCGCGTATGTTGACGTGACATGAGGCGCAATCGGCCTGCCGGTTGCGCACCGCCATTGCCGGGCCTTTGTGCTCCAGGTGGCAGTGCTCGCAGTTCACACCTTCTATGTCGGCGGCCGGCGCCAACACCGGGGAGGCGTGCTGGCCGATGCCCGCGTGGCAGGCCAGACAGGACGACTGGGAGGCGTGCGCGAAGGCGGCCGTATGACAGAAGGCGCACTCCGCGCCGAAGCCTCCATGGGCACGCGAAATCTGGCCCACGTTCCAGACTGTCTGCGCGGGCCTGCGCAGGGCCGCCAGCGCCGTGGCCTGGTGCGCGTCCGCGCTACCCGCGCTTGGAGAGAACGCCAGCGGGAAGGCGAACAGCAGCACCAATATGGCGCAGGTGAGTGCCGTCCCCATCAGCCTGACATTGGGCAGGCGCACGTCGAAAGCGGCGAAATGCCGTTCGGCGCGCACCTCCTCGGTCTCCTCGGTGGGCGGGTCCTCGGCCAGTTCCAGCACCGGGCCTTCGCTGGCAGGCGCCCGCAACGTCAGCGTGCAGGGACCGATGCGCACGCTGTCGCCTTCGCCGAGTAACCGGGCGCTACGCGCAGGCTTGCCGGCCGGACCCAGCACCGTCTCCGGCGCGGCCTCGATCCGGACGGCGTCACCGTCCCGGGTCAGGGTCGCGTGGCAGAACGCCACCCCGGCGCGCAGCACGCGCAGCCCGCATGTGTCGGCGCGGCCGAAATGCACCGGCTCGGCAAGCGGCGTGTCCGTGGCGAGGACAGTGTTGTTGCGGCCAGGCCTGGTGCGGCGGATGACGATCATCGTGTCACCAGCGGTAGAACACGGCGAACACGTGCACGCCCAGGGCCGCCACCAGACCCACGGTCAGCGGCACGTGCACCGTGCGCCACTGCAGCAGAATCCGGCGGTGCAGCCGGTCGCGGTTCAGGCGCCGCACCAGCACCATGCGTTCCGTCAATCCGGTGACCAGCGGCAGCACCTCCGCCGGCGTGGTGGGCCGCTCCGACCCCAATTCGTGCTGCACGCGGGCGATGGCGCGCATGCCGAGATGGCGCGCGCTGGCCCGCTGGCGCCCCGGCATGGCGGTGGCCGCGTGCACGAGCGCCACAACATCGTCCGGAAACGCCAGCGCCAGGGCGCGGCATTTCAGGTCCAGCGCGGCCAGCTCCCTGGTCATCACGCTCAGCGTGGCGCCGCCCCGGTTGGCGGTCAGCAGGCCAGGCATACGCCAGAACGCCAGCGCCCCGAACACGCCGCTAACGATCACCAGCACCATCAGCACGTAGGCCAGGCTGTGCACGTTCCAGTGCAGCTGGAAGCCGGTATGCAGGGTTGCCACCACCAGCAACGCCAGGCCCAGATAGACATGGGCGGACAGGATGCCCTCCAGCAGCCTGGTGCCGCCATAGCGCCGCCGGCGGTAGCCGAACCAGGCGAGCCACAGGATGAGGACCAGGCCCAGCGTGCCGAGCGTATAGCCCAGCCAGGACCCGCCATTGGGCGGTCCCACCGGCCTGTCGAGCACGTAAAGGGCGATCGCCAGCGCCGAGATCCCGGCCGCGACCTTGGCCCAGAGAAAGTGCCGCCAGGTCAGGAAAGACCCGTGCACGTCCTGCACGGCTTCCCTGCCCGCCAGGCTCTGGGCGATGCGGAAGAACGCACGCCCCTCGCCACGCAGGGGGCCCAGATGGAACGGCTTGGAATGCGCGGCCGCCTGCCGCGGTCCGGGGTCATTTGCCATCGGCCACGACGCCTTCGCGCAGCCACGTCATGTAGGCTTCCGGGTCGACGCGGGACGCTGCACCTGTCGGGCACGCGGTGACGCAGGCCGGCACGCCGCCATTGCCGCGGCACAGGTCGCATTTCACCGCCTTCTTCGTGCTGCCGTCGCCATGCGGCGGCTCGCGTGACGGCTGCGGCGCCAGGCCGAAACCCGCCAGCATGCGCGCGAGCCAGTTGCCGGCGTTTGGCGAGACGCCGGCCTCCGCCATGGTTATCACGCCGTAGGGACAATCGCTGACGCAGGCCTTGCAGCCGATGCAGGTCTCCGGGTCGATGATCACCTCGCCGGACCCCATCCGGCTTATCGCGTCCACCGGGCAGTGCGTCATGCAATGCGGCGTCTCGCAATGACGGCAGGCCTGCGGCACCAGAACGGAATGGCGGCTGGCGCCGCGCTCGCGGCTGACGCGGGCAATGCCGCCATGGGTGGCGGCGCACGCGCTCTCGCAATTGCCGCAGCGCGTGCAGATCGCCTCGTCGATGATGAAGACGTTGGTGGCCTCGCCCACGCCGCGCGAGATCAGGAAGTCCGCCACCTCGTCGGCACGGCTCGCCGGCACCGCCTTGGTGGCATGCGCCACGGTGGCGCGGAGCGCGTGGTCCATCTGCCGCGCCACCGCGGCCTGGAACACCGAGCGCAGTTCCGGCACCGCCTCCAGCGCGGCGTACACCGCGCCGGCCTCTATGCGCAGCGCCTGGCTGGCTACCGTGGCGCGCGCGGTCGCGGTGCGGTGGGTGGCTCCGCTCAGGAAGCCGCGCTCGCCGAACATGCCGCCTGCGCCCACGAAGCTCAGGACGGTGGCGTGCCCGTTCTCGTCACGGGTGATGGTCACCGAGCCGCTGCGCATGATGTACAGCGCGTCGACCGGATCGCCCGCCGCGAGTATCTTCCCCATCGCCTTGTAGTCACGCAACGTCGCCGCCGCGATCATGCCCTCCAGCCCGGCAATCGGCAGGTGCACGCCGAATGTCGTGTGCACCAGGCGCCGTATCGCCACGCGATCCAGCTCCTGCTGCACCGAGGCCACGGACGCCTCCAGCCGGCGCATTGCCGGCCGCGGTATCACCACGAGCACGCTGTCCTCTGCCGCCACGACGGTCGCCATGTGGCGCCGCCCGGAACCCAGGCTGAGTTCGCCGAAGAACTCGCCCGCGCTGATGCGTATGCCGCCATCCGGCGTATCGGGGTCGAGCAGCACCTGCACGGCGCCTGCCGCGATCGTCCACAGCGCGCTGCCGTATTCGCCGCGGTTAAAGATCACCTGGCCAGGCGCCACGCGCTCGATGGTGCATTCCAGCAGCGTGTCGCGCAGCTGCAGCGTGGTCAGGCCGGCCAGCACCGGGATGCGCGCGCGCACATAGTCCAGCGCCTCGGCCACAGACAGGTCCGGCAACGCGGCGGCAAAACGCTGGCGCAGCAGGCCCTCGTCGGCCGGCGCGCGCGGCCGGCCGGCGATGCGGCTGGCCACCTCGTGGCCCTGATTGATCGCCTGCTTGATGAGCGTGTAGCCGCCGAGCGCGCCGATGACGTAGAGCCCAGGCACGTTGGATTCGTAGGTGGCGGACAGTTCCGGGATCGCGGCGGGATCGCTGCTGGGGAAACGTATGCCGCAGCTCTCGACGAATTTGCGTGGTGCTATCGCACCGAGCCGGGCGATCACCAGATCGGCCTCGATACGCACCTCGCCCTTCGGCGTGTCCACCACCACCCCCGAGTCTTCGATCCGCAGCGGGGCGCAGGCGTGATAGGGCGTGATCCGGCCGGCGCGCACCGCTGCCTCGGCATCGGCCATGTTGGCCGATTTCGCCTTGGAGAAATCGTTCTGCCTGTTGATGACGTAAACGTCGTTGTGCAGGCAGAGCGCCAGCGCGTTCTCCAGCCCGGCGTCGCCCGCGCCCACCACCACAACCTGTCTGCCGCGGAACGCGTCCGGATCGTCCAGGTGATACTGCACCCAGTCGCGTTCGGCGCCGGATACCTCCAGCTTACGGACGTTGCCCTGTAGTCCGATGCCCAGCACAACGTAGTCCGCGGTGACGGCGTCGCCGGCCGAGGTCGTGATCTCGAAACCGCCTTGCTCACCCTTTATCGCGCGCGCCTCGGTCGAGAACCGCACCTCGACATGGCTCTCGGTGGCGATGCGGTGCCAGTTCTCCAATATCTGCTCGCGCGGGCCCTGTTCAAACGGCATGTCGCCCAGCAGCGGCAGGCGCATCGGGTGCGCCATCACCCGCTTGCGCTTCTGGTAGCGGTAGATGGTGTCGGCGAAATGCTCGGCCCGCTCCAACACGACGTGGGACATGCCGAGACGGGCGGCAGTTATCGCCGCGGACAGGCCTGCGGGGCCGGTGCCTATGACGGCTAATCTGACGTGCATCGGGGTGGCTGCTGGCTGAAAGGCAAGGAAGCAGGCATTTCTTTCTTGCGGAGACGAAGCAACGACCTTTCGCTTCTCGCCGCCGTGGCGGCCGCCTCCTGCCGGATAGGCCCGCGCGTTGCATCGGCGGCCCGGCCTACCATGCCGGCGTGGCCGCTTCCATCGCCTGCGCCGCGGACGCGAAACTTGCAGGATCGTACGAATCCTGTTTCGCGGTGGCGGCGTAGCATTCTTCCAGCGCCGAACGCAGCCGCCTGTACTGCACAGGATCGACGTCGTTCTCCATCTTCAGCGTGTACAGTATGGAGGCGAAGGCCATCGTCACCTGCTCGGCGGCGGCATAGTCGCTGACATCGGCGGTCTGGCTGGTAGCGGAAAGCGCCACGATCATCGCGCGCATGTCGCCTTGCGTGTAGTTGTGCGTGGCAAGCGTCGCGCCCAGCTCGCGCGCTTCGGACGCCACACGCGGCGCGATCGCGGACGGCGAACCCGATCCCGCACTGAGCGCCAGATGCAGCGCGCGCATGTCGGATTCCAGCACGCGCGACAGCGACGGCGCCACACGCGTGGCGATGGCGTGCAGCATCATCGCGTTGGCGTCGTTGAAGTGCGGCAGGCCGGGGCCCAGCCCGGTTGAGGCGCGTTTTTGCCAGCGCAGGTTAGCCGTCGTGTGGTGGCACGAAGCACAATCGAAGAACACCAGTTCGGGAAACACACCGTCGCCGCGGTGGCGCGGATCGGTCAGTTCGGTTGCCAGCGTCTCGAGTGCCGCGGCCTGGCCCACCGCCCAGACCTGAACGCCGGGCGCCACGTTCTTGCGTGCGCGGTATTTGTCGTCGATCACGAAATGCGCTGGTTCGATCTCGGTGTAGGTCTGCAGCTCGAAGCTGAGCCGCGGATGGCCGGCCCCCATTATGCGGTGGGTGATGAAACGGGTGCTGTCGCCGACATGGCAACTGTCGCACAGCACGGCACGCGCGTGCGGCTGGTCGGTGGGGTACAGCCCGTGCCCGGCCACCAGCTCCGCATGCGTGATCAGGCCGGACGCATGCGGCCCCAGCCAGCGCTGGCTGCCGCCGTGGCAGGCCTCGCAACCCACCCCGTCCTCGATGCGGAACTGCACGCCGCGCATCGCCGGCGGCACGTTGTCGGCATGGCACACCAGGCATTGCTGCGCGTGCTCGGCAGGACCGATGCCGAGATTGGCGGCGATGCGGCGGCCCAGCGCACCCTGCAGCGCCGTATAGGCGTGGGCATGCTTATCCTGGCTTTGCCAGATCAGATACTCGTCCTGCACCACGTTGGAATGCTGCTTGGTGCGCGACGCCATGCCGTGGCAGGTGGATCCGGCACAACTGGACACGCCGAGATGCGCATCGGCCGTCACCGGCACCTCTGCCCGGGCCGGCCCGGCCGCGAAAAGCCAGAGCGCCAGCAGCAGCAGACCCGGACGAGCGAACGCGTGAGCAGGCGAGATCCGCGGCTGTACGGGCTGCACACAACCCTCCATCACACCGGGCACCCGTTATAATCGGGTCGGCTCCGCCGGGACACCCCTTTCTGTGCCATAAACGACGTTTCGCAAGTGATCCGCAAGGCGCAGCGCCAGCGCCACGATCGTAAGCGTGGGATTGGCCTGGCTGGATGTTGCAAACACGGCACTTCCGGCCACGAACAGGTTTGCCACGCCATGCACCCGGCAATCCGCATCGACTACGCCCGTACGCGCATCGGACGACATGCGCGCGGTGCCGATGTGATGGCCGCCATAGGCGCCGTCCCGCAGGGCGGCGAGTTCAACCTCCTGCGGATCGTAGGTGAGTTGGCCCGCGCGGCACTGCGCCATCTGTGCGGCCAAGGCCGCCAGCGAGGCGCGAATCGTATGCATGTCCAGCGCCGTATGACGCCAATCCACGCGCAGGCGGGGCAGGCCGAGCGCATCGCTGTCTGTTGCCAGGGTGACGCGGCTGAGCGGATTGGGCTCCTGCTCGGCGTGGAAATCCAGGCTGTAGCGGTTGGCCTTCGGCGCAACGATCACGCTGGGATATTTGCGGGCCGCCAGGGAGCGGTGACGCAGCCAGTGCAGCAGGAATCCGGCCGTGCCGCGCGCGTCCAGGGCCACGTTGCGCAAATGGGCCAGTCGGGCGGAGTTGGTCAGCCGCGTGCTGCCATGCAGGCGCTTGGAATATTCATGGCTGATGAACGGCCTGGCGAAATACAGCGCCGATAGCGCGCCGGTGCGGTGCGATGGATCGGGTATGCGCGGATGATGCAGGCGGGCGACGAAATTGCCGGCGCGAAGCCGGCGCTGCGCGTGCGGTGTCAAAGCGAGCCGGCGCCGGCAGTACACCCCGTCATCGGACAGGTCGTAGCCGTGCCGGGCCGGTGCGGCCGGCTGCAGCACGCCCAGCGTGCCGGCGACGTGGCACATGTAATTCCGGCCGACCTGGCCGTGGAAGTTGCCGATGCCGTCCTGGTGAGCGTCGCGCGAGGCGAGAAGGAGGCGCGGCGTTTCCAGTCCGCCTATTGCCAGCACGACTTGCCCGGCGCGCACGGTGAATCGCCTGCCGCCCGCGCCCGCGACCTCGAGCCGGTCCACCGCGCGACCCGCGGCACCGGTGCGCAAGGCCACCACGCTGGCATGCAGCAGTAAGCGTACGTTGCGGCTACGGATCAGACGTGCGCGGTAGCGCGCCGCAAAATCGGTAGGGATGCTGAAACGTTCGAGCGTGTCGGCACTGAAATCGGCGCCGGCAAACCCTGCGAGCATAGGATGCAGGCCGGCGGGGAACGCGTCGGCTTCCGAATATGCGAACCGCCCCGCCTCGCACAGCGCGTTCGCCTCGCTATACCAGGGCAGCAGCGTGTCCAGCCGGAACGGCCAGCCGCTGCCGGCCACCCAGGGCCGCGCCTCGAAGTCGATCGCGTCGAACGGCACGCAGCGCCCGCCCCAGATGGCGGTGGAACCGCCGAAGCCGCGCCGCCGGTAAGTGTCGGTGGGCGAGTGCAGCAGCGGGTCGGCGACCACGCCCTTGTACAGCGCCTGCGACGCCGCCTCGAACCCGCTGCCGCCGCCTTCGAGCAGCAGCACGGACAGCCCGCTGTCGATCAGCGCCAGAGCGAGGCTTATGCCTGCGGCGCCCGAGCCCACGATGCAGATGTCCGCCGCGAGCACGGCGCCGGCTTCGGTGTCGGCCGAGTCGGCGATCATGCCTGGGCGGTGAACCAGGCAGCGGCTTCCGCCAGCCCCGCCGCGTCATCGCTGCGGCGCAGACCGAGCCCGTCCGCGCGCGTGGGGTCCAGGCGTATCTGGCGGGCGAACAGCGTCAGCAGAGAGGGTGACAAAGGCTCCGGCAGGCGGCCAGGCGCCCAGCCGGCGCGCGAGGCGGCCCGCTTGGCGACCTCCAGCGGCGCGGCGAGCACACGCCGCTCCAGCGCCAGCCGCCGGCCACCGATGCGGCGCAGCGGCACCGCGCCGATCGCCAGGGCCAGGCTGGTGAACATGTCGTTCCATCGCGGCGGGGTGCGGGCGGCGAGATGGAAGGTGCCGCCAGGGGCGCGCAGGCAGGCCAGGCAGGCGGCGGCCACGTCACGGACATGCACCAAGTTGCAGACGCCATCACCCGCGGCGCCCAGGTCTCCCAGCCGGCCGGCCCGCAGCAGGCGGCATAGCCGGCCGATCCATTGCTGGTCGCCGCTGCCATAGACGATCCCGGGACGCAGGATGCTGACCGTGCCGCCGGACGCGGCGTGGCGCCGCAGCGCCGCCTCGCTGGCAATCTTGCCGGCGGCGTAGGCGCTGCCGGCGTCGTCCAGGCCGGCATCTTCGCGGACCACGCCCTCGGCCGCGCCATACACCGCCATGGAGCTGAGGTGGACGATGTGCTGGCCACCCTGCCCGGCCACGGCGATCAGGTTTTCCGTGCCGCGCAGCATGTTGGCCCGGCTGCCCGCCGCGGCGTTGACGACGGCCGACATGCCGGCGCAGGCCGCCTCCAGGCTGGCACGGTCGGTGATGTCGCATGCCACATGCGCCACGCCCGGCACGGGCCGCCTCGAGGCCGCGACCGCCGCATCGCCGAGCGCTGCCATGACCGCCTGGCCGATGAACCCGCCACCGCCCAGGACGAGGATGCGGCCGGTCATACGGCGCGCCGCTGCCGCACGCCGGACGGTGAGCCCGCTTCAGGTAGTGAGAGCCTCCCGGACCTTGTCTTCAAGGTAGAAGCCGGCCGTTCCCGGGCGACCTCCGCATAGACCCGGAGCAGATGCTCGGCCGTCACCGCCGCATCCAGCCGCCGAAGGAACACGCCGTGTCCGGCAAGCGCGATCCGCCCGGCCAGCGCCGGGTCGTCCAGCAGGCTGGTGATGGCGCCTGCCAGCGCCGGCACGTCGCCGGGTGGCACGAGCAGGGCGTGTACGCCGTCGGTCAGGAACTCCGGCACCGCGCCCACCGGCGTGGTGACGACGGGCACCTGCCAGGACAGCGCCTCGAGGACGGAGACAGGCAAAGCCTCGTGGTGCGACGGCAGCACCAGCATGTCGGCCTGGCCGAGCAGGGAAGCCGCCTGCGCGCGGCTGGCCCAGCCAGGCAGGTCCACCCGGTCCGCCAGGCCGAGCCAGTGGCGGAGACGTGCCATGCGGTCCACCTCGCCGTCGCCCCCGATGGTGGCGTGCCAGGCGCGCGCCGCCAAGGCGGGCGTGGCCAGGGCGGCCAGCAGCTCCGGCACGCCCTTACGGTCGCCGATGCGGCCCAGGAACAATAGCCGCGGCGGCCCGTCGGCGCGCGCCGGGCGTGGCGGCGGCCGGGGCACGCCGTTGACGATGATGGCGATCCGCGCGGGGTCGAGGCCGGCCTCGCGCACCAGGAAGTCCCGCCAGCCCTCCCCCAATACGATCACCCGCGCGGCCCGGCGCAGCACGAAGCCTGTGGCGTGGCGCGCGGCCGGATGCAGCCTGGCGTGGAACGCCGCGAAATCGGCGCCGTGCATGTGAATTGCGAACGGTATGCCCAGTATGCGGGCCAGACCGCAGAGCAGCGACTTGCGGGCGACGCTGCCGCGCGTGGTCATGTGGGCGTGCACCAGATCCACCCGGCCGGCCGCGCACAGCCAGCCCAGCCGCATCATGGCGCAAAGACACGTCCAGGCGCCCGACATGGGGCCGCCCTCGCCGCGCGTGTCGATCACACGAACACAGGGCGCGTCAGGACGGTCGCGCCAGGCCTCGATCATGTAACCCATGAGCGTGCCCACGCCGCCGGAGACGTGGCCCAGGCCACCGCCCGCCAGCACGGCAACCTCGAGTTGATCTTTGCTCTTTCGCATCGTTTGCGATCATGTCACGTAACGAATGTCGCGCGCCATACGGGTAATGGCGGAACCATGATGAAAGGCATGCTTTCTTGCAGAAAAGCAACGGACGGCCCGCCTTCCCGGCCGGCGCGCTGCTCGGCGTGCAGGCGCTTCGGGCAGTGGCCTGCCTCATGGTGGTGGCTTTCCACGTGCTGGAGGCAGCAGGCAGGCGCGCGGGCCTGGCCTGGCCGAACGGGTCCGGCGGGGTCGACCTGTTCTTCGTCATCAGCGGGTTCGTGATGTTCACCTCGTCGCGCGGCCTGGCGGGGCGGCGGGACGGCTGGCGGGTGTTCCTGCAGCGGCGGCTCGAACGAATCGTGCCGCTCTACTGGCTGTTGACGGTGGCCAAAACCGCGATCACGCTGGCGGCACCCGGCCTGGCGCCCACGACGCGGCTGTCCGCCTGGAACCTCGCTGCCTCGTTGCTGTTCGTGCCGGCCCGCGACGCGGCCGGCATCGTACGCCCCGTGCTGCCCGTCGGCTGGACGCTGAACTACGAGATGCTGTTCTACCTCGTCTTCGCCGGCGCGCTGGCGTGCCGCCGCAGGCCGTTGGCAGTGCTGCTGCCCGTGCTGCTTCCGCTCGGGCTCGCCGGCTTCTGGCGCCAGGAGGACTGGCCGGCCGTCCTCTCCATGGCCAATGGCCTGGTGCTGGAACTATGCGGCGGCGTGGCCCTGGCACAGGCGATGACACGCGGCTGGCGCCCCGGCCCGCCTGCGTCCGCGGCCATGCTGTCGGCCGGCCTGGCGCTGCTGATGGTGGTGCCTGCCGCCGGCCCCTGGCGCTTCCTGGCCTGGGGCTTGCCCGCGCTGCTGATGGTGGCGGGAACCGTCGGGCTGGAGGCCGGCTTCCGCCGGCGTATGCCCGGGCTGCTGCTGAAACTGGGCGATGCGTCCTACGCGATCTACCTCAGCCATGTGTTCGTCGTCCCGGTTCTCGTTTACGCGCTGGCCGGGAACAGGCTGCCGCCCGTGGTGGCGTTGGCGATGCTTCTTCCCGCCTGCCTGATCGTCTCTTCCGCCACGGGGTTGGTGCTGCACAGGTTCGTGGACGCTCCCATACAGTCCTGGCTGCGCCGAAAGCCGCCTTCGCCCGTGCTGGCCTGACTTACGCGTTGCACAACGTTACCAGTTGTGCGGTTCAGCTTACCTGGACGCGGTCTATGTTCCCCCTGCCGATCGTTAGGCGGCGCAGCACAAAGGACATCTCCGATGCGGTTTACGAAAATACTCCTGACCACGGCCGTGATCGCGTTCAGCGGCGCGGCCTTCGCCCAGGGCTTCCATGGCGGCCATGAGGGCGGCGAACTGTTCCACGGCATCAGCCTGACGGACGCCCAGAAAAGCGAGATGAAGACCATACAGCAAGCTGGTTGGGCGCAGGCCAAGCCCATCATGCAGCAGGTCCGTTCCATCCACGAGCAGATCACCACGCAGATGCTGAGCTCCGGCAATGTCAGCGCCGCCGATGTGGCGCCGCTCATGACGCAGGAAGAGCAGCTCCGCACCCAGCTCGATCAGATCAGGCTCAACAGCGAGCTGCAGATGCGCGGCGTGCTCACCGCAACCCAGCTGGCCGACGCCGCCGCCAAGCACACGCAGCTGGTGAACCTGCACGAGCAGGAGCGCGCCGTGACCGATTCCGCCAGCACCGCACAGTAACAAGTCGGCGGCAGGCCGTTGTTCCTGTCGCCGCCTGCAACGAACGCCCCACCCGGATCGGCGGGGCTGTTGCGGCGGCGCCAGGAACAAGGGTTCTACATTGGTCGTCTCAAGCTGGCGCCAATCTCTCGAACAAAGCCGCGCCTGATTGCGGCAGGCGACTTGTCTAGCCGACAAGTGTGTGACCGACCGTCAATCTATATTGATGAGGTTGAAGTCCCGATCACGGCTATTGCCCTGCGTGCATAAGTGCCGAACGCAGCGCCCGGCACGTAGCGCAGGGGCCGATGACCGAGCAACGCAGCGTCGCCGCCGTGATTGTCACACATGACCGCCCCGGCCTGCTGAAACGCTGCCTGGCGGCACTGGCCACACAAACGCGTGGTCCGGACTGCATCTTCATCGTCGACAATGCCAGCCGTGAACCCATCGGCCCCGTCGTCGCCCGCCATGCAAACGCGCACACGATACGGCTGGAGCGCAACCTGGGTGCCGCCGCGGGATTTGGCGCCGGCATACGGGCGGCGCGTGCGGGCGGCTACAGTCATGTCTGGATGATGGATGATGACGGCGCCCCGGCCAATCCTTCCTGCCTGGCCGGCCTGCTCGCGGCGGAGGCAGCCTGCGGCAGCGCACTGACCTGTCCGCTGGTTCTGGACGTGGCCGATCCCACGCGCCTGGCCTTCCCCATCCGGCAAGCCGGACGCACGCGTTTCACCGTCGCCACATTGCAGCAGCGCCGCTACATCGAAGGCTTCGCGCATCTGTTCAACGGCGCGCTCATTGCCACCACCGCCTTCGCCCTGGTCGGGCTGCCCGACGCCCGGCTGGGCATGCGCGGCGACGAGGTGGAGTTCCTGTTGCGCGCGCGCCGGGCCGGGCTGCGCATCGTCACCGATACACGGACGGCGTTCCTGCACCCGTCCTCGAACGCGGAGATCCACCCGATACTGGGCGGCCTGTTCTACGCCGTGGTGCCAGGCGACGAACGCAAGCGCACCTACCAGTTCCGCAACCGCGGCTGGATATTCACCCGCTACGGCATGTGGCCCTGGCTGGCCGCCGACCATGTCCGCTACGCGATCCACTTCCTGGCCGGCCGGCAGGACCCGGCGGCCTATGCGGCCTGGCTGCGCGCCACCTGGTCCGGCGTGCTGGGCCACCTGGAACCGGCAGCCCTGCAATCTCCCCGCGTGCCTCTCTGCGAGACGGCGACACCATGACGAGCGTGGCCCCGCCCGACATAGTGCTGCAACGCCTGATACTGCCGTCCTCCACCGAGACAGCGGGCCTCTACCTCCGCCAGCACGGCGAACGCGGCCACCGGCGTGCCGCCTCGGAGGTCATGCCCGGCAACACGATCGACCTCGACACCTATTTCAACAGCTTCGACGAGGCCACCTGGCGCCGCCACACCCGCATGGGCAAGCTTGCCGTCAGCGTTATCCTGCAAGGCACCTGCCGCCTCCAGCTTTGGCGCATGACCCGGTACGCGCCACCGGCCCTGCTGGCCGAGACCTCCGGCGCCGGCACGCTGCGCCTGGACGTGCCCATGCCGCCGCATCCGCGCAGCACCGGCCGGCTGGGCCTGCAGATACTCAACGACGCCGAACCGGGTGCGGCCGGCAGCCCGGCGCGGCTGCTGGGCGGTGCCTGGACCACCCAGTGGTCCGCCCAAGCCGCCCCACGCGACATCCGCCTGATGCCGGTGCTGTGCACGTTCGACCGCGACGGCGCGCTGTCCGACCTGATCGAGCGTATCGCCGCAGACGCGGACACGGCCGGCGCGCTGGCCGGCATCGTCATCGTCAACAACGGCAAACCGGGCCTGCCGGCGCGCCTTGCCACCGCTCGCCTGCCAAACGGGCTCGGCCGGCGCATACACATCGTGGAGCAGCAGAACGCCGGCGGTGCCGGCGGCTTCACCCGCGGCATGCTGGAAGCCCGTGACCTGGGCGCCACCCACGTCATCCTGATGGATGACGATGTGGCGCTGGAGCCGGAGGCCGTGTTGCGCACGACGCGCTTCTACAGCCTGGCCGGCGCGGACGTGGCCATCGCCGGCCACATGCTGGACCTGTTCCGCCCCACCCATCTCTACGAGGCGGGCGCCCGCCTGGACGACTCCAAACTCGCCCTCGTGCCGATGCATCTCGGCGCCGAACTGGCCACGCAGGGTGCGCTGGACCGCTTCCTGCAGGACCAGCCGATGCACTACAACGGCTGGTGGTTCATGGGCCTGCCGCTGGCACTGGTGGACCGGCTCGGCCTGCCCATGCCCTGTTTCATCAGGGGTGACGACGTGGAATACGGCCGCCGGCTGCACGATGCCGGCGTGCCCCTCGTTTCCATGGCAGGCATCGGCATCTGGCACGAGCCGTTCTACGCCAAGCTGGGCAACTGGCACGCCTATTACGAGCTGCGCAACATGCTGGTCATGGCCGCCTGTCACCGGCCGGACTCACACCGCCTGATCACCCGCATCGCCGCGCGCTGGATCGTGGCCGAGCTGCTGATGTATCGCTACCAGCGCGCCGCCCTGCTGATACGCGCCGTCGAGGATTTCCTGGCAGGCCCGGAGATCTTCACCCGCGACCCCCGCGCGCTGCATGCGGGCCTGATGGAGTTGCGCGCCGCCTACCCGGCCCGCTGCGCGCGGCGCGAGCAGGTGGTGCCGGGCATCGTCCCGCCGGTCGGCCCGCGCACCCGCCTGCAATTCAATGTGGGCGTCCTGCGCGCGCTGATCGCCGAGTATTTCCGCCCGGACGGCACCGGCCGGACCATCTCGATCGAACCGCTGGACCACCTCTGGTTCCGCGTCCTGGGTGCCGGCGCCGTTGTCGTCCGGGAGCCCTGGGAGATCGACCCGCCGATCTACACGCGTGACCGCGCGACCTACCGGGCGTTGTTGCACCGGGCTATCGATCTAGTGCGCCGGCTGCGCCGCACGCCGGGTGTGGTGGCCGCCTGGCGCGAGGCGCACCCGCGTTTCACCAGCGAGGCGAGCTGGCGCAGCTACCTCGGCATGGGGCAGCCGGTCGCGTCCAGGGCAGATTTGGAGAGAGTCTGAAGCTCCAGTAAGGCCAGGGGCTCTGCCCCTGGACCCCGCTCCCGGACAGTCGTCCTTAGAACCTCGTACACGCACCCTTACGAATAAGGCCTGGGGCCGAGGCCCTGTCACGCGCAAGCGTGCCTCGCACGACAGGTTTTGGGGCAGAGCCCCACCTTGCCCAAGCCCCAACCAGCGGAACAAACGCATGTGGAATGGCTCGAACCGTCAGCGACGCGCAATACGGTGGGAGGGCATAGGCCGCTTCCGGCGCCGGCACTGCAATCCGCCGCCGGCTTCGTGCTAGGCGTGACATAGCGGCAGGACGCCCCGCTCGCCTTCTACGCCCCCCCTTTCCGGAGACAGACATGGCCGACGAACCAACCAACGCGCGGGCGTCCTTCGGCGACATCGCGCCGCACCTCGCGGAGATCACCGACAAGGTCCTGTTCGGCGACGTCTGGGCGAACCCGGCATTGTCGCCGCGCGACCGCAGCCTGGTCACGATCAGCAGCCTGATTTCGCTGTATCGCGTGAACGAGCTAGCCTTCCACATGACGCGGGCGCTGGAGAACGGCGTGACGAAGGACGAGATCATCGAGGCGATCACGCATCTTGCGTTCTACGCGGGCTGGCCGCCCGCGGTGACGGCGCTGCAGATTGCCCGCAGGGTGTTCGACGAAGCGGAGTTGTAAGTGGAGGACCGCGCCGGCACTCCAGCTTCAGCCTAGTTCGATGCGTATCAGGCTGGGCCGCTCCAGCACGCTTTCCAGCCGCTCGATACGGTCCAGCGCCGCGCGCATGCTGGCCTCCCGCGTCTCGTGCGTCACCAGAACGATCGGCACAGCCTCGCCTGGGGCGCGCCCGTGCTGCAGCATGCTCTCCAGCGAGACGCCGGCGTCACGCAGCGCGCAGGTGACGTCGGCGATCACGCCGGGTTGGTCCGTCACCATCAGCCGCAGGTAGTAGGCACCCACATAGGCCGACATCGGCACGGACGGCGCCTGGGACAGGTGCGCGGCGCCGGTGCCCCAGACCGGCACGGCCCGGCCGCGCGCGATGTCGATCAGGTCGGCGACCACCGCGCTGGCCGTGGGTCCGGCGCCGGCGCCGCGTCCCTCCAGCATCAGTCGGCCGGAGAAATCGCCCTCCACGACGACCGCGTTGTATACGCCATCGACGCGCGCCAGCGGCGCGCCGTCCGGCACCATGCACGGATGCACTCGGCTTTCCACCCCGCCCTCGACCAGCCGCGCTATCCCCAGCAGCTTGATGCGGTAGCCCAGCTCACGCGCAAAGCTCTGGTCCAGCGCGGACACCGTGCGGATGCCTTCCACATGTATGGAGGCGAAATCGACCGGACGCCCGAAGGCCAGGGCCGCGAGTATCGCCAGCTTGTGCGCCGCGTCCACGCCGTCCACATCGAACGAAGGATCGGCTTCCGCGTAGCCCAGCGCCTGGGCGTCCGCCAGCACGTCGGCGAAGTCGCGTCCGCGCTCGCGCATCTGCGTCAGGATGTAGTTGCAGGTGCCGTTCAATATGCCCGCCACGCGGCGGATGCGGTTGCCGGCCAGCCCCTCGCGCACCGCCTTTATCACCGGAATGCCGCCTGCCACTGCCGCCTCGAAGGCCAGCACGGCGCCGCCCGCTTCGGCCGCCTGCGCCAGCTCCGCCCCGTGCAGCGCCAGCAGCGCCTTGTTCGCCGTCACCACCGGGCGGCCGGCCTGCAACGCCGCCAGCACCAGGGCGCGCGCGGCTCCCTCCGAACCGCCGATCAGCTCCACCACCACGTCCACTTCGGGGTCGTGCGCCAGCGCGCGAGCGTCGTCGTGCCAGCGCAGCGCGCCCAGCTCCGCGCCGCGGCGGGCGCGGTCACGCGCGCTGACCGCCACCACCTCGATCACGCGCCCGGCGCGCGCGGCGATCACGTCCGCGTTCTGCCGCAGCAGACGCAGCACGCCGCCGCCCACCACCCCCAGCCCCGCTACGCCCACGCGCAGCGGCGCCGCCTGCCCCAGGCTCAAGGTGCGGCGGCCAGAGCCGGCAGCACGGGCGCCACGTTGCTGTCCGCCTGCAGAAAGGCGCGTATGTTGCGTATCGCCTGGCGCAGCCGCTGAGTGTTCTCCACCAGGCCGATGCGCACGTGGCCGTCGCCGTGTTCGCCGAACCCCAGCCCCGGCGCCACCGCTACCTGGGCGCGCTGCAGCAGCAGCTTGGAGAACTCCACGCTGCCCAGATGGGCGTAGCGCGGCGGGATCGGCGCCCAGGCGAACATGCTGCCCTCCGGCGAGGGCACGTCCCATCCCGCCTGGCCCAGTCCGCGCACCAGTACGTCCCGGCGTTCCTTGTAGAGCGCCCGCATCTCCGCCACGCAATCCTGCGGGCCGTTCAGCGCCGCGGTGGCGGCCACCTGTATCGGCGTAAACGCGCCGTAATCCAGGTAGGATTTCATCCGCGCCAGGGCCGAGACCAGACGCGGGTTGCCGGCGGCGAAGCCGATGCGCCAGCCCGGCATGGAATACGTCTTGGACATCGAGGTGAACTCCACCGCGATGTCCTTGGCGCCAGGCACCTGCAGTATCGACGGCGGCGGCACGTTACCGAAATAGATCTCCGCGTACGCGAGGTCGGACAGGATCCACACGTCGTGCCGGCGCGCGAAGGCCACCAGCTCGGTGTAGAAATCCAGGTCCGCCAGATAGGCGGTAGGGTTGCTGGGGAAGTTCACGATCAGTGCGGTGGGTTTGGGCACGGAATGGCGCACGCCCACCTCCAGGGCGCGCAGCATCGCCTCGCCCGGTTGAGCGGGGATGCTGCGCACGGACGCGCCGGCGATGATGAAGCCGAACTGGTGTATCGGGTAGGACGGGTTGGGCACCAGGATGGTGTCGCCGGGGCTGGTGATGGCGGAGGCCAGGTTGGCCAGGCCCTCCTTCGAGCCGAGGGTCGCGATCACCTCGCTCTCCGGATCGAGCTTCACCCCGAAGCGGCGCGCGTAATAGGCGGCCAGCGCGCGGCGCAGTCCCGGGATGCCCTTGCTCGTCGAATAGCGGTGCGTCCGGGGGTCGGACACGGTCTCCACCAGCTTCGCCACGATGTGCGGCGGCGTGGGGCTGTCGGGGTTGCCCATGCCCAAATCGATGATGTCCTGCCCCGCGCTGCGCGCGCGCGCCTTGGCCGCGTTCACCTCGGCGAACACGTAAGGAGGCAGGCGGCGTATGCGGTGGAACTCTTCGGTCATCGTGTGCGCCCTGGAAGTAGAAAAACAGGCCTTCCGTTTTTACGGAAAGAAGCAAAGAACCGCTCCCAGCCGACACTTTTTCGGCCAGGAATCCGCGGTATCGAACTTACTGCAGCCGCAGCACCGCGCCACGTCCGAAGGCATCGGCGCTCAGCCGTATGGCATCTGCCGGCACGCGCTGGGCGCGCAAGGCGGCGGCCACAGCGCGCGCCCGTTTCAAGGCCAGCTCGACCGCCGCCGCCTGGCCGTCCGGCGTGTCCGACGCGGCACCGCCCAGCCCCACGACTTCGATTGCCTGCTTGCGCCGGTGTGACAGGAAATCCTTCAGCGCCTGCGTCTGGCTTGCGCCGAGCACCGCGGACCCGTCCGCGAAATACACCTGCGTCCCAGTCGGCAGCGCCGTTCCGGCCGGCAGCACGCGCAAGGTGGGCAGCGGCTGGGCCGGCACGCCCTCGAAATTCGCTGGCGGTGGCGGCGCGTCCGGCAATGTCGGCGCGGCGGCGAAGTCGGCGGAACCGCCGGCCAGGGTGACCGGCGTTCCAGGGGCCGGTCCGGGTTGGGTTGCCGCGGCCGCGGGCGCCGGCGTGTTTGCCGCCGCGGGCTGCGCCGGCTTGCCGGGGTCAGGTGCTGCCTGTGGCGGCGGTGCCTCCGCCGTGTCCAGCGTGGCCGAGGCGGGGGGCGGCGCCCCGGGTGCCCCGTCCGCGGCCATTTGTGCCTGCGGTGCAGCGGTTGGCACCGCGGCCACGACTGGCTGGGGCGGCGGCGGAGGCGGGACAGGCTCCACGGGGGTGTCGGCCGCCACGCGCTCCGTCCTGTCGCGCTCGGCGAGCAATTGGGCCGCCAGCCCGCTCCTATACGCTTGGGCGGGCAGCACCGGCTTGGCCGGCACTGTCCCCAGCTTCGGATAGGGCTGTCCCGCGCCGGGCGGCGGCGGGCGCTGCGCGGCAATCTCACCGCCCTGCAAATCGTGGAAAAGGTCGACCGGGCCGCTCAGCGGATCGCTGCACCCGGCAAGCGCCAGGCCCATCGCCACCATCAATCCTGCAGGCGCCCAGCCAGCCCTCGCTTGAACCGGAGCCCCCCGCCGCCTACCCTCTGACCAACAACCAGGCATAAAGCCGCAGCCTCCGACCGACGCGCCGATCTTACCCCGTCCGCGCCCGCCGGAAAGGATACATCAGGAAATGCCCGACGCACGCACGCCAGAGACAGACCCCAAGCCGGTCGATTTCAAGCTGGCCGACCCGCAGGTAATCGGCCGCACCATGGCCGACGTGGCCGAGCGCTCGCAGCGCATCGTCGCCGACTGGCTGGAGCGCCAGTCCCGCACCGTGCCCAGCGCGGACCCGCTCAACATCGGCCGTGCCTTCCTGGAGATGACCGCTCGCCTGGTGGCCAACCCGGCCCGGCTGGTGCAGGCGCAGATCGGCTTCTGGCAGGATTACGTGACGCTTTGGCAGAACACCACGCGCCGGATGATGGGCATGCAGGCCGGCCCGGTGATCGAACCGGACGCGAAGGACAAGCGTTTCCGCGACGAGTCCTGGCGCCAGGGCGAGGTGTTCGACTTCATCAAGCAGAGCTACCTGCTGAGCGCGCGCTACGTGCATGACGTGGTCAGCCACGTGGACGGGCTGGACCCGAAGGCCGCCAAGAAAGTGGATTTCTACGCGCGCCAGTTCATGGACGCGATGAGCCCGTCGAACTTCCTGCTGACAAACCCCGAAGTCCTGCGCCGCACGCAGGAGACCGGCGGCGAGAACCTGCTGCGCGGCCTGAACAACTTGCTCTCCGACCTCGAACGCGGCCGGGGCAAGCTCAGCATACGCATGACGGACCCCGACGCCTTCAAGCTCGGCGACAACATCGGCGTCTCGCCAGGCCGCGTGGTGTTCCAGAACGAGCTGATGCAGCTCATCCAGTATAACCCCACCACCGAGACCGTTCTCAAACGTCCGCTGCTGATCCTGCCGCCCTGGATCAACAAGTTCTACATCCTGGATCTGCGCCCGAAGAACAGCCTGGTGCGCTACGCCGTCAGCCAGGGCCACACCGTGTTCATGGTGAGCTGGGTCAACCCGGACGAGCGCCTGGCCGATGCCGGGTTCGAGGATTACATGCACAAGGGCGTCTTCGCGGCACTCGACGCGATTGAGGCCGCCACCGGCGAGCGCCACGTAAACTGCATCGGCTACTGCCTGGGCGGCACACTGCTAGGCGCCACGCTGGCCTGGATGGCAAAGCGCGAGATCGATCGCATCAAGTCGGCAACCTTCTTTGTCTGCCTGCTGGACTTCGAGGAAGCCGGCGAGCTGAGCGTGTTCATCGATGAGGAGCAGCTGAAATCCCTCGAGGGCCGCATGCAGGAGCACGGCTATCTCGAAGGCGGCGACATGGCCTCCACTTTCAACATGCTGCGCGCCAACGACCTGATCTGGTCTTTCGTGGTCAACAACTACCTGCTCGGCAACGACCCGTTTCCCTTCGACCTGCTCTACTGGAACGCCGACGCCACCCGCATGCCGGCGCGCATGCACAGCTACTATCTGCGCCACATGTATCAGCAGAACCTGCTCGCCAAGCCCGATGCGCTCACGCTGGATGGCGAGACGCTGAATCTGGGCCAGGTCACCACGCCCGCCTACTTCCTCTCCACCCGTGAGGACCACATCGCGCCCTGGCGCAGCACGTATCGCGGCACCCAGCTTCTGGGCGGGCCGAAGCGCTTCGTGCTGGCGGCGTCCGGGCATATTGCCGGCGTGGTGAACCCGCCGGACGGCGGCAAATACAATCACTGGGTGAATGAGGCCCTGCCGCCCGACCCGCAAGCCTGGCTGGACGGCGCGGTGGAGATGTCCGGCTCCTGGTGGAGCGACTGGAATGCCTGGGTCACCGCCCACGCGCCCGAAGAAGTCCCGGCGCGCCTGCCGGGTGACGGACGGCTTGTGCCAATCGAGGATGCGCCCGGAAGTTACGTGCTGGTGAAATCAGGAGCCTGACGGAGCTGGCGGCTTTTTCTAAGCCCGATTTTCTTGCTTGGGCGCCGCATTTAGTCGGGCGTGCGTGGTCGGTGAAAAGCAGCCTGCCTACTCGATATGTTCGGGATGCCCGCGCCGTAGCGCACCATCCGATCTTGCCTTCAGGTAGGCGTAGATGTTGCCCAGATTGTCCACCACGTCCGGATTGGGCCGGAATGACGGCATGATGTTGTGCACCGCGGTCGTCATGTTCTTGCGGCCCTCCAGCACCACGCTGTCGAACTTGGCCGCATCCATGTGCCGCAGGCTGTCGGTCAGATCGGGCGCAAACGATCCCCCTGCGCCTTCCGGCCCGTGACATCTCTCGCACTGGTCACCGTAATATAGAAAACCCTTGTAGGTGCCGCGGTCGATGAAAATGCCGTCCCGCACGGTGTAGACCGGGGCCGCCGCCGCCAGCGCCAGAAATGCTGTCACCCAGACACGGCGTCGCATCGTCCCGCCTTTCGTTCTCCCCAAGGGACAATGCGCCTGCGCAGCGCAGGCTGGCAAGCAGGCGCCGCAGCGGGCACGTCGCTGAGCCCGCATGACAGGCTACGGATCACACCAGGCGACAGACCGGGCAGAACGCTCCCGGATTGCCGGTCAGGAACGAAGGCGAAAGCTTCCCGCGCCATTAACCGGATTTTCAGCGGCGGGCGTTATTTCTGGACAAATCCACCAGGGCAGCACCCATGTTTACGCTCCTGCTAACCTTTCTCCTGGCTACAGGTATCGCCCTGGCCGTCACCATCGGCCACCTCGCAAGCGCGCGCAAAGCCCTGCGCCTGCAGGCCGCCACAAACGCCGCCCTGCAATCCGCCCGCCAGCTGGACCTGTTCCGTATCGCCCGGCGGGATCCCCTGACCCAGCTCGCCAACCGCCAGGCGTTCACGGAAACACTGGCTGCCCAGTTCGCCCGTACCGCCCCCTTCGCGCTCCTCCTTGTCGACCTGGACGGTTTCGACCGGGTGAACGCCAATCTCGGCCAGGCTACCGCCGACGAGATACTGCAGGCCGTAGCCAGCCGGCTGCAGGCCGGGGCCGAACGCGACCACGCCGCGCGCATGGACGGCGACGGCTTCGCCCTTCTGCTCACCGCTTCCGCCGATCTGGATGACGTGCCGGCCGCTGTTGCCCGCATTGCCGCCAGCCTGGCGGTCCCCTACCAGGCGGCCGGCCAGCTGATAGACGCCGGGACCAGCATGGGCGTGGCGCTCGCCCCCGTGCACGGCCCTAATGCCGACACCCTGCTGCGCGCCGCGAGGTCCGCGCTGGCGCAGGCAAAACAGGAGGGCGGCGGGCGCACCCACATTTGCGGCCAGGTGCAGGCGGAAGACGTGCTCACGCGACAGCGCAATCGCAGGGAGCTGCAGCGCGCCATCGAGGCCGGCCAGATCGTGCCCTACTACCAGCCGATCGTGCGGCTTCCCGGCGCGGAGATTGCCAAGTTCGAGATTTTGGCAAGGTGGAACCATCCGCAGCTCGGAGTCCTGCTGCCCGAGCAGTTCATCCCGCTGGCCGACGAGATGGGCCTTGCGGGCCAGATAAGCATGTCCCTGCTACGCCAGGTCGCCGCCGATACGCAGGACTGGCCCGCCTGGTGCCGCTACGCCATCAATGTCTCGCCCGGCCAGGTGCGCGAGCTGATCGGGCTTCTCAACGCCCAGCCCGGCGCCTGGCAGCGCCGGATGGATCTGAGCCGGCTGGAGGTCGAGATCAGCGAGGCCGCGTTGACGCGGGACCGCGCGCTGGCCCGCGAGCTGATCGACGTGCTGCACGAGCAGGGCGCGCGCGCGGTGCTGGACGATTTCGGCAGCGAGTCGAATTTTTTCCACCTGCGCGACATGCCGTTCGACGCCATCAAGATTGGCAAGACGTTCATCCAGACCTTGACGGAGGACCCACGCGCGGAAGCCTGCGTGATGGCGATGCTATGGCTCGGCCTGGGGCTGGGCATAGATGTCGTGGCAGACGGGGTGGAGACGGCCGAGGTAGCCGAACGCCTAGCCGCGCTGGGCTGCACCTACGCGCAGGGCTTCCTCTTTGCCCGGCCCGGCCCGGCGGAGGCAGCATGCGCGCTGTTGGGCGTCGAGCATGCGCTGGAAGCTGCCTAGCCCTCCACCCCCACCGGCGGACCGCGTGTCTCGTCCAGCCGCGCCGCGGGCGCCAGCTTGACCACGCTGCCGCCCGCGGCCGCCTCGTAGATCGCTGCCATCAGCCGCATGTCCTGCAATCCCTCCTCACCAGGCGTAAGCGGCACCGCGCCGGTGCGTATCGCTTCGGCATAGGCATCCATCTCGAGCGCAAACTGGTTCTTCGGCGACCACCGGCGCTGCTCCAGCGCGGTGCTCATGCCGTCACGCCGGAATATCTGCATCGTCACATTGTCGTAGCCGTAGGCGGGGTCCAGCCCGAACGTGGCTTCGGTCGCCATCAGGCGTAGGAAACGGTTCTCGTGGTAGGAATAGCCCGATCCGCAGATTGCCATCACGCCGGAGGGGAATTTCAGCGTGAAGCTACAGGTGTCCTCCACCTCGCGGAAGCGCGGATCGCCGGCGGGCTGCACGATGCGCGCGGTGATCTCCACCGGTTCCTCGCCGGTGATGAAACGCGCGGTGTTCAGGCAGTACAGCCCCACATCGGGCAGGGATCCGCCGCCGGCCATCGCCTTGTTCAGCCGCCATTGCCCGTCATTGGCGTTGTTCTGTCCGTTCGTCGTCTCGATCATGCGCAGGTCGCCATGCGTGCGGTTGCGCACCATGTCGACCAGCGCGCGGAACTCCGGCGCATACTGGCAGCGATAGGCGATCATCAGGCGGCGGCCGGCCTGCTTGCACGCATCCACCATGCGCTGCGCATCGGCCACGTTGGTCGCCATCGGTTTCTCGCACAGCACATGCTTGCCCGCCTGCGCCGCTCGCACGGTGTATTCCGCATGCATCGCATTCGGCAGCACGATGTAGACGACGTCTATCTCCGGATTGTCCTTGATGCTGTCGAAGTTCTTGTAGTCGTAAAGGTTCTTCTCCGGCACGCCGTACTGCGCCGCGATGATGCGCGCCTTGTCCGGCTCGGCGCTCACCAGCGCCGTCACCCGCACGTGCCTGCTTTGCGCGAAACCCGGCAGGATCTGCGTCAGCGCGAGGCGCCCCAGTCCTACCACGGCCACGCCCAGACGCTTGTCCCGCGGATCCAGTTGCGGAACCTTGCCGGAGAGATCGCTCGCATTGTCCAGGGGCGGCAGGCTGACCTGCCCGCCTTTGACCGTTCCGCGCAGTGCCGCGGGCTCAGGCATTTCGGCCGCCTGTGCGCTGGCAATAAGCCCCGCGCCTGCCAGCCCGGCCAGCCCCCGCCTCGTGATCTCCGGCATGCCCTGCTCCCACTTCTGCTCGGCCCACAAAGCCGCATCTGCAGCGTGGGTTGCACGGCAGGGCAAAGTGCCCGAAGCAGGCACCACCTTCTTCTTCAGCCAAGAACAACGGGCAACTCACACCCGCAAGCGCAAGTACAACTCCCGTCCGAAGGTGCACGCACCAGGATGCGGGCGGAGAGACAAAAGTTTTTTGCTTCTTTTTTGCAAAAAGAAGGCCGTCGCTTTCTCCTCAACGGAACCAGCAAATTCCCGATGCGCGGCTACCCCATCTTCCTCCAGATCCAGAACCGCCGCGTCATCATCCTGGGCCGGGACGAAGCCACCGACCGCCGCGCGGAGCTGTTCCACAGCCTGGGCGCCGTGATCGAGCGTATCGAGACCGCGGCGCAGGCAAGCTTCCCCGGTGCCGCACTCGCGGTGGCGTCCGGCGCGCCGGCGGTCGAGCTGGCCGCCTTTTCAGCCGCGGCGCAGGCCGCCGGAATCCCGGTCAACGTCGTCGACCAGCCGGAGCTGTGCAGCTACATAACCCCCGCCATCGTGGACCGGGACCCGCTGACGATCGCAATCAGCAGCGGCGGGGCGGCGCCCGTGCTGGCCCGCCTGCTGCGCGGCCGTATCGAGACCTGGGTGCCGCCCGCCTATGGCCGGCTCGCAGCGCTGGCGGAGCGGTTCAAGGCAGAGACCCGGCGGCGCATCCCGGACACGCTGCGCCGCCGCCGGCTGCTGGAGCGAATTTTCGCCGGCCGCACCGCAGAGCTTGCGCTGGCCGGCGACGAGGACGCCGCAGCCGCCGACTACGCGGCGGAACTGGACGCGGCGGAGGCTGGTCTTCCCCGCCCCGCACCCGGCATCGTGCATCTTGTGGGCGCCGGCCCTGGTGCGGCGGACCTGGTGAGCCTGCGCGGTTTGCGGCTGCTCGGCGAAGCCGACGTGATCGTGCATGACCGCCTGGGCACCGCCGAAGTGCTGGACCTAGCAAGGCGCGATGCCGACCGGATTGACGTGGGCAAGGCCCAGGGCAACCACACGATGCCGCAGCGCGACATAAACGCGCTGCTGGTGGACCTGGCACGGCAGGGCCGCCGCGTGGTCCGGCTGAAGGGCGGTGACCCTTTCATCTTCGGCCGCGGCGGCGAGGAGGTGGAGGCGCTGGCCGCCGCAGGAATAGACTATGACGTGGTCCCGGGTATCACCGCAGCGCTGGCCTGCGCGGCGGCGGCCGGCATCCCGCTCACCCACCGTGACGCGGCCCACGCGGTCACCTTCGTCACCGCGCATCGCCGCCGGCCCGATCTGGGCATCGACTACGCCGGCCTGTTGCGCCCGGGGGTCACGCTCGCCATCTATATGGGGCTGGCCACCCTGCCCCGCCTGCGTGACGAGCTGGAAGGCGCGGGGTTCTCCACGTCGATGCACGCCGTGCTCGTCGAGTCGGGCGGCACGTCACACACCCGCGTGCTGCGCGGAAAGCTGGAGGAACTGGCCGAGGGCGCAAACGCTTGGTCCAGCGGCGGACCGGTGCTGATACTGCTGGGCGGCACCGCCGAGCGCGGAGCGGTCGGCGTGCCGGAAGGCGATTGAGTCCGCCTTGCGGCAGGTAACCCGCACTGGCGGGTCCGTTGCGGCGTCGTAGTGAGTGCGTTAGGATTTCGCTGTCGCCGGTCCAGGGTTTCGCGGTTTTCTTGAACTCTGCGCGACCGGGACTGGTGTTAACTTCATGGTCGTGCTTTGCGTGGATGCACTAACAAGACGGAGTACAAACTCCGCAAGGGGTCGGAACGTGCCTTTTATCAAGGATGTTATATTTCTTCCTGGCGAGGCGGAGGGCCAGACTGGCCTCACGCCCATGCAGGGCTCGCGTGTCGTGGAGATAGACGGCGTATTCATCGGCGCCGCCGTGATGCTGCCTGACAATGGTTGGCGTTTCGTGGCCACTCACCCGCGCGCGCAGGAAGCGGATGGTATCGTCGCGCCCACGTTGCACGACGCCCAGCAGGCCGCCAAGCGTGCCTTTGTCACCTCGCGCCTGCCCGCGGCGGATCCGCTGGCCGGACAGGCGAGCCATTCCTCTCCTGAGACGGAGATGCCGCCCGCTGGACCAGTGCTGGCGCAGCGCTAACCCTCGTCGGCGCCGCCGGCGCGCACGTACGGTGCAGGGCCGCCGGATACCCTGGCGCCAGGGCGTGACGCGCCTGGCAGCACCGAATCATCGTCGCCGTAATCCGGATGGCGATCCTGTCGGGTGCACACCATCGTGTAGTGCCCGGCCCGGCAGGCCCGGCCACTCTCGGCCGGCATCCGATTGGCTGAGACCCCGAACATGCGTGCCGCCCATGCCGCCGTATTTGCCATTGCCGTATTGGCCGCAACCCCCGAGGTGGCGCAGGCGCAGAGTGCGGACACCACTCCGAAGCCCAGCCAGTCCCAGCAGCAGATCGAGACCGGCGACAAGCTGCCAGAATATCACCTGTTCGGCGATTGGGATGGGCTGCAGCCGCTGCTGCTGGACCGCGGGCTGGACATGACGCTGGACTATCTGTCGGAGACCGCCGGGGTCGCCTCCGGCGGCAGGCGCACCGGCGCCGACTACGCGCAGCAGGTGGCCCTGCAGGCCGATCTGGACTGGGGCAAGCTCGCCACGATCCAAGGGCTGTCCACCCACATCGCCATCGTCCAGCGTGCCGGCAGAAGTGCCAGTGCGGACTATCTCGACGAGCAGATCACCCAGGTGCAGCAGATCTACGGCTCCGGCGGCGACGTGCTCGCCCACCTGGCCTATCTCTACGCCGAGCAGAGCCTGTGGGGCGGCGTGGTGGATTTGGAAGGCGGCCGGCTCGATGTCGGGCAGGATTTCAACGCCTCGCCGCTGTATTGCGAGTTCATGACGCTGTCGATCTGCCCGTCGCCGCGCTCGCTGTCGCTGGAAAGCGGCTTTACCATTTTCCCGGCGGCGACCTGGGGCGGCCGCCTACGCGTGCATCCAGCCTCCATCGCCTATCTGCAGGCAGGGCTCTACCAGGTCCGCGGCCAGTATGGCGGCCGCTCCGGCTGGGACTGGTCCACCGGCGACACGTCCGGCGGCTACGTGCCCGTCGAGTTCGGGCTGGTGCCTCAGTTCGGGCCAGACCGGCTGGTGGGCCACTACAAGTTCGGCTTCACCTGGAACACGTCCCGGCTGCCGGATCTGCAGGTGGCCGAATCGGGCGGGCCTATCACCCGGGCCGGCCAGACCGGCCGCGGCGACCAGGGCCAGGCCAGCTACTACGTGGCGCTGGACCAGATGATCCTGCGCACCGGCAAGACCGGCACCGACGGCGTGATCCTGCTCGCCGGCTACACGCATGAGGATCGCCACACCTCGGTGCTGGACCAGCAGGCCTATGGCGGCATCTTCGCCAGCGGCGTGATCCCCGGCCGCCCGGACGACAATATCGGCTTCGAGGCGACATGGCTGGAGACCAGCCCGTACCTGTCCGCTACGCAGGAACGCGAGGCGGCGCTGGGACAGCCTTTGTCCACCGGCCTCAGCGCGCTGACGCTTCCGCCTGCCGGGATACAGACGCACGAGACGATCTACGAGGCCCGCTACGAATACGTCCCCCGCTCCGGCCTGCATTTCATGCCGGACCTGCAATACGTCGTCCGGCCAAACGCCACCGCCCGGACGGCGAACGCCACCGTGCTTGGCTTGCAGGTGACGGTCGATTTCTGAGTGTGTTCGGTAACTCGCCCTAGTCGCCTCGCTTTGCGATTGCCGCTGGCTGATTCACCGAGGCGCGTTTTCACAAGGGCACTGAGCGGTCCCGCCAGTCATACCGCCAGTTTGCGTCACCCCGGACCTGAAGGTGCCAGCTCCGGCGGTCCGAAGACGGTGTGCAGGAATGCCAGCAGGTCGCGATCCGACCGTGCGGTGACTGCCTCGTCACGGCCGATCGGCCAGGGCCGGCTGCCGGTGCACAGCGCCAGAACGGCGCCGCGAGTGAACGGCGAGCCCATCGCGACGCCGGTCGCGGCGTCATGCACGATACCGAAGCGGTCCACCACGAACGAGCAATCTGCCAGGTGGCGGCCGATCAGGCGCGGCGCCATCTCGCCGTCCCATTGGTGAACAGCCTCCGGATAGTCGATGATCGTGACGGCACTTCCGCCGCCGCGGAGATCGCTGGCGATCTGCGCGCAACGGTCGGGGTGGATCAACTGGTCGCGCCCGCCATACAGCATCAGCAACGGCGCGCCTGTGGTTCGGCTGTCCGCGAAGCGGGCGATGCACGGCGCGTAATAGGCGATGTGGGCCGCGAAACGCGGGCCCTGCGGCGCCAGGCGGCTGGCTACAGCGTCATATAGGGCGTAGGTGGCCGCCATGCCGCCATACGAAAAGCCAATGAGCGCGACATGGTTCGTTTCGATGTCAGTCCGCGCGGCAAGTACGGCCAGGCCAGCATACGCGTCGGCGTCGAACATCGTCTCCGTTATGTTGAGCGCGCGGCCGATGAAGCTCGTGGCCAGATCCGTGCGCGACGCGTAGGTCTCGATCACCAGCACGGCAATGCCGAGTTCGGACAGCGGCAGGCCGTAGCGGTAGCCGCGCTCCTGGTAGTTGCCGACGGACCCATGCAGCAAGATGACGGCCGGCACCTTGTGCGCGGCCGAGGCGCCAGGCGGCAGATACAGCAAAGCGCGCACCGGCCGGTGCCGGGCCCTGCCGATATCGGCGGGCGTGAAGGGGTCGCTGCTCGCAAGCGTGATTTCTACAGGTGTCACATCATGGATTTCCGCCCCGTCCGGCCACGTAGCGTTCCACTCGACCGCATGCGCCGGCAGGCTTGCCGTGACCAGCCCGGCTAAAAACAGCAGCCATCTTGCCGGTGCGAAACAGCGCCGTTGTTTTCGCGTCGAGTTGGCGGCTTCCAAACGTCTGTCCTCCGGCGGCTCGGATCGGGCAAGCGGAACCCTATTGTAAACCTGCTTGCTGGCGCAGCAAGAAAGGACAGCCTTCATCGATCAAATGAAGATAAATTGCGGTCTAGATGTTTAGTCCCGGCATTTGGTGGAGCGGGTCGAGTGTGAATCGTTTTGGCTCGGTTTGCCAGGTTTTGCAGATGAATTCGTAGGGCGTGAGGCCCTTCAGCGTTTTGAGTCGACGCGCATAGTTGTAAGCGGCGACGAACTGGCTGAGATGCTCGCGCAAGCGATCGTGGGTGTCGTAGTGATATCGCTTGACGGTGGCGTCCTTGATCGTCCGGTTCATTCGTTCGACTTGACCGTTGGTCCAGGGATGCCTTGGCTTGGTGAGTCTATGGTCGATATCGGCCTTGGCGCAGGCGTATTCAAAAGCGTGCGCTCGGAACAACTCGCCATTCTGAATGGCGAGCCTGATGTCTGCGGCCGCTGAGCAGATGTTTCCGGGCGTGGTGAAGTGTGTGCCGTTATCAGTCAGCACGGTGTGCACACGATACGGCACGGCTTTGATGAGGGCGTGGAGGAAATCGGCGGCGGTGCGTCGGCTGACCCGCTCATGCAGTTCGACGAAGGCGAATTTGGATGTTCGGTCGATGCCGACAAGCAAGTAGAGCTTGCCCTGCTCGGTGTGGACTTCGGCGATGTCGATATGAAAGTAGCCGATCGGGTAGGACTTGAACCGCTTCTTCGCGGTCTAGGCGCCATCTGGGTCGGGCAGCCGGGAGATGCCGTGTCGCTGGAGGCATCGATGCAGCGAGGAGCGAGTGAGGTGCGGCAGGCTGGGCTGAAGGGCATACAAGCAGTCGTCTAACGGGAGCAGCGTGTGTCGCCGGAATGCGATGATGACGGCCTCGTCCTCGGCTGACAGGCTTGTCGAATGAGGCTGCTTTGGCCCTGTTGGCCGATCTGCCGCGGAGCTGCGCTGCTTCCACTTGGCGATGGTCTTTGGGTTGACGCCGTAGCGCTTGGCCAGGCGCCTCAGGCTTTCTTGACTATGCTGTATCGCTCGACGGACTGCCTCTGTCGTTGTGGCGCTGCCGTGGAGAAACTGGCCCATAGTGCGTCCTTCCATGCCGCGGAACATAATGCACCATCAAACCCTGGGACCAAACATCTAGGGTCTCGCGGACCGGTCCCGCAAGGTTTCAGACAGGGCTCTCCCTTGCGTATTAGGCAGCCGCGAAGACAGGGGAATGGTGCAGCCTGACCAGCAGGTTCTGCACATCGGCGGAGGGGACCGGGCGGCTGAAAAAATAGCCTTGGACGCAGGTGCAGCCATCCGCCTTGATCTGTTCGAGCTGACGCGCGGTCTCCACACCTTCCGCGGTGGTGGGAATGCCGAGGCTGACGCCGAGTGCCGCGATGGAGCGGACGATGGCGCTGTTCTCCAGCGAGCTGTCGATCGGGCTGATGAAGGAACGGTCTATCTTGATCTTGTCGAAGCGAAAGCGGCTGAGCTGGCTGAGCGAAGCATAGCCGGTGCCGAAATCGTCCAGCACGAGCCGCACGCCCATCGCGTGCAACGCGGCCAATGTGCCCATGACCACGCCGGTGTCCCGCAGCAGCAGGCTTTCCGTGATTTCGATTTCCAGCCGCGCGGCGTCCAGCCCGGTATCGGCGAGCGCCTCTGCCACGCAGCGGGCGAAGTGGCCGGTTTCGAACTGCAGCGGCGATGCGTTGACCGCCACGGTCACCTCCTCCGGCCAGCTTATCGCCTGGCGGCAGGCTTCGCGCAGCACCCAGGTGCCGATATCGTCGATCAGCCCGATCTGCTCAGCCAGGGAGACGAAACCGTCGGGTGGCACCAGGCCACGCTGCGGGCTGCGCCAGCGGATGAGCGCTTCCAGCCCGGTGACGCAACCGCGATGGACGTCCACCTGCGGCTGGTATTGCAATTCGAACTCGCCCTTGTCCAAAGC
Organism: Acetobacteraceae bacterium; assembly: GCA_965198915.1. Taxonomy (GTDB): domain Bacteria; phylum Pseudomonadota; class Alphaproteobacteria; order Acetobacterales; family Acetobacteraceae; genus BOG-908. Next base: position 540,872 of record CBDAQC010000002.1, on the reverse strand, counting down.
CAGCCGGAGGTCGGCTTCCAGGGCGCGGCGCTCGCGCGCGCGCTCGGTCAACGCAGGCTCGAAGAAGCGGATGGCTGCCGCGCCGCGGGTGGTGGTCTCCTGCAGTGCCAGGCTGGCATTGGCCACCAATGCGTCTGCGGTCTCGCCGTCCCAAGGCGCGCAGGCGATGCCGATATGGGCGTTCAGCGTCACGGACTGGCCGTCAACCAGGAACGGCTTGGCCAACGAGGCGGCAAGCTGGCTGGCGAAGATTGCGAGTTGCGCGCGCCCGCCTCTCCTGTGCACGGCGAGCGCGAACTCGTCGCCGGAAAGCCTGGCAAGCATGTCCTCGCGATCGGTCAGCGTGAACAGCCGGTCGGCAATCAGGCGCAGCAGCGTGTCCCCGGACGCCGGCCCGAACGTGTCGTTGATGTGTTTCAGCTTCTGCAGCGCCAACAGTAAGACGGCATCCGTTCCGTCCTCCCCCGTGCTGGTACCGAGCTGGTCTTGCAGCATCAGCAGGAAGTGCTGGCGGTTCCACAGGCCGGTAACCGGATCGGAAGAGGCGTGTTCCAACAACCAGTCCTGCGTCTGCTGCTTGCTTGTCACGTCCTCGAGGCTCAACACCCAGCCGACTGCGCCAGCTTGGCGGATCTCCACCGAGAGCGTGCGTTTGCCCAAGGGTCCCGTGGCGGCAAGAAGCCTGTTCGAGGCGGGATCGGCGTCTCCACACAGGACGGCGCTGAACGCCAGCAGGCCCTCCGGCGTCAGCGTACGGCAGCCAGCCAGAAAATCCGTCACGGAAAGGCCGCACACACCAGTCTCGACTGAGCAGCCGAGCAGCGAAGCGGCATTGTCGGTTATGAGTCTGACTTTGCGCGTTGCATCCAGTACGGTCAGCCCGAAAGGCGCACTGTCCAGCGCGGTGGCGAGCAGCGCGCTCAGCCCGGCGCAGCCTGCGTGCGCATTCTGAGTCAAAAAAGTATGTCGCATGTGCCCCTCACGAGGCTGAGAGTAGTCAGGGAGGGTTGCCAAAACGTTATAGTAGCGAGCAGGCCGCTCGCGGTGATTGGTCCATACACAGAGGGGCGAATTTGATCGCCGCGCAAGGTTGGGGCTCTGCCCCAAACCCCGCTGGGGCCTTGGCCCCAGACCCCATTTCGTAGGGGTGCGTGCCGCTGGTTTTGCGTGTCGGGTTGGAAAATCGGCCGGCAAGTCAGCTGGTGGTGTGTTCTAGCACCGGAGCACAGCTACTCTCTGCCGGATGGCCGTCAAAGCGAGTTTCCAGACAGACGCGCTCAGCCAGGGGCACTGCCCGTGGCGTGTTCTTGCCGGTCGTCATTTCTCCTCCAGCACTGCCCTGGCCGCATCCAGCCTGTCGCTATATGCATTCAGCGCAGCCGCGGTAGCGCCGACATACCGGTCCGCATCCGCCCAGCGACGCTCTTCGATCGCCTCGCGCACGGCCGGCAGGGTTTTCGCCTGGTAGCCGGTGAAGCGGCCGGGCGCGAAGATCAGGTTCCTGTACCAGGGGCGGCCAGGCAGGCCGATATCAGGCGTCAATGTCTGGTCGATGGTCAGCATCAGCGCGTCCAGCCGGGCCAGGCGGTCCGGGGGAAGCGTGGCGCCGGCATGGGCCAGCGACGCGTCATAGCCGTGCGCGCTGCGCGTCAGGCGGGCGGAGGCATTCTCCAGCGCCGCGAACTCCAGGAACGGCACAGGCCCCAAGGCGGCCGGCGGCTCGCTCGGCCGGGTGGGGTCGGCAGCGAGCTGGTAGGCATGGTCGCGCAGCAGCCCGGCCTGGGCGTCTGCCGCCTGGCGCTCGGTGTCGGCGAGCTTCTTCACCTCGGCCAGGTACCCCGAAACCGCCTCGGCGAACCCGCCAGCCTGCTGCAGCGGCAGCGGCGCGTCGGCGGCCCGCAGCACCGCACGGCCCACTGTCTTTGCCAGCAGCGCGTCATACGCAAAACCGGGATCGACGAACCGGCTGTGGTGCTCCCATGTGTCGTAGGCGGAGTGATACACGCCGCCGGACTCGCCCTCGCCGCCATAGCCGATGTTCAACGCCGGCAGGCCGAGATGCTGCAGGAAGCTGGAGAAATCCGACCCCGAGCCGAGTGCCGCCACGGGGATGTCACGCGCGGGATCGGCGGCGATCCTCGCCTCCGCCTGCACACGCGCGGACGCGCCGGGCTCGCTCGCCTGCACGCGCAGATAGGCGCGCAGGCGGGTGGCGACCGAAACCTTCGTTTCAGGGTCGGTCACGTCCGCGGCGATGCCGCTGACGAAATGGCGGAAGTCCGGGCTGCCGCCGACGTCGAGCAGGCCGCGGCCATTCTCGTCCGAGTTTATGTAGATGACGGCATGCCGGCGCAGTTCCTGCTCATGCGTTTCCGCCCATTCCGTGGAGCCGATCAGGCCGGGCTCCTCGCCGTCCCAGCTTGCGTAGATGATGGTGCGGCGCGGCTTGAAGCCGGCCCGTACCATGGTGCCGATCGCCTGCGCCTCCGCCAGCAGCGCGGATTGGCCGCTCAGCGGATCGCTGGCGCCGAATACCCAGCCGTCATGGTGGTTGCCGCGCACCACCCACTCATCCGGCTGGCCGGTGCCGCGTATCGTCGCAATCACGTCATAGACCGGCTTCTGGCTCCAGTCGGACTTCACCGCCAGGTGCACCGGCGTGGTGCCCGGGCCCACGCGATAGGTGATGGGCAGCGCGCCGCGCCAGCCTTCCGGCGCCACCGGCCCCTGCAGCGTGGCCAGGAAATGCTGCGCGTCGCCCCAGGAGATCGGCAAGGTGGGTATCTTCAGGATCACCTGCGCGTCCGCGCGCGCGATGCGGCGGGCGCCCTCTGTGGCACCAACCCCGGGTGTCAGCGGATCGCCGGGATAGAGCGGCATGTCTGCCACCGAGCCGCGCTGGATGCCCTGGGCCGGCCGCATCGGGCCGTCCGGATAGGCGCCGCCGGCGGCGTAGCCGTCCTCTGCCGGATCGGAGTAGATCAGGCAGCCGATGGCGCCGTGGTCCTGCGCCAGCTTCGGCTTCAGGCCGCGCCAGCCATGGCCGTAGCGCGCGATGGCGATCTTGCCGCGCACGTCCACGCCCATGCGCTGCAGGGCCAGGTAGTCATCCTGCATGCCATAATTCACGTAGACCAGCGGCGCCGTGACGTCGCCGTCGCCCTGGTAGGCGACGTAGGCCGGCAGCGCCTGCGCGGTGCGCGCAGAGGTGGCATCGCTTGCGACAGCCGGCTCCTGCAGCGTGGCGCGGAACGGGTTCGCTCCCGTCATCTCAAGCACCTCGGACACCGGCGTGGGATAGAGCACCTGGAACGTCTCGATATGGGCGTCCCAGCCCCACTGCCGGAACAGGCCGAGTTCGAACTCCGCATTGGCGCGGTCATGCGGCGAGCCGACCTGGTTCGGCTGGCTGGCCATCTGCTTCATCCAGCCGCTTATCTCGTCCGGGTAGATTGCCGCATCGAAGCTGCGCTCGACCGTCGGCTCGTCGATCGGCTGGGCTTGCGTGGCGAGAGGGGCCAGAAGTGGCAAGGTCGCCAGAAGCAGGTGATGGCGGCGCATTCGTAGGCTCCTTCGGTTGCGCAAGAGAGGCGGCTTTTCTGCACGTTAGGACTTTTCTGCACGTGGCGGATGCAAGAGGGTTCGTCCGGTTCCGCGGTGCGCGTATTCCCCGCACCAGACGAGAACTGGAGCAGGCGCCGAAATCAGGTAAGCGGGTTCTGTCTCCGTCGTGCCGCCGCCCTCGCGTTAGCCAACAGGCAGGTGATCGTCATCGGCCCCACGCCGGCCGGCACCGGCCTGATCGCGCCGGCATCGGCCGGGCATTCCTCACAGGCCACGCCCCAACCACCTGCCATAAGCCGCGCGGCTGGTGCCGACGTCGATGACCACCGCACCGGCTGCTACCCAGTCGCCACGCACCCTCTCCGGCCGGCCCGCCGCCGCCACCACGATCTCCGCGCTGCGGGCGGTCATCATGGCCGCCTAGAACAGAGGCTGCCAGACGCCGAACCGCAGGCCGTTGAAAAGCTCCGTCAGCACCGGGGCCACCACGAGCTGCAGCAACAGGAGGGCGATCAGCGGGCTAAGGTCAACGCCGCCGAAACTCGGCAGCACCGCGCGTATCGGCCGCAACGCGGGTTCGGTGACCCGATAGAGGAAATCCGCAATCGTCCAGACCATGCGGTTGCGCGTGTCGAGCACGTTGAAGGCGATGAGCGTGCTGACGATGGCCGACAGGATGATGGCCCAGGTGAACAGCTTCAGCAGAGTGAACAGCACAGTAAAGACGATCGACGTGAGCAACCGGAACCTCCAGGTCAGCGCGGCGGACCCTAGGCGGTGGAAGGGAAGTAAGAAAGGCCTTCTTTTTCGAAAGAAGGTGGGCGCGTCCGTTCGCCGCCATGCTCGCTACAAGGCAGGTGCGGGGCAGACGCGGACGCCAAAACTTCCCGATTTTTCTGAAAAGACCACCCTCTCTTCCTTGACGCAGGGTCCTGACCCTGAGCAATGTGCGCCCCCGGCGGCCTGGGGGGCTGTAGCTCAGTTGGGAGAGCGCCTCGTTCGCAATGAGGAGGTCAGCGGTTCGATCCCGCTCAGCTCCACCACCACCCCGCCTCCGGCCGCGCGCAAAACTCCTCCGTTCCGCGGGTGTTCTGACGGAACACCTGCCCCGGAGCCAAACATGCGCGCCTCTTACCTGTTCGCCACCGCTGTCCTGCTTGGCCTGGCGGGCACCACCGGCCACGCCGCCGAGCCCGTCTCGGCGGCGGACCGCAATTTCGTAGCCATGGTCAGCCAGGGTGGCATGTTCGAGGTGGAGGCGGGCACCGTCGCCGCCAACCAGGGCTCGACGCAGGACATACGCGACCAGGGCACCACGGAGCAGCACGACCACGGACTGGTAGGCGACAGGCTCAAGAGCACGGCATCTGCCGCAGGCCTGAGCTTCCCCGGCGCGCTGAATGCCCATTTTTCGCAGGAGCTGGCAGCGCTTAAGGCAGCGCAGGGTGTGCAGTTCGATTCGCTGTATCTGCAGGACATGGAAGACATTCACGCCAAGGACGGCGCGGCGTTCGCAAAGGAGTCGGCAGACGGCACGAACCCCGGGCTGCGTGCCTTCGCCGCCGAAACGCATCGTATCGTTTTGCGCCATATCGGCGAGCTTCGCGCGGTCGGACCCGCACGAAGCTGACTAATCTGCCACATGCCCCGGTGTGAACCTCGGGCTCGCATCTTCGTGTAGTTCCTTTAAATTCGTTCTGCTTCAGGTTGCAACCTGAGGTTTCGCAGGAGATTTTTTTGGACATCTTGCTCGTGGAGGATGACGACCTCGTGAGGGACTGCCTCTTCGAAGCGCTGGTAGAGGCGGGGTTGCGTATCGAGGGTCGAGGCTCGGCGGAAGCGGCGATGGATCTGCTGGATGCAGACCATCCACCTTCCGTGGTGGTGACGGACATCAATCTTGGCCCGGGCATGGACGGGCTGGCGTTCGCGCGCGCGGCGCGCGAAATCTGCCCCGGCCTGCCCGTGGTGTTCATCAGCGGCCGGTATTCCGAGCTGCGCAACATGCTGCCGCATGAACGTTTCCTGCCCAAACCGTTCACCACGCCGGCCCTGCTCCGTGCCATCGAGGACGTCAGATCCGCGGTAAAAGTCTGAGGTCAGAAAGGCACGCGCCTCAGCAGCCTGAGCGCGAGAACGCCGTCAGCGACACCCAACGCCCCCTGGAGTAGTTGAACCCCTCGACCTCCCCCAGCTTGCGCCCGGCGACGCAGGAGGCCGCAAACCTCGCCAGCTCAGGGCCGGCAACCAGGACAACCTGGGCGTTGCCGAACTTCAGCGCGGCAGCCGCGGCGATGCCGTTCGGCAGGAGCAACGTATGCGTCCCGGTCAGAAAAACCAGGCTCGGCTCGGCGTAGCCGGCGACCGCCAGCCCGTCACCCATCGTGTTCCAGCCTGGCCAGGTTCTTTTCAATAGCGCAACCGCCGGCGGCCCTATCCAGAGGGCGTCCGTCTGCGGCAGCTCCAACTTCAATACGCCGGCGTAGAGCGGAATGCAGGCGAGCAGCGACCAGGCGATCCGACGCTGCCAGGCCAGCGTGCCGGCGAGCACAGCGCAGCAGGCGGCTGGCAGGCCGAGCCACCACGGCGCGTGCAACGCCGGCGGCAACGCCAGCGCCGCAATGGCCAGGAGCAGGGTCACACCGGCCAGGGCCGCCCGCCCGATACGCAGCGGCAAGGCCGGTATAGGCCGGGGCAGGAAGCGTGCCGCGAGCAGGAACAGCGCCGGGTAGAGCGGCAGCGTGTAGTGCGGCAGCTTGGTCGGCACCGCCTCGAACACCAGCCAGGCCGGCAGCGCCCAGGCGACCAGGAAGCGCGTGGCCGGGTCTCGCCTGTCCGCCCAGGCTGCCGGCAAAGCGGCGATCACCGGCAGCGTCGCCGGAAAGGCGAGCAGCGGCAGCAGCAGGAGGTGCAGCCCCGGAAATCCGCCATGGGCCTCGGCGCCGCCGGCGAGCTTGGCAGCCAGGTCGCCGCCCACCGCCTGGGCGAAGAACGCCCCGTGCGTGGCCAGGCCGATAGCGACGAACCAGGGCACGACGCAGGAGAGCATAAGCGGCGCCCCCCAGGCTGGGCGAAGCGCCAGCAGCCAGCCTGCGCGACGCTCCCAAGCGCATAGCGTGGCCGCAGCCAGGCCCGCCACCATCGGGGTTATCGGGCCTTTCAGGAGTATGCCGACGGCAAGCGCCAGCCAGAATGTGGCGGCCTGCCAGCGCCGGAGCGGGGCGCCAAGCCAGGCGAGCGCCAGGACGGCCATGGCGATGGTGGTGGCGCCAAGCAGGGCCGCGTCCGTTTTGGCGATGTGGGTCTCGGTGGTCAGGAGCACGCAGGAGGCGAGCATGCCGGCGGCGAGCATCGCCTGGCGCCTGCTGCCAGCGAGGCGCAGTCCGGCCTGAAACGTGGCCAGCACCGCGGCGATACCGCCCAGCAGCGAGGGTATCCGGTAGGGCCATATAGGATTGGCAAGGCCAGGCCCGGCCGCCGCCGCGAACGGCGCCTGCAGCCAGTAGATGCCGATCGGCTTGCGCAGCCGCGGCACGGTGCCGTTCATGATACGTACGTAGTCGCCGCTCTCGTTCATCTGCTTGGTGGCCTGCGCGAACCGGCTCTCGTCCCTGTCCGTGGGCGGCAGCGCGAAAAAGCCGGGCAGCCATAGGGCCAGGCAGAGCAGAACGAGAAAGAGAGAAGCGGGAAGCTTCCGCGTGCCGACGTCTTCGGCTTGCGTGCGTATCCGGCGCAGCACGACCGTCGCCGATGCGGGAAGCGAAAGTTTTTTAATCCTTTTCTTCAAAAAAGGACTGCTTGCCTTGCTTCCTGATGCGTCATCCCTGGCCATGCTGGCAGGCGGGGTATCACGCCCGCCCGCCTTGCGCCATGTAACGCCGCATGGACCGTACCCTCGCCCTGCAGCTCCTGCGCGCTGTCATCGACCAGCACAGATCGCTCGACGAAGCGCTGGACCGCCTCTCCGGCGAGCCGCGTGACCGTGCCGCCGCGCACCGGCTGGCTGCGACCGTGCTGCGCCGCGCCGGCACGCTGGACGCGGTGCTGGAGCCGCATCTGAAGCGCGCGCCGCCCGACGCCGTGCGGCTGATCCTGCGCATGGGTGCGGCACAGTTGCTTCTGCTGGACACGCCGGCCCATGCGGCGGTGGCCACCAGCGTGGCGCTGGCCAGGGCGCAGAAGCTGGCCCCGTTTGCCGGGCTGGTGAACGCGGTGCTGCGCCGCGTGGCCGAGGCCGGCGCGGCGGCACTGGCCGAGCTGGATAGCCCGCGGCTGGACACGCCCGGCTGGCTGTGGGCGAGCTGGGGATCCGAGGCGCGGGCGATCGCGCTGGCGCATCAGCAGGAGGCGCCGCTCGATTTGACGGTCAAGCCAGGCGGCGCCGTCGAAGGTGGCCTGGTACTTCCTGGCGGCTCCGTTCGGCTGCCGGCCGGCACACGGGTGACCGACCTGCCTGGTCTGGCTCAGGGCGCGTTCTGGGTGCAAGACGCCGCTGCCGCGTTCCCCGCGCGCCTGCTGGCGGCACGGCCGGGCGAGACCGTGGCCGATCTGTGCGCGGCGCCTGGCGGCAAGGCGGCCCAGCTCGCCGCCAGCGGCGCGCACGTGATCGCGGTCGACAGCAGCGAGAAGCGGCTGCCGCGCCTGCGGGAGAACCTGGACCGGCTGGGACTGGCGGCAGAAATAGTCTGCGCGGACGCGCTCGCCTGGCGGCCGGCACAGCCGCTGGATGCGGTTCTGCTGGACGCGCCTTGTTCGGCCACCGGCACCATACGCCGCCATCCGGATCTGCCGCACATCAAGCGGGAAGCCGACCTGCCGGCGCTTGTGGCCGGTCAGGACAGGCTGATCGAAGCCGCGGCGGCGATGCTCCGGCCAGGTGGACGGCTGGTCTATGCCGTCTGTTCGCTGCAGGCCGACGAGGGCGCACTGCGCGCGCGATCGGCGGAGAGGTTCGGCCTGACGCCCTCGCCTTTCAGCGACGAGGAGCTTGCCGCTCTGCCGGAGGGACGCACGCAGGAGGGATACCTGCGGACAACACCGGCGATGTGGGGCGAGCTTGGCGGGATGGACGGGTTCTTCTGCGCGCGCTTCCTGAAGGGGTGAACCATCAGGAACGCAAGGAAGGCCCACTTTGCTGAAAAGAAGCGGAGACTTTGTCCTGCGCGTCTGCGGCAGCTTTGCTGGTCAGGACGCGCGGGGCGGTTGACGGCGCGAGTTTCTGCTTCTGTTGCTGGGAGAACGGCTTTTCTTTCTTCCCGCCGTGCATTGCCCGGCTACGCTTCGTCACACTAGAACCACCCGCATGCCCCAGCGTCCCGTCCTTATTGCTCCAAGCCTGCTCGCCGCAAACTTCGCGCGCCTGGCTGACGAGGTTGCCGCGGTGGAGGCGGCCGGTGCCGACTGGCTGCATCTGGACGTGATGGACGGCCACTTCGTGCCGAATATCAGCTTCGGCCCCGTGGTGCTGCGCGCTTTGCGGCCCCTCACCCGCCTGCCCTTCGACGTCCACCTGATGATTGCGCCCGTTGATGCCTATCTGGCCGCCTTTGCCGAAGGCGGCGCCGACCACATCCTGATCCATGCCGAGGCGGGGCCGCACACCCACCGCTCGCTGCAGGCGATAGCGGGGCTGGGCTGCAAGGCCGGGCTGGTGCTGAACCCGGCCACGCCCGCTTTGCACGCCGCACCGGTGCTGGACATGGTGGACATAATATTGGTGATGTCCGTGAACCCGGGTTTCGGGGGACAGAAATTCCTGCACAGCCAGTTGACGAAGATAGCCGAGCTGCGGCGGATGATAGACGACAGCGGTCGCGACATTCGACTCGAGGTGGATGGCGGCGTGGACGCGCACACGGCGCCCCCCTGCATCGCGGCCGGCGCCGACGCGTTCGTGGCCGGCACCGCGGTGTTTGCCACGCCCGACTACGCGGCGGCGATCGCCTCCATCCGGGGCAACCCGGCTTCGTGACCCCGTCCCGGTCCTTCCGCGCGCTGCGGCTGCGCCTGGCCAGGCTGCCGAGCCTGCGCATGTCCGTCCCGGACGCGCCGGCGGTGCCCGTGCGCGATCCGTGGCCTGGCGATCCGGCGCGCGGTGCAAGGCTGCTGAAAGGCGAGCTGACGCTGTCCGGCGCCACGCGCGTGCTGAAGCCGGGAAGCTGGGCGGATACCGGCGGCCATCCGGTGATGCGTGCCCACGCGCACGGCTTCACCTGGATGCGGGATCTGCGGGTGATCGGCACGGACGCCGCCCGCATGCGCGCCCGCGCCCTGGTGGGCGACTGGATCGCCGGCGGAGACGCCGATCCGCTTGCGCAGCGGCCTGACGTGGCGGGAAGCCGCATCGCGTCCTGGCTGGGGCATTACGACTTCTTCGCCGCCAGTGCCGACGATGATTTTCGCCGCCGGCTGATGTGGCGGCTGGTGGCCGACGCGCGGGTTTTGTCGGCCGCGATGCCGTCCGAGGAGCAGGACGGCCGCGCGCTGACCGCGATCAAGGGTTTGACGGCAGCGGCAATCGCCTTGCCGGAACACGCGCCCTATCTGGGCCGGGCGCTGCGCTTCCTGCCGCAGGAGATCGGCCGCCAGGTGTTGCCGGATGGCGGCCATATCGAGCGCAGCCCGGCCGCCCATCTTGTCGCGTTGCGCGACCTGATCGAGACCCGCGCGCTGCTGCATGTGGGCGGCACGGCCCCGCCCGCCGCCCTTGGTGCGGCGATCGACCGGCTGTCCCTCGCGCTGCGCACGTTGCGCCACGCCGATGGCGGACTGGCCCTGTTCAACGGCACGCGTGACGAGCCGGCCACCCTGATCGAGCTGGTGCTGAGCCAGGCGGGCCGCGCCGGGCGCGCGCCGGCGGCGCTGCCCGACACCGGGTTCCACCGGCTGCAGGCCGGGCGGACCGTGCTGATCGCCGATGTGGGCGCGCCGGCGCCGCCCGGCCAGGATCGCATGGCGCATGCGGGCACGCTGAGCTTCGAGCTGTCGATCGGGCGCGAGCGTCTGGTGGTGAATTGCGGCGCGGCGCCGATCGGGGCTCCTGCCTGGACGGATGCCGCGCGCGCTACAGCCGCGCATTCCACGCTTATCATCGCCGATACCAGCAGCTCCGAACTGAAGCCGGGCGGGCTGGGACGGCGGCCCGAGCGGGTGACGGTGGAACGCCAGGAAGCCAACGGCGCGCACTGGCTGGAGGCCAGCCAGGATGGCTGGCGCCGGCCGTTCGGCGCGGTGCACCGGCGGCGGCTATATGTGGCCGAAAGCGGCGAGGACATACGCGGCGAGGACGTGATCGAGGCGGCCTCGCCGCAGCCCTACACCATCCGGTTCCACCTGCACCCTGCGGTGATCGCCAGCGTGCAGCAGGACGGCGAGGCGGTGCTGCTTCGCCTGCCCAGCGGCGGCTGGCGGCTTCGGGCGGAGGGGGCGCGCGTGTCGCTCGAGGAAAGCGTATATCTGGGCGGAACAGAGCCGCGGCGCAGCGAACAGGTGGTGCTGAGCGGCCCACAGGATGGACCGCAGCACGTGAAATGGGCGGTGACAAAGGTTGGCTGAGACAGCCGCATGTTGAAAGGGAACGGCGGATCACACGTGGGTGCCCGCAGAGCCGCGCGCGGTAGGACGGGTTGTAGCCGAACGTGCATCCGTCTGGGCGCAAGCGTGGAGGCAAAGGTCTTTCAGTTCTATCTTTCAAAAAAGAACCGCTCGCTTTCTCGCCTTTGAAAATCATCGAGCTCACAAACGTAGATTTCTCGCTGCGCCACTTCCTGTTGCCGCTGATGCGGAGCCTGCGCCAGGACGGTCATGAGGTGATCGGCGTGTGTGCCGACGGCGCTCTGCTTGACGGCGTGCGCGCCGAGGGCTTCCGCATTGAGACACCGCCTTTGGCGCGCAGTTTGTCTCCCGTGGCGCAGATCCGCGCGTTGATTGCCCTGTACAGGCTTTTCCGCGCGGAGCGCCCCGACCTGGTTCACGCGCACATGCCGATTAGCGGCTTCCTCGCGCGGATAGCCGCACGTGCGGCCGGCGTGCCGCGTGTGGCCTACACCTGTCACGGCTTCCTGTTCAACCAGCCGGGCCCGCTTTGGCGCCGGGCCGCATCGTTCGTCATGGAGTGGGTTGCGGCGCGTTTCAGCGACGTGTTCCTGACCGTTTCACGCGAGGAAGCAGCCGACGCCGTGCGCCTCGGGATCTGCAAACATGCCGTGCCTGTCGGCAACGGACGCGACCCGGCGGTGTTTCACCCCGATGCGGCGGCGCGGGCCCGCGTGCGCGCCGAGTTCGGTGTGCCTGACGGCCGAGTGGTGATCACGGCCGTCGCCCGCCTGGTGCGGCACAAGGGCTACCCTGAGCTGTTGGCGGCGATGCGGGATGTGGAGGCGGAGTTGTGGGTGGTTGGTGAGCGCCTATTCTCCGACCACGGCGAGGACATGGAGCCGTATTTCGCGCAGGCCGGTCTGGGTGCGCGGCTGCGCCGGCTTGGTTACCGCCGCGACGTCACGGCAATCCTCGCCGCCTCGGATATTTTCGTATTGCCGAGCCATTTCGAGGGGCTGCCGATGTCCGTAATCGAGGCGATGCTATGCGGGTTGCCCGTGGTGGCCACGAACATACGGGGACCGCGCGAGCAGGTGGAGGAGGGTGTCACGGGGTTGCTCGTACCCGCGGCGGACATCGCCGCGTTGCGGATGGCGCTGCTGCGTATGGTGGATGATCCGGCGTTGCGCGCGCGTATGGGCGCGGCCGGGCGCGCCAGGGCTGTGCTTGCGTTTGACGAGGCGATGGTTGTGCGGACGACGACAAGATATCTGTTGGCGTAAGCGGCAAGAAAAACCCGTCCTGCGAAGCACGCTTGCGCGCGATGGGGCCTCGGCCCCAGACCCCAATTCATAGGAGTGCGCTTAAACAGGTTCCAAGGACGACTGTCCTTAGCGGGGTCCAGGGGCAGAGCCCCTGGCCTTTGTGCGTCCCGTCAGGACAAGTGAAACACCACCTTTATGCACTCATCCTTCTTGTCACGAAATGTCTTATACAGCTCGGGACCTTCCTTAAGGTCGTTGCTGCGATGCGTGATGATGAAGGTGGGGTCTATCTTGCCGTCCTGAATCAGCTTGGTGAGCGGCTCCATGTAACGCTTCACGTGCGTCTGCCCGGTTTTCATCGTCAGGCCTTTCTGCACCACGCTGGCCATGTTCACCGGCACCGGTCCGGCATACACGCCGGGCACGGAGACGATGCCGCAGGAACGCACCGCGGTGATCATCTGCTCCAGCGCGTAAGGGCGCTGCATGCTGGTAAGCTTTTCCTGCACTGCACTGATGGCACCCATGATGCCGTGGCCGCCGCCGCTGGCCTCCATGCCCACGCAATCCATAACCGAGTCGGGGCCCTGCCCCTTGGTGATTTCCTTGATGCGCTCCAGCACGTCTTCCTTGCTGAAGTCGATGATGTCCGTGGCGCCGGCTTTCTGCGCCAGCGCCAGGCGCTCCGGGATGTCATCGATGGAGATGATGCGCTCCGCACCCATGATGGAGGCGGATTTGATGGCGAACAGGCCGACAGGACCGGCGCCCCAGATGGCCACGGTGTCGCCGCCCTTGATCTCGCAATGGTCGGCACCCTGCCAGCCGGTAGGAAGAATGTCGCTCAGGAACAGCGCCTGCTCGTCGGACATGCCTTCCGGCACGATCATCGGTCCCACATCGGCCATAGGCACGCGCACGTACTCCGCCTGGCCACCCCAATAGCCGCCGGTCAAATGCGAGTATCCGAACAGGCCGGCCGTGGGATAGCCGAACATCGCCGCGGCCATCTTGGCGTTGCGGTTTGAGTTCAGGCAGCAGGACCAGTTGCCCAGCTTGCACATGCGGCACTCGCCGCAATTGATGTTGAACGGGACGACAACGCGATCGCCCTTCTTCAGCTTGTGGTTGGGTGAGCCCACCTCGACGACTTCGCCCATGAATTCGTGGCCCAGCACGTCGCCCGACTCCATCGTGGGCATCTGACCGTCCATCAAATGCAGGTCGGAGCCGCAAATGGCGCAACTGGACACTTTCAGGATGACGTCGCGGACGTCTTCTATTTTCGGGTCAGGAACGCTATCGCAGCGTATGTCACCTTTTCCGTGCCAACATAGTGCGCGCATTTCTCATCTCCACCCTGTTCTTGCGGGCCGAGAACGCCAACCGGGCGTGCGGGTTGACGCTTGGCGCTGACAAGCGCGTTACAGTGGGTAAAAAGACGAGAAGTTTGCGGCGGGCGCGGAAGACGTCAATTTAAGCGTCTCTTTCGAGAAAACGCTGTTGTCTGGCTGTCGCGGATTGCTGAAGCGGACGCCCGTTCAGCAGGCTGCGGCTGGCGCCTTGCGTCTCAGGCGTCCACGCTCTCGCGTATCCGGACAGGCTGCATCCACCCATGCGCGTCGTTGGTGGCGCCATATTGTATGGACGCGATCGCGTCATAAAGGCGTTGTGTCAGCTCGCCTGTGGCGCCGCCGTTGATCACCATGCGCGTGTCGTGGAAGCCGAGCTCGCCGATCGGCGAGATGACGACGGCCGTGCCGGTGCCCCACATCTCGGCGAGCGTGCCGTCGGCATGGGCCTGCATCACCTCATGTATGGAAATAGGCCGCTCCTGCACGGTCACTCCCCAATCCCGCAGAAGCTGGATCGCGGAGCGTCTGGTGATGCCGTCCAGGATGGTGCCACCGAGCGGCGGGGTGACGACTGTGTCGCCCAGGCGGAGCATCACGTTCATCGAGCCCACCTCCTCCAGGAACTCGCCCTGCTTGCCGTCCAGCCACAATACCTGCGCGTAGCCTTTCGCCGCCGCGTCCTTGGCGGCGTACAGGCTGGCCGCGTAGTTGGCGGCCGTCTTCGCCGAGCCCAAGCCCCCGGGCACCGCGCGTACGTGCTCGTCCGTGGCCAGGATGCGCACTGGCGCCAGGCCTTCCTTGTAGTAGGCGCCGACGGGACAAAGGATCACGTAATAGCGGTAGCCCGCCGAGGGGTGGACGCCCAGAAAGGTGTCGGTGGCTATCACTGTTGGGCGCACATAGATGGCGGTGCCGCGCCTGGCCGGCACCCAGTCCGCGTCCACGCCGACGATCGCTGCAAACGAGGCTTTCACCACTTCCGGGTCGAGCGGCGGGATGCACAGCGCCTCGCAGGAACGGTTCAGGCGGGCGGCGTGCTGGTCCGGCCGGAACAGGCGTATCTGGCCTGCGGTATCACGAAACGCCTTCAGCCCGTCGAACACCGCCTGGGCGTAATGCAGCACGCAGCAGGCAGGATCCATGCTGAACGGCGCGTAGGGCACGATGCGGCCGTCATGCCAACCCTGCTCCGGCGTGTAGTCCATGACGAACATGTGGTCGGTGAACACATCGCCGAAGCGTAGCTTTTCGTCGGCCACGCGCGGCTTGGGGCTCTGGGTGCGTGTGACCGGGAAGTCCTGCATGGCGGCGTGCTACCTTGGCGTTGGGTGCGCGATGCATACCCCCTGGCAAGGCCGGGAAGGAAGGGCCTTGTTCTCCTTTTGCGCACGTAGCGTCAGGCTGCCGGCGACCCGGAGGAGCGTTGTGCCAGCAGGGAGCCTACGGCGCGGCACAAACCCCTGATCTCTGGCGCCGCAACATGGTCGGCCTGCATTACGGCCCTTGTCACGTCGTCGTCCAGAAGCTCCTCCAGCGTGGGCGGCCGGCGGAACGCGACATCGAGGTTGGCTAATCTCGCCATCAGGCAGCTCCTTGCAGCCGGTCCGATCGGGCCGGCGATGAGCAAGACGTAGCCGAACGGCTTGCAGAGAGAATGACTCTACAATGCGATCCGGTAACGGCTGGTAACATCTGCGCGGCGTGGCAGCGGTCGCTCGCGTTCGCGTGATCATACCACCGCCAGCGCGGCTGACCGACAGTGTGGCGGTTTGACACAGACCGCACACCACGCTTTGTTCGGCGGCGACTGCAGATATCGGAGCAGGCTCCCGCTGCTTATCGACCAAGGTTGTATCACGCGGCGGGGCTGCCTCTGACATATAGATTCTATAGAAATCAGGTGCATGGCCTGCACCGGAAAGATCGGGGATAGACGGATATGGATGTACGCGCCGCGGTGGCCTTCGAGGCTGGAAAACCGCTCACCATCGAAACCGTCCAGCTGGAGGGCCCGAAGGCCGGAGAGGTCCTGGTCGAGATCAAGGCAACCGGCATCTGCCACACCGACAAATACACGCTGTCCGGCGCCGATGCGGAAGGCCTGTTCCCCTGCATACTGGGCCATGAGGGCGCGGGCGTCGTGGTGGATGTAGGACCTGACGTGCGCGGCCTGAAGAAGGGCGACCACGTCATTCCGCTGTACACGCCGGAATGCCGCAACTGCAAATCCTGCCTCAGCCAGAAGACGAACCTTTGCACCGCCATACGCGCGACCCAGGGCAAGGGCCTGATGCCGGACGGCACCACGCGGTTCAGCTTCCAGGGCAAACCGCTATATCACTACATGGGCTGCTCCACCTTTGCCAACTTCACGGTGGTCCCCGAGATCGCGCTGGCGAAAGTGCGCGAGGACGCGCCGTTCGAGAAGATCTGCTACATCGGTTGCGGCGTGACCACCGGCGTGGGCGCCGTGATCTACACCGCGAAGGTGAAGCCCGGTGACAACGTGGTGGTGTTCGGCCTGGGCGGCATCGGCCTCAACTGCATCCAGGGCGCGCGCATCGCCGGAGCGGACATGATCGTGGGCGTGGACATCAACCCTGGCCGAAAGGCGCTGGCCGAGAAGTTCGGCATGACGCATTTCGTCAACCCGAAGGAGATCAGCGGCGACATCGTACCGCATCTGGTGGAGCTGACCAATGGCGGCGCCGACCACAGCTTCGAGTGCGTGGGTAACACGACGCTGATGCGCCAGGCGCTGGAATGCGCGCATCGCGGCTGGGGCAAGGCCACCATCATCGGCGTGGCGGCTTCGGGCCAGGAGATTTCCACCCGGCCGTTCCAGCTCGTCACTGGCCGCGTGTGGCAGGGCAGCGCCTTCGGCGGCGCCCGCGGCCGCACGGATACGCCGAAGATCGTGGACTGGTACATGAACGGCAAGATCAACATCGATGACCTGATCACCCACGTCCTGCCGCTGGAGAAGATCAACGAGGGTTTCGAGCTGATGACGCGCGGTGAGAGCATCCGCTCCGTAGTAGTGTACTAGACAAGCCTCCGCTCCGCTGTCGCGCACCCGACGGTTAAGTCCGCGACAGCGGAGTAAAAGTCTTTTGCTTCTTTTCTTCAGAAAAGAAGGCCTTTCTTACTTACTTTGCAACACCTTCGCGAACGCCCCAAGTCGCCGCTCCATCGCCGCCGGCGCCTCGCACGCATAGCGCATCGTGTGCTGTGTCTCCTGGAACGCGCGCACGTCGAAATCGCGCTCGCCTACCATGTCCGGGCGGTGCGGGTCGCTGGCCGGCATCTCATCCACCTTCGTGCTGATATTTGCCACAACGTCGCCCATCCGGCGCTGCCGCAAGCCCAGTTGCTCGATGCGGCGAATCAGCAGCGTACGCTCGTCGTTCGTCTCATCGACCAGCGCGCTGAACAGCATCGCCCGCTGCTCCGCCGGCAGGCCGGCGGCATATGCCCGCAACTTTGCCAGCGCGTCCTCATCGGCCGTGTCGCGGTTGACGATGTCCGTCACCAGCGGGAACATCTTGTCGTCGTCACGCCAGGCAGTATGCGACGGCACGTTGCCGGCCCAGTAGGAACCAGCCGTCAGCATAGGCACCAAGCGTTGCGCGCAGGGCCAGTTCGGGTCTTGGCTTGGTATTTGCGCCAATGTGGGGTGACTGCACGCTAGGAGAAAATAAGGAAGCAAGGCCTTCTTTTTTAAAAAAAAGAAGCAAAAAACTTTCGGTCCTCCGCCTGCACGAGCGGGCGCGCAGGTTCTGGGCGGAACGTGGCGCAGGCGGGGAGATAAAGGTCTGTTGGTTCTTTTTTTCAAAAAAGAACTGCTTTCTTCCTTCACTCCGCCCCTCCTCCACGTCGCGCCAACAGCCCGCGTCCCGGATCATACCCCACAACCGCCGCGGCCATGAACAGCGCCAAATACGCGCACACCACCAGCGCGGACACCGGGTTGAAAGCGTCGTACAGCGCGAAGCGTATCAGCTCCACCGCATGGGTGAACGGGTTGATCTCGCTCGCCCAGTAAATCGGCAGGCTCGCCTGCTGCACGCGCCACAACGGATAAAGCGCCGCGGACGTGAAGAACATCGGGAAGATCACGAAATTCATCACGCCGGCAAAGTTCTCCAACTGGCGTATGAAAGAGGAAAGCACCAGCCCAAGCGCGCCCAGCATCAGCCCGGAAAGCACCAGCGCCGGCAGCACGGCCAGGTAGCCGGTGAGCGGCGGCCGTATGTCCCAGAACCAGGCGATCGCCAGAAAGATATAAACCTGCACGACAGAGACGGCGACCCCCGCCAGCAGCTTGCCGGCTAGCAGGAACCAGCGCGGGAACGGGCTGACCATCAGCGTGCGCATGCTGCCCATTTCGCGGTCATACACCATGGAGAGCGAACTTTGCATGCCGTTGAACAGCTGGATCATGCCGGCCAGCCCCGGAGCGATATACACCTCGTAGGGGATGTAGGTGCGATAAGGCGGGCTGATGGAGACGCCCAGCACGAAATGAAATCCGGCCGCAAAGATCACCAGCCACACCAGCGGGCGTACCAGTGCCGAGATGAAGCGCCCGCGCTGGTGCACCCAGCGCAATCCCTCGCGACGTATGATCCCCGACAGGCACTGCCAATAGGCGCCGGCGCTCATGCTGCTTCGCGCCGGGTCAGCAGGTCGAAAGCGTCCCGCAGCGAGCCGGAAGAGGCCGACAGCGCCGCCGCCGTGTCGTCGGCCAGCACGCGGCCCTGATGCAGCACGATCACACGCGCGCCCTCGCCCGCCTCGTCGATCAGGTGTGTGGCCCACAACACGCCGAGCGCCCGGGTGCGGCATAGCGCGCGCACGTGCTGCAGCAAGAACTGCCGGCTTTCGATGTCGAGCCCCACAGTCGGTTCATCGAGCAGCAACAGCGAGGGCTGGTGCACCAGCGCGCGCGCCAGCTCCACTCGCCGGCGCTGCCCGCCGGACAGCGCGCGCACGCGGTCATGGCGTCGCTCCAGCAATCCGACGCGCCCGAGCTCCGCCTCCACGGATGGCAGCGCGGCCCGGCGTGACATCCCGTGCAGCGCGGCATGATAGAACAGGTTCTGCTCCACCGTCAGGTCCAGGTCGAGCGTCGGTTGCTGGAACACCACGCCCATGCGCGCCAGCGCGGCACGCGGCTCACGCTCCACATCATGTCCGAAGACCGAGATGTTTCCCGTGCGCGCGCTGTATAGCCGGGTGATCAGCGCGAACAGCGTGGTCTTGCCGGCGCCGTTCAGCCCAAGCAGCACGGTGAAATCGCCAGGCTTCACGCCGAAGCCTACATCCTGCAGCACGCGCCGCGCCCCGAATGCGTAAGACAAGCCGCTGACGCGCAGCGCGTCCGCCGTGTCAGGGAGCAACGACGATGCCCCAGGGCGATTGTCCCACCGGCACGGACTGCGTCACCTCCAACGCGCGCACATCGATTACAGACATGTCGTTGCTTATGCCGTTGGCCACGTACAGCATGCGCTGGTCAGGCGAGAACGCGCCATGCCAGACGCGCTGTCCCACAAGCAGGAATTTCTGTACTGCATATGTGTGCGCGTCGATCACCGCCACGCGGTTCGCCGGTCCCAGATCGACGAACGCCGTCTTGCCGTCCTCGGACAGGTTGATTCCCACCGCCTGAATCGCCGCGGTCGGCACGTCGGGAAGATCGAAATGGATGGTTTGCAGTATCTTGTGCGTCGACGTGTCGATCACCGCAACAGTGCCGGCCACTTCGGAAGACACCCATACGCGCGCGCCATCCTTGGTGAACACGGCGAAGCGCGGCCTGGTGCCCACCAGCACGCTGGCTGTCACCTGGTGCGTCGCCGCGTCGATGAAATGCGCCATGCTGGTGGTCTCGGACGTGCACAGCACCGTGCGCCCGTCCGGGCTCACCGCCATGCCCTCGGGCTCCACGCCCACCGGGATCTCCGACGTGATCTCGCCCTTCGTCACATCCAGCACGGACACCTGGCTGTTATCCTCGTTGGCCACGTAGAGGGTCTTACCGTCGGCGCTCAGCGCCATGTATTCCGGATCGGGATTGCTCGGCAGGGTCCGCGTTACCGTCAGGCTGGCCAGGTCGAGCACCTCGATGTGGTCCGCGTCCGACGTGCAGATATACAGGCTGCGGCCGTCCTTCGACAGCACGATACCGCGCGGCCGCGCGCCCACTGGAACGGTTTGCACTATCTTCAGCGAGGCGCCGTCCAGCACCGTGATCGTGTTGTCTTTCTCGTTGGAGACGAAGATCCGGAAGGCGAACGCAGGGTGAGCCCACAGCAGGGCTGCGAAGAGAAGAAAGGCCTTCTTTGAAAAAAAGAAGCAACAAACTCTTGTTCCTCCGCCTGCATCGAGGCGCGGCCAGGTTCTGCCCCAGCGCGTGCCGGCAGAACGGAACGCGCCCCAGTGTAGGCCGGGAGGTAAAGGTCTGGTTCTTTTCTTCAAAAAAGAACCGCATGCTTCCTTTAATGCAACCGACATGCAGTCTCCGGCGCGTCAGGACCCAGCGAGTCCAGTTCATTCGTCTGGTGCAGAAACCCCGGCTGCGGCGAGATGGAGACCAGCGACCGGTCCGTCGCGAGCAGGACCGGCTGGCGCAACTGGCCGTCCCACGCCCGGAAACTCAGCTCGGGTCCCTTGTAGCCGGACAACGTGAAATCGGCCCCGTGCAGATAGGCGATGATACGGGCCGGGTCGGCGCTGGCGCTGCGTGTCGCGGCCTCGCCTACCGCGCGCACGGCTAGCCACGCGCCGTAATCGCGCGGCGTCATCCAGCGCCCCGTCCTGCGGTGGAACCGCGTCTGCAACTGCGTGCTGGCGTATTCGTCCATCGCATGCGCCCAGGCCGCCGGAACCAGCCCCTGCGTGCCCGCAACAGGCCGCGGCGAATCGGTGCGGTAGGCCAGGTCGTCGCCGAAATTGTCCGCCTCGTCCGCTACCACCAGGAGGTCATAGCTCACGCCCTGGGTCGCTTTCACCACCTCGTCATTGACCTGATAGTGGCCTGTATCGGCCTGTTGCGCCGCCGGGTTGAAGTTCCAGGTCCGGTCGGCTCTGATGGTGATCTGGAACTTCGCCGCCGCCTGCCGGACCGCCTCGGCATACAACGCGTCATCCGCGTCACGCCCGCTCAGCAGCATGATGCGAGTCCAATTCTTGGTCACCAGATATTGCATAAGCGCGTCCGCCAGCATTGCACGGCTGGGTAGCAGATGCAGCGTATTGGCGCGGCAATCGGCGCCGCGCAGCCGGTCGTCCGTGCTGGTCGCATCCAGCAGCACCACGTCCGCCGCACCCTTGACGTCAGCCAGTTGCAACAGCAGCCCGGCCGGCAAATCCACCACGAACAGGCGCCCGCCTGCGGCCAGCGCCCGCGTGAAATCCTGGCTCACCGCCGAGACGTCGTGCTCCACGTGGCTGTCCAGTACGAAACTCTGCCCTGTGAACCGGCCGGTCGTGTTGGTGTCGGACACCGCTAGCTCCGCGCCGCGCAAAGCGGTGTCGGTGGGCGGCGGATCCAGAGTCGTGGAGGGCGGCTTCTTCGCCAGGTCCAGGCCGATATAGGTGATGGTTACGGCTTGCTGTGCGTGTGCGGCGCCGCATAGCAGGAGGAGCGCCAGGCTGCTCCCGCCCAGCCACTCCGCAAGCCTGCTCATTCCCCCTGCACCACCACCCTGGCTCAGCCTGGCCCGGCGCCTATTTCAGCGTCGTCAGATACGCGATCACGTTCTGCCGGTCGGTCTCGTTCGGCAGCCCTACGAAAATCATCTTCACGCCGGGTATCTTCTGGCGCGGGTTGATCAGATAGTCATCCAGCGTGGCGTCGTTCCAGGTCCGGTTCGCGTTCTTCATGGCGTCAGAATAGGTGTAGGTGGGCAGCGTGCCGGCCTTGCGTCCCACGACGTTCCATAGGCTGGGACCGATCTTGTTCTGACCCTCCACAGGCGAGTGGCACAATGAACATTTCTGGCTGAACAGCGCCTTGCCGGCTGCGGCATCGCCGGCGGCACGTGCAGGCGTGCCGGCCAGCAGCCCCCCCAACAGCAGACATCCGGTGAGCGCCTTCAGGGCAGGGAAAGTGCTACGCATGGACGTCCTCATAATGACTATATCTCCGGGGTGAACGCGTCCTGCCCTGTCTGTCAAGCACCGGCGGCGGACAAGCAGGCCGGTATGCAACTGCGGCGGTTACGCGAATAATCAAGCAGCGCATATGATGCTGCACTGCACACAAGACTTTCGTCCAAAGGCTCTGTATCCGCATCTGGATGAAGTGATCGCACCCGTGGGTCAATCATCCGCTTTTGGATTGATTTTTCTGCGCTGCCAATGCTATCTGCCCACGCGTTCGTAACCGGCCTTAAAGCCGTGTGCCGCGCCAATGCCCGCAAGAACTGGAGGATATTATGGCCTGGAAATCCCCGAAGGTAATCGAGATCGCGCTCGGCGCCGAGATCAACTCCTACGCCTGCGCTGAAGCCCGCAAGTAGGCACAGGCCCGCCAGCGCAGATTCGCCGCTGGCGGGAGCGATCGAGACTATCGTGACCCGTGTGGCACGCTTGTGCCGCGCGGTGTTCGCGATGGCGCTGGCCTGCGCCTATCCTGGCATCGCCGCATCAACGACGCAGCTTCCTGCGCCGGTCGTGCAGGTCGCCCCGGGCGACTACGTGCGGCAGGGCGTATGCGCGGAAGCTTCACCGGAAAACCTGGACGGCATCGCCAACACGGCTTTTGTGGTCGGCACGCAAGCCGTGGCGGTCATCGACCCAGGCGGCAGCCTGCAAGACGGCAACCGGCTCCGCGCCGCCATACGTGCCACCACGAGTTTGCCGATACGCTACGTCATCATGACACACGCCCACCCCGACCACGTCTTCGGCGCCTCGGCGTTTCTGCCGGACCGTCCGGTGTTCGTCGGCCATTGGCGGCTGCCCGGCCTTCTGGCCAGCCGCGCGGCCCATGATCACCGCGCACTCGAAGCAGACCTCGGCACGGCGGAGACGGGCGAAGCGGTGCAGCCCACCCTGCTGGTGCGTGACACGCTAGCGCTGGATCTGGGCGGCCGGACGCTGAAGCTGCAGGCGTTCGGCAGCGCGCATTCGGATGCCGACCTCACCATTTTCGACCAGAATACGGCCACGCTGTTCACCGGCGACCTGGTGTTCTCCGGCCGCGTTCCCGCGCTGGACGGCAGCCTGGCCGGCTGGCTGCACGTTCTGGACGGGCTGGAGAAGCAGCCGGCCGCCCGCGCCGTGCCGGGACACGGCCCCGCCGTGCTACCCTGGCCGCAGGGTGCGATGGATGAACACCGCTACCTACTCGCGCTCGAACACGATGTGCGGCGCGCCATCGTTGCCGGCCAGGACGTCGATGCCGTGTCCGCCACGGCCGCTTCCAGCGAACGTCCGCGCTGGCAGTTGTTCGACGACTATAACGGGCGCAACGCCATCGAAGCCTACAAGGAGCTGCAATGGGAATGACGCCGCGCCGCACGAGCCTGCCTCTGGCATACAGCCTGGCCACTGCCCTATCGATATCCTGCGCCGCGAGGGCCGAGGCTCCTGACGCGGCGCGCGAGTCACGCTGGCACGATGTGGCGAATGCGGTATTCCACGGCCGCGCGGTCGGTGACGGCGCCGGCCTGCTCTCCATCGACGCGCCTGTACGTGCCCTCGATGCGTCCCTGGTGCCGATCAGCATCAGCCTGTCGCCGCAGATCAAGCCGGTGGCGCTGACGCTGATCATCGACGACAACCCCGCCCCGGTGGCCGGGATCATCCATTTCGGCAAGCTCGCAGATCCGCAGGAGATCAAGCTGCGCGTGCGGGTGGACCAGTACACGCTCGTGCACGCCGTGGCCGAACTCGCGGACGGCAAGCTGGTGGGCGTCTCCACATTCATCAAGGCGGCGGGCGGGTGCTCCGCGCCAGGCACGACCAACCAGGCGGAAGCCATGGCCCGTATCGGGCGCATGCGACTGATCCCGGCGGCGAGCCAGGCCGCAGGCGGCGTGACGGAGGAGCTGCTGATCAGCCACCCGAACTTCAATGGCATGCAGATGGACCCGATGACCCGCTTCTACACGCCGGCGCGCTATATCCAGACGGTCACCGTCAGCCAGGCCGGCGAACGCGTGTTCTCGATGGATGGCGACATTTCGCTGAGCCAGGATCCGGCCATTACCTTCAGCTTTCACCCGAACGGGGCGGCAAAGCTGGACGTGGAAGTCGACGACAGTGCCAAGGCGGTGTTCCGGCAGAGCTTCGACGTGGCGTCACATGCGAGCTGAGCAGGGTTCGGTTGGTTGTAAATCATAGTCTTTCACGCAGCACCGGCCTGCGCCGATGCTGCGTGGGAATAATCCCTGCTTTGGTCAGGAAGGCAGGGTTCGCCTGCCTAGCTCATGCGCCGCAGCGCAAATTGGCTTCCGCCTGCGCCCGCCGCAGCTTGGTCAGGCTGTCCTTGGCCACTGGCGTATCGCGGAACAGGCCGCCGCGCGGCCCCACGCTCGCCTGCTGCATGCTCAGGATCGTCTCCGCGGTTTCGTAATCCTCATAGCTTAGCTGGTCGGCGATCGCGTCGATGCCGCAGGCACAGCGGTCCAGCAACTGGCGCTGGAATCCGTTGGCCGCCAGGCAGCCGATCACGTAATCGGCGCGGGCCGTGGTGGGATAGTCGTGAAGCGGCGGCTTGGCATCCTGGGCGTGCACCGCGGCCGACAGGCTGGCCACGGCGATCGTTCCAAGCACCAGCGTAAAGACGTGACTGCGCAAACACTCCTCCTGCAATTGCGATACCGGGCGATGGCATCCTAGACTGGGCCGCCTACGACTGATCCGCCAACAGGCTGGGCCGCCACGCCCAGTCCCGGCCGCTGCACGCGCCGCAAGGTGGCACGCGGCATCCATGTCCGAAAGGGGCGCCATGATCGAGCTGGTAATTGTGTATTGCCTGATTTCCGATTCCAAGTCGTGCATCGAGAAGCGCCTGCAGATGGAGCAGTTCTCCTCACCCATGGGATGCACGATGAGCGGCCAGCAACGGGCGCAGGAATACCTGCGCGAGCACCCGACCTACATGCTGAAGGGATGGCGCTGCGAGGTGGATCTGCCGCGTCAGACATGGCTGGACCTGCCTGAAACGCTTGGATGAGCGGCTTCGACAGAAGTCGTTCGTGCGCCCCCTTGCTGAAGTTCAAAAGCTGCTACATCAATACGTCAGCAACGCGAACCGGGTGTCAGTCAACCCCGGCCAGCCTGCCGCTTCTACTGTGCAGTGCAGCATGCTTGCAGTGCAGTGCAGCAAGAAATAGCGTCTAGTAAAGCGCTATAGCTGGGTGTTAGGGTGACTTAGGGTATATAGCGAGGGTTTGCTTGCTCGGTGGTTCCGCCCATCATATCCATCGCGACGCGCCGAAATCGACACAGACAACGACCCGGTAGCCGGGCGTAGCAAGGGAAATGTTCATGAGAGCTTCAATACGGCAAATTCTGGCCCTATCGGCATGTGTCGCCGTGTGTGCCCCTGCGCTGACCGCTTCGCCTGCGATGGCGGAAGACACGCTGCAGAAGATGTCCGCCAACCCTGCAGAATGGGTAATGCCGCTCGGCAATTACAGTTCGCAGCGCTACAGCGATCTGAAGCAGATCAATGCCAGCACGGCGAAGAACCTGCATCCTGTGTGGACGTTCTCGACAGGCGTGCTGCGCGGCCACGAGGGTGGTCCGCTGGTTATCGGCGACGTGATGTATCTGTCGTCGCCGTTTCCTAATACTGTCTTCGCGCTCGATCTGAACCAGGGCGGCAAGATACTCTGGAAGTATGAGCCGAAGCAGGATCCGAACGTGATCCCGGTCATGTGCTGCGATACGGTAAATCGCGGCGTGGCGTATGGCGACGGCATGATCTTCCTGCACCAGGCGGACACCACGCTGGTCGCGCTTGATGCCAAGACCGGCAAGCCGGTGTGGTCCGTCAAGGACGGCGACTCGTCCAAGGGCGAGACCGGCACCTCCGCTCCGCTCGTGGTCAAAGACAAGGTCCTGATCGGCATAAGCGGCGGCGAGTTCGGCATCCAGGGACGCATGACCGCCTACAACATCAAGGACGGCAGCAAGGCCTGGGAGGCGTTCACCTCCGGCCCGGACAACATGATCAAGTTCGATCCGAGCAAGACCATGGCGATGGGCAAGCCGGTCGGCGCCAACAGCTCCACCTCCACCTGGCAGGGTGATCAGTGGAAGAACGGCGGCGGCGGCACCTGGGGCTGGATTTCCTATGACCCCAGCCTGAACATGATCTATTACGGCACCGGCAACCCCGGCACCTGGAACCCGACGCAGCGTCCCGGTGACAACAAGTGGTCGCTGAGCATCATGGCGCGCGACGTGGACACCGGCGTTGCCAAGTGGGTCTACCAGATGACCCCGCATGACCAGTGGGACTATGACGGCGTGAACGAGATGATCCTCGCGGACCTTCCCGTGCACGGCAAGATGACCAAGGGGCTCGTGCATTTCGACCGTAACGGCTTCGCCTACGTGATGGATCGCACCACCGGCAAGCTGCTAGAAGCCGAGAAGTACGACCCGGCGGTGAACTGGGCCAGCAAGATCGACATGGCGTCCGGCAAGCCTGTTCTCGTGAATCAGTTCGGCCCTGGCGTGCAGGGTGCCGACCACAACACCAAGGGCGTATGCCCGGCGGCGCTGGGCTCCAAGGACGAGCAGCCTGCGGCTTACTCGCCCACGAGCCACGTGTTCTTCGTGCCGACGAACCACGTCTGCATGGATTACGAGCCGTTCAAGGTGAGCTACACCGCCGGCCAGCCTTTCGTGGGCGCCACGCTGTCGATGTATCCGCCTTCCGGCCAGCAGAACCTGGGCAACTTCATCGCCTATGACGCCAACCAGGGCAAAATCCTGTGGTCCGATCCGGAAACCTTCTCGGTGTGGTCGGGCGCCTTGGCTACTGCCGGCAACGTGGTTGCCTACGGCACGCTGGACGGCAACCTGAAGGTCGTCGACCAGAAGACCGGCAAGCTGCTCTACAAGTTCAAGACGCCGTCCGGCATCATCGGCAACATCAACACCTTCACGCATGACGGCAAGCAGTACCTCGCCGTTCTGTCCGGTGTCGGTGGCTGGGCCGGTATCGGCATGGCGGCCGGCCTTACCGAGGACACCGGCGGGCTGGGTGCCGTGGGCGCCTACAAGCAGCTGTCCAACTACACCCAGCTGGGTGGTGTGCTGACGGTGTTCGGCCTGTCCGACTAGTTTCGGGCTGATCACCCGCCTCGCCGGTGTTCACGCACCGGCGAGGCTTTTTTTTCATCGCCTTCGTTTTACCGGAAAGCTGATCGACCCGTTCAGGGTTATTGTCTTGATACCTCTTTGCTTTGCCAGGGCGTCAGGTTCGCCGCCCCGAGTATCGCCGTCATGGAGACTCGCATGAAGTTGCCGACTATATCTCTCTCTTTCGCGGCCCTGGCCGTTGCCTGTCTGGCGTTTGCATCGAAGCCGGCCCTGTCGGCTACGGATGCCGTTGACGCAAAGCCCTATACCGTCAAGGACGGCAAGGTCGATATGGGCACCTACAAGGGCTACCTGTATTACGGTGACCAGTGCATGCGTTGCCACGGTCCCGATGGCCTGGGCAGCTCTTACGCCCCCAACCTGACCGACAGCCTTAAGACGCTGAGCAAGGACCAGATGGAAGGCACCGTCATCAACGGCCGCAAGGACGTCAACACGGCAAGCCAGAAGGTCATGCCGGCATTCGGCACGAACGAAGACGTGGTCGAAAACCTCGACAACATCTATGCCTATCTGAAGGCGCGTTCGGACGGCGCGCTCGGCCGCGGCCATCCCGAGCACATGGAGCCCTGATAGCAAGCATGCCCCACACTGGTTCCGCCGCCGCGCTGTTCGGCGCGGCGTGCCTGCTTGCCGCGTCCCCTTCCCTCGCCCAGCAATCGCCTGACCTAGTGTCGCAGACCGAGTTGCGCGTCTGCGCAGATCCGCATGATCTGCCGTTCTCCAACGAACAGCAGCAGGGGTTCGAGAACAAGATCGCGTCGCTGGTGGCGCATGATCTTGACCTCAAGCTGTCCTACACATGGTTCCCTGACTCCCAGGGATTCGTGCGCGCCACGCTGATGCAGCATCGCTGTGACGTGATCATGGGCACGGTTGCGGGCGTAGAGGATATGGCCACGACGGATGCCTATTATCACACTGGCTACGTCATGCTCACCCGGCAGGCCGACAACGTGACCACCGACAAAGTCAGCGACTGGCACCTGGCGGCGCGCCGTTTCGGCATAGTGGGCGCAACGCCGCCCACGAACCTGATCGTGCAGCACAATCTGATGGACCAGACGTCCATCTACGACCTGATGGTCGACACACGCGTAAGGCAACCGGCACACCAGCTCGTCCAGGATGTAGCTGCCGGACACGTCGATGTTGGCCTGGTATGGGGCCCTATCGCCGGATATTACGACAAGGTCGACCACGACAATCTGCGTATCACCTTCCTCAATCCGGAAGATGCCAAAGTACGCCTGGATTATCACATCGCCATGGGCGTGCGCTCCGGTGACGTCGAGTTCCGCCGGCGGCTGAACAAGGTGATCGCCAAGGAGCAACCGCAGATACTGGCGATCCTGCACGACTACAACATCCCTCTGCTGGACGAGCAGGACAGGCCGTTGGCAGAGAACAAGCCAGCGCCTGCGCCGCCTGCTCCATAGAAGACCAGGCACGTCCCGTGTCAGAGCTGACCGAAAAAGTCGGGTTCGGCGGGACGAAGGCCTTTCGGTCCTGCTCGCTTTGTGCTGCAGCCCTCGCCGTGCTGTGCCTGCTGACCGCCCAGGCCGTGCGCGCGCAAGCGCCAGAGCCGTCTCAGTTTCGCATGGATCACTACAAAGGCGAGGTGCCCGCCACCTTGCAGGGTGCAAGTGTCATACATACGGACGCCCTCGCGGCCTTGCTGGCCAGGGAGCATCCCCTTGTCATCGACGTGTTGCCAGCTCCGGTGCCGCCACCGGACGCGCGGCCCGGGCTGCCGCGGCTGGTACAGCCGCACCGGGCCATACCGGGCAGCATCTGGCTCCCCGATATCGGCCGCGGTGCGCTGAACCCGGAGATCGAGTCACGGTTTCGCGCCAGACTGGCGGCGCTCACCGGTGGTAACCTGCGGGCGAGGCTGGTGTTCACCTGCCTGTCGCATTGCTGGATGAGCTGGAATGCCGCCAAGCGGGCTAAAGGATATGGCTACACCGGAGTGATCTGGTATCCGGATGGCGTGGACGGCTGGAGTGCCGCCGGCCATCCCACAGTTGTTACCCTGCCGGCCTGGTGACTACCATTCACGTCTGGTGTGCCGCTTCTGTTGTTCTCCGCGGGCACGCTGCAGCGATACGGGCCGGCGTGAAACTAGCGAAGTATTAGGGAGTCTAGTCTGTGAAAAACCGCGACCTCGCCAGCTCTGCAGCCGCACTCTTCCTGCTGCTGGCTCAGCCTCTTCGGGCAGAGCCCGTGCGCGTCGCCGTCGCCGATTTCGACTACACGGACTCGTCCGGCGAGGTCACTGACCAGCGCGCCGCCCATGCCGAACGCCTGCGCGCCTTCAAGGCGGCGATAATCGACGATCTGAAGAAGAACACGCGTTTCGCCCCTATACCGCTGGCCTGCAAGGCCACGCCGTGTTCCGCCAACGAGCTCGACCAGTCCGGCATCATCGCCGCGGCAAAGGCCGAGGACGCGCAGTTCGTGGTCTTCGGCGGCGTGCGAAAGATGAGCACCCTGATACAGTGGGGCGAAATAGGCGTGATGGATACCGCAACCGGCAAGGCTGCGCTGTCACGCACGGTGACGTTCCGTGGCGACAGCGACGACGCTTGGCAGCACGCGGCGGATTATGTGGGAGAGATGATGGCCAGCGCGATCGCGGCGCCGGCGCAGCACTAAGGCTGGCCGGCTTTAGGCGCCGGCTGCAGCAAGGCGGCGCCAGTGGGATCCAGGCGTTCTCAACCTCCGATCGGCTGACATTGCCCTAGCAGTATGGCAGGACGTCACAAACCGGCCGGCGTTGCAGCAGCACGATCGCCTGCGCCCGACTGTTGACGCCGAGTTTGCGCAAGATCGCCGTCATGTGGGCCTTCACGGTCGTCTCGCTGATGGACAGCTCCCAGGCGATCTGCTTGTTGGATTTTCCGTCCGTCACCAGGTGCAGCACCGCCGCCTGTCGGTCACTCAGCGAGCCGCATTCCTGGTCCTCCCCGGCCGTCCTGCGCCTGAGCGCGTCCGGCGCCGGCGAAAGATCGCCACGCGGGAGGGATATTCCGCCATCGAAGACGGTGCGCAAAGCTGCTATTACTTCCTCGCGACTCGAGGACTTGCAGACGAAGCCCATCACACCGCAGGTCACGCACATGCGCACTTTCTCGGCGTTATCCCCGGCGGAAAACACGATAACCGGCACCGAAGGCAGCTTGCTACGCAGCGCCACCAGCTCCGCGTACCCCTGATGCCGCAGCAGCGACAAATCCAGCAGCACGGCGTCCAGATCATCGTCATCATCGGCCAGCCGCATCAGGGCCGCGAAGGAACTCGCCTCCTGGCAGGCGAAATGCCAGTTCTCGGCAGAGAACTGCTCCAGCACGCCGCGCAACGCATGACGGAAAAGCGGCTGTTCGTCGGCAATCAACACCCGGCCCAAGGCAATCTCCCCGTCAGCTCCGGTGACGCACCTTCACCGTCTGGCTGATAAACTCCGTACGGCATCTTCGTGCGCCATGTCGGTTGCGCGTCAGCTTGACCGGGCGCTTGCACCTTGCAATCCCCCCGAATTTCTCGGCCGGCTCAAAGTGTAGCCGCTTTGCGACAGTTTGCGGGATGTGCTTTCAACGGCGCCTTGCCGGTGGGCCGGTCCGACCCCTTGCTTGCCTCACACCTCAACAGGATTTCTCATGACGCTGGAAGTGATCTCGAAAAACCGCAGCTTCGGCGGCACACAAACCGTGTTCCGGCACCAGTCCAGCGAAACCGGAACGCCAATGCGTTTTGCCGCCTACGTCCCGCCACAGGCTGAACACGGACGCGTGCCGGTCTTCTGGTTCCTCTCCGGGCTGACCTGCACCGAGGAGAATTTTACGGTAAAAGCAGGCGCGCAGCGCGTGGCGGCCGAGCTGGGCCTGATCCTCATAGCACCGGACACCAGCCCGCGCGGAGAGGGTGTCCCCGGCGATCCCGCAGGCAGCTACGATTTCGGCCTGGGCGCCGGGTTCTACGTCGATGCCACGGTGGCGCCCTATGCTGCGAATTATCGCATGCGCGCCTATATCGAGAACGAACTGCCCGCGCTGGTCGCGGCCAACTTGCCGGCGGACATGGACCGGCAATCGATCAGCGGGCATTCGATGGGCGGCCACGGCGCCATCACCATCGCGTTGCGCAATCCCGGGCGGTTTCGCGCCGTCTCCGCCTTCGCCCCGATCGCCTCGCCGATCAATTGTCCCTGGGGACAGAAGGCGCTGTCAGGCTATCTGGGCCCGGACCAATCCGCGTGGCGCGCCTATGACAGCACGGCCCTGATTGAGGACGGCCACCGTATCCCCGCGCTGCTGGTGGACCAGGGGCTGGCCGACAATTTCCTGGTCAACCAGCTCAAGCCCGAGCTGCTGGAAGCGGCATGCGCGTCCGCCGGCATAAAGCTGAACCTGCGCCGGCAAGAAGGCTACGACCACTCGTACTACTTTATTGCTAGTTTCATTGAGGACCATCTTCGCTATCATGCACAGGCGCTGGCCTGATATCAGGCGCAAGCCGCCGCGCCGAATGTGGCAAATCAGGCCGCCTCGGCGTCACATGAGGCGCCACTCTGGCCGCCCGCATACAAAGGAATCAAGAACTCATGCCGGATAAAGTCCTGATTCATCCAGCCGTGGATGATGGCGTCAAACACGCGGACGATGCGAATTTCACCGGGGCCGTCCTCACCTGCCATTGCAGCACCGATCCCGTGAAAGTCCGCATCGGCGCGCAATGTGCGCATAATCACGTGTGCGGCTGCACCAAGTGCTGGAAGCCGGATGGCGCAATCTTCTCGCAGATCGCTGTCGTCTCACGCGACAAGGTGGAGGTCATCGCAAACGGCCAAAAGCTGCACGTGGTCAATCCCGCCGCACCTATCCAGCGCTACGCCTGCACTGGGTGCGGCGTGCACATGTACGGCCGCATCGAAAACCGCGATCATGCTTTCTACGGCCTGGATTTCATCCATACCGAACTGGCCGACAAGCCCGGTTTCGCGGCGCCCGGCTTTGCCGCGTTCGTCTCGTCGGTGATCGAGGGCGGCGTTCCGCCCAGCCACACACCCGCGTTGCGCGAAAGGCTGACCGAGCTTGGGCTGACGCCCTATGATTGCCTGTCGCCGCCTTTGATGGACGCACTGGCAACGCAGGCGGCCAAACTGGCGGGCGTGCAGGCCGCCGCCTAGCTGCATGCGGGGCGAAGGGTCCTGTGCTGCTACGGAATCCTTCGCACCCCGCTAATGCTGACTTTGCTGGTTGAGCGAAGGAAGCAAAACCTTCTTTTTCGAGAAAAAGAAGCAAAGTGCTTCTGGTCCGCTGTCGCGGGACGTCGAAGCCATCCGTCTTCCTGGCGCGGGAGCTTCCTTGCTGCCGGCCGGTTCTTAGCCCTGTAGCGGCCGAGATTGACGCGGCCGCTGCTTTGCTGGTTTCTAACCGCTCCATTCCAGGAGCAAACACATTGACTAAGTCGAACGGCCACGTTTCGCGCTTTGCCCTGCTGACGTCCGCCGGGACGTTCCTGGCCACGGCCGCGCAAGCAGCGCCCCCCGGCTTCCAGGATGCCGGCGCCACCGCGCCGCAGACCCAGATCACCGCGACGCTCTGGCTGAAGCCGCATGACGAAGCGGCGTTCCAGGCCGCCGCCGCTCGCCGGATGACGGTGGGCTCGCCCGACTACCACCGCTGGATGACGCCGGCCGATCTGGCAGCGGCAGGTCCGGACCAACAGGACGTGGCAAGGCTGGTCGAATCGTTGAAGGCAGCGGGGCTGACGGTGGTGCCGCGCGGCGAGCAGGGCGACGCCCTGCGTGTGACCGGCCCGGCGCACAGCATTGAGGCGGCATTCGCCACCAATTTGCGTGACGTGCAGGGACCGTCCGGCCGCTACAGGATCACCCAGGCGGAACCCCGTTTCGTCGGCGCTGGCGGCGAGTTGGTGGCCGGTGTAACAGGCCTATCCACGGTGCCGATGCGTCCCTACGTTCTGCACCAGATCAACCTGGCCACCGGCAAGCCGGTGCAGATGGCACTGAGCGACGCCGCCAACCCGGCCACCACCTTCACCACGCAATGCTTCAAGCCGCACGAGCACATCGTGGCCGCGCATTTCGCGCCAGGTGGCGCAGACCACCTGAACGTGAGCGGACCCGGCTACATCGCCACCGGCCTGTATCCGGCCAAGGCCACGTGCGGCTACACCGCCCATGACATCGCCGCCCATTACGGCCTGGCCGCCGCCTACGCCGCCGGCTACAAGGGCGAGGGCCAGACGATCGTGCTGGTGGATGCCTACGGCTCACCCACGATACAGTCGGACGCCAACACGTTCTCGAAAATGATGGGCCTGGCGCCGCTCACGGACGCCAACTTCCAGACCGTCTATCCGGACGGTCCGCCGATCGCCAACCCCTACCCTACCGGCTGGCCGGTGGAGATCTCGCTGGACGTCGAGTGGGCGCACGCGATGGCGCCGCAGGCCAAGATTGTCCTCGTTGTGGCGCCCAGCGACGATGCGGACGAGCTCGCCTACGCGCTGCACTACGCAATCAGCCACAAACTAGGTGAGGTGATCTCCAACAGCTACGGCTATCCGGAAGCCGATTTCGGCCCGGCCACCGCGCGCGCCTTCAACAGCGTCATCGCGCAGGCCGCCGCTCAGGGGATCGCAGTCAACGTCTCCACAGGTGACAGCGGCGATAACGGCGTGGGCACCCCCTACGGCGCCGCTTCCATTCCGGCCGACTCGCCATTCGCCACCGGCGTGGGCGGCACCAGCCTGGGCGTTCCCGGCGACAACGGCCCGGTCGAGAGCGCCTGGGGCACCAACCAGACCTTCCTCGGCGACATCAGCGGCATCGCCGTTCCACCGACCCCCGGCGGCTTCGACCAGGGCGGCGGCGGCGGCGAGAGCGCCTATCTGGAGAAGCCGCACTGGCAGAACGCGCTGCCAGGCACCGGGCGCCAGTTGCCTGACGTCTCAGCCGTGGCCGATCCTTTCACCGGGGTTATCATAGTCACCCCAAACTACGACGGCACGCAGTCCGTGGCCGAGGTCATCGGCGGCACCAGCGTGTCCAGCCCGGTCTTCTCGGGCCTGTGGGCGCTGGCGGACCAGGCGGCGGGCGCCAGTCTGGGCCAGGCCGCGCCGATCATCGCCGCCATGCCGGCCGGCAGCCTGCGTGACATAGTGCCCATCCCGGCGACGCTCAACAACCTGTCCGGCACGTTCGGGGTCGGCACCGCTTCCACCTACTACAGTGCCGCGGCCCTGCTCGGGCTGACCGCCACCCAGCCAAACGGGTTCGTCGGCACGGCGGTGCAGATCACCTCGCCGGAGGTGGGCATCGACGTGAAGATCGACCTCAGCTTCGGGTCGGATTCATCGCTGATGGCAATGCCTGGTTGGGACGACGCCACCGGCTTCGGAGTGCCGAACGGGCTGTCCTTCATCAACGCGGCGGCCGCCGCGGCCAAATAAGCGCCGCGCCGACACCGGCCGGCTCGTTGCCGCGGGGTCGAGGACTGCACGGTGCACGCCGGCGATACTGGCAGGCAGCAGGCTTGGTCAGGCTGAGCCGCACGTAGGGTGCGTCGGCTGCCGGCCGGCTGTCCTCCTCCCCGCGGGCACGCAATACTGCAAGAGCCGCGGCGCCAGCCAGACAGCCGTGGCGGCTTACCGTCACGGCGTCTTGCAGACTGCCTGTCTTTCGGCCGCGGACGCGCTAGTCTTTCGCCCCGATCGTCGTCAGCCGGCGCGACAACATCGCACCATAGCGGAACGCGTAGGAGGGCGTCCCGACCTCCGGCACGTAATCCGGGTAGATCGCCTGAAGCGCGATATCGCTGGCGTCCAGCTTGGTCGTCAGCGCGTAGGTATGCGTCAGCTCCAGGAAGCTTTCGACGACCGCAATGTCACCGCGATAATCCTCCGCCAGGCTTCCACTGCCACCTGTGCAGTAGCCGATAAACGCGTTCTTCAGGACGCGTGCCGGGATGTTGGCCGGCCACTCGGACGTGCCCGGCACCAGACTGGGGTAGAGGAATGCCATCGGATAATTTGCGTGTACCCCGTCATACGCCTTGGCGAAGGTGACGAAGGTGTTGTTCTCGAGATCTACGCTTTGCGGCCGGCTGTCGGTCGTCCCTTCCAGCAGGAAGGTGAAAGACATGGCATTGGCGCCGGCGCCCGATGCGTTCTTGACGAAGATGTTGTTGCGCACCGTCGCTTGCCCGCCATTCGGTATGTCCAGCAGGTAGGTTTCGGCCTGCTCCCGGCCCGGCTGCGGCAGGCCACCCTGGAAGTAGTTCGCCGTGAACACGTTATTCTGCGCGCGCGACTTGAACAGGTGCCCGTAGAACGCGTCGTGCGACCAGGAATGCGACATCACGACCGTGAAATTCGGATCCACCGCGCTGGCGGTGATATAGGCGTTATGCGCAGGGCCGTTCGGCCCGCCATTATGGTCCAGCTCGATCGCGTTCAGCGTCAGGCTGCCGCTATACTGGCCGGCGCCAAACAAGCCGTTCACGTCGGAACGCTCGAAACCATATATATGCGTGTTGCTGATTGTCAGGTTGCTGCCACCCAGATCGTACACGCCGGCCTTGCCGGTAAGCGCCTTGCTGCCCGCGGCCACGTCAATGCTGTCCCAGACCGTGCCGTTGCTCTGGTCGAAATACACTGCCCCCTGGCCCAGCGTGTTGTTGGAAGCGGACCCCTCCAGCAGGATGACCGGACGGACGTTGTTCTGCACCACGCCCTGTATGGTAATGTTGGCGGGCACCGTGAAGACTCCGGCGCTGTAGGCGGCGTTTGAATCGAAAGCAGGCCCGATCCAAGGCTGGTTGTACTCGCCGGAATAGATAGCAGGATAGACGTAGAACACATCGCCCGGCGCCCATAGCCGGAACGTGTGTTCGCGCGTGAACGGCCCGCACCCGGTGGCGGCGGCTTTCTCAGGGTGGAGGTAGTCCGTACCGTCTCCCGCAAGCACGCAATGTGGGCGGTTCGCAAAGCTGCCGTATGTGGCGATATGTTTGCCGTTGCGGAACTGCTCGATATGCGGCTGTCCGCCGATCGCGGAATGCGGCAGCACGCCGGGCGCACTCGCCCAGCCTGTCTCCAACGGATACCCCGTACCGTGCGGACAAATTTGCGTCTGCTGGGTCAGCGCATCGGCGGTCGTGAACTTGCCTTGCAGCAGCGGGGCTGCTGCGCCGACCGAGCCGGCCGAAAATATAAGCACGACCGTGCAGGCCGCGCCGAGTGGGCCATAGCGTAGCGTCATACTGCAAAACTCCCAGACGGCACGGGATGCAGAGAGCATGCCGCTGCAACGTGCCGGTTTCGTAATGGTAAACGCCTCTAAAGCGCTGTCAATATTTATTGTTCTGACGCCGCATCGGCAATACGACGCCGATTGCCACCGGATGCACAAAGCTTGCTGTCATGACGTCGGCACCAGCGGACACATCCTCGCATCCACCCGGCCTCAACTCACGTCGGTCGGCGAAGGACATTGCACAATCAACAAACTTGCAGTTTTACAACAACCGACACCTGCGCCCTTACTTTGCCGCATCGTCCGGGATCGCCGGATGCGCGGTGCTGGTCTCGGTGCAATCGAACAGAAGTCTTCCGGTCCTGACATCGGGGGAAGCACTGCTTGCTTTGATCCCGCGAGTCAACATCCGCGCCACCATTCCTCAGTCCTGCGAACCGATAGCGTCCGTGGTGCGGACAGGTGCCAGCCCGAACAGGAATGCATAATACGCCGTGCCGATCTCCGGCACGTAGTTGCTGTAGATCGTGCTGAGGGCCGCGTCGCTTGCGGACACCTTGGTGGTCAGGGCATAGCTGCGCGTGAGTTCGAGGAAACTCTCGACCACGCTTATGTCGCCGCGATATGCCGCAACGTCGGTAGCGCCGGCTGTGCAGTAGCCCACGAAAGCATTCTTCAGCACGCGGACAGGGATGCCTGATGGCCAAGCGGCGCTGTCAGGCGCCACGCTGGGATAGAGAAATGCCATGGGATAATTTGGATGCGTTCCGTCATACGTCTTGGCGAACGTGACGAACGTGTTGTTCTCGAGATCTACGCTCTGTGCCCGGCTGTCGGAGACGCCTTCCAGCAGGAAAGTGAAGGACATGGCGTTGGCGCCGTCACCGGATGCGTTCTTGACAAAGATGTTGTTGCGCACGCTCACCTGGCCGCCGTTGGGAATGTCCAGCAGGTAGGTCTCTGCCTGCGCACGGCCCGGCTGCGGCAGGCCGCCCTGGAAGTAATTGGCGGTGAAGACGTTGTTCTGTGCGCGTGATTTGAACAGATGGCCGTAATAGGCGTCGTGGGACCAGGAATGCGAGACCTGGACCGTAAAGTTGGGGTCCACTGCGCTTGCGCCGATATAGGCGTTATGTGCCGGACCATCAGGCCCGCCATTGTGATCGAGCTCCACGCCGTTCAGCGTCAGGCTGCCGCTATATTGGCCGGCGCCGAACAGGCCGTTCACGCCTGCACGCTGGAAGCCGTTTATCCGCATGTTGCTGAGCGTCAGGTTGCTTGCCCCGAGCTCGTAGACGCCCGCCTTCCCCGCCGCGACAGTGCGGCCGGCAGTGACGTTTATGCTGTCCCATACGACGCCGGTACTCTGGTCGAAATAGACGGGCGCCTGGCCGAGCGTATTGTCGGACGCATTGCCCTCCAGCAGGACAACCGGCCGCGTGTTGTTCTGCACCACGCCTTGTATGACGATGTGGTCGGGCGTCTGCGAAATGCCGGCCGCATAGTCGGCGGGGGAGCTGAACTCCGGCCCGATCCAGGGCTGGTTGAATGGTCCGGAATAGACCGCCGGATAGACGTAGAACACGTCCCCGGGCGACCATAGCCGGTAGGTGTGCTCACGCGTGAAAGGCCCGCAGCCACTGGCCGCGGGGCCGGACGGGTTGAGGTAATCGGTGCCGTCACCCGCCTCCACGCAGCCGGGCTGGTCGGCAAAGCTCGTGTAGCTCGCGATCAGGGTGCCGTTGCGATATTGCTCGATGAGCGGCTGGCCGCCTGTAGCGGACCGCGGTTGCTGGGCGGGTCCGCCCGCCCAACCTGCTTCGGACGGGTAGCCCGACCCTTGCGGGCAAAGCTGCGCCATCTCCGAGCTGGCATCGGGCGTCACGTAGGTTCCAGCGAGAAGCTGCTCCGCCGCCTCGGCCCCCGTCCCCGTCCCGTAGAACATCACGGCCAGCAATGCCGCCCCAGATAGTCCGCGGTAAACCGACATGTCGTTCTCTCCGGCTCGCGTGGGTGAAGCCAACCGGCCTCATCTATCACGACCTCGTGATAACGCGAGCAGAAAAAAACGTTGAGTTTACGAATTGCGCAGAAAAGCCCCGGCGTCCGGCTCGCTATACGGTGGTGTGCGAACGCTCCGCAACCAGAATTTCAGCGATTACCGGAAACGGTGCGGGCACAGGCGTGCTCTCGGCACTTGCCTGCGCATGCCGCAACAGGCTCAGACGCTCGGCGCAGCTACGCAGCAAGGTCAGTGCCACCTTACGCCGCTCCCACGGGGTCGGCTGCCCGAGCAGACATTGGTCAAGACCCTTGAGCATGCAGGCGGCCACCTCAGCCTCTCCCTGGTGGCACGCCTGGTCGAAGGCGTCCTCGATCCTGTCGCTCAGCCGGCGCCGCACGCCGCTCTGCCTCTGCTCCATCCTCACCTCCCCGATCGTTGCGGAGCCGGATGCGCCGCTACGCCTGCGGATACCGCAAGAAAGTGAACGTTTCCCAAACGCAAGGCGGCGGCACGGACAGCGCGGCGGCGGGTCAGCGTCCGCTTCGTCTGCTATAGAACGCGGCAGTGTATGCGACAGGTCAGAAGATGGAACGCTCGATTGTCGAGGCGGAGCAACGTATCGCCGAGCTGGAATTGCTCGTCTCGCACACCAGGCACGACGTGAACGGAGCGCTCACGCCGGCCCTGATGGTGGCGGACCGGCTGAGGTCCAATGCGGACCCGGCCGTGAGCAACGCCGGCGAGAAGATCGCCACGTCCATCCTGCGCGCCACGTCCATCCTGAAGGCGACGCGCGAGCAGGTGCCGCCGAAGCGCAAATAGCGCCAAAGGCCTCGGCCGCCCGTTACTCCTCCATCTCGCTCCAGGAATGCCCCGCCCGGGCCAGCAATGCCGCCGCACCCTCCGGCCCGGCACTGCCCGCCTTGTACAGCTCTGGCGCGTCGGCCGCGTGTTGCAGGGCCGGATCCACCGCCGCCCAGCTCGCCTCTATCATGTCGGCGCGCTGGAACAGGGTGGGATCGCCGATCAGGCAATCGTAAATCAGCGTCTCGTACCCCACGTTGGGTTCGAGCGTGAAGGCGTCCTTGTAGGCGAACGCCATCTTGACCGGCGCCAGCACCATCTTCGGCCCTGGATGCTTGGCGCTTATGGTCAGCGTCATGCCCTCATTGGGCTGCATCTCCAATATCAGCAGGTTCTCTTCCAACGCGCCCACCTCGGTGTCGCGGAACAGCGCGTAGGGCGGCTTGCGGAAATGCACCACCACCTGCGTCTGGCGCCCGCCCATCCGTTTGCCAGTGCGCAAGTAGAACGGCACGCCCGACCACCGCCAGTTCTCGATGTTGAACTTCAGCGCGACATAGGTCTCCGTCCGGCTGTCACGCGCCACGTTCGGCTCGTCCCTGTAGGCCGGCACGTCGCGGCCCTGCACGTGACCGGCCGCATACTGGCCGCGCACCACGTCTTCCGGACGCACCGGGTGGATGGCCTGCAGCAGCTTGGCCTTCTCGTTGCGCACCGCTTCGGCGTCAAACGAGTTGGGCGGCTCCATGGCGACCATGCTGAGCAACTGGAACAGATGGTTCGGCACCATGTCGCGCAGCGCGCCGGTCGGCTCGTAGAAGGCGCCCCGCTGCTCCACGCCGATCGTCTCGGCCGCCGTGATTTCCACGTAATCGATGTGGTCGCGCTTCCACAGCGGCTCGAAGATGCCGTTGGCGAAACGCAGCGCCATGATGTTCTGCACCGTCTCCTTGCCCAGGAAGTGGTCGATGCGGAAAATCTGGCTCTCGTCTGCCTGCGAGAGCACCTGCGCGTTCAGCTTCTTCGCCGAGTCCAGGTCGGCACCGTAAGGCTTCTCGATCACCACGCGGCGGAACGCGTTGTTTTCCTGCTTCAGCAGGCCGGCATGGCCGAGCTGCTCGACCACCTCGCCGAAAAAGCGTGCAGCCACCGCCAGGTAGAACACCGCGTTGCCGGAGACATGCGCCTTCAATTTGGCCATGTCTTCCGGCTTGGTGAAATCGGCCTGCACGTAATCCAGCCGCTGCGTCACCCAGCCCCAGGATGTCTCGTCCACGTGCTCCACGTAGAATTCGGCGGTCTTGTCGTGGGTGAAATCCTGCATGGCGGCGGTAAGCTCGCTCTTCCAGCCTTCCATGTCGGCCGCCACCCGGTCCACGCCGATGATGCGGAACCCGTCATCCAGCAGCTTGTCGCCAGCCAGATTGTAGAGGGCGGGCATCAGCAGGCGCTTGGTCAAATCGCCATGCGCGCCGAAGATCACCAGCGTAGCGGGAGGCGCCGTCTTCACGCCGGCTTTTGCCGTCGGCTTGTCAGAGCCGGTGGGCTGCGATGTCGCGGAGTGTGTCGTCGCGGTGTCTGGCAAGGAAGGCGCTCCTGGATGGTGCCGGTCATCCCGGCTCAGCTGTTGACGTTGTAGTTCCTGCCGACCCAGGCCTGGGTCCTGGCATCGCGCCAGGTGAAGACGAGGCCGGCGGCCCGGAAATCTTCCCAGCCGAGTTCGGCCACATGGACGCCGAGCCCGGTGTCGATCGTTTCCACCTCGTTCGACGTGGCCCAGCCATCGTTGCTCCAGTGAACGATGCCCGGCAAAGTGAGTTCGATGCGCAACGCCTGCCCTTCGGCAACCCGCTCCGGCTGGAAGCCGACGCGCCAGGGTGTCACGCGCGGCGCGTGCGTCTCCTCCAAATAACGTCGCACGGTTTGCGGCGGCCTGTCGAACACCGCGCGGTCGGCCAGCGAGCGCAACAGCTTGACGTGCTCGGCATGCGCCCACACCAGCGGCATCGCCGAGCCGCTGGGATGGCCGGGCCACAGCTCGCGGGCGGGAATCGGAGCGGCATCCCACACTTGCTCGGGTATCAGGGCGCCGCGGCTGGCGAAGGCCTCCATGGTGTCCAGCAGCAGCGTCGCCTGGGCGAAGTCGCCGGCGGCCACGGCCACATGGGCGCGCTCGCCCGTCAGCAGCGGCCACAGCCTGCCCTCGCCAGTGCCGTCGAACGGGGTGCCGTCAGCGTGCTCGCCGTAACCGTCGCCCGTGTAGCGATACCAGGCGGGGCCTGCCGGCAGAAGCTTGCAGGTGGCGTGGTCGATAGCGCGGAGGGTGGCCAGGATGCGCGGGTCGTCCGCGCGGCGAAGGCCGAACCGCACCAGCGCCAGCGCGTCCGCGCTGATCACCTCGTGCGCCCTATACAGGCCCTGGCCTTCCGGCCGGTTCTTGATCTGCACGTCGCCGTCCATGTCGGACGCGGTGCCCGGCTGGCGGGCCGGTGCCAGGCGTATGTAGTAGCCCTCCACACCCAGTTCGGCCGCAAGGTCGGTGCCACGGGCGAACGTCCAGGAATCGAGGCTCGCGTGCCAGTAATCGGCGGTCTCATTCAGGAACTTCGCCGTCGCCGGCTCGCCTGACTGAGTTGCCAGGTCCGCGGCCACGACCAGCGCCGCGATCTCCACGGCGAGCGTGAAGGTGGAATAGCCGGCGTTCTCCTCCCAGCGGTCCTGGCCGGTGACGGGACCCTTGCGTACCAGAAAACCGGCCGCCGCGCGCACCATCGGCCAGTATCGCAACAAGCCTGCCTCCGTCAGCGCGCCTTCCCGGCGCGCGAGGTCGACCAGCAATATGGGGAACGCGCACTCGTCCATCTGCACGCCCTGCCAATAGGACGAGCCGTCCAGCCAGTTGTTCTGCGGCCAATGGCCGTCTGCCTCCTGCGTGGTCCGCACATAGTCCAGCACCTGCACCGCCTCGGCCAGGGCACCTGCCGCGAGCAGCCCGCCCGCGGTCTCCACCAGGTCGCGCGGCCAGACAAGGTGGTAGCCGCCCAGATCGTCGTCGCCCTTGGCCGCACCCCACGGGATGGACAGGCTGGCGATGTAGCCGCCGCGGAAATCCGGCGCCTCGTGTGTGCGCAGCACGGCGGTGCTGACCCGGTAGGTGTTATGCGCCTGCCCGGCTGCGGCCATGCCGCGCGGCGCACGGTCCAATTTGCGCAGGCCAGCCTGCCAGCTACGCCAGGCCTGCGCGTATTCCGCGGCCAGCAGGTCGAAATCGTCCAGCAGGCTGGCCCGGGCGCGGAAGGCGGCCTCGATCGGACTGCGGCCGAACCCCAGGGCGAAGATCGCCGTGCCGCCGGGCGCCAACTCCACCTCGCCCGCCAGCGCCACGTTGCCGGAGACCGCGCGGTCATATTCCCAGGTCAGCCGGAAATGGCGCGAGAGGTCCTGCCAGCCGTCGCTGACTCCTGCGAAGCCCACCGACCGCGCGCGCCAGGGCGCGTCCGCGGCCAGCGCCAGCGCCGCGCCGCCGCCCTCGGCAAACAGCATCTTCTGGCCCTTGTAGTCGTCCAGCCAGGCATTGTTGCTGTTGCCGGCGTTGACCAGATGCGGCGCCACCAGCGCGAACAGGCGAAGCTCCGGCCCCGGTGCCAGGGTCTCCAGCCTGACCGACTGCAGTACCACGTCGCGCCTAGGGTCGGTGATGATGCGCTTGACGATGCGGAAGCGCGGCTGGCCGCCATCGGCTGGCCGGTGCGTGTTGGTCACCTCGTAGGCCGGCACGCCGTCGGTCAGCGCCATCAGGCTGGTCTCGGTGTCGCGCTTCTCTTCGGCGAACAGGCCTTCCCCGTCGGTGACGATGAAGCCGAAATCGCGCGTGCAGGCCTGGTCGACACGCGGATAGTAGCATTCGTTAAGGATGCCGTGGCTGATGGTGAACCAGACCCGGCTGGTGGCCATAAGGGCGGTACCCAGTCCGCTCTTGTCGCTGGAAGTCCAGCGCGGCGCGATGCCTGGGGCGCCTGGTGCGTCGGGCAAAGGTGTTCGCTCTCCGGGTGTGCTGCGGTGCAAGCGTTTGCGGCTTTGGGGGTTCCTTCGGAGAAGAGAACCGGGGGCGCGGTGTTGCCTGCCAGGCGCCGGGTTCGGCGTGCACAGTAGGCAAGGCGTTCTTTTTCGAGAAAAAGAAGCAAAAAGCTTTTGGTCCGCTATCGCGACGTGTTGACGCGGCCGTCTTAGCGACGCGCCCACGGCATTTTATGACTCGCCACTAAGAGGAACCGCTTCCTCCTACCCGCACCCAGGCTACGTGCCCGTTCCCCGGCCCGTTCCCATCCCCTCCCCGATCACCGCCAGTGCGCCCCAGTAGAACGGGTGCGCCTCGATCGCGGTGGCACCGCTTGATTCCGACAGCACGCGCCGTTGCGCCAGAGCGAGGGCGCTGGCCAGCCCGATGCCGGGCTGCGCGCGGGTCTTGGCGAGCGTGAGCGCCACCAGATAGGCCGTGCTCTTGTCGTTCACCGACCAATGGGTCACCAGCAGCGCACGCGCGCCGGCGTAGAAGAAGCTGCGCGCCAGTCCTGTCAGGCTTTCGCCTGACGCGCCGCCGGCAGGACCGCCGGTGTTGCAGGCGGACAGCACCACCGCGTCGGCGTCCAGATCCAGCCCCGCCACTTCGGACGCGGTCAGCAGCGCTCCGCTGGCGTCCAGGGCGCCAGGAGGCGGCGAAGTGACGAGCGCCGGCTCGTTCTCGCAACGAAGGTCGGTCGGCAGCAGCGCGTGGGTCGCGAAATGCAGGATGCGCACGTCTTTCAGGTTTGCGTGCTGCACGCCCTGGGCGGTGAAGGCGGCACCTTCCAGCAGGTCGTGCGGCGCGGCGCCGATCACCCGTTGCAGCGCGTGCAGTTCCACCTCCGCCCCGGGCAGCGGGGGCAGGCCGGCCAGCAATTGCGCACTGTCCGCGCAGGACGCCGCCGGGAAGCTGCGCTCGGCCTGCGCCAGGCTCACCGGGCGGAACGCACCGAAGCCGAACCAGGGCCTGGCCGCCCGCGTGGTGCCGGCGAGCTTGCGCAGGCTGACGAAATTCGCCGGCGCCGGCACGTGCTCGATGGCGACCTGCTTGATCAGCCAGGGCGCGCCGGCCAGATCGTCCTGCTCGGCGGGGCCGGTGAGCAGGACGCCGAACGGAAGGGAGAGCAACGGCCCGGACGGCACGACGGAGAGAGCAGTGGCGCCTCGCAATCCGGGTGCGACGCCGCCCAGCACCAGCGTGTAGAGGCTGCGCGCGGCCGCGATGTCGAACGGCGGCGGCGGCTCGATCTCGGCGTCCATGCTGTGGCGCAGCTGGGCCACCAGCGCGCCGGCCGCGTTGGTGCCGCCAGCCAGCGGGGCCACCAATATCTTTCCGTCCCGCATGAGGAAGGTCCAGCCTGTGTCGGCCGACATCATGGTGGCGACGAACGCCTCGTTCGGACGCAGCACGGACATCACCTCGGCGGCGCCTACCACCTGTTGGACGAGCTGGCCGTAATTCGGCGAGGCGGCCTGCAGGGCGGCGTCGGTTTCCGCGCGCCTGGCCTGCAGCGTGTTGATCTGGCCGGCCAGCCTGGCGTCTGCCGCGCGGGCGG
The DNA here is from genome assembly GCA_965198915.1 of Acetobacteraceae bacterium. Lineage (GTDB taxonomy): Bacteria > Pseudomonadota > Alphaproteobacteria > Acetobacterales > Acetobacteraceae > BOG-908. The sequence continues at coordinate 496,089 of CBDAQC010000002.1, read as the reverse complement.
CGTCGGTGTTCTGGCCGCGCAGCGCATCGCGGGCCGCAAACAGGTCAGCAAGGGCTGCGGCCTGGTCGTCATGGGTGCGTATCAGCGCGCTGACCTTCGGGTCGCGTGCATTCTCGCGAAGGCGTGCGCTGGCCTGGGCGATCTGCTGGGCGGTGACGCTGCCGCGGGCCAGCTGCCCCGTCTCGAACATCTCGGCATAGCGCGCCTGCGCCTCGTCGGGATGGCTTGCCGCCTGCCCGTGCAGTATCGCCAGGCAGGGCATCAGCAGGCCGGCGCTGGTGCCGGCACTCTCGGCACGCAGTATGCTGGCGGCTTCGTGGCAGGCGGCCAGCGCCCGGTCCGGCTGCCCGCGTTCGGCCACCTTGGCGGCCAGCACGAGCGTCGTCTCGGCATAGGTGCGGCTGCCCGGCAAAGCGCGCCGGAACGCTTCGGCGGAGCGGGTGATGGCGGCCAGCGCCGCCGCGTGGTCGCCCGCGGCGTCGCTGTTGAAGGCCGCCGTGCGATACAGCCGCGCGGCTACCTGCGGCTCGTCCAGGCCGCGTGAATCGGCCAGCCGCGCGGCGGAGGCGAACAGCGCCTGGCTCTGCGGCAGCTTCGCCTCCAGCCGCAGCGCGCGCGCCTCTGCCCGCCTGGTCTCGATGACTCCCAGCAGCGCGCGCCGCTCGCCTTGGTCGGTGAGTATCTGCTGGTTGTCGAGCCGCCCGGCCGCGCTGCCTTGCGTGTTTGCCGTGGCCAGCGCGCTCGGCGGCAGCAGCTCCGCATATTCCCGCTCGGCCAGGGTCAGATCGCCCAAAGCCAGCGCGGGGTGGCCCTTGTTGAGCTGGTCCAGGCCGCGATACTGCGCCAGCAGCGGGATCGTTACCCGGTCGTTCTGGCCAGGGCTCCTGGCCAGCAGGTCCGCCCTGGCGAACAGCGCGTCGGCGGCGGCGAAGCGGCCCTGGTCGGAGAGTTGCAGCGCTTCGGTCGCTAGGGTTTTCGCCAAAGCGGCCGAGTTCAAGCCCTGTACGCGCTCCTGCAAGGCGGCAGCCGCGCGCAAGGCAGCCTCGGCGGCCGGGTAGTTGCCCTCCACGTTGGCGCGGTTGGCGGCGCGTATCAGCGTCTCGTACTGGTTGATGTCGCTGGAGCTGTAGCTGGCGGCGGCAAGCCGCGTCGCGGTAAGGCCGGTGCTGACCGGCTGGGAGACGGCGGCGCCGGGCGGCACCACGCCGGCGAGCAGGCCTATCGCGCGCTCCATCGCCGGCAGCGCAGGGCGCACGCCGTCAGCCAGCCAGACCTGGCCGTCTATCCGGGTGGCAAGCGCCACTTGCGGCCAGCCGCCCAGCCTTGTGGTGCAGGACAGCACCATGGCGGGGTAGCGGCCCAGCAGGGTGGCCGGTTGCGCCGGGAGGCAGGACAGCCGCCGGTCCAGCCCTTCGCGCCAGGCACCGCCCGCGGCGATGGCGGCCAGGCTGGCCGGCGGCGCGCCGGGCTGGGTGGCGACTTGCTCCGCGCGCGCGATGCGCGCGCTCGGCTGCTCCCAGGCACCGCAATAGACGGCAGCGGCGGCCTCGCCCGGCGCGCCATCCTGCGTGCACGTCTCGCCCGCCTCGTTCCGCCCGACCGGGACCGCGGCGCCCTGCTTCGCAGCGCCGGAGGACACGAAGGCGGCAGGCGGCGGCACCGTACACCCGGCAGCCACGAGCAGGGCCGGCAGCAGCCAGAGCGCGGCAGGCCGGGACGCGGCCGGACGAGGCCCGCGCACTAAAAATCCTCCGCCGGCACGTTGGGGATGATCAGGTCGTTCTGCCGGCGGCGGCGCTCGTCGTCACCCTCCGGGTCGGCCGGCAGCAGCGTGTCGGTCGATTGCAGCTGCTGGTGGCGGGCCGAAGTGATCACCGGATCGCCGTTGGTGTCGCCGAAGCCGCTGTAGTCGGGCAGGTCGCCGGTCAGGAACTCGATCGGCTGCGGCCTGGGTTGGACGAGTATGCCGGAAGTGTCTTCGGCGGCGGTGTCGGTCTGCTGGATCTGCGGTCCTGTGGCGTCGGTGAATATCGGCACGCCGGCCACGATCTGCGCCTCGGTCTCGCCGGTGTCACCGGATGGCGTTCCCGCGCCTGTTCCCGTCGTGGTGCCGGTGCCAGTTCCGGTGCCCGTCCCGGTCCCGGTTCCCGTCCCTGTGCCCGGCCCTGGGCCGGTGCCAGTTCCTGTCCCAGTACCCGTCCCGGTGCCGGTACCCGGACCGGTGGGAGTGCCGGGACCCGTGGGGGTGCCGGGGCCGGTGCCCGTTCCCGTACCTGGTCCGGCGCAGGCGGCGCCGATCTCGCAGCCATTGAGTTGGTAGTTGGTGTTCGGTCCCGGCGTGATCGTGGCAAGTCCGGCCGCCGCCTGCCCTGCGGTGCCAGAGATGCTGCCCAGAAGCAGCGTCTGCGCGGCGGGCGCGGGCGTCGCCGTGCTGACCGCCAGGGCGGCCACGTCGATCATGCCGGTCGCGTTGCCGGTGCCCAGGGCCAGCATCAGGCTTGTCGCCGGGCCGACCAGCCCCGGTCCGGCGGCGGCATCGAAGCTGACGGTGCCCGGACCGGCCAGGGTGATCGACAGGTCAAACGGCGTGCCGTTCCCCCCGACCAGGGTCGTCCCGGTCTGCCGCAAGGCGCTTGCCGTCACGGTGATGCTGTCGACGTCGGCGGAACTCTGGCCGGCATGGGCCTGCCTGCCTGCGAGCGTGGCGGCGCCAGAAGCGGGCCCGAACGTATTGCCCGACCACACGACCACGGGCGCGGGCGCGCCAGACGCGGCGCCCAGCGTGATCGCGTCGCCCGCGATGGTGCCGGCCAGCGAGATGGTGCTCGCGGCCGAGACGCTCACCTGGGTGCCCGTCACCACGCCGGCCGACTGGCCCAGGCTTCCCGCGGTTGCGGACAAGGCGACGTTGCCGCTTGCGGAAAGATTGCCGGACAGGTCCAGCGCGGCGGCGGACAGGCTGACGCCCGAGGCGGTCACCGCGCCGGTCACGTCTAGCGCGGCGGCGTCGGCCAGGGTGAAGTCGCCCTGGGTCTGCACGGCGGCGAGCGAGGCGATCTGGTTGATCCCGGTCAGGGTTATACCGCCGGGTGCGGACAAGGACAGTGCCCCGGCCGAGACGCCGCCTGTTGCGGTGATGCCGCCCGACAAGGCGGTCAGCGACAGCGCCTGGGACGCGATGAGCGAGCCGGTGACCGAGAGGCTGACGGCCTGCAGGACGGTCTGCGCGGCGTTGAGGCTTCCGGTGATGGCCAAGGCACTGCTGTCCACCAGCGTGAATCCGGACGCGGTGAAATCGCCCAGCGTGGCCACGGCGCCGCCCGTCAGGCTTACGGAACCGGTGGCCGATCCGGTGAGCGTGCCGGCGCTGACCGCGCCCGCCCCGCTGATGCCGCCGCCTGTCGCCGTGAGCTGGAGGGCGCCCGACACGTCCAGCGCTCCCGATACCACAATCGACGACGCGGTCAGGCTCGTCGCAGGCGCGGTGACGGTGCCGCTGACCGCGAGCGCTTCGGTACTGGCCAAGGTCAGCCCGATTGCGGTGAGGTCGCCGAGGCCGGCGATGGCGTTGTTGCCGGCCAGGGTGACGCTGCCCACGACGCTGCCGGCGAGCGTGCCGGCCGCCACCGTGCCCGTCTCCGTCACGTCGCCGACCGTGGTGTTCAAGGTCAGCGCGCCTGGCACGGTGAGCGCGCCGGTCACCTCTATGGACGGCGCGGTGATACTCGCGGTACCCACGTCGATCGCGTCGCGCAGCTCCAGCGGCAGCAGCGTGTCCAACACCAGCGACGACGCGGTGACCGCCTGGCCGAGCACGGAGATGCTGTTGGCGCCGGTCAGCGCGATGGACGTGGTCGCACTCGCCCCCAGCAGCCCGGTGGTGATGGCCTCGGACTGGGTGATGCCGCCGGCGGTGGCGGTCAGGCTGAGCCCGCCCGGCGCGGTGATCGCACCGTCCACGGCGATTGCCGCCGCCGAAAGCGTGCCGGTGGTCAGGGTGAGCGGGCCGGTGATGGCAAGCGTGCCCGTCGACGCCAGGCCGAGCGTGGCCGCGCTGGAGGCGGCAAGTCCGGTCACGTCGTTGCCCGGGCCGGTGAGGCTGGCCTGCCCGGGTGTGGAGATAGTGAGCGAAGCGGTGCTGATGTTGCCGGCGGCCAGGATGGGTCCTGTGCTGGAGGACAGGTTGAGGCTGGACGAACCAGCCGCCGAACCGCTGATCGAGATGCCTGCGGCGCCTGACAGTGTGGTGGCGGCAGCGGTCACTTCGCCGGCCACCGTCAGCGAGCCGCCGCTGGTGATCGAGGCCAGCGTGCCGCCGCCCACCAAGCCGGACACCAAGAGGTCGGCCGCCTGGCGGAAGGTGAAACTCCCGGCGCTGAAATTGCCCAGCGTTGCCACCTGATTGGCGCCGGTAAGCGACACCGTGCCGGCGCTGCCCACGAGCGTACTGGCCACGAGCGGGCCGGTAGCGGTGATGGTGCCGCCAATCGTGGTGAACAGGCCGAGCGTGCCGGCCCCGCCGGCCAGCGTGATGCCGTCCGGCAGGTCGAGCACCGCCACGTTGGCGTCCGCCGCCAGGCCGTTGGCGCTGCCCAGCGAGAGCTCGCCGGTGGTGAACTGCCCCGGCTCCGTTCCCCCGCCGGTCAGTGTGGTCCCGCTATACACGGACAGGCCGATGAGCCCGCCGCTGCCTGTGGTGGCCGCCCCGAGTATGGACAGCGTGTTGGCGTTCAGCGCGATCGTGCCGCCCTGGGCGGACAGGGTGGCGTGGCTGACGGAGAGGCTGGGTGCAGCCAGCGCCAGCGTGGCAGGGCTGGCCCCGCCCACGGTGACGTTGCCCGTCACGTCGAGCGCCACCGTGTCGATCAAAGTAAACCCGCCGGCGGTGGACGAGGCGGCGAGCGTGCCGATGGTGTTGCTACCGGTCAGGCCCAGTGAGCCGGCCCCGGTGACGCTGAGCGTGCCGGCGCTGACCTGACCGGTCTCCATAATGCCGCCACCGGCCTGCGTGCCGGTGAAGGAGAGCAAGCCGGTCACCGTGAGCGCGCCGGCGCCGGACAAAGCGGGCAGCGTGAAGGCGGCGTTCCCTGCCATATCGGTGCCGGCCAGGGCGAGCGGTGCTGCATCGCTCAGGACGAGGTCGCCCGCGGAAAAGCCGGAGAGCGTGCCTATCATGTTCGTGCCGGTGAACGCGGCCGAACCGGTGACGCTGCCGGTCAGCGACGCGGCGGTGACGGCGCCAGATTCGCTCAGCGTGGTGGCGGTGACGGTCAGCAGGCCGGCCGCGACGGTGCCGGGCACGTTCAGGCTGCCGGCGGCCAGGGTGACGGAGGGTGCGGTCAGGCTGCCGCCTATGGTGAGCGCCCCCGCGGCGATGTCCGCCGACACGCCGGCGGTGACCGGCCCGGTGACCTGCAGCGCGTTCTGCTGCGACAGATACAGCGACGCCGCGCTGAAACTGCCGAGCGTGGCAATGTCATTGGCGCCGGTGAGCGTGGCGGTGCCGACGGAGCCCACCAGCGTGCCAACCGCGATACCCCCGGTGGACGTGACCGTTCCGCCGTTGGTCAACAAGGCCAGCGTGCCTGCGATGCCGGTGAGGGTGAGCCCGTCCGGCAGGTCCAGGTTCGTCACCAGCGGGCCTGGCGAGCCCAGCGCCAGCTCCCCCGTTGAGAGATGCTGGACGGTGCCGTTCGCCAGGGTAAGCGTGCCGCCCGCAAAGGGGGCAAGCGCGATGGTACCCACGGCGCCGGTGGTGACGCTGCCCAGGATCGAGAGCGTATCCGCCGCAATCGCGATGATGCCCTGGGGTGCGGACAGCACGGCGCCGGATGTGACCGTCAGACCAGGCGCGACAAGCGACACGGCCGATGGCGCGCCTGCATCGCCCGCGGTCACGTTGCCGGAAACGGTGAGGCCGGTGCGATCATTCAAGGCGAGGCGAAGGGCGGATGCCGAGGCGCCCAGCACGGCGATGCTGTTGCTGCCGGTCAGCGACGCGCTGCCGGCGCTGCTGAAAGAGAGCGTGCCGGTGGTGATGCTGCCTGGCTCGCCGATGGCGCCGGAGGTGCTAACCAGCGCCAGGGTGCCTGGCGCGTCCAAGCTGCCGGCCACGAGAAGGCTGGTGGCCTGCAAGCTGGCCGATGTGGACGCGGAAACCGCGCCCGAGACGGTCAGGGCGGCGCCGTTCTGCACCGACAGGACGGGACTGGTGAAATCGGCCAGGGTGGCGATGTCATTCCTGCCACCGAACAGCGCCGAAGCGCCGGCACTTCCCGTCAGCGTGCCCGCGGACAGGAGGCCGCTCTGGGTTATCGTGCCGTTGCCGCCCGGGCCGTTATCGGCAGGGCGCGGCGCTACCGCTTCCCCTTCGCTGCCGGTGGCGATGGTGGCCAACAGGCCGCTCACGGCCAGGTTGCCCGGCAGGTCTATGTCGGCGCCGGTCAGCGTGGCCTGGCCGGCGGTCAGGCTGCCAGTCACGCGCAGCAGGCCGCCCGAGGTTACGCTGGCCTGCTGGCTGGCGGACAGCGTGCCGGCGATCGCCAGCGCGCCCGGCTGGCTGAATATGAAGCTGCCCGAAGCGAAATTGCCAAGCGTGCCGATGGCGTTGCTGCCGGTCAGGGTTGCGCTGGCGATGGCGCCCACCAGCGTGTCGGCGGTGATGCCGGATGTGCTGTACAGCCGCCCGCCCGGCCCGGTGAACAGGCCGAGCGTGCCCGCCGAGACCGGTCCGGTGAGCGACAGGCCGCCAGGCAGGTCGATCTCCGCCAGGTTGCCGTACGGCACGCGGCCGTCCAGGCTGCCGATTGCCAGCTCGCCGGTGGTGATGCTGCCGAGATAGTTGCTCGACGGCAAAGTGAGCGTACCGCCGGTGGCAGAGGTCAGGCCGATCACGCCGGTTCCCGCGCCAGTGGTGAGCAGGCCGCCCAGGCCGAAGCCCTGGCTCACGATGTCTATCGTCCCGCCGGGCGCGCTGATTTCCGCGTTCGCGTCCGTGCCCGAATAGACATAGACGGTCGGCGCCGCGAGGGTAATCGTCGCGGGCGCCTGCGCCGAGCCGCCGGTCAGCGTGCCGGCGACGGTCAGCGTCGCTACATTGGCGATGTCTACGTCACCCGCGGCGCCGAGCGTGGTGATGGTGCCGATCATGTTGCCGCCGAGCAGCTGGACGGCGCCGGCATGGCCGCCCCCAGGGGCTGCGCTGCCGCCAAGCGTGGCCGCGGTGATGATGCCGGCGGCCGACTGGTCCACGTCCCCGGCGGTGGCAATCAGGCTGACGGCACCCTGCGCGGTGATGCTGGCTGTGGCGAGCGACAGGCTGGCGCCCTGAAGATTGACGGCGCTGCCGGCGAGCGATGCCGCAACGGCGGATGCGGGCCCTAGCCCCAGACCCGCGCCGGTGGCCGTGTTGAACAGGACAGGGCCGCCCATCGCCTGCAGCGAGACCACGCCGGCGCTGATGGCAAAGCCGGCATCGATGTCTATGCCCCCTGCCCCCGCGGTGACCGTAAGCGCATGGTTGCCGAGATTGAGCGTGTTGGCGGTGCCTGCCGTATAGGCGAAATCGACGAGGTTGCTGGCGGACAGCGTGACGTCGGCGTTCTCCGCCTCAAGCGCCGCTGGGGTGACCGCGCTGTTGCCGGCGCCGGCATTCACCGTGCCGTCGGCGATGTAGAGGTTGGTGGGGTCCAGCAGGAGCGAGCCGCGATGGCCGCCGCCGGCCAGGCCGGTGCTGGGCGCGCCGGCATCCACCAGACCGGTCAGCCCGATTGTAGCGCCGGATATCTCGACCACGCCGCCATTGCCGCCCGCGCTGCCGCCGCGCGCCGCGATCTGGCCCGCGAAATTGGTGTAGCCGGTGGAGAGCAGGGTGACGTGGCCGCCTGTGCCGCGCCGGCCGGCATTGGCCGCCAGCCTGGCGCCGGGGGAGACGGTGACGCTGGCGGCAGTGCGCGCGGAGCGCGCATGCGGCCCGCCGAGCGCGCGCGCCGCCGTAGTGCCCACGGCCACTACGCCGCCGCCCGCATCGCCCGAGGCATCCAGCGTGGCCTTGGCACCGATGGCCACACTGCCGGTAGCGTCCGCCACTACCTGGCCGCCCTGGGTGCCGGCCGCCACGCCGGCGGCAGTGACCGTGCCGTCGATCTCCACCGAGCCGCCGACGCCGGACACCAGGACGCGGCCGGTCCGGGCGCCCACGCTGTTCGCCCGGATCGTGCCGCCCGCGGTGACGAGCTGGCGTATCAGCCCGTCCGCGGCCTGGGCGGTCAGCATGACGGTGCCGCCATCGGCCAGGATGACGCCGGAACTGGTGACCAGCGCCGGGACGATGCGGCCGCCCAGCGACACCTCGGTCACCATGGCGGTGACGTTGAGCGCCAGAAGCCCGTCGCCATAAAGGTCGAGCGTGTAGGCGGCGGCCCCGCCCAGTATCACCCGGCCCAGGCGTGCCTGGATCAGCCCGGTATTGGCCACCTGTGGCGCCACCAGGGCGGCAAGCCCGGCCTGGCGTATGGTCAGCGTGCCGTTATTGACCACGCGCGCGCCGGGATGGGCCGCCTGGTCGAACACCATGTGGCCGGCCATGAAGTTCTTCGTGGTGATGCCGGGGGCGGAGACGACCAGGCCCGCGGTATCTACCTGGGCGCCCTGGTCGAACACCACGCCGGACTGGTTGACGATCACCACCTGGCCGTTTGCGGTTATGTGCCCGGCGATCTCGGACGGGTTGGGGCCGACCACGGTGTTCAGCGCCACCGATTTGGCGTTCGGCTGGTTGAAATCGACGTTCTGCGCGCTGCCGACGTTGAAGCTCTGCCAGTTGATCGCGGTGCGCTGGCTGGACTGGTTGATCGTGGTGGTGCTGCCAGACTGGCTGAGGCTGGCGGAGCCGCCCACCACCGTGCCGCCCGTGGGGTGGGCGCCGGAGGCCAGCTGTGCCGCCGCCTGTGTCGCCAGCGCGCCGAATGCCGCCGTGCTCGCCAGCAGGGCTGCCCGCCTTCGGCTGCGCCCGGCCCGGTCCGGCGCGGCCGCGGTCTGCAGCGATTGGGCCTGCGGGCAATGCGGCATTGATCAGCTCCTCGGCCGTCGGCACGGCGGCGAAATGGCCTCGTTCAGGACGTGCAGCATCGCAGGCTAGAAATGCGCGACAGCCTGCCAGTAGATCGCTTCCGACTTCAAGCGCGAGGCTTCCGGCGGCGTACCGTTCGGTGTGCGTGTCAGGCGGGAGACGCCCTCGACATCGATCTCCACACGCTCGCCGGCATACAGGCGCACGCCGCCGCCCACTGACCGCAACGTGTGGTTCTGCTCCAGGTTGGAACTCTCGTAGGTCTCGCCCCAATCGTAGAAGCCGTAGAACTGGGCGGCGAGTTTCAAATGGAGGAAGTCCGGCGCGGGCAGGCCGGTATCGAGCAGCGGCTCCACCGTCGTCTCGAGCGCGCTGTCGCCCGTCACCTCGCCGTAATAGAAGCCGCGGCCGAAATGCGGGCCGCCGAGATAGAATTTTTCCGAGGCGGGCAATATGTCGCCGCTGTATTGGCCGGTGGCGCCGAGGCGCACGGCCAGGTTGCCGCCGCTGAACGGCGAGAACAACGCCTGCGTGCGGTCCACCTCGCCCGACACCTTGGTGAAATCGATGCGCTCGCCGAGCACGGAGGCGGACGCGTCGTTTTCCGGCGACGCGCCCAGTGTCGGCAGGCCTTGCGAGACGTGCAGCGAGGCCAAGTCGGTGGCCGGCCGTTCGTTGCCGGCAAACAGGTCCAGCAGCGAGTAGTCCGCACCCGCGCTCAGCACGCGCAGGCTGTCAAACGTGGTGCGCACGCGCGACGCGCCGGTGCCGGTATCCGTGCGCACCTGCGATTCGATACCGTCGAAATTCAGCGTGAAGTTCAGCGTCTGCTGGCGGCTGCGGATGTAGGGGTAGGTGAAGCCGGCGCCGAATACGCGGGTGATGCCGTCATAGCCAATCGCGCGCAGGCTGCCGGACGGTATCGTCTCGCCGTCGCCGCCATAGATCTTCAGCCGCAGGCCGCTGCCGCCGATGAAGAATTCCTCGGATGCCTGGCCGAAGGTTTCGGTATTGTTGAACGTGTGGAAGATCGACAGCTCGGTGCGTTCACCCAGCGAGGTAAAGCTGTTGAAATCGGCGACCGCGAGCAACTCCTCCGGTCCGGTCTGGCGAAATCCGCGATTATCCGCGCTCAGCGTACCCGAGACGGCGCGCCTGCTGAGCTTGGCCACCAGCGTCAGCGCGCCGGGGTTCTCCACCGAAGGATTGAGCACCGCGGTGACCGAGACGCCAGGCACGTCGCCGGCGAGCAGAAGCCAGCGCTCAAGGCTTTTCGTGTCGATCGGATGTATGTCGGTCAGATGATCGAGGAAGCGAAGCACCTGGGTCGCCGCGGGTCCTATGTGCCCCTCCAGCTTCACCTGCGCGATATAGGCTTCGGTGACCACGAAGCGGAGCTGGCGGCCGCGAATGCGGGCGTCCACGGCGGTATAGACGAAGCCGTCGCGGCGGTAGCGGTTGAGTATCGCCACGCGCGCGGCCTCGATGCGAGCGGCCGGCACCGCGGAACCGGTCAGGCCCGCGGTCATCGCCGCCAGGCTCGCCGGGCTGTAGGCGGTGGCATCCTCGACGGTGACCTGGTCCACCGGCACGGCGATGGATGGATCGACCGGCGCCGGCGCCGCCTGCGGTTTCCCTGAGAGCGGCAGCGAAACGGCAGGCGGGTTAGGGCGCTCGACGCCCGGCAACGGCGAGCCGGGATTCGGCAGCGCCTGCGCATGCAGGACAGCAGGTGCATACATGACAACAAGGCCGGCCATTACGCTTCGCGCGCGCCATCCCGCATGCATGCGGACGCGTGTTCGACGCCGGACCCGGTTCGATACTTGGTTCATGCAACCTGGCAAGTCTGTGTCTGAAGATGAGTGCTCCAGATGTTTCCAACTTGACATGAGCATTGATGCTTCGGCAAGACGACCGGGCAACGCGGTGGCCCGGCGGCAAGCTGCCTCGCCTCCGCCCAACCCGATCATGGGAGACCGAATTGCGAAAGATCGGCCTGACACTTGCGTTCTGCATCGCCGCGCTGCCTGCGCTCGCCGCGCCGCCGTCCGATGACGCTTCCAGCCTGAAGCCCGGCGCCTCCGACCTTACCGGCCCCACGCGCGGCGTGCATCCTGTCACCGTCCAGGGCGACAAGACGTCCAAGCCGGTGACCAAGGCTTCCAAGCACAAGACGTCTCACGCCAAGGCGCCGCCGGCCAGCACGCCGAACTGAGCGGGTGCTGGGTGAAGTAAAGGCAAGCAGGCCTTTGTTAGAAGACCCAAAAACCTTTACTTCCCACACCAGCAGATGCCGGTTCGCTCAATACCGCCAGAGAGGCTGAAGCGGCGCAAAGACAAAAGTTTTCTGCTTCTTCTTCAAAAAAGAAGGCCTTGCCTGCTTCTGCTAATGCGAAGCCGCCGCCGCGCTTGCACTACGCAGCGCCTCCCAGGCCGGCGCATAAGCCAGGGCCGCGTCATACTGCCGGCGCGCCTCGCGCCACTGCCCCTGCCTGACCAGCACGTCGCCCCAGGCCTTTAGCGGGTCGGCCCAATGCGGGCTGCGCAAATGGGCGGCCTGCTCGTCCGCCGCAGCGGCGGCCAGGTTGTTCTGCGAAAGCTCCCAGAGGCCGCGATGCAGATACACCGGGGAGAGGTCGGGACCGATCTTGAGCCCCTCGGCCCAGACGCGCTGCGCGCCGGCGACGTCGCCCGAGCGCGCCAGCGCGTCACCATGCATGGCGATGCAGGCCGCCCAGTTGCCGGCGCGCTTGAACACGGCTTCGGACTCCGCCCGGCGGCCGACCATGCCGTAGGCGAGACCGAGCATGCAGGGCTGGTCGTTGTAGATGTATTGCAGCCGTTCGTCGGCTTGCCAGGCGCGCCAGAATGCTTCCAGCGGCGGGATGGCGCTCGCCGCGTCGTTGTTTTCCAGTGCGGCATAGGCCGGCATGAGCAGCTCCTGGGCGCGGGTCATGCTGTCGTTCTGGTCACTTATCGCCAGGTATTTCGGCACCTGCCCCGGGTCGTGCAGCCGCTGGTAGTCGTCCGCTATGGCCGGCCCTTCGATCGTATCGGCAGCGCCCGCGCCGCCGTTCAGCGTGGCGTCGGCCAGCGCGGTGGCCAGCACCAGTTGCCAGTCCTGCAGCATGGTGGCGGCATTGCCCAGCACGGCCAGACGCGGGCGGTCGCGCTCCGGCGTATTCTGGTAGGCGAGCAGCTCGGCATGCCCCTCGCGCCAGGCAGCCTCCTCGCTTTCGGCAAGCGAGAGCACGCCCACCAGATTGCCCCAAGCCTTCCAGAAATGCGGCTGTATCGCCATCGCCAGCCGATACTTTTCGGCCGCCTGCTTCAGCTTGCCCTGCAGGCTGTAGGCATTGCCCCAGATGTTGGCCATCTCGGCGCGGTCCTCGTCACGCGCACGCGGGAACGCGTCGGCGAGGAAGGCATATTCGTCGTCCAGCCGGCCTTCCTGGTTGAGGTAATTGGCAAACTGCAGCGGCTGGGATTCCCCGAACAGGTATTCCGCCGCTTGACGTGTCAGTTTCTCGAATTGGGCGAGCGGCGCGCGGAATGTCTTGGCGGTCACCTCGTCGCCGCGCACGGTCAGCGACACGTCGCCGTTCGGCTGCTGCACCAGGTCGCCGCTGATATGTATGTCACTGCCCAGGCGGCGATGCAGGATCTTGTCGATCTCGCCGACGGAGATACCGGTTTCCGGCACCTCGATCGTCACGTCGGATTCCCAGGCGCTGCGCGCTTCCAGCCCCTTGGTGGCGGTGCGCGTGGCCTTCTGCATCTTGCCCAGCTCGTCGAGTATGCCGGTGGCCACGACCTTGCCGTTGAGCCCGGTGGGCGCAAGCGCCGGCGGGGTGTCGAACGCATCGACGACCACCGCGTGCGAGCGCCACGCATCGTGCACCATGCTGACCAGGCCGCAGAAGACGCCAAGCACGACAATGAACGTTGCCGATTGTATGCCGAGCCGGATGCGCTGACCGGCGCGGCGCATCGCGCCTTCTTTGCTCGACGAGTGGAAGTTGCGTATCCGGAGCGGGTGCTCCTCTTCCAGCTGGTGGGCCTGCATGGCGAGCAGGTGCGCCTGCTGCTTGAGAAACTGCACCGTCGCGCGCGCTACTCCGGGATCGTAGCGCGCTTCGTGGGCGGCGATGGCCGCGGCAAAGCCTTCGCCGCCGGCGATGGCCTCGGCCTGGGTCTCGCTTTCCGTGTTCTCGGACTCGCTGCCCAGGAATTCGCCGAGCACGCCTTCGGCCATGGTAACTCCCCGACGTTCAGCGCCTACGTTTTCTCCGGTATCGCCGGGAGAGGCAATGGGGATTTTGCCCACAGCCCTCGCCAGGTGTTTCGTAGAAGGCTCCTAAGTAATGGGGTCTGGGGCCAAGGCCCCAGCGGGGTTTGGGGCAGAGCCCCAACCTTGCCGATAGGTCAAACCCCGCCCAAATTGAAGACGCAACTCTACGGCAACGGCAAGCCCAGGCCCGCAACCTGCCTTGACGCGGCGCACATTGCTCCTGTGTCAGTCACGTAAACCTCGCCACCTCACCGGCTGCCCGATGCGCCTGGTCGATTGCGGAATCCGTGTAGGCGGCTGCTCCGGAATCCGAATTGGCAATGGCGATGCGCCCGAACAGCTTGCGGCCGATCTCGTGCGGCGCCTGGCCCGGCGCCCACACCGGATCGAACAGGTAGTTGTACTCGTAGGCGTATCCGTGCGGCCAGCGATTCACCGTGATGCCCGTGATGTCGGACGCCGCATCGAACCCGGCCGGCCCCAGCGTGCGGCCGAGCTGGTCGCGTATGTTGCGCTCGAACGTCTCGAACGAGGTCGCCAGTATGTCGGCGTGGCCCAGCCGGTGCTGCGAGCGCTCGTCCAGCCCCCGGTGGCACGGCACGCGCGTCATGCGCAGCAGAACCGGCTCGTCAGGCGAACGGACCGAGCTGTAGGCGCCGATGTCGACGACGGGGTTGAGCCACATCGTGCTGTGATACATGCCGGGCGCGTAGATCTGGTTGACGCCGAGCTTGTGGAACGCGCGCCAGTTGGTCAGCGCCACCGTGGTATAGACCAGCGGAATTTTGACCAGATAATGCAGCGCGTCCTTCTGCGCCTGGCTCATCTCCGGGCAGACATACGGAATCATCATGTTGTAGCAGGCCATGATGCAGGCGCGGCCGCGCACGCGCACCACCTCGCCGCCGCGCGCATAGGCCAGCTCCACCCCTGTCGATGCGTCCGCGCCGCCTATGTTGCGCGCGCCTACCACCACGCTTCCCAGCCTAATGCGCACCCCCTGCCCCTGGCGGTCCAACTGCGCATAATCCAGCCTGGCCGTCACCGCATCTTCCACGCTGGTGCCGGGCAACGCGGCCGGTATCAGCCGGCGCACCAGCAGGCGGACGATGCTGGCGTTGCCGTCAGGGAAATGGAACGTGTAGGAGCTGGTGCCGGCATAACCGGACGCCGTGTAGCCCATGCGCGGCGCCGCACCCGCGGCCAGCCCAAGACCCTGGAAGCCGGGGAAATCGAACGTCCACACATCGAGCGCTGAGACGGCGTCGATGCCGACGCCCCATTCGTCATGGCTGAGCGCCTGGAAGAACGGCAGCACACCCGGATCGGCGCCCGCCACATGCACCAGGTAATCGGCGTAGCTCATGCGCGAGAGCCGCGCTTTTTTCGCGTCCGAGGACAGGCCGGGCATGTAATCCGTGCCCGCTTCCTGGATGCGTATGATGTCCGCCCGCACGCGCGCGGACACCGGCGCGCCGGCCAGTAGCTCCGCCCATCTACGCCCGGTGCTGCCGGGCGTCAGATGGTCGGCGCCGAACGTCTCGCGGTTGAAGAACACGCCGCGCGACATGCCGAGCGTTCCGTAAAAATCCTTGTGCGCGCAGGTCTCTTCCAGCTTGACCGGCGAGATACCCAGCGTGCGCAACAGGCCGTCGGACACCGGGCTGTAAGGGTACGGCGAGTCGATCTCCAGCGTGCCGCCGTTTATCAGCTCCGTGCGCCCGCGCAGCACGAACTCGTTGCGCTTGGCGTGGCCGCCGACATCGTCGTGGTTGTCCAGTATCAGGATGCGCGCGCCGGGATGCGTCTCGCGGTAGAAATGCGCCGCCGACAATCCGCTGATGCCGCCGCCGACCACGACGAGGTCGTAGGCATCCTCGCCCGGCACCGGTGCCGGCGCGGTCTTCCAGAAACTGCCGTCCCGCAGGCTGTGCGCCACCTCGAAAGAGCCCGGGTGACTGCCGCGCATGCCGGTTAGCGCCGGCGGGTAGTAACCGTGCCGGTCCTGCGGCGCTGGTGCGCCGGGCAAGGCGGCGGCCAGGCCGGTGGCGGCGACGCCGTTGAGGAAGTCCCGCCGCAGGATCGGGCGGTGCATGCCGAGGCGTCTGTCATCTTCCGTCAAAGTCCGGGCTCCAGGTGGCGAAGTGAGCAAGGCTCTCTTTTTGGGAAAAAAGAAGCAAAAAACGTGCGCTCCGCTTCGTCGGCGGGCCGGAGAGGTCCGTGGCAGTCGGACAAAACAACAGGCCCTGCCTGCTACTTGCCCGAGAACTTTGCCGCCCGCTTCTCCACGAAGGCTGCCACGCCTTCCCGGCAATCCGGGCTGCGGCCCGCCATCTTCTGCAACTCCCGTTCCAGCCCAAGCTGGGTATCCAGATCGGAGGACAGCGCCGCCCAGGCGGCACGCCGGATCAGCCCGAGCGCGAAGGTGGGCCCCGCAGCCAGCGAGGCGGCGATCCCGGCTGTTTCGGTCTCCACCAGCTCATCCGTGGCCACGCGGTTGATCAGCCCCCAGGCGAGCGCCGTCTCCGCCGGCAGCTTGTCACCCAGCAACATCAGCTCCATCGCGCGCACCCGGCCCACGGTGTGCGCCAGCAGCAGCGCCGAGCCGCCGTCAGGAACCAGGCCCACCCGCCGGAACGCCTGCAGGAAATACGCACTGCGGCCGGCCACGATCATGTCGCAGGCTAGCGCAACGGACGCACCTATGCCGGCAGCCGCCCCGCATACCGCGGCGATGATGGGCACGCGGCAGTCCTTGATCGCGCGCATCAGCGGGTTGAAGGAGGTTTCCAGCCGGGCGCCCGCGTCGTAGGTGGCCGGTCCGCCGGCGGAGAGGTCCGCGCCGGCGCAAAAGGCGCGCGGGCTGCCCGCCAGCACGATGGCGCGCGCGCTGCCGGCGGCTTCCTCCAGCCTGGCATGCAGGGTTTCCGCCATGCCGCCATCCATGGCGTTCAGCGCCGCGGGGTTGTTCAGGCGCAGCGTGGTCACGTCGCCCGCGGTCTCGATCAGGATCCTGTCCGCCATGTCCGCCTCGCCCGGTCAGCAACTTGGTCTCCGGTAGAGGGAGCGGCTAGGGTGCCGCCAGAGTCAAGCAAGGGTGTGCACATGGTCCGGACGGTTGCCGGCGCGTTCGGTCTGGCAGTTTGGGTGGCGGCGGCCTCCGCCCGCACGCTCACGCCACACGACCTGGTCACGCTGGACCGCCTGTCGGACCCGCATCTGTCACCGGACGGCCGGACCGTCGTCTATGATGTGCGCAGCACGGATTACGCGGCCAACAAGGGCGTGCACGCCATCTGGATGGTATGCCCTGCCTGCCGGACCGGTGGCGAATGGCGCCTGGCCGCCTCGGACGGAGGCGCCACCAGCCCGCGTTTCTCGCCCGACGGCAGATACGTGTATTTCCTGTCGTCCCGTGCCGGCGGCACCCAGCTCTGGCGCACCGATGTCAGCGCCTCGCACGAGGGCGGGGCGCCTGTGCAAGTGACACACCTGCCGCTCGACATAGGCACCTTCCGGCTGACACCGGACGGGCACGCGGCGGTGGTCTCCCTGGCAGTGTTTCCGGACTGTCCGACGCCGGCCTGCACGAAGCAGCGTCTGGACGCGCGCGAAGCGACCAAGGCCAGCGGCGTGCTGTACGACCACCTGTTCGTGCGCCACTGGGACGAATACGCGGACGGCACGCGCAACGCGCTCTGGCTCGTCAGGCTGGACGCTGGTGGCGCCGCCGGCGAAGCGCAGCCGCTGATGCGCGGTTTCGACGGCGACAGCCCCGGCAAGCCGTTCGGCGGCGACGCGGATTACGCGATCTCGCCGGACAGCCGTACGCTGGTGTTCTCTGCCCGCCGGGCCGGCCGGACCGAACCGTGGAGCACCAATTTCGACCTGTGGCAGGTGACGCTGGAGGGCGGCGGCGCGCCGCAGGACCTCACCGGGGCCAACAAGGCGTGGGATGCGGCGCCGCTGTTCTCGCCGGACGGCCGCACGCTGGCCTACAAGGCCATGCGGCGCCCGGGTTTCGAGGCGGACCGGTTCGCCATCATGCTGCGCGACGTGGCAAGCGGCGCCACGCACGAGCTGGCACCGGGCTGGGACCGTTCCGCCGACGCCATGCGCTGGTCACCCGATGGCAAGCGGCTCTACGTCACCGCTGATGACACCGGCGTGCATGCGCTGTTCGCGATCGACGCGCAAAACGGCACGGTCACCCAACTTACCCGGGACGGCCACGTCTCCGACATGGACGCTGCCGGCAGCACGATCGTATACGCGCGTGACAGCCTGGCCGGACCCACGCAGCTCTATATGAACCCTGCGCAGCCGGAGCAGATCACCCGCGCCAACGCCGGCAGGCTGGCCGGCGTGACGCTGGCGCCGTACGAACCATTCAGCTTCACCGGCTGGAACAACGAGACGGTGCACGGCTACGTCATGCCGGCAGCCGGCGCGCAGCCCGGCCGGACATACCCGGTGGCATTCCTGATACATGGCGGCCCGCAAGGCAGCTTCGGTGATAGCTGGAGCTACCGCTGGAACCCGCAAACCTATGCCGCCGCCGGATACGCGTCCGTGTTCGTCGATTTTCACGGCTCCACCGGCTACGGCCAGGCCTTCACGGACGCGATCAGCGGGCATTGGGGCGACCGGCCGCTGGCGGATCTGCAGGCCGGCTGGTCCGCGGCGCTTGCAAAGTATCCCTATCTGGACGGCGGCCGCGCCTGCGCGTTGGGCGCTTCCTACGGCGGCTACATGATCTACTGGATGGCCGGCGTGTGGAACACGCCGTGGCGCTGCCTGGTGGACCATGACGGCGTGTTCGACAACCGCATGATGGGTTATGCCACCGAGGAACTCTGGTTTTCCGAGTGGGAGAACGGCCACGCGACGCCCTGGGACAACCCGGCCAATTACGAGCGCTTCAACCCAGAGACACGTGTTGCCGACTGGCATGTGCCGATGCTGGTGATACACAGCGCGAAGGATTTCCGCATTCCGCTGGAACAAGGCCTGGCGGCGTTCACCGCCCTGCAGCGTCGCGGCATTCCCAGCGAGTTCCTGACGTTCCCGGACGAGAACCATTGGGTGCTGAAGCCGCAAAACTCTGAGTTGTGGCAGAGGACGGTTGTGGACTGGCTAGATCGATGGACGAAGAAGTGACACCAGCGGCCAAATGAGGCCGGGGGCTCTGCCGCTGGACCCCGCTCCCGGACGGTCGTCCTTAGTGTCTGTTTGGCGCTTAGACCCTGCTACACGCACTTAAACGAAATAAGGTCTGGGCCAAGGTCCCAGCGGGGTTTGGGGCAGAGCCCCATCCCTGCTGACGGGCCAACGCAAACCTACTGCGGCAGTGCCGAGGGCTTGGGCGGGTATTGCATGACCAGCTGATGGGACGAGTGCGAGATCCACAGGTGGACCTTGCTCATGAAATCGGCGCCCAGCGTCATGTCGTGGCCGCCTGAAAACGTATCGACGGCGAACAGGCTGCCGGTCCTGTGCCGGTCCACCCCCGTATCGGCCTGGTCGAGCACGTCGATTTTCATGTTGTGGAACGTCAGGTCACCGATCGTGACCGTGTTGAAGACGTGCGGCATCACCGCCACTTCGCGCGCGCCAATACCTCGCCGTGTCGCGTGGCCCGGCGCAGACAAAGGTGACAGGTCCAGCGGCAGGCGTTCAGCCGCGCGGCGAAACATCGTGCTGTGGCTTTGGCCGCTGTCCAGCAGCGCACGAAAATTCTGGCCGTCCACAACAACGTCGATTGCCGCCTGCCGGTCGTTATTGATCAGGACGAGCGGCATCGCATAGAGCGGCGGCGCCATGGCCACGGTCGGCTTCAGGCACAGGCCGGACGGCTTGAACACGATCAGATGCTTGCCCTGGGTATCAATGTCCAGGTCGTACGCGCTGAGGATGTCCATCGCCAGATAGCCGTCCAGCCCGTTATTGGAGCCGGCAGGCCAAAGATCCCGGCCGAGCAGCATGAACTGCTTTGCGTAGAGGCCGCCCAGCTTGATGTCGTCCGCTTGCCCGTAATACGTGCGCTGCACGCCACCCAGGCCGTAGGTCTGCCGTTCGGACAGATGCAGCGCCACACCGAGCCGGTCGGCTTCAGGCCGGTTGATCGTGGTCGATGTGCTGCCGATGTCCAGCCGGAGGTTCACATTCCGGCCGTTGATCGTGGCCGGAACCGCATAGGGGGCGGCGCCGCTGGTCATCGGCAGGACGGCGACGGCGGCGATGTCGCAGCCCGCCTTGGCTGCCGGCCCGATCAGGCCCGCCGCCAGCAGAACAGCAAATCCGAAACGCATGACGCCCCCGATCAAGTGTTCGAGGAGAGTAACGACTTGACGGCAATCCGCAAATGGTTGTTTGCAGCAACGATCGGGAACCCGCGCCAGAGCACAGTCTTGGCGGACACCATCGAGCGCAGACCGGCGGCCGCAAAACGCGGACCAACAAAAGCTCTTGCTGCGACGTGTAAAAAGAGGGCCTGGCCTACCTGTTTGCCTGTCGTATCAACTGCGCTGCCCGTTCCCCGATCATCGCCGAAGCGGCCGCCGTGTTGCCGCTTACGAGGGTCGGCATCACCGAGGCATCGACCACCCGCAAACCCTCCGTGCCGCGCACCCGCAGCAGCGGGTCCAGCACGGCGGCTCCGTCGGCACTCATCCGGCAGGTGCCCACGGGATGGTAGATCGTGTCCGCCTCCTCACGTATGCGCGGCTCCAGATCATCCAGCGCCTCCTCCGACGGCGACCGCACCGGCGCGCCGGCATATTTCCGCATCGCGGGCGCGGCCAGTATGCGCAGGCTGTGCGCCACGCCGCGCTTCAGCGTCTGCATGTCTCGCGCGTCGGCAAAGAAGTTCGGGTCGATCACCGGATCGTCCCGCATGTCAGCACTTGCCAGGCGCACCGTACCGCGGCTTTTCGGGCGCAGCACGCAGGTGTGCACGGACAGGCCGCGAAAGGCATGCCTGCGGCGCCCGTGATCATCCACTACGCCGATGCAGAAATGGATCTGTATGTCCGGCCGGTCCACGCCGGGCGCGCTGCGCAGGAAGCCGCCTGATTCCGCAACGTTCGTTGTCAGCAGGCCGGTGCCGTCCCGCTTGTAGCTGCGCCAGCCACGCCACAGGTCGGTCAGCACGCCAGGCGAGCCGCCGAACAGGTTGCGATCGCGCACTCGCCGGTTCACCGTGTAGTCCACGTGGTCCTGGAGGTTGCCGCCCACGTCCGGACTGTCGTGCACGACGGCAATCCCGTGTGCACGCAAATGCGCGGCCGGGCCCACGCCCGAACACATCAGCAACTGCGGCGAGCCGAACGCGCCGCCGGAAATGATGACTTCCGCGCGCGCCAGGACTGCGCAATCCGGCGTGCCGGTGCCGCGCACCAAGACACCGGTGGCACGCCGCCCATCGAACAGGATGCGCGCCACTTCGGTGCCGGTCATCACCGTCAGGTTCGCGCGCGGCCTGTCGCCGACATAGGCGCGCCCGGCGCCGTAGCGCGAACCGTTCTTCTGGCTGACCTGGTAAAAGCCGAAACCCTCCTGATCCCGCCCGTTGAAATCGGGGTTCCTCGCAAAGCCTGCCTGCTCGGCAGCCTCCACGAACGCGGCGGCCACGGGATTGGGCGTGCGCAGGTCAGCGATGTTCAGCGGGCCGCCCTCGCCGTGGTAGTCGTCGGCGCCACGCTCGTTGTGCTCCGCCGCCTTGAAGCAGGGCAGCACGTCGGACCAGCCCCAGCCATGGGCGCCGGCGTCACGCGCCCAACTGTCGTAATCCTCGCGCTGGCCGCGAATGTAGATCATCGCGTTTATCAGCGCGCTGCCGCCCAGGCCTCGGCCGCGCGGCTGGTAGCCGCGCCTGCCGCCCAGGCCCGCCTGCGGTGCGGTCTGGTAGCCGTAATTGATGGTGTTCTTGCGCGCGGACAGGACGGCGATGCCCAGCGGGATCTCGGACGCAATACCGCCTTTCGGCGGCCCGCGCTCGATCAGCACTACCGTCATGTCAGGCCGCGCTTCCGCCAGCCGCGCCGCGACTGCGCAGCCGGCCGGCCCGCCGCCCACCACCACGTAGTCGAACGTTTCAGACACCGCGTGCGGCCCGCTTTTCCTTCACGCCACGCCGCATCTTGGCCATGCCGCCAATCCAGCGGTCATACGTCTCGGCTTTCACCTTGATGTAGTTCGCCACGTTCGGATGCGGCAGGATCAGGAACTTGCCCGCCCGCAAACCCTCAAGAGCGGAGCTGGCCACTTCCTCGGGCGTGAGCACTCCGTCCACGTCCGCGCCGCCGAAGAAATCGCCTTCCTGCACGAACGGCGTGCGCACGCCCTGCGGACACAGGACGGACACGCCCACGCCACGATCCCTGGCTGCGATCGCCAGACTCTCCGCGAAGCCGATAGCCGCGTGCTTGGTGGTGCTGTAGGTGGCCGAGCCGATCTGGCTTAGCAGGCCCGCGGCCGACACCGTGTTGAGAAACCAGCCGGATCTGCGCTCCATCATGCCCGGCAACACGGCACGCGCGGCATACACATGCGCCATCACATGCACCGCCCAGGCACGCGCCCAGGCCGCATCGGGCGCGGACGCCGCGTTGTCGAACTCCGGATCAAGCGTAATCACGCCGGCATTGCTGCAGAACAGGTCGATCGGCCCGGCGGTGCGCTCGGTATCGGCAACCACGCGCCGTATGTCTGCTTCCTGCGTCACGTCACACGCATGGGACGTGCCGCCGACCATCGCCGCCGTCTCCTTGGCGCCCGCCTCGTTCAAATCCGCCACGCTGATGTGGCGCGCCCCTTCGGCGGCGAAAAGCTGGGCCAGGGAACGGCCTATGCCGCTGCCGCCGCCGGTGATGACTATGACCTTGTCCTTGACGTCCATCGGGGGTGTCCTCCCTTTATTGCTTGTTGTGGCCGGGATCTGGCTTGATCCAGATCTGGGTCGCAAGGCAGGCAAGGCCTTCTTTTTCGGAGGATAGAAGCAAAAGCTTTTTCTCCGCTGTCGCGGGACGCGGATGCATGCGTCAGGAGCGGCGAAAGCTTGCTGCCCGCTCTGGCTTATCTACCCAGCCCGGCGTTCGGGTGCCGGCAGCGCCTGATAGCGGTGCACGAGACGGCACGTGGCTGGAGGGCCAGCGCAAGCTGGCCGTTCCAGCCACGCCTCCCGCAATCAGAAGATCTCGAACAGGCCGGCGGCACCCATGCCGCCGCCCACGCACATCGTCACCACGCCCCATTTGGCGCCGCGGCGGTGCCCCTCGATCAGCAGGTGCCCCGTCATGCGCGCGCCGGACATGCCGTAGGGATGGCCGATGGAGATTGCCCCGCCATCCACGTTCAGCTTGGCGGGATCGATCCCTAGCCGGTCACGGCAATAGATCACCTGCACCGCGAACGCCTCATTCAGCTCCCAAAGGTCGATGTCCTCGACGCTCAGCCCGTTGCGCTCCAGCAGGCGCGGCACCGCGAATACCGGGCCGATGCCCATCTCGTCCGGCTCGCAGCCCGACACCGCCAGGCCGCGCAGCGCGCCCAGCGGCGTCAGCCCGCGACGGGACGCCTCGGCCGCCTCCATCACCACGCAGGCCGACGCGCCGTCGGAAAGCTGGGACGCGTTGCCGGCGGTGATCACGTGGCCCTCGCCGCGCACCGCCTTCAGCGAGGCCAGGCCCTCCATCGTCGTCTCCGGCCGGTTGCCCTCGTCCTTGGTCAGGGTCACCGTCTTGTGGCTGATCTCGCCGGTGGCCTTGTCGGCCACCGCCATGCGGCTTTCCATCGGCACGATCTCGGCGTCGAACCGGCCGGCGGCCTGGGCGGCGGCAGTGCGGCGCTGGCTCTCCAGCGCGTATTCGTCCTGGCGCTCGCGGGTGATCTGATAGCGCTGCGCCACCGTCTCCGCCGTGTCGATCATCGGCATGTAGATGTCCGGCTTGTGCGCCACCAGCCAGTCGTCGCCGGCGCGGAAGCGGTTCATGTGGTCGTTCTGCACCAGGCTGATGCTGTCCAGCCCGCCGCCCACCGCCACCGGCAGCCCGTCCACCACCACACGCTGGGACGCGATGGAGATCGCCTGCAGGCCGCTGCCGCACTGGCGGTCGACCGTGGTGCCGGCGGTGGTCACCGACAGGCCGGCGCGTATCGCCGCCTGGCGCGCCACGTTGCCGCCGGTGGTGCCCTGCTGCAGCGCGCAGCCCAGGATCACGTCCTCTATCTCGCCCGGATCGACACGCGCCCGCGCCACCGCCTGCGCCACCACGTGGCCGGCCAGCGTGGCGCCCTGCGTGTCGTTGAACGCGCCGCGATAGGCGCGGCCAATCGGGGTACGGGCGGTGGATACGATGACGGCTTCACGCATCGGGCAGTCTCTCCCTGTATGGCCCCGGGCGAACGCCCCCTGGCCGTGATTGATTGAGGCTAAAGGCGTAGGCGGCCCGGCTGGACCCCTGTTCGCCCGTTTGCCATAGTCTCGAGTGTTGGGTGTTCACCCTAAGCCGTCAACGCAAGGCCTGGCAACGCAGGGGTGCCTGAGAGAGTGGCTGCAGGAACAAGAAGGGCGGACCCCAAGCTCAGCACGCGTGACCGCATACTCGATTGCTGCCGTGAGCTTTTCAACGAACGCGGCGCGGCGGAGGTAACGACAGCCGAGATCGCAACCGCGGTGGGCATAAGCGAAGGCAACCTGCATTACCATTTCCGCCGCAAGGAACAGATCGTCACCGCATTGTTCGAACAGTTCGAGGCGGCACTCGATCAGGCCGGCATGGCCGGCGAGGACCTCGGCCAGCGCCCGCAAGCCTACCGCATCTACCTGGCAGGCTGGTTCAACGCGATGTGGGAGTGGCGCCTGTTCTACGCCGCCAGCATCTACCGGCTGGCGCCGGACCTGCGGCCGCGGCTGAAGCAGATGACCGACAGGGGCCAGACACAGGTGCGCTGCACGCTGGGCGGGCTGGCGGACAGGGGCGTGCTGAACGCCGCGCCCGAGGAGCTCGACCGGCTGGTGGTGAACGCCTGGATCGTGGCGAGCTACTGGATCGATTACCTGCTGACCCGGCAGGGCGTGGAGACGATCACGCGCGAACATCTGCGCTGGGGCTACGCGCAGGTGGAGGCGCTGTTCACGCCCTATGCTTCGGCCCCGCCCGGCGTGGTAACGCTGCAGGCGAACGCACGCTGACGTATTCCAATCGCTTCTTGGCGAAGCAAGAAGCAGCAAGACGTTCTGTTTGCGACAGGATTTTCGCCCCGTCGGATGCGCATCGCCGATGCCCGCGCGCCAGTGCCCCGCGCCAGCGCCGCCAGAAGGTTCCTGCTTCTTTTTCGCGCAGAGGGCCTTCACTTCCTTCCTTCCACCACCGCCGAGCGCTATCCCCCGCTCCAACAAACGGACACGGCAAATGACCGAGATGATCGCGGTGCGCGAACAGCACCGTTTCGACGAGACCCGGCTTGCGGCCTATCTGGCAGACGCGCTGCCGGAACTCACCCTGCCGCTCTCCCTTCTGCAGTTCCAGGGCGGCCAGTCGAACCCCACCTTCCTGATGACGGACGCTGCCGGGCGCCGCTACGTGCTGCGCAAGAAGCCGCCCGGCGCCATCCTGCCTTCCGCCCATGCGGTAGAGCGGGAATACGCCGCCATGCGCGCCCTTGGCCCCACGCAAGCGCCTGTGCCTGTCGTCCGCCTCCTCTGCGAGGATGCCGCAGTGATCGGCACCGCCTTCTACGTGATGGATTACGTGGACGGCCGCGTTCTAACCGATCTGCGGCTGGCCGACATCGCGCATGGCGAACGCGCCGGCTACTGGCTGGCCGCGGCGGACGGGCTGGCAGCGCTGCACAGGGTGGATTGGCGGGCGGCAGGACTGGAAACGTTCGGCAAGCCAGACGCCTACATCGCCCGCCAGATCGGCCGCTGGACGAAGCAGTACCTGGCTTCGGACCCTGAGCCGAACGCGGACATGGAAGCGCTGATCGCCTGGCTGCCGGCGCACCTGCCGCCGGAAGAGGCGGCGGTGATCGCGCATGGCGATTACCGGCTGGGCAACCTCATGTTCGCCCATGACGGGCCGCGCCTGCTGGCGATACTGGACTGGGAGTTGGCCACGATCGGCCATCCGATGGCAGACTTGGCCTATTTCGCATCGTTCTACCACCTGCCGCAGAGCGGCGGCCCGTTCAAGGGACTGGGTGGGGCGGACCTGCCGGCACTTGGCATACCGTCAGAGCAGGAGCTGGTGACGCGCTACTGCGAGGGCGTCGGCCGCGCCTTCCCGGCACAGGACTGGCCGTTCTACCTGGCGTTCTCGCTGTTCCGCTCGGCGTCCATCGGCTGGGGCGTGTACGACAGGTCCAGGCGCGGGAACGCGGCGGATGCGCGCGCGCATCTGTATAACGACATGTTCCGCGCCTGCGCCGCGATCAGCTGGAACATCGCGCAGGGCCGGACGCAAGCCGCCTCTGCCTGAGCAGAAACGTAAACGCCTGCGCCCGCCTGCCACTTGCGTGCAAGTGGCAGGCGGGCGCAGGCGTTGCCGTGCCTCCGCGAGTAAGAAAGCGCGTCAGTTACCTGCGGCCGACGCGCCGGAGCGCATCCGCCGTGTAGTCGTCAGGCGTGAGCGAGTTGCCCATGTAGGTGGGTGCCGAGCCTTCCTCGCTGTGCAGGCCCTGCACCAGATAGCGGTGCGCCTGCAGGTCGAGGAACTCGTAGCCGTCCGCGCCGGTAAGCGGTGCCTCGGGTGCGGTCTCCACGAAGGCGAGCGCCGTGCGCCAGAGCTGGCCGCGTGAGTCGTAACGGTCGGCGATCGCGCACTGCCAGCTATCCTCGTCGATGTAGAAGGTGCGGCGGGCATAGATGTGGCGGAAGCCGGGCTTCAGCGTCGCTTCGACAACCCATACGCGGTGCAGCTCGAAGCGCAGCAGGTCAGGATTGACCGCCTGCGGCTTGATGATGTCCGTGTATTTCACGCCGGGAAGCTGAATCTTGTAGGTGTTGTAAGGAATATAGACTTCCTTCTTGCCCACCAGCTTCCAGTTATAGCGGTCGATCGCGCCGTTATACATGTCGTAGTCGTCGACCGTCTCCAACCCGTCGGTGTTCTGCACCGGCGTGTCGTAGTTGATCTCCGGCGCGCGGCGCACGCGGCGCTCACCCGGGTTGTAGGTCCATGCTTCACGCGGCTGCTCGGCAGGATCCTGGTGGCTGATCACCAGTGTCAGCTGGCCGGCGATGCGCGGCGGGGCCAGCACTTCCTGCCAGAACATGCTGTCCCATTTGGCGGGGTTGTTCATGTTCGGCGTGTTGTACGGGAAGATGATCTGCTCGTGCCAGCGCGTCAGCGAGTAGTCGCCGGACGGCGTGGTCACAGCGTTCGCCACCGTGCGCTGCAACTGGCGGCCGCGCCAGCGCAGGATATGGTTCCAGATCGCCTCGTTGCCGTTATGCGGGATCGGGAACGGAATGGACAGCTTGGCGTCCTCCACGTCCAGCCCGTTGGCCGAGAGGTGGGCGCGCCCGGCATTGGCGATCGCGTTGTCGTAGATGTATTGCGGGGCCGCACCGGTGCGATGGGTCGGGTACACGTCCACATGGTAGCCGGGCAGCGTGCGTATCATCGCGATCGTGCCCTCGGCCAGCTTGCTGGCGTAGCGGTCCACGTTCTGCGCATTGATCACGAGCACGGGCTTCTCGCCGGCGAACGGGTCCTTGCGGTAGCTGCCGGCGGTGTAGCCGGGGCTCGCGGTGGTGAGGCCGCCTGTCCAGGCCGGGATGGTGCCGTCCGCATTGCCTGCCTTGATGGCGCCCATGGGAGTCAGCGAATGCCCCAGATCCGCCGCGGTCTGCGCCTTGGCCGGAGCTGCCACACCTCCGGCCACGAACATCGTGGCCGCAAGCATCGTTGCGGCAAGCAGTGTCTGCTTCATGTGTTTCTTCCCTTGAACAGCGGCGTTTCACGCGCGTTGGCGCATCTAAGCAACAGCACCCTAGGGTGTCCACCCTTCACGCCCGCCCCCGACAAAAAACGCATGGACACGAAAAGTTGATAGACGCTAAGGTTTTCCTCACGAACTTGTGAGGTGATTGATGAAACGCATGTTGCTGGCCGCAACGATTTTGGCAGCCGCCCGTATCGTTCTGGTCCCGTCAGGGCCCGCCTGGGCGCAAGACCCGGGGCAGACGGAGGCGACGCCCGCAGACAACCCTTCGCCGGCGGCCCACAAGCACCACAAGCATCGCCACCACACCGCCGTGGCAGCGTCACCAGAAACCGCCCCCGCGCCCACGGCTATGGCGGAAGCGGCGGCGCCGGCCGCGGCGCCGCTGCACAGCCTGGCGCCGATTGCCGCAATGGCGGTGGTGAAGCTGCCGGACACGGCGAGCCAGGCCGCGGGCGCGGGCGAAGGCTTGACGCCGATGGGCGCCATTCGCGCCGGCAATGACGATGGCAGCATACCCGCCTGGACCGGCGGACTCGTCGGCAGGCAGAGCAGCGCACCGGTCCGTTACCGTCCCGATCCGTTCGCGGACGAGCGTCCGCTGTTCAAGATCACTGCCCAGAACGTGGATCGTTACGCCAACAAGCTGGCTGCCGGCACGATCGCGATGATACGCACCATTCCCGGCTACCACGTGGATGTCTATCCGACGCACCGGACCGCGGCGGCGCCGCAGTTTATCTACGACAACGCCATCAGCAACGAGGCCCGCGCGCACCTGGTGCATAACGGCGAAGGCGTGGAGGGCGCGGCACTCTCAATACCCTTTCCCATCCCGCATAACGGTCCGGAAGCGGTGTGGAACGAGCTGCTGCGCTGGCGCGGCACGCAGATCACGCGCAACGTCACCAACGTGATCTCCACGCCCACCGGGGACTACTCGGTGCAGAAATGGCATGAAGACATCATGCTCCCCTACAACACGGTGGGCTTCGCCAACACCCGGCAATGGGACAGCCTGTTCCGCCAGGAAGTGCTCTCCCCGCCGCGCGACGCCGGCGCCCTCACCCTCGTCGTCAATCACGAGGACCCCTACACCCAAGCGCGCGAGGCCTGGACCTACAACCCCGGTGAGCGCCGGGTGCGTCGCGCGCCTGAGATCGACTACGACACGCCGCTGAACGACACCGACGGGCTGGAGACGGTTGACGATTATGACCTCTTCAACGGCTCGCTGGACCGCTACACCTGGACGCTGGTCGGGCGGCGCGAGATGTACGTGCCCTACAACGAGAACCGCTTGCAGGATCCTTCCGTCCGCTACAGCGACCTGATCGGGCGCCAGTCGATCAACCCCGACTACATACGCTTCGAGCTGCACCGCGTGTGGGTGGTGGAGGCCAAGCTGAAGCCGGAGTTCCGCCACATCTACACCCGCCGCACGCTGTATCTGGACGAGGACAGCTGGCAGGCGCTGATCTCGGATCGCTATGACGGCCACGGCGAATTGTGGCGCACGGCGATGGCGTTCCCGGTGGAGGCGAGCGAGGTGCCCGTGCTGGGTGCGGACGGCTACGAATACGTGGACCTCTACCAGCACCGCTATCTGGCGCAGGGGCTGCACAGCCAGGAACCGCAAGCGCCTGTGCTGAACAGCGTATCGCTGACGCCGCGTGACTTTACGGCGGACGCGCTTCGCCAGATGGGCCACAGGTAGGAAGGCCAGGGGCTCTGCCCCTGGACCCCGCTCCCGGACAGTCGTCCTTAGAACCTGTTCTACGCAGCCAAACAAAATGGGTCTGGGGCCAAGGCCCCAGCAGGGTTTGGGGCAGAGCCCCAACCTTGCCCCTGCCTACGCCTCGGTCCCATGCTCCGGCTCCAGCGCCGCCGCAATGTCCTCCGGCCGTTTCTGCGGCACGATCAGGTCCATCACCCCGATGATTGCCGGCAGCACCACGATCGCGCCCGCCATGTTCATGAAGAACATGAAGGTCAGCAGCATGCCCATGTCGGCCTGGAACTGCAGCGGCGAGAACGCCCAGGTGGCGACACCGATGGACAGCGACAGGCCGGTGAAGATCACTGCACTTCCCGTCTCGCGCAGCGTCTGGATATAGGCGGCGTTCAGCGTGTAGCCGCGGCGCATGTAGTAGGACAGCCGGCTGAACTTGTAGATGCCGTAATCCACGCCGATGCCCACGCCCAAAGCGGTGACCGGCAAGGTGGACAGTTTCAGCCCGATGTCGAGCACGCTCATCGCCGCGTTCGCCAGAATGGAGACGGCAGCAAGCGGCAGCACGATGCAGATCGCCGCGCGCACGGAGCGGAACACGCCGAGGCAGATCACGATGATCATTCCGTAGACCAGCCCCAGCATCGGGAGTTGGGCCTGTTCGACCACGATGTTCGTGGCGCCGATCACGCCCGCCGTTCCGGCCGCAAGCTCCAGCCGCAGCTTGGACTTGGACGAGGTTTTGTTGAACGCCTCTATCGTCTTGATGACGCGGTCGATCGTGCCCGCCTTGTGATCGGTCAGGAAGATGATCAGCGGCATCGCCGAGCAATCGTTGTTCGACAGGCCCATCGCCGGCTCGAAGGCCGAACTGTCGCGTCCCAGCACCCGGCTGTCATGCGGAAGGTAGTCGAATTTCGGGTTGCCTTCGTTGTACAGCACGTTCACCTGGCGCATCAGGTGGCCCATGAACAATGTGCTGCGCACGCCGGGCACGCCGACCAGGCGATGGTCCAGATCGTCTATGCGGCGCATCGAGTCGTAATCTAGGCACGAATTAGCCGGACCCTCGGCAAACACTTCCAGGACGTCCACGCCCACCGAGTAGTTGTTCTGGAAGAACGCGGCGTCGCGGTTGTTGCGGCTGTCGGGGCGCAGTTCCGGCACGCCCACGTGCAGATCGCCCACAACCGGCTGGCCAAGCAGCAACGCGCCCCCTGCCACTATGGCCGTCAGCGCGCAGATGATGACGGCCGAACGCGGCGCGATCAGGCTGGCGAGCAGCCGCCAGAAACCCTCGAAGCGGGCGGCACCGCGCTGGGCCGCCTGTACGCGCTTCATGGAAATGCCGGCGAAGCTGGCGATCACCGGCAGCACCAGCAGGTTGGTTACCGCCAGCACGGCGATGCCGATCGCCGCCGTCAGCGCCAGCTCGCGTATCGCCGGCACCGGAATGGTGGTCACCGTCACGAAGGTGAGCACGGCCAGGCAGAGTGCGACGACACCCGGTTCAAGCAGGTTGTGGAAGCTGCCGCGCGCGGCATCGAGCGCGGTGTTGCCTTCGCCCACCAGGCGCACGTTGGACAGCGCGATCTGCACGCCGTGGCTGACGCCGATCGCCAGGATCAGGAAGGGTATCAGCACCGATATCGGATCGATGCCGATATGCATTATGGTGATGATGCCGAGCTGCCACATCACCGCGATCAGCGAGCAGGCGAGTGCCGCCGCCGTGAGGTAGATCGAGCGCGAGACGATGTAGAGCAGGACGGCCGCCACCAGCAGCGCAATGCCGAAGAACAGCACGATCACCTGCGCGCCGTGCTCGATATCGCCCACCGCTTGCGCGAACCCCAGCACGTGCACCTGCGTGTCGGCGTTGTTGTATTTTGCGCGTATGATGCTGTCGAGCTCGTCGGCGAAATGGCCGTAATCGAGATGCGCGCCGGTCTGCGGATCGACGTCGTTCAGCTTGGCGCTGACAACCGCGCTGCGGAAGTTGTTGGCCACCAGCCGGCCGACCAGGCCCGCCTTGTAGATGTTCGCCTTGACGTTGGCGAAGCCCTGCTCGTCCGGCTTGAAGGTGGCCGGGATCACCGGGCCGCCGTTGAAGCCGCCCTCCACCACTTCGGCAAAGCGCGTGTCCGGCGTGTAGAGGCTGCTGACATGGGTGCGGTCCACTCCCGGCAGGAAGAACACGTCGTCTGTCAGCTTGCGCAAGGCGTCGAAATATTGCGGCGTGAAGATGTCGCCGTGCTTGGCTTCCAGCGAGATCAGCAGCACGTTGCCGCCGCCGAACTGCGCCTCCACCTTCTTGTAGGTGTCGATATATGGGTTGTGGGACGGCAGCAGCTTGTCGAACGAGGCGTCCGGCCGGACGTGTATCGCGTAGCTGCCCAGTGCCACCGTGATGATGGCGAACAGCGCCAGCACCTTGCGGCGGTTGCCGAACAGCAGCCGGTCGAGGAAGCCGATCATTGCGTCACCT
Source organism: Acetobacteraceae bacterium (assembly GCA_965198915.1). GTDB lineage: Bacteria > Pseudomonadota > Alphaproteobacteria > Acetobacterales > Acetobacteraceae > BOG-908. The sequence goes on along the minus strand of CBDAQC010000002.1, from coordinate 464,555 downwards.
CCGCGTGCAGGGCCGGCGTGCTGGTGGGATCGACGGCGTGCACGCCGTCTTCGCCAACCACCACCCATTTGCCTCCGGGTGTCTCAGTCACCGCGGACAGGGTGGCGCCGGTGACAGGCGGCAGGGTGCGCAGCTTTTCTGTCTGCGGATCGAACAGCATCATCAGGCCGTTGCTGCCAACCAGCGCCACGAAGCCGTTGGCCAGCAGCGTGCCGCCGAAGATGGAGCGCTGCTCGCCGGTCTCTATGCGCTTCCAGGTGACCGTGCCGGGCGCGGCCGCGAACAGGCTGCCGCGCAGGCCGAAACTGTACATGGTGCCGTCATGCGTCGTCAGACAGCCGAACTGCGAGCCGTCATAGGGCACGGGGATCGGCGTCCAGCTTGTGCCGTGGCGCAGAAAGGCGTGGCCCGCCTCGCCGGTGATGACCAGGTCCGCCCCGTGCGCCATGACGCAGTTCAGGTGGTAGTCCTCGTCCAGGTTGGGCAGCTTCACCGGTGACCAGTGCGCGCCGTCCGTGGTCTCCAGCATCAGCGCGTAGGATCCGGTGGCTACGAGGTGGCCGGGTGCCAGGCTGGCCACCGAGAACAGCGCCTGGTCCGTCCCGGGTGCGGAAAGCTGGGAATTCCAGTGCAGGCCCGCATCGGTGGTGTGCAGGATTGTCGAGTCCTGCCCCACCAGCCAGCCCTCGGTGGCGCTGACGAACACGGCAGCAGTCAGCAACTCGTCCGTGCCGCTCGCCACGGATTGCCAGGTGGCACCCTGGTCATCGGACAGCAGGATGGTGCCGCGGTCGCCGGCGGCCACCAGCCTGTCGCCGGCCCGGGTCACCGACAGCAGCACGCCGTGGGTCGCGCGCCAGATCGGCTGGTCGGTCGGCGCGCGCGGCGCGTTGGCGCTCAGCGGGGCCGCGGCTACGGCCGGATGGAACATGGCACACGCAAGAAGGAGGACGACAGCGTGCATCCCCCGGCGGCATAGGCCGGGAGCCGGGCAACGAGCGGACGAATCAGACAGGACACTAACCTCTCAAGCTTCAGGGATGGTGCCGCCGCGCCGTCAGACATCACCCGACACACCGGACGCAACCGACGCCGCGCCCCCAGGGGGCCGAAGCTTCGGTTGCGTCACATGGCTCCGGTTAAAGCGCGCTAGCCTGCGCTTGTCCCGCTTCAAATTTTCGTGTCACAGGCTGGGCAAGCAGGTCAGAACTCGTAGGACAGCGTCGCACTGTAGAAGTCGCGGTCGAGCAGGCCGTAGAACTTGCCGCCGTCGAAGACAGGGAAGTGATTGGTGTACTGCACGCCCAGGCTCCAGGCCTGCAGGTAGTTGAACGTGACGCCGATGCTGGCAGCGGCCGAGTTCTGCACGAAGGTGTTCACGCCGACCGGGCTGGTGCCCACGAAATCATGCTGCACCGAAATCGTGGGCTTCATGTCGATCGCGTAAGGCAGCAGGTTCGGCACGTCGATGATCGTGGCGATCGTGTAGGCGGCAGAGAACTGGCTGGGCAAACCCTTGTGCGAAAGCAGGGTGTTGCCGTCCACGGTCGCCGTCTCGTTGAAGGCGGAGTTCACGTCCGTGGTGTACTGGGCGTCGAAGATGCCGCGTTCACGCGGGAAGTTGGCCACGAAGTCGCCGCCGATTTCACCGACCACGGCAATCTGGTTGATGTAGAGGCTCGGGATCGCTGGAAAAAGCTTCGTCAGCGTGGTCTGCGCCTGGATCACTGGGTAGCGCTTCCAGCCATCAATGGTGGAGTTGAAGCTTTCCGGATCGCCGACCAGGGCCACCACCGGGTCGTGGTGCAGCGCGTTGTTCAGCGCCACGAGCAAGGCCGGCGAGAGCGCGGCCGTCTGCTTGATGGCCGGCAGGTCGACCGCCAGCGCAAGATCGGAGGCGCTGAGCTGTATCGGCTGGTTGATGCGGCTGGACAGCTCGCCCTGCACGGCGATGCCGTCAGGTCCGGTAAAGTTCCAGCTCAGGCCGACGAGATGGATGTCCTTCGGATAGTCGGCGAAGAAGCTCGCCGTGGAGTTGTAGGTCTTGGACGCGTAGAATTTTTGCCCGGAGAGCAGGGCGCCCAATTGGGGCGGCAGCTCGGCCAGCACGCCGCCCAGGCCGGAGATGTTGTAGGCACCGGTGCGGTCCGAACCGAACGGTGTCCGGCTGTCATAATTTTCGAAATACAGCCCGATCTCGGTATCACCCAGGCTGGTGAAGGTCTTGCGGAGCGCGATGCCGAACTCGTCCAGCCCTGTCGGATGCCGGTCGGTGCTGCGGGAAAGCGACGCGCCGAAAATGTCGCCCGCGGGCAGGCTTATGCCGTAGATGCTTTTCATGTTGTCGGGGAAGTCGTTACGCAGGTTGCCCCAGGTGCCGCCGTCCAGCAGCGAGTCGTTGGTGCCGAAGAACGATCCGTCGGGCTCGAGCCTGTCGCGCGTCCAGACAGGCTGCCAATAGGCCTCGACCGTCAGGTCCGGCACGACTTCCGTCTTCACGTCCACCACCGGTATCGGCAGGAACGCGTTGCGCAGCTCGGAACCGGGCGTGCGCAGCGCGGTCACGTCGACAGGCGTGATCGAGTTGATGCCGCCGCCGATGAAGGTGCTCTCGCCCCAGTTCAGCGCCTGTGCGCCGACGCGCACATCCACTGGATGGCCGAGTATATCCGGACGCGCGAACGCATAGGCGTCCAGCAGGCGCAGATCGGCGCCCACGTCGCGCACCGCGGCGCGCGGAAGCTTCTGGAAATCGGTGCTCTCGCTGTCGGTGATCGGGTCGTAGAAGCCCGTTGCACGAATGAAGAAGCCGTAATCCTCGCGTTTGATCTGCACTTCCGTGGTGATGCGCTGCGTTGCCGCGACGGGCGTGTTGTTCTTGTAGTTCAACGTGCCGTTGTCGTTGTTGGCGAGCACGAACTTGCCGCCATTGGCCACGCCCACGAAATTCTGGTCGATCGGAGAGGCACGCACATCGACGCTGGAAGACAGCGTCGTGTCGATGCTGATCTGAAAGCCACCAACGGTTCCGTCATAGGCCAGCGCGCTGCCCGATATCGCCGTGGATACCGCAGCGCCGGCCAGCAACATGCCACGGCGGGTACGACGTGCCGCGTTGCCGGACTTCAACATTGATGACTTGACCACGCCCTCATCCCCTTTCGATGCCGCCGGCTCTGCGGCCGGTCTGGCGATGCCCGGCCGACCGATTTCGGCGGCGCAGCCAGGCTTGTCTAAGCCGGAACGTTAGGGTGGGCACACTAATCGCGTCAAGCGCGCGGCAAGCCAGTGTTGCCAGGCGGCAACATAGACCGATGCCGGAAGGCCTCCCAGGTAAAACGCACGGCGACCTCCAAGCGAACAGGGAGAGCGAACCGTCGCATTTCGCATCTGGAACATCACGACTTGCAGGACGCAGCTGGCTGTTGCAGATGGAATCAGCGAGAGATTTCCGGAGATCGTATTCCGAGCCAGATCCGCTCGCTTTCGCGGCGCCGGCGTCTGGCCGGATTGCCGATCCGGAGTCCCATGCGGTAAATGGATCGATGCCGGACGACACGCAGGCAACTCCGATCGCATGACCGGGCCAGCCTCTCCCCGCGTCGTCATCCTGCACCGGGGCGAACGCTATGCCGTTCGCTACCTGAACTGCAACGACCGCCCGTTCGCCGTCGTGTGTTTCGAGTACTGGCTCCCGCAGCCCAGCCTGGACGCGGAATTTGCCGCGGAACGTTTCTTCGCGCACAGGGGCATGAACGCCGTGGGCATCCTGGCCGCGGAGAACGACTGGTTTCAGCACGACGAGATCGAGACGGCGCTTGCCACCATACGCGCGGCTCTGCCGGACCATGAACTTGTGGGCTATGGCGGCAGCATGGGCGGCTATGCCAGCATCAACTTCGCCGACATTCTCCGGCTCAGCCGGGTGATCGCGGTCTGCCCGCAATACTCGATCGATCCGGCGCGCGCACCCTACGAGACACGCTGGCCGGCGGAGGCCGCGCGCATCGCTGCCTCCGGCGGGTTCCGCCATGACAGAATCGACCAGGTCACGCCGCCCGTGGAAGGCTGGGTCATCTTCGATCCCGGCGGTGTCGACCGCCAGCATGCGGCAGCGATACGCAACCGGCACAAGCTAAGCGTGGTTCCGGTCCGCCTTGCCCGGCATCAGGAAATGCGGGTGCTGCAGCAGGCGGACCTGTTCACGCCGATGCTGCTGGACATGATAGAGGATCGTTTCGACGCTGTGGCCTTCGCGCGCGCGCTGCGCACATCCCGGCGCCGCAGTGCCGCCTTCTGGCTGGCGCTTTCGGCAGCGCTGCTTGCCCATCGGCGGCCCCAGGCGGCGCTGCGCGCTGTCCGCCATGCGCGCGACCTGCCGCACCCCGAACCGGCGGAGCTCGACATCGGGGAAGCCGAAGCGCTGGCAGCCTGCGGTGACATCGCCCAGGCGCGGCTGCTGGCCCAGCCCTGGGAGGGCGATCCGGCCTGGAGCTGGGCCGCCGCGCCACTCCTGGCCAAATACCGTGCGCAATCCCCTGATCCAGCACCCGGCAGACCGGCGATCAAACCGTGGCGCCGCCTCCTGCGTTCGCTTCGCATACGAGGGACAAAATCATGAGTGGAACCAGGCGGGATGACGAGCAGGAAAGCCAGAAAGAAGACGTCGAGCGTGACGAGGCGCTGGACGACACTTTTCCGGCCAGCGACCCCGTGGCCGTCGGCGGCACCACCGGGCCGGAAGACACCAAGCCTGCCTGACGAGGGAGGCCGGGTCGTGCGGCACATCGCTGCTTTGGCCGCAACGCTTATCCTTACGGCGTTGCCAGCCGCAGCTCAGGCACAGCCTTCGCCTGACGGTGCGCGGCCGGGCAACGTCATCGGCACCGGCCAGTCGCTGCCCAGGTCGGACAACGCCGGCAACCTCAACCCGCAGACCACGCGTTCGGAGCTGGCGCCCAACCTGCCCGCCCCGCCGGCCAGCGACGACCTGCAGACGTTATTGCTGGACGCAAAATCGTCCCTGCAGTCCGGCCACACCGGCCAGGCGCAAGAAGCCCTGGAACGGGCCGAGACACGCGCGCTGGACCGCTCCGTCGTCCGTGGCAACGAGCGCGTTCCTGCGTCCAGCCCGGTGGTGGCGCAGATCTCCCAGGCCCTGCAGGCTGTGGGCTCCGGCCAGACGGACCAGGCGATCCGTTTGATAGACGCCGCTGTGCCCGCGGCAGCCCAGGCAGACATCCCGAGGTGAGTCGTTAGGCTTGCAAGGTTGGGGCTCTGCCCCAGACCCGTGCTGGGGCCTCGGCTCCAGACCTCATTTTGTGGGGGTAGGGTTGCAGGTCTTAGCGTGTTTGTTGAAAACTTGGTTTGTGTATAAGCGGCCGGCGGCGAAAAATCGGTTCGCCGCCAGCCGAGTATCGAAACAGGCGCACAGGGGCAGAGCCCCTGGCCCTCCCGGCAAGTCAAACCGAGTAGTACATCTCGAACTCTACCGGATGCGGCGTGTGCTCAAACCGGTACACCTCGCCCCATTTCAGCTCGATATAGCTCTCGATCTGGTCGCGGCTGAACACGTCGCCCGCCAGCAGGAACTCGTGGTCGGCCGCCAGCGCGCCCAACGCCTCGCGTAGTGAACCGCAAACGGTAGGAATGTCCTTCAGCTCCTCCGGCGGCAGGTCATACAAATCCTTGTCCATCGGCTCGCCGGGATGGATCTTGTTGCGTATGCCGTCCAGCCCGGCCATCAGCATCGCCGCGAACGCCAGATACGGGTTGGCCGTGGGGTCCGGGAAGCGCACTTCCACCCGCTTGGCCTTCGGGTTGGTGGCGTAGGGGATGCGGCAGCTGGCCGAGCGGTTGCGCGCCGAATAGGCCAGCAGCACTGGCGCCTCGAAGCCCGGGATCAGCCGCTTGTAGCTGTTCGTGCTGGGGTTGGTGAACGCGTTCAGCGCCTTGGCGTGCTTGATGATGCCGCCGATGTAGTGCAGCGCGGTCTCCGACAGGTCCGCATACGCGTTGCCGGCAAAGACAGGTTTGCCGTCTTTCCAGATGGACTGGTGGACATGCATGCCACTGCCGTTGTCGCCATAGATCGGCTTCGGCATGAAGGTGGCCGTCTTGCCGTAGCTGTGCGCCACGTTGTGCACGCAGTATTTGTAGATCTGCATCTGGTCGGCACTGACCACCAGCGGTCCGAACTTGGTGCCCAACTCGTGCTGGCTCTGCGCTACCTCGTGGTGGTGCTTCTCGATCGGCAGGCCCATCTCGCCCATCGCCGACAGCATCTCGGCGCGCAGGTCGCTCTCGCTGTCCACCGGCGGCACGGGGAAATAGCCGCCCTTCACGCCGGGGCGGTGGCCCATGTTGCCTTCCGGATAGTCCTTCATGGAGGCGTCAGGCCCCTCCACGCTCTCCAGCTTATAGTGGCCGTAATTGCCGCCGGTGCCGAACTTCACGCTGTCGAAGATGAAGAACTCGGCCTCTGGGCCGAAGAACGCGGTATCGCCCACGCCGCTGGCGGCCACGTACGCCTCGGCCTTCTTCGCCGTGCTGCGCGGGTCGCGGCTATAAGGCTGGCCGGTGCTGGGCTCGATGATGTCGCAGAACAGGATCATCGACGGCTTGGCCGCGAACGGGTCCATCACCGCGCTGGCCGGGTCGGGCATCAGGATCATGTCGCTCTCGTTGATCGCCTTCCAGCCGGCGATCGAGCTGCCGTCGAACATGATCCCGTCGCGGAAGGCATCGTCATCGATGGTGGAGACGTGCTGGGCGGTGTGCTGCCACTTGCCGCGCGGGTCGGTGAACCGCAGGTCCACGTATTCGACCGAGTTCTCGCGCATCAGCTCCAGGCATTTGGAGACGGCGGAGGGTTCGGCGGGCTGCACCTTTTTGGCCATGGTTCATCCTTGTGTTCGGTAGCACTGCTGGTTGAGCAAGATTGGGGCCGTTTTGGCAAGGGAGGCAGGCCAGGCACTGCTTCGCGGGCAACGGCGGGTTTTCTGCTCCGCCATGGCGGCCAGGAAGGCGGGTTGCAGACTTACAGCGCCAGTTCGCCGCGTTCTCCGGTCCTGATGCGCACAACCTCCTCGATGGCAGTGACGAAGATCTTGCCGTCGCCGATCCGCCCCGTCCTCGCCGCCCCGATGATCGCCTCAACCGCCCGCTCCGCCATGGCGTCGTCGCACAGCACCTCGATCTTCACTTTCGGCAGAAAATCCACCACATACTCGGCGCCACGGTACAGCTCCGTATGTCCTTTCTGCCGGCCGAATCCCTTGGCCTCGATCACGGTCAGGCCCTGCAAGCCCACCTCGTGCAGCGCCTCCTTCACCTCGTCCAGCTTGAAAGGTTTGATCACGGCCTCGATTTTCTTCATGGAACGCCTCCGCGGCGGGGTTTTTGCCGCTAGGTGTCGCATGGCGAGGCAGAGCAAGGAAGCAGTCCTTTTTTGAAGAAAGGACCAAAATCTCTGCCCTCCAAATCTGCGGCAGCCAGGTGCGCTCCGAATGGCCGAGATGTTGGCAGCGCCGCAGGAACAAAAGTTTTGCTTCTTTTCCCAAAAAAGAAGGCCTTCCTTCCATCTCGGGAGCTAACCAATGAACACGCTGCTATCGGCTGCCGGCACCACCATCTTCACCGTGATGTCCGCGCTCGCCAACGAGCACGGCGCCATCAATCTGGGCCAGGGCTTCCCGGACACCGAAGGCCCGCAGGACGTGATCCGCGCCGCCGCTGACGCGTTGCTGGACAACCGCAACCAGTATCCGCCGCTGACCGGCGTGCCCGAGCTGCGCCAGGCGGTGGCCGCCGCCAATGCGCGCTTCTGGGGGCTGAACATCGACCCGGCGGCGGGCGTGGTCGTCACCAGCGGCGCCACCGAGGCGCTGACCGCCTGCCTGATGGCCACGCTGAACCCGGGCGACGAGATCGTGCTCATCGAGCCGCTTTACGACACGTACCTGCCCATCGTGCGTCTGTTGGGCGCGGTGCCGAAGCTGGTCCGCCTGGAGCCGCCAGACTGGGATCTGCCGCGCGAAGCACTGGCGGCCGCCTTCGGCCCGCGCACCCGCGCCATCCTGCTCAACACACCGATGAACCCCACCGGCAAGGTGTTCACCGCAGACGAGCTGGCCTTCATCGCCGGCCTGGTGCGCACGCATGACGCTGTGGCGATCTGCGACGAGGTATACGAGCACCTGGTGTTCCCGCCTGCCCGCCACGTGCCGCTCATGACCTTGCCTGGAATGACGCAACGCTGCCTGCGCGTCGGCAGCGCCGGCAAGACGTTCTCACTGACCGGCTGGAAGGTCGGCTACGTAAGCGGGCCGCCTGCGCTGGTGGGAATCGTCGCGAAGGCGCACCAGAACCTTACCTTCACCACGCCGCCCAACCTGCAGCGCGCCGTGGCGCTCGGGCTGGCCAAAAACGACGCGTATTTCGCCGAGCTTGCCGCCAGCCTGGCCGCCAAATGTGCGCGCCTGTCGGCCGGCCTGGCCGCGATCGGCTTCCGCGTGCTGCCTGCCCAGGGCAGCTACTTCGTGACGGCCGACTACACGCCGCTCGGCTTCACCGGCGACGACCAGGCGTTCTGCCGCCACATCACCGAGCAGGCCGGCGTGGCGGCAATCCCGGTATCAGCGTTCTACGAGGCGGCACCGCCGCGCTGCTGGGTGCGGTTCGCGTTCTGCAAGAAAGACGAGGTGCTGGACGAGGCATGCGCCCGCCTGGCGCGGCATTTCGGGGCGCAGGCGCGGGCGGCGTAAGCAGGCACGCCTTCTTTGCACGAAAGCATTCGAAAACTGTTGCTCTCGGTCGACGGCTGGGCTGGCGGTCCACGACCGCGGAGCGAAAGTTTTTTCGTCCTTTTTTCCAAAAAAGGACTGCTTGCCTTGCCTTGCTCCCTGCCCCCGTATAAATCGCCCAAACCCGTGTGGCGGACGTAGCTCAGTTGGTAGAGCGCCGGTTTGTGGTACCGGTTGTCGCGGGTTCGATCCCCGTCGTTCGCCCCAATCCTCCAGCAGCCCTGATCCTGGCCGGCGGCCGTGCCACACGCATGGGCGGCGTGGACAAGGCGCTGCTGCAAGCGGGCGGGCGGGCGCTGATCGAGCACCTGCTGGCAAGGCTGAACCTGCAGGCGAGCCCGGTCGCGATCTCCGCCAACGGCGATCCCACCCGCTACGCCCATCTGGGCCTGCCCGTTCTGCCAGACGAGATCATCGGCCGCGGCCCGCTCGGCGGCGTGCTGCGCGGCCTCGGTTGGGCCGCCTCGGTCGGCGCGGACTCCCTGCTCAGCGTGCCGGGTGACACCCCGTTCATCCCGTCAGACCTTGCCACGCGTCTGGGCGCCGCCCCTGCCTGGGCGGAGAGTGCCACCGGAATGCATCCGCTGGTGGCGCTCTGGCCCGTCGCCTGCCGGGCGGCGCTCGCGGACTGGCTCGCCGGCCAGCCTTCCGGACGGGTGCGCGCGTTCGGCGCCACTATAGGCATGCGGGCCGTGTGGTTCGCCGACGCGCCGGATCCGTTCCACAACGTCAACACGCCGGAGGACCTCGCGCAGGCAAGAGCGCGCATGTAGAAGCCGTTGTGTCGCCTGGGGGATTCGGCCGTGCACTGGTCCAGCCTGAACACCTTCTTTTACGCCGTGGTCGCCCTGCTGGTGATCGTCGACCCGCCCGGCACCGCGGTGGTGTTCGCCGCCATGACGCCGAACGACACCCATGCCGAGCGCGTCAGCCAGGCCCGCCGCGCCTGCCTACTCGCCTTTTTCGTGCTGGCGGTATTCGGTCTGGCCGGCGAAAGCCTGCTCGCCTCGCTGGGCATCGGTCTGCCGGCGATGCGCGTGGCCGGCGGCATTCTGCTGTTCATCACCGCCGCCGACATGGTGCGCGGCAGCCACGCCCTGCGCGAGACGGACCAGGAGCGCCAGGCCGCCATACGCACGGAGGAGGACATCGCCATCTTTCCCCTGGGCATCCCGCTGATCGCGGGGCCCGGCGGGATGACTACCATGGTGGTGCTGCACAGCCATGCCGGCGGCGACGCGCTGAAGATACTCTCCATCGAGGCGGCGGTGGCGGTCAGCGTGGGCGCCACCTTTGTCTGCCTGCTCGGCGCCAAGTGGATCGCCCGCGGGCTGGGCGACACCGGCGCCAGCGTGGCAGGCCGCGTGCTGGGCGTGCTGCTGGCCGCACTCGCCATGCAGATCGGGCTGGACGGGCTGCGCCAGGCGTTCACCGGCGCCGCCTGACCTAACGCAGCGCGGCGCGTATCTGGGCCACCGTGGTGGCGCCAGCCAGGGACGCGTGCTTGCTCGCCGCGGCGTCGATACCCAACGGGCCGTTCCCCGACCAGCTCAGCACCACGGGCTCCAGCGGCACCGTGTGCGAGGGCCCTCTCCATCACCGCGACAATCGATCATCGCCCTGGTTGCGCGGGCCGGCCGAACAGCCTGGCCAGGCCTTCGTCGAGGCTGCGGGGCTCCACCCCCAGCAGCGTCCGCATCGGTGCGATGTCGAACGCCTTGTCCTCCGTCAGCCGGCGTATCTCGTCGGGCGCGACGCGCGGCAGGCGCGGCACCAGGGCCAGGGGGCGGACGGTCAGGCGCAGCACCGCCGATGGCACGGCCACGATGCGCGGCGGCCGCAGCCCGGCATGGCGGGCCACGGTGCGCACGAACCCGGCGTAACTCACCGGTGCCGCGCCCGCGATCACCAGGGCGGCCGGGCCGTCCCATGCGGCGGCCAGCGCGTGGCGCAGGCAGCGTGTCACGTCGTCCTGGTGGATCGGCTGCACCAGCGCGCGGCCGCCGTCTGGCAGCGGCACCACGGGCAGCAGGCGCAGCAGGGCGGCCAGGCGCTGCACGTTGTCCTCGCCCTGCGCGCCGTAGATCATGGTCGGGTGCAGCATCACGCCGCACCGGCCGGAGGCAAGCAGGGCCGCCTCGCCGGCCAGCACGCCGCGCCCGTGCGCGTCCGGCCAGGCCGTGAACTTGCGCGTGCTGCCCAGGAACACGAAGGCGGCCGATGGGGGGGCTGCCGCCAGGATGGCCGGCACGTGGCGGGCGTGGGCGCAGGAGACCACGTGCGTGGCGCCGGCCAGCGCGCGGGCCAGCGCCGGCGCGTCGGCCAGGTCTGCCACGCGCGCCTCTCCCGGCAGGCCGGTCTGGCGCCAGCGCGCCGGATCGCGCACCAACGGCACGTAGCTTGCCCCATCCGCCGCCAGAGACCGGCACAGCGCCGCCCCGGAGCGGCCGGACGCCCCGATCACATGTGGTATCACGTTACCACACAGAAAAAACCTTGACCCAGCCGTATCTTGCCGCCAAACACCGCGTCTCGCTCCATCCGGGATAGAACCATGTTGAAGACCACCCGCTCGCTTAAGCCGGCGGAGGTGACCAAGGACTGGCTGCTGATCGACGCCGAGGGCGTCGTCCTGGGCCGTCTCGCCAGCATCATCGCCAACCGCCTGCGCGGCAAGCACAAGCCCACTTTCACGCCGCATGTCGATTGCGGGGACAACGTGATCGTCATCAACGCCGACAAGGTGCGGGTGACCGGCAAGAAGGCCGAGCAGGACGTGTTCTACTACCACACCGGCTTTGCCGGCGGCATCAAGGGCCGCACGATACGCCAGCGGCTGGAGAGCAAGCGCCCGGGCCAGGTGGTGGAAAAGGCGGTGGAACGCATGATCACCCGCGGCCCGCTGCAGCGCGCGCAGATGAAGCACCTGTACGTGTATGCCGGCACCGAGCACCCGCATGACGGCCAGCAGCCCAAGACGCTGGACGTTGCTGCCATGAACCCCAAGAACAAGAGGGTCTGAGACCATGTCGGAAACCACACGGTCGCTGGCCGATCTCAAGGACCTCGTCACCGCTGCCACCGGCACCGGCGTTGGCACCACCGAGTCCGGCGCGCCGAAGCGCGAGCCCAAGCGTGACGCGCTGGGCCGCAGCTACGCTACCGGTCGCCGCAAGAACGCCATTGCGCGCGTCTGGATCAAAGCGGGCAAGGGGGAAATCCAGGTCAACGGCAAGCGCGTCGGCCAGTATTTCGCCCGTCCTGTGCTGCGCATGCTGATTACCCAGCCCTTCCTGGTCAGTGACCGCTACAACCAGTTCGACGTGTTCTGCACGGTGAATGGCGGCGGCCTGTCCGGCCAGGCCGGCGCGCTGCGCCACGGCATCAGCCGCGCGCTGACTTACTACGAGCCGGATTTGCGGCCGATCCTGAAGACTGCCGGCTTCCTTACCCGTGACAGCCGCGTGGTCGAGCGCAAGAAGTACGGCAAGGCGAAGGCGCGGCGTAGCTTCCAGTTCTCGAAGAGGTAAGCAAGCAAGGCCTTCTTTTTTGAAAAGAAGAAGCGAAAAACTATTGCTCCTGCGCCTGCACGCCGATGCGCGCTGGTTCTGCCACCACCCTTACTGGCAGGACCAGGCCACGCCCTGGTGCAGGCGGGGAAGCAAAAGTTTTTTGCTTCTTTTTTCCAAAAAAGAAGGCCTTGCCTGATGCCTGCCCTGTTCATCGACGGCGAGGCCGGCACCACCGGCCTGGGCATACGCGAGCGCCTGGCCGGCCTGCCCGTTACCCTGCTCACCATAGATCCGGCGCTGCGCAAGGACGAAGCGGCCCGCCAGGCGCTCATGCGCGAGGCAGACGTGGTCGTGCTGTGCCTGCCGGACGACGCGTCCCGCCAGGCCGTGGCGCTGGCCGAAAGCCTGGGCGGCGCGGCACCCCGCATCCTTGACGCAAGCTCCGCCTTCCGCGTGGCGGCGGGCTGGACCTACGGATTTGCGGAGCTCACGCCCGCCCAGCCGGCGCGCATCGCCGCCGCACGCCATGTCAGCAACCCGGGCTGTTACGCCACGGGCGCCGTCGCCCTGCTGCGCCCGCTGACCGAAGCGGGCCTGCTGCCGCCCGACACGCCCGTCAGCATCAACGCCGTCAGCGGCTATTCCGGCGGCGGGCGGCAGATGATCGTGGCGCACGAGGCAGCAGGCGGCCCCGCCTTCGAACTCTATGGGCTCGGCCTGGACCACAAGCACATACCCGAGACGATGCTGCATAGCGGCCTCACCTGCCGCCCGATCTTCGTCCCCGCCGTCGGGCATTTTCCGCAGGGCATGCTCGTCAGCATTCCGCTTCATCTGGACACTCTGCCCGGCCGCCTCACCGGCGCGGACCTGCGCGACGCTCTCGCCGCCCATTATGAAGGCAGCACCGCGGTGCGCGTGATCCCCGGCGGTGCCACGCGCCTGCAACCCGCCGCGCTGGCCGGCACGGACCTGCTGGAGCTGCACGTCTTCGCTGAGGACGCTGCCCGGCAAGCCGTGCTGGTGGCGCGGCTGGACAATCTGGGAAAAGGCGCATCGGGCGCCGCCGTGCAGAACCTGACGCTGATGCTGGGTATAAGCAGCTAGGAACGCAAAAGCCTCTGCTTCGGCGCCCGCGATAGCCAAATAGAGCTGCTGGTTCTGTAGAGCCACGAAAGACTTGCTTTCCTCTTCTCCAGCCCCGCTTTCGCCCAGGAGATATCCATGGACCTCCCAGTCCCGTCCGCATCCGGCCCTCTCTGGTCACTGGACGGCATCACCCCGAAGATTGCCCCGGATGCCTGGATCGCGCCCACCGCCGTGCTCGTGGGCCGTGTGGAGATCGGCGCGCAGGCCAGCATCTGGTTCGGCTGCATCCTGCGCGGCGACACCAACCTGATACGCGTAGGCGCCCGCAGCAACATCCAGGACGGCAGCCTGCTGCACTGCAACCCCGGCGAGGACATGGCCTGCCTGGTGGGCGAGGACGTCACGGTCGGCCACATGGCCATCGTGCACGCCTGCACGCTGCACGATCGCGCTTTCGTCGCCATGGGTGCCACGGTGCTGGACGGCGCGGTGATCGAATCGGGCGGCGTGCTGGCCGCCGGTGCCGTGCTGACGCCGGGCAAGCGCATCGGCGCCAACGAATTGTGGGCGGGCACGCCGGCCAGGCTGGTGCGCGTGCTGGGCGAGGAGGAGCGCGCGAAGTTCGCGATGACCGCGCCGGCTTATGTGCAGAACGCCCGGCGGTTCCGGGCTGGTTTGGCGCGTTGCGCGTGAGCGGAAGAAAGCACCGCTTTTCGGCAAATAATCAAAAAGGCTTTTGATTTTTCGCCTGCGTAGGTTGCGCTCGAGTTCCGCCAAAGCGCGCATCCGTGGAGCCAGAGCGTGTCCCCGTGCAGCCGTCAGGAGCAAAAGCTTTTCGCTTTTTTTTGAAGAAGAAGGCGTTGCTTACATCAAGCGTCAATTCGCGAGGCTGGATTTCTGCGTCTCCCGCATGCGCGCCACCTGTGCGGCATAAGGCTGCATCAGCCCAGGCGTACCTGAATGATAGAGCCCCGACGCCAGCGCCCAGCCACGTTCGCTGTCGCGCCTGCCGGAGCGTAGCGAGACGAGCAGCCGCGCGGCGTAATCCGCATTCAGCGCGGGGTTGAACGCGTCCGCCAGGCTCGGGAACGCGCTGGCATGCTCGCGAAGATCGACCTGCATGCAGCCGATATCGACAAAGCGGGCACCGCTCGCCAGACGTCGCGTCGTCTCGGCCACCGCCTGGGCCCGCGTGTCGAAAAACAGCGACTCCCCATCGGCGTTGACCGCCCAGGGCCAGGGCTGGCGATCTCCGGTAACCGGCAGCTTCCGGCCCGTCTCCACACGGGAGATGGCGGGCAGCAAGCCGGGCGGCAGGCCGTAGCGCTCGCCGGAATCAGCTATCGCCACAAGGCAAAGGGCGGATTGCCGGGCCATCCAGGCGCGCCTCGCCGCCGGCAGCGTCTGCCTCGGCAGCACGCTGTCCCCCGGCAGCCCGTGGCCGGGTGCCGGCTGGGCCCATGCGTGGGTGCAGAACAGCAGCGCGGCGGCGCCGCTCGCAAGCCGGCGGACGCGCCTGCCTCCGCGCTTCGCACCGGGTTCAGGCGTGACCCGGCTTCTCGTCATACACGGCAAATGCGAGTTGCAGCAGGCGCTGCGCCGGGCGGCGAAGACCGGCACGGTCGGCGTCCTTGGCAAGGGTGAGCAGGCGGTCAGCGATCATCAGGGGGCTGACGTGGGCGGCGTCTGCTTGGGTAAAAGAGGCTTCCATCTGGATTCTCCACTCGGTGCACCCGGTTTTTCGGGTGAGCGGACATTGCCGGCCTGGTGGTTGCGCGTTCGTTAACAGCGAGAACGAAATAGGTTTCGGGTAAGCAGGGCCGGCAGGGCAAGCAGAATCTCGGCCTCACCTATACTGCTTGCCGCACCGGCGGCTCCGGGCTCCGATCAACGGCCGGCAGCGTTCTCCAGCGCCCACACGCGCAACGCCGAGGCCAGCGACTGCCCCGGTGCCCGTGCCGCATCGATATCTGCCACGATGCCGAGCAACGTGGTGCCGGACGTCCGGGCGGCGCGCTCTAGCGCATCCCAGAACGCAGGCTCCAAGGCCACGCTGGTCCGGTGTCCTGCCAGGGAGAAGCTGCGTTTGGTCAAGGACGGCATCGGGCGGTATGTGCACAGAAAGGAAGCAAGGAAGGCCCTCTTTTTTGAAAGAAGAAGCGAAAAACTTTTGCTTCCCCGCTGTTCCGCGGCTTCGGCCTGTTTTGACGGACCGGCTGCTGCAGACGCCGGGGAGTAGCTTTCTCGCCTAAAGCCGGCCCGCCGCCCACTGCGCCGCCTCGGCCACCACCGGATCGGCATCGCCGGCCAGCGCTTGCGCCACCGGACGCAACGACGCATCCGCGGAATTGCCGAGCGCCGTCAGCACGTTGCGAACGAAGCGGTTGCGGCCGCTCCGCTTGATCGGCGAGCCGGAAAACATCGTCCGGAACGACGCATCGTTGAGCATAGCCAGCTCGGCAAGACGTGGCGCCGCCAGGTCGGCGCGCGCGGCCAGCTTCTCCTCACGGCCGGCCTGGGCGAACTTGTTCCACGGACAGACTGCCAGGCAGTCGTCACACCCGTAGATGCGGTTGCCTATCGCCGGCCGGAGCGCGTGTGGAATGGGACCGGCGTGCTCGATCGTCAGGTAGGAGATGCAGCGCGTCGCATCGAGCTGGTAGGGCGCGGGAAACGCGTCCGTGGGGCACGCCGCCAGGCAACGCGTGCAGCTGCCGCACCCGCCACCGGCGGGAGCGCTGCGCGGTAGCTCCAGCGTGGTGAATATCTCGCCCAGGAACAGCCAGGACCCATGCGTGCGAGAGACCAGGTTGGTGTGCTTGCCCTGCCAGCCCAATCCCGCCTGCTGCGCCAGCGGCTTCTCCATCACCGGCGCGGTGTCCACGAACACCTTCACCGCGCCGCCGAACCGGCTGACGACGAATTGCGCCAGATGCTTCAGCTTGCCGCGCAGCACGTCGTGGTAGTCGCGATGGCGGGCATAGACGCTGATGTTGCCACGGTCGGGCCGCGCCAGCGTGGCCAGTGGGTCGTCCGGCGGCGCGTAGCACAGGCCAAGCGCGATCACGCTGCACGCCTCCGGCCACAGGCTCTGCGGATGAGCACGCTGCTCTGCGCGTTCGGCGAGCCACCCCATGTCGCCGTGGCGGCCGGCGGCCAGGAAATCAGTCAGATGGGCGCGGGCTTCCGGACCCAGATGGGCCGGTGCGAAACCCACCGCGTCGAAGCCCAGCTTCAGCGCCTGATCGCGTATGCGGGCCTCAGGCAACGACAGCCATCCTATCCACGCCCGCGATATCCCGGCACGCCCTGCTCCGGCACCCAGGTTCCCTCCGGCGGCGGACCGCTCTGCCAGAACACGTCGATGGGCATGCCGCCGCGCGGATACCAGTACGCGCCTATGCGGAACCAGACAGGCGCCAGCAGCCCGGTCAGCCGCTCGGCTATCTGCATGGTGCACGCCTCGTGAAACGCGCCGTGGTTGCGGAAGCTGCCCAGGAACAGCTTCAGGGACTTGCTCTCCACCAGCCACGCCGACGGGATGTAGTCGATGACCAGGTGAGCGAAGTCCGGCTGGGCGGTGATCGGGCAGAGCGACGTGAACTCGGGAGCTGCGAAACGGACGACGTAGTTCCTGCCCTGCGCCGGCGCCGGCACGCGCTCCAGTTGCGCCTCGTCCGGCGATTGCGGCCAGGTGGTAGGCTGGCCGAGTTGGGTCAGTGGCGGGGGAACGGTGTCCATGTGATCGTGCAGGCCTCGAGAGAGCGACAACGGCGTAACCCTGCATATGGCACGACACAGTGCAAAACTCAGGCGGTTGCCGTTACAGCTTCGTCGGCGGGACCAGGCCGCTCCGCCGTCCAGCCCGCCCGTGCCGCCGCCGCGAACGCCGCCAGCCGCCCGGCCTCGATCGCCGCGCGCAACCCGCGCATCAACGACTGGTAATACGCGATGTTGTGCCAGGTCAGCAGCATTGGCCCCAGCATCTCCTCGCAGCGGAACAGATGGTGCAGGTAGGCCCGGCTGTGCCGCGAGCAGGCCGGGCACGAACACGCGGGATCGACAGGGCCCGCATCGCCGGCGTGGCGCGCGTTGCGCATGTTCAGCACACCACGGCTGGTGAAGGCCCGGCCCGTGCGCCCGGCCCGCGTCGGCATCACGCAGTCGAACATGTCAACGCCGCGCATGACACCGCCCACCAGGTCGTCCGGTGTGCCCACCCCCATCAGGTAGCGCGGCCGGTCCGCCGGCAGATGCGGCACGGTGGCCTCCAGCGTATCGAACATCGCCGCCTGCCCCTCGCCTACCGCGAGGCCGCCGATCGCGTAACCCTCGAACCCCACCGCGCGCAGCGCCTCGGCCGAGCGCGCCCGCAGATCCGGATAAACGCCGCCCTGCACTATGCCGAACAGCGCGTAGCCCTCGCGCGCCACGAACGCCTCGCGGCAGCGCGCCGCCCAGCGCATGGACAGCGTCATGCTCGCCTCGGCCTCCGCGTGCGTTGCGGGAAACGCGGTGCACTCGTCCAGCACCATGGTG
Source organism: Acetobacteraceae bacterium (assembly GCA_965198915.1). Lineage (GTDB taxonomy): Bacteria > Pseudomonadota > Alphaproteobacteria > Acetobacterales > Acetobacteraceae > BOG-908. Next base: position 446,611 of record CBDAQC010000002.1, on the reverse strand, counting down.
ATCGTGGCGTCCAGCAGGTGCTGGATCTGGATCGCCCGCTCCGGCGTCAGCCGGTGCTTGGTTCCGTCCAGATGCGAGGCGAACGTCACCCCGCTTTCGTCCAGCGTGCGCAGCTTGCCCAGCGACATCACCTGGAAGCCGCCGGAATCCGTCAGAATCGGCCCGGGCCAGTCCATCATCCTGTGCAGCCCGCCCAAAGCCGCTACCCGCTCCGCGCCAGGGCGCAGCATCAGATGGTAGGTGTTGCCGAGAACGATGGCCGCACCCGTGCTGCGCACCGCATCCGCCGTCATCGCCTTCACCGTGCCAGCCGTGCCTACCGGCATGAACACCGGCGTCTGCACCGGGCCATGCGCCGTGTGCAACGTGCCGGCGCGTGCGGGCCCGTCGGCCGCGTGTTCCGTCCAGTGGAAGTCAGGCAAGGCGAGCAGTCCTTTTTTGGAAAAAAGGACCAAAAAACTTTTGCTCCCCCGCCTGCACCAAGGCGCGCGCTGCTCCTGCAGATACGCGTATAGGCAGAACCGGCGCGCACCCTTGCGCAGGCGCGGAGACGAAAGTCCTTTGCTTCTCTTCTTCAAGGAAGAGGGCCTTCCTCATCCCTCCATCCGCGAAAGCAAACTCGCGTCTCCATACGAGTAGAACCGGTACCCGCACTCGATCGCATGCGCATACGCCGCCTTCATGCGTGCGGTGCCGGCGAACGCGCATACCAGCATAAACAGCGTGGAGCGCGGCAGGTGGAAGTTCGTCAACAGCAGGTCGGCGCCACGCACCGGCCGTCCCGGATGGATGAAGATGTCGGTCTCGCCGGCAAACGGCCGCGTCTCGCCGTCGGCACACGTGGCGGTCTCCAGCAGGCGTAGGCTGGTTGTGCCGACGGCCACGATGCGCCGCCCGGCCGCGCGCGCCGCGTTGATTGCCCTGCAGGCCGCGTCATCCAGCACGCCGTGCTCGGCATGTATGCGATGGCCCGCCAGCGTCTCGCCGCGGACGGGAAGGAAGGTGCCGGCACCTACATGCAAGGTCAGCGTCACCCGGGCCACGCCGCGTGCCGCCAGGCGGGCCAGCAAGGCCGGCGTGAAGTGCAGCCCTGCCGTGGGAGCTGCCACTGCGCCGTCCCGGGCCGCGAACACCGTCTGGTAGTCCGCCCTGTCCTGCGCCGTGGGGCCGTCCGGCCGGGCGATGTAGGGCGGCAGCGCAAGCGCGCCGGCCTGCGCCAGCGCCTGGGAGAACGCTTCGCCGGACCGGTCGAACACCAGGGTCACCCCGCCATCGTCGTCCCGCGCGGCCACCTCGGCGGAGAAGCCGGCACCGCCGTCGAAGACCAGCGTGTCACCGGCGCGCAGCCGGCGTGCGTTGCGCGCCAGCGCGTGCCACGCGCCGTCTGCCAGCGGGCGGTCCAGCGTGATGCCGATACGCGCGGCACCACGCCTTGCCCAGAGCTGGGCCGGGATCACCCGCGTGTCGTTGGCCACCAGCAGGTCGCCCGGGCGAAGCAGATCCGGCAGGTCGGCCACGTGCCGGTCGGACAGCTCGCCGTCCACGCAAAGCAGCCGTGCCGCCTCGCGCGGCACCGCCGGATGCTGGGCGATCAGCCCGGGCGGCAGGGCGAAGTCGAAATCGGCAATGTGCAGCGTGTCCCCCGGCGAGGACTCACTCAAGATAGGAGGCGATCTCTATCAGATTGCCGTCCGGATCGCGGCAGTAGACACTGTTTATCTCGCCGAGCGCGCCCTGCTTCTTCACCGGCCCGGCTTCCACCGCCACGCCGCAGCTATGCAGATGCGCCACCACGTCCAACGGACCCACGGCGGTGACGAAGCACAGATCCTGGCTGCCGGGCTGGCTTTCGCGCCCGCTGTCCCAGCCCAGGGCATCGGCCGGCCGCACGTTGATTTTCTGGCCGCCGAACTTCAGCGCGCAGCGCCGCTCGGGGCCGAAATCCTCGCGCTCCATGCCGAGCACGCGCTGGTACCAGGCCGCGGTGATCTCCACCTCGTGGGCGGTGATCACGATGTGGTCCAGGCGATCTACGGTGAAACGCATGCGGGCTTCTAGGGCGACACTAAGAAGGAAGGAAGACCTTCTTTTTTGAAAAAATGAAGTTGAAAACCTCTGCCTCCTGTCCGCGAGACGCAGGACAGGTTCGCGACAGCGGAGCGAAAGTTTTTTGGTTCGTTTTTTCAAAAAAGAACTGCTTTCTTTCTCCCTTCCCCCACGCCATACAACCCGAGTTCCACTATCCCCCGCGGGAGAGCAGCAGGCCACGTGCCTGCCGCCGAAGGCGCAACCGGCCCCCGGAAACGCTCAGGCACCAAGGACCGCGGGAGATCGGAGCCTCTGGAAAGCCGGCGCGCAAGCGCCGCACCGAAGGAGAAAGGGCGCTTGCCCGAATCTCTCAGGTTCCGTGACAGAGGGGGGTCAGACTGCCGGGCAACCGGACCTGACCTCGTGTGCCCGGAACCAACCCCATGTCCGACCTGCTAGACACCGACCCCGTCCTGCCGCCGCGCACCACGCCGCTCGACGCGCTGCACCGCCGCCTCGGCGCCAGGATGATCGAGTTCGCCGGCTGGTGCCTGCCCGTGCAGTTCGCCGGGACCCTCGCCGAGCACGCCCACACGCGTAGCGGCGCCAGCCTGTTCGACGTCTCCCACATGGGCCAGATCTCGCTGCACGGGCCGGACGCCGCCGCAGCGCTGGAAAAGCTCACGCCCAGCGACATCGTGGGCCTGGCGCCCGGACGCCAGCGCTACGCCCTGCTCACCAACGAGTTGGGCGGCATCATCGACGACCTGATGGTCGCCAAGAGCGAGAACCGACTGTTCGTCGTGCTGAACGCCTCCCGCACCGAGGAGGACGTCCGGCACCTACGCATCCACGGCATAGAGCCGGAACAACACGAAGACCGCGCGCTGCTGGCGCTGCAGGGCCCGCTCGCCGCTGCCATCATGGCGCGCCTGGCCCCGCCGGCTGCCAGCCTGCCCTTTCTCGGTGTCACCTCCTGCCCCGTGGCGGGCATTGCCTGCTGGGTCAGCCGCAGCGGCTACACCGGGGAGGACGGGTTCGAGATATCCGTCCCCGCACAGGATGCCGAGGCACTGGCCACGCGCCTGCTCGCCGAGCCGGAATGCGCGCCGGCGGGGCTGGCCGCGCGTGACACGCTGCGCCTGGAGGCCGGCCTCTGCCTCTACGGCCAGGACATCGACATGCTGACCAGCCCGGTCGAGGCCGGCCTCGCCTGGACGATCCCGAAGCGGCGCCGCGAGGCGCGCGACTTCCTGGGCGCGGCCACCATCGCCGACCATCTGGCGCACGGCCCGCACCGCAAGCGTGTCGGCATACGCCCCGAGGGCCGCGCGCCCGCCCGTGCCGGCACCACGATGGCGGCGCAGGACGGCACCGAGGCAGGCACCGTCACGTCCGGCACCTTCTCGCCCAGCCTCGGCGCGCCGATCGCCATGGGCTACGTACGGCGGGACCTGGCAACCGAGGGCACACCGCTTGCTATGCTGGTCCGGGGCCAGTTGCTGCCCGCTTCAGTGGCGCCCCTTCCCTTCGTTCCCCACCGTTACGTCAGATAGCGAGCAGACACATGGCCGAGACACGATACACGAAAGACCACGAATGGGTTCGCCTGGAGGATGACGGCACGCTCACCATCGGCATCACCGACCACGCGCAGGAAGCGCTGGGCGACATCGTCTTCGTCGAGCTGCCGGCGGTGGACCGGGAGATCGTCGAAGGCGAGTCGGTAGCCACGGTAGAGAGCACCAAGGCGGCGAACGACGTCTATGCCCCGCTCGCCGGCCGCATCGCCGAGACCAACGAGAACATCGTCGACGATCCCGGCCTGATCAATCGCGACCCAACCGGCGAAGGCTGGTTCTGGCGCATGGAGCCGGGCGACGAGGACGTCTTCGAGACCCTGATGGACGACGAAGCCTATGAGAGCTTCCTGGAGACTCTGTAGCCTATGACAAGCCTGGCCGACCTGGACACGCTCGAGGCGCCCGACTCCTTTGTCGCCCGCCACATCGGGCCGAGTGAGACCGAAGTGCTGGCGATGTTGCGCCTGGTGGGCGCGGAGTCGCTGGACGCGCTGATGGCGCGCACGGTTCCGGCCGGCATACGCAGTCCGCAGGCGATGGATCTGCCGCCGGCGGCAGACGAAGCCGCGGTGCTGGCCGAGCTGGCCGGACTGGCCGCACGCAACGACAGCCGCACCAAGAGCCTGATCGGCTGCGGCTACCACAACACCCACACGCCGCCGGTGATCCTGCGCAACGTGCTGGAGAACCCCGGCTGGTACACCGCCTACACGCCGTACCAGGCAGAGATCGCGCAAGGGCGGCTGGAAGCGCTGCTGAACTTCCAGACCATGGTGGCCGACCTCACCGGCCTGCCGATCGCCAACGCCTCGCTGCTGGACGAGGCGACCGCCGCGGCCGAAGCCGTCGCCATGGCGCACGGCATTTCGCGCAGCGGCAGCCGGGTGATCGCGGTGGCCGCCGACCTGCACCCGCAGACCCGCGCCGTGCTGGAAACCCGCGCCCGTCCGCTGGACTGGGTCCTGGTCGACTTCGCCCCGGGCGACGTGGCTGCCATCGGGGCAGCCAACCCGTTCGCCGTGGTGCTGCAATATCCAGGCACCACCGGCGCCCTACGCTCGCTGCAGATGGAGACTGAGGCCGCGCACGAGGCCGGCGCGCTGGCGATCGTGTGCGCCGATGTGCTGAGCCTGGTCATGCTGACACCGCCCGGCGAAATGGGTGCCGACGTCGTCGTCGGCAGCACGCAGCGTTTCGGCGTGCCGATAGGGTTCGGCGGCCCGCACGCGGCGTTCTTCGCCACCACGGAAGCCTATAAGCGGCAGATGCCGGGGCGCCTGGTGGGGCGCAGCATCGATGCTGCCGGCCACCCCGCCTTGCGCCTGGCGCTGCAGACGCGCGAGCAGCACATCCGCCGCGAAAAGGCCACCAGCAACATCTGCACCGCGCAGGTGCTGCTGGCGGTGATCGCCGGCTTCTACGCCGTCTGGCACGGCCCCGCCGGCCTGCTGCGCATCGCGCGCCGGGTGAACCTGCAGGCCCGCCTGCTGGCCGACGCCGCCACCCGCGCCGGCCACGCGCTACGCCACGCGGACTTCTTCGACACCATCACGTTGGAGACCAGCGCGGCCACCGAGGCGCTGGTCACCCGCGCGCTTGACACCGGCTTCAACATCCGCCGCCTGGACGGGAATGCGGTGTCCATCGCGCTGGACGAGACGGTGACCCGCGACGAGCTGCACCGCCTCTGCGCCCTGTTCGGTCAGGCGCCCGACAGCGCGCCCGCCTCCATCCCGCTCAGCCTGTTGCGCAACGCGCCCATCCTGACTCACCCCGTGTTCACCGCCCACCACGCCGAACACGCGATGCTGCGCTACCTCAAGCAGCTCGAGGATCGCGACGTGGCCCTCAACCGCGGCATGATCCCGCTCGGCTCCTGCACGATGAAGCTGAACGCCACGGCGGAGATGCTGCCGATCACCTGGCCGGGCTTCGCCAACATTCACCCGTTCGCGCCCGCCGCGCAGACGCAAGGTTACGCGGCGCTGGTGGCGGACCTGTCCGCCTGGCTGGCACGCGCCACCGGCTTCCATACCGTGAGCCTGCAGCCGAACGCCGGCAGCCAGGGCGAATATGCCGGCCTGCTCGCTATACGCGCCTACCACGCCGCGCGCGGCGAAGACGCACGGCGCATCTGCCTGATTCCAAGCAGCGCGCACGGCACCAACCCGGCAAGTGCCGCCATGGCCGGACTGCGCATCGTGGTCGTGGGCTGCGACCGTGACGGCAACATCGATGTCTCCGACCTGCGCGCCAAGGCGGAGAAGCATGCCGCTGCGCTGGCGGCACTGATGATCACCTACCCCAGCACGCATGGCGTGTTCGAAGAGCAGATCGCCGAAATCTGCGAAATCGTTCACGCGCATGGCGGCCAGGTCTATATGGACGGCGCCAACATGAACGCGCAACTCGGCCTGACCAGCCCTGGCCACATCGGCGCCGATGTATGCCACCTGAACCTGCACAAGACATTCTGCATCCCGCATGGCGGCGGCGGCCCCGGCATCGGCCCGATCGGCGTCGCGGCACACCTCGCACCGTTCCTGCCGAACCATCCGTTCCGCCCGGATGCCGGGCCCTTCACGGGTATTGGCCCGGTCTCGGCGGCTCCGTTCGGCAGCGCCACCATCCTGCCCATCAGCTACGCCTATATTCGGCTGATGGGGGCCGCCGGCCTGAAACGCGCGACTCAGATCGCGATACTGAGCGCCAACTACATCGCCGCCCGGCTGGGGGCCCACTACCCCATCCTATACCGAGGCGCGCAGGGCACGGTGGCACATGAGTGCATTTTAGATTGCCGCGGCTTCGCGCAGACGGCCGGCATACAGGTGGAGGACATCGCCAAGCGCCTGCAGGATTACGGCTTTCACGCGCCCACCATGTCCTGGCCGGTGCCGGGCACATTGATGGTAGAGCCGACCGAGAGCGAACCGCGCGCGGAGATCGACCGGTTCTGCGACGCGATGATCGCCATCGCCGGCGAGATCGCTTCCATCGCCGCCGGCCAGGCGGACCGCACGGACAACGCGCTGCGCAACGCGCCACACGTGGCTGCGGAGATCGCGTCGGCGAACTGGCGCCATCCCTACTCCCGCGAGATGGCGGCTTTCCCGGCCGGCGTGGGTGCCGCCAAATACTGGCCGCCGGTGAAACGCGTGGACAACGCGTATGGGGATCGCAACCTGGCATGCACTTGTGCGCCGGTCAGCGCATATTCGGAGGCGGCCGAGTAGGGTCGGGAGCGCCGCATGCCATGGCGCGAGGGATAGTCTTGACGGGTGGGCAAGGTTGGGGCGCTGCCCCAAACCCCGCTAAGTGTCTGTTTGAAAACTTGGCCTGGTGTGTCAGCTGGCGGTGATTTTTCGAGCACCGGAGCGGAGTGGCTCCTGTAGCCATGAGCACCGGAGCGCAGGAAACCGCCGACAGATGGCCGCCAGGGCGAGTTTTCAAACAGACAAAGGCCTTGGCCCCAGACCCCACTTCGTAGGTATACGTCTGGCAGGTTTTTTAGGGCTACTGTCCGGCAACGGGGGCCAGGGGCAGAGCTTCTGGCCTGCTAGGCAGCCTCGTCCAGTTTCAGGCTGGCCATATCGATCACATACCGAAACCGCACCTCGCCTTTGATGACCTCTTTGTAGGCGTGGTTGACCTCCTGGATCGGGATCACCTGGACGTCCGGACCGATCTTGTGCTCGGCGCAGAACTCCAAAACCTCCTGGGTGTCCGCGATGTTGCCGATCAGCGAACCGGCCACGCGCTTGCGGTGGAACGCCACTTCCTGGTTGTTCACCGGCGCCAGCGGCTCCAGCGCACCCACCACCACCAGCGTCTTGTCACGCTTAAGCAGTTCGACGAACGGGTTGACGTCGTGCTTCTCGGGTACCGTGCTCAGGATGAAGTCGAAACTGCTTTTCAGCTTCTTCAACGTATCCTGATCGCTTTCCAGCACACCCATCGCGCCAAGCTTGCGCGCCTCCTCCAGCTTCTCCTTCGTCCGCGTGAAGATGGTGACTTCGGCGCCCATCGCGCGGGCGATCTTGGCGGCCATGTCGCCCAGCCCGCCGAAGCCCACGATGCCGACCTTGTCGCCGGACTTCACGCCCCAATGCTTCATCGGCGAGTAGGTGGTCACCCCGGCGCACAGGATGGGCGCGGCCACGTCGGGCGTGAGGCCGGCAGGGATTTTCAGCACGAAATCCTCGGCCACCACGACGGCGCTGGAGTAGCCGCCATAGGTGTTGTCGCGCCCATACGAGTTTTTGCCGTCAGGCGATTTCGCGGCCGGCACCATCGGGCCATTATAGGTGGCGAGCCAGCTGTTCGGGCCTTCGCAGTAATTCTCGTCATGCGTGCGGCAGGGCTCGCAATGGCGGCAGCTGTCGATCATGCAGCCCACGCCCACCATGTCGCCGACCCGGTGGCGCGTCACGCTGGCGCCGGCGCGCGACACACGGCCCACGATCTCGTGTCCCGGCATGCAGGGATAGACGGTGTTGCCCCACTCGTTCTTCACCTGATGGATGTCCGAGTGGCAGATGCCGCAATACAGGACCTCGATCTCGACCTCGTTCGCCTTCGGGTCGTCGCGTTCGAAGCTGATCGGCTTGAGGCGGCTGAAGGAATGCTGCGCGGCGTATCCTGTGGCTTTCGGCATTGGCTGCGATCTCCAATTTCGGAGCCTCGCCTACGGGGCAGGATGCGCCGGGTTGCCGCGACGGCGGAAAAAAGCGGCAGAGGTGGTCCCGCCCGGCGGGCGGGCGCCAGTCTGGCCGTGGGCGGGGACGGCTTCCTTCCGTGCGCCACAGGCTTTAAGCCTGTCAACCCCAGCACCGGAGCCGACCTTGCGCATGCGCCACCTGGCAACCCTTCCGTTCCTGCTGGCCGCAACCGCGGCCCAGGCGGCCCCGCTCGCCGCCCATCACGCGGTCTACGCGCTCAGCCTGGACACCACGAAGGCGCAGACGGTCATGGCCGCGCACGGGTCGATGACGTACGACGTGATGGACACGTGCGGCGCCTGGACCACCTCCCAGCATTTGGTGATCGACCTGACCAACCAGGACGGCCAGGACGTGCACATGGTCTCCGATTACGCGACGCTGGAGACCAAGGACGGCACCCATCTCGACTTCCACAGCAAGCAGGTGACCGACACGGCAGTCACCGAGCAGGTGGACGGCACCGCCACGCTGAGCCATGCCGGCGGCCCGGGGCACGCCGATTTCACCACGCCGCAGAAGACCACGGTCCTGCTGCCGGACGGCACGCTTCTGCCGATGGCGCACACCAACGCCCTGATCGACGCCGCGGCCGGCGGCCAGAAATTCCTCAGCGTGCCGCTGTTCGACGGCACAGGGGCGGACGGCGCGCAGGATACGTTCGTCACGATCCAGAACTGGGACAAGACCGGTTCCGGCAGCCCGCCGCAGAAATGGGCGGCCCTGTCGGCACTGCCGTCCGGCCACGTCCATATCGCCTTCTTCGCGCGCAGCCACGCGGCCGAGACACCGGACTACGAGATCGGCATGCTCTACTATGCCAACGGCGTGGCGGACCAGCTCGCGATGAACTTCGGCGACTTCCAGATGAACGGCCGGCTGACCCAGCTGGATGTGCGCCCGGCGCCGCATTGTTAAGACCGCCGGACCATTGCGTGATCGTCACGCTTTGACGTTGGCACGTTTTCTGGCAAACTGGCGCACGCGAACGGCCCGGTCCCACTCACATGTCACAGACAACAGCCTCCAACGCATCGCCCGACCAGGAACGCTACAGCCGCAGGTTGAGCGACAAGATACAGGCCGCCTTCGATCACGCGTGTGACGAGGGCGAACTCAACGTGGCCGGCGACCTGCTCGTGACATTGGAGCTGGTCCTGCTGCGCACCGCTCCGAAGCCGGACCGCCGCGACGCGATCGTGGCGCCGTTGATGGCCTCGCACGAGCGCCTCTGGCACCTGCGCAGCAGCGAAGCGCCCTCCGAAGCGCATTAGCGCCACGTCCGGGCATAGTCTTTCCGAAGCAGCGCCACGCCGGCTTCGCGGCCTGACACGCGCGTGATACACGCGCCTCCGATGCAGGACGAGACAACCACCCGGGCCATGATGCTGCGGCTCTGGCGCGAGCACATACGACATCATGGCGGCCGGCTTCTGCTGGTCCTCCTGCTCACCGCGTTGATGGCGGGCCTCACCGCAGTCTATCCGGTGGTCATCCAGCGCGCGCTCAGCATGTTCGAGGCGCATGACAGCCGAATTCTCTACCAGATACCCGCGCTGGTCCTCGCCATCACCTCGGCCAAGGCGGCGGCCCAGTACGGCCAGACCGTGCTGGTCCAGCAGCTCGTGCTGCTGGTCATACGCGAGCTGCAGGAGCGCATGTTCGCCCAGCTCGTGCGCGCCGACCTGACCAGGCTGGAGCGCGAGGCGCCGGCAGCGCTCGCCGCCCGCTTCACCACGGACGCGACCACGGTGCGCGAGGCGCTGATACGGGCGGTCAACGCCATCGGCGATGTGGTCACCGTAGTGGGCCTGGTCGGCACCATGTTCTACCTGGACTGGGAGTTCAGCCTGATCGCCGCCCTGCTCTATCCGCTGGCGGCTATTCCCATACAGCGCGTGGGCAAGCGCGTCCGCCGCGCCTCGGGCGGCATGCAGGAGCGCATGGGCGAGACGGCGACGCTGCTGCACGAAAGCTTCACCCAGGCCCGCACGGTGCGCGCCTACCGTCTGGAGGAGAGCGAACGCCGACGTGCCAACGCCATGTTCCAGTCGCTCTATCACTCGCTGCTGAAGATGAACCGCAGCCGCGCGCGTGTGGACCCGTTCCTGGAAGTGCTGGGCGGCGCCGCGGTTGCGGCCGTGCTGGGCTTTGCCGGCTGGCGGGCGGCCAACGGCGGCAACACGCTGGGCGACTTCACCGGCTTCGTGGCCGCCCTGCTGCTGGCTTCCCGCCCGGTGCGCGCGCTGGGTGCGTTGAACGCCGCGCTGCAGGAGGGCATGGCCGGCCTGGTGCGGGTGTTCGGCGTGATCGACGAGCCGGCCGAGATATTGGACCGCCCCGGCGCGCAGATACTGCCCACCGGGCACGGCCATCTCTGCTTCGAGGCGGTGCGCTTCACCTACCCGGACGGCCGTGTCGGACTGGACGGGCTGACCTTCGAAGCGCAGCCGGGCCTGACCGTGGCCCTGGTCGGTGCGTCAGGCGCCGGCAAGTCGACCGCGCTCACTTTGATCCCGCGTCTGAAGGACGTGACCGGCGGCGCCATCCTGCTGGACGGGGCGGACATACGCAGCGTGGCCATCGCCAGCCTGCGCGACGCCATCGCCTATGTCGGCCAGGACGTGATGCTGTTCGACGACACGGTAGGCGCCAACATCGCCATGGGCCGTCCGCGCGCCGGCGAGGCGGAAATCTGGAACGCCGCCGAAGCCGCCGCAGCCGCCGGCTTCATACGCGCCTTGCCGGACGGCATGGCCACACGCGTCGGCACCGGCGGCCAGCTTCTGTCCGGCGGCCAGCGCCAGCGCGTGGCCCTGGCGCGGGCTCTGTTGCGTGACCCGCGCGTGCTTCTGCTGGACGAGGCGACCAGCGCGCTCGATGCGGAGAGCGAAGCGGCCGTGCAGCTCGCCCTCACGCGTCTGCGGTCCGGGCGCACCACGATCATCGTCGCCCACCGCCTCTCCACCGTGCGCGATGCGGATCTCGTCGTCGCCATGGCCGATGGCAGGGCGGTCGAGCAGGGCACTCACGCGGACCTGATGGCCGCGGACGGGCTTTATGCGCGATTGGTAAGGACGCAGGCGTTCACGCCCGAGCCGGAATTGGTGGTGACCTAGGCACGGGAGGCAGCCGGCCGGCCGTTCAAGGAATGGCAGAAAAACTCCGCCGCCTTACTTGCTTAACTGGCCAGGGCAGCCACGCCTGCTGGCCGGCAGGGAAGGCGCTCCGTTTCCAGCCAGCACGAGCCCGGGGTTCGGTTCTTCACCAAGAAGGCTTTCGTCCTCCCCTTCCCGCCTCCCTTTTGCCGCGTTACAGAAGCGCCACATATGACCGAACCGATCGGTCAGACAGATGAGGCTTAGACCATGGCCGACAGCGAACCATCCCAAAGCCGCAAGCAGGATGAGGACGAGTCAGAAGACCAGAGCCCCCGCGAGCAGCCCCGGGACAAGAAGCAGGACGACGGCAAGGGCGGCGAAGACAAGCGCCGCCAGGAGGAAGCCGACCGCAAGCAGGAGCAGCGCCGCGCCCGCGCCCGGCCGTTCGTGCGCATCGCCATGGTCGTGGTGCTGGTGGGCCTGATCGCCGGCGGCATCTACTACTGGCAATCGACCAAGGACATCGAGACCACCGACGACGCCTATACGGACGGCCGCGCCGTCACCATCTCGCCGCGTGTAACCGGCGAGGTCGTCTCGCTGGACGTCAACGACAACCAGTTCGTGCGCCAGGGCGACCCGCTTATCCATATCGACCCGCGGCAATACGAGGCCGCGCTGGAACAGGCGCAGGGCCAGCTCGCCGCCAGCCAGGGACAATACGCCGCCGCCACACACGCGCTGGACGTGGCACAGGTGAACTTCCCTGCCCGGCTGGAGTCCGCGAAGGCACAGTTGCTGGACGCCCAGGCCAATCTGTTCAAGGCGCAGACGGACTACAAGCGCCAGCAATCGATCCCGCGCGCCGCCACTTCCGGCCAGCAGGTGGATTACGCAACGGCCGCACTGCGTTCGGCAGAGGCGCAGGTCGCCTCAGCCCAGGCAGCGGTGCAGCAGGCCACACCGGTAAAGCCCAACATCGCCCAGAGCAACGCGCAGGTGAAGCAGTTGCAGGGCAATGTCAGCCAGGCGGACGCCAACCTGGCCCAGGCGAAGCTCAACCTGGAATGGTGCGTAGTGCGCGCCCCGCAGGACGGCTGGATCACTCGCCGCAACGTCGAGAAAGGCAATTACGTCACGCCAGGGCAGCAGATCTTCTCCATCGTCTCGCCCGAGGTCTGGATCACCGCCAATTTCAAGGAGAACCAGCTCAATCGCATGCGCGCTGGCCAGCACGTGCGCGTCTCGATCGACGCCTACCCGTCGCTGAAACTTGCCGGACATATCGACAGTGTGCAGCTAGGCTCCGGCAGCAAATTCACCGCCTTTCCGCCGGAGAATGCGACCGGCAACTTCGTCAAGATCGTGCAGCGCGTGCCGGTGAAGATCGATATCGACAGCGGGCTGGACCCGCACATGCCGCTGCCGCTCGGGATTTCTGTCGATCCTACGGTGGATCTGAAATGAAGGAAGCCAGGCCTTCTTTTTTGAAAAAAAGAAGCAAAAAACTTTTGTCGGTCACGCTGCTGCGGCGGCTTGCCGCCTCAGATAGCACCCGACTCGTGCGGATGCGGGACAGCAAAGGTTTTCTGCCTCCTTCTTTCAAGAAAGAAGGTCGTGACTCCGTTCTTACGCCAACAACAAGCGTCCCGACATGAGCGACACCGACCGCAACTGGAAACCGAAAGCCAATCCCTGGCTGATCGCCGTCGTTGTCACGGTGGCGGCGTTCATGGAAGTGCTGGACACCACCATCGTCAACGTCTCGCTGCCGCACATCGCCGGCAGCCTGTCTTCCAGCTATGACGACGCAACCTGGGCGCTGACCAGCTACCTGGTCGCCAACGGCATCGTGCTGACCATCAGCGGCTGGCTGTCTGACCTGCTCGGCCGCAAGCGCTACTTCATGATCTGCATCGGCATGTTCACCGTGTGCTCGTTCCTGTGCGGCACATCGACGTCCCTGCCTGAACTGGTATTTTTCCGACTGGCACAGGGGTTTTTCGGCGGCGGTCTGCAGCCCAATCAGCAATCCATCGTGCTGGACACGTTCGACGCCAGTCAGCGCGGCAAGGCGCTGGGCGTGGTGGCCATCGCCACCATTGTGGCGCCGATCATCGGCCCTACGCTCGGCGGCTACATCACCGACAACTATAGCTGGCGCTGGATTTTCTTTCTCAACATCCCAGTGGGCGCGCTCGGCCTGTTTGGCGTGGCGACCCTGGTGGAGGATCCGCCCTGGGTCGCCAACCGGCGCAGCCGCGGCATCGATTTCATCGGCATTTCGCTGATCACCCTGGGGCTGGGCTGCCTGCAGGTGGGGCTGGACCGCGGCGAGGACGAGGATTGGCTCGGTTCGCCGTTCATCCGCATCATGTTCCTGCTGGCGTTCCTTGGCATCACTGGCGCCATCGGCTGGCTGCTGACGGCCAAGCGTCCGGTGGTGAACCTGCATGTGATGGGCAACAAGAACTTCGCCCTGGGTGTGATGTGCATCGCGGCGATGGGCTTCATCCTCTACTCGAGCGCTGTGGTCATCCCGCAATTCGCCCAGCAGGTGCAGGGCTATACGGCCACTCTTGCCGGGTTGATACTCTCACCAGGTGGTGTGGTGATCATCGTGCTGATCCCTATCATCACGCGCATCCTGCCGCGGGTTCAGACGAAGTGGCTGATCACCATCGGCTTTACAGTGATGGGTTTTGCCCTGATGTATTCCGCCATACTGACGCCCGACATGACATTCACGAATCTTGCGCTGATACGCGCCTCGCAGACGCTCGGCCTGGCGTTCATGTTCGTGCCGATCTCGGTGATCGCCTACTCCACGCTGCCGCGCGAGCTGAACGGCGACGCGGCTGCGCTATACACGATGTTCCGCAACGTGAGCGGCTCGATAGGCATTTCGGTGGCTACCGCGCTGGTGACGTCTCGCACCCAGGTGAGGACGGCCTATCTGTCGCGCTGGCTGACACCGCTCAACCAGCCTTACAATACGCTGGTGCAGCAGAACCAGGCCGCACTCGTCAGCATGGGCCATGCGCCGGCGGATGCGCAGAGCACGGCGGTGGGCCTGGTCTACCAGACGCTGCGCACGCAGGCTTCCGTGCTGGCCTATACGGATGTGTTTCACGTCTGCGCGGCCGCCGCGTTTTGCGTGGTGCCGTTTACGCTGCTGCTATCGAACTTCCGGCCAGGTAAAGGCGCGAAACCGGCAGGTGGCGCGCATTGATGGCGTGCTGACAGTCAGGAAGGCCAGGGGCTCTGCCCCGGGTGTTTTTTCAGAAGATCGCTGCGGCGGTCAGGTGACGGCGGTCAGGTGGGGGATCAGAACCCTGTCACCGGCGCTCCTAACAAAATGGGGTCTGGGGCCAAGGCCCCAGCGGGGTTTGGGGCGGAGCCCCAACCTTGACGAACACGTCACTCCTTGTATCGATACCCAATCCCATAAAGCGTCTCGAACGCGTTGAACTCGCCATCCACCTGGCGGAACTTCTTGCGCACACGTTTCACGTGGCTGTCGATCGTGCGGTCGTCCACATACGTGTTCTCGCCATACGCCGCGTCGATAAGCTGGTCCCGGCTTTTCACCATGCCCGGCCGTGCGGCCAGGGCTTTCACCAGCAGGAACTCCGTCACCGTCAACTGGATGTCGGTGCCTTTCCACATGCACTGGTGCTTCGTCTCGTCCAGAACCAGGTCACCCCGGGTCAGTATGCCGCCGGCCGGCGCGCCCGAGCCTTCCGCACGGCTGCTCTCGTTGCGTCGCAGCAGCGCGCGAATGCGTTCGATCAGCAGGCGCTGGCTGAACGGCTTGGTGATATAGTCGTCCGCGCCCAGGCGCAGGCCCATCAGCTCATCCACCTCCTCGTCCTTGCTGGTCAGGAAGATCACCGGCATCTGGGTGCGCTGGCGCAGGCGTTGCAGCAGCTCCATGCCGTCCATGCGCGGCATCTTGATGTCCAGCACCGCCAGATCCACCGGCTTGGCGTTGATCGCCTGCAACGCGCTCTCCCCGTCCGTGTAGGTCCGCACCGTGTAGCCCTCCTGCTCAAGCGTCATGCTCACGCTGGTCAGGATGTTGCGGTCGTCATCGACCAGGGCGATGGTGTGTTTCATGTCTGGGGCGTTCCGGGCGGTGGCTTGGGTCAGGCAAAGGCAAGGCAAGTAGTCCTTTTTCGCCGAAAGGACCAAAAACTTCGCCCGCCAGCCTGCCGCCGACTGCAGGATATAACGGCTGGGGGGCGGGGATGGCTGTGGACGCGGAACGGGCGCGGGATCTGGCGCTGGCTCTGCCTGCGGCCAGCGAGGCGCCGCATTGCCACCGGCTGGCTTTCCGCACGCCCCGCAAGATGTTCGCCACCTTGGATGCCCAGGCGCAGGACTTGAACCTGATGTTCAACCCGGAGCTGCGCGACTTCTACTGCGAACAGGCGCCCGACGCGTTCCGGCCAGTGCCGGGCGGCTGGGGGCGCCAGGGGGCCACACGCTGCGACCTTCAGCAAGTGAACGAGGCCACCCTGCAATCCGCGCTGCAGGCAGCGCACGCCTTGGCGGCACCGAAACCGCCCAAAGCAAGACACCCGGCCAGGTCAGCGTGATGTCGCCCGCTCTCGCCGCCCGCCACCTGCTGCGCGCCGCCCGCGCCGCCACCCTGGCCACGCAGCAGGCGGGCCAGCCTTTCGCCAGCCTGGTCACGCCCGCCGCCGCGCCAGACGGTTCCATCCTGCTGCTGCTCTCCGGCCTGTCGGCCCATACGCGCCACCTTCGGGCCGAGCCGCGCTGTGCCCTGCTCGTGGCGGGGCAAACCACCGACGCCAATCCGCAGACCACACCGCGCGTGACGCTGACCGGCGTAGCCGCGCCGGAGCCCGACCCGGCCTGGCGCGCCTATTGGCTGGCCAGGCACCCTTATGCCGCCGGCTACGCGGCGTTTACGGACTTTTCAGTCTGGCGGATCACTGCCTCGTCCGGCTACCTGGTGGCCGGCTTTGCCCAGGCCCATACGCTTTCGCCGGCGGACCTGGCGCCGCCGGCAGCCGCCCTCGAAGCCGTAGCCGCGGCCGCACCCGCTATCATCACCCATTGCAATTCCGCTCATGGCGAGGCTTTAGGAATGCTGGCGCAACGCGCTGGCCGGACAGGCCGTTGGAAGGTGTTCGGTATCGATCCGGACGGGTTCGACATGGCAGCAGCCGATGCGGCTCCGCACGGGCCCGCGCCGGATGCGGCGGTGCTGCGCATCGCGTTCGACCAGCCGGTCAGCGATGGAAACGAAGTGCGGGCGGCCCTGCTGCGACTGACGGCATGCCGCGCGCGTTGAACAAGATCGCCAGCAATGCTGGCAGCCTCGCAAGAGGCAAATTTTTGGAGAGTTGATCAGTATGGATGCGCGCGTGGAACAACAGACCGACGTCACCGGCCGCGGCCACGCCCCGCTGGCCTGCACCGGCGTGCAGGCGGTCCACATCCAGGGTGGCGCCGCCGTGCACGCGAACCTCACCGCCCCGCAGCTAGTGGCCCATGCGATAAAGCGCGGCGAGGGCCGCCTGTCAGCAGACGGTGCGATGATCGTGCGCACCGGCGTGCATACCGGCCGCTCGGTCGCCGACAAATACGTGGCCGACGAGCCGGAAACCACGGCGGATGTCTGGTGGGGCAAGATCAACCAGAAGCTGCCGCGGGCGAACTTCACCACGCTGAAGCAACGCGTGCAGGCCTACATGCAGGGCCGCGAGCTGTTCACCCAGGACCTCTATGCCGGCGCCGACCCCGCCCGCCGCGTCTGCGTCCGCCTGGTCAGCACCAGCGCGTGGCACACCCTGTTCGCGCGCAACATGTTCATCCGGCCGCCACAGGCCGAGCTGGCCGACTTCCAGCCCGATTACGTCATCCTGCACGCGCCGGATTTCCAGGCGGATCCGGCCATAGACGGCGTGCGCAGCAGCACCGCCATCGCGCTCAGCTTTGCCGAGCGCAAGATTGTCATCGCCGGCACCGAATATGCCGGCGAAATCAAGAAATCCATCTTCACCGTGATGAACTGGAAGCTGCCGGCCGAGGGCGTGATGCCCATGCATTGCAGCGCCAATATCGGCCCGGACGGCGACACAGCGCTGTTCTTCGGCCTGTCCGGCACCGGCAAGACCACCCTCAGCTCGGACCCCGCCCGCGCCCTGATCGGCGATGACGAGCATGGCTGGGGCCCCGACGGCGTGTTCAACTTCGAGGGCGGCTGCTACGCCAAGGTGATCAACCTGTCGGCCGAGGCCGAGCCGCAGATCTGGAACGCCACCCACCGCTTCGGCACCGTGCTGGAGAACGTGGTGGCCGACCCGTGCGGCCGGCTGGATTTGGCGGACAACGCCTACACGGAGAACACCCGCGCCTGCTACCCGATCGAGTTCATCCCCAACGCCGAACTTTCGGGCCGCGGCGGTCAGCCGAAGAACGTGATCTTCCTGACAGCGGACGCCTTCGGCGTGCTGCCGCCGATCGCCAGGCTGACGCCGGCGCAGGCGATGTATCACTACCTCAGCGGCTACACCGCACGCGTCGCCGGCACCGAGAAGGGTTTGGGCAACGAGCCGCAGGCCACCTTCTCCACCTGCTTCGGCGCCCCTTTCCTGCCGCGCCGGCCGGAAGAATACGGCCGCCTTCTGGAGCGCCTGATCGAGCAGCACGGCGCCTCCTGCTGGCTGGTCAACACCGGCTGGACGGGCGGCAAATACGGCACCGGCCGCCGCATGGCCATCGGCCACACGCGCGCGCTGCTGCGCGCCGTGCTGGACGGGTCGCTGAAGGACGCCACGTTCAGTCCGGACCCGTTCTTCGGCCTGATGATCCCGCGTGACGTGCCCGGCATCCCGAACGAGGTGCTGGACCCGCGCCGTTCCTGGGCGGACACTGCCGCCTACGACGCGCAGGCGGCCGACCTTGTCAGCCGCTTCGAAGCGAATTTCGCCACCTTCGCAGGCTCCGTGGGCGAAGACGTGAAAGCCGCCGCGATCAAAAAAGCAGCCTGATCAAATTGCTCCCTGTCGCAGAAGTCCCAGACAGGGAGCAGAATCTTTTGCTTCTTTCCTTCAAAGAAGAAGACCTTCCTCTTCCCTGGAATGACAATGCGCGCAGAGCTCACCGAAAAGATCGTCCGCATCAAGGTTGAGCGTGACCTGACCTGGGCCGGTATCGCCGAGCTGTCCGGCTGTCTCTCGAAGGAGTTCGTGACCGCGGCCCTGCTGGGCCAGATGGCACTGCCGAAGCCGGCCGCGGAAACCATCGGCCAGCATCTCGGCCTGGATGCGACGGAGATAAAGCTCCTGCAAATACCGCCCTATCGCGGTTCGCTGCCGACTGCGGTCCCCACGGACCCGCTGGTATATCGCTTCTACGAGCTGGTCAGCGTGTATGGCACCACCTTCAAGGCGCTGATCCACGAGGAGTTCGGTGACGGCATCATGAGCGCGATCGACTTCCGCATGAACCTGACGCGCGAACCGGATCCCGCCGGCGACCGTGTGGCCATCACGATGAGCGGCAAGTTCCTGCCCTACAAGACGTATTGAGCGGCTCGGACATTACCGACGCGCCGGCGCTTCCGGCCGACCTGCTGACACCCGGCCGCCAGCGCCTGGTGGCGGTGATCGTAGCCTGTGCTTTGTTCATGCAGAACCTGGACGGCACCGTCATTGCCACCGCCCTGCCCACGATGGCGCGCGCCTTCCACGCGGACCCGGTGCACATGAATGTGGCGCTGACCAGCTACCTGTTCGCGCTCGCCGTGTTCATCCCGGCCAGCGGCTGGATGGCGGACCGCTTCGGCACGCGTCAGGTGTTCCGCGCTGCCATCGCCGTTTTTACATTGGGCAGCGTGCTGTGTGGCCGGGCCGATTCGCTGGGCTTCCTGGTCGCTGCCCGTATCCTGCAGGGCGCAGGCGGGGCGATGATGCTGCCCGTCGGCCGGCTGGTGCTGTTGCGCAGCGTGCCCAAGGACCGCCTGATCGGCGCGATGGCCTGGGTGACGATGCCGGCGCTGATTGGCCCGATCATCGGCCCGCCTGTTGGCGGCTTCATCGTGACCTACCTGTCCTGGAATTGGATCTTCGACATCAACGTGCCGATCGGAGTCATCGGCTTCATCCTGGTCAGCCTGTTTATCGCGGACATGCGGGAGGCAGATCCCGGCCCGTTCGACTTCCCCGGCCTCGTGCTGTCCGGCCTGGCACTCGCCGGCTTCATGGGCGTGCTGGAGGTCGGCGGGCGTCATCTGGTGCCAGGCTGGGCCGTGCTCGCCATGGTTCTGACCACGGTATTGGCCGGCACCGCCTACATCCTGCGCGCCCGCTCGCGGCCGCGCGCGTTGCTGGATTTCACGCTGATGCGGCTGCCGACCTTCGCGGTCTCCGTGCTCGCCGGCTCGCTGTTTCGCGTGGGGATCGGCGCGGTGCCGTTTCTGCTGCCGATGATGATACAGCTTGGTTTCGGCAGAAGTGCGGCCCAGAGCGGCCTCATCACCTTCGCCAGCGCCGTGGGCGCGATCGGCGTCAAGCCCGCCACGCAATGGGTGATGCGCCGCTTCGGCTTCCGCAACGTGCTCACCTTCAACGCCATCGCCTGCGCCGTGGGCCTGGCCAGCTACGCAAGTTTCGGCCCAGCCTGGCCGCTGGCCGCCCTGTTCGCCGTGCTAGCGCTGAACGGCGTGCTGCGCTCCATCCAGTTCACCGCCTACAACGCGGTTGCCTACGCGGACGTGCCGCCTGCCCGCATGAGTGCGGCAACAACGCTGTATTCCATGCTGCAGCAGGTCTCGCTGACCGTGGGCATCCCGATCAGCGCCGGCGTGCTGCAACTGGCCCGCGCCAGCGCCGGTCACGCGCTGCCCGTCACCGCCGATTTCGCGCTGGCGTTCCTGGTTGTGGCCGCGATAAGCGGGCTTGCGGGGCCGGTCTCCCTGCTGCTGCCACGCGATGCCGGACAGGAGATGTCCGGCTGGAAGAACGGAGCCGTCCGATGATACGCCTGCTCGCTGTCCTGCTCGCTTTGCCGCTGGCCGCCCGCGCCGCCGAACCGAAGCTGACCGTGTTCGCCGCCGCCAGCCTGGTGAACGCGCTGCAGGACATCGGCAATCTCTGGACGGCGGGCGGCCACGGCCCTGTCACGTTCAGCTTCGACGCCAGCTCCACCCTGGCGCGGCAGATCGAGCACGGCGCGCCCGCCGGCGTGTTCATCTCGGCCGACGAGAAATGGATGGACGACCTGGCGAGCCACCACGGCATCGTGGCTGGCACGCGCGAGGACCTGCTCGGCAACAGCCTGGTTCTCGTGGAGCCGAAGGACACGCTCAAGCCGGTCAGCCTGACACAAGGCACGTCGCTGGACGCGGTACTCGGCGCGGGCGGCCGCCTGGCTCTAGGCGACCCGTCCCACGTGCCGGCCGGCATCTACGCGCAGCAGGCCTTGCAGAAACTGGGCATGTGGCCCGCTCTGCAGAACCGCCTGGCACCGGCCGACTCCGTGCGGTCGGCCCTGCGGCTGGTGGAGGTGCGTGAGGCGCCAGCCGGGATCGTTTATGCAACCGACGTGAAAGCGACCCCCACTCTGGGCGTGGCAGGCGTGTTTCCGCCGTCCAGCCATGATCCTATCCGCTACCCTGCCGCGGTGGTCGCGGACACGCCGGAAGCGCGCGCCTTTCTGGCGTTTCTGAGCACGCAGCCGGCGCAGGACGTGTTCGAGCATTACGGGTTCACCCGGCCCTGAGCGGAACAGGCAGGCGAGGCCCGGCATGCGCGCCCTGACGCCGGAGGAGCTGCAAGTTGTCCTGTTGACGCTGAACGTAGCGCTGCGCGCGGTCGCCTTCGCCCTGCCTGGGGCCATACTGGCCGCCACCATTCTTGCCCGGGGGCGATTTCCCGGGCGCTTCCTGCTGAACGCCATCGTGCACCTGCCGCTCATGCTGCCGCCCGTCGTCACCGGGTGGCTGCTGCTGCTGGTGTTCGGGATCAGTGGACCCGTCGGCGCCTGGCTGTTCCGCTGGCTACATGTGCGCCTCGCCTTCACCCAGGCCGGCGCCGCACTTGCCTGCGGGGTGATGGTGTTTCCGCTGATGGTGCGCGCGATACGCCTCTCGCTGGACGCCATAGACCCGCAACTGGAACAGGCGGCCCGCACCCTGGGCGCCCGTGGTCCGAGCCGTTTCCTCAGCATCACGCTGCCTCTGGCGCTGCCCGGCGTGCTGGCGGCCGCGGTCCTGGGCTACACCGCCTCGCTGGGCGAGTTCGGCGCCGTGATCACGTTCGCCGCCAACATCCCCGGCGAGACGCGCACCCTTCCGCTGGCCATCTACACCGCCTTGGACACGGCCGGTGGGGAGGCGCAGGCGGCCCGGCTGGCGCTGATGTCGGTGGGGCTGGCGGTGGGGGGGTTGCTGCTGGCGGAAGTGTTGGCGCCGCGGCGGGCTGTTAAGTGAAGGAAGGCCTTCTTTTTTGAAACGAAGCAAAAAGCTTCTGACTCCGCTGTTGCGCGGTGCGGGGCCGGCCCGCGTGTTTGCGACGCCGTCGGGACCAAAAGTTTTTTGGTTCTTTTCTTCAAAAAAGAACCGCTTGCTTCCTTCATGACGCTACGTGTCTCCGTAGAACACAGCTTCCCGACATCCACGCTGGCCCTCGCCTTCGAGGGACCCACCCCCGGGGTGATCGCCCTGTTCGGCCCGTCCGGCGCGGGCAAATCCTCCCTGTTGCAGGCAATCGCCGGGCTCCTGCGGGCAGACTACGTGCGGGTGGAGCTGGACAACCTGCCGCTGCACACGATGCCGCCTGAGCAGCGCGGCATCGGCTATGTGTTCCAGGAAGGCCGGCTGTTCCCCCACATGTCGGTGGCGCGCAACCTGCGCTACGGCCTGCGCCGAGCCCCGCCCGGACGCCTCGCCTTCGATGACGTCGTGGACCTGCTCGACCTGTCCAAGCTGCTGCGCCGGCGGCCCGCCACGCTGTCCGGCGGCGAGCGCCAGCGCACCGCAATCGGCCGCGCCTTGCTGCGCCAACCCCGCCTGCTGCTGATGGACGAGCCGCTCTCCGCCCTCGACCAGCCGCGGCGTGACGAGATCCTGCCCTATCTGGCGCGCCTGCGCGGCGCCTTTGGCCTGCCCATCGTGTACGCCAGCCACGCGCTGGACGAGGTGATGCGGCTTGCGGACACGCTGGTGCTGCTGGAAGCCGGCCGCGTACTGCGCGCGGGGCCGCTTGGCGAGGTGGCAACCGACGTGCACCTGCCGGTAGCCGCGCGCGAGGGCGCGGGCGGGGTGCTGCGCGGCCGCCTCGCTTTGCACGCGCCGGAACGCCGGCTGAGCGCCGTGGCCTGCGGCGCCGACCTGATCTGGGTGCCGCTGACCGACGCCGCCATCGGCACGCCGGTGCGCCTGCTGATCCCGGCGCGCGAGGTGGTTCTGGCGCTGGACACGCCGCGCCTGATCAGCGTCAACAACATCCTGCCCGCCACCGTCACGGACATCGCCGCCGACGAGCCGGCGCACGCCGCACTGGTCAGCCTGGAACTCGGCGGCGGCCAATTGCTGGCCCGTGTGACCCTGGACGCCGCGAACCGGCTAGGTCTGCACCCCGGCCGCTCCGTACTGGCGCTGATCAAGGCAACGTCGCTAGACTTGCTGCAAGAATAGCCGAAGGAGAGGCGACCATGAACCAGATGACCGACATCGCCAGCGAGCAAACCATCCGCCGGGACCTCGCCGCCGCCTACCGCCTGGTGGCGCTGCACGGCTGGGACGATCTGATCTTCACCCACATCTCCGCCCGCCTGCCCGGGCCGGAGCACCACTTTTTGATCAACCCGTACGGCTACACCTTCGACGAGATCACCGCCAGCAGCCTGGTACGCGTCGGCATGGACGGCCAGGTCGTTGGCCAGTCCGACTACAACGTGAACCCGGCCGGCTTCACCATCCATTCCGCCGTGCACGAGGTGCGCGAGGATGCCGGTTGCGTCATGCACGTCCACACGCCGGACGGCACCGCCGTCTCCTCGTCGCGCGAAGGCCTCAAGCCGCTCAACCAGACCGCCCAACTGATCACCGGAGACCTCGCCTACCACGACTACGAGGGCGTGGCCCTGGACCATGACGAGCGGCCGCGCCTGCAGCAGGACCTCGGCACCAAGAACCTGATGATCCTGCGCAACCACGGCACGTTGACGATCGGCCGCACGCCGGCCGAAGCCTTCATCCGCATGTACTACCTGGAGCGCGCCTGCACGATGCAGGTGCGCACGCGCGTGCTGGGCACCGACGACTATCCGACCCATCCGGACGTGATCGACAGCAACGAGAAGCTGGGGACGGCTGCGGGCTTCGCGACCTTGGCGAACAAGCTGCTGTGGCCAGCGATGTTGCGTAAGCTGGATCGGATCGATCCAGGATACAAAAACTAGGCAGGAAGGAGGCCTTCTTTCTTGAAAGAAGCAAAGAATTTCTGACTCCCGCTCTGCGGCAGCGCGTGTCCCGGATCGGTCCGGAATGGCTGACGCAGTTGGAAGTCCGCTCTTTCCTCGAAAGAAGGCCTTTGTTTTACTGGTGCACTGACTGGCTGTGGAACAGCACGGCCTTGGGCTGCGCCACGGTCGCCGGCGCAGTGCTGCCCGTGGATGTCAGGGTGGCAGTGACGGATTGGGCGGCCGACTCGCAAAACAACGCCTTCGTGGGGTGGCCTGCCGCGTTGTAGGCGAGGTCCGGGCTGGTGCTGGCCAGCATGCCGCTCATCGTGCTGCCGGAGAAGCGCAACGTGCCGCTGAAGAAGAAGTACGAGTTCTGCAAAGCGAGTTTGGCGACATGGTTGGTGATCGGCACGGTGTAGCCCGTGCCCCAGCCCGTGCTCAGCGTAGTCGTGGAGTTCTTGCAGGGCGCGTTGAACGCAATGTTTTCGCTGGTGATGCTGTAATCGCCGGAGCTGGGATCCTGGGTGACGGTAAAGCTGACACCCTGTCCGTCAGCCGTTGTACCGGTGTAGGTGCCTGCAGTCTGCGCAAAGGCGCCGGATGGGGCGGAGGCGGCGAGCAGCAATGCGGCAGACATAGCGCGATGGAACATGATTGTATTTCTCCTGGAATACGCAACTGGCAAGGTCAGACAACGAGGGTTGGGACATACGATCGCATTTGCCTATCCTCGCCGCCGCACGGCTTCGTCTCTCGCACTGGCTGCTACAAGCGTCTATAACGCATCTGCATTAAGTCACGCGCCAGGAGCTGAAAGATGCCGACACACCGCGTCGAGAATCTCGAGGCGCTGGTGCAGATGATCTACATGGCGGCGCTGGACACGACGTTGTGGCCCGATGTGCTGACACTCGCGGCGGATCGGCTCGGCGGAACCAGCGCGTGGCTCTCCGAATTAGACAACGTGACCGGCGAAGGCAACGGCATCATCGCCCGTATCGATCCGGCGATGCCCGTTCTGTATCAGAACCATTACGCCGCGCTGAATCCGTTCCCGTCCGCCGGACTGGCGCGGGACGGTAGCGCCGCGCGGCCCGGCCCGGTGGTCCTGCTCGCATCCGACCTGATCGACGATGCGGCGCTGACGCGCAGCGAATACTATAACGGCTTCATGCGGCCGCAGGACGTGCACGCCGTACTTATCATCAGGCTGGCCTCCGCAGGCCGGATCTCGGTGGCAATCAACATCAACCGGCCGCGGTCCTGGGGTCCGTTCGCACGGGGACATCTGCGAGAGGCCGATACCCTGGCGCCGCATCTGGCGCGCGCAGTCCAGCTCGGCAAGCGTATGGGCACGATGCGCGGGTTGCCGGCGAACAAGCCCGCCATCATCGTCGATGCGTCCTGCCGGGCGCGCCACGTGAATGCCAAGGCCGAGCAGGTGCTGACCGTGCAACATGGTGTGGTCCGCCTGTCCGGTGGCGAGTTGTCCTTGGCAGCGTTGCAGGACAATGCGCGTTTGCGTCCGCTCGTCACGCGTGCCGCGGGCGGTGCCATGGGGGGCGTGATCGTCAGCTCCGGCCTGATCCTGTCGGTCAACCCGCTGCCGGGTGCGCTCTCGCCCATCTTCACCCCGGATGGCCTGGCATTGATCGTGTTCGACAGCCTGCACACGGACTCGGCTGGCGCGCAGGCTCTGTTCTCGCGTGTGCTGGGGCTGACCCCCGCCGAAAGCCGGGTAGCCTATGCGTTTCTTGTCGGCGCCAAGCCGCGCGACATAGCGCAGGCCTTTGGCGTCAGCCCAAATACCGTGCGGGTGCAGTTCGCACATATATTCGCCAAAGCGTCGGTGACCCGACAGGCGGATCTTGCGCGGCTGCTCGACCGATTGGTGGTGGCCGGGGCGGAGTGATCGTGAGCTGTTGACACTCGAGAAAGGCCAGGGGCTCTGCCCCTGGATCCCGCTAAGGACAGTCGTCCTTAGAACCTGTTTTCACGCACTTCTACGAAATGAGGTCTGGGGTCGAGGCACCAGCGGGGTTTGGGGCAGAGCCCCAACCTCGCCGATGTATCAGGACGTACTCCAGTCCCTACAGCAGATCCTCCACCAGGATCGGCGTCTTGCGCACCCGCACGCCAGTTGCGTGATAGACCGCGTTCGCGATTGCCGCGTTCATCCCGACGATACCGATCTCGCCCACAGCCTTCGCACCGATCGGGTTCACCACGAAGTCGTCTTCGTGGATGGTTTCCACCACAACCTCGCCGATGTCCGCGTTGGTCGAGAAATGGTAGCCGGCCAAATCCGTGTTGGCGAAGCGGGCACGCGGACGGTCCACATGCGTCTCCTCCAGCAGCGCGAAACTGGCGCCCCACACCATGCCGCCGGCCAGGTTGCTGCGGGCAGTGCGCGGGTTGATGATGCGACCGCAGGCGAACACGCCCACCATGCGCGCCACGCGCACCGTGCGCAGCAGCGGATCGACATGCACCTCTGCGAATTGCGCGCCGAACGAGTAGCTTGCGTATTTCTCCGTGGTGGGCCCGCTGAACGCCATGCCGCCGGCCAGGCCTGCGCGCATCTGGTCGTCGCTGAGCGCCGCCGGCTTCCAGTCCGCCGTCTCCTCGATCACGCCGCCTGTCACCTTGCCTACCACCTCGGCCACCGGCCGGCCGTCACCGTTCGGCCCTATGACCTTGCCATCCTCCAGGCGCCAGCCTGCCGGATCGCCGTCGCCCGCTTCCCGCAACAGCCTGTCACGCACCGCCAGCGCCGCCATGTGCACGGCGGCACCGGAGGAGCCGGTGGTGATGGAGCCGCCGGCCACCGGCCCTGACGGTAGCGTGCTGTCGCCCAGATGCACCCGTACTTTCTCGTTGGGCACACCCAGCACGTCGGCCGCCACCTGGCCCAGCACGGTA
The DNA here is from genome assembly GCA_965198915.1 of Acetobacteraceae bacterium. GTDB lineage: Bacteria > Pseudomonadota > Alphaproteobacteria > Acetobacterales > Acetobacteraceae > BOG-908. The sequence goes on along the minus strand of CBDAQC010000002.1, from coordinate 419,815 downwards.
TAGGCGCCGGTGCCCAGATCATGCGCGCCGCAATACACCACGCAGGTGCCATCCGCGGACAGCCGCACGCGCGCGGAAGACGGGGCCATGGCGGACGGATAGGTGGCCGTAGCGCAGCCCATGCCGATCAGCAGCCCGTCCGGCGTGGTCATCGAGCCCACCTCCGGGTTGCGCTTGTCCCAGCCGAACAGCTCCGCGCCGCGCCGGAAGCACGGCACCAGCGAGCGACTGCTCCAGGCCAGCCCGCCCACCGGATCGCGCGCCGGCTCGTTACGTATCCGCAGCTCGATCGGGTCCATGCCGAGCTTAATCGCCAGCTCGTCCATCGCGCTCTCGAAGCCGAAGAAGCCGGGCGCCTCCGCCGGCGCACGCTGGAAGCCTGGCGTGTTTACGTCCGTGGCGATGGTGGATTCCCGCATGCGTATGTTTGGCGAGTCGTACATGCGCGCGGTCACGTCGGTGGCAGGGAACGCAACGTGGTCGATTACCGCGCTCTGCCCCACCTCGTCATGCAGAACGGCGGCCAGCGTGCCGTCCTTGCGGGCGGCCAGGCGCACGCGGCTGCGCGTGGCCGGGCGGAAGGAGCCGACGGTGAACATCGCCTCGCGCGGCACCACCAGCTTTACCGGCCGGCCGAGCCGGCGCGCCGCCATCGCCACCAGCACCGTATGTGCCAGCAGGGTCGCCTTGCCGCCGAAGCCGCCGCCTATGTAGGGCGACTCGATGTGGACGTCCTCCATGGGAATGGCGAAAATCTTGGCCAGCGCCGCCTGCTTGCCGCGGACCCACTGGCTGGGCGTGTTCACCAGCAGCTTGCCGTCCCGCCACACGGCGGTCGCGGCATAGAGTTCGATCGGATTGTGGTGCTGCGCCGGCGTCAGGTACGTGGCATCCACCGACACCTCAGCGGCGGCAAACGCCGCAAGCGCGTCCCCCACGTCGATGGATTTTTTCTCCATCGGCTCTTCCTCGTGGCCAGGATCGTCCATCGCGGCCGAGGCGTGCTGGGTCGCGTATTCCACCGCCACCACGGAGGCCGCCTGCTCGGCCGCTTCCTGCGTGTCGGCGATCACCAGAGAGACGATCTGGCCCGCGTAATGCACCTCGTCCGAGGTGAGCGGCATGAAGGAGGACTGCATGTGCCCGCCTTTCATGGCAAAGGTCTCCTCGCCCAGCCCCTCGTTCAAGCTGTGATGGGTGAGCACCATTTGCACGCCTGGCACCGCTTCGGCGGCGCTGGTGTCCATCCTGGTGATCCGGCCACGTGCCACCTTGCTGGTGACCAGCGCCGCATAGGCGGTGCCGGTGTGGGGGAAATCGGCCGCGTATTGCGCGGCGCCGCTCGCCTTGGCTGCGGCGTCCCTGCGTATGACGGGCAGGCCTATGCTACCATCCATGGTGTCAGCTCCTTTTGGCGGCGGTCAGCGCCGCGCGTGCGACGACGCGGCTGCCCAGCGCGATTTTGAATGTGTTCTGCCGGCGCGGGCGGGCCTGGGCGAAGGCCGCGCGGCCCGCCTCCAGCGCCACCGTCTCGGTCAGCCGGCGGCCGGTCAGCGCCGCCTCAGCCTCCGGCGCCCGCCAGGGCTTGCTCGCCACGCCGCCCACGGACACGCGTGCGGCGGAGACTGTCTCGCCGTCCATCTCGAGGGCCACCGCGGCGGAGACGAGCGCGTAGGCGTAGCTCTGCCTGTCGCGCACCTTCACGTAGGTGGAGGCCCGCCCGGCCGGCGTGGCCTGCACGGTGATCGCCGTCACGATCTCGCCTGGCCGCAGCACCGTCTCCACCGCGGGATCGTCCCCATATGGCAGGTGGAAGTCGGCGAAACGCACGCTGCGCGTGCCCGCGGCCGAACGCAGCTCCACCGACGTGTCGAACGCGGCCAGCGCCGTGCCCCAATCACCCGGGTAGTTGGCCAGGCAGCGTTCGGACGTGCCGAACAGCGCCATCTCGCGGTCCTCACCGTCCAGCGCGGAACAGCCGGAGCCTGGCACCCGCTTGTTGCAGTCGGACACGCCGTCCCGGAAATACGGGCAGCGCGTGCGTTGCAGGATGTTGCCGCCCAGGGTCGCGGCGTTGCGCAACTGCTGGGATGCGGCAAGCTGCAGGCTTTCGACCAGCGCCGGATAGTCGCGCCGCAGCGTGGCGTTCTCCGCCACATCCGCCATGCGCGCCAGCGCGCCGAAGCGCAGCAAGGGCCCGTCCGTCTGCACCTCGGCCAGCCCAGGCAGGTGGCCGATATCGACAAGGCGGCTGGGCCAGGCCAGGCCGCCGCGCATCAGATCGACCATCGTGGTGCCGCCGGCCAGCACGGCCGTGCCGGGCTCGGCGGCCGCGTGCAGCGCCTCCTCCAGGCTGGCGGGGCGCAGATAGGTGAATGGCTGCATGTGTCAGGCCCCTGCCACGTGGCGCACGGCGGCGACGATGTTCGGATACGCCCCACAACGGCAGAGATTGCCCGACATGTACTCGCGTATCTCGTCGTCCGAACGGGCGTGCCCCTCGGCCACGCAGGCGACAGCGGACATGATCTGCCCTGGCGTGCAGTAGCCGCACTGCAGCGCGTCGTATTCGGCGAAGGCGGCCTGCATGGGATGTGGCGTGCCGTCCGGAGACGCCAGGCCTTCGATCGTGGTGACCGCGCGGCCTTCGACGGCCACCGCCAGTGTCAGGCAGGCGAGCTGCCGTCGCCCGTCTATATGCACGGTGCAGGCGCCGCAGGTTCCGTGGTTGCAGCCGACCTTCGTTCCGGTCATGCCGAGATGCTCGCGTAGGGCGTCCAGCAGCGTGGTCCGTGTGTCCAGCGCCAACGTGTGGTGATGGCCATTGATATCCAGGGTGACGGTGTTCATGCGGTCTCCGGAGAGAAAGAAGCTGCTTTTGGAAAGAACGGCCGGGAACTCTGCGCCCACCCACCGGCGGCGCCGAACCGAAAAGGCGCGGCGCGTTTCCTTCAGTGATCGACCGCCACGGCGGAGACGCTGTTATACGGGCTGCCCTCCGGCGTCAGGGCCTGCGTGGACCAGACCAGATATACGAGCACGCGCTTTTCCTTGTCCCACATCCGGGTCACGCGGATTTCCTTGAACAGCCAATTGGCGCTGGCGCCGAACACGATCTCCTTGTCGGGTAGCGAGCCTTTCAATGTCACCGGCCCGGTGGCACGGCACGCGATCGAAAAGCGGCTCGGGTCGGTGGCGAAGCCCAGGCTGCCCTTCACGCCGCCTTTTTCCGCACGCGACATGTAGCAGCTCACGCCGTCCACTTTCGGGTCGTCGTAACGCTCGACCACGATCTGGTCGTTGCGCCCTAGCATGCGAAAGGTGGTGCTGACGTCCCCGATACGCGTGGGGTCCGCGGCCGCGCCGGGCGCGGCCCCCGCCAGCGCCGCCGTCAGTACCGCGGCAGACGCGAGCTTATGCCTCACGCCGCCTGCGCCTTCAGGCGATCGGCGAATTCCTTGCGAAACTTACGCACTTTCGGCGCCACCACCACCTGGCAGTAGCCGCTTCCCGGATTGCGGGCGAAGTAGTCGTCGTGCTCGTCCTCCGCCGGATAGAAGACGTCCAGCGGGGCAATTTCGGTGACCAGCTTGCGGTCATACAGGCCGGCGGCGGTGATCTCCGCCATCACCTCGCGGGCGATACGCACCTCCTCCTCGCTATTCGTCAGGATCGCCGAACGATACTGCGTGCCCACGTCGGCGCCCTGCTTGTTGAGCGATGTCGGGTCATGGATCGTGAAGAACACGCGAAGCAGGTCGGCGTAGCTCAGCACGCGCGGATCATAGGCGATGCGAACCACTTCGGCGTGACCGGTGTCCCCACGGCAGACGTCCTTGTAGCGCGGGTTTTCGGTGTGGCCGCCGGCATAGCCGGATTTCACCGAGCGCACGCCGTCCAGGTCCCGATAGACCGCTTCCACGCACCAGAAGCAGCCGCCGCCCAGCACCGCAACATTCAGGCCTGTCTCGTCCATCTCGCTCGCCTCCCAGGATGAAGGCGCAGATGGCGTCGTCAGGCGCGGAAGAAAACCCCTCAGCGCCGCAAGTAGCCGGGCCAAAGGCGAAAGCCCGTCCTTGCCGGCGGAAAGCCGCAAGGGACTCCCACCGCCTGCCGGGCTCAATCCGTGCGGATCGATGCGGCTTCCGGGCCTTTCTGACCTTGGGTGATCTGTATCGTGACGCGCTGGCCCTCGGCCAGATCAGTCAGGCCCGCACGGCGCAGAGCGGACGCGTGCACGAATACATCCTTTCCGCCATCCTCCGGCGCGATGAAGCCGAAACCCTTGGTGGCATTATACCATTTCACCGTGCCGGCCTGTTCCGGCCCGGACGGGGCGGGTGAGTCGAAGCCGCGGCGCGGGGCGTTGAATCCGCCTCCGCCATACCCGCCGCCTGCGCCGCCGTATTCCCCACGATCCTGGCGCGGCGCGCGTGGCGCTGACGCAGGCGCGGCGCCGGCGGTGCTCTCGTCGACCTCGATCACCTCGGTCACCTGCGGGCCTTTCTGGCCCTGGCCGGTGCGCACCTTCAAGGTGGCGCCTGGGTTCACCGCGGTCACGCCAGTGCGCGCCAGCACGCTGGCGTGCAGGAAAACGTCACCGCCGCCATCGGCCATTTCGACAAAGCCGAACCCTTTTTCGGCATTGAACCATTTCACGACGGCCGTGCTCTCGGGTCCCGTCGCCACCGGCATGGGCGCTGTGGGGCGCCTGGGGAACGACGGCATGGGCGTGACAGGATCGGGGGCGTATTCGTCAAATCCTTTTTCGGACCGACGCCGTCTTTGCCAGTTTTCCGTCTTCGCCATGAAATCGTCCACGCATGGTGTTGCATGGGCGTAGCCGCGCCGCCAAGGCGCATCGCCCATACGCCGATCATACACCGGAAACGGTTTGGATAAAGCCCGTTCGTCATCACGCGCGCGGGGGCTGTTCGAGGCAACGTCAGCAAGATACCGGCCCACCCTTTCTCCAGGCTGATGCGGGCGAGATATGTTTTCGGAAAACGAGACGCCTGAATAACTTGCTGCGCTGCCGCAAAGCCGGTGGACGTCCGGAGAGTAGCCGGCCCTTAGCGCAGCCCGAGCATTTTATGCGTCTGTGCGCTCAGCCGCCATTTCGGGTGGGACAGACAATAGGCGATCGCCGCGCGCGTGTTCACAGCGACGTCCGGACCATCCATCGGCTGCAGCAGGAAGTGCCGGAACGCCAAGTGTTCGAACTGCGCGGGCGAAGCGTTCGGCTGCGGGAACACCAGCTTGCATTCATCGCCACCCGCCACGACCAGGCGGGCGCCGGCTTTCGGGCTGACACACACCCAATCGAGACCGGGCAGTACAGGCTGAGTGCCGTTCGTCTCCACAGCGACCTGGAAGCCCCTGAGGTGCAGCGCTTCCACCAGGGCGGTATCGACCTGCAACAGTGGCTCGCCCCCTGTCAGCACGACCAGGCGGTCCTGCGCGCCGCCGATCCACTGCGCGGCGATCGCCCCGGCCAGCGCCTCCGCCCCGGCAAAGCGGCCCCCGCCTGTGCCGTCCAGGCCCACGAAATCGGTGTCGCAGAACCGGCAGATGGCCGAGGCGCGGTCGCGCTCCAGCCCCGACCACAAATTGCAGCCGGCGAACCGGCAGAACACTGCCGCCCGGCCGGCCTGCATCCCCTCGCCCTGCAGCGTAAGGAAGATCTCCTTTACCGCATAGGACCGCGCCCGCCCGTCCGGCGCGCGATCCACACCTATCTGGTCAGCTTGGCGAATGCTCTGATTTCTCCAGCAAACCACGCACCTCGTCCATCGCCTCCTTGAAACGCTCGCTTAGCACCGAGAGCGCCTCGCCGTTCGAGCGCTGTATCAGGTCGGACAGGTCGCGTATGTTGGCCACAGCGCGTTCGTAAGATTTTTTCACCAGCTCGGCCTGCCGCGCGGCCTTGGCCTGCGGCGTCTCCGGCGTGGAGAGCTCGCGCATGTGCTCGGACAGCTCCGTCATCGTCTGCTGCATGATTTCCATGTGCCGCCGTGCCACGGCCTGCGCGCCTTCCAGTGCCAGCCGGTTGGCGTTGGACAGCACTTCCATGTTGCGCCGATGCGCCGCCAGCAGGGCCGAGCTGTCCGGGATCATCGTCGGGAACCGCATTTCCGTGAAACGGCGGGTCATTTCCGTCAGGATCGTGGCAGGATCGCTAGCGTCAGCCATATCTTGTCTCCCTTGCGCCGCGGCTTGTTGCCGCCTGGCTTTTACATGCGTGCGGTCTGGACCGGAAGGAAGGCAAGCGGTTCTTTTTTCAGAACACGTCCGAAGAGTTAGCCCGCCGATCGCAGGGCGGCGAATGTCAGGCGATGGCCGAAGCAGGCGGCAGCGAGTCCGCCGCACCGCTTATTGCCGCGGCGACCGCTGCTTCGTCCTCTGGATCGGGCTCTGGAAACGGCTTGGGTTGCGGCTCGGGCTCCTGGGCAGCCAGCGGCGCCTGGTGCAGCCAGCCTGCCACTCGCTCGGCACGCGTCAGCGCCCGGTCCAGCGCCGCCATGGTGCCGGACAGGTCGGGCGACTCGTCCGTCCGCCAGGCGCGCAACGTGTAAAGCCACACGGCAACCATGCCCTGAGACGCCAGCGCCCCGCGCCAGCCGGATGCCGGCACGCCGGCCGCCTCCAGCATCCAGCCCATGCTGTTGCCTGTGGCACCGGCCAGGACAAGTGCCGTGCCGGGATCGGTGGGCAGACCGTCCAACAAGGCCAGCACGCCGGCTCGATGCTGTTGTAGCGCGTCGAAGCGGCGCATCACCACGTCGAACAGCCGCTCGCGCACCGGGCCGCTATCCAACGAATCGGTCAGCGCGTGCGCATCTGCGAGCTGGCCGAAACGCAGCAGGATGGCTTGTGCGTTGGGAAAGCGAGCCCGCGCCTGCTCCAGCTTCAGCCCCGCTGTGCGGGCCGCCGCCGCGGGCGAGACCGACCCCCAGCCGGACGACGCAGCCAGATCAAAGGCGGCCGAGATCAAAGCCTGGTCGAACTCTTGGTCGGTCATGAAGGGCGGCTTCCTGCTTCGGCTGGCGGACAGATTGGGCCTGGCGTTTGTGATGCAAGTTTCGGCTGGCGGCCGGCGGGGAACAGAACTCCGGCCGCCTACTTCGCCAGTTCGCGGGACCGGGCCGTTGCCGCCGAGAGTGCGCGCGCCACGGCGGCGGGCCAGGCCCCCGTGTCCATGAGCACGGCGAGGGCCCGTTCCGTCACGCCATTCGGGCTGGTCACGTTGCGCCTGAGCTGTGCTGAATCGTCCTGGGAGGCGGCAAGCAAAGCACCCGAGCCGGAGACCGTCTTGCGCGCCAGCTGTCGTGCCAGCGCAGGCGGCAGGCCCTGCGCCACCCCCTCCTGCTCCAGCAGCTCCGCCAGCAGGAATACGTAGGCCGGCCCGCAGCCCGACACGGCGGTTGCCGGGTCGATGAGCGCTTCGTCGTCCAGCCAGGCCAGCTCACCGCTCGCCGCGAGCAGGCGCGCGCACAGCGCGTGCTGTGCCGGCGAGACGCCAGGACCGGCCACGGCCACCGTCATGCCCTGACCGATGGCGGCCGGCGTGTTCGGCATGGCGCGCACGATCGGGTTGGGCAGGCCGAGCAGTGCCGAGAGGCGGGCGATGGGAAGTCCCGCCAGTATGGAGAGCACGACCGCGCCTTCCGGCAGTCGCTCTGCGAGCGCAGGCAGGGTTTCGGCCGCCATCTGCGGCTTGATCGCGAGTATGACGGCCCCGGGTTGGAAGCCGTCTGGCAACGCGGACAAGCTAGGCACCAGGCTGTCCTGCTTCCGGGCGACGCCCGGCGGCAGCGCCGGGTCAACCAGAACGCAAGGCGGCAGGTCCTGGGCGGACCACCCAGAGAACATCGCAGCGCCCATCCGTCCCGCACCCAGAAGCAGGACGGCCGGCAGTCCGGCTTCGCGCAAGATGGTCGCCTAGGCTTCGCCCCGGCATTCCAGCATCGCGGCCTCCAGCGCATCCGCCGGCGTCTTGCCGCCCCACAGCACGAACTGGAAGGCAGGGTAGAAGCGTTCGCACTCGGTGATCGCGATATCGACCATGTCCTCGAGGCTTTCCGCCGACGCGCCGGGCGCGCCGCGCAGCAGGACGGAGTGACGGAACAGCGGCATGCCGTCATCGCTGTCCATGCCGAAATGGCCGATCCACAGCCGCTCGTTGGCGCGCGCCAACAATTCATACAATGCGGCACGGCGGGGCGCGGGCACTTTCAGGTCGAAGGTGCAGGTAAAGTGCATGGCCGAGATTTCGGCGGACCAGCTGAAATACAGCCCGTAATCGCACCATTTGCCCGGTGCCTCGGCGGCCATCTCGGCGTCCGACCGACGGTCAAACACCCATTCATTGGCGGAGACGATCTGCTCCATGACATCGAGCGGGTTGGCGGCGGGGCTTGCGTGCATGCTGAGAGACATAACGATATCCCCTGGAGCCAGCTTCCAAGCCGGGATGCCGGCCTATAGCTGCTGTCAATACGTTAGGGGCCGGACCGGAGTCGCGGCAAGAGCAACACAGGCAAGTAGTCCTTTTTTTAAGAAAAGGACCAGCGCCTGGCGTTGCTGAGCGCGTCTGTCGGGCTCGGCGCCCGAGCAGGTAGTTCGGCTTTTAACTAAGCGCCTTACTTCATGGTGATAGAAGCCGCAGTCAGGTTCGACACGCCATACACCACGATCTGGCTGCCATCCTGCAGGTTGAGGATGCTGTCCCCGAATGCGTAGGTGATCTGCGGCGAAGTGGCGCCATAGCCGGACAGGTCGATCATGTCCTGGCCGACCACGAAGCCGCCGATCGTGTCATGGGCGTCGTTGCCGTTGAGAAAGTCGAACACATCATGCCCGCCGCCGGACTGCAGCAGCGCATGGCCGGTGCCGCCCTGGAAGCTGTCCGCACCTAACCCACCCCATAGCGTCTCGCTGCCGGCGCCGGCGTTGAAGACGTTGCTGCCGACATTCGTGCCGCCGAACACGAACGCGCCGGCGCTGCCCGCCACGGTGTTGTTGGAGGTGCCGCCCAGCCAGGCGTCCAGCCCGGCGCCTGCCGCGATGTTGTTGTTGCCCTGGTTGACCACCACGGTGGAACCCGCCGCAGGGGTGGTGAGGAGTAGGTTGCCCGACCCGCCGAAGACATCGACCGGGGCGGCACCGCCCTGGACGTAAGTCTCGCCCGAGCCGCCGACGATTGCCGCCGACCCGGTACCGCCGATGTAGTTTGCCGAGCTGCTGCCGGCGAAAAGCAGGCTGCTGCCTGAGCCGCCATACATGTTGATCTGGCCGCCCTCGCCCACAACGATCGACTGGGTAGCACCGGCCGTGAAGTTCAGCGTGCCCGAGGCAGGGCCGAACGCCACATTTCGTGCCAGGCCAACCGCCGCGTTCACCGTCACGCTGTCCACCGGACCCGCACCGCAAATGATGGTGTCAGCGCCATCGAGCATGACGGTATTGTTGCCGCCGGTCCCGAGCAGCACCTCGCTGCTGCCGCCGCTGGTGGTGATTGCGGCCGAATCGTTGTTGGTGGAGATGGTGTCGTTGCCGCCGCCATGAATGTACACGGTGTTGCCGTTCGTGGCGTTGGAGGCGCCGGTAAGGTTCGTCTCGAACAGTGTGTTCGCTCCGGCCGCACCCACCAGCGTGTCGTCACCGTCATGGGCGTAGATGTCGCCGCCGCCCGCACTGCCTACGATGAGGTCTCCGCCGGCGCTGTTGTCGGACAGGATCAGCGGCGCGCCGCCTTCCGCAATGAACGCCGTGTAGCCAGGCAGCACCTGCAACGAAGCCAACGGCGCGTTGCCGCCTGTGCCTGTCTGGGTAAGCGGCCCCACGACTTCCATGTAGGGCAGGAACGGCGCCATCCAGTCATAGCCGGCGGGGGGCGCCTGGCCATCCGCCGAAAACCATTCGTTGAAGCTTTGTATGCCCAGAAAAGCATCTATCTCCGGCAGCGCAAAGCCCAGCCCCGCATCCTGCAAACTGGGATTGAGGCTCTGCTGATTGACTTGAAAACCGGTATCCGTTGATGGATTTGTCATGAAATTACCTCCCTGTCCGGACGTATTGTCCGGTATTGCTGTCAGGATCGTGCCGCCGCCCGCCGACCCGGCGACGGCGAAAGCGAGGCCGGACTGGTCTCCCAGCAAGGTGAGCTGGGTCAGAACCTGGGAGCCGGCATCGATGGTGAGCACGCCGCTGTTCGGCGTGGTCTGCGCATAGCTGGCCGAGGTCGCACCTCCGGCCGCGAGAAGTATCTGGTCGCCGACACCGAAACCGGCGATCTGCGGAGTTCCGGCGAGGGCCGCCTGGCCAAGCGCCAGCGTGCCGCCGGCGGCGAAATCGGCGGTAAGCTGGCTGCCTGCGGAGCCGGCCAGCACAAGCTCGGAACCCACGCCTACCAGCAAGACGCCTGTCCCGGTGACCGCGCCCAATTGCAGCGTGCCACCCGCGGCCGTGATGGTGCCCACATCGGCAATGAAGCTCGCGGCCGACACGCTGCCCGCGCCTGAAAGCACGTCGCCGGCATCGATCTGCACGGTGCCTGCGGCTGCGTTCTGCCCGCCGCCTACATCGACTGCGCCCGCTGCACCAGCGATCAGGGCGCTGCCGGGGCCCGCAAGCGTGACCTCGCCGGCCTGGGCAAGGCCCGCTTCCGCGTCGAGGATGCCTCCCTGCCCCGCCGTGCCGAGGGTAAGGGTAGCGCCGACGGTCAAGGTGCCGCCGTCCAGCGCCGCGCCACCCACGACCGCCGCCGCGCCGGACGCGACAATGTCGCCGCTTCCAAGTGCCAGCAGGCCTTGCGTGCCCTCGGCAGATCCTACCGCCAGGATGCCGAAGGAAAACGCGCCGGCCAGCGCGACCGTGCCGGTGACGCTGAGCGTGGCCGCGTTTGCCGGCCCGTCCACAGCCAGCGCGGCACCGTTGCCGCCGCTGATCGACACGCTGTCCTGCAGCCCGGGCGCTACCGCGGCGGGCGACTGGCCGCTGGTCTGGTCCGTCCAGTTGCCGGCGTCCGACCAGAGCGGCCCCTGGCCGCCGTTCCAGAGATAGGCATCCGGCGTGGCCGTGCCTGCGGGCGGCCCGCTCGCGGCCTGCTGGCCCACGCTGATTTCGACGCCGGTCCCATCCGGCTGCACGGCGAAGCTTTCGCCCACGTAGCTGCCTGCGAGCAGAAGTTGTCCCACCACCTGCCCGGCTTCCTGCAGCGTGAGGGTTCCGGCGCCCGCGCTGCCCTGCTGGTAGCTGACGGCATCGACCGGCGTGTCCGCGGTGACGATAGCGTCGCCTGGCTGGAATCCCGAGATAAGTCCGGCCGGCATCGCCGCACCCGCCACGAGCAGGGTGGCGGCATTGCCGGTGAAGGCAACGGGGCAGGTATCCGCCCCCAGCAGATCCAGCGTGGCCCCGGTTCCGATCTCGAGCGTGCCCGCCCCGCTGACCACACCCAGAGCCAGCGTGCCGCCCTGGGCCAGGATGAGGCCGTTGTCGGTGATGCTGCCGGCGGCGCCGATCGTGCCGCTGCCGCTGGCCAGGTTGCCCGTGTCGATGGTGACGCACCCGGCCGCGGCCCCGCCGAGCGTACCCACCTCGACGGAGGAGGTGACGTCGACGCTGACCGCACCGCCATTCAGCGACAGCGTTGCGCATTGCACGCTGCCGCGCGCGAGCGTGGCCAGAAGTGCGCCGCCTGCCAGCGACAAGGTTCCGGAGACCGCAAGCGCGGCACCGGTGCCGCTGGCGAGCATTTCGGTGCCGGCAAACGAGGCCTGCGCCGCCGTCAGCGTAGTGCCCAGGCCGAGCACCAGCGCGCCAGCGCCGCCCGTCAGCTGCCCGGTGGCGAAGTTGCCTGACAGGATGGTGTTGCCGCCAGTGGACAGGCTGGCGCAGGTGCCCTGCCCGGTGATGTCCTCGAACACCGTTCCGCCCGGGCCCGAGATGACCACCGGCGTCTGTGCGCCAGGGGACGCGCTGGCCGGCGCGGCTTGCGTGTTGTCGGTCCAGTTGGCGCCGCGGCCCCAGGCACCGCTGACCGGATTGGTCCAGGCGAGCTGGTCCGTGCCGGTCTGCCCACCGCTGCCGCCGCTGCCGGTAGTGCTAGTGAGCGAGATCAGGCTGCCGCCGGTTCCGTCCGGCAGCACAACAAAACGCTGGTTGGTGAAGCTGCCGGACAGCGATAGCCTGGCCACCACCGCACTGCCGTAGCTCAGCACGAGCGTGTCACTGCCGCTGCCCTGGACAAGCTGCACGCCGGTCAGCGGGCTGCCTTCCAGATCGATGGCGTCGCCCGCCACGAACCCGCTGATCAGCCCGCCCGGTGCGGCACGCCCGCCGGCAAACGCCAGCACGGAGCTGCCATTGCTGGTAGAGCCGGTCATGCTGATCGGGTCGGAGGTGGCCGCCAGCAGCTCCAGCGAGGCGCCGCCGGCCACGACGAGGCTGCCGCTGCCGGACACCGCACCGAGGCTGAGCGTGCCGCCGGAGGCCAGGATGGTGCCGTTATCGACGATCAGGCCGTACGGGTTGACGCTGCCATTGCCGTTCAGCCTGGCACCAGGATCGATGGTCACCGCACCGGCCGCGGCTCCTCCGGCGGTGCCGACCTCGATCGTGCCGGTGGGGTCGGTAACGATGATGTCGCCCGAGCCGCCGCCAATCTGCAGCGTGCCGGCCTGCAGGGCGCCACCTGCGGTCACCTCCAGCGCGGCCGTTGGCTGGCCCACGCCGAACGGTGTGCCGCCCAGTACGAGCGTGCCGGAAACGCTTGCCGAGGACAGACTGCCGGATACCGACAATGCGCCGTCCGAGACCGCCGCCGATGTCGCGGTCAGCGTCGCTCCCCCAAGCAGGTCCAGCGTGCCGGCCGCATAGGCAGGGCCCGACACGCTGCCCACCGCGAGCGTGCCCACAGCCACCGGTCCGGTGAGAGCCACCTCGCCGGTCGCGGTCAGGGACGCGGCGTTGCCCGGGCCGGCGACGACGATAAAGGCGGCCTGCGCGCCGGCAATGGTCACCTGGTCATGCAGCCCCGGCGCCAGATTGGCGGGAGACTGGCCCCTGGTAATGTCGGTCCAGTCCGCGGCCACGTTCCACCGGCCGGACTGCCCGCCACTCCAGCCATACTGGTCCGGCGTGCTGGTCCCAGGCGCCGCACCGCCGCCGCCGGCCGAAGCTGCCGCCACCGTGATCAGCGTGCCGCCGGCGCCGTCGCCTGCCGTCAGAAACACGTCATTCGCGTAGTTCCCGGACAGCAGGAGGGTGGCAGCGACCTGCGTGCCGTAGAACAGGGTCAGCGTACCGCCTTGCGCGCCGGCAGCCTGGAAGCTTGAGCCCGAGATCAGGCTGTCTTGCACATCGAGCGCGTCACCCGCGGCAAAGCCGCTCAGCACGCCGGCCGGTGCGTCGAACTCCGCCTGCAACGCCAGGGTGGCGTTCGCTCCGGCGAAGCTGACGCTCTGCCCGGCGCCGCAGGCGCCATCCAGGGCCAGGGTGGCGCCGGTGCCGATCACCAGCGACCCGCTGCCGGACAGGGTGCCGACGGCGAGCGTGCCGCCCTGGGCCGAGATTGTGCCGTTATTGGCCACGGCGCCGAACGCGTTCGCATCGCCCTGGCCGGACAGCAATCCGCCAGAATCGACGGTTAGCCGCCCCGCGTGCCCCTGTCCGCTGCCACCTACCTCCAGCACGGACGCGGTATCGACGTAGATGCTGTCGGAGGCGGCGCCCAGGAACAGGGCCGCCACGGATGCCGTGCCGCCGCCGGTCAGGTTGAACGCAGCCTGGCCGCCGCCCCCCAGCCCGAGCGTGCCGGTGACGGACAGACTGGACCCGGCGCCTGCGAGCAGACTGCCGGAGACGATGTTGGCGCTGCCGCATTGCAGGGCGGTGCTGCCCGCCAGCTCCAGCAATCCTCCTGACCCGGCCTGGCCGAGTGTCAGCGCACCGATGGAGAAGCTTCCCGACAGCAGCGTGTTGCCGGTGAACAGCGCCGCTGCGGCCAGGCCTGGTCCTGTAATCGTCTGCACGGCGGTGCCGGTTGGACCTGTCACGGTGACGCTATCCAGCGCACCGGGCGCGAGCGAGGACGGGCTTGTGCCGTCCGTCGTATCCGCCCAGTTGGCACCTATGCCCCACGCACCACCCCCGATTGAGAGCCAGACAAAACTGCGTGCCGACATCCTGAACCTCTCGCCGTATGCGCGAGGACGTTTTGGACACGTAACCCTTAATTGCAGTTAAACGTTACGTTTGCAATAGGATTGCGCGGCGTCGTAATCGGATGTTTTTTGGCGGACAAACGATTCGCGGCGATCTGCATTGCCTCGTATCCGCCCATGGCGTCCGCACCCGGCAAGCTTGCTTGGCGCGGCAGATCGTCGCGAACCGGTAGCCCGGCGCTCCTCAGGGTCCGCCCGACCTCGGCCCACTCGCAGGCAAGGGCAGTCCGAACCGGCATGTGCCGATTGTCAAGAGTGTTAAATGACCGTAACGAACGACCCCCGGCACGCCGGGTGGTTCACGATTGTCTGGCTTGCGCCCGAGGTGCGATTACAAGAAAACGTGCACGGCCTGCTTGTCTGCGACGTGGTCTTCCGTCCTGCGGAAGTTCGGCGGCTGCGGTCCTGAACGTGGGCGGGATGCGGCGCTACGTGGGCAATTGCAACCGCAGGGGTAGCACAGGATGAGTTTTCACCCGATCATGCCTATTGCGGCCGTCCTGAGGTTGTCGGGGCTGCTGCTTGTCGGCTCGCTGCTGGCTGGTGGAGCAGCGGCACAGACGGCGCCTGCTACTAAGGACGCGGTGATCAAGCCACCGCCTCACGTCGACCCCGGCATGCAGGTCAAGCCGAAACCACGCGCAGCCTTACCTACCCCGGTGGTCAAGCCGCCCCCGACAGTGGTGCCCAAGTAACGCAGACATTCGCGGCCGGGAGAACGAGTTGCTCGTCCTCCCGGCGCAGAACCAGCCCAGCACCTCGTATCAGTTTCGAGGGCCTTATACCTTTCTGTTCGCCTTGGCCGGCGTAAGCCGGCGCTCGCCCTGATCCGCCAGGCGGTCGGGGAACTCGCCCAGATTGTCCTGGATCGACGCCTCTTCGATGATCTGGACCCGATCGGGGTCGGCGCCAGGCAGGCTCGCCGGGTTCGGCAGTTGCCCGGCATTCGGGCTTTCCTCCATGCCGACCAGTTCCTGCGCGCGCTCCCAGTATTCATCGTGCCGCCCGTGCGGGCCGCCATCGGCCTCCCACAAATGATAGGCGCGCTCGCGTATGCGCTGCTGGCGGGCCTCGTCGCTATCGTCCAGCGGATTATCCGACATCGCGGTCTCCTGTGTTGCAGGCGAACTCAACGTCTTGCGATGGCGCGTGTTTCGCGCAGGGCTGCCGAACGCTAGACGATTTGACCTGGTGGGGCGAATATCGAGGAAGCGGGCAAGGTGATGCCCTGGAGACGAAGCCGATGGACGCGCAGGTCCCCACCAACAGCCTGGATGCCTTCTGGATGCCGTTCACGGCAAACCGGCAGTTCAAGGCGGCGCCGCGCCTGCTCGTTGGCGCGAAAGACATGCACTACACCTCGCATGACGGCCGCCAGGTGCTGGACGGCGCCGCCGGCCTGTGGTGCGTCAACGCCGGCCATTGCCGCCCACGCATCGTGGAGGCGATCCAGCGTCAGGCCGCGCAGATGGATTTCTCGCCGGCGTTCCAGATGGGCCACCCGCTGGCATTCGAGGCGGCGCAGCGCCTGTCCGCCATGCTGCCGGACGGGCTGGACCACGTCTTCTACGTCAATTCCGGCTCCGAAGCCGTCGATACCGCGCTAAAAATCGCGCTGGCCTACCACCGCATGCGCGGCGAGGGCGCACGCACGCGGCTGATCGGACGCGAGCGCGGCTATCACGGCGTGGGCTTCGGCGGCATCTCGGTGGGCGGCATCGGGCCGAACCGCCGGCATTTCGGCACCATGCTGGGCGGGGTGGACCACCTGCCGCACACCCATGATCCGGCGCGCAACGCGCACAGCCGGGGCCAGCCGCTGCACGGCGCCGAGCTTGCCGATCAGCTCGAGCGTATCGTGGCGCTGCACGACCCTTCTACCATCGCCGCCGTCATCGTGGAGCCGCTGGCCGGCTCCACCGGCGTTCTGGTGCCGCCGGTGGGCTACCTGGAACGCCTGCGCGAGATCTGCACCCGGCACGGCATCCTGCTGATCTTCGACGAGGTGATCAGCGGCTTCGGCCGCCTCGGCTCACCCTTCGCCATCGACCGCTTCGGCGTGGTGCCGGACATCGTCACCCTGGCCAAGGGCATCACCAACGCCACCGTGCCGATGGGCGCCGTGGTGACCAGCACCGCGGTGCACGACGCCTTCATGGCCGCACCCGCCGGCATCGAGTTCTTTCACGGCTACACCTATTCGTCGCACGTGCTCGCCTGCGCCGCCTCGATCGCGACGCTGGACACCTACCGCGACGAAGGCCTGTTCGAACGCGCCGCCGAGCTGTCGCCGTATTTCGAAGACGCGGCGCACAGCCTGCAGGACCTCGACCACGTCACCGACATACGCAATTTGGGCATGGTGGCCGGCATCGAACTGGCGCCCCGGCCGGGCGCACCCGGTGCGCGCGGGTATGAGGTGTTCGTGGCCTGCTACGAGGCGGGCGTGCTGGTGCGGGCGACGGGCGATATCCTGGCGATTTCGCCGCCGTTGATCATCAGCCGTGGGCAGATCGACGAGGTGTTTGCGGCGGTTCGGGCGGCAATCCTGAAGGTGCAGTAAAGCGAGGGAAGCAGTCCTCTCTGGAAAAGGCTAGAAATCCGACTGCCCGCGTATGCGGCAGCGCGATGTTTTCCGACCTTGCTACGCGCGTATTTACTACCCGAGGGCCGATCGGGTGGCGCGCGCAGGCGCGCGCAGTCCGCAGCAGCCCTCCTTCGGAACAGACTGGTAAAACCCGGGCTGGACGGTTGCGACTCGCATCGGTGGGTGCCGGAAATATAATCTCCTCCCCCACACGGACCCTTCGACGCGGCCGGACCGGCTCTATAAGGTAAGTTGACAGGTGCTCGCGCATGTACCGGCTTCTTTGTTGCGCAGTTCAGGATGCCAGCGGCCTCCCTTGCACACCATTCCTGGTTCTGGCCGCCCGCGCACATCGGCCCATTGAGCTGATCTCGTATTTCCTGATTTTGTGCCTCACAGACATCGTTCAATTGTCCTGTCCCTGTCGCTAGGGACGTATGCAACGGGGCGAGAGCCAGAACGGCAAATAGACAGGTCGCGGCACGGGACATCATTCACTCCGGTCACCATCGCTCGGCTACGCCGGCCATGTGCATCGCGAAGAAAAGCAGTCGTGCTTGGATACCAGGTTTTGTTTCGTTTGCATAGTTTACAATTATGCGGAACGTTTCCGCCTTACTGGACGCTGTCCGTACACAGATGTCCTATAAGAGCACTGAAACATTCGAATTCTGGTCAGTGCGTCTGCGTATATTACGATTCATCACAGTTTGCATATCCGCCACGGTGAGCCGAGCTGGATAAGTCGAATCGTTTTATCTGAGAACCGCTAGGTGGTTCTTCCCTTCAGAGCGCTGGCGGACTCCTCAGGCGCCGCAGCATCGCCTGGGCTGCATCCGGCGCGCGTTCCTTGTCGCCGCTGATGAAAAACACAAAACACGGGCGCCCGCCGGCTTGGACCCGGTGCGGGAACACGTGTTGCAGGTCATCTACTGCCTCACCCCCCGACCAACGCCCAAGGCGTTCCGCCCAGCGATCAAGGTCGGCAGAGGCATAGCCCTCCATCGCGTCGGCCTGGTTTCGCTGCAGGCGCGCGTAGATGAAGTCGGCCGTCACGTCGCCGCGCAGCGCCTGCTTGTCGCTGTCGATGATGGCGACCGCGGCATTGTAGCTGGCCGCCAGAGCCGGCCAGGCGGGTGTCTCGAAGCTGGTGTGGCGCGCCTCGATGGCGTGGCGCAGGACCACACCGTCCACGCTCGCCGGCAGCATTGCCAGGAACAGCTCCATTGCATCCGGATCGAACTTCTTTGTGGGCGCGAACTGCCACAGGATTGGGCCGAGCTTTGGGCCCAGCTCCAGGACGCCAGACCGCAGGAAGCGCTCGATTGCAGGCCCGGCATCGGCCAGGTCGCGGCCCTGCGTGGTCGCGCGATGGGCCTTGACGCTGAAGACGAAGCCGTCCGGCACGGCATCCCGCCACGCGCCGAAGCTTGCCGGCGATTGGTGGCGGTAGAAGGTGCCGTTGATCTCGATGGCAGTAAGGCGCGCGCTGGCGTAGGCGAGCTCCTGGGCGTGCGGAAGGCCGCCCGGGTAGAAGCGGCCGCGCCAGGGCGGGTAGGTCCAGCCGCCTATGCCGACGTGGATTGTGCCTGCCCGTCCGGTCAAGAGCGGCCGCTCACAGCGCGCCTTTACCCGCAAGGCGGGTGAAAGCGCCCAGCTCACAGACGTTGTGCGTCGTGTTGGTGCGTATGGTGACCAGGTTGGAGCAGATCTCGTCCGTGGCGGGGTCTGTGGGCTCGTAGGTGAAGCCACGCGTGTCCAGCCGCAGGCCGGTGCAGGCGAACGGGAGGGTGTTCTTGTACACGGTGCGGTCGCGCAAAATGAACAGGATGGTGCTGTCGTCCGGGATGTCGGTCCGGAAGATGTCGTAGCTGCGTATGCAGATGGGCGCGGCCGAGGCCGCGCGCGGTTGCGAAGAATGCTGGCAAGCAGCCAGGCCAAGCAGGGCGGCGATGAGGAGCAGCTTCATGGAAGCAGCGTGCCATAGGCGGCCGGCGTAGCAAACCTCAAGCACCGGAACCTGCAAATAAGCTGAGCAGAAAAGCGGTTCTTTTTCGAAAAGAGCCAAAACCTTTATCCTTTCAGGGGCGTGTCGTGGAGACGTGCGCCTCAGCGTTCCGGCGATAGCGGAGCAAAAGCTTCTTGCTTCTTTTCTCGAAAAAGAAGGCCTTCCTTCCTGCGTGTCTCACCGCAGTTGCCTCACAGCCCCCACCAGCCTATCTAGCCCCGCCAAGGCAGCGAAAGCACGGCTCCATGGCCCCCGACCACACCTTCCCCGAAACCGCTCGCATAGCCGAAGCGCTGGCGTTCGACGACGTGCTCGTGGTCCCCGCCTATTCCCAGGTGCTGCCCGGCCTGACTAACACCAGGACCAGGCTGACACGGACGATTTCGCTTAACATCCCGCTTCTGGCCGCGGCCATGGACACGGTCAGCGAGGGCCCGATGGCGATCGCCATGGCCCAGCAGGGCGGCATCGGCGTGATCCACAAGAACCTGACGGTGGACGAGCAGGTGGCGCAGGTGCGCGCGGTCAAGAAGTTCGAATCCGGCATGGTAGTGAACCCGGTGACGATCCGCCCGGAGCAGACGCTGGCAGAGGCGCGCGCGCTGATGGCGCACTGGCGGATCAGCGGCATACCGGTGGTGGAAGCCGACGGCAGGCTGGTGGGCATCCTGACCAACCGGGACGTCCGCTTCGCCACCGACCCGGCGATCCCGGTGCGCGAGCTGATGACCCGCGAGGGACTGGTCACCGTCACCGGCAACCCCGGCCCGGACGAGGCCAGGCGGCTGTTGCACCGCCACCGCATCGAAAAACTGCTGGTGGTGGACGAGGCGTTCCGCTGCGTGGGCCTGGTCACCGTGAAGGACATGGACAAGGCCCAGGCGCATCCGCTGGCCAATAAGGACGAGCTCGGCCGACTGCGCGTGGCCGCGGCCACCGGGGTCGGCAACGACGGCTGCGCCCGCGCCGAAGCGCTGATCGCCGCCGGCGTGGACGTGATCGTGGTCGACACCGCGCACGGCCATAGCCAGGGCGTGCTGTCGCAGGTGACGCGGGTGAAGCAGCTCTCCAACGCGGTGCAGGTGGTGGCCGGCAACGTCGCCACGCCCGAGGGTGCGATCGCGCTGATAGAGGCCGGCGCGGATTGCGTGAAGATCGGCATTGGCCCCGGCAGCATCTGCACCACGCGCGTGGTGGCGGGCGTGGGCGTGCCGCAATTCTCCGCGGTCATGGAGACGGCCGCCGCGTGCGCCGCGCGCGATATCCCCAGCATAGCCGATGGCGGCATACGCACGTCCGGCGACATCGTCAAAGCGATTGGCGCCGGTGCGGAATCCGTCATGATCGGCAGTCTGCTGGCCGGCACGGACGAGGCGCCGGGCGAGGTGTTCCTCTACCAGGGCCGCTCCTACAAATCCTATCGCGGCATGGGCAGCATCTCGGCCATGGCGCGCGGTTCCGCGGACCGGTATTTCCAGCAGGAGATCACCGACAGTCTGAAGCTGGTGCCCGAAGGTGTCGAAGGCCGTGTCGGTTACAAGGGCCCGATGAGCGGCGTGGTGCACCAGCTGGTGGGCGGCCTGAAGGCGGGAATGGGCTACACGGGGGCCGCCACGATCGCCGATTTGCGGGCGAACACGCAGTTCAGGCGGATCACCGGGGCGGGGCTGCGGGAGAGCCATGTGCATGACGTGGCTATTACGCGGGAGGCGCCGAATTACAGGCAGGAGTAAGGAAGGCCTTCTTTTTTGAAAAAAAGAAGCAAAAAATTTTTGCTCCTGGCGCTGCTCCGCCCGCCGCTCTGGTTCTGAAACGCCCCGAACGCCGATGCAGGTCCCGCGAGAGCGGAGCAAAAGTCTTTTGCTTCTTTTCTTCAGAAAAGAAGTCCTTTCTTAGGTTTCCTCCTTGTGACCCCCTCCGCCCGCCTGCTCGCCGCCGTCGAACTCCTCGAACAGATCGACTCCTCCGGCCGCAAACCCGCCGACGCCGTCGCCAACAACTTCTTTCGCGAGCGCCGCTTCATCGGCTCGGGCGACCGCCGCGCGGTGTCCGACCGCGTCTGGGGCGTGCTGCGCGCGAAGCGCCGTCTCGGCTGGTGGCTGGCAAAAGCCGGCGCCTTTCCCTCGGCCCGGCTGCTGGTCGGCGCGTCGCTGCTGCTGGAAGACTGGACGATGGACGGCGTGCTGCAAGGCTTCTCCGGCGGCCAATTCGCGCCGGCGCCGCTGGGGACGGAGGAGCGCGCCGTGCTGCGGCCGCTCGAAGGTCGCACGCTCGACCACCCGAGCATGGGCGAGGCAGTCCGGCTGGAGATACCCGACTGGATCCTGCCGCATTTGCAATCCCGCTTTGGCGAGGACCTGGCCGCCGAAATGGCCGCAATGGCGGAGCCGGCGCCGCTGGACCTGCGCGTGAACATCCTCAAGGGCGACGTGGAGGCAGCGCGCGCGGCGTTGCTGGCCGAAGGCATAGAAGCGGAGCCCACGCCCTTCTCGCCCTGGGGGCTGCGCGTCGCGTATCGGCGCGCGGTCACCTCCGGTGCCGCCTTCCAGACAGGCGCGGTGGAGATACAGGACGAAGGCAGCCAGCTGGTGGCCCACCTGGTCGGGGCCGCGCCGGGCATGCGCGTGGCCGACTGGTGCGCCGGCGCCGGCGGCAAGACGCTGGCCATCGCGGCGCTGATGGAGAACCGCGGCCATGTGGTGGCCTGCGACGTGAGCGAAGCCCGCCTCGAAGGCGCGGTGAAGCGCCTGCGCCGCGCCGGCGTGCACAACGTGGAGCGCCACCTCACGGTGGACGGCGACAAATGGGTCAAGCGCCG
This sequence comes from Acetobacteraceae bacterium, assembly GCA_965198915.1. Classification (GTDB taxonomy): domain Bacteria; phylum Pseudomonadota; class Alphaproteobacteria; order Acetobacterales; family Acetobacteraceae; genus BOG-908. The sequence goes on along the minus strand of CBDAQC010000002.1, from coordinate 398,174 downwards.
CGCACAGAGCTTCGAGCGGGTCCTGGTGGATGCACCTTGCACCGGCACGGGCACCTGGCGCCGCAACCCCGACGGGCGGCTGCGCCTGAGCGAGACGGACCTGGCCGAGCTGCTGCCCAAGCAGGCGCGCATCCTGGACACTGCGGAGCGCCTGGTCCGGCCGGGTGGCCGGCTGGTCTACGCCACCTGCTCCCTTCTGGAAGACGAGAACGAGCGGCAGGTGGACGCCTTTCTCGCGCGCCACCCCGCCTTCAGCGTGGTCCCGGTCAGCGCGGTGTGGGACCTGGCCGCCGCATTACCCTGCCCAGACCCCTATCTGGCACTGACCCCACGCCTGCACGGAACAGACGGCTTCTTCGGCGCGGTGCTCGAGCGGGCCGCGTAGGCCGGTGGTCGAGTGCGCGCAGCAAGACGTAAAAGCCCGCTCCTGACGCTTGCATAGACCGGCGCGCTCGCCCGAGAATTGCTATGCTGGCGCAGGCGACGCCAGGGCTGGAAGCGCTATTTTTTCCGGCGAACACGGCCTGCCTGGCCTGAGAGGTGCGCGCGCGTGCTAGACAAATCGCCGATGATCAACGTTCGCCGGGCCGAACTGACAGACGCGACGGCGATCGGCGCCGTGCACGTGGCTGCCTGGCGAAGCGCCTATCCGGGCATCCTGCCGGACGACTACCTGGCCCGCCTGTCGCCGACCCGCATGGCCCTGCACTACAGAGCGGCGATCGCGTCCGGCGCCACGGTGATGGTGGCGGCCGCCAGCGGCCACGGGCCGCGCATCGTGGGCTTCACCACGGCCGGCCCGCCCCGCACGCCCGGGCTGGCCGCGGCCGAGATCGAGACGCTCTACGTGCTCGACGATTGGCGCGACCAGGGCGTGGGCCGCCGCATGATGCAAGGCGCCGCCAGCCAACTGGCGGCACGCGGCTACGATTCGGTGTTCGTCTGGGTGCTGCGCGACAACCCCAGCCGATGGTTCTACAAGCACCTCGGCGGCCACACCGCGGCGGAAGGACAGACAAGACTTGCCGGCGTCGCGCTGCCGCAGGTGGCCTATAGCTGGGACCCTATTCGGCTGCTGTTCGAGGACGACCCCAAATAGGCGGCGTCCTCCCGAGAGAGCGGCCGTCGGCCGCTGTCTGAAGTAGCCTGTCCAGCACAGGCCTCTTATTCGAAGCTAGTCTCCCGCCGCCTCCGCCATCCCCGTCGCCAGCCGCGGCATGCGCCGCGCCGGCGCCGGCGCCAGCCAGTGCGACAACTGGTCCAGGTACAGATAGATCACCGGCGTCGTGTAAAGCGTCAGCGCCTGGCTGAGTATCAGCCCGCCCACCATGGCGTAGCCCAGCGGCTGGCGCAGCTCCGAACCCGCACCATGACCCAGCATCAGCGGCAGGCCGGACAGCAACGCCGCCATCGTGGTCATCATGATCGGGCGGAACCGCATCAGGCAGGCCTGGCGTATCGCATCCAGCGGTTCCATGCCGCCCTCGCGCTCCGCATGTATGGCAAAGTCCACCATCATGATGCCGTTCTTCTTCACGATGCCGATCAGTAGGATGATGCCCACGATCGCGATCACCGACAGATCGAAGCCGAACACCATCAGCATCAGCAGCGCGCCCACGCCGGCGGATGGCAGCGTGGACAGGATGGTGATCGGCAGGATGTAGCTCTCGTACAAAATGCCCAGGATGATGTACACGCTGATCAGCGCCGCCGCGATCAGATAGGGCTCGCTGCTCAGCGAGGACTGGAACGCCGCCGCATTGCCCTGGAACGAGCCCTGCACGGTAGCCGGCGCACCGATCTGCGCACGCGCGCCATCCACCTGCACCACCGCGTCACCCAGCGAGGCGCCGGGCGAGAGATTGAAGCTGATCGTCACCGACGGGAACTGGCTCTGGTGGTTCACCGCCAGCGGCGAGATCGGCACCGTGCTGCGATGGACCACGGCCGACAGCGGCACGGCCGTGCCCGAACTGCCTTTCACGTAGAGATTGTCCAGCGTGTGCACCCGTCCCTCGATGTCGGGCGGCACTTCCTCGATCACGTAGTACGAGTTGAGCTGGGTGAAATATTGGGTGACCTCGCGCTGCCCGAACGCGTCATACAGCGTGTCGTCGATCTGCTGCGGCAGGATGCCGAAGCGCGAGGCGGCGTCGCGGTCGATCACCAGCGTGGCGGTAGTGCCGGCCACCTGCTGGTCGGACGTCACGTCGCGCAGAAGGGACAGCGTGCGCAGCTTGTCGAGCAGCTTCGGCGCCCATTTGTTCAGCTCGTCCGGATCGGCATCCTGCAGGGTGTATTGATATAGAGTGCGCGACAGGCGGCCGCCGACCGTGATGTCCTGCCCTGGTTGCATGTAGAGCCGGAAGCCTTCCACGGCGCGCACCTTGTCGGTCAGCCGGGCGATCACCTTCATCACCGGCTCGCGCTCGCCCCAGGGCTTCAGGTTGACGAAGATGCGGCCGTTATTGGCCGTCTGCCCGGCGTTGCCGGCGCCCACGATGGAGGCGAAGCTGGCCACCGCTGGATCGGCCGCGATGATGGCGTTCACCTGCTCCTGCTTCTTGTACATCTCGTCATACGAGATGTCTTGGTTGGCTTCGGTGATCGCGATCAGCAGGCCGATGTCCTGCTGCGGGAAGAAGCCTTTCGGGATGATCACGAACAGGAACACGGTCACGCCAAGCGTGGCGAAGAACACCATTAATGTGATGAAGCGGAAGCGCAGCGCCACTTCCAGCGTGCGCCGGTAGAAGCCCAGCATGGCGTCGAACATGCTTTCCACCGCGCGGTACAGCCGGCCGTGGTTGTGCTCCTCCGCCTTCAGGAAGCGGGCGCACATCATCGGCGTCAGCGTCAGCGAGACGAAGGCCGAGATGATCACGGTCAGCGAAACCACGATGGCGAACTCGCGGAACAGCCGGCCGACGATCCCGCCCATCAGCAGCAGCGGGATGAACACGGCGATCAGCGAGATGCTGATCGAGACGATGGTGAAGCCGATTTCGCCCGCGCCCTTTAGCGCGGCCTCCAGCGGCGCCATGCCGTCCTCGATATGGCGGTAGATGTTCTCCAGCATGACGATGGCGTCGTCCACCACGAAGCCCACGGCGATCGTCAGGCCCATGAGCGACAGGTTATCGAGGCTGTAGCCGAGTATATACATCGCGGCAAAGGTGCCCACCAGCGCCAGAGGCACGGTGACACTTGGTATGATGGTGGCCCACAGGCTGCGCAGGAACAGGAAGATCACCATTACCACCAGGGCGATGGACAGCAGCAGCGTGAACTCCACGTCGGCGACCGAGGCGCGTATCGTCTGCGTGCGGTCCACGATGGTGTCCACGTGGATCGCCGGCGGTATGCTCACTTCCAGATGCGGCAACGCCGCGCGCAGGCGCTCGACGGTGGCGATCACGTTGGCGCCGGGCTGCTTGTACACCACCAGCAGGATGCCGCGCCGTGAATGCCCGCCCACCGCCTGCCAGGCAGCAACTTCGCGGTTCTGCGGGCCGCGCACCGCGGTGCCGATGTCCTTGATGCGCACCGGCGCGCCGTTGCGATACGCCACGATCAGGTTGTCGTAGGGACCGGGCGTGGTCAGCTGGTCGTTGGCCAGCAGCGTGAACGACTGGCGCTGGCCGTCTATGCTGCCCTTGGGGCTGTTGACGGTGGCGTCGGTCAGGACCTCGCGCACGTCTTCCATTGTCATGCCCATCGCCGCCAGCCGCGCGGGATCGACCTGCACGCGTATGGCCGGCTTCTGCTGGCCGCCTATGGAGACCTGGCTGATGCCGTTGATCTGGCTGAGCTGCTGGCTCAGCACGTTCTCCGCATAGTCATCCACCGTGGTCAGCGGCAGGTCGTCCGACCAAACGCTCAACAGGAAGATCGGGCTGTCCGCCGGGTTGACCTTGCGGAAGGTGGGCTGGCTGGGAAGGTTCTTCGGCAACTGCCCCTGTGCGCCGTTGATCGCCTCCAGCACGTCGGTGGCCGCGGCATCGATATTGCGGCTCAGGTCGAACTGCACGGTGATGGTGGACGTGCCTAGCACATTGATCGACGTCATCTGGCTCAGGCCGTTGATCTGGCTGAACTGCGTTTCCAGCGGCTCGGCCACCGAGCTGGCCATCACGTCCGGGCTGGCGCCTGGGTAGTTCGCAGTCACCGAAATGGTGGGGAACTCGACCGCGGGCAGCGGCGCCACGGGCAGCAGCGGGTAGCTGGCGACACCCACCAGGAAGATGGCGGCCATGATCAGCGAAGTGGCGATCGGGCGCTGAATGAACGGGGTGGAGATGCTCATGAGGGCTTTCCCGAAGAGGCAAGCAAGCATTGCCTCGAAAAGAACCAGGCGACTGTGCCACGCTGCCGTGGATCACGGAACCTCGTGATGCATCTGCGCACCACGCGAAGCGCCGCCTCAACTTGCAGGATGCGCGTCCACCTTCATGCCGGGCTGTACGCGCAGCTGCCCGGATAGCACCACTTCCTCTCCGGCGGACAGGCCGGCGGTGATCACCGCCGCACCGTCATCCTGGTAGCCCACCTTCACGTCCACCCGGCCGATCGTGCTGTCCGGCTTCACAGTGTAGACGAACAGGCCGTCCGGCCCGTGCTGCACGGCCTGCGGCGGCAGGGTCAACGCGCCATGCTCCACCTTCAGCAGCAGCCGGCCGGTGACGAACTGGCCGGGCCAGAGGCGGTTGTCCAGATTGGCGAACTCCGCCTTCAGCGCGATCGTGCCCGTGCTCGTGTCGATGCTGTTGTTGATGGTGATCAAGTGGCCCTGGGACAGCACGGTGCTGCCGTCCTGGGTAGTGGCGGCCACAGGCGGGGTCCCACCGGTCTCTGCCATGGCGGCGCGTACCGCCGGAAGCTGGTCCTGCGGCAAGGTGAACACCAGGCTAATCGGATGCACCTGGGTGATGGTGACGATGCCGGTGGCGTCCGTCGCGTGTATCAGGTTCCCGATGTCGATCAGGCGCAGCCCCACCACGCCTTCGATCGGCGCGGTGATCCGGCAGTAGTTCAGGTTCAGCGCGGCCGCGGCGATGGCGGCGTCGTCACCCTGCAGGTTGGCCTGGTCCTGCGCCACCAGCGCCTGCTGCGTGTCCACCTGCTGGCGACTGGCCACGTTGGTGCGCACCAGGCTGGCGTAGCGCACAAGGTCGCGCTGCGCGTTGTCGATATTCGCCTGGTCGCTGGCGCGCTTGGCTTTGGCCTGGGCCAGTGCGGCGGCATAGGGGCGCGGGTCGATCTGCGCCAGCAGGTCGCCGGGGTGGACCTCCTGGCCCTCGCGGAACGCGATCGTGTCGAGGTTGCCGTCCACCCGGGCGCGCACGAGAACCTGGCGGTAGGCTTGCACCGTGCCGATGCCGCGAATGTATTCCGGCAGATCCTGCCTGGCCACGTGGGTGACGGTGACGGGCGTGTTGGCCTGCGCGGCCGCCTGCGCCAGCGCTGGGGTAGCGCCGATCACGGCCAACGCCGCGAACGCGGAGGTGAGCAGCAATCCAGGCCATGACTGTGTGGCCCTGCCGGACCGGGTTCCGCTTCTGCGGCTTACGTGAGGTCGCACGGGATGCTGTCCTGACCCTGTCGTGGCTTCGCGTGGGAAGGCCGAGTGTTTCACATGCCGGCCGCCAGCGACCGCATGATCTCAGGACAGAAGGCGTTCCTCCCGGGGCAGTCAATACCATGGCAAGTATGGGCTGAGTTGTAGAAACGCGGCGTTCTTTGCGGATGTCTTTCGAGAGTCAGAACGCCCGACGCCCGCCCTGTATCGCCAGCCGTATGGGCAACAGGCGGTAGGCAGCGAGCGAGCGGCCTGTCGGGCCGGGCGCGTGGGCGCTGGGCAGCACCGTCTCTCCCATGACGGGTGCCCTGCCGATGGGCGACAAGGCTATGGCGCCGTGCTGCTCCGTCGATGCCGGCGCGGCCGCAACCTCCGTCTGCTTCGGGCCGGCAGCGCGGGCAGCGGCTGGTTTGGTGGCATGTCTCCTCGGATGCCCGGTTTCCGCATCGCTATCCGGCGTCGCCCATTCGGCGAGCACGCGGCGCTCATACGGCGCGCCGATCGTGGGTGTCTGCGAATGGTAGGCCGCGGCGGCGAGCGGCCAGCTGCCTGTCTGGTGAAACAACGCGACCAGGAAGTCGGCGGCGTACATGGCGTTGGCAGCGGGGTCGAACGCCTGGTCCAGCGAAGCGAATGCCTCCGGGTGGTGCAGCAGGTTCACCTGCAGACAGCCGACATCGATCGAGTGCACGCCGCGGGCCTGCAACGCCTGCACCGCTGCGACGGCCTCGGCCTTGGTCGCGTAGAAGCTGCCCACGCCCTCCGCATTTACCGTCCAGGGCCATGGAGCAAGCGTGCCGGTCACCGGGTCCGCGCGCCCGGACTCGACCTTGGCGATGGCCGAGAGGAAGGCTTCCGGCACGTGCTGCGCCGTCTCCGCGGCAGCGGCGGCGGCCCGGCAAACGCCGGTTTGGGATGGCTGGACGGCGCGGCCCAACGCCCCCATCTCCGCCCCCTTCGCCGGCGCCAGCCACAGCAAGGCGCCCAGGCAGGTCAGGCAGGTGGCTGGGCGGGGCAACGGCATGTGCCACAGGATGCCGGAGCTTGGTTGCCAAGCGGTAAAGCACATCGGCCAGGAGGGGCCGAGCTGCCCCAGATGGCCGGTCGCGTCGTATGCTGCAACGCAAAAAAACTTCTTGCAGTCGGTGACGCCAGCGCATAGCTTTTGGGTGCGGCGCCGCTTCGGCCGCGTCGCATCTTGGACGTTTCCTCCCTAAACTTGGCGGTGCCGCAAGGCACCGCCTCTTTTTTTGTCCGGCGTGCCCGTTCGGCCTGCCAGGGCGCGCATCCGGTTAAGACAACAGTAGCGTTCCGCGCGCTAGTATGTTTTAAGGTCGATACGATTACGCGCGGGCGCTGCGGCTCGCGGGGCTGTCGATTGGAAGGCGAGCGGGTGACGATACAGATGGGCGTGCAGGCAAGGCAGGCATGGTGATGCGCGGCAGCGTTCTCAGGGGTGACCTGCGCGGCATCACTGCGGTGGAATACGGGATCGTCGCCGCCTTCCTCTGCCTGTCGCTCCTGGCCATCTTCTCGCAATTCGGAAACGTGCTGACCTCGATGTTCTCGAGGGCAGCCAACGGGATCTGATGCCGATCAGCTCCCCAGCATGACCCCGAGCGCCTGCTCCGAGAGAAATGCCACGAGCGCCGTCATGTCCGCCTGCACCTTCGCCAGTCCGGGGCTGCGGGCCAGGCTGAACTCGTCCATATACAGGCTGCGCGCAATCTCCACCTGAAGCGCGTGCACGTTTGCGGCTGGCCTGCCGTAATGCCTGGTGATGTAGCCGCCAGCGTAGGGGTCATTACGGCGCACCGTGTAGCCTCGCCGGACGAGGAAGCCGTCCACGGCGCGCAATATGGCCGGCGCGCAGGATGCGCCGTGGGAATCGCCCAGGACGATGTCGGGCACCGGCCGGCGGTCTGCACAGGCATGCGCCGGCATGGAATGGCAATCGACCAGCAGGCAGGCGCCAAAACGGTGACGCGCTTTATCCACGGCGGCGGCAAGCGCGTCATGGTAAGGCTGCCAGCAGGCGGCGACCCGGCGCTGCGCGTCCTCGAACCGCAACAGCCCGCGATAGATCGCCTCACCGCTGGAGACGATGCGTGCGAGCGTGCCAAGCCCGGCTGAGACCCGCGGACTCGCCACGTTCACCCAGGGCGGCAGCTTGTCCGCGAACATCGCGGAGTCGAGCTCCCACGCCTCACGGTTGGCGTCGCACCAGGCACGCGGAAACGTGGCGGCTATCAGGGTGCCGCCGTGATCGGGCACGGCAGCGAAGATCTCCTCGATGTAGCAATCCTCGCTACGCCGAAGGGCCAGCGAGTCCAGGCGGGTCAGGCCAAGAAATTCCGGCGCGTAATCGCGGCCGGAATGCGGAGAGGAGAAGACCAGCGGCACCGTGGTGGTGGAAGGCTGGCGAATGGTGCAGCAGCCGGGGATGTCAGCCAGGCGGTCCGGAGGGGTGTCGATCGGCGGGTATCCTCACAGGCGAACGCGGCGGGACCAAAGGCCTTCTTTTCTGAAAAGAAGCAAAAACTCCGCCCCGCTGCTCGACGGCTTCGGAAGACCAATCGATGGTGTGGCATATCCTTTCGGCAAGGATCGCCTGCTGTCTGGATGCGGACTGGTGGGCGCGACAGGGATTGAACCTGTGACCCCTACCATGTCAAGGTAGTGCACTACCGCTGTGCTACGCGCCCGTCAGGCCGGTGGCGGTTCCTACGTAAAACTATCCGCGATGGCAAGCCTGTCTCGTCGAACGCGCTCCGCCCGGTGCCGAGGTGTGGACAGCCGCGACCGCAGCCACGGCCAGGGCGCTGTCATGAAAGCTTCATAAAAGTGCAATCTTCCTGACTTGGCGCGCAACTAGGTTCCGGCCATCAAGTCACCGGGACAGACCGGCGACGCCGCTCGCGCGCGGTCCGACAGGAGCAGCCATGCCTTTCACATCTTTCTCCCGCGTAGTTCTGCTGCCTTTCGCCGCCGTCTCTGCGGCGCTGGCAGCCGCTCCGGCCGCCCACGCGCAAGCGATCACCGGCGCGGGGTCCACCTTCGCCGCACCCATCTACGGCGCCTGGGCGGATGCCTCCAAGGCGGCCACCGGCATCACGCTGAACTACCAGGGCAACGGCTCCGGCGCGGGTCAGAAGATGGTCACCCAGCGCACAGTGGATTTCGGCGGCTCGGACGCGCCGATGGCGCATGACAAGCTAGCCGCGGCCAAGCTGCTGCAGTTCCCCTCGGTAATTGGCGCGGTCGACATCGCGGTGAACGTGCCCGGCGTGGCGGACGGCCGCTTGCGGCTGGACGGCCCTACCATTGCCAACATCTATCTCGGCACCATCACCAGCTGGAACGACCCGGCGATCGCCACGCTGAACCCCGGCCTGAAGCTGCCCAGCCTGCCCATCGCCCCGATCTACCGGGCGGACGGGTCGGGCACCACCTACGTGTTCACCAGCTATCTCTCCAAGGTCAGCCCAGACTTCAAGAGCAAGGTCGGCGCGGACAAGGCAGTGAGCTGGCCCGCCGGCACCGGCGCCAAGGGCACCGCCGGCGTGGCCGGCGCGGTGAAGAACACGCCCGGCGGCCTGGGCTATGTGGAGAGCGCTTACGCCACCCCGGAAAACCATTTGGCCACCACGCAATTGCGCGACCATGACGGCGCCTACGTGCGGCCCAGCCTGGCCACTTTCGCCGCCGCCGCCGCGCATGCCGACTGGGCGGGTGCCCACGATTTCGCGGTGGACCTGAACGACCAGCCGGGTGCCAACTCCTGGCCCATCGTTTCGGCCACCTTCGTGCTGGTGCCGACTAACCCGGCCGATCCCGCACGCGGCGCCGCGGTGCTCAAGTTCTTCGACTGGGCGTTCACCAACGGCGACGCCACGGCGAAAAGCCTGCAATACGTGGCCCTGCCGGCCAGCGTAAAGGCGCAGGTGCGCGCTGCCTGGAAGGCGCTGTCGAAGTAGGCGGGAGGCACCCCTATTTCCCACAACAGGCCACTCATGACGCAGAAGGGCGATCGCGCGTTCTCGCTTGCCGTGCACACGGCAGGGCTGTTCGTGCTCGTGCTGCTCGGCACGATCATCGTGCTGCTGTTCTACGGCGGCCTGCCTGCCTTCCGCGCCTTTGGGCCGGGCTTCCTGTTCTCCTCGGTGTGGAACCCGGTCACCGAGAAGTTCGGCGCGCTTGTCTCGGTATACGGCACCGTCGTCAGCTCCATCCTGGCCCTGGCGATGGCGGTGCCGTTGGCTTTCGGTGTGGCGTTCTTCCTGACCGAGCTGGCGCCCTCCTGGCTGCGCCGGCCGATAGGCACCGCGGTCGAGCTGCTGGCGGCGGTGCCGTCCATCATCTACGGTATGTGGGGCTTTTTCGTGCTGGGACCCGCGGTCAGCGCCACGGTGAAACCGTGGCTGGAAGCCACGCTGGGCCATGTACCGGGACTCGCATATGTATTCCGCGCGGCCCCGGGGGACAGCAGCATCTTCATCGCGTCGCTCGTCCTGGCAATCATGATCACGCCCTTTATCGCGGCTACGATGCGTGATGTATTCCTGACCGTTCCCGTCATCTTCAAGGAATCTGCCTACGGCCTGGGCTGCACGCCATGGGAGGTGATGCGGCGCATCGTGCTGCCCTATACCCAGGCCAGCGTGGTGGGCGGCATAATGCTTGGGCTGGGCCGCGCCTTGGGCGAGACGATGGCGGTGACGTTCGTGATAGGGAACACAAACCGCATCAGCGCCAGCGTGTTCGCCCCGGGCAACACTATCGCCTCTCTGGTCGCCCTGGAGTTTCCGGAGGCCGAGACAGGCAGCTTGCAGCTCTCATCGCTTCTGGCACTCGGTTTCATCCTGTTCGTCATCTCCTTCGTGGTGCTTGCCATCTCGCGTGCGCTGCTGGCACGCCGGGCGCTCGCCTGATGCACGGCACGGCGCAGATGCCGGCACGCGACGCGCTCGTGGCCCGGGCGCGCGGCCGGCGCCGCCGCAACACGGACCGCGTGGCGCGCGCGCTGGCGCTGCTGGCGACTCTGGTGGCGCTGGCGTTCCTGGCCTCCATTCTGATCACGCTGTTCTACCTGGGCCTGCCCGGGCTGGGGCTGCATGTGTTCACAGAGATCACGAAGTCGCCTGACGCGCATGGCGGCCTGGCCAACGCCATACTGGGCAGCGTTATACAAACCGGGCTGGGCACGCTGATCGGCACGCCGATCGGGCTGCTGGCCGGCACCTACCTCGCCGAATATTCCGGCCGCTCCACGCTCGGCAACGTGGTGCGTTTCGTCTCGGACATCCTGCTCTCGGCCCCGTCCATCCTCATCGGCCTGTTCATCTACCAGATACTGGTGGCGCCGATGGGCGGCTTCTCCGGGCTGGCGGGCGCGCTGGCGCTGGCGATCCTGGTGATCCCCATCGTGGTCCGCACCACCGAGGACATGCTCCGGCTGATACCCGTCAGCCTGCGCGAAGCCTCGATCGCGCTGGGCGCGCCGCGCTGGAAGACGATCGTTTTCGTCTGCTACCGCGCCGCACTGGACGGGCTGCTGACGGGCGTGCTGCTGGCCGTCGCACGCGTGGCCGGTGAGACGGCGCCGCTGCTGTTCACCTCGCTGGGCAATTCCGGCTATTCCGGCCTGGGGTCGGCCATGGCCAGCCTGCCCGTGACGATCTACCAATATGCGCAATCCGCGTTCGAGAACTGGGTGCAGCTCGCCTGGACGGGCGCGCTGCTGATTACGCTGGGCGTGCTGGCGATCAACATCGCGGCCAGGCTGCTCATCCGCAGGAGAGCTTAGGTGGAAAAAAGCAAAGCCTTCTTTTTTGAAAGAAAGAAGCAAAAAACTTTCGATCCGCTGTCGTGCGCCAGCCGACCGGCCGCCGACAGGAAGCAAAAGTTTTCTGGTTCTTTTTTTCAAAAAAGAACTGCTTCCTTCCTTCCACTTGGGCCCATCTGACCATGCAGGCAATCGACCAATCCCGCGTGCGCCCGGCGGAAGCCGCCACCGCGCCCGCCAAACTATCCATACGCAACCTGGATTTCTTCTACGGCATCAACCAGGCGCTGAAATCGATCGCGCTGGACCTGCCGGACAGGAAGGTGACCGGGATGATCGGCCCGTCCGGCTGCGGCAAGTCCACCCTGCTGCGCGTGCTGAACCGCATGTATGATCTCTACCCCGGACAGCGCGCCACTGGTGAAGTGCTGATGGACGGCACCAACATATTATCGCCGGACATCGACCTGAACGCGCTGCGCAGCCGCATCGGCATGGTGTTCCAGAAACCTACGCCATTCCCGATGACCATCTTCGACAACATCGCCTTCGGCGTGAAGCTGCACGAGCGCTTGTCCCGCCAGGATCTGTCCGCCCGCGTGGAATGGTCGCTGACGCGCGCCGCACTCTGGACGGAAGTGCGCGACCGGCTGCACAGCCCGGCCGCGGGCTTGTCCGGCGGCCAGCAGCAACGCCTGTGCATCGCGCGCACGATCGCCACGCGGCCCGAGATCATCCTGCTCGACGAGCCGACAAGCGCACTGGATCCGATCAGCACGCTGAAGATCGAGGAGCTGATCGACGAGCTGAAGCGCGACTTCACCATTGCCATCGTCACGCACAACATGCAGCAGGCGGCGCGCTGTGCGGACCAGGTGGCGTTCTTCTATCTGGGCGAACTGATCGAGGTGGGTGCGGCGGGCGACATCTTCACCGCGCCGAAACAGCGCCGCACGCAGGAATACGTCACCGGCCGGTTCGGCTGATGACACGCGACCGGAGGACACAGCGATGACCGAGATGGCGTCCCACATCGTCAAGAGCTACGCGCAGGAACTCAAGCGCCTGCGTGACCTGCTGGTGGAGATGGGTGGCCTGGTCGAAGCGCAGCTCAGCACGGCCACCATCGCCATCGTGGAGCAGGACGTGGACGCCGCCGCCCGCACCGTGGAGCAGGATCCCGCGGTGGACGCGCTGGAACGCGAGGTGGAAACCTTCGTCATACGCCTGCTCGCCCTGCGCCAGCCGGTGGCGCAGGATCTTCGCCAGATCGTGGCCGCGCTAAAGATGACGAGCGATTTCGAACGTATTGGCGACTACGCGGCAAATGTCGCGAAACGCAGCATCGTGCTCAGCCAGTACAACCTGCCGTTCAAGCTGAGCGGACTCGCCAACATGGCCAGGCTGGTGCAGGAAAGCCTGCGCCTGACAGTGGACGCCGTGGGTGATGCCGACGCCGACAAGGCGATACAGGTGTGGCAGTCCGACGGCGCGGTGGACGACATCTACACCGCCATCTTCCGCGAGCTGGTCACCTACATGATGGAAGACCCGCGGCAGATAACGCCCTGCACGCACCTGCTGTTCATCGCGAAAAACCTCGAACGCATCGGCGACCACGCGACAAACATCGCCGAGACGGTGCATTTCGCGGCCACCGGCGAGCCGCTGCCCGGCGTGCGCCCAAAAGGCGAGAGTGCCAATTACGCGGTGATACGCCCGCGCGAGGCGCGCGCCGACGACACCGCCGGCACGGAAGGCTGAGCCGATGTCGGACCTGTCCGCCAACTTCGCAAAGCCGCTGGTGCTGGTGGTGGAAGACGAGGCAGCGCTGGCCACCATGCTGCGCTACAACCTGGAAAAGCAGGGCTTCCGCGTGGACGAAGCCGGCGACGGCCAGGAAGCGCTGACCCGCATCGCCGAACAGCAGCCGGACCTGGTGCTGCTGGACTGGATGCTGCCGGTGATGTCCGGCATCGAGGTCTGCCGCCAAATTCGCCGGCGTCCAAACACGCGTGACCTGCCGGTGATCATGGTGACCGCACGCACGGAGGACCAGGACGCGGTCCGCGGCCTGAACACCGGTGCGGACGACTACATTACCAAGCCGTTCAACATGGACGCGCTGCTGGCGCGCATGCGCGCTTTGCTCCGCCGCACCAACGCGGTGCCCACGAAAGGCCGGCTCACCTTCCACGACATCGCCATGGACCTGGCCGCACACCGCGTGCAGCGCAACAACCGCGCGGTGCATCTGGGGCCCACCGAGTTCCGCCTGCTGGAGTTCCTGATGCAGCACCCGCGCCGCGTGTTCTCGCGCGAGGAACTGCTGGACTCGGTCTGGGGGCCGGACATCCACGTGGAGCCACGCACGGTGGACGTGCACATCCGCCGCCTGCGCAAGTCGATCAACGGCGATGGCGAGCTGGACGTGGTGCGCACCGTGCGGGCTGCTGGGTACGCGCTGGATACGGAGCCGGTTTAAGCAAGCGAGGCCTTCTTTTTTGAAAAAAAAGAAGCAAAGAACGTTTGCTACTCCGCATCTGCGGCAGCCGCACTTTGCAGGAGGCGCCGCGACGCTGCAGCAGCGCAGGAACAAAAGTCTTTTGCTTCTTTTCTTCAGAAAAGAACGCCTTGCTTGCCTTAGAACACCCCTTGCTTCGCCAGGAAGGCCGCCAGGTTCCCCCCAGGGAACAGCAGGCTCCGCATCCCCGCCGCCACCCCGGCCTGCACGTCGGTGTCCTTGTCGCCCACCATCACGCAATGGCGCGGGTTCAGCTCCCACGCGCGCACCAGGTCCAGCAACATGCCCGGCGCCGGCTTGCGCCAGTCGCTGTCGCGGCGGTAGGCCTCGATCTTGCCTTCGGTGTGGTAGGGGCAGAACCGCCAGTCATCCAGCGTGCCGCCGGCGCGGCGCAACTCGTCGGCCACCCACATCTGCAGCGCGCCCACCTCCGGCTCGCCGTATAGCCCGCGCGCAATGCCCGCCTGGTTGGTGACCACGAAAACGTGCCAACCGCGCGACGTGGCGGCCGCTACCGCCTCGCGCGCGCCGTCCACCCACTCCCAGCGGTCCTGGCTGCCGACATAGCCGTGGTCCAGGTTCAGCACGCCGTCCCGGTCCAGGAACAGGGCTGGCCGGTCCATGCAGGCGGCAAGCTCGCGGCGTGCGTGGGCCAGGTCCTCGGGCACCCCGATATCGACGAACCAGCCGTGCTGCACGCTCGCCCGCAGCACGCCCTCCTGCGCCAAAGGTGCAAGCAGGTCGCGCTCCAGCGAACAATCGGCGGACAGGCGGGCAAGCACGGGCCGGCGGAACGCGTAGATCCCGGCATTTATCAGTCCGGGGACGGGCAGCGGGGTCTGCGGCCGTTCGCGGAACGCCGCCACCCGGTCCGCCTCCAGCGTGACCGTGCCGTAGCGCGAGGTGTCGGGTATTTCGCGCACGATCATGCGGCCGAGCACGTCGTCGCCGTCCGCCGCGAAAGCTGCCAGCAGAGCGGCGATGTTGCAGTCGAACAGCGAGTCGCCGTTGCAGAGCAGGAACCGCTCAGCCAGCAGCGGGGCCGCGTGGAACAGGGCACCGCCGGTGCCGGCGCGCTCGGGCTCCTCGGAGAAACGCACCTGCACGCGCTTCGGCAACGCATCGGCGGCGGTTAGCACGGCGTCCTCCACCGCGCGCGGCAGATGGCCGGTCAGGATGACGAAATCGTCGACCCCGAAGCGCAGCATCTGCCGCATCAGCCAGTAGATGAAGGGGTGGCCGCCGACCGGCAACACGGGCTTCGGCGTCTGGGCAGCGATGTCGCCCAGGCGTGTGGCCAAGCCGCCAGCCAGGATAGCGCATTGCCGTATCGTCGCCGGGCGGTTCGCGTCGTGTAACATTGCGGTTCCTGGTAGCGGAGGACGGGAGGAAAAGCTTTTTTTTGGAAAACAGAAGCAAAAAACTTTGTTCCGTTCGGCGTTGCTACCGCCTATGTGCCTGTTGTCAGGCATGCACGCATACAGGGAACATCATGGAGTCGCGACAAATCCAGCCAGGTCGACGTTTGGAACGACGCCGCGCCGTCGTGCGGGCGCGCGCACCGCTGCGGCTGGGGCTGGCCGGCGGCGGCACGGATCTGATGGGCTATTCAAGCCAGCATGGCGGCGCAGTGCTGAATGCCACGATCGACCGCTACGCCTTCGCGTTCATACGCGGCCGCGATGACGGGCGAATCGCGTTCGAGGCGTGCGACCTGGGCCGCGAGGAGCTGCACGACAGATCGTCCGTGCTGCCGGAGAGCACGCTGCTACTGCATCGCGGCGTCTACGAGCGCATGGTGCGGGATTTCCACGGCAACGAGCCGCTTTCTATCACCGTGACCACCGCGGTGGACGCGCCGATGGGCTCGGGCCTGGGGTCGTCCTCCGCTCTGGTGGTGGCGCTGATCGAGGCCTACAGGACATACCTGGACCTGCCGCTCACCCGCTACGACGTGGCCCATCTCGCCTACGAGATCGAGCGGGTCGATCTCAACCTGGCGGGCGGGCGCCAGGACCAGTACTCCGCGGCGTTCGGCGGCATCAACTTCATGGAGTTCCTTCGCGAAGGCGAGGTAATCGTCAACCCGCTGCGCTTCTCCGAAGGCGTGGTGCTGGAGCTGGAGAGTTCGCTGGCGGTCTGCTTCACCGGCCAATCCCGTGAATCCGACACCATCATCCGCCAGCAAGCCCAAGGCGTCATCGCCGATACCAGCCAGGTGATGGAAGCGATGCACCAGATGCGGCAGGACGCCTTCGACATGAAAAGCGCCATCCTGTTGGGCGACATCGACGCCGTGGCCGCCCTGCTGGAGCGGTCCTGGATTGCCAAGAAGCGCACCGCCCCCGGCATCAGCACAGGCCGTATCGAACAGCTGGAAACGATGGCGCGCAACGCGGGTGCGATAGGCGCCAAGGTCTCCGGCGCAGGCGGCGGCGGTTTCATGATGTTCGTGGTGCCCACCGAACGCCGCTTCAGCCTGATAAACGCCCTGAACGAACAAGGTGCGATGGCCTACCCGGTGAAATTCACCGACCGCGGCAGCGAGACCTGGACGTTGAGCGGCCGGCGTTGATCAACCCGATCAGACAGCAAGCAGTTCTTTTCTGAAGGAAAGAAAAAAGCCTTTATCCGTCGGGTGCGCGTTGCAGAGGCGCACGCGTCAGCGCCCGGCGACAGCGCCGCCAAAGCTTTTGCTTCTTTCCTCGAAAAAGAAGGCCTTGTCTGCTTGCAATCGGAACCAGACCCATGCGTGACCTGATCTTCATAAGCCACCGCATCCCCTGGCCACTCAACAAGGGTGAGAAGATACGCGGCTGGAACGTGATCCAGCATCTCGCGCCGGATTACCGCATCCACCTCGGCTGCGTGGTGGACGATCCCGCGGACATGGCGCATGTCGCCAAGATGCGGACGATATGCGCCAGCGTCGGCGCTTTTCCAATCGACAAACGGAGGCAGAAGTTGCGCGCGGCTCTGCGTGCGCGCCCCGGGCGACCGCTCATGCCGGACTTCTATTACGCCCCGGCGCTGCAACGCTGGGTGGATAGAACGATGGCGCGCACGAAGATGGATGTCCTCTACATCTTTTCGGTCGCCATGGCGCCATATGCGATGACGATCGACCACTCCTGCAAGATTCTCGATGCGCAGGACATCGATTCGGAGAAGTGGGCGGAGTACGCGGTTGGCGCAAGCTTCCCCATGCGCCTGGTGTGGTCACGCGAAGCCCGCAACCTGCTCGCCTATGAACGCCGCGCCGCCGCCGCGTGCGACTGGACCTTCTTCGTCTCTCAGCCGGAGGCGGACCGGTTTGCCGAGCTGGCGCCCGAGGTGGCCGGCCGCGTCGCTGCCGTGGAGAACGGCGTCGACTTGCAGCGCTTCTCGCCGAAAGACACCTATACGTCGCCGTTCAGCGACCCGGCGCCCCGTGTCGTCTTCACCGGCAACATGGATTACTGGCCCAATGCCGACGCGGCGATCTGGTTTGCGCGTGACGTGATGCCGCTGTTGCGCGCGCGCGTGCCGGGCGTCACGTTCTGGGCGGTGGGCGCCAACCCGACGCAGGCGGTCAGCGCGCTGGCCGAGCTGGACGGCGTGTTCGTCACCGGACGGGTGGACGACGTGCGGCCCTACGTGGCGCACGCGTCGGTCATCGTCTGTCCGTTGCGCATCGCCCGCGGCATACAGAACAAGGTGCTGGAGGGCATGGCGATGGGGCGGCCGGTCGTGGCCTCGCCCGGCGCGTTCGAAGGCGTGCGGGCGCAGGCCGGCACCGATCTGCTGGTGGCGGACGGCGCGGAGGCCTTCGTGCGCTGCATATGCGAGGTGCTGGACGGCGCGCATCCCGCACTGGGCGAGGCGGCCCGCGCTGCCATGGAACGCGGTTACGCCTGGCCGGCCGTGCTCGGCAAACTGGACAGCTACCTGGGCACGCCGGAGTCTGGCGAATAGGTTACTTGCCAGATTGAAGCGCACTCGCCTCTCGCCTCGTGGTGACGCGGCCTGCAGGATCGGCGTGGCGCGGGAGCGTACGAGGCGAAATCCGGAAACAGGCGCTGCTGCAACCATGCCCAATCACAGCATAGATCTTCGGCGGGTCCCGCAACGTGCCGAGCGCGACGCATTGGCCGCCGTGCTGGACCTCTGGAACGACGGCACGATCGGCCGCAGCGAGCCAATCCGCTCGCTGGCCGTGCTGGTGCGCGACCACACCGGCCAGATCACCGGCGGCTTGTGGGCGGACACGTATTGGGACTGGATGTTCGTGGCCATGCTGATCGTGCCGGAGCCGTTGCGCGGGCGTGGCGTGGGATCGGACCTGCTAGCCCAAGCGGAGGCGGAAGCGGCGCGGCGCGGCTGCGTCGGCGCCTGGCTGGACACGTTCTCGTTCCAGGCACGTCCGTTCTACGAGCGGCGAGGTTACGGGTTGTTGGGCCAGATCGACGACTATCCCGCGCCGCACACGCGCTTCTTCATGTCCAAACGCTTTTAGAACCAGGCTTGGACTGCTGACCCTCTGGATAGGCCTTACACCCGCTCCGGACAGTCAGCCTGGGTGTTCGCCTGGAATGTGTCTCGGCGGCCGGCTGGCGGCATGCCGTGCGCTCCGGCGCACCAAAATCACGCCAGCTGATGCAAAGGAGCATCCCCGCAGGCACTAAGACCTGTCACTGCACATCCAAAAATGGGGTCTGGGGCCAAGGCCCCAGCGGGGTTTGGGGCAGAGCACCAACCTTGCTGCGCGTCGATCTCATCAGCTCCTCTCCCTCAGTCCGTAGAAAGAAGGCTTTTCTTCCTCCTCCCCGCCCAATGCCGCAGCACCTCCCAGGCCCCCCGCAAACGCCAGGGATCAGCCACCAGGACACCCACGCGCTGACGCCGCTCGCACGCCCACTGCCGCTTATAGGCGTCATCGCCGCGGCCGAAATCGATCTCGCCGACCCGGTCGTGCTCCAACAGGTGGCGTAACATCAGTCCAGTCAGCACGTTTCCGGGCGCCAGGGCTTTATGCGCTTCGGCATAGGCCAATTTCAGCACGCCGGCCCAGCCCTCGTGCACGATCCATAACTGCGCGGCCACCGGCACGCCGGACAGCCAGAGCAGTCCCAGCCGCAACGTGCCGAGTGCCGCGCTCTCCCGCATCAATGCGGCGTTGAAGGCGGGGTGTGGCTCGGCTTCCTTCCAGCTCGCGGCATACACCGTCTCGTAGGCAGCGATCGCCTCCTCCAGCCCCGCCTCGCCTTGCACCAGGGTGAAGGCGAAGCCTGGCTGCCCAAGCAGGCGCCTGGTCTGCCGTGTGATCGCCGTGCGCAGCCTGCGTGGCCGGGCGGCCAGATAGGCATCCCACCCCTGCCCCGCCACGCTCTCATGCCAATTGCCGAAATGATCGAAGGCCAGCAGACGCAGTCCCGCCTGGCTTAGGCCGGCAAGCAGGCCGTCTAGGCCAGCGCCGTCCGCCGGCATCGCTTCCAGCCTGATCACTCCGTGCCGTCGCCACGCCCGGCCGAGTGCTCTGCCCGTCGCGTTCAGCTGTGCCTCGGTCAGGCCGGGCGCCAGCAGCGGCTGCCACAGGCAGGTGTAGGGTGTAGCGAGCGCCCCGAAGCCGGCCGCCCGGCGCCGCATTGGCAGCACGGCAAGCACCTTTCCGTTGGCCTCGGCAATCTGGAAGGCGGGTCGGGCGGCCAACGGCAATCCGGCGGCCAGCGTCGCGCGATACCACGCGAGCGTAGAGGACGCGTCCTGCCCGAACAGCGCCAGGGCCTCGGGCGGCAGGGCGTCCAGCCCCGCCACTTCGCGCAGGGTTACCGCGTGCTCAGGCATGCAGCGCATACCAGGCGCAACCGATCCATTCGTGCAGCGCCCAGTAGCTCTCCTGCCAGGCGGCGATACGCGGCAGCAGGCTTGCCAGGGCCAGCCTGGGCGGCACGTCCGGCATTGCGGGCACGGGGGTGACGCGCAGGCCGGCGGCACGGAACGCGATCAGCGCCCGGCGCATGTGCCACGCGCTGGTGACCAGGAAGGCGTGGTCGATGCCCGCCGCACGCAGGATTGCGGCAGAGCGCGCCGCGTTTTCCCAAGTGTCCAGCGAGCGATCCTCCAGCCATTGCGGCACTAGTCCGAAATCGGCGTGCAGGCTCAGCGCCATCAGCGCCGCCAGGCTGGGCGCCCCGGACCGTATGCGGCCGCCGGACACCAGGATCGGCAGGCCCACGCGCCGGGCCAGGGCGGCACCCGCCCGCTCGCGTTCCAGCGTCAGCCGGCCGACGGTGAAGCCCACGCCGCCCGGAACGGCGACAGGGGCCAGGTCCGCGCTGAGTATGATGATGGCTTGCGGCGGGTCAGCGGGGTCCGGCTCGGTTGAGATGCCGCCCTCCAAAGAAAGGATGAGCAGGCCGGAGACCAGCGGAAGCGAGAACAGCAGCAGCCCACCCAGCCCCGCGGCAAGCAGGATGCGGCCGGCACGGCGCCGGCGCAGCACCGCCCCGGCACAGGCGGCAACCAGGCAGTTCAACGGCGGAACTAGAAGCAAAGAGGGAAGATCGGCCAGCGACATGTCGCCGCTGTGCACGATCGGGACGGCAAGCAAAAGACATTTGCGTCCGGCCGCCGCGCCGCGGGCACCACGCCGGCGGGCGATGAGAATTGCTATCTTCTCAGAAAAGAACCTGCTGCCTTACTTTCGCTTCGTGTTTCAGCGACATGATCGGGCGACTTGCAACGAATCTCAATCACGCCTCTCGGCGATCTCGGCACACTCGCGCAACGCTGGCAGGCGCTCGAGGCGCGCGCGGAGCCCGGCTTTTTCAGGAGCTGGACTCATCTTGGCTGCTTGGCGGAGGAGCGGTTCGCCCAGGCGCGCCTGCTGGCCGTGACGCAGGACGGTGCCGATCTGGCACTGGCGCTGCTGGGCGCCGGCCGGCACCGCGTCTGGTTGAACCAGACAGGCGATGCCGGCCAAGATTCGGTGTTCATCGAGCATAACGGACTGCTCACGGCCCGCGGTGAAGGGGTGGACGTCGCAGCGGCTCTCAGGGCAGCACGCGGCAGTGGCCGGCTGGTCCTGTCGGGCGTGGATGATACCACGCTGGAGGCAGCCGGCCGGGCCGGCGCGCTGCAGCTCGAACAGAGCCGCTGGGCGCCCGCGGTGCGGCTCAATACGCTCGGCCAGCCATACCTGGACACGCTAAGCGCCAACGCCCGCAGCCAGATCAGGCGCTCGATGCGGCTCTACGGCCCGGACCTCGCCCTCACCCGCGCCAACACGCTGGCCCAGGCACAGGATTACTTCACCGAGATGATGGCGGTGCACCAGGATTCGTGGCGGCGCCGACACCAGCCTGGCGCCTTCGCCGAGGAACCGATGCGCCGCTTCCACACGGCGCTGATCGGGCGGGCGTGGCCGCGGCAACAGGCGGACCTGCTGCGTATCACCGTCGCCGGCCGGCATGTCGGCACGCTTTACACCCTCATGCGGGACGGGGTGGTTGCCAGCTACCAGAGCGGCTTCATGCCGGCCGAGGACGCAAGGCTGAAACCAGGCTTGGTGTGCCACACGCTGGCCATCGAACATTACGCGGCCCAGGGCGCCCAAGTGTACGACCTGCTGGGTGGCGCCGAGCGCTACAAGCTGACACTCGCGCAAGGTGGCCAGATGCTGCACTGGGCGACGCTACACCGCCCGTGGTCAGGCGAGGCGCTGGTAAGGCGGATGTTGGGCAAGGTGAAAAAGGGCCTGCTCTCCTGAAGGCAGCGCCGCCTTGCGGCGGCAGCGCAGGCAGACCGGCTCACACGGAACACCTGCGTCGGGTTGGCTTCCGCAGATTGACAGCCGCCGTCACCTCGGCCCCCATGCGTCCATCCACCTACAGGACGCTTGAGACATGAACAGACGCATCCTCGCGGCCAGTGCTGCGCTTGGCCTGCTGGCAACCCAGGCCGGCGCCGCGGAAAAATCCCCGGACGCCGCCGGGAACTGGGGCTTCGACCTGGCTGGCATGGATCGCAGCGCGGTCCCCGGCAACAACTTCTTCGAATTCGCCAACGGCACCGCCGTCAGCCACATCGTCATCCCGCCGGACCGCACCAATTACGGCGCATTCATCGCCCTGGCCGACCTGTCTGAAAAGCGCGTGCACGACATTCTGGAGCAGGCCTCCGCGAACGCCGCCGATGCGCCCGCCGACGGCATCGGCAAGGCTGGCGCCATGTACAAGGCGTATCTGGACGAGGCGCAGGCGGAGAAGCTAGGCGCCGCGCCGATGAAGCCGGAACTGGCCCAGATCACCGCACTGAAGACGAAGGACGACTTTGCGACGCTGCAGGGCCAGGCGCAGACGACGCTGCAGGGCTCGCTGTTCTCCATGTCGATCCAGCCGGATGCCAAGGACCCCTCGATCTACGCGATCTATCTCGGCCAGGCCGGACTGGGCATGCCGGACCGCGACTACTACCTCGAGAAGCAATTTGCCGACAAGAAAGCGAAATACGCGGCCTACGTCACGCAGATGCTGACCCTCGCCGGCTGGGCCGACCCGGCCGGTTCGGCGGCCCGCGTGCAGGATTTCGAGCAGAAGATCGCCGAGGTGAGCTGGGCCCGTGCTGACGAGCGCGATCCGGACAAGGTGTACAACCCGATGAGCCTGGACGAGCTGGCAAAGATGGCGCCCGGCTTCGACTGGCCGGCGTTCTTCAAGGCGGCGGGCCTTGGCTCACCCGCCCGCGTGGTGGTGGAGGAGAAATCCGCCGTCGCCAAGATCGCGGCGCTGGCGGGTGCCACGCCGCTCGACACGCTGCAGGCCTGGGCCGCCTTCCACCTTGCCACGAATGCGGCGCCGATCCTGAACAAGGAGTTCGTCCAGGCCGAGTTCGACTTCAAGAACAAGCTGCTGCAAGGCCAGCCCGAGCAGCGGCCGCGTTGGAAGCGCGCCGTGGCAGCGACCGAGGGTGCGCTCGGCGAGGCGGTTGGCGAAGTATACGTCCAGCGTTTCTATCCGCCCGAGGCGCAGGCGAAGATGGAGGTTCTGACGCACGACCTGCGCGCTGCCTTCCGCGTGCGCTTGCAGCATAACGACTGGATGCAGCCGCAGACACGCGACTTAGCGGTGGCAAAGCTGGATGCGTTCGACTTCCAGATCGGCAAGCCGAAGAAATGGCGTGACTATTCCACCCTGCAGATCAGCGCGCACGATCTGTACGGCGACGTCGAGCGGGGGACCGCCTTCGAGTGGAACTTCTGGCTGGGCCATTTGGGCCACCCGGTTGACAAAGACCAGTGGGACATGACGCCGCAGACGGTGAACGCCTACAACAACCCGGTATTCAACGAGGTGGTGTTCCCTGCCGCCATCCTGCAGCCGCCGTTCTTCAACAAGGACGCCGATCCCGCAATCAATTACGGCGCGATCGGCGGCGTGATCGGCCACGAAATGACGCACGGCTTCGACGACGAGGGACGCAAGTTCGACGCCAAGGGCCAGCTGCATGATTGGTGGACGGAGGAGGACGCACGCCGCTTCGATGCGCTTGGCAAGCGCTTCGGCGCCGAATACGCGGCCATGAACCTTCCCGACGTTCCAGGCGCGCACATCAATCCGGCACTTACGATGGGCGAGAACATCGCCGATCTCGGCGGGCTGACCCTGGCGCTCGATGCCTACCACGCCTCGCTGCACGGCGCGCCGGCTCCCGTGCTCGACGGCATGACGGGCGACCAGCGCGTGTTCCTGGGGTGGGCGCAGGTGTGGCGGGCGAAGGTGCGTCCTGACTCGGCGCGCCAGCGCCTGGTGATCGACCCGCACTCGCCGCCCGTAGCACGCGTGAATGGGCCGATGGAGAACATCGACGCGTGGTACGCTGCCTTCGGGGTCAAGGACGGCGAGGGACTGTATCTGAAGCCCGCTGACCGCGTGAAGATCTGGTAGCAGGGGCCACCGTTACCGGGCGGCGACGCGAACGCGTCTTCTATCCGCGTAACGGCGCCTGTCCTGCAGGACACCGTCTTGCAGGACAGGCGCCGCGCCCGGCGTATTTGCCGCCGCGCCGGCACCAGCCAGCCGCTTGTCTTTCTTCGCGCTACAGCAAGGCAACTTGCCCTGGGCAGGAAGAATGGTCCTACGAAATGGGGCTTGGGGCAGAGCCCCAACCTTCCTTAGTGCGCGCTGGCACCCTCCGCCCCAATCCCCGTCTGCGACCGCACATACAGCGCCTCGAACCGCGCCGCCTCCTGCCGTGCCTGCGCGGTGTTGCGTGCCAGCACACTACCCAGCCAGCAGCCCAGAAAGCCCAGCGGCATGGAGAACAAAGCAGGGTTGTCATACGGAAACACCGCGGTGTGGAAGCCCGCCACCTTCACCCAGATGCCCGGACTGAGTACCGTCAGCACCACGGCGGAGATCAGGCCCAGCCAGCCGCCGAGCACCGCGCCGGCCGTGTTGAACCCGCGCCAATACATGTTCAGGATCAGCACGGGGAAGTTGGCGCTGGCGGCGACCGCGAAGGCCAGCCCCACCATGTAAGCCACGTTCTGCTTCTGGAACGCCAGGCCGAGAAGGATTGCCAGCACGCCCAGCGCTATGGTGGCGATGCGCGACACCACGACTTCGCGTCCCTCCGTTATACGCCCGCGCATGATGACGTTGGCGTAGATGTCATGGCTGACGGCGGTGGCGCCGGCCAGCGTCAGGCCGGAGACCACGGCGAGGATGGTGGCGAACGCCACCGCGCTGACAAAGCCCTTCAGCACGCCGCCGCCCACCGCATCGGCCAGGAAGATGGCCACCATGTTGCTGTTGGCGGGTGTCACCTTATAGGCGGCGTTCTGCCCGACCATGCTGATTGCGGCGAAGCCGATGACGAAGGTCAGGATGTAGAAATAACCGATGAAGCTGGTGGCCCAGAACACCGACTTGCGGGCTTCCTTGGCGTCCGACACGGTGAAGAAGCGCATCAGGATGTGCGGCAGCCCGGCGGTTCCGAACATCAGCGCAATGCCCAGTGAGACGATGGAGATCGGGTTCTTGAATTGCAGGCCGGGCGAAAGGATGGCCGCTTTTTTCGGGCTGGCCTGCACTGCGGCATCGAACATGGCGTTCAGGCTGAAGCCGAAATGCGCCAGCGCCGCAAATGCGATGTAGGTGGCGCCAAGCAGCAGCAGGATCGCCTTGATGATCTGCACCCAGGTGGTGGCGATCATGCCGCCGAACGTGACGTACAGGATCATCAGCACGCCCACGATCAGCACGGCCGTGCTGTAGGACAGGCCGAACAGCAATTGTATCAGTTGGCCCGCGCCCACCATCTGCGCAATCAGATAGAACGCCACAACGACCAGGCTGCTGACCGCCGACAGGCTGCGCACGGGCACCGCGGACAGCCGATAGGCGGTGACGTCCGCCATGCTGTATTTGCCCAGATTGCGCAGCCGCTCGGCCATAAGGAACATGATGATCGGCCAGCCGACCAGGAAGCCGATCGAATACAGCAGGCCGTCGAAACCGGCGGCATACACCATTGCCGAGATGCCGAGGAAGGAGGCGGCCGACATGAAGTCGCCGGAGATGGCAACGCCGTTCTGGAACCCGGTGATGCTGCCGCCTGCGGCGTAGAAGTCGGAGGCGGTACGCGTGCGACGTGCCGCCCAGGCGGTGATCGCCAGCGTCAGCAGCACGAAGCCCGCGAACATGATGATGGCCGTGGTGTCCGTAGCGGGCACGGCGGGTGCCGCCGGCGTACCCGCCGCCCAGGCTGTGGCCGGCAGGAAGACCGAAGCGGCTGCGAGGAGGCGCTTCATCGCGGACCCGCTACGATCCGCTTGGTCAGCGAATCGAAACGGCTGTTGGCACGCAGCACGTAGATGCCGGTGAGCAGGATGGCGCTGAGTATCACGCCGAGCCCGAGCGGAAAGCCAAGCGTCATCGTGCCGAGTACAGGCGTGCTCATCAGCTTGGGCGCGAACGCCACCAGCAGCACGAAACCGAAATAGATGACCAGGATGAGCGCGGTCAGCGTCCAGCCGAGTTGGCCGCGTGTCCGTTCGAGTTCCTGGAAGGCGGGCGTGGCGCGCAGGCGTGCGCAGGCATGGTCGTCCATCGGCTCCCCTTGAGTGTTTCGGCGGCTTTTTCGATTCTGCCCTGGAAAGAGGATGCAGGTTTGGGGTAGCGAAGGCAAGAAAGGCCTTCTTTGTGTGGAAAAAGAAGCAGAGAACTTGTGCTCCTCTGCCTGCATCCCTGGTTGGCGCAGGTTCTGCAATCGCGGGTTGTGGCGGACCAGAACAGCCCCGGCGCAAACGGGAAGACGAAAGTTTTCTGCTTCTTATCTAAAAAGAGGGCCTTGCCTGCCTACAAGAACCGCAAAGCCAACACCCCCGCAATGAACGCCACGAATACCAATATCAGCAGAACCCCAAGCCGCTTTTCGATGAACACTCGCGCTTTGTCACCGAAGATGCGCAGCGGCACCGCCTCCAGTAGGAAGAACCGTCCGCCCCGGGTGATGACGCAGGCGAGCACGAAAGCCCCCAGGTCGAAATGCGCGGCGCCGGCCGCGATCGTCACCAGCTTGAACGGTATTGGGGTCAGCCCCTTGGCCAGGATCGCCATGAAGCCATACTGCGCCACATAGGCCTTGAACGCCTCGTAGGCGTGTTCTGCGTGGTAGAAATGGACCAGCGGCCGTGCCGCCACCTCGAACAAAGCGGCACCGATCCAGTAGCCCAGCAGGCCGCCCAGCACGCTGCCCACGGTGCAGATGCCGGCCAGCCACCAGGCGCGGCGCGGGCGCGCCAGTATCATCGGTATCAGCAGCAGGTCCGGCGGCAGCGGGAAGAAGCTGGCTTCGGCAAACGCCACGCCGAACAGCCACACCGGCGCCGCCCGCGTGGCGGACAGCGCGATCAGCCGTGCATACAGCCCGCGCATCAGGCGGGCCTGCGGCGCAGCGCGCATATGGCGAGCAATAGGCCGAGGGCGGCCAGGCTGCACAGCAACTGCCCGCGCAGATCATGCGACCACGCCATGGCGACCAGCACCGCCACGATCACCGCCACCACCGCCCAACTCAGATACGGGAACAGCCACATCCTGATCGCCAGCCGGCCCGGCTCGGTCCGTTCGTAGCCGCGCCGCAGTTTCAGCTGTGCCAGGGCGATAAGAAAATAGTTGAACAGCGCAATGGCGCCGGACGCGCTGACCAGGAAGCTGAACACCACGGTGGGCGACAGCACCGACAGGCCCACTGCCAAATAGCCGAAAGCGGCGCCGGCGAGTATGGCCCGGGTTGGCACGCGGCGCGCGTTCAGCGCCACCAGCCAGCGTGGCGCATCATGTTTTTCCGCGAGCCCGAACAGCACGCGCGAGGTTACATACAGCCCGGAGTTCAGGCAGGATAGCACAGCGGTGAGCACGACCAGGTTCATGATCGTCTCGGCACCCGGTATCCCGATCACGCCCAGCGCGCGGGCAAACGGCGAAATCCCCGGGACGATGCTGTCCCACGGCACCACCGCCACGATCAGCGTGATCGACAGCATGTAGAACAGCAGGATGCGCACCGCCACCGTGCTGGTGAGCCGCGCTATGGCGCGCGCCGGCTCGGCCGACTCGGCCGCCGCGATGGTGACGATCTCCGCCCCCACGAAGGCGAATATCACGCTGGTGACGCCGGCCACGACCGACAGCGCGCCGAACGGTGCGAAGCCGCGATGGGCGACCATGTTGCCGAAACCGCCCGCGCCCTGCGGCGCGCCCAGACCCAGCGTGTAAGCGCCGGCGATGGCGATGAACACCACGATGGCGGCCACCTTGATCGAGGAGAACCAGAACTCGAACTCGCCGAAGGAGCGTGCGGACATCAGGTTCACGCCCGTCATCACCGCAAGCAGCGCCAGCGCCAGCGCCCAGGGCGGCAGCGCGATCCATTGGTGCAGTATCTGGCCGCCGGCGATCGCCTCGATCGGCACCACGATCACCCAGAAATACCAGTATAGCCAGCCGCTGGTGAAACCGGCCCAGTTGCCGAAAGCCAGCCGTGCAAACTCGGTGAACGACCCCACGCCGGGGTTCGCCGCCGCCAGTTCGCTCAGCATGCGCATCACGCACATGATCACCAGCCCGGCCAGGCCGTAGCTGACGATGCAGGCCGGCCCGATGGCGGCGATGGCGGTGGAGCTGCCGACGAACAGGCCGGCGCCGATGATGCCGCCGACCGTGATCATGGCCACGTGGCGGGTGCGGAGCGTGCGGCCCAGCGTGACGGTGGACTGGGCGGTCATGCGGCGGCTCCGGCGAGTGGGCGAGCGCCTGCATGGACTTGGGCGGAAGCGACGGCAAGAAAGGAAGGCCGTGTTTTTTAAAAAAAGGCGAAATCGGTCGCGTCGCCGCCGTTGCTGCCCCGGGTTGGCGCAACGACTGGCACAAGGATACCGGCTTCGGGCTGGCGTCCGGACCGGCACGCCCGCGGAACGCTGCGTGCCCCGCGCCGTTCAGCCGGGGCATAAGGAGACACAACATGCCCGCACCCGACAGCCTGACCGAGATCTACGGCGACGAGATGAAGGACCTTTGGTCCGCCAACGACCAGATGACCCGCGCGGTGAAGACCATGGCGGAAAAGGCGCATGACCCGAAACTGAAGGAAATGCTGGAGAAGTCGATCGCCGGCATCAACAAGCATGCCGACACGCTGAAGGAGCTGCTCAGCGGCAACGGCGAAGAGGTGGAGAAGGAACACTGCAAGGGCATGGAAGGGCTGGTCAAGGAAGCCCTGAAGCACTCGGTGAAAGAGGCGCCGGAGGACGGCGATCTGCGTGACATCGCCATCATCGCGCAATACCAGCGCATGTCACATTACGGCATCGCCGGTTTCGGCTCGGCCGCGGCGTATGCGACGGCGCTGGGCAAGAAGGAAGACGCGTCCAAGCTGAAGAAGATCGTCAGCGAAATCTACCAGGGCGACGAATACGCCAGCAAACTGGGCGAAAAGACGGCCAAGCTGGCGTCCAAGTCCTGAGCCACGCACCGCCGCCGCGCAACCTGGCCGGTCGCGGTCAGACCGCGGCGGCGGTGTAGACATCCGGACCGGACACGCATACCGGCCAGGGGAGCAGCGACGCGCCCTGGCACGGGCCGGCGACGCAGCGCCCCGAGGCGGCGTCGAACAGGGCGCCATGCCAGGAACAGGCGATCAGGTCGCCCGACGGCGCCATATAGTCGTCGAGCGTCTGTGCCAACGGCAGGCCCATATGCGGGCAACGGTCGACGAAGCCGGCCACGGCGCCGCCTTGCCGGACGACGAAACCGTGGAACCGCCCCGCCCTCAGTTGGAGGACGAACGCGCGCGCACCAGGGTCGGCGATCGCGTCAAGCGGGCATAGCTTGACGCCAGGCGGGGTGGCGGTGAGGCGTGCTTCATCCATTTGGGGCCGTTCGGTAGAGGAAAGAAGCAGCCAGTCCTTTTCCGAAAAAAGGATCAAAACACTTTTGCTTCCCTGGATCTGCGTCAGCCGGGTGTCATCTGACATGACATCGCGCTGACGCGTCCAGGTGATAGGAGTTGCTTACCTTCTTTCCACCCGAGCCTTCGCAAACCCAGACCAGCAATCGTCATAGTCTAGCTGCATCAACGGCGACTCCACGGCGAAGCGCGTCGGCCGTATCACCGCGCTCGTCTCCAGCATGAGTGCCATCGTGTTTTCGATCTTATGCGGCTTCAGCTCCGCCTTGCTCGCTGCCTCGTAGCTCGCCTGGTCCGGTCCATGCCCGGACATCTGGTTGTGCAGGGACGCGCCGCCCGGCGCGAAGCCGCCGGCTTTCGCGTCGTAGGCGCCGTGTATCAGCCCCATGAACTCGCTCATCACGTTGCGGTGGAACCATGGCGGACGGAACGTGTCCTCGGCCACCATCCAGCGCGGCGGGAAGATGACGAAGTCGCAGTTGGCCCGGCCCGGCGTATCCGTCGGGCTGGTCAGCACGGTGAAGATGGAAGGGTCGGGGTGGTCGAAGCTGACCGTGTTAATCGTGTTGAAACGGCGCAGATCGTAGCGGCAGGGCGCCAAATTGCCGTGCCAGGCGGCCACGTCGAACGGGCTGTGGTCCAGCGTGGTGGTCCACAATCCGCCCTGGAATTTCTGGATGATTTCACACGGCGCATCGTGGTCCTCGAACCACGCGGCCGGCGTTTCGAAATCGCGCGGGTTGGCCAGGCCGTTGGCGCCGATCGGCCCCAGATCGGGCAGGCGGAACAGCGCGCCGTAGTTCTCGCACACATAGCCACGCGCCGGTCCGTCCGGCAGCTCCACCCGGAAGCGCACGCCGCGCGGAACGAGCGCGATCTGCTGCGGCGAGACGTTCATGCGGCCGAACTCGGTGACCAGGCGCAGCGTGCCGAATTGCGGGATGATCAACAGCTCGCCATCGGCGGTGCTGAACGCGCGGCCCTGCATGGACGCCGTGGCGGCATACAGATGCAGCCCCACGCCGCGCCCGTCCGCCACGTCGCCGTTGCCGCCATAGGTGACCAGGCCGTCGATGAAGTCCGTGGGCGTGGCTGGCAGGCCCAGCGGATCCCAGCGCATCCTGTTCGGCGAGGGCGGAACCTCGTCGAACGGTGCCGAGCGCAGCAACGTCTCCTTGCCGTAGGCCCGGTACGCCGGATGGTTCGCCGTGGGACGCAGCCGATACAGCCAGCTGCGTCGGGCTTCCGCGCGCGGAACGGTGAAAGCGGTGCCGGATAGCTGCTCGGTGTACAACCCGAAGGCCGGCCGTTGCGGCGCGTTGCGTCCCACAGGCAGCGCGCCCGCCACCGCCTCGCTGGCAAAGTGGTTGCCGAAGCCGGACATCATCCGGCCGGCCTCCATATCGGCGTGCACTGGCATGGCCTGGTCGGGCATGATGCGCGCTCCCTACGCGTCCACCGTGATCACGCCGCGGCGTATCTGGTCCAGCTCAATGCTCTCGTACAGCGCCTGGAAGTTGCCGGCGCCGAAACCCTCGTTGCCCTTGCGCTGAATGATCTCGAAGAAGATCGGGCCGAACAGGTTCTCGGTGAATATCTGCAGCAGGATGCCGTCACGCTGCACGTCGCCATCGATCAAGATACGGTTGCGGCGCAACCGCTCCAGATCCTCGCCGTGTCCGGGCACGCGCTTGTCCACCAGCTCGTAATATGTCTCGATCGTGTCCTGCAGCCGCACGCCGCGCGCGCGCAGCTTTTCCACGGTTTCGAATATGTCGTGCGTGGACAGAGCGAGATGCTGGATGCCCTCGCCCTTGTACTCGCGCAGGAACTCCTCGATCTGGCTGTGGTCGTCTTGGCTCTCGTTCAGCGGAATGCGTATCGCACCGTCCGGCGCGATCATCGCCTGGCTGAAAAGGCCGGTGGCCTTGCCTTTAATGTCGAAATACTTCTGCTCCTCGAAGCCGAATATCCGATTGTAGAAGCCCGACCAGGTGCGCATCTCGCCGCGCCTCACGTTGTGGGTCAAATGGTCCAGCAGGTCGAAGCCCACGGCGTTCTCCGCCTCGGCTTGCGCCGCACCCGGCACCTGGTTCCAGTCGTCATACAGGCTGCCGTTCTGGCCGTGCCTGTCCACCAGATACAGGTAGGACCCGCCTATCCCCTCCAGCACGTGGCTACCTTGGCCCAGCGTGCCGGCAGCCGCGTCCGCCGCCTTGCCGCCGCAGGCCAGCGCCGTCTCGAAGGCGCGCGCGGCATCGGCCACGCGGAATGCCATGCCGCTGGCGGACGCTCCGTGTGCGGCGCGGAACTCGGCGGCCTGGCCGCTCGGCTCACGGTTCAGCAGCAGGTTGATGCGGCCCTGCTTGTAGCGCGTCACCGCCTTGGTGGGGTGGGTGGAGGCCGGCACGAAGCCCAGTTGCTCGAACTGCCTGGCCATGGCGTCCGGGTCGGGGGAGGTGAACTCACAAAACTCAAAGCCGTCCAGGCCGAGCGGGTTGTGGGGTTCGGACATCAGGGCGTCTCCCGTGTATTAGTATCGTTTGATACTATGCTATGGGAAGTGGCCCCGGCACTGTCAACCCGAGGCCGGGAGGCCCGCGTCCTTGCAACGATCCGCCAGGAAAAATGAGTCATCCCCGGACGGGCCCCGGCTGCGCCTGGACGAGTTCCTGCCCTACCGTTTGTCTTTCACCTCAAACCTGGTCAGCGAGACAATAGCGCGCGCCTACCAGGCGCTGTTCGGGCTGACGATACCGGAGTGGCGGCTGGTGGCGGTGATCGCCGAACATGAGGGCATCACCCAGCAGGCGATCGGTCTGCGCACGCGTATGGACAAGGTGACGGTAAGCCGTGCCGCTGTGTCACTGACCGGGCGCGGGCTGATCGAACGCCGCCCCAACCAGGACCGCCGCTCCCACCTGCTTGTGCTGAGTGCCGATGGCCGCCGTCTATACGCGGAGGTTGTGCCGAAAGCGCTGGAACTGGAAGCGCGGGTGTTCGGCACGTTCACCCGGGCGGAGCTGGACAGTTTCGTGGCCATGCTGCGCCGCATAGACGAGGCGAGCCTGTCCTGACGTGCGGCGGTGTGCGGCCGCCGAGTTGAGGCTTTCCGGAGCCGAGCTCTCGTTCGACCCACTGCTCTATTCGGGCGCGATTGGTGGCTGCGCGTCTGCCATATCCTGCTCCAATTCGCGTATGACCGTGCGGGCCCGCATCAGCGCCTCCGTCCTGCGGGTCAGACTTTGGCGAGTGACGGCGAGTTCCACGCGAAGGTTGTTGATGTCGCCTTCGAGTTCCTCGCAGGTCGCAAGCAGCGAGTCGGGCGCCAGGAAGCCGGCCACCACCTGCCGGATCTCGTCTGTGGACCGCGCGGCCGGCACAAGTATGCCCAATCCGTTGAAAAATGGCAGCCGGGTGAAGGTGGCATCCAGTCTGGACGCCGCGATGAAATCTTCTGCAGCCGTCAGCACGCCGTTGCAGGGCCCGCCTTCCTGCAGCGCGTTGGCGAAATTGCCGTTGAGCCCCTCCTCCACCAACTCGGACCGGCCCGGCAGGAAGCCGCGGCGCGCATAAGGCTGCCGCTTTTCGTTCGGTATCGCTTCCGCATCGTAGTACATGTCCCGTCTGGCATAGGGCCAGGCCACGTCATGAAACACGATGATCGGCGGCGCCGTGCCCGTCTGGCGCGCGCGCAGGAATATCTGGCTGAGCTCGTTGTAGACGGTGTACCAGTTATGGTCGCCGTCCAGCAGAATGAAGTCGGCTGCCGCGATCAGCGGCAGCGCATCCAGGCTCTTATGCGGGTGGAATGCGTAGCCGCCGTCGAACTCGGCCAGCATCTCGTGGAACACCGGATGCGGCGCCGGATCGATTATGTCGAGAAAGAAACCCCGCTCCCGCGCGATTTCCAGCAGGCGCCGCGTGTTCCAGCCGAACTCCGCACCAATCTCGAGAACCCGACCGGGAGAGGCCGCAAGCAGAAGCGGCAGGATGAAACGTAGCCAGAAACGATGCATGTCAGGCGGTCGCCTATTCGGGATGACTTGTGGGAAGATACCTGCACCAGCCACCCGAATCCGGCAATGCCGGAGCCGCTTCCATGGCGTAAATGACCGATGTCCTTTTTCTCTCTCACGAACCTATAGCGTGTTGTCCTGCGCTGCCGGAGCCGCGCGAGATCACGAGACTCCGACAAGCTGGAGTTCGTCCGCGCTCTCCGCTGACAACACCGGTCCGATGCGCTGCAGGAAACCATTAGGGCAGGACGTGATGAAATGCGCGGTCCGGTTCGTGTCGA
Source organism: Acetobacteraceae bacterium (assembly GCA_965198915.1). Taxonomy (GTDB): domain Bacteria; phylum Pseudomonadota; class Alphaproteobacteria; order Acetobacterales; family Acetobacteraceae; genus BOG-908. Next base: position 364,534 of record CBDAQC010000002.1, on the reverse strand, counting down.
CGGCGAACGGCTCCAGGTTGGTGAACTGCGTGATGGCATTCATGGTCCAGGTCTTCGAGTATCCAAGCCAGGGTTGTCCGAGTGCCGCCCCGACGCAGATCAGGTAGGATCGCAGCGAGACGAACTCGGCATAGGTCCGCAGCACCGCCAGCGTGGACCCGTCCGGCGGAAGCGGGCGATACAGCACCATGGTTTCGGTGCACGCGCCAATCGCCCGGCGAACCTTGCGGAGCAACGTAGGATCGCAAAGGTCGGGGCCTTGCAGCCCGGCCTGGCCCACCACCACGAAAGCGGTGGACTCGCCCGTCCCCCTGACCGCGTCCTGCAGAAACCCGAGAAGGCCAGGCTGCAGGTTGATCGCCACAACGCGGGATGGCCGGATTTCGTGCAGGATGGCAGCCATTGCGAACGCATCGGGCGGTGCTACGCCCAGCACGCCACCGCGCCAAATCGCCTGCTCGTGCAGCCCTGCTTCGGCGTAGGCGGAGATCACGTAGCTCGTTGCCATCTCGTCGAAATGGGTGGACAGGACAGCCGGCCTGATCTCGTCCGTCACACCGATCTGCGCCGGGCAAAGCGGCCGCTGCCGGCTCACCATTGCCTCCATGCAGTGTATGCGGCCGCGCAGCCTGATCTCGGACCCGGGCACCGAATCCCAGGGAAGCTGGCGCAACTGAACGTATTTGTATTCGTAGGCGCGGACCCGTCTCTCCTTTTCGTCGTCGTCCACGTTCGTGGTCGTGCCGTCATGGAACTGGTGGAAGGAGGCCTCTCCCACCAGGGCGATCAGCCGCTCGGAGGACGCGTCCACCGCGCGGCGGAACAGGTCGAGGTTGGCGTATCCTGCGCCCGCCTCGTCGAACGCCTCGTCGAACCCGCCGATCCGCGCATACAGTTCGGCCGGCACGAACAGGCAGTTGCTCTCGCTCATGCCGTCGAACCACTGATTGGGGCTCTCCCAGGCGGGCATGGAGATGGTGAACAGGCCGTAGCCGTCACGCGGCCAGTCCGCCCGCGCAAACAGCATGTCTTCCTGCGCACGGGTCCACCCACTGCGGGCCAGGAAACGCTGGTCACCGGCCACGAACCACTGGCGTAGCCCGATCACCGCCCCCGGCGACTCGGCTATGGCGTCTGCTGCCTCGCGCAGCACGCCCGGCGAGAGCAGATGCGCGCCGTCGATCATGATCGCCACATGGTGACCGCTTGCTTCGCGGGCGGCCGCATTCATCGCCGCCACCGGCGAGGGCAGGATGCGCTCCGGCTCGAACAGCCGGAACTCAGGTCCGAACGAGGCGACCCACTCCGCCGACAGCTTCTCGCGGGAGCCGTTATCGATGCAGATCACCTCGTAGCCGATATCGGCCGCCCCGATCTGGTAGGCGCGCGTCAGGGATGTGAGCGTGCGGGCGGCTTCGCGCGCCATGTTGTAGAACACGACGATGAACGAGATCAGCGGCCGCGCCGGCGATAGCGCCGCCAAGCGGCTGGCACCGGGACCAGGAACCGCCCGGACATCAGGAGCCGGTCCGGTGCCACATGCAGCGATGTTGAAAGATGCGCGGACCGGCCCTGGCAGCAGGGCCGCGCCCTGGTGCAGCACGAGGGTCACCTCATGGCTGCTGCCATCGGCCAGGGCTGCCGGGGGCGGCGAATCGAAGCCCCAGCGGCCGTCCCCTTGCCGGCTCTCCTGCACATCGACACGCCAGCGGTCGGCCGTCACCTGGCCCACCAAGCGCCCGTCCACAAGCAGGTCGATCGTGACTGGCGGGCCCGGATCGGCAGGGCGCGCAATCCAGCCGCTGATACGCTCCGGCCCGAACTGGTCCAGATAGCCTTCGACGCCAGCCGCTTCCAGGAACCTGGCTGGCAGCGCTACCGGCGCCGGGGACACGTCCGATGCAGGCACCAATCACACCTTTTCACGCCAAACGGCACTATGCCCCGGCGGCGGAGGGGCAATCAAGCCAGACCACCTTGCTGGCCGGATGCGGATGTCGGATTTGTCCGGGCAGTTCGGCAGTGGCAGTATCGGCCGGACAGACCGCGCTCCGGATGCCAGGGGGAAGACCAGAGTTATGTACGCCAGCCTGACGAGTGCGGACACGTTGACAGTGTCGCATGCCAACCGCCGCGTCCTGATCGCAGTTCCCTTCTACCGTAACGAAGCCCTGGTCCACGCTCTTGCAGGCTCGCTGCTGCGTTGCGCGCAGGACGTAGCCGAGATCTGCGGCGAAGTCGTGTTCTACAATGATTCGCCCGACTACCCTCCACTGGCACAGGCTCTCGCCGCGGCCGCGCAATCCGCGGCCGCCATTCCGCTGCGAGTGGAGGAGAACGCGGCGAATCTGGGTTTTGTCCGGACGATGAACCGGGCAGTGGCCGAAGCCGTCGCAGGCGGCATGGATTTGATAATGCTCAACTCCGACACGGTGGTGGAGCCAGGGGCATTTCCGGAAATGCTGTGGGCAGCACGGCAGGACACGATGCACGGCTTCGTCAATCCCCGCTCCGACAACGCGACGATCGCGACGCTGCCGCTGCAATCCAGACTGGGCGGCCGTGACGGGGCCGAGGCTCTGGACGTCCTCAAGCAATATGCAAGCGGCCTTCCCCGGCTGAGTTATGCGCCCACCGCGATCGGCTTCTGCATGTTCGTCCGCTGGGAGATCCTGGCCGAGCTCGGCGGCTTCGACGAGATCTATGGCCAGGGCTACAACGAGGAGAACGATCTGGTGATGCGGGCATCCCGCCTGGGTTACCGCGCCGTTCTTGCAAATCATGCGTTCGTCGCCCATGCGGGCGAGGCGAGTTTCAGTTCAGCACCAGCCAAACGCCAGGAGCTGGAGCAGCGCAACCGCGCCATCCTCGACGAGCGCTACCCCGAATACGGCGGCCACACCAGCCGTTATCAGGATAGTCCGGAGACGATCGCCGAGCGCCTGCTGGCCAGCCTGGTTCCCGATGCGGACGGTAAGCTCGATGCCGCGATCGATTGCTCGAGCTTCGTTGCCGCGCATAACGGCACCATGCAGGCAGGAAGGCAGACGATCGCCGCGATCGCCGAGCAATGGCAGGACAGATACAAGGTCCACGTCCTGTGCTCCGAGGACGTGTTTGCCTTCCACGAGCTGGAGAGGCTCGGCGTCGGCCGCGCCGATCCGCATGGCAGTCAGGTCTTCGCGGTTATCTTCCGTATCGGCCAGCCCTACGACTGGAACGCGGTGCAGCGCCTCTGCATGTCCGGCGCCGTGCTGGGCACCTACATGCTCGACACCATCTCGCTCGACTGTCCCAGGCTCACCTCGGCGCGGCTGCAGAATCTGTGGCAGTTCACGATGGATCAGTTCGACGTGCTGGCCAGCCAAAGCCACCAGACGGACCGCGCGCTGCGCCTGCGCCTGCGCATTCCGCAGCGCATGGTCGGCGTCGTCTCGCCGCATTCGCTTGATCTCGACGATTACTACCGCGTCGATGCACCGCCGCCCGCCGGGCGTGCCACCCTCCTGGTGGCCGGCAACCATTACGACCACAAGTACGTGGCCCCCACCTGCAACGCGCTCGCCCGCGCCTTTCCTGAACACCAGATCGTGGCACTCGGCATGCGCGCCGATCCCACGCTGCAGGAGAGCCAGGAGCCACCGCCCGGCGAACTTGCCAACATGGCTAACTTGACGGGATATGCCTCCGGGGAGATGGAGGAGGCGGAGCTGGTCCGGCTCTACGCCGACGCCAGTTGCGTGATCTTTCCAAGCTACATTGAGGGATTCGGCTTTCCCACGCTGAACGCCCTGGCGGCACACCGTCCGCTGTTCGCCCGCCGTCTGCCGGTAACCGTCGATATCTGGCAGGCGCTGGGCCGCAGCCCCAACGTGCATTTCTACGACACGACGGAGGAGCTGGCCGAGAAGCTGCGCGAGATCCCGGCGTGGCAACCTGAGCCGCCGCCGCCGGCGCAGGACAGGTTGCGGCCGGCGCGTGAATTGCGCACGGCCCTGGAAGCCGCGATGGCGAAGGTCACTTACACCACGATCGCGGCGCGCGTGCAGGCGATGCAGTTTGCCTCCGACGCCGGCAAGGCGGACACGCCATCGGCAATGGCCGAAGCCGATATCGCGGCGCAGCTCGTGGCCGCGCGGCTCGAAGGCGTGGCACGGCGCGCCTTCCGCCAGCGCTGGGTTTTCAGCGCGACCAGGATGATGGTTCGTTCCGTGCGCCGCATACGGCGCAGTGTCGGTTCGTAGATCACTGCCTGTCTCCGGGGTTACGGAAATTCCAGTGCGTCGCAGCCACACCGCTCATCCAAGGCTTGACGCCCGCGTCGAAGGCGGCAACGCAAGCGGTTTTGGGCCCGTTTTTCCCAAAAATGACTCCTTGCTTCCTTCCTAATCCACCCGGCCAGCCTGTACAGAGGCAGCGTGATCGACCTATCGAGCTATCCCACCCAGTCCGGCATCGCGCTGATCTCCCAGCCACAGGCTTTCGAAGGCGGCGAGGAGCTGTACGACCAGACGATAGGCGGCGCGTCGCGTCAGGATGCGCTCGCGTGCGGACGCGGCGCCCTGCAACTGGTCCGGCGCCATGCCGGCCGGCCGATCGAGGCGCTGCTGGAGATCGGCGGCGGCGGCGGCACCTGCTCGCTCGGCCTGATCGCCGGCCTGGCACCGGCCCAGGCACTTATCACCGACACCTCGCCGGCCTTCCTGCAGATGATACGCCGCAAGCTGGCGGCTCTGGGCGTAAGCGAGGACGGCACGCGCTTCGCCACGCTCGCGGGCGAGGAACTGGCCACCCTGCCGCCTGGCAGCATGGACGCGATCGTCATCGCCTCCGCCCTGCATCACGTAGGCGACTGGCGCGCATTCCTTGGAGATGCCGCGAGTGTGCTGCGCGAGGGCGGCGTGCTCGTCATCCAGGAACCCTGCCGCGAGGGCAACCTGATGATGGGCCTGGCGCTGGACGTCGCACTCTCGCCGCTATGGCCGCACGCCGCGGCACTCGATCCGGCAGACACGCAGAAGCTGCAGCGCTGCCGCGACTCGATCTATTTCCTGGCGAACTCGCAGATCGAGAAACAGGGCGAGGACAAGCACAGCTTCCTCGTCCACAAACTGGCCGAAGCTGCCGACAAGGCCGGCTTCCGGCGCAGCGTCTTCTACGCAAACGCGCATTTCCAGGACCTGGCAGACAGCGATCTCTCGCGGCACCGCGGCGCGTGTTCCTTCGCGGCGTATCTCGGCAGTTTTCTGGAGCAGCATCATCTGGTCTCGGCGGACGGCATGGCGAAGCTGCGCGCGCATCTGTTTCCCATACTGGCGCATCTGGACCGGTCCTACGTCGATGGTGACGGTGCACCGCTTTTCGGCTGCATGGTGTTCTGCCGATGACCGGTGCAGCGGACGTCCACGCCCGGATCGCGGCCCGGCTGTGCCGGATCCTAACGCCGCGGCACCTGCTTCTCGCGGGCGGCCAGGACGAGGCGCTATGCCGCGCGCTCGCCGAGGCGGCCGCCACGTACGACGCGATCCTGCACGTCGCCGCCCAGCACCCGCCGGCCTGGCTGGCCGCCATCCGCGCGCTGGCAGGCGACCGCTGCATCGTCCACCAGGCAAACCCGGCGGATGTGGTGGGCGTGATCCCGCTGCCGGACGTCGCCTGGCTGGACGACGACGCGAACTGGTTCACCGTGCACCGGCTGCTGCTGGCGCTGCATGCGCGCGCCGAGCGGTTCGGCCGGCCCTATCCGCTCACGGTAGTAGCCGGCGCCGGCTGGCCCAGCGCCAGGCGGGACAGCTACGCCGATCCGGCGGCGATCCCGGAAGCGCACCGCCACGCGCATGAGCGCGCGGGCCTTCTACCGGGACGGGCTGCCCCCGGCACCGGCCTGCACGCGGATCGCTTCAACGCGGTGGCCGAGAACGAGCCGGGCAACGGCGTGCTGACCGCGATAGAGGACTTCCTCGCCGGCCGCGCCGCCCAGCTCCGCCTGACGCTGCTGCCCGGTTTCGGCGGCCTTGCCGCCTTGTCCAGCAGGAGCGGCCCGGCCGACGAAGCCTTCGCGCCCGCCGGCCTGGCTCAGGACATGCTGGCCATGGCCGAGGCGTTGGAGGCGGCGCGGCTGGAAAACGCGGTGAGGCTGGCGGCCGACCAGGCCGCTTTGCGTAACGCCCAGGCGCTGATCGAGAAGCTGCGCGCGCACGCACCGGCGGCGCCGGCCGTCTCCGCCGCGCCCCTCGATGCACCGGCCACCCCGCCCGCCCCGCCCGCCCCGGCGCTTCTGCCGCTCAGGCGCCTCGCTGCCGCCCTGCTGCGGCGCCGTCCCCCGCATGCCGGGCCAGAGGACGACGCTGCGGAACAGGCGGCACTCAACCGGCTGAGAGCGTCACCGATCTTCGACGCCGCCTGGTATTTGCAGACCTATGGCGACGTGGCGGAAGCCGGCGCCGATCCGGCCCTGCATTACCTGCGCGACGGCGCGGCCGAATTGCGTGATCCCGGCCCGTATTTCTCTACCAGCTACTACCTGGACTCCTACCCCGATGTGGCAGCCGAGAAGCTGAACCCGCTGCTGCATTATCTCGCCGATGGCGCTGCCGAGGGGCGCAACCCGGGGGTGCATTTCGCCACCAGGCATTACGCCGAGGCCCATCCCGAAGTGGCCGAATCCGGTCTCAATCCGCTGGAGCACTACCTGACATCGGGGCGTGCCGCCGGATGGCAGGCACCGCAAGTCGCACCTTGACGGCACAGGCCGTGACGCGGGTGCCATGGCCGCCCAGCCTGCGCCGGGCGGCCGACTGGGCTGTCGCGGCCTGGCGGCTGCACACCGCTACGCCTTGCGCCATCCTGCTGTCGCTCGCCTCGCTTCCGGTCCTGGCGCAATCCCTCGTTTCGGCCGCGGACAACCTGGTCTGGCCGGCGTGGCTTGATATCTGGAACGTGGTGCCGGACTACCAGCGTTGGCTGGACGGGCAATATGGCTGGCGGGACCTGGTAGCGCCCTATTACGAACACCGGATCGTCCTGACCAGGGCGCTGCTGCTGCTGGACGCGGCCGTCGACCGCATGGCGGGCCGCATCCCCGAAGCGGTGGCAATCGTCATGCTGGCCGGGCTGGGCCTGCTGGTCTGGCGCATGGTGCGGCTGGACGCGCCTGCAGGCGCGCGCGCCGACACCCCGCCGCTGTTCTGGATCGCCCTGATCGGCGCGATCAGCCAGTACGAGAACATCAACCTGCCGTTCCAGGTGCAGTTTCCGATCGCCTGCTTCTCGGCCGCGCTGGCCACCGTGCTGCTGGCACAGGCGACCCTGGCGGACGGGCGGCGGGCGGGGTGGCTGGCCGCGGCCGCAGGCCTGGCTGGGATCGTGGCCGCGTTCTCGATGGGCAGCGGCGTGCTGCTGGCGCCGTGCCTGATCGTGTTCTTGGCGCTGCGGCGCGCCCGCCGCGTGGTCTGGGCCGTGTTCACCCCGATCTGCGCCCTGGGCGTGGTGCTGTTCTTCCAGGGCCATGCGAGCGCCAGTCAGCCCGGGCCGCCGCTCCTTGACTGGCACCTGGCGATGGTGCGCGCTGTCTATAGCTGCAACTTCCTGGCAAGCAGCCTAAGCGCGTATCCCGCCATCGCCACCCCTGCGGGCGCCTGCGGGCTCCTCCTGTTCGGTCTGCTGTGCGCAATCCTGGCCCGCGACTTCGTGCTGCGCGGCAACCCGGTCCCGGCCGGCGACGCCGCGCTTTGTGCGCTGTGCCTGATGGTCGTGCTGTGCGCGCCGGCGGGCACGCTGACCGCGCGCCTGCTCATGGGCGTCAACGCGGCACTCGCCTCGCGTTACGCCACGATGAGCCTGCTGTTCGCGGCCACCCTGCTGGGGCTTTGCGTCCGGCAGGCGGCCCGGACGCGGGCTGGCGCCTGGGCGGGCAGCGCCTTCGCGGCGGCGGGCCTGGCCGTCATGCTGGCCGTCAACGCGCCCGTCTACGCCCACCGCGCAGCCGCCTTCCAGCGCGTGATCGTGGCGGACGCGCAGTTGCTCATCAACAATGTCGGCGTCGAGGGCCGGAACGCGCCGATCATCATGGGGAGCGTCGATACGGTGCGCGGCGGCATCGCCGTGCTGCACGCCAACCGGCTGAACATCTTCGATCCGGCGCACGGGCCGCCGGACGCGCTTGTAGCGCGGCTGCACGGCCAGGACCTGGCGAGCCTGCCCGCCTGCCGCGGCTTCGTGGACGCCGCCTACTTGATCGACGAGACCGCGTTCCTGGTCGCCGGCTGGATCGCCGACCAGGCAGGCCGGCACACGGCACCGTGGATAGCCGCCCTGGACGAGACCGGCCGCCTGCTTGGCACGGCGCGCGCGTTGACGGAACGGCCTGACGTGCGCGCGGCGCTTGCCATGCCGGCAATGGCCTACGGGTTCGGCGACGGCTTCCGCCTGCACGCGCCCGCCTCGGCCGGCGCCGCGCGCGCGGTACGGCTGCTCGGGCTGTTCCCCGGCGCCGCGTCCCCGATCTGCACGCTGGCCGGGCCGGCGCGGATAGGCCCGCTGCCCATTCTGCCCGCCGCCCGATTGCAGGGCGCCGTGGCCGTGAAGCCGCAATCCCCGCCGACGATCGAAGGCCTCGTGGAGTTAGGCACAGTGCCGGCCTGGCGGCTGGCCCCTACGCCAGCAGGGATCCCTGCCTGGGTGTTCCTGGCGCTGGGCCAACCGCAAGCCCACGCCAGGATCGTGTTTCACCCCGCCCCTATACCGGCCGGGCAATCGCTTGCGATCCCGTTCTCCATGGCGGAAAGCGCGGCCGGGCGCAGCCTGACGGTGACGATGGCAGACGGTGCCGTCATCCGGGGCGCGCTGCAGACGATCTGGCACGATGACGGGTGGCGCGCGGCAGTCATCCCGGCGCCGCTCCTGGCGTTGCACGGCGGGGTTGCGAGCGTGGAGATACAGGCAGGCGGCGAGGTCTGGCTTGCGGTCGGCGCACCTGTGGCCGCTACGTTCGCGGCGGAGTGGTCCCGGCTGTTCTGATCTATCCGGAGAAGGCGAGACCTTCCCGCATCTGCGGCAGGGTGGCTCGTTAGGACACCTGGTCTGCTGGACGGCAGGCCTACAGCGGGTCCAGGGCTTCTTCCTCGCACAGCACGGCCACAGCGTCCTGCGAGCGGGCGAAATGATCGTTCTGCGCCGGCACGGCCGCGGACGAAGGTGCTCCGCCCTCGGTCATGTGCTGGAAAAACAGCCGCATCACATGATCGATCCCGGCCTGCGTCACGGACCGGCGGTCAGCGGCGAAATACCGGCCGTCCGTGAACGAACCTGTCACGACCTCGAAAGACGGAAAATACTGCACGCCAGCGTCGTCGGCCAGCATTTCGGCGGCCACGCGCAACACCGACTTGGAATACGTGGTCGAGACCAGCACGTGACGATCGAGCGCGGTCGCGGCAAGCGGCACGGGCGAGACGGTCAGGACGACGCGCACCGCCGGATTTGCCGCACGCACCAGGCTGAGAAACGCCCGGAAATCGGCGACGGTGTCTGCCACTGACAAATTCAGCAGCGTATGCACGGACGGATCGAAAACGCCGGCCACGGTTCCCGGACAGACAGGATAGACGCAGCCATCCGCATGCGCCCAGCATTCCGTCAGACCGAGGGTGAACACCAGCACGTCCATCGACTCCAGCGCGGACCTTACGGCGGCGAAATGCTGCGCGCGGTCGCGTTCGTATTCCAGCCTGCTGGCAAAACCATCCGGCTGAATCGCGGGCCGAAACGGATCGTACCAGCGCCCGGCCGCCTCCCACACATCGTCGGCGGGATGCAGTTGCCCGTAGGCGCGCTGTGCGAGTTGGAGCAGCTGCCGCGCAGTGTAGATGTTGCCGGTGCGCGCCGTGTAGACGCCGTAGCCGAATCGCTCCGCCAGCTCCGGCGGCAGCAGCGGGTGCGCGGTCTCGGTCACCAGGAAGCGGTAACCGCTGCTGTCCAGCGCGCGGGCGATATGCTGGGCAAAGCAGCTGCCCGCGGTGACGATGCGCTCGCCCGGTCCGATCCGGAACTTCGCGCGGACCACGGGGTCCACCTCCGCCGCCGGGGTCTGACCTATCGCCTGCCGCCATCGCTGGTAGAAGACGGAATGCTGATACGGGTGTCCTGCCATCGAGCAACCGTCGATGCCGCCTGCCGCCAAGTCAAGCAGGCGCCAGGACGTGCAGTGCGTGACTGCGCAGACGGAAGCCTTCTGCTTTTTCCCACAAACGAAGACGTTGCTTTCATCCCGCGTCGATCGCTACCACGAGATCGAATGAAAGCCCTTCGTCGCCCGTTCTCGCTGAAGCGGTTGTCCCCGGCCGATCCCCCCGTCTGCATAGGTCACAGCCACACGGAACACCTGGCAGCGGCCGCAGCCTCCGCCGGCATCCGCCTGGAGATTTTCAATTTCTGGCACCTGCCGGGCGCCGTCACCGTCGAGGCGGGCCAGACGAGACTCTCCTCCGAGCTGCGCTCACGCCTGAAAGCGCCGGTGTTTTCGCTGATAGGCGGGGCGGTGCACCAGGATGTGGGCCTGATCCAGCATGCGAGGCCGTTCGACCTGGTGTTGCCGGACCGGCCGGACCTGCCGCTGGCGCCCGGTGCTGAGGTCATTCCGCATGGCGCGGTCCATGCCGCCATGCTGGCGCGCACCCGGCCCTACCTGGACATCATGAGCGCGGTGCGCGACGCGGTGGACGGCGCCATGTTCCACATGGAATCGCCGCCGACCTATGCGGACGAGCAGGTCCCGGCAGACGACCCCGGGTTCCATTTGTTCTTCGGCGAGGGCGTCTCGTTCTCACCCGCGTGGCTGCGCTACAAATTGTGGCGCCTGCATTCGGCGATCGTGTCGGCGCATTGCCGGGCCGCGGGCATCGTCTTCGTCCCGCATCCTGCCGAGTCCGTCTCCGAGGCCGGCTTTCTGCGCGAGCAGTTTCACGGCACGCCGGCGCATGCGAATGCGGCGTATGGAGAGCTTGTGCTGGCGCAATTGCGGCGTTTGGCCAGATTGGGGTAATCTGGGGAAGACGGACTACGCTTTGTTTTTTGGAAGAGAAGCAAAAACCTTGCTCCCTGTCGGCGCGTGATGAACAGCCGGGACAGGGGCCAGATGAAGGACCAGGACGGTGGATGGGGACCTGAACCGCGCATCCGCTTCAGCCGCCCGCCGGCGGGCGGAGAGCGGTGACTTTGTGGGCGCGATCGCCCTGGCCACGGACGCCCTGCGCATCGCCGACGATGGGCGGCTCATGGCCGATCTCGTCGGGTGGCGCCTGAAGGGCTTTGCGGCGGCTCGCCATGCGCCGGCCCGTGACACCTGGCCGCCCAGCCTGCCCGATCCTTTTCCGGGCCTGGCAGGCATACCCGAGATCGCCGCGTCCGGACTCACGGCAGACATACTGGGCGGCGCCATACTGCATCACGGCTGCCTGAAAGTGGCAGGGCTGGTGCCGGCGGATCGGGCCGAACAGCTTCGGCTGGGTGTAGAGCGCGCCCTGGCGGCCCGCGACGCGTATCATGCCGCGGCCGAGGCAGGGGGCGCAGACCCGGCGGCGCTGGCCGACCCTGGCTGGTACGTGCCGGCCGACGTGCCGGAACTGGCCGACGACCGGCCCTGGGTGGAGAATGGCGGCGCCGTCTGGACCAGCGACACGCCGCCCATGCTGTCCGCCCTGATCGATACGTTCGGCCAGAGCGGCGTCATCGACCACATCGAGCAGTTCATGGGGGAGCGGCCCGGCCTGTCGGTGGGCAAATCCACCCTGCGCCGCGTGCCGATCACTTCCGGCACCGACTGGCACCAGGATGGCGCCTTCCTGGGCCGGGACGTGCGCTCGGTGAATGTCTGGCTGGCCCTGTCCGATTGCGGGGTGGATGCGTCCGGGCTGGATGTGGTTGCGCAGCGCCTGCCTTATGTCGTTCAGACCGGCTCGCATGGTGCCTGGTTCGACTGGTCCGTAGGCCAGGGTATGGTGGACGTTCTGGCGGAAGGCGGTGCGCCCGTGGTCAGCCCCGCTTTCAAAGCCGGCGATGCGCTTCTGTTCGACCACCTGCTGCTGCACCGCACGGGCATCACGCCTTCCATGACGAAATCACGTTGGGCAGTGGAGAGCTGGTTCTTCGCGCCAAGCTTCTACCCGATGAAGCAGGTGCCGCTGCTGGTGTGAGGCGGGAGGAAGCAAGGCCTTCTTTTTCGAGAAAAAGAAGCAAAAAGCTTTTTATCTGCGCTGTCGCGGAGTGCTGACGCGCACGTGTCTTCAAGGCCCGCGCCACAGCGGCAAAGTTTTTCGGTTCTTCATGAAAGAACTGCTTCCTTTCCTGGCAAGTGCTCCTTTTTAGGTTCGTGCTAGGACGAAAAGGCCTCGCCCGATTTGATCAGCAACCTCCGCGTGACCGTCGTATTGCCGGCGTATAACGCAGCCAGAACTCTCCAGCGCACCTATGCGGAAATCCCGCTGGACATCGTCGATGACGTGATCCTGACCGACGACGCCAGCCGCGACGACACGGTTGAGGTCGCGCGCTCGTTGGGCCTTTTCGTGCTGCGGCACGATTCGAACACCGGATATGGCGGCAACCAGAAAACCTGCTACGCCGCCGCGCTGGAGCGCGGTGCGGACATCGTGGTGATGCTGCATCCCGATTATCAGTACTCGCCGAAGCTCATACCTGCCATGGCGGCCATGCTTGTTTCGGGTCATTACGATGCCATACTGGCCTCCCGCATCCTGGGGCGCGGCGCAATCGAGGGCGGCATGCCGCGCTACAAATACGTGGCCAACCGCGTCCTGACATTGACGCAGAACATGTTGATGAGCAGCAAGCTGTCGGAATATCACAGCGGCTATCGCGCCTGGACCAGAAAGGTCCTCGAGGCGTTGCCGCTCGCCCGCTGTTCGGACGATTTCGTGTTCGACAACCAGATGCTGGCGATGACCCTGCATCACGGCTTCCGCATCGGCGAGATATCCTGCCCCACGAAATACTTTGCCGAAGCCTCCTCGATCAATTTGCGCCGCGGCGTCGTGTACGGCGTCGGCGTTCTGGAAACCTCCCTCAGATACCGGCTGCACCGGCTCGGGCTGCGGCGGGACAGGTTGTTCGAGGCATCGGACGCCTGAACCGGAGACGGGAGTGAAAGACAGGCTTGTCGAGAAAGAGGGCCTTGCTTCTCCCGCCCAAGCAGGCAGAACAGGCAAAAAGGAGGCGTTCGTGACCGAACTGGATTTCGCGCTCGGCGACATGGCGGACACGATCCGCGAATCGACACGCCGCTTCGCCTCCGACCGCATCGCCCCCCTGGCCGCCGGCGTGGACGCGCAGGACCGCTTCCCGCGTGAGCTGTGGCCGGAGATGGGCGCGCTCGGCCTGCACGGCATCACCGTGCCCGAGGAATATGGCGGCCTCGGCCTGGGCTACCTGGAGCATGTGATCGCGGTCGAGGAAGTCAGCCGCGCCTCCGCCTCTGTCGGGCTGTCCTACGGCGCGCATTCCAACCTCTGCGTCAACCAGATCAGCCGCTGGGGCTCGCCCGAGCAGAAGGCGCGCTACCTGCCCAAGCTGGTCTCCGGCGAGCATGTCGGCAGCCTGGCCATGTCGGAGGCTGGCGCCGGGTCGGACGTGGTCTCGATGAAATTGCGAGCGGACCGCGTGGACGGCGGCTACCGGCTGCGCGGCACCAAGTTCTGGATCACCAACGCGCCTTATGCAGACACGCTCGTGGTCTACGCCAAGACGGTGCCGGATGGCGGCTCGAAGGGCATAACCGCGTTCCTGATCGAGAAGGGCTACGCCAGCTTCTCCATCGGCCAGAAAATACAGAAAGTCGGCATGCGCGGCTCGCCCACCGCCGAACTTGTGTTCGACGATTGCTTCGTGCCTGAGTCCCAGGTGATGGGGCCGCTGAATGGCGGCGTGGGCGTGCTGATGTCGGGGCTGGATTACGAGCGCGTGGTGCTGTCCGGCATCCAGCTCGGCATCATGCAGGCCTGTATCGACACCGTGCTGCCCTACCTGCGCGAGCGCCAGCAATTCGGCCGCCCGATCGGCGCGTTTCAGCTCATGCAAGGCAAGGTGGCCGACATGTACGTGGCGTTGAACTCGGCGCGCGCCTACGTCTACGCCGTCGCGCGCGCCTGCGATGCCGGCAAGACGACGCGCTTCGATGCGGCGGGCGCCATCCTGCTCGCCTCGGAGAGCGCGGTGCGCGTGGCGGGCGAGGCGATACAGGCACTGGGCGGCGCCGGCTACACGACCGACTGGCCGGTCGAGCGCTACTGGCGCGACGCCAAGCTGCTGGACATAGGCGCCGGCACCAACGAGGTGCGCCGCATGCTGATCGGGCGGGAGCTGGTCGGCCACGACGCACCGCGGGCGCAATGACCCCGCTTGCCACTCTCGTCGATCCAAACTCGGACAGTTTCGCGGCCAACGCCGCGCATAACCGCGCGCTTGCGGCCGAACTGCGCCAGCGCGTGGCACAGACCGCGCTCGGCGGCTCGGCGCAGCACCGCGACCGGCACGTGGCGCGCGGCAAGCTGCTGCCGCGTGACCGCGTGCACCGCCTGCTGGACCCAGGCTCGCCGTTCCTGGAGATCGGCCAGCTCGCCGCCCACGGCATGTACGACGACGCGGCGCCCGGCGCCGGCGTGATCGCCGGCGTCGGCCGCGTCTCCGGCCGTGAATGCCTGGTGCTGGCGAACGATCCTACGGTGAAGGGCGGCGCCTATTTCCCGATGACGGTGAAGAAGCACCTGCGCGCACAGGAGATCGCACGCGAGAACCGCCTGCCCTGCCTGTATCTGGTGGATTCGGGCGGCGCCAACCTGCCGCACCAGGCCGAGGTGTTTCCGGACCGCGACCATTTCGGCCGCATCTTCTACAACCAGGCGCAGATGTCCGCCGAAGGCATCCCGCAGATCGCCTGCGTGATGGGCAGTTGCACCGCGGGCGGCGCCTACGTGCCGGCGATGTCGGACGAGACGGTGATCGTCCGCAACCAGGGCACGATCTTCCTGGCTGGCCCGCCTTTGGTGCGCGCGGCCACAGGCGAGGTCATTTCCGCGGAACAGTTGGGCGGTGCGGAGACGCATGGTCGCAAATCCGGCGTGGTGGATCACGTGGCGGAGAACGACAGCCACGCTCTGAAGATCGTGCGCGATATTGTCGCCACGCTGAACCGCGTGAAGGCCATCGACATCGATGTCCAGCCGCCACGCCCGCCGCGTTTCGATCCGGCCGAGATCTACGGCATCGTGCCGCAGGACGTGCGCGCGCCCTATGACGTGCACGAGGTGATCGCGCGCCTGGTCGATGCCTCGGAGCTGCACGAATTCAAGCCGCTCTACGGCACCACGCTCGTCTGCGGCTTTGCGCGCATCTGGGGCATGCCGGTGGCCATACTCGCCAATAACGGCGTGCTGTTCTCCGAAAGCGCGTTGAAGGGCGCGCATTTCATTGAGCTCGCCTGCCAGCGGCGCGTGCCTTTGCTGTTCCTGCAGAACATCTCAGGCTTCATGGTGGGCGGGCGTTACGAGGCGGAGGGGATCGCCAAGAACGGCGCCAAGCTCGTCACCGCGGTGGCCACTGCCAGCGTGCCGAAAATCACCGTGCTGATCGGAGGTAGTTTCGGCGCGGGCAATTACGGCATGTGCGGGCGCGCCTACCAGCCGCGCTTCCTGTTCACCTGGCCCAACGCGCGCATCTCAGTGATGGGCGGCGAGCAGGCGGCCGCCGTGCTGGCCACCGTGCATCGCGACGCGGAACGCTGGACGCCCGAACAGGCCGACGCGTTCAAGGCGCCGATACGGCTTCTGTATGAGAGCGAGGGCAACCCATACTACGCGACCGCGCGGCTTTGGGACGACGGAATTATCGACCCGGTGCAGACGCGTGACGTGCTGGGGCTGGCGTTTTCGGCCACGCTGAATGCACCTGTGGCGGAGCGCGCGCAGTTTGGCGTGTTTCGGATGTGAGGAAGGAAGCAAGGCCTTCTTTTTCGAGAAAAAGAAGCAAAAAGCTTTTGGCCGCTGTCGCCGGGCGTTGAAGCGTGCGCTTCGGCGACGCGCACCCGACGGAATAAAAGTTTTTTGGTTCTTTTTTTCAAAAAAGAACTGCTTCCTTTCTTGTGAAGGTTTAGCCCGATGTTCGAAAGCCTGCTGATCGCCAACCGCGGCGAGATCGCGCGCCGGATCACCCGCACGGCGCGGCGCCTCGGCATACGCACCGTGGCGGTCCACTCCGATGTCGACGCGACGATGCCCTTCGTGCGCGAGGCGGACCAGGCGGTGTGTATCGGCCCCGCCCCCGCCCGCGACTCCTACCTGCGGCAGGACCGCATATTGGAGGCGGCGCGTGCAACCGGGGCGCAGGCGATCCACCCCGGATACGGGTTCCTGTCGGAAAACGCCGAATTCGCCGAAGCGGTGATCGGCGCCGGCCTCGTCTGGGTAGGTGCGCCACCCGCCAGCATACGGGCCATGGGTTTGAAGGACGCCGCCAAGTCCAGGATGATCGCCGCCGGCGTGCCGGTGACCCCCGGCTATCTCGGCGCGGACCAGGCGCCGGACTGGCTGCAGCGCGAGGCCGACGCCATCGGCTATCCGGTGCTGATCAAGGCGGTGGCGGGCGGTGGCGGGAAGGGCATGCGCCGCGTGGACGATCCGGGTTCGTTCGCCGAGCTTTTACAAAGCTGCAAGCGGGAAGCGGCCGCCTCGTTCGGTGACGATCGCGTGCTGATCGAAAAATACATTCTCTCGCCACGTCACATCGAAGTGCAGGTGTTCGGCGACACGCAGGGCAACGTGGTGCATCTGTTCGAACGCGACTGTTCGCTGCAGCGGCGCCACCAGAAGGTGATCGAGGAAGCCCCGGCGCCTGGCATGGACGGCGCCACGCGCGCATCCATCTGCGCCGCCGCCGTCCGCGCCGCCCAGGCCGTGGATTACGTGGGTGCCGGCACGATCGAGTTCATCGCGGACGGGTCGGACGGGCTGTGTGCCGACCGCATCTGGTTCATGGAGATGAACACGCGCCTGCAGGTGGAACACCCGGTGACCGAGGCGATCACCGGCCAGGACCTGGTCGAGTGGCAATTGCGTGTCGCCAGCGGAGAGCGGCTGCCGCTTCTCCAGGAAGACCTGGCCATCGACGGCTGGGCGATGGAGGCGCGGCTTTACGCGGAAAACCCGGCGACGGGGTTCCTGCCCTCCACCGGCCGGCTGGACAGGCTGCGCCTTCCCCCGGCCGTGCGCGTGGATAGCGGCGTGGAGGAAGGCGGCGAGGTCAGCGCGTTCTACGACCCGATGATCGCCAAGCTGATCGTGCACGCTCCCACCCGTATCCAGGCCGCAGGCAAGCTCGCCCTGGCCGCGCGCGACGTCCAGGTCTGGCCGGTGCGTACCAACGCGGCCTTTCTGGCCAGGGCAGCGAGCCATCCGGATTTCCTGGCCGGACGTATCGACACAGGGTTCATCGCGCGCCACTTGGATGCACTCGTCCCGGGTGTGGAACCGTCCGTATCCGTGCAGCAGGCCGCCGCTTCAGCCATGCTGCCGGCGGCCACCGGCGGCCCGTGGACCGCGCTGACCGGCTTTCGCGCCAACGCGGATGCATCCCCACAGGTCGAGGTAGAAATTGCCGCCCGGCCCTATCTGGTCGAGTTGAACCAAGCTGCGCCTGCTTGCGGACAGGTCGCCGAACTGGGTTCCGAGCGTGTCCTGTTCCTCGACGGCGAGGCCTGGCCGTTCGGCGCCCCGCAGGCCGCGCATGCGGCAGGCGGTTCGGCCGGCGACGGGGCCATCCTCTCGCCGATGCCCGGACGGGTGATCGCACTTCCGGTGCAGGCCGGCGCCACGGTGACCAAGGGCCAACGCCTTATCGTTGTGGAAGCGATGAAGATGGAAATGGCGTTGGTAGCACCGTTCGACGGCACGGTGAGCGAGCTGAACACGCGCGAGGGCGCCCAGGTCAGCGAAGGCATGTTGCTGCTGCGCGTCGAAAAGGCATCGTAGCGTTGGCGCCCGGCCAGGCGTTCGGTAACACGCCGATGCGTGTCTGGCTGACCGGGCGCCCTCTGGCAGCCGGCCCGACTGCTTGAAAGCGTCCTCACCCCGGCGACGTACACCGATCAGGCTTGCGCCTGGTGGTAGGCTGCGCTGCTTAGTGGGAGACAAATGCGGCATTGCAGGCCCGCGGGCGCGAAATCCAGCTTGACGGTCCCTCCGAAGGGTACGCCCTTTTCCAGCAACTGGGACCCGAAACCACGGCGCCGCGGCGGAGAGACCGGCGGGCCGCCACGCTCACACCACAGGATCTCGACCTTGAAGCCACCCTTCCTGGCCTTGCTTGCGGTCCAGGATACCTCCACCCGGCCGGCGGGGACGGAAAGTGCCCCGTATTTCACGGCGTTCGTGACGAGCTCGTGAAAGGAGAGGCTGACCGTCACGGCCAGGCTCACCGGTAGCAGCACTGGCGGGCCCTCGATGGTGATGCGGTCCGGCTCGCCGGCATAGGTGTCCAGCGCGCTGCCGACCACGTCGCGCAGCGGCGCGTCATGCCAGTCGGTGCGGGTCAGCACGTCATTCGAGCGCGCGAGCACCATCAGGCGTGCGCCGAAAGCCGACTGGAAGTCGGCGGCACTCTCCGTATGGCGATGCGTCAGTGCCGCCACACCCTGCACCATGGCCAGCGTGTTCTTAACGCGATGGTTCATCTCGGCCATCAGCAGGTTGCGGCGCTCCGTCTCCGCCTGCGCCTCAGTGCGATCACGCAGGATGTTGAGGAAGCCGCGCACGTGCCCGTCCGAATCGACCAGCGGCATCACCATCCCGCTTGCCCAGAAGCGGGTGCCGTCCCGGCGCAGGTGCCAGCACTCGAGGCCGGCACGGCCCGTGTCTGCCGCCCGGCGCAGCTCGGCCGTGAACCTGCCGCGGGTGCGGTCCTCGGAGGTGAAGACGACCTCCCCGGACCGTCCGATGATGTCGGCCTCCGTGTAGCCCATCAGGGCATGGGCGCCGGCGTTCCAGCTGGTAACACAACCTTCGATGTCCATCGTGATGATGGCGTAGTCGATGGCGCTGTCCAGCAGCAGACGGGCCCGCGCGTTCTACTCGCGCAGCACGCGGATTTCGGCTTCCAGTTCGGCGGTTCGGGCATCGCCGGCATGGGAAGCGAGGTCGGGGGAGAAAGGCGACAAGTCGGACGGGCGTCTGATCGGCAAGGCAGTGATCCGGCAAGCGGGGAGGACTGCAGGCGTGGCCATTCAGCTTCGGGATCGGCGTGTGCTTAGGCCGAGCCCCCTCTAATCACCCCCACGCCGTCCGGCTGTAGGGTTGCGGACATCGCCCGCAAAAAAATTCATGTATCGTGGGGCATCGCCCGCTGGGTCTCAGGCGCGACTGCCGGAAGGCTTGCGCTTTGCCGTCACATCTTGCCGGAGCCATCTGTGGCCGCCTTCCCCTCAACTTCTACGCCGCGCAACCGGTTACTCGCAGCCTTGCCGCCCGAGGATCTGGACCGGCTCCGGCCATATTTCGAAGCAGTGGAATTCAGCCTGCGTGACGTCGTCCAGGCGCCGAACACGCCGATGACGGCCGTCTTCTTTCCCGAGAGCGGCTGGGCTTCGATGATGGCCCTGCTGGTGGACGGCAACTCCGCCGAAGTCGGGATCGTGGGCTACGAGGGCATGGTTGGGCTTCCCCTTCTGCTCGGCAACGATCGCAGTCCGGCCGAGGCCATAATCCAGGCGCCCGGCATCTTTCTCCGCCTGAGCGCTGATGCGCTGGCGAAAGAGCTGGACCGGAACGCGCGGATGCGCGCGCTACTGCTACGCTACGCGCTGGCCTTCCAGACCCAGGTCGCGCAAACCGCCGCCTGCAACGGGCATCATGCGCTGGAGCAGCGCCTCGCCCGATGGCTGCTGATCGCGCATGATCGCGCCCAGGGCGACGACTTTCCAATGACGCAGGAATTCCTGGCGATGATGCTCTGCGTGCACCGGCCCGGCGTCACCGTCGCGGCGCGTCTGTTCCAGCAGGCGGGCCTGATAAGCTATGCCAACGGACGCATTACCGTTACGGACCGGGCTGGCCTGGAGGCGGCTGCCTGCGAGTGCCACGGCGCGGTGGCCCGGGAGTTCGAGCGATTGCTTGGTGGAGCGGCTAAGTAAGAAACTAGGGCCTGCTTTTCATAGTGAGAGAAGCAAAAGCTTTGCGAGCCTCAGCTTCGCGATCCGCTGAAGCGCAACGCGACCGGGGCGGCGACATGTCCTGTCGAGCACATCGCTCTCCTGGCCGTAGTCGCAGGTGCGCACGAGCTGGCGCTGTCCGTCACTGAGCTTACCGGCAGCGAACGTCGCGTGTGGATGTCAAGATCCTCGCCGTCCGCTCCAAAGAAAGCTCGTTGCTGCAAATCTGGAAGGGAGAGTAGACGGGGCAAAAAACGCCTGCTGCCGTGTGGTCGCGCTCAGAATCTGCCACACCGATACGCCATCGCCCGGTTTCCTGGCCTTGGACAAAAACCGGCGCGGCAGAGAACGCCGCTCGGTCCGGCGCGTAGCTAAGCCACGCTGCAGTATAGGTCCGGAGACTAGCCCAATGAGCATGAACGTCAGCGAGTTCGTCTGGCATCGTCTGCACGAATGGGGCCTGAAGCGCGTCTTTGGCTACCCGGGTGACGGTGTCGGCGGTCTCGACGTGGCACTCGAACGCGCCAGCGCCACGATGGACTACGTCCAGGTGCGCCACGAGGAGATGGCGGCGTTCATGGCCTCCGCGCACGCGAAATTCACCGGCGAGGTTGGTCTTTGCTACGCCACGTCCGGCCCGGGTGCCATTCACCTGCTGACCGGACTGTACGACGCCAAGATGGATCACGTGCCCGTGGTGGCCATCGTCGGCCAGCAGGCGCGCACTGCCATCGGCGCGCACTACCAGCAGGAAGTGGACCTGCAGACCCTGTTCAAGGACGTGGCTAGCGGGTTCGTGGCAACCGCCATGGTGCCCGGGCAGCTACGCCACCTCATCGACCGCGCGGTGCGCATCGCCGCGTCCACGCGCAGCGTCACCTGCGTGATCATACCCAACGATTTGCAGCTTCTGGCGTACGAAGACCCGCCTGTGGCGCACGGCACCACCCATACCGGCGTGGGCTACGCCAACCCGGCCAAATCGCCTGATGCTGCGAGCCTGCGGGACGCCGCCGCCGTGCTGAACGCCGGCCGGAAGGTGGCCATGCTGGTGGGGGCCGGCGCGCTCGGCGCCGTCAACGAGGTGGCGGCCGTGGCGGACCGCCTGCAGGCCGGGGTGGCCAAGGCTCTGCTCGGCAAGGCGGTGCTGCCGGACGACACGCCCTGGGTCACCGGCGGCATCGGCCTGCTCGGCACCGCGCCGTCCTGGAACATGATGCAGGATTGCGACACGCTTCTGGTGGTGGGGTCGTCTTTTCCCTACAGCGAGTTCCTGCCGAAGCCAGGCACCGCACGCGGCGTGCAGATCGACCTCGACCCCACGCGGCTCAGCCTGCGCTACCCAATGGAGGTCTGCATGGCGGGCGACAGCGCCACCGCCTTGCGTGACCTGCTGCCGCTGCTGGAGCAGAAAGAGGCGGGTGACTGGCGTCGCGACATCGAGAAGGACGTCGCCAAATGGTGGCAGACGCTCGAGGACCGGGCGATGCTGCCGGCAGAGCCGATCAACCCGCAGCGCGTCTTCTGGGAATGCTCCAAACGCCTGCCGGAGGGCGTGATCATGACCGGCGACAGCGGATCGGTGGCCAACTGGTATGGCCGCGACATCAAGATGCGCCGCGGCATGATGGGATCGCTGTCCGGCAGCCTGGCCTCCCTCGGATCGGCCACGCCCTACGCGGTGGCCGCCAAGATGGCCTATCCGGAACGCGTGGTCCTGGCCTTCATCGGCGACGGTGCGATGCAGATGAACGGCCTGAACGTGATGATCACCATCTCCAAATACTGGAAGACCTGGTCCAACCCCAAGCTGATCGTGATGGTGCTGAACAACCAGGACCTGAACCAGGTGACCTGGGAAGAACGCGTGCAGATGGGCGACGGCAAGACCCCGTCCACCCAGTCGATCCCGGACTTCGCCTACCATTCCTATGCCGAGTTGCTCGGGCTGAAAGGCATCGTGGTGCGCGATCCGGAACAGTTGGGGGCTGCCTGGGAGGAGGCGTTCAACGCCGACCGTCCGGTTATCATGAACGTCTACGCAGACCCGAACGTGCCGCCGCTGCCGCCGCACATCACCTTCAAGGACGCGCGCAACTTCCTGTCGATGCTGCGCACCGAGCCGGAACTCGGCAGCGTGGTAAAGCAAAGTGTCAAACAGGTGCTCGCCAGCGTGTTGCCAGGCTAAGGCTGAATGGGGTCTGGGGCCAAGGCCCCAGCGGGGTTTGGGGCAGAGCCCCAACCTTGCTTAACCGGTCAGGATTTCGACTCCTATAGCATCACTCCAGTTTGCGTTGCTCGTTCGCCACGGCGGTGCAGCTCGCGAAACCAATGGCGCCTGCTGCGTCGTGCAGGCGGCAATGCCCAACGGCGATACCCGCCGAAGCCTCGTGTCCGGTCGCCTCGAAGCCGATCCATTCGCCGTCCGGCACGCGGTGCAAATGCAGCGTCACATCCGTGTTGATGTAGCGTATGCCGGCATCGCCCGCATGCGCGTACGGGCTCGCGTAGTCCGCGGCCATCGCCACGCGCGAGAACGCGGTGAACGGCACGCCTTCGACCAGCGGGAAGGTCTCCCGCATCCAGCAGCGCTTTTCCGTGACGCCGCCGAAACTGCCTGCCACGTTGCGTATCTCCAGCGAGCGCGGGTGCGTGTCGGCCGGCGCGAGCGACTGCGGATCGGGCGCCGTCCAGGGTCCGGGTGACCAGACGCGCCCGGGTGGCGCCACCGTGGCGCGCAGGAACTGGCAGGTCGCCCGCGTCACCACCTCGCCGGACGCGACAAGGTCCGCTTCGACAAGGAGCAGGCGCGAGCCTTCCTTCACGACGCGTGTATGCACGGTGATGTCTTCGAACGGAGCCAGGCGGAACATGTCCACCGTCAGGCGCGCCGGCACCCAGCCTTGCGCCCCGTGGCGCCGCTCGATCTCGGAGCCCAGGAGGCCCACGATGGCGCGGCCACCCAGCGCCTTGCCGCTCCAATAGCTGCGTGCCAGTTCCAGCGGCCGGAAGGCGGCGCCGTGTGGCGCAAACCAGGCGCTGTCCGTCAAGGCGCGGCCCCGCCTACCGCACGCAGGCAGGCATGGCCGGTGTTGCCGTTCAGCATTCGCATGCCGGTCAGCCGTCAGATTGCGCGGCTGATCACTTCCTTCATGATCTCGCTGGTGCCGCCGAAAATGCGTGTCACCCGCGCGTCACGCCATAGCCGGGCCACCGTGTATTCGTTCATGTAGCCGGCGCCGCCGTGCAGTTGCAGCGCCGCGTCGATCACCCTGCCCTGCATCTCGGTGTGCCACAGTTTCGCGGCGGACGCCTCCGCGGTGGTCAGCTTGCCCTGCATGTGCCGGGTCAGCGCCCAGTCCAGGTGGCCCCAGCCAACCTGCAACTGCGTCTTCAAATCGGCCAGGGTGAACTTTGTGTTCTGGAAGTCGAACACCGTCTTGCCGAAGGCGCGGCGGTCGCGGGTGAACGCCACCGCCTCGTCGAACGCGCGCTGGGCGGCGGCCTGCGACGAGATCGCGATGGACAGGCGTTCCTGCGGCAACTGGCTCATCAGGTAGATGAAGCCGTGATTCTCCTCGCCCAGGCAGTTCGTCATCGGCACGCGGACGTCCTGGAAGAACAGCTCGGACGTATCGGCAGAGTGCTGGCCGATCTTGTCCAGGTTGCGGCCGCGCGCGAAACCTTCGGTGTCGCGTTCCACCAGGATCAGCGAGGTGCCCTTGGCGCCCAGCTCGGGCTCGGTCTTGGCGACCACGATGACGAGATCCGCCAACTGGCCGTTGGTGATGTAGGTCTTGGAGCCGTTGATGACGTAACGGTTGCCGTCCCGCCGGGCGGTTGTGCGTATGCCCTGCAGGTCGGAGCCGGCGCCCGGCTCGGTCATCGCGATGGCGGTGATCACCTCGCCGGTCACCATCTTGGGCAGGTATTTCTCGCGCTGCTCGGGCGAACCGTATTTTTCGATGTACTCGGCCACGATGTCCGATTGCAGCGTTATGCCGGCGGCCGATCCGGCATAAGCCAGCTCTTCGGCCACTACGGAATTATAGCCGAAATCGAGGCCCAGCCCGCCATTCTCCTCGCGCACCGTGGGGCACAGCAGCCCAGCCTCGCCGCAGGCCAGCCAGAACGGCCGGTCCACCTTGCCTTCCGTCTCGTAACGCTCGAGATTCGGCAGCAGCGCGCGGTCGAAAACCTTTCGCACCGTCTCGCGGAACATGTCGTGTTCCTGGGTGTAGGATGTGCGGCTGGCCGTATCGAGCATGTCGTCTTCCCCGTCAGAGCTTGTTCAGCGGCACGTCTCGTGCCTTGCCTGGCGGCGCACCCGCACCTTCGCCGCCGCGCGCCAGGTATTGACGTGACCATACACGATCCGCGGAAGCAGGGCAGTCAGCCGAGCACGCCCGCTTCACGCAACGCCGCAATCCTCTCCGGCGGCAGCCCGAGCTCGTCCAGCAGCGCAGCACTGTCCGCTCCCGCGGGGGCGGCACCGCGCGGCGGCGGGGCGGCGGTCCGCGCGAACCGCGGCGCAGGCGCAGGCTGGGTGGCACCACCTACGGTGACAAAGGTGCCGCGTGCCACGTTGTGAGGATGCGCGCGGGCCTCTGCCAGCGAGAGCACCGGCGTGAAGCAGGCGTCGCTCTGGTCCAGCAGCGCGCACCAGGCGTCGCGGGGCCGCGTCAGGAACAGAGCGGCCAGGCGCTGCCTGAGCCGCGGCCAGGCGGCGGGGTCATGCTGGGCGTCGAACGCGGTGTCCTCCTCCAGGCCCAGCTTCTGCCGCAACAGCGTGTAGAATGCCGGTTCGATCGCGCCCACGGCCACGTATTTGCCGTCAGCGCAGGCGTAGGTGTCGTAGAAATGGGCGCCGCCATCGAGCAGGTTGTGGCCGGCCTGGTCCTGCCAGCGGCCGGCGGCCGAGAGCGCCCACACCATGCCGGACAGCAGGGCCGAGCCGTCCGTCATCGCCGCGTCTATGACCTGGCCGGGGCCGCCGCGGGCCACCGCCAGCAGCGCGCTGACCATGCCGAAGGCGAGCAGCATGCCGCCGCCGCCGAAATCGCCCACGTAGTTGACCGGCGGCACCGGCTTGCCGCCGGCCACGCCGATCGTGTGCAGCACGCCGGAGATCGAGAGGTAGTTGATGTCGTGCCCGGCATAGGGCGCCCACGGCCCGGTCTGCCCCCATCCGGTCATCCGCCCATAGACCAGCTTCGGATTGTCCGCCAAAAGCTCGCCGGGTCCCAGCCCCAGCCGTTCCATGACACCCGGCCGGAAGCCCTCGATCAGCCCGTCCGCTTCACGGCAAAGGTCGCGCGCCAGCGCCAGGCCGGCTTCCTGCTTCATGTCCAGGACGAGTGAGCGCCGCGAGCGCGACAGCGCGTCCCATGAGTCGAGCCTGGCGCCAGGCCGATCGATGCGGATGATCTCGGCACCGTGGTCGGCCAGCATCATGCCGCAGAAAGGCGCCGGCCCCAGCCCCGCAAACTCGATGATGCGCAGGCCGTCCAACGCTCCAGGCATGAAACCGCGTCTCCAACGAGGCAACGATGCCTGATGTCCGGCCCCACCTTACAGGTGCCACGAGGCGCCCGCAAAGCAGGCACGCCACTCTGCCGCCCGGCGACGGCGGACCCAAAGCCTCTGCGCGTCTTTTCCCCGGAAAAGAAGGCCTTGCCTTGCCCGCTCAAACCGCCATAGCCAGACTGAACCGCGCCCAGAACCGGAGATGCCACATGGCCGAAGCCCTCATCATAGATGCCTGCCGCACCCCCAGGGGGATCGGCCGGATCGGTAAGGGCGCGCTTGCCGGCATGCACCCGCAGCATCTGGGCTCGGCCGTGCTGAAAGCGATCGCCGAGCGCAACCAGCTCAACACCGCCGAGGTGGACGACGTGATCTGGAGCACCAGCACGCAGGTGGACAAGCAGGGCGCCGATATCGGGCGCATGTCCGCGCTGGATGCCGGCTACGACGTGAAATCCAGCGGTGTGACGCTGGACCGCTTCTGCGGCGGCGGCATCACCGCGGTGAACCTGGCCGCCGCCTCCATCATGTCCGGCATGGAAGACCTGATCGTGGCCGGCGGCACCGAGATGATGTCGTTCACGAGCGGGCTGCCGCCTGACGGGATGATGTTCGTCGACCGCGGCAACACGCGCCTGCGCGCGCTGCACCCGCAATCCAACCAGGGCGTCTGCGCGGACGCGATCGCCGCGCTGGAGGGCATCACCCGCCAGGATGTTGACGCGTTCGGGCTGGAGAGCCAGCGCCGTGCCAAGATCGCCGTGGATGGTGGATATTTCGACAAGAGCCTGGTGCCCGTCTACCGCGAGGACGGCACGCTGGCGCTGCGCGCGGACGAATATCCGCGTCCGCAGACCACCGCGGAGGCGCTGGCCGGGCTGAAGCCGGCCTTCGCGGCAATGGCCGACATGGTCCTGGACGAGCAAGGCACCACCTATCGCAAGCTGATACTTGAGCGGCATCCGGGCCTGGAGTTCGAGGCGATACACCATGCCGGCAACTCGTCCGGCGTGGTGGACGGTGCGGCGGCCGTGCTGCTCGCCTCGCCCGATTACGCGCGAAAGCACGGCCTGAAGGCCCGGGCGCGCGTGGTGGCCTTCGCCAATGTGGGGGACTCGCCTACGTTGATGCTGAACGCGCCGGTGCCGGCCGCGCGCAAGGTGCTGGAAAAGGCCGGGCTGCGCGTGGAGGACGTCGATCTCTGGGAAGTCAACGAGGCGTTTGCGGTGGTGGCGGAGAAGTTCATACGCGACCTGAAGCTGGACCGCAGCAAGGTGAACGTGAATGGTGGCTCGATCGCGCTCGGCCACCCGATCGGCGCCACCGGCGCGGTGCTGATAGGCACGATGCTGGACGAGCTGGAGCGGCGGGACCTGAAGACCGGCCTGGTCACCATGTGCGCCGGCGGCGGCATGGCGCCGGCTATTGTCATCGAGCGGCTTTGATGCCGAGGCTGAGAAGCCTGACCCGGTAGGAAAGGTTGGAGCTCTGCCCCAAACCGTGTCGTGCGAAGCACGCTAGCGCGTGACGGGGCCTCGGCCCCAGACTACATTTCGGAGAAGTGCGTGTATTAGGTTCTAAGGACGACTGTCCTTAGCGGGGTCCAGGGGCAGAGCCCCTGGCCTTCTTCACGTAGATAGCTCGACCGAGTGACTCGCGCGCACGGCTAGCGCGCCTGCACTACCCCCGGAAGGCTGGCTGCATCATTCATTCCAGCCGGACGCCACTAAGGTGCGCATGTTCCGCAATGCGTGGACGGTGTGCTGCAAGCACAGCCGTGCCGGCCCGTCTGCGGATAGTCATGCGCCGTCTTTGGGAGGCAGATCGTGTCCACACAAGCCGAACACCGCTACCGCCAGGTCGTCGACGACATCGCGCAGCTTGCCTGGTCTGATCTCACCGTCGATGACCTGACCTGCGTGCAATGGGCCTATTATTATTTCTCTGTGCAGTTCCGGGAAAGTCTGGAAATCGCCTGCCAACTGTTCAGCAACGATGAGCGCCTGCTGCAGTTGCGGCGGGAGGAGTGCGATACGGCGAATCTTTCGCCTTATCCGCGCATCGCGGCACCGGGCGAACGGATGAACCACGACGAGTTCATGCGTCGCATCCTGGCCATATCGGACGTCGATCCTGTTCGGCGCGCAGGGCTGCAGCAGATGGGCGAGCGCTATCTGCAAACCACCCGCGCCT
Source organism: Acetobacteraceae bacterium (assembly GCA_965198915.1). Classification (GTDB taxonomy): domain Bacteria; phylum Pseudomonadota; class Alphaproteobacteria; order Acetobacterales; family Acetobacteraceae; genus BOG-908. Next base: position 336,606 of record CBDAQC010000002.1, on the reverse strand, counting down.
TGCCGGATTTGCATCGCGCGCTGGCGATTTCCAGCTACGAGGATGGCGGGCTGGAGGCAGTGTTCCGGGCTATATTAAAGGCACCCGACTGGAACGGACCGGGACTGGACGCCTTCCGGCACTTCCTGGTCGAACACATTCGTTTCGACAGCGACGAAGAGGCCGGCCACGGCGCGCTGAGCCGCCACATCGTGCCCGACGACCGGGTACTGCCGCTATGGACCGCGTTCCTCGACCTGTTCGTGGCGGCAGCACCCGGCCTGCACAAGCAGCTCGCTTTCGCCGATGCGGCCGAATAGCTCGGCGACAGCCGCATCGATGCTGCTGCGGGACCAAAGCGCCGGCCCGCCGCGCCGGTGGCCGGAGGGCCTGCCGCCGGAGAGGCACCTGTTTCCGGACAGGGCGGAACGGGCGGCGGCAGACTCGCTGCTTGCGGGTTTGCTGGCCGATGCGCGCAAGCGCACCGTGGCCGGCCCTGTCGGCGCCACGGTCAGGTTCGACGAAGCGCTGCGCCGCCTGGGCGAATGGGACTTCCGGTCTGCCAGCGGGCTGCCGGACGTGCTGGCCTGGGTGGTGGCCCAGATGGAGGACGGCGTGGTCCATGTGGATCACCCGCGCTATTTCGGGCTGTTCAACCCGACCCCGAGCTTCCCCGCACAATGCGCCGAGCGGGTTGTGGCGGCGTTCAACCCGCAGCTCGCCACGCATGTCACCTCGCCCTTTCCGGTGGCCGTCGAAGCGCACCTGATCGGCCACATCGCGGCACGGGCAGGTTTGCCCGCCGGCGCCACCGGCCATTTCACGAACGGTGGCTCCGAGGCGAACGCCACCGCGATGGTTTGCGCCCTGACCCATGCCGACGAGGCGTTCGGCGAACAGGGCGCGCGTGCCTTCGCACGGCCGCCGGCAATCTACGTCTCCCAGGCCGCCCATTTGGCCTGGCTGAAGATCGCCCACCAGGTGGGGATCGGACGCTCCGCGGTGCGCCTTGTGGCCACCGACGGCACGGGGCGGATGGACGCCGCCTCACTGGACGCCCGCATCGCCGCAGACCGGGCTGCGGGTTTCCTGCCGGTGATGATCGTCTCCACCGCCGGCACCACGGGCGCGGGCATGATCGACCCGCTCGAGGCGTGCAGCGGCCTCGCACGCCGGCACGGCGCCTGGCACCACGTGGACGCGGCATGGGGTGGCGCCGCCCTGTTCTCCGACAGGCTGCGCCCGTTGCTGGACGGTGTGTCCCGCGCGGATTCGGTCACCATCGACGCGCACAAATGGCTGGCGACCACGATGGGGTGCGGCATCTTCCTGACCGCGCACGCCGGCGTGCAGAAGCGGGCGTTCCACGCGGCAATGCCCTGCATGCCGTCCGCTGCGGACGACCTCGATCCCTATGTCAACACGGTGCAATGGTCGCGCCGCTTCCTGGGCCTGCGTTTGTTCATGGCGCTGGCCTGCAGCGGGTGGGACGGCTACGCGTGCTACCTGGAACGCGCGGTCGAGCTGGCTACCACGCTCGCGGCCATGCTGCGTGGCCATGGCTGGCGGATCGTCAACCGATCGGACCTGGCCGTGCTATGCGCCTGCCCGCCGCAAGGCTCGGCCCACGTGGCGGCCTTGTGCGCGGCGGTGGTACGCAGCGGCGATGCCTGGGTCTCCCCCATCACCTTTGAGGGCGAGGCCGCCGTGCGCATCTGCATCACCAGCGGCGAGACGACGGGAGGCGACCTGACGCGGCTGGTCGCCGCACTCCGCCGGGCCGCGGAAGGCTGACATGCAGGCGGCGCCCGGCCAGGACACCGCGTCGCGCGCCTGGGCCAGGGCGCTCGTCAAGATCGGCCAGCTCGGGCCCGGTGCGCCGCTGTTCGGGGAACGCCTGGATGCGCTGGCGCAGCTCCACGGCGAGCGCACCGCGCTGAGCGGGCCGGAGGGCACGCTGAGCTATCACGCGCTGGCCGTGCTCAAGGACAGGGTCGCAGGCTGGGCGCGCCGGCACGTGGCGCCTGGCGAGGTGGTCGCCCTGCTGATGCCGAACCACCACACCTACCCGGCGATCTGGGCGGGGCTGAACCAGGCGGGCGTGGTGGTGGCGCTGCTCAACACACAGCTCGTTCAGGACGGACTGGTCCACGCGATCGGTTCCGCGCGCGCCACCCACATGATCGTGCATGCGGCGTGGCTGGGCTGCGTCCTGCCCGTGACGGACCGGCTGCCGCCCGCAATGGCGTATTGGGTGGTGGGCGACGACCCGGATCTGCCGCCGGGCCTGCGCGCCTTTTCCCTGGAGGACGCGTCGGCTGCGGACGCAAGCCGGCGGGCCCCGATGCACGACACCGCGCTGCTGATCTACACCTCCGGCACTACCGGCTGGCCCAAGCCGGCGCGTATAACCCATTACCGCATACTGGAATGGAGCCTGTGGTTCGCCGGCATGATGGACATCGCGCCCTCGGACCGGCTTTATGACTGCCTGCCGATGTATCACAGCACCGGGGGTGTGGCCTGTCTGGGCGGCACGCTGCTGTCCGGCGGCTGCACGGTGGTCCGGCCGGGCTTTTCCGCCAGGAGCTTCTGGCGGGACATCACGGCCGAACGCTGCACCGTCCTGCTCTATATCGGCGAGCTTTGCCGTTATCTGTTGGCCGGCGCGGAGCAGGATGGCGAGACGGCACACCATGTGCGGCTTGCCTGCGGCAACGGCCTGCGGCCCGAGATCTGGGCGCGGTTCCGCGACCGCTTCCGCATACCGCAGCTGGTGGAGTTCTACGCGTCCACGGAAGGCAACGTCTCGTTATACAATTGCGAGGGCAAGCCGGGCTCGATCGGGCGCCTGCCCGGCTTCCTGCGTGCCAGGCCACCGGTGGCGCTGGTGGCCTGCGAGCCGGAAAGCGGCGAGATCCTGCGCGGCGCAGACGGGCGCGCCATCGCCTGCGCGCCCGGCACTGCCGGCGAGGCGATCGGGCGTATCAGTCCGCACGCGGACACGCCCGGTGCGTTCGACGGCTACACGGATCCAGGCGCCACCGAGGCGAAAATAGTGCGGGGCGTGTTTGCGCCGGGCGATGCCTGGTTCCGCACCGGCGACCTGATGCGCCAGGACGAAGCCGGCTACTTCTATTTCCTCGACCGGCTTGGCGACACGTTCCGATGGAAGGGCGAGAACGTGTCGACGACGCAAGTGGCTGAAACACTGCTGGCCGTACCCGCGGTTACCGCGGCGGTGGTGTATGGCGTGGCCGTCGAGGACTGCGACGGCAAGGCGGGGATGGCCGCAATCACGGTGAGCGACGGTTTCGCGATCGGCAGCCTGTACGCCCACCTGGCGCGCGCGCTGCCGGGCTACGCAGTACCGCTTTTTATCCGGATATGCCCGGCGCTGGAGACCACGGGCACGCACAAAGTCATCAAGACGCACTTGATAAGGCAGGGATACACAAGCACCGGCGGCGCCGACCGGATCTACCGGCTGGACATCGACCGGGCTTGCTACGTGCCCATGGCGCCGGAGCGCTCCGCCCCCGCGGATGGCTGGCGGCCGCAAGCTTGCGGCCGCCTTTCCGAGATGTCTTACCAGGCCGGGATGGCAGGAAGTGCGGCGCCGAACTTGACGTAACCGTAGGTGGTCACGGCGTCGGCCGCCGGCGGTCCGCCGCCCCAATTCGGATTACCGGTCCACTCGTTGGCCATGATGAAGCCCTGCGCGGTGGTGGTAAGGTCGGAATTGTTGAAAGTGTAGGCTGCCTTGCCGTCGACCGTGAACGTGATCGTGCCGGATTTCCACAGGAAACCGTAGCGATGCATCGCCTTGGACGGGTTGAACGGCAATTTCAGAACGTATGTCGCGTTGCTCGGGTGCAGCGTCAGGTGGACCTGCCCGCTATTGGCACTGCCGATCCAGCTCTCGTTCGTCAGGAACTCGACATCCCATTCGTGCGGCCCGTAATTCGGCGCTTCGATCCAGAAGAATGAGGCACATACGCCGGGCGTGCTGCTGACCTGCATGCGGGTCTCGTAATAGCCGTAGCCGTAGCCGTGGGTGTTGGTGCCCGACAACCCGCCGGTGGAGGCCCATTCGCCCGCCTGGTAGGGTGTGGCGGTCTGGCCGCCCGGCACAACGAGCTGGAAGAAACCGCCTTTCTTGCCGTCGAACGATGTGACGAAGCGCTCGTCCTGCAAGGACAGCAGGTTGCCGCCAGTGCCGATCCAATTGCCGTCACGGCGGAACAGGCCATCGGGGGATGTATTGCCCGGCCAGGGATTGAACGGCTCGGTGATCGATTGCGCACAAGCCGGTAGAGCAACGAATACCGCTGCCAGCAGCCCGCAGGCCCCGGTCAAATTCTTATATTGCAAAAGCTTACTCCTTTACTTCGAACGATACGCAGACGGAATGGCACATATTTCGTTCTGCGACAAGCTGGAAATACATCGCGGACTAATCCCGCCTCCGGCCTGCAAGGGCGCGTCTAGCCCGAACCCAGCCTGCATACAATGGAAATCTTCCAGCAACTTTCCTTTTCCCTCCTGTGCTGGACTCGATTGTAGATGGTTGAATCGCATCATCGGTGACCTCCACACGAGCTCGGACCGGCGCCGAACCGAGCGCAAGCTCCGTCCGGAGCGCGCGCCCTCGGCAAAGGTATGTTCATTTTGAAGAACGTGTTTGTAAGAACGTCCTATAGCAGCTAGCAGCTTAACTAGTCTGCTTTCAAGTATCCGACCCAGGTGGTGAGCAGCATATACCTGTATTCCAGAGACGAGTTGCCGGACGTCACCCGTCTTCATAGTACGTTACGATTTATTCTGTCGTATCGTCGAACTCGCCTAGACTGCCAGGAACGGCGAAGCCGGCTACCTGCAGTTGTCTCGAAGAAGCCGATGACAGCTAAAAGTTACTGATGCAGAAAGGCGATATCGCAACACTTTCTTCCACATGCGGGTTTGATCACGCATTACTGACCCGCGGGGGAATATGTTGTCCTTATGATATCGTAAACACCTTTAGTTGTATTGGTTTCATTTGCAGATGGTGCAGAACTGTATCGTCCAGCGGGGATGTCAGCATGAGTGCCGTGCAGATAAATCCAACACCTTCTCCATTCGACGCCGCGGTGCAGTTCGGCGCCGCCTCGCCTGCTTCCTTTTTGTTGCGGAATTCGGATGGAAGTCCCGGATGGCAGGATAGCGGGACGGAGAAGCTGCAAAACGCGGCCGACCGGTGCAAAATCGCCGCGCTGCAATTGGAGTACACAAGCAGGCTGCATGGCTCGTGTGCTTCTCTGCCGGACACCTGCGTGGACGGTGGCGGGATTCAGGCAAAGCAGGAACCGTTGCGGACGGACCGGCAGCAACGCGCCGCGATCCGGCTTCGCAGCGAACGCGCGGCTGTTATCGTTCGCTGCCGGGACCGGATCGTGGTCGACGTGAACACGGCCTTCGCGGATCTGGCCGGTGCTTGCGGCTGCAGCGCGGCCGGCCGGCATGCGTCGGCGCTGGGCATTCCCGCAGCGTTGCTGGATCTGGCAGGCGCGATCAGCTTTCCCACGGTCAGCAGCCTGGAGCCCGGCGCAGGCAGGAGCAGGCAGCCTTTGCTGGTTGATAGCCAGACAGACATGCTCGATGGCGAGGAGTGCCGGGTGCTGACGTTCAGCAGGCTGGAGCCGCATCTGAGCAGCGCCATCCTGGCCCACAACCTGGCCCAGCAGAACTCGAATTTTCCAGAGCTGCTATGCGACATTGTGCCGGCACCGATGTTCGTTCTCGACAAGGAACGCCGTATCGTTGCCGCGAGCGAGACGCTGCTGCAGCTTCTCGGCTACGCCTCCCGCGACTTCGTGGGCGGCCACATGGCGGAGTTCCTGGCCGGGCCGTCGGTGCGTTTCTTCAAGGACGTGTTCTGGCCAAGCCTCTCCGAGTGCGGCATGGCCGAAGACCGTGCGTGCGAGCTGCTGACCGGCAAGAACGCCACGCTGCGCGCCCGCCTGGTCGGACGGCCCGTGCTGGACGGCCAGACGATACGTTGCGTGACCTGCGTGGTCGAGGATATGTCCGGACATCATTTCAGCGAAGCCAAGTTCTCCGCGTTGTTCGCACTCTCTCCGGTTCCCATGCTGGTGCGCAGGCTGGAGGATGGCCGCGTGCTGCACACCAACCCTGCTTTCCTGTCGCTGACCGGCTACACACAGGAAAGCCTGGCCGGCCGCTCGATGGACGAGTTGGCGGTGTTCGAGCCGGCCGCAATGCGCCAGCGTTTCGAGCGGGAGTTGCGCGCCGGCCTGCCGTTATGTGGCGCGGCGATGCGCGTCAAGGCGGCTGACGGCGCCATGCTCGATGTCCGGGCGGCGGCCGCGGCGGTCCAGGTCCCGGACCAGAGCTGCGCGCTTGTCATCTTCCAGGAGGCGGCGCGTGGCCGCTTCGACGAGCAGCAGATGCTGAAAGCGATCGAGACCGTGATGAGCGACACGTCCTGGTTCAGCCGTAGCGTGGTGGAGAAGCTGGCGAGCGTGCGCGTGGCCGCCAAGCCCAGCGTCCGCGCGGCCGAACTCGACGACCTGACAAAACGCGAGCGTGAGGTGCTAGCGATGATCAGCCACGGTTGGGGAGACGCCGAAATCGCGGCAAGGCTCTGCCTGACGCGCTCGACCGTGCGCAACCACGTGGCCGCTCTCTACAGCAAGATCGACGTGCATAGCCGCAGCAGCGCCATTGTCTGGGCACGCGAACGCGCGCTGAACGTGATCCATCCGGCGACCGAATTCCGCCAGGTGCCGGCCCGCCGCGCGATGCCTGCCGATTCCGGCGCCGGGCGCGCCCGGGCCACCCCATGAAGGAGACGGCCGCCATGCCTGCAAGGGAGACTGTGCTGCGGGTCATCGGCGACGTGGCCCGCACGAACGGGCGGCATCTGCCGCCGCTGACGGACGACCTTTCCCTGCTCGATAGCGGGCTGGATTCGCTCTGCCTCGCCGTCATCGTGGCAACCCTGGAAGACGAGCTCGGCATAGACCCGTTCAGCACGGCCGAGGACGGCGCGCTGCCGGAGACGATCGGCGCCTTCGTCAATCTCTACGAGGAAGCCCTGGTCTGAGATGGAGCGCCTGGCGTCCCGCATCCTGCGCGCCGGCCAGGAAAGCGCCGGCGCAATGCTGGTCGGCAGCCTGGTGAGCGTCCCGCACATGCGTGCCGCCACCTGCCGGGCCTCGGCGCGAGAAGCCGCCGCTTACGCGGGCGCCAGCGTCGTCCTCGCCATGGCCGACCAGATTCGCGCCGCACTCGCGTTGATCGCCCTGGACGGCGTGGCGGCACGCATCGTGCTGGTCCCCGCCGGCGAGGCGGCCGCGCATTTGCCCGCGATCGTCCGCGCCGCCGAGGCCAGTCACGTCATCGAGGACTGGCCGTGGCCGGACGAGCCCGCCGCCGGGCGCCTGGCACACACGCCTGCCGTCCGGGAGACGGAGTGGGTGCTGCTCACCTCGGGTACCAGCGGCGTGCCGAAGCTGGTCGTGCACACGCTGCGGACGCTGTCCGCCCATCTCGCCACCCCGCGTAGCGCAGACCCGGCCCGGATCTGGGGCACGTTCTACGACACGCGTCGCTACGGCGGGCTGCAGGTCCTGCTGCGCGCTCTGATCCAGGGCCAGACGCTGGTGTTGCCGGGCCCGGCGATGGCGCAGCCGGCGTTCGTGGCGCACGCCGCGGCGCATTGCGTCACCCATCTCGTCGGCACGCCCTCGCATTACCGCCAGTTGCTGATGTCCGGCCTGGCGGACAGCTTGCAGCCGCAATACGTCCGCCTGTCCGGCGAGATCGCCGACCAGGCCATCCTGAACCGGTTGCGGCGCTCCTACGGGAAGGCGGAGATCGTGCACGCCTTCGCTTCGACCGAGGCCGGGCTCGCCTTCCAGGTTTCCGACGGGCTTGCCGGCCTGCCGGCGGATTACGCCGCCGCCCTCGTGGCGGGCGTGCAGGCCGAAATACGCGGGCAGGATCTGCGCATCCGCTCGCCGCTGAACGCGCTTGGCTACCTGGACCGGACGCGCATTTCGGTTGCCGCCGAAGACGGATTCGTGGAGACCGGCGACCTGCTGACGTTGCGCGATGGCCGCTACCATTTTGCCGGACGGCGCAGCGGACAGGTCAACATAGGCGGGCGCAAGGTGCACCCCGAGGAAGTCGAGGCGGTCCTCTACGATCACCCGGCCGTCGACATCTGTGCTGTCCGGGCGAGACGAAATCCGATAACCGGCGCGGTCGTGGCGGCAGACATCTTGTGCCGGCCGGACGTCCAGCGTCAGATGGACCGCCGCGAGCGGCTGGCCTGCGACCTGGTGGAAGACATACAGGCCTTCTGCCGGACCCGCCTGCAGGCACACAAGATTCCCGTCTCGATCAGCTTCGTACGCAGCCTCGATCTGAACCGTTCGGGAAAGCTCGCCCGGCTTCATGCGTAACATCCTGCTGACCGGCGGCAGCAGGGGCCTGGGGCTGGCCACCGCAAGCCGGCTCGCCGAAGCCGGCTTTGGCGTGATCGCAGTGGCACGCAAGACGAGCGAGGCATTGGAGGCGCAGATCGCATCCTGCGGCGGCACTGCCGGCCGTCTCAGTTTCTGTGCCTATGACCTGTCCGATATAGACGGACTAGGCGGGCTGGTTGCGAAAGTGACAGGCGAGTTCGGGCATCTCTACGGTATCGTCAACAACGCCGGTATCGGCACCAGCGGCATACTGGCGACGATGCCGAACGCGCAGATCGAGGCGCTTATACGGCTCAACGTTATATCTGTAATAACGCTCACAAAATATGCCGTGCGCTCGATGATGGTCGGCGGCGCCGGGCGTGTCGTCAACATCTCGTCGATCGTCGGCGTCACCGGCTATAGCGGCCTGTCCGTGTATTCTGCGTCCAAGGCAGCGTTGGGTGGTTTCACCCGGTCGCTGGCGCGCGAAGTCGGTCCGCTCGGCATCACCGTCAACACGGTGGCGCCCGGCTTCATCGCCACCGAGATGACAGGCGAGATGACCGCGGCGCAGACGAAGAAGATCGCGTCCCGATCTGCGCTGAAACGCATGGCGGAGGCCTCCGACGTTGCTGGCGCGGTGGCGTTCCTGGTGGGCGACGGGGCACGCAACATCACGGGGACGACGCTTACAGTGGACGCGGGAAACACCGTGTGAGCGCTCCATAGGATAGTCCAAGACCCTCTCTTCTGAAGATAAAGCAGCCAAAACTTTTGTCTGTCCGCTGCTGGGGATTTGCGGCGTTCCCGGCCGTATCCGGCTGCGGCAGATGCGGAAAAGCAGAGGTTTTTCAAACGTGGACTGCTTGTTTGTCTCGATTGCCCTATCCGGCCTAGTGCAAGCGCTTCTGCCTGCTACCGTTACGCTCTGGGATGGTTCGCCCGTGGGGTGAGGCCGTCCGGTGCCGGCACCCGCGAAAGATCGGGGTGGACCGATGCTGTTGCATACGCTGCCGACCAAGCCGCAAACCGTAGGCAGACCGAACCGCCTGCGCCCTGCGGTGGATTTCCGGGCCGTGCCCCGCGTATCCGTCTGGTCCTGGCTGGGTCCCGTGGCCGGCGGCGAGGCCGCGGTCACGCTGCTGGCACCGGCCTGCGTGCTGCTGGCCGCGTCCGGCCGTCCCAGCCTGCCGCTGCAGATCCCGGCAGTATCCGCGGCCTCGCTCGCGTTCTGGTTCATGGCCGCGCAATCGCAGCAACTGTACCGTCCGCTGCACGGCCAGCACGCGTTCAGTTCCGGCCCGTTCGCCACGGCAGGGCTGCTCTGGATATCGGCCGTCAGCGTCCTGCTGCTCGCGCTGCGCCCAGACATACCTGTCCCCACGGCGATCTGTGTGCTGGCCGCCGGCATGCTGTTCGCCGCCGTCACGCGCCGGTTCTGGCAAGCCCGCCTGCAGGCCCGCCTGCGTGCGGGAAGCTGTATCGACCGGGCGCTGGTGATGGCCACGGACCGCGAGACGGCGCGCGAGGCGGCCCTGGAACTGGAGGAGGCCACCGGCTACCGCATACGCGCGGCTGTCTGCATGCCTATCCCGGGCGCCAGTGACGGCCCGTCTTTCGCGTGGCTGGAAGACGCCGTCTGCTCGCGCATGGTGGACCAGGTCTATGTCGTCGGCGTCAGCAACCTTGCAGCCGTGTTCGACGAGATCTTGCCGCATCTCGCCGGCCTCGATATCGACGTGACGCTGCTGTCGGAACGTTCGGCGCACGCTCCGGCGCCGAGCTGCAGCAGGCGCATGGGCAGGCTGAACGCAGTGCCGCTGTCGTCGCGCGCCATGGGCCCGGTGCGCGCCTCGGCGAAGCGGGCGATGGACCTGACCGTCGCCCTGCTCATCTGCCTGCTCGGCGCACCGGTGCTTGCCCTGATCGCGGCAGCCATCAAGCTGGACAGCCCAGGCCCCGTTCTGTTCGTGCAGCGGCGGGAGGGGCTGCGCTGCAGGGTGTTCCGCGTCTTCAAGTTCCGCACGATGTTCGCCCATCTGGCCGATGAGGCGGCCACGGACCAGACCTGCCGTAACGATCGCCGCGTGACGCCGGTCGGCCGCATCCTGCGCCGGCTGAGCCTGGACGAGCTGCCGCAATTGCTCAACGTGCTGCGTGGCGAGATGTCGATTGTCGGCCCGCGCCCCCACTCGCTGGGGATGACCGTGGAGGGACGCAGCCTGCACGATACGCTTGCGGAATACCGCATACGCCACCGCGTAAAGCCGGGAATCACCGGCTGGGCGCAGATCAACGGCTGCCGCGGCGAGGTGACGACGATCGGCAAGCTGCAGCGCCGCATCGCGCTCGATTGCGAGTATATCGAGCGCTGTTCGGTGGCGATGGATGGCTGGATCCTGCTGCGGACGGTCACGACCATGCTGTTCGACAAGCAAGCGTACTGAGCGGGCAAGAGCGCCCATGGATTTCTCCCCGCGCGAAAGCCTGCCACCGCCCGAGCCGCCCGCCATGGCGCCGGGCCTGGAGCCAGGCGAGGAGGCGGCCCGGAGCGCCGGGCCAGCGCGGATACTGCGCGCATTCTGGCGCAACCGGCTGCTGATCGCGGGCTGCACCGTCCTCGGGCTGGGGCTCGGCGTCGGCGCGCTTCGCGTGCTGCCGGCGAACTACAAGAGCGGTGTCTCGATCCTGCTCGATCCGAAGCGGGCGGACAGCCTGGGCGCCAACGAAGATTTCGCCAGCATCGCCGTCGACAGCGGCAAGGTAGCCGATGTCGAACAGATCCTGATCTCGTCCAGGCTGCTGGAGAAGGTGGTCCGCGCGGACCACCTGGCGGACAACCCGCTATTCGGCGGCGTGTCGAAGTCGCTGCCGCGCCGCCTGCTGGACCTGCTGACGGGCGCGCACGCGCCGGTGGCGGACAGTCCGGAAATCCGCACGGAGCGCGCGATCGACCGGCTGGGCAGGATGGTACGCACCGCACGCGTCGGGCTGACTTACGTGATCACCATAACGGTGATCGCGCCCACCGCCCGCGGCGCACAGCATCTCGCGACCGCGATCGCCGAGGCGTATATCGCCGACCAGGTCGCCACCAAATACGCCGAGGCGCATGCCGACGGCGCGTGGCTGCACGCGAGGCTGGAGCAGATAAGGCCCGAACTCGTCGCCAGCGAGGCGCGGATACAGTCGATCCGTCACCAATACGGGCTGTTCCAGACAGAGAACGCCTCAGGCTCGACGACGAACCGGCAAAGGCTGGCTGAACTGACGAGCGAGCTGGTGAAAGCCCAGGCGGAGGCGGCGCAGGCCGGCGCACGTTACGGCCAGGCGGTGAGCACGCTCAAGGCGGGCGGCATGCCCGATGTCGGCGGCTCGCTCATGCTCGACACGTTACGCACCAGCACGGTGGATGCCGAGCGCAAGCTTGCCGACCTGTCCACGGTGTACGGGCCTGACCATCCGGTCCGCCTGGCCGCCGCCAGCAGCCTGGCCACGCTCAACGCGCGCGTGCGGACAGAAACCCTCCGGCTCACCCGCGCCTTGCGAGACCAGTTCGACTCGGCACAGGCGCGCGTGCGCTCCGTGCAGGCTCTGGTGGACAAGATCGCAGGCGACGAGGCGGCCGCCGACAACGTGCATGGGCGCGCGCTGCTGAACGAGGCGGAACGGGTGGCCCAGGTGGACCGCACCATCTACGAGGCGACCCTGAACAGGCTGCACGACGTGGAGCAGCAGGAGACACGGCAGAGGGCGGAGGCCGGAATCATATCGCCGGCGCCGTTCCCCGAGCAGCCGAACTTTCCCCGCCCGATGCTGTGCCTGCCCGCTGGTGGTGTGTTCGGCCTGTGCCTGGGCCTGGGCCTCACCCTTATGAGCACCCTCCTGCGCGGGCGGGTAGAAGATGCCGACCAGGCAGAAAGCCTGTTGCAGCTTCCCGTGCTGGGCGCGGTCCCTCGCCTGGGACGACGCGAGCTTGGGCGGCGCCATCGCGGCGATCGGGATGCCGCGTCCCTGCTGTCCTATCTGGCTGCCAACCCCGCCACCCCTTATGCCGACAGCCTGCGCCGCCTGCGCCTGGCCATCCGGTCGCGTGCCGGCGAGGGCGCCCGCGTGGTGCAGATCACCTCCGCCGAACCGGGCGAGGGCAAGTCCACGCTGGCCGTCAGCCTGTCGCTCACCGCCTCGCGGTCGGGCGTGCGCACGGCGCTTGTCGATTTCGACCTGCACCACCCCTCGGTGTCCCCGATGCTGGAGGGTGTGGGGATCGGCGCCGCCGAGATCGTGTCGCGCGCCGGCACGTTCTCGACCGCGGTGAGCACGCATCCGGACTTGCCGCTCTGCATCGTGGCGTCCGGCCCAGGCGGGCGAGGCCATGATCCGTCGCTGCATGGCGCGGGGCTGCAGGTGCTTCTGGCCGAACTGCGCACGCAGTTCGACCTGATCATCGTGGACACCGCCCCGGTTCTGGCGTCCTCGGACGCATTGCTCGCGGCGCAGGCGGTGGACGCGACCGTGCTCGTCTGCGCCGTCCAGTCCACCTCCTGCGAGCAGGTACTGCGTGCCACGCGCGCCTTGCGCCTGGCAGGGGGGCGCGTGTGCGGCCTGGTGCTCAACAAGGTCCCCGACATGCCCGAAACCTACGGCTACCTCTACCAGCCACGCCGCAAGGCGCTGTGGCACCGGGCCGCGGCGAACCCGGTGTGAGCGGCCGAACCCCGCTTTCGCCAGCACCGGAGAACCAGGCATGCTGACCATCGGACTACTGAACAACATGCCCGACAGTGCCATGCAGGCAGTCGAGCACCAGATTTGCTCGCTGCTGTCCGCCGCATCGGACGGGCTGATGGTGCGGCTGAAGCTGTTCGCCGCCCCCGGCCCCCGCCCCGCCGTCCTGCAATCCCACCTCGAGGCGAATTACGAGCCGTTCGAGACCCTGGAGGAGCAGGCGCTGGACGCGCTCATCGTGACAGGTAGCGAACCGAAAGCGGCCTGGCTGGAAGACGAGCCGGCCTGGCCCACGCTCAGCCGTGTCGCCGACTGGGCGGAGCTGACAAACACGCCGGTGCTCTGGTCGTGCATGGCCGCCCATGCCGCCGCCTACCGGCTGGGCGGCGTGCACCGGCAGCGGCTGCCGCAGAAGCTGTCCGGCCTGTATCTCTGCCGGCGGCGCGTCCCTGTTCCTGGCCTGGCCGGAAGCTGGCTGCAGCCGCATTCGCGTTTCTACGGCCTGGACCAGAAAGCGCTGTCCAAGGCGGGCTTCCGAATCATCTCGGCCTCGGCAGAGACCGGTCCGGACATGTTCCTCTGGCGCGGGTATGCCGAGCACCTGTTCCTGCAGGGCCATCCGGAATACGGGCTCTCGACCTTGCCGGGCGAGTTCCGCCGCGATGTCGAGGCCTACCTCGCCGGCCGGTCGGACTATTATCCCGAGCCGCCGGTCGGCTATTACGGCCGTGCGGTGCTCGCCCAGCTTGCGGCGTTCCGCGTCCGTGCGCAGGCCGGTCCAAATCCCGCGTTGCTGGAAGCTTTCGACGCGATCGCCTGTCACATTGCCGCGGAGCATAGCTGGCGCGCATCGGCGCTGCAGGCCTATGCGAGCTGGCTCCGGCGCGTGGCGCGCGCCCAGGCGCGCCGCAACGTGCCGGCAAGACCCGGCCTGCAAGGCAGGGCGGCTCCCCTGCCGGCGCTCGGCGCCTTCGCCCACGCCCGGCCCGGAGACCTGGGCTGGCCGGCATGACGTTCGACGCCGGCGAGCCGGCTGTCATTTGCGATGCCGGGTCAGGGCACGCCGCGCCGGCGGCGATGGCCGTACGCAAGCCGGCTGCCCTGGTTAGCCGGGAGATCGGGCCGGATGACCTGCCCGCCATGGCCACACTGCTGCAAGAGGGTTTTCCGGGCAAGCCGCTCGTGTGGTTCGAGGCGGCGCTGGCGACCATGACGCGCATGCAGGCGGTGCCAGGCCTGCCGCGCTTCGGCTACCTGCTGGAGCTGCACGGCCGGCCCGTGGGGGCGGTGCTGACCCTGGCCGGACCGGGCGGCGACGGCCTGCCGGGCGCCCGCCTCAACGTCGCATGCTGGTATGTGCAGCCGCGCTACCGCCCGTTCGGCACGATACTGTATCAACGCCTGCTGGCGCTGGGTGCCACGTGCCTCAATGTGACGCCGGCCCCGCATACCTGGCCGGTCATCGAGGCGCAGGGCTTTCGCCGCTTCTCCGAAGGCATCTTCGTAGGATTGCCGCTGCTCGGCAGGCCGGCGCTGGCGACGAGGATCACGCCCTGGGCAGCAGGGGAGACGGACGCCCTCAACGCCCGTGAGCGGACGCTTCTCGGCTTCCACGCCGAAGCCGGCTGCCTGGCGTTCACCTGCGCCACCCGCGGCGGCACCGTGCCGTTCGTCTTCCGGCACCGTCCGTCCCGCCATGCCGCGCTGCGCGCCGTCCAGCTCATCTATTGCCGTAACCTGGCCGATCTCGGCCGCCATGCCGGTGCGATCGGCCGCCACCTCGCGCGGCACGGGTTCCGCTCGATACTGGCCGGCGCGAACGGTCCGCTCCCCGGCCTGCCCGGCCGCTACTTCCCCGGCAAATTCCCCATGTACTACAAGGGGCCCGCCGCACCGCGCCTGGGCGACATCGCCTACACGGAACTGGCGCTGCTGGCGCCCTGATGCGACCGCCTCCTGCATCAGGCGAAGTAGTGCAGCCGATCCTGTCGCCCGCCCGTGCCACGCCTGTATGCCTTGTCCATCGCGCACGCCATCCGGCGAGGTCGAGACGGTCCCGGGCAGGCGCAGGCCCGTGGCAGCAACGGGGGTTCGCTACGATGTCCCATGCCGCCCTGCGATCGGCGATCGCAAGCCAGCAACATCCCCTGGTCTCCGTCATCATACCGCATTTCAACGACGTGGCTGCCCTGGCCGACTGCCTCGCCGGCCTGGAGCGGCAGAGCTGGCCGGCGCATGCTTTCGAGGTGATCGTGGCCGACAACAACTCCGCCTGCGGTCTCGACGCGGTCAGGCAGGTTGCCGCCGGCGCCACCGTCATCCACGCCCCGATCCAGGGCGCCGGCCCGGCCCGCAATGCCGGGGTAGCGGCGGCCAGCGGCCAGATACTCGCCTTCATAGACAGCGATTGCCGCCCGGCGCAGGACTGGATCGAACAGGGCGTGGCGGCCCTGCGCAGCTACGATTTCGCCGGCGGACAGGTGCGCACCATCCCGCTCGACAGCGCTTCGGTCACCTCGGTTGAGGCGTGGGAGATGGAGTTCGGCTTCGACTTCGAGCGCTATGTCAGGGAAGGCTACACCGGCAGCGGCAACATGTGGGTGTGGCGCTGCGTGTTCGAGGATGTGGGCGGTTTTCGCACTGGAGTCTCGGAGGACATGGACTGGTCGTTCCGCGCCCGTGCCGCCGGCTTCCGCCTCGGCTACCAGCCGCAAGCGGTGGTCTCTCACTACGCGCGCCGGGACTGGATGGAGTTGGCCGTGCGCTGGCAGCGTGTGGTGCGCGAGCATTACCTGCTGACGAGCGAACGTCGGTTCGGCCATCTGCGCTGGACCGCCAAGACGATGCTGATGCCCGCCTCCGTGCTGCCGCATTTGGTTCGCGTGGCGCGCAGCCCGCGGCTGCCGACGGCGGGCCTGAAACTGTCCGCGGCCACCGTGCTGGTGCGACATCGGCTGTGGCGCACGCGGCTGATGTGGGGCATGGCACGCGCCTGCAGCCATACGGCAATGCCTGCCACGGTGCGGTGATGCGACCGGCCGCCGATGACACCCGCCTGCGCCCGCCCGCCCTGCGGCAGTGGACGACAAGCGAGGCGGTGCAAGCCCTGAGCGCGGCCGCAGGGTCGCCGCACTGGCGCTACGCCGTCACCCCGAACGCGGCACATTTCGCCCGCCTGGGATCGGGCGACACCGAGCTGGCGGCACTCTATGCGGACGCCGATTTCTGTTTCCTGGACAGCCGGGTGATCGCGCTGCTCGGCCGGATGTGCGGGCTGAAGCCACCGCCGGTGGTGACCGGCGCCGGGCTGGTGGCGGCCCTGTTCGCACAGGCCATCACGCCCGCCAGCACGGTCTGTGTCGTGGGCAGCTCGCCGGAAGCCATCTTCCGCCTGCAGGCCCGTTACGGCATCGCGGGCATCCGTCATCTTCGTCCATCGATGGGCTTCTGGCGCGACGACGCCGAACTTTCCGATACCGCGCACTTTGTCGCCGATAGCGGCGCCGATTTCAGCTTCCTCTGCGTGGGCTCGCCGCAGCAGGAGATCCTGGCCGGCAGGGTCGCCCGGACCGGGCGTGCCAGGGGCGTGGGCATCTGCGCGGGCGCTGCGATAGATTTCCTCACCGGCCAGCGCACGCGCGCGCCGCGCGCGGTGCGCGGCCTGGCGCTCGAATGGGCGTGGCGCCTGGCGGCCGAGCCGCGGCGCATGGCACATCGCTACTTCATCGAAAGCCCGCGCGGCGTGGTGTTCGCGCTGGGCCCGAATGGCGGCCTGCGGTGAACGCCTACAACCAGACGCCCTTCGTGGCCGTGCTCATCGTCGGGTTCCGCACCCCCGATGCGATCGCCACCTGCCTGCGGGCGCTCTCGCGTGCCACCCCGATCCCGCATTTCGACGTCTTCATCGCCGAGAATGGCGGGGCGGAAGCAGCAGGCCGGCTGGCGGCCATACTGACCGGGCCCGGCGGACCGTGCAGCCGCACCCGAAGTGAAGCCAGGCCGGCCCGCGAGGCCGCGGGAGCCCGCCAGACCGCCGAACTCTGCCTGCTGTCGCCCGAGGGCCATCCGCGATGCTCCGTGTTCATCAGCGACATGATCGAGAACCGCGGCTATGCGGGCGGGGTGAACGCCTGGCTTGCCACGCTTGCACGCATGCCGGGCTGGACCGGCGCCTGGGTGCTCAATCCCGATACGGTGCCCTCTGCCGACGCGTTGCTGGAGATGACCCGCTACGCCGCCGAACACGGCAAGGGCATGGTGGCCAGCCGCCTCGTCCACCTGCCGCTCTCCAGCAACATCCAGTTGCGCGGCCTGGCCTGGAACCGCCTTCGGGCGGTGACGGTAGGTATCGATCCGGACTGCCCGGCCTCCATCCTGCCGTCGGCGCGTGACGTCGAAGCGCGCATGGGCTCGCCGTCCGGCGCCTCGATGTATGCCTCGCGCAACCTGATCGAGCGTATCGGCCCGATGAACGACGATTACTTCCTGTACTACGAGGATCTCGATTGGGGCTATTGCGCCAAGGCGCTCGATGCGATCGGCTATGCCGACCGCGCGGTGGTGGCCCATGCCGGCGGCTCGACTATCAAGTCCCAGGCGCATCGTGCCGAGCGTTCGCCGATGGCGGTCTATCTTCAGTTCCGCAACCGTATCCTTTTCGTGCGCCGGCATTTTCCCAACTGGATGGCGTGGACGCTGCTGATGCAGTGCGCGCATCTGGGAAGTTTCGCCGCCGTGGGTGCGTGGCGAAACCTCGGCATAGCCGCGCGTGGCTTGCGGGCAGGGCTGCGCGGAGAGACGGGTGCGCCGCCGATATCGCTGGACAGACATTGACCTTGCGGGAGCGATGCTTGCTTGCTGAACACAGTGGCTTCGTGCTGCTGGCGAGACAGCAGGCAAGGCCTTCTCTTTCGAGGAAAAGACGCGAAAATCTTTCATGCGCGCTGTCGCGGACTGCCGAAATAGCGGTGTTCCCGTGCTCGCCTCGTTCGCTGACCCTTCACGCTATTTCGGCTGCGTAGTGGCAGGCGGCACGCTCGCCTTGCCCCAGCGCGGGGCCGGCGCCTCGCTGCTGCGCGGCAGCGTGGTCGTGGGTCTCGGCCTGGGGATAGAACTCGGGTCGCTGTTCGTGCGCACCATCATCCTCGCCCGCCTGCTCGGGTCGCGCGAGTTCGGCATCGCCTCCGCGATAAACACGCTGGGTGCGGTGATCGAGATGATCAGCTTCGTCGGGCTGGACCGCTATCTGGTCTATGCGCGCGACGGCGGCAGCCAGGCCGCGCTGGATGCGGCTCACACGCTCAGCCTGGCGCGCGGCTGCATAGGCTTCAGCCTTACCGTGCTGCTGGCCTGGCCGGTGGCTGCCCTGATACATGAGGGACAGCTGGGCCCGGAATTCGCCGTACTGGCCCTGGCGCCGCTGCTGCGCGGCCTGGCCCATCTTGGCGTGTTCCAGATGCAGCGCGCGCACCGTTTCCGACCGGCGGCCACCGCGGACGCGCTGGCCGCCCTGACCGGTCTTACGGTGTCGGCGATCGTCGCCTGGTTGCACCCCGATCACACGGCCATATTGTGGGGCCTGCTGGCGCAGGCCGCAGCTTGCGTGCTGATCACTCATATCGGCGCAAGCGGGGTGCCCTACCGGTTGGGCTTGACGGCGGCGCCGCTGCGCGCGGCGCTGCGGTTCGGCCTGCCGCTGACCTGCAACGGCCTGATGCTCGCGGCCTCCAGCCAGCTCGACCGCATGGTCGTGGGCGGCTGGCTCGGCCCAGCGGCGCTTGGCCTGTATGGGCTAGGCACCACCTTGCTGATGCAGCCGATCAACCTGCTGATGCGGTTTGCCACCACCGCCTGGCAGCCGAGCCTTTCGGCGGCGTGGCACGCCGACCGCCACGCCGCTTTCGCGACGCTCGCCGCGAACCTGAACCGCGCGGCCGCAATAGCCGGCTCCTGCGGCGCCTGCATTATAGCCTGCCTCGGCGCGCCCGCTATCACGATGGTGTTCGGCGCCAGCTACGTGGCCACCGACCTGTTCTGCGCCCTGTTCGCCGGCATCGTCGGCCTGCGGCTGGTCCGGGGCACGCTGAACCTGTTCGGCATGGCGGCGGGCGCCACCGCCGATCTCGCGTTGTGCAACAGCGCGGGCCTGGCCTGCCTGCCGCTGATCGCGCTGGCCCTGGCCCTGCGCCCGACATTGGAAGCCGCGGTGGCTGGCGGGCTGGCGGCCGAACTATTTGCGCTGGCGGTAACGCATCTGCGTCTGCGCCGGCATTACGGCAGGTCCGGCCAAAGCGCGTGGCGGTCCGGCCTGTTTTGCTGCCTGCTGCTGGTGGCGATCGCCACCTGGACAACGGCTTTGCACCCTGCCCTTGCGTTGCGCGCGGTTGCCTGTGCGGCTGGCCTGGCCGTATGTGCCGGACCGGCGCTGTGGGGCTTGGGCGGTGGGGTTATAGGAAGGCCAGGGGCTCTGCCCCTGGACCCCGCTAAGGACAGTCGTCCTTAGAACCTGTTCACACGCAGTCCTACGAAATGGGGTTTGGGGCAGAGCCCCAGCTTGTTTGCCCCTACCAGTCCGGCACGACAGTCACCCCCGCCTCGAACCTGATCCAGCCGTACAGGCTGACCGCGTTCGCCAGAGGCGGCCCGCCGCCCCAATCCGCCTTGCCCGTCCATTCATTGGCCATGATGAAACCGCCGGCCCGCCGGCCCCGCAGCTCGGCCCCGCTGAACTCCGCAGCTTTTTTGCCATCTACGGTGAATACGATGTTGCCGGGCGTCCACAGGAACCCGTAGCGGTGCGGCGCGCGCGAAGGGTTGAACCCCAGGCTGGCGGTGACGGTGCGATTGCTCGGGTGCACGGTGAAATGCACGAGCCCGCGGTCCGCGCTGCCGATCCAGTCCTCATCGGTGAGGAACTCGACGTCCCACTCGCGCGGGCCGTAACCCGGCGCCTCGATCCAGAAGAACGAGGCACAGACGCCGGCGACGGCGCTCACCTGCAGGCTGGTTTCGTAATAGCCGTAGCCGACGCCGGCGGTGCCGATGCCGCCGTAGCCGGGTATGGAAGCGATCTCGGCTGCCTTGAAGGGCCGCGCCTCTTGCCCGCCCGGCACCAGCAGACGCAACGTCCCGCCGCCACCTGCTGCGTCCGGCACGATCGTGGTGTTCGCCACCTGGAACAGATTGCCGCCGGTGGCGATCCAGTCGCCGTCCTTGCGGAACAGGCGGTCCGGTGACGCGCCGCCGTCCCAGTTGCGGTCGAAACGTTCCAACATGGCCTGTGGCGGGGGACGCAGCGGCTTCGA
Organism: Acetobacteraceae bacterium; assembly: GCA_965198915.1. Lineage (GTDB taxonomy): Bacteria > Pseudomonadota > Alphaproteobacteria > Acetobacterales > Acetobacteraceae > BOG-908. The sequence goes on along the minus strand of CBDAQC010000002.1, from coordinate 316,118 downwards.
TGGTGCAAGCGACGCGGCGCCCGCCGCTATCAGGCCGGCCAGGCCACATCCTGCCAGGACAGCGAAGCCGGCGGTGGCGGTTCTGGTCATCGGTGTGCCAGCCTTGCTGCCAGAGGTGGGGCGGCTCTGCGCAGTCGCACGCCGCGTGGGTGCAGGCTTCCCAAAGCGCCCAGATGGGCACGCATTCCGGCGAACAGTCCCATCAGGATCCAGGTGGCACCCCAGAAATGCACGGTGAAACCCTGGAACAGATAGAGAAACAGCAGGATGCTCAGGGTCGTCCCGAGCCGGCGTTCCTCCTCCGTCAGCGCGGCCCAGGGCACGTCCACCCGGCGCCAGCAGGCGCCCAGCAGGCAGGCTGCGATCAGGCAGGAGCCGGGTATGCCGAACGACATGGCCGAGCGTAGCCAGAGCGAGTCGATCGAGGGCGGCATCCAGTCCGGCCGGGCCCAGTCATCCGACAGGCCGAGCCCGAACCACGGCGCGCCCATCAGGTCATTGCCGGCGATCTGCCATTCCAGAAGGCGGAAATAGCCCGTGCTGGGATCGATCGTCAGACGACCGATGAAGAAACCGAGCGGGTCCGGCAGCAGCAGGGAGAGGCAGACCACCGCTACCGCAGCAGCCCCGATCAGCACGCGCCAGCGCGCCGGCCAGAGCGGCGTGAGCCGTCGGTACAGCAGGCAGGCCAGCCCGAGCATCAGCCCCATCAGCGGCGCGGACGAGACGGCGACGAGCGCGCCCGCAGCCTGGCAGACGATCAGCGCAACCCTCCGCCAGCCGCGATAGAGCTGTGTGGTGAGCAGGATGCCGAAGGTGCATACCGTGCCGAGCAGGATCGGGTGTTCCATGGCACCCGCGGCCCTGAACCGGCCGTTGCGGACGTCGTAGATGTAGGGAACGTGATAGCCTGTCACCGCCTCCACGGCGTTGTGCAGAGTGTAGCTGTGGGTCCACGGATCCGGCAGCGCGGTCAGTGCCGTGCCTGCGGACAGCACGGCAATGAGCCTGCCCAGGGCTACCGCCTCGCCGGGCCCGCTCAGCAGCATCCGGGCGGTGAGATAGCTCCCCAGGAACTCCACGCCGATGGAGCCCGCGCTGACCGCGGCCCGATCCGGCCCTTCCGTCACCGAGACGGCAAGCACCATCCAGCCCACCGTGAGCGGCACCAGCACATCGGAAAGCGAGAACCGGTAGGACGGCGTGCCCGATTGCCGCAGCAACCGGGCCAGGGCCACGGGCGTGCTGACCAGCAGGATCGCCCGGGCCATCGGCAGGCGCAGCGGGCCCAAATAGAACGACGCCTCCTCCGGCACCAGCAACGTGGCGGCCGCGATTGCGGCGAGCACAAGGGACAGCCTGACCGCCCCGGCGCGCCGCGCCCAGCGTTCCTGCGTCGGTATCGAGGCAATACTGGCGTTGCAGGTCGACATGGATTCCCGAGGCCGCGCCAGGGTTAAGGCGCTGCGTGACGATCGGGCGGCCGGACGGGCGGGCGAAGGTGCGGCTGCACTACGCCGCCTGGGTCAGATCGTTCTGCCTGCCGGCGCGATGCACGGTCATCTTCCCTCTCTGCCAGGGCCCCTGCCGGGCGCCTGCAATCTGGACGGACACCGTGGTGCACTGGCCTGAGCGGATACCATGCTGATATACCGTCTGCTGGAACAGCGGGTGGGCATGAACAGCGACGGCAGCCGTCTGTTCCGGCGCCGGCGCTTCCAGTCCTTCCTTCCTCTGGTCGATTCCGCGATCGCGCGAAACGGCCAGTGCCGCATCCTCGATGTAGGCGGCGAATCCCGTTACTGGGACGGAATGGCAGACCTGCTGGGCGACCGCGCGGTTCAGGTGACCATGGTCAATCTTGCCCCCAGCGCGATACAGGATCCGCGTTTCCGTTACGAGAGCGGGGACGCACGTGACCTGTCCCGCTGGCCCGACGACAGCTTCGACATCGTGCATTCCAACTCGGTGATCGAGCATGTCGGCACGTGGCCGGACATGAAGGACATGGCGCGCGAGGTGCGGCGCCTGGCACCCTGCTACTACGTCCAGACGCCGTATTTCTGGTTTCCCATGGAGCCGCACAGTTCCACGCTGTTTTTCCACTGGCTGCCGGAGCCGGTGCGGCTGCGGCTGGTGCTGCGCAAAAAACGCGGCCACTGGACCAGGGCACAGGATGTGGAAACCGGCATGGCGCTGGTGCACAGCGCGTTCCTGCTGGACAGGCGCATGATGGGCGCGTTGTTTCCGGACGCGGAGATACGCTGCGAACGGGTGGGCGGGCTGATCAAATCATTGGTGGCCGTACGGTCGCTGCAGGCAGCCCCGTATCGACCCGCGGCGGCACCGCGCGAGGCGGTTCTGGCATGACCGCCCGGCAGGCGGGGGCGCAGGCGGGCCAGAATGGATGACGGGGCACGCCGGCCCATCGGCGAGCTGACCCCGGCCACATGGCGGCCGGAGACGATAGCCGTGCATGGCGGGGCGATGATCGATCCGGCCACGCGGGCGGTTGCCACGCCGATCTACCAGACGGCCGCCTATGCGTTCGACAGCGCGGAACACGCGGCCGCGCTGTTCAACCTGGAGGAGGAGGGCTACCGCTACAGCCGGATCAGTAACCCCACGGTCAGCGTGCTGGAGCGCCGGCTGGCGATGCTGGAAGGCGGCGAGGCGGCATTGGCGGTCAGCTCCGGCCAGGCCGCCCTGTATTACACGTTCTTGAACCTGGCCCGGCCCGGCGCCAACATCGTCTCCGTCCCGCAGATCTACGGGACAACGCACAGCCTGCTGTGCCACATCCTGCCGCAGATGGGCGTCCAGACCCGCTTCGCCGCCTCCGACGATCCGGCTGACGTGACCGCGCTAATCGACGACGATACCTGTGCGGTGTTTTGCGAGAGCATCGGCAACCCTGCCGGCAACATCTGCGACATCGCGCAACTGGCAGCCAGCGCGCACCGGCGGGGCGCGCCGCTGGTAGTGGACAACACGGTGGCCACGCCCGTGGTCCTGCGGCCCATCGAATATGGCGCCGACATCGTCGTGCACTCGCTGACAAAATACCTGGGCGGGCACGGCAACACACTGGGCGGCGCGATTATCGATGCCGGACGTTTCGACTGGCAGCGCCATGCCGGACGGTTTTCGCAGTTCACCACGCCCGACGATTCCTATCACGGCCTGGTCTACACGCAGCATTTCGGACGCGCCGCCTTCGCCGCGCGCTGCCGTAGCGTGTATCTGCGCACCACCGGCGCCGTCCTCTCCCCGCTCAGCGCCTTTCTGATCCTGCAAGGAATCGAGACGGTTGCCCTGCGCATGGACCGTCATCTCGAGAACGCGCGCAAGGTTGCGGCCTTTTTGCGCGACCACCACCAGGTCGACTGGGTCAATTTCGCCGGTTTCGCGGAGAGTCCCTATTTCGAGCTCTCGCGGAAATATCTCGGCGGCCGCGGCAGCGCGCTCCTCAGCTTTGGCCATTCCGGCGGCTACGAGGCCGCGGCGAGGTTCTACGACCGCCTGCAACTCATCCTGCGCGTCGTCAACATAGGCGACGTGCGCTCGCTGGCCTGCCACCCGGCTTCCACAACGCACCGGCAGATGCCGGCGGCCGACCAGTTGCGCGCGGGCGTGCGGCCGGAGATGATCAGGCTGAGCATAGGCATCGAGAACGCTGCCGACATCATGGCCGATCTCGACCAGGCGCTCGCGCCAACATAGTGAACAGGCCTGGCCCGGAGCCATTCCGCCTAGAAGGCGCGCGCGCGACGACGCCGCCTGCGCGCTGCATGACGCAGCGTGCGCAGCGCGGGCAGCAGCCATAGCGAGGCCGGCAGCAATAACGGGCCGGCATCGCGCGGGCTGACGCGGTAGAGCAGGTCCGGCGAGAGGTGGAACCGGTTCAGCCGGCCCTGCACCAGGAACGCGCCGGCATGGCCGCTGGCGGCGATGACCGACCGCGCCTGAGGCGTTGCATCGTCAGCGCGACCGTAGGGAAGGCTGAACCAGCGCACCTGCTGTCCCGTTGCCTGTTCGATGCGTTGCTTCGCCACGCGTATCTCGTCGTCGAGCTCCTCTGCCGAAAGAGCGTGCAGCATCCTGTGCGTCATCGTGTGATTGCCGGCGTGCAGGCGGTATGAACCCAGGTTGGCGAGCTGGTCTGGCGTCATGAAAAGGCCTGAGCGGGCGTGCAGTTTTTCTTCCGTGTAACCGAGCCGATCCAGCAGGGCACGGCGGACATGCGCCAGTTCGGCTGCCGGCAGCCTGGCGATCACCGACATCAGCAGGTCCGGCAGGCCGCGCGCGGACTTGGCCTGGCCGCCCACGATGCGCTTGACCTCTTCTTCGCCCAGGACGGTTACAGCGAAGCACAACAGGTTGTCCGTGGGCAGTCGCTGGTCCAGCACTGCCGCCGGGTTGATGAAGAACAGCGCCTCCACGCCGAACTCCTGCAGGATCGGCGCGGCGACGTCGCACACTGAACGGTAGGCGTCGTCGAACGTGACGAGCAACGGGCGCTTCGGCAGGTTGCCAGCCTCCAGATCCGCCGGTCCTATCACGTTGAAATGCCTGCGACAGAAACGCAGGTGCGCCCGAAATGTCTCGGGGCGGGTTGTGACGAGAAGCCTGTCGGTGAAAGCATCGGTGCGCGCGGCGACGTGGTGATAGACGACGACGGTCAGCCCGCGCGCGGAGCGCGGGTGGAGGCGCCCGTCTTTCTCGGACCGCCGCGATATATCGGCTTGCATGGGCTGCCGGGGGGCGGTGCGACCTTCCAGCATCCCGGCCGCCGGGCTCGCGGTCACGCTGGTTTCCGGCCGACGGGCTAACTCAAATGTCGCAGGCTGATTCAAGGTCGGCCTCCAAATAGGCCCTCTTGTAGGTTTGCGAGGCGACAACCGCCCGAGCGAAAAGCACTAGTGGGGCTGATGTAATCGCTATGGGTGTGGAGCGGGACCTGGTCCGGCGCCCACGCCTGGTCGGCCACGGCCATTGCCGCGCCACTATGCAGTCTGGATGATGGGAGGGTGGATTACGATAAAAGCTGCATTACGAAAGCCTGCGCCTGTAGACTCGCAACCTACCAGGCCGACGACTGCCCTCGGTCAGGAGAGTTCATCGCCGGCTTCAGCATACAGAGTTATTCCTGAAGATTACGGTTCCGTTCGATAGCTTATGCACCGTCGGTACCGGCTTCCCCCCCCCCCCAAAAAGTGAACACCCGGCGCGGCGTGGCATTCCCATCCAATCATCCCGTGCGCCGAGAGACCCTCGGCGGCATCCGGCGCCGCCACCCGCGCCCGGTCCGCTAGGCGGCGGCACTGACCTCTCCCGACATTTAGCACCTGCTCGCAGCCTGCCCGAGCGACCTGGCCGGCCTGCGCGACCGCGCGTGCTCCTGGTCGGCTCTTCCGGGGCGTTCCGCCGTGCCGAGCTGGCGGCGATCGACCATCGGCATCCGCGCATTGAGGCGGCTGGTGTCACGATCCACATTCCCGCAACAAACGAGATCAGGAAGGCAAAGGCGCCGACGTCACATTGCCGCGTACGTGCGGTGACGACACCTGCCACGTGCGGGCGCTCGAGGCGTGGCTGGCGCGCGCGAAAATCCGGCGCGGCCCGGTGTTCCGCGGCATCATCGTTCGCGGCAGCATGGAGGACCGGCTCACCGCTCAGGCGGTGCGGCTCGTCCTGCTGAAACGCGGCTGCGGCGAAACTCACCGTGCACAACAGCGAACGGCTGTCGCCGCACGGGCTACCGACGGGCTTCATTACCGAAACCTATCCTGGGGTTAGGGGTCCACAAGCCGTCAGCAACATGCCGCTTAAGGAGGCCTGCCTCCGAGTATTGGCGGGGCAAGCGGGGGCAGCCAAATGTTGAGACGCGGTACGTGCCTCCTGTGCGGGATTTTCTGGACCATGGCCGCGGCGCGCACGCGGATGCATGCGCCTGTGCGGAGCCTCAAAGCGGTGATCTGGTCAGCTTTGTGCCACCGATCGCTGACAGCGCAGCGCATGCTCTGACAACCAAGGCTGCTGTGGCAGGGACTCTTCTGGCTGGTCTGGAGATGGCTCGGGAGGGCGATGTGCTCCTCGATCAACAGTCGTCTTTCTGCCCCGTCATGGTTCGACCACGTCCCGATCGGCTGGCGTTCGACATCACCACAGAAGAAGCCGTGCCCGTTTTGATCTGCCTCGATTCCCGTAGAGCAACGCCCTGCGGCTATCCCGCATCGGAAATAACAGACTGCGGAGACAATCGATGTCTAAGAAGGGCCTGTTAGCGCTCTCCTTGTTCTGCGCGGCGGCGGCCGGCATTTCGGCACAAGGGATCGGCGCTAATGCCTCACCGGATTACAACGGAAAGAACGCCAGCGATTCCATAATTCGGGTTCGTGCGATCGGCGTAATGTCAGAGGACTCACCCAGTTCGGTTTCACAGATCGGCGGCCACGTCAGCGTCACGAACACACCGGCCCCGGAACTGGATCTGTCGTATCTCTTCACAGACCAATATCTCGAGTGCGAAGTGCGGTGCGGGCTCGAGGATCCTATCTTACGGCGGATCGATCGCGACGTGCCGTGATCAGCGGCTTGATCGACAGTCTAAGGGCTTTGATCGAAATCAAGGCGAGGCCGCGATACCGGCGCCAACGTCTCTACGTAAAAAGTGCATGGGTGGAGGCGGATTATGCAGAACAAGGATGTGTTCGTCATTGTGGAGGCGGACGCGGCAGGCGAGGCCCGTTTGGAGTTTGCGGCCGACATCGCGCGTTCATGCGCGGCACATCTGACAGGTGCCTTCTTCTTTAACCCCATGGTTCCAGAAGTCTCCGCTCTCGCCGCAGAATATTGCATGGCGGGATCGGTCGAGACTTTCAGGAATCCGGACTACGACGATCTGCTGCGTCGCTCGGAGCGGTCCGGCGATCTATTCAACGAGTGTTTACGGCGCAACGGTTTGAATGGCGAGTGGCATGTTACCCATAGCCTTGAGGGCGGATTGGCGAAGCTGGCCAGGATCAGTGATCTTGTGGTCGCAGGACAGATTCATCCCGAGAAGTCCAAACAGGACGACGACAAGGTCCTCCGGTGCTTACTGCTGGATTCCGGTCGGCCGGTCCTTGTTGTGCCCTGCTTCGGCAAGCATCGTGCATCACACCGCTCGATTCTAGTCGGATGGGACGGCAGTCGTGAGGCGGCACGAGCGGTGGCTGACGCGATGCCTTATCTGCAGGAGGCGCGAAGCGTCACCGTGCTCTCACTTGAGCGGTCGACGACTGGTCAGGCCCTGCCAGACACCGCGGTCGCGGCTCATCTTGGCCGGCACGGCATCAACGTTGCGGCGGCGCACTCAAAGACTGACGGGCTCGCAATCAGCCATGCGCTATTGGACTACGCTGCGGATATCGGGGCCGACATGTTGGTCGCGGGTAGCTATGGTCACTCGCCTATCCGCGAAGCCGTTTTTGGCGGAGTCACCCGAGAGCTGCTGCAGCACATGACGTTGCCGGTCCTATTTTCGCATTGAGCGTACGACCATTGTAGACCGCATCCAGTTAGAGACTTCCCGTAAGAAATACGCTTCAAACCGACGACTGCCGGACGCTGCGTAGTCGCAGTCGTTCGGTCGCCGCGCGATTGCAGGTCGTTCAAAGTCGTCCGCCTCTCTGAAAGTGACGACCACGCCGGGGCGCCCTGTTAACTCAGCTCCGGCAAGCAACTTGACTTAGATCAAGGCCGAGGAGGGCTAAACCAGTGAGACCAGATACGGTAAGCCGGAGACCGACCGTGCACAGTTATTGTCAATCTGCAGGTCATGCCCATTCGCCTGGGGCTGGTGAAGGAGAAAATCCGGCAGTGCCGATGCCGTCGTTAGGTGTCGATTCGTCCGCAGGCGGTGCCGCATCGATCATAAAAAACCGCACCTTCGACAAGATTTCGGTCGGTGAAAGTGCTCATGCCATGAGAACCTTCACGCCACGAACCATCGAGCTGTTCGCAATCGCTTTCGGGGACGTCAACCCAGCCCATCTGGACGCGGCATTCGCTCAGACTGCTCTTTTCCACAAGGTGATCGCGCAAGGGATGATGGCGCGATCGTCGATCTGTGCTGCTCTTCGGGAAGCCGCGTGATGGCCGATACTGTCCTTGCGCTGAACGCGGGCTCATCAAGCATCAAGTTCGCGCTGTTCGAGGTGGGTTTACAGATGGAACCCGTCTGCGTGCTGCGCGGGCAAATGGAGGGCATCGGGACTGCGCCGCATTTCACAGCGCGCGACATGTCCGGCGCCGTTGTAGGCGAGCGCCGTTGGGCGGACGGCGCGAAGCAAACCCACGATACGCTGCTCAGCGGATTGCTAGCCTGGATCGAGACGCATCTCGGCGGCGACAGGCTGATCGCGGTCGGCCACCGCGTCGTGCATGGCGGCCGGGAGTTCCAGGGGCCGGCGCTGATCGACCCGGCGGTGCTGTCCAAGATTGAAGCGCTCTCGCCGCTCGCGCCGCTGCACCAGCACCAGAGCGTCGCACCCGTGCGGGCGGTCATGGCGGTGCGGCCTGGTCTGGCGCAGGTCGCCTGCTTCGACACGGCGTTTCATGCCACCGTGCCGCCGGTAGCGACGCGGTTCGCCTTGCCTTTCTCCTACGAGCAGGAGGGAGTGCGCCGCTATGGCTTCCACGGCCTGTCTTACGAGTTTGTCGCGCAACGCTTGCGCGACGATCTTCCGCATCTGGCGGCGGGCCGGGTCATCGTGGCTCACCTGGGCAACGGCGCCAGTCTCTGCGCCTTGCGGGACGGGAAGAGCCTCGACACAACGATGGGGTTTACCGCGCTCGATGGACTGATGATGGGCACACGCTGCGGCACCATCGATCCTGGCGTGCTGCTCTACCTTCTGCAGCAAAGGGGCCTATCCCCGCATGCGGTAGAACACCTGCTCTACAGCGAGTCGGGTCTGCTCGGCGTCTCCGGCCTGTCGAGCGACATGCGGACCTTGCTGGCCAGCACCGAACCCCGTGCCCGCGACGCGGTCGAGCTGTTCGTCTTTCGCATTGCGCGCGAGACGGCAGCACTGGCCGCGAGCCTTGGCGGGATCGACGGCTTTATCTTCACCGCCGGCATTGGCGAGCACGCGGTCGAGATTCAGGATGCCGTGTGCAAGCGGCTGCGCTGGCTGGGTGTTGCGCCCGGCGGCCGTTCACCGGGCAGCACGCGCATCAGCGCGCCCGGAAGTACCGTGGAGGTTCACGTCATCCCAACCGATGAGGAAGCGATGATCGCTCTACACGTGATGCAAACGCTCGCGCTCAGTCAGGAACAGGCAGCATGATGGCCGCGTCGGCGCCCATCGTCGATCTAAGCGGCAAGCGCGGCCTGGTGGCGGGGATCGCCAACGAGCACGGCATCGCCGCTGGCTCTGCCCGGTCCTTCGCGTTGGCCGGCCGTATTCCCCGGGCCGATCCGGACGCGGGCAGCCAGTGGGATCGACCGCTTTGACCAGCTTTTGGAACAGGCAGCGTCTAGAGCGCCTGAACACCAGCTGCTCGACGCCGAGGATGTGGGCGCGCTCGCTGCATTCCTGGTCAGCGACGCCGCACGTCACATTACGGGAACGATCATTCCGGTCGATGGCGGACAACATCTACTCGCATAGGAAAAATCGAAATGGACACGAATGTCGGCGTCACATTGCCCACTCCGTTGTCGCCAGAGTTGCTGGACCGCATGGACCGTTGGTGGCGCGCTTCCAACTACCTCTCGGTGGGTCAAATCTACCTGTTGGACAATCCGCTGCTGCGCGAGCCTTTGCGGCCAGACCACATCAAGCCGCGTCTTCTGGGCCATTGGGGCACCACGCCCGGGCTAAACTTTCTCTACGTCCATCTCAACCGGATCATTCGCGAGCGGCAGGCGAACGTGCTGTTTATAGCTGGGCCCGGGCATGGTGCGCCGGGTGTGGTCGCCAACACTTGGCTAGACGGCACATATAGCGAGGTCTACCCCGAAGTATCGTGCGACGCGGAGGGCATGCGCCGCCTCTTCCGCCAGTTCTCGTTCCCCGGCGGCATCCCGAGCCATGCCTCGCCCGATACGCCCGGCTCAATCCATGAAGGAGGTGAACTGGGCTACTCGTTGTCGCACGCGTATGGTGCCGCGTTCGACAACCCCGACCTAGTGGTGGCTTGCGTCGTGGGTGACGGCGAGGCTGAAACTGGCCCGCTCGCCACGTCCTGGCACGGCAACAAGTTCCTCGATCCGGCGACCGATGGGGCGGTGCTGCCGATACTGCACCTGAACGGCTACAAGATCGCAAATCCTACCATTCTGGCCCGCATCCCGGCGGAGGAGTTGGATTGGCTGCTGCGCGGCTTCGGCTACGACCCGATCATGGTCGAAGGCGACGAACACGAAGCCATGCACCAGGCGATGGCGACCGCCATGGACCGAGCCTTCGCCGCGATCGTCGCGATCCAGCGCGCCGCCCGGGCCGACGGCGTAACGCAGCGGCCGCGCTGGCCGATGATCGTGCTGCGCAGTCCCAAGGGGTGGACCGGTCCGAAGCTGGTCGATGGCGCGCCGGCGGAGGGCAATTGGCGGTCGCACCAAGTGCCGTTTGCCGACATGTCCAAGCCCGGCCACTTGAAGCTGCTGGAGGAGTGGCTGCGCAGCTATCGTGCCGACGAGTTGTTCGACCAGGACGGCCGCCTCATGCCTGACATCGCCGGGCTCGCGCCGGAGGGCAGCCAGCGCATGAGCGCCAACCCGCACGCCAATGGCGGAACGCTGATGCGGCCACTGCGCATGCCCGAGTATACCGCCTACGCCGTAGCGGTGCCGGAGCCGGGCCGGACGGAGGCAGAATCCACGCGCGTTATGGGCGCTTTCCTGCGCGACGTGATGCGGGCCAATGTCGCGAGCCGGAACTTCCGCGTCTTCTCGCCGGACGAGAACAACTCCAATCGGCTGCAGGCCGTGCTCGAGGCCACGGATCGTGCGTGGCAGGCGGAGTTGGTGCCAAGCGACGATCATTTGGCACCCTGCGGCCGGGTGATGGAGATCCTGAGCGAGCACACCTGCCAAGGCTGGCTCGAGGGCTATCTGCTGACCGGCCGGCATGGACTGTTCAGCTGCTACGAGGCGTTCATCCACGTCGTCGACTCGATGCTGAACCAGCATGCGAAGTGGCTGAAATTATCGCGCGCGATAGTTTGGCGGCGCCCGATTGCCTCGCTGAACTACCTGCTGACCTCGCATGTCTGGCGGCAGGACCATAATGGCTTCAGCCATCAGGACCCGGGCTTCATCGACCTCGTGGCCAACAAGAAGGCGGATGTGGCACGCATCTATCTGCCGCCGGACGCCAATACGCTGCTGTGGGTGACCGACCACTGCCTGCGCAGCTGGGATCGGATCAACGTCATCATCGCCGGCAAGCAACCAGAGCTGCAGTGGCTCGACATGAACGCGGCCATCAAGCACTGCGAACAGGGGATCGGCATTTGGGAATGGGCGAGCAATGATCGCGGCAATGCGCCCGACGTGGTGTTAGCCTGCGCGGGCGACGTGCCCACCTTGGAAGCGCTCGCCGCCACGGACCTGTTGCGCCGGCGTTGCCCGGACTTGCGCATTCGCTTCATCAACGTGGTGGACCTGATGACGCTGCAGCCGCACGCGCAGCACCCGCATGGCCTCACCGACCAGGAGTTCGACGGCCTGTTCCCGCCGGGCGTGCCAGTGATCTTCGCCTTCCACGGCTATCCGTCGCTTGTCCATAGCCTGGTCTACAAGCGCGCTGCTCACGCCGACTTCCACGTGCACGGGTTCATTGAGGAAGGCTCCACGACGACGCCGTTCGACATGGTTGTCCTGAACCGGCTGGATCGCTTCCACCTAATGGCTGATGCGATCTCTCATGTCGGGCGGTTGGCGTCCGACGCGGGCTACCTCCAGCAGGGCATCCGTGAGAAGCTGATCGAGCACGACCGCTTTGTTCGTGCCTATGGCCGCGATATGCCGGAGATCGAAGAATGGCGCTGGTCGCGAACGGCTTGATTTGCAGGCGCTCACGGTGGAGGCGCTTTCTGATCACGGGACCAGTACTGCCGCGCCCGTCATGGTTCCTTGGCGGAGCGCTGCCAAAGCATCATTGGCGCGGCTCAGCGGGAAGGCATGGGTTGCGGTGTTGATTGGCATCGTGCTCGCCAGGGACAGGAACTCTTCGGCGTTCCGTCAGGTCAGGTTGGCGACGGACCGGATGACACGTTCCTTCCACAGCGCCTGACAGGGAAACGCCGGTATGTCGCTCATGTGGATCCCGCCGCACACGACAACGCCGCCGGGTCGTACGGCTCGAAGCCCCGTCGGAACGAGTTGTCCAACCGGGGCAAAGATGATTGCAGCGTCGAGCTCGACGGGGGATGTCTCGCTGGAACCGCCAGCCCAGGTTACACCGAGCCCGCGAGCAAACCTTTGAACCTCGTTATCGCCGTCACGAGTGAAAGCTTAGACGCTGCGCCCCTGATGTCGAGCCACCTGGACTAGGATGTGCGCGGCCGCCCCGAAGCCGTAAATGCCAAGGCATCCGGCATCGCCCGCCAGGCGCAAGCTTCGATAACCGATCAAACCAGCGCACAGCAGGGAGCCGCGTCCTGGTCGGTGAAACTCTCCGGCAAGGCGAAGCAAAAACGTTCATCGGCAACGACGCGGTCGGCATAGCCGCCATCGAGATGGTAGCCGGTAAAGCGCGCCCGCTCACACAAACTCTCCTGGCCGGCCCGACAAAAGCGGCAGGTCCCACAGGTCCAACCAAGCCATGAAATCCCGACCCGGTCACCGAGACAAAACCGCGCCGATGACGCATCACCGGCAGCGAGCACTCTGCCCACGATTTCGTGGCTTTGGTATGACGGGATAATCCAACGCCGGCAGATCCCCATCCACGACATGCAGGTCGGTGCGGCACACATCACACACGCAAACCCTGACAAGCAAGTGTCCAGGTCCCAGCGATGGCTCTGGCAGGTCGACCGCCTTGAGCGGTTCCCCGGGCCTTGTCAGGCGCATCGCCCTCATCAGGCAGCAGGCCGATGGCCGACATGTCCGCGCCAACGGCGCCGCTCCGTGCCGAGTTCCGCCCTGTGCAGCAGATCGGCCTCCGTGACCGTTCCGACAACGCGGTTGGCGGAGTCCGCCACGGGCATTCCGCTAATACCGCGCTCGACCACTGTCTGCGCCACGTTGGAAATTGGAGTTTTTCCCGTAACGATAACGACTTTCAACGTCATGATGTCGTAAGCAAGCACCTTGGTATATTCCCGACAGTGGCATCAATGCCGGATACTTGATCATTGCGGCCGCGACATCGCTTTGGCTAGATCAATCGCCGGCTGAGTCGCTATTAACGGACCTCGTTCCGCTCGCGAGTGGCTGAGGCCGGGTTGGCTGGCTACTAACCTCAGCGTCGTTCAAGCGTCTACCCTCTCTACACATCTGATCAGCCCGGCCCGCCGATCAGTCCGAAGACTGCAGAACCAGCGTGGTGCCGGTACGACGAAACCCGGCGGCCAGCAGTCCCAGCAGCCTATCGTCCGCTTCACGTTTCCAGGCCGCCGCGGGCGGTACTTCGATCGTGATCTCATGCGGAACATCCAACGCAGCGATTGTGCAACCCAGGCTCGTTGCTAATTGGGACACGCAGCCCGCGATAGCACGCGACGTCATTTCACCAGGCAGTCGCGCCATAACAAGATCATGGACGCGCAAAGTCGGGTGATCGCTCCCGCAAAGAGGAGAATGATCCACAACATACCTGAATACCGCGAATATGGTGCTATTATCATTATGTACAATAAACATGCCGCCCTTATTCCATCTCAGGCGACTCCATCTCCGCACGAAACTCGTCCACCGTGAAACGGCAACGTCCGGGTGAGCAAGGCTGACCAATGCGTACGACCGCTGGATGTCAGGCGGGAGGCTGAGGCGCCGCCCAGCAAATAGTCCCTCTACCAAAACAAATCTTTCTGGCAGGCTGCCTTGGGGAGATACGAAGGTCTTCTCGCAACCTCTCCTTGACCTAACCTTTGGCATCGTTCACACTTCGGTCTTTGCTAGACTAGCCAGCTGAGGCATCGGATCGGCCGGGCGGCTGGCGGACGTCGGTGGCGATGGTTCACAGCTGCAGCCCTACACCAGATAAACATTGTAGCGGCTGCAAGGTCCGTAACATCAGCGTCTGCGCTGCACTCGATGTAACAGAGTTGGAAGCGCTCGAGGCCATCGCCGAGGACGTCCATTTCGCGGAGCGGGAAACCATCACTCGTCAGGGTGATGCGGCCGACGCGGTCTACAACGTCACAGAAGGCTCCATTCGGATCTACAAGTTGCTGCCCGATGGCCGCCGGCAAATTGTCGGATTCCTGTTGCCGGGCGATTTCCTGGGCCTTGCGCTCTCCGTCCGTTACGCCTTCACTGCGGAGGCGGTCGAGCCGGCCGTGGCATGCCGTTTTTCCCGTACTGCCTTTACGGCGCTGACGGATAGCAAGCCCCACCTCCTGAAGGCGCTGCATAATGCCGCCACCCACGAGTTGGCTCTGGCTCAGGATCACATGGTTCTTCTCGGACGTCGCACAGCAGAGGAGAAAGTTGCTACCTTCCTCGCCTGCTTGCGCGAACGCCGTAAGCGCTCGGGAGGTGGCACCGTCCTGATTCCACTGCCGATGTCTCGAACCGACATCGCCGATTATCTTGGCCTTACGATCGAGACGGTCAGCCGCACTATCTCCAAATTGAGCCGCGAGAAAGCAATCCTCGTCGTGCCTGGTGGAATACGCCTCCTGGCGCCGGAACGGATCGAGGCGCTCGCCGCCGCCTAGCCTCTCGCCGAAAGCAATCATGGGAGGACCACCATGCCAACGGTCGCGGCAAGCATGATCGAGGCGGTAGCCCAACCCATCACCCGCAACCGGCGAGGCAGGACCAGGCTGCCCATCACGGCCGTACTCGAGCCGACGAGTATCATTGCCACGATGAGCGGCGAGGCGACCGCCCCGTTAATGACGGCACTCCAGTATAGCGCCTGCATTGGGCTGACCGGCGTGAAGACGAAGACAGCCCCGAGGCAGATCGCAACAGCGATCACGCCGTAGAAGGCCCGAGCTTCCCGGGGGCGGCGGTCGAGACCGACCGTCCATCCAAGCGCCTCACCCACGCCATAGGCGGCAGATCCAGCCAGGACCGGAACAGCAAGCAGGCCCGTGCCGATAATTCCGGCCGCGAACACCAGTGAGGCGAACGAGCCTGCAAGCGGCTTCAGCGCCGCGGCCGCTTGTGCGGCCGTGTCGATCTGGACCACACCGCCGGCGTGCAGAGTGGCGGCACTGCCGGCCATGACGGCCAGCGCGATCAGGTTAGAGAATACCATGCCCGATATGGTGTCGATGCGTATGTGGTCCATCTGTTTCGATGCGTCTGCCGGATGATCGCGCAACGGGCGCGCTTCAGTCTCGGTTCGTTCATCCTCTGCTTCCTCGGCTGCCTGCCAAAAGAACAGATACGGACTGATGGTTGTGCCAAGCACCGCGACCAACGCCGTCAGCAAACCGGATCCGGAAAAATTGGGCACGAGTGCGCCCCAAACCGCCTCCCGCCAAGGAACGCGCACGACAAGTAGCAGGATGATGTAGGCAAAGAGCGTGAAAGTGAGCCACTTTAAGAGCGCCAGGCAACGCCTGTAAGACAGCCATATCTCACACGTGGCGCAGAGTGCCGACAACAGCACGGCGTAGACCAGGACGGAGCCGCCGACCACCAATGCCATCGATGCGGCCATCGCACTGATATCCGCGCCAAGATTGATGACGTTTGCGATCACCAGCAGGCCGATCAGGCTCGCGACGACCCAGCGGGGTGCGAAGGCCGCGAGGGCAGCGGCGAGACCCCGCCCGGTGACCCGGCCAATCCAGGCACTAATTTCCTGAACGGCGATCATGAGGGGCGTGCTGAGCAGCACCGTCCAGCCTAGCGCATAGCCGAATTGTGCTCCGACCTGCGAGTACGTGACGATGCCGCTTGGATCGTCATCGGCAGCTCCCGTGATGACGCCGGGGCCGATCCGTGCGAGTAGGCCGAACCGCCGTGACTGCGCATCCTCTATCGCGTCGCATGGCGTATTGAGCACGATCTGTGCACCTGCCTCGCTTGGTGCATCGCCATGCAACACGATCTCTACTGCGCCCCGACCGTTGCAACGGAGGCTGCTGGACGGCACAGGTTGGGCCTGGGGCTGAAAAAGGCGCGGACGAGGTTGGCGCGGCTGACGCTGCCGACTAGCTTCCAGTTCCGCACGACCGAAAGCCGCATCACCTGGAGCCGCGTCATGATCTCGGCTGCCCCTCGATCGGGGTGGTCTCCGTCGCCGTCTGGACGGAATTGGTCATGGGGTTCGACGCGGCCCGATGATCCCCTCGAATATAGTCCGGGAACTCCGGTGCGAGATCCGGCCTTCGGCAAGAAGGAAAGCCACCACTCTCGGTGCAGTTCGTGTGCCCTTCGAAACGGGCGAAACGGGTCGCTTCGCTGACGAGGCCAATCACCATACCGCCGTCAAAGACCGGAACAGCGCTAATGCCGGCCGCCGACAATCTCTCGGCGATCTCGGCCACCGTGTCGGCCGGCGCTGCGGTAACGACGGTTCGAGTCATGATGGAGCCGACATTCAGGGGCATCTCGCCTCTCCCGTTAGTAAGCGACAGACCTGCATTCTCTCGCAACAGCCAGAAGACGCCTTGATGTGCGTCAGACCAGAAGCAGTTAGCGAAAGGCCTGTCGCTTCAAGCCTCGTCGTCACTCGCCGGCAGAGCGAACTCGTGCCAGATGCCGTTCAGGATGCCGAAACTGACTGCCAGTCCAAGGCCGAGAAGCCAGGTGAAGTACCACATTACAAAACTCCTTCAGTAGAGATCGGGGTTGTTCGCGATAGAGGTCACCGTCACGCGGCCCCACAGCACGCGATAAACCCAGGCCGTATAAAGCAGCACGACTGGAAGCAGGACGATGGTCGAGATCAGCATCAGCAGCAGCGTGTGCTGGCTCGACGAAGCGTTCCAGACCAGCAGGCTCGAGTGGGTATCAATCGAGCTTGGCAGGATGATGGGAAACATCGACAGCCCGACCGTCGAAATGATGCCAGTGGTCGCCGCAACCGATCCGGCGAAAGCCGCAATCTCCGACCCGCGCTTCGCCTGCAGGCTCATCCAAGCGTAGGTAATGCCGAGCAATCCCAAGAGAGGTGCCGCAAGCATCCACGGATGACGGGCGAAATTATTGAGCCAAGCGCCCGATTGAGCGACGACAGTGGCTCGGAGTGGATTGGAGGCGCCCGCCAGGTCGGGCAAGCCCTGCACGGAGTAGCCGACCGTGTCGAACGCGACATGTGCGCCGCCGGCGGCGAACAGGCCAAAACACAGCAGCGCGGCGAAGCCGCCATAGCGTCGCGCTCGCTCATAAACCGGCCCGCGTTCGAGCTTGATGCCTAGATAGGCGGCGCCATGCAGCACCATCATCGCCACTGAGAGCAGGCCGCAGAGCAAGGTGAATGGGGTGAACAGCCCGAGCAGTCCGCCCTCGTAGCTCGTGCGAAGGTCGCTATCCAGCCGGAACGGGATGCCTTGTAGCACATTGCCGACCGCCACGCCGAACACCAGGCTCGGCACGAACCCGCCAGTGAACAGCGCCCAGTCCCATCGCGCACGCCAGGCCGGATCTGGCCGTTTAGAGCGATACTTGAATGCCACTGGCCGCAGGATGAGCGCGGCCAGCACCAGGAACATCGCCAGATAGAAGCCGGAAAAACTGACTGCGTAGACGAATGGCCACGCGGCGAAGATCGCGCCGCCGCCGAGGATGAACCAGACTTGGTTCCCCTCCCAAGTCGGCTCGGCGACGTTGATGGCCATGCGGCGCTCCACGTCATTGCGTGCGACGAAAGGCAGCAGCGTGGCGATGCCCAGATCCCAGCCATCCGTCAGCGCAAAGCCGATCAGCAGCACGCCCAGCAGCACCCACCAGATGACGCGCAGCGTGGGATAGTCGAGTGCGATGTGCATGGCAGCGGTTCCTTCAGGCGACCAGGGACGTGGCGGGCAAGGCGCCCGGCAGCGGGCTCGGCTCGTCATGCCCGGCAAACGGACCACGCTGCACGGTGCGGGCGATCAAACGGGTTTCGATCACCGCCAGCGTGCCGTAGAGCAGCGTGAACCCGGCCAGCGTGGCCCATAGTTCGGCGCCGCCGAGCGAGGACGGGGCAAGTGCCGTGGGCTACACGCCGTCGATCGCCCAGGGCTGGCGGCCAAGCTCGGCAATGGCCCAGCCCAGCTCGGCCGCGGCCCACGGCAGCGGGATGGCGCACACCGCGATGCGCAGGAACCAGCGATGGTCGAACCGGCGCAGGCTGCACAGCACGAAGGCAGTGGCGAAGAGTGCGATAAAGAAGAACCCTAATCCCGCCATGACACGGAATGCCCAGAACATCACGGGTACATCGGGCACCGTGTCCCACGCCGCGCGCTCGATTTGGGCCGGCGTGGCAGTGAGTGGGTCCGCTATCGTGCGCTTCAGCAGCAGGGCGTAACCAAGGTCGCGGCCGTGCAACGCAAATTGTTCACGGGCGGCAACGTTTGCCGGGTCGGCCTTGATCGTTTGCACCGCCTTGTAGGCCAGCAGCCCCGAGGCGATCCGCTCTTGCGCCTGCAGCACAAGCTCGGACATGCCGGTGACTTCCTTGTCCAAGCTGCGCGTCGCGATCAAGCCCAGCACCCAGGGCACCTCGACGGCGTAGTTCGTGGTGCGCGTCTCGGAGTCGGGCAGGCCGAAGAGGGTGATGCCGGCGGGCGCCGGTTGCGTGTGCCAGACGGCCTCGATCGCGGCCAGCTTCATCTTCTGGTTGTCGGTCAGCGTGTAGCCGGATTCGTCGCCCAGCACGACGACGGAGAGCGCCGAGGCAAGGCCGAACGCGGCGGCGACCGTCATCGAGCGGCGCGCCACCCCGGTCCATCGTCCTTGCAGGAGATAAAGCGCCGAGATGCCGAGCACGGTGACGGATGCGATCACGTAGCCGGCGCTGACGGTGTGGACGAACTTGGCTTGAGCCACCGGGTTGAACAGCACGGCGCCGAAATCGGTGATCTCCATGCGCATCGTGTCGGGGTTAAACTGCGCGCCGACGGGGTTCTGCATCCAGCCATTGGCGACCAGTATCCAGAGTGCGGACAGGTTCGTGCCGAGCGCCACCATGAAGGTCGCAAATAGGTGGCCGAGCCTGGACAGCCGGTCCCAGCCGAAAAACATCAGGCCAACGAACGTCGCCTCCAGGAAAAACGCCATCAGGCCTTCAATGGCGAGTGGGGCGCCGAAGATGTCGCCGACGTAGTTGGAGAAGTAGGACCAGTTGGTGCCGAACTGGAACTCCATGGTGAGGCCAGTTGCGACCCCGAGCACAAAGTTGATACCGAAGATCGTGCCCCAGAACCGGGTTATCGTGCGCCAGATTGGCCGGCCCGTCATGACGTAGACCGACTCCATGATCACGAGCATGAACGACAGGCCGAGCGTCAGCGGAACGAATAAGAAGTGATACAGCGCGGTCAGCGCGAACTGCAGCCGCGACAGATCGATGACGCCGGGGTCCATGAGGTTTGCTCCGCCTGCTCGTTGCGGATGCGCTACGCTCCGTCACAAGCCGGCGCTTTGACCTGAATCAATGTTGCCTGTTCCTGCGCCAGCCATTGTTCCGCCATGGCAAGATCATCGGGCGGCACGGCGTCGGCAGCGACGCGGCGGCAGTGGCTGGCGAATGCGGCGAGATCGGGCGGATGGCGGATCAAGGCTGCCTCAGGCTTGCTCGTGTTAGACGGGGCGGCGGCGATCGGCTTTGCCGGCGGCCTTTCCGGCACGCTGAACGCCCTGCCGCACAGTCTGGTAGCAGCTTCGCCCTGGGTCACGCTGGGCCTCGCGGCGGCGATTGCACGGGGCGGCTGTACCTGGGGCGGTGCCCGGCTCGGCGCCGCCGGGTCGGCGCTGGCGCGGGCGGACCTGCGGCGCCGGGCCATGGTGGCGTGCCTGGGCCTGCCGCCTACCGCGGCCCGGCCGACGGGCGAAATGGTGACGGTCGTGGTGGACGCGGTCGAGCAGATGGACGGCTATCTATCGCGCTTTCTGCCGGCCCAGCGCGCCGCGGGGGCGGTGAGCTTGCTCGTGCTGCTGGCGGCGGCTTGCGCCAGCCCGGTCGCCGCCGGCATCATGGCCGTCACCCTGGTGCCGTTCACGGCCTTGATGATGCTCGCCGGCGGGGCCGCGGCCGATCAGTCCCGCCGCCAATTCGACGCTCTCGCCCGGCTCGCCTCGATGTTCGCCGACCGGATGCGCGCGCTGCCGGCGATCCTGTGTTTCGGCGCCGAGGAGGCACAGGCGCGCCGGCTGGCGGGCGCGGTGGACGAGCTGCGCCGGCGCACGATGGACGTCCTGAAGGCGGCCTTCATCTCGTCGGCCGGGCTCGAGTTCTTTGCGGCCCTGTCGGTAGCGCTGGTTGCCGTCTATGCCGGGTTCAATCTGCTGGGATTGCTGCCGTTCCACGCACCGGAGCATCTAAGCCTGGCCCGCGCCTTCTTTGTGCTGGCGCTGGCGCCCGAGTTCTACGCCCCAATGCGCCGATTGGCCGCCGCCTACCACGACCGTCAGGCGGCGGAGACCGCGGCGGACCGGTTGATAGCGCTGGAAGCCGCAGCTTTGGCATCCGCCCCAGCGCAAGCGGTGCTGTCGGAGCCGCCACATATCAGGTTCGTGGCCGCCACGGTGCGCTATCCCGGCAACGATCGCCCGGCGCTCGACCGCCTCGACCTCGAGGCTCGACCCGGCGAGATCGTTGTGCTGCTTGGCCCGAGCGGCTCCGGCAAGACGACGGCGCTGAACCTGCTCCTGGGCTTGGCGCCGCTCACAGGTGGCGATGTGCTGGTGGGCGGGGTGCCACTCAGAGAGGCGGGATGCTTGACGCGCTCAATCGCCTGGGTGGGGCAGAACCCGGTGATCATGCCGGGGACCATCGGCGAGAACGTGGCCCTGTCTCGCCGCGATGCCGTCCGGTCGGAGATCGCGGCCGCAGCGGACCGCGTGGGCCTGTGTATGCTCCTGCGCACCCGGCCAGAAGGATTGGATGCGCAAGTGGACGAGCGCGGCACGGGGCTGTCAGGCGGTGAGCGCCGTCGCATCGCGCTGGCTCGTGCGATGCTGAAGCAAGCGCCTATCCTGCTGCTTGATGAACCGACCGCCCACCTGGACGCGGCCGCGGAGGCCGAGCTGATCCTTGCGATCCGCCAGACTGCCGCTGGGCGCACGACGATAATCGCAACCCATTCCGCCGCCCTCGCCCGCATTGCCGACCACGTCGTGCGCATAGGAGACGTGCGCATAGGAGACGCAGGATGACCGCGCTGACGCGCTTGGTGGCCGGCGAGTGCCGTCGGCAGCGGGGTCGCTTTTGCGGGGCAGCTTCATTTGCGGCCGTCGCTGCCGGCGCCAGCGTGGCATTGCTGGGGCTTTCCGGCTGGTTCATCACCGCAGCATCGGAGGCGGGGATCGCCGGTGCAACCGCCGCCGTAACCTTCAACGCGCTGCTGCCGAGCGCCGGAATACGGCTGCTCGCAATCCTGCGCACCGGCTGCCGGTATGGCGAGCGAGTCGTCGGACACGATGCATCGTTGCGCGCCATGTCTCACCTCCGGCCGGCCCTCTTCCGAGCCTTGGCTGCCGCCCCGGCGAGCCAGGCGATGGCGTGGGCGGCGGGCGACGCGACGGCCCGTCTGGTCCGGGACGTCGGCGATGTGGAGACGGCGCTCGTCCAGCGTGCCCCGCTGTGCGGAGCGGTCATGGCTGCGGCATCCGGCGTTGGACTGATGCTGATGGCCGGCCCGAAACCGGCCGTGGCATTGACGGCGATCCTGGTGACGATTTTGGTCGCAGCGCGTCTTCTCGCGGCCAGACTGGACCAGCATGGCCGTGCCATCCCGCCCGCCCTGGGTTCGCTGAGCGCCGAAGTCGCCGCAGTTCTCACAGCAACCCCCGAGTTGCGGGCCTACGGCTTGGAAGCATGGGCGGCCGAGCGCGTGCGGAATCGGTCGGCGGCGTTGCTGGCCTTGCAAAGCCGGGTCACCGCGGGAAGCGGTGTGCATGACCTTTTGCTGGCCACCGGCAGCGGGCTGGCGGCATTCGGCGCACTCCTACTCGCGTGGCCAGCCGGTCCGGCCTTGGCAGCCTTGGCTGCGCTCGGCGCTGCAGCAAGTGTGGAGGGTTTTGGCGCTGTCCTGCGGGTGCTGCAGCACCGTGGTCGGCTGCAAGCGGCCCAGCATCGCCTTGACGTCCTCTTTTGGCCCGGCGCGGGCGACGGGGCCGCGCTCCTCACCGGCGGGCGCAGCTCTCGGCTTCCCTGGCTTGGCCACACAGTTTCGGCCGGAACAGATCGTGGGCATCACGGGGCCCTCCGGCAGCGGCAAGACGACGCTTCTCGAGACACTGATGGCTCTCCGCCCTGCTCTGCCCGGGACGATAAGCATCGGCGGCATGGATTTGGCGGGCATTGACGTCCATGCAGCGCGGCGGATGTTTGCCCTCGCGCCGCAGGATGCTGGCCTGCTGGCGGGCACCGTGCGCGAAAACCTCCTGCTGGCTGACCCGGCGGCGGCCGAGCCCGTCCTCTGGGGCGTGTTGCACGATACGGTGCTTGATGAGCGCGTGCGCGCGTTGCCGCAGGGTCTCGATACCTGGATCGGCGAAAACGGCATGAACTTGTCCGGAGGCGAGCGGCGCCGACTGGTTCTGGCGCGTGCCTACTTGCGCAATGCGCCCTGGCTGCTGCTCGACGAACCAACCGAAGACCTGGATGCCGTCACCGAGACGACCGTGGTCCGGCGGCTGCAGGCGCGGCTGGCCTCACGTCGGCAGGGCGCCCTAATTGTCAGCCATCGCAACGAGCCCCTGAGGATCTGCGACGTGACGATCAAGATGGCCGCGGGGCAGGTCGCAGCTATCGTCAGGCGGCAACGGGCAGCCTAAAGCGGCGGTAATCGGTTGCCGACAGCGTCGCCATATTACGATGGGCAGCACCGGCGGGTAAGTCTCCAATCAGCACCGCTTCAGTGCCGTGCCGGTAACAGTAGGTCCGGCAGAAGAATAGCTTGGCCCGTTTTCCGCGCCGTTTCGACGGGCGCTCACAAGCGTGTCGAATACTTGCTTCAATGGGGAAGAGCCTGGAGGCAGGCTGTTCATCTATGGCCACCGCTTAGTGCGCAAACCGAAAGAAGAACAAGGTGTAATTCGGCGGCTCTTCGGCCAGCCATGCTCTACACGCCTCGCCAGTAAAGCACCTGCCGCTGCCGGCTGTCCTTCAAAAGCGAACGCCCTTCACGCCTGTGCCATAGCTGGCGCAGGGGTGAAGGGTGGATGTGTAGTATCGTCGGTGGTTGCGGGAGTCGGATTTGAACCAACGACCTTCAGGTTATGAGCCTGACGAGCTACCGGGCTGCTCCATCCCGCGTCGACAGGCAGTTGTGTTGTGTGCTGCTGCCTGTGCAAGTGCTTTGGAAGACCTGGCGGCGACCGACTTTCCCACGTCTTGAGACGTAGTATCATAGGCGCTGGGGGTTTTCACGGCCGAGTTCGGGATGGGATCGGGTGCAGGCTCCCCGCAATGGCCACCAGGTCGTCCAAGGCACTTGCTCGGAACGCACGGCACAGCGCCGGTCGTCCCGTCTTATGGTTCAGGTTCTGGTGAGTGCTGCGTGTCGGAAGCGTGTCTTGCTTCTATGCATGGTGGGTTGCCGTCCGGACAACACGAGGCTGTCCGCTGGCAACTGACCTAGAGCCTATCGGGCGATTAGGACCAGTTAGCTTCAGACCTTACGGCCCTTCCACACCTGGCCTATCAACGTGATGGTCTGTCACGGCCCTCAGGGAGACCTAGTTTTGAGGTAAGTTTCCCGCTTAGATGCTTTCAGCGGTTATCTTGTCCGCACATAGCTACCCGGCGATGCGGCTGGCGCCACAACCGGTGCACCAGAGGTGCGTTCATCCCGGTCCTCTCGTACTAGGGACAAATCCTCTCAAGTCTCCAACACCCACGGCAGATAGGGACCGAACTGTCTCACGACGTTCTAAACCCAGCTCACGTACCACTTTAATCGGCGAACAGCCGAACCCTTGGGACCTGCTCCAGCCCCAGGATGTGATGAGCCGACATCGAGGTGCCAAACCTCCCCGTCGATGTGGACTCTTGGGGGAGATCAGCCTGTTATCCCTAGAGTACCTTTTATCCGTTGAGCGATGGCCCTTCCACGCGGGACCACCGGATCACTATGGCCGACTTTCGTCTCTGCTCGAGCTGTCGCTCTCGCAGTCAGGCGGGCTTATGCCATTGCACTCAACAGCCGATGTCCGACCGGCTTGAGCCCACCATCGCGCGCCTCCGTTACTCTTTAGGAGGCGACCGCCCCAGTCAAACTACCCACCATACAGGGTCCCAGCTCCGGATGACGGAGCGTGGTTAGACATCAGAAGAGTTCAGGGTGGTATTTCAAGGTTGGCTCCACACAAGCTAGCGCCCATGCTTCAATGCCTCCCACCTATCCTACACAGCACTCTCCTAATGCCACTGTAAAGCTATAGTAAAGGTTCATAGGGTCTTTCCGTCTGACCGCGGGTACCCCGCATCTTCACGGGGAATTCAATTTCGCTGAGCCGATGCTGGAGACAGTGGGGAAGTCGTTACGCCATTCGTGCAGGTCGGAACTTACCCGACAAGGAATTTCGCTACCTTAGGACCGTTATAGTTACGGCCGCCGTTTACCGGGGCTTCAATTCAGTGCTTGCACACCTCCTCTTAACCTTCCGGCACCGGGCAGGCGTCAGACCCTATACGTCGTCTCTCGACTTCGCAGAGCCCTGTGTTTTTACTAAACAGTCGCTACCCCCTGGTTTGTGCCACCCACACATGGTTGCCCACATATGGGTCTCGCTTATCCCGAAGTTACGCGAGCAATTTGCCTAGTTCCTTCAGCATCGTTCTCTCAAGCGCCTTGGTATGCTCTACCAGTCCACCTGTGTCGGTTTAGGGTACGGTCTATACGCTAGAGCTGTTTCCTGGTGCGATCCGAAAGCCCCTGCAATCCAGTAAGCAGAGACAACACATCACGCACGTCACTTCTAGCAGGCCCAGGAATGTTAACCTGGTTTCCATCGACTACGGCTTTCGCCCTCGCCTTAGGGGCCGGCTCACCCTGCGCGGATTAACCTTGCGCAGGAACCCTTGGACTTTCGGCGACAGAGTTTCTCACTCTGTTTGTCGCTACTCATGTCAGCATTCGCACTTCCGATACCTCCAGGACCGGTCACCCGATATCCCTTCGCAGGCCTACGGAACGCTCCGCTACCGCTTGTCATAGACAAGCCCACAGCTTCGGTAACTGGCTTGAGCCCCGTTACATTTTCGGCGCAGAGTTTCTATTAGACCAGTGAGCTATTACGCTTTCTTTAAAGGATGGCTGCTTCTAAGCCAACCTCCTGGTTGTTTTGGAATCTCCACATCCTTTCCCACTTAGCCAGTATTTGGGGACCTTAGCTGGTGGTCTGGGCTGTTTCCCTCTCGACGATGGACCTTAGCACCCACCGTCTGTCTGCCGGACTATACTCACCGGTATTCGGAGTTTGGTTAGGTTTGGTAAGACTTTGGGTCCCCCTAGCCCATCCAGTGCTCTACCCCCGGTGGTAAACATCCGACGATCTACCTCAATAGATTTCGCGGAGAACCAGCTATCACCAAGTTTGATTGGCCTTTCACCCCTAGCCACAGCTCATCCCCGACTTTTTCAACAGGCGTGGGTTCGGCCCTCCAGTGCGTGTTACCGCACCTTCAGCCTGGCCATGGCTAGATCACTTGGTTTCGGGTCTTCTGCCTGCAACTCCGCGCCCTATTCAGACTCGCTTTCGCTGCGCCTACACCTAACGGCTTAAGCTCGCTGCAAACAGAAACTCGCTGACCCATTATACAAAAGGTACGCCGTCACCGCACCCTTCTTGCGAAGATTGGCGGCTCCGACTGCTTGTAAGCATCCGGTTTCAGGTCTCTTTCACTCCCCTTGTCGGGGTGCTTTTCACCTTTCCCTCACGGTACTTGTTCACTATCGGTCATCAGGGAGTATTTAGCCTTGGAGGGTGGTCCCCCCATGTTCAGACAGGATTTCACGTGTCCCGCCTTACTCAAGGACCTGCGCTAGCTATCGCATACGGGGCTATCACCCATATCGCCGGACTTTCCAGACCGTTCTGCTACACACACACAAGCCACTGGGCTGTTCCGCGTTCGCTCGCCACTACTAGCGGAATCTCTGTTGATGTCTTTTCCTCCAGGTACTGAGATGTTTCAATTCCCCGGGTTTGCCTCGATGCACTATGTATTCATGCACCGATCTCCTTGCGGAGGGGTTGCCCCATTCGGACATTCACGGATCAAAGCCTGCTCGCGGCTCCCCATGACTTTTCGCAGCGTGCCACGTCCTTCATCGCCTCCTGATGCCAAGGCATCCACCGAATGCTCTTATCGCGCTCTAGATCGTCAGTGACCGAAGTCACCAACACCATGCACAGAAGCAAAACACGCAAAAATCACCAGCTTACGCCAGTGATACTCTGTGCTCACCCCGTGAGAGCCTTACACGTTCTTATACTCAGCACTTAAACGCCTCTGATCGTATTCGCCGCGGCCTTGGAGCCGCACGTTCACACGTACGGACATCCGGTCAGACTGGCTGACCGCGGCACGCCCAGAGACGCACCAGAACCTGATTTACAATTGAAAGACCAAAACCCGCCCAGCACATGCAGCCACAGCCACACGACACAGGGACAGGCCAACGGACATCACCTGACGGTCCTCTAAGAGGACAGGCCAGAGATGCCCGAACACATTCTCTTCTCCGTAGAATATCTCACGCCCAAACCACTCACCCAACCCTACGGCCGGCGAAGTGGTGGAGACTATCGGGATCGAACCGATGACCCCCTGCTTGCAAAGCAGGTGCTCTCCCAGCTGAGCTAAGCCCCCTCCAGGGACGCGCCAGGCCCGCGCCGGGCTTGCGCCCGGCCGCCACACGCAACACCTTGGTGGGCCAGGGAGGATTTGAACCTCCGACCCCACGCTTATCAAGCGTGTGCTCTAACCAGCTGAGCTACTAGCCCCCTGCCGGTTCTGTGCCGCCGCGCCAGGATTGTCAAAGCCAATCGGCACAGCAAAACAGAACAGGCGGGATGGTCCGCCGCCAGCCCGCACACCAAAGACAGGGCGCAAGCCGGCATATTCTACGGGGAAGGGATACGTTGACGGCGCCCGATGAGCGCAAACCAACCCGGCTCTGCATCTGCAGGCGAGTCCGCCTCGGTCATCCGACCGAGGACTTGTTGGAGCCAGCCAAGGTTCGATCGTGAGATCTTGCCGTCAGCCAACATCCTTGAAAGGAGGTGATCCAGCCGCAGGTTCCCCTACGGCTACCTTGTTACGACTTCACCCCAGTCTCTGACCCGACCGTGGTAGGCTGCCCCCGCTCTTTCCGAAGATTGGGCGGTTAGCGCACCTACTTAAGGTCAAACCAAATCCCATGGTGTGACGGGCGGTGTGTACAAGGCCCGGGAACGTATTCACCGCGGCGTGCTGATCCGCGATTACTAGCGATTCCACCTTCATGTACTCGAGTTGCAGAGTACAATCTGAACTGAGATGGCTTTTAGAGATCAGCATGCCCTCGCGGACTAGCTTCCCACTGTCACCACCATTGTAGCACGTGTGTAGCCCAGGACATAAGGGCCATGAGGACTTGACGTCATCCCCACCTTCCTCCGGCTTGTCACCGGCAGTTCCTTCAGAGTGCCCAGCCCAACCTGATGGCAACTGAAGGCGAGGGTTGCGCTCGTTGCGGGACTTAACCCAACATCTCACGACACGAGCTGACGACAGCCATGCAGCACCTGTGCAACAGGTCCCTTGCGGGAAATATCCATCTCTGAATACAGCCTGTCCATGTCAAGTCCTGGTAAGGTTCTGCGCGTTGCTTCGAATTAAACCACATGCTCCACCGCTTGTGCGGGCCCCCGTCAATTCCTTTGAGTTTCAACCTTGCGGCCGTACTCCCCAGGCGGTGTGCTTATCGCGTTAGCTACGACACTGACCAACTAGGTTGGCCAACATCCAGCACACATCGTTTACAGCGTGGACTACCAGGGTATCTAATCCTGTTTGCTCCCCACGCTTTCGCGCCTCAGCGTCAGTTATGGACCAGGTCGCCGCCTTCGCCACCGGTGTTCTTCCCAATATCTACGAATTTCACCTCTACACTGGGAATTCCACGACCCTCTTCCACACTCAAGCCTGCCAGTATCAAATGCAGCCCCCAGGTTGAGCCCAGGAATTTCACATCTAACTTGGCAAACCGCCTACGCGCCCTTTACGCCCAGTCATTCCGAGCAACGCTAGCCCCCTTCGTATTACCGCGGCTGCTGGCACGAAGTTAGCCGGGGCTTCTTCTGCGGGTACCGTCATCATCGTCCCCGCCGAAAGTGCTTTACAATCCGAAGACCTTCTTCACACACGCGGCATTGCTGGATCAGGCTTTCGCCCATTGTCCAATATTCCCCACTGCTGCCTCCCGTAGGAGTCTGGGCCGTGTCTCAGTCCCAGTGTGGCTGATCATCCTCTCAGACCAGCTAACGATCGTCGCCTTGGTAGGCCTTTACCCCACCAACTAGCTAATCGTACGCAGGCTCCTCCACAGGCGACTCGCGCCTTTGATCCTCAGATGTCATGCGGTATTAGCGTCAGTTTCCCGACGTTATCCCCCACCCATGGATAGATACCTACGCGTTACTCACCCGTCCGCCACTGACATTGCTGCCCGTGAGACTTGCATGTGTTAAGCATGCCGCCAGCGTTCGCTCTGAGCCAGGATCAAACTCTCAGGTTCATAAACCAATCACCCAACAGCCTAAGCCGCCAGATAACCAGCATACGAACAGACCCCAAACCCATCGGTCACCCAATCCGCGCGAGGGGCGCAGACCAAAGCAACCACTTCACATAAAGCGTTTGCGTATAAAGAATACACCAACAGCAATCCTGGAAGCAGCCATCACCGATAATCATGTCCGGAGATAAACCCGCAAACACAACCACCAGATCAGCCGCAACTCACCACACCAATCATCCCGCTCGCGCAGAACTATGATGCCGCAGGACGCCGCCAACGTATCCCTTCCATTCAGATTCACTAATCAAAGAACAAAAACCAGACCAGACAGCAATCCAAACCCGCTACACGCAGGTCCAGACCACAGCCCGATTTAGCCAATCTCTCAACACTTGCCCCTTGCGGGAGCCGAGAAATCTAGCGAGCTAAAAAGTAACTTGCAAGAAGTTTCTAGCGCCGCGTCGGTGAAGCGGTATCTAGGCGAGCCATTCACGCGTGTCAACTCGATGACAGCCGCTATTTCGCCGAAAGCAGACAAACACCGCACGTTGACCTCCGGGACCACCGCCCGCACATCAGGCCCATGCCACCGCCCTTCATGGATCCACAGGACAGCACGGCCGCGGCCGCGATCGAGGACGTACGGGAGTCGCTCGAGGTGTTTGACGACTGGATGGACCGCTACCAGTTCATCATCGAGCTCGGCCGAAAACTGCCGGCCTTCCCGGCAAACTGGCAGGATGACGCGCATCGTGTGCCCGGCTGTCAGAGCCAGGTCTGGATGGAAGCCCAGCTACGCGAAGGACGGCTCTACCTGGCGGGCGCCTCGGACGCCGCCATCGTCTCCGGCCTCGTAGCCCTGCTCCTCAAGGTATATTCCGGCCGCCCGCCCGCTGAAATCCTGGCGACCAGCCCGGATTTCCTGTCAAGCATGGGACTGATCGCAGCCCTCTCCACCAACCGCGGAAACGGCGTCGGAAGCATGGCGGACGCGATTCAGGCGAGAGCGCGCCGCGCACTGCAGGAACAGACACAGGAAGCCTGACAGGCCGTCCGCGCCTCCGGACGCCAGGAGCGGCTCCGCCTCAGTTCAGCCGGGCGGTCCCCCGCCCTTCCGGCCCACCCATCGGCAGCACGGGCAGCGTCGTGCGTATCGATGGCACCTCCGCCGGCACCTTCGGTGACGTGCCGCTGGCACGCAGCAGGGAGGAAATGAAGGACCGGCCCCAGCCGGCCGGCGTGGCACCTTCGATCGCGGCCCATGCAGCCTGCCATCGCTCCTGCCGCTCCGCCAAAGGCATGATGAGTGCGCGGTCCAGCGCCTCGGCCAGTTCATCGGGGTCGTGCGGGTTGACCAGCAGGGCGGTGTCGAGCTGGCGCGCGGCACCGGCAAACTTGCTGAGCACCAGCACGCCGGGATCCTGCGGGTCCTGGGCTGCCACGAACTCTTTAGCCACCAGGTTCATGCCGTCCCGAAGCGGGGTGACCAGCCCGACGCCTGCCTCACGCATGTAGCCGGCCACCGCATCACGGCTGCCGCCGCGCGCGATCAGCCGCGTGGGCGTCCAGTCGGGCTCGCCCCACTCGCTGTTGATGGCGCCCGCTTCCGTATCGAGCTCAATGCGCAGGTCCTTGTAGGCGTCCACGTCGGTGCGCGACTCGGCCGCAATCTGCAGGAAGGTGACGTTGCGGCGCCAATCCGGCCGGGTTTCCAGCAGCCTGCGGTAGCCGACGAGCCGCTGTATCAGCCCCTTGGTCGGGTCCAGGCGATCGATGCCCAAAATCAGGCGCTGGCCCTGCAAGCTGCGGCGCAGGCGTTCGGTCGCGTTGGACCGGTAGGCGGCGCGCGCCTGCCCGGCAAATTCGTTTGCATCGATCTCCACCGGGAACACGCCCAGCCGCACACGCCGTGCACCGAGTTGCAGCCCGCCCGTGGACAGGCGCGTGGCACCGGCCAGCGTATGCGCAGCGGCGGTGAAGTTCTCCAGATCGTTGGACGTCTGGAAGCCGAGCAGGTCCGCCGACAACAGGTCACGTATGAGCGCTCCGGCTTCCGGCACGCTGGCCAGCATGTCAGGCGACGGAAACGGCACGTGCAGGAAGAAACCGATCGGCGCGTCGATACCGCGGGCGCGCAACAGCGCGGGCATAGCCATCAGATGGTAGTCGTGTATCCAGATGATGTCCGTAGGCCGCAGCAGCGGCACCAGCACCTCGGTCATACGCGTGTTGGTCTGGCGGTAGACCTGGGCGGCACGCCTGTCGAAGCTCATGTGCTCCGGCATGGAGTGCAGCAGCGGCCACAATGTCCCGTTGGAAAACTCGTTGTAATAGCGGTCGTGTTCCTCAGTGGTCAGATCCATCGTGGCGAACTGCATGGGACCGAACGTCTTGGTGGTCACTACACGCCGCATGTCGTCGTTCACCTGGCCAGACCAGCCGAACCACAGCCCACCGCGCTGAGTCATCAGCCCGTCAAGCGCCACCGCCAAGCCGCCGGCTTTCGGTGCCCCGTCCGTAGGCACCTGCACCCGGTTCGACACGACAACTATGCGGTTCATCGAACCTCCAGAAGCGCCACCGGCAAGGTGGCTAGACAATCACCCACTTCTATCCGGCTATGCTGCATACCTGGCACGCTTTCATCTTGGTCGCCCAGCAGGTTGATCAAGTGATGACCTTGCAACGATCGTGCCACGGATACCGTCGTTCCCTGCCAAAACTCACGTGGAATCAGTGGCCTGCTGTTCAACGCGGTTCTGGCAGACAAGCGGCAGACGACCACGATCACGGTTTGGTCACCATGCTGCCGCGAGAACGCGATCACGTGCTCGGCGGCCGGGCCGTCTACAGCCAGCTTCTGATAGGCGCCGCGTGCGAACAGCTCGGGCCGCCTCGCGCGCAGATTCAGCACGCGCTGCAGGATCGCCTGCTTGATATGTCCGTCGCGCCAGCTCTCCAGCAACGCGGCCGGCGGCTGGCCGGCTTCCAGCGACGCTTCCCGGGCGGCGTAATCCACCGGGCGGCGGTTGTCCGGGTCCACCAGGGAGAAATCCCAGAAATCCGTGCCTTGGTAGAGGTCGGGGACCCCGGGCGTGGTCAGCCGCAAGACCATCTGGGACAGGCTGTTCAACGCCCCTGGCGCAGCGATGCGCTGCACGAACTCATACAGCTCGCTGACCACATGGGCCGGCCGCTCGGGGTCTAGCACCCCGGTCAGGAAATCCTGCGCAGCCTGTTCGTAGGCCTCGTTCGGCACCGCCCAGCCGGAATGGCGCTTCGCCTCGCGCAACGCTTTCTGCTGCCAGGCGGCCACGCGCTCCCGGAACGCCGCCATGCCGGCGGCATCGTCCGGCTGCAGGTCCGGCGGCCAGGCCCCGAGCAATGTCTGGTAGAGGATCACCTCGTCGGTGGCGTCCGGGGCCGGGCCGCCCAGGTCCCGCTTCAAAGGCGCATTCAGCCGCGTCCAGCGGGACAGCGCAGCCTCCCACTCGTCCGGCACCTCGCTCAGCACCGCCAGGCGGGCGCGCGCGTCCTCGCCACGCTTGTGGTCGTGGGTGGCGGTAGCCAGCAGGGCACGCGGCCAGCGCTGCTGGCGCGCCTTTGCGGTGGCGTGCCAGGCAGCCGGCGTGATGGCGAACTGCGCCGGCTCGCTGCCCACCTCGTTGCGGCTGATCAGCCGCCCGTAGCGGTAGAACGCGGTGTCCTCGGTGGATTTTGCCGCAGTGGGCGAGGAGAGCTGCTGGAACCGCACCATGGCCCGCAGGCGCTCCTGACGGCGCGTGCCGACCGGTATGTGGCGCAGATCGGCGCCGGACAGCCACCCGGCCACCAGTTCCAGCAGATGCCGGTCCGTCGCCCGGACAGTGCGCCGCGCGCCGGCCAGCGCCCAGTCCATCGCCTGGGTATCGGCCTCGCTCATCCCGGCCGGCCCGGCATAGATCCGATAGACGCGGAAATGCGCGAGCAGCTCGGTCAGGGTCCGATGTATGGCGGTGAACGTGTAGTCCCGCGTGACCAGGTCACGCCGCGCGATGCGGTGCAGGGCTACGGCGGTTGCGAAAAGCTCGCTGGACAGGCTTTCGCGCAGGATCTGCCGGCGCGCCGGAATCACCTCCTCCTCGAACACGCCGGTGCGGCCGGTGGCCTCGGTCCAGATACGCGTCATCTCCGCCTCGCCCTGCAGGTCGTGCAGCACGGCGGAGGCGTCGTTCATGAAGTCGTAGCCGCTGGTGCCGTCGATCGACCAGTCCTGGGCCAGGTGCTCATGGGTGGCGAGAATCTTCTCCACCCAGATCACCGGCGAAGATTGCGTAAGCTCCGGCGGGCGGTGTTCCGCCAGCGTCTGCATCCGACGGCGCAGCTTTCGGCAGTAGCCGCGCGGGTCGGCCAGGCCGTCCACATGGTCGATGCGCAGGCCGTCGATCAGGCCCTCCTCGTACAGCTTGAAGATCGCCGCATGTGTGGCGTCGAACACGGTGGGATTCTCCACCCGTATCCCGGCCAGGCTGTTCACGTCGAAGAACCGGCGCCAGTTGATCTCGTCGGAGGCCGCACGCCACCAGGCCAGCCGGAAGTTCTGCCTGTCCAACAGGCGGTGCAGGTGGTCCCGGCCAAGCTCGGTCGCGGGGTCGTAGGCGCGCAGCGCCTCGGCGATCGCCTGGGCGTGCTCAGGGCGGCGCAGCTCCGCGCGCGCCAGTTCGGCGGCCTGGCGAAGCTCGGCACGCTCGACCGGCAGATCGGCGAAGGCGCGCGCCACCGTCTCCAGCGGCCCGCCTTCGGTCAGCAGGATAGCGGCGTAGTCGCGCGGGTTGATCGGGAAGCGGTTGTTGAAATAGCCGGCGAACAGCCTGCCGTCGCGCGGGTCGAACTGCAACTTCAGGTCACCGGCGGCCAACACCGTGCCGTAGGCGTCACCCAGGAACGGCGCCAGCACGCGGCCGCGCAGCGTGGCGTCCGGCGGATCCCAGTCGATGTCGAAGAACTCGGCATACGGGCTGGCGCGGCCCCATTCCAGCACGTCCATCCACCAGGCATTGTCGTCACCGCCCACGCCCATGTGGTTCGGCACGATGTCGAGTATCAGCCCCATGTCGTGGGCGCGCAGGGCGGCCACCATGCGGCGCAGCGCCTCCATGCCGCCCAGTTCCGGGTTGATCTCGGTGTGGTCCACGATGTCGTAGCCGTGGGTGGAGCCGGCGCGGGCACGGAAGATCGGCGAGGCGTAGAGATGGCTAATGCCCAGCTTTGTCAGGTACGGCACCAGGGCGGCGCCATCGTCCAGCGTGAAGCCTTTATGGAACTGCAGGCGGGCCGTTGCGGTCAGGTTTTTGGTGGCCACGCGGGGGGACTCCGTAGGTAAGAAAGCAAGGCCTTCTTTTTGAAAGAAAAGAAGCAAAAAACTTTTGCTTCCCCGACGCTATGCCGCTCGGCGTCTCCGGATCGAACCGGCTGGTGCAGATGCGGAGAGACAAAAGCCTTTGTAGAAAAGGACTGCTTGCTTCCTAGCTTTCCTTGCGGGCGGCATCCAGGGCGCCAAGACGTCGCCGGGTCGCCTCGTCTTCCAGGAGAACCGCCGAATCCGCCGGCAGCCGGCGGCGCCAGTTCGGATGCTCGTCGAGCGTGCCTGGCAAGTTCGGCTGTTCCAGCAAGCCCAGCGCATCCTCTACGGGGAGCATCACCAGCTCGCACGCACTCCGGCCGACATGCCTGCATGCAGCATCGGTGAAGCCGGCGGTATCATCCTCGCCCGGGCACTCCGCCGCGGTTGCGCCGGAGTCACGGAACGCCTGCCACAGTGCCGCGCGGTCCGCTGCGCGCTGGCGGCCGGTGTCCGCGGGATCTGCCAAATGACCCAGTCTCTCGTGCCACTCTATGTCCCTGCCCGCCCACCAACCTGCAAGAGTGGGCAGGTCGTGCGTGCTCGTCATGGCGGCAGCACGCGGCGTCCACGTACCAGGGGGCGTGAAATGCGCGTCGGCATCACGTTCAAACCAGAGCACGCGCATGCCGTCTATACCAGCGTCCCGCAAGCGGTCCTGGAAGCCTTCCGGCACGGTTCCCAGATCCTCAGCCAGCACGATGGCGCGGTGCCGATGCGATTCGAGTTTTATCAGGCGCAGCAGGTCGGTCTCGGGAAACGACAGATAGGCGCCTTGCGCGCCCGTGGCACCCTCGGGGATCACCCATAGCCGGTTCAGACCCATCGCATGATCGATACGCATCCCGCCTGCATGGGCCAGAGCGGTCTCCAGCATTTCCCGATACGTCGTGTATCCGTTCGCCGCCAGGCCCACCGGCGAGAACGCCGTCAGCCCCCAGTTCTGGCCGTCTCGCTGCAGCAGGTCGGGCGGTGCGCCGACGGTCAGGCCGAGCAGCGTCTCGCTCTGCCGGCTCCAGCATTGGCTGCCGCCGGAATCCACACCGACGGCAAGATCGCTGACCAGGCCTATGCCCATCCCGGCCGCCCGGCAGGCTTCCTGCGCCGCCGCGAGGCCGCGGTCGGCACGGAACTGCAGCCAGGCGTGGAAGGCGATCTCTTCGCCGTGCTCCTCGGCAAACGCCAGAACCGCCGGGCTGTCGGGATCCTGCAAAGCGGCCGGCCAGGATTTCCAGTGCCAGAGTGCACGGTCCTGCGCCAGGAAATGGCCGTGCAACGCCTCGAACAGCGCGTGTGCCTGAAGCCGTCCGGCCTGCGCTTTTCGGAACGCGTCGAGTCCCGCGCGCTCTCCTTTGTCCGAGCGCAAGGCCGCGAACATCCGGCGCAGCTCGCCCAATCGAAACCTTGAGGCCTCCGGCCAATCGACCAGGTTCTTGGCCGCAAGCGCCTCATGCGGCTCGTCTATGCTTGCATGCAGCACGTTCAGCGCGGTCCTGCTGGACGGCGCATAGGGACTGAACCGGTCAGGATCGGCGGTGAACTGCGCGTGTACGGGTGATATTCCGATGGCCTGGGCACCCTGGCCGGCAGCCGGCG
This sequence comes from Acetobacteraceae bacterium, assembly GCA_965198915.1. GTDB lineage: Bacteria > Pseudomonadota > Alphaproteobacteria > Acetobacterales > Acetobacteraceae > BOG-908. The sequence goes on along the minus strand of CBDAQC010000002.1, from coordinate 280,081 downwards.
CCGCAAGTGCGGCAAGTGCGGCGAAATCGCCCAAACCGGCCTCGCCCGGACGGCGAAGGGCGTAAAGCTGCACCGCCAATCCCCAGCCTTTCGGCTTCCGCATCGCCTCTGGCGCGGTGAAGCAGCGCGACGGGGCCACCGCGAGGCAACTGTGCTCGTCGCCCAAGGACAGCGTATGGTAACCCGGCTCCAATATCGGCGGAAGCTCGACCGCGCCGTGCTGCGCCTGTGCCTTGCCCTCGAACACGCGCCCGTCCTCGAGGATCAGGCGATACGCGCCACCCTGCCCCGGGAACGTGATCGGACTGCCCAGTTCCGCTGTGAGAAGCGGCGGCAGCTTGGCGCCTTTTGCACGCGCCCTGTGCAGGCTGTCGGAAACTTCCGTGTCGGTGCCGGCCGGAAATCCGAGCGCCGCCAGGATGGCGCGCACCGTAGACGGCTCCACCGCATGGGTTTTGCCGAACACGTCTTTCCAGGATTGGGCGACTCCGGCTGCGCTCGCCAGCTCGGCCAGAGCCTTGTCGGTCATGAGCGCCGGACCAGAGCGACAACCGTGCAGCGTGGCGGGATCGCGTCCGCCGTCGTCAAGACGGTGGTGCTGAAAATCACCTCGCCGGGGAAGGCTTCCGTGGCCACCGGAGCGTCGCCGAAATTGACAGCGATCGTGAGTGTGTCCCCCTGCCCCATGGTCCAGGCGGCGCGGACGGCCTTCGGCCCGATCGCATGCGCGCCGGCGCTTCTGCAGCCCGGGATTCCTGGCATGACGTGTTCACGACGCAAAGCAAGCAGGCGCTTGTGCAGGTCAAGCACCGCGACGTGGCCGTCCTGCGCCGCCTCTTCCTGCCCGGGCACCGAGGCGTCGAACGTCGTCGCTGCATTCGGATCGGGAATCTGCGCGCGTCGCGCTTCGTCCTGGAAGGCAGCGAAATGCGCAAACTCGCGCCGCCTGCCCTCCCGCACGAGCTTGGCGAGATCCTCGTTGTGGTCGGTAAAGAACAGGAAAGGCGTGCGGCTGCCCCACTCCTCGCCCATGAACAGCATCGGCACGAAAGGTGAGAGCAGCAGCAGGGCGGACGCTGCCGCCAGAGCCTGCGGATCAGCCAGCGCTGTAAGCCGCTCGCCCATCGCGCGGTTGCCGATCTGATCGTGGTTCTGCAGGCAGATCACGAACGCGGTGGGCGGCAGGTTTGCCGACGGCTCGCCGCGGGGAGTGCCGTGATGCGGCGAGACCTGCCCCTGGAAGACGAACCCCTCCGCCAGGGCGGTTGCCAGCTGCCGGGCGGGATCGGCGAAACTCTCGTAATAGCCTTCCTGTTCGCCGGTCAGCAGAACATGAAGGCAATGGTGCCAATCATCGGCCCATTGCGCATCGAACAGGCGCGCCTCCTTGCCGAGCAGCAGGCTGGATTTGTTGCCTTCGTGCTCCAGGACCAGATGCACGGGGTGATCGGCACCCTGCCGGATCGCGGCTGCAAGCTGCGGCAGAAACTCCGGCGGAGAAATTGCGTGCACCGCGTCGAAACGCAGCCCGTCAAAGCGATACTCGTTCAGCCACATCAGCGCGTTCTGCGTAAAGAACGCGCACACCTCGGGTTTCTTGAAGTCGATCGCAGCGCCCCAAGGCGTGTGCACGCCCTCGTCGAAGAACGGCTTCGCATAAGCATGAAGATAGGCGCCGTCCGGACCGAAATGGTTGTAGACCACGTCCAGGAAGATCATCAGACCTTCGCCGTGGGCCGCATCCACCAGCGCTTTCAGCTCGTCCGGTGTGCCATAGGCCCGGTCGGGTGCGAAAGGCAGCACGCCGTCATAGCCCCAATTGTGCTTGCCCGGGAAATCGGCGATCGGCATCAGCTCGACCGCGGTCACGCCGAGCTCGCGCAGCCTGGGCAGCTGGGCGCGTATGCCGGCGAAACCCCCGAACGCCCCCGGGTGCAACTCATAGACCACCGCTTCATGCCACGGACGGTTTTGCCAGTCCGTGGTCTGCCACTTGTAGGCATGCGGATCGACGACGAGGCTCGGACCGTGGACGTCCTCCTGCTGGGCGCGCGAGGCGGGGTCCGGCACACGCAGGCCGTCCGGCAACACGAAACTGTAGGCGGTACCGGACGCGGCCGCGGCCGTCGCCCTGAACCAGCCATCTTCCGCCTGCATGGGAACAGGCTCTTGACTGTCTATCTGCAATGACACGCTGGGCACCGAGGGCGCCCACAGGCTGAAATGCGCTTTGCCGCCTGACAGGACAGGGCCGAAAACGAGGTCTTGGGTCACATGTCGTCCTTAAAGGATGGCCTTTCTCCAAAAGCTGCAAAAACATCTGCTCGCTGTCAGGGGCCGGCTGGATTAATAGCTGACGGAGCGCAAAGTTTTCCCGGTCCTGCCTGTTAAAACGAAGTGCCGTGCTGCGGGCGGGCTAGGCGGCCCGCAGCACGAGCGTGGCCAGCGGCGGCAGCGTGAGGGACAGCGACACCTCCATGCCGTGGATTGCCACGTCCTCCGCGTCCACCGATCCGGCATTGCCCAAGTTGGAGCCGCCATAGACCGCGGCATCCGTGTTGACGATCTCCTGCCAGGCGCCGTGCTGCGGCACGCCGACGCGGTAGCCGTAGCGCGGCATCGGCGTGAAGTTGCACACCACCAGCACCGGCGCGTCGCCATCCTTGCCAAGCCGCAGATAGGCGAACACGCTCTGCTCGGAATCGTCCATCACCACCCAGCGGAAACCTTCCGGCTCCGTGTCGTGCACGTGCAGCGCAGGATTGTCGCGATAGGCGCGGTTCAGGTCGGCGAGCAAGGACTGCACGCCGCGATGCATTGGCTGGTCGAGCAGGAACCAGTCCAGCCCGGCATCGTGGTTCCACTCGCGCAACTGGGCGAACTCGCCACCCATGAACAGCAGCTTCTTGCCGGGATGAGTCCACATGAAACCGAAATACGCGCGCAGATTGGCGAATTTCTGCCACTCGTCGCCCGGCATCTTGCCGATCAGCGAGCCTTTTCCGTACACCACTTCGTCGTGCGAGAGCGGCAGCACGAAACGCTCGGAGAACGCGTAGACCAGGCCGAAGGTGATCTCGCCGTGGTGCCAGCGGCGATAGACCGGCTGCTCCTCCATGTAGTGGAGCGTGTCGTGCATCCACCCCATGTTCCATTTAAAGTCGAAACCCAGCCCGCCCTCGTCCACCGGCCGCGAGACGAGCGGGAATGCCGTGGACTCCTCGGCGATCATCACGGCACCTGGCACCCTGTCCTGCATGGCGCGTGACAGTTCGTGGAAGAACCCGATCGCTTCGAGGTTCTCGCGGCCGCCATAGATGTTTGGCACCCACTCGCCCTGCGGCCGGCTGTAATCGCGGTACAGCATGGAGGCCACGGCATCCACACGTATACCGTCGACATGGAAGCGCTCCAGCCAATGCAGCGCGCTGCCGATCAGGAAGGCGCGCACTTCGTTGCGGCCGTGGTTGTAGATGAACGTGTTCCAGTCACGGTGGAAACCCTCGCGCGGGTCCTGGTGCTCATACAATGCCGTGCCGTCGAAATGCGCGAGGCCATGCGCGTCGGTGGGGAAATGCGCGGGCACCCAGTCCAGGATCACGCCAATTCCGGCCGCGTGGAAACGATCGACGAAGCGGGCGAACCCGTCAGGCGAGCCGAGCCGCGACGTGGGCGCAAACTGGCCGAGCGGCTGGTAGCCCCAGGAGCCGCCGAACGGATGCTCCATCACCGGCATCAGCTCCACATGGGTGAAGCCCATGTGCTGCACATACGGTACCAACCGGTCCGCAAGGTCGTCCCAGCTATATTCCGAGACGTGGGATTCCGGGAGCCACGACATCGCGTGCATCTCGTAGACCGACATCGGCGCATCCGCACGCTGGCGCGCCGCGCGGCCGGCCATCCACGCGCCATCCGTCCAGAGCGGCTCCCACGACTCCGGCACAATAGAGCCGGTGGCGGGCGGCCGCTCGGTCTGCTGGGCCACGGGATCGGCCTTCAGCGGCAGGGTGGCGCCATCCGGTCCCAGGATTTCGTATTTGTAGACCGCACCCGGCAACACCCGCGGGATGAACAGCTCCCAGACGCCGGGACCATGGCGCAACCGCATGGGATGGCGCCGGCCATCCCAAAGGTTGAAGCTGCCGACGACGGAAACCCTGCGCGCGTTCGGCGCCCAGACGGCGAAGCGCACGCCGTCCACACCGTCCACCCGCGCCACGTGTGCGCCCAGCACACGGGCGAAATCGCGGTGCCGGCCCTCCGCGAGCAGATGGATGTCCATCTCGCCCAGCAACGGCGGGAAGCTGTACGGGTCCTCGGTCTCGACGGCTGCCTGCCCATACGCGATGCGGAAACGGTATGGCGCCTGCTCCGGCAGCACGCCGTTCCAGAACCCTGCCGCATCCACCAGCGACATGTCGGCCAGGACGCGGCCATCAGCGCGCGAGACGATCCGCACGCTCGCGGCGCCCGGCAGGAACGCCCGCACGGCCACGCCTTTCTCGGCGCGGTGCGGACCGAGCACGGCGAACGGATCGCCGTGCCTGGCCTGCACGATCGCGTCGATGTCGGACCGGTCCGGCGCGCCGGCTCCGATCCCGCCAGTCGTCAAGGTCTCAGACATTTTCGGGGACTTCCTGCAGCAGCCGCTCGGAGACGCGCGCGAGACCTGCCAACGGTATGCCGATCCAGGCAGGCCGGTTGGCTGCTTCGTAGCGAACTTCGTAAGCCGCTTTTTCCAGCAGGAATAAATCGAGCAAGGTACGCTCCGCCTGCTTCTCCACCCACGGCGTCGGGGCCGCATGCAACACACTCCTGTAGGCCTCGAGGAAAGCCTTGCCCGCTGTCTGCCTGAACAGCTCTACAAGGTTCACCTGCCGCTCCACCGCCTGGCCGGACACCGGCACGCGGCCGGCCAGCGCGCTCGCCGCCGCGTAGTCGAACGAGCGCAGCAGACCGGCCACGTCGCGCAGCGGCGAGGATTTTGCACGCCGCTGCGCCATGGTCTTGGCCGGCTCGCCCTCGAAGTCGATCAGCGTCGCGTCGCCTGGTGTCACCAGCACTTGCCCCAGGTGGAAGTCGCCATGCACGCGCGTTTGCGTGGCCAGGCCGGCCGCTGCCGCGGACAAGCGGGACGCGGCCGCCCGCAAAGCGTCGGCGCGATCGAGGAAGTCGGTCGAGAGATTGCGCGTCGCCTCGTCCGGCCAGTCGGTGACACGCTTGCAGGCCTGCACCGCCAGGTCGATCTGTTCGACTACGCCTTCCGCCCAGCCATCCACCGCCTGCCTGTCCGCCGGCTCAGGCTTGAACGCCGGATCGTCCGTCTCGCCCGCCAGCACCGCGTGCATTTCCGCCAGCCGTTTGCCGATGGCACTGGCCAGCGCGAGATAACCGGACAGCGCATCTTCGAAGGCGGCGGCATCGTCGATGCCCGAGACGTCGGCGGAGACGCGCTTGAGATAGTCGAGCGTCCACTCCCACGCATCGCCCTGGTTGCGCACGAACCCTTGGGCAAGCATCACGGTGTGCTGCACGCCCGCCTCGTCCATGCGCACCACTTCGCCGAGGAGCGGGGCGATGTTGGCGAAGCCGCGCGCGGTCAGGAAGCCCGTCATCTCGGCTTCCGGGTGGCGCCCCGCCAGCACCTTGCGCACGATCTTCAGCACCAGCTTGTCGTCCACGATGAGCGAGCTGTTGGACTGCTCGGCCGACAGCCGGCGTATCTCCAGCGTGTCCGGCAAGCCCAGCTCGTCCAGCAGGCTCGTCTTGGAAAACTCGAGCTGGCCGTTGGCGAACGGCATTTTCCGCTCCGCCCGCATCGCGTCGATCACGTTGCGCGTGAACGCGTCCAGCGCGAAGCCGTCCGTCAGGTAACCCACTTCGGCCGCGCGGCGCACGCGTGTCACCGCAAGCTGCTGTGCCAGCGGGCCGCTGGTGTGGTCGTCGCGGCAGATGCCAAGCGGCAGCGTGTAGCTCTCGACCCGGTCGCCTATTTCCGCATCAACCTCGGTCAGCAGAGACGCGCGCAGGCCTTCGCCGAGCTTGACCGCGTAAGACAGCTTCACGCCGGACAGCTTCTCGCCCTTGGAGGCGAACCAGCGCCGCTTCTGCAAATAGGCCGGCAGCGCCTCGCGCTCGAGTATCGCGCGCCCGGTGGGCTGCAGCACCTCGCTGATATCGTGGCGCAGCACGATCGTCGCGTATTCCGGCAGCGGTGTCGGCACCTGTCCTCCGCGTGACGGCATGGCAGCCTCCGGAACCAGAGAAAACCAGTAGAAGGCGTAAGCCGGCAACGTCAGCAGATAGGAAAGTTGCCCAATCGGCGGAAACGCGTTGCCGCCCACGATGTCGATCGGCGTGCGGCCGGAGAACGCCGACAGGTCCAACTCCACCGCCTGCGCGGTGCGCGAGAGATTGCTCACGCAGAGCAGCACTTCCTCGCCCTGCTCGTCGGAATGCTCGCGCAGATAGGCCAGGATGCGGCGGTTGCCGGGATAGAGGAAACGCTGCGTGCCGCGGCCGAACGCGCGGTGTTGCCGGCGCACCGCCAGCATGGTGCGCATCCAGTTCAGCAGGGAGTGCTGGTCGCGCGCCTGGCTCTCCACGTTCACCGCGGGAAAGCCGTAGATCGGGTCCATGATGGGCGGCAGCACGAGGGCGGCCGGGTCGGCCCGCGAGAAGCCGGCGTTGCGGTCGACCGACCACTGCATCGGCGTGCGCACGCCGTCGCGGTCACCCAGATGGATGTTGTCGCCCATGCCGATCTCGTCGCCGTAATAGATCACCGGGGTGCCCGGCATCGATAGCAGCAAACCGTTCATCAGCTCGATGCGGCGGCGGTCACGCTCCAGCAGCGGCGCCAGCCGGCGCCTGATGCCCAGGTTCAGCCGCGCGCGGCGGTCACTGGCATACGTCTCCCAAAGATAGTCGCGCTCGGCGCTGGTCACCATCTCCAGCGTCAGCTCGTCATGGTTGCGCAGGAATACCGCCCACTGGCAGTTCGCCGGTATCGCCGGTGTCTGGCGCATGATGTCGGTGATCGGGAAGCGGTCCTCGCGCGCGATCGCCATGTACATGCGCGGCATCAGCGGGAAGTGGAAGCTCATGTGGCACTCGTCGCCGTCGCCGAAATATTGCTGGGCGTCCTCCGGCCACTGATTGGCCTCCGCCAGCAGCATGCGTCCCGGCGCGTGGCGGTCCAGCTCGGCGCGTATCAGCTTCAGTATGTCATGGGTCTCGGACAGGTTCTCGTTGTTCGTCCCCTCCCGCTCCACCAGATACGGCACCGCGTCCAGGCGCAGCCCGTCAATGCCCATGTCCAGCCAGAACCGCATCACCGACAACACTTCGTCGAGCACCGCGGGATTGTCGAAATTCAGGTCGGGCTGGTGCGAGTAGAAGCGATGCCAGAAATACGCCTTCGCCTCGTCGTCCCACGTCCAGTTCGATTTCTCGGTGTCCAGGAAGATCACCCGGGTCCCGGCGTATTTGTCGTCGTCGTCGGACCACACGTAGAACTCACGCTCCGGTGATCCGGGCGGTGCCAGGCGCGCGCGCTGGAACCACGGATGCTGGTCGCTGGTGTGGTTGATGACGAGTTCGGTGATCACGCGTATGTTGCGCTCATGCGCCGCCTCGATGAACCGGCGCACATCCGCCAGCGTGCCGTAATCCGGATGCACGCCGCGGTAATCCGCGATGTCGTAGCCGTCATCACGCCGCGGCGACGGATAGAACGGCAGCATCCAGATCGCGGTGACGCCCAGCTCGGATATGTAGTCCAGCTTCTCGATCAGCCCCTTGAAGTCGCCAATGCCGTCATTGTCGGCATCGAAGAAAGACTTCAGGTGAAGCTGGTAGATGATCGCATCTTTATACCAGAGCGGATCCTCGGGCGCGGGCGCGTTTGTCTGAGCGTTCATCGGTGGTCCGTATTCGATATTTGGTCAGGAGACAATTCGTCGGTCAGGCGGCAGGCTGGGCGCGCCAGATAGCGTAAGGCTGCTCGGGTGTCAGACGCACGCGGTGATGCTTGCCCTGCCATGCGGCCGTCGTGCCGGCGACCAGGTCATCCATCGAGAGCGCGCCCTCGTCGGTGATGCGCCAGGACCACAGCGGCAGTTCGATGTCCGCCTCCTGCGGATGGTGCGGATCCAGGCTGACGGCCACCAGCACCACGTTGGACCTGTCCGGCGTGGCCTTTTCGTAGAACAGCACGCGATCGTTGGCGGCCGGCAAGAAGCGCACGCCGAGATGAGTCTGCAGCGCCGGGTTGCGCCGCCTGATGCGGTTCAGCGCGGTGATCTCGGCCACTATGTTGCCCGGCCTATTCCAATCCCAGGCGCGCAGCTGGTATTTCTCGCTGTCCAGGTACTCCTCGCGGCCAGGCACCGCGGCCGCCTCGCACAGCTCGAACCCGCAATACACGCCGAACAGGCCGGACAGCGTGCCGGCGAGTGCGGCGCGTATCAGGAAACCACCGCGCCCGGAGCCCTGCAGGAACACCGGGTTGATGTCCGGCGTGTTGACGAAGAAATGCGGCCGGAACACGTGGCGCGCCGGCGCCTCCCCCAGCTCCGTGAGGTATTCCTCCAGCTCCGCCTTCTCGTTGCGCCAGGTGAAATACGTGTAGGATTGCGAGAAACCGATCTTGGCCAGCCTATACATGATTTTCGGCCGGGTGAACGCCTCGGCCAGGAACATTGCCTCCGGATAGCGCGCGCGCACCTCGCGTATCATCCACTCCCAGAACGGGAACGGCTTGGTGTGCGGGTTGTCGACGCGGAAGATGCGTATCCCCTGCTCGCACCAGAACAGCACCACGTCGCACAGCGCCACCCACAGGCCAGGTATCGCGTCCTCGGCGTAGAAATCGACGTTGACGATGTCCTCGTATTTCTTCGGCGGGTTCTCGGCGTAGCGTATGGAGCCGTCCGGCCGCCAGTCGAACCAGCCGCGGTGCTGCTTGAGCCAGGGATGGTCCGGCGAGCACTGGATGGCGAAGTCGATCGCCAGTTCCAGCCCGTGCGCCGCGGCCGCCTGCTGCAGGTGCTGAAAATCCGCCAGAGTGCCCAGCTCCGGATGCAGGGCGTCGTGTCCGCCCTCCGGCGAGCCCACCGCATAAGGGCTGCCCGGATCATCCGGCGCGGGCGTCAGCGTGTTGTTGCGGCCCTTGCGGTTGGTCCGGCCGATCGGGCTGATCGGTGGGAAATACAGCACGTCGAAGCCCATGTCGCGTATGCGCGGCAGATGGCGCTCCACGTCGGCGAACGTGCCGTGGCGTGCCGGATCGTCGCTCATGCTGCGCGGGAATATCTCGTACCAGCTCGCATAGCTCGCCAGCGCCCGCTCGGCGTCCACAGGAATCGCCGGCGTCTCCACCTTGAAAGGCCGTGCGTCGGCCGCCCGCATCAGCTCGGCCAGCTGCGGCGCCAGCAGCGCCTTTGTCCGGCCGGCCTCGTCCAGCCCGGCCAGTGCCGCCAGCCTGTCGCGCAGCGCGGCACCAACGGTTCCGGAAGCCGGATCGGCGCGGCGCGCTTGCGCTGCGCGAACCAGCGCCTCGCCCTCCGCCAGTTCGAGCGTGACCCGCAGGCCCACGGCGGATTTCTTGGTCAGCTCGTCATGGAACGTGGCCCATAAATCCTTCCAGGTAACCACTACATATTCGTGCAGGCCCATGCAGGCCAGCGGCATGTCCGCGGTCCACACGTCGTTGCCGAGCGGCCGCATCGCCACTTCGCGCCACGCCTCGTCCCCAGGCGCGCGCCAGCGCAGGGCCGCGGCGACCTTGTCGTGGCCGTCGAACACTACGTCGGCGGTCACCGCGAGCACGCTGCCTGCGGTCGCCTTCACCGGATGACGTCCCGCGTCCACGCTGGGCTGCGGGTTCTCGATCGCCAGCCTAGGGGAAGCGGCGGCCCGAATGGCCGAAGCGGGCGCCGCCCGCGTCGCCGGCTGCCTGGCCGCGGACCGCCCCGCCGTGAACAGGCGTGTCCGGCCCGGCGCCAGTTGCACCAGGCTCTCCGGCGAAAGGCTGGCGCCTTGTGCGTCCTTGAACGTGGTGAACGCACCGCCTGCCGCCGTCAGAAGCGCCGCGCCAGGCACACCCAATTGCAGCAGCGGATCGGTGTTGACCACCGCCAGCGTGGCTCGTTTCGCGTGCCGCAAATCGGCGCAATCGGCTCGCAGCAGGCTGATTACCGGCCCGGCCTCGCCGGTTGGCAGCCGTGCAGGCACCCGCGCCGAAAGCGCGGTCTCACCGGCGATAGCCGCGTTCAGCCGGCGCAGTTCGGCCGCATCCTCCTGCGCCGCCGGAACATGCAGCCAGCCCTGACCCAGCACCGCGGCCAGGCCAGGCGGCATGCGCCTGCCGGCCGTGGCGTGGTAGGGGCCCTGCGGAATGCCGTCCAAACCGAGTACCGGCGCCACCTCGGCCAGTTCGGCCGCCTCTTCCCAAAGCCAGTCCGCACGCCCGTCCCACCATGGCAGTGACGCGAACACGCCATCGGCCCCGCGCCCCCGCAGGGTCAACACATCCGGCCGCGGCAGGCCGGGCGTCCACGGAAGCAGCACTGCGTCCGGAACCGCTTCCCGAAGGGCGGCGAGGACGCCAGCGAGCGAGCCTTCCGGAAAAGCCTGCAGGCCCAGCAGGCGGAACCCGGCGATCCCCGTCTGCTGCCACGCCTGCAGGCGTGATCCCCACCATTGCGCCAGCGCAGCCAGCTCCTCCGGCCCGTCCAGGCGCGCCCTGGCGGCATCGCCGCGCAGATGGCGGCGCGGATCGAGCAAGCCCGTAGCGTCCGGCGGGGCGAAGGGCGTGCCGGCCAGATTACCTTTCGCCGACACCTGATCCAGTTGCACGTCGGCCAGCAGCGCCGTCCCGCCGGCCGCTTTCACCAGCTCCGGTAAACCAGTCACGGCCAGCCCGGGCGCCAGCTTGCCGAAATCCTGCGTCAGATAGGGGTCGGCAGGGCTGGCCGGCAGCCAGGGCGGCGGCAGCAGAAGATGGCTGAACCCGAGATCGGCTGCGTGTTTCGCCTGCTCCGCCACGTCCGCCAGCTGCCCTGCCAGTATACGCAGGGGGCCGCTCATTGCCGCCATTCAGGAATTCCTCACCGCTTCGGGAGGCTCAAGAGCGCGAGCGTGCTTCGGGTTGCCCGGCGTCAGAAGTGAAGAAACGCCTGTATGCCTGACTAGCGGAGGTCGGCACCCCGCCGCGGCAGTCCGAGCCGCCCGCCGGGAGGCAGCTGGCTAGACGCTGTCCAGCTGCACGCCGCCGGTCACCGCCTGGTAGGTGGCGATCGCCAGGGTCAAAGGCTCGAACGGCTTGGTGATCACGAAAGCCGGCTCGATCGCATCGCCCGTCAGCAGGCGCTCCGGGTAGGCCGTCACAAAAATCACCGGTGCGTAGTGGCTGGCCAGGATGGCGCTCACGGCACTCGTGCCGTCGCCGCCTAGGCCCAGGTTGATGTCGGCCAGGATCAGCCCGGGGCGCGTCTGCTTGGCCAGCTTTATCGCCTCGGCCTCGGACGAGGCCACGCCCACCACCCGGTGACCGCAGCTCTGTACCAGCTCCTCCAGATCCATCGCGATGATCGGCTCGTCCTCGATGATGAGGACGTCGGTGGCCGCAGAGGCACGCAGGCGCTCGCGCGCGTCCCCCAGAAGCTGCACCGCCGCCTCGGGCGAAACATCGAGGATGGGCGCCGCCTCCCCGGCCGAGACGTCCTCCAAGGAGGTCAGCAGCAGAAGCTGCCGCTGCTTGGCAGACAGGCCTTCGCCGTTGCCGCCGCGCCCGCTCTCGTCGAAGCGCCGCGTCACGCCACGATACAAGGCGTGCCGCGCGTCGTTCATTCCGCCAGCCTCCTGCTCGCCGCGGTCGGCCGCCAGCGTGTCGCGCAGGCAGTCTGCCACCAATGCGTCGCCGGCCGGTTGGCTGCCGGTCAGGGCGCGGGCATACCTACGGGCATAGGGAAGCGCCCTGATCAGGTCTTCGCGGCGTAGAGCGGTCATCAAGGTTCCTCGGAGACGTATAGGGTGCAGAGATCTTACCAGACCAGCCTGTGGCGAACACGCCAACGACCGGGATGCCTACGCTAACATGGCCAGCCCGTCCAAGTGCAAAGCCAGCCCCCGGCCAGGTGCCGAACCGGCGCAGGACGTACGCCGCGAACTGACGGCCTTGCTGCCTGAATTAAGAGCCTATGCGCGTTTTCTAGTGCGCGACCGTTCGAAATCCGACGATCTGGTGCAGGATGCGATCGTCCGCGCCCTGGCGTCCATCGCGCAGTTTCAGCCAGACACCAGCCTGAAAGCCTGGGTGTTCACGATTTTGCGAAACGCCTTCTTCGAGCAGGCGCGCCGCCGCAAGCGGGAAGAAGCCGCCCTGGCGCTCCACGGCGGAAGCGGCGAAGGCCTGCAGCAGCACCACGGCGAGATCGCCGACATGTCACGCATGCTGTGGACCTTGCCGCCGCTGCTGCGGGAAGCGCTGGTCCTGGTCGGCGCCCAGGAACTCACCCACGAGGAAGCGGCTGTGGTCTGCAACGTGCCGGTGGGCACCATGCGGGCCCGCGTCTCGCGCGCCAGAGGCAAGCTCGCCGAAGCCTTCGGCGGCGGCAACCGGCCCTGGGATGCCTGAGTGCCCACAGCGCGGGAACTTTCATGCGGCTTGCGAGACGCGTTGAAGTTTTCCGGAAAACGACGGTTTTCCCCAGATGCCGTTTTCGTGATCGCTGCCGATGCAGCGCATTGGGCGGCTGCGTCATTGGTTGATTCAGGAAGACGGAGAGACCGATGACCGCCGAGATTACGATGCCCACATTTCACGATCAGATCATCGCCATCCTGCCGAAGCTGCGCATCCAGGCGCTGGCACTGACCCGCAACCGTGCCGCTGCCGAGGACCTCGTGCAGGACGCCGTTTGCAACGCGCTCTCCGCCCAGCAGAGTTTCATTCCCGGCACCAACTTCCCTGCCTGGATGCACCGCATCCTGCGCAACCGCTTCATCAGCAACCTGCGCAAGCGCCGTGACACGACCGACATCGATGACGTGCCAAGCAGCGTCTTCGCCACCGAAGCGCCGCACGAGGACCGTCTGGCGCTCAAGGAACTCGCCGCCGCAATGACCCGCCTGCCGTCCGATCAGCGCGAGGCGCTGGTGATGGTCGTGGTGCACGGCATGAGCTACGAGGCGCTGGCCGAATCAACCGGCTGCGCCGTCGGCACCGCCAAAAGCCGGGTGTTTCGCGCCCGCCGCCAGCTCGAGAGCTGGCTGCTTGGCGAGACGAAGGAGAGCAGCAAGGCCAGCCGTAACGCGGCAGCGCTGCTTGCCCGTCGCCTTGCCGAAGGCGAGCGGGACGTATTGCGCGGGTAACATGGCTGCAGGTTCTCAGCCGTAGAATAACGAGGCCATGCGGCCGCTCCTACCGGGAGCGGCCGTTCGCCTGTGCAGCCCGCACGAGGATCACGAGTACTCCCCGATGTCCAAGGCGATTGACCCCAGCCGACCCGCCGCGACAAAGGCATCGCATAAGAAGCCACGCAAGACGGAGGCCGCCTTCGATCTCTGGCTGCAAAAGGGCCTGCACGACATTTTCGACAATGTCGCGCGCGAGCCCATACCTGAGGAGCTGCTCAGGCTGATCGAAGAGGACAGAAAGAGGTGACCGAGTTGCCGTCCGCCTCGGCGGGCCGGCGCCAGCCAATCAGCCGTCTGCGAGCCCTGTTTGGCCCCATACGCATTCGCCTTGCGCTGATCGTCCTGATCGCAGCGGTACCGCTGCTCATGCTGTCGGCCACGATCGCCTGGCAGAACTACCGGCTCGCCCTGGATGTCACATCGCAGACCGTGGCCAGGCTGCGCGAGGCCGCGGTCGCGCGGCAGACAGCGGCGATCGCCGGGGCGGAGCAGATGATGCAGGCCCTGTCCCAGGTGGCCGAGCTGTCGAACGGCAATCTGGCGGCGTGTCACGATCGCCTGGCCAGCGTCCTGCTCCTGCAGACGGCGCGCTATTCGAACATCGCCGCCGGCGACCGTTCCGGCGCAATCGTCTGCTCCGCCCGGGACGTTCCGGACCAGGCGGAGCTGGCCCGCGCCAACGTGGCCAACGCGCCCCTGTTCGCCGCAGCCCGACTCCGCCGCGACCTCGTGCTCGGTACGATTCATAACAGTCCGTTCGCCGCCCACGAGATCATCCCGGCCGTCTATCCCATCCTGTCGGGCGAGCAGGTCGTGGGCTTCGTCTATGCAGGCTTGCGTATCGACTGGTTCCGCCAGTCCGCCGGGGCGTCCGCCACGGCGGAGCGCGCCCTGTGGATCGCCGATCCGGCCGGAAACCTGGCGCAGGTGTCCGACACGAACAAATTGGGGCTTCCGTCACCCGCGCTGGTGGCGCGGCTCGAGCGGTCCCCTGCGATCGTGGACGCGCGCTCAGCCGGCGGCATCCCCTACGCCTACGCGTCCGCCCAGCTCAGCGACGGCTACAGCCTGATCGTCGCCTACCCCGCGCGCACGGACCAGGCGGCCGCCACCGATCTGCTGATACGCCGGCTCGGCCAGCTCGGGCTGCTGTTGCTGCTCGGCCTGGCTGCGGTAGCGGTGGGCACGCATCTCGCACTTGTCGAGCCCCTTACCAGGCTGAGCCAAGGCGTGGCCGAGTGGCGCGCCGGCGGCGTGTTCCAGCCGAACCTCACCTCCGACCCACCGACCGAAATACGCGACCTCGCCGCCTCCTTCGCCGAAGCCACCGACTCTCTGCGCGCGCACGCCATCAGACAGGTGGCAGCGGTGGAGAAGCAGGAGCTGCTGATGAAGGAGATCCACCACCGGGTGAAGAACAACCTGCAGATCGTGGCCTCCCTGCTGAACCTGCAGGCCGCGCGCATACGCCAGCCGGAAGCCCGTGCCGAGTTCGCCAGCGCCCGCGACCGCGTGCGCGCCTTGGCGACCCTGCACCGCCACCTCTATCTGCAGGGCGAGGTCCACACGATAGACATGCCGGCGTTCCTGAAAGAGCTGTGCGGCCAGATCTTCGACGCCATGGGGGAGACCGCAGGCCGCCGCATACAGCTTCGCATAGAGGCGAGCCCTTTGCAGATGCACAGCGACCAGGCCGTCCCGCTCTCGCTTATCGTCACCGAAGCCGTCAGCAACGCGGTGAAATACGCTTTCCCGAAAGGCCGCGCCGGCGCCATCTGCGTGCGGCTGACCGATGGCGACGGCTCGGCCGAACTGGTGGTGGAAGATGACGGCGTGGGCATACCGGCGGGCCGCACGGAGACGGAAACCGGCACGCGCGACGGCCTGGGCCTGACGCTGATACGCGGCTTCGCCCGCCAGCTCGGGGGTACTCTCGAGGTTCAGGAGATGGGCGGCACGCGCTACGTCGTGCGGGTGCCTCTGAGTCCTGCGCCGGGGGTCAGGGAAGTGTAGGAAGACAGCAGTCCTTTTTTGAAAAAAAGGACCAAAAAACTTTTGCTCCTCCGCCTGCATGACCGGGCGCTCTGATTCGCCATGACGCGTGACTGCGCACACAGTGCAAGCCGCTGCCTTCGCCCGAGCGGAAGTTTTTTGCTTCTTTTTTTCAAAAAAGAAGGCCTTCCTTCCTTCGCCTTGCCCAACCCATACGCTACATCCCAACCCATGCAGGACAGCAAGACCGCCGCGCGCGCCTGGACGCGGCAGCAGACCAGGCTGGCCCGCACCCAAGCCATCCCGGCGATCGGCTACGGCCTCGCAAGCCTGGCGGTGGCCGCCGCACAGGCAGGCTGCGTCGCCTGGGTGCTATCGGCCGCTTTGGCCGGCCGGCCGCGGGACGGACTTCCTTTTATTGCCGCCTTCGCCGTCCTCGCACTCGGTCGGGTGGCATTGCAGGCTCAGTCAGACCGCGCCGGCTTCAAGGCGGGCGCCGCCGGCCGGGCCAGGCTTCGCAGTGACGTGTTCGCACGCATGCTGGCGGCCGGCCCCGCCTTGCTGCGCCGCGAGCATTCGGGCGAGCTGGCCGCTACGCTCGTGGACAGGGTGGAAGCACTGGACGGCCTGTTCGGCCGCTGGGTGCCGGCCTCTTTCCTGGCGGTGTCGGGCCCGGCGCTGATCTGCCTCATCGCCCTGGCCGTTGACCCGTTTACCGCGCTCATCCTGCTGCTGGCCGGGCTGCTGGTGCCGTTCGGGCAGGCTGTGGCGGGCATCGGCGCGGCCAGCGCCTCGCGCAGCCAGTTCCTAGCGATGGCCCGCCTGCAGGCGCGTTTTCTGGACCGCGTGCGCGGCATCGCTACCATCGTGCTCGCCGGACGCGCGGGGGACGAAGCGCAGGCCCTGGCCCGGTCGGCGGCCGAACTCCGGCAGCGTACCATGCGCGTGCTGCGCGTGGCGTTCCTGTCCTCCGCCGCGCTGGATTGCGCCATGGCCGGCGCGCTGATCGTCCTCGCCCTCCACAACCGCGCTGCCCTGACCGGCGGACACGGCTCGCTGCCACGGGCGCTGCTCAGCCTGCTGCTCGTCCCAGAGTTCTTTTCTCCCCTGCGTGCGTTCTCGGCCGCCTATCAAGATCGCATCCACGCAACCGGGGCCGCCGAAGCGTTGTCCACCCTGCCTGCCTTGCCCGCGCCCGCTGCGCCGGCCGCCATACGCACGGTCGAGGCGCGCGGCGTCACCGTCAGCTTCGACCGCGTACGCCTTGTATGGGATCCGTCGCGCGGGCCCGCTCTGGACGATCTGAGCTTCTTCGTCCCGCCTGGCGAGACGCTGATCCTGACCGGCCCATCCGGCGCGGGCAAATCCAGCGTGTTGGAGCTGCTGCTGGGTTTCGTGCGGCCGGATTCGGGCCGCATATTGCTGAACGGCCATGACATCGCCGACATCGTGCCCGCGGCACTCAGCCGGCTGACCGCCTGGATAGGCCAGAAACCGATGCTGTTCGCAGGCACCATCGCCGAGAACATCGCCTTCGCAAATCCGGACGCCACACCAGCCGAGATCGCAGAGGCGGCACGCGCCGCGCATGTGGACGCATTTGCCGCTCACCTGCCGCTCGGGCTGCAAACCCCGATAGGCGAGAGCGGCCACGGGCTGTCAGGCGGGCAGGCCCAGCGCGTGGCGATTGCGCGCGCCTTTTTGAAGAACGCGCCGTTGCTGCTGCTGGACGAGCCGACCGCGCATCTCGATCCCGCCACCGAAGCGGACCTGCTCGCAAGCCTGACGAGGCTGGCAGTCGGCCGCACGGTGGTCATGGCGAGCCACTCCGCCGCGGCACAATCCTTCAGCGGCCGGCGGCTGGATCTGCGCCACGGCCGCGCCACCGCCGCACGCGGCGCCGCATGAGTCCGCTGCTCCGCATACTGGCACTCTGGCGGCCGTATGCGGCACCGCTTGGCCTGGGCCTGCTGCTCAGCCTCGCCGCCCTGGGCTGCGCGGTCGCGCTGATGAGCCTGTCCGGCGCCACGATCGCCGCCGTGCTGACGGGCGGCGCGCTGACCGCCTCCGTCGCCTTGCAGGTGCTGGGACCTGCCCGCGTCGTGTCGCGCTACCTGGAGCGGCTGGTCACCCACGGCGCCACGTTCCGGGCGCTTGCCGGGCTTCGCGTCTGGTTCTTCCGCGGCCTTGCCGCGCGTGCCGCCGGCGGCCTGGGCTTCCGCCGCGCCGGTGACCTGCTGTCCCGCATGGTCAATGACGTGGAAGCGCTGGACGGCCTGTATCTGCGCATATTGCTGCCGCTGGCCGGCGCTGCGGTCCTGGTCCCCGTGGCAGCCATCGCGGCCGGGCGGCTGAACCCGATGGCCGGCGCCGCTGTGGCCGCGCTCCTGGCCATCGCCGCCTTCGCCATGCCGGCCCTGGCCGCGCGCGACACACGCAAGGGCGGCGCCCGTCTCGCCGAGGCGACCTCCCGTTTGCGGGTTACCGCGCTGGACGCCCTGACCGGCCTGCGCGAAGTGCGGGCGTTCGGCGCCGAGTCGACGATGACCGCCAGGATGCAGGGCGCCGGCGCGGGGCTGGAAGCGGCACAGGATTTCCTTTCCCGCCACGTGACGCGGGCCAATGCGGGCGCCCTTCTATGCGGCCAGGCCAGCGTGCTGGCCATCCTGCTTGCGGCTGGCGCGGCACCTTCGGTGGCTGTGGCGGCCGTGTTCCTGGTGGTAGCGGCGTTCGAGCCGATCGCCGGGCTGCCGCGTGCCGGCGTAGCCGCTGCAACTGCCTCCTCCGCGGCGGCACGCGTGCTGGACGTAGCCGCCAGCCCGCCGGCGATCGCGGAGCCCGCACACCCGGCCCCTGTACCCGCCCAGCCAGGCCTGCGCTTCGCCGGCGTGCATTTCCGCTGGGCACCGGAACAGCCCGACGTATTCGACGGCCTGACGCTGGAAGTGCCGGCCGGCGCACGCGTGGCGGTGCTGGGCCCGTCCGGAGTGGGAAAATCCACGCTGGCGGCGCTCGCGCTGAAAGTGGCGTCTCCGCAAGCCGGACGGGTCCTCCTCGGTGGCACGGACATGGCTCAACTCGCCGCGGCGGACATCCACCGCAACGTCGCCTGGCTCGGCCAGACCACGCATCTGTTCAACGACAGCATACGCGGCAACCTGCTGCTCGGCCGGCCATCCGCCACCGAAAGCGAGTTGTGGGAGGCGCTGGACCGCGCCGCGATCGGCGACACCGTGCGCGCGCTGCCCGACCAGCTCGACACCTGGCTGGGCGAAAGCGGTGCTACGCTGTCCGGCGGCCAGGGACGGCGCATCGCGCTCGCACGCACGCTGCTGCAGCGCGCCCCCGTGCTCATCCTGGACGAGCCCTGCGCGGGGCTGGACGGGGAGACCGAGCGCGCGTTCCTGACCACCCTGTTTGCCGAGACGGCGGGACAGACGGTGATCCTGATCACGCATCGTCTGACGGGGGTGGAGCGGCTGGACAGGATCTGGCGGCTGTCTGGCGGGCTTGCCGTGGCGGCGGCGGCTTGAAGGAAGCAAGGCCTGCTTTTTTGAAAAAAAGCAGCGAAGAACTTGCGCTCCCCCGCCGGCGGACGCACGCGCAGTGTCCGTTCGACAGGCGCGCTGGCATCAGCTGCGTCAGGAGCAAAAGTTTTTTAGTCCTTTTTTTCAAAAAAGAACCGCTTCCTTCCTTATGACCGGCGCCGAAGAAACCCTGCACCGCGTCTTCGGCTTCCCCGCCTTCCGCGGCCTGCAGAAGCAGGCCGTGGACGCGGTGATCGCCGGGCAGGATGCGCTCGTCCTGATGCCGACAGGCGGTGGCAAGAGCGTCTGCTACCAGGTCCCTGCCCTCGTGCGCCCCGGCACCGCGCTGGTGATCTCGCCGCTGATCGCACTGATGGACGACCAGATCGCCGCCTTGCGCCAGCTGGGCGTCTCCGCCGGCGCGCTGCATTCCGAGCTGGAGCCCACCGAAGCCGCCCGCGTCTCCAACCTTCTCGATTCCGGCAAGCTCGACCTGCTGTACGTGTCGCCGGAACGGCTGCTCTCCTCCGGCACGCTGGAGCGTCTGCGCCGGCGCGACCTGGCGCTGATCGCGATCGACGAGGCGCATTGCGTCAGCGCCTGGGGCCACGAGTTCCGGCCGGAATACCGTGGCCTGGCGCGGCTGGCGCAGCTGTTTCCCGGCGTGCCGCGTATCGCGCTGACCGCCACCGCGGACCCGCGCACGCGTGACGACATATTGTCCGCGCTGGACATGCAGAACGCGCGCGTGTTCGCCGCCAGCTTTCACCGCCCGAACCTGCACATCGCCGCACAGGCCAAGCTGTCCGAGACGACCCAGTTGCAGGACTTCCTGAAGCGCCACACTGGCCAGGCCGGCATCATCTATTGCGGTAGCAGGGCAAAGACCGAGCGCACAACGATGAAGTTGCGCGAGAAGGACGTACCCGCCGTGGCCTTTCACGCCGGGCTCAGCCCGATCGAGAAGCGCGCGGCACTGGCGCGCTTCCGCAGCGGCGAGCCGATCGTGATGGTGGCGACGATCGCCTTCGGCATGGGTATCGACCGGCCGGACGTGCGCTTCGTGGTGCATCTGGACATGCCGGACAGCCCCGAAGGCTATTACCAGCAGATCGGCCGCGCCGGCCGCGACGGCGAGCGCGCCGATCTGCTTCTGCTGTATGGCGGCGAGGACATGGCCCGCGCCCGCCACTGGCTCGGCCAGTCAACCGCGCCCGAGGCGCAGAAAGCCGTGATGAAACAGCGGCTGGAGGCGATGATCGGCCTGGCCGAAGCCACCTCCTGCCGCACCCGCACGCTGCTCGCCTGCTTCGGCGAGACACTCGCGCAGGACTGCGGACATTGCGACGCGTGCCGCACGCCGTTCGCCGTGTTCGACGGCACCAAGGCGGCCCAGCAGGCGCTGAGCGCGGTGTACCGCACGGGCCAGATGTTCGGCGCGCAATATGTGGTGGACGTGCTGCGCGGCGAGCGGAACGAGCGCACGGAGCGCAACGCGCACACGAAGCTCGCTTTGTTCGGCATTGGCCGGGACCGCGGCGACACGTTCTGGCGCGGCGTGCTGCGCCAGCTCGTAGCGCGCGGCGCGCTGCGCACCGGCAGTGGCGAGTTTCCCGGCCTGGAGCTTGTCGAAGATCAGGCGCGGCCGATCCTGCGCGGCGAGACCACCGTCATGCTGCGCGAGGAAGGCCCGCTCGCGCGCGCACCCCGCACCTCATCCCGTGCCGCCTCTGCTACACGCACCACGCAGCGCGCCGCTTCAGCCACGCCCGACCCGGCGCATGACGGGCTGTTCGAACGGCTGCGGGCCTGGCGCGCGGAGGTCGCCCGATCCCAGGCAGTGCCGCCCTACGTGATCTTTCACGACACGGTGCTGCGCGACATCGCCGCGGTCCGCCCGGCACGGCTGGACGATCTGGCGGAAATACGCGGCATGGGGGCGTCCAAGTTGGAGCGTTACGGGGAAGGTATCTTGAAGGTGCTGTCGGAAGAGAAGTAAGGAAAACCTTCTTTTGCGAAAAAAGAAGCAAAAAGCTTTTGCTTTACCGCTTGCGCGATCGCCTGCTTCAGTCCTGCCGATACGCGTCCTCGCGGAACCAGCACGCTCTCCAACGCAGGCGGGGGAGCAAAAAGTTTTCCCTTTTTCCAAGAAAGGACTGCTTGCTCTCTACTTTAGCCCCGCCTTGCGCAGAAAGTCCGCAAACGCAGCATAATCCGCATTCTCGCCCGCATCGCGCGCGAAATACGGCAGCGTCGCCTCCCACGCCGCATGGTTCAGTCCGTCATCCAGGTCCGGATGCGTCTTGCGCACCATCTCCCAACTCTCGGCAGGGTGCGCCCGCAGATAGGCCAGGCCACGCGTGGTGGCGCGCAGGAACCGGGCATAACGCGTGTCGCCTGCCGGCACCGGGCGGGACGCAAACATCAGATCCTCGAACGAAGGCACCCCGTTCCGCTCGTAGTCGAACTGCACCACTTGCGCGCCGTGCTGCGCAATTTCGATCGGCTCGAAATTGCGATACACGCTCACCGCGTCCACCTGGTGGGACAGCAGTGCCACGGTGAGCTGCTCGCCGATTTGCACCATGTGCACGTCTTCCGGCGAGAGCCCGGCGTGGCGCAGCATCACGCCCACCATGATCTGCTCCACCTCACCGGATTCGTAGCCGATCCGCTTGCCGCGCAGATCCGCAAGCTTGCCGATTCCGGAGCCCTGCAGTGCAATTAGCGAAGAGAGCGGCCGATCGATCAGCACGCCAAGCCGGATGAGCTTAAGTCCTGCCTGCACCTGCTCGAGGAATTGCGGTTCCGCCGCCAGCGTCATGTCCGCCTGCCCGGCGGCCACCAGTTTCGGGCCAAGGCTTGCATCGGCCGGCTGGATGAGTTCCACGTCCAGGCCCTCGGCTGCGTAGGCGCCGATCTGCTGCGCCACAAGTATGGGCGCGTGGTCCGGGTTTATGAACCAGTCCAGGATGAGGCTTAGGTGGTCGGCGGCTTGGGCGGGGGCTGCTTGGCAGAGCAAAGCGAAAAGGAAGAAAAGCCTTCCTTTTTGAAAAAAAGAAGCAAAAAACTTTTGCTTCCCCGCCGCACCGGCGGCGCGGGCATGCACTGAGATACCCGGCGTTGCCGCGAAAGCGCGACAGCGGAACAAAAGTTTTTTGGTTCTTTTTTTCAAAAAAGAACGGCTTTCTTCCTTCCTCAAAACGCCGAAGCCAACGTAAGCACGGCCGCAAACCCCGGCCCCACATAATAAGTCGGCGCAGTCCCCCCAACCACCGCGCCATGCACCCCACGCGCATCCTGCGCATTCGGTGTCACGGACGCCACGCCGGACAGGAACTTGGCGTCCGCGATATTGATCAGGTTCAGCCGCATCTCAGGCTTCTTGATGAACCCCACATCCGGAAGGCGCAGCCCGAGCGTGGCGTCCGCCTGGCTGTGCGACGGTATCCGCTCGTCATCATCGAAGGTAGCGAACTGCGATCCGGTGTATTTCAGCGCAAGATTGCCGAAATACGTGGTGTCGTCGTAATCCAATCCGAGCGCCGCCTGAAGTGCCGGGCTGCGCACCGCGGTCTTGCCGGCGGTCGGGAGATACCCGCCATCCACGGCGAAGTTGTTGTCGATCGTGGCATGCAGGTACTCGGCCGAAACGTACGGACGCCAGTGACGCACCGGCAGAAGGCCGATTTCTGCATCGATGCCGCGTGATGTCTGCCCGCCTGCATTTATGCTGCTGCCGATCACGCTGTTGATCAGCGTGGACACCTGCCGGTTGGTGAAATTGTAGTTGAACCCGGTCAGCGATCCGTCAACAAGCTTGCCCTGGTAGCGCACGCCCAACTCTTCCGAAATCGAATATTCGTCGCGTTGATCGACACCTTTCGTAAGCTGGTCCCCGGACACGCCGTACGTGTTGTAGAGCACGTACTCGGTGGGCGAGCGAAAGTTTGTGGAGACGCTGGCGAAGACCTGCGTGGTGGGCGTGATCTGGTAGCGCACCGCCGCGCGTGGCAGCGGCTGGGCGCTGTTGAGCCCGACGCGGTATTGCGGGCCAGGCAGGCTGTTGGTGCCGTCCCGGTTCACCATCGCGAACTTGAAGCCCAGATCGATGCGCAGGCGGCCGCCGAACAGCGTCAGCGTGTCACCCACGAACAGCACGTTGGCCTGTTCACGCGTATGGGCTTCCTGCGCGGACAGGTTGCGCCCGTCCGCGAGCCTGATCGTATAGGGAAAACCTTGGATGGAGGCCGGCTCGCCATTGGCGCCCACCGGCGTGAAAGGCTGCGGGTCGTAGTCATCGGCATAATCATACCACCAGCCGCCCACGATCCGGTTGGCGCCCAAAGTCGCGATAAGCTCGCTGGTGACACCCGCCCGGTACTGGTTGCCGATATAGTCGGCCAGAACCAGCTTCTGGCCCTGGCTGTTGGCGGCACCAGGGATGGCCACCGGCTGGCTGATCGGCTGCGTCCCCAAATACAATCCCGTCGTGGGAAGCGTGGTCCCGTAGGGCGAGTTGCCGTAGCCGTGCTCCGCATAGGGCGTCGTCTCGAACGCCAGCGTGTCCGTCAGCGTCAGATGGGTGGGCAGGCTCGCCTGCTCGTCATGCCAGGTCTGCTGATACAGTTTCCAGTAATTCGTGTCGCCGGGCGAGAACACCGCGTCGTAATTGTACGAACGCCCGTATTGCTGCCACTCGCTCAGATTGGGCATCGGATAGGAACTCAGTATCGCGTCGTGATAGGAGCCGGCGAGTGCGATGTGGTTTCCGTCGCCCCAGTGGTCGGTGAACTTGAAGTCGATATGCTGGCGGTGATCGTCGCCGGGCCCGCGGTAATTATCCGCCGCCGTCTGTGAGAAAGACACGAAAGCCAGCGCGTTGGTCCCCGCGATCGGCCCGCTATCCAGCCGGACGAACGCGCGGCCCTCGTGGTAGGAACCGAACGAGCCGGACGCGAAACCCCCAGCCGCGTCCAGCGGATCACGCAGATCGAGCGTTATCAGCCCGCCGCCCGCGTTTACCGTCGGACTGTCCAGATCCGCCGTTCCCTGCTGCAGCGTGACCGTCTTGATGTTCTCGCTATCCACCCATTGCGAGGGATAGCCGGCATAATAGCCGATGTCGTTCAACGGCGCGCCTTCCACCAGATAGGCCACCTCGTCACTGTTCAGGCCGCGCACGGCGATGTTCACGCTCGGCGACAATCCGTAAGGGTCGGACGTGGACACGTTTGCTCCGGGCGTCAGGCGCAGCAATTCGAACGCGTTGGAAGTCGGCGCCTGCTTGGCGATGAAATCCACGCCGACGGTGCTGCGTGACAACGCCGCATCCTGCCGGGAGATCAGACCGCCGCCCGGCTGCGCTCCGGTCACCCCCGTGGCGGAGTGACCGCGCGCGGTCACAAGCAATTGCTCCACCGTCTGGTCGGCCGGCGCAGGATCGGCGGCGAAGGCCGGACCGGAAGCGGCAAACATCAGCAAGAAAGCCGTGCGCATCACGCATCTCCCGCACGGCCGGGAGATGACACAGGGGTTCAGCGCACCACACCCCTACACCATTCCCTACGCCGGCATTACCCGGATCAGGTTCCCCGGTGCGAACCTGCTCTCGCAGATGCGTCCCGGCAGGGTCTCCGTGCTGCGCTCGCGCGCTAACGGTGTCTCAGCCCCTTGTCGGGGCACCCCTTGGTTGCCGGCACCTTGTTGGGTCGGCGGGAAAAAAGCAAGCGCTGCTTTGGGAGATGCGCGGAAGAACATCCCACTTGCCGGCACGAGGACCCGTCAAACTGCGCGCAAGAACGCCGAACCATCGGCGGTTGCGAACCAGCGCGCGTGGCCAAGCAGGAAATCCGTATACGCGGCTTCGGCATTCGAAGCGGAACGTGTCACGCCGGCAAAATACGCAAGCTCGGACAAGGCAAAATCCACATGCACGATCGGCAGCACGTGCCGCAACGCCACCCGTTCCTCCTGGCCCCGTGGCCGCGCATCGTCATAGCCGCGCAGGATGGCACGCGCGATCCCGACGAACCCCCTCGCCGCGGAAGGCTGCAACCAGGCGATCGCGTTCCGCTCGATCGCGGTAGCAAGGTCGAACACCGCACTCGCCCGGTTGCAAAGGCCGAAATCCAGCACGGCCGACACACGCGCGCCACGCCAGAACAAATTGGAGGCGTGGAAGTCGCCATGCACCCAAAGGGGCGTCAGCGCCGAAAGGCAAGGCCGCAGCGCCGCATGCCACCCACCCAACGCCGCGCCAAGATCGTCCCGCCAGGTCCGCTCCCATAGCGCCTCGCGCAGCAGGACGTCGGACTCCAGCCGCGCCGTCAGCCCCGCCAGCAGGTCCGGCGCGTGCAGCAGGGCCTCGCCTGCCACCAGCAACGCGGTGCTTCGTGCCGGCGCGTCGTAGCCCTGTGCCGCCACATGCAGCCGGCCGAGCGCGTAGCCCACCGCCTCCGCGTCGCCGGTATCGCGCGGCGGCGTCCAGGAATGCGCGTCGCGGTAGCGATCCTCGCCGTCCGCCAGCCTGTGCACCTCGTAGGTGCCGGCCGGTCCTGCCATGGCGCTCGCACCGTCCCTCGCCGACAGCACCGCCGGCACCGGCGCGCCCGCCCGGCGCAGATGCGCGATGAACGCGTGCTCCTCGGCCAGGTCCGCGGGCGCGCGCACCCGCGGGTCGTGGCGCTTGACGAACACGGGGGTATGGGTGCCGCGCACGATACCACTCGCGGCGAACGGCCGCGGACTGTGCCAGACCACCGCCTCGGCGGCACCCACCTCAGGATAGCGCGCCAGCACCGGCCCCAACTCGGCCAGGGTCAGTGGCGGCCAGTCCGGCGACACCTCGTCCAGCCCGACGCCGTGCGCCACCGTGTCCTGCCTCACTCCGGCTGCCAGTAGAGCACGCGCCGCAACAGCCGGTCCGTCACCCACCACAGCCCAACCGTCATCGCCGACAGCACGGCCAGTGCCGCGAACACCACATCCGTCCGTACCCGCGCGTTGGCGTTCAGCATCAGGTAGCCCAGCCCGGACGAGGCGCCGACCCACTCGCCGATTACGGCGCCCGCCGGCGCCCAGCAGGCGGCCACGCGCAGCCCCGCGCCCAGCGAGGGCAGCGCCGCCGGCACCCGCACATGCAGCAACACCCGCCAGGCCGGCGCACCCATGCTGCCCGCCAGGTCCAGCCAGTCCTGCGGCACCCGGCGCAACCCGTCATGGAAGGCCGACATCACGGGGAAGAAGATCACGACCGCCGCCAGCACCGCCTTGCCGGCCAGGCCGAATCCCAGCCAGAGTACCAGGACGGGCGCCAGGGCAAACACCGGCACGGCCTGGCTCAGCAGAAGCAGCGGCAACAGCCAGCGCCGCAGCCCGGCGGACAGCGTGATCAGCAGGGCGGAACCGGCGCCAAGGGCAATGCCGAGTGCCAGCCCGGCCAGCGTCTCGACCGCCGTGGTCATCGTATCGGCGGCAAGTGTGGCCCGCTGGGTCCAGAGCGCGCGTGCCACCGCGGGCGGCGAGGGCAGCAGGTAGGCCGGAACATCGAAGCCGGCCTGGATCGCCCACCACAGCCCCACCAGGCCAATCGCCGTCAGCAGCGGCCTCATGCCGCCTCGGCCAGCAGGGCTCGCAGCAACTCGCCCTGGGTGCGTAGCACGTGCGGGTCGTCCACCGGCCGCGGCGCGGCACCATCCAGCACGATGGCCTCCGACAGCGTCGCCGGAAAGCCGGACATGATGTGTATGCGATGCGCCAGGCGGCAGGCCTCCAACGGATCATGGGTGATCAGCAGCACGGTCCGCCCCTGCAGCAGGCCTGCAGCAAGCGTCTGCATGCGCGCCCGGCTGAGCTGGTCCAGCGCCGAGAACGGCTCGTCCATCAGGACGACGGGACGGTCCTCGTACAAGGTGCGGGCCAGCGCCACGCGCTGGCGCATGCCGCCCGACAGCGTGGCCGGCAGTGCCGCCTCCTGCCCGGCCAGGCCTACGGCTGCCAGCAGCGCCGCCGCCCGTCCACGGTCCGGCCGCATGCCGCGCAAGCTGGCCCCCACCACCACGTTGCCCAGGGCGGACCGCCACGGCAGCAGAAGGTCGTCCTGGCCCATATACGCGACCCGGCCGGCAAGCGCTGCTCCGTCCGCCGTGGCGATGCGCCCGACGGCGGGGACAAACCCGGCCAGAACCCGCAACAGGCTGCTCTTGCCCACCCCGCTGGCGCCGAGCAGGGCGGTGATCTCGCCGCCGGCCAGATGCATGGAGAAATCGTCGAACAGGAAGTCCTGCCCGAAGCGCAGGCGCAGGCGTTCGATCAGGATGGCAGGGCCCATCCCGCAGGGTTTCCGACTCGCCACGCGCCTTGGCAAGCGGCCGCCGCCGGGGGCTGGCAATGTGGCAAGCCGACCTACGTTGTAAGAAGGTCGGGACCATGCCACGCTCAGGCAGGTCCAGGTCGAAAGCCGTTCAGGAGAGACTTCAATGCGCGAAGCCAAAAATGCCTCACGCCGCGGCGTGCTACGTACAGGTCTTGCCATTCTCGCCGGCGGTGCGCTGGTCACCGCCGCCCGTGCCCAGGATGCCGACAGCAAGGTCGAGCAAAGTGTCGTTCAATACCAGAACTCGCCGAAGGACGGCCAGAAATGCAGCGGCTGCGCCAATTTCGTGGCACCAAACGCCTGCAAGGTGGTCAGCGGCACGATCAGCCCCGAAGGCTGGTGCGTCGCCTACGCACCGAAGGGCTCGTAGCCTTCAAGCCGCGGCACGGCAGGACGCCGCCTGGCGGCCTGCCGGGACTGTTCTGACGTCCGCGCCTGGCTCTCCGCCGGAAGACATGAGCGCTTCCGGCGCAAGGAGTAGATGACCGCTGCGCCACAACTGCCGCGCCTGTTTTTGTCCAGCTGCGGCAGGGGCGTGCATCTGCGCCGCACCGCGGACGTAAGTCACCCGCTTGCGTCCTTGCCCGGCAGGCCGCAACCATCACCGCTATGCCGCCGACCTTGAAGACATGCACCGGCGCGGAGATCGCGCCGCTCATCCCCGCGCTGGCGGCCCTGCGCTGCCAGGTGTTCCGCAGCTGGCCCTACCTCTATGACGGTGACGAGGCCTACGAACGCCGCTACCTGCGCATCTACGCCGACAGCCCGCGCGCCGCGATCATCGTCGCCTCCGACGGGGGCGAAACCGTCGGCGCCTCCACCTGCCTGCCCTTGACCGACGAGACGGCGGAGGTGAAGGCGCCCTTCCTGGCGCGCGGCATCGATCCGGGGCGCGTCTTCTACTTCGGCGAAAGCGTCTTGCAGCACACCTATCGTGGCCGTGGCATCGGGGTCGGGTTTTTCGCCGCCCGCGAAGCGCATGCCTGCGCTGCCTCCGGATGTGACTTCTCGGCCTTCGCCAGCGTCGTCCGGCCACCCGACCACCCTGCCCGTCCGGCCGGCTACACGCCCCTGGACGCATTCTGGACCAGGCGCGGCTACACACGCCGGCCCGACCTGATATGCCACATGTCCTGGAAGGATCTGGGCGATGCGAGAGAGACGGAGAAGCCGCTGGTGTTCTGGATGAAGTCCCTGACCGGCGCGCCCCTGCCGTGAGCACGCTTCGCCTCGCTCTGTGCCAGTACGAAGTCACTGCACCTGGCAGCTTCGACGCCTATGCCGCCAAGCTGGAGCGCATCGTCGCGGAAGGCGCGGCCGGCGGCGCGGAACTGCTCGTCCTGCCCGAATACGCGTGCATGGAGGCCGCCGCGTTCTGCCCGGGCGCGGGCGACGCCCAGGCGGAACTCGCCGGCGTGTGCGCGCTGCAGCCGCGCCTGCTCGCCCTCTTCACCGGTCTTGCGCGGCGCCACCGGATCTGGCTCGTGCCCGGCAGCATGCCGGAAGGCGCCCCGCCCGGCCCGGTGCACAACCGCGCGCCGCTCATCAACCCGCAAGGCCACGCCAGCTTCCAGGACAAGCGGACCATGACCCGCTTCGAAGCCGAGCGCTGGGGCGTGGCGCCCGGCGCCCTGCCGCGCGTGTTCGACACGCCATGGGGCCGGATCGGCATCGCCATCTGCTACGACGTGGAGTTTCCAACACTCGTGCGCGCGCAGGTAGAGCAGGGTGCCTGGCTCATACTGGCGCCGAGCTGCACGGATTCCCTGCACGGCTTCAACCGCGTGCGCCTGTCCGCCCGCGCACGCGCCTTGGAGAACCAGTGCTTCGTGGCAGTGGCGCCCACGGTCGGGCTGGCGCCGTTGCTGGCAACACTCGACGAGAACCACGGCTATGCGGCCGTCTTCGGCCCTGTGGACCGCGGCTTCCCGGAGGACGGCGTCATCGCCCGCGGCGCGCTGGACACACCTTGCTGGGTATATGCCGACCTCGACCGCACCCGCCTCGACGCCGTACGCGCGGACGGCGCCGTGCGCAATTTCCGCGACTGGCCCACATTCACACACAGCGAGCCCGCATGACCCCCGACGCCCTGATCCACGCCTATTATGACGCCTTCAACGCCGGCGATGTCACCGGCATGATGGCGCTGCTGACCGACGACGTCGTCCACGACATCAACCAGGGCGCGCGCGAGATCGGCCGCCCGGCCTTCACCGCCTTCATGGAGCGCATGAACGCAAGCTACCGCGAGCGTCTCGCCGACATCGTCGTCATGACCGAGCCCACAGGCACGCGTGCCGCCGCCGAATTCACGGTGCATGGCACCTACCTGGCGGCCGATGCGGGCCTGCCGCCGGCGCGCGGCCAGGCCTACGTGCTGCCCGCAGGTGCGTTTTTCGACATTAGGGACGGGCGGATCGCGCGCGTGACCAATTTCTACAATCTGGAGGACTGGCTGCGTCAGGTCGCCTAGACGCGCTCTGTGGTCATTCGGCTGTCTCGGCCCGCTTCTTCAACTGGGCATCCGTCACGTCGAAAACCGGCACGAGCCGCCGCAGATCGAACATCCACAGCGCCACCCCGCGCACCGCCTCGCTCTGCGTCAGCGCCGTCCCTGTGCCGTCAGCCCGCAGGCGGAAACAATGGACCGCATCGAACACGCGCGGCAGCCAGATACGGCCGCGCCAGCACAGCTCCTCCGCGGGACGCGCCATGACAACCGTCGGGTGGAATACCATCGTCTCAGGCCCCTGCCCCTGCTGAACCTCGATGACCTGGCCCGGCGAGAGACGGCCCAGCAGCCGGGTGTCCGGATGCCATTGCGGATATCTCCGGGCATCCGTCAGCGCCACCCACACTCTGGCCGGCGGCGCGGCGATTTCGGTGCGGGTGAGGATCGCGCCGCGTGGTGCGAGGGCAAACACCATCCCGATCGCGCATGAGACGGCCAGACAGGACACTGCCGCGAGGTGTCGTTTGCGCAAAGCCGGGGTTTCCTAACATCCGCCGTCCGGGCAGTCTCCGCCATTCCGTCCACGGCCACATGCAAAGCATGCTCTCTCTCGGCGCTGAAGCGCAGCATCGGCTTCAGTGCTGGCGGCCCGGCGGCTCGGCCAGCATTGGACGCGCTCGCCTGCGTTGTGCGAGCACACCCCCGAACACCTCGAGGCCGCTTGCATGAAGCAGACCCAAAGCTCAGCCGACACCGCCACCTGGACCGGCTTCCTGATCGCCGCCTTCGCGGTGGTCGGCCTGGTCGGCGCCTTTTCCACCTACGCCGCCCAGCTTCCGTTCGACCGCGCCTACGCCCGCAGCAAGACGCTGGACCAGGTGGTGGCAGCCGCCCACGCAGCCGACCCGAACGCCCTGGCCAACCTCCGTCCGCTTCTGGGCGACAGCGCGGAGCGCGTGCTGGCCGGCCCTGGCGACATCGACGCCCGTGTAGCAGCCGAACGAAGCCGCATGATCGCCGACCTGCACGCCGAGAGCGCCGATTACGGCCTGCGGCTGCGCGTTGTGATCGCGGTGTTCACCGCCACGGCAGCGCTGTTCGGCGCAATGGTGCTGAGCATCGTGAAGGGCAAGTAACGTCGCATCGCCCTCGCTCCGCCGCGCTCGGTGCAGGCCCGGCCGCCCTGCCGTGCCCGGAACCGACAGTTTGTCTTGCCTGAACCTTCCGTGGCCGATACGCATAGTGCGATGGATGCGGATGAAACCCCTGTAATGGACGCGGAGCTCGCAGAGGCGATCCCCCGCCTGTCGCGGGCCAGCGTCCTCGTCGTCGGCGACGCCATGCTGGACCGCTACGTCTATGGCAGCGTCGCCCGCATCAGCCCCGAAGCGCCGGTGCCCGTGCTGGAAGTCTATCGCGAGCTGGCGCTGCCGGGCGGTGCCGGAAACCTGGTCCGCAACCTCACGGCACTGGGCGCCGCGGTCGCCTTTGTCAGCGTGGTGGGAGACGACCAGTCGGGCTCGGACCTGACCGGGCTGATTGGCGGCCAGCCGAACGTGGAACCCTGGCTTCTGGTACAGGGCGGACGGTGCACCACCGTCAAGACGCGCTTCATCGCCGGCGGCCAGCAATTGCTGCGTACGGACCAGGAAGTCACCGGCGCCATCCACCCGAAACTCGCCGAACGCATGCTGCGCATCGCGGGTGACGCGCTCGCGGCCACCTCCGTCACCGTGCTGTCCGACTATCGCAAGGGCCTGCTGGGCGGCGACATGCCGGCCCGTATAATCGAGGCGGCGCGTGCCGCCGGCCGGCCCACCGTCGTCGATCCCCGCGGCCCGGATTACGACCGTTACGCCGGTGCCGACGTGGCCGTGCCCACCCTGCGCGAGTTGGCGGTGGTGACCGGCATGGATGTCAGCTCGGACAAGCGCATCGCGGCCGCCGCCGGCTGGTTGCGCACCGCGCACGGCTTTGGCGCCGTGGTGGTCAACCGCGGCGCGGACGGGCTCTCGCTGGTCTCCGCCGACACCGTGCTGCACGTGCCGCCGGCGATGTCCGAGGTGTTCGACCTGTCCGGCTCGGGTGACACGGTGGTCTCGGCACTGGCCGCCAGCATCGCGATCGGCCTGAAGCTGCCGGTGGCCGTGCGTCTGGCCAATCTGGCAATGGGGGTGGCCGCCGGCCAGCCGGGCATGGCGGTGGCGCAGGGCACGGACCTGATCGCCATGCTCACCCCGCAGGGCCGCGCGCTGCGCAAGATCGTGGCCCATGAGGTGGCTGTGGAGCAGGTGGACCGCTGGCGCCGCATGGGCCTGCGCACGGCCCTGATTACCACCACGCCTGACCGCTTCAACCGCGCCAGGCTGGACACCGCAAGGGCCGCCTGTGACCGGCTGGTGCTGGGCGTGGAAGCCGCCGCCGGCGACGCCGAGATGGACCACGCCAAACGCACGCTAGCCGAAGCGGCCGGGCTGGAGTCGGTTGACCTGATCTGCCTGATCGCCGAGGGCTCGCAGACGGAGACCCTGCGCCAGCTCCGCCCGGACCTGCTGATAGACCCGGCACCCGCCGCCACGATGGCCGAGATCGTACGCGGCTGGGGTGGCGAGGTCCTGGCAGGCTGACCGCACCACGCAGCCCGGTATCCTTGGAAGGACCGAACTGCCACAGCAGCAAGGGAGCAAAAGCTTTTTGCTTCTTTTTTTCAAAAAAGAAGGCCTTGCTTGCTCCCTCTCACAACCCAAACAAACCCACCCATGGACTACCCGCCCAAGCCACTTCCCCCCGGCCTGGACCCGCGCGCCGCGGCCGTCCTGCGCGAGATCGTCGAGCAATATGTGGGCACCGGCGAGCCTGTAGGCAGCCGTACCCTGGCAAGGCGCCTGCCCATCGCCCTCTCGCCCGCCACCATACGCAACGTCATGGCGGACCTGACGGACGCCGGCCTGCTGTTCGCGCCCCACACCAGCGCCGGCCGCCTGCCCACGGATCGCGGCCTGCGCCTGTTCGTCGACGGCCTGCTGCAGTTCGGCGACCTTCCTGACGACGAGCGCGAGGCGATCAGCCGCCAGCTCGCCGCCCACGGCCGCAGCCTGCAGGACACGCTGTCCGACGCGTCGGCCATGCTGTCCGGCCTCAGTCAGGCGGCCGGCATGGTGCTGGCGCCGAAATCCGACGGCGCCATCAAGCATATCGAGTTCGCGTCACTGGGCTCCGGCCGCGCGCTGGTGATCCTGGTGGCGGCCGACGGCCAGGTGGAAAACCGCGTCATCCAGATACCGGCCGGCCTGCCGCCCTCCGCACTGACGGAAGCCGCCAACTACCTCAACGCCCGCGCCGCCGGCCGCACGCTGGCCGATCTGCGCCGCCGCGTGGCCGAGGAGATGGCCAGCGACCGTGGCCAGCTCGACATACTGGCGGCCGGTGTCGTGGAGGCGGGTCTGGCCACCTGGACGGATGTCGCCTCGCGCGGCGGCAGCCTGATCGTGCGCGGCCAGGGAAGGCTGCTTGCCGACGTGACGCAGATCGAGAACCTGGCGGCGATCCAGGTGCTGTTCGACCGGCTGGAGACGCAGGAGACGATGATGCGCCTACTGGAGCTGGCCGAGCAGTCCGACGGCGTGCGCATCTTCATCGGCGCGGAGAGCGCGCTGTTCGGCTCCAGCGGCGTCTCCATGATCGTGGCGCCGGCGCGCAACCAGGCGGACCGTATCGTTGGCGCCATCGGCGTGATCGGGCCCACGCGGATCAATTACGGTCGAATCATCCCGGTCGTCGACTACACGGCCCGGGTGATCGGGCAGCTCTTGGGATAGACCGGGCGGGCGAGCGGGCCTGGTTTCGGCGTCCGTACGCGTAAAACACAAGTGCTGTCCTGTTTCTTCGTGTAGGCACCCCGGGTGCTAACCCTGACCCGCCTGGTCCTGACCGACTTCCGCAACTACGCCTCCCTGACCTGGCGCCCGTCCGAGAAGATGGCCGTGATCACCGGCCCGAACGGCTCCGGCAAGACAAACCTGCTGGAAGCCATGGCATTGCTCAGCCCCGGGCGCGGCTTTGGCCGGTCTCGCCTGGCCGAGATGGCGCGGCATGGCGGGTCCGGCACCTGGGCGGTGGCCGGCCGGCTGACGGACGGCGCCACGCAGACCGACATCGGCACTGGCCTGCTGGCTGCCGGCAGCGAGCGGCGGGTGTTCCGGCTGGACGGCGCCGAGCCGCGCAGCCAGGCAGAGCTTGCGGCCCGCGTCGCCACGATCTGGCTGACGCCGCAGATGGACACGCTGTTCGCCGAGGGTGCCACCGGCCGGCGCCGCTTCCTGGACCGGCTGGTCTGGGCGCTGGAGCCGGGGCATGCCCGCGAAGTCTCCGCCCATGACACGGCGCTGGCGGAGCGGCGCCGCGTGCTGGCCGCCGCGCGGCAGGCGGGCACGCGTGCGGATCCCGCCTGGCTTGCCGGGCTGGAGGAGGCGGTCGCGCGCCACGGCGTGGCCGTCGCCGCTTCGCGGGCCGGCTTCGTGGCGCGGCTGAACGCGGCGCCGGCGGCTTCTGCCATTTTCCCGCGCGCCCGGCTGGCGCTGGAAGACATGGTGGCGGACAGGCTCGCCACCGGGCCGGCTTTGGCCGTGGAGGACTGGCTGCGCGGCGAACTCGCCTTCCGGCGCAGCGCCGATGCCGCGGCGGGGACCAGCACGCTCGGGGCACATCGGGCGGACATGCAGATGCAAGACGCGGCCACGGGACTGCCGGCGCAGCAGGCCAGCACGGGGCAGTGCCGCACCATGCTGATCGGCGTGGTCCTGGCGCACGCGTCGCTGATCGCCGAGGCGCGCGGGATGGCGCCGCTGCTCCTGCTGGACGAGCCGGCGGTGCATCTCGACACCACACGCCGGTCCGCATTGTGGCGGGAGCTGGCGGAGTTGCCGGCGCAGGTGTTCCTGACCGGGACGGATGCGGAGGTGTTCTCACCGTTGCGCGGCACGGCGGAGTTCGTGCGCACCGGCGGGGGCGGCCTGGCGGCGGGGTGAAAGGCACCGGGCGCCTTGCTGGCGTCCACCCGGTTTGCGGGCGCTGGCAGCCGACCCTGGCTTCAAGGGCGGCGAACGCCTATATTCGCGGGACTTCCCTATTTACGGAGCTTGATCCCGGCATGCCCGACACCGCGGCACCCGCGCCCGACGCCGACCCCATGGCACAGGACTACGATGCGGCCTCCATCTCCGTGCTGCGCGGCCTGGACGCGGTGCGCAAACGCCCCGGCATGTATATCGGCGACACCGACGACGGCAGCGGCCTGCATCACATGGCCTTCGAAATCATCGACAACGCTGTGGACGAGGCACAGGCCGGCTACGCCCACAACGTCTCGCTGGTGCTGAATGGCGACGGCTCGGTGACGGTGCGCGACGACGGCCGCGGCATACCCACCGACATGCATGCCGAGGAAGGCGTCTCGGCGGCCGAAGTGGTGCTGACCCGGCTGCACGCCGGCGGCAAGTTCAACCAGAATTCCTACAAGGTGTCCGGCGGCCTGCACGGCGTCGGCGCCGCGGTGGTGAACGCGCTGTCCGAATGGATGGAAGTGCGCATCTGGCGCGGCGGGCTGGAGCATTTCATCCGCTTCGAGCACGGCGACTCGGTGGCGCCGCTGGTGGTGGTGGGCCCGTCCGACAAGCCGCAGGGCACGGAGGTGACGTTCAAGCCGAGCAGCCTCACGTTCACCAAGGTGGAGTACGATTTCGCCGTGCTGGAGCGCCGCTTGCGTGAGCTGGCATTCCTCAACTCCGGCCTGCGGATCGTGGTGCGCGACGAGCGGCACGCGCCGCCGGTGGAGGTCGATCTGTTCTACGAGGGCGGGCTGCGCGCCTTTGTGGAGTATCTGGACCGCGCCAAGGTCCCGGTGTTCACGCCCTGCATAAGCTCGGTCACCGATGATGCGGCGTCCGGCATACGGGTGGAGTTCGCGCTCACCTGGAACGACAGCTTTCATGAGACGATGTTGTGTTTTACCAACAACATCCCGCAGCGTGACGGCGGCGCGCATCTGGCCGGCTTCCGCCAGGCGCTGACGCGCATCGTCAGCAAATACGCCGACGGCATGGGCAAGAAGGACACCCTCGCATTGGTGGGCGACGACATGCGCGAGGGCATGACGTCCGTGCTGAGCGTGAAGGTCCCGGACCCGAAATTCTCCAGCCAGACCAAGGACAAGCTGGTCAGCAGCGAAGTGCAGCCTGTGGTGCAGGCCGCGGTGGCCGATGCCGTCAGCCACTGGTTCGAGACGCATCCGAAAGAGGCGCGCGGCATTATCCAAAAGGTGATGGACGCGGCCAGCGCGCGCGAGGCGGCGCGGCGCGCGCGCGAACTGACGCGGCGCAAGGGCGTGCTGGACATCTCCACCCTGCCGGGCAAGCTGGCGGACTGCCAGGAGCGTGATCCAGCCAAGAGCGAGATCTTCCTCGTCGAGGGTGACAGCGCCGGCGGCTCGGCCAAAGGCGGGCGGGACCGCAAGCACCAAGCGATCCTGCCGCTTAAGGGCAAGATATTGAACGTGGAGCGCGCGCGCTTCGACCGCATGCTGGGCAGCGCCGAGATCGGCACGCTGATCACGGCACTCGGCACCGGGATCGGCCGCGGCGAGCCGGAACAGGGCGGCTTCGACGTCAGCAAACTGCGCTATCACCGCATCGTCATCATGACGGACGCCGACGTGGACGGGTCCCACATACGCACGCTGCTGCTGACGTTCTTCTACCGCCAGATGCCGCAGCTTATCGAGCGCGGGCACCTCTACATCGCCCAGCCGCCGCTCTATCGCGCCAAGCGCGGTAATGAGGAGCGCTACCTGAAGAACGACGCGGCGCTGGACGACTACCTGCTGGACAAGGCGCTGGGCGGCGCCGCCTCGCTGACGCTGGCGGACGGCACGCGCCTGGAAGGCCCTGAGCTTGCCGCCGAGGCGCGGTGGCTGCGCGAGGTGCACGCGCAGCTGCGCCGGCTGTCTGAGAACACGGTGCCGCTGGCGTTGCTGGAACAGGCGGCGGTCGCCGGCGTGCTGACGCCGGACACCGCGCGCGCCCAGGCCGGCGCGCAGGATCTGGCGGCAAGGCTGGACGCGGTGGCGCTGCCCAACGAGCGCGGCTGGAAGGTGGCGGCGGATGCCAACAGCCTGCAGATCGCCCGCGTGGTGCGCGGCGTGGCCGAGCGCTACAGCTTCGATGCGGCGGCCCTGCGCAGTGCCGAGGCGCGCTGGCTGGCTGACCGGGCCGAGCGCCTGGCGGCCGGCTTCCGCGCGCCGGCGACGCTGAAGCTGGACAGCCAGGAGGTCTCCATGCCCGGCCCGGCCAGCACCTTCGAGCGCATGCTGCTGCAGGGGCGGCGTGGCCTGGCACTACAGCGGTTCAAAGGCCTGGGCGAGATGAACGCCGACCAGCTCTGGAAGACAACGCTGGACCCGGCCGTGCGTACGCTGCTGCAAGTGCGCGTGGGCGACGTGGAGGACGCAGGCCAGGTGTTCTCCACGCTGATGGGCGACGTGGTCGAGCCGCGCCGGGACTTCATCGTGGGCAACGCTCTTAAGGTTGCCAATCTGGACGTTTGATAGCGAAGGCAAGGTTGGGGCTCTGCCCCAAACCCCGCTGGGGCCTTGGTCCCAGGCCCTATTTCCTAGGTGGCGTGTAGCAGGTTCTTAGTGTTCGTAAGAGGGTCAGGGGCAGAGCCCCTGGCCCTTCTTACGAGCGGTCCAGCAAAGCCACAGCCCTAAATTCACACGGAGACCAGCATGAGCCGCATCGTCCGCACCGAACCCAACGCGATCCTGTCCAAGGCGGTCGAGTATCACGGCTTCGTCTACACGCAGGGCATGGTGGCCCGCGACTCCACGGCCGACATCACCGAACAGACGCGCGACGTGCTGGCGCAGATCGACGAAGTGCTGGAGCTGCATGGCACCGACAACACGCGCATCCTGCAGGCGCAGATCTGGCTGAAGAACATCGCCGACCGCGCGGCGCTGAACCAGGTCTGGTCCGCCTGGCTGCCGGAGGGACACGCGCCGGCCCGCGTGTGCGTGCAGGCCGAGTTGGCCGACCCGTCGCTGCTGGTGGAGATCATGGTGACCACCTGCAAGTGACACTGTGTGAAATGCGCAACGCGCCCGCAAATTAGGCACAGTAGAATTACACACTGTTTCACAAACCAAAAAACAGCGTTGTTTAGGATAGTATCCCTAAATTTAATGCTTGTGCACAACGTCAAGCGGGTTAATGACCTTCGAAATCGCCGAGCCGTGATCAAAGTGGTTGCCAGGGTTGCGCGCTGGTTGTTACCGCCTGTGTTAGTTCGATGGCTGTTACGGGAGAACGCATGTTCGCTGGCGGGAAGTTTGCGGTTCTAGGCACGGTAGTAGCAGCGGCCATGATGGCCGGCGGCAATCAGGCTGAGGCCCGCTCCGGACGCCACCATGCCTATCGCACCCGTCATGCCGCCGCGGTCGCCTACGACACGGTGCAGACGCCGCACGTGATCCAATGCGTGGCCTTCGCCAAGGCAGATGCCGGGATAGACATATCCGGCAACGCGCGGGACTGGTGGACAAACGCAGCTGGCGTCTATGAGCGTGGCAGCCGGCCGGAGAACGGCAGCGTGCTCAGCTTCCGCCCGAACGGCCGCATGCCGCTCGGTCACGTGGCCGTAGTCACCGGCATCGAGGACAGCCGCACCATCGTCATCGACCAGAGCCATTGGAACAGCAACGGCATCGCGCGTGACGTCGAGGTGAAGGACGTCTCCGAGGACAATGACTGGAGCGCGGTGCGCGTCCAGCTCGGCCGCGGCAGCGGGTTCGGCAGCATCTACCCGACCCATGGCTTCATCTATCCGCGGGCCGATCACGGCGTCATGCAAGCCAATGTGACACACGCGCCGATGCCGGTGCTGGACCCCGCACCGGCCGACCTGCGCCAGACTTACAGGGCGCGCCATCAGGCAGCGCTCGAGGTGGCCGAGGCGCCGGAGCGGCCGCTTGACCTCAGCGTTGGCGGACTGTCGTTCGATGCACCGAACCGGGGTCTGCAGTAGACAGCGCCGCCAGGGCCTCTGCCCCTGGGCGCGTCTGTTCGACAACTCGCCCACGCGGCCACCCGCTCCGGTGCTAAAAAAACACCGTCAGCTATCGCCCAAACGAAATGGGGTCTGGGGCCAAGGCCCCAGCGGGGTTTGGGGCAGAGCCCCAACCTTGCTCAAGACCCGAAATCCACCCCGGTAGTCATACCTGCCGCCGCGAAGCTCCAACGCGCAACTTCAACCCAGCGGCGGTGCCGTCAGGCCTGCGTGTCCAGCCCGGCCGCGCCCTCAGCTTTGGCGACCACCACCATGGCAGGCCGCAACAGCCGCCCGTTCAGCGTCCAGGCCCGGCTCCAGGACTGCACCACGGTCCCCGGCGGATGCTCCGCGGTCGGCTGCTCGGCCATTGCCTGGTGCAGGTTGGCGTCGAACGGCTTGCCGACAGGATCGTCGCCCTGGATGCCGTTGCGTTCCAGCAGCGCCACGAAACTCCGCTCCACGCCCTCGAAGCCGTCGCGCAGCTTGGTGACGATCTCCGGCTCGCCCGGCACAGCGGCGGGCAGGCTCGTGATCCCGCGCCGCAGGTTTTCCGCCGCCTCCACCACGTCCTTGGCAAATTTCTGCACCGCATACTGGCGGGTCTCGTCCACCTCGCGGCGGCTGCGCGCCCGGATGTTCTGCGTCTCGGCCTCGGCACGAATCCATTTGTCGCGCATTTCGTCGCGCTCGGCTTCCAGCTCGGCTATCCGCCGTGCGGCTTCGCTCATCAGCGCCTCCGGACCGGATGCATCGTTGGCGGGGTCCAGGCCGGGCGTATTCGGGGCAGTCTGGGAGTGTTCGAACGTGTCGCTCATGCTGCCGCAGTTAGGCGATCAGGGTGGGCGGAACAAGGGCGCGCATGGCTCCCGGCGCCACGCCGCTACGCCATTTTCGTGCGCACCCTGGCAATGACGAGCTGACCCTGCACCCGGTAGGCAACCCGCCAGCTCAGCCGGACCGGCCGCCCCGGCCCTATCGCCTGCCAGGCGAGGGACAGCATGGCGCACAGCGCCGCCAGAACCAGCAGCGGGACCAGCACGCGGATGATCTGCTGATGAAACGTGAGCGGCGGCGGCAGCGGCGCATGGGTGGGCAAAGGCAGGCTCACGCCACGCTGGGGCGGCGGCGCCACTCGGTGGGGGCCGCGCACCAGTTCCGGCGTGCTGCTTGGCCAGAGCAGCCACTCGGCGCCGAGCAGGGCAGCGAGCGCCGTGCACGCCGCGATGACCGTTCCCATGCCGGCCTGCAGCGAGATGCGGTCCGGCCGGCGTCCGCGCCGTCTGCCCCGATCGCCGGCCGGTCGGGCCGGTTCGGAGCGCTGGCGGTAACCGTCCGTGATGCGGCCGACCGTGGGAACCGCCATGTAGGCAGGGCCAGGGTGCCTGGACGCCGCCTCCTCCAGCGCCGCGGCTTCCTGGCCGCCCCGATAGGCCAGGCTGGCGGCGTAGGCCCGCAGCGCTTCGGTCCCCTCCACGATAATGAAGCGCGGAGCGCGTTTCAGCGCGGCATCCAGCTCGTCACGCGTTCGGACACGGGCGGCAGCGAAGAAGCGTATGGCATGCCAGATCTGGCGGAACATCGGGTGGCCTCTGGCTCTCGGACTGGCCGGGCATTAGCCTAGGCGAAAGAAAGCAAGCAGTCCTTTTTTGACTGTGGAGCTAAAAAGACGTCCGCCGCCGGTCGGCTTGCGTCCAGCAGCGCGGACGACCGCAAAAGTTTTTGCTTCAACCCGGCCAGCCAAATACAAACGCATGAAACGGGGGCAGCCACCCAATGCCAGACATGGTCATCACCGAACGCCCGATCCCGCCACGCGGCACCGCGGGCAGCACGGACCTGCACCAGATCATCGTGGTCGGCGGCGGTGCCGCCGGCCTGCAGCTCGCCACCAAGCTCGGTGACACGCTGGGCCGCCGCCACCAGGCGCAGATCACGCTGGTGGAGAAGTCACGCACCCATATCTGGAAGCCGCTGCTGCACGCCATCGCTGCCGGCGGCATGCGCCGATCCCAGCACGAGCTGAACTATCTGGCCCAGGCGCGCTGGCACAATTTCACCTGCCGCCTTGGTGCGCTGGCCGGCATCGACAGGGTGCGACGGGAAATCCTGATCGCTGCCACAATCGACGACGAAGGCCGCGAGGTGACGCCGCAGCGCAGCTTCCCCTACGACACGCTGGTGATCGCCGTGGGTTCGGTCACCAACGATTTCGGCACGCCGGGCGCCGCCCAGTTCGCCGTGCCGCTGGAGACGCCCGAGCAGGCCACGCGCTTCAACAAGCGCATGGTGAACGCCTGCCTGCGCGCCAACGCGCAGCCGGAGCCGGTGCGGCCCGGCCAGCTGCACGTGGCCATCATCGGCGCCGGCGCCACCGGCACCGAACTGGCCGCCGAACTGCACCGCACGGTACGCGAGGTGGTCGCCTACGGCATGACCCGCATCGATCCCGCGCGCGACGTCAAGATCATCCTGATCGAGGCTGCGCCGCGCATCCTGCCGGCTTTGCCGGAGCGCATGTCCGTCTCGACCGCGGAGCTGCTGGGCACCCTCGGCGTGGAGGTGCGCACGGGCGCCCGCGTGTCCGAAGTGCGCGCGGACGGCGTGGTGCTGGAAGGCGGCGAGGTGATACCGAGCGAGCTCGTCGTCTGGTCGGCCGGCGTGAAAGGCCCCGATTTCCTCGCCGATCTTGGCCTGGAGGTGAACCGGATAAACCAGCTCGTGGTGGAGCAGACCCTGCAGACCACGCGCGACCCGAACATCTTCGCCATTGGCGATTGCGCCGCCTGCCCGCGCGAGGGTTTTCCCAACGGCGTGCCGCCGCGCGCCCAGGCCGCGCACCAGATGGCCAGCCACATGATCGAGCAGATCAACCGGCGCCTGGACGGCCGTCCGCTGAAACCCTTCACCTATCGTGATTTCGGCTCGCTGGTCTCGCTCGGGCGTTACAGCACAGTGGGTAACCTGATGGGCTTTGCCGTCGGGCGCGGGTTGTTCATCGAGGGCTATTTCGCGCGGATGATGTATCGCTCACTCTACGCGATGCATCAGGCGGCGCTGCACGGGCATGGATCGATGATCTGGCGGACGCTGACGAGCTTTGTGAGCCGGCGGCCGGAGCCTGGCGTAAAGCTGCACTAGGCAAGGAAGGCCAGGGGCTCTGCCCCTGGACCCCGCTCCCGGACAGTCGTCCTTCGTGTCTGTTTGAAAACTCACCCTGGGAGCCATCTGGCGGCGAGTCCTGCGCTCCGGTGCTGGAACCACCGCCAGCTGACACACCAGGCCAAGTTTTCAAACAGACACTTCAAACCTGTTCCCGCAGTCCCACGAAATCGGGTCTGGGGCCAAGGCCCCGTCACGCGCAAGCGTACCTCGCACGACAGGGTTTGGGGCAGGCACCGACCTTGCTAGAGCAAGCTCCCCTCAGCATCATTTCACTACCTTAAGCAAAACAGAGCGCTTGGCGAAGAACGTCAACATACCCCGCTGCCACCAGGCAGGCTCGGCCGAGAGCGAGGCGGACCCCGGGGGAAAGCCGCAGCCGCTTATCACGCGGCCCGACGGGTCGATGGTGAACACCATTGCCGTGCCGGGCGACGTACCCGAAACCCATGTCCGCGCATGCGCGGCGACCGCGCGTTCCATGCTCCCGTAGTCTGCGAGCAAGGCAGGTACGGCCGGCACGAACAGCAGGAGCACCGCGGCCACCCACGCGCCGGCAGCCACGTTCGGGCGCACGCGCGGCCAAGCAGCGCCGAGTGCGGCCAGGGCCAGGGTGATGAAACAGGCACGCATCGTGTCGTGCCGTTCGCAACAGAGCCGGCCGAATTGGAAGTAGCCGCTCACCAGGGACGCCAGGGATGCGAGCAGCAAGGCGGCGCCGAAAGCCGGCAGCGCCCCACCGGCCGCGCGCGGCCGCCCCAAACCCCAGCGTGCACCGAAGAAGATCAGCAGCCGCGACACCACGACAAGCGGGGCGGCCACCGCGGCACCGCCGGGCAGGTCCGGCCGCACCAGCTCGCCAGCGAACTTCGCCACTCCGCGGCGAAGGGCCGCGCCGGCGTGGTGCAGCACTGCCGGGTCGGCGCCGCCAAGCTCAATCGCGCCCACCCGGCCGTGCAGCACCAGGGCCAGGTCGACGAGTGCCACGGCCAGGCCCGGCAGCAGCCACACGGACCGCCGCCAGGGCAGGCGTGACTGCGCGGCCCCGACACACGCCACCACGCTCAACGCGGTGAACGCGCCGACTTCGCTGGAGCCGGCGACGAGGAACAGCG
This sequence comes from Acetobacteraceae bacterium, assembly GCA_965198915.1. GTDB lineage: Bacteria > Pseudomonadota > Alphaproteobacteria > Acetobacterales > Acetobacteraceae > BOG-908. The sequence goes on along the minus strand of CBDAQC010000002.1, from coordinate 236,929 downwards.
CCAACCCCGCCGCCACGTGGCGCCGCGTCTGCGTGCCAAGCCCGTCGAGCAGAAGCCAGAACAGCCAGACAGCACCCGCCAGCGTGGGAATGTAGGACAGGCCGCCCGCCGGCCAGTAGAACACTTCCGTAACGCCGTGCCCCACCAGGAAAAGCGCAAAGAGGCTGAACCCGGCCGCAAGCCGGGACAGGCGGTATGCGTTGCCCCGCCACGCCGGAGCCAGGCAGGCACAGGCCAGCCCGGCCCACAGAACGGCAATGCAGCTCCCCGCAAACGGGCGATGCCATGCCAGCACCGCGGCGCCATACGCCCCGTAGAGCAGGTCGGAGACCAGGCGCGGACTCCATGTCAGATACCAGTGCAGGAGGTAGCTCCAGCCGCCCTCGCGCAGCAGCCCGAAGACCAGATATTCGTCGCCTTGCCAGCGCGCGCGCGGCAGCAGCACGCCGTAGGCTGCGATGACCGCCGTCATCACGCAGCAGCACATCCCCGGCCAAAACCATGCGGCCGGACGGCCGAAACTCATGCCGGCGCGTGGTCCGGCAGGCTGTCGAGAAAAGCGCGTGCGTCGACGATGGTGTTCACGTTGGTGACAAGCATTTCGCGCTCGATCGCCTGGCCGTAGCGGCTTTGGGGCAAGACGCCGGCGACATGCAGCGTGCCGTCCCACGACATGCGGAACATGTAGTAGTCCGCCATGCACCGGGCCGGCTCGCCTGACGGCGCCTGCGGGGCGGCAGCGGCCGCGGCGGCTTGCGGCTCTGGCGGCGGCAGAAGCAGCAACTTTTCCGTCGGATAGGCAGGCAGGCGTTCGCGCAGGCGAACCCAATCGGCTGCGTCCAGGAACTCGGCGGCGCGGAACTCTGCCGGTATATAGGGCATGTCGAACGTGTAACGGAGCTCGATCGCCCAGGCCCCGCGTTCCTCCAGCAGGTAGCTGGCGAGCCCGGGCAGTTCGTCGACGTTGGACTTATACGCCATTGCAATGTAGCGCACTCTCGGCGGGTCCGGGACACGCGCGAACGCATCGACCAGCTTGTCCCAGTTCTCCTGGAAGATGCGGTGCCGCGCGCCCTTGCGCATGCGCTCATAGACCGCCGGATCGCGGCTCTCGATCGAAATGTTGACGTTGTACAGGCCGCTTTCCGCCAGCCAGGTGAAATACGAATCCGGCATGCGTTTGGCCAGGTTCGTCGTGTAGAACACCTTGCGGCGGTATTCGCGCGGCACGCTGTCGATGAAGGCGGTCAGTTGCGGATGCAGTGTCGGCTCGTGCAGGCAGGAAAACCAGAACTGGCCGTCACGCACGTAAGGCAGCAGACGCAACGCGTTCGCCAGCGTGCTCTCGGTCATGAAATGCGTGGTGTGGGTACCGGCATAATCGTAGAGGCAAAACGGGCAGCGCAGATTGCAGTTGTCCACCACATCCATCGCCACGTGCAGCAGCGGTTCAAAAGCGGTGCGCGGCGTGCTGGTGACCGGCAACCCCGCCCGCCCGCCCGCCGCGCGCACCGTGATCGCGCCGGGCGATGCAGGCGGTGCGGCCAGCCTGGTGTGGAAGCCATGCGCGGCGTCGCCGATGCGTAATCGGTTCAGCCTGTGCCGGTACTGGTCGGCCACGCCGGACCCCAGCAGCCGGCCAGTCTGATTGCACACGACCTCGTAAGCCACGCGCCTGGCGGGATCGGCGGGATCCATCATCCAACCGGCCACGTGGTCGGGACTCAGCTCGTCGACCATGCCATCTATCGCGGGTTCAGGCACGGTTGGCGCGCCGCGCTGCCGCCACTTACGGCTTAATTGCGAGAGGCTGTCTCGGAACATGTTGGCTGAAATCCTCCTCGCCCCGGTAGCAACCTAGAACAGGTTTACGGGCAGAAGAAGGAAGGCCCTCTTTTCTTAGAAAAAGAAGCAGAAAACTTCTGCTTCGGCATCGCGGACTCAGGAAAAAGGCGCGCCCTGGGTTGGGCGCGCCCTGCTTTCAGGCCTGTACGTCGCGGCCGCGGCGGTCGGCCATGAACTGGTCGAACTCCTGCTTGTCCTTGGCCTGGCGCAGCTTCTCCAGATACTCGACGAACTCTTTCTGCTCGTCCTCCAGCCGCTTTATCGTCTCGGCACGGTATTCGTCGAATGCCGCGTTGCCGCTGGACTGCATGCCGCCAAACCGCCAGCTACGGCCGCGCATGTCTGTGTTATGCCACTGCCCGCGAGAAGCGCAGCGCCACGCTCTTGCCCGGCCGCTGAATACCACGAACATCAGGGCGGTCAGGCCAACCGGCCAGAACGTCCAGAACCCAAGGATGATCAGCGCGATCCAGGCGCCTTTGCCATACTCATCAAGCTTTTCGACGATAGGCACCGCACGTCTCCTGTGTAAATGTGAAACACATTTACATAGATGGACAGGCTAGTCCCGGAGTCAAGACCCTTGTTCATCCAGCCGGCTCGAACCGCAGCACGCCCAACTGCTTGGCCGGCGTGCCGGGCGCGGCGTCGCTCGGGTGGGACACACCGTCCACAACCGGCACGGCGGCAAAGTCAAACGGGCTGACGCCTTCCAGGCACGCTGCGTTAACCCCGAACTGCAGCGGATTGGAGCGCCGCTGGTGGTGGGTGTAGATGCCGCACACAGAGCAGAAGAAATGCTGCGCCGTGCGGGTGTTGAAGCTGTAGCGCGTCAGCTGGTCCTCGCCAGACATGAACCGTATTCCGCCGAGCTCGGCCGAGACCGCAACCGCGCCGCGCATCCGGCAATACGAACACGTGCAACGCCGCGCGGTCTTCAGGCCGTCCGACAACGCCACTTCGAAGCGCACGGCGCCGCAGTGGCAGGCGGCTTTCATGGTGTGCATATCGGCTCCTTTCTTTGGTGCTCGCAAGAAAGCTAGGCCTTCTTTTTCGAGAAAAAGAAGCAAAAAGCTTTTGGTCCGCTGTCGCGTCGTGTTGAAGCGCACGCTTCCGCAAAACGCGCTGATAGAGACAAAGTCATTTCGTTCTTTTCTAAAAGAACTGCCTTTTGCTTTGGCTTACGCGCACGCTGGATCCGGCGTTCAGCCCTATCCGCTCAGCCCACCGACTGCAGATAGATCAGCAACCCTGCTTCCAGCAGATCCTCCGGCGGCATTGGCAGCTTGCGCCTCGACCCGCTCGGTCCCTCGATGAAAAGCGACGCTACGCCGTGACACATCGACCAGATGTGCAGCGCCACCATCAGCGAGGGCGGGCGCTTGCCCTGCTTCATCGCCCGCACCACCGCATCCGCCGCCAGGCGCAGCACGCCGAAGGCGCGTTCGGAGGCGGTCAGCAGCGCGGGGTCGTCCTCTAGCGGAAAGCCCGGCTCGAACATCGCCGCGTAGAACGCCGGCTCCCGCCGCGCAAAGCTTAGATAGCTGCGCGCGCAAGCCTCTACGGCCGCCACCGGGTTTGGCCGCCCCTCATCCCAGGCGGCAAACAGCTCCTCGGCAAACTTCTCGAAACCCTGCTTGGCGATCTCGGCAATCAGTGCGTTGCGGTCCCGAAAATGCCGATACGGCGCGGCGCCGCTGACGCCCACACTGCGCGCCACCTCCGCCAGGGTGAAGCCGTTCGGCCCGCTGGCGCGTATCATGTCCAACGCGGCGGCGATTAGCGCCTCACGCAGGTTGCCGTGGTGATAGCTGGCGCGCGCTGCCATTTCAGAGGCAAGCAGTCCTTTTTTGACAAAAAGGACCAAAAAACGTCCGCCTCCCCGGCGCGCCGCGTCTCAGCAGCCGCCGACAGGGACCAAAAGTTTTTTGCTTCTTTTTCTCAAAAAAGAAGGCTTTGCTTCCTCAAGCCTGCGCCGTATGCGCCACACCCTTCTCGGCCAGCAACGTCTCCAGCTCGCCCGCCTGGAACATCTCGGTCACAATGTCGCAGCCGCCAACGAACTCGCCCTTCACGTATAGCTGCGGCACGGTCGGCCAGTTCGAAAACGCCTTGATGCCGTCACGCAGTGCCGGATCTTCCAGCACGTTCGCGGTGGCGAACTGCACGCCGAGATGGGTCAGGATCTGCACCACGCGCGCGGAGAACCCGCATTGCGGGAACATCGCTGTCCCTTTCATGTAGAGCATGACGGGGTTCTGCGCGATCTCGGACTCGATGCGGGCAGTGGTGGCTGTGTCACTCATCGGGAAACCTCCTGGTTCGGCACGGATGTCTGCAACGCCAGCGCGTGTAGCACGCCGCCCATGCGGCCGCCCAACGCGGAGAACACCATCTGGTGCTGCTGGATACGGCTCCGCCCCCGGAAACTCTCGCTGACGATACGTGCCGCATAGTGGTCGCCGTCGCCGGCCAGGTCCTCCACGCTCACATCCGCATCCGGCAAGGCTGTACGTATCAGGGTCTCGATCTCAGCGGCCGACATCGCCATCCGGGTTCAGTCCTTCATCCAGGTGGCGAAGAAGCGGTCATGAGCCTCGTGCAGCGCCGCCCCGGATATGGTCACGCCATCGGGCAGTGTCAAACCGTCCCCGCCGGCCCGGCCCACCACGCGCGCCGCCAGCCCGGCCGATTGCGCGTCCCGCAGCACGGCGGCGGGGTTGCGGGTGGCCAGCACGTAGCGCGCCTGGTCCTCGCCGAACCACCACGCATGCGGCGCCGGCGTGGCCGGCGGCACTTGCAAGGTGGCGCCTACCGGGCCCGCCATCGCCATCTCCGCCAGTGCCACGAGCAGCCCGCCATCGGAGATGTCATGGCAGGCGCTCACCTCGCCGGCGCCGATTATCCGGCGGACGAAGTCGCCGGTGCGGCGTTCGTCGGACAAATCGACCGGCGGCGGCGCGCCCTCCTCGCGGCCGGCGACCTCGCGCAGCCAAAGGGATTGTCCGAGATGGCCTTCCGTGTGCCCGACCAGGACCAGCGTGTCGCCTTCGGTCAGCGCCAGGCCCATGGAGGCGGCGGCGTCATCGAGCACGCCCAGTCCGCCGATCGCCGGCGTGGGCAGGATCGCGGTGCCCTGCGTCTCGTTATACAGGCTGACGTTGCCGCTCACGATCGGGAAGTCCAGCGCGCGGCAGGCGTCGCCCATGCCCTGCACCGCGGCCACGAACTGGCCCATGATCTCGGGCTTTTCCGGATTGCCGAAATTGAGGTTGTCGGTCACCGCCAGCGGCCGCGCGCCGGTGGCGGTGATGTTGCGCCAGGCTTCGGCCACTGCCTGTGCCCCGCCCATCCGCGGATCCGCCGCACAGTAGCGCGGCGTGCAGTCCGTGGTCAGCGCCAGTGCGCGGCTGCTGCCGTCCAGGCGCACGATCGCCGCGTCTGCCGCACCCGGCCGGCGTACCGTCTGACCGCCGATCGTGCTGTCATACTGGTCGGTGATCCAGGCACGGCTGCACAGATCCGGACACGCGATCAGCGTTAGCAGCGCCGCTTGTATGCCCACCGGATCGGCTACCTCGCCCAGCGGAGCGGGCGCCGGCGGTTCCGTGTAGGGGCGCCGGTAGGACGGCGCCAGATCGGCCAGCGGGTCCAGCGGAATGTCGGCCTCCACCCGGCCCTGATGGCGTATCACGATGCGGCCGGTATCGGTCAGCCGGCCGATGACGGCAAAGTCCAGCTCCCATTTCTCGAAGATCGCGCGCGCCATCTCCTGGCGGTCCGGCCGCAGCACCATCAGCATGCGCTCCTGGCTCTCGGAGAGCATCATCTCGTAGGCCGTCATGCCGGTCTCGCGCTGCGGGCAGGCATCCAGGTCCAGCTCGATGCCGACGCCGCCACGGCCCGCCATCTCCACGGACGAGCTGGTCAGCCCCGCCGCCCCCATGTCCTGTATGGCCACGATGGCGTCCGTGCCCATCAGCTCCAGGCACGCCTCGATCAGCAGCTTCTCGGTGAACGGGTCGCCCACCTGCACGGTGGGCCGCTTGCTCTCCGCATCCGCGCCGAACTCGGCGGACGCCATCGTGGCGCCATGTATGCCGTCCCGCCCCGTCCGGCTGCCGACATAAACTACCGGGTTGCCAACGCCGGCCGCGGCGCTGAGGAAAATGCGGTCCTGCCGCGCTATGCCCACCGTCATCGCGTTGACCAGCGGGTTGCCGTCGTACGCGGCGTGGAAGTTCACCTCGCCGCCTACCGTGGGCACGCCCACGCAATTGCCGTAGCCGCCGATGCCGCGCACCACGCCGTCAACCACGCGCTTCGTCGCCGGGTGCTCCGGCCGGCCGAAGCGCAACGCGTTCAGGTTGGCGATCGGGCGCGCGCCCATGGTGAACACGTCCCGCAATATGCCGCCCACGCCGGTCGCCGCCCCCTGATACGGCTCGATGAAGCTCGGATGGTTGTGCGACTCCATCTTGAAGATCGCGGCCAGGCCCTCCCCGATATCCACAACGCCGGCGTTCTCGCCCGGCCCGTGTATCACCCAGGGTGCGGTGGTCGGCAGCTCGCGCAGCCAGACGCGGCTGGATTTATAGCTGCAATGTTCCGACCACATGACCGAGAAGATGCCGAGTTCGGTCAGCGTGGGCGTGCGGCCCATGATGTCGAGCACGCGGCCATATTCCTCGGCGTTCAGGCCGAAGGATTTCGCGAGTGCCGCGTCGATGGGAGCGCCCATTCCCGTCACGCCGCCAGCGCGTGCACGAGGCCGTCGAACAGCGGCTTACCGTCGGTGCCGCCCATCAGCGGGTCAACCAGGTCCTCCGGATGCGGCATCAGCCCCATGACCCGCAGGTTTTCGCTATACACGCCGGCGATCGCGTTCAGGCTGCCGTTCGGGTTGGCCGAAGGCGCCGTCTCGCCGGACGGGGTCACGTAGCGGAACGCCACCCGCCCCTCGCCCTCCAGCGCCGCCACCGTCTCCGGCGCGGCGAAGTAATTGCCGTCGCCATGTGCCATCGGCGCGCGGAACACCTGGCCTTGCGTGTAGCCACGCGTGAACGCCGTGTCCGCACGCTCCACCCGCAGGTGGCAGTCCCGGCTGATGAACCGCAGGCTGGCGTTGCGCAACAGCGCGCCCGGCAGCAGGCCGGCCTCCGTCAGTATCTGGAATCCGTTGCAAATTCCCAGGATGTGCCCACCGCGCGCGGCAAATGACCGCAGGGCCGCCATGATCGGCGACTGCGCGGCCATGGCGCCGCAGCGCAGATAGTCCCCATGGCTGAACCCGCCGGGCAGCACGGCCAGATCGACGTCGCCCAGTTCGGTTTCCCGATGCCACACCAGGCGCGGCGCCTGTCCGGCCGCCTGGCCCAGGGCTATGGCCACGTCCCGCTCCCGGTTCGTCCCGGGGAAAATCACCAACGCGGTCTTCACCTACTGCCATCCAGCCAGCCCGCAGGGGGCGTCAGAGTTCACCCGAACTCGGGTGGCCCTGCTTACAACGTAAGCCGGGCCGCGCCCACCACCCCGCATGGCCAGGCTGGGGCACGCCCACGTCAGAGCATCGGCAGCGTGGCCGGCCGGCGGCCGCGCGGGAACGCCGCGTCCAGGGCCGCCAGATTGGCCCGTGTCAGCGCCAGCCCGCCGGCGCCCGCATTCTCCTCCACGTGGACCGTGCTGGAGGCCTTCGGAATCACGAACACCCCTGCCTCCCGCAACAGGAACCGCAGTGCCACCTGGCGCGGTGTGGCCCCGTGCTCGGCGGCCACACGCTGCAGCACCTGGCCGCCCGGCGTGCCGGACGCGGGAAAATCGCCACTGCCGAACGGGCTATACGCCACCACGCTGACCTGCCGCGCAGCGCACCAGGGCAGCACCGCATGCTCGATCGCCCGTACCTGCAGATGACACAGCACCTGGTTGCACGCGATCCTGCCGCCGCCGCTGATCCTGTCTGCCGCCTCCAGCCCATCCACGTCGAAATTGCTCAGGCCCCAGGACCTGATCTTGCCCTGGTCCACCAGGCGCTCGAATGCACCGATCGTGTCTTCCAGCCGGTGCCGCCCGGGCCAGTGCAGCAGGTAGCAGTCCAGGTGGTCCGTGCGCAGCTTTGCCAACGAGCGCTCGCAGGCGGCGATCGTGCCGGTGCGCGACGCGTTGGACGGCAGCACCTTGGAGACCAGGAACACCTGCCCGCGCCGTCCTGCGATCGCCTCGGCCACGATGTCCTCGGCGCCCTCGTACATCTCCGCGGTGTCGATATGCGTCAGGCCCAGGTCCAGCCCGCGCTGCAGGGCGGCAACCGCCTGCTTGCGGCCGGCGCTGATCTGCCAGGTGCCCTGGCCTATGGCGGCTACCGGAGTGTGCTGGGGGCCGAAGGGGCGGTGTTCCAGGAGGGTGCTCCGGTGAGGAAGGAAGGCCTTCTTTTTTGAAAAGAAGAAGCAAAAAACTTTTGCTCCTGACGCTGCTGCGGCGTGGTGGTTCTCTCTGGAAGAACCCGACTGCTGCAAATGCGGAGAGATAAAAGTTTTTTGCTTCTTTTTTTCAAAAAAGAAGGCCTTCCCTTCACTCCGAAGCCACCGCCACCCCCCGCATCCCCGCCGGCGCATGCGCCTCCGCCACATGCCGCCGCGCCAGCACCAGGTAGAACGCCGGCACCACGAACAGCGTGAACAGCGTGCCGATCGCCAGCCCGGACGCGATCACCAGGCCCATGGAGAACCGCGCCGCCGCGCCCGCGCCTGTCGCGAACACCAGCGGGGCCACGCCCAGCACCATCGCGGCCGTCGTCATCAGGATCGGCCGCAGGCGCAGCAGGGCGGCGTGCTCGATCGCCTCGCGCTTGGTGCGGCCCAACGCCTGCTGCTCGTTGGCCACTTCCACCATCAGGATGCCGTGCTTGCTGATCAGCCCCATCAGCGTCACCAGCCCCACTTCGGAATAGATGTTCAGCGTGGCGCCGTGTACGCCGAAATAGATGAACACCAGCGCACCCGCGAGCGACATCGGCACCGAGATAAGTATGATGAGCGGATCGCGGAAACTGCCGAACAGCGCCGCCAGCGACAAATAGATCACCACCACGGCAAAGCCGAACGTGGCCGCGAAGCCTGACGATTCCTGCACGAACTGGCGCAGCGGCCCGCTGGTGTCGGTCGCGTAATCCGGCGGCAGCACGCGGGCGGCGATCGCATCCAGCGCCCGCATCGCGTCACCCTGTGTCACGCCCGGCAGCGGCACGCCGGTCAGGCTGGCCGAGTTCATCTGCTGGAAGTGGCTGATGTTCTCGGGAACCGTCGTCATCTCGATATGGGCCACCGCGGATAGCGGCACCGGCACGCCGTTCAGATTGGCGATGGTGAAAGACTGCAACTGCTCCGGGTTCAGCCGGCTCGCCCGGGTGACCTGCGGAATCACCTTGTAGGACCGGCCCGCCAGGTCGAAATAATTGACGTAGCCGCCGCTCAGCAGCGTGTTCAGCACGCCGCCCACCTGCGTCATGTCTAAGCCAAGGGCGGCCACCTTGTTGCGATCGATGACGATCGTGGCCTGCGGCAGATCGATCTTCAGGTCGCGGTCGATGAAGGCGAACAATCCACTCTTCTGCGCCTCTTCCAGGAAATGGCGGGAGACGCCGTCCAGCTCACTGAATGGGCGCGTCGTCTTGATCACGTAGCCGATCGGCAGCTCGCCGAAGCTGCCAGGCAGCGGCGCCGGCTGGAACACCGCCAGGTTCTCGCCGGCCACCCCGGCCAGGCGCTGCTGCAGATCCGCCATCACCTCGGTGGAGGACCGCGTGCGCGCGGAGAACGGCTTCAGCTCCAGCCCGCCGCCGGACTGGCCCGGCTGGTCGAACTGGTAGGACGCCTTGAACTCCGGCAGCGATTTCTCGATCGTGGTGATCTGCTGCTCGTACAGCTTAAGCTGGTCGATGCCCGCAGTGGGCGAGACGGAGCCGCCCACTTGGAGAAAGCCGCGATCTTCCTGCGGCGCCAGTTCGGTGGTCGACCCCGCATAGAGCACGTAGCTTGCGGCAAACACCGCAAGGCCGAACACCACCATCACCGGCCGCAGCGTCAGCGCCAGGCGCAGCGCCGGACGATACGCGCGCTGCATCGGCCCCAGCGCGCCGCGGCGCTCCGTCCGGCGTGGCGCGCGCAACAGGAAGCGGCACATCATCGGGGACAGCGTCAATGCCAGCACTGCCGAGACGGTCACGCTTCCCACCAGCGTGAGCGCGAATTCGCGGAACAGCGCGCCGGTCAGCCCGCTGCGCAGCGCGATCGGCACGTAGACGGCCACGAGCACCACCGTCATCGCCACGATCGGGCCCGCCAAGCTGCGCGCGGACCGCATCGCCGCTTCCAGCGGCGTGGCACCCTCGGACAGCTCGCGGCTGACGTTCTCGACGACGATGATGGCGTCATCCACCACAAGCCCGGTCGCCAGCACCAGAGCCAGCAGCGTGAGCAGGTTTATCGAGAATCCGAACAGCCACAATATGGCAAAGGTGCCGACCAGCGAGAGCGGGATGGTGATCACCGGGATCATCGAGGCGCGCGCCGAACGCAGGAACGCGAACACCACAACGGCCACGATGGCCAGGCTTTCGAGCAAGGTTTTCACAACCTCGCTGATGGATTGCCGCACATTCGCCGTCACGTCGTTAGCGATGTCCGCGTGCAGGCCCTGCGGCAGGTCGGCCTTCATGGCCTCGAACTTGGTGCGCACGCGGTTGACGAGGTCGAGCACGTTCGCCGTCGGAACCGCCTCCACGTCGATCAGTATGGTAGGCTTGCCGCTGAACAGCAGCGCCTGCTGGTAGTTGTCCGACCCCAGCTCCACGTCTGCCAGGTCGCCCAGCCGGGTGATGGCACCGCCCGATTGCTTGATGACCAGGTCACGGAACTCCGGCAGCGTGTGCACGCCGGTGGTGATGCCGATCGGCATCTGCGTCATCTGGCCGCTGGTGGAACCGGCGGCCGATGTGAAGTTGTTGGCGGCCATGGCGGCCGAGACGTCGGCCGCGGTTATGTTGTGCGCCGCCAGCTTGACCGGATCGAGCCAGGCGCGCACGGCGAAGTTCTCCGCTCCCCAGACCTGCGCCACCTGCACGCCCGGCGTCGCCTGTATCTGCGGCTGCACCACGCGCGTCAGGTAGTCGGTTATCTGCGCAGGCGTCATGATGTCACTGGTGAACGCCAATATCAGCGTGCCGCCCTGCCCGCCCGTTTGCAGGTGCACCGTGGGCGTCTGGGATTCCCGCGGCAACTGGTCGTGCACCGCGCTGAGCTGGGTCTGTATTTCGGTGAGTGCCTTGTCAGGATCCTGGTTCAGCCGCAGATGCGCGGTGATCGTGCTGTCGCCGGTCATGCTCGTGCTGGTCAGGTAGTCGATGCCGTCCACCTGCGCGATTGCGTTCTCGATCGGCGTGGTGATGAAGCCAGCCATCGTGGAGGCATCGGCCCCGTAATACGTGGTCTCCACCTGTATCAGCGCGTTCACTGTCTTGGGGAACTGCCGGACCGGCAATACGCGCTCCGATCCCAGGCCGAGCAGCAGGATGAACACGCTGACCACCACGGACAGCACCGGGCGCAGGATGAACATGTCTGTCAGGCGCATGGGGTGGCTCCTTCAGGCAAGACAGGCCTTCTTTTTTGAAATAAAGAAGCAAAAAACTTTCGTCCCGGCGTCTGCATCAATGCGCCTTCAAGTTCTGCAAGTATGCAGGTTGGCACAACCAGGCACGCTCCTGGAGCAGCCGTCAGGAGCAAAAGTTTTTTGCTTCTTTTCTCCAAAAAAGAAGGCCTTCCTCGCTTCACTCCCTACTCCTCCGCCGGATGCGGCCGAGGATCGTCAGACGGCTGCACGCTATTGTTAACCACCACCTGCGAGCCCTGCCGCAGCTTGATCTGCCCCGCGGTCACAACAGTGGTGCCATCGGCCAGGCCGGCCGTCACCGCAACCTGGTCGCCACGCGTGGGCCCGGTGCGCACGATAGCCTGACGGGCCACGCCGTGATCCACCACATAGACCAGGCTGCCATACGGATTGTAGACGATAGCCGCGTTCGGCACCGTAACGTAATGGTGCACCTCGCCGGTATGCAGCTCCACGCTGGCGAACATGCCCGGCACCAGCGCATGGTCCGTGTTGGACAGCGTGGCGCGCACCTGCGCCATCCGGCTGTTCGCATCCAGCTTCGGGCTGATCGCGGAAATCCGGCCGGTAAACTCCCGGCCGGGGTAGGCGTCCACGTGCAGCAGCGCGGTCTCGCCGATATGCACCTCGGCCAGGGATTGCTGCGGCACGTAGAAATCCACGTAGAGTGGATCGAGCGCTTGCAGCGTCACGATCGTGGTGCCCGCAGGCAGATACTGGCCCTGGTCCACCACGCGCAAGCCCAGCCGGCCGGCGAACGGCGCACGCACGATCTTCTCCGCGGCCAGCGCCTGCGCCTGCGCCACCTCCGCGCGGGCGGACCGCAAATGGCTCTCGTCGGCATCGATGCTCGCCTGACTGACCGCCTGCGCGCGGAACTGCTTGGTGTCGCGCGCCAGGTTGGCCGCCGCCAGGTCAGCGGCGGCCTGCAGGTCGGCCAAATGCGCCGCGTCGTCGTTCGGCCGCAGCCGCAGCAGCACGGTGCCGGCCGCCACGTCATGGCCCGAATCGAATTCCACGCTGTCCACCACGCCGGCAATCTCGCTGGCCAGATCGGCGCCGCGCACCGCCCGTATGGTGCCCACCGCCTGCAGCGTGTCCTGCCAGTCGGTCACGCGGGCCACCATCGTGCTTACCGTGGCCGGCGGTTCCTGCGCGTAGGCGGGTGTCGCAACACACAAAAAAAGCAAGAATCTTCTTTTCTGAAGGAGAGAGGCAAGAGACTTTTTCTCCCTGTAGGCGGCTGGTGAAGCAGTCCGCGACAGCGGAGCAAAAGTTTTTTGGTTCTTTTTTTCAAAAAAGAACTGCTTTCTTTCCGTCATGGCAGCAGAGACCTCAAAAGTTGCTCAGGCGGCGGCGGCAGATCGTCCCGGTGCCACCAGCCGCCGCCCAACGCCACGTAGAGCGCCACTGTGTCCGTATAGCGGGCCGCCTGCGCGCGTATCAGCCCGATCACCGCGTTCTGGTACTGTGTCTGGGACGTCAGCACCGTCAGGTAGGACACGCCGCCCGCGCCGTACTGCATGCGGGCCAGGCTCAGGCTACGCGCGGCGGCCTGCTCGGACGCCTGGTTGGCCGCCAGCGCCCGTGCGTCACCGTCCAGCGCGGTCAGCACGTCCGCCACGTTCTGGAAGGCGCCAACCACGGTGGCGCGGTAGTTCGCCGCGGCCGAACGCGCCGCGGCGTAGGCCGCGCGCTGCTGATGCAGCAGCGTGCCGCCCTCGAACACCGGCGCCAGCGCCTGGGTGATGATCGTGTAGATTCCATTGCCCGGCGTGAACAGGTCGCCGATGCGGGCTGGCGCGCTGCCCAGCGCGCCCTGCAGGGTGAATTGCGGCAGGCGGTTGGCAATGGCCACGCCCACCTGCGCGGTCGCCTGGTGCAATTGCTCGGCGGCGGCCCGGATGTCCGGCCGCTGATCCACCAGGCGCGAAGGCAGGCTCACCGGCAAAGCGCCCGGCAGCTGCAGCTCCTCCAGCTTCAGGTCGGGCAGGTCGGCCTGCTCCGGCACCCGCCCCAGGTAGTCGGCCAGCTGGTCGCGCGCCTGCTGCATCTGCGTCTGCAGTGGCACTACCAGCGCCTGCGTGTTGGCAAGCTGCGCTTCCTGGGTGGCCACGTCCGTACCCGTGGCGCCGCCAAGCTGGAACTGGCTGCGCACCGTCGTCAGCAGATGCTGCTCGGCATCGACCAGTTCTTCCTCGGCCACGATCTGCGCGCGCAGCGAGGCCGCGGTGATCGCCGCCGTGGCGGTGTTCGCGGCCAGCATGTTGGTGGCCGCCTCGAGCTGGAAGCGCTGTATCTGCGCCGCCGCCGCCGCAGCCTCCACGGTGCGGCGTATCTGCCCCCAGACATCGAACGTGTAGGAGATGTTGAACTGGCCCTGGTAGAAGCCGAAGCTTTCGCTGACCGCCTGCGGCCCGACCAGGCCCGCCTCCGCGCCGCTCACCTTCTCTCGCGTACGCGTCAGCTGGGCGGAGACGGTGGGGAAGAACGCCCCCTGCTGCGCGATCGTGTTCTCCTGCGCCTGACGCAGCGTCTCCGCGGTGGCCGCAAGTGTCGGGTTCTGCCGCAATGCCACGGCCACCAGCCTGGTCAGCGCCGGCGAGCGGAACAGGGTCCACCAGTCGCCGGGCACGTCCGCCGCAGGCACGAACACCTGGTCCCGGCCGGCCTTGGCGGACACGCTGCCGGTGCTGTCGGGCAGGCGCGCCTCGGTGTACCGGTCCGCGGCCGGGGCCGCGGGGCGCACATAGTCCGGTCCTACGGCGCACCCCGCCAGCACATATCCGACGCCAGCCATCAGCAGCCCCGAACGGCGGGTTCCCAGGACGGATTGACCAGATGCGATGACGCTCTCCCCTCGGCCGCACGCCGCCGCCGCCCATACCATCAGGTTCGCATCCGAACCAGATTGGCGCAGTGGAGGCGGCGCTAAGAAAGCGTAAGGTGTTGCACCAAGTCTCATGCGACGTGCGTTGCAGCCGGCGTGCCAGAGCGTAAGTGGTTGTAAAGTCTGTGCATCCTTGAGCCTGCTCTTGAGGCTCACGAGACGGCTCATGCCGCCCCGCCAACATCTGGCGCAGCGCACCAACTTGCGGCGGCACGCCGCCGCGCCGATCATGCGGCGATGCAGTCCGCTACCCTGACCGCCACGCAAGCGGACCCTCGCTGGGCAACCACCGCGCGGCGCGCGGCCTTCGCCGCCTGTCTGCTTCTGCCGCTCGCGCTGCTGCACGCCCGCGCCGTGGCGGAAATCCTGATCGCCGCCATCGACCTGCTGTTCCTGGCCCGCTGCTACAGCACCCGGCACGCCGCCTGGCTGCGCGAACCGTTCATGCTGGCGGCGCTCGGCTGGTGGATCTGGCTGTCGGTCTGCTCCGCACTCGGCGCCGGCGGGCTGCTGCACGGGGTCCTCGCCATACGCCTGCCGGTGCTCGCGATGGCGCTCGGCACCTGGGTCCTGGCAGGCAATACCCGGCGCGGCGCGGCGCGTCGCCATGCCGCCTGGGTCATGCTCGCCGCCGCGTTCTGCTGGATCGGCCTGGAAGCCTGGCAGCAATACCTCCTCGGCACCAACCTGTTCGGCCAGCCGCGCTGGCCTGACGGGGCGCTCACCGGTCCGTTCGGCAAGCCGCGCGCCGGGCCTGCCTTCATCCTGCTGTTCTTCCCGGCGCTTCTGCCCTGGCTGGCCCGCCTGGCCGCACGGCCGGGGCCGCGCCCCCGCCTGGCCGCGATGGTGCTGGCCGTGCTCGGCGTGCTGACCATGGTGCTGATCGGCCAGCGCATGCCGACCGCGCTGATGCTCCTTGGCCTGGCCACCGCCGCCTTGCTGGTGCCGCGCCTGCGCCTGGCGCTGGCCGCCGCCGCGGCCGCCGGCGCGCTGCTGGTCGCCGCGCTGCCCTGGGTGTCACCGGCGGCGGCGGCCAAGCTGGTGCAGCAGACGACCGGCCAGATGGCGCATTTCGGCCAGAGCGATTACGGCCTGATATTCACCCGCGCCGTGACCCTCGGCGAACTGCATCCCTGGCTGGGACTGGGCTTCGACGGTTTCCGTCGCGGCTGCCACGAATACCGCGCCATGCACGGGATCGCCTGGCTGGGCATACCGACGGCCAGCCTGAACGGCGGCAACGCCGCCTGCAACATCCACCCGCACAACTACTACCTGGAAGCGCTGGACAATGCCGGCCTGCCCGGCCTCGCTTTGTTCACGATCATGGTGTGCAGCGCGCTCGCTCGCCTCGGCCGCAACCTCGCCCGCCATGTCGAGCCGCTGCGCGCCGGCCTGCTGGTCGGCGCAGTCGTCGCCCTCTGGCCCGTCGCTTCCACTTCCGCCTTCACCTCCATGCCGAATGGCGGCTGGGTCTTCCTGCTTCTGGGGCTGGGCTTCGCCGCCGCGCCTGCTGCCGGCGCCGGGGAACAACCGGCGGCAGAAACCGTTTGACCAGCCTGAAATCTTTCTGGACAGACCGATGAGCGACGAGACGACTTCCGATCACGGTTTCATTCGCGCCTGGGCCGAAGCGCGCGACGGCCGGCCGGCGTTCCTGGAGGGGCGGACATCGCCTGGAGGGGCGGACATCGCCCGCCGGGAATCCGCTGCTGCGGTTCGATTTCGGTACGCCGGAACCGGGGTTGCGCGAGATCGCCTGGGACGAGTTCTTCACCATTTTCGAGGCCGAGAAGCTGGCGTTGAACTTTCGCGATTTCCCCGGGCAGCTCAGCCGGTTTTACAAGCTCGAACCGCGGTTGGGAGAGTGAGACGTATTGCCTACGGAGAAGCAAAAAAGGCCTTTTTTTCGAGAAAAAGAAGCAAAAAGCTTTTGGATGCGCTGTCGCGGAGACCATGGCGGACGCGTGCGAAGGTTTCAGGGAGGCGGTTGTCCGGTGATGCCGACGCCGTAGCGCAAGCGTGAAGGCAAAAAATTTTTCAGGAGAGGCTTTGCTTTCTTAGCTAACCCGAAAATCCGCCAACCAGTTCCGCAATCCGCTCAGGATCGGCCTGCTCCATCACCCGCCGGGCAAACCGCGCGCACGCGTCGATGGATACCGACCGCACCGCCTGCTTCACCCTCGGCACGGCCGACGCGTTCATGCTGAACGAGCGTATCCCCAGACCCAGCAGTAGCGGCGTCAGCTTCGGATTTGCCGCCATCTCGCCGCACACGCTCACCGGCATGCGCATGCGCAGGGCCGCCTCGGTGGCGAACTGGATAAGCCGCAGCACGGCCGGATGCAGCGGGTCGTACAGGCTGGCTACGTCGGTGGCGGCACGGTCCACCGCCAGCGTGTACATCGCCAGGTCGTTCGTGCCGATCGCGAAGAAATCTGCCTCCAGCGCCAGCGCGTCGGCCGACAGCGCCGCACCAGGTGTCTCGATCATGATCCCGAGCGGCGGCAGCTTCTCGGCCAGCTTCTCGCCGCGCCTTCGCAGCCTGCGGCCGACGCGCTCGTAGATCTCGCGCGCCGCGCGCACCTCGCCGGTGTTGGTCACCATCGGCAGCAGCACGCGCACCGGACCGAACTTCGCCGCGCGCAGGATCGCCGCCAGTTGCGTCTCGAACAGGTCCGGCTGGCGCAGCAGCAGGCGCAGGCCGCGCACGCCCAAAGCAGGGTTGTGGTCCAGCGTATCCGGCACCAGGCCGCGCGCCACCAGCGCGTCGATGTCCTTCTCGCCGCCCCAGTCCAGCACGCGTATCGTGACACCGTCGCCGTCCATCGCCTCGATCACCGTGCGATAGGTCTCGGCCTGCGCCGCCTCGTCTGGCAGGCTCTCGCGGTTCATGAACAGGAACTCGGTGCGGAACAGCCCTATGCCCGTCGCACCCGCGCCGGCCACCAGCGGCAGCTCGGCCAGCAGCTCCAGATTGGCTTGCAACTGCACCTGCTCGTGGTCCGTCGTCTCCGACAGCAGACGGCGGAACCGCGCCAGGCGCTGCCGCTCGCGCGCGTATTCGGCCACGCCGCGCCGCGCGGCCGCCAGGGTGGCCGCCTCGGGATGCAGCACGATGCGCCCTGCGGCCCCGTCCAGGACGGCCACCGTGCCGGTGCGCGCGGCCGACAGCAGCCCGGTGGCACCCAGCACGGCCGGCACCCCCAGCGCACGCAGCATGATCGCCGTGTGCCCGTCGGTGCCGCCCTCCTCTGTCGCCAGCCCGGCGATGCGCGCGGGATCGATCAGCGCCGCATCCGCCGGCCGCAGGTTCTCGGCCACCAGTATCGCGCCCTGCGGTACCTGGGCGAAGCTGCGGAACGCCGCTTCCGCCAGGTTGCGCAGCAGGCGCCGCCCGGTCTCGCGTATCTCCTCCGCGCGGCGCTGCTGCGCCTCCGCATCGTCACGGCCGCGCACGCCCGACACGGCGAGCATGGCCGCCGCCAGCCCGTCCACCTCGTCCAGCACCGCGGTCTCCGCCGTTACCAGCCCGTCGGCGATGCGCTTGCGGGCATGGCGCAGCAGGCGCGAGGGGCCCAGCATCTGCAAATAGGCGTCGATCAGCGGTGCGATCTCGTGCTGGCTGTCCTCCGGCAACACGCCCAGCCGGGCACGCAGCTTGCCAAGCTGCTTGCGCGATTTCTGCACCGCCACTTCCAGCCGGCCCAGTTCGGCTTCCACCGCGCCGGCGCGTATCCTGCCGCGCTTGGCTTCCAGCTTCGGCTCGCTGGCCGCGTACAGCGAGCCTATGGCGATGCCCGGGCTGACCGGAATGCCCGCAAGCACGCGCTCGCCGCCAGCCTGGGGCGTGGCCCGAGGTGCGGACGCGTTCGGTCCCCGCGTGGTCTTCTGTGCCGGCTTGCGGCCCTCAGTCCTGCTCATCGAAGCCGGCCTCGACCAAGCCCGCGATCGCGTCCAGCGCTTCGTGCGCGTCGAAACCCTCCGCGCGCAGCTCTATCGTGCTACCCATGCCGGCCCCCAGCATCATCAACCCCATGATCGAGCGCGCGGAGACCACCTGACCATCGCGCAGCACGTCCACGGTAGCGGAAAACCGCTCGGCCGTGTTGACCAGCTTGGCGGCGGCACGCGCATGCAGGCCGCGCCTGTTGACGATCTCCACGACGCGGGAGACTTCGGCCTCGGCGCCCATCAGGAAAATCGCCGCGGGCAAAACGCTCCGGCCAGGAACGGACGGCCACTCCGCCTGCGCGCCGGCCACGCGCGTCCGGCCGGGCGCGGGCCGCGGCCGCAGGCTGTGCTCAAATGACGGCGCCCCGAGCGGTCAAGAATGCGCCTTCAGGGTCTGTCCGCACAGATGTGCCACAGGGGGCAGCACGGCGTTCACCTGCCGCGGATCGAGCGACTTGCAGATGTTCGGGGACTTGCACGTCTCCAGCACGTGGCTGGCGGCGGCGATGTATTTCCGGCCCGCCGTCTCGGCGATATGGGTACATTCGGCCAGCGTCTGCTGCGAGCGCACCTTGGCCAGCTTGACGAGCATCGGCAGGTTCATCCCCGCGATCACTTCCACGCCGCCGCGCCCCATCATGCTGATCGCCAGATTGCTGGGGGTACCGCCGAACATGTCGGTGAGCAGGATCACGCCATCCCCGGAATCCACGTCGGCGATGCAGTTCTGGATGTCGAGCCGGCGCTGCTCCACGTCGTCGTCCACGCCGATGCACACGGTGGCCACGCGCCGCTGCGGCCCTACCACGTGCTCCATCGCCGAACGCATCTCCTCGGCCAACCGGCCGTGGGTAACCAGGATCAATCCGATCATGGGTTTTCTGTCAGGCCTCCTGCGCCTGGAATGGCAAGCGGCCCGGAAATCCCGGACCGCGACGCCTCTATATGTGCACCCATGCCGCGCGCTGCACTATCAACCTGGCCGCGCATGAGTTCCCTATGTGCCACAACCACCCGCCACACTCCCTGGCTGTCCGCCTCCGGCTGCATGCGCCGCAGCCGCTCCGCGAGCAGCTCGACGATGTGCACCGAACGGTGGCGCCCCCCCGTGCAGCCTATGGCGACACTCGCGTATTTCTTGCCCTCCTGAACGAAACGCGGCAAGAGCAAAGCTAACAAATCAGTTATCTTGTCCACGAACGGAATGAAATCCGGGTCCGCCTCCACATAGGCGGCCACCTCGGGATCGAGCCCCGTGCGTGGCCGCAAGATGGGGTCGTAATGCGGGTTGCGCAGGAAGCGCGCATCGAAGACCAGCTCTGCTTCCCGCGGCAGCCCGGCAGGGTAGGCAAATGACAGCAGGGACACAGTCATCCCCACATCGGCCGCCGCGTTGCCGCTAAAGCGTTGCTCTATAATGCGCCGCAGCATGGGAAGCGCCAGATCCGTAGTGTCCAGCACCAGGTCTGCGGCGTCTCGGAGCAGGGCGGTCAGCCGTATTTCCGCCACCACGCCGTCCGACACCCGGCTGGTGGGCGCCAACGGGTGGCGCCGGCGGGTTTCGGTGAAGCGACGTAGCAGGCTCGCCTCATCCGCCTGCACAAAGACAAGCTCCACACGCAGGGCTGGATTGCGCTTCAGGCGTGCATGGGTGGCGAGAACCTCGTCCGGATCGAACCCGCGGCTACGGGTGTCCACGCACACCGCCGCTGGCCGCTCGCCCCGCAGCACCATCTCCTCCATCAGCCGCAGCGGCGGGTTGTCGACCGCCTCGTAGCCCAGATCCTCCAGCACGCGCAGCGTGGAGGCCTTGCCTGCACCGGAGAGGCCCGTCACCAGCACAACCCTGCGCTGGTCGGGCGCCTGGTCCTGCTCGCCAGGAGATGCGGATTGCGGTGTCAGCCGAACGCCCCCGTCATAAACGATGCCTGGCCCGCCAGCCCGTCCAATGCCAGGCCAATGACAATTGGCGCGGAGGCAGCAAGCGGGTCCACTGAAATCATCGGCAGGTCAAGAACTTCATAACGGTGTGGCATCGGTAGCCGCTCCGCGCGGCCGAGCCGCACCGCCAGCACCAGGCTCACCTCGGCACGGAACGCCCGCCGCAGGATCCCCAGGCCACGTATCTCCAGCAGGCCAGCGAGGGCGGCAGGCGCACAGGCCACAAGCCCCTGCAGCTCCACCTGATCGTCGGCCACCAAGTCGTAGCCGCGGTCGAGCAGGCGCAGCAGCAGATCCGATTTGCCGGAGCCGGGCGGACCCAGGAGGAGCAGGCCCTGGTCGGCGCGGGCGGCGCAGCTGGCGTGTATGCGCATGTCGGAAGGCAGGAACGCCCGCGTTGGCGGAAAGAAGCAACCGTTCAGCCCACTCTCTTCTTGGCGGGCTCAGCCCCCAGCAGGTGCCCCAGCGGCGTCAGCACCTCGATGTTGTCGCAAAGTATCTTGAGGACGGCGAGCAGCGGCACGGCGAGCAGGGCGCCCGGCACGCCCCACAGCCAGTCCCAGAACATCAGCGCCATGATCACCAGCAGCGGATTCAGCGTGAAGCGCCGCGCCAGCAGCATGGGCGTGATCGTCTCGCCTTCCATGATGTGAATCAGCAGATACACGCCGGCCGGGGCCAGTGCCCAAAGCGCGCTGGAGAAGCTGAACAGGCTGACGAAGAAGAAGATCACCACGCCGGTGAGCGGGCCCAGTATGGGGACGTAGTTCAGCAGGAAGGCGGCCGTACCCCAAAGCAGCGGGTCCGGCAGCCCGAAGGCCCACACGGACAGTCCGTTTGCCACGCCCACCAGCAGGTTCATCATCGTGATCGTGGCCAGGTAGCCGGAGATGTTGCGCTCCACCGCAGTGGCGATGCTGACCGTCCGCTTCTTCTCCGACAGGCCAGGCAGTATCTCCACGAATCGGCGCAGCAGCGCGTCGCCGTCCACCAGCAGGAAGAACAGCACGATCACCAGCGTCAGCACTTGGCCCAGGAAGCTGCGCGTGCCGGCCAGCAGGCTCAACCCTACCCCCGCGCCCGGACCGCCAGTGGGCGCAGAACCCGCGGCCGGTGCGGCCGGCGAAGCCCGCGGACTTGCCTGGCCGGCAGGCGCGGCGCTCTCCCCGGAGCCGCCGGCCTCGGCACGTCCTGTCTGCTGCATCAGCTCCTGCATCTGGCGCATGCCGCCCTCGAACATGTCGATCGGGCGGCGCAGGAAGCTCAGCTTCTTCTGCAATTCCGGCAGGCTCTGCGGCGCCTTTGCAATCCAGCCGCGCGCCGGCACGGATATCGCGTAGCCGATCCCGCCTATGGCAGAGAACAGCACCACGATCATGATGATGGCCGCCAGCATGCGCGGGAAACGCAGCTTTTCGCACAGGAAGCGCGTGGCGGGGCTGAGCAGCAGGGAGAGCACCAGCGCCAGCACGAATGGCAGGATGATGTCGGCCGCGAAATACAGCGTGTAGAGCACGGCCAGGATCGTCAGGATGACAAGCGCCACGTCGCGTACATGGAACTCGGCCCGGCGCATGATCGCCTGGGCCTGTTCCGTCTCGCGCTGGATGGCTTCCTGTTCTTGGTCCATGGCGTCCCCAATACTGCGAAGGAACGCAGGAAGGCGCTTTTTCGAAAAAGAAGCAAAACCTCACTACGCGTGCGGTCAGACGCGCGCCGGTCACGCGGTCCGCGACAGTACAGATAAAAGCTTGTTGCTGCTTTTTCTCGAAATAGAAGGCCTTACTCGCTTTACGCTTCAATCAGTCGGATCAAAGTCTCTCCAGACCCCCGCTACCCCTTTGGCAACCGCACCACGAACCGCGCCCCCAACACCCGCCCCTCCGAATCGCGCCGGTTCTCCGCACTGATGCGCCCGCGCAGCGCCTCCACGATCTGCCGGCTGATCGACAGGCCCAGGCCCGAATGCCGCCCGAACGACTCGCCGGCCGGCCGCTCGGAGTAGAAGCGGTCGAACACGTGCTCCAGGTTGCTCTCCGGAATTCCCGGCCCTTCATCTTCCACGGACAGTTCCACCATGCCCCCCGTCTCGCGCCCGCGCAGCAGGATGGTGCCGCCAGGCGGCGAGAAGCTCTGCGCATTGCCGATCAGGTTGCGCAGCACCTGCACCAGCCTTCCCTCCACCGCATTGACCACCAGCGGTGTCGCCGGCAGGTCCACGCTCAATTGCGCGTCGCCCTCGCCCCGGGTGGCGTCGGCGATCTCGCCCAGCACCGCCATGATCGGGCCCACGTCCACCGGCTCGGTCGCCGTGCGCGACAGTTCGGCATCCACCCGGCTGGCGTCGCTGATGTCGCTGATCAGCCGGTCGAGACGCACCACGTCCTCCTGGATGATCGCCAGCAGGCGCGCCTGCTTGGGCGGCTCGCGCACCCGCTTCAGCGTATCGATGGCGCTGCGTATGGAGCTGAGCGGGTTCTTGATCTCGTGCGCCACGTCGGCGGCGAACCGCTCGATTGCGTCCATGCGCCCCCACAACTCGGTGGCCGAGGTGGACAGCGCCTGGCCCAGCTCGCCGATCTCGTCGCGCCGGCGCAGCAGGCTGCGCGGCACCGCGCCGGCGCGGCCGTGGCCCTCGCGCATGTCCTGCGCGGCGTCGGCCAGCCGCAGGATCGGCCGCGCCAGCGTCAGCGACAGGTACCAGGACAGCAGCACGGTCAGGATCAGCGCACCGAAGAACAGGCCCAAGATGGACACGCGCACCGCGTAGAGCGACCGGTCCACCTCGATCGCGTCGCGCGTCAGCAGCACGATGCCCACGGTGTGCCGGTCGCGCTCCACCGGTTCGGCCACCGTCACCAACAGCTGGCCTTCCCGCGTGCGGCGTATCAGCGGCGGCATTTCGTGGCTGTCGTCGCTGCTGGTCAGCCGCAACTCCTCGCGCACGTCCGGCTGCCAGTCCGGGCCGGGTGCGTTGGGCGCCAGCGCCACCGTGGTGGCGCGGCTGTGCGGCACCAGGGCCAGCACGCCGTCATAGATACGGCTGACCCAGTCGACCACTTCGGTCCGCCCGGCCGGGCTGGTCAGCGGCTCCGTACGCACCGCGCCGCCGGCGCCCAGACGCACCCGGCTGTCGGCGACCAGCGTGCCGTCCGGCGCGTAGATCTTGGCCCCGGCGTTCGGGGTGGGATCGGTCAGGCGGCGCAGCAGCGGCCGCGCGATGTCTGCCACCAGCACCGGGTTGTTGGGGTCGCTCACCCGCACCGCGGTTTCCGCCAAGGCGCCCGCGTAGATGCGCGCCTGCTCGCGCAAGGCGGCCACTTCGGCTTCCAGCAGGCCATCCTGGTACTGGTCGAGGTAGAGGACGGCGCCGAGCAGGAGGGCGAGCGGGACGAAGTTGACCAGGAGCACCCGGCGCATGAGGGGCGAGACCCATCTGGCGCGGTGGCGGGCGGGGGACTCGGCCATCAGAGGAAAAGTAAGGCCTTCTTTTTTGAAAAAAAGAAGCAAAAAACTTTTGCTTCCTGCCTGCACTACGGCGCGCACACGTCCGGCGAAGCGCATATCTGTCGCGGCGGGGGAGCGAGAGGTTTTTGCTTCTTTTTTTCAAAAAAGAAGGCCTTCCTTGCCCCATGCAAACACGCCTAGCGCTCGCTTTCGCTTTCGCCACCACGCAAGCGCAAGCCGCCCCCCTCACTTTGGCAACTTCCCGCGCGACGGCCGGCCAGGCGCAGGCGCGTGACCCCGCCCGCATGGCGGAGCTGCCGCCGGCACAGAAATGGGCGCTGCTGCGCCAGCATATCCGTTACGTGTTCATTCTGTTCCAGGAAAACCGCTCCTTCGACCATTATTTCGGAACCTATCCCGGCGCCAACGGCCTGTTCGCAAGCTACCCCGGGGCGGATGCGCACGACCCGGCGCAGCAGGCCGCGCGCGACGGCACCAGCTTTCACCAGGTGTTGTGGCGCCAGGACGGCAGCTTCGGCACCATCGCGCCGTTCCTGATCCCGCGCAGCATCACCGGCGCGGACGGCAAGCCTGTGCCGCTATACCCGGAGGACATCGCCAGCGTGGCGCACAGCCGCGCCAGCATGGGCAGCGACATGCATTTCGACCACGCAACGCGGACGCATGGCAGGAACGACGCCTTCGCCATCACCAACGAGGGCCTGTCCTACGCCGGCGACAGCCCGGCCCCGGACACCCTGCTCACCAAAACCGGCGCGCCGATCAGCAGCAGGCCGTCGCTGGCCGTGGTGCAGTCAGGCGAGCTGGTGATGGCGCATGTCGACTGCGACACGGTGGGCTTTCTCTGGCGCCTTGCCGACCGTTTCACCCTGTTCGACAACTTCCACCAGACCACGATCGGGCCGTCCACGCCGAACGCGATCGCCATGATCGCGGGCCAGACGGGCGAGACGCAGTGGGCGCTGCACCCGGCCACCACCGGCCGGCACCTGGACGGCGGCGTCGCCGTGCCGAACCTGGTCGATACCGGCCCGTTCGCCGGCAGCACGGGTGACACCTCGCCCGGCCCCAAGCCGCCTTACGGGCCGGACAAGCAGGCGTTCGGCCCGCCGGCTACCGCTCCGGCGCCGCTTTCGCCCATCGCCGGCGCGCATCTGGCGCACGTGACGCTCAGGGGCACGCCGGGGCCTTACAATGTCGGGCTGAAGAACCAGGCCCAGCCGCCGCTCACCTCCGCCTCGCTGCCGCTGTCCTTCATGGGCAGCGCCATCACGGACACGGTGAAGCAGGACGAGAACCCAGGCGTGGACCTGGCCGACATAGGCGAGGACATACGCAAGATCGGCGCCGGCCGGGTGGCGGTACCCTGGGGCTGGTACCAGCAGGGCTACACGCACGAACCGTTCGACGGCACGGCCACGATCGATCTCGATCCCGCCACCACCGCGCATCCGTCCTACATCGTGCACCATAACGGCCCGCAATATTTTGGCTATCTGGGCGACAATCCCGCCGAGCTGGCGCATCTGCACGGCCTGCAGGATTTCTACACGGACGTGGCGGCGCACCGCCTGCCGCAAGCGGGCGGCGTGTTCTACGTGCGTGGCGGATACTACAACAATGCCAACCTGCAGACGCTGAACCCGAACCCTGACGTGCGCGCCACCTTCGCCGGCAACGACGACCATCCCGGCTATTCGGACTCCCAGATATCCGAGGCGAGCATCGCACAATCCGTCAACGCCATCGCCGCCAGCCCGTACTGGCCACAGAGCGCCATCATCATAACCTATGACGAGACCGACGGTTTATACGACCACGTGCCGCCGCGCGTACGAAACTGGGGCCCGGACGGCGAGCCGCTGACGGGCGGCCCGCGCATTCCGGCCATTGTCATCTCGCCCTATGCAGCCGCGCACACGATCAGCCACGTCTACAGCGAGCACAGCTCGGTGATAAAGTTCATCGACACGCTGTTCGGCCTGACGCCGCTGGCCGATCTGCCGGACGAGCGCCGCGGCCGTGCACTGGGCGCCGCAAACCCCACTCACGACCCCGATCTGCGCGCGCCCGACGGTCAGCCGCAACTTGATCTCGGCCCCGCCGACGACTTCGTCGACATGGGCGACCTTTCAGAGGCTTTCGACACCGACAGGCTTCTTGGCAACGCGCCACAACTGCCGCCGGATTACGCGCGCATAGAGGACACGCAGAGCTTGCCGCATGCGGGGTGCGCCGCGCTGCACATCACGCCCACGGATTTGGTGGGCGGGCGCGTGATGGATCCGCCGCCCCCGGATTTCAGCCCGCGGCCGGTGGTGTCTCCTGGGATGGCGGGCGCTGCGGGATGGGTGCCTTAAGCAAGCAGTTCTTTTTTGAAAAAAAGAACCACACAACTTTTTGCTTCCCCGCATCTGCGGCGAACGCGTGCCTCAGAACCAGCGCGCGGGTTCAGCAGCGAAGGACAAAAAGTTTTTTTGCTTCTTTTTTCAAAAAAGAAGGCCTTGCTTCCTTATCTTCCTACGACAACCGCCAATTGCCCTCTGGCCGTCCTTTATACTCCAGATCCTCTAGCGTGTGCGCGAAGCTGCGATATTCGGCGTCCGTCAGCAGCAGCACGTCGCGCGACTTGGCCAGCCGGCGCCCGACCGCACGTGTGAGCAGACCGGGGCCCGTCGCGTCCCAGATGTCTGTCCGTGTGCCAGCGGCGCGGCTGGCGTCCAGCACGCGGACCGCCTCTTCCAGCGCTCCGCGCAGGACGGCGCAGCCAGGTATCGCGGCCAGGAAATTGTTGTGCAGGTAGGGGAACGTGTCGTGTGACGTCCACGCCACCAGCTGCACCTGCTGCAACGCCGCGAACACGCCGCGCATGTCGGCCACGCAGAGCTCGTCCGCATCGGCATACACGCCGCCATGCACGGACAGATATGCCAGCCGGAATAAATCGCTCTGCATTGCCGGATGGCGCGCGCGGTCATACGCGTTCAGCAGCACGCCGCCGTGGTTGTCGGCGATGAACACCCTGGCGCGGTCGGCGTCGAACACGTCGTGCTCCAGGCCGGGGTTGCGCGCGGGCCAGCTCGCCATCGCGGCCGCCACGTCCGCGGGCGGCTCCGGCGCGTGCCAGAACTGCACGATGCGCAGGCCCGCGGGTGCGTGCGCGCCGGCATCGGGCACGAACCGGGGCAGCGTTCCGGCGGCGCGCGCGGCCGCCACCACGAAGCGCGCCGCCTGTGTCTCCCGCGGCGAGGCGTCCAGCCACTCGCGGCTCAGTTCCGCAAAAGCCGCGCTGTCCGCCCTGCAAAAGGCCGCCAAGGCCAGCAGGCGGTGGGCGGCGGACCGGTGCGGGCTGTCCAGCAGCGGCCTCAGCACCTGCCCGGCTGCCCCATAGTCCGCGTTGTCCACAAGCAGCCGGCCGAGCAGCAACCGGTGCGCCGGGTTGTTGCCGAACGCCATGTCCAGCGCGCGCAGATAGGCGATTCCGGCGGGCGCGCCGGCCCGGCGCACCCAAGCCTCGGCCCGCACGCGGTGCGGCGGAAACTGCCCGGGCCGTTCGCGCAGCAGCGCCTCCGCCCCTGCCTCGGCAGCATCCAGCTCGCCTGTCAGCAGACGGGTCTGGCACAGCAGCAGCCGGTCGGCCGATGACGCCGCGTTGCCCGCCGCGGACAGGCGCGCCACTGTTTCCGTGTGGGCCGCGAACACCCTGCGCACGTTGCGCACGGTCTGCAGAAGCCACCCTGTCAGAGCGTCGTCGCTGGCCGGCACCACCGCTTGGGCGCGGTCCCACCAGCCCAGCTCGCTGTAGCGACCGGCCAGGATGATGGTCTGTTCGAGGCCGGAACCGGCGGCGCCGGCGGCCTGCTCCAGCAGCCGCAAGGCCGCCAGCGGCCGGCCCATCGCCGTCATCAGCTCCGCCAGGCGCGCGCGCACCTGCTTGTGGGCCGGGTCCGCCGCCAGGCAAGCCGTCCAGGCGGCGGCGGCGGCCAGGTAGTCGCCGGCAAGCTGCGCCGCCACCCCGTCTGCGAACAGCGCGTCAGCCCCGGCATCCGCGGCGTCAACCGGCCCAGCCTGCGGCGCGGGCGCGCGCGCCGCGGGGAAGCAGCGCTCGAGGTAGAGGGGCAGGCCAGCCACGCCGCCCTCCGCCACCAGGCCGGCTACGTCGGCGTCGAACACGGCCTGCTCGGGCTCGCTGCCGTCCAGGTGGCGGCGCAAGGCCAGTGCCACCGTCTCGGCGTCCCGCAGCACCCGCACCGGCCAGGGCTGCGTGCGCAGCAGCGCGCTGCCGCGTAGGAAGGCCCGCACGAGGCGCCGCCGCATGTCTCCCTCGAAGACGTCGATGCTGTCCGGCAGGCCCTCTGACGCGTCGTCAGATGGCAGGTCGCTGGTTACGTCCAGCGCCGCCTCGCCCAGCATCAGGCGGAACCCTGGCGCCATGCGCACCGCCCGGCGCGTTATCAGTCGCCGGTCCGCCGTATCGATCCAGCCGTGGCCCAGTATGTGGCGCAGCACAGCCACGTGTTGCGCGCTGACGGGCAGGAAGGTCTCCCACAGGCTGGCACGGGCCCGGTCGAAGGCGGCCGCACCCGTGTCGGCGTCCGCGCACAGGAACTGCCCGAAACGGGAGATCCACAGCCCGCGCCCGCCTGCGGCAGGCTGCACCTGCAGCATCCCCAAGGACGTGCGCACGGATTGCTCCGCCGCCGCCAGGTCCAGAGACAGCGGCACCGCCCCGGCAATCGGCATGTGCGTCAACCCCGCACCTTCGCCGGGAAGGCACAGAAGCGTGCCGTGCCAGGTCAGCAGAAACATGCCGCGTCCTGCCAAACCCGTGCGCCGTGCGCGCTATCCGCCCGCCCGTTGGCACGCAGGAAGGAGCGCTGCCTTTTCCCCATTTCCCAAACCCCCGCCCAGTGTTACCGCACCGCCCAAAACAAGGGACACCCAGATGAGCGCCATCTCCGACATCATCGCCAGAGAGATCCTCGATAGCCGCGGCAACCCGACGGTGGAAGTGGACGTGATCCTGGAGAGCGGTGCCGTGGGCCGCGCGGCCGTTCCCTCCGGCGCCAGCACCGGCGCCCATGAAGCCGCCGAACTGCGCGACGGCGACCCTGCGCGCTACGGTGGCCGCGGCGTGAAACAGGCGGTGGACAACGTCCAGGGCGAGATATTCGACACGATCGGCGGCCTCGACCCGTCGGACCAGATACACATCGACACTACCATGATCGAGCTGGACGGCACGTCTAACAAGAGCCGGCTGGGTGCCAACGCCATACTCGCCGTCTCGCTGGCCACCGCCCGCGCCGCCGCCGCCGAGCTCGGCCAGCCGCTGTACCGTTACGTGGGCGGCGTGTTCGCCCGCACTTTGCCGGTGCCGATGATGAACATCATCAATGGCGGCCAGCACGCGGACAATCCGATCGACATACAGGAGTTCATGATCCAGCCGGTGTCCGCCGCCACCGTCGCGGACGCGGTGCGCATGGGGTCGGAGATATTCGCCAGGCTGAAGCGCGGCCTCAAGGAGGCCGGTCACAACACCAACGTGGGTGACGAGGGCGGTTTCGCCCCCAACCTGGCCAGCGCGGACGAGGCGCTCGCCTTCATCGCCCGTGCCGTGGAAGCCGCCGGCTACAAGCCGGGCGACGACGTGACCCTGGCGCTGGACTGCGCCAGCACGGAATTCTACCGCGACGGCCGCTACCGCCTGGACGGTGAAAGCCGTGACCTCGATGCCGAAGCCATGGTCGGCTACCTGGCCGACCTCTGCGACCGCTACCCGATCGTCAGCATCGAGGACGGCTGCGCGGAGGACGACTGGGAGGGCTGGCGCTATCTGACCGAACAACTCGGCGGCCGCGTCCAGCTTGTGGGCGACGACCTGTTCGTCACCAACCCAGACCGCCTGGCCCGCGGCATCGCCGAGGGCACCGCCAATTCCATACTGGTGAAGGTCAACCAGATCGGCACGCTGACCGAGACGCTGGAGGCCGTGCAGATGGCGCACCGCGCCGGCTACACCGCGGTGATGAGCCACCGCTCCGGCGAGACCGAGGATTCCATCATCGCCGACCTGGCGGTGGCCACCAATTGCGGACAGATCAAGACCGGCTCGCTGAGCCGCAGCGACCGGACCGCGAAATACAACCAGCTCATACGCATCGAGGCGGAACTGGGCGCCTCGGCAATCTATGCCGGGCGGGGCATCCTGCGCGCGTAGCCGACACCTTGCGGCCGCGGACTGGTGTGTCGGCAACCTATGGCCGGGGTAGCCGTTCCATCTGCCGGACACAGTTGGGAGACCACACATGGTTGACGAGAACCGCATCACCGGCGCCCTGGACCAGGCTGGCGGAGCCATCAAGGAAGGCTTCGGCAAGCTGACCGGCGACAAGAAGACCGAGGCCGAGGGCACTGCCCAGAAGGCCGGCGGCAAGGTCGAGAACGCCGTAGGCGGCGCCAAGGATACGGTGCGCGAGACGCTGAACAAGTAATGCGGCCCTACCAGGCCGGTTCAGAGGGGGAGCCGCAAGGCTCCCTTTTTCGTTCGTGCCGACTATCCGGAGCGGCCCCGCTCAGCCGTGGCCCGCCGACCAGGAGACCAGCTTCAGCGTAACCCGGCTCACCCGCACGTCGTCGCTGTTGTACTGCTCCTCCACGGACTGCACGTAGTTGCGCAGCGACGGCACGTAGTAGAAAGCGCCATACGTGCCGCGCGTCAGCCGGCCGCGCCCGCCCCGGTGCAGGCTGCTGAAGGTGGCGGCATTGCCCGGCTCCATGGCACCACCCGAAACGGCCGTGCTGGGCACCTCCATCATCGCCTCATCCACCCCCTTGGCCTCCACTTTCAGCGCGTGGAACGTGCCGGCCGGCACCGTCACGTCCTGCCAGCCGACCACCGTGTAGGTGCGGCGCACATGCACCGAAAGCTGGTTGCCGCGGCGCGTGTTGTCCTGGAAATCGACCGACCAGGTCTTGCCGGCGTGCAGCGGGAAAGCGAAAGGCCGGGCGGTCTGCGTCTGCACGCCGTCGACCAGTCTCCGCTTGCTCCAGTCCTGCCCCATGACCTGGTCCACCGGACTGGTGGGGGCACCGTCGGGCTTTACGCCCACGATCATCGTGGGGCCGTCCAGCCGCTCGATCGTCTCGTCAAGGCGCGCCTGCTGGAACCCGGCTGTGCCCTTCTCGGTGGTCTGCTCGAACACCCAGCTGTCGCCCTCGGAGAAGGCCGGCGCCTGCACCGCGCCGTCGGCTGCAACTGCCGGGCGCGCCACGCAAAGGCTTGCGGCGAGAAGAGCGGTTCGGGTCGCAGGCACACGCATGATCGATGGTCTCCGGTCCTGCCGGATCCATATCTTACCGCTGCCGTATCGGACAAGTTGCCTGGCGTGGGCAGGCAGACCGTGGCAAGGCCGCCCTGCCACGGCGGACGCAGGCCCGCGTCGCCGCGCCCGCCTTGCCAAACCACCCCCGATCCGCCATATCCCGCCCCGCCAACGCAAACGCCGCGGCAAATTCACACGCGGGGCACTTTCCTGGGGCCACACCCCCATGATCCGGTGCCGCAAGGCCACCCCCGCGGAGGCTCAACCGGACTACATCAGGAAAGGACCGCCACCCATGGCGATGCCCGATTTCTCCCTGCGCCAGCTCCTCGAAGCCGGCGTGCATTTCGGCCACCACACCCGCCGCTGGAATCCGCGCATGTCGCCGTTCCTGTTCGGCGTGCGCAACCAGGTCCACATCATAGACCTGCAGCAGACTGTCCCCATGCTGGACCGCGCTTTGCGCGCGGTACGCGACACCACGGCCGCCGGCGGCCGCGTCCTGTTCGTGGGCACCAAGCGGGCGGCGGCGGAATACGTGGCGGACAGCGCCAAGCGTTGCGGCCAATACTACGTCAATCACCGCTGGCTGGGCGGCATGCTGACCAATTGGAAGACAATCACCGGCAGCATCAAGCGCCTGCGCCAGATCGACGAGATGCTGGGCGGCGACATCCAGGGCCTCACCAAGAAGGAGATCCTGGACATGACCCGCGACCGCGACAAACTGGAGCGCAGCCTGGGCGGCATCAAGGAGATGGGCGGCCTTCCGGACATCCTCTTCATCATCGACACCAACAAGGAAAAGCTGGC
Organism: Acetobacteraceae bacterium; assembly: GCA_965198915.1. Taxonomy (GTDB): domain Bacteria; phylum Pseudomonadota; class Alphaproteobacteria; order Acetobacterales; family Acetobacteraceae; genus BOG-908. The sequence goes on along the minus strand of CBDAQC010000002.1, from coordinate 205,021 downwards.
GGTCGAGGAAGCCAACAAGCTGGGCATCCCGGTCATCGCCGTGCTGGACAGCAACTCGGACCCGCAGGGCATCACCTACCCGATCCCCGGCAACGACGACGCGATACGCGCCATCACGCTGTATTGCGACCTGATCGCCGGCGCCGTGCTGGACGGCATCAGTGCCGAGATGCAGGCCAGCGGCCAGGACCTGGGCGCCGTGGAGGAGATCCCCGAGGCGCTGCAGCCGAGCCACGAGCCGGCACCGCATCACGGTTTGGCCGAAGCGGAAGCCGAGCCTGACATTGCAGTGCCAGAACTTGAGGCGGCGATGAGCCAGCCTGCGCAGGAAGCGCCTGTTACACATTAAGTAAGCAAGCAGTTCTTTTTCGAGAAAAAGAACCAAAAAGCTTTTGGTCCGCTGTCGCGAGAGTCACCGGAGACTCCCGCGACAGCGGATCAAAAGTCTTTTGCTTCTTTTCTTCAGAAAAGAAGGCCTTTCTTCCTTACGGAGACTACCAATGGCCGAAATCACCGCCGCCCTCGTAAAAACCCTGCGCGAACAGACCGGCGCCGGCATGATGGACTGCAAGAAGGCGCTGACCGAGACGGATGGCGACCTCGAAGGCGCCGTCGACTGGCTGCGCAAGAAGGGCCTCAGCCAGGCCGCCAAGAAGTCCGGCCGCACCGCCGCCGAAGGCCTCGTCGGCGTCGTTTCCGTTAAGAACCGTGCCGCCATGGTGGAGGTGAACGCCGAGACCGACTTCGTCGCCCGCAACGACAGGTTCCAGGCCTTCGTGGAAACGCTGGCGCGCGTGGCGCTCGAGGTCGGCGAGGACCTGGACGCCCTGCGCGCGGCCCCTTTCCCGGGCAGCGAGCGCAACGTGGGCGACGAGCTCACCCACATGGTCGCCACCATCGGCGAGAACATGACGATACGCCGCGCGCGCGTGCTAAGCGTGTCCTCCGGCGTGGTCGCTACCTACATGCACGCCGCCCTGCGGCCCGGCCTGGGTAAGATCGGCGTTCTGGTGGCGCTGGAAGCCGACAACGAGCTGGATGCGCTGGAGACGCTCGGCCGCCAGATCGGCATGCACGTGGCCGCCACCAAACCGGACGCGTTGGACATCGACGCCGTGGATCCCGCCGCCCTGGCCCGCGAGCGCGCCGTGCTAACCGAGCAGGCGCGCGCCAGCGGCAAGCCCGACAACGTAATCGAGAAGATGATCGAGGGGCGCATACGTAAGTACTACGAGGAAGTGGTGCTGCTGGAGCAGGTGTGGGTGCATGACGGCGAGAGCCGCGTGCGCGCCGTGGTGAAAAAGGCCGGCGGCCGGCTGGTGGGCTTCGAGCGCTTCACCCTGGGCGAAGGCGTGGACAAGGCGCCGGCTGGCAACTTCGCGGCCGAGGTCGCGGCTGTGGCTGGCGTCAGGTAAGCAAGAAAGCAGTTCTTTTTTGAAAAAAAAACCAAAAAACTTTTGCTCCCTGTCGGCGGCTGCTGAAACGTTCGCCGACGGAGACCAAAAGTTTTTTGCTTCTTTTTTTCAAAAAAGAAGGCCTTTCTTCCTACCCTCCGCCCACGTAGGTTCCCGCGCATGCCCACCGCCCACAAGCGCGTCCTGCTGAAGATTTCCGGCGAGGCCCTGATGGGCAAGCGCGAATATGGCCTGGACACCGAAATGGTCGGCCGCATCGCCGTGGACGTCGGCGACGTGGTGCGCATGGGCGTGGAAGTCTGCCTGGTCATCGGCGGCGGCAACATCTTCCGCGGCGTCTCGGCGGCGGCCAGCGGCATGGACCGTGCCCAGGCGGACCACATGGGCATGCTGGCCACCGTGATGAACGCGCTCGCCATGCAGACCGCGCTGGAGAAGCGCGGCACGCCAACCCGCGTGCAATCCGCCATACCCATGGCCAGCGTGTGCGAGCCCTACATACGCCGCCGCGCCGAGCGCCACATGGAGAAAAACCGCGTGGTTATCTTCGCCGCCGGCACCGGCAATCCGTTCTTCACCACCGATACCGCCGCCGCCCTGCGCGCCGCCGAGATGGGCTGCGACGCGCTGCTCAAGGGCACCCAGGTGGACGGCGTCTACTCCGCCGACCCCAGGCGCGACCCGGATGCCCGCCGCTACGACGAGCTGACCTATCTCGAGGTGCTCTCGCGTGACCTGGGCGTGATGGACGCCGCCGCCATTTCGTTGGCGCGCGAGAACAATCTGCCGATCATCGTCTTCAACATACACGCGCCCGGCGCCTTCGCCGCGGTGATGCGCGGCGAAGGCATGTTCACCAAGATCACCGAACCCGCCTGACCGCTGCCCGCTGACGATTGCCCGCCCGATGACTGAAGGAGCCGGATTTGCCTGCTGACCTGAACGCGCTGAAAGAGGATCTGAGCCGCCGCATGGACGGCGCGCTGGAGACGCTGCGTCGCGATTTCGGCGGCCTGCGCGCTGGCCGCGCCAGCCCCGGCCTGCTGGAGCCGGTGCGCGTGGAAGCCTACGGCAACGAGGTGCCGATCACCCAGGTGGGCACGATCGGCGTGCCGGAGCCACGCATGCTCACCGTTCAGGTATGGGACCGCAGCCTGGTGGGCGCGGTGGAGCGCGCCATACGCGATTCCGGCCTGGGCCTGAACCCGGGTGCGGACGGCCAGATCGTGCGCGTGCCCATCCCGCAGCTCACCGCCGAACGGCGCACCGAACTCGCCCGCGCCGCCGGCAAATACGCCGAGGCCTGCCGGGTCAGCGTGCGCGGCGTGCGGCGGGACGGCATGGACCAGATCAAGAATGCCGAGAAGAAGCACGAGATCAGCGAGGACGACGTGAAGGACTGGTCCGACCAGGTGCAGAAGCTCACCGACGGCTACATCAAGCGCGTCGACGAGTCGCTTGCCGACAAAGAACGCGAAATCAAGCAGGTCTGAGGGGATCGTGGCCCTCCTCCGGACCGGGCCTGCCGCACGGACGGTGGACGCCGCCGCCGACGCGGCGCCCATCTCGCGCCACACGCCGCGCCACGTTGCCATCATCATGGACGGCAACGGCCGCTGGGCCAGCGCGCGCCATTTGCCGCGCGTGGCCGGCCACCGCGCCGGTGCCCAGGCGGTCCGCCGCACCATAGAGGCGGCGATACGCAACAACGTCGAATGGCTGACGATCTATGCCTTCAGCAGCGAGAACTGGCAGCGCCCTGACGACGAGGTGAGCGACCTCACCGGCCTGCTGCGTCATTACCTGCGTCACGAGGTGGCCGAGCTGCACAGCGAGCGGGTGCGCCTGCGCGCGATTGGCGACCGCGCCCGCTTCGGCCCTGAGATCGCCCGCGAGCTGGCGGAAGCCGAGGCGCTGACCGCCGGCAACACCCGCCTCAACCTCACCGTGGCGCTGTCCTATGGCGGCCGCTCGGAGATCGTGGCGGCTGCCCGCGCGGTGGCCCAGGCCGCCGCCGCCGGCCTGCTGGATCCGATGGCGCTGACCGAGGCCAGCTTCGGCAGCTTCCTGTTCACCGCGGGCATGCCCGACCCCGACCTGGTCATACGCACCAGCGGCGAGCGGCGCGTCTCAAACTTCCTGCTCTGGCAGGCCGCCTACGCCGAATACCTGTTTCCCGAAGTGCTCTGGCCGGATTTCAACGCGGCGCATTTCGAAAGCGCGCTGGCCGACTACGCCGGGCGTGACAGGCGCTACGGGGCGCGCCCTGAGTGACCTGGCACGCCCGCCGGGGCCCGGCGTGAAGGACCCGCGCTGGCGCGACCTCGGGGTGCGCACCGCCTCCGGCATCGTGCTGGCCGCGATCGGACTGTGGGCCATGTGGGTCGGCGGCATCGTATGGGCGGCGATCATCTGCCTGCTCGGCCTTCTCATGGCAGTGGAATGGACCGCCCTCTGCGCCGGCCGTCCCCGCCGCCTGCTCGTATTGGGCGGCTTCTACATCGCTCCGGCCGTGGCCGCCCTGATCTGGCTGCGCGCCGAGCCCTTCGGCCATCGCTGGGTGCTGCTCCTCGCCTCCGTCGTCTGGGGCGGTGACGTGGGCGCCTACCTCGTCGGCCGCCTGGTCGGCGGTCCGCGCCTGGCGCCGTCGATCTCGCCGGGCAAGACCTGGTCGGGTGCCATTGGCGGCACGCTGATCGCCGTGCTGGCCGGCATGGCGGCCTGGCCGGAACGCCTGGCATTGGTGGCCCCCGTAGCCCTGCTTCTCAGCATCATCGCGCAGGCCGGCGACCTGCTGGAGAGCGCCATCAAGCGCCGCTTCGGCGTGAAGGATTCCGGGCGCCTGATCCCGGGCCATGGCGGGCTGCTCGACCGCCTGGACGGCGTGCTCACCTCCGCGCCGGCTCTGGCGATCCTGCTGCTGGCGTTTGGCCCGTGACGGCGGCGGGGCGTATCCTTGACCGACATGGGCCGGGCGCGGCCCGGTCGGAGGAGCAGAACCTGTCCGGTCCCGTGTCACGAAACAGGATCGCTCGTTTTCTTCCGGAGCAACAATGCGAACCGTAACCATTCTCGGCAGCACCGGCAGCATAGGCAAGAGCACCGTCGATCTGCTCGCGGCCGCGCCGGATCGCTACCGTGTCCTGGCGCTGGTCGCCAACAGCTCTTCCGAGGCCCTGGCCGCGCAGGCGCGCCTGCTGCGTGCCGAGCTGGCCGTCTGCAGCGATCCCTCCATGCACGCCACTCTGTCGGCCGCCCTCGCCGGCTCCGGGATACGCGTGGCCTGCGGGCAGGACGCCGTGCTCGCAGCGGCCCGGCTGGGTGCCGACTGGACAATGGCCGCCATCACCGGGGTCGCCGGCCTGGCGCCCACTCTGGCCGCCGCCGAGGGCGGCCGCACCCTGGCGCTGGCCAACAAGGAGGCCATCGTCTCGGCAGGCGACGTCATGCTGCGCGCCGTGGCGCAGGCCGGCGCCACGCTGCTGCCCGTCGACTCCGAACACAACGCCATCTTCCAGTCGCTCGCCGGCAGCGACCGCGCCGGGCTGGAGCGCATCATCCTGACCGCATCCGGCGGCCCGTTCCGCACCGCCAGCCTGGAGGAGATGGCGCGCGCCACGCCGGAGACGGCCCTGCGTCACCCGGTCTGGTCCATGGGCGCCAAGATCAGCATCGATTCGGCTACCCTGTTCAACAAGGGCCTGGAAGTCATCGAGGCCGCCCGCCTGTTCGGCCTCGCCTCCGACGAGATCGACGTGCTGGTTCATCCGCAATCGATCATCCACGGCATGGTCTGCTACAAGGACGGCAGCGTCATCGCCCAGATGGGTGCGCCGGACATGCGCATACCCATCGCCCACACGCTGGCCTGGCCGGCGCGCCTGGCCACGTCCTCGCCACGGCTGAACCTGGCCCAGGTCGGCCGCCTGGAGTTCCTGCCGCCGGACGAGGTCCGCTTTCCCGCCCTGCGCCTTGCGCGCGAGGCGCTGCGGGCAGGCGCCGGCGCGCCCACGATACTGAACGCCGCCAACGAGGTGGCGGTGGCCGCCTTCCTGGACCGCAGGATCGGCCTGCTGGACATCGCCGCGGTGGTCGAGGCGACCCTCGCCTCCATAGGCACCCCGCCCGCGGACACGCTGGAGGCGGTCGTGACGCTGGACGCCCAGGCACGCCGCACGGCGGAGGCTGTCGCCGCGCGGCGCGCTTCGGCCCGCGCGGCCTGAGCAGGAAGGCATCCTCCCGGCTGCGGACGTGGCAGCGCCGTCAAAGCTTGTTGCTCGTCTGTCCGGAAAAGAAGGCCTTGCTTCCTCCAGGCACCAAGCTCCATCTACCCGACGGCCGTGACGAAGACTTAACACGCCAGGGTATGGTGTGAGGTCTTTCGTGTCTTTCAGATAAGACGGTCTGCCTTGGTTCGGAGCACCTGATGTCCTCTATCCTCCACGTCCTGCAAATGGTCGCCAGCCGGCTCGTGGTGCTCGGCCTGCTCGTGTTCATCCACGAAATGGGCCACTACCTCGCCGCCCGCTGGCGCGGCATCCATGTCGAAGCGTTCTCCATCGGTTTCGGCCCCAAGCTGCTGTCCTGGACGGACCGCCACGAGACGGTCTGGAAGCTGTGCCTGCTGCCGCTCGGCGGCTTCGTGAAGATGCACGGCATGGCGCTGTCCGTGGGCGACGAACTGCCGACGGATCAGGAAGCGATACGCCACGGCCACGCCTTCTTCGAAAAATCCGTGCTCTCCCGCGCCATCGTCGTGGCGGCCGGCCCGATTGCCAACTTTCTGCTCGCCGCCGTGCTGTTCGCCGGGCTGTATGCCACGATCGGCCGGCCGGTGGCGGTGGACAACCCGCCGGCGGTGGTGGGGGAGGTGGCGCCCGGAAGCTCCGCCGCCCTGGCCGGGCTGCAGCCGGGTGACGCCATACGCAGCATCGACGGCACCAGGATCGCCGCCTTCGAGGACATGCGGCGCATCGTCGCCGCCAGCGCCGGCCGCACGCTGGACATGGACATACACCGCGGCACGCAGGACCTGGACGTGCACGTGCTGATTCAGCCGAAGACGCCGGGCGATATGTCGGTAGGGCTGCTGGGCGTCTCGGCCGGTGCCGCGGAAACCTACGAGAGGCTGGGGGTCGGCACGGCGATCGTGGCGGGGGTCGCGCGGACCGGCGCGGTGCTGTGGCAGATACTGACCGGGCTGGTGCACATCATCACCACGGGACAGGGCGTGCACGAGCTTGCGGGCCCGGTCGGCGTATTCGTCATCGCCGGCCAGGTAGCCAAGCTGGGCTTCGTGGCGGTGGTCACGTTCACCGCCTTCCTGTCGATCAACCTGGGCCTGGTGAACCTGCTGCCGATCCCGGTGCTGGATGGCGGCCACCTGATGTTCTACGCGGCGGAGGCGGTGCGTGGGCGCCCGCTGCCGGCGCGCGCCCTGGAATACGGCTACCGCCTGGGCTTCGCCTTCATCGCATCGTTCTTCCTGTTCATCTCCTGGAATGACCTGGTGCACACGGGCGCGGTGAAGTGGGTGGCGCACCTAATCGGCTGAATCGGATGCCGCCGTCCGCGGGCAGCGGCGGCGGAGGCCAACGCCACGGTGCTTTTCACAGCCGGGCATCGTTCGGCAGCCCGACAAGCAACCAACTGCAACGACCCCATGCTCCGCATGGACAGCGATCACGTTCTCGGGTAGCCCGCACCGGACGCGGCTTATATTATGCGCCGCTCCCGCCACCGCCTGCGATGAACTGCAGCGTCGGCGGTCGATCATCTGGGGGTCCCTCGTTGCACCGTTCACGCGCCGCGCTGCTTGCCTCGATCTGCGTGCTGCCCCTTCTCGCCACCAGCACCGCGTCTGCGCAGGATGCCGGCCAGGCTGCCCCTCCTGCCTCGCCTGATCAGCCCGCCTCCCCCGGCCAGGCCCCGGCGCCCCGTCCGCCCGCGCACCCACACCGCCGGCCGCGCCCCGTGCACCCGGCTGCTGCCACGGCGGCCCCCGGCAACCCGGCCGACGCCATCCAGAACATACGCATCGTCGGCAACGCGCGTATCGAGGAGGGCACGATCCTCTCTTACATGCTGGTCACCCCGGGCGACTCGTTCAACAGCGAGCGCGTGGACCGTTCCCTGCGCACTCTCTACGCCACCGGCTTGTTCAGTGACGTCAGCATCACCCGCGACGGCTCCACCCTGGTGGTGCATGTCCGCGAGAACCCGCTGGTCAACAACATCAGTTTCGAGGGCAACCACAACGTCAAGGAAGACGACCTGCGCAAGGCGCTGGAGCTGCGCCCGCGCGCCGTGTTCACCGTGCGCATGGCCCAGCAGGACCGCACCAAGCTGCTCGGCGTCTACGCCGGCAAGGGCCGCTTCGCCGCCACCGTGGAACCGTTCATCACCCGCCTGCCGCAGAACCGGGTCAACGTGATCTTCAAGATCGTCGAGGGTCCGGAGACCAAGATCAGCCGCATCGTCTTCGTAGGCAATCACGCCTTCTCCGAAAGCGACCTCAAGGGCGTGATAGACAGCCGCGAGGAGCGGCTGTGGCGCTTCTTCAGCAGCAGTGACCAGTTCAACCCGGAGCGGGTGAACTTCGACCGCGAGTTGATACGCCGCTTCTACCTGGAACACGGCTACGCGGACGTGCAGGTTACCAACACGGTGGCCGAGCTGTCGCCGGAGCGCCAGGCGTTCTTCCTGACCTTCCAGGTCAGCGAGGGCGAGCGCTACCGGGTGGGCAAGCTGACGGTGAAAAGCAACGTGCCCAAGGTGGACGCCAAACCCTATGCCGGCCTGATCAAGGAAGAGCAGGGCGCGTTCTACAACGGCAACCTGGTCGAGAAGAGCAGCGACACGATCCAGGACGCGGTGCGCCGCGCCAACGCCAACCCGTTCCTGGTGGTCAACCCGCGCATCGCGCGTGACCGGGTGAAGCACCTGGTGGACCTGGAGTTCGACATCGCCCAGGGCCCGCGCACCTACGTGGAGCGCATCGACATAAGCGGCAACACGGTGACCCGGGACCGTGTCATTCGCCGCGAGTTCCGCTTCGCCGAAGGCGATCCGAACGACCCCGCCCTGGTCCGCCTGACCAAGCAGCGCCTGACCGATCTCGGCTATTTCAGCGACGTGAAGGTGACGCCGGTGCCCGGTTCGGCGGCCGACCGCGTGGTGGTCAACACCGAGTTGACGGAAAAGGCCACCGGCGAGCTCTCGCTGGGCGGCGGCTATTCCACCACCTCCGGCATATTGGGCCAGGCCGGCCTGCGCCAGCACAACCTGATCGGCACCGGGATAGACGCCGGCATCAACGGCACAATCGCCGAACGGCAGAGCCAGGTGGACATCTCCGCCACCGATCCGTACTTCCTGGACCGCAACCTGGTCGCCGGCGGCGACATCTTCTACCTGACCAACAACAACCAGTACGTGTCCGACTACAGCGAGACGCGCTACGGCGTGTCGATCCGGCTGGGCTATTCCTACAACGACCATATCAGCCAGGCTTTCAACTACACCGTCAGCGATCGCGATGTGAACAACATCAGCGAGTTCGCCAGCGTCTACGTGCAGGACGAGGCGGGCTACTCGCTGCTCTCACAGATCGGCCAGACGCTGTCCTTCGACTACCGCGACAGCCGGGTGGCGCCGCATACCGGCTTCATCATACGTATCGGCAACGACCTGGCCGGCATCGGCGGCGACGAGCATTATCTACGTTCGAAGATCGACACGACCTACTTCCTGCCGCTCGACATCCTCACCGGCAATTCGCTGTGGGGCATCTCGTTCAGCCAGGGTGCCGGCTATCTGGACAATTTCCAGAGCAAGGAGCGCATCATCGACCGCTTCTTCCTGGGCGGCGACAACCTGCGCGGCTTCCTCGACCAGGGCGTGGGCCCGCATTCGGTGGCCTACTCCACCTGCCTGGAGAACGCGCCCAAGGGACCGGTCGGCGGTTGCCCCGTCGACGAGATCTTCTACCACGGCAGCGACAGTATCGGCGGCAACTTCATCTACACGCAGAGTACCGAGCTGCACTTTCCGCTGCCCGTGCCTGCCGATTTCGGCCTGACCGGCCGCACCTTCGTCGATTCCGGCGGGCTGTCCGGCCTGAACGTGCCGCCGAATGCCGCCAATAGCTGCCTGGCGACCCTGCCGCGCGTGCACGGACACATCGTGGACGAACACGGCGACTCGATCGGTCAGTGCTTCTACGACGGCGGCGGGATACGCGTGTCGGCCGGCGTCGGCATTTCGTGGAAGAGCCCGTTCGGCCTGATCAACATCGATTTCGGCATCCCGCTGGTCAAGCAACCCTACGACCAGACACAGGTCTTCAAATTCGGTTTCGGAACGAGGTTCCAATGACACGCACACCCCTTGCCAACGCGGCCTGCCTTGCTTCCTTGTTGATTTTGCTCGCAGCGCTGCCCGCCTACGCCCAGAGCAGCCCCGGCTACTTCATCCCGCCGACACCCGCCGCCCCGCACACGGCCGCACCCGCCCGCACACCACGCACAGCGCGTCCGGTGCCGGTGGCCGCCGCACCCCTGGCGCCCGAGCCGGAGCAGGTGCCCGAGGAACAGGCCCAGCAGCAGCAGCCTTTGCCGCCGCTGCCCACGCCGCCTGTGCCCACTTTGCCGGCACTGCCGAAGGTGGCGTCGCCGCCCACCGTGATCATCGGCGTGCTCGGCGTGCCGGACGTGATGCGCCAGTCCAACGCCGCGCAGATCATCCAGCGCGTGATCGGCGCCCGCAAGGAGAAGCTGCGCCTGGACGTGGAGCACGCCCAGGCAAGCTGGCGCGCGATGGAGCAGGCGCTCCAGGCAGACGCCCCGAAGCTGACGCCTGACCAGGGCCGCGCCCGCGAGCGGGCGCTGCGCGAACGGGTGAACGCCGACCGCCGCGGCTTGCAGGACCGCAACCGCATCATCGCGGAAGCCGGCCAGGTGGCGCTGAACCAGATCGAGAGCACGCTGGTGGCGGTGATTCGCCAGGTGGCCGAGAGCCACAACATGAACGTGGTGCTGCACCGCAGCCAGGTGGCGCTGAACATCCCCGAGTTCGACATCACCGACCAGGTGGTGGCTCAGCTCAACAAGCTGATGCCGACCGTGCAGATCCCCGAGGACGGCATCGACCCTGCCAAGCTTCCCAAGGATTGGGGCACGCCGCCCGCGCTCGCCGCCGCCACCCCGGCCCAGCCGACGCATTGAGGCCGGGATCGCTGCATAGGCGCGGTGCGTGATGACGGAGGGGGCCGCCTCGCCATCCCTGCTCGGCGACCCGCGCTTTTTCGGCCGCGCCGGCCCGTTCACACTGGCTGAGCTGGCCCGGGCGGCAGGCGGCGCGCCGGAACGCGAAGAGGCGCTCGGCGGCCGCAAGCTGACCGGCGTGGCCGCGCTCCAGACTGCCACGCCCGACCAGGTGGCCGTGCTGCACAACCCCCGCTACGTGGCGGCGGCGGAACAGACGCAGGCCGGCGCGGTCGTGATCGGCGCAGCCCTGGCCTCGCGTGTACCGCAGAGCTGCGCCGTCATCGTCGCGGCGGACCCGCATCTCGCCTGGGCGCATGTCTGCCGGCTGTTCCACCCCGCGCCGCATGCTACACCCGGCATTCACCCGACCGCGGTGATCGATTCCGCCGCCTCGGTGGGCGCAGGCTGCGAAGTTGGCCCCTATGCCGTAGTGGGCGCGCGTGCCGTGCTGGGTGCCGGCTGCCAGATCGGTCCCCACGCGGTGATCGGCCAGGGAGTGGAGATGGGCCCAGGCTGCCGTATCGGCGCGGGCGCCAGCGTTAGCCACGCGCTGCTCGGCGCGCGCGTATACGTCTACCCGGGGGCACGCATCGGCCAGGAAGGCTTCGGCTTCGCCGTCACGCCGCAAGGTTTCGTCAGCGTGCCCCAGTTGGGCCGGGTGATCCTGCAGGACGACGTGGAGGTGGGTGCCAACAGCACCGTCGACCGCGGCGCCTCGCACGATACTGTCATCGGCGCCGGCTCGCGCATCGATAACCTGGTCCAGATCGGCCACAACTCGCAGCTCGGCCGCAACTGCGTCATGGCCGGGCAATCCGGCATGGCCGGTTCCTGCACGCTGGAGGATGGCGTCCAGATCGGCGCGCAGGCCGGGCTGGGCGGGCACTTGCGGGTGGGTGCGCGCGCCCGCATAGGCCCGCAGGCCGGCGTCATGTCGGACGTGCCGGCCGCCACGGACGTGATCGGCAGCCCGGCCTTGCCGGTGCGTGAGTTCTTCCGCAACGTGGCCGCCTTGCGCCGCCTGGCAAAACGCGGGAACTCAGCCTCCGGTCCGGGCGCTGCCCCGGACGCGTCGGGCACGGATGGCAAAAAGGCGGCAGGCTGAAAGCGATGGACGGTACGGCACAGGACAGCAAGGTGGATCCGGGGCTGCCGGCGCAGACTCCTGATCTGGAGACGGCCGGCGCTACGATAGGCGTGGTGGACATCGCGCAGATCATGCACGCCATCCCGCACCGCTTCCCCATGCTGATGCTCGATCGCATGGTGGACGTCGTGCCGAACGTCTCGGCCGTGGGCATTAAAAACGTCACCGCGAACGAGCCGTTCTTCCAGGGCCACTTTCCCGGCCATCCGGTAATGCCGGGCGTGCTCATCATCGAAAGCATGGCGCAGACCTCCGCCGTCCTGGTGGTGCTCTCGCTGGGGCCGCAGGCGGCGGGCAAGCTGGTCTATTTCATGACCATCGAGAGTGCGAAGTTTCGCCGGCCCGTGCTGCCAGGCGACCAGTTGCGCATACATGTGACGCGGGAGCGCCGGCGCGGCGGCGTGTGGAAATTCTCCGGCGTGGCAAGGGTGGACGGCGTCTCCGTGGCCGAAGCCACCTATTCGGCGATGATCATGGACAGCCCGCCGGGCGGCGCCTGATGGACAGCGTGGTCGAGCTGCCCTCGGCGGGGCGGGTGCACCCGACGGCGATCGTGGCCCCGGGAGCGCAGGTGGCGCCTGACGCCGAAATCGGGCCGTGGTGCAGCGTGGGCGAGCACGTTGTGATCGAAGCGGGCGTGCGCCTGGTCAGCCACGTGGTGGTGGACGGGGACACGCGCATCGGCGCGGGCTGCGTGCTCTACCCGTTCTGCACCGTCGGCCTGCCGCCGCAGGATCTGAAATACCGCGGAGAGCCGACCCGCACGGTGATCGGCCCGCGCACCCAGATACGCGAGCACTGCACCATCCACCGCGGCACCGTCACCGGCACCGGCGTCACCCGCGTGGGGGCCGACTGCCTGCTGATGGCCGTGGTCCACGTGGCGCATGATTGCGAGCTGGGCGACGGCGTGATCGTGGCCAACAACGTGGTGATGGGCGGCCATGTGACGATCGGCGACGGTGCGGTGATCGGCGGCGCCACTGCCTTGCACCAGTTCGTGCGTATCGGCCGCGCGGCGATGGTGGGCGGCGCGTCAGGCGTGGAGGCGGACGTGATCCCGTTCGGCACCGTGCTTGGAAACCGGGCGCGGCTGACCGGGCTGAACGTGGTCGGGCTGAAGCGGCGCGGTGTGGACCGCGCCGGCCTCCACCGGCTGCGCGCCGCTTTCCGCCTGCTCTTCGCCGCCGATGCGGACGGACAAGCGGTGTTCGCCACCCGCCTCGCCGAAGCCCGCGCCTTAAGCGCGGACGCGCTGGTGGCCGAGATGCTGGCCTTCATCGACGTGCCTAGCCGTCGCGGCCTGGTCCGCAGCACGGCGCGGCTGGATGACGAGCCGGGCTGACGGCTGGGTTTTCGGGAGCGGGCGAAACCTTCTTTTTCGGAAAAGAAGGTTTCTACCCGTGCCGTAGCGGACTCTCCGGGCATGCGCCTCGGTTTGCGATTTTCAGTGGAACACCGGGCTTGCCGGCTCTTCCCGCCTTTCGTCCAGGCCGTTGGCGCCACTCTCGCAAGCTGCCATCTCCAGAGCGTCCTCGATGGCGGAAAGCGTGCGCAACAGCTTCAATGAGGCAGCCTCCGCCGCCAGGAACTTCAGGCAATGCAGAATACCGTTTACGCTGGGAGTAAGGCCGAGCTCGTTCTCGTCCACAGCACTGAAATCCTTCATATCACAACTCCGTGATCTACGAACCCAGTGTTAATTCGCTTCAGAACCGAACGCAACGGGAATTTCGTAATATTTGGACCGGAGTAACAAAAAATGCTTTTCGGATAAACTATGCTGCCTGGCGTTTAACCCTCTCCATGCCGTCAGCGTCGCCTTGCAGGACACAGGTCACCATGAATGTCGTCTGACACGCCCCTCGGCATCCTGGCCGGCGGCGGTCCGTTTCCGGGCCAGGTTGCCGCTGCCGCCTCCGGCGCCGGACGGCGCGTTTTCATCATCGGCTTCGAGGATTTCGCCGAGCCGGCGGTGATCGCACCTTACAAGCACGCCATCGTCCGCCTGGGTGCCGCCGGCCGCATGCTGTCCCTGTTGCGCGCGGAAGGCTGCCAGGACCTCGTGCTCGTGGGCCCGGTGCGCCGCCCTTCCCTGCTGGATCTGCGGCCGGACGCGGAAGGCGCCCGCATCCTGGCGCGGATCGGCCGCAACGCCTTCTCCGGCGATGACGGCCTGCTCGCCGCCGTGGTGCGCGTGCTGGCCGAGGAAGGCTTCCGCATCATCGGCGCCCACGAGGTCCTGTCCTCCGCCCTGGGCCCCGCCGGCCAGGCCGGCCGCGTGGCTCCCGACGCCCTGGCGCAGGCCGACATCGAACGCGGCATCGCCGTGTTGCGCGCGCTGGGCACCGCCGATGTGGGCCAGGCCTGCGTGGTGCAGGCCGGCTGCGTTCTGGCTGTCGAGGCGATCGAAGGCACGGATCGCATGATCGCCCGCGCCGCCGAACTGCGCCGGCCCGGGCCGGGCGGCGCGCTGGTTAAGCTGGTCAAGCCCGGCCAGGACCGCCGCGCGGACCTGCCCACGATAGGGCCGCGCACGATCGAGGCGGCGGCGGCGGCGGGACTGCGCGGGGTGGCGTTCGAGGCGGGGGGGACGCTGGTGACGGATATGGCGGCTTGCGTGGCGGCGGCGGATGCGGCTGGCGTGTTTTTGGTGGGGGTGGAGCCTAAGTAAGCAAGCAAGGCCTTCTTTTTTAAAAAAAGAAGCAAAAAACTTTTCTTTCCGCGACGCTGGGGCGCTTCGGTGTTTCCGGATGCGGCAGGCTGGTGCAAATGCGTGGAGACAAAAGTCTTTTGCTTCTTTTCTTCAGAAAAGAAGGCCTTCCTTCCTTAGGATATCCCCAATGAGCACCTTCCTACACACCATGCTGCGCGTCACCGACCTGGACGCCAGCATCGCCTTTTACCGAAACCTCCTCGGCATGAAGGAGCTGCGCCGCAACGAAGTCACTGCCGGCCGCTACACGCTGGTGTTCATGGGTTACGCCACCAATGCCGAAGGCCAGGCGGAAATCGAGCTGACCTATAACTGGGACCAGCAGGGCCCCTACGAGCTTGGCACCGCCTTCGGCCACCTGGCCGTGGGCGTGCCCGACGTGGCCGCCGCCTGCGAGGCGGTCCGCGCCGGCGGCGGCCGCGTGGTGCGCGAGGCCGGGCCGGTGAAGCACGGCACCACGGTCATTGCCTTCGTCGAGGACCCGGACCGCTACAAGATCGAGCTGATCGAGCGCAAGTGAGCCTGCTCGGCGGCCTGGGCGGTGCGCTGCAGCAGGCCGCCTATGCCGGGGTGCAGGCCTGGCCGTTCGCCACCACCACGCTGCGCATCGGCGTCACCGGCCTGTCGCGCGCCGGCAAGACGGCGTTCCTCACTTCTGCGGCGGCCAACCTGCTGGCCAGGCGCTGGGCGCTGGCGCCGCTCGGCGCCGGCAGCGTGCCGCGCTTCGACCAGCCGCGGCACCTGGCCCGCCTGGCCGCTGATCCGCCCGCCTGGCCCGAACGCACGGACGCCGTCTCGCTGCTGGCGCTGACCACCAGACTGCCGCGCGGCGCCCTGCCCGCGCGCCACGTGCGGCTGGAGTTCCTGGACTATCCCGGCGAGTGGCTGATCGACCTGCCGATGCTGGCGCAGAGCTTCGCGCAGTGGTCGGCGGCCACGCTGCGCCGGCTGGAGGCGCCTGGCATCGCCGCCGTCACGGCGCCGTTCCTGGCCTTTGCCCGCGCGTTGCCCGCCCGCGCCGCGGCCGATGACGGCCTGGCCCATGCCGGCACCCGCCTCTACCGCGAGATGCTGGGCCGCCTGCGCGACCAGGGCCTGGCCTTCCTGCAGCCCGGCCGCCACCTGATGCCGGCACCTGGCCCGGAAGCGCCGTGGCTGTCCTTCTTCCCCGCCGTCGGCCAGGGTGGGCTGGTGGCCCTGCTCGCCGAGCGCTACGGCGCCTACCAGGACGCGATACGCCGCGAGCTCGCCTCGCCGCTATTCGCCAATGTCGACCGGCTAGTTATCCTGGCCGACGTGCTGACCGCCTTGCATGCCGGCGAGGCGGCGTTCGCGGACATGCAGGCGGCACTCGCGGCGGCTTCCGGCTCGCTGCGGTGGGAGTTCTCCTGGCTCGAAGCGCTGGGCGCGCTCGCCAGCCTGCAACTGCCGCCCCGTATCATCTCCCGCGTGGCGTTCGCCGCCACCAAGGCGGACCACGTGGCCGAGCGCCAGCGCGGCAATTTGGCGGCCCTGATGCGTGCGCTCACGCCGATGCCACAGGCGGCTTCGGGCAGCCTGCGCAGCGGCCATTTCGCCATTGCCTCCGTCCGCTGCACGGAGGATTTCGTCTGGACATTGGAGGGGAGGCCGGTCAGCGCCGTGCGTGGCCGCGTGCTCGGCCAGCAGGCGATGACGCGCTCCTACCCGGGCGAAGTGCCCGACCGTCCGCCGGACGGCGATTTCTGGTCCCACCCCTTTCTGGCGCTACCGCAATTCGAACCGATGCGCCTGCCCGAAGGCGGCCGGCTCGGCGTCCCGAATGTGGGGCTGGACGCGATGCTCGCTTTCCTGCTGGACGACGTGCTGTGACCCCGCATCCCGCCCCCCGCATCGAGACCGAGGAGCTGCCGGCACCTCGGCTGGAACCGGCCGTGGTGCTGGCCGAAGTGGAGCTGCCCGCGTCCATGCGCCGCCCTTGGGCGATGCCGGCGCTGGTGCTGGGCGGCGCCGGCCTGCTGGTGCTGGGCGGGGCGGCGCTGGAAGCCGGCAACCTTGTGGCCGAAACCTTCGCCCGCAGTGCCTTTCTGGGGGGTGCGGCCGCAGGTGTGGCCGCCACCGGTTTCGGCATGATCGGCCTGGGTTTCTGGCGCGAGTGGGCGGCGCTGTCAGCCCTGCGCGGCGTGGACCGGCTACGCGCGGACCTGGCCGGACAGGATCCGGCCGCCCGCGCTCAGGCCGCGCGCGCGTGGCTTCGCGAACTGCCCGAGGGTCCGGCTTTGCTGCCGGCCATCGACGCCGTCAACGACCCCGACGCCATACTGGCCCTGCTGCGCGCCGGCCCTGCGGCCGCCCTGCGCACACAGGCCGAGGCGCTGGGCCGCACTGCCGCGCTGCAATCGCTGGCAGGGGTGGCGGCCATGCCCTCGCCAGGGCTGGCGGCGCTGTTCGTAGCCTGGCGCGGCCTGCGCCTGATACGCCAGGTAGCCGCCCTGCACGGCCTGCGGCCAGGCCTGCTGGCAACGCTCGGCCTGCTGCGCCGCACCGCGCTGTCAGCCGGCGCGGTGGTGGGCACGGAAGTGGCTGTGAACACGGCCACCCACGCGCTGCTGTCCAGCCCGCTGCTGCAGCATGTGGCGGGCGAGATGGCGGGCGCCGGCGTGGCGGCCCGGCGCATGGTGGTGCTGGCGCGGGCGGCGACTGTCGCGTGTTCGCCGGTGCCGCCGGAGTGAAAAGCGGGCAAGAACGTCTTTCGCGAAGAAGAGAGGCTGCCCGGCTGTTCCCGGCGCTCCTGAGGCGGTCGATCAAGATGACCGCGCGGCCTTACGCAGCGACAGGATATCGCAACGCCGGGTTGCCCACGAAATCATGCGCGCCGGTGTGTGCCATCGCACCCTGCGTATCCAGCCAGATTTTGCCGCCCAGCGCGCGCCAGCGCCGGCAAAAGGTGTAGTCCTCGCTAAGGTAATGCCGCGTCTCCGGTTCTATCATGCAGTCGAACAGCGCGAACTGGTGCCTGCTTGCATGATCGGTCGCGCGGTCATGCGCGGCGGCGAAGCGCAGCTCCGGATACGCCTCCATCATCCGCGCCAGCGCCGCGCGCCGGATCAGCATGAAGCCGGTGCCCGCGTATTGCCCGGTGACGAAGCCGTTCGCCTCCTCGCGCTCGCCGCCCTCGCAGGGCAGGCCTACATAGCGCAGCGCCGCGGTCTCCAGCCCCTCGCCCTGCCTGACCCGGGTGATCGCCTCGGGTGACCAGTCCCGCGTCTTCAGCGGATACATGCCGGCCACCACGTCCTGCCCGAAGGCGATCATCCGCAGCACGGAGGCCGGCAGGTAGGTGATGTCCGCATCAACGAACAGCAGGTGGGTGGTGTCCGGCCGGTCCATGAAGCGGGCAACGAGCGTATTGCGGCTGCGGGTGATCAGCGAATCGAACCCGTGCAGGTCCACGGTCACGGCGAAACCGGATTGTATGCCCTGCATCATCAGGTTGGTGGTGGACAGCATGTAGCCCTGGGTGACCACGCCGCCGTAGCAGGGCGTGCAGACGACGATGCTGGCGTGCTTGGGTGAGGCCATGGCGCGAGTCCGTTGCGACGCCATCGAAGGTAGCCGGCAGAAGTTACGCGACCGTTACGCTGGCTGGCGCCGGGCAGCTTCCCAGCAAGGCCGCCTGCCGAGAAGCCGCGGCCGCCGGCCCGCACGGCGCACCCGCTTGCCATAACCTCTTTGACCCACCCCGCCGGCAACCCTATATCCAGCGCGAAGCGAGACGCCCCGCACGGGAAACCCACGCCCATGAACTACCGCCCCTACCAGAAGATCGAACGCCGCCGCTCCAGGCAGATACATGTGGGCCGCGTGCCCGTGGGCGGCGACGCGCCGATCAGCGTGCAGACCATGACCAACACGCTTACCTCGGACGCGCCCGCCACCATCGCCCAGATACGCCTGGCCGAGATCGCCGGCGTGGACATCGTGCGCGTCTCCTGCCCGGACGTGGAGAGCACCGCCGCACTCGCCGAGATCGTGCGCGAGGTGAACGTGCCGATCGTGGCCGACATCCACTTCCACTACAAACGCGCCATCGAGGCCGCCCGGGCCGGTGCCGCCTGCCTGCGCATCAACCCGGGCAATATCGGCAGTGCCGAACGCGTCCGCGAAGTGGTCAACGCCGCGAAAGACCACAATTGCTCCATACGCATCGGCGTCAACGCCGGCTCCCTGGAACGCCACCTGCTGGAGAAATACGGCGAGCCCAACCCGGACGCTCTGGTCGAATCGGCCCTTGAACACGCCAAGATCCTGCAGGACCACGATTTCCACGAGTTCAAGATCAGCGTGAAAGCGTCCGACGTCTTCCTCGCGGTCGCCGCCTACACCCAGCTCGCCGAAGTCTGCGACCACCCGCTCCATATCGGCATCACGGAAGCCGGCGGAAAGCGCGCCGGCACGGTGAAGTCCGCGATCGGTCTGGGCAACCTGCTCTGGGCCGGCATCGGTGACACGCTGCGCGTCAGCCTCTCCGCCGAACCCGCCGAGGAAGTCCATGTCGGCTGGGACATCCTGAAGTCGCTGGGCATCCGCCACCGCGGCGTCAAGATCATCTCCTGCCCGTCCTGCGCCCGCCAGGGCTTCGACGTGATACGCACCGTGGCCGCCCTGGAAGAACGCCTGGCGCATATCGAGACGCCGGTGACGTTGTCCATCATCGGCTGCGTGGTGAACGGGCCGGGTGAGGCGCTGATGACCGATCTGGGCGTGACCGGCGGCGGCAACGGCCGGCACATGGTCTACGCGGCCGGGCGCCAGGACCACACGGTGGAGGGTGCGAGCATGATCGACCACATCGTGGAGCAGGTCGAGCGCAAGGTGGCCGCGATCAAGGCGGAGCCGACCCCGGTGCTGGAACCGGTCTGACGAACAGGAAGGTTGGGGCTCCGCCCCAAATCCCGCTGGGGTCTTGGCCCCAGACTCCATTTTGTTTGGGTGCGTGTAATAGGGGCTAAAGACGACTGTCCTTAGCGGGGTCCAGGGGCAGAGCCCCTGGCCTTGTCCAGCAGCGCCAAAGTGCGCTCATCCGCCCGCCCCTCAAAAAACACCGCGAGCGCCGTCCCGAACGCCGGATCCACCTGCGCGAACAGCGTCATCGACGAGCGGAACTTCGCGTCGTCCGGAACGCCGAAGATCGCCAGCGCGGACCGGTCGCGATGCGCGCATACCGCGTCGGTGCACTCCCGCAGGCGCGGACCCAGCACAGCATGGTCCAGATAGGCGCGCGCCTCGTCCAGAGAGGCTATGGCGTAATGGCGCGAGGTGGCGCTCATCCCCAGCCCGGCGATTTGCGGGAAGACGAACCACATCCAATGGCTGCGCTTCTGCCCGGCCTGCAATTCGGTGAGCACCTGGCGATAGACCGGCGCCTGGGCCTGCGCGAAGCGCGCAAGATTGTACGTATCTGTCATGCTGCAGGCCTGAACGAATGCGCGGCCTGCCCGTTCATCGCCCTCCGTTTCGCAGGAAGGCGCGCCCTTGCCGAAGGACCAGAACGACACCCATCCCAGCGAGGAGGCCGGTCTTGCCGCTCTGGCCGCGCGCGCGGCGGACGCCCGTTTTCTCCTGATCGCCCATAGCGAGGCGCAGGCGGCGCGGCTGGCGGCCTCGGCCGCGGCTCTGGTGCCGGAACTCTCGCCCGTCCTGCTGCCCGGTTGGGATTGCCTGGCCTATGACCGCGCCAGCCCGTCCCGTGCGGTTATGGGCCAGCGCATGCGCGCAGTTCGCGCGATCGCATCGGGCGAAGCGCGCCTGGTGGTCGCCTCGCCGGAAGCCGCGGTGCAGCTCCTGCCGCCGCCCGAACAATACAGGTCCGTGACGATCGCGGCCGGCCAGGTGGTGGACGCAGGCGCGTTGTGCGGGGAACTGGCCCGGCTGGGTTTCGCGCTGGCCGACGAGGCCGACCAGCCAGGCGACATGGCCCACCAGGGCTCGGTGCTCGATGTGGTTCC
This sequence comes from Acetobacteraceae bacterium, assembly GCA_965198915.1. Classification (GTDB taxonomy): domain Bacteria; phylum Pseudomonadota; class Alphaproteobacteria; order Acetobacterales; family Acetobacteraceae; genus BOG-908. Next base: position 184,490 of record CBDAQC010000002.1, on the reverse strand, counting down.
GGCCGATGGCAGCCCGGCGCTGCGCATTCGGCTGGAGGGCGAGGGCCAGGCCTGCACGATTGCCGAGATCGACCGTCTCGACCCGGAGACGCAGCGCAGCGCCGGCGCGGTCGCTCAACAGGCGATCGGGCCCGCATCCGAACTGGTGTTCGGCCCGGACGAGAGCGCGCCCGATCGCGCACCCGGCCTGGAGCACGCCCTGCCCGAGATCGTGGGCGCGCTGGCGAGCGTCTTGGCCCTGATGCCGGGCGCGGAGATCCTGCTGGACCCGCAGGCGGCCGAGCGCGCGGCGGACCATCTGGCCCAGGTCGAGGAGGCACGCGCGACCCGTGTCGCCCTCTGCCGCGCGTCCGGCGGCACGCTGCCGCCGGACGGGTTGTATTTGGACCGGGAGGCCTGGGGACGCGCCACCGCGGCGGCCACGGTGCTGGATTGGCCGCAAGCCGGGCGTCTGCCGGCGTTCCGCACCAGCAGGAACCCCGCCGAAGCCGCCCGCGCCTTCGTGGCCGCGCAGACCGCCTCTGGCAGGAGCGTCGGCCTCTCGGGACGGCGGCTCGCCCGCGCGCTGGATGCCAAGGCCGTGCCCTGTGCCGGCTGGGCCGAGCTGGCCGCGGCTCCGGCCGGAACGGTCGGCGTGCTGCCGGACGGCGCGGCGCGCGGGTTTGCGACGGATGACGCTGTGCTGCTGGCTGCCACCGAGTTGCTGCCGCCGCGCCACGGCCGTGCCGCCCAGGACGGGCTATTCGACGTGCCGCTGCGCCCCGGCGACGCGGTCATCCACCTCGATTTCGGGATGGCGCGGCTGGACGGGATCGAGACGGTCACCACAGCGCATCCGGCCGACCATCTGGTGCTGGGCTTTGCCGGCGGCGCTCGCAAGCTGGTCGATTGCGCCGGGACGGACCGGATCTGGCGCTACGGATCGGGCACCGAGGGCGTGTCGCTGGACCGCGCCGACGGCACCAGCTGGGCCAGGCGGCGGGATGGCGTGCTGGCCAGCCTGGACGAGACGGCGAAAGCCCTCGTCGCCGAGGCCGAGCTGCGCGCGCAGGCCAAGGCGCCCGCTTTGCGCCCGCCGCGCCGCGAGATGGACCGTTTCGTCGGCGGCTTCGCCTTCACCCCGACGCCGGACCAGGATGCCGCCTTCGCCGACATCGCAGCCGACCTGGCCCGCCCGCATCCAATGGACCGCCTGCTCTGCGGCGACGTGGGCTTCGGCAAGACGGAGGCGGCCTTGCGCGCCGCTGCCGCCGCAGCACTTTCCGGCCACCAGGTGGCCATCCTCGCGCCCACCACCGTGCTGGTGCGCCAGCATCTGGCAACCTTCCGCCGACGCTTCGCGCCGCTGGGCGTGGAGGTCGCCGCCCTGTCCCGCCTCACCCGCCCTGCGGACGCCCGCGCCATCACCGCCCGCCTGGCTGAGGGTTCCCTGCGTGTGGTCATCGGCACCCAGGCGCTGGCCGCCGACAAGATTGTCTTCGCCAACCTGGCGCTGGTGATCATCGACGAGGAGCAGCGCTTCGGCACCAAGGCGAAAGCGGCGCTGGCCCGGCTGAAGGACGGTGTGCACACCCTCACGCTGACCGCCACCCCGATCCCGCGCACGCTGCAGGGCGCGCTGGCCGGGCTGCAGACGATCTCCGTGCTGACCACTCCGCCGGCGCGCCGCCAGCCGGTGCGCACAACGGTCAGCGAGGAAGACGAGGCGGTCATACGCACCGCCCTGCTGCGCGAGCACGCACGCGGCGGCCAGAGCTTCTGCGTCTGCCCGCGCATCGAGGACCTGGGCCGGCTGGCCGCGCTGCTCGAGCGGCTGGTGCCTGACCTGTCCGTGGTCACCCTGCACGGCAAGATGAAGCCGGACGCGCTGGATTCCGTGCTGGTGGGCTTCGCCGAGGGCCATGGCGACGTGCTGCTATCCACCGACATCATCGAGGCCGGGCTGGACATACCGCGCGCCAACACGATCCTGGTCTGGCGCGCGGACCAGTTCGGCCTGGCGCAGCTCCATCAGTTGCGCGGCCGGGTGGGCCGCGGACGCGCCCGCGGCATGGCCTGGCTGTTCACCGATCCCGCCCACTCGCCCACGCCGGCCGCCGCACGCCGGCTGGCGGCGCTGGAGGCGCATGACGGGCTGGGCGCCGGCTTCGCGGTCGCCACCGCCGATCTGGACCAGCGCGGTGCCGGCGACCTGCTGGGCGACGCGCAGGCCGGCCACGCCAAGCTGCTGGGCGTGGAACTCGCCCGCCACCTGCTGGCCCAGGCGATGGCCCGCCAGCGTGGCGAGGCGGTGGACGACACCAGCCCGGAGGTGGTGCTGGACCTGCCCGCCTTCATCGATGCCGCCTACATGACCGACCCTGCCGCCCGCATCGCCTTGCACGTCCGTCTCGGCCACGCGCCGGAAGTCCTGGCGTTGACCGAAGAGCTGGAGGACCGTTTCGGCTCGTTGCCTGGCCCGCTCGCCAACCTGCTCGCCTTGTCGGACCTGCGCGCCCATTGCCGTGCGCTGGGCGTGGCGCGGCTGGAAGCTGGCCCGGCGGGCGTGGCGGCCGACCTGGCCCGCGCGGCGCCGGAGGTGGAGGGACTGGAGCGGAAGGGCGCGCGGCTGATCCTGCGCGACAGGCGGCCGGACCGGCTGGAAGCGGCAAGGATATTGCTGAACATGCTGGAGTCCGCTCTGCCGGCCGGCGCCAGCAACTCCGGATGAACTCGTTATGATCAACTTGCAGCGCACTGCGACAGCGCACACAGAAGCTTTTTGCTTCTTTTCTCGAAAAAGAAAACTTTGCTTTCTTCCTGCCGGCGAGTGCGCAGCTTGCCAATTAATTCGGCAGCTTTTCGCACACCGTCCTTCACAAGTGATAAAACTGACGTAGCGCAGTGCATACTGCCTTGCCGCGTTGCCTTCGTGGGTTATGCTGCCGTCTCCGACAGAACAAAGAAACAATCGGAGGAAACCTGAGATGTCGACTAAGACGATACTGCGCGCCGCGTCCGCTATCGGCCTATGCCTGGGCCTGGGCACCGTCGCCATGAAAGGTGCAAGCGCAGCCACGACCGACCCGCTGGTTGCTGCGCGTTCCAAGTTCTTTGGTGCGGAAAACGTCAACCAGCGCACGGGCGCGGTCCGCAACGACCGGGTGATCGTCACCTGGATCACCAACGCCTCGCTCGCGGTTTCGCTCGAAGGGCGCGTGGTTCTTCTCGATACTTACCTGAACCGGCTGGAAGTGCCGCCCGCACCAGGCGAACCGGATCTGCGACGCACGCCGATCAACGTGTCCGATCTGGTGGCGCTGCAGCCGCAGGCGATCTTCCTGGGCCACGGCCATGGCGACCATGCCGACAACGCCGCCTACATCGCCAAGCTGGACAACGTACCCGTCTATTCCACGCCCGAGACCTGCGCCGTGCTGCAGGCCGACATCGTGCGCATGGCGAACGATCCGAATACCGCCAATGGCGGCGCCAAGATTATCCCTGACGCCAACCCGATCTCCTGCACGCCGCTGGTCTCGCGCAATTCCGTGCCCGGCTCAGAGGTGAAGACGCTGAGGGCGCTGTGGCCGGTGGCAGGGGTGATCGCGTTCAAGCACATCCACTCCGGCACGGTGCCCACGGACACCGTGTTCAACGCCGTCCCCGTGGACAACATAAGCGACCCGCGCGAGCCGCAGCTATATCCGCCCGGGCTGTGCGTGGCGCCCTACGCCGCCAACGGCCTGCAAGGCTGCCTCGGCGTGGGCACGGAACTCACGCCGCAGCCCGGCCAGGTGAACCTGACCACCAGCGGCTTCGGCTCGCTGCCCGGCAACGAGGGCGGCCCGATCAGCCTGTTCTATCAGTTCGTCCTGTGCAACGGCAGCCACTTCACCTTCGTGTGGCACAACACCACCGGTCCGCTCCTCGAAGGCGTGGGCAGCGATCCCGGCCTGCCCTCGCCGGCAGTGGGCGCGCATCTGTTCAAGATCATGGACGACCTGCCGGAGACCGACGTGGAGTTCGGCTCGATCGTCAGCCTGGGTTACGCCACCAACGGGGAACGCGACGCGGTGCTCTACCAGCAGCACGTCCGCCCGCAGATCTACGTGCCGCTGCACATGACGGACGTGGCCGCCATCAGCTCGTCATTGGAATTCAAGCAGACCTATCTGCAGACGATTTCGAACGCGCTGAAGACCGGCGTGGAGGGCGTCAATTACGAGCCGGAACTGCGCTGGCTGGTAGATCCGAACGACTACCTGCGCCCGATGGTATTCGATCCCACTGACACACGCTGGGAAAACCACGACAAGGACGCGCGTATCCAGGTCGACTCGGTTTGCCGTCAGTAACACCGCCGAGCAGCCGGGTGGCGCCAAGGCAGCGGCCGGGGCGCCACCGTACGGCTGCCTATGCGCGTCGGGCGCGGACAAGGTGGCCGGCCGCGCTCGCCATGCTGTGCCTGTTGGCCGGCAGCAGCCGTGCCGCCGAGCCGGTCACCGTGGCGTTGGGCGCCGAAGGCCTCGGGGCCGCAACGCTGGTCGTGGCCGGTGTCGGCGGCCATTTCCGCCAGGCTGGCCTCGACGTGCGGCTAGACCAGGCAACCAGCGACGCGGCGGCAGAGCAGGCGGTGGCCGAGGGCCGCGCGACCTTCGGCGCGGTCCGGCTTTCCGGTAGTTTCTTCGCCTATGCCGCGGCCCACGATCTCCGGATCATCGCGCCGGAATATGCCGACCGCACCGGCTTTCCCGCGACCGTTCTCGTCGTATCGCACACGGCCAGGGATGCCGGTCTGCGCGGGCCGGCCAATTTCGCGCATCGTCGCATCGGCCTGCTCTCGCTGGACACGCCCGACCGTTTCGCCCTGGTGCAATCCGCCGCTCGTTACGCCATACCGCCAGCCTCCCTCCAGCTCTCGCAAGACGACGATGCGGCGCGGCTGCGGTCGGGGCTGGCGGCGGGCATGCTGGATGCGGTAGTCCTGCCTTACGCCCAGGCGCTCGCCTGGCGCGCCGGGTTGCACGACCTTTTCATCCTCCGGCTCAGCGATTTCGTGCAGTGGCAGGACGGCGTCATCTTCGCCCGCGCCGCCACGCTGCGCGGCCAGGCCGGGCAGGCGGCTGCCTTCATGCGCGCCTACCGCGCCGCCACGGCGGATTACGATCTGACGTTCCTGCAACGCGACGACGAAGGCACCGCCCTGCCTGGCGCGCATTTCGGCGCCTATCTCCCGGCCATTGCCGCCCATGCCGGCGTCAGCCCGGGCGAGGCCGCCTACGCGCTGACCTTCTGCGACAGGCTGGCGCGCCTGGACATTGACGACCTCGGCCGCCAGCTCGCCTTCTGGCAAAGCCTGGGCGTGGTCGAACGGCAGGTGACGGTGGCCGGTGTTGCGGATGCTTCTCTGAACCCGGATCGGTTTGGAAAGATGTAAGGAGACGAGCAGTCCTTTTTTGAACCGCAAGACTTTTTGTCTCCCGCTGTATGGGCGTTTTCGGCTTGCCAATGATGTACCGACTTCAGCGAGTTCCGCACCCAGGAGCTATTTACCGATCCGGTCCAGCACCAATCCGGCCGTCAATATCTGCGGCAGCACCTCTGGCTCGCCCGCCGCCGGATAGAATACGTAGAGCGGCACGCCCGCCCGGTCATATTGCTGCAGAAACGCGGTGATGCCGGCATCGCGCCGCGTCCAGTCGCCCTTCAGATAGGCCACCTTGTGGGCGGCAAAGGCGGCGCGCACCGCCTGCGGGGCAAGCGCCAGGCGCTCGTTCACCAGGCAGGTCACGCACCACGCGGCACTCATGTCCACCAGCACCGGCCGGTGCTCGGCCCGCAGGCTGGCCAGGCGGCCGGGTGAAAACGGTTCTGAACCGTCTGCCGCCACGCCCGGCGCGGCCTGCGCGGCAGGCGCGGCCAGCGCCAGTGTCGCCAGCAGCGCCAGCCCGCAGGCGGCACTGGCCAGCGCCGCCAGGTTCAGTGCCAGCGGACGCTCACGCATCTGGCCGAAGCCATAGGCCCAGGCAGCAAAGGCCACCAGCAGGAAACTTGCGAAGATCACGGCCAGCCCCGCCTGGTCGGTCTGCTGGCTGGCGACCCACACCATCCACAGCGCCGCCGCGTACATGGGAAACGCCAGCACATGCTTCAGCGTGTCCATCCACGCCCCGGGCCGTGGCAGCAGCCGCGCCGTGGCCGGGCTCAGCGCCAGGGCCGCATAGGGCGCGGCCAGGCCCAACCCCAATGCCACGAAGATCGCCATCCCTGACGCGGGTGGCAGGGCCAACGCCGCGGCCAGCGCCGCCCCCATGAACGGCGCCGTGCAGGGTGTGGCCACCACCACCGCCAGCAGCCCGGTGGCAAAGCTGCCGCGTGACGCAAACCCCTGCCCCGCCCCGGCAAGTTGCCCGCCCACCTGGAACACGCCTGACAGGTTGAGCCCGATCGCGAACAGCAGCCAGCCGGTGGCCGTGGTGAACACCGCGGACTGGAACTGCACGCCCCACCCCGCCGCCCCGCCGGCCGCACGCGCCGCCAGCGTCACCGCGCCGATCGTGCAGAACGCCGCCAACACGCCGAGCGTGTAGAACGCCGCCTCGCGCCGCACCTGAACGCGGGCTACGCCGGACAGCCGCGCCAGTGACAGGGCCTTGATCGCCAATATCGGCAACACGCACGGCATCAGGTTCAGGATCAGCCCGCCGGCGAACGCCAGCACCAGCGCCTCCAGTAGCCCTGGCCCGGCCGGCGGATCGGCCGGTGCCGCGGCGCCGCTTGCGGCAACCGTCAGCGCCTCCGTCTGCCCGCCGGTGTCGGTCAGCTCCAGCACGCCGGCCAGCGAGGTCACCGGCGGCTTCAACGGCCGCAGCGCCAGTGACACGCGGTCCGCCGATACGTGCAGCACCTGTGGCGCACCCTGGTCGATCACCCCCGCCTCCGCCGGGAAGAACTGCGCGGCCTTCAGCGACAGATGCGGTGCGTCCAGCCAAAGCATGCCGCCAGGCGACACATGCGCAGCGAACGGGCTCGGCCGCGGCGTGCGTGCGTCGTTCACCTGGAACAGCGATGCCTGTGCGCCGGGTGCGCCCGTGCCCGCCGGCAGGTCCAGGTGGAACGTCGCGTCCTCCGGCACGCAGACGGTGGCGCAGACCAGCCAGGTCGCATGCGCGGTGATGGCGGCCGCCTTGTCTTCCACGGCGGTGACCGGCAGCAGCACCTCGCCGGTGTAGGCGTAGCTGGTGAACGGCCCTTCCCGCAGCCGCTCGGGCGCCGGGAAGGCGATGCCGCCGGCCCTGGCGCCCGTCACGTCCAGCGTGGGCGGCGCGCCGGCATCGCCGGGGTTGGACCAGTAGGTGTGCCAGCCAGCCGCAAGCCTCAGGTGCAGGCCAATGCGAAACGGCTTTCCCGGCACGATGCTGTCGGACTCGCTGACCAGCGTGGCGGAGCCGCGCGCGTTGGTCACCGCCGAGCTCTCGGCGGCAGCGGCGGGGCTGGCGGCGAGTAGGGCGAGAAGAGCGGCTTTTAGGGGGGTCATGGGGCTCTTGGAGTAAGGAAGGAAGCAAGGCCTTCTTTTTTGAAGAAAAGAAGCAAAAACTTTTGCTTACCCGCCTGCACCACGGCGCGGTCTGGTTCTGCCGGTGCGCGCACTGGCAGAACCGGCGCATACCTATGTGCGGCCGTCAGGAGCAAAAGTTTTTTGCTTCTTTTTTTTCAAAAAAGAAGGCCTTCCTTCCTTTCAATGCTCCTCCCCATAAACGCCACTCTCCCCACCCTCCTGCAAACCCTGACCACCACCCGAAACGCCGTCCTCGTAGCCCCGCCAGGCGCCGGCAAGACCACCGGCGTCCCGATCGCCCTGCTGGACGCGCCCTGGCTTGCCGGCGGGCGCATCCTGATGCTGGAACCCCGCCGCCTGGCCGCCCGCGCAGCCGCCACCCGGATGTCCGCCCTTCTGGGCGAGGCGGTCGGCACCACCGCCGGCTACCGCACCCGGCTGGACAGCGCCGTCTCGCCCGCCACCCGCATCGAGGTGGTCACCGAAGGCCTGCTCGTCCGCCGCCTGCAATCGGATCCCGGCCTGCAGGGTGTCGGCTGCGTGATTTTCGACGAGGTGCACGAGCGCGGGCTGGATGCCGACCTCGCACTCGCCTTCTGCCTGGACCTGCAGCGCGCGCTGCGGCCGGAGCTGCGGCTGCTGGCAATGTCGGCCACTGCGGACGGCGCCCGCCTGGCGGCCCTGCTGGACGGCCCGGTGGTGGAGAGCGCCGGCCGCATGCATCCCGTGATCCAGCACCACGCAGCGCGTGACATCGCCGGTCCACGCGACCTGGCGGACGCCATGGCCCGCGCGATCCGCGCCGCCCTGGCCGCGCATGCGGGTGACATCCTCGCCTTCCTGCCTGGCATGGGCGAGATACGCCGGACCGAACAGGCGCTGTCCGGCTGCGGCGCGCTCGTCCTGCCGCTGCATGGGGACCTGCCGCCCGCCGAGCAGGACCGCGCGCTGACACCCGCCGCCGGTCGCCGCGTGGTGCTTGCCACCTCGATCGCCGAGACCTCGCTCACCGTGCCGGGCGTGCGCATCGTCATCGACGGCGGCTGGCGCCGCACCCCGCGGCTCGATCCCGCCACCGGCCTCACGCGGCTGGAAACCGTGCGCATCAGCCGGGCCGCCGCCGACCAGCGCGCCGGCCGGGCGGGACGCGAAGCGCCCGGCGTGGCGATACGCCTGTGGACCGCGGCGCTGCATCGCGGCCTGGCGCCGTTCGACCGCCCGCAAATCTTCGAGGCCGAGCTTGCCGGCCTGGCGCTGGACTGTGCCGCCTGGGGTGCGGCACCCGCCGACCTGCCCTTCCCGGACCCGCCGCCCGCAGGTGCGCTGGCCGCCGCCGGCGCCCTGCTGCGCCTGTTGGGCGCGCTGGACGCGGACGGCCGCATCACCACGCAGGGCCGCCGCATGGCCCAGCTCGGCGCCCATCCGCGCCTTGCGGCGATGATGCTGCAGGCCGCCCACCCGGAAGAAGCCGCACTTGCGGCGGACCTCGCCGCGTTGCTGGAGGAACGCGATCCGCTGCGCGCCAGCGCCAGCGCCGATGTCGGCACAAGGCTCGCCGCCATCGCGCATGGCGCGGCGGAGGCGGATCGCGGCGCGCTCTCCCGCATACGCCAGGCCGCCGCGCAGTATCGCCGTCGCCTGGGCACGCGCGCCAGCGCGGACGGCGATCCCGGCGCGCTGCTCGCCGCCGCCTTCCCGGACCGCATCGCCCAGCGCCGGGGCGAACCCGGCTCGTTCCGGCTGTCCGGCGGTGGCGGCGCGCGCCTCTCGCAGGCCGACAAGCTGTCCCAGGCCAGGCTGCTCGTGGTGGCCAGCCTGGAACAGAAAGCCTCCGCCCAGATCAGGCTGGCCGCGGAGCTCGACCCCGCCTGCCTGCCGCCCGCCATCGCGGCGCTCGCGACGGAGTCTGTGGAGAGCGGTTTCGACCAGGCAACCGGCGCGGTGTTCTCCCGCCGCCGCCGCCGCTACGGCGCGCTGGTGCTGGAGGATCGCATGGTGCCGGCCGACCCGGAGGCGACCGCCGCCACGCTGGCGGGCGTGCTGGCCGCCCGGCTGGACGCGCTGCCCTGGACCCCGGCGGCACGGCAACTGCAGGCTCGCGCCGCCCTGCTGCACCGGCTTGATCCCGCGTTTCCGGACATCTCGGATTCCTGCCTGGCCGGCACCGCGCAGGCCTGGCTGGCGCCGCATCTGCACGGCCTCTCCCGGCTGGCCGATGCTGCCCGCCTGGACATGACCGCCTTACTGCGCCAGCTCCTGGGCTGGGAGGCAGCCGCGCGGCTGGACCGCGAGTTGCCCACGCATCTGGATCTGCCGGGCGGCCGCGCCGGCATAGATTACGAAGCACCCGTTCCCGCCGTCTCCGCCCGCGCCCAGGCATTCTACGGGCTGACCCGCACGCCGAAGCTTGCCGGCGGGCGCATCGGGCTGCAGATGGCCCTGCTTTCACCGGCCGGGCGGCCGGTGGCGATCACCGCCGACATCGAAGGTTTCTGGCGCGGCGCGTGGGCGGACGTGCGCCGTGACATGCGCGGCCGCTACCCCAGGCACGCCTGGCCGGAAGATCCCTCCGTGCCCCAATAGCTCCGGCCTGCTTCACCACACGTAGCAGCCTGCGCCCCCAAGGGAGGGGGCGCCGAAGCTGCGCGTAGAGCCGGCCGAAAGCTGGTGTTAGCCTTCCACCTGCAGCTGGCTGTCGACCTCGATCTCGCTGAACACCCCGAGCGGCATGCCGGTGGCAGTGGAGCTGCCATGGCCCGCCGCCTCATGGCCTTCCGGCGTAGCAGCAGCGCGGAAATATTCCAGCACATGCACGCGCACCGCGCTGGTGCGGCCGCCGGCATTCGCCGTCCGCTCGACAGAGCGTATCAGATCACGCAGTTCGATGCCTTCGCGCAGGCATACCTCACGCAAGGCATCCCACACTTCCGGTTCAAGGCGCATGCTCGTGCGCCCATTACCGGCGGTGATGTTGCGATTAACCAACCTGCTTCCGCTCATGTGTCGCCTCCAGCAATTATTGCGACACTCAGCTACTCCAATTGCGCCTCAAACGAAACGCTTCCTCACCTATTTGTGCTGTTTTCGAGATTACATTTCATTTGGCGAGCGCAAAATCAACGATAGCGCGTGCAACCCCTGGTCGAACTCGCCTTTGAGCACGCTATGCACGACACGAGACCGCTCCACTCGGCTGAGCGAAGCAAACTTTTCTGAGACGATCGTCACGTTGTAATGGGTCTCGCCGTTGGCACTGGCTCCCGCGTGGCCGGCGTGGCGGGCGCTCTCATCCTCGATCGTCATGTGAAGCGGAGTGAAACTCTGGCCGAGTATGGCCTGCATCCTTGCTCGCCGATCCAACGCCGTGATCCTTATGCCTTTGCTTCAGTGCATACATTGCATCTGCCGCCGGGCTGGCAAATCCGGCGTGGCGCCTGCCCGGCTACATCGCCTGGCAGGCAGCTTTGCCCAAGCACAAGCGGGCTTGCCGCCGCCCTTGGCCAGCGCACATAACGAAGCATGACCGAGCGTACGCGTCCCTCCCGCGCCAGAGCCTATGATCCTGACCCGGCAGCCCCGGGGCGGTGCTGCGATGTGCCCGGCTGTCCCAACGAGGGCGGCTATCGGGCGCCGAAATCGCGTGACTCGCTGCGGGACTATTTCTGGTTCTGCCTGGACCACGTGCGCGCCTACAACGCGAGCTGGGATTTCTACAAAGGCATGACCCCCGGCCAGATCGAGGCGCATATGCGCGACGATACCGGCTGGCAGCGCCCGACCTGGCCGCTGGGGCGGCTGGGCGGCGGCATGCCCGAGGAAGACCTTGTGCATGATCGCCTGGACATCCTGGGTGCCGCCGGGATGCGCCAGGGCCGGCAGCGCGGCCAGGCACCCGCCCAGGGCGCGCCGGCGGACCTGCGTCAGCCGCTGGACACGCTGGGCCTGCACTGGCCGGTGTCGCTGGACGAGGTGAAGACACGCTACAAGGCGCTGGCCAAGTGTCACCACCCGGACGCAAATGGCGGCGACCGCCGGGCCGAAGAACGGTTCAAGGTGATCAACCTGGCCTATGCGCAAGTACGCTCCCACTTGTCGGTAGAGCACGCCGGCGCATGATTTCCAGAGCGCTCGCGCGGGTTGCCGCACCGCCGAGAACGCGGGCGTGACTTCCCCGCCCTTCCCCGCACGCGCTACACGAAGCGCGCACCGGCAGCACAGCCAAGGACCGACCACCCGATGAACAAGATCGCCGCCCTGCAGCCATCCGACACCCAACCGAGCGTGACGGGAACTTCAGTGGCCGCGCTTCCCGACACGACCGTGGACGCACGCGCGGTGTTCGGCATCGAGACCGACATGGTGGTGCCCGCCTTCAGCCAGCGCGGCGAGCACGTGCCTGACCTGGATCCCACCTACAAGTTCGATCGCGAGACCACGCTCGCCATCCTCGCGGGCTTCGCCTTCAACCGCCGGGTGATGATCCAGGGCTACCACGGCACCGGCAAGAGCACGCATATCGAACAGGTTGCCGCCCGCCTGAACTGGCCCTGCATACGCGTCAACCTCGACAGCCACATCAGCCGCATCGACCTGATCGGCAAGGACGCCATCGTCCTGAAGGACGGCAAGCAGATCACCGAGTTCCGCGAGGGCATCCTGCCCTGGGCGCTGCAGAACGCCTGCGCCCTGGTGTTCGACGAATACGACGCCGGCCGGCCGGACGTGATGTTCGTCATACAGCGCGTCCTCGAGGTGGAAGGCCGGCTGACCCTGCTGGACCAGAACCGCGTCATCCGCCCGCACCCGAGCTTCCGCCTGTTCGCCACGGCCAACACGGTGGGCCTAGGCGACACCACCGGCCTGTATCACGGCACGCAGCAGATCAACCAGGGCCAGATGGACCGCTGGAACATCGTGGCCACGCTGAACTACCTGCCGCACGCGCAGGAGACGGCGATCGTGATGGCCAAGATGGGCATCGACCCGAAGGACGCGCCCGCCCGCCGCCAGATAGAGAGCATGGTGGCGCTGGCTGACCTCTCGCGCGCCGGCTTCATCAACGGCGACATCTCCACGGTCATGTCGCCGCGCACGGTGATCACCTGGGCGGAGAACACGAAGATCTTCGGCGACGTGGCTTTCGCGTTCCGGATGACGTTCCTGAACAAATGCGACGAGGCGGAGCGGTCGACCGTGGCCGAATATTACCAGCGGTGCTTCAATGTGGAGCTGCCGACCGGGTCTCTGGTCCGCCGCGCTGTTTAAGGTAGGAAGCAGTTCTTTTTTGAAAAAAAGAACCAAAAAACTCTTGCTCCGCTGTCGTGCGCCCGTGAAAAGGTCCGCGACAGCGCAGACAAAAGCTTTTTGCTTCTTTTTCTCGAAAAAGACGGCCTTTCTTGCTTTCCATGCCTGACTTTACACAAACCGCCCCCACCGGCCGGAACCGCTTCCGCCACGACGCGACGCTGCGCTACGCGCTGGAACGCCATCTTCCGCCCGACATCTTCGCCGACGCCGCCCCGAAGCTGGACCGCCTGGGCGAGCGCGCGGTGGCTGAACTGCCCGCGCTGGCCGACGCCGCCGAACGCACGCCGCCGCGCCACGTGCCCTACGATGCCTGGGGCCGCCGGGTGGACCGCATCGAGGTGGACCCCGCCTTCGACACGCTGGTGCGCATCGGCCAGGAGGAGGGCCTGGTTGCCACGCCATACGACGGCGGCTACGGCGCATATGGCCGCGTGGTGCAGGCCGGCCTGTCCAACCTGTTCGATCCGGTCAGCGCGGTTGCCACCTGCCCGCTGGTGATGACGGACGGCGCGGCCTGGCTGCTGCGCCAGCATGACCCGGCGTTGTGGGCCCATTACGGCGCCAGGCTGACGGCGCGGAGCGGCGGCATCACCAGCGGGCAATGGATGACGGAGAAGGAGGGCGGCTCGGACGTTAGCCAGACCGGCACCGTGGCGCATCCCAACGAGGACGGCAGTTTCAGCCTGCACGGGACCAAGTGGTTCACCTCGGCCACCTCGGCGGACATCGCCATGGTTCTGGCGCGGCCGGATGGCGAGGCGCCTGGCAGCGCCGGGCTGTCGCTGTTCCTGCTGGAGCTGCGGCGGCCGGATGGCAGTTGGAACGGGCTGACGGTCCGGCGCCTGAAAGAGAAGATGGGCACGAAGGCGCTGCCCACGGCCGAGCTGGACCTGGCGGGCGCGCGCGCCGTGCCGGTGGGCGGGCTTGGCCGCGGGGTCGCCAAGGTGGCCTCCCTGCTGAACATCGCTCGCGTGTGGGCCGCCTATGCGGGGCCCGCCGGCGTGGGGCACCTGCTGGGGCTGGCGCGTGATTTCGCGCACGTGCGCCGCGTGTTCGGCACGGCGCTGGCGGACCAGCCGATGCACCGGGCGTGGCTGGCGCGCATCGCCGCGGAATACGAGGCGATGCTGGCGTTGTGCTTCGAGGCCGCCGCCGCCCTGGGCCGCGCGGAGGCGGGCGGCAACGGGCAGATGGCGCGGCTGCTGGCGCCGCTGACCAAACTCTCCTGTGCGCGCCAGGGCATCTGGGGGACAAGCGAGCTGATCGAGAGCTTTGGCGGCGCCGGCTATGTGGAAGACACCGGGCTGCCTCGGATTTTCCGCAACGCGCATGTGCACGCGATATGGGAAGGCACCACCACCGTCCTTTCGCACGACGTCCTGCGCGCCCTGCGTTCGCGCGACCTGGGGCTGGAATGGCTGGACGACATCGCGCACCGGCTGGCAAATGTCACCCATCCCGAGCTGGCGCACGTGAGGCGACGCGTGGCCGAAGCACGCGACGTGCTGCGCCCCATGGTGCTGGAGCCGGACGAGCGCGACGGGCGCCGCCTGGCCAACGGCATGGCGCGGGTCACGCAGGCGGCGCTGCTGGCCGAAGCGGCGGAGTGGCGCATCGTGCACAAATCGGACCGGACCGCGCTCGTCGCGGCGGAGATCGTCACCCGCGAGCCTCTGGTCCAGGCGGAGACGACCGACATGGAGCTTGCCGAGCTCGCCTATGGCCGTGCGCCGGTGGCCGCCTGATGCGCGTCTCACTGTTCATCACCTGCTTCAACGACACGCTGTTTCCGCAGACCGGCCAAGCCGCGGTGGCCGTGCTGGAACGGCTGGGCCACGAGGTGGAGTTCCGCCCCGAGCAGACCTGCTGCGGCCAGTTGCACAGCAATTCCGGCTATCCGCGCGAGGCGTTGACCCTGGTGCGCCGCTTTGTGGAGACCTACCGCGACGCGCCGATGATCGTGGTGCCGTCGACATCGTGCACCAGCACGATACGTGCGCAATACCCGCGCCTGGCGGCCGAAGACAGCGCGCTGCTGGCCGAGCTGGACGTGATAATCCCGCGCGTGCACGAATTTACCGAGTTCCTGACGCGCGTGCTGCAGGTGGAAGACGTTGGCGCCTACTATCCCCACCGTGTCACCTACCACGCGTCCTGCAATTCGCTGCGCGCCCTGAAATTGGGCGGAGCGCCGCGCGCGCTGCTGGGGGCGGTGCGCGGCATAGATTTCGTGGACCTGCCGGATATAGAACAATGCTGCGGTTTCGGCGGCACGTTCGCGGTGAAGAACGCCGAAGTGTCTACCGCCATGCTGACGGACAAGATGCGGGCGGTTCTGGCCACCGGGGCCGAGGTGGTTACCGCGGGGGATAATTCCTGCCTGATGCATATCGCGGGCGGGCTGTCGCGTTTGCAGGCGGGGGTGCGGGCTATGCATATTGCGGAGATACTGGCTTGTACCTGACGCAAGAAAGGTCTTCTTTTCTGCAGGAAAGAAGCAAGAGACTTTTGACTACGCTGTCGCGGACCTCTGCGGTGAGCCGCCAACAGGGAGTAAAGGTTTTTTGGTTCTTTTTTTCAAAAAAGAACCGCTTGCTTTCTTCATGACAAAAACCTTCCCCGAGATCGCGCACACCGAACTGCGCAACACCCAGCTTCGCCGCAACATACGCAAGGCCACCACCACGATACGCGCCCGCACGGCGCGTGTGACCGCGGAACTGCCCGATTGGGAACAGCTTCGCGACGCCGGCCAGGCGATCAAGCAGGCCACCTTGCGCGAGCTTGACCGGCACCTGCTCCAGTTGGAGGAGCGCGTGACCGCGGCTGGCGGCACCGTGCATTGGGCGCGCGACGCGGAAGAAGCGCGCGAGATCATCATCGGCATCACCCGCCGCCACGGTGCCACGCGCGCGATCAAGATAAAGTCGATGACCACCGACGAGATCGACCTCAACCCCGCGATGCACGAGGCCGGCATCGAGGCGGTGGAGACCGACCTCGCCGACATGATCGTGCAACTCGCCGGCGACACGCCGAGCCACATACTGGTGCCGGCGATCCACCGCAACCGCGCGGAGATACAGGCGCTGTTCGAGGCCAAGTTCGGCCAGGGCAAGCTCACCGACAAGCCGACCGACCTCACCGCCGCCGCGCGGCTCTACCTTCGCGAGCGTTTCCTCAACACGCCGGTCGCCATCTCCGGCGCCAATTTCGCCATCGCGGAGACCGGCAGCGTGTGCGTGGTGGAAAGCGAGGGTAACGGCCGCATGTGCCTGACGCTGCCGCGCGTGCTGATCTCGCTGATGGGCATCGAAAAGGTGCTGCCGCGCTTCGAGGATCTGCAGGTTTTCCTGCAGCTCTTGCCGCGCTCCGCCACCGGCGAGCGCATGAACCCCTACACCTCGCTGTGGACCGGCGTGCGCCAGGGCGACGGACCGCAGGAATTCCACCTGGTGCTGCTCGATAACGGCCGCACGAGGATCATGGCGGACGAGGCGGCGCGCGAGACGCTGCACTGCATACGCTGCTCGCGCTGCCTGAACGTGTGCCCGGTGTATGAGCGCACCGGCGGACATGCTTATGATTCGATGTATCAGGGCCCGATCGGCGCCATACTGACGCCGCAACTGCGCGGCTACGAGCAGGCGGGTTCGCTGCCTTTCGCCAGTACGCTGTGTGGCGCCTGCTACGAAGTCTGCCCCGTCAAGATCAACATACCGCGTATCCTGGTGCATCTGCGCGGCGCCATGACGGATGCGCGCCGCGCCGCGCACACGATCGACGCGGAGACGGTTGCGATGAAGGCCGCTCTGTGGATGTTCGCCAGCCAGTCTCGCCTGGGCGCGGCGCAATCGCTTGGCCGTATCGCGCAACGCGCGCTCGTGCATGACGGCGTAATCTCGCGCCTGCCGGGTCCGCTTTCCGGCTGGACAGACAGCCGCGATTTTCCCGCTTTGCCTGCGCAGAGTTTCCGTGCCTGGTGGCAAAACCGCAGTCATCCGAAATGAGCGCGCGCGACGAGATGATCGCCCGCATACGCGCCACGCAGACCGCGGCGCCAGCAGCAGCTTTCGTTCCCGCCTACCGTTCGCACACCGAGCTGGACCGCGACGCCCTGGTTCAGCGCTTTACCGAACGCCTTGCCGACTATCACGTGACGGTGCTGCGCGCCCGCGGCGACGGCGAGATAGGCGAAATTGCCACGCGGCAGCTCGCCGCGCGGCGCATCGCCTCGCTCGTGATCCCCCCGGGCCTGCCCGCCTCCTGGCGGCCCGCTGCCCCGCCGCTGACGGAAGATGCAGGCCTGTCCTTGCGCGATCTGGACGCCACGGCCGGTGCGATGACCGGCTGCCTGCTCGCGATTGCGGAGACCGGCACGATCGTGCTCGACAGCGGCCCGGGCCAGGGCCGCCGTGCGCTGACCCTGCTGCCCGACTACCACCTGTGCGTGGTGCGCGAGAGCGCCATCGTCGGCATCATGCCGGAAGCGATTGCCGCGTTGCACCCGCATGTGCTGCGCGGCGCGCCGATCACGTTCTTCAGCGGACCGTCGGCTACCGCCGATATCGAGCTGGACCGGGTTGAGGGCGTGCACGGACCGCGCACCTTGGATGTCCTGCTTGTTGCCTAGTTTGAAAAGACGCAAGCAGTTCTTCCATGCTTCTCCGCCTGCAGCGATGTTCGCGGCGGCTTGCAAATCCTGCGCACGCATCGGCGCTGCCTGCGTTGCCCTTCTTCTATCGGCCTGCTCCGGCGCGCAGATACTCAACGCCACCATCTCCCGCGCGGATCTGCAAATCACCCACGATGTTGCCTATGGCCAGGACCCACGCCAGAAGCTTGATATCTATCGCCCTGTCGGCGACACGACGCTTCCCGTAATCGTCTTCTTCTACGGCGGTTCCTGGAAGACCGGCAATAGGAAAATATACCCGTTCGTTGCGGCTACGCTGGCCAGGCATGGCGCCGTCGTGGTCGTGCCGGATTACCGGCTGTATCCGCAGGTGCGCTTCCCCGCTTTCCTGGCTGATTGCGCCGACGCCACCGCCTGGACCTTCGCGCATCTGAGTCAGATCGGCGGCGACCCGGACCGGGTATTTCTGATGGGTCATTCCGCCGGCGCCTACAACGCGATCATGCTGGCGCTGAACCCGCAATACCTTGCCGCCGCCGGCACCAGCCGAGACCGCCTCGCCGGCGCCATTGGCCTTGCCGGCCCATACGACTTCAAGCCCTTGCAGGAGCCGGACGTGAGCGCGGTGTTCGCCCCCGTCGGCAACGATCCGGCCGGCCAGGTCATCACCTTCGCGGACGCACATGCGCCGCCGCTGCTGTTGCTGGCGGGCACCGCGGACCACCAGGTAAAGCCGCGCAACACCGTGGCACTCGCCGCCCGCCTGCGTGAGGCGGGTGGGCAGGTGCAGGAGACGCTCTATCCCGGCGTGGGACATATCGGCCTCATCATCGCCATCGCGCCGATCTTCCAGGGCAAGGCGCCCGTGCTGGCCGACATCGACGCGTTCGTGGCGGCGCATCGGAAGCGCTGAGGCGCACGCGTCGACGTTTGGCGACAGCGGCCGAACGCTTCTTGCGTCTTCTCTTGAAAGAAGAAGGCCTGCTTTATCCTCTTGCAAATCCGCCACAGTTCGCGCCCGCCCACGCGCATTCGAGCAACATAGTGCATCCGCACCCCCCGGCGCCCTGGGAAACCACCCCCAATTAGGGCACAGACCGCCCTGATCCCTCGCCGCCCCCCGGAATCCGTAAATGACCATTGCCAGCGCCGTCCGCGCCATCCTGCCGCGCCTCGTCGAGCTTTGCGCCAGGCGCCGCTTCAGCGTCATGGTCCTGGGCGCCCTGCTGTCCGTGCTGTGCATCTACGCCGCCATCCATCGCCTGGGCGTGACCACCGACACCACGCTGCTGTTCTCCAATGACCTTGAATGGAAGCAGAACAGCCGCGCCCTGACACGGCTGTTCCCGCAGAACGAGGGCGTGCTAGTGGCCGTCATCGACGCCAGGATACCGGAGGAGGCCGAAGCCACCGCGGCGGCGCTGGCCACCCGCCTGCGTGCCAACCCGGCGCTGTTCCGCAACGTCTCCCAGCCGGACAATTCGGCCTATCTGCAGCGCAACGCCTTCCTGCTGATCGACAAGGCGCAGTTGCAGGATCTGCTGGACCGCACGGTGGATGCCCAGCCCTTCCTGGGCCAGCTCGTCTCTGACACCAGCCTGCGCGGCCTGTTCGGCGCCCTGTCCCTGGTGGCGGAAGGGGCGCAGCGCGGCATCTCCGCCGGCGCGATGGGCCCGGCGATGGTGCAGTTCCATACCGCTCTCAGCCAGGCGGCGGACGGCCATGCGGAGCCGCTGTCCTGGGAGAACCTGCTGGCCGGGCCGTTGGCCAAGCAGGCCGGCCGCTATCGCTTCGTCATCGTCAAGCCGGTGCGGGATTTCACCTCGTTGCAGCCTGGCGGCAAGGCTGCCGATTTCATGCGCCATGCGGCGGCCGACCTGCCCTATGTGGCCAACGGGCAGGCGCATATGCGGCTGACCGGCGGCGTGGCACTGGATGACGAGGAGTTCTCCTCGGTGGCGCAGGGCGCGGCGATCGGGCTTGGCGGCAGCTTCGTGCTCGTCTGCGTCTGGCTGTTCGCCGCCGTCCGCTCCTGGCGCCTGGCCCTGCCGATCGCGCTCACCCTGATCCTGGGCCTGCTGCTGACCACAGGCTTCGCGGCACTCACCGTGGGCACGCTGAACCTGATCTCGGTCGCCTTCGCCATACTGTTCGTGGGCATCGCGGTGGACTTCGCCATCCAGTTCACCGTGCGCTTCCGCGAGCGCCGGCACGTGCACCCCGACATGATCGAGGCGCTGCGCGAGACCGGCCGCGGCTCCGGTGCGCAGATACTGGTGGCCTCGCTGGCCACCGCCAGCGGCTTCCTGGCCTTCACGCCCACTGCCTTCGTGGGCGTGGCGCAGCTCGGCATCATCGCCGGTGGCGGCATGATCATCGCGTTCCTCACCACGCTGACCTTCCTGCCGGCCCTGCTGGTGCAGTTCCGGCCGCGAAAGGAGAAGCGCGAGGTGGGCGTGATGATGCTCAAGCGGCTGGAGCCCATCGTGCGGCCGCTGCACTGGCCCATACTGGCGGTGTTCATCGTGCTGGCGCTGGCCGGTGCGGCGCTTACGCCCACCATCCCGTTCGACGGCGACCCGCTGCACACCAAGAACCAGCACACCGAGGCGGTGACCACGCTGAAGAGCCTGATGGACGATCCGTTCACCAACCCTTACACGATCGATGCGCTGGTACCCTCGCTGGACGCCGCCCGCGCCATCACGCCCAGGCTGTCCGCCTTGCCGCCCGTGCGCGCCGTGCTGTCGCTGAACAGCTTCGTGCCGCAGGACCAGACCGAGAAGCTGGCCATGATCGCCGACGCGAACTCCGTGCTGGCGCCGACCCTGTCGCCGCCGGCGACCGACCCGGTGCCGGACGCCGCCGCGCTGCGGCAATCCGCCACCGCCTTGGCCGCCAAACTGCAGGCCGTGCTGCCGAAGCTGGGCGCGGGCGACCCGCTGCGCGCCATCTCCGGCGACCTCGACCGGCTGCAGCGCGCGCCGGACGCCACGCTGCTGGCCGCCCAGAGCGCGCTGCTGCGCTTCCTGCCGATGCAGCTGGACCGCCTGCGCGTGGCCCTGGCCGCCAAGCCCGTGACGCTGGCGGACGTACCTGACGACCTGAAGGCCAACTGGCTGGTGCCGGACGGCCGCGCGCGCATACAGGTACTGCCGCGCTCCAGCGTGGACGACAGCCATGCGATCCGGCACTTCGTGGACGTGGTCACGGAGATCGTGCCGCAGGCGACCGGCTCGGCGGTGTGGATCGTGCGCAGCGCGCAGACCATCATCCACGCCTTCAGCATCGCCGCGATCAGCGCGCTGGGCGCGATCGCCGTAATCCTGATCATCGCACTTCGCCGGCCGATCGACGTGGGGCTGGTGATGGCGCCGCTGACCATCTCCTCGCTGCTGACGGTGGTGGTGCTGCGGTCCTGCGGGATCAGCCTCAACTTCGCCAACATCATCGCCTTGCCGCTGCTGCTGGGCGTGGGCGTGTCTTTCAACATCTACTTCGTGATGAACTGGCGGGCCGGAATCACCCGGTTCCTGGGGTCGGCTACCGCGCGGGCGGTGATCTTCTCGGCGCTGACCACGGGCACCGCGTTCGGATCGCTGGCCCTGTCCTCCCATCCCGGCACGGCGAGCATGGGCACGCTGCTGCTGATCAGCCTGGGCTGCACGGTGCTGACGACGCTGCTGTTCGTGCCGGCGCTGCTGGCGACCATCCCCCGGCCGCGGGTGATCCTGGGTGGTAGCGATCGGGAGTAGAGCCGGCAAGGCAGCCACGCCTTCCTGCGAGGAAGGCCAGGGCGCCTTCTGCCTCGTTAGACGCGCGTTGCGATGGTGCGCTACGGCTTCGATGGGCGTCACTCCGCCAGTATGTGGCAGGCTGCTGCGTGCCAGCCCAGGCGGACGGCCTGGCCCCTGCTCACGCCCGGATTGGGCCAGCTCGGCACCGCGGCCAGCAATTCCCCCGCGGGCGCACGCAGCCGGATGCGCACCGTGCTGCCGCCCGAGGCCACCGACAGCACCGTGGCCTCCATGGCGTTGTCGGCCTCCACCCCTTCGGCCAGCAGCCCGATGCGCTCCGGCCGCAGGCACAGCGACACGCGGCACCCCAGCGTGGGACGTGGCGCCTCGGCGGCGGCGGCCTGCAGATAGCGGCCGCCGCCGGTCCAGATGAACCCGCCCGGGCGGAGTTCGCGTATGTGGCCGGCCAGGATGTTCGCCTCGCCGGTGAGCAATGCGCAGGCGGCATCGCGTGGTTCGGCATACAGGCTGGCTGGCGTTCCGGCCTGCCTGACACGCCCGCCTGCCAGCAGGACGAGGTGATCGGCCGCCAGC
Source organism: Acetobacteraceae bacterium (assembly GCA_965198915.1). Taxonomy (GTDB): domain Bacteria; phylum Pseudomonadota; class Alphaproteobacteria; order Acetobacterales; family Acetobacteraceae; genus BOG-908. The sequence continues at coordinate 162,676 of CBDAQC010000002.1, read as the reverse complement.
GCCACGCTGGCGATGCGGGTGGCCAGAAGCACCGTGACGCCTGCCTCGGCACGCTGGCGCAGGGCCAGGAGCAGGCGTTCCGACGCGGCCACGTCCAGTCCCGCGCCCGCCTCGTCGACGAGGAGCACGTCACCGGCCCGGGCCAGCCTGGCGGCGGTGAGGGCCAGCAACGCGCTGCCGTGCGAGAGCAGGCCCACTTCGGCCTGCGCGATGGCCGTCACGCCGAGCGTGTCCAGGACCGTGTCCAGCAGCGGTGCCGCGGCCCGGCCGGCCGTGCGGCGCAGGGCGGCCTGCACCGGCATCGTGTCCGGCAGGACGGCGCCCGGCGCCAGCAGGCCGATGCCGCGCCGGCGCGGCGCCAGCCTGCTGACGTCCTCGCCGTCCTTCAGGATTGCGCCGCGCTCCAGCTTCAGCAGCCCGGCGACGGCGGCCAGCAGCGAGGTCTTGCCGGCGCCTGCCCCGCCCAGGACAGCGGTCACCGCCCCTGCCGGCGCGGTGAAGGAGAGGTCTTCCAGCACCAGGCTCTTGCCGCGCGAGACGGTGACGCCGCGCAGGGACAGCCCGCTCATGGCGGGCTACACAGGTTCAGCACGGGGCGACCGGTCAGGGGTGGGGCACGTCGGCTGAGATGGCGGCGGATTGCCGGGCGGCGTAGTCCGTGAGCGCGGCGATGGCTTCCGCGCTGGCGCCGCTATCCTGTGCCCGGACGGCCTTCTGCGCCTGCAGGTCCAGCCTGGCCAGTTGCAGCACCACGTCAGGGTTGGCGTCCGGACTGTTGGCGTAGCTGAACGCCATGCCGTGCGCCACCAGGTAGGCATCGACCAGGGCGGCCGGCCGGAGGGCGGCGTCCTCGCGTTCGGAGGGCGAGAGCGCGCAACCGGCGCAGAGGAGCGTCAGGAGGAGTGTGGTCCGCATCATGGCACCTTAACGCATGGCGGGAATAATCGACCTGACGCGGGACAAGGCAAGCAGTGCTTTTCGGGCAAGGTGAAAAAACGCCGGTCCTGCCGGATACACGCGTGCGGGTCAGTGCCGGCCGACCAGGGCCAGCAGGATTTCCACGATGATCAGGGCGATGATGGCGCCTTCCATCAGGCCGGCGCGGCTGCTGGCGGCCTCGTCGTAGAGGGCGGCGTAGGTGTCCCGTATGATCGAGAGCTTGCGGTTGACGGCGGCGCTGACCGCTTTCACGCGGAACAGGTCCAGCGCCGCCGAATAGACGCGGGCGAGGTATACGTCCTCGGTGACCTGCAGGGCGTTGTCCACCTTTTCGGTGAGTTCGGTGACTTCGGCGACCAGCGTGTAGAGGCGGCGGGCGAGCACGGCGAAGCGGCGCGGGCCGCGCGTGAGGCGGCGGGTGGCTTCCTCGACCAGGTCGTACATGCGGGGCAGTTCGGCATCCAGCAGCTCGTCGTAGTAGCGCATTTCCAGGAACTGGGCGTTGGCGACCTCGATGACGTCGGCGACGTCGGTGTCTCGCCGCGGCTCGAAGATGAAGGCGCGGTCCCAGGTCAGGACGACCAAATCGTCCGTGTAGTAGCTGAAGCGGCGGCTGAGCAGGTCCGCGCGGGCGGCTTCGGCGAGCTTGCGGGTCTCGCCGCTGAGCAGGGGGACGAGGTCGATCTCTCGGCCGAGTTCGGCGGCCAGCACGGGGCGGCCGAAGCCGTGCACGGTGGCCACGAGGTAGTCCTCGTCCAGGTCCGAGCGGTTGGGGCGGGTGAGTGCCGGGCCGATCGGTTCGCGCAGCACGTCCAGCAGGTTGTGCCAGAAGGCGATGTCCGTCTGGGTGCCGATCGCGGCTTCCACCGCGTTCATGCGCGCGGTGTAGGCGTCCCAGTCCAGATTGTCCGCGGGGACCTGGACGGCGAGGGTGACGACGCCGAAGGCGTAGAGGCGGGCGAAGACAGTGACCTCGACCTCCGCAGGCGTGGCTTCCCGCAGGGTGAGCTGGGTGGGCGGCAGGATCAGGCCGAGCGGCGGCTCGCCGAAGGAGACGGCCTTGGGCGGCGTGCCGGTCAGCCGCGAGCGCGCGCCCTGGCGGGCCTGGCCGGCCCAGAGCTGTTCGGCGCGGTGCAGGTCTATCGCGTAGGCGATGTCGAACAGGCGGAGCGCGGTTATGTGGCCGGCGACCACCGTGGGGCTGGCGCCGGTCTGCTGGGCAGGCGTGTTCGGGGCGGCCACGTCCATGGCCGGCAGCTATAGCAGCATTGCGGGTGCTGCGGTCGCGGCCACGCGGGCTTTTTTGGCCAGCGGTGGTGGCCGGGCTGTCCGGCGGTGGGGCGGTGTACGCGGCGTGACGTGGCGTGTTTTCGCCGTCAGTGCGGACGGAGCGGTACTGGCGGGTCCGGCCAGTCCGGGTGGTCCTCCTCGTCCGCGCCGGCGGGGCAGGCGGTCCCCGGCGTGGCGAGGTCGGCTGCGAGTTTTTCGTAGTCCAGTTCGAAGCCCAGGTCGTCGCAGATAGCCTCCAGCAGGTCCGGCAGGCCGGTGGTGCCGTCGGGGTCCAGCGCGAGCTCGGTTTCCAGCATGTCGTCGGCTTCTTCGCGGAGCCTGTCGCGGTTCGGCCGGCCTTGGGTGGCCTGGCGTATGGCACGCCGGATCTTGGCGCGGCGGGGGTCTGCCTGGGTGCCGATCGTGGCGGCGTGGCCGGCGACGATGCGGCATTCGAGCCGGATGGCCTGGCGCGCGGCGCTGGCGAGCTGGGCGAAGAGGCTGGCCGGGTGGATGGCGCGCGGCGGGCGGGGTGCCTCGTCCTGTTCGGGTCCGGGCGGCAGTTGGGCCAGCGTCATCTGGGCGCGTGCGGCGGCGGCTTCGGCGAGCTGCATGGCGAGTTCGGCGAGGCGCTGGCACTGGGCGAGATGGCGCGCCGTGCGTTCCGCGGCGGTTTCCGGGATGTGGATGAGGTTAGTGGACACGGCCGCGGCCCTGGGTGGTTGGGAGTGAACATAATAGGAACTCGAGGTGGAGCTGGGCAAGGATTTTCGGTGTGGGTATCGGCCATGAGCAGGAACCGCTGCACCGGCGCCGCAGGTGAGCACCAGGGCTGCCGCGGCATGTGAGCGAGCCATGGTCATCGCGCCCCTGGGCGTCGCGGTCGCCGTTACCGTTCTGGTCAGTCGTGAGATGGCGTTGCTTCGACCTTACTCGGGCGCCGGCGCCGTGCCTCGCCCGGGCTCAGGGAACGAGGGTGCGACCGCGACGAAGCTTTTCCGGAAGTGAGCCGGCGACGTCACTGGCGCTTGGCCGAACGGCGGGTTCGCTCTCACGACACGAAGCGGCCGGCGGTCCAGACGCAGGCGCCGGCGTCGGGGGTCCAGTAGCCGTACTGCCAGAGGGTGGGGGCGGCGGGCCAGTGCGGGTGGGGTGGGCGGGGAAGCCAGGCGGGGGGCGCCCAGTCGTAATGGCCGACGGTCCATTCCCAATGTCCGGGGGCCAGGGCGAGCACGTCGTCCGATGCGGGTTTCGACGGGGCGGGTTCGGCCGGGCGGGGCTGCGGAATGGTTGGGCATTTCATCGCCTGCATGCCAACCGGCCCCTGGCATGCCGCGAGCCAGAACGTAGCGACACAAAGCCGCAAAACGCGCGCGCCGGCCTCACGGCGCGACAGCCGGACCGAAAGTTTTTTGCTTCTTTTTTGCAAAAAAGAAGGCCTTCCTTACTTGCCTCGCCTACCCCGGCACCAGAACGCAGACCGCCGCCTGCGCCGCCACCCCCTCCCCTCGCCCGGTGAACCCGAGCCGCTCGGACGTGGTGGCTTTCACCGAGATCGCGTCCACTTCCACGCCGAGAAGCTCGGCCAGGCGGGCGCGCATGGCCGGGGCGTGCGGCGTGATCTTCGGACGTTCGCAGATCAGGGTGACGTCGGCATTGGCCAGGCGGCCACCGCGGGCGGCGATGCGGCCGGCGGCATGGCGCAGGAAGCGGGCGCTGTCGGCGTCTTTCCACTCGCCTTCGGTGGGCGGGAAATGGCGGCCGATGTCGCCTTCGGCCAGCGCGCCGTAGATGGCGTCGCATAGCGCGTGGATGCCGACATCGGCGTCCGAGTGGCCGTCGAGGCCGAACTCGCAGGGCACGTCGATGCCGCAGAGGATCATGCGGCGGCCGGGTTTGGTCACGTGCACGTCGAAGCCGGTGCCCATGCGGGGGACCATCTGGGGGGCGAGGCTGCGTTCCAGGCGGGCGGCGTCTTCGGCGATGGTCAACTTCACGTTCTCCTCGTGGCCGGCGATGATGGCCACGCTGTGGCCGGCCTGTTCCAGCAGCCACGCATCGTCCGTGGCGCCGGGATGCGGCGGCGCCTGGTGGGCGGCGAGCAGCGTCGCGAAGTGGAAGGCCTGGGGGGTTTGCGCGCGCCACAAACCGGCGCGCGGCACCGTCTCGCTGATTACGCCGGCTTCCGCGCGCTTCAGCGTGTCTGCCACCGCCACGGCGGGGATGGCGCCGCGGTGGGTGGCCAGGGCGGCCACCAGCGCCGGGATGGTGCCCTGCGGGACATAAGGGCGGGCGCCGTCATGGACCAGGACAAGGTCGGGGGCGTGGGCGGCCAGGGCTTCCAGGCCGGCGCGCACGCTGTCCTGCCTGGTGGCGCCGCCCGGGACGGGCGGCAGGTGGTCCAGGCCGTCCAGGGCCGCGTCTATCAGGGCGGCGTCGCCTACCGGTTGCAGCAGGTGGATGTGGGGCAGCAGTGCGGATGCGGCCCAGTGCAGGACGGGGCGGCCGGCCAGTTGGGTGAACTGTTTGGGCGTGGGGGTGCCGTAGCGGGTGCCGGTGCCGGCGGCGACCAGGATGGCGGCTATGCGCATGGGCGGGGGTTTGCGGCGGGGAGACGGAAAAAGGAAGGCCTTCTTTTTTGAAAAGAAGAAGCAAAAAACTTTTGCTCCTCCGCTGGCACCACGGCGCGCTCCGTTTCCGCCAAGCGCGTAGTTGCAGAACCAGAGCGCGCCCTGGCGCAGGCGGAGGAGCAAACGTTTTGCTTTTTTTTCAAAAAAGAAGGCCTCGCCTTCCTTCGCATTGCAACATGCCTGCAATCTGACTAGCCTGCCTAAATCATGGGCAGTGCACTAAAATCGATCGATCTCGGCCAGGGCGTCACCATCGCCACGCCGGTGATCCTGGCGCCGATGTCCGGGGTTACGGACCTGCCGTTCCGGCGGCTGGCCCGCAAGCACGGCACCGGCATGGTGGTGTCCGAGATGATCGCGAGCTGGGCGATGCTGCGGGAGAACCGCAACACGCTGCGCATGGCGGCGCTGGACGAAGGGGGCGGGCCGCGGGCGATCCAGCTGGCCGGCTGCGAGCCGGCGGCGATGGCGGAGGCGGCGCGCATGTCCGCCGATCTGGGCGCCGAGGTGATCGACATCAATTTCGGCTGCCCGGTGCGCAAGGTGGCGGTGGGGCAGCAGGCGGGCTCCGCGCTGATGCGGGACGAGGTGGCGGCGGCGCGCATCCTGGAGGCCACCGTGCAGGCGGTACGCGTGCCGGTGACGCTGAAGATGCGCATGGGGTGGGACCACCAGAGCCTGAACGCGCCGCGCCTGGCGCAGGTGGCCGAAGCGTGCGGCATACGCATGGTGACGGTGCATGGCCGCACCCGGCAGCAATTCTACACCGGCCGGGCGGATTGGGACTTCGTGGGCACTGTGAAGCGCGCGGTTGGCATCCCGGTTATCGTGAACGGGGACATCAACAGCGTGCAGGACGCGGCGGACGCGCAGGCGCGGTCCGGCGCGGACGGCGTGATGGTGGGGCGCGCCTGTTACGGCCGGCCGTGGTTTCCCGCCCAAGTTGCACATTTTTTGAGCACTGGCCGGCATTTGCCTGAGCCGGGCCTGGCGGTGCAGCAGGCGATCCTGCTGGAACATTACGCGGCGATGCTGGCGCATTTCGGCACGGAGGCCGGGCTGCGGCTGGCCCGCAAGCATGTGGCCTGGTACTCGCGCGGGCTGCCTGGCTCGGCGGAGTTCCGGGCCGCGATGATGCGGCTGACGGAGGCGCCGGCGGTGGTGGCGCTGATCGAGCGCTTCTACGGCCCGCTCATTGCGGCTGGCGTTTGCCGCGACGTGGCGCCGCCCGAGGCCGACACCGCCGCGGAGCAGGGCCACCGCGAGGATCTGGCCGCATGAGGCTGCCGCTGGCCCGTACCCGCGCCAGGCTGGCGGTGGTGAGCACGGCGCCCGATCCGGCCGCCATGCTGTCGGCCATTCCGATCGCCTGCGCGCTGGTGGATGCGGAGAACCGGTTCCGCTACGCCAACCCGGCGGCCGAGCAGTTCTTCGCGCTGTCCATCACCCAGTTGCGGCACATGGGAGTGGCGGACCTGGTGGCGCCGGACAGTCCGCTGTTCGCGCTGATCGGCCAGGTGCGCAGCGGCGAGGTGGTGGTGAGCGACCACGATTTGCATTTCGACGGACCGCGCCTGCAGCGGCGCTGCGTGACGGTGCAGGGCACGCCGGTGCCGGAGGATCCTGGCTGCGTGATGCTGACGTTCCAGCACGAATCGGCGGCGCGCGTGCTGGACCGGCAGCTGAATTTCCGCAGCGCCGCGCGCTCGGTGGCGGGAATGGCGGCGATACTGGCGCATGAGGTGAAGAACCCGCTGTCCGGCATACGCGGGGCGGCGCAGCTGCTGGAGAACTCGGTCAGCGAGCCGGACCGTGAGCTGGCGGTGCTGATACGCGACGAGGCCGACCGGATACGCGAGCTGGTGGACCGCATGGAGGCGTTTGGCGAGAAGCCGGTGGTGCGCGACGCGGTCAACATCCACCGCGTGCTGGAGCATGTACGCCGGCTGGCGCAGACCGGCTTTGCGGCACATCTGCGCATCGTGGAGCTGTATGATCCGTCCTTGCCGCCGGTGCTGGGCAACCGGGACCAGCTGGTGCAGGTGCTGCTCAATCTGGTGAAGAACGCGGCCGAGGCGATTACGGAAGACGCCGGCCACGGCGAGATCACGCTGATGACCGCCTACCAGCACGGGGTGCGGCTGGTGGTGCCCGGGACGCAGCGGCGGGTGCATCTGCCGCTGGTGGTCACGGTGCGGGACAGCGGGCCGGGCATTCCGGCCGACCTGCGGGAAAACCTGTTTGATCCGTTCGTGACGACGAAGCCCACGGGCAGTGGCCTGGGGCTTGCACTGGTTGCCAAGATCATTGGTGAACACGGGGGACTTATTGAAGTCGACAGCCGGCCGGGGCGTACGGATTTTCGCGTGTTCCTGCCTATCTTCCTGGAGGATCGGTTCGATCGTCCGTGAGAGGAAGGAAGGCCTTCTTTTTCGAGAAAAAGAAGCAAAAAGCTTTTGCTCCGCTGTCGCGGGGTTGCTGACGCGCACGCATCGCCAACGCGCAGCCGACAGGGACAAAAGTTTTTTGGTTCTTTTTTTCAAAAAAGAACTGCTTTCTTGACTCCCCCCACCGTCCTCGTCGCCGACGACGACCGTTCCATCCGCACCGTGCTGACGCAGGCGCTGGGGCGCTCCGGCTACCAGGTGCGGGCCACCGGCAGTGCCGGGATGCTGTGGCGCTGGGTGGAGGAGGGCGAGGGCGACCTGGTGATCACCGACGTGGTGATGCCGGACGATAACGGGCTGGACCTGCTGCCGCGCATCAAGCGCTGCCGGCCGGAGCTGCGGGTGATCGTGATGAGCGCGCAGTCCACGCTGATCACCGCGGTGAAGGCGGCGCAGCGCGGGGCGTTCGAGTACCTGCCCAAGCCGTTCGACCTGGCGGAGCTGCTGGCGGTGGTGGGGCGCGCGCTGGCGGTGCCCTCGCCGGTGGGCGACGGGGTGGAGGTGGTGCGCGACAGCGAGGAGAAGCTGCCGCTGATCGGCCGCAGCCAGGCGATGCAGGACATCTACCGCACCATCGCGCGGCTGACGACGACCGACTTGACGGTGATGGTGAATGGGGAGAGCGGCACCGGCAAGGAGCTGGTGGCGCGCGCGCTGCACGATTACGGGCGCCGGCGGGCCGGGCCGTTCGTGGCGATCAACATGGCGGCGATCCCGCGCGAGCTGATCGAAAGCGAGCTGTTCGGCCACGAGCGCGGCAGCTTCACCGGCGCGCATAACCGCAGCCAGGGGCGCTTCGAGCAGGCGGCCGCGGGCACGCTGTTCCTGGACGAGATAGGCGACATGCCGCCGGAGGCGCAGACGCGGCTGCTGCGCGTGCTGCAGGAAGGCGAGTTCACCTCGGTGGGCGGACGGGCGCCGATACGGGCGAACGTGCGCATCGTGGCGGCGACGCATCGTGACCTGCGACAGGCGATACGCGCGGGGCAGTTCCGCGAGGATCTGTTCTACCGGTTGAACGTGGTGCCGATACGGCTGCCGCCTCTGCGGGAGCGGGCGGAGGATATCGCGGTGCTGGCGCGGCACTTCCTGGAAAAGGCGCGCGAGGCCGGGCTGGGTGCCAAGGTGCTGGACCAGGGAGCGGTGGACGAGCTTCGGCGGCATCGCTGGCCCGGCAACGTGCGTGAGCTGGAGAACCTGATGCGCCGGCTGGCGGCGTTGACGCCGCAGGAGGTGATCACCGCCGACATCGTGGCGGCCGAACTGGCGGACCGGCCGGACGAGGAGAACGAGGCGGCGGGGGGCGGTGCGGCGAGCCTTGGCCAGGCGGTAGAACGCCACATACGCAACATGCTGGCCGGCAGCGCGGACGGCATTCCCACGCGCGACGTCTATGACCAGGTGATAGCCGAGGTGGAGCGGCCGCTGATACGGATCACGCTTGCGGCCACGCGCGGCAACCAGATCAAGGCGGCGGAGATGCTGGGCCTGAACAGGAACACGCTCAGGAAGAAGATCAAGGATCTGGACATCCCCGTCGTGCGGGGGGTGGGGTAGATCCTGCCGGCGTTCGGCTAGATCGAAGGCCGGCGGGGATCAGGAGGTTGGGGCTTCTGCAAAGCCTGGCCGGGCGGCGGGTCCGTGTCTGTTGCGGTGCGCGGATAGACTCGCGGGCGCACCTGCCAAGCCAGGGTTTGCAGGCGGATCGGGCGGTGCCTGTGTTCTTCCGAAACGAGGGCCGGCTTACGCGACCTGGACCTTTTCGTTGCCGCCGGGGTGCGGCGACTGGCCGGTGGTTACCGCTTTTACGTAGCCGTAGAGGTGCAGCATCGTCGACGACGGCGCGTCCCAGTATTCCGCCTGTTCGACGTGGACTTTCAGAATGGCGATGTCCGGGTCGTCGACGCCCTTGGGGAACCAGGTGCGCATCGCCTCGCCCCAATGGGCTTTGATCTCTGCCTTGTCGCGCACCACTTCGGCGGTGCCTGACAGCGAGACGTAGTTCTGGTTGTGGGAATCCGCGTAGGTGACGCCCACGCGCTGTTCGGCGCCCACTTCGGCCACCTTGTGGGCGCTGGCATGGGTGTAGAAATACAGCTCGCCGGTGAAATCCTTCTGGGCGGCGACCATCGGGCGGGCGCGCAGGTGTGGGCCGTCCTCGCTGGTCAGCATCGCGGTCTGGATGTGCTTGATCATGCCGGACAGCTTTTCCAGCGTCGCGGCATCTGCGGTCTTGGTCATTTTCGGCTCCTTGTGGCGCTGGCGGTAGAACACGCGCGCGTGGGGGCGGGTTGCCTGGTTCCTGACCGGGCAAGGTTGGAGCTCTGCCCCAAACCTTGTCGTGCGAAGCACGCTTGCGCGTGACGGGGCCTCGGCCCCAGACCTCATTTCGCAGGAGTGCGTTAAACAGGTTCTAAGGACTACTGTCCTTAGCGGGCCGGCGCCGCTGGCGCCATCGGTTCGAGCCTGCGGCGCCGGGGGCAGAGCCCCTGGCCTTCCTGCCTGTGGCCGTGGCACGCTGCCCTCATGCGACTCGCCCCCCTCCTAGCCTGCGCCCTCGCCTGCCCCGCCGCCGCGCAGACCGAAACCGCCACCACGCGCCTGCAGGATGCGACCGTGGTCGCCCGCGGCAACACGATCGCGATCACCCGGCTGCCGATCAAGACGGCTGCCGGCACGATCTATCGCGACGTGACGATCGAGCTGCGGGTGGACGCACAGGGCCATGTGACGCTGGCGACGGACGCGGCGGGGCGTGCCGTGGCGGCCGGGATGCCGGTGCCTGCTTTGCCCGCGCGCCCTTCCGGCCGGCCGGCGCAGGTGGCCCTGCAGGCCGTGCCGAGCGGCCAGCCGGTGGAACTGCCGCAGAAGCCTTCCGCCCCGATCGTGTTCCAGACGTTCATCGCCGGCACCTATACGGGGCGCGACGGCTCCATCCTGCAGGTGCAGGACCGCGGCCGCGACCTGATCCACGGCGTGCCTTCCTGGAGCCTGCGGTCCGACACGGCCGCCATCACCGACGCTATCTGGTGGTCCGGCCCGCCTTTCATGAGCCCGCGCAGCAACCGGCTGAAGCGGGCGCAGATCACCAGCACGCAATACGCCTACGGCACGTCCGAGGCCGGCACCGGCGAGGTGTTCGGCACCGGCGCGCTGATCGGCGTCAAACAGGACGGCCCGAAGCTCACCATCGTCAGCTTCCACCACGGCTGCTGCACGGACGAGCCGGAGCCGGTGGCGACGCTCGTCTATACGCTGATCGGCCACTGAGATGGCGGCGCCGAGGCTGGGCCACATACTGGAGACCGCACTCTACGTCTCCGACCTGACGGTGAGCCACGATTTCTACGCGCGCGTGCTGGGCTTCGAGCAGTTCCTGCGTGACGAGCGGATGTGCGCGATGGGCGTGCCGGGCGGCGGGGTGCTGCTGCTGTTCAAGCGCGGCGGCTCCGCCCAGCCCAGCCACACGCCGCAGGGCACGATCCCCGAACATGACGGACGCGGCACGCTGCATCTGGCGTTCGCCATACCGGTGGGCGAGCTGGAAGCATGGGCCGGCCACCTGGCTGCCCAGCGGGTTCCGATTGAGAGCCGCATCACCTGGCCCGCCGGCGGCACCAGCCTGTATTTCCGTGATCCGGACCACCACTCGGTCGAAGTGGCCACGCCCGGCCTGTGGCCTAACCATTGAGCGACGCTGCCGGGGAGGACGGGCCGCGCGGCGATCTTGCCCTGCGGATGCCCGCGGTTCCGGCCGACACCAATGCGTCTGGCGATATATTCGGCGGCTGGATCATGGGCATGATGGACATGGCCGCCGGTTCCACGGCGCACGAGCTGGCGGCGGGGCGGGTAGCGACGGTGGCCGTATCGGATCTGGTGTTCCTGCGTCCGGTGCATGTGGGCGACCTGATCAGCTGCTATTGCGAGCTGGTGCGGATCGGGCGGACGTCGATCACGATCGACGTGGATGTATGGGCGCGGCGGACGTTGCCGATACGGCACGAGCGGGTGACGAAGGCGCGGTTCGTGATGGTGGCGGTGGATGGGGAGGGGAAGCCTCGGGCGGTCGGGAAGTAAGAGAAGGCCTTCTTTTTTGAAAAAAAGAAGCAAAAAACTTTTGGTTCCTTGCCTGCGCGGACGTTCGTTCTCGTTTGAAAACTAGTTTCGTTGCAGATCAGCACGCATTTGTGTGCAGCCGGAGAGATAAAAGTTTTTTGCTTCTTTTTTTGCAAGAAAGAAGGCCTTGCCTAGCTCCGCAACACAGCGTGGATGTCACCCGTCCGCGCCAGCACGTTCATCGCTACCTCGTTGCCCATCCGTCGCAGCACCACCGAGATACGCGCCTCGCCCAGCGCCAGGTTGTGCAGCGTGATCACGTCGAGGAAGTCCGGCAGCAGCGGCCGGTCGAACACCACGCTGCAATCCTCCACGTCGAAGCGCAGGCCCAGGCACGCGCCCAGGGTTGCGTGCAGCGCGGTGGCGGCCCAGGCCTGCGGCGAGCAGGCGACGGGGTAGAGCGTGGGGCCCTGGCCGCGCCGGCGGGCGAAGCCGCAGAACAGTTCGGGCAGACGGCGCAGATCGACGTAGAGTGCCGCGTCGAACAGGCCGGAGAAGATGCGCGAGACCTGCGGCTTCAGGCCGTAGCGCGACAGGCCGAGCGCTATCACCGCGTTGTCGTGCGGCCAGACACTGCCGTTGTGGTAGCTCATCGGATTGTAGCGCGCCTCCCCGGAGGCCAGCGTGCGTATGCCCCAGCCGTTGAAGAAGCGGCTGCCCATCAGGCCCTCGGCCACGCGCAGGGCACGTTCCGGCGCACAGATGCCGGTCATCAGCAGGTGGCCGGCGTTGGAGGCGCGCACGCGGCAGGGCTGGCGCTTGCCGTCCAGCGCCAGCGCGTAGGTGCCCAGCTCCTCGCACCAGAACTTGCGTTCGAAGGCCTGCTGCAGGCGCGCGGCCTTGTCCGCCTCGGCCCCGGCGGCATCCGGGTGGCCCAGAGCGTGGGCGATGGTGGCGGCGGCGCGGCGGGCGGCGAAGACGTAGCCCTGCACTTCCACCAGTGCGATCGGGCCCACGGCGAGCGCACCGTCGGCGTGGCTGATGCTGTCGAAGCTGTCTTTCCAGCCCTGGTTGGCCAGGCCCTCGTCGGTCTGGCGGAAGTAGCTGACGAAGCCGTCCGGATCGCGGTCCGCGTAGCTGTCCATCCAGGCGAGTGCCGCCTGTATCTGCGGCCAGATCGCGGCGAGCGTTGGCAGGTCTCCGGTGCGGTCGAGATAGGCGCCGGCCAGCATGACGAACAGCGGCGTGGCATCCACGCTGCCGTAGTAGCGGCGGAACGGCACCTCGCCCAGTTCCGCCATTTCGCCGCGCCGCACCTCGTGCAGGATCTTGCCTGGTTCGGCGTCCGACGCCGCGTCCGTGGTGGTGGCCTGATTGGCGGCGAGGTAGCGCAGCACGCCGGCGGCGATGGCCGGGTCCATCCACAGCACGTTGAGCGCGGTCAGGATGGCGTCCCGCCCGAAGGCGGTGCTGAACCAGGGTATGCCGGCATAGGGATAGGGGCCGCTGGGCATTTCGGTGGTCAGCATCGTGAGGTCGCTGATGGCGCGGCGCATTGCCTCGTTGAACACCTCGTTGCTGCTCTCGATGCCGGCGGCGCCGGCGCTGCGCTGGCGGGTCCAGCGGCGTTGCTCGATCATCCGGCTAACGAAGCTGTCGGCCGGGCGGCGGGCCGCCTCGGCGTCCGCCTGCGGCTTGTCGCAGGCGATCTCCACGAAGATCAGGCTTCGGCCGTGCGGCGGCAGGACCACGCGGAACAGGGCGCGGCCCTCGTCAATGCGCTCGGGCGGCGGATCGAAGCGCAGATCGGTGGTGCGGCGCTGCTCGTCCAGCCCGGTATAGGCCAGGCGCACGGTCTGCAGCGTCACGGCGGCCGGCTCGTGGCGCCCGTGGCGCGTGCGCGTCATACCGCGCACCTCGAACAGGTCGATGAAGTCGGCGCCGTAGCGGATTTCGATCGGGATGGTGTGGGCGGCGACATCAAAGTTGCGTATCGAGATGCGCTCGTAGCAGACGCCCTGCCACAGGAAGCGCGAGCGGCGCACGTGGATCAGGTTGTTGTCCAGCCCGGGCTCGGCGCCGTCGTCACCGGGCAGATTCGGCAGGTCGGGATTGCTGAGATCGCAGGTGAGCGTCGCGTTGTCGTCGCGCAGGGTGGAGCTGAGCAGGACGAGCTGGCGGCTGGCGACCACCAGCTCGAACTCCGAGAGGTAGCGGGTGTCGTGGAAATACAGGCCCTCCGTGCCGCCGGGACCCGGGCGTATGTCGCCGCGCTGGTCGAAGACGCCGAACATGTCGTTGTGTTTGAGCGTGCGGAAACGCTGCTCCACCAGCGAGATCTGCGCGGTGATGGCGAAGTCGCCGGGATCCTGGGCGTGGTCGAGCATGCTGGCCTTGGCGCGCGAGAGAGGGGTCGCACAGCATACAGCCGGGCCGTGCCGGGGTTCCCCCTGCCAGGCGAGGAACCTGCAATGCCGAAACAACGTTGCTGGCCGTCATGGCGACTCGTGACACATCGATTGCCACGTACAAGGGCAAGCGGGATTTCAAGCAGACGCCGGAGCCGGCGCCGGGGGGCGCGCCTGACGCGGCCGCGGCGCCGGTGTTCGTTGTGCAGAAACATGCGGCGAGCCGGCTGCACTGGGATTTCAGGCTGGAGCATGGCGGGGTGCTGTGGAGCTGGGCGGTGCCGAAGGGCCCCAGCATGGACACGGCGCATAAGCGGCTGGCGATGCGCACGGAGGACCACCCGCTGGATTACGCCAATTTCGAGGGCGTGATCCCGGCCGGCAATTACGGTGCCGGCACGGTGGAGATCTGGGACCGCGGGACCTGGGCGCCGGTGGGCGAGGCGGCCGCCGACCTGGCACGCGGCGAGATGAAGTTCACGCTGGACGGCGCCCGGCTGCACGGCCGCTTCGTGCTGATACGGCTGAAGCCGCGTCCGGGCGAGCGCGGCGAAAGCTGGCTGCTGATCAAGGAGCACGACGCGGAAGAGCGCGCCGGGCTGGACGCGGCGGAGATGGAGGCGGTACCGCTGCCGAAGGCCAGGCCGGCGCGCAAAAAGGCAGCGGCCAAGCCCGCGCCCAGGCCTACGCCGAAGGGTGCCCATGCCGCACCGCTGCCAGAGGCGCAGGCGCCGATGCTGGCCAGCAACGCCGACGTGCCGCCGCAGGGCGGGGAATGGCTCAGCGAAATCAAGTTCGACGGCTACCGCGTGATCATACGCAAGGACGGCGACGACATTCGCGTGCTGACGCGCAACGGGCTGGACTGGACGCGGCGGCTGTCCGCGGTGGCGCGCGCGGCGGCCAGCCTGCCCGCAGAGACGTTGCTGGCGGATGGCGAGCTGGTGGCGTTGCAGCCGGACGGACTGTCCAGCTTCCCCGACCTGCAGGCGGCGCTGAAGGAAGGCCGCAGCGACAACCTGCATCTGTATTTGTTCGACCTGCTGTATCAGGACGGGCACGATTTGCGGGACCTGCCGTTGACCGAGCGCAAGGCGGCGCTGGTGGCGCTGGTGCCCGAACAGGATTTCATACGCGTCAGCGACCATCTGGAGGGCATCACCGACCAGGTACGCAAGAACGCCTGCGCGATGGGGCTGGAAGGCATCATCTGCAAGCGCGCGGACAGCGCCTACCACGCCGGGCGCAGCCGCGACTGGCTGAAGGTGAAATGCCAGGGGCGCGAGGAGTTCATCGTACTCGGCTGGACGCCGCCGCAGGGCAGCCGCACCGGGCTGGGCTCGTTGCAGCTCGGGTTCTATGACGACGGGGGCCGCCTGCATTTCGTGGGCGGCTGCGGCAGCGGGTTCAGCGAGGTCACGCTGCAGGATACGGCGACGCAACTAAAGGCGCTGGCGGACGCGCCGCCGGCGCAGCTTCTGCTGACCGACGAGAAGCCGCCTTCCGACATCGTCTGGGTGAAGCCGAAGCTCGTGGCGGAGATCCAGTATACCGGCTGGTCGGGCGCCGGGCGACTGCGCCATGCCGTGTTCCTGGGGCTGCGCGAGGACAAGGCGGCGGCCGATGTTGTGCGCGAGGTGCCAAACCCGGACGCTCCACGCCACGAACTGGGCGCGCGGTCCCATTCCGGGCGGGTGGTGCGGGCGCAGAAGCCTGCCGCGCGCAGCGCGGAGCTGGGCGGCGTGCGCGTGACACATCCGGAGCGCGAGCTGTGGCCTGCGGCGGACGGCCACAAGGCGGTGACCAAGCAGGATCTGGCGGCATACTGGCAGGCGATGGGCCTGACCGCGCTGGATGCCATCGCGCACCGGCCGCTGGCCTTCGTGCGCTGCCCGGACGGCATAGACGGCGAGCATTTTTTCCAGAAGCACGCCAATCGCGGCATGCCGGCCAGCCTGCAGGAGGGTGCGTTCGACGGGGCGCCGTATCTGTCGCTGGAGGGCACGGACGGGCTGATCGCCACGGCGCAGATCTCGGCGGTGGAGCTGCATAGCTGGGGCAGCTCGCTGGACGATGCCGGCCGGCCGGACCGGCTGGTGTTCGACCTGGACCCAGGTGACGGCGTGGCCTGGCCGCAGATCATCCGTGCCGCGCATGATATAAAAGCGCGGCTGGAGGCCGAGGGGTATGCGAGCTGGTGCCGCACGTCTGGCGGCAAGGGGCTGCATCTGGTGGTGCCGCTACAGCCCTCCTGCGACTGGGACTACGCGCGCGCCTGGTGCCGCGGCTTCGCCGAGAGGCTGGAGCGTGCGTCACCCGATTTGTACGTGGCTTCCGTGCCGAAGGTGCGGCGGCGCGGGCGGATATTGATCGACTGGCTGCGCAACGGGCTGGGCTCGACGGCGATCGCGTCGTTCTCGCCGCGTGCCCGGCCGCATGCGACGGTGGCGGTGCCGGTGACCTGGCGCGAGGTGACGGACAAGCTCGATCCGCAGGCTTTCACGATACACACCGTGCCGGCCCGCATCGCCAAACTGAAAGCCGACCCGTGGACGGGTTTCACCGCCGCTCGCCAAACCCTGGTGGGCACAACAGAGAAGAAGCGCAAACATGGCTGAACGCCCGATCTGGCGCGGACACCTGCGCCTGGCCCTCGTATCCTGCCCGGTGGCGCTGCACACCGCGCATCGCGAGACGTCCAACCTGCATTTCAACTTCATCAACCCGAAGACCGGCAACCGGGTGCGCATGGTGACGCTGGACGCACAGACCGACGAGGAGCTGCAGCGACGCAACCTCGCGCGCGGCTACGAATTCGAGAAAGACCAGTACGTGCTGCTGGACGACGAGGATTTCGAGAAGGCGCGGATCGAGAGTTCCAGCACGCTGACGGTGGACAAGTTCGTCACCGCGGACAGCATCGATCCGGTGTATTACGACACCAGCTACTACATGGCGCCGGACGGCGATTCCGCGCAGGACGTGTATGTGGTGCTGCGCGACGCGATACGGCAGGCCAAGACGGTGGCGCTGTCGCGCGTGGTGATATCACGGCGCGAGCGTGCGGTGGCGATCATGCCGATGGGCGACGGGCTGATCGTGCACACGTTGTACGAGCACCGCGACATCGTGAACTCGGCAAACCTGTTCGACAGGGTTCCGAAGGACAAGCCGGACGCGGACATGGTGAAACTGGCGACGCAGTTGATCGAGCGGCAGCAGAAGCCGTTCGCGCCGGAGGATCTGGAGGACCGCTACGAGAAGCGGCTGCGCGAGGTGATCGACGCGAAGATCAAGGGGTCCGGCTTCAAGCCTGCGGCCGAGGCGGCGCCGGAGCGTGGCAACGTGATCGACCTGATGGCGGCGTTGAAGAAGAGCCTGGGGCAGACGGAGAGCAAGCCGGCGCCCGCGGCGACAAAGTCGAAGGCGGCGCCTAAGGGGAAGGCGGCGCCTCGGAAAAAGGCCGGTTGAGGAAGCGGTTTTTTTTTGAAAAAAAGAACCAAAAAACTTTTGCTACCCCGCCTGCATTAAGGGCGAACCTGTTCTGCCGGTGCGCGCGCTTGCAGACACAGACATCCGCCGTGGTGCAGGCGGGGGAGCAAAAGTTTTTTGGTTCTTTTTTCAAAAAAGAACTGCTTTCTTCTTAGGAACCGCCCCAATGCCAATAGACAAGAACGCCGTCTGGTTCATCACCGGCTGCTCGACCGGTTTCGGCCGCGAGATCGCCCGCGTCGTGCTGGAGCGTGGCGGCCGCGCCGTGGTCACCGCGCGCGATGCCGCGCGCGTGCAGGATATTGCCGCGGCGTTTCCGGAGCACGCTTTGGCGCTGGCGCTGGACGTGACCAAGCCTGAGCAGGTGACGGAGTCCGTCAGCAAGGCGGAGGCGAAGTTCGGTGCGGTCGACGTGCTCGTCAACAATGCAGGTTACGGCTACATGGCCGCGATCGAGGAGGGCGAGGAGGACGAGATACGCGCGCAGTTCGAGGCGAACGTGTTCGGACTGATTGCGATGACGAAGGCGGTGCTGCCCGGCATGCGTGCGCGCGGCCGCGGGCACATCGTCAATCTGTCCTCGCAAGGCGGGCTCGTGGGTTTTCCTGGCGTGGGCTACTACAACGCATCGAAATTCGCGGTGGAGGGCCTGTCAGAGGCGCTGGCTGGCGAAGTGCGGCCGCTGGGGCTGGGTGTGACGATCGTGGAGCCGGGGCCGTTCCGGACCGACTGGGCGGGCCGTTCGCTGCGCGTGCCAAAGCGGGACATCGAGGCGTATGCGGAGACGGCGGGCAAGCGCCGGCGACAGATAAACGGCTATTCGGGCACGCAGCAGGGCGATCCGGTGCGCGCCGCCCATGCCATTGTGGCAGCGGTGGAAAGCCCCGAGCCGCCGCTGCACCTGCTGCTGGGCAAGATGGCGCTGGACGTGGTGCGCGGGAAGCTGGCGGCGATGGCCGCCGAGTTCGACCGCTGGGAGAGCACCAGCCTGGGCGCTGACTTCCCGGCGGGAAGCTAGCACGTTATAGGGGCGGATGCCTGCAGACACGAAGAGAGGTAGCAATCCTTTTTCGCCGAAGGGGGCGTTGGGATTTTTCTCTCTCTCGGGTGTTTGCCGGTCCGTGTTTCCGGCTCGGCGGCGGCTCCTGCCGGCGGTCGTCGGCGTGTTGCTGTCCGCGGGTGCGGCTTTTGGCCAGGTCAGCACGGACGACAAGGCGCTGGACCAGCTGGCACCGGCGCCCGCGGCCAAGCCCGCCCCGAAAGCGAGCGCGCCGGCCACCGCCAGCAGGACGCGCAAGCGCCCTGCCCCGCATGCCAGCCCGCCGGTCGGCAAGCGGCTGACGGCGCCGAACATGCCGGTGGCACCCCCGGCCAACCCGGTTCTGTTGCCGCCCACGTTCACCATGCCGGCGCACCCGCCGCCGCCGCCGCCGCCGGTCCCTGTGCTGCCCGATGCGGCCGGCGTGGCCTTGCCGCTCGCCGGCGGTGGGCGGATCACGTTCGGCGCCGGTGCCTCCGACCTGAACCCGGCGACGCTGGCGGCGGTGCAGGCGTTCGCCAGGCAGGTGGCGGCAAATCCGGCGCTGATCGTGGACGTGGCGGCATGGGCGCCCGGCACGGCGGACGACCCTTCGACCGCGCGCCGCCTGTCGCTGGACCGCGCGCTGGCGGTGCGGGCTGTGCTGATACATGAGGGCGTGCTGTCGGACCGCATACGGGCTATGGCGAAGGGGTCGCTGGATATTGGTGCAGGGCCGGCGGACCGGGCGGATTTCGCGGTAGAGCCGACGGCGAAGAAGTGAGCGCCGGAACCACCGGCGCTTCGTTCCAGTGCGGCGCCGAAGGTCAGGGCAGGCGCGTCCGGCAGCCGCGGCAGCACGGGTCCACCTGCTGTCGGCTGCAGGTGCTGGCGCGTCGTTGTTCGCGTGCTGTCCAGGTGGCAGCTTGCTACACTGTTGCGCTGCCGGTTCTGCTAGTGTCTTCCGTCAGCGCCTGACGCGCGAATGGCGGAAGCGGGCCGGAACGAGGGAGGGCACAGTTTGCAACCCAATCGTGCAGCCTTGGTCGCGGGGCTCGGTTATCTGCTGACGCCGACGCCGTTTGCCGAGTTCTACGTGTGGCCACATCTGGTGGTCGGCGGGCATGTCGGGCAGACGCTCTCCAACGTCGCCGCGCACCAGACCCTGTTTGCCGCGGCGATACTTTGTTATCTGGTGAGCTACATCCTCGACGTGGTGATTGCGTGGGCGCTCTACTATCTGCTGAAGCCGGTCAGCGGGGCTTTGTCCCTGCTCGCGGCTCTGTTTCAGATCGTCTATACGGCAGGCGGACTTTCGGCCTCGCTCGGCCTGGTCACGCTGCTGCGGCTGGTGCGCGCGCCGGCTGACGCCGGGGTCTCCGGTCAGGACGCGTTGCGCCTGCAGGCCCAGTCGCTTCTGGCAGGATTCCACTCGGGCTGGGGTCTCTGCCTGGTGCTGTTCGGCATCCACCTGATGCTGGTGGGTTACCTGATCTTCCGGTCCGGCTACATGCCGCGATGGCTTGGCGTGCTCGTGGGCCTCGCCGGTTCCGGTTACGCCGTCCAGAACGTGAACGACTATCTCTTTCCCGAACCCGATCTGGGCTTCGCCGGGTATCTGCTGGTGGGCGAACTGGTCTTCATGATCTGGCTGCTTGTTTGGGGCTGGCGCATCAGGCCGGCCAGCCTGGGCCGGGTGTCACAGGCGTGAACCGCGGCCTGCCTAGAGCGCATCACCGGACACCTTGCGTTCCAGCACCAGCAGGTGCGCCTCGCCGCGCGGCGCGTGCGGGTCGATGGCCAGGTAGCGCTTCCAGGCCTGCAGCGCGCGCACGTTGTCGTTCTTCGCCTCCGTCATGCGCGAGAGGTCGGCCAGCGCCGGGAAGCAGCGCGGCTCGCGTGCCAGCGCCTGCGCCAGGTCGGCATAGGCGCCCCGTTCGTCACCATTGGCGTAGCGGGCTTCCGCGTGCAGGCGCCACAGCAGCGCCTGGTCCGGCTGCAGGTCCAGCGCGGCGTCCAGGTCGGCAATCGCAGTACGCGGGTCCTGCTTGGCCAAGGACTGCATCGCGCGGTCGGTCAGCAACTGCACCGCAGGTGATACCGCGTCCTGCCAGGCCTGGCTGATCTGCTGTTCCAGCAGGCTGGCCTGCTGCTCGCTGGGGGCGTGGGCCAGCGCGTCCAGCAAGGGCGCCGTGCGGTCCGGCGGCGGTGCGGCGGCGGCCAGGACCACCGCGCAGGCCAGCACGGTGGCGCGCATCAGGCGGAGGCCACCGCGGACAGCGCGGCGGGTTTGGGGCCGCCGGCCATCCAGTCCAGCAGTTCGACGGTGTGCACGAGTGTGACACCGCCGCCGGCGAGCTGGGTGATGCAGCCGATGTTGCCGGCCGCCACGATGTCCGGCTTGGTGCGGGCGATGTTGGCGAGCTTGCGCTCGCGCAGCCGCCCGGCGATCTCCGGCTGCATGATGTTGTAGGTGCCGGCGGAGCCGCAGCAGATATGCGGCTCGGCCGGTTCCACCACGGTGAAGCCGGCGCGGCGCAGCAGCGCCTTCGGCACCTCGGTCACCGCCTGGCCGTGCTGCAGGCTGCACGCGCTGTGGTAGGTGACGCGCAGGTTCGGCTTGTCGCGCGTGGGCGCGTAGCCGAGTTCGGCCAGGAACTCGGTGATGTCCTTCGTGCGCAGCGACACTTCAGCGGCGCGGCCGCGCCAGGGCTCGGGCTCGTTGCGGAACAGGAAGCCGTAATCCTTGACCGTGGTGCCGCAGCCGGAGGTGTTGACGATGATGGCGTCCAGCCCACCGCTTTCGATTTCCGCCGACCAGCCCGCAATGGCGGTGCGCGCGGCTTCCATCGCGTCCTCGTGGCGGCCCATGTGGTGCGTCAGCGCGCCGCAGCAGCCCACCTGCGGGGCGATCACCACGTCCGCGCCCAGGCGCGTCAGCAGCCGGATCGTGGCTTCGTTTATCGACGGCGCCAGCGTCTTCTGCGCGCAGCCGGTCAGCAGCGCCACGCGGGCGCGGCGTTCGTGCAGGGCGCGGTGTATTTGCGGGCGCTGCTGGGTGCCGGCGCGCGGCAGGCGGGCGGGTGCCAGGCGCAGCATGGCGCGCAGCCGACGCGCGGTCTGCGACGTGCCGGGTATCAGCCGTTCGAACGGCCGGGCCAGGCGCGCGCCGATCATCGCCGCGCGGAACAGGCCGGCGTTGGGCAGGATCTTCGCCAGCACCCAGCGCAGCGCGCGGTCCGCCGGCGGGCGCTGGTAGCTGTCCTCGATGTAGCGCCGCGCGTGGTCCACCAGGTGCATGTAGTTCACGCCGGAGGGGCACGTGGTCATGCAGGCGAGGCAGGACAGGCAGCGGTCCACATGGCGCACCACTTCCTCGGTGGCAGGCTTGCCGCCTTCCAGCATGTCCTTCATCAGGTAGATGCGGCCGCGCGGCGAATCCAGCTCGTCGCCCTGCAGCAGGAAGGTGGGGCACGTGGCGGTGCACATGCCGCAATGCACGCAGGTGCGCAGGATCTGGTTGCTGTTCGCGGTGTCCGGATCGGCGAGCTGGAGATCGGTGAAGTTGGTTTGCATGTGGTGAGAGCGGCCTGTCGGTAAAAAGCTAAGCGCTTCTTTCAGGGGAGAAGAAGCGGAAAACGCCTGGACCCGCCACAACGGACCGTCCTTGCCGCCTCACATTCCCGCGGCGAGCCTGCCGGGGTTGAGTATGCCCCTTGGGTCCATCACCGCCTTTACGCGCCTGGCGATGGCGGCCAGCGGCGGGGCTTCGCGGGGCACGGCGTCCACGACGGCGCGCAGCGGCTCCGGGCCGCGCAGCAGCGTCCATACGCCGCCGGCTGCCAATACCGCCTGCGTCACCGCCTGGTGCACAGCGGCCTGCGCCGGTCCGGCCAGCATGACCAGGCCGCCGCCCCAATCGAGGTAGCCGCGCGCGCCCAGGGCGGCGGCGGCGGCCAGCACCGACGGGCCGCGCGACGGCCGGACGGAGATGCGCCACACCGCGTCCGCGGGCTCGGCCGGCAGCACAGCGGCGTCACGTATGGCGGTCCAGAGATCGCGGCTGGCAGCCTCGTCCAGCAGTGCCGCGTCGCCGAAGCCGGCCAGGTCGGCCTGCAGACGCGCCAGGCGGTAGGCCACGCTCGTCCTGAACTCCTCGATACGCACCACCGCCACCGGCTGGGCGAGGCCGGCTTGCGCGGCCGCCTCGGCCGGCAGGTAGGCGGCGCCGGACACGCCGTACGGGCTGCCCAGGGCCGCGGACAGCGCGGCCACGCCGCGCACCGCGTCCAGCCCGGCCAGCACGAGGGACCCGCTGGCTTCTGGCGCGGGGAGCACCTTCAGCGTGGCCTCCGTGATCACGCCCAGCGTGCCGTGGCTGCCGGCGAGCAGCTTGCAGATGTCCAGCCCGGTCACGTTCTTCAGCACGCGGCCGCCGGCCCGACGCAGAGCGCCGGTGCCGTCCACCGCGCGCAGGCCCAGCACGTGGTCCCGCGTGGCGCCCCAGGCCACGCGGCGCGGGCCGGACAGGTTGGTGGCGACGATCCCGCCCAGGGTTTGGGTGCCGGGTGTGGCGCCGAGCAGGGCGGCGTAGTCCGGCGGCTCTGCTATCAGGTGCTGCCCGTGTCCGGCCAGCATTTCCTGCACGTCGGACAGCCTGGTGCCGGCGCGGGCGGAAAAGACGAGCTCCTTGGGCGCGTATAGCGTGGCGCCGGTCAGGGCGCGGGTGGAGACGCTGCGGGCGGCCTGGACGGGGCGCAGCATGCCGAGCTTGGTGCCGGCGCCCTGGACAAGTATGGGCTCTGCCGCGCTGTGGGCGTCCGTTATGGCGGCGGCGAGTGCGGGTTCGGTGGCGGGTTCAAGCATGGGTAGGAAGCGGTTCTTTTTTGAAAAAAAGAACCAAAAAACTTTTGCTCTCCCGACGCCGCAACGTGGTGCCTGATCGAGATACAGCCGCCGTGGTGCAGAGGCGGGGATGTAAAAGTTTTTTGGTTCTTTTTTTCAGAAAAGAACCGCTTGCTTCCTGCAACTCAAGCATCCGCCAAAAGCGGAAACACCTTCGACGGATTCAGCAGCCACCCCGGATCAAACGCGCTCTTCAGCGCCCGCTGCTGGTCCAGCTCTGGCGCGGTGAACTGCACGGACATAAGGTCGCGCTTCTCCACGCCCACGCCGTGCTCGCCGGTCAGGCAGCCGCCCACCTCGACGCAGAGCTTCAGGATGTCGGCGCCCAGCAGCTCGGCCCGGCGGAAACTGTCGGGATCGTTGGCGTCGAACATGATGAGCGGGTGCAGGTTGCCGTCGCCGGCGTGGAAGATGTTGCAGACTTTCAGGCGCGCGGCGTCCGTCATCTCGCCGATGCGGCGCAGCGTCTCGGCCAGGCGGCTGGTGGGGATGGTGCCGTCCATGCAGAGGTAGTCCGGGCTGATGCGGCCCACGGCGCCAAACGCGCCCTTGCGGCCCTTCCAGATGGCCGCACTCTCGGCGGCGGATTGCGAGATGCGCAGGCTGACCGGATCGAAGCGGCGGCAGATGTCGCCGATGCGGGCCAGCAGCTCGTCCTGCTCGGCGACGCTGCCTTCCACCTCGATGATGAGCAGCGCCTCGGCGGCCATCGGGTAGCCGGCATGGGCGAAGGCCTCGCAGGCGTGGATCGCCGGCTTGTCCATGAACTCGAGGGCCACCGGGATGATGCCGGCGCTGATGATGGCGTCCACGCAAGCGCCGGCCACCTCGTTGCTGCCGTAGCCCACCAGCATGGCGCGCGCGCCTTCCGGGGCGCGCAGGATGCGCACGGTGACTTCGGTGACCATCGCCAGCATGCCCTCGCTGCCGGTGATCAGGCCGAGCCAGTCATAGCCCGCGGCGTCCAGGTGGGCGCCGCCGATGTCGATGATCTCGCCTTCGATCGTGACGATGCGCAGGCCGAGAAGGTTGTTGGCGGTAACGCCGTATTTCAGGCAGTGCGCGCCGCCGGAGTTCATGCCGACATTGCCGCCTATCATGCAGGCGAGCTGGCTGGAGGGGTCCGGCGCGTAGAAGAAGCCTTCCGCCGACACGGCGCCGGTGATGGCGAGGTTGGTGACCCCGGCCTGCACGGTGGCGCAGCGGTCCGCGTAGTCGATGTCCAGTATCGCGTTCATGCGCATCATGCCGACGACCACGGCGTCCGCCAGCGGCAGGGCGCCGCCGGAGAGCGAGGTGCCGGCGCCGCGCGGGATCACCCGCACGCCGGAGGCGTGGCAGTAGCGCAAGATGGCGGCCACCTGCTCGGTGGTCTCGGGCAGCACCACGGCCAAGGGCGGCTGGCGGTAGGCGGACAGGCCGTCCGTCTCGTAGGGCTTCAGCCGGCGGGGCTCGGCGATCACGCCGTCACCCGGAACGATCGTCTGCAGGGCGGCCACGATGTCCTCGCGGCGGGCCAATATCTCGGGCTTGGGCTTGGTTTGCGCGATCATGCGCCAGAGTTTGGCGCAAGGCGAAGGGAAGGCAAGGCGAGCGGCCCGTTTTTGGAAGAAAGGACCGAAAACTTTACCTTTCCGGCAAGCTGCCTAACCCTGGCGGGCCTTCATGCGCGGGTTCTTCTTGTTGATCACGTAGACGCGGCCGCGCCGGCGCACGACGCGGCAGTTCTTGTCGCGGGTTTTGGCAGCGCGCAGGCTGTTGCGGATCTTCATGACACGACCTTGGACGGAAACAGGTGACGCGGCCACACGCCGGGGCCGATCGGGAGGGGCGCGGATAGCCGCTTCGTCCCCGATATGTCAAGCCGATCGGATGGCGTGCCACCGCATCAGCTTCACGCCCAGCCGCCGCATCAGCCTGATACGCAGGAGCCACAGCTCCGCCTCCGTGACGAAAGCCGCGGCGGTGTGCGCGGCGGGCCGGGGGCCGGCCGCCATGCCCCGCACCGCCTCGCGCCAGCCGGACAGAGTCTGCGTTATGTGGCGGTCGCTCATGTCCTCGGCCACGCGCACCTCGTAGCCTTGCGCCTGGAAGGCGTCCGTCACCTCCTGCGCCCTCGGCAGTCCCGGAAGCCGGTTGTCCAGCCGGCACCAGGCGGCGAACTCGCGGTCCTGCACGCTGGGCGGCGTCTCGGCCACCAGCTCGGTCAGCACGATCTGGCTGTTCGCGGACAGGGCGGTGGCCAGGCTTTCCAGGACAGGGGCCGGCCTGGCGCCGCGCAGGGCTTCCAGCAGGAAGGCGTGGTTGGCGCTGCGGGGCCGGAAGGCCGGGGCGGCCCTGTTCCATGCGCCGACCGAGATGCGCGACTTGCCTTGCACGGGCGTGGCGCGCGCCGCCGCTATGGCACGCTGCTCCTCGTCCGCCTCGTAGCTGGCGACCCAGGCGCCGAAACTGTCACAGATGGTTTGCGCCGGCCCGCCGAAGCCGCCGCCCAGCAGCAGAACGGTGACGCTGGACGACAGGGCGAGCGGCTTGACCAGGCGCAGCGTCTCCGGCTCGCCGCCCGGCGCCGCGTAACCGCTGCCCCACAGCGCCTCGACCGCGTCCACCCGCGCCCTGGGCCAGCGCGCGATGGAAGGCGAAGGCGGGGACGCGGCCAGCGCCTCCGCATGCGTCCAGCCCTTGATGTCTGCCACGCGTGCTGAGCCACCCATCTGCATGTGTGCACTCTGGGCGGTGCAGCTTACCAAATTATTACGATGGCGTGCGTGAGTCCGCCGGCCTGCCAGCGGCGCCCGGGAGCAGCAGGGGCTACTTGCCCAGCAGCCGTTCCACCAACGGCTTGATACGCGCCACTTCGCGCTGCACGCCGGCCGCGTTGGGATGCAGATGGTCGTCCTGTGTCAGCGAGGGATCGCCTGCCACGCCGTCGAGGAAGAAGCGGTCGTAGAGCAGGCCGGGCCGGCGTCCCAGGGCGGCGAACACGGCGCGGAACTGCGCGCCGTAGGCGGCGCCCAGGTTAGGCGGCGCCTCCATGCCGGTCAGCAGCGTGCGGACGTGGTGGGCGGCCAGCGTGTCCAGTATGGCGGCCAGGTTCGCCTGCATTTGCGCCGGGTCGCTGCCGCGCAGGCCGTCATTGGCGCCCAGCTCCACGATGGCGGCGTCAGGGTGGTCGCCCAGCGCCCAGTCGATGCGGGCGCGGCCGCCGGCCGATGTGTCGCCGGACACGCCGCCGTCGAGTATCTGCACGTTGTAGCCGTCCGCCGCGAGGGCGGCGCCGAGACGGGCCTGGAAGCCGTCCTGCGCGGGCAGGCCGTAGCCGGCGACGAGGGAGTCGCCGAAGACCAGAAGCCGGACGGGCGCGGCGGCGGCGGCGGCTGTCACGCTTGCTGACACGAAAAGCAGGCACGCGGCCTTCGCGCAGACGCGCGGCAGGCCATATCGACGAGCAATGGACATGATCACCCCCTCCCTACCGTCATCGGCGCAGGCGCCGCTGGTGCAAGCGCGCGGACTGCGCCTGACGGTGGGAGCGGCGTCCGGTCCGGTCAACATCCTGGCCGGCATCGACCTCGACATCGCCGCCGGCGAGTCGGTGGGGCTGGTGGGGCCGTCCGGGTCCGGCAAGACCAGCCTGCTGATGGTGCTGGCGGGGCTGGAGCGGGCCACCGGCGGAAGCGTGCGGGTGGACGGCCAGGATCTGACCGCGCTGGGCGAGGACGCGCTGGCCCGGCTGCGGCGGCAGAGCGTGGGCATCGTGTTCCAGTCCTTCCACCTGATCCCTACGATGACAGCGCTGGAGAACGTGTCGCTGCCGCTGGAGCTGGCGGGCGACGGCCACGCCGCCGCGCGGGCGCAGGACAGCCTGCGGGCGGTGGGGCTGGGGCATCGGCTGACCCACCTGCCCGGCCAGCTTTCCGGCGGCGAGCAGCAGCGCGTGGCGCTGGCCCGGGCGTTCGCCCCGGAGCCGCGGCTGCTGCTGGCCGACGAGCCGACCGGCAACCTGGACGTGGCGACCGGCCGCGCGGTCATGGACCTGCTGTTCGCCATGCAGGCGCGGCTGGGCACGACGCTTCTGCTGATCACGCACGACCCTGCGCTGGCGGCCCGCTGCGGGCGGCGCCTGCACATGCAGGATGGCCGGATCAGCGAGACGGTGGACGCGTGAGGCTGGCCTGGCGCCTGGCGCTGCGCGACCTGCGCGGCGGCCTGCGCGGGA
Source organism: Acetobacteraceae bacterium (assembly GCA_965198915.1). Lineage (GTDB taxonomy): Bacteria > Pseudomonadota > Alphaproteobacteria > Acetobacterales > Acetobacteraceae > BOG-908. Next base: position 135,290 of record CBDAQC010000002.1, on the reverse strand, counting down.
TGCGGGTGGTGCTCGCCTGCCTGGCGCTCGGGGTTGCCGCCATCGCTGCGGTGGGCAGCCTGCGGGCGGCGGTGGATCGCGGCCTGGCGACGGACGGCGCCCGGCTGCTGGGGGGCGACGTCTCCATAGAGAGTGGCGCGGAGACGCTGCCCGACACGCTTCGGCACTGGCTGGAGGCGCGCAGCGGGCGCGTCTCCGCCGTGGTGCTGACGCGCACGCTGGCGGTGGCGCCGTCCGGCGACCGCGTGCTGGTGGAGCTGAAGGCGGTCGACCAGGCCTATCCGCTGCTGGGCGCGCCGGTGCTGGACCCGCCGCTGCCGCTCGCCCGCGCGCTGGATGGCGGCGTGGTGGCGGACCCGCTGGTGCTGCAGCGGCTGCGGCTGCATCCCGGCGACAAGCTGCGGCTGGGCAATGCCGCCTTCGTGCTGCGCGCGGCGCTGGTCAGCGAGCCGGACCGGGCCGGTGGCTTCAGCGTGCTCGGCCCTCGGGTGATGATCGCGGCTTCCGGCCTGCAGGCCACCGGGCTGATACAGCCCGGCTCGCTGGTGACGCATGACTGGCGGGTGGTGACGCCGCCGGGCACCGACGACGTGGCGTTCGCGGCGGCGATACGGCGGGCGTTTCCGGATACCGGCTGGCGGGTGCGCGACGCCAGCCAGGCGGCGGCGGGGCTGGAGCAGGCGGTCACGCAGACCAGCCTGTTCCTGGTGCTGGTCGGGCTGAGCGCCTTGCTGGTGGGCGGCATAGGCGTGGCCACCGGCGTGCGTGCCTGGCTGGAGGGCCGCGCGCGCACGATCGCCACGCTGCGCTGCCTGGGCGCGTCCGCGCGGCTGGTGGCCGGGGTGTTCGGGCTGCAGGTCGGCCTGCTCTGCGCGGCGGGTATCGCCATAGGGGTGGCGGTGGGCGCGGCGCTGCCGTTGGCCGGGCTGGCGCTGTTCGGCAGCGCGCTGCCTTTGCCGGCGGATGCCGGGGTGTATCCGTGGCCGCTCCTGCTGGCGGCGGCCTACGGTGTGCTCACGGCCGCGAGTTTCTCGCTGTGGCCGCTGGGGCGTGCGGCGCGGATTTCCGGCGCGGCGCTGTTCCGCGATGCGGTGTTGCCGGCTGGCGGGGCCGGCTGGCGCGTGCCGGCGGCCAACGCCGCGCTGGGCGTGGTGCTGGCCGGGCTGCTGGTGGCAACGTCCGCGAACCGCTCCTTTGCGCTGTGGTTCTGCGGCGGCGCGCTGCTGACGCTTGCGGTGTATCGCGCCGGCGCCTGGGCCGTGATGCGCGGGGCCGGGCTGCTGCCCGCCGCGCGGCCGGCCTGGCTGCGGCTAGGGCTGGCCAACCTGCACCGGCCCGGGTCCGCCACGCCGCTGCTGCTGACCGCTTTGGGGCTCGGCCTGACGACGCTGGCCACGGTGGCGCTGATCGAGGGCAACATACGCCAACAGTTCGAGGGGGCCGTGCCCAAGAGCGCGCCGAGCTTCTTCTTCATCGACATCCAGAACGACCAGCTCGCCCGCTTCCGCGACATCGTGGCGGCGACACCGGGGACGACCGCGCTGCACGTGGTGCCCAGCCTACGCGCCCGGATCGTGGCGCTGCACGGGGTGCCGGCGGAGCAGGCGCATGTGGCGCCGGGCAGCCAGTGGGCGCTGCGCGGCGACCGCGGGCTGACCTACTCGGCAGGCGTGCCGGAGGGTTCGCGGGTGACCGAGGGGGCCTGGTGGCCGGCCGGCTACAGCGGGCCGCCGCTGGTTTCGCTGGACGAAGGGATCGCGCATGGCTGGGGCCTGCACATCGGCGACACGCTGCGCGCCAACGTGCTGGGGCGCGACATCGATTTCCGGCTGGCCAATCTGCGCGCGATCGACTGGCGGGCGCTGACGATCAACTTCACCCTGGTGGCCTCGCCCGGGCTGCTGGAGCACGCGCCGCAGATGCACATCGCCACGCTGCGCGACCCGCCGGCCGAGGATGCCGGGCTGCTGCGGCGGGTGACGGACGCGCTGCCGAATGTGACGGGCATACGGGTGGCCGACGTTCTGGCCAGCATCGCCGAACTTGTGGGCAAGCTGGCTGCCGCCATGGCGGCTGCCGGCGGCGTGACGCTGGCCTCCGGCGCGCTGGTGCTGGCGGGTGCGGTGGCCGCCGGGCAGCGCCGCCGGATCGCGGATTCGGTGGTGCTGAAGACGCTCGGCGCCACGCGCGGGCAGATACGCGCGGCCTGGATGGTGGAGTTCGGGGCGATCGGGGCCGCCGCGGGGGTGATCGCCTGCGTGCTGGGCACGCTGGCGAGCTGGGCGGTGACGCGTTACCTGCTGCAGGCGCCGTGGTCTTTCCTGCCCGGCACGCTGGCGCTGACGGTGGGCGGCTGCGTGGTGCTGATGCTGGTTTTCGGCTATGCCGGCACGGCGGCGGCACTTCGCGTGCGGCCGGCCGGGTTGTTGCGCAACCAATGACCGTCCTATCCACGAGGCTGCACATGCGCCTGTTCCGATCTGCCCTGCTGCTTGCCCTGGCCTATGCCAATCTGGCCGGTGCCGAGCCGCCGCTGCGCGCCGGCGTGCTGGATGACGCGCCGCCCTATGTGATGAAGGACGCGCATGGCGCGCTGACCGGCTTCACGATCGACCTGTTCCGGCTTCTGGCGGCGCGCCTGCAGCGGCAGATAGAGTTCACCACCGCACCACAGCGCTCGCTGTTCGAGGATCTGCAGCACGCGCGCTACGACGTGCTGCCCGGGCCGATTGCCGCCACGCCCGAGCGCGCCGGCGAGATGCTTCTGCTGCAGGGCTATGCCTGGTCCGAGTACCAGTTCGGCGTGCGCCGCGGTGACCATCTGGCCGCCCTGACGGATCTGCGCGGCCGCCGCCTGGCGGTGCGCAGCGGCAGCGCCTACGCGGAGTGGGCGAACCGCAACGCGCAGCGCTACGGGTTTACCGTGCTGCCGGTATCCAGCAGCGCGGGCGCCGCGCAGGCGGTGCTGGACAGCCAGGCGGATGCCAGCCTGTCCGGCAGCCAGGTGCAGGGCTACGCCGCGGCGCAGAACGCGAACTACATGCCGGCCCTGTCGTTGCCGGAGACGCGCACGCACCAGACCGCGGCGGTGCGGCGGTCCGACACGGAACTGCGCGACGAGATGGAGGATGCCCTACGGTGCTTGAAGATGGACGGCACGGTGGCGCGCCTGTCGAAACAATGGTTCGGCCGCGATCCGGAAGCGGAGGACCTGGAGAATCTGGTGGTGCCCGGCTACGGCGTGCCGGGGCTGGCGGGGTATGATCCGAAGCCGCGCAAGACACGATGCTAGGCAAGGAAGGCCTTCTTTTTTGAAAGCATCTTTTGTCCCGGTCGGCAATCGTTCCAGCAGCCGCCGACAGGGAGCAAAAGTTTTTTGGTTCTTTTTTTCAAAAAAGAACTGCTTGCTTGCCTGCCTTTTAGCTGCCTCCTGCGCCGTTCCGCAGAAACCGAAAACCGGCGCCACCACTCCGATAGTGCAGCTCCCGAAGAGCCACGGCCCGCAGGTGATAGACGGCCACGTGCCGCCTTTCGCGGCCAATGCGTGGGAGCCGTTCAGCCGCGCGGACGCGGTGGCGATCGCGTTGCGCGAGTGGCGGCTATTCGGCCAGCCGGTGGACGACGACCCGCCGGAGACTCGGCCCGTGCCGCCGCCCGAGCAGAAGCCGGAGCGCGAGGCCGGGCTGTGGCAGCGCGTGGGCGAGTATTGGTGGATCGGCCAGGCGCCGGAGGAGCGCGAGGCGGCGTGGACCGGCATGCACGACGCGGACGGCACGGAGTTCGAGGCGAGGCGCGACTCCGAGTTCGCGTGGTCGGCGGCGTTCATCTCCTATGTGATGCGCATTGCAGGTGCCGGCGGGGATTTTCCGTATTCGCCCAATCATTCCACCTACATCAACGCGGCGGTTTCCGGCACGACCAGCGTGTTGCGCGCGTATCCGCCGCAGGCGATGGCGCCGGCGCTGGGCGACCTGATCTGCATGGGGCGCGGGCCTTCGGCCGGGCTGCGGTTTGCCGATCTGCCGACGGCGGCGCCGTTTCCGGCGCATTGCGACATGGTGGTGCTGGTGGCGTCAGGCTCGCTGAGCGTGGTTGGCGGCAACGTGGACGACGCGGTGACGATGAAGCACGTGCCGGTGTCCGAGGCGGGGCTGCTTACGGGGGCGGATGGGCGCGTGCTGGATACGCGGTATCCGTGGATGGTGGTGCTGAAGGTGAAATACACGCGGTAGGAAGGAAGGCCTTCTTTTTTAAAAAAGAAGCAAAAACCTCCTGCATGTTCGACGCTGCAGCGGAGCCGAGTTCGTGGGATGAAACCGGCTGATACAAAGGCGGAAAGATAAAAGTTTTTTGCTTCTTTTTTTCAAAAAAGAAGGCCTTGCTTACCTTTGCGGCATCCCCTCCGGCACAACGGTTTTGGCGATGCTCGCGTCCAGCGCTTCATACGCCGCGTAGTCGATGGTCGCGTAAAGCTCGGCGCGCGTTTGCATGCGCTCGATCATGCCGTGCGTGCCGCCGTCGCGTGCTATGGCCGCGTATAGGTCTTCCTGCGCCTTGTTCGCCACGCGCAGGGAGCTGACCGGCCAGATTACCATGCGGTAGCCCATCGCCTCGAACTCGGCGGCGGTGAAGAACGGCGTGCGGCCGAACTCCGTCATGTTCGCGAGCAAGGGCACGCCCGGCAGGGCTGCGGCAAAGGCGCGGAACATCTCCGCGGTGTGCAGCGCTTCAGGGAAGATCGCGTCCGCACCTGCCTCCACGTAGAGTTTCGCGCGCGCGATGGCGCCGTCCAGGCCCTCGCTGGCCGCGGCATCCGTGCGCGCCATGACGAACAGGTGCCGGCGCGCGCGCACGGCGGCGGCGACTTTGGCCGCCATGTCGCGCGGGTCCGCCAGGCGCTTGTCGTTCAGGTGGCCGCATTTCTTGGGCAGGAGCTGGTCTTCCAGGTGCACGGCGGCGGCTCCGGCATCCTCGAAGCTGCGCACCATGTGCATGGCGTTCAGCGCCTCACCGTAGCCGGTGTCACCATCCACCAGCACCGGCAGGCCGGAGGCGCGGGCGATCTGGCGGATGAAGAAGCAGACGTCTTCCACCGTGATGACGCCGAGGTCCGGCAGGCCCATGGACGCCGACATGGCCGCGCCGGACAGGTACACGCCGGAGAAGCCCGCCGCGCGCGCCTGCAGCGCCGCCTGGCCGTTATGCGCGCCGGGCAATTGCAGGATGGTGGGCTGCGTCAGCAGCGTGCGGAACCGCACGCCGGCCGGCTTGTCGGGGAGTTCGGCGCCGACGAGGTATGTCATGCCGCGGCCTTGCGTTCGGCGAGCGGCACGAAGGTCAGGTCCTCGGGCCCTACGTAGTTCGCGGTCGGCCGGATGATCTTGCCGTCCTGGCGCTGCTCGATCACGTGCGCGGCCCAGCCGCTGGTGCGCGAGATGACGAAGAGCGGGGTGAACATTGCGGTGGGCACGCCCATCATGTGGTAGCTGACGGCGCTGAACCAATCGAGATTCGGGAACATCTTCTTCAGATCCCACATCACACTTTCCAGCCGCTCGGCGACCGCGAACAGCCCGGTGCTGCCGGCGTCCTCGCTGAGGCGCTTCGCCACAGACTTGATGACGACGTTGCGCGGGTCGCTTACCGTGTACACCGGGTGGCCGAAGCCGATCACCACTTCCTTGTTGGCCACGCGCGCGCGTATGTCCGCCTCGGCTACGTCGGCGGAGGTATAGCGCTGCTGTATTTCGAGCGCCGCCTCGTTCGCGCCGCCATGCTTCGGCCCGCGCAAGGCGCCGATACCGCCGGTGATAGCCGAGTACATGTCCGATCCGGTGCCTGCGATCACCCGCGCGGCGAAGGTGGACGCGTTGAACTCGTGTTCGGCGTAGAGCACCAGGCTGGTCTGCATCGCGCGCACATGCAGTGCGGACGGCGCGCGGCCGTGCAGCAGATGCAGGAAATGCGCGGCGATGCTGTCGTCGTCGGTTTCCACGTCGATGCGACGGCCGTTCTGCGTGTAGTGCCACCAATACAGCAGGGCGGAGCCCAGGCTGGCCATCAGCCGGTCCGCGATCTCGCGCGCGCCGGCCAGGTTGTGATCGTCTTTCTCCGGCAGGAGGCAGCCGAGCTGGCTCACCGCCGTGCGCATCACGTCCATCGGGTGTGTAGCGGCCGGTATGTGCTCCAGCACGGTGCGCAACGCGGCCGGCAGACCGCGCAGCGCGCGCAGGCGGGTCTTGTAGGCGCGCAGCTCGGGTTCGGTGGGCAGACGGCCGTGCACTAGGAGGTGGGCGATTTCTTCGAACTCGCAGGCTTCGGCCACGTCCAGAATGTCATAGCCGCGGTAGTGCAGGTCGTTGCCGGTGCGGCCGACGGTGCACAGCGCGGTGTTGCCGGCGACCACGCCTGAGAGGGCGACGCTTTTCTTTGGTTTCGGGGTCAGCGTTTCACTCATTCGTGGCTCCACGGGAAGGAAGGAAGGCCTTCTTTTCTGAAGAAAAGAAGCAAAAGACTTTCGGCGGCGCTGTCGCGCACCTGTTCTGTGAGTCCGCGACAGCCGAGCAAAAGTTTTTTGGTTCTTTTTTTCAAAAAAGAACTGCTTGCTCGCTTAGAATATTCCAGCAACGCCCGCCTGTAGTTGCCCCGCAGGCAAAGCGATCGTCAGCCCGGCCAGCTCGTCCGCACGCAGCGAAGGCAGGCGCTGCACTACTTCCAGGAAGCGTTCGGACTCAGCGTGTTCCAGCAAACCCTCCGTCAGCATGCGGAACTTGCGTATATAATCGGCGCGGCCCCAGGGCGTGGCGCCCAGCGTGTGCGCGTTGGCCACCGCCATCTCGTCGGAGATGACGCGGCCGTCCTTCATGGTGATCAGCACGCGGCCGCCGAAGGCTTTCACCGCCGGGTCCGTCGCGTGGTAGCGCTCGGTCCAGCGGCGGTCCTCGACGGTGCGTATCTTGCGCCACAGCGCCACCGTGTCCGGCCGGCGCGCGCGTTCCGGCGCGTAGCTGCGCACGTGGTGCCACGCGCCGTCCTGCAGGGCGACCGCCACGATGTACATGATCGAGTGGTCCAGCGTTTCGCGGCTGGCCTCGGGGTCGAATTTCTGCGGGTCGTTGGCGCCGGTGCCGATGACGTAGTGGGTGTGGTGGCTGGTCTCTATCAGCACGTCGGCCACGTCATCCCAGTTGGATACCTGGCGGCCCATGCGGAACGCCAGGTCGATCAGCGCCTGGCTCTGGTACTCGGCCGAGTGCTCCTTGGTGTAGGTGTCCAGGATGGCGCGCTTGGGCTCGCCGGGCTCGGGCAGCGGCACCTGGTAGTGGGCGTTCTTGCCGTCCAGCATCCAGGCGATGACGCTGTCCTCGCCTTCGTAGATCGGGCTGGGGGCGCCTTCGCCGCGCATGGCGCGGTCCACCGCCTCGATGGCCAGCTTGCCGGCGTGGCTGGGGGCGAACGCCTTCCAGCTGCTGATCTCGCCCTTGCGGCTTTGGCGCGTGGCGGTGGTCACGTGCAAAGCCTGCTGCACGGCCTGGTAGATGATGTCGGTTGGCAGACCGAGCAGGGTGCCGATGCCGGCGGCGGCCGAGGGGCCGAGATGGGCCACGTGGTCGATCTTGTGTTCGTGCAGGCAGATGGAGCGCACGAGGTCCACCTGTATCTCGTAGCCGGTGGCCAGGGCGCGCAGCAGGGCCGCGCCGTCCCGGCCGGTCTGCTGGGCCACGGCCAGGATCGGCGGAATGTTGTCGCCGGGGTGGCTGTATTCGGCGGCCAGGAAGGTGTCGTGGTAGTCCAGCTCGCGCACCGCGGTGCCGTTGGCCCAGGCAGCCCATTCGGCGTGCACGCGCACGTCCGGCGCGCAGCCGAACAGGGTGGCGCCGTCCGGGCGGCGGTGGGCCAGCGCCTGGTCGCGCGCGGTGACGATGGGGTGGCGGTTGATCGAGGCGATGGCGACGGACGCGTTGTCGATCACCCGGTTGATGATCATCTCGGCCACCTCGGGCAGGACGGGCACCGCGTCGCTTGCCACCGCGGCGATCTTCCACGCGAGCTGGTCCTCGCGGGGCAGGCGGTCGGCTTCGGGGTGGACGCGTACGTCGTGCAGCTTCATCGGTGGCTCCGTCTGGTGGCAGCCATCTGGCGCGGCGGCTGGCGGTAGTCAAATGAGGTGAGCGGGCAGCAGGCAGGCGGTGCTTCTTCTTGCCTTGTGCGGCCGGCTTCCACACAAGGCGGGCCATGGCGCCTCCCCTGCTCTCGCTGCAAGACATCCACCTGACCCTTGGCGGCAACCTGCCGCTGCTGGACGGCGCCGAACTGTCGGTGGCGGCCGGGGAGCGCATCTGCCTGGTGGGGCGCAACGGCTCGGGCAAGTCCACGCTGCTGAAGATCGCCGCGGGCCTGCTGGCCGCAAGTGAGGGCGTGCGCTTCCTGCAGCCCGGCGCCACGATACGCTATTTGCATCAGGAGCCGGATTTCGGCGATGCGGCCACCGTGCTGGCCTATGTGGAGGCGGGGCTGGGCCCGGGCGACGATCCGTACCGGGCGCATGCGCTGCTGGAACAGGTGGGGCTGACGGGCGACGAGGCGCCGGGCCGGCTTTCGGGCGGGGAGAGCCGGCGCGCCGCCCTGGTGCGGGCGCTGGCGCCGAGCCCGGACCTGCTGCTGCTGGACGAGCCGACCAACCATCTGGACCTGCCGGCGATCGAGTGGCTGGAGGCGGAGCTCGCGTCCCTGCGGGCCGGCATCGTGCTGATCAGCCATGACCGGCGGCTGCTGGAGAGCGTGTCGCGCAGCATCGTCTGGCTGGACCGCGGGCGGACGCGGCGGGTGGATCGCGGGTTCGCCAATTTCGAGGCGTGGCGGGACGAGGTGCTGGAGCAGGAGGAGCGCGACCAGCACAAGCTGGGCCGCCAGATCGCGCGCGAGGAGGACTGGATGCGCTACGGCGTGACCGCGCGGCGCAAGCGCAACGTCCGCCGCGTGGCCGAGCTGGCCGGGCTGCGGGCGCAGAAGCGCGAGCACGTGCGCCCCACCGGCGGCGTGCGCATGGCGGCCAGCGAGGCGGAGGGCAGCGGCAAGCTGGTGGCCGTCGCCCGCGACGTGAGCAAGTCCTACCCGGCGCCGGACGGCGGCACGCAGGCCGTGGTGCGCGACTTCTCCGCCCGGATCATACGCGGCGACCGGGTGGGGATCGTGGGCCCGAACGGTGCGGGCAAGTCCACGCTGCTGAAGCTGCTGACCGGGGTGGAGCAGCCGGACCGCGGCGAGATCAAGCTGGGCACCAACCTGTCGGCGGTGACGCTGGACCAGACGCGCGACAGCCTGAGCCCGGATGCCACGCTGGCGGAGACGCTGACCGGCGGGGCCGGCGACCAGGTCGAGGTGGGCGGGCAGAAGCGCCACGTGATCGGCTACATGAAGGATTTCCTGTTCCGGCCGGAGCAGGCGCGCACGCCGGTGGGCGTGCTGTCCGGCGGTGAGCGCGGCCGGCTGATGCTGGCGGTGGCGCTGGCCCGGCCCAGCAACCTGATGATCCTGGACGAGCCCACGAACGACCTGGACCTGGAGACGCTGGACCTGCTGCAGGAGATGCTGGCCGATTACCAGGGCACCGTGCTGCTGGTCAGCCACGACCGCGACTTCCTGGACCGCGTGGTGACGTCCACGGTGACGGCGGAGGGCGGCGGGCGCTGGCAGGAATATGCTGGCGGGTATTCGGACATGCTGGTGCAGCGTGGGACGCCCGGCTCGGTAAAGGCGGAGGCGCGCAAGCGTGCGGCCGCGGCGGAGGCGCCGAAGGCGGCCGGCCCGAAGAAGATGTCTTTCAAGCAGCAGCACGAGTTGGCGCAGTTGCCGGACGCGATTGCGAAGCTGCAGGCCGACATCGTGCGGTATCAGCGCGTGCTGACGGACGCGAATTTGTATACGCGCGACAGGAAGAAGTTCGACACGACGACGTCCGCACTGGCGCAGGCGGAGACGGAGCTGGCGCGGGCGGAGGAGCGGTGGCTGGAGCTGGAGATGTTGCGGGGTGGGTAGCGTCTGTTTGAAAACTCGGCCTGGCGGCCATCTGACGGCGATTTCCTGCGCTCCGGTGCTCGCAAATCACCGCCAGCTGACTCACCAGGCCGAGTTTTCAAACAGACACTTAGTGGTGGTACGCGAAAGCCCAGGGGCTCTGCCCCTCGACCCCGCTTAGCCAGTCGTCCCTAGAACCTATTTACACGCACGCAAACGAAATGGGGTCTGGGGCCAAGGCCCCAGCGGGGTTTGGGGCAGAGCCCCAACCTTGCCCAATATCAGAAGGAGTCGCCCACAATGCCCGACCAGAACCGCCAATGGCAGCTAACCGCCCGCCCACAAGGCCTGCCGAAACGCACCGACTTCACGCTCGCCACACTGCCGGTCCCCGAGGCAGCCGAAGGCGAGGTGCTGGTGCGCACGCATTACATCTCGCTCGATCCCGCGATGCGCGGCTGGATGAACGACGTGCGGTCCTACGTGCCGCCGGTGAAACTGGGCGAGGTGATGCGCGCCGGCGCCGTGGGCGAGGTGGTGGCGTCCAGGCACCCGAATTTTAAGCCGGGCGACGCCGCTGTGGGCATGTTGGGCATGCAGGATTTTGCCGTTGTGAAGGGCAACGATGTGCAGAAGGTGGACGCTTCCGCCGCACCTCTGCCGCTGTATCTGAGTGCGCTCGGCATGCCGGGGATGACGGCGTATTTCGGCCTGCTGGATGTGGGCGCGCCGCAGGCGGGGCAGACGGTGGTGGTCTCGGCCGCCTCTGGCGCCGTGGGCGCGCTGGTCGGTCAGATCGCGCGCATCCGTGGCTGCCGCGTGGTGGGACTGGCGGGAACCGCCGAAAAATGCGCCTACGTGAAGGATGAACTCGGCTTCGATGCCGTCATCAACTACAAAAAGGAGGATGTCGGACGCGCATTAGGCGAACACTGCCCGAAAGGCATCGACGTGTATTTCGACAATGTGGGCGGCGACATACTCGACCAGGTGCTTGTACGGCTGGCGCGCCGGGCGCGGGTGGTTATCTGCGGCGCGATTTCGCAATACAACAGCAGCGCGGTGGCGGGCCCGAAGAACTACATGATGCTGCTCGTTCAGCACGCACGCATGGAGGGGTTTGTGGTGTTCGACTACGCCGCCCGCTACGCCGAAGGTATGACGGCGATGGCCGGCTGGCTCAAGGACGGTTCGCTGAAATCCAAGGAAGACGTGGTGGACGGTCTGGAGACATTTCCCGAGACGTTACTGAAGCTGTTCAGCGGAGAGAACTTCGGCAAGCTGGCTATATCTTCGTTGACGTAGTGTAGTGTTCGTGGAGGAGAGTGACAGCGTAAGCCGGCTGTCTCTTCTCCACGTCGTAACGTAGGCAAAGACGTGCGCCGTGTGCTTGCGTCTGGCTTGTTCTGGCGGACCGCCGATTGCATCACATCCTCACCATTGCCTGCCCGACTGATGTCCGGGAGAAAAGAGTGGTAGATTACCGTATCAGCGGATATCGAGCCGGCGAACTCTGACATCGGCAAGGCGCCAGCAATCAGCCAAGCCGTTGCAGAACACGTCAGGCAGTCCCTGGTGCAATACGACTCGGCTGCTGGCGCGCGGGGCAACACCATCCGCCAATCAAATCGTTCCGCGATGCCCGTCTCACCCGGACTCCAAACTCAGCCTGAGCCATCCTGCCCGGCTATAGATTGCTATCGTCCAGGTAACGTACGCTGCTTGCTATATGCAGTTCAGAATGCGTCTGGCGCTGGAAGATTGGCCATTGCGTTCCGGCAGTAAGGGGAGAAGAATAATGCCTCGTTATTTCGAGAAGAACTGCTTTCCTGCCTGGTTGCCGCGGTGATACGTCACGAGAGGGAGGCCGGTAATGAAGATCACGATGAGCCATCGCGTTGCGGCCGAGTTTCTTGGCACGTTCTGGCTCGTCTTCGGTGGTTGCGGCAGCGCGCTGCTGGCCGCCGGTTTCCCGGCGCTCGGCATCGGCTTCGTCGGCGTGGCGCTGGCGTTCGGGCTCACCGTGCTGACGATGGCGTACGGTGTCGGATACTTGTCGGGCGCGCATTTCAACCCGGCCATTACCATCGGCTTGTGGGCCGCCGGCCGGTTCCGCGGACGTGACGTGCCGTTCTATGTGGTGACGCAGGTAGCGGCCGCCATTGCCGCGGCTGCAGTGCTCTACGTGATCGCCAGCGGAAAACCTGGCTTCGAAGTGGGCGGCTTTGCTTCCAACGGCTACGGTGACCTCAGCCCGGGCAAATACAACCTGCCGTCCTGCCTGGTATGCGAGATGACCTGCACGTTCTTCTTCCTGATGGTCATCTTCGGCGTCAAATCCTCTCGCGTACCTGACGGGTTCGGGCCGATCCCGATCGGCTTGGCGCTGACGCTGATCCACCTGATCTCGATTCCGGTGACGAACACGTCCGTCAACCCGGCGCGCAGCACCGGTCAGGCGCTGTTCGCCGGCGGCGCTTACGTCGGCCAACTCTGGCTGTTCTGGCTTGCACCTATTGCGGGCGCCGTTCTTGCCGCGCTGGTCACCCGCGCGTTGCACCGTCCGGACGATCCGCCGCCTGTGATCCCGTGACCGGTCAGTCGTAAGCGCAGCAAGGCCTTCTTTTTTGAAAAAAAGAAGCAAAAAACTTTTGCTACTCCGACGCTGAGGAGACCGGCGTATTCGGAAGAAGCCGGCTGGTGCGAATGGGGGAAGCACAAGTTTTTAAAAAAGAGCTGCTTGCTTTCTTCCCTAAGCCGGCAGCGTAACCAGCGCCCGAGCCCCACCCCCAGGCCGGTTGCCAAGCACCACATCGCCGCCATGCGCGCGCAGGATGTTGCGCGCAATCGGCAGGCCCAGCCCGGTTCCTCCCGTCTCGCGATTGCGCGAATCCTCGACGCGGTAGAACGGCTCGAAGACGCGTTCCAGCTCATCCGGCGGCAGGCCGGGGCCGTCATCCTCGATGCTGACGGTGGCCAGCCCAGCGCCCGGGTCCAGCACCACGCGCGCGGCGCCGCCGTATTTCACCGCGTTGCCGACCAGGTTGGCGAACACGCGCTTCAGCGCCAGGATGCGGCCGTGCACGGTCATGTGCGCGGGTCCGGCGAAGGACAGGCTGTCACCGGCGTCCGGCCTGGCATCGGCCGCGTCGTCCAGCACGGTGCGCAGCAGGGCCACCAGGTCGAACGGCACGGCGGGTTCGGTGTCCGCCGTGTCACGCCCGAACACCAGGGTGGCGGAGACCATGGCGTCCAGCTCGTCCAGGTCGGCCATGAATTTCTGCCGCTGCTCGTCGTCCTCGATGAACTCGGCGCGCAGTTTCAGGCGTGTGATGGGCGTGCGCAGGTCATGGCCGATGGCGGTCAGCAGGAAGGTGCGGTCCTGCACGAAGCGGCGGATGCGGGCGGCCATCGTGTTGAAGGCCACCGCGGCGCGTACCACCTCGTCGGGCCCGCGCTCGGGCAGTGGCGGGGCGTTCACGTCGCGGCCCAGGCGCTCGGCGGCTTCGGCCAGCAGCGCCACCGGGCCAGTCAGCCGGCGCACCGCCCAGATGCTGAGCAGGGCGGCGGCCATCGTCATCAGCACGAAGGCCAGCAGGAACTCGCGGCTGTGCCAGGGGCGTGGCGGCGGCAGCTTGGCGCTCAGGTTCAGCCAGCCCCAGTCCGGCATCTGCAGGCCGATGTTGATGGGGTCGGACCAGGGTGTGCCGCGTATCACCACGTCACGCGGCCGGTTGGCCGGGCGGACCTGTACCAGCCCCATGTTGACGCGTATCTGGCCGATATAGGGCGGCTCCATGACTTCCGGCGACACGGCGGGGCCGGCGCCGAGGGAGGCGTGCATGTAGGGCCCGAGCTCCATCTCGCGCAGGGCGGCCTCGCGCTCGCCGGGGGCGGTGCCCACCACGGTGCGGTAGATGCTCATCGAGCGCATGCCGAGGTCACGCAGTTCGGCGAAGCGCTGCAGCTTCACCCGGTCGAACGCGTGTATGGTCAGGCCGGCGCCCTGCACGACGACCAGGCCCACCAGCAGCGTGAACAGCGTCCGCCTGGCGAGGCTGTTCGGCCAGACGGGGATTTTCGGAAGCAGCTTGCCGTATCTGGCGGCGAGCGAGGCCCTGGCGTCAGCTACGTTCAATATCCGCCGCCAGGACGTAGCCGCCGCCCCGGACCGTCTTGATAAGCTGAGCATGCCGCCCGTCGTCCTCCAGCTTGCGGCGCAACCGGCTGATCGCGACGTCGATCGCGCGGTCGAACGGTCCCGCCTGGCGCCCTCTTAGCAGATCCAGCAGCATGTCGCGCGTCAGCACGCGGTTGGCGCGCTCCACCAGGGCCACCAGCAGGTCGTATTCGCCGCCGGTCAGGGCCACTTCCACGCCGTCCGGGTTGAGCAGGCGGCGGCGCGCCGGTTCCAGCAGCCAGCCGCTGAAGCGTATGGCGCGCGCGGTGGGTTCCACCAGCTTCTCGGCGCGCTCGCTGGTACGGCGCAGGACAGCGCGTATGCGGGCCAGCAGCTCACGCGGGTTGAACGGCTTGGGCACGTAGTCGTCCGCACCCAGTTCCAGGCCGATGATGCGGTCGGTCTCCTCGCCCATGGCGGTGAGCATGACGATGGGGATGTCCGACTGGGTGCGCAGCCAGCGTGCGATGTCCAGCCCGCTCTCGCCCGGCAGCATCAGGTCCAGCACGACAAGCTGGTAATGGCCGAGCGGCCAATGGCGGCGGGCCTCGCGGCCGTCACGCACCGCGGTCACGCGGAAGCGGTTGCGCTCCAGGAAGCGCGCCAGAAGCTCGCGTATCTCCCGGTCGTCATCGACGATCAGGATGTGCGGCATTGTCTCCAATCGTCAGGTCCTCGACATGCGCAGGAAGATCATTGGGTGGTTGGCTCCTTTGAACCAGCCCGGCGTTTCACTCCGTTTCATTCCCGCCAGGCCCGCTTGCGTCCAGCCGGGCGTAAGCTCGCGTTCGGGCATTTGGAGCAGATGTATGCGGTGGGGTGTGGTTCTGCTGGCCGGGCTGCTCGGGATGTCCGGTTCCGTTGTCGGCCTGTTGAATGCACGAGCGCAACAGTTTTCGCCGTGGCCGGCGGCCTCGGCCGACGAACCAGCCCATCACATGCAGGGATGGCTGCATGGCAGGCTGAACTGAACGGCCGTGCCGGCGCCATTTGCCACTGCGCCCGCCCCACAGTCAGCGCTGGCCTTCATGCAGCCGGGGGAGCAAAAGTTTTTTGGTCCTTTTTTTTAAAAAAGGACTGCTTGCTTCCCTCCGACACGCTCAAGGCTCTCACTCCTGATCCCCCCGCCACCCGAGCACGCCCGCGCCGGCCTAGACTGGCTGGCTGCCTCCGACCCGCATCTGGCGCGCGTGGAGGCCGAAGCCGGCCCGCTGCCCTGGCGCGTGCGCACGCCCGGCTTTTCCGGATTGCTGGCCGCCATCGTAGGCCAGCAGATCAGCAACCAGGCCGCGGCGGCGATCTGGCGGCGCTGCAGCGCCCTGCCCGGCTGCCTGGCGCCGGAGACGTTTCTTCTGCTGGACGAGGAGACTCTGCGCGCGGCCGGGCTGTCTCGCCCGAAGATCGGCCATGCCAGGGCGGTGGCGGAGGCGTTCGCCAGCGGGCATCTGGCCACCGAGCGGCTGGCGGGGATGGAGGACGCGGCGGCGATAGAGGCCTTGTCCGCGGTGCGTGGGCTGGGCGTGTGGTCGGCGGAGATCTACCTGCTGTTCGCGTTGCAGCGGGGTGACGTGTTCCCCGCCGGCGACCTGGCCCTGCAGGCCGCCGCCGCGGATCTGAGGGGGCTGAGCGCACGGCCGAGCCCGGCCGCATTGCGCGAGATAGCACTTGCCTGGCAGCCGCACCGTGCGCTGGCCGCGCGATTGCTGTGGCATTGGTGGCGGCACGTCACCGGGCGGCCTAGCATGGACGACTGACGGCGGAGACACGCCGTGCCAAGAGGGCGTTGCTTGCTTCGTCCGTCCAGCAGCAGGGCAAAGATGACCGTCGAACCAAGACACGCCGCCAGCCTGATCGTGCTGCGTGGCGGCAGCGAGATACTGATGGCGCGCCGCTCGGAGGCGCACCGCTTCATGCCCGGCCTGCTGGTGTTTCCGGGCGGTGCGGTGGACGAGGCCGACCACCATGCGCGCGCCGCCACGCCGCTTCCCCCGCGCACCCGCGCGCGGCTGGAACGTGTGGCGACGCCTGCGCTGGCGCATGCGCTGGCCATGGCCGCGGCGCGCGAACTGACCGAGGAGGTCGGGCTGAGTCTGGGCGTGCCGCCTGCGCTGGACGGCTTCGCGTATCTTTGCCGCGCCATCACGCCGCCCGACCGCAGCATACGTTTCGACGCACACTTCTTCATCGTCGATGCCGCGCGTATCAGCGGCACGCCGGCCGGCTCGCGGGAGCTGGAGGAACCGCGCTGGTATTCGGTGGAGGATGCTCTGGCGGCCAGGATACCGGCGGCGACCGGTGCGGTGCTCGGCCAGTTGCAGCGCTGGCTGTCGCACCACGACAGGGATGGGCCGGTTCCCACACTGCGCGACAGGGTCTGGCACACGGAGTGAGCCCGCGGCGCGGGTGGCCGGCCGCGAGCCGAACGGCGCTGCCGCGCGGTTTTTTTCGAGTCTGCACCGTATTCACTTTTCTGTGATCGGCATATCGTCTAGCGTGTGGCTCATGGTCAGCTTTCAAGCCAGGGTAGTGACATGCGGCTAGGCGACATTCTCCTGATGCGGGGTCTGGTACGCAGCTCGGACATTGAGACGGCGATCGAGCGGCAGCGCATGGAGGGCGGCCGCCTGGGCGACAACCTGATCGCGCTCGGGCTGATGACGACCGAGCAGCTGTTCGCCGTGATGGACGAGACCCCGGTGATGCCGCGCACGGTGGCCGAGACCGGGGTGAGCCGCGGCCTGCTGCTTGGCATGGTGCTGAAGTTCATGCGTGCGGCGTCCTGCGAGACGGTGCCCGAGCTCGCCCAGCGGATCCATCTGGCGCATTCGGTGGTGCAGGAGATCATCGACGACGCGGTGACCCAGAAGCTCGTCCACGTGCTGGGCTCCATCAACAGCGGCATCGTGCGCTACATACGCTATGCGCTGAGCGATGCCGGGCGCGCGGCGGCGGCCGAGGCGATGGAGCAGACTCAATATATGGGTCCGGCGCCGGTGAGCCTGGCGGCATTCCAGGCGCAGATCAGCAAGCAGCCGATCACCAACGAGATCCTCGACGTGGCCACCCTGCGCGAGGCGTTCCAGGGCCTGATCCTGTCGGAGCAGACGATACACCGCCTGGTGCCGGCGGTCAGCGCCGGGCGCACGGTGCTGCTGTACGGGCCGCCGGGCAACGGCAAGACCAGCCTGGGCACCCGCATCGCCCAGCTTTTCACCGATCCGGTGTTCATCCCGTACGCCATCGAGGTGGGCGGGCAGATCATCCGCATGCACGATCCCAGCCTGCATGTGCCGTTTATGACGGGTAATGCGGACAGCAGCTTGCAGAGCGGCGGCGTGCAGATAGAGGCGTTCGACGGACGTTGGGCCGCGTGCCGCCGCCCGGTGGCCATGGCGGGCGGCGAGATGACGCTGGACATGCTGGACCTGCGCTGGGATTCGGCGACCAGGACGTACGACGCCCCGCTGCATGTGAAGGCGCTGAACGGGGTATTCCTGATCGACGATTTCGGCCGGCAGAAGGTGGCGCCGACCGACCTGCTCAACCGCTGGATCGTGCCGCTGGAAAGCCGGGTGGATTACCTGAAGCTGAACACCGGCATCACGTTCCGCCTGCCGTTCGACGAGCTGGTGATATTCTCCACCAACCTGGAACCCGCCGACCTGATGGATCCGGCTTTCCTGCGGCGTATTCCCTACAAGATATACATGCCGGGACCGGATATCGTCGAGTACCGGCAGATATTTGAGCGCGCCGCGGCGGCGTCCGGGCTGGTGCTGCGTGACGACGCGTTCAATTTCGTGGTGGAGCAGTTGACGCGCGACGGCCGGCACCAGCTTGCGGCGTTCCAGCCACGTTTCATCTGCGACCAGGCGAGTCAGGTGGCGCGGTGTTTCCGGATGGCGCCTGAGCTGACGTGTTTGCTGGCGGCTGATGCGCTGGAGAATTTGTATGTGGGGATCGGGCAGGACAGATAGGTAGAAAGGCCTTCTTTTTCGAGAAAAAGAAGCAAAAAGCTTTTGGTCCGCTGTCGCGGTTTACTCAAGCGCGCGGCTTCTGCGACGGGTAGCTGCCTGGTTCGTCTCGGGACTGCATCGCTGTAGCGCGTGCCGCAACACTCCGTGACAGGGCGGACGAGCTTTTTGCTTGCTTCTATGCCTTTACGCGAACAGCCCGTCCCTGACGGCCTCGTAACAACTCCGGTCGGGCACGCAGATCAGCCCGCCCTCCACCATGCCCGGCGCGTACGCACTGCCGTCGAAACGCGCGGAGTAGCCGCCAGCCTCCTGGTGCAGCAGCCAGCCCGGCAGGTGGTCCCACGGCATCAGCCGGTTGAACACCAGGATGTCGCAATGGCCGGCCGCGAGCATGCGGTATTCCTGCGCGGCGCAGCGGAAATCGTAGGCCTGCGCGAGCTTGCCCAGGTTCGGCAGCACCCGCTCGCGCAATGGCGCGGGAAGGTAGCGCCAGGACACCGCGCCCGACATCTGGGAAAGCTTGCGGGGTTGCGCCACGTGCAACGCCGTGCGGGTGCCGTCGGCCGCGTGTTCCCAGGCGCCCTGCCCGCGCACCGCGACCGAGGAGCTGTCCACGATGGGATCGTGGATGACGCTCGCCACCACCTGGCCCTGCTCGATCACCGCGGCCATGGTGCCGAACAGCGGCAGGCCGGCGGCGAAGTTGGACGTGCCGTCGACGGGATCGACGGTGAAGGCGAGCTTCGCGCCGGCCAGCCGGTCGAGCAAGCTGTGGTCGGACGCGGTTGCCTCCTCGCCGACCACGAGGCAGCCGGGGTGGATGCGTTGCAGGCCCCGCGTGATCATGGCCTCGGCCGCGGTGTCTGCGTCCGTGACGAGGTCTAGCGGGCCGGATTTGGTGCGCACGCCGTCGGCGCCCAGCTTGCGGAAGCGCGGCATGATTTCGGTTCGTGCGGCGGCGCGCAGCAGAAGGTCCAGCTCGCAGGCCTGGGAGAAGGTGAACATGGTGCAGGGTGTAGAACAAGCGGCGCGCTTATGGAAAAACGCTCCCTGCACCGGGCTGGCCGGGCTTGCCGCTTGCTCCGCCCGCCGCGCTCTGCCTTAACCTCCGCCGGTTCTGGAGATGGCGGCAATGGGATACAGGGTAGCGGTGGTGGGCGCCACGGGCGCGGTCGGGCGCGAGATCATCAAGACGCTGGCGGAGCGGGCCTTTCCGATCGACGAGATCGTGGCGCTGGCCTCGCCGCGCTCGGCGGGCCAGCAGATCAGCTTCGGCGAGGACCGCGTGCTGACCGTGCGCAATACCGAGACGTTCGATTTTGGCGGCTTCGACCTGGGGCTGTTCAGCCCGGGGGCCGCGGTGTCCGCGATACATGCGCCGCGGGCGGCGGCGTCCGGGTGCATCGTGATCGACAACACGAGCCAGTTCCGCATGGAGCCGGACGTGCCGCTGGTGGTGCCCGAGGTGAACCCGCAGGCGCTGGCGCGCCACACGAAGCGGCGCATCATCGCCAACCCGAATTGCAGCACGATACAGATGGTAGTGGCGCTGAAACCGCTGCACGACCGCTACCGCGTGCGCCGGGTGGTGGTGTCCACCTACCAGTCCGTATCGGGCGCCGGCAAGGAAGGCATGGACGAGCTGTTCAACAGCAGCAAGGCGTTTTTCGTCAACGATCCGGTCAAGCCCGAGGTGTTTCCCAAGCCGATCGCGTATAACTGCATCCCGCATATCGACCGCTTCCTGGAGGACGGCAGCACCAAGGAGGAGTGGAAGATGGCGGTGGAGACACGCAAGATTCTCGATCCGGACATACAGGTGTTCGCGACCTGCGTGCGGGTGCCGGTGTTCATCGGCCATGCGGAGGCGATCAGCGTGGAGTTCGAGCAGCCGGTGAATGTGGGCGAGGCGCGCGACCTGTTGCGTAACGCGCCGGGTGTGGTGGTGATGGATGGGCATGACGATGGCGGCTACATCACGCCGGCGGATTGTCCTGGCGAGGACGCGGTCTACGTCAGCCGGCTGCGGCGCGATCCGACCGTGCCGAACGGGTTGGGGTTCTGGTGCGTGTCGGACAATCTGCGCAAGGGCGCGGCGCTGAACGCAGTGCAGATTGCGGAGGTTCTGGTGGCGCAGGGACTTTTGCGGAAGCTGGCGGTTCTTTCCTGAGGGGTTGCCTGCGGCCGGCGCGTGTCCTGCCGTTGCGGTCCTGTAGCAAACGCCTGAGCTGTTGGGCTTCGGAAAGGCGGAGAAATGTGCCTTTGGCCGCCTCCGCGTCTGGGGCCAAGGCCCCAATGGGTTTGGGGCAGAGCCCCATTCTCTCCGACAGGTCACCAATGGCCGCGTCTCGGAGTCACTTGTGACTGGCGATGATTTCCCGAAGCTGGTGTGCGGCTGCCGGGCCCCTGACTGCATCGCGCCACATGCCCTCGGCGGTGCGCTGGTGGGCCGCCACGGCCTCCTCGGCACCGGTGATCATTGCGACGCCGGCATGGGCGTGGGGAATGGTGTCTGATCGGAACGGGTTTATCGCCAGCATCGCGCGGTCCCGCGAGCGTAGCAGCTGGAACTGCCCCGAGGGCTCGCCGGAGGCCAGCAGGCCGAACTGCAGGCCCATCGGCTCGGCTTCCATCAGGTTGGCGATATTTTCCATCTCGCCGCGCGCCACGGCGCGTGCGCGCTGGCGCAACTGCTCCGACCGTGCCGTGCCCTGCCCCACGCCCTGGTGCAGGAAGCGGCCGATGGCGCCCACCGACAGCATGGCGATAATGCTGGGGCGCCGCATGCGATACATCCGCTTGCGTTCGGCAAGGATGCCGAGAACCTGTTCCGCGGTGGCGCGTGCGGACACGCGATCCGCACCTGCGTCGTTCGCGGCTTCGGCGAAAAGCTCGGCCTCTAGCGAGTCCAGCTCGTCGGACGAGGTGAGATAGGTCAGCGGGAAACTGACCTGCAGGATCTGGTCGGCGGTTTCTTCCACCTGGCGCAGGCGTTCGAAAAAGCCGATCGGCCGGTTGTAGTATTCGACACCGATGCCGAGCAGCGACAGCGGCGATATTTTCAGGAGCTCGGCCAGGCGGTTGACCGTATCGAGCTTGATGACCTCGCCTTTTTCATAGCGATAGAGGGCCGCACGTGAGACACCGAGCCGGGCCGCTATTTCCTCTGCACGGAGCCCGGATTCAAGCCGATAGGCACGCAACTGCTGTCCAATTTCCGTAAATCGCATACCCGGCCCAGTCCCCGTCCTATTATCGCCCGGCGTCCTTGCCGGACGTCAGGAATTCCGCGATGCTCGCCGCCATGCAGGCCGACTCTGCTTCCCGACTGCGAACTTACACAGTCTCGTTAAGTGCGCCATCCCATTTTAAGCGACTTTGCTCTAATTTTTGCACAGTTTCTATGTTTTGTTTGCGGCAGGGACGAGTTGCCAGCCTTCTTCGCGGCGCGTAAGGCGCCTGGAATGGCCGCCTTCTCGGCGGTAGCGGGCTCAGGGCCCCATCGCTCGGAACCGCATGATCACCGAACGCCTGCTGATGGGATTGCTGATCGGGGGCATAGCGCTTGGGTGCGGGCTGGTGCTCGCGCCGTTTTTCTCGGCGGTGCTATGGGCAGCCATACTGGTCTATACGACGTGGCCGGTGTTTTTCTGGATCAGGCACAATCTAAGGTTGCCGCAAAGTCTGGCGGCTCTGGTCATGGTCCTGCTCTCCGCGCTGGTGATCGTGTTGCCGCTCGGGCTGGCCATCCCGGGGGGAGCCGCCGACGTGAAGGCCCTGCGCGTGTCGCTGGAAGCCTGGATGGCCGCGATACCGCCGGCGCCGCACTGGCTCTACGCGGTGCCTTTGGCCGGTGGCGTGCTGACGGACACATGGAACGCCTGGGCCGCCGACCTTTCCAGCATGACAGCCTTCTTCACACCCTATCTCGGCACGTTCGCCGAACGCGGCCTGTCGTTGCTGCTGAGCGTGGCGGGCGGGCTGGTGCAGTTTTTCGTGGCCCTGTTCGTGGCGTTCTTCCTGTGGTTCTCGGGCGAGACGATCGGCCCGCGCCTGCAGACGCTGGTCAATCGCATCGCCGGACGCTATGGGCCGCATCTGCTGGCGACCACGACGCGGGCGGTGCGCGGCACGGTGTACGGCATACTCGGCACAGCCATCATACAGGGGTTCCTCACCGCGTTCGGGCTGAGCCTGGCCGGGGTGCCGCGGGTCGTGCTGCTGGGCACGGTCACCGCGTTCCTTGCCGTGTTGCCGATCGGCGCGCCGCTGATCTGGATACCGGCCGGGTTGTGGCTGCTCGCTTCCGGCAGGACCGGGCATGGCGTGTTCCTGCTGGTCTATGGCGTGGTGGTGGTGTCGGGGTCAGACCACGTCATCCGGCCCTATTTCATCGCACGCGGGGCGAAGATCCCGTTCCTGCTGACCGTGCTGGGCGTGCTGGGCGGAGTCCTGGCTTTCGGAGCACTTGGGATTTTCCTGGGCCCCGTGCTGCTTGGGGTCGGCTGGATGCTGATCCTGGAATATGCCCGCACGGACGTGGCGATGGCCGAAGATCCCTTCCGACCGTGACGCGCTGACTCGATGCGTGCACGGCGTTCCGCCTTCGAGCGGGTTGCGGAGGGTTATGAACTCGCCCCGGTGGGGCAGGCCCGGCCTGCCGCATCCGAGCAGGACCGGCCGGCCTGGCTGGCGATGGCGGCGTCTGCCCTGGTGCATGCCGGGTTCATTGCCAGCCTGCTGCTGCTCTCCCGTGGCGCGCCGCCCGGCGAAGAGCAGAGCGCGCCCAGCTTCGCCGTGGAATACGAGTCCGCCGCCCCGGACACGCCGACCCCGCCATCGGTGTCGCAACCCCGGGTGAGCCTGGGCGAGTCGGAGGCCCCGCCGCCGCCTGTGGAAGCCCCGTCCGAGGATGCGGTGCCGCTGCCGCCGATACATTACGGCTCGGCGCTGAAGCAACGTCGTGACAACCCGTTCGCCCACGTCGTTCCTGACGAGCTGGCCAGCAACCAGCGCCACTCACACGTGGCCGGGCGGGCAGGATCGCTCATGGACCTGTCCGCGGCGCCCACGCAGCAGGTCGGGCGGCTGACCGACACGATAAGCCATCCGCCCGGGACGAAGGTGAGCGGTGATTACGATGCCCGGCTGGTGGCGTGGGTGGAATCCCATCGGGAGGACATACAGGCGCTGCTGAAGGGCGCCGAGCTGGGTACTGCCACGCTCAGCCTGCGCATCGCGCGTGACGGGCACGTGACGCAGATGCACCTGATAAGCTCGAGCGGCTCGATCCTGCTCAATGCAGCGTGGGTGACGTTCTATCGCGACTTCAAACCGCCGCCGCTGGGCGCGGATGTCGAAGGTGAGGACTATCCGGTGAATTATACGCTCGACTACGTCGATGCGACGACCGGGCAGATACATCCCTGAAGCACGTCGGAAGTCCCGGTAGGAAGGAGGACTTTCCTTGGCAGCGGAAGCGTGTGCGCCGGCGAGCCGCAATATGACGGACGGGCGAGTTCCGGTTGATCGGATGGGGGCGCTGCTGCCCAAGAATGGAGCTGGCCATGCGACGCGCTTGCTCCCGGTCGCGGCTTGCGGGCCGTTAGGTGAAAATTAATGGAATTGGTGAAAGTTGAGAGGCTTTTTTTGTTGGGGATGTTGGATGACGAACGCTGCGGTGGGAGTCGCCGCTGAGCAGAGCGCCTGTCAGGCCCTCGCCAAGGATGGCTGGGTAATACTCGGCCGGCGTGTTCGGACCAAGGCAGGCGAGATAGACGCCATCGCGCAGAAGGCGGGCCTTCTGGCGTTCGTTGAGGTGAAAGCCCGGCCGACGCTTGCCATGGCGGCCGCCGCGCTTGGGACAAAGCAGCAGATGCGGCTGATGAAGGCTGCGGAGATCGTACTGGGCGAACATCCTGATTGGGGGCAGGCCGGAATCCGGTTCGACGTCATGCTCGTCGATGGGCAAAGCCGTGTGCGGCGGGTGGTAGACGCGTTCCGGCTGCACTGACCTGGCCTCCACGGTGACCGTTTTTACCCGCGGTGCGCTTGCTGCTACATGCGCGGCCGGAAGTAGGGTGGGGCGGCGAGAATGGCTTTGGACACACAGGCTGGCGTCGGGTTGCGCGTGGCCGTTCAGATGGACCCGCTAGAACCGATAAACATCAATGGCGACAGCACTTTTGCGCTGATGCTGGAAGCCCAGGCCAGGGGCCACCGGTTGTGGCACTACGAAGTGCGCGACATGGCGCTGCGCGAAGGCAAGCCGGCTCTGGGCGCGCGCAGGGTGGAGCGCTTAACGGCGACGGCCCGGCCGGTGCAGGTGCAACGCGTGCCCGGACAGCATTACAGGTTCGGCGCGGCCGAAAAGCTGGATCTGGCCAGCATGGATGTCGTTCTGATGCGGCAGGATCCACCGTTCGACATGGCCTATATTACGGCCACTCACATGTTGGAGCACATTGTGGCGAAGCCTGGCGCCGCGACGCCTGGCACGCTGGTCGTCAACGATCCGGCGAACGTGCGCAACGCGCCGGAGAAACTGCTGGTGACGCACTTCCCGGACCTGATGCCGCCGACGCTCATCACCTGGGACTTGAGCGCGATACGGAGTTTCCGGGCGGAGTTTCGCGACATCATCGTCAAGCCGCTTTTCGGAAACGGCGGCGCCGGCGTGTTCCGGATCAAGGAGGACGACGAAAACCTGGCATCGCTGCTGGAGATGCATTTCGCGCAATCACGCGAGCCGCTGATGGTGCAGCGTTACGAACCTGCGGTGCGCGCCGGCGACAAGCGGATCATACTGATCGACGGCGTGGCTTCCGGCGCGATCAATCGGGTGCCGGCGCAGGGCGAGGCGCGGTCGAACATGCATGTGGGCGGCCGCGCGGAGGCGAGCGTGCTCACCGCGCGCGACAGGGAGATTTGCGCCCGCATCGGGCCGATGCTGCGGGAACAGGGTCTCATCTTCGTGGGCATCGACGTGATAGGCGACTGGCTGACGGAGATCAACGTGACATCGCCGACCGGACTGCAGGAGATCGCGCGGTATGACGGGGTGAACCTGGCGGCGCACATCTGGGACGTCATCGAATCGAAACGGGCCGGCAGGGTGTGATGGCGGCTGCCGGGCGGCTCAGCGCTTTGGCGGCCGGCGAGCCCGCTTGTGGCCTGCACGGTGTGCAAGGCTTGCCACCAGGGTAAGCGTTGCGAAGCCTCCCAGCAGAGCGAGGCTGGAGGGCTCCGGAAGCTGTGTTGCGACCTGGCCGACGGCGGGCGCGGTGACAGGGGCGGAGGCGGCCGGCGACGATCCACTCGACGTGCCTTGGGGCACCGCAAGCGCGGTGGTCGGGACCGTGCGGGGCTGCAAGCTGGCTGCCGCAAACAGGCGGGATAGGTTGGGGGGGCCGAGGCTCAGCGAGGCGGCCAGGGCACCAGCCGTGACCGCGGCGCCCATCAGCGACGCTGCGCCGAAGGCCGCCAGTTTGGCTGCTGCCGCTTTGCCTTTGGCTGTGGTGAGTGGTGGCCCGCCGTCGGTGGGCCGGGCTGCCAGCTTGCCTGGCTGGCCATCGGCGAAGTGCTTGCCGCAACTCTCGGCAGGATTGGGGGCCGCCGGGTCTAGGGGCAGGGCGTGACGGAGCCGATGGAAGTGGCGGCTACCGATCCGGTGCGACAGGTGGCGCAACCCTGGTGGGGCGGTGCTGGCGTTTTCGTGTGCGGCTGGTGGCACGCATGGATCGAGTGACATGAAGCACCTTTTCGCGGTGTAGCCGAAGCGAGCTTCAGCCTCATGTCAGCCAGATTAGTCTATATTTTGGGATTAGTCGTTAAAGTTCGATATCGTCCCGTTATTCGCGACGCAAGATTTCGTCATTAAGGAAGCTGGCCAGCGTGCCGGCCGTGAAGCTGCGGCGCAGGCCGGCTTCGTCGTAATGGTTGGCTACCCAGTCCAGAAAGCCGAGGCGGCCTTCCGCCGTCGTTTGGTAGAGATGGAAGAAGGCGTCGAGTATGCCGGTGCGCGACCGGCTGAAATGGCCGAAGCGCCAGGACAGTTGAGTTGCGGCCTGGGCAGCGGTACCGCCTTCGAAGAGGATGGCGAGGCCGGCGGCCAGGCCGGCGCGGTCTGCGCCCGATTTGCAGTGCATCAAGGCGGGGGTCGGCAGGGTGGCGTAGATGTCCGCAAAGCGGAGTATGCGGTCGCGGTGGGGGGCACCGCGGGATTCGAACGCCATGTCGATGTGGTTCAGGCCGAGCCGGGCGGCGGCGCTGCGGGAGAGCGCGTCGGAGCCGCATTGGCGGTGACCGCGCAGGTTGACAAGGGTTTTCAGCCCGAGCCGGCGCTTGAGAGAGGCGAGCCGCCCCGGCGTCGGGTGGTTGGAGCGGTAGAGCTTGCCGGGGACGACTTCGGCCAGATTGTCCCAGAGCACGCGAAAGGCCGCATGGTCGACGAAGAGCGAGTCCGACCAGGCGCCGACGCGGCCACGCGGCGTGGCGAGATCACCCGAGAACATCAGACGGCCTGCGACAGGGCGCCGGAGCGCGTTTTCGTCTGTTCAGCAAAAAGGCCCTGCTCTCTTGCCTAACCCTGCCGCTCCACGATCATCTGCTTGATCTCCTGGATCGCCTTTGCCGGGTTCAGACCCTTGGGGCAAGTCTGCGTGCAGTTCATGATCGTGTGGCAGCGATACAGCTTGAACGGGTCTTCCAGCGCATCGAGCCGCGCGCCGGTGTTCTCGTCCCGGCTGTCGGCGATCCAGCGATAGGCGGCCAGCAGCGTGGCCGGGCCCAGATACTTGTCGCCGTTCCACCAGTAGCTAGGGCAGGAGGTGGTGCAGCAGTAGCACAGGATGCACTCCCACATGCCGTCCAGCTTGGCGCGCTCCTCGCGCGACTGCAGGCGCTCGCCGTCCGGCGGGGCGGGGCTGTCGGCCTGCAGCCAGGGCTGGATGGATTGCAGCTGGGCGTAGGCGGTGGAGAGGTCGGGCACCAGATCCTTGATGACCGGCATGTGCGGCAGCGGGTAGATGGCGACCGCGTTCTTGACCTCCGCGGTAGGCTTCAGACAGGCGAGCGTGTTGCCGCCGTCGATGTTCATCGCGCAGGACCCGCAGATACCTTCGCGGCAGGAGCGGCGGAAGGTCAGCGTGGGGTCGATCTCGTTCTTTATGTAGATCAGCGCGTCGAGCACCATGGGGCCCACACGGTCGAGGTCGAGCGTGTAGGTGTCGATGACCGGGTTGCGGCCGTCATCGGGGTTCCAGCGGTAAATGCGGAACTCCTTTGTGCGCGTGGCGCCTTCGGGTTTCGGATAGACCCGGCCCTTGCCGACGCGACTGTTCTTGGGGAGCGCTAGCTCGACCATCTGCTTGCAACCTCTTATGCGGCAGGCCTTGGGCGTTGGCCTGGTTTTGCGTGTGTTCGGAAGAAAGGAAGGCCTTCTTTTTTGAAAAAAAGAAGCAAAAAACTTTTGTTCCTCCCGCGGTTGAACCGCCTTGTCTAGTCAGGAGGCACACGGACGCCGCAGGTGCGGGGAGATAAGAGTTTTTTGGTCCTTTTTTCCAAAAAAGGACTGCTTCCTTCCTTTCCCCTCCTGGTCAGTACACCCGCTTCTTAGGCGGAAACACCTGCACTTCGTTCGTCATCGTCTGCATGCGCACCGGGCGGTAATCCAGCGCCACTTCGCCGTTGTCGCCGACCCAGCTCAGCGAGTGCTTCATCCAGTGGGCGTCGTCGCGGTCGGGGTAGTCGTCATGCGCCTGGGCGCCGCGGCTTTCCTTGCGGGCTTCGGCGCTGACCATGGTGGCCGCCGCGTTGCGCACCAGGTTCTGCAGCTCCAGGGCCTCGACCAGGTCCGAGTTCCAGATCAGGCTGCGGTCGCTGACCGACATGTCCGCTAGGCCCCCCCAGAGGTTGGTCATCTTGTGCACGCCCTCGGTAAGGCTCTGGCTGTCACGGAACACGGCGGCGTGTCGCTGCATCGTGCGCTGCAGAGTCTCGCGCAGGTGGCTGACCGGAGTGGCGCCGCCGGCGTGGCGGGTCCAGTCGAAGCGGTCCAGGCTGGCCTCGCCAGCGCGTGCCGGCAGCGGCGCCTGGCTGGCGCCGGGGGTGACGATCTCGGCGGCACGGTGGCCGGCGGCGCGGCCGAACACCACCAGGTCCAGCAGCGAGTTGGTGCCCAGGCGGTTGGCGCCGTGAACAGAGACGCAGGCGGCCTCGCCCACCGCCATCAGGCCGGGCACGGTGGCGTCCGGGTTGTTGCGGGTAGGGTTGATCACCTCGCCGCGGAAGTTGGTGGGGATGCCGCCCATGTTGTAGTGCACGGTGGGCAGCACCGGGATCGGCGACTTGTTGACGTCCACGCCGGCGAACACGCGGGCGGTCTCGCTTATGCCGGGCAGGCGCTCGTGCAGCAGGTCGGCGCCGAGATGCTCCAGGTGGAGCAGGATGTGGTCCTTGTTGGGGCCGACGCCCCTGCCCTCGTTGATCTCGATCGTCATCGAGCGGCTGACCACGTCACGCGAGGCCAGGTCCTTGGCTGTTGGGGCGTAGCGCTCCATAAAGCGCTCGCCTTCGGAGTTGGTGAGGTAGCCACCTTCGCCGCGCGCGCCTTCGGTGATCAGGCAGCCGGCGGGGAAGATGCCGGTCGGGTGGAACTGCACGAATTCCATGTCCTGCGTGGGCAGTCCGGCGCGCATCGCCATCCCGCCGCCATCGCCGGTGCAGGTGTGGGCCGAGGTGCAGGAGAGGTAGGCGCGGCCGTAGCCGCCGGTGGCTAGGATGACGAGCTGTGCGCGGAAGCGGTGGATGGTGCCGTCTTCCAGGCACCAGGCGGTGACGCCGCGGCACGTGCCCTCGTCGTCCATGATCAGGTCGAGCGCGATGAACTCGATGAAGAACTCCACCTCGTGCTTCAGGCACTGCTGGTAGAGCGTGTGAAGCATGGCGTGGCCGGTGCTGTCGGCGGCCGCACAGGCGCGCATTGCCGGTTCCTTGCCGTACTCCTTCATGTGGCCGCCGAACGGGCGCTGGTAAATCTTGCCGTCCTCGGTGCGGCTGAACGGCATCCCGAAATGCTCTAGCTCGTACACGGCCGGAGCTGCCTCGCGGCACATGTATTCGATGGCGTCCTGATCGCCCAGCCAGTCCGACCCTTTTACGGTGTCGTACATGTGCCAGCGCCAGTCGTCCTCGCCCATGTTGCCGAGGGAGGCGCCGATGCCGCCCTGGGCGGCGACCGTGTGGGAGCGGGTGGGGAACACCTTGGTCAGGCAGGCGGTTTTCAGGCCGGCGGCGCCGGTGCCGAGCGTGGCGCGCAGCCCGGACCCGCCGGCGCCCACCACGACCACGTCGTAGGTGTGGTCGATCACCGTGTAGGCGCCGTAGGACGGCTTGGAAATGGCGTTCATTTGGTTCGGCCCGCCTTCAGTGCGCCGCTGTGGCAAGCTTGAGCACGGCGACCACGGCCAGCAGGCCGAGCAGCAGGCAAGCGCCCCTTGTGGCAATTATCACGGCCTCGCGCCGCGGAATGTTATGAATGTAGTCCTCCCAGACCACCTGCAAGCCCAGATGCATGTGGTGGAAGGTCATGGCCACCAGCGCAAGCAGCAGGGCGGCGTTCAGCGGCTGCGCGGCCCAGCCGGCGATGACCGACTGGTCAGCGCCCAAGTGGCTGAGCACGGCGATGACGAACCACACGGTGAGCGGCACCAGAGCGATGGCGGTGACGCGCTCCGCCTTCCAGTGATGCGAGCCGGCATGCGCCGACCCGGTGCCCCTGACGCGGCCGAGCTGGCTGCGCATGATGGTGACCTGCTCGCCCTTGGCGCCGGTGGTGTTCTGGCCCGCGCCCATAGCTCAGGCTCCTACCATGGTGACGTAGCCGGCGACCCAGACGCCGGCGGTTGCCAGCGCGGTCAACGCCAGGATGACCCAGGTCATCGGGTTAAGGCTCGGCTTGGACAGGCCGCGCCCGGTATCCCAGACGAGGTGCCGTATGCCGCCGAACAGATGATAGAACAGCGAGGCGGTCCAGCCGAGCAGGAGCAGCAGCCCGACAGGCGAGGCCACGAAGGCCTGCACGCGGGCGAATGCCTGCGGGCCGGCGGCGGCTGCCACCAGCCACCAGACGAGGAGCAGCGAGCCTACGGAGAGCGCGATCCCGGTGGCGCGGTTCAGGATCGAGGCGACCATGGTGATGGGCCAGCGATAGATGCCGATATGTGGCGAGACAGGGCGGCGGACCAGCTTGGCCTCGGTATTGCGGGCGACCAGCAGGGCGTCGCGTATGTCGTTCATGGGTCGGCAAACTCCCGGCCGCCGGCGCGGCTTGTTACGGCTGCGCGTTGTCTTGGTGCAGCGCAGCGTTGATAGGGTGACACATGTATGGGGTCAACGCGCAACGTGTGCAGGGTATAATGACGCGAAAGTTTCTGTCTGCCTGGCTAGCCGGCACACTGGCGCTGGGCGGCTGCGCGCGAAGCTGCCCGGCCGGGCTGGCCCGGATGGACGGCGTGCAGATGTTTTTCGGCGGCAGCCTGGCGGAGGCGGACTGGGCGGATTTTTCTGCAGGCACGCTGACACCGGCCTATCCTGACGGGTTCACCACTTACGAGGCGGCAGGGCAGTGGCGCGATCCGGCGAGCGGCCGCCTGGTGCGCGAGCGCACGCGTGTGGTGCAGGTGTTCGGGGCGGGGGCGATGGCGCCGACGGCGCTTGTGGCCGAGGCTTACAAGCGGCGGTTCCACCAGCAATCCGTAGGGGTGGTGCGAACCGTTGCTTGCGCCGGGTTTTGAGTGTGCGACTGGAGACTCGCTGCGGTGTTCAAGTGAGGACGCGTTCTGCGCCCAGCGTTGCTCGAGCGGCACCGCAAGCTGACTGGACAAAGCGAATTCCCATACGAGCGCTGGGCTCCAGGCCGGCCGCGGGCGCACGGATGCCGTATCTCGCGGATCAGTGAGGCAACCGCGTGCTCCGGCTGCGGCGTTCACCCGCCGACCAAGGAGCCTGAAGATGGACACCAATGACACTACCGGCCTTTCCCGCCGTCGGATCGTGAGCGGCGCAGGGCTGGGCCTGGCCGTGGCCGCGGCGGCCCCCGCCTTCGCCCCCCAGGCGGAAGCGGCCATGCCGGAGGTGGCGGCAAAGCCGCTGGAAGACCCGACCAAAGCCTATCCGAAGCCGCCTTATCCCGGACAGTCGCAGCCCTGGCCAGGGCTGGCCAGCAAGATGGACCCCAAGCCGGACCATGGCGAGACCAGCTACCGCGGCTCTGGGCGCCTCGCCGGGCGGCGCGCGCTGATCACCGGCGGCGATTCCGGCATGGGCCGGGCGGCGGCCATCGCTTTCGCGCGCGAGGGGGCTGACGTGGCGATCAACTACCTGCCCTACGAGGAGCCCGACGCGCGCGAGGTGATCGCGCTGATCCAGCAGGCCGGCCGGCGCGGCGTGGCGATCCCCGGCGACCTCCGCCAAGAGGCGTTCTGCCAGCATCTGGTGGCGCAGGCGGTGAGCGGCCTGGGCGGGCTGGACATCATCGTCAGCAATGCCGGGCGCCAGCAGGCGCACCAATCCATCCTGGACATCTCCACCGAGCAGTTCGACTGGACGATGAAGACCAACATCTACGCGCCGTTCTGGATCATCAAGGCGGCGCTGCCGCATATGCAGCCCGGATCGTGCATTATCGCTACCACGTCCGAGCAGGCCTACGACCCCACGCCAGAGCTATACGACTACGCGCAGACCAAGGCGGCGACGATGAACTTCGTCAAATCTTTGGCCAAGCAGTTGGGGCCCAAGGGCATACGCGTGAACGGCGTGGCGCCAGGGCCGATCTGGACGCCGCTGCAGGTGACCGGCGGCGCCACGCAGGCCAAACTGGAGACGTTCGGCGCCAAGACGCCGCTGGGGCGCGCGGGGCAGCCGGCGGAGCTGGCGGGGATTTACGTGCAATTGGCGGACCCGTTGGGGAGCTATGCTACCGGGCAGGTTTATGGGTCTTCGGGAGGCGCGGGGCAGCCGTAGTAAGGCAGGCAAGGCCTTCTTTTTTGGAAAAAAGAAGCAAAAAACTTTTGATTCCCGCATTTGCAGCTTCCGAGTGCCTGCGGATACACCGGGGCGCCGGAGCGGCGAGGGAGCAAAAGTATTTTGCTTCTTTTTTTCAAAAAAGAAGGCCCTGCTTTCTATGCTTCTGACCCCTCTCGCCTCCTCGCCGGACGTCTCCATCGACAAGGAAGAGACAGTCTGGAACGGCCGCTTCGCCCTGCAGCGCATCGGCTTTCGCAACCGCAGGTTCGACGGCACGCTGTCCGCGCCGCGCGAGTGGGAGCTGCTGCGGCGCGGCACAGCCGCGGCCGTGCTGCCCTACGATCCTGTGGCCGACCTGGTTGTGGTGATCGAGCAGTTCCGCCTGCCGGCCTATGCCGCCGGGCTGGCGCCCGTGATGGTGGAGCTGGCCGCCGGGTTGACCGACGGCAGCGAGACCGCCGAGGCCACCATACGGCGCGAGGCGGTGGAAGAGATGGGGCTCGAGCTTGGCAGGATGGAGCGCATCGGCGCTTTCCTGCTGACACCGGGCGGCTGCGACGAGACGTGCACGCTTTTTGCCGGGCAGGTGCACGTGAGCGGGGTTGGGCCGGACGGGCTGCTGGGCGTGCGCGGCCTGGAAAGCGAGCACGAAGACATACGGGTCCGCGCGCTGCCGGCGGCGCACGTCATCGAACAGGCGCTGGCGGGGGCCTATCCCAACTCGGTGGCCACGATTGGGCTGCTGTGGTTTGCCGCACGGCGGGACTGGCTGCGGGAGCGCTGGGCGTGAGCTTCGGTCCGCTGGTCAGCACGGCGTGGCTGGCGGAGCACCTGGGTGCCGCGGATTTGCGCGTGCTGGACGCGACGTTCTACCTGCCGACCGAAGCCAGGAACGCGCCGACGCTGTTCCTGGATGCCCATATACCCGGCGCGCGTTTCTTCGACCTGGAGCTTGTCGCGGACCAGGAGACCAGCCTGCCGCACATGGTGCCGGCTGCCGGCCGGTTCGAACGTCTGGTGGCCGAGCTTGGCGTGTCCGATGGCGACAGGGTGGTATTCTACGACCAGAAGGGACTGTTCTCCGCCGCGCGGGGCTGGTGGCTAATGCGGCTGTTCGGGCATGACAACGCAGCCGTGCTGGACGGCGGCCTGCCGAAGTGGCGCAGCGAAGGCCGCCCGATCGAGGCAGGCGATACGCCTTCCGCGCAAGTGGGAAGCTTTCACGCCGCGCTGCGCAGCGCGCGGCTGCGCGGGCTGGGCGACATGCTGCACAACCTGGCCTGCGGGGACGAGGTGGTGCTGGACGCACGGCCGGCCGGCCGGTTTGCCGGCACGGCACCGGAGCCGCGGCCTGGCATACCGGGCGGCCACATACCCGGTTCCGCCAGCCTGCCCGCTACCGAATTGCTTGGTCCGGACCAGACGATGCTGCCGGCCGAGGCGTTGCGTGCCCGCTTCGCCCGAGCCGGCGTGGATGGCGCGCGGCCGGTGGTGACGAGCTGCGGGACGGGTGTCACCGCGTCCATACTTACGCTTGGGCTGGCGGTGGCCGGGCTGCCGGAAGGCGCGCTGTATGACGGGTCCTGGACGGAGTGGGCCAGCCGGCCGGAGACGCCGAAGGAGACATCATGACAGGCATGCAGATCGAGGGCGACACGCCGCCTGGGTTGGCCACGCGCCTGTCCCATGCGGGACGCGCTGGCACCAAGGTGCACGGCTTCGTCAACCCGCCGGTGCATCGCGGATCGACCGTGCTGTACGAGGACATGGCGCAGCGGCGCGCGCATATGCGCCGGCGGTTCGACCAGGCGCTGACCTACGGCACGCAGGGTTCGGCCACGCATCACGCGCTGGAAGACGTGGTGGCCGAGGTGGAAGGTGGCACGCGCTGCCAGATATTCTCGACCGGGCTGGCCGCGTGCACGACGCCACTGCTGGGCTATCTGGGCGCCGGCGAGCACCTGCTTATGCCGGACAGTGTCTACGGCCCGGTCAGGACTTTCTGCGACACGATGCTGCTGCGTCTGGGCGGGGCGACGACGTATTACCCCGCCGACTGCACGGCCGACGAGCTGGCGCCGTTGTTTCGCGCGGAGACCCGCGTGTTGTATCTGGAGAGCCCAGGGAGCCACAGTTTCGAGGTGCAGGATGTGCCGGCGCTTGCGGCGTTGGCGCATGCGCGCGGCTGCTCGGTTCTGCTGGACAACACGTGGGGGATTCACGCGTTCCAGCCGTTCACCCACGGCGTCGATGTCAGCATCCAGGCGCTGACAAAATACGCAGGCGGGCACTCGGATGTTCTGATCGGGTCCGCGACCACGAATGCGGAGGCGCACTGGCACCGCGTGCGCGACGCGGCGCTGGTGCTGGGGCAGTATGCGTCACCGGACGATTGCTGGCTGACGCTGCGCGGGTTGCGCACGATGGCGGTGCGGCTGGAACGGCAGATGCAGTCGGGGCTGGAGGTGGCGGCCTGGTTCGCGGACCAGCCCGAAGTGGCGCAGGTGCTGCACCCGGCGCTGCCCGGCGCGCCCGGGCACGATCTGTGGAAGCGCGATTTCACCGGCGCGTGCAGCCTGTTCGGCGTGGTGTTCGGGCCTGAAGTGAGCGTGGCGGGCACGCACCGCTTCGTCGATGCGCTGCGGCTGTTCGGTATTGGCGCGTCCTGGGGCGGCTATGAGAGTCTGGCGTTGCCGACGACGGGGTTCGTGACGCGTACGGCCTCGCAGTTGAGCGGGGCGATGGTGCGGTTCCATGTCGGGCTGGAGGATGTGCGGGATCTGGTCGGGGATTTGCGGCAGGCTTGGGGGTTGTTGCTGGCGGAGTAAGGAAGAGTTCTTTTTTGAAAAAAAGAACCAAAAAACTTTTGCTCCCTGTCGGCGAGTGCTGAGACACGGCGCGACAGCGGAGTCAAAAGTTTTTTGCTTCTTTTTTCCAAAAAAGAAGGCCTTGCTTGCTTAAATATCCTTAGCGCTATCCCCGCCAGTCACCTCATACTCCGCCCCCGTCACCATAGCCGCCGCGTCCGAAGCCAGGAACACCGCCGCCGGCGAGATGTCGTCTGGCTGCAGCCAGCCCACGCGCAGCGGCACCGTGGGCGCGCGCACGTCCCACGCTTCCTGCGGCGTGGGGTTCTCCGGCGGCTTGCGGCCGGTCTCGGACATGCTCTCGCGCAGGCGCGTGGTGTAACGCGTCAGCGGCGTGTCCACCAGGCCGGGGATCAGCGCGTTGACCGTGATGTTGTATTGGCCCAGCTCGATGGCGGCCGATTTCATCAGGCCCAGTATGCCCCATTTGGACGCCGAGTAGCTGGCCGCGTCCTTGGTGCCGTGCTTGCCCTGCATGGAGGAGAGCAGGATCAGCCGGCCGTGGTTGCGGGCCACCATCTTCGGCGCAAACGCGCGCACGGTGTTGGCGGTGCCGTTCAGGTTGTTCTCGATGACGTCGTTCCAGTCGGAATCCTGCATCTCCAGCAGCGGCTTCCAGCGCTGGATTGCGGCGTTGGCGACCACGATGTCTATCTTGCCGTAGGTCTTCTCGATCTGGTCGGCGGCGGCGCGCAGGGCGGCGATGTCGCGTATGTCGGCGCGCATGGCTTCGCCGCGGCGGCCGTAGGCCTTGATCATGCTGACCGTCTCGGCGAGTTCCTGCGTGGTGGCGGGCACTGCGTTGGAGGCAGGGCTGACCGGGCCCGCGATGTCTATGGCGATCACGTCCG
This sequence comes from Acetobacteraceae bacterium, assembly GCA_965198915.1. GTDB lineage: Bacteria > Pseudomonadota > Alphaproteobacteria > Acetobacterales > Acetobacteraceae > BOG-908. The sequence continues at coordinate 99,370 of CBDAQC010000002.1, read as the reverse complement.
CACCGTTGGCGGCGAACTCCACCGCGATGGCGCGGCCGATGCCGCGCGCGGCGCCGGTGACGACGGCGACCTTGCCGGTGAGTATAGAACCGCGGCCGGCGCGCACCGGGCCTGCGGTCTTCTCCGGCGGCGGCTCGGGGACCTTGTTGCCGTCCATCACGGCGGGGCCGGTCTCCGTCTGCGTGGCGCCCGGCGTGGTCTGGGCGGCGGCGGCGGTGCTGAGGGCGAGGCCGGCCGCGGCCAGGCCGGAACCCATGACGAGGCTGCGGCGCAGTCTGTCCGGGCTGCCGTCCTGGGCGGGTGTATCTGACGGGTTCATCGGTGTGGCCTCTGCTGGTTCACCCGCGGAACGGGGCGCCGGCGGCGCGGGTTCGCGCAATTCGGCGTGCCCGGCCGGGCTGTGGCGGGCGCGGGCGGCGGCTGCTATGCCGGGGGCCATGCTGCCACCCTTACGGTTCGATGCCCGCGGCCTGATCCCGGCCATCGCTCAGCAACACGATACCGGCGAGGTGCTGATGCTGGCCTGGATGAACCAGGAGGCGATCGAGGAGACGCTGGCGACCGGGCGCGTTTGCTACTACAGCCGCAGCCGGCGCGGCCTGTGGCGCAAGGGCGAGACGTCCGGCCAGACGCAGCGCCTGGTGGAGCTGCGCTACGATTGCGACGCGGACACGCTGCTTCTGCTGGTGGACCAGACGGGTGTCGCCTGCCACACCGGGCGCCGTTCCTGCTTCTACACCGCGTGGCGGGAGGGCGCGGCGGTTGAGGTGGCGGCCCCGCTGGCCGACCCCGCCGACCTGTACGGGTGATGGCAGGCGAGACGATCTGGCTGCTGGCCGGCGAGGCGAGCGGCGACGTGCTGGGCGCGCGGCTGATGCTGGCGCTGCGCGCGCGCCGGCCGGACCTGGTATTCCGCGGCATCGGCGGCCCGCGCATGGAGGCGGCGGGCCTGGCCTCGCTGTTCCCGATGCGCGACCTGGCGGTGATGGGCCTGGCGGAGATCCTGCCACGGCTGCGCGCGCTGAGCCGCCGGCTGGCGCAGGCGGAGGGCGACATCGCCGCCACCCGGCCGGACATGGTGGTGACGATCGACAGCCCCGGCTTCGCGCTGCGCCTGTTGGAACGCATCAAGCCGCTGGGCCTGAAGCGCATACACTACGTGGGCCCGCAGGTCTGGGCCTGGCGGGAGCACCGCGCCCGCAAGTTTCCCGGCCTGTGGGACCGGCTGCTGTGCCTGCTGCCGTTCGAGGTGGCGTTCTTCGCCCGCCACGGCATACCCGCGACCTTCGTGGGCCACCCAGTGCTGCAATCCGGCGCGGACCGGGGCGACGCGGCACGGTTCCGCGCCCGCCATGGCGTGGCAGCCGGCACCAAGATCGTCATCCTGATGCCGGGCAGCCGGCGGACGGAGGCGCCGCGCCTGCTGCCGGTGTTCGGCCGTGCGATGGCGCTGCTGCGGCAGAGCGTGCCGGACCTGTTGCCAGTGGTGCCGAGCTCGCCGGCGGTGGCCGAGATCGTGGCCGCCCATGCCGCCGGCTGGACGGTGCGCCCGCTGATCCTGACGGACATCGAGGACAAGCACGACGCCTACGCCGCCGCCGGCGCGGCGCTGACCAAGTCCGGCACGTCCACGCTGGAACTGGCGCTGGCGGGCGTGCCGATGGCGGTGACGTATCGGGTGAACCCGGTCACCGCGGCGCTGGCGCGCCGGCTGATCCGGGTGCCGCACGTGGCCATGGTGAACCTGCTGGCCGGGCGGCAGGTGGTGCCGGAGCTGCTGCAGCAGGATTGCACGCCGGAGAAGCTGGCCGGGACGGTGCGGGTGTTGCTGAGCGATCCGGACGTGGCGGGGGCACAACGCGCGGCGTTCGGCGCGGCCATGGAGAGCTTGCGGGCGCCTGCGGGGGTGCCTTCGGATGCGGCGGCGGAGGCGGTGCTGGATTTGCTGGGGACGTAAGCAAGGCCTTCTTTTTTGAAAAAAAGAAGCAAAAAACTTTTGTGTTCCCGACTGTACAGCGCCCGGTGTGTCTTGAAGCCAGCGGCTGGTGCAGCGTCGTGGGACCAAAAGTTTTTTGGTTCTTTTTTTCAAAAAAGAACTGCTTCCTTCCTTGCTTTCACACGAATTGAAGCAACCCTAACCTGACGCGTCCGTATGGCCTGCAACGACCAGGACGCATCAGGACCGCCCCCATGAACAGCGACACCAGCTACGCAATACCGCAGGCACCGTCTCATCCCGGGCTGCTCATCCTTACCGCTTTCCCCGTTGCCTGCTTCTGCTGCGCGCTGGGCACGGACGCGCTGTATGCGCTGACCGCAGACATGATGTGGTCGAACTTCTCGGACTGGCTGCTTGCGGCCGGCATGGCGATGGGTGCGATCGCCGCGATCGGCGGAATCATCGACGCGATTCGCTACCGGCATGCCAGGACCGGGCGGCAGATACTGCCGCTGGCCATCGGCAGCGTGGTCGTGCTGGCGCTCGGCCTGCTCAACAACTTCGTCCACAGCCGTGACGCGTGGACGTCCGTGGTGCCCACCGGCCTGGCGCTGTCGGCGGTCACGGTCCTGGCCATCATCATCACCGCGGTGCTGGGCGGGCGCCCGGCGCGCCGCGCGGCACGCGTGCAATATTCCGGAGTTCGCACATGACTAACAATTTCAAGGCCCGGCTGACGGTCGCCGGCGCGGCCATCCTGGCGCTGACCGGCGCCGGCACGGACAATTTCGACACGCAATCCCAGATCGGGCCGAACCCGGTCCTGCCGCCGATACAGCAATATCTCGTGCCGCCGATGAAGCTGGCGCCTGGCGTGGGCTGGAAGAGTGGCGAGCTGCCGACCGTGCCCTCCGGCCTGCGCGTGCAGGCCTTCGCGCAGGGGTTGGAGCATCCGCGCTCCGTCTACACCCTGCCGAACGGCGACGTGCTGGTGGTGGAATCCATCAGCCCGGACCTGCAGCCGGTCAGCCGGCCGAAGAACCTGATCATGAACTGGATGGAGAAGATCGTCACCTCCAACGGCAAGAGCACCGGCAGCAACCGCATCACGCTGCTGCGCGACAGCAAGGGTGACGGGACGCCGGAGCTGCGCACGGTGTTCATCGACCACCTGTTCTCGCCGTTCGGCGTGGCGCTGGTCGGCAACGACCTTTACGTGGCCGACACCGACGCGATCCTGAAGTTCCCCTATACGCCGGGGGCCACCAGCATCACCGCGCCGCCGGTGGTGCTGACGCTGTTGCCGGGCGGGCCGATCGACCACCATTGGACGAAGAGCCTTGTAGCCAGCGAGGACGGCAGCAAGCTGTATGTGGGCGTGGGCTCCAACAGCAACATCACGGAGAACGGTATCGGCGCCGAGATGGGCCGTGCCGATATCTGGGAAGTGGACCGCGCCACCGGCGCGCATCGCGTCTATGCCGACGGGCTGCGCAATCCGAACGGGCTGAGTTGGGAGCCGCAGACGCACACGCTGTGGTGCGTGGTCAACGAGCGCGACGAGCTGGGGCCGGACCTGGTTCCGGACTACATGACCTCGGTGAAGGATGGGGGCTTCTACGGCTGGCCGTACAGCTATTACGGAAACCACATCGATCCACGCGTGCAGCCGCAGCGGCCGGACCTGGTGGCGCGCGCCATTGTGCCGGATTACGCGCTGAGCTCGCATGTGGCGCCGCTGGGCATGGTGTTCGACACCGGCAGCAGCCTGCCCGCGCATTACAGCGGCGGCGCCTTCGTGGGCGAGCATGGCAGCTGGGACCGGCCGCAGTTCAACGGCTACAAGGTGGTGTTCATCCCGTTCACCAACGGCAAGCCGAGCGGCAAGGCGGAAGATGCGGTGACGGGGTTCCTCGACGGCAAGGGCAATGCGCGTGGCCGGCCGGTTGGCCTGGCCCTGGACAAGACCGGCGCGCTGCTGGTTGCCGATGATGTCGGCAATTCGGTCTGGCGCGTCTCGGCCGCGTCCCAGAACCAGGCGTCCCGCTAGGCCTGGCGATCTGACGGCCCTGTTCGGGCCGCACGCCTCGTAGCCCGCCGGGAGCAGATTTGGCATCCGGCGGGCCTCTACCTTATCGCAGTGTTCCTGTTTTGTTGCCTAGGTTGTTCTCGGAATGTAGAAATGCGCAAGCCTGTTTGGCCGATTGGCCGGGTCAGGATTGGGGGAGCGCATGCTACAATTCGCAGGATCCGCCGCGGCGCTGACCCAAGCGGGGCTTTCCGCTTTCCTGGACGCCACACGTACACAGCCCGCGGATCTGTGGGCCGTGCTGGCGGTCGAGACTTCCGGCTGCGGGTTCCTGCCTGATCGGCGGCCGAAGATCCTCTTCGAACGGCACCAGTTCCACGCGCTGACACAGGGCCGCTACGACCATGCACATCCGGGCATCAGCAACCCGCGCGCCGGCGGCTACGGTCCGGGCGGGGCCGCGCAATACGACAGGCTGGCCCAGGCCGCGGCCCTGGACAGGGTGAGCGCGCTGAAGAGCACGTCCTGGGGGATCGCCCAGACGATGGGGCTTTGCCACAGGGAGGCGGGCTTCTCCGACGTGGAGACGATGGTAACCGCCATGTCGCGTTCCGAAGACGCGCAATTGCTCGCCATGGCGGCGTATCTGGACGCCACGCATCTGGCCGCCCCGCTCTCGCGCAACGACTGGATCGCCTTCGCCCAGGGGTATAACGGCCCGGATTACGCCGGCCGCAACTATGACGGGCTGCTGCGGCAATTCCATTTCCGGTTCAAGGATGGCGCGCTGCCGGACGTCTCCTTGCGGGCGGTGCAGGTGCTGCTGACCTATCGCGGGTGCGAGACACACGGGATCGACGGCATGGACGGTCCTGGGACGCAGGCGGCGATCCGCCGGTTTCAGGCCGGCCATGGACTGGCGGCGACGGGGCATGTGGATGCGGCCTTGCTGGAGGCGCTGGGGAAGTAATCATGGTGCTCGGGCGCTTGTTCCAACACGCTGATAGAGCCGGGCGTCCCTGGGTGGACCCGGGACGTGAAGCGGCGCAGGGACGAGGTGTGCGGTTCTCCCTCAGGGGGTAAACTGCTTCCCTTCCCCGCCGGGAGCTACGCGCCATGCAAGAACAGGAAGCCAGACACGCCTTGGTGCAGGTGATGCGCCGCATGCACGCCAGCAGGCTGAACCGCGGCACCAGCGGCAATGCCAGTCTGCGGGTGCCTGGCGGCCTGATGATCACCCCGTCCGGGGTCGCGCCGGACGCGCTGACACCGGAAGGCATGGCATTCGTGGCGGAGGACGGCACGCCGGAGAACCACGGCCTGCGTCCGTCCACAGAGTTCCGGATGCACCATCACATCCTGGCTGGCCGGCCGGACGCAAACGCCGTGGTGCATTGCCATTCCCGCTTTGCCACGATCCTCGCGTGCTGCGGGCGGCCGATCGAGCCGATCCACTACATGGTTCTGGTCAGCGGCGCGTCCTCGGTGCAAGTGGCACCCTACGCGACCTTCGGCAGTCAGGCGCTGGCCGATGCGGTGGTGGCCACCATGGCCGGCAGCCGGGCCTGCCTCATGGCGAATCACGGCCAGATCGCGGTGGGCGAGACGTGGCAGCAAGCCCTGGCCGTAGCGGAGGAAGTGGAGGAGCAGGCGGCGGTCACCTATGGGGCCCTGCTGCTAGGCGGGGCTACGCGGCTGGACGAGGCGGCGTTGCAAGATGCCGAGCGGGCCTTCGCGGGGTATGGGCAAAGGTGAGACGAGCCTGCTTTGTCGGAACAGGCGGCAGCACGCCTTCGGCCGCCGTCGCGGAACGCTGAAGCGGGCATCTGCCGCCGCCTCTTGCACCGCACAATGCCGCCCCATACCTGCGGCCGTGCAGACGCTGCGAGGAGACCCCATGCCTTCCCTGTTCGATCCCATCCAGCTCGGCGCCGTGCGCGCCCCGAACCGCGTCCTGATGGCGCCGCTGACACGCGGCCGCAGCACGCGCGAGCATGTGCCGACGCCGATGATGGCCGAGTACTACGCCCAGCGCGCCTCTGCCGGCTTGATCATCAGCGAGGCGACCGGGATCAGCCAGCAGGGGCTTGGCTGGCCGTTCGCGCCCGGCATTTGGAACCAGGCGCAGGTGGACGCCTGGCGGCCCGTCACCAAGGCGGTGCACGAGGCGGGCGGGCGGATCATGATGCAGCTCTGGCACATGGGCCGGCTGGTGCATTCCAGCTTCCTGGGCGGCGCGGCGCCGGTGTCCTCCGTGGCGGTGGCCGCCCCCGGCAAGGCGCATACCTATGACGGCAAGCAGCCCTACGACACGCCGCGCGCGCTGCGTGCCGACGAGATCCCTGCCCTGCTGGAGGATTACCGCAATGCCGCCCGCAACGCGATGGCGGCCGGGTTCGACGGCGTGCAGGTGCATGCCGCCAATGGCTACCTGATCGACCAGTTCCTGCGTGACAACACCAACACGCGTGACGATGCCTATGGCGGCAGCATACCCAACCGCATACGCCTGCTGACCGAGGTGACGCAGGCCGTGTGCAACACTGTGGGCGCCGACCGCACCGCCGTCCGCCTGTCGCCGAACGGCTTCGTGCAGGGTGTGGACGACAGCAACCCCGAGGCGCTGTTCACCGCAGCGGCGTCCGCCCTCTCCGGCCTGGGCCTGGCCTTCCTGGAACTGCGCGAACCGGCCGAGGACAGCACCTTCGTCAAGACCGTGGTCCCGGTGATCGCGCCGGCAATCAAGCGCGCCTTCCAGGGTCCGCTGGTGCTCAACTCGGATTATGACGGGCGAAGCGGCCAGGCCATGCTGGACAAGGGTGTGGCGGATGCGATCGCGTTCGGCCGGCCGTTCATCTCCAACCCCGATCTGCCGGCGCGCCTGCAGGCAGGACGCGAGCTTGCCCGCGACGAGATGGCGACCTGGTACACGCAGGGGCCGCAAGGCTATATCGACTACCCCGCGGCGGCCTGAGCGCGCGCGGTGAGCCTCGTCGATGATGTGGCGCCCGGCCTGTCCGGGCTGGAACAGCTACGCGCGCTCATGGGCAGCGCGCGCCGGCCCGGCATCGGCGAGGCGCTGCAGTTCACGCTGGCGGAGGTCTCCGAGGGACGCGTGGTGTTCGAGGGCGTGCCCGGCGAGCACGCCTACAACCCGATTGGTACGGTGCATGGCGGTTACGCGGCGACGCTGCTGGATTCGGCCTGCGGCTGCGCCGTGCATTCCAGCCTGGCCGCCGGCCAGGGCTACACGACGCTGGAGCTGAAAGTGGGCTACCACAAGGCGATGACGTCCAGGACGGGCCTGGTGCGGGCGATCGGAACGGTGGTCTCGCTGGGACGCTGGGCGGCGTTTGCGGAGGCGCGGCTGGAGGATGCAGCGGGACGGCTGCTTGCTTCGGCTACTTCTACCTTGCTGGTGTTCTAAGGGGCGCGCTGCCTTCTTGTGGTTGACCAGGTCGGGCTCTGCCCCAAACCCCGTCGTGCGAAGCGCGCTAGCGCGTGACGGGGCCTTGGCCCCAGACCCCATGCCGTAGGAGTGCGTGTAGCAGGTTCTAAGGATGACTGTCGCGAGCGGGGTCCAGGGGCAGAGCCCTTGGCCTTAATCCACCGTCACAGACCCGAAGCCGCTGATCTCCTTTGTCAACTGACCATCCACCTTGCTGAAATGCACCGAGCCCACGCCCGAGAGGTCGACATGCGCGTCGCCTACTTCGGCGCCGATCTGCATGTGGCCGGCGCCGCTCGCCTCCAGGCTGGCGTGGCCGATACGGCCGGCGGTGACCGCGACGCGGCCGGCGCCGCTCAGGTCCACACTGAACGTGGGCATCGTGGCTTGGTCGACGGTTATGTCGCCGTGGCCTGACAGTTCGATGCTGGCGGCGCCGTCGGCACGGGCAACATGTAGGTTGCCGCTGCCGCTGATGTCGGCGCGCAGGGTGGTGGCCGCGGCATCGGTAATGTCCGCGGCGCCGGACAGATCGAGCGACAGCGCGCCGCCGACCGCGCCTATCGTGTAATGGCCGAAGCCGGACTCGTTGATCGTGAGCGGATAGGCGGCCGGAACCCTTACGGAGAGCGCCAGCGTGGGTTGACTGGTGGGACCCTCCCGCCAGCAATTGCCGGGATGGGTGTGGATGCGCGCAGTGCCGCGGCTCTCCAGCAGCAGGTGATCGATCTCCTCCTGGTGGTCGGCGGTGGCCTGGATGACAGCCTGGTTATGCAGCGTGTTGTCCGACGTGACCTCGACGCTGATGGCGCAGGGCGAGTCGATCGCAAGGCCGGAACCGTCGAGCGTGGCGGACAGAGTAGCGGCCTGCGCGCTGCCGAAGGTGGCGGCGAACACGGCGGCGATGAGAGCGGCGCGTAGCGGCATGGGCGACCTCCTTGGCGTTGATCTTCTGGCTAGGTTGCAGACGACGTGCCAACAGCTAAGCGGCTGAAAGGGCGGCATTCTCACTGGTATTCCGTCACTGCTGATGGCCGGGTTCACTGATTTCTGGCCTGGCTGGCCAGATCGGGCCGGCAGGTGGACGTGGCACCTCGCGGCGAGATTGGTGGTTCCTGACTCTCCTGTCGGCTATCCCCGCGTGCTGTCAGCAGCGGGCGCGTAAGGCGGATTGCGTGACCGCGGCCTTGTCGCCGATGCCGCGGGCCGGGGTGAAGAAGCGGCCCCGCCGCAGATCCCGCCTGGCAAACACCGCCGGCAGGCCGGCCGCAATCCAGTCGCGGCCGCAGGGTTGCGGCGAGCCTAGCCTGGCCAGGCCGGCCTCGCTTAGGGTGGCCAGCGCCGGGCCGATTACGGCAGGCGGCACGCCGGAGACCACGGCTTCGGCGGTGAGGCCGTGCTGCGCCAGCACGTCCCGCGGCAGCAGGCAGCGGCCGGAGGCGGCCAAAGCGGGCACGTTGCGCAACTGGCCGGCGATACCGTAGCCGGCGCCCAGGTCACGCAGCCTGGCGAGCGCACCAGGTGGAGCGTCCAGCGCCCGGCCCGCGGCCTCGGCGAGCGACCCGGCGCCGCCTTCCAGCCAGGCGCACCAGGCGGCCAGGGTAGAGAAATCCGCCTCCACCTCCGCCTCGCGCGCGTCCAGCATGGCGAGCAGGGGCGCGGGCGCGAGCGCGCCGGATGCCAGAGCGGCGTGCAGCGGGGTTGCGACCTCGTGGGCACGCCTGGCGCCTTCGACCACCTCGCGCCACCATTGCAGGCGTATCAGTGCCGGGCCCGGCTCGCGGGTCACCTCGCAGGCGCGGGCGATTTCGTGGTTGAACGCGATGAGTGTGAACAGGGCTTGCCGGCGTGCGGCCGGCGCGAACAGGGCGCAGAAATAGCGGTCCGGGTCATGGAGGCGCGCGAAGGGGCCGAGCGATGCGGCGGCGGCTGCCTCGGGGGTCATGCGCTTGACGCACGCTTCATGGAACAATAGCCCTGCCGCGCGTTGTGGCTGCAAGCCGAGGCGCGGCGCAGGCCCCGCCTTCTTCGGCCACGCGCGCTGCGCGCGCTTCCATCTGCAGACGGAGAATGCCCATGGCTTTCGAACTCCCTCCCCTTCCCTTCGAGACGAACGCGCTTGCCGGCGCCGGCATGTGCCAGGAGACGCTGGAGCTGCACCACGGCAAGCATCACCAGGCTTACGTGACCGCGCTGAACGGCTTTGTCGAGAAGGACTCCTCGCTGCAGGGCAAGAGCCTGGACGAGATCGTGACGCTGACGGCGCAGACGCCCGGGCCGGTGTTCAACAATGCCGGGCAGCACTGGAACCACATCCTGTTCTGGCAGAACCTTTCGCCCAAGGGCGGCCAGATCCCCGGCAAGCTGGCGGCCAAGATCGACAGCGACCTGGGTGGCGCGGACAAGTTCAAGGAGGCGTTCAAGGCGGCGGCGGTGGGGCAGTTCGGCTCCGGCTGGGCGTGGCTGGTGCTGGGCAAGGACGGCAAGCTGGCGGTGACCAAGACGCCGAACGGATCGAACCCGCTGGCCACCGGCGAGGGGCGCGTGCTGCTCGGCTTGGATGTGTGGGAGCACAGCTACTACCTGGATTTCCGCAATCGCCGCCCGGACTACATCACCAACTACCTCGACCGCCTCGCCAATTACGAGTTCGCCGAGGCGCAGCTTCAGGCGGCCTGATCCATACGCTGACACGGCCACGATGCGGGGCGCGCGCGCCCCGCACAGCTTCGATCGGATATGCAATGACAGCCCGTATACCCGCCGCTTTTGCCCTGCCTGTGATGTTCGCGGAGCTTGCGATGGCGTCCTGGGAGACGGTCTGGCACCGCACCGCACTGATGGCGACGGGCGCCTGCACGCAGGCGGAATACGAGCAGATGGTGCAGGAGAAGATGCACGCGGTGCAGCAGTCCAGCCTGGCATTGATGACGGGGCAGGATACGCGGGCTGTGCTGCTGCCGTTTCATGGGACGGCGAGGGCTAATGCCAGGCGGCTTCGTGAGGGTTGAGGAAGCAAGGCCTTCTTTTTGAAAAAAGAAGCAAAAAACTTTTACTCCGCTGTCGCCGACCTGACCTGGAACGGTACGTCTTATTAGGCGAAGAGCGGGCGCTTCAGCGTCGTCAGGAACAAAAGTTTTTTGCTTCTTTTTTTCAAAAAAGAAGGCCTTCCTTCACTTACTATCATTCGCAGCCACAGGCGGCGTCGCCGTAAGCACGGTCGATATCGTATCCCGCGCCACGACAACGCGCACGTTCGGCGCGATCTCGACCTCGACTTCGTTGGCGCTGTCACGCACCTTCTGCACCACGCCAAGTATGCCGCCGCCGGTCAGCACACGGTCACCGCGCTTGATGGCGGCCAGCTTGGCTTTCAGCAATTTCTGCTGCTGCTGCTGCGGCCGGATCATCAGGAAATAGAACACCACGAAGATCATGACGTAGGGCAGGAACTGCAGGACCTGCGCGCTGGCGAGACCGCTGCCGGCAGCGGCATCCTGGGCGTAGGCTGACGAAATCAAGGACGGCATGAAGGATTCCTGGCGGAAGAGGTGACACGCTACCGCTGCCTGGTGGCGACAGGGCGGCTTGCGGCTGGATGCGGCGCACCATAGTTTCCGGCCCACCTCCGTCAAGCATCGGCACCTGCCTCCCCGTCATGGACACGTTGCTTCCTCTCGTCGCCCGCATCGCCGAAGCGCTGGAGCGTCTGGCCCCGCCGGTGCCTGCGAGCCTCACTCTGGACGGCGCCGACGCGTTCGTCTGGCAGCCCGCAGCGCAGAGCGAGGGCGGGCGGCTGCTGCCGGTGCCGCGGGTGGCGCGGGTGGACATAGGGCTGCTGCAGGGCATCGACCGGGCACGCGACACGCTGCTGGCCAACACGCTGCGTTTCGCCGCCGGACGGCCGGCCAACAACGCCATGCTGTGGGGCGCGCGCGGGATGGGCAAATCGAGCCTGGTGAAGGCGGTGCATGCCGAAGCGCTGGCGCGCGTGCCGGCAAGCCTGGCGTTGATAGAGATACACCGCGAGGACATCGCCAGCCTGCCCGGGCTGCTGGAAAGGCTGCGCCAGCAGGACCGGCGCGTGCTGGTGTTCTGCGACGACCTGTCCTTCGAGCGCGAGGACGCGGACTACAAGGCGCTGAAATCGGTGCTGGACGGCGGCATAGAGGGGCGGCCGGACAACGTGCTGTTCTACGCCACCAGCAACCGGCGCCACCTGATGCCGCGCGACATGATCGAGAACGAGGCGGCGACCGCGATCTCGCCTGGCGAGGCGGTGGAGGAGAAGGTCTCGCTGTCCGACCGGTTCGGGCTTTGGCTGGGATTCCACTCCTGCGACCAGGCGACCTACCTGGCCATGGTTGCCGCCTATGCGGCGGATATGGGCTTGGAGGCCGATCCCGCGGCCGCGCTGGCCTGGGCGGCTGTGCGCGGGTCGCGGTCCGGGCGGGTGGCCTGGCAGTTCATGGTCGATCTGGCGGGGCGGGACGAGGGGTAGGACTCAAGGTCCGCCGCAAGATTTGTCTGTGCCGTCGCGAACAGTTTGGACGCGACAGCGCAGTGATTACCGGTCTGGCTGTATCGTCCGCAGGTTTGCCGCAGCCAGGCTGGCCAGGAAGCTGCGCACGCCGGCGGATTCCGTCTCGACATTCACCCGCGGCACCAATTCGCGCTTAAGCCTCGGGCTGGCGGCTTCGGCGAGCGCCCAGGCCGCGCCGAAATAGGGCAGCGCGAGCCAGCCCTCGAGTTGTTTCGTGGGCAGCCCCAACTGCCGCGCGAGGTTGGCCAGTTGCTGGCCCCGGTCATCCGGCGTGCTCCAGGCCGCACGCATCAGGCGGCGCGCGACCAGGCGGCGTATGCGGTTGCTTGCGGGCTCCAGGGCGCTGTCCAGCATGGCATCCTGGCATTGCATCCGGCGGCGGATGGTGTCGGCCATGCCGCCGGCGGCGCGGCCTTTGGTCCTGCCGGACACCGTGACGGTGATCTCCGGCTCGTGGCGGATATGGGCGTCGATGCGGCGCAGCGCGTCCACAAGGGCGCGGTCCTCGCCGGAACGCACGGCCGGCACGCCGCCGGCGGCCAGGAAGGTGTCTCGGCGGACGGCGATGCTGGCGCCCGATTCCTCGGTATGGCGCGGCCAGGGGTCGGAGGGGTCCGGGTCCAGGATGCAGGCGATACGGTCCAGCTGATTTGCGTACTGGACTTCCAGCTCGTCGTCCTCGTGCAGGTGAAGCGGGATCTGCAGGGCGTCCACCGGATCGATGATCGCGCGGCCGCAGACCACGTCGGCGCCCTCGGCGAAGGCGTCCAGGTTCGCTGCCAGCCAGTCCGGCGCCACGCAGCCGTCAGCGTCGGTGGTCATGACGATGCCGCCCGGGTCCGTGAGCATCGCGGCCTTCGACATGGCCAGGCGGCGGGCGTGGCCGGCGTTTGCCTGGGCGGGGCCGAAACTGTGTTCGAGGATATGAAGGCCGCAGGGCAAGGTGTGCCGCAAGGCGCGGGCTATGTCCGCCGTACCGTCCGTGCTGTTGTTGACCAGCAGCAGGATGTCGGCTTTGGCGGGGCCTTGCTGGAGGGCGAGCGCGCGCAGGCAATCGCCGATCAGGACTGCTTCATCTTTGACGGGAATGGCGACGACGATCTGCGGCATGGTCCGGCCCTGGCGGTTCGGTTTGCTAACCGGACCGGCGTTTCGGGGTTGCAATCAATCTGTTGCGAGGGCGTCCGGCCGTGCCGCCAGCTTCTCGTGATGCTGGATCACTTCGCGCACCACGAAAGAGAGGAACTTTTCGGCGAACTCCGGATCGAGGCGGGCGGATTCGGCCAGTGCGCGCAGCCGTGCCACCTGCTGGGCTTCACGTGCGGGATCGGACGCGGGCAGACCCAGGCGGGATTTCAGCCGGCCGACCTGCTGCGTGCATTTGAAGCGCTCGGCGAGAAGGTGGATGAGCGCCGCATCTATGTTGTCGATGCTGGCACGCAGGTCGAGGAGTTCTTCTGGGACCATGGTTCGATCGGACCGCTGTTCTCGGGATTTTAGAAGAAGATACGGCGTGTCGTTCGGGAAGACTGTCGTCCCGCCGGCGTGTGGGCAGCCGCCGCATGCTCGCGGCTGGTGCCGAAGCGGACGGCGCGGAGCGCAGGCTGGCCGTGACGGCAGGCTGCGTGTTCCGCCTCGTCACTCCTTGCCCTTCTCGCGCATTATGCGGGCCTTGTCGCGCTTCCAGTCGCGGTCCGCGATGGCGTGCCGCTTGTCCGCCTTATTGCGGCCCTGGCCCACGCCGAGGACGACCTTGGCGATGCCCTTGTCGTTGAAATGTATGTCCAGCGGAACGAGCGTGAAGCCGTTCCTCGTGGTCTCCGCAATGAGTTTGCCGATCTGCTTCTTGTGCAGCAGCAGTTTGCGCGGCGCGCGGGGTTCGAAGCGCGAGAGCACGCCCGCCTGGTATTCGGGAATGTAGCAGCCGAACAGATAGAGCTCCCCGTCTCGTTCGCCGGCCCAGGCTTCGGTGATGGTGGCGCGGCCGTGGCGCAGGGATTTCACCTCCGGGCCGCGCAGCACGATGCCGGCCTCGACTGTCTCCTTTATGGTGTAGTCGAAGCGGGCTTTGCGGTTCTGGGCGGCCAGGCCGTGGGTGATCAGGCCTGATTTGGTTTTCTTATCGGCCACGGTGAGTTGGTCTTTCCAAGCAAGGAAGGCCTTCTTTTTTGAAAAAGAGAAGCAAAAAACTTTTACTCCGCTGTCGCGGGCCTCAGCCGGCAAGTCCGCGACAGCGCCGCCAAAAGCTTTTTGGTCCTTTTTTCTCGAAAAAGGACTGCTTGCTTCCTTCTACCCGTTCAGCACCCGCGCCTCAATCATCGCCGCCCGCACCCGCGCCCGCGCCGCCTCCGAGATCGGCGCCAGCGGCAGGCGGGTGTGTTCGTGGGTGCGGCCGAGAAGGGAGGCCGCGTATTTCACCGGGCCGGGGTTGCTCTCGCAGAACAGCGAATCATGCAGCGGAAGCAGGGTGTCCTGCAGGGCGATGGCCTCGGCGACGCGGCCTTCCGACCAGGCGGCGTGCAGGTTGGCGCAGTGACGGGGGGCGATGTTCGCGGTCACCGAGATGCAGCCATGGCCGCCTGCGGCCAGGAAGGGCAGCACGGTGTGGTCCTCGCCTGAGAGCTGGGCGAAATCGGGGCCGCAGGCGCGGCGGGTGTGCAGCGGGCGGGCGAGGTTCGCGGTGGCGTCCTTCACACCGACGATGTTGGGATGGCGCGCGAGGCGGGCCATGGTTTCGACCGACATGTCGATGACGCTGCGCGAGGGGATGTTGTAGATGATGAGCGGCAGGTCCGCGGCGTCGGCGATTGCGGTGTAGTGGAGGTAGAGGCCTTCCTGGCTGGGTTTGTTGTAGTACGGGGTGACCACCATTATGGCATCGGCACCCGCGGCGCGGGCGTGCTGGGCCAGGGAGATGGCCTCGGCGGTGCTGTTGGAGCCGGCGCCGGCGATGACGGGTATGCGACCGGCGGCGGCCTGCACGGCGATCTCGATGGCGCGCTGGTGCTCGGCATGGGTGAGCGTCGGGCTTTCGCCCGTGGTGCCCACCGGCACGATGCCCTGGGTGCCCTGTTCTATCTGCCACTCGACGAAGCTGCCGTAGGCGGCTTCGTCCAACGCACCGTCGGCGCGCATAGGGGTGATGAGGGCGACGATCGACCCCTTGAACATGACGGACTCCGGTGATGGGTGACGTGCCTACCTAAGCAGTCCGGGGTAGGCGGTCCATCCGGGCGGCGGCGGCGGGGCGCCCGGCTTGCGGTCCTGTGCCGGCAAAGGACTGCTTGCTTTCTGTCCTGGCCGCCGCCCAATACGCGCCATGCTCCGTGTCTGCCTTCTGCTTCTGTCCGTCACCCCGGCCGTGGCGCAGACGCCGGTCCTGCTGGCGTTGCGGGCGAACAACTGGACGCTGGCGACCAGCCTGGCCTCGGCCGATCCTGACCCGCTGGCGCCGAAGCTGGTGGATTTCATCCGGCTGCTCAACCCCGGGCAGGCGAGCGCGCGCGAACTGGCCGATTTCATGGCGGCCAACCCGGGATGGCCGGAGCAGGCGGCGCTGGAGAAGCGCTACGGCGAGGCGCTGGTGCTGGAGACGGATGCCCATGCGGCGGCGGCGCTGTGTACGGCGCGCCCGCCGGTGGCAGCCCCTGCCCTGCTGCGCTGTGCCGATGCGGTGGCCGATCCGAAGCTTGCCGCACGGCTGGCGCGGGCGGCCTGGGTGGCCGGGCTGAGCGGCCAGGCGGACGAGGCGGCGTTGCTGGCGCGGTGGTCCGGCGCGCTGGGGCCGGCCGACGAGGCGGCGCGGTTCGATCGCCTGCTCGGGACGGATGCGGGCGAGGCGCGGCGGCAGCTAGGGCGGCTGGAGGGGGCGGCGCGCGCGGTGGCGGCGGCACGGCTGGCGTTCCGGGACAACGATCCGGGGGCGATGGCGCTGTTCGGCGCGGTGCCTGCGGGCGCGCAGGGCGACGCGGCCCTGGTGCTGGCGGAGATGCGCTATCTGCGGCGCGGCGGCCGCGACCAGGAGGCGCTGGGCGTCTGGCGCGAGGCGGTGGAAGCGGCCGAAGCGGCGGCGCCCGCGGCACGGCGGCCGGCGTTCTGGGCGGAGCGCGATGCGCTGGCCCGGCATCTGGTGGGCAGCGATCCGGCCACCGCCTACGCGCTGGCGGACGACGCGTTGCTGGGGCCGGAACAGGCGGTGGACGCGCTTTTCCTGGCCGGATGGATCGCGCTGGAGCGGCTGCACGACCCGGCGCGCGCAAGGCTGAAGTTCCAGGCGCTGGCGGATGTTTCGCGTTCGGCGATCACCCAGGCGAGGGCCTGTTACTGGCTTGGGCGCGCGGCGGCGGATGCTACGGCGGCCAAGGCGGCGTATGCCAAGGCGGCGGCGTGGCCGCTGACGTTCTACGGCCAGTTGGCGGCCCGTGCGTCGGGCATGAGCGAGGCGGCGTTGCAGCCTGTTATCGCGGCGCAGCGCGATCCGGTTGTGAGTCCGGCAGAGGCGGCGATGTTCGGGCGCAGCGAGGCGGCCCGGGCGGCGGCGATCCTGGCCGGGTGGCAGGATCCGCGGCGGGGGGCGGAGTTCCTGGTGCAGGCGGTGCAGGCGCCGGCGTCCCTGGCCGTGCGGGCTACGGCGGCCGCGCTGGCATTGCGCCTGGGGATGCCGGACGTGGCGGTGGTGGCGGCGCGGCTGGCGGGGCGTGACGGCGGGGTGCTGCCGCAGGATGGCTGGCCGGTGCCGTACAGCCCCCCTGGCGGGGCAGTGCCGGCGGCGTTGGCGCTGGCGGTGATGCGGCAGGAGAGCAGCTTCGATCCGATGATCGTAAGCCCGGCCGGCGCGCATGGGTTGATGCAGCTGATGGAGCGAACGGCCCTGCAGGTGGCGCGCGCCCAGCACGTGGCGGCGGGGCCGCTGAGCGACCCGGCGGTGAACATGCGGCTGGGCACGGCGTATCTGGCGGAGCTGGTGGACCGGTTCGCCGCGTGCCTGGCCTGCGCGGTGGCGGCCTATAATGCGGGGCCGAACCGGGTGACGGAGTGGGTGGCGGCAAACGGCGACCCGGCAGGGGCGGACACAGCGGTTCTGGTGGACTGGATCGAGATGATCCCGTTTGCGGAGACACGGAACTACGTGGAGCGGGTGTTGGAGAACGAGGAGGACTACGCGGGGCGGTGAGGCGGCAGGCCAGCGATGTTACCCGGTCGCTGGTGAGCGGGGCGGTTTCGGCGCGCCGGCCTATTGCCGCACGAAACCGTCCCGGTTGGGCATGCGCACCCGCGGCAGCGCGGCGGCATCCATCACGGCGTTGCCGTCCACGACATGGCCCTGGGCCAGTATGAACGCCACGACGGCGTAGACCTGGTCGTTCGTCAGCGAGCCGGGCGCGTTCATCGGCATCGCGCGCTTGATGTAGTCGAACATCGTAGTGGCGTATGGCCAGTAACTCTCCGTGGTCTTGAGCGGCTTGCTGGACAGCGTTCCGCGGCCGCCGACGAGCGGTGGGGCGCCGAGTGCCTTCTGCCCTTCCAGCTTCGCGCCGTGGCAGGCGGCGCAGACGAGCTGGTAGACCGCCTGGCCCTGCTGCACGCTGCCCCGGCCGGCGGGCAGGCCCGTGCCGTCCGGCGGAATGGCGAACATGCCGGCGAGGTCTGCGGGTTGCAGCGGAGTGCCGATGCCGGCGGGCGCGGGTTGGGCTGCGGCCTGCGTCAGCGATGCCAGCAGGAGCGCGGCGGCGAGAAGGCTAGGCCGCGACATGGGTGACGCTCCCGTCCGCGGCCACGTCCCAGGGGAACATGGCGTTGTAGTGGTAGTAGTAGTTGGTGCCGCGCTGCCGGACGAGGTCCTCGTGTGAGGGCTGCACGTAGCCGGTCTCGTCGGTGCACCGGCTTTGCAGGCGCGCGGGCTTGCCGTCCCAGTTCCACGGAAGGCTGAATCGCACGGTGCACATCGGCTCCGGCGTGCCGCCCAGCCGGGCGGGATGCCAGGTGGCGCCGCCATCGAGGGAGACATCGACCGCGCGGACACGGCCGCGGCCGGACCAGGCTAGGCCGCCGATCTCGTAGAAGCCGGCGCCCGGCAGCTTCATCTCGCCGGAGGGAAAGGTGATGACCGATTTCGCGTCCATGGTGAAGACGAACTGGCGTGCGATGCCGTTGGCCATCAAGTCGGTGTATTTGGAAGTCTCCTCGCGGGTCATGAAAGGTTTGTCGCTGACCTGCAGCCGGCGCAGCCATTTGATGTGCGTGTTGCCTTCGTAGCCGGGCAGCACGAGGCGCAGCGGGTAGCCCTGTTCCGGGCGGATCGCCTCGCCGTTCTGGCCATACGCCAGCAGCGCGTCACGCATCATCTTCTCAAGCGGAATGCTGCGCGTCATCACCGCGCCGTCAGCGCCCTCGGCCAGGACCCAGCTCGCATCCTTCGACAACCCGACCTCACGCGCGAACACGGCGAACGGAACGCCGGTCCATTCCGAGGTGCTGAGCAGGCCGTGCGACACCTGGACGGTTTTCAGCGGCAGGTTCTGGTAGCCGCCATTGGTGTTGCCGGAGCATTCGATAAAATGGCGGCGGCTGACGCTGGGCAGGCGCTTGATGTCCGCCAGGGTGAAGCGCTTCGGCTGGTCCATCATGCCGTGCACGAACAGGTTGTGGCGGGCAGGATCGATCGTGGGGATGCCGCTGTGATGGCGTTCGTAGTGCAGGCCGGAGGCGGTGATGTTGCCGAGCTGGCTGGCGAGCGGCGTGAAGGTCCAGGTGGTGAGGCGGTTGGGCACGGGGCCGAGCACGCGGTGCTCCGTCTCGAAGGCGGAGCGCGACCCGTAGCCGCCATCGGTGCCGGTAGCGCGGCCTGGCACGCGGGTGGGATCGGCCGGGGGCGTGGAGGTGCCCTGCTCCGCATGCGCCTGGCGGAGTGACGCTGCGAGCGAGACGGTGGCACCGGCGCCGAAGAGGAAACGCCTGCGCCGGTCACTTACGGGGAACATGCCGTCCTGGCAGGGGCATTCCGCCTTGGTCTCGTCGGTCAGGCGGCTTGGGTCCTGCATCCTGGGCGGCCTCTGTCCGTTGCTGGGGTTTGCAGAGCTAGGGGGCTGGCACGGTGGGGGCAAGAGGCGGGTGGTGGTGAGCTGAGGCTGGGAGGGTTTGTGAGTGGGGGTAAGGAAGACAGGCCTTCTTTTTCGAGAAAAAGAAGCAAAAAGCTTTTGAACGTGCTGTCGCGGACGCCGAAGCACACGCGCCCGGCCGAACAGTCCGCGACAACACAGGTGAAGGCTTTAATTTTGAGAAAGAGGCTTTGTTTCCTTTAGTTGCCGGATCGCGGCAGCCTCGTCCCCAGAAACAGTGCAAGGTGCAAACGTGCGGGTTTCCTGCGGTATCATCGTCACCGATGGCGTCCGGCTGCTTCTGGGCCACGCGTCCCGCTCGCCGCGTTGGGACATTCCGAAAGGACTGGCGGATCCGGATGAGCCGCTACTGTCCGCCGCAGTTCGGGAGTTGCACGAGGAGACGGGGTTGCAGGCGTGTGCGGCGGCGTTGCAGCCGCTTGGGAGGCACGCCTACCTGCGCAACAAGGACCTGGCGTTGTTTGCGTGGCGCGTGAGGGTGCTGCCCGATCCGGCCGGCTTGCGCTGCACGTCGATGGTCCGGCTGCCTGGCGGCGGGACGATGCCAGAGCTCGACCGTTTCGACCTGGTGGACATCGATACGGCATGCGCGAGGGTGGGCCGCAACCTGGCGCGAGTGCTCGGCGAAGTCTGGCCGGTGTTATGCGGGGGCGCGGCGCCGCTTTCGCCGGGGTGACGCCTTGTTACTTGAGCTGGCTGTCTTTGCTGCCCCGGCGATTGAACCCGATATTGGGGGAACGGCCGTCCCGCGCCGACTGGCAGGCGACGCAGGTGCGCGCGCCCGGCAGGGCGCGTCGGCGGGCTTGCGGGATGTCGTCGCCGCATTCCACGCAGTGGGCTAGGCCCTCGCCTGAGGGAAGGCGGGCGCGGGCGCGCAGCACCTCGTCGGTGATGGTGTCGTCGATCTGATCCTGGACCGCTCCGTCAGGAGCCCATCCGCTTGCCATTGGAGCCTCTGGTCTGTTCGCTGGGATATTGCTCTTCGGGGTGCGGATTCAAAGCCCGTCTCAGCGGCCGCCTGCGGCCGTGGCGCCCTCTTGGGGCCTCGTTTCAGGAGGCCAGCCATCTGGAGGAGCAAGAGATTAAGGCTAGGACTGGCTTCCAAGCCTCATGAACTTAGGAGTGGTTCACGTGGGGTTGGCTTTGTGGGGCAAGGAGGGGCAAGCGGTAACGGCATGGGCGAACGTATAGGTGGTCGCGCGGTCATGTTGACTGTAGCAGAAGCGATAATCGTGGGCTCGGGCGTAAGAGTCTACAAGCGTGCCGGAAAATACGAAGCAGACGACCATGGCTGCGGTGACTGCTATGAAGACAAGCCACTCTGGGGTTTGCGGCATGCGGTAGTGGCGGAACATGGCCACGAAGCTGGAAAGACGGATGGCGTAGAGGCCGAGGCCACCAATGAGTGCGAAGTCGTTACGCTCGACGGTGGCGATGGAGACGGCGTTTCTCAAGGGACTTAGGTCGTCGTAGCCGAAATACGCGATGGCGATCAGGGCGAGCAGGACGAGTTCGGCAATGTATTGATTGTAGTCAGTGGGCTTCAGACGTTTTCCGATGATTTTTGTGGTTGTCAGGAACGACATTTCAGAGGCCATACCAGGGCGACAGACCTTCAGACTGCATCATCTGGGCGGTTGACGCGAAGAAGCGATCTATCTTGTAGTAGTCGGCTCTGATGACGTCGCCGGTTTCGCGTCCTAGTTGGGCGGCCTTGTGTCCTGCGTTTACCACGGCCTGTCTGATGACGGGGATTTCGTGGCCTAGCTCCTTTTCATACGCCATCATGCGGGCGCGCAGGCGCTCGGTAAGGTGGTATTTATTGTCTAGATCGGTGAGCAGCATGCCCATGAGGAAGCCTGCGCCAATTACGACTATGAAGGTGATGACTACGGGGGCGCCGAAAGCGGCGGCTACGAATACGCCGGCCTCTACGCCGACTGCGGTTGATATTACGGCCTGGAGGACGTCAATGCCGATGCGGACGCCTAGGCTAGCAAGTGAGAAGTGGTCTGACGTGCACTCCATGGCGATGTCTATGGCGATGAAGGCGATTATCGCGACCTTGGTGCCTTTGGCGGCGTCTTCGATGATGTCTTTCGTACCGACGACGAAGCATTTTACTCTGGCGTTTTCGGCCAAGTAGCGAGTACCTTTCAGGTTTGGGCGCAGGCGCTGGTTGCCTTTGAAGATAATGTATTTCTTGCCCTTCACCTCCTTGATGTAGGCGTTGCCCAAGATGCCCAGCAATTTGATTTGGCGAGCAATCTTGTTGCTGGCTTGGATGAGCTGGGTCAGTGCTACGGCGTCTGCGTCTATGTAGCCCTTCAGCTTTTCGTTGGCTTCGACGGCTACTCTAGCGCCCTCGTTGAGCTTTTTTACCTGCTCAAGAAGTTCTTCGGCATCCCAGACGTAGAGTTCGTGTGAGTCGGCGTTGGCGAGGTCTGGCATCGCTAGGTCCCGCTGGCGTGTTGAAGCATGAACTAAGGCAAGACGTTGTTACGAGGTCGAAGTTGCGTGGCTAGTAGGATGAGCTTGGGTGAGTAGGGGGTTGTGGGGCATCGAGGCGCCGAACGACAGCGCCACTCTGGCAGGAATGCAGAAATGAGTATTGCGGCCTTCGAGGCCTTCTAAAATAACAGTATCAGATTGTCGAAATGCGCCCCACCCCGGTGGCCCGACAGAATTAGGTTACGTGAGGTTCGATCCTATTCTACGGGCGGCACTTCGTCTCCAGGCTCCCGAGCATCCGGCTGCGTCCCTGGTTGCCAGTAGTGCAACCGTAACATCCTGAATATCAGCGAAGTAAAAAGAGCCTGGATTGCTCAGTATATGGTATTCGCCACGCTTACTGACGTGCAATTCTTCTGAACAACTGAAACGGTGTTCAACAATACCGAAATATTTAGGAGCAGGCCGAACACGTAGCTGATAAATCAACGCGCAACTCATGAGATTTCACGTTTAAACCAGAGATGCCGTCTGTGCAGGTTGATCGCTATTGTAATCACCAACGATATGGCGAAAGCCACGGTGGGGAGGATACACCCTAGCCCAAGTTTCCAAGCCGTTCCTGATCACTGGGACGAGGCTTTGGGTAATAGCAAAAGGGACACCTCCAGCGAGCCCTGCAAAGCTGAACAGGCCCGCGGACGTGCCGTTGAGTGCGTAGCCGATCAAACGCAATACCAGTCGCACAATTCGGCATGCCAACGAAGGCGACCCCGCAAAAACGCTGACGTCTTGCATCGCCACCGTTCGAAAAGGGGTCTGGGGCCGACTGGCCCCAGCGGGGTCGAGGGGCAGAGCCCCTCGCCTTGTCTTCCGCTAAGCGCGGCGCTTACTCAGCCGCAATCGCGCCATACCCGATCTCGGCCTTCGTCTCCAGGAACTCCCCGAACGCCAGGTCGCCCCACTCGCGCCCGTTGCCGCTCTGCTTGTAGCCGCCGAACGGCGCCATGATGTCCATTCCCGCGCCGTTTATGTTCACCTGCCCCGCGCGCAGCTGGCGGGCCACCGAGCGCAACTGCACCGGGTCGCGGCCCTGGACGTAGGCGGCGAGGCCGTAGGGGGTGTCGTTGGCGGTGGTGATTGCCTCCTCCAGCGTGTCGTAGCCCAGGATGGTCAGCACGGGGCCGAAGATTTCCTCCCGCGCGATGGTCATGTCGTTGGTCACGTTGGCAAACACGGTGGGCTTTACGTAGTAGCCGGTTTCCAGGCCTTCGGGGCGGCCGGGGCCGCCGGCGACGAGGGTGGCACCTTCCTCGATGCCCTTGTTGATCAGGCCCTGGATCTTGTTCCATTGGGTTTCGCTGACCACGGGGCCGAGTTCGGCGTTGCCGTTGGGGTCACCGACGGTGGTGGCTTCCGCAGTGGCCTTCGCGATCTCGATGACGTCTTTCATGATCGCGTGGGGGGCCAGCATGCGGGTGGGGGCGTTGCAGGACTGGCCGCTGTTCTGCATCACGTGCTTGACGCCGCGGGTGACGGCGGCGCGCAGGTCGGCGTCGGGCAGGATGATGTTGGGGGACTTGCCGCCCAGCTCCTGATGGACGCGCTTGACGGTGGGGGCGGCGGCGCGGGCGACCTCGATGCCGGCGCGGGTGCTGCCGGTGAAGCTGACCAGGTCGATATCCGGGTGGCTGCTGATGGCGGCCCCCACGCCGGGGCCGTCACCGTTGACCAGGTTGAACACGCCGGGGGGCACGCCGGCCTCGTGCAGGATTTCGGCGAGGATGTAGGCGCTGAAGGGGGCGATCTCGCTGGGCTTGAGCACCATGGTGCAGCCGGTGGCCAGGGCGGGCGCCACCTTGCAGGCAATCTGGTTGATCGGCCAGTTCCACGGGGTGATGAAGCCGCAGACGCCGATCGGCTCGCGGGCGATCAGGGTGGTGCCGCGCATCTCCTCGAAGACGTAGCTTTGCAGGATGGCCTGGGCCGCCTGGAAGTGGCCGATGCCGATGGCGGCCTGGGCGGCCTGGGACAGGCTGGCCGGCGCGCCCATCTCTTCGGTGATGGCGGCCGCCATGTCGTTGTAGCGGGCCTTGTAGGCGTCGACGATGCGGCCGAGCAGGGCCAGGCGATCCTCGCGCGTGGTCTGGCTGAACGTGGCGAAGGCGCGGCGGGCGGCGGCCACCGCGGCGTCCACGTCGGCCTGGCCGCCGAGGTTGATGGTGCCGCAGGGTTTTTCAGAGGCGGGGTTGATTACGTCGAGCGGTTTGGGGTCGGCGGGCTTCACCCAGACGCCGTCGATGTAGAAGTTCGTGTAGTCGCGCATGTGCATGGGCTCCCTGGCCGGAATGGTTGGCACGGAAGGTAGGGGGTTCGCGGGGCTTCGAAAAGCCGGGCACGGCCTTTGACCAAGCGGCGGCGGGCGCGTATCCCGCGCGGCTCACGGATTGGTGCGGGGCTGGCGATGGCGGACGAGGACACGAAGGTGGGCGGGATTGCGGTCGAGCGGCTGCGCAGCCTGATCGAGCGGATCGAGCGGCTGGAGGAAGAGCGCAAGGCGCTGGGCAATGACATCAAGGACATCTACGGCGAGGCGAAATCGGCGGGGTTCGACGTGAAGGTGCTGCGGACGATCATCCGGCTGCGCAAGCAGGAGCCGGCGGAGATCGAGGAGCAGGAGACGCTGCTGGACGTCTACCGGCGCGCGCTGGGCATGTGATGAGGCGGGCCGCAGCCATGCGAGCCAGGGGGCGCGCGCGAAGTATTCGGATGATCACGGAAGTATCGCACAAGTAGTCGGCTGGCGTCCAGGCCGTCTATTGTGCTTGTCTGCGGCTGTAGAGCTGCGTACGGACAGCACAGCCACGGACATCGCGGGCGCAGGATTCTCGCTGCTTTTTGTCAAAAGCGATCCGCTTGCTTGCGCCGGCCTTTGACGTGGAACAACGCACGCTTACATGATGCGTCGCTGCCTGAAGGACCCCTGCCCCATGACCCAGTATGCCCCTGAGGGCTCCGTTGCCGTCCCGCCTGCCCCGCCTGGGCAGGATTTGCCGTGCTGGGACCTGGCCGATCTATACGCATCGCCGGACAGCCCGCAGATAGGCGCCGACCTGGACGAGGCGGAGCGTGGCGCGCGGGCGTTCGCGGACGCGTTCAGCGGCCGGCTGGCCGGGCTGGGCGGGCGGGAGCTTGCCGACGCGATGGAGCGCTTTCAGGCGATCGACGAGACGCTGGGACGGGTGATGAGCTACGCGCAGCTGCTGTTCAGCGCGGACAGCACCAGTGCCACGGCGGGACAGTTCTACCAATCCATGATGGAGCGGTGCACGGCGATAAGCGCGCACCTGCTGTTCTTCCGGCTGGAGCTGAACAGAATCGAAGACAGCGTGCTGGAGGGCAAGTTCGCCGATCCGGCATTTGCGCGGTGGCAGCCGTATCTGCGGGACCTGCGCGTGTGGCGCAAGCACCAGTTGAGCGACGAGCTGGAGCGGTTCGTGCACGACCGCGAGGTGACCGGGCGCAGCGCGTGGAGCCGGCTTTTCGACGAGACCGTGGCCGGCATGCGCGTGCCGTTTGCGGGCGAGCAGCTTACGGTGAATGCGGTGCTCAACAAGTTGAGCGATCCCGACAGGGGCGTTCGCGAAGCCGCGGCGCTGGCGATCGGGCAGGCGTTCCAGGAACGCGGCAAGCTGTTCTCGCTGATCACCAACACGCTCGCCAAGGACAAGGAGATCATCGACACCTGGCGGCAGCTGCCGCGGCCTGGCAGCGACCGCAACCTGTCCAACGTGGTGGAGGACGAGGTGGTCGATGCGCTGGTCACCGCGGTGGTGGGCGATTTTCCAAGGCTTTCGCACCGTTATTACAAACTGAAGGCGAAGTGGCTGGGGCTGGAGCGCCTGCAGCACTGGGACCGCAACGCGCCGCTGCCCGGCGACGACGACAGGCGCATCGGCTGGGGCGAGGCGGAAGCCACGGTGCTGGACGCCTATGGGCGGTTCGATCCGGAACTTTCTGCGGTGGGCAAGCGGTTTTTCGATAACGGGTGGATCGACGCGGCGCTGCGCGACGGGAAGTCGGGCGGGGCCTTTGCCCATCCCACCGTGCCGAGCGTGCATCCCTACATACTGATGAACTTCCACGGCCGCACGCGGGACGTGATGACGCTGGCGCACGAGCTTGGCCACGGCGTGCACCAGGTTCTGGCCGGCGAGCAGGGCTATCTGATGAGCGGCACGCCGTTGACCCTGGCAGAGACCGCCAGCGTGTTTGGCGAGATGCTGACGTTCCGTGCGTTGCTGGATGCCGAGACCGATCCGGCGCGCCGGCGGCTGATGCTGGCAGGCAAGGTGGAGGACATGCTGAACACGGTGGTGCGCCAGATCGCGTTCTACCGCTTCGAGACGCTGCTGCATGACGAGCGGCGGCACGGCGAGCTGTTGCCCGAACGCATAGGCGAGATCTGGATGCAGGTGCAGACCGAGAGCCTGGGCCCGGCCTTCACGTTCACGCCCGAGTATAGCGTGTTCTGGGCCTATGTGCCGCATTTCGTGCACTCGCCCTTCTACGTGTACGCCTACGCGTTCGGCGACTGTCTGGTGAACGCGCTGTATGACGTGTTCCAGTCTGGACATCCCGGGTTCCAGGCCAAGTATCGGGAGATGCTTCGCGCGGGAGGGACCAAGGTGCACAAGGATCTGCTGGCGCCGTTCGGGCTGGATGCGTCCGATCCCGCCTTCTGGCGGCGCGGGCTGGACGTGATTTCCGGCTTCATCGACGAGTTGGAAGCGGGCGAGAATGTCTGAACCGCAGGCGCCCCCCGGGGGCGTTGGCAACGCCAACCTGTTTGGCGAGATCAGGCGGTTTGCCCGTACGTCAGGCGCTGTTGGCGGCATTGCGGCCCGCTTTGCCGGCCAACGCGTGTTCGGGATGAAGACGGGCGGAGCGGCGCATGCGGAGGATTTGAAGGCCATACTCGGCGGGCTGAAAGGGCCGCTGATGAAGGTGGCGCAGTTCCTCTCGACCATTCCGGACGCGCTGCCGCCGGAATATGCAGCCGAGCTGGCGCAACTGCAGGCCAATGCGCCCCCGATGGGCTGGGCGTTCGTGCGCCGGCGTATGTCCACGGAATTGGGCCCGGCGTGGGAAGCGCGGTTCTCCGAGTTCGGGCGTGAGGCCGCGGCCGCGGCCAGCCTGGGGCAGGTGCACCGGGCGCGGCTGACGGACGGGCGCGAGGTGGCCTGCAAGCTGCAATATCCGGACATGCCAAGCGTGGTGGAGGCCGATCTTCGGCAGGTGCGGCTGGCGCTGTCCTTGTATCACCGCGTGGACAACGCGCTGCAGAACGAAGACATATTCAAGGAATTGTCCGAGCGGCTGCGCGAAGAGCTGGATTACGTGCGCGAGGCCGCGCAGATGCGCCTTTACGGGCTGATGCTGAAGGACGTGGCGACAGCGACCGTGCCGGAGCCGGTGATGGAGGCCACGACAGCAAGGTTGCTGACGATGACCTGGCTGCCCGGGCGTGGTTTGCAAAGCGTGGTGGACACCAATCCACCGCTGGAGGTGCGCAACGAGATCGCCCGCGCGCTGTTCACCGCGTGGTACACGCCGCTCTACAGGTTCGGCGTGATACACGGCGATCCGCATCTGGGAAATTACCAGGTCCGCGAAGATCACGGGATCAACCTGCTGGATTTTGGCGCCATACGCGTGTTCCGGCCGCATTTCCTGCGCGGCGTCATCGATCTGTTCGAAGCGACGCGTGACGGCGACGCGGACAAGGCGATCCACGCCTATGAAGGCTGGGGTTTCGTGGGTATCTCGCGCGAAAAAGCGGAGGTGTTGAACCAGTGGGCGCGTTTCCTGTACGAGCCGCTAATTCAGGACAGGGTGCGCAGCATACAGGAGAGCAACGATCCGCAGTACGGGCGCGAGGTTGCGCAGAAGGTGCATGCCGGGCTGCAGCGCACCGGCGGGGTGAAGCCGCCGCGCGAGTTCATGTTGATGGACCGCTCGGCGATCGGGCTGGGATCGGTGTTCCTGCGGCTGGGCGCCAAGCTGAACTGGCACCGCATGTTCCACGAGCTGATCGAGGGGTTTGACGAGCAGGCGCTGGCGGAGCGGCAAGCGGCGGCGTTGGTGGAGGCGGGGGTGCCTGCGGCGTTGTAGGAGGAGGCAAGGCCTTCTTTTTTGAAAAAAGAAGCAAAAACTTTTGCTCCCTGTCGGCGGCTCACCGGCGAGGTCCGCGACAGCGGAGTCAAAAGTTTTTTGCTTCTTTTTTTCAAAAAAGAAGGCCTTTCTTCTCTGGCATACACCCAAGAGGCCCACCCATGACCAGACCCGCCCTGCTAGCCGCCCTCCTGATCCTGGGCGTCACGCCTTCCCGGGCCGACACCGTGGTGGTCACCGCCGCGCACATGGTGGACGTGCTGGCCGGGCGCACAGTGGACCACGTACAGGTCCTGGTGCAGGACGGGCGCATCGCCTCCGTGGGGCAACAGGGCGATCCGGCGCCGCAGGGGGCGCGGCACGTCGATCTGGGCGGCCGCACGCTGCTGCCCGGCCTGATCGACATGCATGTCCACCTGACCAGCGACCCCACTCTGTCCGGCTACAAGGGGCTGGAATACACCGATGCGTTCTGGACCGTGGTGGGCGTGGCCAACGCGAAGAAAACGCTGGAGGCGGGTTTCACCACCGTGCGCAATGTCGGCTCCTCGTTCTTCAGCGACGTGGCACTGAAGCAGGGGATCGAGCACGGTTATATTCCGGGGCCGCGCATCGTGCCGGCGACGTACGCGCTGGGTTCCACCGGCGGGCATTGCGATGCCACGGAGTTTCCGCCCTCGGTCAGCGTGCCCAGCCCGCAGATTGCGGACTCGCCTGACGGCTATCGCGCGGCGGTGCGCCGCATGCGTAAGTATGGCGCCGAGGTGATCAAGTTCTGTGGGACCGGCGGCGTGCTTTCCAAGACGGACAAGGTTGGCGTGCAGCAGGTATCCTTGCAGGAGATGCAGGCCATCGTGTCCGAAGCGCATATGCTGGGCATGCGCGTGGCGGTGCATGCGCATGGCACGGACGGGATAAATGACGCGCTGCGCGCCGGCGTGGACACGATCGAACACGCGAGCCTGGCCAATGACGAGAGTTTCCGCCTGGCCAAGGAGCACGGCGCCTGGTTTGACATGGACATCTACAACGACGACTACATCCTGGCCGAAGGTGCGAAGAACGGTTTGTTCCCGGAAAGCCTGGCCAAGGAGCGCGAGGTTGGACGCAAGCAGCGAGAGACGTTCCGGGCGGCGCATGCGGCGGGCGTGAAGATGCTGTTCGGCACGGATGGCGGCGTGTACCCGAATGGCGACAACGCCAGGCAATTCGCCAAGATGGTGCAATGGGGCATGACGCCGATGGAGGCGATCGTGGCGGCGACGCGATCCGCGGCCGAGGCGCTGGACAAGACGCACGATGTGGGGGCGATAGCACCGGGGCGGTATGCAGACATGGTGGCGGTGGACGGCGATCCCCTGACCGATGTGCGGCAACTGGAGCACGTTGTTTTCGTGATGAAAGGCGGCGACGTGGTGCGGGCACCGGTCGTGACCAACTAGCAAGGGAGCAAGCGCCCCGCGCTACTTGGCTTGCGGAATGGCCCTGTCCACAGCGAGAAGCTCTGCCGTTATCCATGTCTGGTATGAGACACCGGCCGGCTCCGTCTCCGTGACGCCCAGGACGGGTATACCGGCGCCGATGGCGATGGCTTTCATGCGGTCCGCCACGACGTCGCTGGCCTGGCTGTTGTAGACGAGAAGCCGGACGCGGTGAGAGCGCAGGTCGGATTCGAAGCCGGCCACCTGCGACGCGCCGGCTTCCGTCTCGTTCATCACCGCATGCTGGAAGCCTGTGTTGCGCGGCACCAGACCGAGGGCCGTGAACATGGCGCCGAATACCGGCTCCGTCGCGGTAACCGGTAACCCCCGTAAACGTTCGCGCAAGGCGGAGATACGTGCGCGTATGGGTGCGAGCGACGCCTGGAAGACCGCCAGGCGCTGCTTGAAGTCCGAGGCGTGCGCGGGATCTTGCGCAATGTAGTCCCGGGCGAGCGCATCGGCCGCACGTGACATAGTGTCAGGCAAATACCAGACATGCGGGTTGTCCCCAGGTTGACCGCCAACCAAGACGGCTACGGCGATCGCCTGACGCGACTGCGCCGGTGTCGCCGCGAGTAGCCGTTCCATCCAGGGATCGTAGCCGATGCCGTTAAATATGACGATCCGCGCGTCGGCGACCGCGCGTGCCACCGACGGACTTACCTCGAAGAGGTGCGGATCCTGGTCCGGATTTGCCAGGATGCTGGTGACGTCTGCATCTTCTCCGCCTACCTGTCTGGCGATATCACCGTAGAAATTCTCCGCGGCTACCACCTTTACCGCCGCCTTTGCAGGCGACGCGAGGGCGATTGCAAGAACAGCGGTGATTGGCCGAATGCGACTGGACAGAAACGCGGAGGGGGCTGATGCGGCGGGCGCGAGGCTCACGCTATGCCGCACGCAGCGCAGGTTCCCTCGATTTCCACTATGGTGCCGGACGCGATGAAGCCTTTCGCTTCTGCAGCGCGGTCCAGCGCGCGGGAGATACCACGGTCTTCAAGTTCCGTGACCTGGCCGCAGCGGTTGCAAATCAGGAACTGGATTGCGTGTTCATGGTGGCCGGCCTCGCAGGGCACGAAAGCATTCAGGCTCTCCACCTTGTGAATGAGCTTGTTCTCGATGAGGAAATCCAGCGCGCGATAGATGGTGGGCGGCATTGCGCCCTTGCGTGTCTCTTTCAGCCGGTCCAGCAGTTGATAGGCGGTGAGCGGGCGTTCCGCCTGCAACACCAGGCCGAGCACCGTTCGCCGCAGCTCGGTGAGTTGCACGTTGGATCGGCCGCACGCGTCGGAGGCGGCATCGAGTTGGCCTTCTAACGAAGCGCGTGCGGGTCGGGCCATGTGATCCTCCTGGCCCAAACTACTATGGGCGGCGCCAGCGGTGACAGTCCTTCCGGCTGGACAGTGTGTATGTTATATTATATCTGCCGATACGTGACAAACGCTAGCAGCACGCGGGCGGCCAGGCCGTCGTTTGAGCCGGGCCGCAATGGCGCCGCATCCGGCGAGGCCACGCTGGAGATGCGCGGAGTGAGTCTGGCGCGCGGCGGCCGTATGATCCTGCAGGACGTGGACTTGGCCTTATGCACCAGCGAGTTCGTGGGTCTGCTCGGCGGTAACGGCGCGGGCAAGACGACGCTGCTACACGCCATATTGGGCGTGTTGCCGCCGGCAGCCGGCCGGATATGCGTGCTGGGTGGCGAAAGGCTGCGCGGCAACCCGGCTATCGGCTACATGCCGCAATCACGCAGCACACAGGGGGGCTTGCGGCTGAGTGGACGGGAATTCGTGGCCGGTGTTGTGGGCGGACATCGCTGGGGCCTGC
This sequence comes from Acetobacteraceae bacterium, assembly GCA_965198915.1. GTDB lineage: Bacteria > Pseudomonadota > Alphaproteobacteria > Acetobacterales > Acetobacteraceae > BOG-908. Next base: position 68,363 of record CBDAQC010000002.1, on the reverse strand, counting down.
CGCGCCTGAGCGCTGCCGGGCGACGTGACGTGGATCGCGCGTTGGAGCTGGTGGGTGCGACGGACCTGGCGGCGCGGCCGCTGGCAGAGCTCTCCGGGGGGCAACGGCAACGCCTTCTGCTGGCACAGGCGCTGACCGGCCGGCCGCGGCTGCTGCTGCTTGACGAGCCGTTGATGAGTCTCGATCCCCATAACCAGCGCCTGGTCGTCGAACTTGTTCGCCGCATCCAGACGGAACTGCAGATCACGGTGGTTTTCAGCGCGCATGAACTGAACCCGCTACTGGGCGTGCTGGACAGAGTCCTCTATCTGGGTGGCGGGCATGCGGCGATCGGCACGGTGGATGAAGTAATTACCGGCCCCGTGCTTTCCCGCCTCTACGGCTCGACGATGGAGGTTGTGCGGCTGCACGGCAGGATCTTCGTGATGTCCGGCGGCCACGATATGGAAAGCGTGGCCGGCTGTTCCGGGGCGCGCGCACATGCGACATATGCTTGATTACGAGTTCATGCGGCATGCTTTTGCGGCGGCCACCATCGTGGCAACGCTGTCCAGCTTGGTCGGTTATTTCCTGGTGTTGCGCGAGCAGACATTTGCAGGTCACGCGCTCTCCCATGTCGGGTTTACCGGTGCAACCGGTGCAGTGCTGCTTGGCGTGACACCGCTTTGGGGGCTCGTTTGCGCCACCGTGGTAGCGGGCGTAGGCATCGGCCTGCTAGGCGCCACGTTGGCGCAGCGCGATGTGGCGATTGGAATGGTGCTGTCGCTCGCATTAGGGCTCGGATTGCTGTTCCTGCACTTCTATTCGTCGTTCGCGACGCAGGCGACGGCCCTGCTGTTCGGTAACGTGCTTGCCGTGGATCGGCCGACGATCAACGCATTGTTGCTGCTGGCGGCGCTCAGCCTCCTTATGCTTGCGGTGATCTCGCGGCCATTGCTGTTCGCAAGTCTGCAGCCTGAGCTGGCAGCGGCAAAGGGCGTGCCCGTTCTGCTGCTCGACGTGCTGTTCCTGGTAGTCGTTGCGCTGGCGACGGCAGAATGTGTCCAGATCGTGGGCGTTCTTTTGGTATTCGTGCTGATGGTGGGCCCTGCCGCCGCGGCGCTGACTGTCACGACCCGCATCGCAACCGGCATTTTCCTCTCGTTGATCTTCGCGCTGCTGGAATCCTGGTGCGGCGTGACACTGGCTTTTTACACAGACTGGCCGACGAGCTTCTGCATAACGGCGTTCAGCGGATCGATCTACTTCGCAGCGCTGCTTTGCGCGCGACGGCCGGGATATTTTGCCAGGTTACGATCAGTCACACGAATGTCCTGACAATTTGGCCGTCATAGCTGCTGAAGCCTTCAGGAATGAGCAGCGCTTAATTGACAGTGCCGCGACCTAAATGTTATATAGTAACGGCCACATCTGAGTTTTGGTAACATGGTTTTTCTCCGCACGACGCTTGCCACCATCAGTCTGGTGGCACTGCCTTGGGCGTCGGCGCTGTCGGAACCTACGTCGGCCACCGTCTCGTCTCCTGCAACGCAGGGGCAGACCTCGCCGCTGCCTGCCGCCACCGAAGACATCGTGGTTACCGCCAAGAAGCTGACAAAGGCGCGTAGCGGCATCGAGACCCGCCTCGGTGCCACGGTCTACACGCTCAGCAGCAAGGCAATCACCAACCAGCCGGGCGGCGAGGACATACAGCTCAACCAGACGCTGTTGCAGACGCCGGGCGTGTCGCAGGATTCCTACGGCCAAATACATCTACGTAATGACCACGCAAACATCCAGTATCGTATAGACGGCGTAATCCTGCCGGAAGGAATCAGTTTTTTCGGCCAAAGCCTGACGTCCAGGTTTGCTTCATCCATCGACCTCATTACCGGCTCGCTGCCTGCACAATATGGGCTGGTGACCACGGGCATCGTGGACATACAAACCAAATCAGGCAGCTTCCAGCCGGGAGGATCGATCGGAGTGTATGGCGGCAGCCATGGCTGGATCGAGCCGAGTGCCGAGTATTCCGGATCTATCGGCCGCTTCAACTACTACTTCGCGGGTGATTACACCGAAAATAACGTCGGGATCGAAAACCCGACGAGGTCCTACGAACCCTTGCACGACGCGACGCAACAGGGGCACGGGTTCGGCTATGTCGAAGACATCATCGACACAAGCAGTAAAATCACTGCCATTTTCGGCGTCTATCAGGGAGCGTTCCAGATACCGGACAGCCCGGGCCAGACACCCGCATATGCGCTTGGCAACCAGGTCAATTTCAACTCGGCGTTGCTGAACGAGAGTCAGAATGAGAGTAACGACTACGGCATACTTTCCTATCTGAAGACGGCGGACGATTACAGTTTCCAGATCTCGGCTTTTGAGCGTTACAGCCGTCTCGCCTACACGCCGGACCATGTGGGCGATCTGCTGTTCTACGGCCTGTCCCAGAACGCCCAGCGTTCGGACGTGGCAGAAGGCGTGCAAGGCGACGGCAGCTATCAGCTAGGGGACAACCATACGCTGCGTTTCGGCATTCTGTTTACCGGCGAGCGGGCAACGTCGAGCACGAGCTCCGATGTGTTTCCGTGCATCGTGGCGAACTGCTCGGAAGTGGGCGCAAGCGGCGTGCATGTGGTCGATGGCGGCGGCGAGACTGGCTTCACCTACAGCGCCTACCTGCAGGATGAATGGCACCTGACGCCGACGCTGACAATGAACTATGGCCTGCGCTACGACGTGTTGAATGGCTACACCGATACCGAACAACTTAGTCCGCGCGTGAACCTGGTCTGGAAGCCGGAGGTTGCCACCACGTTGCATGCCGGCTACTCGCGCTATTTCACACCGCCCTCCCTGGAGGACATCTCGGGGCAGGCGATTGGCAAGTTCGCCGGCACCACCGGCTATCCCGCGGGCTACACACCGGCCTCTCCGCCATTGGACGATCGCATACTACCCGAACGGTCGAACTATTTCGACGCGGGTGCGGAGCACGTGGTTCTGCCCGGCTTCAAGCTGGACGTCGACGGATATTGGAAGATTGCGCGTGACCTGATCGACGAGGGGCAGTTCGGCGCACCGATCATCGAGTCGGTTTTCAATTACGGCCATGGTAACGTGCTCGGCATCGAGTTCTCCGGCAGCTACGACGTCGGCAAATTCTCGGCCTATGGCAATCTCTCCATCGGCCGGGAGCGTGCCTCGCAGATCGTGTCACAGGAATTTAACTTCACCCCGGCCCAGCTCGCCTATATCGGCAGCCATTACATTTATACCGACCACAGCCAGTTCTACACGGCCTCGCTCGGCGCCTCGTATGACTTGCTCGGGACACGTTTGAATGCCGATTCGATATACGGCACGGGGCTCCGCCAGGACGAAGGCGACGTGCCCAACGGTGGTTCAGTGGCCCCGTATTTCCAGCTTAACCTTGGCGCGACACATCGTTTCGAGCATCTTGCAGGCGGCCCGTTCGAGGTGAACCTTGCCATACTCAACGTAACCGACAGGATATACGAAATACGGTCCGGCAGCGGCGTTGGTGTGTTTGCGCCGCAATACGGACCGCGAAGGACCGTCTATGCTGCCATCCGGAAGTTTTTCTGACCGCATCAGGCCGGTCGATCGCACGCCCTAAAACGCGCGCTTCTTGCGGTCGATGATCTGCCAGATCATCGGGGTGAAGATCAGCTGCATGGCCAGCGCCATCTTGCCGCCAGGACAGACGATGGTGTTTGCACGGGACATGAAGCCGTCTTTCAGCATCGAGAGGAGGTAGGGAAAGTCGATGCCCTTCGGATCACGGAAGCGTATCACCAGCATGCTCTCGTCGGCACTCGGGATGTCGCGCGCCACGAACGGGTTGGACGTGTCGACGGTTGGAATACGCTGGAAATTCACATGTGTTTCGGAGAACTGCGGACAGATGTAGTTCACGTAGTCCGGCATGCGGCGGAGTATCGTGTCCACCACCGCCTCGTGGCTGTGGCCGCGCGCCCGCTTGTCTCGGTGCAGCTTCTGTATCCATTCCAGGTTCACCGTGGGCGCCACACCTATGAGCAGGTCCACTTCGCCGGCGATGTTCACGTCCGCCGTTCTCACCCCGCCATGCAGCCCCTCGTAGAAAAGCAGATCGGTGCCGGGTTCCAAATCGTGCCACGGCGTGAACGTGCCCGGTTTCTGGTTGTAGGGCGCTGCCTCTTCGGCGTCATGGAGGTATTTGCGCGTGCGCCCCGTCCCTGTCCGGCCGTAATCCCGGAACAGCGATTCCAGCTCCTTGAACAGGTTGCTTTCAGGGCCGAAATGGCTGAAATGGCCGTTGCCTGAACGCTGCTCTTCCGCCATCCGCTCGCGCATTTCCACACGGTCGAAGCGGTGGAAGGCGTCGCCCTCGACCACGGCCGCGGTCACACCCTCACGACGGAAAATCTGCTGGAACGTCCACATGACTGTCGTGGTGCCGGCGCCAGAGGAGCCGGTGATGGCGACGATGGGATGCTTCGTGGACATCGCTCACGCTGTCCTGAAAAGGCTGCGTTTCTTGAACAGCGGCGACTCGAAATGCATCGACTCGCCGCGATCATAGGCCAGATGGTAACCCTGCAAACGCTCCACGTCGGCGACCCCGCCCATGATCAGCGGCACGTGCTGGTGTATGTCCTCCGGCTGCACGTCCAACACGGCCACACGTCCTGTGCTGGCCGCGCCGCCGGCCTGTTCGATGAGCATGGCGATGGGGTTTGCTTTCGTCAGCAGGTGGACATGGCCAAGTTTGGTCGTGTCACGCGTGTCACGCGGATGCAGGAACACGCCGCCGCGCAGCAATATGCGGTGCACTTCTGCCACCAGGCTGTCGATCCAGCGGATCGTGCAGTTCCGGCCATCCGTGCCTTCGCCGTAGGAGGTGTATTCCTGCACGAAGCGGCGTATCGGTGTCTCCCAATGCGGCTCCAGGGCCGCGTCGATCGCAAGTTCGCATCCGCGCTCCGGGATGCGCATGTTCGGATGCGTCAATGTATAGGCACCCGCTTCGCGGTCCAGCGTGAAGCCGTGCACGCCTGCGCCGAGGGTTATCACCATCGTGGCTACCGGGCCGAACAGCGCATAGCCGGCGGCAACCTGGGCCCGTCCCGGCTGCAGGAAATCGGCGCGTGTCGGTTCGTCCACGCCGTCCGGTGCGCGCAGCACGGAGAAGATCGTGCCGACGGTGAGATTCACGTCCAGGTTTGCCGCGCCGTCCAGCGGTGTGAACAGAAGCATGTAGCGGCCGCGGGGATACTCCGCCGGTATCGCATGCGGCTCCTGCAGCACAGCGGACAATATGCCGCAGAGCTGGCCGCCCCACTCGCAGGCGCTGAGCATGATGAGGTTGGCGACTTCGGCAAGTTTCTTTGGTGGTTCCGCCGGCGTGCTCTGGCGTGTGGTCACCACCGTGCCCTGACCATCAAGGGCGCCGCGCCCTACGGCCGCCCCTATAAGTTTGGCGGCACGCTGCAGGTCGTTCAGCAAAGCGGCCAGTTCGGGGTCATGCCCGCTGCCGCTCCTGCGCAGGTCTTCGATGACAAACTTGCTGAACGTCGTGCGTCTGTAAGGCATGTCGGTTCCTCGAGCCGCCGCGTTAAAGTCTGCCTATGTCGCCTCGGCAAAAACACGACTGGCCCTGATGTCCGCCGCGGTGATCGTCTGCAGCGCCGCCAAGTCCATGGGTTTGCCGCGCTCCGCGAACAACCTGTTGGCCTGGCGCAATCTCGCCCTATCGAGCGCGTTACGTATGGAGCGCGCGTTCGAAAAACGCGGCTGTTTCATGCGGCGGCTGACATAGTCGCGCAATACGTCGTGTGCGTCCTCGCTCAACCGGTAATGCATGTTGGCGAGCATTATGTCCGCGATCGCAACCAGCTCGTCTTCCGCATAATCCGGAAAGTCGATATGGTGGGCGATACGCGAGGCCATGCCGGGGTTACTGCGGAAGAAGATGTCCATGCGGTCCTTGTAGCCTGCAAGGATGACGACGAGGTCGTCTCGCCTGTCCTCCATCACCTGCAACAGGATTTCGATCGCCTCCTGGCCATAATCGCGCTCGTTTTCCGGACGGTAGAGGTAATAGGCCTCGTCGATGAACAGGACGCCGCCCATCGCCTTTTTCAAAACCTCTTTCGTCTTCGGCGCCGTGTGGCCGATATACTGGCCGACCAGGTCGTCACGCGACACGGTCACCACATGGTTGCGGCGGATATAGCCGAGGCGGTTGAGGATTTCCGCCATGCGTTGCGCGACCGTGGTCTTACCGGTACCGGGGTTGCCGGTGAAACACATGTGCAGCGAAGGCGGCTCCGCCTGCAGGCCCATGCTGCGCCTCGCACTCTCCACCAGAAGCAGCGCCGCCACCTCGCGTATGCGGGTCTTCACCGGCACCAGCCCGACCAGGTCACGATCGAGCGCGTCCATCACGTCGCCGATGTTGCTTTGCTGGTAGAGCGCCTCCAGGTCGATGGTGGCCGGCGCTTCCGCAACATCGGCGCTCATGCGGCCCACCGCTGCGCCGGAACGCGGTCCAGTTCGCCGCGCATGGCGCCGACCACGCCGCGGTAGAAGCCGTCCTGGTCCGCCGCGCTGAAGATGGCCGACCCTGCCACGAACGTGTCCACACCCGCCTCCGCCACGGCGCGAATGTTGTCCACTTTCACGCCGCCGTCTATCTCCAGCCAGATGGGGCCGCCGCCCGCCGCCGTGTGCGCCTCTATACGTGCACGCACGGCGCGCGCCTTGCGCAGCGTCTCCGGGATGAAAGCCTGGCCGCCGAAGCCGGGGTTCACCGACATCAGCAATATCAGGTCGAGCCGGTCCATGATGTGGTCCAGCACGTGCAGCGGTGTCGCCGGGTTCAGCACTATGCCGGCCCTGCATCCCTGCTCGCGTATCAGCGACAGGGTGCGGTCGACGTGGTCGCTGGCTTCCGGATGGAAAGAAATGATGTCAGCGCCCGCCTGGGCAAACAGCGGCACAAGCGAGTCCACCGGACGGACCATGAGGTGCACGTCGAGTGGTGCCGTAGTGTGCGGCCGTATCGCGCGGCACACCAGTGGTCCGAATGTCAGGTTCGGCACGTAGTGGTTGTCCATTACGTCCACATGCACCACGTCCGCACCCGACTCTATCACGCGCGACACCTCCTCACCCAGACGGGCGAAATCCGCCGAGAGAATGGAAGGGGCGATGCGCAGCGCCGGCAGATCGGCGCGCATGGTCACAGCGCCTGTTCGGGTTCGGGCGCGCGCGATGTGGCATGGCTGCGCAAAGTGTAGCGTATCTGCCTTCCCTCGTATTCCTGGCGCACCAGCTCGAAGCCGGGCTCGAAGGTCGGGCGGTTGACGATGAAGGACATACGCACGCTCTCCCAGCCTTTCTGCGAGTCGAACGCCAGGATCTTGATGTATTCGTGTCCGTGCTCACGCTTGCAGGCGTCCAGCTCCATCATCACGCCGGCCGGATCGCGCAGGTCGAACATCGGGTGGCCCCACATGGACCAGAACACGTTGCGGGGGTGCGGGTCGCTGGTATATTCGATCGCCACCGCCCAGCCGTTGTTCAGCGCGTATTCGACCTGAAGCTTGATCTCTGCGTCTGTCAGCTCGGGCAGGAAGGAGAACTGTCCTTGGGTGATCTTCATTTTATGTTCGCTCCCGGAGATGCGGCACGGCTTATCGTTTCAGGAAACCTGCCCTACGCCGGCGGCAAGGGTTTCCTGGTCCCTGTTAGAAGGACCCGTCTTGCTTTAGGATGATGCCGTCGGTGTAGGCACGTAGTCCACGCTGTCCGTGCTGGCATAGTTGAACGTGACGTCTTTCCACGTGTCCAGCGCGGCACGCAGCGGCCTGCACCATTTGCCCGCTTCGGCGAGTATCTGCGGCCCTTCGTTCCAGATGTCGCGGCCCTCGTTGCGCGCCTTTACCATCGTCTCCAACGCCACGCGGTTGGCGATGGCACCGGATTGTATGCCGTCGGGGTGGCCGATCGTGCCGCCGCCGAATTGCAGCACCACGTCCTCGCCCAGATAGGTGAGCAGCTGGTGCATCTGGCCGGCATGGATGCCGCCCGAGGCCACCGGCATCATCTTCTTCAGGCTGGCCCAGGGCTGATCGAAGAATATGCCGTGGGTGAGGTCTTCCTTGACGTAGTTCTCGCGGCAGGTGTCATAGATGCCGCGTATCACCGCGGGATCGCCTTCCAGCTTGCCCACAACGGTGCCGGCATGGATGTGGTCCACGCCCGCCATGCGCATCCACTTCGCGATCACCCGGAAGGATACGCCGTGGTTCTTCTGCCGCGTGTAGGTGGAGTGACCGGCGCGGTGCAGATGCAGGATCATGTCGTTCTTGCGCGCCCATTTCGCCATGCTCTGTATGGCGGTGTAGCCGATTACCAGGTCGATCATGATAATGACGGCGCCGAGGGATTTCGCGAACTCCGCGCGCTCGTACATGTCCTCCATCGTGGCGGCGGTCACGTTCAGGTAGGTGCCCTTGACCTCGCCCGTCTCGGCCATTGCCTTGTTCACGCCTTCCGAGCAATACAGGTAGCGGTCCCGCCAGTGCATGAAGGGCTGCGAGTTGATGTTCTCGTCGTCCTTGGTGAAGTCGAGCCCGCCTTTCAGCGCTTCGTACACCACGCGGCCGTAATTGCGCCCCGACAAGCCGAGTTTTGGCTTCATCGTGGCGCCGAGCAGTGGACGGCCGAAGCAGTTCAGGCGCTCGCGCTCGACCACTATGCCGGTCGCCGGGCCCTGGAACGTCTTGAGGTAATGCGGCGAGATGCGCATGTCTTCCAGGCGCAGCGCCTTCAGCGGCTTGAAGCCGAACACGTTGCCGATGATCGACGCCGTGAGGTTCGAGATCGAACCTTCTTCGAAAAGATCGAGATCGTAGGCGATATAGGCGAAATACTGGCCAGGCTGGCCAGGCACCGGCAGAACCTTGTAGGCCTTGGCGCGGTAGTACTCACTGTCGGTCAGGCGGTCGGTCCAGACCACGGTCCAGGTCGCGGTGGAGGATTCACCCGCGACGGCCGCTGCGGCTTCCTCGGGATCGACGCCGTCCTGCGGCGTGATGCGGAACACCGCGAGTATGTCAGTGTCTTTCGGCTCGTAGTCGGGCTCCCAGTAGCCCATTTGCCGGTATTTCAGGACACCGGAGCGGTAACGCTCCTTCATGTCCGTGATCTTGACGTCCTTGCCCGTGTCCTCGGCGAGAGTCACCTGGTCCATCGTCCGTCTCCCTGCTCGGCCGTGTCTTCGCGTGCCGTTGAACAGACGCTAGGCCCGTGGACTGGACAAAGAAAAGCAAGTTATTATTGCCGCAGGCACAAGGGATCGCTTGATATAACCGTATGCGTAATGTCACCGTACGCCAGTTGCAGATGTTTGCCGAGGCGGCGGATGCAGCATCCTTCGCACGTGCAGCAGAAACCTTGCACGTCTCGCCGGCCGCGATCTCGTTCCAGATAAAGCAGCTTGAGGATATGGCGGGCTTCGCGCTGTTCGAACGTACGGGCAAGAAGGCGGTGCTGACCGATGCGGGGCAGTCCCTGCTCGGTTATGCGAGGATCGTGTTGCAGGCGCTGACGGACGCGGACCAGAGCCTGATGTCGTTGCGCGGCGTGGTGGGCGGCCGGGTCACGCTAGGTGCGGTCTCCACCGCGAAATACATCGTGCCGCACGTGCTGGCGCGGTTTCAGGCGGACTATCCCGGCATTACCATCAACCTCAAATTCGGCAACCGGCAAGCTATCGCGCAGGCGCTGGAGCGCGGCGAGATCGACCTGGCTGTCATGGGCCAGCCGGACGGCGACAGCGACGTGCAGGCGACCGCGTTCGCGGCACATCCTTCGGTGATCATCGCGGCCCCTGACCACCGCCTGCTCGCGGCCGCCAGCCTGCGCATGGCGGACCTGGCGGGCGAGCGACTCATCACGCGGGAGGATGGCTCGGGCACGCGCCGGCTGATGGAGCGCGCCTGCCTGGCCGCCGGCGTGGCGCCGCGCATCGGCATGACCACGGACAGCAACGAGACGGTGAAACAGGCCGTGATGGCGGGCATGGGCATCGCGGTCATTTCGCGCCACACGATCGGGCTGGAACTGGCGCTGGGGCTGGTGCGGCTGCTGCCGGTGCAGGATTTCCCGGTGATGCGGGCCTGGTTCGTGGTGCGGCGCCGGTCCATGCCGATGATGCCGGCGCATGAGCGCCTGGAGCGTTTCCTGGTGGAGCACGGCGAGGCGGTGATAGGCGCGCTGGAGGCCGGCTACGGGCGGGCGGCCATCAAGTGAGCCAACTGACTGATGTCTGTCGGGAAACTTGGCCTGGTGAGTCAACTGGCGGTGCTTCGAGCACCGGAGCGCAGAAAATCGCCGCCAGGGCGAGTGTTCAAACAGACACTTAGAACTGCGAGAGCCATTCCAGGTCCACCATGCTGGCGACCGGAGCGCCCGCATGGCTGGTGGGCGGCAGGCCCGGCTCACCCAGGTGGCTCACCACCGCGAGCGCGCCAGGGAACGGGCCGGTGCCACCATAGGCGCTGACTGTCACCACGCAGCGCAGGCCGGCGCCCTGCGCACTGCGCAGTCCGTTCAGCGTGTCCTCGAACGCCACGCATCTTGAGGCGGGCAGGCCGAGGCGGCGCAGGCACAGCTCATAGATATCCGGTGACGGCTTCTTGGCCGAGACCTCGTCGCCCGCCGCTATCACCCTGAAAGGCTGCCGGCCGAGCGTCGCGCGCAGCAGCGCATCCACGTTCGGGCGGCTGGTGGTGGTGGCGATCGCCAAGGGAACTCCCGCCACCTCCGCCTCGCGTATCAGGCGCGCAACCCCGCGGCGCAGCGCCAGCCCGCCGGACGCCACCGATCGTGCGTAACGCTCGGTCTTGTCGGCATGTAGGGCCGCGATGTCCGCGGCGGTCAGCCTGGCATCGGGTTCGTATTCGCGCAGGTAATGCGCGATCCTTTCCTTGCCGCCTGTCACTTCCAGCAATCTTGCGTACAGGGCCTGGTCCCACGCGAACGGATGGCCGTGCGCGGCGAAGGCGGCGTTGAACGCGTGCCGGTGCAGCTCCTCTGTCTCCGCCAGGGTGCCGTCTACGTCGAAAATCAGGGCGGCAGGTTGCATGGTGTCATCGCCCGGGCAGGAGAAAGGCTGGCGCTGTTTGCGGGATGCAGAACACAAGGGGGTCCCGTCCCCATGCTGTTTGCGTGCTGCGGGGCCTGGTTGCAATGCCGATCATCTGCCCGCCTTCAGCATGTCCCGAAGCCCGTTCACCCATTTTGCCGCCTCGGTCGCGGCCTCGCTGTTTGCGTGCTTGTCCGGATGCAGCAGGACCAGCATGGATTTCAACCGCGCATCGTCGAGGCCGAGCGTCTCCATGGCGACGATCACGGATTGCGACTGCTGCAATTCGGAGACGCGCCGCCGCAGCGTGTCGAGTTCGCGCAGCAGCGCCGCGCGTTCCGCGTCGTGGCTGCGGTCACGCGCCGCACGCGGCGGACGCGCGGGGCTGGCCGGCGGCTCCTGCCGGGGGCGGCCAGCCAGGGCGCGGTCGGCTTCCGCCTGGGCGAACTGTGCGTGCAGCGGAAATGGCGGCGCGGCGGCGCTGACAAAGGCGGTGATGTCGGTCTCGGCGCTGGGCCAGAACATGGCCATCACTTGCGCGCCGTCCTGGCGGACCACGCAGCCGCGCAAGGCGTTCTGGATCAGGTCGCGCCGCAGGGTGTCGGCCGCGCGTATCTTCAGGTTGGCGGCCGGAATGTCAGCGAAATAGAGGATCGGCGGCCCTTCGAAGAAGAAGGTGGGTTTGCGGAAGGCGGCGGCGCGGCTCACCCGCAAGCCGTCCAGGATAGGCCCGATGCCGCTGGCGGACGGCCGCGCGACGGGCGCCGGCTTGCTGCCGCGCCCGCGGCTTGGCGGTGGCGGGGCGGACCGCTCGACGAGGTGGAAGTTCTGCTTGCGCAGTCCGGGGAGCTTGGGAAGGGTCAATCCGACCACGTCCTCTTCCGACAGGATGCTGGCGCAGAACCAGTCGGCATCGTCCCAGCCGCCCAGGGCACGCAGCGGCGGGGGGATGGCAGGATCGGCTTTCGGCATGGCGCGAGGGTAGGCAGACCCGGCGAAGAAAGCAGTCCCTTTTTACGGAATTGCGCGAAGCTGGGCCGCGCGACGGACGGCTGGAAGCCCTGCTTGTGTGACCGGGGTGCGCGGATGCGCGCGGCGTACGCGGAGACCGGCCGGGACGCCGCCATCGCCTGGCGCGCCCATGAACCCGCGGCGCAGCCGCCAGTCCGGCGGCGGTGGCGAGTGCGACACGCACCAGACGCAAACCACCGACGGTGCGTAGCGCGCGTGGGTCAGGCGGGCCCGCTCATGGCCACGACAGGCGAGTCCCGCCTGCGGTCCCGCAGCTACCCCGCCGCCATTCCCCATAGCAGGGCCGCGTTCAGCGCCAGTGTGGCGAGTGTCGCCAGCCAGGCGGCGGACAGCATCACCGGGCCTGTCACCATGACACCCATGACGTCGCGCCGGCGGGTCAGAACCAGCAACGCCACCATCGGCACGGGCAGCGCCAGGCTCAGCACCACCTGGCTCAGGATAAGGCTGCGTGTCGCATCGAAGCCGAGGCCGACCACGGCGAATGCCGGCACCATGGTGATCGCACGGCGCAGCCAGACGGGGATCCGCCAGGAGGTGAAGCCCTGCATGATCACCTGCCCCGCCATCGTGCCCACGACCGAGCTGGAGATGCCCGACGCCATCAGCGAAATCAGGAACACCCCGGCCGCCGCGGCGCCGAACACCGGCACGAGCGTGTGGTAGGCACTGCCGATTTCGGTGATGCCGCTATGGCCGGCATGGAAGGCGCGGGCGGCCATCATCACCATTGCCGCGTTGACGATGCCGGCCGCGGTCAGGGCCGCCACCACCTCGCGGTTGGAGTAGCGCACCAGCCGGCGGCGTTCCGGCAGGCTGCGCGCCGGCGCCCTGTCCTGTGTCAGCCCGGAATGCAGGTAGATGGCATGCGGCATGACAGTGGCGCCGACGATGCCAACGGACAGCAGCACGGCGTTTCGGTCGGCCAGACGGGGCACCACCATGCCGGCGCTGGCGGCCCACCAATCGGGCGGCGCCACGGCCAGCTCCAGAACGTAACAGGCGCCGATCAGGGCCACGAGGCCGCCGATCACCAGTTCCAGCGGCCGGAAGCCGCGCCGGTCCAGCAGCAATATGGCGTAGGTGATCCCCGCGGTGACCACCATGCCGGCCAGCAGCGGCAAATGCAGCAGGAGCGACAGGCCGATGGCGCCGCCCAGGAACTCGGCCAGGTCCGTGGCCATGGCCGCCACCTCGCTGACCGCCCACATCGCCAGCACGGCGGGACGCGGGAAATGCAGCCGGCAGAGTTCGGCCAGATTGCGGTTGGTGACGATCCCCAGCCTGGCCGACAGCGACTGGAACAGCATCGCCACCAGATTGGCCAGCAGCACCACCCAGAGCAGGCTGTAGCCATAGCGCGCGCCGGCCTGGATGTTGGTGGCGAAGTTGCCCGGGTCGATATAGGCGACGCTGGCCACCACGGCGGGGCCGGCGAACGGCAGGATGGCGCGCAGGCCGCGGCGCTTGCCGTCCAGCACGTCCCTGATCGCTACGGTCGTTGAGTCGCTTAGGCTCACGCTACCTAATGTAGCCTGGGCTACGAACGCTGCAATGGGCTATATGTTCACGAAGCAGGAACGGGCTGGGCAAGGACAAGGCTGGTGGGGCTTGTGGTGGACGACACACGCGCGTCTGAGGCCAAGCAGGCCGAGCGGTTCGGGCGGGCGCGGGTGGCGCAGGCCACGGCCCTTCTGGAGGATTATGCCGAGCTGATTGCCGACCTGCTGGCGGAAGATGGCGAGGCGCGGCCGACCGACATCGCCCGCCGCCTGGGGGTGAGCCACGTGACGGTGGTGAAGGCGATCAGCCGGCTGAAGCGCGAGGGCCTGGCCACCGCGCGGCCGTATCGCGGCGTGTTCCTGACCGAGGCCGGCCAGGCGCTGGCGGCGCGAGTGCGGGCGCGACACCGGCTGGTGGTGGATCTGCTGCTGGCGGTGGGCGTGCCGCGGGAGGACGCGGAGGCGGATGCCGAGGGGATCGAGCATTTCGTCTCGCCTTCCACGCTGGAGGCGTTCGCGCGGTTCCTGAAGGCGTAAGGAAGGCCTTCTTTTTTAAAAAAAGAAGCAAAAAACTGTTGGTCCCTGTCGGCGGCTGCGGAACACGGCGCGACAGCGGAGCAAAAGTTTTTTGCTTCTTTTTTTAAAAAAGGACTGCTTGCTTCCTTCCTGACGCCATATCCCGCCCAATGCCCAAAGCCCCGACGCTAGCCCTGAGCCTGCACGGCTCGATCCACGAGATCCCGCCCAGCGAGTGGGATGCCTGCGCCGGGCCGGACAACCCGTTCATCAGCCACGCCTTCCTCGCCGCCGTCGAGGATAGCGGCTCGGCCGGCGCACGCACCGGCTGGCTGCCGCGGCACGCGGCTTTGCGCGACAGGGAGGGCGCGCTGGTCGCCTGCGCGCCGATGTACGCCAAAGGCCACAGCTACGGCGAATATGTGTTCGACCATGGCTGGGCGCGCGCCTTCGAGCAGGCCGGTGGCGACTACTATCCGAAGCTGCAGGTGGCCGCCCCGTTCAGCCCGGTCACCGGGCCGCGCCTTCTGGTGCGGCCGGGTGCTGCACTCGGCTCTGCGGAACTGGCGGCGGGGCTGACGCAGGCGTGCCGGGAGATGAAGCTCAGCTCGGTGCACGTGACGTTCTGCACGAAAGGCGAATACGAGGCGCTGGGCGAGGCCGGCTGGCTACAGCGCCTGGGCGTGCAATACCATTGGCACAACGACGGCTACGCCACGTTCGACGATTTCCTGGGCGCCCTCGCCTCGCGCAAGCGCAAGGTGCTGCGGCGCGAGCGGCGCGACGCCAATGGCTGCGGCCTGGCGTTCCACACGCTGCGCGGCGACGCCATCGAGCGCACGCACTGGAAAGCGTTCTACCGGTTCTACGAAAGCACCGTCGATCGCAAATGGGGCAGCGCTTATCTGACGGAGAAGTTCTTCCCGCTGCTCTCGCAATATCTGGGTGACCGGGTGGTGCTCATGCTGGCCGAACATGACGGCAAGCTGGTGGCGGGCGCGCTGAACCTGGCGGGCACGGACACGCTATACGGCCGCAACTGGGGCTGTATCGGCGATTTTCCGTTTCTGCATTTCGAGCTTTGCTATTACCGGGCGATCGACTTTGCGATCGCGAACGGCCTGCGCACGGTGGAGGCGGGCGCGCAGGGGGAGCACAAGATACAGCGCGGCTACCTGCCGTCCGCCACGTATTCCGCGCATTTCATCGCACATCCCGGGCTGCGCGGCGCCATCGGCGCGCATCTGGAACGGGAGCGGCCGGCGGTGGAGGCGGAGATGGCGTCGTTGCTGGAGCTCTCGCCGTTCAAACAGGAAGAGTAAGGAAGGCCTTCTTTTTTGAGAAGAAGAAGCAAAAAGCTTCTGCTCCCTGTCGGCGGCTGCTGCAACGTTCGCCGACAGTGACCAAAAGTTTTTTTCACTTGCTTGCTTACGCCACGGTGAAATCAAACCGGCTCTTGGAAAAATTCGGATTAAAATACGGATCGTTCTCCATATAACGCGCCCAGCGCGCCACGAAACGCCGCCGCTCGTCCGAGTTCTGCGTCACCCGCTTGGCGGACGCGCCCTCGAAATGAAACAGCGAGCAGTACGGCGTGTAGACGATACGGTAGCCGCTCTCGATGATCTTCAGGCACAGATCGGTGTCGTTGAAGTCGATGGCGAAGCTCTCGTCCAGCCCGCCCACCTGGCTCATGACACTCTTGCGCGTGGCGAAGCAGGCGCCGGTCACCGCGGAGTAGTTTCGTATCAGGTGGGTGAAGCCGTTATAGCCCACGAAATCGCCGGGGAACGAGTGATAGACGTGCGCGGCGCCGTTGTTCACGCCGATGACGCAGCCGACATGCTGAATGGTGCCGTCCGCGTGCAGCAGGCGGCCGCCGACCGCGCCCACTTCCGGATCCTGGCTGAGCTCCAGTAGCGAGGTGAGCCAGTCCTCGTTTATCACCTCCATGTCGTCGTTCAGCATGACGAGGTGTTCCGTGCGGCAGACGCGCAAGGCGAAGTTCGCCTTGGCCGCGTAGTTGAACGGCACCACGGCGGCGGTGTAGTTCTCCACGCGCACGCCCAGGCCGCGGAAGCGGGCGAGCTGCTCGGGCGAGAGTTTGCTGTTGTCGACGACCACGATCTCGTAATTGCGGTAGCTGGTGCGGCGCAGGATCGAGTCCACCAGGTTGTCCACCATGTGGAAGCGGCCGCGGCCGGGCAGTTCCAGGTCCGCGTTGTTGGTGAGTATCAGCAGCGAGACCCGCGGGCGGCCGAGTATCTTGCGCCGCACGCGGAACGTGCCAGGCAGCAGGCCGTCCTCCACCCAGGCGCGGTTGCCGTGCTTGGCGGCCACGTGGTCTTCCAGCGCGCGGAAGCCGGCGCGCAGCGCGTAGGGCTTGGCATCCACCACGGCGGCCGACGAGCCTTCCACCGCGCGCCAGTGATACAGCGCGCGTGCGATGTGGTGGACATGCTGGGTGCGGCGGGACAGGCGCAGCATCAGGTCGTAATCCTGCGCGCCGGAATAGGCGTCCCGGAAGCCGCCGAGTTCCAGGAAGAGCTTCTTGCGCACCACCAGCATGTGCAGCACGTACATGACGGATTCGAGGTGTTCGGGCGACCAGTCCGGTTTGTGATACGTGTCGATCAGGTGGCCACGCTCGTCGATCTTGTCCTCGTCGGTGTAGATCACGTCGATGTCTGGATCGGCGAACAGCGCGCGCGCCACTTCCAGCAGCGCGTCCGGGTGCAGCGTGTCGTCGTTGTCCAGCATGGCCACGAACTCGCCGGTGGCCATCTCGGCGGACAGGTTGGAGGCGCCGGCGATGCCCATGTTGCGCGGTGCGCGGCGTATCTTGATGCGCGGGTCTATGCCCTGCAGGCGCGCCAGCACGGCGAGCGCTCCGGAATCCGTGCTGCAGTCGTCGCAGATGCACAATTCCCAGAACGGGTAGCTCTGCTGCACCACGGACACCACGCAGGCTTCCAGCCAGGCGGCGGCCACGTTGTAGACCGGGACCACCAGGCTTATCACCGGCCGGCGCAGGCCCAACGCCGCCACGGCCTGGCGCTGTTCCTGGTCCAGGAAGGCCACCGGCGTGGAACCCACCATGCCGCGCGTGCGGCCGACCCAGCCCAGGAAAGGCGGCAGTTCGGCGGACAGGCCGATGGCGTGCAGGCGGCGGCGTATCTCGTGGCCGATCTGGGCGGCGCTGAACTGCTCGCGCATGCGCGCCTGCGCCAATGCGCCACGCGCCCAGGCGCCGGGCTGATCCTCGTACACGGCGCGGAACTGCTCTATCAAAGAGTCACGGCGCGGATCGGCCCACACATAGAACGGCATGTAAGGGCCGGCGGCGGCCTGCACTTCGGTCAGGTCGTAGTCGATCGGGAAACCCACGCTGGCGTCGAAGAACTCCAGATTGCCGGAGTAGTTCGTGGCAATCACCGGTTTGCCGAGCGCCATGAACTCGGCGATGTTCAGGCCGAAGCCTTCGCTGCGGTGGGCGCTGACCAGCACGTCGCAGGCCGCGCGCAGAAGCGCCATCTCGTGCTCGGGGAGCATGTCCGCCATCACCAGCACGTTCTCCGCTCCGCGCAGCGCGCGGGTGAGCTGGCGGGTGATCGCGGGCTCGATGGCAGTGGAGTGGAATTTGATGACGAGGAAGACGTTCTCGTCGTCCGCGAAGGCTTCGCGGAACGCGTCTATCACCATGCCGGGGTTCTTGCGCGCGCTGGTGCTGCCCACGTCGAAGGCCACCAGGAACACCAGGCGGTCCCGCGGGATGCCGAACATCTCGCGCCCTTGCGCGGCGGACGCCTGCTCCACCTCTACCGGCAGGCGGATCTTGTGCACCGGCACCGGCGAGACCGAGCCGATGCTGTCGATCTCGAAATCGCTATTGGTCCACACCTCGTCCAGCGGCGCGAAGCTGGTGTGCCAGTCCGGCCGGAAGGCCGCCAGCTCCCAGGCCCAGACGGCGATGTTGTAGGCGTCGTCGAAATGGCCGGCGGGGTACAGCGCGGTCAGCCGGGCGATCTGGTCCGCGTTGGCCATGAGCAGGTTGCAGCGGTATGTTGGTTTGCGGGCGCGCTCGGACGGGGTGATTCGTGGGGCGGCGCGGCTCACGTCGAACGGGTGCAGCTCGGTGGCGATGCCCACGCTCTGTATGGCGCGCAGCAGGCCGCGTGCCGCGGTGCCCAGGCCGGAGGTGGCCGCGAAGGGCCCGAACACGTTTATGCCGAACGGCTTGCGCAGCACCTCCGCCGGCCGGGCCTGCCAGGTGTGATAGGGCGCGATGCCGGTGCCCACCCTTCCCTCGAACCGTCCGTGATGTATCCAGTGGTGGCGGGCGGCCTCCGGGTCGCTGCCCAAAGCGGTGCGCACGTCGGGGTAGAGCAGGAAGTAGCTCTCCGCGTCGAAATTGTCCGTCTCAACCTCGCAGCCTGTGCCAGGCGGCACCGCTTCGGTGTAGAGCGAATCCTCGGTGATGCTCGGGCGCAGGCCGGCCTGCTCCTCCTCGGCGCCCACCGCTTCCCAATGGGCGCGGCCGCTGGCGAACTCGCCGCTCTCCACCATCGCCGCCACGTCAGGGTTCAGCGCCAGATACAGGTCCTCGCTGAAGCGCTCGTCCGGCCCCACGCCGGCGGCTGGCGCGGGCGGCAGATAGGGGATTGCCGCGTCGGACGCGGCCATCGGCACAGGCACAGGGGAGGCGGGAACCGGGTTTTCGTCCGCCGGCGGGAGCACGGAGCGTTCCAGGCCGGGCGGTCCGCCCTCGAAAGGCGAGTGCCTGATGCCTGCCGCGATCTCCGCCCGCCCGTAGGACTGGTAGTGCTGGAAGCCGCTCTCGAACGCGCCGGCGACCACCGCCATGCGCACGTCGCCGAACGCGATCAGATAGGCTTCCTCAGGGAAGTTTTCCGAGTCGAACGCGTCTTCCGGCATAGATGGTGGCGCTCCAGGCAAACGTTGCGGCAACCGGGAACCGGGGCGGAACCGGGCTGCTCAGCTTTGAGTTGTAGCATGCCTGGCGTAATGCCGTAACGATGAGCTTGGCGGGACCGGATTTGGAGCAGAGCGCCTACCAGGAGGCCGCGCGCCAGTCGGACGGCCTGGCCGTACTGCCGCCCCCGGCGGGGCGCCGGCTGCTGCTGGCGCTCCGGCGCAAGCACACCCCGCCTGGGCATGGCCGGGTGGTGTTCATCACCGGCGGATCGTCCGGCATCGGCCGCTGCACGGCGGCGCTGTTCGCCGCCCGCGGCTGGAACGTGGGGCTGATCGCGCGCGGTCAGGCGGGGCTGGCGGAGGCTGCGCAGGACGTGCGCGGCGCCGGCGTCCTGGCCGCCACCGCGATGGCCGACGTGTCGGACGCCGCTGCCCTGGCGGCCGCCGCCGCGTCGCTCTCGGCCACGCTGGGCCTGCCGGACGTGTGGATCAACTGCGCCGGCAACGGCGTGTACGGCCGCTTCGAACAGGTGCCGCCCGTGCAGTTCGACCGGGTGACCGCGGTGACCTATACCGGGACTGTGAATGGCTGCCGCGCGGCGCTGGCGCTGATGGGCCCGCGTGGCTACGGCACCGTGGTCAACGTGTGCTCGGCGGCGGCCTTCCACGGCCTGCCGATGATGACGTCCTATGCCGGCGCCAAGGCCGCGGTGCGCGGCTTCGCCCAGGCGCTGCGGGCGGAGCTGCGCATAGCGCGCAGCCGGATACGGGTGACCACGGTGTTCCCGCCGGCGGTAAACACGCCGTTCTTCTCGCACGCCGTATCCCACATGGACTGGCCGGCGCGCCCTGCCCCGCCCGTCTACCAGCCCGAAGTAGTGGCCCGCGGCATCTACCATGCCGCCACCAAAGGCGGCGCCGAGGTGATCGTCAGTGGCACCGCGCACGCTTTCCTGTTGGCGACCCGTGCCGCCCCCGGCCTGATCGCCTGGTGCATGACCCAGCTCGGCTTCGAGAGCCAGCTCTCGCGCGATCCGGAAGCAGGGCGCCTGTCGGACCCGACCCTGTTCGCGCCTTCGGCAGAGGCCTCGCCGGTGCGTGGCCCGTTCGACCGCCAGGCACGCGCCGGCAGCCTGCATCTGGCTGCCACCCGCGCGCTGGCGGTGATGTCTAGGGACCGGTCAGAAGCTCCGTAGCCGCCCAGACTTGCGCGGCCAGCGCGGCATCCAACGCGAGCGGGTTGGGCGGCACGGGGTGGCGGCGTTTGACGTACGCTCCGGTGACGGTGGCGAACTCCGGCGACAGGGCCACGTGCAGCGGCGTATCGGCACCCTGCTCCTCGGTCAGCAGGAACGGCGCCATGCAGCGCCAGGCAAGGCCGATGACGCCGCCGGCGCGCACCAGGCCGCTGGCCACCGCCCCCGGGTGCACCGTGTTGGCCACCACGCCCGATCCCGCCAGGCGATCCGCCCAACCGCGCGTGGCGATCAGCAGCGCGAGCTTGGACTGCCCGTACGTATGCACCAGGCCCCAGCGGTGGCGGCCCTCCAGATCGTCCGGATAGATGCGCGCGCGGTCAGAGGTGGATGAGCCGACATTGACAATCCGCGCGCCGCCCGGTGTGGCGCGCAAAGCGGGCAGCAGAGCGCGGGTCAGCACGAACGGGGCCAGGTGGTTTACCGCCAGCACGCGCTCGTGGCCCTCGACGGTTTCCTCACGCCTGGGGCTGAACACGCCGGCGTTGTTCACCAGCACGTCCAACGGCCGGTCCAGCGCCAGGATGGCGGCCGCGGCGCGTCTGGCCTCCGCCAGAAGAGAGAGATCCGCTGCGATGAGGTGGATCGCGGCTTGCGGCGCCTGTGCCACGATCCAGCCGCGTGCCGCCTCGCCGCCGGCCTGGGTGCGGCTGACCAGGGCCAGATCGTGGCCGGCCTTGGCCAGGCCAAGGGCTACCCAGCGCCCCAGGCCGTTTGTGGCGCCGGTGATTGCGGTCAGGGGCATGTCAAAAGGCAAGGAAGGCCTTCTTTTTCGAAAAAAGAAGCAAAAACTTCTGTCTGCGCTGTCGCGGGCCTTTCCGGTGAGCCGCCGACAGGGACCAAAAGTTTTTTGCTTTTTTCCAAAAAAGAAGGCCTTGCTTACTTACTCTCCACCAGGCGCCGATCGTTGGCCCGATCGGCATCCGGCAGCGTGTGGTCCGGATCCAGTGTGACCTCGCGCACCGCCTTGGCAGTCGGGAAGGTCAACACGGCCGGGTTCCTGCGGAAGAACGCCTCCAGCGGCACGCGCTCGCGCTGCGTGCTGCCGTCGGCGAAGCGTATCTCCAGCGTGGCGGGCAGCACCAGCTTCTGCTGCGCGGTGATCTCGACGCTCAGCTGCTGGTCCCGGCCGGTGTAGGTGGCTTTGGTGACAGCCAGGTCCATCGTCTCGTTGGCGAAGTACCAGCCGCGCCACCACCAGGACAGGTCCTCGCCGGCCTCGCTCGCCATGAAGCGGAAAAAGTCCGAGGGCGACGGATGCTTGAAAGCCCAGGCGGCGATGTAGGCGCGGAAGGCCGGGTCGAAACGCTCGGGCCCGAGTATCTGTTCGCGCAGCAGCACCAGGCCGAAAGCGGGTTTGAAGTAGCTGATCGGATGGCGGTACTTTTCGCTGATCAGGTCGGCGGGCATCATGATCGTCGGCGCGCGCGGGTCGGCCAGTATGGGCAGGATTTCGTCGGCGGGGTTGCCGCCGTGCTCGGCGTATTCCGAGTCGCGCTTCGGCGCGTACTCGCCGTGGTTGAAGGCGTCCGACGCGTATACGTCGATAAAGGTGTTGAAGCCCTCGTCCATCCAGGCGTCACGGCGCTCGTTGGAGCCCACGATCATCGGGAACCAGCTATGGCCGACTTCGTGCGTAGTGATCCAGAACAAGTCCCGGCCGGCGTCCTGCTTGTCGTCGAAGACGATGCCCGGATACTCCATCCCGGCGCCGTGGCCGCCGAGGTTGACCATCACCGGCCAGGGATAGGTGAACCAGCGGGCGGAGAAGTGCTCGATGGCGAATTTCACGTATTCGGTGGAGCGGCTCCATCTGGCCGCACCCGTGGATTCGGGCGGATAGACGGACATGGCCAGCGCGTGGCCGCCGCCCGGCAGGTTGATGCGCGCCGCGTCCCACACGAAAGCGGGCGAGGCGGTGAACGCCACGTCGCGCGTGTGCTCCATGCGGAAGCGCCAGGTCTGCTCGCCGGACGCCGTGGGGCGGCTGGCGGGGGCTCCCACTTCCTGCGGCGTGCGTATCATCACCGTGGCGTCGCTGCCGGCGGCCTGGGCCAGGCGGGCGCGCTGGGTCTCGGTCAGCACCTGGCCCGGGTTCTGCAGGGCGCCGGAGCCGGCGACGATGTAGTTCCAGGGCACGGTCACCGCATACTCGATGTCGCCGTAATCGAGGTAGAACTCGCTGCCGAGATAGGGTGCGGTGTCCCAGCCGCGCAAATCGTCATAGACGGCCATGCGGGGGAACCACTGGGCGATCTCGTAGATGTCCCCGTGCGGCGTGTTGGTGACCGCGGTGCGGCCGCCCCATTCGCCGGGCACGGTGTAGCTGTAGGCGATGTGTATGCGGGCGGTGGCGCCGTGGCCGGGCAGCGGCCTGGCCAGGCGCAGTTGCAGGCGTGTGTCGGTGACCAGGGGCTGCGGCGTGGTGGTCTGGCCGTCCTGCTCCACGGTGATGGCGCCCAGGCGGTAGCCGTCCGTGTATTCGCCCGCCTTGCGGCCGGGCTCGTGCTCCATGGCGGCGGCGCGGGCGTCCCGGCGGTAGATGTTCTGGTCCAGCTGCACCCAGAGCACGTCCAGCCGGTCCGGGCTGTTGTTGGTGTAGGTGATGGTCTCGGTGGCGGTCAGCGTGTGGGTGGCGGGGTCGATGCGGGCGGCGATGCTGTAATCGGTTCGGTTCTGCCAGTAGCCGGGGCCTGGCATGCCGCCGGCCGAGCGGGTGGCGCCTGGCGGGCTGGGAAACGTGAGGGGGGCAAAGGCCAGAAGCGGGTCGAAGGCGGCGGCGGCGGCGGCGTGTGGGCCGGACGCGAGCGCGGCCGGCAGGGCCAGGCGCAGGAGGGTTAGCGTGCGTTTCATGGGGGAGCGGCTCCGGCGGTGCTGGCCATCGTATGCAGGTGCCGGAGTCGGTGGAAGTCCGCGAGGAGGGCGATGTGAGGGGCGGTGGGCGTTTCGATCCGCTCCGGTTGCCAGGACCGCGCCGGGCGTGTTAGCCAGCCGGCACGCGACAGCCCTGGCTGTTGGGGGATAGTTTAGCGGTAGAACTTCCGACTCTGACTCGGAAAGCCTTGGTTCGAATCCAGGTCCCCCAGCCAGTCGACCCACGGTTGTGAGCACCAGGCTCGAATGTGGCGCGTCATGCAGAATGGCCTAGCGATCTCAGCAGGTTAGTCGCCGTTTGCTTTGTAACGCGTCACGAGAGACGCTTCCTAGTGCCTAAACTGCTCGAACTTCGGCCTGGCGTCTGGAGTGGCACTTTCGGCACTCCGTGATGCGGTTGTTGCCCGGCTCTTGAGCAACGTCGGTCAGAAATCTTTTCCGGGGGCGATCGCTGGAAGCCGCAGCTTGGCTCGGCAGCTGACGATGTCAGAAGCGGAGGACCACCTTCTGCTCGCTCCAGAGTAGAGCCAAGCGCGTGTCGGCCAGCAGTTTTGTGGCGGTAAGGCCAACTGGCTGCTGCCCATTGGCGATCGCCGTCAGGATCTCGGGCGACAAGAAGCCCAGGCGCAGCACGCGTGTGTAGTGCGATCCGGACACGCCCGCGTCGGCTGCCAACTCAGCGATGCCGAGCCCGTTGGCCGCCAGTAGCCGATCGCGGAATGCCACCGCCTGACAAACCAGCTTGGCCAGGATCGCATCGGGGCTGGACGCCGGCCTTGGTCCAGCGATCACCAGCCGCATCTCCTTCCCGGCTCTCCGCAGCGCGGCTGGGACGGTGATGGTGTGGCAGCAAGACGCTGCCTGAGCACGATCGGCAGAGGTGAGCGGCGCAGCGTCGCCCAGCAGCTGCGCGCGCAGCTGCTGCACGTCCACGTCGACTCGCACCGCATCTGCCTGCACGGAGACACGGGCGACCACCGCGCGGACCATGTCGCGCAGCCTTGCGTGTTCCAGCTGCGCCCAGGCTCCTGCGAGCTCGCCAGCCGCGACAAGAAGGACCTGCTGCTGTGACGCGCTACAGGCTGTCGCGCCGACTGCGTCGAGCAGGGCGGCCGGCGCGGCTATCAGGTCGAGCAACGCCTGGGTGACCAGGCCATCCAGCCCGCCGGCAGGCAGCCGAAGACCATCGACGGCACTACCCCTGGCTCGCGTGACCAGCCGGGCTGACACGTAGTAGCGATAGCGCTTGGCTCCCTTCTTGGCATGTGAGGGTGTCAGCCGCTCGCCATCACCGTCGAATACCAGCCCGGTCAGCAAAGCTGGTTGGTCGCCGCTGCTGCCGCTCGGCCGGTCGGTGCGGCGGCTGAGCAGCCCGTCCTGCACCCGGTCCCAGAGCGCTTCGTCGACGATGGCCTCGTGCTCGCCGGGATAGACCTGGCCCCTGTGGGCCACCTCACCCCGATAGAGCCGGTTTTGCAGCATGCCGTAGAGGTTTCCGCGCTGCAGGGACAGGCCGCCGCTGATGCGGCCTGTGCCGCTGTGCCGCTGCTTGGAGGTGATACCCTCGACTGAAAGCCGGTCCTGCAGCAGCCGCACCGATCCAAGCTCGGCGTAGAGGCGGAAGATCCTTCCGACCTGAGCAGCTTCCGCGGTGTTGACGACCAGCTTGCGGTCCTGGACGTCGTAGCCCAAAGGCGGGTAGCCGCCCATCCACATACCCTTGCGTTTGGAAGCCGCTATCTTGTCGCGGATGCGCTCTCCGGTGACCTCACGCTCGAACTGGGCAAACGAGAGCAGCATGTTGAGTGTCAGCCGGCCCATCGAGGTGGCCGTGTTGAACTGCTGGGTGACCGAGACGAAGGAGACGTCGTGGGCGTTGAACACGTCGACCAGCTTGGCGAAGTCGGCGAGCGAGCGTGTCAGCCGGTCGACCTTGTAGATCACGATCAGGTCGATGCGCCTGGCACGGATGTCCTCGAGCAGGCGTTGCAGGGCGGGACGCAGCATCGTGCCGCCAGAGATGCCGCCATCGTCGTAGAGGGCCGGCAAGGCGCGCCAGCCCTCGTGCCGCTGGCTGAGGATGTAGGCCTGACACGCCTCGCGCTGTGCATGCAGGGAGTTGAACTCCTGCTCCAGCCCTTCCTCGGAAGACTTTCGCGTGTAGATGGCGCATCGCACCTCCTTGGAGTGGGAGGCGGCCGCGGCACCTGCCCGGCTACGCACGGTCAGCCTCTCCGGATATCCGTCTTGCGGGCCCTGTCTTGACCAAACCGAAGAAGCGCGGGCCTGACCATGCGACGCCGGTGATCTCCCGTGCAATCCGCGTCAGCGAGGCGTAGGGCAGCCCATTGTACTCGAACCCGTCCTCCAGCACCTTGATGGTATGCGTGCGGCCGTGCCAGTCGCGAACCAGGGTAGTGCCGGCCTTCACCACCTTTGTTTGCTTGTCCGTCGGCAGGCTGCGGGAGGCTGCAGTGAGCCGGCGTAGGGTGGATGAAGGGCAGCTCCCCAAGGCTGTCTCCTGGAGACGATGCGCAATGCCACGCCGCAGCAGGTCGGCACTGAGCCGCAGGTTCGGAGTGGTCTTGACCACCCCGATCCATGTGCGCCTGAGCGCTGCCAGGTCCATCAGCTCCAAGGCAGCGATGCGTTGGCGGAGCGCCTCCGCAGCGATGCTTTCGAGTGGTCCAGGCAAGGCCTGGGTCACCTGCCCTAACCTGCCTGGGCAGCCTCGGCAGAGTAGCGCTTTTCTCCGCCCTGCTGTGTCAGCTGGATCGGCACGCCGCCTTGGCGCAGGCGCGTCAGGCTGGCCCGAATGGTGTGCGGCTGCCAGCCCGTCAATGCGATGAGGTCGTTCAGCGAAGCGCCGTGGCCGCTCCGGACCGCGGCCAACACCCGGCCCAGCTTGCCGCCTGGCGTGCGCGGACCTTCAGCCGATGCCTGACCGGCGACGTCCGGAATGCTTGGGCTTGCCGGGCCCGGCTCAGCGGCCGGCGCTGGGCTGATCGACTGCCGCCCTGCTTGCGTGATCCGCAGCAGGACGTGTCCGCCCTGTTCGCCAGGCCGCCAAGCGGCCTTGGCGCTGGATGTCGGGTGTTCCTCCACCAAGCCTCCGGCCAACATGGCCTTGAGAAGTTTTGACGCCTTTGCCGAGGCTGCATCGACGTCGTCCGGCAGCGGCAGCACGTGGCCGTAGCGGCGCAGAGCGGCCGCGGCGAGAATGGTGTCTTGGGTCAGGGTAGCGGCGCTGTTGGCTTTGCGAGACATGGTTTGGGCTCCGGGCAGCAGCCGCACCCTGCGGCTGCTTGCACCGAGACAAGCCCCGCTTGCTCGGCGAGGCATGTAGGCCGGGCGCGCGTGCCGCCGGTCCACACGGACAGCAATGCGTGCTTGAAGACAGAAGTCGAGTGGTTTTGTGCTGATATGGCGAGTGGTCGCGCGCGTGGGCGGGCTTGCTTCGGACAACGGCACCGCCGACGCGAGAAACGCGATGCTGTCCGCTTTGCGCCCCATTGCCGTCGTTCGAGGACGCGTAAGACAATCCCGAAAGCGGACGTTTCGGCCGCCCGGCTGCATGTCAGTTCCGGGGTGGTACCGGCCGGGAAGGACAGCATCATCGCCGGCGGGATGATCCGGCGATGCGCCGAAACGCCTTTTTCGGCACGTGACGGGACGGCGGTAGCGCAAGAATCGTGACGTGCCGCGACGTTGCGAGGCAGCGCGGCCGGGTCGCCGCGTATGTGAGGCGTCAGGGCCTTTGGCTCCAGGAGGGGCTCGTGTACTGCAACGCCAGGCCAAAAAATCAGGCTGAATGATTTTGTTCCACGCTTGCTCTACGGCCCTCGACCAGATCGGGCGAGAACGCGGTAAACGGCAGCGGAGAGTGACTCGCCAAGTTGCCATTTTGGCCCATTAGCGCATACCGAGGCGAGCGGCACTGACGGGGCAGCATGAGCATCGAGAATCTGGAAGACTATCTTGTCGGCGAGTTCCACCAGGACATGGACGACATCGCGCAGCTTGAGGAGGCGCTCGAGCGGACTGCCAACGTTTTCGTGCTTGCGCAGGGTGGCGATGGCCCTTGGCCGTACCTCTACCGTCAGTCTGAAGGCCATAAGGTCACGAATAAGGTCTCTCATGGCACTCAGGCCATGATCGCTGTCGCGCTCTCTCGCATGATTGGCAGCGGCGTTCTCGCCAGCGGCCAGTACGCTCAGTTGAAGCTGACTGACCGCGAAGACGTGCGCGTTAGCTATGCGTTGGGCGTCAAGAAGCTGATTAAGGAACTTGATGGCAACCTTCGGTCGAATTCCTTTGGGCTGAATGACCCTGTCACCCTAAGCCACTTCGCGGACTTCATCCATGCACTTTCGGATGCCGATCCGTGTGGAGACATGCTGAAGGGGATCTCAAAGGCTATAGACGAGCTGCACTGCATAGCTGGGCTCGATCCTCGCACGGCCTCGACGAACAGCGAGGATAGCGAATCGCTGCTGCGCCATCTGCCGGAGGTTAACACCCTCCGGGAGGATGAGGCGGGCACCAAGCCGATGGGGGGCGAACCATTCGACAAAAGGAGGCGGCCGCAGCGACTTTTGAATGCCTTTGTTCCGTTACGGATTGTTCGCTCGGTTGTCGCGCTTCCGGGCCCAAACGATACGAAGCTGCCAACTGGCATTGAGACTTCGTATCGTCGCTTCTTTGAAGCCACTCTCCACGAGCAGCTTTCTTACAGCGACATACCTGACAGCCGGTTCGATCCGGCGGAGCTCATATTCTGCCTTGAAGGCCTCATCCTGATCGCGCCGAATGCGGTGGATGATCGGCTGCTTGATCGCATACTCAATGTGCTCGAATCCAGACAGGACGAGAGCGCGCACTGGCGTCCAAGCCGACCGATCTACGCGACGCATCAAGGTATGACGATGCTTCCCGTCAGCGTTGAAGGGGCCGTGTCGCTGATGCGCTCGATCGCCATCAAGGATCGACGCAAGGACTTCCAACCCTTGAGTGTTAGGGCGGTACCGATGGCCCGGCGCTTCTGGAAATGGCTCCAGGCACGTGCAGTCCGTCTAGATGCCGAATTCTCGGGCGTCGCGGCGGCAGACAGCACGGCGCGCGAGAACGCTGGTGTGCAGAAGCCGCTCACGGCGGGATCTAGGCGCGTCTGTGGTTGGCATTCCGAGCATGTGAATGATCCGGACCTGATCCACCTTTGGGATACCAGTCAGGTCGCAGAGTTCATGCTTGCCTATCGCGAACTCCTGCAACGCGCGGTTGCGGGGCGAACCCTCCGGCTGTCCGGTCTGAAAATCAATAAGCCGGCGCGCGAACGTCCTCGCGATGCCGAGGCTCAGTGGGCCTCGATCATTAAGCGTTTCGAACCGCTGGTTGGCAGCGAGACAAGCTCCCAAGTTTATAAGAGAATTGGGGCTCACTTTTTCCAGCCGTGGCTGGAGAACAAACCGGGGAAGGCGTCGTCAATGATGCTCTACGGTCCTCCCGGAACGGGGAAGAGCACGGTGGGCGAGAACTTGGCGGATGCCCTAGGAATGCGCATGATCACCGTCACGGTGAGCGATTTTCTCGGACGGGGCGGTGCGTTCGTCGAGGCGCGTGCGAAGGCGATTTTCCAGACGCTCGAGGCGCAGTTCGATAGCATCATTCTGTTCGATGAGATCGACACCTTCCTGCTCGACAGGGATAGTAAACGATACGACAGGCAGGATACGCTGTTCCAGTTCCTCACGCCTGGCATGCTCACGAAGATAAACGATCTCCACAAGTTAGCCCGATCGATTTTTATCATAGCGACGAACTACAAGAACCGGATCGATCCCGCGATCCAACGGAAGGGGCGGATTGACCAACACTACCTACTTGCCTTGCCTGACAAGGAGCGCCGCAAACAGATATTGCTGGGTGAAATGGGCTTGAAAGTAGTCGACAGCATCCCCGAAATTCTGCTGGAGAAGACAGCCTTTTTTGGATATTCAGATATCAAGGCAGCCGTCGATGACGCCAAGATGAAGGGTCTCAATGTCAACGCGGTTGAGGCGGAGCTTGAAGATCCAGCTCGAGCTCCCACGACGGTTGAGGCTTATATACGTCGCGTGGGGATCAAGGATGACAACCAGCTCGATTGGTCGGATTTCCCAGTCGATGAGTTTGAGGGTCTATTTGATCTTTACATGGAGGCTCACGCGGGTAGGTCGGCGAACGACATCCTGACGAGGTATGAGGATGAGATCTCTACGATCGTTCTCGGAGGTCTTAGGAAAAAGCTCGAGGACTTCGAGAAAAGGCGTACATTGAAGATCGAAAAGTAGAATGCCTGATTCAACCCCTCAACCGCTCGACGCGCTTCGCCGGGTCTGGCGCTCGGCCTTCGGCTCGACGCGCGTCGCGTACCTCTCCGGGCCCATCACCACAGGGCGCCTCTTCCTGGATTGGTGGGAAAGCTCCGGAAGCACGCTTGAGCTTGACTCGCCAGAATACGCGGCAGCGCTTCGCGCCAAGGTCATCGCGCCGAACGAGGAGCAGCTAAAGCTGACCGCTGAGTTGCTCCGGGCGCGCGGCTCGGAGCCGGTGGTTGAGCCGGCGAGCCTGTTCGTCAGCCACTGGTCACAGTGCGAGTACCTCGCTCTGTGGGAGGGCTTTATCACCGATCACGCCAGTCGGATCCTGCTGATGGACGGCTGGGAGTTCAGCGCGGGCTGCGCGTCGGAATTCTGCCGCGCCCATCTTGAAGGGCTGCCGACGGCGCGCATCGACGGTACGCCGCTGGTGGCGCGCGATGGCATAGAGGCGATCCGCCGGGCGCTCGCCGAGGTGCAGGCGCTTGATCCGGTGCCCGGCTATCTTGCCGAGACGCTGCGGACGACGGCGCTCCGCCTCGAGGAACTGCTGCCAAGGGTGGTATTCGTCCCCGGCGGCGGCATGCCGCGCAAGGATGCGTCGCTCGACCGGCTTGCCGAGCTGATCAACGTTGCGCAGTTCGTAAGCTACGAGCCGGCTCGCGGCAAGCCGAAGCCAGCCTTCTCGCGGGTGCTGGGCGAAGCGCCGAACGCGGAGTTCGCGAACGTCAGAAAGGCGGCAGAGGCGCTGCTCTCCCGAAGTGCCGACCGCTCGGTTAACGTTCGCAGTTTCACTCCCGAGAGTCCGCTCAGCCGCGAGTTCATCTACGGCCTGAAGACCACGGACGAGGTCGATGCTGCGGTGGCGCGACTGACCCATGAGGGTTTGAACACGATCATTAACGAGACTGTGGACATTCACGACGGCGGAGTATCCGGCGTCATCCTCGACAACCTGGTCGAGTTCGCGCCGGACGACACGCCGCGCGCAGTCGAGAAGGCTGGGACCGCCTCGCTGCCGCTCGGCTGGGGTACGCGCCTGCTTGCCACGGTCTACCGTTTCGAGCCGGACTTCGCGGTCCCCCGGAACACCCGGCTGGAGTTCAGCATCCATCCGCGGCAGCGCGGCTGGCGCAACACCCACACGCTGGGCTGGGAGATCGCGGAGCACGAGGGTCTCGGGCTCCCAGCACCGATCCAGTGGCCGAACCGCTTCAGCCGGATGATCGGTGATAAGGTGTTCGGGTTACTGGTAGCGCACCACATTGGGTTACCTGTGCCACGCACGACCGTAATAAACCGCAGGGTGGCTCCGTTCACCTTCGGGCAGGCGACCTACTCGGCTGAGATCTGGTTCCGGACATCGCCGATCGAGCAGATGCCCGGCAAGTTCACCACGACGAACGGCTGGAGCGATCCATTCAGGATCATGGCGTCGGAAGATCCTGCGCAGACCTCGATCGCCTCGGTGATCAGTCAGTCTAGCGTGATAGCTCGCTACTCCGGGGCCTCGATTGTCTTCCAGAACGGTGAGATTGCGACCGAGGGAGTCGCTGGACCGGGCGATTCCTTCATGCTCGGTACCGCGAAGCCGGAGAACCTCCCTGAGGAGGTGCTCGAGGACGTCCGGCGACTGCATGTCCTCGCGGCCGAGGTGCTCGGTCCGGTTCGACTGGAGTGGGTCCACGATGGCGAGCGGGCGTGGGTTGTGCAGATGCATCGTGGCACGACTGTGAGTGCTGCCGGCGTCCTGGTGCCAGGCGAAGCCGCGAGCTGGATGCGGTTCGACGTGTCCGAGGGGCTTGAGAGCCTGCGTGCTTTGCTGGCCGGCCTCGAGCTCGGTCAGGGGGTCGAGCTCGTCGGCGAAGTTGGCCTCACGAGCCACATCGCGGACGTGATGCGGAAGGCGAATGTGCCGGCGCGGATTAGCCTGTCGATGTCCGAGGCCGCGTAATTTAGCGCCGGCTGGACGCGGAATATTGAAGCCTTGGTGCACGGAACAGCAACGCCGCTTGATCGGCGCCGAACTCGGTCGCCCGCATGGTGCCGACCGGGCCATTGTGCGGAAGACGGCAGCTTTCGCTAATTGGCGATAGAAACCCGCCAGTCCGCAGCCGGCCAAAAACCGTCAAACCCTCTGTGCCGGCTTTGCGCCAGTGCGGCCGCTCACGCGTGAGGTGAGCGCCCCCAAAGCGGACAGCCAACGTCAAATTCGGTCGTCCTCACCCGGCTCGTGGACGGCATAAACCTATATCTGTGCTCGTTTATGCAACGCCACCATTCAAGTGTTCCCTTTCCGAACGCGACCGGCTTTCACTTCCCAATAGATCCAGTTCAGAAAGGCGTCGGTTTCGGACAAGTTCGTCGCCCCAATCCGCCTGCCGAGCGCGCGGATTGTGATGCAGAGCTTCTCGTATCGTGGCGGGGAGATGGCCCGGAAATTTGGGTGCGCCGGCGCTGTGATGCCGAGTGCGCGGAGCGCGCCTACGGTGTTCCCGTTATAGACCGCATAGCGATCGGGCGCGAAGACGCAGAGGATCTCAGTCGCCATATTGAGGCCAACCCCGGGAATCGGTTCGCCTGCCTTGCGCATGGTATCATAGCCATCGCGCGGCGGTCTGGCGGCTGCGGATCGGCCCAGAGCGAACAAGGCGATCACGTCCTTCGGGTGGTCGAGGGCCTCGCTGCCTCGTCGGTGGATATCGCCCGAGCCCCAGAGGTGCCGGCCGCCATTGCTGGTCATGAGGTCGCGCAGGTGCGCCTGGAAGGCCGCTTTCGTCGCTACGTTGAGCGGGGTCCCGGCAAGGCCGGCGATAGCGGTCTGAACGCGAACTGCGTCGGCGCGCCGTTGTTTGCGTTCGGCGAGGTCGGACATCGCCTTGGCGTCCGCTCGATAGCTTCGATACCATCTCTCGATGATGCGGAGGTCGAAAGAAGACGGGAGCGCGTTGTCCCTCGCATTCTCGTATTTTTTGCGCTCACGCGAGTCGATGGCGTGGCTGGAGGCGTACTGCTCGAGCGCGAGAGAGTCCAAATCTTGAAATCGCGACGATTCTCTGTAGCGATCGAAGGTGGCGGTCAGCTGGGCTGTGAGCGTGTCGCCGACGCTATGGTCCACGCAAAGCGAGAGCTCCTCATTGGCGCTGAGCGCGCCGCCGGTGAGGTTCGCCGAGCCGATCAGGCTACGATACTGGTCGCCCCGTCGCGACACATAGGCCTTCGGGTGAAAGGTCGCGGCCCCGCGGTCGGCGAGATGGATCTTGCAAGCCGGATGACGGTCCTTCAGCGCCAGGAAATGTTCGAGCGCGGCCGGCTCGGTAAGGAAGAAGTCTGTCCCGATAAAGAGCTCGACATCCGCGCCGGCTGCGAGGCGCCTTTTGAGCAGCGGTGCAATGAGATCGGCACCAGCTCTCTTCAGGAACGCCACTGCAATGATGATCTCGTCGGCGTCTTTAATGATGTCCGGTATGAATTTTGAGTGAGCGGCGTTCCCGGTATTTGCGACGAGCATTCGTTCCCCTTCTCCACAAATCGAGATTGTGACCGTCGCCCGAGCAAACCCCAGGAGAGTTGTATCGATCGATCGGTTGCATCGATACCGGAATAGTCGAATACCATCGACGAATTGATGGCTTGAAGGGGGAGACTCGATTCACTTCGCCGCGGGAGCGGCGAAGGTAATGAAGTCAGGTCCCGGCTAACCGGCAGCCTCTGTCTCGACCGGACAGTCGTCGGAACAGAGATGAATGAGCGAGTTTGGTCGGTGCCGGTCGGGGCACCTATAGCCCGCGCGAACGGCAGCTAGCTCACCACTGTCGCTTTTAGACCGGTTGGGGTGCAATCGGCCAAGTCGCACCACGATCTTAATGTCTGGTTGGCACATCGCGGACCGGAAAGCGGACCGACCGCAAACGGCCAAACCCGGCCAGTCTAGTCCTCGACCTCCGATTCCGGGTCAGCAAAGCGGTCGCCGGTCGCGCTCTCGAGCGCGTGGAGGTTGCGCGCATCCTCAAGGTCGAGCTCCCGTTCGATACGGCGGCGGGCTTCGTCGGTGATCGCGTTGTCGCGGTATGCGGCTGCGATGGCGGCGCGCTCCGCCTCAATCAGCTTGGCCTGAAGCCGTGCATACGGGGCAACCGAGCGGCCGTCGCCCTGCTCCTGGGCCGTGTCGACGTAGTCGGATCGCCGGTCCCGGTGGCGGCGGCGCAGCGCCTTGATCGCGTCAGCGGGTGCACCGGGGGCAGCCAGGGTGTCGAGTTCGGCGAGCACGGCCCCGATCCCTTTGAGCCGTGCCGCAACCTCGGCCGCCTTGGCGTCAGCCGCCTCGCGCTCGCCCTCCTCGGCCAGACCGAGCGCACGGCTGACCGGCGGCAGCAGCGATCCTTGTCCGATCAGCGTTGACATAATGACGACGAAGGTGACGAACAGGATTAGGTCTCGCTGCGGGAATGGCGCACCCCCGACCTCGTCCGGGATTGCGAGCGCAGCCGCCAGCGAGACGACACCGCGGATCCCCGTGAAGCCGATCAGAAACGGCAGCCGCCAACTTGGCGCGGGATCGCGACGGCGAACCGCCGGCAAAAAGCGCGGAATGTAGGTTGCCGGGAACACCCACACAAAGCGGACTGTCACGACGACGACCGTAACCAGCATCGCCGCCGCGGTCAGCCGCCGCCATCCCGGCGCGGCTACTCCGCCTGCAAGCGATCGCGCCTGAAGGCCGATCAGCAGAAACAACAGTCCCTCGATGGCGTGCGTGACGAGACCCCATACGAAGAAGCCCTGCAGCCGCGTCGCCGGCGCGATCATCCGCGGCCCGTTCCAGCTTACAAACAGCCCGCACGCGACAGCGGCCAGAACTCCCGACCCGCCGAGTGCGTGCGGCGCCCAGAATGCGAGGTATGGAGTGAGAAGCGCGAGCATGATCTCCGACTGGGGACTCTTTGCCCAGCGGCGCACGCGGAGCAGCACCCAGGCGACCGCCATCCCCCAGGCGAGTTCGCCGACGACGATCGCGGTAAAATCGGCCAGCGCCGTAAATACTGAAACGCCGCCGCTAGACACCGCGCCGACAGCGAAAGCGAACAGGATTAACGCCGTTGCATCGTTCACAAGCCCCTCGCCTTCGAGGATGATCAGCAGCCGCTGCGGCATGTGCAGGCGCCGAGCAATCGCCATGGGCGCGACGGCGTCGGGCGGGGCGACGACGGCACCGAGAACGAAGCCAACCGCCCAGTCCATCCCGAGCAGGTAGTGGCTCGCCACGGCGACCGCCGTCGCGGTGAACAGAACGCAGCCGATGGCGAGAAGCAGGATCGGGCGCATATTGCCGAGGAAGCCGCGCCAGCTCATGCCGACGCCTGCGCTGTAGAGGAGTGGCGGCAGCAGCAGCAGCAGCACGAAGTCGGGCTCGATCGTCACCGGCCGCAAGCTTGGCACAAAACTGAGCGCCGTCCCGGTCAGCACCAGCACGATCGACTGCGGCACCTTGAGGCGACCCG
This sequence comes from Acetobacteraceae bacterium, assembly GCA_965198915.1. Classification (GTDB taxonomy): domain Bacteria; phylum Pseudomonadota; class Alphaproteobacteria; order Acetobacterales; family Acetobacteraceae; genus BOG-908. The sequence continues at coordinate 33,242 of CBDAQC010000002.1, read as the reverse complement.
AGCCGGCTTCGGCAAGGGCGGTGACGGCCAGCAGGACGGCCGCGAAAGCCAGCGTCGGCAGCATAGGATAATCCATCATCGAGGAGGCTAAACCACGATTGCCGCCCAGGCCTCGGGCTGTCGAGGATGTGTCGATCTTACCGTTCTGCAGTTCGCACGCCTAACCTTCTGGACGTCTCCTGCATGTTGCTCGCTCAAACGGGTATCAGCCTGCCAACGTCTGCTAAACCTAGACGGGCAATCTACAGAGTCCAAGATACCGCGCTGGGATGACGTCGCCACAATCCTGCCAGAACGAAGGTAGCTGAGCCGTAGCGCAGTTCCCGAATCAGACGGTGCGGCAACTTCGGGACCGCACTGTCCGCAAAGGAACTGCAGTCAGCATCGCAGAAGTCGTCCTTGTGGTAAGCCGCCCTCAAACTCCACGTGCTGTCAGAGGAACACCTAACAATGGCTAAAATACTAGTGCTATATTATTCTGCTTATGCCACATCGTGACGATGGCGTACGCAGTCGCCGAAGGCGCCCGAGAGACCGGCGCGCAAGTAGATATCAAGCGAGTGCCGGAACTGGTGCCGGAGGGTGTGGCACGCAGCAGCCATTACAAGCTGGAATAGTCGGCGCCAGTAGCGCCGGTGGATGACCTGCCGAGTTATGATGCCATCGTCGTCGGTACGGGTACTCGCTACGGACGCATGGAATCGCAAATGGCCAACTTCTGGGATCAAACGGGCGGGCTGTGATTCCAGGCAAGCTGGTGGGGAAGATAGGCGCCGATTTCACTTCGACCGCTAGCCAGCACGGCGGCCAGGAAACGACCCTTTTGAGCATCATCACAAACCTCTTTCACCACGGCATGATCATTTCCGGCTTGCCGTATACATTCCAAGGCCAACTGAAGTTGGATGAGGTAACCGGCGGTTCGCCTTACGGAGCGACCACTATTACGGCGGGGATGGATCACGCTTGCCTTCGTCCAATGAGCTGGACGGTGCCCGATAGGAGCACAAACACACCAGCCACGGGAGACGTGTCCCATGACTCCGCCGCTTTGGTATCTGAGGAGCTCGTTTTCTTTGCCCTGCCAAACGCAAAGGCGGAAGCATCCCTTTTTTGGATTCATCAGGTACCCATGAGGAGCCGTCAAGGCTTTGCCATAGTGGATCGAGATAAAGCCCTCAATTCCGTGTCTAGATGTCACGGCTAGACCTGGGCCGATTATGAAGCCTGAACCCAGAAAATCAATTGGGGCCTTTCCTTGAGTGAACCACCCCCGACATGGCGACGACCGACTCATCGAACAGACCCCCCTCGTATCGATCAAACATCATGAAGCGGCTTTCCGCGCGGCAAGCCCGACGTTTTCGAGCCAGAAAACGGCGAGATCGCCTGCAAGGACGCTACGCCTGCCGAACACGAACGCCCTCTCAAGCCACGTGCAAAGGGCGTTTTCCGTTGGTTTGATGGCGTCTGGAGTGGCGCTTACGGATCGTTGATTGGTTCAGCAGCATCGTTCTGCTTCCCACCTATGAACAGGTTTTCCCGGCGCTGGGCCGATCCCCCTCAACCTTCGCTGCCGCCTCCGTCATGTAGGCGCCCGCCTTCGTCTTCCCGTAGTTAGCATCGCCTGGGCAGTGATAGACCTTCGACTTCGTGTTCACCCACACTTGGCCGGCCGGCGCCGCCGCGCCCCATGCCTTGACGCCGCCACGACGGCTGCAGGCACCGCTTCGGGCCTTTCCGCTATAGGCGGACCCATCGTTGCAGGTGGCCGTCACTGGCGCTTGTGCGTGGGCTGCAATGCATCCGACGATCCAGGCGGAGGCGGCGTAGGCGAGGACAGATAGGCGCATGGTGTTCTCCCGATTCGGCCTCAACTCTAGCCCTGTTCATGCGGCTTGCGAACAAATGGGATCCGGGTCGATCATTCCCGCCGCGTGTGCTGGCGGCGGAAAAAACTCCTATTAACCCGCCCAGCAGCGTCACAACCCAGAGGAGCACAGCCGGATCGATGCTCACGTGTATATCGTCAAAAAGTATAGTCATGAAGGATCGTCCTTCTAATGACCAACATATTGTCCTACCGTTGCCAATCTAGGCAGAACAAATGACGTGCCGGCCGGGCGTTCGGCTTCGTGCTGGCTCTGTCCTTGCAATCATACTATGCCGCCGTGATGCCACCACCCCATCGTCCACCAGAGTTCCTCGCTGGCGGCTCGTTTCTAACTGTCAGAGACCTGGTAAGGCGCTGGCGAATTTCAGATCAGAAAATACGAAGGCTCATCCAAGCTGGCGAATTGAGTTGTGAGGTGCACTGGCACACGTTCTACATTCCAGAGAAAGACGTTCTGCAGTTTGAAAAACGCCGAATGAAGCCTATGGCCGACCCATCGGATGATTGAGGGTTGACCACCGCCTTTCAATGCCGGATCGTTCCGCTCCCTTCCGGCCGGGAGCATCCGCCATGAAATGCATTCCTACATACATTCTCGCCGCAACGCTATGCTTCCTGGCTGCTGAGGCAAAAGCGCAAGGCGCAAACCAGGGCCCGACCTCCAACCCGGCGGTACCTAGCGACCCAGTGGTGCACCACCACAAGGCATACCCGAAAACCAGCTACGGTGTGTCATGCCCTGGTGATCGTGTGGTCTGGGTCAACTCGAACAGCGGCGTCTATCATCTGGAGGGCGAGCGTTGGTTCGGCCGGACGAAATCAGGGCAGTATGAATGCGAGAAAGCCGCCAAGGCGGAAGGTGACCGTGAGACGCGCAACGGGCAGTAGTCTCCCCCGCACCGAGGCCGAGGGACCAGCACGGCAAGCGTGGCCTCGGGCCGGCCCCGGCGGTGACTGCAGAACGCACGGTATGCCGCCGACGCTAGGCCGGGGTCAGGTACGCTATCACCACCTAGGCCGTTCTGGTGCCGGGCAAAGACTCCAACGACTTAAAGCCAGCAACGGGATATATCCCGCAGCGAACCGGTAAGGGACATTGCGAACTGCATCCAATGGCCTGCCGCTGGCGTAGCGTTACGGTGGCCATAGACCGCCTGCTTTCGCCGCCAGGCGAAGCACACTCCACGAGGTAAGGCTGTCATGTCCAAAATTGAAACACGTCGCTCCGAAGTCGCGTCTTCTGCGGAGCCTAGCCGACGCTCGCTAATTAAGACCGTAGGCATCGGCGCCGCAGCCGCTGGCGCGCTTGCCTTCGGCGGAGTTAGACAGGCCAGTGCTCAGCCAGCACCCGATGATGATGTCGCTATTCTCAATTTCGCGCTCAACCTCGAATACCTCGAAGCTGAGTATTATCTACACGCTGTATACGGCCAGGGACTTGGTGCAGCGCAGAGTCATGGGGACGGCCAGAAAACCGGCACGGTCACCGGTGGTTCGAAAGTCGATTTCACCACCACCGCTATTAAGGAGTATGCGCACGAGATAGCCAATGATGAGCTGAACCATGTGTTGTTCTTGCGCTCTGCCCTTGGCAGCGCCGCCGTCGCTCGGCCGACGATCGATCTTGGTCAGAGCTTTACAACATTGGCTCGTGCCGCAGGCCTGGTCGGCCCGAACGGGCAGTTCAACCCTTTCCTTAACGAAGAGAACTTCCTGCTTGGCGCCTTTATTTTCGAAGATGTAGGTGTGACCGCTTACAACGGAGCTGGCGCCTCGATCACCAATAAGGACTACCTCACGGCGGCAACGAGCATCCTCGCAGTCGAGGCCTATCACGCCGCATCTGTCCGCCTACAGCTCATCCAACTTGGGCTTTCAAGTGCGGCGAATAAGATCAGCGCCCTGCGCGCCCAACTGTCGGCCGCTGTCGTATCGGGCGCTGGGGATGATCAAGGGACGAAAATCAAGGGAGTGGATAACATTGTTCCAACTGACAGCAACTCACTAGTTTTCGCGCGGACACCGGCGCAGGTGCTCAACATTGTTTACGGTGGCGGAGCCAGTAGCGGCTATCTGTTCTACCCGGACAGGATGAACGGCACAATTTCGTAATAACAATTCGTCTGACGGTGCGGTTGCGGGCCATAGCCGCACCGTACCGGCCGGCCGGCGCTAAAGGGTGAGCTGTCGCGCATCGCCCGGCGCCCGGACCACGTGGAAGCCGGCCGCACTTACGCGCTGGCCAGGTGCCACCCGGCCGCGCCGCTCACGTAGGGCGGCCCACCGCGCGCCTGCAGCGCCGCTTCGTCCAGGATAGCGGCCACCTCCTCGAAGGTGACGGGCTCGGCAAGAGGCTGGATGAGCTGCATGGCCGAACATAGCGAGGAGAACAGACAACGAACAAGCGGTTAGCCGCTGATTCCGGTGGATAACGGGAATCGGCTCACATAAGTGTTCTTATATGCAGGCGAAAGTTGTGTCGGTCCTAGAGGACGAGTGGCTCATCCGTGCGACGCTTTGTGAGGTGCTCGCCAATGCGGGATTCGAGGTTGTCGAGGCGGAGCGAGCGGATCTCGCACTCGAAGCCCTAGAGCAAGGGGCGCCAGCCGTGGACCTCCTTTTTACCGACGTCTGCATGCCGGGAAGCTTTGACGGCCTGGAGCTAGCTCGGCGCGTATCAGTGTCCCAACCGGACATCGCAATCGTCGTCGCGTCAGGCAACTACATCCCGTCCCGAGACGACCTTCCGCCGGGCAGTCTCTTCCTCTCGAAGCCGTATAGCTTCCGGAAGCTGCCGGGGCAGCTTCGAGCGTTCATGGTCGAAGCTGTTGAAGCCCACTGACTCGCCCACTGGCAACGACGAGGAAGCGCACAAAGCTTGAGCCGGCCTACCTTACAGTGAGGGCCGTTGCACAACGCTGGGGCGAGTCGCCGGATACGATCCGGCGTCTTATCCGCAAAGGCGCACTGACTGCCACGAGGCTGGGCAGGGGCTACCTCATCTCAAGCGCTGACGTTCGAGAGTTTGAAAGTCGTCGGTCGGCCCTCTTGAGAGGGCGCGTGCGCTGAACAGGTTCACCGTAGTCTGCATGCGAGCCGCCCAATATGCTAAGACGATGACGACCACGCGCACCCGCGCCGCTTTGGCGGCTTTCGTCTGCCTCATCTTCACGGAAGCATCGGCGCAACCGTCCGACGGTCTTGGAGCCGCCGGTAGCGCCTTGCAGGACAGCCCGGAAGCAGTGGGTGCGGCGGGCGCTGGCGGGCATCAGGGACGCCATCGCAGGCACGACAGCGCCCAACCTGCAGCGATCGACAAGCCGGCGCCGCTGAAGGTCACTCCTGAACCCGTGCAGCGCCTCGAACAGGGCGCACTCCTCTGCGACACGGAAGGCGAGCTGCAGCAGCACCAGGCCGCCGTAGCTGCCCGAATGTCCGGCGGCTACGCGCCGGAACCGAGCGGGTGCCGCATCCTGTCGGGCATGACCGCCGTGACGGTGGTGGAGCGGCATGGGCTGGCCAGCACTGAGGTAAGCTTGCCTGCCTCAGCCGGACGGCAGGGGTGGACCGACTCGCTCGTGCATGACCCGCCGAGCAAATAGGAGGAGCTAGACTAAGCCGCTGGCCTCGGGACCTTGCTGATGCCCGAGTGATGCCCCAGCATTTTTGACGAAGCATCGATTTCGACGTTTGCTGGTGCCGGCGCGCGGAATTGAACCGCGGACCTACTGATTACGAAGCAGCGGGTCGCCTCCTCACCTCTATCGGACTCGCCCGACTAAACCTGGTTCCTGCTCCGGCCAAACTTCCGCTTGGGGCGCTAGCTCGACGAGATCACCGAACTTGAGTGGTCGGTCATCGCCGCTCTTCTCCCCGACAAACGCCTGTGGTGCCGCAGGATGATGACCGCAAGGTGCTCAATGGCATCTTCTGGCGCATGCGAACCGGCTCGTCATGGGCCGATGTTTTGGAGCGGTATGGACCGTATAGACGGTCAAAGCTTAACCTGCTGCGCGCAAGGCTGGTTTCCGCACCATGAACGAACTACACCGAGAGTGAGTCAGAGCCCCTTTGCGTGCCGATTGACAGCGTCGGCCCTTATTGAGATTGGTTGCGCTCTCGAGAGGCATGTTTTGGCCCAGCGCGAAACGGACATCACCGATTTCGTCAGTGCCGCTATCCCTTCGAACCCGCTGCATATCCCATTCGTCCGGGCCGGAGCCGAACGCCTTTTGGTCGCCCGCTCGGCGCCGAAGCCGCTCGGCCGCACCGCATGCCCGGCGCAAGGCGCGCGTCCAAGACTGCGAACACGCGGACCTATTACGAGAACACAAGGCGTTGCGCCGGCGAATATCCCAATTTCAGCAGTCGCAAATGGCCGTCGTCGTGACGGAGACGCTTGCCTCACTAAGAAACGCTTGCTGCCACTTCGGGCACAACGCTCGGCGTGGCCGCCATGGTGTTCAGGATCATACGGTTCACGTTCATCGCCGTGGTGTTCGCGCGGTCCGCCCCGACTGCCGCACCGGCCGTCCTCTCCTCCGCAAACACGCGGCCGCCCACCACCACCACCAGGTCAGGGTTGCGCGAGGCCAAGCGCGCTTCGGCAATCGTCTTCGCCAATTGCGCCAACACATGATCGCGGCGGAATGCTGCGCTGAGCGATAGATCCAGCACGTCGAACCAGTTGGACGACAGCAGGTCGTGCAGCGCCTGCCGGTCGGACGGGCATTCGCAATGTGGCGTCCAGCCGGCGCTGCGCATGACGGTGCCGTCCAGCGCGGCACCTAGGCGATGCAGTTCGCCGGGTTCCGGCGCGATGAGAACCACGGGGTAGGCCAGTTGCGACGGACGCCGCTGCGGGCCCGTAGCATCCAGCAGCCGGACCGCCGATTGCAGGCGGCACAGCGCCAATGTCACATCGAAGTCGCTGCAGAGATCCTCGTTCCATAGATCGCCCAAGCTGCGCGCTGTGGGTTCGAACAGCGTGGCGGAAAGCTTGCCCATGCGCTCGCCCGCCTGCGCAAGCTCCCCGATCAGGTCTGCCGCGGCGCGCTGGTCGGTTGCGACCAGCAGCTCGGCCAGCTCCAGCGCACGCGGCGAAGGCAACAGGACACGACTCGCGGCGGCTTCGTCACCCACCAGGGTCAGTTGCGGCACGACCGCGGCCAGGAAGACATCCTTGAGTATGGTAGCGGTCTTCCGGTTCAGCGGCCTATCCGAGATCAAGTCCGGTTCCGGTGCTGCCGCCTCGCTGACGCTCTTCGACACGAGCCGCATCAGCAGCTCGGGCGCCGCTGTCGGCTGCGCCCGCAGCGCTTCTACGATCTCGCGCGGCGGCTCGATCACGTCGCGCCGCCACGACGTCATCACCGGGCCGGGTGTCGCCAGCGCCATACTCCAGTCGGCAAACATCCTGATCTCGGCCGGACGCTTGTGGAGTATCTCCACATCGGTGTGGCGCCTGTCGGCCACGATCGAAGCCATCACCTCGCCGACACCGGGTGCCGGTCCTTCCAGCCACTGGAAAAAAGTCTCGTTGTCGTAGAGCATAAGCCCCGTCACGGATTGCCGGCTGTTGCGCGACTGCGCTACAGTGGTCAGCTCGTGCAGTTCAGCAGGCGACAGCGCGCGCACGGCGCGGCTACGATAGACGACTGTCGAAAGGCCCGGCTGAGCAGCGGACCACGACTTGGTTGCATTCTGCCGTTCTTGGTCTCGAGACACCGACTCTCTTAACATCTGACGTCCCCGGCGGCCATATATAGGCTGGCTTCTCAGTCGAAGGGAAGGCGCGACCGGCTGAACGGCCCGGCTAGTCGACCCACGATCATGGAGTTGAAGGCCTGCGTCAACACTGCATTGCCCAAGTTTCCACAAATGTTTCACAATCTCGTGACGGCTGCCAATACCGTCATAATTGCACGGTATCCCGGCCGTCACTCCGCCAGGAATTGCTGCACAGCACGCAAAAATGCTGCGGACATCTCCTCCTGCGTCAAACGACATACGCCAGACAAGGCCACAAGCTTGGCATTCCGCAGGTTCGCGAGATAAACGCGGGCGTCGCCGATCGGGATCGTCGCATCCTATTTGCCCCACAAGTAAAAAGTCGGGCATGTGATGCACTGCAGTATCGCGCGGCTCACCGGCCAATCCTACTCGGTCGTTCAACGACGCCTCTGAACCCATGGTGATGAGCCATCTACGGAGTAGAAATCAATGAACATCGTGAGAACCATCCCGGACATTCGCACCGTAAACTTGCAGGCCAGTAAGGCATTCTATGAAGCGATAATAGGCTTTACGGTCGCGATGGAGCATGCGGGAATGCTAATCCTCGCATCACCTACACAGCCAAAGCAGCAACTAACTTTGAATGGTGATGCGGCTGACGCGCAACCACTACCGCCAGGCTTCTCAGTGGATGTCGGCTACCCGGAGAGCGTGACCGAAATTCACGCACGTGCTTTAGCCCAAGGCTTCACCATTATCGAACCGCTGGAGGATAAGCCAATCGGGATGCGGCGCTTCTCGCTGTTGGATCCGAATGGCACGAGAGTAACAATCGTTGCTCATTTGGACGAGCAGTATCAGCCACGGCGCTGAACTCGCAGCGGGGGTTTAACTGCCCACGCGCTTCCGCATGAGCTACGCGAGTTCTCACGCGAACGAACGTTCAAACCCTCTTTGAGAGACCGGTCGGATGTGGCGCCTTTCGTTAAGCGGGCACTCATATACACAAACCTCAAATGCGCAGCCCGGGGTCCAGACCGGACGCTTACTACGACAGTATCAGGTCGATGGCGCCCGCGGCAGGCGCTTGGACCACAGCGTGCGGTCCGCTCGTCGTGTCCGTCAGGCGGGACCGCTTCGTTGCATGACGCTACGCCAGAGAAGGTGGGCAGCCTCAAGGCCGAGTAAGGATGCGGCGTTGGCGCCGGCCACCCTGGCGAGTGTGTCGGGATCCAACCCTCGAGGCGAAGGCTAGGTCATTCAGAAGCTCGGCAAGGTTGATGAGGCGTCTCACGCCGCTATCGGTGCGGAATACTGCCTGATTTTTGAGGGTCACAAATCGCTACTGGTCGGCTATCTAAGCGCGGCTCGGGATCGCGCCAAGGAGCCCCCACAGGAGATCCCAAGAATTTCAGAGATTGCGACCGACGCAGTTGGCGCAGTCAACTCGTAGGTTGAAAACGGCCCAGTTGCGGAACCGAGTGGCGGCTATCACGCGGGTGACTGTTGCCATTGCTGACCTGATTATCTGGCGAACAGCCCGGGATGGCGATTTTTGATCGTAGGCGCTTTGGACATGAAGAGATCGACCATTTCGCCTCCTAGGCTCAGTGGCGATCGGCTCGGAGCTGCCCGTTGCCGACCTAATTAGCTCGCCCAAGCGAATCCAGCGACCTCGTAGCCAAGTGATCGAGAATACGCTTCAGTGCTGCGACATTGTTCTCGTCTTCGGCGCTTTCGAGCGCGTCCTGGAGCACTTCACGGATGTCGTCGGCACCGACACGCTCCATCTGCCAATTCGGATACAAACGCTCGCGCCCTTCCTCGCTCTGGTCCAGCGAGACGATATCGTAATGGCGCCGATCGCGATGCAGGCTCGCCATCAGCTTCCTTACCTCAACCGCGGGCCCCTCGATCCATTGGAAGAAGACGCCGCTGCCGAAAACGAGTACCCCGGTAATTCCGCAGGTGAGATTGTAGCGTTGCGCCGACACGATGAGGCGGTTGACCTCGGCGTCGTCCATGTCATCGGCGGCACGGCTACAATATACAAAGGTGTACAGCGTTGGTCCGGTGGCGTCATAGTCAGGCTCGCTTGGAAAACCGATTTCGTCAAACATGGGTTGGCTCGCTTTGTATATGCCAGGCAGCCCGTGTCACACGGTTTGCGAGGATCAGGTTAGCGCATTGATCTTGCGTGTGTAAGGACGGCCCAGTTACCTCATGCCCTATGGGCTAGGAAAACAGCTAAGTTGCGAAACCGAGTGGTAACTGGTGCGCGGGTGACTGTCACCATGCTGACCTGATTATCTGCCGAACAGCCCGGGATGGCGATGTCGATGGTAGGCGCTTCGGACGCGGACAGGACCCGAGCCGCGCGCGCTGAAGCCTTGATTTTGAAGACATGGCGCTCTGAATTCTGGGTCGGCCAATGGCGGTTCTGCTACCGGTGTCCGCTTCCGGGAAGTGAGGATGACCGTTCCTACTTTCGCTTGTGGCGCAAGCCCGCCGGAAAGGCTGACGTATGCCGACCCGGCTACGGTCACCTCAGCTGAGGCGGCTGCTTCAACGCGGCTGATCAGTTTGGAGTCAAGCCCAGCGAGCGTCTAAAAACGGATCAGCCAAGGCGACCTGCTTCATGCCGATGTCGGCGAACAGCTGCTCGCGGCGCGCTGTCGAGACGTCGGGCAGGCTGAGGTTGCGCGGGGGCAAAGCTTTCGATGCCGCCGGCACACCAGTCAGCTCGAGCAGGCGCTCAAAGCCGGGCTGTGTGTAAAGGTTGAGCATCCTGGCGGTTTCGCTTCGAACTCTGAACGCGTGCGCGACGCCCTTCGGGATGAACACCAGCGCGCCTGCGCGGGCCACCTCGCGGACATTGCCGGCGACGAACTCGGCCTCGCCCTCGAGCATGTAGAACGCCTCGTCGGCATAAAGGTGCACGTGCGGGGGCGCGCCGGACCCGGCCGGGCACAGCTGCTCCATCAGCGTGTAGCCGGAGTCTGTAGTGGCGCCGTCAGCCAGCACCGACCAGAGGATGTCGTTGCTCCAATACGATCTTGCGGTGTCCGCGTGGGCGGCGAAGGGTTGCGCCCGCGCGCCGTGCAGCGGCGCGGTCGCCATGTTCTCCAGCAAGGGCGGATCGACGAAGGGAGTTCCGCGCACGGAGATCTGGCCGTAGTCCGCGGCGAGCTTGTCCACAAGTCCGCGCGGGGGCGCCGCAAACTGGTCCGGCGAGGGGGGTCGTTCCGCTCCGCCGGCGCGCCGAGCCCCGCGACGATCAGCTCGAACCCGGCAGGTAGGTAGAAGTTGATGAAGTGCGCGCCCGGTTCGGCCATGAAGGCGTGCTCGGCGTGACGAGGCACCGCGATGAACGTGCCCGGGCCGGCCGAGACGGTCTGGCCGCCTGCGAAGAACCTGCAGCGCCCGTCGATAAGGTAGAGGCCCTCGTCCTGCGGGTGCGTGTGGGTCACCGGGCCGCCGGCTTGGGGGCCGACCACCTCGTCAAGGAGGCACAGCGCGCCCCCGGTCTTCGGGCCCGTGGCGAGAAGCCGCCACAGCATGCCGTTCAGCCAAAAGCGGGCCGCTCCGTCCGGCGTCTCGGAGAATGGCCTCGCCGGAAGGACGCTCGCGTTGATTGTCATGGCGAACCTTCGTTCACTGTTTCCGGCCATGGGCCGGGTCCCGCGTCGGCTGCCTCGCACGGCTGGAACTCCACGCGCAACAGCCTTGCCGGCTGTGGCCCGCTTGGCGGCGGCGACGCGGTGCCGCCGTCGGTGATGACGTACGCGACCCGGCCATGCTCTCCCGGCGCCCGCCCCCAGGCGCCGCTGCACGGCCCGATCAGGAGCTCGTCAAACGGGTCGCCCGCGACGCTGCACGGGAAGCCGCTGTTGTCGCCGGGATCTATCGAAACGCGGTCGATGGTGTTCTGCCGGTGCGTCGCCAGATCGAGGCAGCCCGCATCTTCGTCGATGCAGGAGTCGTCGCCCATCCGGCCGGCCAACACGAGCTCCGGCTTGACCGGCAGGGTCGAGCGTTCCGGGATCGACGGGCACGCGCATGAGCAGCTTCTTGGCCATGGCCGTATAGTAGAGATGACCGCTACGCGCGGCGTAGCGGACGCCGTTCACGCCGGGCTGCTCGGGCTTCATCTTGCCCGGGAAATACGCCATGCTTTCGTGCCCCAGCCAGACCCGCGCCCGCGCCTGGCGGCCGTCTTCTTGCAAGTCGACGCGCCAGATCAGGCTGGCGAAGCAGTCGGAGACCAGCATCACGCCCGGCGCAAGCAGGCAGCTACCGTTCAAACCTCTCGCCGCCTCAGGAAACCGAAAGACGGTCTGGATGCCAATCGGCGCGCCCGGTTGCCAGCCCCGCAAGTCCAAGCGGTGCAGGAACGACTCGTGCGTCGTGTAGACGTTCGAGGAGGAGACGAGGAAGACGTCGGGCTCGATCTCGACCAGCCCCGTCGGCAGCTCATCAAAGACGTGCAGCCGCAGCGGCTCGACCAGGGCTCCTTCCTGAAGGGTGGGACGTAGAACAGGCGGACGTCACCAGCGCCGAGTTGTCGCTGCGCACGACGATGTTCTCAAGGAAGTGTTTCGCGGGAAACAGGGCGGCGGTAGCCAGACGGGCGCGGCGCGGCGGCGCGGCCGGTCTGCGACGCATCGACGGGGACGAGGCCCGGAGCGGCATCAGGGATTGACCTGTTTTGCCCATTCCCGTGTTGCGATTGTGGTGATGCGCTGAGGTTGTTGCGTCAGAGCGTTCCAGGCGTCGCAGCATGCCTGGACGATGTGATCGTATGTGTCGAAGACGCGGTTTGCGAGGTAGTTCTGCCGCAGGAACTGCCAGATATTTTCCTGCGGGTTCAGCTCGGGTGCGTAGGCAGGCAGGGTCAGGATGCTGATGTTGCTGGGCAGGGTCAGGCGCCCGCCCGGCCTGTGCCATCCGGCGCCGTCGATGATGACAACGCCATGGGCGCCGGGCGCCACGGCCTGGCTGATCTCGGCGAGGTGCAGGGTCATGGCCTGCTTGTTGGCGCAGGGCATGATAAGCGCGGCGCCGGTGCCGCGGGCCGGGCAGACGGCGCCGAAGATGTAGGCCCAGCTGTATCGGCAATCGCGCGGGGCTGGCGGGCGGCTGCCCTGCTCGCCCCAGACGTAGGTCAGCGTGCCCTGTTGGCCAATCCTGGCCTCGTCCTGCCACCAAAGCTCGACCGGTTTGCCGCGGGCGTGCTCGGGGATTGCGGCGGCGACCAGTCCGGCAAAGTTTTTTTGTGTGCCGCGATGGCTGCCAGGTCCTGGGCAGGGTTGTGCGGCCGCACGGAGAGGTGGCGGAACCCCAGCCGGCGCAGCAGGGTGCCGACGCTGCGCTCGGCCAGGCGCACGCCGAACCGGGCCTCGATCACCTTCGACAGGTCGGCCCGGCGCCAGCGGATGACGCCATGCTGGGCTACGTCCGGGCCCTGGCGCACCAGTTCGGCCACGGCGGCGTCCTGTTCGGCCGTCAGCCGAGGCTTAGGGCCCGGCGACTTGCGGTCGGACAGGCCAGCCAGGCCGTGCTCGTTGAAGCGATGCACCCAGTCCCGCAGGGTCTGGCGGTCCATGCCGCAGCTTTGTGCCGCGTCCGTCCGGCTGTGCCCGTCCAGCACCAGGGCAAGTGCCAGCATGCGCCGCCGCACCGGCGTCCCTGGTCCGCGCTGCCGCGTGCCGCAAACCAGCCGCATCGGGCTCCGCTCGGGTGATCGATACCGCCATCGCACTTCTCCGAATCGAGAAAGCCGTAGCGAATCACAATCAACGCCTATGGCAAATCCCGGGAGTCATAGGCCAGGGCCGTTGGTATTAGACATAACGTTGGCCGGGCCGAAGGCTAAGCTGGTTGCGCGCAGCGATGATGTCGGGATCGGGACCCTGTGGCGCTTCTTTAACCGGCGCCGCATCACACTCAAAAAAGTCGGCACACGCAGCTGATTACAGCGCCCGACGTAGCCGCCGCCGCGAGGCTTGGTTCGAGCAACAGCTCGACCTGAAACCAGCCAAGCTTGTCTTCATTGATGAGACCGGTGCTACCACTTAGACAACACGGCTACGCGGACGCGCGCCGAAAGGTCAGCGTTGCGTGGCCAGTGTCCCGCACGGCCATTGGATGACCACAACCTTGATCGCTGGCCTGCGCATCGATGGGTTGTTCGCGCCGCGACACTGTTGGCCGGTAGAACGAGTCAGTCTGACATAAAGGCTTATTCTAAATGCGGTTCTCCAAAAGCCGTCTTTTTAAGTAGCGATTCAGCGTGGACGCGCGATGCCTCGAGTGACTCAAAATCGAGCTTGTTGCTTTCTAGAGTGGCCGTCTTTCCTGTAAGTCTCTGATACCGGCGCACGATGGTGTCGCAGTAAAGCGGGTCATACTCGATGACGCAGGTCGACCTTCCGCAGACCTCCCCAGCAATCAACGTGGTGCCGGAGCCCGCAAATGGGTCCAGGACAAGCTGCCCGCGTTTGGTGACGTCGCGGATCGCGTCTGCCACCAGAGCAGTAGGCTTGACTGTCGGGTGCATGGCCAGCGCCTCAGCCCGATCACTGCCGATGCTGCTGACGCCGGGATAGTCCCACACGTTGGTCCGGTAGCGGCCGGTCTGGCCCAGGCCGAACGTGTTGGTATGCGGCCCCTCCCCTACCTTGAAGACGCACACCAGCTCGTGCTTCGAGCGATAGAAGGTGCCCATTCCGCCGTTCGTCTTGTTCCACACGCACAGGTTCTTCAGCTCGCTGAACACCGCATCACCCGCCGACAGCAGCTCGCCCAGGTGCCGCCAGTCCATGCACACGAAGGCGATAGCGCCGTCGCGACACGCCTTCGCCGCCTCGCCCAACGTGGTGGTCAAGAACCCTGTGAAGGCGTCCCTGCTCATCTCGCCCGCTCCCATGGCGAACTCACGGTGACGCACCCGGCCTAGCCCGGTAACGTGGCCGTCGATCGGCACGTTGTAGGGAGGGTCGGTAAACACGGCGTCCACCTTGCGACCCTGTAGCAGGCGAGTGTAGGCGTCGGGGTCACGTGCGTCCCCGCACAACAGCCGATGCCGGCCGAGCAGCCAGACATCGCCTAACTGGCTGACCGGGCATTCCGCCAACAGGGGCAGCTCATCCGCCGGATCGGGTCTGGCTGTCGGATCGGCGTCGCGGGCAGCGTCTACGATCAGGTCAATTTCCGCGACGCTAAAGCCGGTCGTGCTCAGGTCGAAGTCGAGCTCGGTCAGTTCCTGTAGCTCAATCGCCAGTACCTCGTTGTCCCAACCGGCGTTGAGCGCCAGCTTGTTGTCGGCCAGCACGTAGGCCCGACGCTCGGTTTCGCTCAGATGCGATAGCCGCATAGTCGGCACCGTCTCCATGCCGAGACGCCGCGCGGCCTCTACCCGACCGTGGCCGGCCACGATCTCTCCGTTGTCACCTATCAGGACGGGGTTGGTGAAGCCGAAGCGGCGTATGCTTTCGGCTATTTGGCCCACCTGCGCCTTCGAGTGACGGCGGGCGTTACGCTTGTAGGGCCGCAGCGTGGCGACCGGCAGGCACTCGATGCGATAGTCGGTCTGGTGCATGACAGGCATGCCGAACGACCGCGACGGCATTGGAGATGCTACGGATCGTCAAGCTCAAAAAGCTTCATCTTGAATTCCTCGAGCAAGAATGCGGCGTCGTGGTGAGACGCAAATCGAGGGTCTAACTCCTCTTCCGAACAGGTTAGTTGCTCCTCTAGGTAGGCGATGCGCTTGCGCAACGCCTGCCGCTTAGCATCTGTTTTTTTGCACCCCGATTGCTTGATCTTGCGCGAGGATTGCGTGACAACGCTTTCATCGGCGTAGTCAGATTGCTTTATCAGCTCCTTCACCGCTGCCTCGGCCCGATTCAAGCAGCTCGACATTTTCCGAACGGTCATCCTGCGATCATTGCGCGCAGCTCCTGTGGTGCCAGTGGCGGGATGGATAACAGAAGGCGCCCGCTGCACTTCGTCTTGGCTGCAATATCGCGCTGTGACGTAAGCCGCCTGCCGGCGCTGCTCTTCAGACGGAAAGGCAGAGCTGAGACCTGCCAGGCGCCGCTTGGCATCAGCTATCAAAGTCAAAACGAGTTCCCGAGAACCACCATACGGCGCCAGCCCCTCCGTCGGGCCCGCAAGCACTGCCTCGAAGCGTTGGATCGATTGTATGACGGCTTGCTTCTCCGCCTCGCGTTCGTCCCACTGCGCCTTCTGAACGTCATCCGCAGGGCCGTTGATGATGACAACTTCCTTGAGGCTGTCGACCACCATATCGGCGGGGTGCGGAACAGGTTCAGGAGGCTCGTCTCCCATCTTATCGCACCGGTGCATCTCTTTGAGCCAGCGCTGCTTGTAGTCGAACTGGCGTTCGAACTGCCTGCGACGTTCTCTAAGCCTACCCTGCTCGGCACTCCTGACCTCTTTGACAAAGATTTCAGCAGCGCGGATATCTCCCTTGAGTGCCTTAGCTTCGAGCACCCGTAGCACGCCTCGCACGACGGAAATCTTCCGCGTACGCCCGCACTCGTTGACCTTGATAGGCCTGTTCGCCTCCTGCAGCACCAGACTGTGGTAATCGGTCAAGAGGTCGCCCATGTCGGCAAAATTCTTCTTCGGGCGTCCCCTCGGATTGCCGGACACGCCTTTCTTAAAACGATGCTCCTCGGGCGGCTTGCCGTATCCGACCTTCCCGGCCGAGTCGGTATGAGCGGTCGGCGACCCCTGATCTCCGAACTGGCTCATGACCGCCACCCCCGGCAGCGCGCCGCCGGGCAGGAGGTCTTGCTGCCGCAAGTAAGCTGTTCGAAAGGGCTTTGACTTCGTCGTGCCCAATGAGGGCCGGCGGCCTTCTTCGGGGGAGCCGTTGCGGCAAGGCTGGAGACACCCTGGCTGCCAGGCAGCAAGGGGTGGCGTAGGCCGAGGGGCGAGATGGGTAACCGGATGAACAACATCAGCCTACGGGGCCATCACGACGACGACAAATCCCAAAAGTTATTTTTTTGCCAATGAAAGCAGAGAGTTACATCTGACCCACAGGGCCCAAACCTCTCCCCTTTGCTCGGGTAAGCCGGCCGGCGACCGCCTTCGTGGCTGGAAACCGCCTTGTCAAGTTAACCGAGACCGCTCCACAGAATGCTGAACGCCTGTAGAGCATCGAGGCCAGCCGCGGCGAGCGGCATGCAGCGGTTTTTTTGGCCGATCCTTCGAGTAGTCAGCCACCTCCGGAAGCGGTGCTCTGCAGGAGAGCTGCGAAGGCCGAACCCATTCGGCGAGCGGCTGGCCCTGACTGTGGAACAGCGTGGAAAATTGACCCCCTTATTGGGGTAATCGGCGTCCAAAACTGACCCCCTTCGATCTGTGATGATGCCGCCCATGCAGATGGGTGGTGGGGGAGATGCTGGTTGTGGATACGATTGCCCGGATCAGACGGGCGCATTTCGTCGACGGCAAATCGATCAAGCAGATCACCCGGGAGTTCGACCTAGCCCGCAACACGGTGCGCCGGGTGCTACGCTCGGGGGAGACCGCGTTCTCGTATGAGCGTGCGGTGCAGCCGCGGCCCAAGCTCGGCGCCTGGACCGAGACGTTGGATCGACGGCTTGCCGCCAATGACCGGCTGCCCAGCCGTGAGCGGCTGGATTTGGTGCGGATTTACGAGGATCTCCGGGCCGATGGTTTCGAGGGTGGCTATGACACCGTGCGCCGCTACGCCCAGGCGCGGCAGCGCAAGCGGGGCACTGGCTCGTCGGATGCCTACATCCCGCTGAGTTACGCGCCGGGCGAGGCCTACCAGTTCGACTGGTCGACCGAGGTCGTGGTCCTGCACGGCACCACCACCATCGTGCAGGTTGCCCAGGTTAGGCTTTGCCATAGCCGGATGCCGTTCGTGCGCGCCTATCCCCGGCAGGCGCAGGAGATGGTGTTCGACGCGCATGACAAGGCGTTCGCATTCTACAAAGGAGCCTGCCAGCGCGGCATCTATGACAACATGCGCACGGCGGTGGACGCGCTGCTGATCGGCCGTGAGCGGCGGTTCAACCGGCGCTTTGCCCAGATGTGCAGCCACTACCTGGTCGAGCCCACCGCTTGCACCCCGGCCTCGGGATGGGAGAAAGGTCAGGTCGAGAACCAGGTCGGCGTCGTGCGGGGCCGGTTCTTCAAGCCGCGGCTGAAGTTCGCAAGCTTCGTCGACATGAACAGCTGGCTGCTGGAGCAATGCGTGCAGTATGCGCGCGTCCATCCGCATCCCGAGCGGCGCGACTGCCCGGTTTGGGACATGTTCGAGCAGGAGCGGTCCAGCCTGGTGCCGTATGCCGGACGCTTCGACGGGTTCAACGCCCGCACCGCGGCGGTCTCCAAGACCTGTCTGGTGAGCTACGACAGGAACAAATACTCGGTGATGGCCCAAGCCGTCGGGCGTCCGGTCGAGGTGCATGCCTACGCCGAGCGGATCACCATTCGCCAGGATGGCCATATGGTAGCGGACCATCCGCGATGCTTCGACCGCGATCAGACGGTCTACGATCCCTGGCACTACGTCCCGGTGCTGGCGCGCAAGCCCGGCGCCCTGCGCAATGGCGCTCCGTTCAAGAACTGGGTGCTGCCCGGCGCCCTGGGCCGAGTGCAGAACCGGCTGCATGGGTCGGCCGACGGCGACCGGCAAATGGTAACCATCCTCAACGCCGTGTTGCTGGATGGCTTGCCCGCAGTGGAGGCAGCCTGCGGCGAAGCGTTGTCAGCAGGCCTGTGCAGCAGCGACGTGGTGCTCAACGCCTTGTCGCGACAGCGGCCGACGCTGACCGCGCCGACCATCACCACCCCTGATGCGCTGCGCCTCCGGCATGAGCCGGTGGCCGACTGTGCACGCTACGACACCTTACGGAGCACGAACCATGGAACGTCATGAAGTCATCGACCTGATGCGCGAGCTCAAGCTCGTCGGCATGAAAGCTGCCTACGACGAGGTGCTGAGCAACGCCCTCAAGCGCCAGCACGCGGCGCAGGACATCGTCGGCAGCCTATTGCAGGCCGAGATCGCCGAGAAGCAGGCGCGCTCGATCCGCTACCAGGTGGCAGCCGCCAAGCTGCCGCTGATCAAGGAGATTGCCGAGTTCGACTTCTCCGGCACGCCGATCAACGAAGGCCTGGTGCGTGACATGGCCACGGGCTCGTTCCTGGATAGCCAGCGCAACGCCGTGCTGGTCGGCGGCACCGGTACGGGCAAGACGCATCTGTCGGTGGCGATCGCGCTCAGCTGCATTCGGCTGGGACGCCGGGTGCGGTTCTATACCGTGATCGACCTGGTCAACCGGCTTGAGACCGAAGCTCGCACCGGCAAGACCGGACGGCTGGCCGAGCAGCTCACCCGCTTGGACCTCGTCGTGCTAGACGAGCTGGGCTACCTGCCGTTTGCCCAGAGTGGCGGCCAGCTGCTGTTCCATCTGATCAGCCGCCTTTACGAGCAGACTTCGATCCTGGTCACCACCAACCTGCTGTTTGCCGAATGGCCCACGGTGTTCAACGACGCCAAGATGACCACGGCGCTGCTCGACCGGCTCACCCACCACTGCGACATCATCGAGACCGGCAACGACAGCTGGCGGTTTAGGAACCGCAACTAGCGCCTCCAGGCCGTCAAAAAGGGCACCCGGAAGGGGGTCACTTTTGGAAGCCGGTGGGGGTCAATATCCAATGCTGTTTGACACCAGGTAGGGCCGAATCCGGACCCTGACGTCCGGGCCGCCCTCCAGCACCCGAAATTTCCATAGCATGACGTCCTCATCATTTTCGCGCAGAGCGATGCAGGAGTGAACGTGCAGATCCTGGGGCGCAGATGGCGTACCGAACGATTCAAGATAGGACGGTGCAGCGCAAACTAGGCGAGCATTGTCCGCGAGGTGACGCATGATGAGGCTCGGGGTGACGTTACGCAATTCGCCCACCTGGACCGCAAGGTCCCAGCTGCTCGACGGGACGCCGGTGAGGCGGTCCGTGAGGGACAAATCGATTTTGACAAGCGGATGCTCCTGCTGAAACGAAGCCGCTATGGGTGCGACATAGCGTCGCCCAAAGCCGAGTGGCGCCACGATACGGAGATGCCCAGTCACTTGCCCACGACGTTCGGCAAGTGCCTCATCGAGACCGCTCAGTGCGGTCAGGACGTCCCGGCCCCGTTCGACAAGCAATTCCCCCTCATCGGTCAGTGTTGGCTGACGACCCGTGCGGTCTATCAAATGTGCGCCTATTCGCTCCTCAAGCGCCCGCAAACGCTGAGTCACCGCTGGTGCCGAGACGTTGAGAACGCGAGCCGCGGCCGCCAGGGACGGAGCGTTGGCAATGGTGACGAAGAACTCAATATCATCCGAGGAAATCATTAACCATAGCTTAATGCACCCCTTAGCAGTCGTTAATAGCAGAACTGGACCGGTAGGGCCTTATTGCGGAGACGAGGGAAGGGATTGCCGTGGAATACGCCGTTTTAGATGTAGGAGAGCAGATGGCGTCCGTCGCACTGGACTCGGACGATGTCCAGACGCCCTGCCTGCTTCTCGACGAAGGTAAGCTCCGCGCCAATGTTGAGGCGATGAGGTCTCGCCTGAAGCACCTTGGCGTCGCTTTCCGGCCTCATCTCAAGACCTCGAAATCAATCGACGTGGCCCGTATCGCCATGGAGACGCCGGACGGACCCGCCATGGTCTCGACGCTCCACGAGGCGGAATACCTCGCGGAAGGCGGCGTACGTGACATCATCTACGGCGTCGGCATTGCACCGGGCAAGCTAAACCGCGTTTCGGCCATCCGCTCCCGTGGAGTGCATCTTGCGATCATCCTAGACAGCATTGAGCAGGCCGAAGCTGTTGCCGCCCACGTCAAGGGGTCGGGCGATGCGCTTTCGGTGTTCATCGAAGTCGACCCCGACGGCCATCGCTCCGGGGTGCATCCGGCGGATGAGGCAACGCTCCTTGCTATAGGCGATCACCTGCTCGCGGGAGGGGCGGCGTTGCGAGGTGTACTGGTCCACGCTGGCGGGAGTTACGCCCTTGATAATCGAAACGATGTTGCCACCGCGGCCGAGGGCGAGCGTATCGCGGCCACGACGGCCGCGAAGACGCTCAGGGTGGCGGGGCTGCCCTGTCCCATCGTCAGCATTGGCTCGACCCCGACGGCGCGCTTCGCGCGTGATTTGACCGGCGTGACTGAAGTTCGGGCAGGCGTTTTCATGTTCGGGGATCTGTATCAAGCCGGTGTAGGCGCGGTCGCCGTCCACGACATTGCAGTGTCGGTGCTCGCAACCGTTATCGGTCACCAAAGATCGAAGGGGTGGATCATCATTGATGCTGGCTGGATGGCGATGTCACGTGATCGCGGCACTGCGAAGCAGAAGACCGATCAAGGTTATGGCGTCGTTTGCGACCTTGCCGGACGGCCCTACGCGGACCTTATACTCCTCGACGTCAACCAAGAACACGGCATCGTCGCAGTGCGTCCAGGGACGGAGGCTGACTTACCGTCGCTCCCGACGGGCGCTCGCGTTCGGATCTTGCCAAATCACGCTTGCGCTACCGGAGCCCAGCACGACCGATATCACGTGCTCGACGATAATGGTCAGATCAACAAAATCTGGCCGCGCACCAATGGATGGTGAGATCCGATGATGAACGGAAACATTGAACGTGTCACTACGCAGGATGCACCCTCCCCCGCCGGGCATTATGCTCAGGCAACGGCGTGGCGTGATATCGCCTTCGTTTCTGGTCAACTTCCATTACGGCCGGACGGGACGCATATGGCGGACCAGCCGTTTGAAGATCAGGCTAGGCAGGTCTTGGCAAACCTTTTCGCTGTTTTGAAGGCGTCCGACAGCGGACCGGAGTTCGTGTTGCGGGTAACTGCCTACATCGTAGGTGTCCGGAATTGGCCTAGGTTCAACGAGATCTATGCGGCCGCTTTCGGAGACGTCAGGCCTGCCCGAACGGTGGTGCCGGTTCCGGAACTCCATCACGGTTGCCTTATCGAAGTCGAAGCGATCGCTGTCCGCGCTTCAGACGCTGTCTGAATTTCATTCGTGAGACCGCCAATCTACAGCCATCGGATGTAAGGAATGCTCCATGAAAACGCCTAAAGCTGTCGTTTTCGACTTGCTGACCGCGTTGCTCGATAGCTGGTCGGTTTGGGATGATGCCGCGGGAAGCAAAGAAGACGGACGGCGCTGGCGTGCCCGTTACCTTGAGTTGACTTATGGATGCGGCGCTTACCGGCCATACGAAACTCTGGTCGCAGAGGCTGCACGGGATGCCGGAGTGTCGCCGCTCGCTCCGGCGGCGTTGCGTGCACGGTGGGCGACATTGCAGCCCTGGCCTGAGGCGCCTGACATACTCCGCAAGCTAAAAGCAAATGGTATCTTGATCGGCACGGCCACGAACTGCTCGATTGAGCTTGGCCGCAAGGCTGCAGCCCGCTTAGATGTTCCCTTTGATGCAATCATTACGGCGGAGGAGGCAGGCTGCTATAAGCCTTGCCCGGAGCCATATCGTGCCGTGTTGGCCGCACTCGGCGTGAATGCTGAGGACGCAATTTTTGTTGCGGGAAGCAGCTCAGACGTGCCTGGCGCCACGGCCGTCGGCATGCGGGTAGTATGGCATAATCGGGTGGGGCTTTCGGCCCGCCCCGGCCCGCTGCCGCTTCGGGAGGCGCGGAGCCTGGATGACGCGCTACAGGGTGTTACAGGATTATAGGCTTCTAACACGCTGTCTCTAAGACGACACGGTCCAGCGCCGAAGGTACGGCAACACCGTCGATCGGTGCCACGCTCGGCAAGCCGGTCATCGAGAGGAGCGCGTTGACAGGTCCGAACGTGGTGACGTCTTCGGTGATCGGATTGTGCCCAACCGGGTCTTCCAACTTCGCGACTCTCATAGTGCTCGACAACGGCTTCCGACGGCGGTGCTCGGCGCGTCCGGCGACGGCTTGCGGCAACGGCCTCATGCGGTTTCGCCTGAACGCTACAATGTCGCCCCGCGTATCGACCGTTGCAGCCGGCTGAACGCGCGATGCGTGAAGAACAAGGGAAGCCGTTCTATCGGCTTGCTCCAGGACGACAGCTTGGCCACGACGAGCCGGCGCTTGCGGTCGATGAACAGGTTCTGGCCGTGAATGCCCATGGCGAACAGGACTTGTGGGTCGTCATCGACGGCATACCAGCCTGCCCGGTAGCGCATCTTCTTGCCGATGGCGCCGAACTGCTGACCCCATTCACCCGTCCTCCACGCTTCGGCATCACCGTTGTCGTAGATGTCGTCGATGACCCATTTCGGCACGACGGACTTGCCGCCGATCGAACCGCCATCGACGATCAGTTGGCCCAGTCGGGCGAAGTCCCTTGCCGTGGCACAGAAGCCGCCGCTCGAGCGCGCCAGTCCGGCGCGGTCGACGGTGAGATGAGCGGCGCTCTCCGCTCCCATCGGCTTCCAGAGATACTCGGTCAGCAACTCGGCCACGGTTTGGCCTGTGGCACGCTCGATCGCCCATCCGGCGAGGTCGGTATTGGCCGAAACGTAGCGGAAAGGACCGCCATGTTTTGCTGCCGGCACCTGCAGGCTTTTGAAGAACGCCCGCAGGTCCGCGCCGGCGGCGGATCGAGGTTCGTCCCCCCAGTTAATTGCCTCGTCATACGAACGCTGCTGGCCGGCGTCGAACGATACGTCTACCCGCATGTCGAGGAGGTCATGAAGCGTCACGCCCTCATAGAGCGTCCCAGCGATCTCCTGCACGTGATCGGTAACCGGGGTCGACAATTGAAGCTTCCCCCGGGCACTCAGAACGCCCGCCAGCAAGCCGATCACCGCCTTCGTCGACGACATCAGGATGTGCGGCGTGTCCTTCATATTGCCGTGCGCATACCATTCATAGACAATGCGGCCATCGAGAAGCGCGACGACGGCGTCGGTTTTGGTGGTGCGAAGGAACAGGCCATTCAGGAGCATGCCACGCTTCTTTTTACGGTCCGCTTGGAACTCTGCGGCGCGCCCGCCGCTGGCGACTTGATGTGTCGTCAACACCTTTTGGATATTGTGGAACGACCATCGATTGAACGGGGCAACCCGCCAATTCGTATCATTGGCTTGGTTGCCCAAACTGACGTGTTTATTCATCGGCTTCTATCCGTTCCCCTCTGCATCTGAAGCATTTGGCAGTCGAGGATTCGGCGCACGCCGATTGACACTGAGAGGCATTCCGTTGGCCGGGCGTGTGGTCAGTTTCATCCTCGGCAGCGGTTGCATACCTGCTGCCGCCGAGAGCCTCACGCGTGGCAACAGAACCCCTAGTATTGCGGCAGCCTCGAGCAGCGCGAAACCCATGCCTATGCAGATGCGTGGACCCGCCGCGAACGGCAGGTAGGACCATCTATGACGTGCCTTGACCGCTACCGTGGTGAAGCGGTCAGGATCGAACCGGTCAGGCTCCTGCCACAACGATGGCTGGCGATGGATGGCGTATATCGGGACGAAGACATTGTCTTCCGGCGTGACGCGTACTCCGCCGATTTCGAGTACGCGCGTCGTCTGCCTGACCACCATGGCGACTGGCGGATAGATGCGCATGGCCTCCTGCACCACTTGGCGCGTGTAGACCAGACTGGCGACGTGCGCGGACTTCAGGGCGCCGCCGTCGGTCACCTGTTCGATCTCCGCCAACACGCGGTGCTCGACTTCCGGATGACGCGCGAGCAGGAAGAATGTCCACGTCAGGGCCAGCGCCGTCGTCTCGTGACCGGCGGCGACGAAGGTGAGCAGATTATCACGTATGTCGTCATCGCCGAGGCCCGCGCTGCCTGTTTCGGGGTCCTTCGCATCGAGCATCAGGCTGAGCAGGTCGTTGTGGCGTTCGCCGGTCCGGCGGCGTTCGGTGATGCTGCGGCTGAGCGTCGCCCGCAAATAGTCATTGGCACGCCTGGCTTTCGTCCTTCCTGGATAAGGCGTCCACATTGGCGCACCCAGCGCGGAAAGCGCGTATTCCCAACTCGTGGAATTCAGTGAGTCGCGCATGCTGAGGTCGAAAAGGGCAGGATCAGCGTCGCCCTGCCCAGAAAGCATGGTGACCAGGATGATCTCGAATGTCAGGCCCATCATCTCCTGGGTCATTTCCAGGGTCGTGCCCTCCGGTAGGTCGCGCCATTTGGCGGCGAGCGCCTCCGCCGCAGCAATCATCGCCGGCACCATGTTGTTGACGTGCGACGGCCGGAAGACGGGTGCTGCGACACGACGCTGGCTGCGCCAGCGCGTGCCCTCGGAGGTCAGGATGGCCTGGCCGAGCATTGGCTCGAGGGAGCGGCGCATGGACTCGGCTTTGACGAAGCTGTCGGCGTCGTCGACAAGCACCTGCTGGACCAAAGCAGGATCGCAAACGAATATCGTGTTCTGACCAAGCATGCGGCTCACCACGATCGGATTCGTGTAGATTTCCTCCGGCCACGACGTCATCGGGTTGTCCACCAGCTTGCGCAGAGTATTTAGGGCGGACCAGAAACCCTTTTCGATGTGGACAGGCCCCGCGATGATTTGTGACTCTGCTACTGCACTCATGAAGATGAATTCATTTCTTGCTCGATAATGGGTGGCTCGTTCCGTAGGCAAGACAGTCAGCGCATTCCAGTCTTGGAAGAAGTTCCGTGTTGCTGAGTGTATTCATCCGGCTAAGGATGGGCTACTGCAGATAGTCCTCAATTCATGCGCGAGCGTCCAACAATGGATCCCCTGACCCAAGTGATCGGCTTGCTTCGGCCCAACACCCTGCTGTGGAAGCAGCTGGCCGCATCGGGCGCTTGGGGCGTGCGATTTCCCGCAAACGATGACGTGGTGTTTTGCATTATCGGCAGCGGCAGCTGCGTCTGCCAACTCGCAGGCGAGCAGCGGCGCGTGTTGCGCGAAGGAGACTTCCTCCTCCTAGCCGCGCCGCCCGTCTGGGGTCTTGGCAGCGGCGACGACGTCGTTCCTGTCGACCTAGAGACGGCGCACGTCGATCTAAGCCGGCCGGCAACCTTGCTGTTCGGTGGGGACGACGCGCCGAGGACCGAGATCTTCGGAGGCCGCTTCACCTTCGGTGATGAAAACGTGTCCCTGCTGAACGGACTCCTGCCGCCGGCCATCGAGGTTCGCGGAGGCCACTCGGAAGCGGCCAGGCTGCGCTCAATCCTCGACCTGATAGGCAGCGAGGCATGGTCCGATCGTCCAGGCAGGACGCTCGTTTTGGAGAGGCTGCTGGAAGTCATGCTGATAGAGGTGATGCGGCAAACCGCCGCGCACCGGCCGGAGCAGCATCGGGGATTGCTGGCCGGTTTGGGAGACCCGCAGACAGCGTCCGTGCTGCGCGCCATGCACGCCGACTACCAGCGAAATTGGAACGTCGCTGAACTTGCCTCTGTCGCCTGCATGTCGCGCTCCGCCTTCGCAGAACGATTCAACCGCGTCGTCGGCATGCCGCCCATTGACTATCTGTTGCAGTGGCGTATGGCGATGGCGAAAGCCGCACTGCGGACCGGCCGTGGACGGCTGGCGGAAGTGGCTGGCCGCTGCGGATACAGGTCGGTGAGCGCGTTCAGCGCCGCCTTCCGCCGGACGGTGGGGCATCCGCCTTCGCACTACTTCGCCGAGCGGGGCATGGAGCACCTGCGGCAGCCGAGCCGCGAGCACGTCTGAGAGGTTTTGACGGCGGACATGCGTCGGTCTCCCACGGCATTTCTGGACGCGCTAAGACAAGCGGCGGCGTTTCAAGGATGGTAGTCTTCGAAAGGCACACCTAACCTCACGCTTCAAGCATCGAGATCAGCAGCCGATGGTCGTTCTTCCGCCGCGGACTGGTGCAGGAGGAGTCGCGCGCCATGATGGCAAGCCGTGTGCGGGCTGAAGGCTGGATCGACGTTCACGCCCACTTCTCGACGCCCAAAACGCGCGAGCAGTTGGAGGCCGGCCTGCAGATGATGCATCTCGGCTGCTTCCTTGCTCAGGAGCCGTTCGATTGGACCGTCGAAGGCACGCTGGAGCACATGGACCGTAACGGGATAGCCATGCAGCTCCTCAGCAATATCCCTAAAGTCCCCGACTGGCTTACGGCTTCCAACGACTACGGCCGCTCGATCGTGCAGCGGTTCCCGTCCCGGTTCGGTCTGTTGGCCGCGCTGCCGACGGACAATCCCGACGCGTGCCTCGCCGAAATAAGCCGGGCTGCGGACAGCCTGCAGGCCGACGGCTTTGCAGTGACGTGCAACTACAATGGCGTCTCACTGGGTGACCGGCGGCTGAATCCGGTGTGGGCGGAAATGAACCGGCGCGGCGCCGTGGTTTTCATGCATCCCGACGCATACGCGCCGCCATCCATGGGTCGTCCGACGGCGCTGCTGGAGGCCACGTTCGAGACTGCCCGCATCGTCGTGGACATGCTTTATGCCGGTGTGTTCCGAAACTATCCGGACATCCGTTTCATCATCGCGCATTGCGGCGGCGCCCTGCCCGCAATGTCGGGCCGACTCGCGCTGCTGGGGGCCGAGCCCTGGGTGCCGAACCCGAACGGGATCAGCAAGGCGGAGATCACGTCGCAACTATCCGGATTGTTCCTGGATACGGCGGCGACTGGCACGGCGCATAGCCTGCGTTCGGCGCTCGCCATGACGACTTGCGACCATCTTGTCTACGGCTCCGACTGCGGCGTTCCTTGCTCGACCGAAAGCACCCTGGTCGACAACCTGCACGCGCTGCTCGGCTTTCCCGACCTGACGGAAGAGCAGCTACAGGCGATCGGCCGCAACGTGCTGCGGCTGCTGCCGCATCTCGGCCACCGGCTGCAATTTGGCACCACCGCGCTTGCGCACGCCCACTAGCTGCCCGGCGACGCCATCACTTCCGCTGTCGAGCCGAACCGAGGTTTAGAGCTTCATGACGATCGGCAGGCCGACGCGTGCGCAACTCGAGGCGGTGGCCCAGGACCTGAATTTCGAGTTCGAGGCAGGCGATCTCGACTTCTTTGCAGCCATGCTGCAGCCGAGTTTTGCCGCCTACGACATACTCGACGGGCTGCCGGATTACGGCCCCGCCGTTCGTTATCCACGGACCCCGGGCTACCGGCCGACGGCCGAAGAGAACCCGCACAATGCATGGTTCGTGAAGTCGGAGGTCCGCGGCGCCTCCGAGGGCAAGCTTTTAGGCAGGACAGTCGCCTTGAAGGATAACATCTGCCTGGCCGGCGTAGCGATGATGAACGGCTCCTCGACTTTGAGGGGCTACGTTCCCGAAGTGGACGCGACGGTCGTAACGCGCATCCTCGACGCCGGCGGCCTCATCACCGGCAAGGCCAACTGCGAGCATTTCTGCCTGTCCGCCGGCAGCCACACCAATCCGACAGGCCCTACGCACAACCCGCACAGGCGCGGCTACACGACCGGCGGCTCCTCTTCGGGCAGCGCCGCCCTGGTCGCCGCGGGTGACGTGGACATGGCGTTGGGCGGTGACCAGGGCGGCTCCATTCGGGTGCCCGCGTCTCATTGCGGCATCTACGGACTGAAGCCAACCGTGGGCCTTGTTCCATACACGGGCATCATGCCTATTGAAGCCACGCTCGACCATGTCGGGCCAATGACGTGCAATGTGGCCGACAACGCCCTGCTGCTGGAGGTCATCGCTGGTCCGGACGGCCTGGACCCAAGGCAAGGCTTCAACGGTGCGCCCGGTGACTATCGATCAGCGCTCGGCCTCGGCGCGAGCGGTCTGCGCATAGGCATCGTGCGCGAAGGCTTCGGCCACACCGACTCCGAGGCCGACGTGGACGCTAAAGTAAGTGCCGCGGCAATCCGGTTCGCCGAACTTGGCGCCACGGTCGAGGAGGTTTCCGTGCCGATGCACCCGCTGGGAGCGGTGCTGTGGCTGGCGATCGCGTCGGAAGGCAGCGTTGGCGCCTTGATGAACGGCAACGTGTTCGGAACCGGCTGGCGGGGACATTATGTCACCGACCTGCGCACCGCCCATGCCGCCTGGCGCACCCGAACCGGAGAACTGTCCGACACCCTCAAGCTGGTGATGATGCTCGGCCAGTATTTCAGCAAGCACCATCTCGGCCGTTTCTACGCGAAAGCGCAGAATATCAGCCGTCTGCTGCGAACGGCATATGACGATGCATTGTCGCGCCATGACTTGCTGTTGATGCCGACCTCGCCGACCAAGCCGGGACCAATTCCCGACCTGGACGCGCCGCGCCAGCATCGCATGCAGGTGGCGGCAGGCTCGCTGGCCAACACGTCCGCCTTCAACGTCACCGGCCATCCCGCGATGTCGGTTCCCTGCGGCAAGGTCGACGGGCTGCCGGTGGGCATGATGCTGATTGCCGGACATCACGACGAAGCCACGATCTATCGTGCCGCGGCCGCCTTCGAGGCGAACGTCGCCTAGTCCCATTGTAGGCCGAGCCTGACGTAACCATGCCGAAACTGGCCGGGCAACGGCAGCGAGAGCAGGGCGTTGCCGCGACGCCGAGTTCGCTGTCGCGGCTGCTCTGCAAGGCTGGCTGGACATATAGAAAGCCCTCACCGCGCAGGAGACCGAGTGCGCCGACGTAGCCAGGCGCCGCCGGCGCTGGCTCGAGTGGATGATGGCCTATGTTTTGGGTGAGCGTTGTCCCGCTACCTTTGCTCAGCCTTTTGCTGAGCTTTTCCCGTTGACGTGACGTTACCCCATGTTTTCATCATGCCTTGCTAGTACTGATCGCAGCGTCAGCGATTTTCTGGACGAGAAGGCCGTGCCCTACTGCGGCGCCCGCCCGCAGCGCGGCAGCGATAAAGGTGGTTTCCGCAAGTTCTTCGCGAGTCGCGCCTACCTTGAGCGCTCGACGGGTATGGACGTCCAGACAGTAGGCGCACTGCGTGGTGAGGGCTACTCCGATCGCGATCAGCTCCCGATACTTTGCGGGAACCGCGCCGTCGTCCCTTTCGGATATCGCCTTGAACGCTAGAAAGGCTTTCGCCTCCGCTGGAGCCATAGCGGCGAGAAGTGGGCCGAGAGCCAGGTCAGCCGGCGTCGAATAGGTCGATAGGGTCGTCGAGTCTGTCATGGAGACTGCTCCTTTCGCAACGCGATATTGATGGTTTCAATCAATCCAATGAACCAGCACATCGGACAGCCACGCAGCAGAACAACCGCGCCGATGAAGAAGGCGATGGCCACCGTGCCGGAAAGTGTCCCGGGGTAGGACAGCAGCCAAACGGCGAGGGCGGCTAACAGCGTTGCTCCTACACCTCGTCCGACATGTCGGACCACGGTCTGGCTAGCGAATGGACTCATTTCAATAAATACTCCCGCAGTAGAATGCGCGCCCTGTGCAGGCGGCCTTTGACGGCTTCGCGGCTTAAATTCAAAGAACCTGCAATTTCGTCTATGGTCTGTTCCTCAAAATCGCGCATCACGACGATACTGCGGTAGTGCTCCGGCAGCGATTGAATTGCCGCAGCCACATCGAGCCGCAGCACCTCGTCAGGCTGTGAGAGGATGTCTATCTCGCTCGGGTGCGTTAGGCTTGGCGCCAGACCAAAGCCCCGTGCGAGGCGTAGACATTCGCGGCGGACGACGGCGAAAAGCCATGCCGAAACGGATGACGCAGCGCGTAGCGTCCCGACTTTCCGGTACAGCAGCCACAGCGCCTCCTGCACGGCGTCGTCCACGTCGTTTGCACGGCAAGTAACGCGCGCGTAGCGCCTGATGTCCGGGCGGGCGGCCTCGAGCAACCTAACTAATGCCGTTTGGTCACCGCCAATCGCCATCTGGACGAGCGGCGCGGGCAGCCGGGACATGGTATCAGTGACCCTCGGCGGGACTGGAGCCGACTGGACGACGGCCCACCATGGCACACATCGGACAGAAGCCTGCAACACCACTTGATGCGATAATAAGACCGATGGCGATGAAGGAATAACTTACAAGTCTGGACGACAGCGCATACCAGGCCCCTACGGCAAGTGCCAAACCGAGGAGGACCCGACAAATCTGCTCCCACGCATAAAGGTTCTTCCGGTAGATCACGATCAGGCCTCCTTCAGTCGCTTGCGTGCGACCCCGAGGTGAAGAGGGAGGATCCGGGCACAACGGTTCACGGGATCTACGATTTTTTTCGAGACCGTCCCCACCATGTAGTTAAAGCAGGCGCCACTAAGGCCGCCGCGCACCACTACCTGATGAGCTTCCCGCGGACGGAAGGCAGATGCACGTGTCGGACGTGCCAAGGCTAA
This sequence comes from Acetobacteraceae bacterium, assembly GCA_965198915.1. Classification (GTDB taxonomy): domain Bacteria; phylum Pseudomonadota; class Alphaproteobacteria; order Acetobacterales; family Acetobacteraceae; genus BOG-908. The sequence goes on along the minus strand of CBDAQC010000002.1, from coordinate 2,310 downwards.
ACCGCAGCTGTCGTCCAGCTCGCGCAGCGACCGCGGAGCCAACAAACTCAAGGGGGGCCGGCTGCCTCAGCCTAATCCCCATGTTCCGATGGCAGGTGTGGGATTTGGTAGTGGCTATGTCTCGTCCGCGCCCCAGTTTGGCTCGGGCTATGTTTTGCGAAGCTCCTACAGCACTTGTCTCGCAGGTCTCAGACGTAGTCGTAGTAGGGTAGGTTGTCGACTAGCTCCAAAAGAAGGCTATGGTTGAGTAACAATATTCGCCAGCATCAGTATGACGAACTATCCCACCTCGTTTATCGGCTACTTTGCTATCAGCAACGAACGGCGTGCGACATTTAACATGCTTAATCTGCATCCCGGTCGCCCGTGAGTCCATCTCTGCTATTTGCACGGACACATAACCGTGACAGATCGTAAACCTATTTGATAAGATTGATCCGGAGTTTTCTCTGTCAGGGAATTAGCAGTGCGCGACCCGCCATCGATTGATTGGAAAGTCATGGCGTGATCAATCTCGTCCAGCCGGAACTCGCTACCGACCCTCGTCTGGAACAGCGGTTCATCCATGATATTTCCAAGCTCCCGAAAGGCGTTGGCCAAGCGGGTTGGATCAGTAACAATTAGACTTTCAAGCACCGTGAAGCGTCGAAGCATAAGGTTCCGCCCCATCAGCAACGTCGTTGGGAGTGCGATAGGACTGGCGCCTCCGAGGAAGCCATAAATGCGCACGGCCGTATTCATGGGCAGGTGCGGCAGGATCCGGCTTAGCAGATCCCCGCCTACGCCGTCGAACACGGTCGTGGCGTCGAGTTCAAGGGCCAATGTAGCGAATTTGTCCTCGAACCCGTTTTCCGTCGAAACGAGCACGTGCTCGGTCCCGTGCTCGAGGAGTCCGTCGCGCGCAGCCGCGGATCGAACCAGGAACATTGCCGGGACCCCGCGGCGACGTACTAGCGCCGCTGCGACCAAGCCCGTGGCAGAGTTGCCCGCCGTTACGATGAGGCCTTTCCCTCCCGTTACGGCCTCTTCAAGGAAGGCGTACACGGTCAGCACGTTGGCGAGTGAGCCGCAGAGATCGCGCGCAACAATATGATCCGGCAGCACGAGACAGCTCGAATAGTGCACCTGCGCCCGCTCGCACCACAGGCCACGGGTATGCACGCTCTTGGCCAGCGATTTGTAGATCGCCACTTGTTTCCCCAGCATCGCCGCCGGCACGCCATCGCCGATCGCAACGACGATGCCCGCCCCGTTCGCTCCGTAGATGTCATGGCCGTCGGCCGGGGGCGCGCCAGGCATCGGGCGCGTGAGGAAGAATTTGTCGCCATGGGTGATCGCCGACGCGATCATGTCGACCAGGACGTGGCCCGAAGGGGGTGCCTCCGGTGCCGGAACGTCACAATACTCCAGGGTTCGCTGGGACGTCACGCAAATCGCTCTCATGCACCAACTTCCTCCGTCAGATCTACTGCATGAGGCCCATTTGGACTTACCGTATGCAAGTGCGGATCTTTTTGTTAGTGTGCGTCTCCATGATAGTGCAGCGACAATGTCCAGTGAGTTTCACAGCCCGGATTGTCGGCGGACGGTGGAAGCCCAAGATACTCTGGGTGCTGCTGCGCAACGAGCCACTGCGCTACACGGCGCTGCGCCGGGCCTGCCCTCCAGTCAGCGACCGCATTCTGTCGAAGGAGCTGAAGGAGCTAGAGTCCTGGGGCCTGATCACGCGCCGAGAATACTCCACCATCCCGCCGAAGACCGACTACAGCCTTACTGCCCAGGGGCATACGCTCCGCTCGATTTTGGAAGCAATGGCGGAATGGGGTGATCGTGCACAAGATGTTGTCTCTTGATGCCGGGTCACAGATTGAAGGCGACCTGTTTTTGCAGAGTCGCGAGTCACGCTGGTAAACCCACAGCATTACGTCGTCAGAATGGTGGCTGCGCTACCCGTCAACCTTGCAGGTTGGAGTGTCATGCGACCATGTTCAGGGCTCAACGCTACGGCTTCGGCAAAATCCAGCAGCTGGAACAGGCCCCCTCCGACAACGCCGCGACCCACGTCCGCACAGAGTTGGCAATCGCGCGGAACCGCTTGCGCGGCCTCCTGCTCAGAACGGCTGCAACAGGCGAAGCACCGCCTGAAAGCCCTCCGGCCGGTTCTCGGTTCCGAACTCGCGGTAAGCCGTGCCGATGATTGTGGCGCTTCCTAATTCCGAGAGGAAACCCGGACCCAGCCCAAACACCTGCTGGCGCGATCCGCGCACCGGTTCCCCACCGATCCGTGCGTCGTCGAGCTGCCGCAACGTG
>CBDAQC010000001.1:0-504289 GCA_965198915.1 Acetobacteraceae bacterium | reverse complement strand
GGGGTGACAAACCCAACTCTCATAAGGCATGCAGCCATTCTCGGGCAACGGCTCGAGCCAAAACACGGCTTGCCTCAGCTGGATGCTGCCTCCCGGAGCACTCCCGTGATTTGGATTGTCTTTCCGACCCTCAATCCGGACATCATGTTCGGAGGCTACAGGGCAATTCTTTGGTTGATCGTCGCCATCGTGGATGCAGGATTTGGTGTGGCGGCAGTCTGCCTTCAGGAAGACCCAAATCTTCCCTACTTCCTGCTGCGGGAGCGTTCCGAGCCTATAAAGCAGGCGTTCTTGTCGATCCGTGTCTTTGACAAACGGGCTTTCGCAAGTGCCAAGTTCGGGCTAAGTGACCGGTTCATGGCCTACACGGCATGGGACCTGCCGCTTTGCGCAAGGCTCGCCGCCTACACCGGACATCTGCCTCTTCTGCTATCGCAGGAGTACGAGCCCGTTTTTTATGAGAACGGATCTCACCGAGCAATCTGCGAGTCCATTTACTCCATCCCACATTTCGCGATAATCAACAGCAGCTTCCTAAGAGATTATTTTGACGCGCACAGTGTCGGCCCGTTTGTAGACAGAAAGGAACGTAACTCGCCAAGGCGCCATGTTGTATTCGAACACCGCATTATGCAGCTACCCCGACAAACTGCCGCTTCTATGAAGGCGCGTACAACCCGTAACTTAGTGCTGTATGCCAGGCCAGAAAGTCACGCCTCGCGAAACCTGTTCGAAATCGCCGTTCTAGCCTTGCAGAAGCTCTGCCGTGATTCGTTCTTTGGACCGGAATGGCGCTTCGAAGGTATCGGTGCCTTGAGCGCGCTGCCTCCCTATCAACTAGGCGACGGTCACGAAATGGTGCTGCGGGAGAAACAACCCGAAGAGGACTACCAGCGAATGTGTGGTGCGATGGACGTGGGTATCAGCCTCATGTACGCGCCGCACCCTAGCGTCATACCCTTCGAGTTTGCCACAACCGGCGCGCTGGTTGTTACCAATGTCTACGAAAACAGATCGCACAAGCAACTCCGGGCGATCTGCGGCAACATAGTCCCATGCGAGATTTCGCTGCCCGGCGTGATTGAAGCCTTACGCGAGGCGGTGTCCCGTGTGGCAGATTTCGGCGCACGAGAGGCGCAGGCCTACGTTCCTGCGTCGACAGGGTGGCCCGAAGTGTTCGACCGAGCTTTCGTGGAGTCTTTTGCCGGTCCGTTGCCGCAGGCTTGTCTCGAAGCCGCAGTCGTCCCGATCGGCGGACGCGCACGCAAGCTTCGTGCCTTGGCCGCGAGAGAATCATCCAAGGCACTAGCATGAGCGTGCCATCAGTCATAAGAGCAGTCGAAAAGGCAGGGCAAGACACCCCGCAACGCCCATCGTTGCTCTTCGTCGAGCCTAGCGGCACACGCCAATTCTCCGCTGGCGACGTCTCCGTGGCGATGTTGGCCTGGGCTTACCGGCTTTTTCCAATGCGGCCAATCAGGTCTATGTCCGGAGCGGCGATCGCGGTGATCGTCGCACCCCGCGGCTTCAACGCATACGCGACTTTGCTTGGTGCCATGCGCGCTGGATTGGCAGGTTGCATTCTTCCCGGCCCCACTGTCAAACAGGACGCTGCGACTTACTGGGAAAGTCATCGAACCGTTCTCAAGCGTATCGCGCCAGCTGTAGTCATCGCACCTTCGTCGCTGCATTCTCAGCTTGCAGACGTGTTGCCGTCGGACACGCCGTTGATAGATCCGTTGATCAGAGATGCGCTGCGGGCAGAGGGGAAGCTGCCGTCGATCAGCGATGTGGACGGCGACGACGTGCCAACTATCCTGCAGCACAGTTCTGGAACCACGGGACTTAAGAAGGGCGTGGTGTTGACACACGGGCAGGTGCGCCGACAGGTTGAAGCTTACGCTCGCGCGCTCTCCATGACCTCGTCCGACACCGTTGCCTCTTGGCTTCCCCTCTATCACGATATGGGACTTGTTACTTCGGTCCTGCTGCCGCTCTGCCTTGGATCGATGGTCGTATCTATGGACCCTTTCGATTGGCTCATCCGCCCGGCTTCGATCCTAGAGGAGGTGTCGCGCTACAAAGCGTCTTTCTGTTGGCTGCCGAACTTCGCATTCGCTCACCTTGTGAACACCGCCACTGAAGCGGATAGCTTTGATCTCTCCAGCGTCCGATCCTTCATTGATTGCTCGGAGCCCTGCCGCGCGACTACGCTGGAAGCGTTCACTCTCGCGTTCGCCGCGCACGGATTGGCGCCCGGCGCTGTTTCGACATGTTACGCGATGGCCGAGACGGTGTTCGCGGTTACTCAGTCGCCCCTCGGCCGGGCGCCGAAGGTCATGTCCATCGACCAAGATGCGATGTCGATGCATTCGGTAGCGATCTGCGCGAAGCCCGGGTCGACTGCCGCCGTGCGCGTCGTATCCTGCGGCGCGCCTCTCAGGAATACGGCACTGCGCATCGGCAAAGCACGAGGAGAGCCCAAGCCCCGCGCTCCGCTCTCAATGCTGGCCGGTCTGCTTGCGTCGCCGTCGGCTCCTCCCCCGGGTGGATGGCCGATAGGCGAGGTGATGATCAGCAGTTCTTCAATGTTCTTGGGCTATCACCGTGACCCCGAAGCTTCGGCGGCCGCGTTCGAAGGGCTATGGTATCGCACTGGCGACCTCGGCTTTTTGCATGCTGGAGAGCTGTACATTACCGGGAGGATCAAGGACCTAATAATCGTGAACGGCCGCAACGTCTACGCCCACGACATCGAAGAAGCGGCCAACAGGGTGGAGGGAGTTAAGCCAGGGCGAGCCGCCGCCTTCGGCATCGACCGGGCGTCGACCGGGAGCCAAGCGGTTATTGTCGTCGTGGAGTCGGTCGCGGAAGCAGGTTATGTCGTCGAGACTATCACGAGGGGCATCAGGGACGCGGTCTCCCAGGCCCTGGGCCTTGTGCTGCATGAAGTTTTGGTCCGGCCGCCCGGGGCACTGGCTAAGACAACAAGCGGGAAAGTCAGCCGCGAGGCAAACAGGCGGAGATACCTGGACGGAGTGATGTCGTGAATGGAAAGCTAGACTTCCTGGCCTTCGCGAGACTAGTCGAGGAGACCTTCGACACGCCGCCCGGATCGATTGGCGAGCGCACCCGATGTGACGAAGTTCCGGGATGGGATTCACTCGGGCATTCCGTACTGCTGACGCGGCTGTCTAGGCGATATAATCTTGCCCTTTCCGAAGCGGACGCCACGATGGACTGCACCGTCGGCGAGCTACAGGCTAGAATGGCAGCTTTGCAGGATGCGGAAGCCTAATGGCGCTACACGGGACTGTTGGCGCGGTGGTGAGAGGCCGCAACGGACGCCTGTTCCTCGGACGGCAGGATGGTTTTGACCTTGGCAGGTTCACCGACGGTAGCGCTTTAACTCCGTCGCTCCTCGCACAATGGCGGGCAACGTTGGGACGGCGTGGCCGCGAACTGTCGAAGCGCGGAATACCCTATGTGTTCATGGTGGCGCCGGATGCGCCCTCTGTTTATCCGGAGGATTTGCCACGTGATTACCCGGGTCCTTATCGGATGGCCGGAGAGGTATTCATAGAAGCCATGGGCGAGATAGCCGGAGTGACGTTCGTCCATCCTGTCGGAACTCTACGCGCCGCCAAAGGTGGCCTTGACGTTTATCAACGAAACGACTCGCATTGGACTACCTTTGGCAGCGGCGTGGCCTATCGCGACCTGATGCGAGTTGTGCCGACCAGCATACAGTCAAGGACTGTCACGCCGTCTGAAGTGTTTTTCACGTATAAGTCAAGCTTCGGCGACCTCGGATCGCAGCTGGACCCTGAAGTTCGCGCGGAAATTCCGATCGCCGCTTTTGACGGCCCTGATCCGTTGCGGGTGCTCGAATGCAGAGGCCCGCAACGGCAAACTGCGACGCAAACCAAGATGCCGTCGGTCTCGGGCGGACGCGTGTTAGCTTTTCGCGACAGCTTTATGACGGACCTCTCGCCTTACCTTGCTCGGAGTTTCCGCGATCTCCTCACCGTCGGCACTACTACCAGGCTGATGTTGGACGCAGTTGACGAGTGGCGGCCTGAGCTCGTGATCAGCGAGGTGGCCGAGCGTCGCCTAGTGGCATTTCAGACCGACCATCAGCCACATCATTATGGTTGGATGTATATGTCCGACCATTCCTCTGATGTCGGCCGCGCCGTCCTGGCTGCGCTGAACTCTATGCCTCACGATCCGTCAGGAGCGTCTACGATCATCCGTAGCATCGGCCCGGGCCTGTCGGATGACGCATCCCACGCCTACTCTGCCGCCTATGTGCTCGAAGCAGCGGGCGATGCTGGGGCCGCAGCCGGTTTCGTGCAGCCGCTGATTGAGGCACGGCCAAAGGATGCTGCTGCCCTCTCGCTGGCTGCTAGGCTTGTGTTAAGCGTCGGGCGGGCGGGAGAGGCGGTTTCGTTCCTAGAACGAGCCGTTGAGGCGGCACCGTGGAATGGCGCTTACCAGGAGCTCCTGACCTACGCGCTGATCCAAGACAAGCGCCCGGTCGACGCTGCGGAGGTAGCAGAGCACGCAATCTTGTCAATCGACGACCACGCCAACCTTCTCTACTGGACTGCGGTCCTGAGAGAAGCAGCGGACAAGCGCGACGGAGCGGCTGAGGCTATCTCAAGCGCCTTGACCCTCGATCCGAGCAATCAAGTCTATCTCGATCTCGCCTTCCGCCTACGACAAGGCGAGATGCAGGGTATTTCCTCCTAGGAGGGTATTATGGAAACGCCGAAAATCGCTTCCGACATCGTGGACCTGTTCATCGACCAGGGAGAGGTCCTGGTAGGGCTATCCGCGACCGGCGTGCCCGCAGGTCCCGCTGCCATCTACATCGACGGTAAACCATGGGCGACAGTGCCGAGCTTCCCAGTTGGCGGTTCGGGCGGCCGCTCGTTCCGTTGCAGTCTTCCGCCGGTACGTCTCGGGCACGACGGGTCCTGCAGAGCGTCGGTTGTTGATGTATTCGGTGACCCTCTTGCAATCATCGACGTGCCGGCGCGCACCGGAGTTCGTAGTATGGCTGGAGTCGACGCCGCTGTCGTTCTCGGGCTTTGCGACCGTCCTTTTTTTGCCGTGCCTTATTTTTCGTTTGATGGCTCGATAATTACGGTTGTCGGCTCGCATCTACCTCCGAACGGAAATCCGTCCGCTTTGAGCGTCGAGTTCGGACCTGGAGTGGCATACGAATTCAAATATCCCCTCGAAGCTCCTGAATGGGGAGTCCATTATTGGTATTGGCCGAATTCCGCCCTTTCCGACTTTCAGCTTACTATCGACTTGGCGGCCAGCGGGATTGGCTGCGATCCCTTCACTTTCCGTTTTCGATACAGCGATCCCGGTCTCGACGCCTTGCCGGAGCCATATGGCCGCGTGTGGCTTCCGCGTGACCTAGGTGTTGCCGTGGGTTTCCCAACAGATCCCACGCAGCTCACCCGCGTGCAGACATGGTCGAACGCCCGGACGGCGACAATGCTCGGCTTCAATCATTATTGTGCTCTTCAGGTGATGCTCGCCAAACACGGCGTTCTGCGTGACAGCTGTCCGGTCCTTTTGGATTGGGGTTGCGGCTACGGCCGCGTTGCCCGTCATTTCGTTCGTGAATGGCCGGAAACTACCATCTTAGGTCTGGACGTGGACGGCGAGAACGTCGCCTGGGCGGCGCAGAACCTTAAGCCCGGGCGCTTTATCAAATCACCCCTAATGCCACCCTGCCCATTAGACGACGCCAGCGTGGACGCGGCTTTCTCAATATCAGTCATGACCCACGTATCGCCATCTGTCCAGACTGCTTGGCTGGCCGATCTCGCCCGTGTTGTTCGACCGGGCGGCATCGTGTTGATGAGTTTCGGAGGGCCCTCGGCTGCTGCCTGGTCATCAGTGTGGAACAAGCCTCAATATTTTAAGGCTTTCGTACGTGACGGCTTCCATGCCGACCAGATAGACGAAGCCCTAGACGGCAAAATCGACGATCCGCAATATTATCGGAATGTGGCGCAGACCCACGACCATGTCCGACGTACCTGGAGCGAGCACTTTGACGTGGTCGAAATCGTCACTGAAGGCATTGGAAACCTCGACATCGCGGTGCTCCGACGGAGGAAACTCGTCTAGTAATGAAAGTCTGACAAACATTGAATGGTCCGCAAAGCTCGTGCTGAAAAACTTAGCCGACATCGCGAAACGGAAGCTGCACGTTTGCCGTTCGACGAAGTTCAGCTTGATCCCTTACGGACCTCACCCACCCAGGTCTGAAAGTTCGGCCTTGTTCTTCTTTGTTCTTGCCGAGCTTAAGGTATGGACGAACAATCCGCCACCACGCTACTCCCGGTCACCTCTGCCGAGCTGAAGCAAGCCGTGTCGCACGCCTGCGCTTCGACGGCCGGAAACACTTCAAGCTAGCTGGGGAGATCACAGGGAGGATCACAGCCTCCTTTCTGGTGCGCTGCCTGGAGCAAACCGGGTTCGTGGTGATGGAACGCCACCAGCCTCGCTGCCGGCGAACTGCGCCTATGCCGAGAGCGCGGTCCGGGCAAGGGCTCGAGCGGAACAGCCTGGGGGCCGGAGCGACACGCCGGTGGGCGAGATCAAGTAATGCCTATTCTCGAACCGTCACCGAGCCGGTCACCATCAAGGAAGTCGCAGCTATCGTTGACGAAGCAGTCCCGCGCACCGATGGAGGTCCGCCATGCCTGATCCTCACTATCGGGTGGCTTCCAGCCGGCGCACTGAGCGCGGCGGGGTCTTACGTTACTCGAGCGCCGGTCGGGCGTCGACCTGCTTTCCTTTATGGAGAACTCTGCGGCTGCCGCAAACCGATTGGTAGACTACAGCGGCACGAGGCGAGCCAGCCCTTTAGCTTCGTTGTGGCCGCCTGCCCGCTTGCGTCAGCCCACATCAGGTGTGTCGCAGCATGGGAAAGTTCTTCGAAGCTGCAGCATTGGAGCGATTACAGCTTCCCTGCGGCTGAAGCAGGTTACAAAGACGCTCCCCTTTTCACCTCACCTTTCTCCATGTAGAGCTTGAACCTCTCCTCCTGTAGAGCAGCAATCAGTGGAACCATGGAGATCGCCAGCCTGGCAGGCCTGATGGAACGCCTTGAAAGCGTCTTCCACCGCCCGCTGTCCGAACCACAGCCTCGTCGATCACGCATTCATAGCTTTCCCTCCCCGTTCCACCCCAAACTCGTTACGCTTGCAAAAGACAGCCAACATGCACCCGTAGTTCGAATAGCTTGCGTGCTCCGCCTAAAGCGTGTGTTTTAGTTGACAGCGCAACTTTTCGTTGTGATGTTAGATGGACCTCCGTTTAGGATTGAACGGCAACGCCAATGTCGTTGCTCATCACCGTCATGGGATTGGATGTGTGGGATTGAATGCTAAAGCAACTCATTGCGAGAGAGGAAAAACTTTCGTCTACTGCCGGCACGGTGAGCTCGATCCGTATCCCGCATACATCGGGATAGACGGGTGGAGCGAGTGAAGTGTTCGCGTGCATCAGCTAACTGCAAGATGACTTGGCTTGAGATGAGCCGACGCGACATCGATGTGGTGCTTTGGGTGGTGTAACTTGGGCAGAGTGGATTAAGTTTTATGTCGATATTTTCGGGTAGAGATAGGTCTGTATCCAAAACGGTTGTGCGTTACGTTATACTTTCTTTAAGTGCGTTTGGGATGCTGGCTGTCGGACTGATGTTTATTTTTTTCGGTCCTGCGGCAGCTCTGCGAATTTTCGTTGCGCTAGTTATTTTAAGCTTTCTCTTCATTGTAGGCGCAAGCTATTTCCTTGAATAGACAGATTCGGTGCTATACAGCTTCTCTAAAGCAAGTGCTTTAGAGCCTTGCATTGTCTACTGTGGAGCAGTAGGTCACGAATGTTGGCGAAGTTAGTGACGTTGCCTGTGCACGTCGGACGGCAACCTCTAAGGTTGGCTTGGGCTCGGTCGCAAGGGCAGGCTTCCGCGATTTATGTAAGTCAGGTAATCTATGTCCCGTAACGTCTTAAAACCTTTTCCGCTATGTGACGTGGCCTAAGTTTCCTCCTCTCTATGCCGTCGCGTGGGGCGAAACGGTGTCGCCTAAAGCGCGATGGGGGGCCGAGTTGGAGGCACTCGTTGCTGACTCGCCAAGCGCCTAGCAATTCCGTCTGATCCAGCAGCCGGCCGGTGCGCTCCGACCGCGGCCCAAACCCATCCCGGTTGAGCTTGGCGACTTCCAGCTTCAGATGCGCGATCAGCGCCTGGTCTCTGGAGCATTGCGTGACGGCTACCTCCGCGCGTGCCGCCAGCAGCGCGGTTTTCAGCGCATCAAGTCGTCTAGCAGGGCGGCAAGCTCGGCGTTCACGCCAGCCAGTAAATCACAAACGTCGTAACCGCGTAGCTTCTTTTTGACGACACACCATGGATTATCCGCCTACCCGGCAAGCTCCGGGCGCCAGGTTTGCTGCGGGTTGCGCCAATCGACCGCTTCCAGAAGATAGCTCATCTGACCCGCGGTTAGCGCAACCACGCCGTCCACCGTCTGCGGCCAGACAAAGCGGCCGCGGCCAAGCCGCTTGGCACACAGCGACAACCCGACACCATCATGCCAGAGCGCCTTGACCAAAAAACCGCTGCGGCCGCGGAACACGAACACGTCGCCCGCAAAAGGAGTCCGCCCAAGACCCTCCTGCACTTGCCGCGCGAGGCCGTTCCTGCCGCGGCGCCTGTCGGTGTGCCCGGTCGCGATCCAGATGCGCACCCCGCTAGCGATCGGGATCATTGCAGTGCCCGCAGTGCCGCCGTCACCATCTCGGGCGAAGCGTGCGGGCTGATCTTCACCCGTGACCCGTCGGGCAGTTCGATAAGGTTCGCCGCAGGCCCCGGCTCCTTCACCAGCATAGGTTCGCCGGCCGAAATAGCAGGCGCAAAGGCCGACCCAAGCTGACCCGCCGCCAAGGCCTGCTCCCCCCATAAGTAAATCAAGCTTGTGGACACCTCGAATTGGCAGGAACAGTTCGCAACGATGGCACCCGGTGCGGATGCCGCTGCCAGAATCCGCTCCCACTCGTCATCACTCCACCGGGGCCGACGCTCTGACCCCGTTAACAAGGTTATCTGGGCCATGCTGTGCTGCTACGTTTGCTCATAAGGACCTCCCTAAGAGCGCAGACTCGCAATCAGCCCTTCACCCGCACAAGGCGGCCACCGGCAAAGGGATACTCTGCATGCGAGCCGCCCAATTGGCTAAGACGATGAGGATCACGCCCACCCGCGCCGCTTTGGCGGCTTTCGTCTCCCTCATCTTCACGGAAGCGTCGGCCCAATCGTCCGACGATCTTGGAGCCGCCGGCACTGCCTTGCCGGACAGCCCGGAGCAGTGGGTGCGGCGGGCGCTGGCGGGCATCAGGGACGACATCGCAGGCATGACCGCGCCCAACCTGCAACGATTGAGAAGCCAGCGCCGCTGAAGGTCTCTCCTGCGCCCATGCAGCACCTCGACCAGGGCGCACTCCTCTTCGACACGGAAGGCGTGCTACAGCAGCGCCAAGCTGCCGTAGCCGCCCGAATGTCCGGCGGCTACGTCCTGTCCGGCGTCAACGACAACTCGAGTAATGCGGAGCTTTCGGCATTTCGGTCCGTGACCCCGACGCGCGTCTGGATCAAGTCGCGGCTAAAGGCTTGCCCGTCCTCGTCTCCGATACGTCGGACGTCATTTATCCTAACGGCGGAGCTTATCGAAGACCTGTTTCGAAATCCCGAAGAATTTGCTCTGGTCGGTCAGCCATTCTTCTGAATCCGGGCCACGGTAAACTGAAAACCTCCTGTTGCGCAGTTGCGGTGAGCGCCGGTGCGGAGCCCGTAAGAGGTTCAAGCACCGGCGTAGTTCTCGTCGTCAGGAACTTCACCGACGACAGCCAGCCAAGCGTGGAATGTGTGCGTTTGGCGTTGTGGTGGCCGCGCCAGGCGGAAATCTCCTCGCGGGCGTGATGGAGAGACCGGAACCAGTGTAGGTTCAGACACTCGTCACGCATGCTACCGTGAGCCGCTCCACAACGGCGTTCTGCACCGACTTGCCCTGCTCGATGACCTACAGCCGAACCCCGTGCGCTCAGACCATTTGAACATCGCCCGGCTTATGCCCTCAAGGCCTGAGTCCTTTAGTTCTGTGCAGATAATCAGAAACTCACCCCGTTGTTTCTAGCTTTTCAGAACCGCCTCACCGTTGCAGTTGCGCGCCCAAGCATCAAACGCGCGCCTACTGGAATGCCCAGCAAATTGGTGTGCGTGACCTCAACATCTAGTCCGATGACTTCTATCCTACCACCCAGCGCGCCGGCAGATTGCTCATTGACGATGACGTCCCCAATGCCTGGCAACGTCAGTTTCAGGTTCGCCGGCGAACTCGCTGGCACAGCAACGCCAGCAACCATTAAACCCGTTAGTCCCGACCCGGCAGACGAGGTGGAGGAGATGTTTCCGGTCCTACTCACCTGAGCTACTGCAGAGATTGTGTTTGCAGTGATCAGGCCACCCAATAGAGAAACGTTAGAGAGAGTTGAAGTAGTTTTGGTGACCAGCGCAGTGCCCACCGGACCGCCAAAGGCGGTTGATCGTTCCGATACCGCTGACGCAACCCCAGGTATGTCCAAAGCGCCAGTGCCACCTTCCAGTGTAGCGCCTGCAGTTCCTGTACAGCTCGGCAGACCAACCCCTTTTCCCAGGCCAACTGCAGTGTCAAGGCTACTGCTCGCATCACCCGTCAGTTCTGCTGCAACTGCAGATCCTTCTTGGAAAGCGGCTGGTTCTACCCGGGAATAGCCGGCCCCTGCGCTGGCTACCGTGATCCTGCTGCCGACAGGTAAACCGAAGCTGTTATCTGCACTGATTTCGACCAACAGACCATGCACCAGAATAGCCGCTCGTCTGTTATTGCCAGTCTTGGTTACGGCTTTCACTATCACGGACCCAAGGCCGGGCAGGACAATGGTAGTATTGTCTGGCACAGCAGGGTCGATGCTCGTCCCGGCAATCACAAGGTTTGAAACCGTAGTGCCTTCATCGGAGAATTTAAGCGTGCTCGGCGTTGCGCCCACGCTCGCCCTCGAAGTGATCGCATCCGCCGTAATCAACCCGCCAAGAAGATTAAGCTTGGTGACCTCCGCTCCTTCGATTGTCGCCGCCAAACCATTCTTGTTTGTGCCGAGGGCTGTTGCTGTCGTATTGGCTGCTGAAATGAGGCTACCAGAAGCTCCGAGAGCGATCGAGGCGATGCTGGTAGCTCTCGCTACGCCGTTTGTCCCGTTGCAAGGGCATCCGACGGACGCGGAGCGAAGCATAGGCGAGGCGACCGTGCTCGCACCAATGAACAGACTCAGCGAACCTGCCGAGCCGGACATCTCGCCTGGAAGCGGAGCGGCAATTGCATGAGAGACCGCCACTAGTTGCGAAAATGCCGCCACAGTCACAGCAAACGCCAAGCCACGAACAATTCGCCGGCTTGATGCCACCTCTTCACGATTCTTCGACATACTATCCTCCATAGCGCAGAAGAACCTCGAGAGGTCTTTTGTGCGCACCGGGAACGATACGATTTCCGATTTACAATAGCAAGTGAAATGCACGCTGAGGTTAATGGGCACCCGGCAATACAACCTCAACTTGCGCCACCCCGGTCCATCGAAGAGCGGTACATGAGGATTACCCGGCCGGGCAAACGACCTGTGGCTCGTCTTCCGCCAGCACGGGAGCGAGAGATCAGGTTGACAAGTGATACTGTTCGGCCGCGCCGCGCCACTAGATGCGCCCCCCACAGGCACGCCCCAAAGCCTAAGTGTGAACGCACACTCCCGTACTTTTTCGTTGCAGGTCGCATCCGTTCATAGGAGTTGTGCGTAAAGAGTTGTAGGGCACTTAATCTGGCCACCCAACCAAGGGACCGACCATGTATATGAAACGACCGAGCCTGATTTTCGGCCGTCGCGCAACAGACGACACTCTAGTAGCTTTCCACCACGCATGCGACGCGAATGAACTCCAAATCGCTGGAGACCTGCTCGTTGCCCTAGAGGACAAGCTCAAGCCCTGTCTTGAGCGAGGGAGCGTTCAGGGCGAACATTTGCGTGCTCTGCTCCAGGCGCAGGCACGGCTTTGGTCACTTCGATGCCGCAGTTTCGGAGATAGCGAAGAGCCAGCAAACGTGCAGCTGCGCGGTATAGGCTTCGCGCAACCCTCCACATCAAAGCTCACCAACTGGCTTGCAGCGTGGCTGCACAGTCCGAGAGGTCGGTTCACGGCGGCGGGCGAGTTCCCCATTAGAAGGTAAGGCGGTCGCACCGGTCAGCGGCACGGGTGCGCGGAGCAGGCGCGAGCGGACCCAGAAGCGCACGAGGGCCGCGCGAATGGCCGCGCGGATCTCGCCGGCGTCGATCCAGACTCGAAAACCCGCGGCAGCAGCGAGCAAAGGGACAGGCCCGGCTTCGGCGTGCAGCAATCTGTCGGCCCGCTGCACCTCGCCTTCCTGGTCGAGGTCGGGCTCCTGCAGCCATTGATGGAGCGTGAGGGCGTGGCGGGCAGCGTCGAAGATGGCGCCGCGGTCGGCAATACGGGCGGCGTCGCCGATCCGCTTTGCGGCCGTCCGCCCCTACCCGGAGCATCGCGAGATACTTTCATTCAATTGGCCACTGGCTCCGATCGGCGTTTTTCAAACTGCAGAACGTCTTCTTCCGGAATATAGAATGTGTGCCAGTGCACCTCGCAACTCAACTCGCCAGCTTGGATGAGCCTTCGAATCTTCTGATCTGAGATTCTCCAGCGCTTTACCAGGTCTCGGACAGTCAGAAACGAGCCTGTTGCAAGGAAGTCTGGGGGACGATGGGGCGGTGGCATCACCGCCGGCGTAGTCTGATTTTGTGGACAGAGCCAGCACGAAGCCGAACGTCCGGCCGGCACGTCATTGGTTTTGCCTAAGTTGGCCACAGTAGGATAGTGTGCCAGTCAGTAGGAGGACATTCCTGTCACTATCTGCATGCGAGCATTGACACGACTGTGATGCTTTCTGTGCTCACGCTTATCAGCGGGTTTCTGGGTCTTGCTTACCTTAAGAGGGCACGGCAGAAATGATAGTCCGGGCAGAGTTGTTTCGCAATTCGGACCGCCACCGTTAGAGTCGTGCCGGCTAGTAAGCGCCGGGAATGGAAGAAGAACACTCCGCCTTGGGCGATCTGCGGTTCGCGACGAAGTTTTACGCTGGCTTGTTCGGCGTGGCCGCCGTTGAGGACGCATTATGAGCTGAGAAGGTGAGGATCACGCCCACCCGCGCCGCGTTAGCGGCTTTCGTCTGCCTCATCTTCACGGAAGCATCTGCGCAACCGTCCGACGATCTTGGAGCCGCTGGCACAGCCTTGCAGGACAGCCCGGAAGCAGTGGGAGCGGCGGGCGCTGGCGGGCATCAGGGACGCCATCGCAGGCACGACCGCGCCCAACCGGCAGCGATCGACAGGCCGGCGCCGCTGAAGGTCGCTCCTGAACCCGTGCAGCGCCTCGAACAGGGCGAACTCCGCTGCGACACGGAAGGCGAGCTGCAGCAGCACCAAGCCGCAGTAGCCGCCCGAATGTCCGGCGGCTAAGGCAGCCATCTCGGGCGAACCTCTCAAAATGGAACTCGAAATGTCGCATCGAAATCGCAGCGGTTATGGCCAAAATGGGATGCTACCTCGGAGGTAGATGCGGAAGCTCCGATCAGCGGCGGACTACGGTCTGAGCGGCGAACCCATGCCGGGCACGAGGCTGAGCGCCGATGCTAGCCGCGGTAGCAGCGCCAACGACAGAATGTGGCGATTGCGTATCGTTGCAACATACGCTACAACTCGCGGTTGAGAGACCAAAGGCGTGTCGCCTTTTCGAGGGAGGATACATGTTGCACTTCACCTGGGGAGATGAGACTTTCGATGCCGATATCGGCTCAACGGCTACGGTAAATTCGGGGCTTCTCCCAGTCGACGTTATAATCCCACCCACACCGGGGCCGGAGGTGCTTACCGTCGGTGCGGGCGAGATGTTTGCGACGCTCGCGGAGGCGACCGCCCACGCGCCGGACGGCAGTATTATCCTCGTTGACGCAGGCACCTACACGAACGACTTCGCGACGGTCACGACGAAAATAACCATCGCGGGCGTGGGCGGCATGGCGAACTTCGTCGCCACGGAAGCTCCTCCGAACGAGAAGGGCATCCTCACGGTCGACAACGACGTCACGGTAGAAAATTGCAGCTTTTCCGGATGCTCGATTTCCGACGAGGACGGCGGGAACGGCGCCGGTATACGCTACGAGGGCGGGCAAATGGTGCTCGAGAACGACAGTTTCGAGAACAACCAGGACGGTATCCTCGGTGCACCCGTCATCGCCGGTCTGACCAACACGGTGACTGTCGACCACTGCTTGTTCGACGACAACGGGTCCGGGTCCGGTTACACCCACAATTTCTACATGGGTGCGGTCGACAAGGTAACGTTTACCAACAACGTCAGCGAGGGAGCCAACGTCGGCCACGAGTTCAAGAGCCGTGCCTACGCTAATGATATCGAGAACAACGTCTTCGCGGACGGTCCGACTGGCGACGCGAGCTACGAGATAGACCTGCCGAACGGCGGGGCCGACACGATATCAGGCAACCTGATTGAGAAAGGGCCGAATGCACAGAACCAAGCATTTGTGCACTTCGGCGGTGAAGGCATTCCTTATGTCGGTTCGTCGCTGCTGGTCGCGGGCGACGTGTTCGAGAACGACTACGGACCTGACGCCGTCGCGGTGCTGAACCAGACGGCTGTGACTGCAGACATCACGGGTAACGAGTTCGACGGAGTGGCTGCGAACGGTATTGCGGCCGGACCGGCGAGTGAAACCGGCAACGTGGACGGTCAGGGGAACGCGATCGCGGACCAGACCCTCTCCGGCGTCCTCCCCGGGTCCACTCTGTTCGTCACAGACGACCAGTCGCACGCGGTCACGATGGACGGCACCTACGGCGCGATCGAGGGGGGAAGTGGTCTTCTGACGGTCACCGCGGTCGCGGGCCATATCGTCGTCATCGGCGGCTCGGGAGGCCTTGACTTCACCGAGGTCGGCTACTCCGGCGGCAACACGATCACGACGATGGTTAATTCAAACAACGCGCTGGTGATAAGCGGGCAAGATCTCGTAGACAGCCAAGGCACGGACACGATCGCCTGCGGGACTGGCAACGTCACCGGCCAGGTTTACGGGCAGGCACAGATACTCGACGGCTCGGGCAACAACCAATGGTCGGTGCTCGGCAGCGCCACGATCACGGGTCAGGGCGGAAACCCCGTGGTGACGGTGGGTGACGGAGCCTATGCTTCCGTTGGCGGCTCGGTCGGTTTCCTGAACGTCGAAGACGACGGCGGAAGCTTCGCGTTCGACGTCAACGAGGGAGGAAGTATCCAGGCGGTTTCGGAGCAGGGCGGCGCGGCAGACGTGCAGGTCTACGACGGGGTGTCGCACGCGACTACCGCTGGTGGTCCTACCGGAGCGATACTGAACCTGACGTCGGGCGACGCCCAGGTGCTCAGCGTGGGCAACGACCTGATCCATGCGGGCGCCGGGGACGACACGGTGATCGTGGAGGGTGCGGCAACCGTGTATGCAGGGTCCGGTAACCTGTGGATCTACGGCCGGGGCGACACGGCGGGCGCCGTGGTCTACGGCAGTGGAGGAACTTACCTTATCGGCGGCGATACCGGCAACATCACCTACGTCGGCGGAGACCAGGCGAGCACCGTAGAGGCGCAATGCTCCCATCTCTCTCTGGTGGGCGGTAGCGGCGCCCTTTCGGTGCTGGGCGGCTCCGACGAGCTGATCGAGGGCGGTTCCGGGGGGCTGAACTACGACGCCATCGACTTCGGAGGTGCAGACACCATCTCCACGGCGGCGGGAGCCTCCGACACGCTTACGCTCTCGGGAGCCGATCTGGTCAACTCTTACGGGAACGACCTTATCGACGCCGGTTCCAGCAACCAGACGATCTCGATTTTCGGCGATAGCACAGTCGAAGGCAGCTCGGGCAACAGTCAACTCAGCTTTCACGGGAATGACACGCTCTCCGGAGTGGGCTACGACCAATGCACCGTCTCGGGGGGAGCTTACCTGAGCGTGGTAGCTGGTGTCCTGACGGCCTTGACGGTCACCGACGCCACAGTTGCGATATCGGACCAGGGTGGATCTCCGGCATCCGCAACCTTGACCGGCTCCGGTTACGTGACCGGCGGCGCCTGGGCGGGACCGGGCATATCCGTCTACACCGACGGCGGAGAGGCGAGCGCCGTGACCCTCGGCGGAGGAGCAGACACCGTCAACGCATGCGGCGCCGACACGATCACCTGCGGTTCAGGACCAGCAACGGTAGTGCTGTCCGCCGACGGTTCGTCGGTCACCGGGGGCGACGGCACACTCAACGTCTACGACTACGACTGGAACAGCAACGACTCCCATACCGTCCATGCAGGAGCCGGAGACGTCTCGTTCCTGCAAGGCGCGGGGATGCTGACGTTCGTCGGCGGTTCCGGGAACGCGAGCATAGATGGCGGGTGGGGTTCCCTGTCGGTGGTGGGAGGATCAGGAAACCTCAACGTTTGGGGCGGAGATGGAGGCGCTTCGATAATGGCAGGGTCGGGCGACCTTTCGGCAACCCTCTCGGCTGCTGGCGGGACCGTGGATTTCGGCTCCGGGAACGCGGCCATCCAAGCCGCGGGCTGGGGCGGCGCGAACGACTACGTCTTCCAAGCTGGGCACGGCGGAGGCAACGACGTCATATTCGGGTTCCAGCAAGGAATCGATACGTTTTCGTTCGAGGGAGTCAACGTGGTCTCGGAAGTCATCGGTTCGACGTCCACGGCCCTAGCTCTCAGCGACGGCACGCAGGTCGTGCTGGCCGGTTTCGTGGACAACCAGCACTTCTTTTGACACGTGCAGGCGTGACGGAGCGGTACTCAGGCGCTCCGTCCTTCGCTCTCCCGGAGTCCGCCGCATTCCGGATTTACCTCGGAACGTTTTGCCGCCTTGAACTTACTGGCAGGTCGCGCTACGGATACCGCGCCTCGCAGGAACGCGGCAGCCGCAGCGCTTTCGCGGCGCAGGAGGTGCGCGAGGAAGGTGGTAAGTCGACCGGCGGCGTCCTCGATCCTCAAGTCCCCGAAGGGCTCGACGAGCTCTCCCGCGATCGCTTCTCCGGCCCTTCCCGCCACCCTCTCGGCGACCTTTCCGAGGAGACCCGCGACCAGCGCCTTGAAGCTAGGGTCCGGCATCTGGTGATCGACGACGAGCCGCTTCCGCAAGTCACGCTTGGTAGTATCGTCAACCATGTCGTCCAGGAACTCGACAAATTCATCGACGGGCATGCGCAATATCTCGCGCGAGAAGCTGGCATCGGCAAACACGCCCTTCCGCTTGAGCCGGGCCTCAACCTCCGCGCGCAAGAGGGGTTCTCGATCCCGAACGCCAGCAACGTTCCGTCCTTTGCGAAGCGGGCGTTTGCGACTGCCCGAGCAAGCGCTTCCCCAAGGTCGAAGTCCCCGCCGCTCGAGCGCAACTGCCAATTCAATACGAGGGCACGCACCTTCGACGGCGTAATGTTAAAGGCACGAGCCAGGTCGTATATCGCGCGCCAGGATCGACGACACCGGCCGCAATCAGAGAGCCGAGTACGAGCAGGTCGATCTCGGACTTCGAACAAGCGCCAAATGCGGAAGTGAGATAGCCGTCCACAAACATGGTCGCCAACGCGGTTGCGGTTTCGCAATGACGGACGGCAGACCTCAGGTCGCACGCTGCAGTCCGCGCAGTTAGTGTGGACGAACCCGAATTCTTCCCTGGCGGAACTCCCTTACCTTCGTCGCCTGACGACGGAGATGCGTCCAGGACGCCCGCCTCTCTCGAATTTCATTGCAAGTGTTGTCATCGAATGCCTTTTCAGAAGTAACGAGCCGACGCTACCGGATTGCTTAAGCGCGCCGATTTATTTCGTGGTGAAAACAACCTTAACTCGTCAATGCGTTCCCGTTCCGTTCTACCCGGTTTAGGCGCGTTGTGGCAAGTCAGCACATGAGCGCAGCCTAAATCTGTATGGATTTCGAAGGACCGCGGACCGCAGACGCAAGTGGTTAGGCCTGGAAGGACAGACCGCACGCCTGGCGCAGCTGCCCGGCAGAGTATAAAGACTTAAGCGGAACTCTTCCTGGACACGACTATTTGGACGCCCTAGTGTCTCGGTCGAAGTCGGCTCGGGCCTGCGAAGGGGAGACGATATTGTCGCTGACCGTGACAGACACTGAGTTCAGGACGTGGGAGGTGCGCCAACCCCTTAGGTTCGGGTTGGTGGCGGGGCGCCCTGTGCGTCTGGCCGATGACACTCAGAGACAATCCCGGCTCGCACGCGTAGAACAAATCGCATCGCGGGTTCTCGCGGACCAGGAAGCGATGCTCGCCTGGATGACAACTCCTTTGCCGTTGCTGGGCGGTTTCGAGCCGGAAGTCGCCGCGGCCGAAAGCGAGGAGGGCTGCCAACTCGTCTTGCGAACCCTCGTTGCAATGGTCCGCTGCCGCGAGGCGACCCTTGACTAAAATAGTGTCCGGCGTGCGTGCCGGTCCTTTTGTCCTGTTCAAGAACACGGAGCGGTCCGCCACGGAACGGTCTTGGCCATTTCGGAGAGTGACGACGATCTTACCTTGTTGCGGATGAGCGGCAGCCGGAGCGCAAGCATTCGCCAGGCGTTTTTTGCGTAAACGGCTCTTGGGTATGGCAGCGGCAGTCCACGTCCATTTCCCAAAGCGTTTGACAAGTCCGCATTCGGGTGATTACTAACGGTCCTCCTTGCTCGAGGAAGAATTGGGCAGCCTCGCGAAGGCATACGCTTCCGAAAATAGTGGTGGTCCAACTGGGAGCGAGGCGGCCCAGCCCGCACCGCGGCGGGATGTTCGCGAGCACAGCGCTGCCGTCGAAGCCGTCCATGGTGGTCCGAACCGGCTGCTACTCAGCTTGATTTTCGGTGAGGCTGGTGACGCCGCGAATTACCAGTTCGGACGATGGTCCCACCCGGAGGACGGCTTCACCTGGGGACTTGCGCCCGGGTGTGGCCTGCGGCTGCCGCTGGCCCTATCGGGCGAGAGCGTCGCGGTCCTCGTCGACGTTGAACCAGCCTGGGTCCATTCTGGATATCCATCGCGCAGGGTTGTGGTGAGCCTCGGGGAAGAGATCCTCCTCGACTTGCAGGTTTCCCGGCGGAGCACCTACCTGGTCTCGATCGGCTCCTTTCCGGACGGCGCCGAGGTCGATTTGAGGTTTGGCTTAGAACAAATTCCACCACTGGACGAGCGCGAAACCCGGCCGCTGGGGCTTGCCTTCCGGAGGGTCCTGGTCATCGCGCAGGGAAACGGGTCCCGACGCGTAGGTCCTGCGCGACCTGCCATCTCGCTCCCGGCGGAGCGAGACGCCCTTCTCCGTGCAGTGGTGGACGAGGTCGGGGTCGACGCGGATACCCTCGTCACCGCGTTCGAAAGCCTTGGACATAGCTGCGACTTTGGCCTTTTCCAGAGGGAATGTGGCGCGGAGCCCCTCGGACTGCTACGCTTCGGCGGCATCTCGACCGCTAGTCTCGTGGAAGCCTTGGTTGAGCGGTTTGCCAGGCTCGGCCTCGCGAACAACGTGGCCGCCTCCCCGAATGCCGACTGGAATGGCGAATACATGGTGGTGGATCATGCCTACGGACTGGTGTCCCACACCTTCGTCCAAGAGGGCCAGGCGGCTCCGGAACAGTTGATTGCCCGTGAACTCTGGCGATCGCCGTTCCTGAAAAGGCTCTTCCTGGAAGTGTTGGACGGCGGGCTAAAAGTTTTTGTGCTGCGCAGGCCCGATGAGATCCATGTGTCCGAGGCGCTGGCGGTCGCTGCCGCGTTGCGGCTACACGGTGACAACGTGCTGCTCTGGGCGACGGAGAACATCAGCCTGCCGTCCGGCTCGCTCGAGTTCGTTGCACCGTATCTAATCGTCGGCTGTCTCGATGTTGCGCATGGGAGGGGAAGCGCGTCGATCCGGGCATGGCTGAGCCTATGCATGAACACTCAACTGGCTCTGGACGGCGGCAACCGCAAATTGCACGAAATGCGATAGCTGTGCGGTTCCCGTCCTTTGCCGCTCCGTTCCTGACCGGCGCGCAAGGGAGGGGAGCGAGAACTGCTCCGTGCTCTGTCGCCGCCGAATGACCTCAGGAATGGCCGACTAACCGCGCAACGCCGTAACCGGGACAGCCCGTCCACTTGTGTCCAAGAGCCCCGGCCGCACACGGCCATTGTGGTCGCGGTCAGGACGACTGCGTTCAGTCGGACTGTGCGCGTCCTCCCTGCCGTTTGTCGGTTCTGCTGTGCTCATGGCCGGGGTCTCCACGAAGGCTACCTCACCTGGCTTTCCGCGGGTTCGCCGCCGTTCAGGCCTCGAAGTTCGCGCCGGCTCGGCAAGCCCGGACTTGCTCCATTCGAATTTGGTTCGGGAACGTCGCGGGCTGGCCATCGGGCCTTCGAGGACGCATTTCTGGTCGTTGGGCGCTTGCGAGGCCGTCACCCTACGAGACTGAGCGGACTGGTCTTGACGGGATTTCTCAGCATGGCGGACACCGCCTCCGCTGAGACCGGCGCCGAGTACAGATATCCTTGGCCATACCGGCAGCCGAGGTCCGCAACATACTTGGCGATCCGCCCCTTCTCCACCCCTTCCGCCACCATCTCAATGTCGAGGCTTTTGCCGAGAGCGATCATAGTCCTCACGCATGCGTCGGCGCGCGGATCCAGGCCCAAGTCGAGAACGAAGCTCTTGTCGATTTTTATCTTGTCGAAGGGCAACTCGCGGAGATGGAAGAAATTCGAGTAGCCGATGCCGAAGTCGTCGAGAACCACCCGCGTGCCTGCGGCCTGCAGGAGCTCGATTACCGATCTTGCAACCTCCAGATCCTCGATCAGCGCACTTTCCGTGATCTCGATCTCCAGCCGCCGCGGGTCAAGCGCCCCTTCCGGCCACGAGGGCGGGTCCTTGATGAAGTTGATAAGTTCCCTGAGCTGGCCCGGGGATGCGTTGAAGGCGAAGTATAGCGAGGTGGGCCAGTAACGCGCGTCAGCGATCACGCGGCGCATGAGCGTTTGGCTGACCAGCCCCGCAACCTGCATCTCCTCGGCCATCGGTATGAACAGGTCGGGCGGCAGCACGCCCTGCGTCGGGTGTTCCCATCTTGCAAGCACCTCCAGCCCAACAATGTCCCCCGTTCTGAGGTCTACTATGGGTTGGTAGTAGGGGATGATTTGTCCCGTCTCGATCGCCACCCGAAGTTCCTCCTTGACGTTGTCCCGAAGCATTTCGGCCCGCTGCTGCTCCAAGTCGAACAGCATCCACTGGCTGCCGCCTGCCGCTGAGGCCTTTCGCACTGCCGAGAGAGCCGCAAGGATGGTCGTGCCCGCGTCGGCGTCGCAGCGGGCTGCCTGTCCAGGTATCCGGGTGATCCCCAAGCTGGCTCTACAAAGGAGCTCGCCCTCAAAGGTCAAAATCGGCTCCTCCACTGAGCGCAGGATAACAAGTGCGGCCGCCTCGAGCTGCGCCGCACCCTCGACGCTGCCGAGGACAAACCCAAGGTCGTCTCCGATGAGCCGCGACCAGCGTTCTGTTGGCCAGAGCCTCCGCAACCGGTCCGCTACCGCTACCAGAACGCATTCACCGGCGCGATGCCCGTGGTCCGCGATTATTTCCCGGAGGTTGTCGAGCCGGAGCATAAAGAGAGCAGCAGGTGCACGCGCGGCTAGCCTTCCGGCGACGGCTCCCCGGAGTGAGTCGTAATCGTCAAGCTTCGTGAGCGGATCACGCCCCCTCAGCAGGAACTCGACAGTCGCCATTTCCTGCGCCTGCCTATCCATGAGGGGCCCACGTACCGCCTTGACCACCCTGGCTGAGAACGCCGCAATCGTCGAGCAACCGAATGCCAGAGACGGGAGCAGCCCGGAGTGCTGCCTAAGAAGGCCGGATATGTTTGATGCGGCTTCGCTCACTACGACCATCGCTGGCGGTCCGCCCTTCGTTATTTCGACGTTACAAGTGCATACAGACAGCGTTTTGTTGTAGTTGCAACCTAATTCGCATTTTTTATATTGTCGGTTGTATTTTTTGCGACGGTCAGTCTTTAAGATTGCGGTGAGTAGAAGCGTTCACCTGCTTTTCCGATGCTACCAGCGTCGGGACGCTTTGCCTTACCGGTGATCTGACCACCGCATTTCGGCCCTGCCGCTTGGCGGCGTAGAGGGCGGCATCGGCGTCGGCCAGCAGGTCTTCCGCTCTTAAGGTGGTCTCTGGACGGGAGGCAACGCCGAACGAAGCGGTCACCGGAGGCACACTGCCGTCTGAAGAGAGTACCGAAATCGCGGCCCGCAGCTGCTCCGCCTTCGCCTCTGCGTCCGACAACGCGCAATCCGGCATTAGTATCAATATTTCCTCGCCGCCAATCCTGCACGCGATGTTGGGACCACTGGCCAGGCCGGTTATGGTATTGGCCACCTGTCGCAGGACGGCGTCGCCGACCGGGTGCCCGTAGCGATCGTTAAGAACCTTGAAGTGATCGAGGTCGATCATGACCACGGACGTGGGCAGCCGCTTCCGCTCGGCGTCCTGGGTGAAGCGCTGAAGCATCTCCTCCATAAACCGCCTGTTGTAGAGGCCGGTCAGCGGGTCGCGGAGCGCTTGGTTTCGAAGCTGCTCGCGTAGGGCCATGCTCGATAACGCAAGTGACATGGCGTCCGCGATGGCCCCGGCCACCTCCTGCACCTCGTCAAGAAGAAGCTCAGCGTTCCCTCCCCGAGCCGTCAGCTGCAGAAGCCCGTAAAGTTCTCCCCTGGCTGCCATCGGGATCTCGAGGCTTGTGCTGCCGGAAGCGCAGTGCGTGCACCGAAGGGCGCCAGCAAGGAGTTCGTTGCGGTGAGGCTTTCCTCGCTTCAACGCCCAGCAACCTGAAGGCGCGATATGGGCCGGGTTGGCGCCGCAAGGCCCACCTCGGTCGCCATCTCCCGGCCACTCGGTAGAGAGGTCCAGCCTGTCGCGTGAGTTGCTGAACACATACAGCGCGCCTGCCACGCCGGGCAGCAACCGGGTCGCGCTTGCCCGGAGAACCTCGTTGGCATCGTCGCGGTCGACCGCACTCTGCAGCATCTCCGCCATCGAGGACAGGAGGCGCGTGCGTCGGCTCGCCTCAGCTCCGCCCTCGACGGCGCGATCCCGCCGTAGTCCGTCGCGGATCGAGCGGTCGAAGGCATATGTGACGGCGGCGACGGCTGTCACGGTTCCGAAAAGGATTAAGATCAGGTTCGCTGTGCGTTCCGAGCTTATCCGCTCGTCTAGTGCAATGATGCGAACGTCCCGTGCGGCCATCATCTCCGCAATGCGGGCACGCAAGCCGTCCATCAGCTGCTTTCCTTCGATCAGCGAACGTTCGGTCGATCGATGACTATCCGGTGCGCCGCTCAATTCGTCGATCTCGGTGGCCCAAAGATCCCGGAGATTGTGCAGGGCCACAGTAAAAGACGGCGCAATGGCCTTCGTTCCGCTCGCAGCCGCATCCAATTCCAGCACGCGGTCGGGCGGCAGCATTTCGATCGCGCGCACGCCGGAGTGGTAGGGCTCCAGGAACTCGGGCTTGCGGGTGATCAGAAAGCCTCGCACCCCGGTTTCGGCGTCCACCAGGTATTGTAGCAATTGCCTGGTGCCGCGGTTCTCCGTGCGGACTTGGTTCTGCTCTGCCTGGTGAGCTGATATCAGAAGGAAGCCGACCGTCTCGGCCGCAGCCATCAGCACGACGAGCGTTATAATCGTCCAGGCCAGCATGCGGTAGCGGCCAGGTGCCATCACGCGGGCCGGAACAGATTGTTTCAGCCTGTCCGCCCTAGTACTCATGTGTGCCACCCTAAATGGAATCGGAAACCCGCAGCCCGCGCTCAACTCCGGGTTGTATCATCACACTTTCGTGTACGCAAGCGGATGACAGAAGCCCCTTGCATAAATGCCCGGGATGCAATTTGAAGTGTCCGGTGGCATTGTTCGATGTGGATATCGTGCTATCGTCAAACGACGTCCCCTCCGGACTGGATGAGGCCGAGGCGACGAGAAGGGCAACGGCGGCTTGCCGCGCGTTGGTGGGCCTGGGCCGCGCGACGGTTTCATTCGTTTCAGCATCGGAGGGCAGGCGCCGTTCCGTTACTGTTCGGGCGGGAGAGGGCTACAGGCTATCCGAGGAGGCCGTCGAGCGGCTGGCCGAGATTGTTCACTCGTCCATAAGGGAAGCTCTTTTCCCTCGTCCAGAAATCGTCTGACGGATTTTACCGGCAGGTATCGCTGCCGACCTAGGCCGTCCTCCCGCATGACGCACCAGGGTGCGGCGCGAAGCGGGCGCCGAGACTGGTCTTACCAGGAACCCGCGCAGCCGACGCGGACTCGGCCGGGTTCCCGCCTCAGATCGACCCGCAAGGGTTGCGTTCCCGCAAGTTCAATAATTGCGCGGCTTAGGCAAGCAACTTCAAGTTGATTCAGTCTTTTCGTTGCGGTAACAGTTCGGGCGCGGTTTCTTGGAGGTAGGCGGATGACAGACGTGCAGCATAGGACCACCGCCAGCAGCTACTCACGCAGGCTGTCAGACTTGATACTCATCGCCTTCGAGCAGGCTTGTGACTCGAAGCGGGAGGCGATCGCGGCCGACTTGCTGAACCTGCTCGAGCAGGAGCTT
Organism: Acetobacteraceae bacterium; assembly: GCA_965198915.1. Lineage (GTDB taxonomy): Bacteria > Pseudomonadota > Alphaproteobacteria > Acetobacterales > Acetobacteraceae > BOG-908. Next base: position 479,454 of record CBDAQC010000001.1, on the reverse strand, counting down.
TTCCGGGAGGACACTTACCCCGGAGCAGAAAGGCGCAACGCGCCAAACGTGCTTGCGGAAGCGCAGACCAGGCTGGAGGCATTGAGAGCCGCGTCGTCCAGGACGGGACGGGATATATGTTCCGCGGCTTTCATCTCGCTGGCGCTCTCCGTCTGTCCCGGCGCTTCGAAGAACGACTTGTTTTCTCATGCGGATGCCGCCTAGCTCTCATAGGGACGCTTGTTTCCATGATGCCCGAAGCACTAGGCGATCTTTGTTTTCTTGCGCAAATCCCTCGACAGGTTCGAGCTTTTGCGAGTCGCCGCGTTCTGGATGTTCAGGCTTCGCTTCCTTCAGGCCGTTCCCGCTGCCGTCCTGGTAGACGCTCTGGTAGTCTCCGCGACAACTCTGCCATCCTGCCGTTTGCGGGGCGCGGTAGGAAGCCTGCGGGTTACCCGGCCGTTGCAGGATCATGGCCCGACATATCCGCGTCGCGTTCGTAAGATGGACGGTCACGATCCACTCTGGGCACCGGCCACCTGCCTGGCCCTGCTGATCGGCGTGGCAGTTCTGCTTATCACGTTGATCGTGCCCACGGCTGCGCAGGCGAGGGTTCTGGAAAATCTTGCTGTAGGAGCGACGCTCGCCGTGCTGATCTCCAGGGCGATCGAACGGTAGATGCCAAACCTCGCCGTCATGCCCAATCAGGGCTGGGCAGCATGTTCCGGCATTGTGGGCCAGTATTCATCCGAGATCCGGTCGCTTAATCGCCCCCACAGGCGGGTGCCTTGATCATCCGCAGGCCCAGTTTGCGGCTTGGCCGAAGAACGCCGGACTACGCGTTCGAGGCTTTCCACAAGGCCTGCGACAACGGCGACGTTCAACTTGCGGACGGTTTGCTGTTTAAACTCGAGGACATATGCGGTTCCTTGGGCGAGATCGGCAAATCGCAGAGTGATACCGCGCAGGCGCTCCTCAGGGCACAAGCGCGGCTCTGGTCGCTTCGCTGCCGAATGTGGGGAGACGAACCGGATTGCGAAACGGTCACGCCGCAGCAGGCACTCGCCATCCTGCAGCCTATTACATCGAGGATCGTCGACCGGGTGTCCGCGTGGCTTCGAGGCCAGCGGCGTGCCGGCTTCCGATCCGCCTGCGGGATCGGAACGATGACGTCTAGTCGTCGTCCGCCCGTGGCAGTCGCTCACCAGGCGCCAGGGCCGTAAACTGACTATCCTGGCTCTGGTATAGTGTTCCAGAGCCTATAACGCGGGCGGCCTGTGAATGACACGCGACGGACGTTCGCGTTCCGTTGCCGTCCGCATAATCCAATCGCGGGTTCTGGCGCGAACATGGTGAACGGGGCGCTTTCGCTTCCCAAGCAAGCAGCAGGTAGCAGGTCGGCTTGTCGGGCATATTTCATCGGCCTTAGAGACTAGATTACTCATCCCGTTTGGCGCCAAAGGCCGCATGCCCAACCACGTCCACCTCTCGCCCACTACAGGGCCCACGCGCTCAGCCTTGTCGGCCGCATGGACGCCACGAGCCGGCGTGCGCTGCAGCATGTGACGGCGCATGCCCCAAGCCGCCCGGCCGAGGAGATCGAAGCCGACTTCCGCCCGCTCCTCGACCGCGCCCGCTTCCAACCGGATGTCGCGCCCTTCGTCCTCGTAGCGCCGCACGGGCCGGCCAAGCCCATTATCGCCTGCGGTTCGTCGGCCAAAGCCTGCGCGGGCGCCATCTCTCACTACCGTCCAGCGAAAACGCTCGAAGAGCAGGTGCAACTGCGCGTCGAGCTCACGCCGGAGCCGAACTTTGCCGCCTGCGTGCCGGAGCTGCCGCCCCTCGACAAAGAAGGGTCGGTCAGTGCCACTGCGGAGATCATCCGTTGAAGCGCTGTCCACCAAGAGCAGCCTTACACCACGTTGAACTCAGGGAATCAGTTCTCGACAATCCGCTGCCGCAAATTATGCTGCTCGGCTGTAGGTAAGTGCTTCGGACGGCGATTAAATCCAAGCCAGCTTCGTACCGACTTCAAAAGTCTTTAAGCGATATGCCCCTCAATATCGAATATTTAGATTAGCGTGGTCTCAAAGTTGCTCCAAAGGTCGGAGCGGTTGACAGCCGTTTGGTAGTCGATCCTGCCTTAGGCAATATGAAACACAGGCGGCCGGCTGCAGCGGCGACCAACTGAAAATACTTCATGATGCGGCTCCCAGCCGTACTGCTCGCCGATGAGGACCTTCGCAGATGGGTCGAAGCTCATATCCCGAGCTCTGCAACGAGGGCAGTCCGTGACTGACAGAACCATAGAAACGATTACTTTCCACCTTGGGCCGCGTGCGATTTCAGAAGCCGGTTGTAGACGGGACTAGCGCCCCGGCTAGACGCAGACTTTCCCTGCGCTAGGCCGATCGCCCTCGACCTTCGTCGCCGCCTTCGTCAAATGCGCCCCGGCCTGCGTGCTCCCATAGCTGGCATTTCCGGGTAGTGGTAGACCTCAGACTTCATGTTCACCCACGCTGGCCGGCCGGCGCCGCCGTGTCCCACGCTTTGACGCCGCCATGATGGCTGCAGGCGCCGCTCCGTGCCTTCCCGCTACAGGTAGACCCATCGTTGCAGGTGGCCGTCACTGGCGCTTGTGCGTGGGCTGCTACGCACTCGGCGACCCAGGCAGACGCGGCGTAGGCAAGGACAGAAAGGCGCGTGGTGTGCTCCCGATGATCTTTGTCCGAGGCGATGGGTTACGAATACAACGTGGTTCGCGCCTATCACTTCCGCCGCGTTCTCTGGTGGCGGAATAGCCCTACCAACCCGCCCAGTAGCGTTAAGACAGAGAGGATCACCGCAGGGTCGATGCTAACGTGTAGATCATGGAAGAGAATAGTCACGAGGAATGCGCTCCTAAAGGCAGGCATTATGTCCTAGGCGGGCATACCTGGGCAAAGCAAATCGGCGGGCGCTTGCGACTTGAGGAGGTAGTCAGGCCTTGTGTGTGGCGGCATGATCACGTGGCGGTTGGAGTGAAAACCAATGCGCTTCCTTGCTGCCATGATCGTAGGCGCGTCTTTGCTGGGCTTTCCGGCGTTTGCGCAAACGCCTGCGCACACCCTACCGGTCCACCTCGCTTGTCCCGGTGATGTTGTGGTCTGGGTAAACACCCGATCGGGCGTCTACCATTACCAAGGAGAGCGCTACTTCGGGAGCACGAAGCAAGGCAAGTTCGTTTGCGAGAAGGCCGCCCGCGCCGAGGGCGACCGCCCGACCAAGAATGGGCAATAGCGGCGCCTGAAGACAGTGTCGCTTCCAGGTCGACTTGCGGGACAAGGTTTCTTCTCAAAAACCGCAATGTTTTGGTTGAAGAGCGACTCGAAATGGGTAGATCAATCCGCCATCCGGCTCTAGTTCTGGAGCGGCTATTGGAAGAGCTGGAAGCCAAGGGCGTGGACCCGTCTGTGATCGAGAGGTTTGTACAACAGTCGGCCGCGCGCGAAGCGGCACGAACGGGGTGGGTCAACGAAGCTCAGAAGAGCAACTCAGCCCCGTCGCCTGCCTGTCAGACGAGATAGTCCGAGATCGTCCAGGAAGGTTAATGCTCGCTAGAGGCGACCGTGAGAGGCCTTAAGGTCGTCCTTGCGGCGGGCCAGTCTCCCGTGAGGAGCACCCGAATGCACTACCTGAGCCGGCCTGCCTGACCCTCAAGGCTGTCGCGCAATGGTGGAGTGTCCCGCCAAAGACGGTCCGGCGCTTGGTCCGCGAAGGATCGCTAAAGGACTAAGGGCGACACGGCGGGGCAGAGCGTACTCCATCCCGCTCGCGGAAGTCCGGGTGTTTGAGACGCGCCGGCTCGCTCCGGCATGGAAGAGGATCGAACCACCCACGTCTGAAACAGCGACGATTCCTTGATGCCAGCGAATTTCGACGGGCCGTCGATTTCAAGAGTTTGCTGGTGCCGGGGTGCGAAATTAAACGCGGAACTACGGATTCCGAAGCAGCGGGTCTCCTCGTCACCTCAATTGGACTCGCCCAACTAAACCTGATCTCCTGCTCCGCCCAAACTTCCGAGTAAGGCGCTAGCTCCGACGAAGTTAGCACCGTGCTGGCTTTAGCATAAGCCGGCCGGCAGCGCACTTTCCCATGCGCAGCATGCTCCCAACCAGTCGTCGGCATAGTAGCCAGACCACCCCAGGCGCCGATAAAAGCCACTCTACGAAAACCCCTCGATCTACGCGGTTGACCGCGAGTTTGGTGGGCACCTGCAGCAGTCGCAATCGGGCACGTGGCGGATTGGCGATGTCGACGCCTCTCTTGCGGGCGCTTCTCCGGCCGTCCAATTGGAGCCTCTCGCTCGAATTGCGGCGCTGCTGAGCCAGTCGCCCATCGGCACCTCTGCCCCGGAACGAGCTGGCTATCACATCGCTTCGGCCTTACTGAGCGGCTTCGCTCGGTGCCTCTGGCAGGCTGCGTCAGAGGGGTGACGGCACTATCAACCGGTCGCCCAGCACGCGGCGTCGAACGCGTCGACGGCTGATCGGTCGAGGGCCGTCGTGGCCGCGCCGTAAGGAGGGCGGCGTTGCCACGACATAGTCGGTCGATAATCAGGTTGAGCTAACAGTTAATACTGCCTGTGCAGCGCCAGCCACAACGGCCGTCCGTTTTTCGGCAACTGCAACATCGCGGCGCGATGCCTCGAGTGACTCAAAATCGAGCTTGTTGCTTTCTAGAGTGGCCGTCTTTCCTGTAAGTTTCTGATACCGGCGCACGATGGTGTCGCAGTAAAGCGGGTCATACTCGATGACGCAGGTCGACCTTCCGCAGACCTCCCCAGCAATCAACGTGGTGCCGGAGCCCGCAAATGGGTCCAGGACAAGCTGCCCGCGTTTGGTGACGTCGCGGATCGCGTCTGCCACCAGAGCAGTAGGCTTGACTGTCGGGTGCATGGCCAGCGCCTCAGCCCGATCACTGCCGATGCTGCTGACGCCGGGATAGTCCCACACGTTGGTCCGGTAGCGGCCGGTCTGGCCCAGGCCGAACGTGTTGGTATGCGGCCCCTCCCCTACCTTGAAGACGCACACCAGCTCGTGCTTCGAGCGATAGAAGGTGCCCATTCCGCCGTTCGTCTTGTTCCACACGCACAGGTTCTTCAGCTCGCTGAACACCGCATCACCCGCCGACAGCAGCTCGCCCAGGTGCCGCCAGTCCATGCACACGAAGGCGATAGCGCCGTCGCGACACGCCTTCGCCGCCTCGCCCAACGTGGTGGTCAAGAACCCTGTGAAGGCGTCCCTGCTCATCTCGCCCGCTCCCATGGCGAACTCACGGTGACGCACCCGGCCTAGCCCGGTAACGTGGCCGTCGATCGGCACGTTGTAGGGAGGGTCGGTAAACACGGCGTCCACCTTGCGACCCTGTAGCAGGCGAGTGTAGGCGTCGGGGTCACGTGCGTCCCCGCACAACAGCCGATGCCGGCCGAGCAGCCAGACATCGCCTAACTGGCTGACCGGGCATTCCGCCAACAGGGGCAGCTCATCCGCCGGATCGGGTCTGGCTGTCGGATCGGCGTCGCGGGCAGCGTCTACGATCAGGTCAATTTCCGCGACGCTAAAGCCGGTCGTGCTCAGGTCGAAGTCGAGCTCGGTCAGTTCCTGTAGCTCAATCGCCAGTACCTCGTTGTCCCAACCGGCGTTGAGCGCCAGCTTGTTGTCGGCCAGCACGTAGGCCCGACGCTCGGTTTCGCTCAGATGCGATAGCCGCATAGTCGGCACCGTCTCCATGCCGAGACGCCGCGCGGCCTCTACCCGACCGTGGCCGGCCACGATCTCTCCGTTGTCACCTATCAGGACGGGGTTGGTGAAGCCGAAGCGGCGTATGCTTTCGGCTATTTGGCCCACCTGCGCCTTCGAGTGACGGCGGGCGTTACGCTTGTAGGGCCGCAGCGTGGCGACCGGCAGGCACTCGATGCGATAGTCGGTCTGGTGCATGACACATCTCTTTCTCTGGAGCCGCGCTGGACTGCACGGCACCAACGAAGGATGTCATCACGACCGCGAACCGCGTGCCGGTCGAGAACGGCAGCTTGCCTTATCCACGCGCGCGCCAGGCCGGCTCCCGCCGGCGAGATTTGTCGTGCTTGCGCTTCAATGACGACACACCCCGCAAGATACTCAAGTGCCCGCAGCATTGCAGAGTCGTGACTCTTTGCCTGCCCAATCATCTCAGGCATGCCGAACTACCGTGACGGCATTGGAGATGCTACGGATCGTCAAGCTCAAAAAGCTTCATCTTGATTTCCTCGAGCAAGAATGCGGCGTCGTGGTGAGACGCAAATCGAGGGTCTAACTCCTCTTCCGAACAGGTTAGTTGCTCCTCCAGGTAGGCGATGCGCTTGCGCAACGCCTGCCGCTTAGCATCTGTTTTTTTGCACCCCGATTGCTTGATCTTGCGCGAGGATTGCGTGACAACGCTTTCATCGGCGTAGTCAGATTGCTTTATTAGCTCCTTCACCGCTGCCTCGGCCCGATTCAAGCAGCTCGACATTTTCCGAACGGTCATCCTGCGATCAATGCGCGCAGCTCCTGTGGTGCCAGTGGCGGGATGGATAACAGAAGGCGCCCGCTGCACTTCGTCTTGGCTGCAATATCGCGCTGTGACGTAAGCCGCCTGCCGGCGCTGCTCTTCAGACGGAAAGGCAGAGCTGAGACCTGCCAGGCGCCGCTTGGCATCAGCTATCAAATTCAAGACGAGTTCCCGAGAACCACCATACGGCGCCAGCCCCTCCGTCGGGCCCGCAAGCACTGCCTCGAAGCGTTGGATCGATTGTATGACGGCTTGCTTCTCCGCCTCGCGTTCGTCCCACTGCGCCTTCTGAACGTCATCCGCAGGGCCGTTGATGATGACAACTTCCTTGAGGCTGTCGACCACCATATCGGCGGGGTGCGGAACAGGTTCAGGAGGCTCGTCTCCCATCTTATCGCACCGGTGCATCTCTTTGAGCCAGCGCTGCTTGTAGTCGAACTGGCGTTCGAACTGCCTGCGACGTTCTCTAAGCCTACCCTGCTCGGCACTCCTGACCTCTTTGACAAAGATTTCAGCAGCGCGGATATCTCCCTTGAGTGCCTTAGCTTCGAGCACCCGTAGCACGCCTCGCACGACGGAAATCTTCCGCGTACGCCCGCACTCGTTGACCTTGATAGGCCTGTTCGCCTCCTGCAGCACCAGACTGTGGTAATCGGTCAAGAGGTCGCCCATGTCGGCAAAATTCTTCTTCGGGCGTCCCCTCGGATTGCCGGACACGCCTTTCTTAAAACGATGCTCCTCGGGCGGCTTGCCGTATCCGACCTTCCCGGCCGAGTCGGTATGAGCGGTCGGCGACCCCTGATCTCCGAACTGGCTCATGACCGCCACCCCCGGCAGCGCGCCGCCGGGCAGGAGGTCTTGCTGCCGCAAGTAAGCCGTTCGAAAGGGCTTTGACTTCGTCGTGCCCAATGAAGGCCGGCGGCCTTCTTCGGGGGAGCCGTTGCGGCAAGGCTGGAGACACCCTGGCTGCCAGGCAGCAAGGGGTGGCGTAGGCCGAGGGGCGAGATGGGTAACCGGATGAACAACATCAGCCTACGGGGCCATCACGACGACGAGCAATCCCGAAGTTATTTTTTTGCCAATGAAAGCAGAGAGTTACATCTGACCCACAGGGCCCAAACCTCTCCCCTTTGCTCGGGTAAGCCGGCCGGCGACCGCCTTCGTGGCTGGAAACCGCCTTGTCAAGTTAACCGAGACCGCTCCACAGAATGCTGAACGCCTGTAGAGCATCGAGGCCAGCCGCGGCGAGCGGCATGCAGCGGTTTTTTGGCCGATCCTTCGAGTAGTCAGCCACCTCCGAAAGCGGTGCTCTGCAGGAGAGCTGCGAAGGCCGAACCCATTCGGCGAGCGGCTGGCCCTGACACTGGTAGAGCTCGCCAGGCTAGCTCGCGACCGGGCTTCCAGCTCGCCCGTCGCTGGCCCGCAGGCGTGCAGCCGTCAACGCCCGGACTGCCGAGAGCCCGACAGGTCCGCGCAGTACTTACTTACTGGCATACCCTGGGCAAGCCGTTCTGCCCGGATCGGAAGTACATCGCTGCTCAGGCAGCAACGGGCAGGACGTGCCGGAGGGGAGAGCGAAAGGGAGAGGGTGGCCATGCCCCTGGAGCCTTCCATCATCCCCGGAGGGTCAAACAGCAAGAGGGATGGGATGGAAAGCGGCGGTTGACCAGTGTGCGACAGGTCAGCCTGATAACCTTCCGTGGGATCATCTGCCGCGCTGCAGACGGCTAACGGATCAAAGTGGGCCGTCAAATACATCGATAACAGCGATATCTGCGCCTGCGCCCGTTTGTTTGGTTCGCATGAAGGCATTCCGGCGATTTTCGGTCGAGGCGTGGTGAAGTGCCTGGATGCCCAAGTTCCTTCTGGGACCTGCTGGCTTTAACCGCAGACGCCGGCTGGACGGCACAACCATTTCGTCCGCAGCCCCATATAGTTTTAGCCGGAATCCCACGCGAATCCCATCGCTTTCGTCCGGCGGTCTGGATAAGGCGCAGACAAAACCCTGTTTTGGCGACCAGGATTTCCCTGTTATGATTTTCGGCAACGCAGAGGTCAGTAAGCGTAAGTGTTTGATTCAAAATAGCCGCGCGATCACAAAAGCCGACTTGGGCACTCGGAATCGCGTTCTCACAGACTGAAAACAGGGAATGGCCTATGCCGGGGGCTCAGGAGTTAGCACTTGCGCCAGAGCACAGAGACGGGTTCGCCGCTGACTGCGTCCACAGCCATTCGCCACCTAAGCTCCTGATTTCACGCGCTGATCGGACGCCCTCACCGGCTGCGGCGGCTTTTGTAGTACCTAGGTGTACGCCAGGGGCCCCAAGCCACGCTGGGAGCGTAGCCAAGCCGGCGAGGATGGCGTGCTCCGGGTATTCGACAGGAACACGCACCAGCAGATGTTCCAGTCTGCGCTTACCACGATACGCAACGCAGACCAGAAGGTGACCGAGGCTGGCGTGGATGTTTGCCCAGGCGCGTTGGGCGGCCTGCAGTGGAACGGCGTGGCTTATGTGGCGGACGCCAACCTGCTGGTGGCGCCGGCGATGGATTGGTGCTCGCGCTACGTGCTCGACCACGACGTGGAGTTCGTGCCGTTCCGCACGTATCTGGGGGGCGAGTCGCCGATGATCTCAAAGGCCGCCGGTTGGCTGACTGCGCGCGATGCCAGCACCGGCGCGGTGCGTTGGCGCTACCATTCCGAGCCGCCAATGATAGCAGCCGTGACCGCCACGGCCGGCGGCGTGGTGTTCACCGGCGAGCTGACCGGCACCCTGCTGGCGCTCGCTTCGGCGACGGGCGCGGTGCTCTACTGCCATAATGTGGGCGAGCAGCTCGGCGCCGGTATAATCACCTATTCAGTAAGCGGACGCCAGTTCGTGGGCGTAGCATCCGGCACACCCTCCGCCTACTGGCTAAGTGCGCCGGGCGGCAAACCGCACATACATGTCTTCGCTTTGCCGGGAGCCGGCCAATGAGCAAACAGGACCATGTATCTGGGCGGGGTTTTTCGATGAGAGCCTGCCTATTTATTGCCGGTCTGATGGTCGCCTGCCTTCCTGTCTGCGCGAGCGAACCTCATGCCTGCCCTGCGGGCTTCTCACCGAAACCTGGCACTGTTCCCATTGAAGCCGAAGCTCGACCCGATGGTGATCATCAGTGTCTGGGGCGGCGATGACGACAAGTGAGACTTCGGCCCGCCGCTCGGCCTGTGCGCGGATTATCGGCCGGCGACACAGGCGAGCTCCAACTACTACGCGTCCATGCCCGAAATCGTGCATGTCGCGTGCACCGTGCATGACGGGCATCGCTGGCCGGCGATTAACACCGACGCGTTCAATGCCTGGGCGTTTGTCGTCACACCCGAAGGGCACGACCGCTTCAGCGTTCACGCTGGATCCGCCGCCAGCGGGGTATAGCTGTAGGATCGGGGCGTTCACGGATCACTACGGCAGGTGAGTAGGAGGGCTTGCCTACGCCACCCGCCGCTCCGCCAGAAGCTGCAGGTTGCGTGCATGCTGCGCCCTCGTGATCCGGTAGAAGCCTATGCAGATGGCGCTGCCAAAATACAGCACCACCACGGAGCCACTATACGTCAGGGAGAGACGCTGGATGATAGCAGGCGGCACCGTACCGGCCACAGCATGGGCGGGGAAACGCGCGAAAGTCAGGATGGCGGTGGAACCGAATATGCCCAGGCCAGTCGCGCATTTCTGAACGAAGGTGTTCAGGGCAAATATCACGCCTTCATCCCGCCGGCCGGTGCGAAGCTCTATCTCCTCGACCACGTCGGCCAGCATGGAGGCTAGGAGGGTCGGCACGATGATCAGCATGGTGGTGAGAATGGCGCCGTATAGAAACAGCGCAGGAAGGATTATAGCCGGGTTGGTGGGGATCAGGCCGAACGCACCCAGCGCCAGCGGCAGCGGCAGCATCACCAGCAGCACTGAGGTGACGCGCAACGCGGCGCCGCGTTTGTCGAACCGCCGAGCCACCCAGGGCGCCAGCAGGAGCGCCAATGTCGCGGAGACGAAGAGGCTTGAGGTCAGGATCGAGATTTGGCGCGGGTTGAACTGCCACGCGTATATATTGAAGTAAGTGTTCAGGCCGAAGGTGAGGGCGGTGGCAAGCAGGATAAGAATGCCAGCCGACAAAGCCGCCAGCGCCGAAGGCGTGCTCACCGTATCGCGGATCTCGCTAAACATGCCGCGTGGCCGGCGTGTTCTTGCCGCGGCACTTTGCTCGAACCGTATCACGGTCGATTGCGTGCCCAACGAAGAGGCCATGATCGAGAAGAACATGATTACCGCGGCCGCTTCGCCGTAATGCCGGTAGCCGGCAGGGTTGAGGAAGGCGTTCGGATGTGCGGCATCCGCCTGGAGGAATACGGAGAATGCCAGGATGGACATGCCGAGCCCTGCGGTCCATCCGAAGAAGTAGCGAAATGCCAGGTAGCTGGTGCGCTCGTCATAGGCGGTGGTGAGCTCCGCCACCAGCGCGGAGCTGGGTATTTCGTAGAAGGATATGCAGATGCGCACCAGCACGGCAACACCGAGGAGATAGGCGAAAAGCGGCCCTTGCGTCAGCCCCGCGGGCGGTGAGAACAGCAGCAGGTAGGACAAGGAAACCGGAATAGCCGCCGCATACATGAAAGGGTGCCGGCGGCCGAGACGGGATTGTAGCCGGTCCGACAGATAGCCCACCACAGGGTCCACCACCGCATCGACGAGGAGTGCGATCATTATGGCGAGGCCGGCCAGGCGCGCGTCCAAGTTGAGCACCTGATTGTAATAGATTAGAAGCAGGACCTGGAAGCCGTTATCCTTCACGCCGAAAGCGATGGAGCCCAGGCCGTAGAACAGCTTGACCCATGCGCGGCCTTTGATGCCCGTCATCCGGGCGGGTTGGCGGCGGCTGCCGAGGCTGGTGCCATTCTCTCTACTTCCCGAACAATGGCGGAGAAACGCGCTTCGACGGTCATTGTGTCATCAGAAGCGATACTGGACTTCGCCACCGAACGCAAAAGGGGGGTTGACCGTATAGGCTGTCTGCAACTGCGGATAGTAGATCGATGGTTCGTGGTAGATGAATTGCGTGCTGTTGGTGACGTTGCGAGCATACAGGATGAAGGTCCACGGCGTCTTGGTTGGCTGATACAGCGCACGCAGGTTCAGGTTCTCATACTGCGCGGTGTGATAGTTCTGGTTCTTGAAAACGCCATCGAACTGCGATCCCACGTAGGTGTATATCGCCGACAGGCTCAAATCTCCGCCCTGAAAGTGAACCACGTATTGCGGCGAGAAGGTGAATTTGTTTTTGGGTGAGAAAGGGATGGCGCCGCCGCGCAGGTCGGCATATTGCGCGCGTGTCGAAATGTCGGTCACTTCCTGGTTTGGCTGGGTGTCCTTGAACTCCTCCAGCTCGGAATTCAGGTAGGAATACAGGAACGTCAGATGCAGGTCGTCGGTCGGGGAGACCACGGAGGAGAGCTCCAGCCCATAGGATCTCGCCCGTTGGGCGTTCACCAGGTTCTGCGCATAGGTCGAGATGATGTCGGGTTTGCCGGTGGTGAGGTTAATCCCCGGCAGGTTCTCCGCCGTGTAGACCGGCACCTGCAGGTCGTTGTATTGGTAATAGTAAGCCGAAGCGTTCAGGATGAGCTTGGTGTTGACGGTTTTCTTCACCCCCAGTTCGTAATCCATGAGCGTTTCCGACTGCACCGAAGGTATGGTCGAGAATGCACCCAGGTTGAAGCCGCCTGGCTCGTAGCCGCGGGCCACGATGCCGTAGGCGATCAGCGTCTTGTCCGGGTGCCAGTCCAGAACGACCTTGCCGGTCTCGTTCTTATAGGCCGCATGGGAGTAACCATAGTTCCTTCCAGGTATCGCACCCGTGCCCGGTGTGAAATCGATCCCGATCCCGGCTGTGGTCGCCGCATAGACGTCGCGGAACACGTCGGCGCCCTGACGCTCGTCCCAATTGTAGCGGAACGCCCCGGTGGCGCGCAGCGTCGGCGTCACGTCATATTCGAGCTGTCCGTAGATCGCCTCGCTCTCGGTCGCAAGCGTCGTCGTCTGGTCATAGATCGCGCGCGACGGGTTGGGGGCAGCCGGCGTGTAGATGCCGTTGGTGAGCGGTTTGGAAAGGTAGGTTGCAAACGGGTCCTCCACCGCGAAACCGGTCACGTAGTTCTCGCCATAATCATAGGCGCCCACGACCCAGCGGAAACGGTCCGAGGTGCTCGAGCTGAGCGTGAGCTCATTGCTATACCAATGTTTTTGCGCCGGTGAGTTTGCAACGTAGGAGGATGGGTAGACGACGCCGTCCAGCGCGTAGGATTGCCGCGCGGTGTTATCGACATCGGACAGGTTCTGCGCCGTATACTGACTGTATCCCCCCGTGTATTTCAGGATTGCTCCATGCAAGTCATACGTGGCCTGCAGCGTCACCGTGTGATCGTCATGGATATCGCTGTGGCCCACAGCATCGAGGTTCGTCTTGAAAGGGTCAGTCAGCCCGGGGTTGCTGCCGCCCGGCAAGCCGAACTGCGGATTGGGCGCCAGGCCAAAAAACAATGTGCTTACCGCCGGCAGCTTCGGGTTCGGCACCTGCATGTTCGATGTCAGATAGGGGCTGTCCAGGCCGACGCCGAAACCGACGCCGTCGAACTGGTTGAAATGCTGCTGGAAGTTTTGGTAGCGCGCCCAGATGTTGAGGTCGTCGGTCGGATCCCATTCGAGTTGGCCCTCCAGTAACAACGAATCGCCTCGTCCCGGCTGCTTCTGCTGATCGAGGGCCTGGCTGGATGTGTTCTCAGGTCCGTTGCCACCGGTCACGTCGTAAGCCTCTGCCAGCCGGAACTTCAGGTTGTCTGTGATCGGGCCGGAGAAGGCCGCATCGCTGTAGCCCTCGTCAAACGTCGTGCCGCCAAATCTGATATCCGCGTGGTATTGGTCCGTCGGACGGCGGGAGTAGATGTTCACGTCGCCGCCTGCCGATTCGCGGCCGGTGATCGACTGCGGACCGGGAATGATCTCGACACGGTCGGTCAGGAAGTCAGGCTGGCCAAGATACGCGGGTGACGAGGTGTAGACGCCGTCCACGTTCACGCCGATGCCGGGGTCGGTTCCCTGTCCCGGGTCCTCGAAGCGGCCGACGCCGCGTATGGTGAGATACTCGCCCTGCAGCGCCGCACTCGGTGTGAGATTGACGATATCCTGCCCGTTCTGCACCCCGATCAGGTTGCGGCGCTCGTCGGTGAACGCGGTCACCGCCTCTGGCGTGCGCTCCAACCTTTGCACCCGGCGGGTCGCGGTCACCACGATTGTCTCGCCTACGGCGCTGGCGGAGGCTGCATCGGTGCTTTGCCGGCCGACGGAAGAACTCTTGCCGATGTCTGAACGGTCACCGCTTTTCTTGGGCGGGGGCGTCTGTGCGGGTTGGCCTTGTGCCGGCATCGGCGGCGATGCGGGTGCGGCGGATTGCGCCGCCGCTCCATCCCAGACGGACAGGGCATACAGGCTGCAGCAGAGCATCAGTCGCCCGCGTCCGGCTATCATCGCGCTTCCCCGTTCAAGGCCCAGTTCGGGCTTCTGGTCTGCGGCCAGGCCGCCAGACTGTCTTTCTGAAAGGCAGCTAAAACGATGTCGTGTTGTTGGTCAATAGGCAGGCGCATAATCTCATGAACGGTAAGCTCCGGCGTGGAGTGCGCTGCCCGGTAACAAAGTCCGAGCCTTCGGAGCATGCAGGGCAGCATTGTTGGAGAGGCGAGCGGATGATGGTAGGCTCCCCGCGAACGATCGACGGTATGGGATGGCGAAGCTGGAGGTGGCCGGCCCCGGCGAGGATACCGCGCGGCGGTCCAGCCGGTTCGACCGGCGAAAGGAGGAGATACTCAACGCCGCGGGCGCGCTGTTCAACAAGCACGGGCTGCGCGATGCGACCCTCGCGGTGATCGCCGCCGAGATCGGGTTGAACCTGAAAAGCCTGCGGTATTATTATGAGAAACGCGAGGACCTGGTTGCCGCTGCGTTCATGCGGTCCATCGACCTGCACAGGGAACTGGCGGAAGGCGCCCTGGCGGAGGTTTCCGTAGAAGCGCGGGTGCGCCGTTTCGTGCGCGGCTATTTCGATCTGCGGGCCAGCGTGCAGCGCGGCGAAGTGCCGGAATTCGTCCATTTCGGCGACCTGCGTTCGCTGACGCCGCCGCACTCGGACATTGCGTGGCCCGCCTACGGCGAGATGTTCAAGGCGATCCGCCGCCTTTTCGTCACGCGGGACAAGCCTTGGGCGAAGCCCCGGCTCAGCGCATCCGCACATATGCTGCTGTCTCAACTTCTATGGTCGGTCATCTGGGCGGACGAATACCTGCCGGAGGACGCGCCCCGCATCGCCGATCGCCTGAGCGACCTCCTGCTGCACGGCATTGCGCGTGCCGCATTGCCCCAAGCCGACCTTGCGCGGCTGGCCACGCCGCTGCGAACGCCGGAAAATGCACCAGACCGGCTCTCCGCGCATTCATTCCTGCGCGCGGCGACAGCGTTGATCAACCATTGCGGCTACCGCGGCGCCTCGGTCGACCGCATTTCCGCCGAGCTGAAGGTGACGAAAGGCGCGTTTTATCACCATAACGAAACGCGGGACGGCCTGGTGCTAGCGTGTTTCGAAGCGACTTTCGCCCAGTTGCGGGAAGCCCAGAACAATGCTTTGGCCTCGGAGGCCAATGGCCTGGCGCAGGTGACTGCCGCATCCGTAAGTCTTGTCGCGCGCCAGATGCGTGAGAGCGGCGTTCTGCTGCGAACATCCGCGCTGACGGCAATCGGACCCGAACTCCGCCTGCGCATGTCACACGAGCTCTCGCGCTTCACGCTGCGCTTCCACGACATGCTCAACGACGGCCTGATCGACGGTTCAGTGCGGCCGTGCAACGTGCACATCGCGGCCGAGATGGTGACGGCGATGGTGAACTCGGCCGAGGAACTGGCGCGGTGGGTGCCCGATGCCACGGCCGAGAACGCGGTAGAACTCTATGTCCGGCCGCTTCTTGATGGACTATTGCGTTAATACTGGTCTGTCACGCGTATCAGCAGACAACATAAGGCCAGAAGTCAAAGGTATTTGGTGAACCAGTCCAGGGCCAACCGCGTGCTCTCCTCGAAATACCGGTCATATACAGCGTAATGCGTGCAGGGAAACGTATTATACGCGCTGACGGCGTTCTGCCGAATGGTCATGTGCGCCGTGAAGCCATGCTCCAGGCGGTTCATCAGCTCCTCCCGCTCCGCATCTATGATTAAAGTGGGCACGCGTATCTGGGCCGCTGCGGCCAGGGGTGAATGCGTGTCCATGCGAGCGATATCCGGCGTGCCCAGCAATCCTGGCGACGCATCCAGCCCGCCCTGCGGCACCGCGGGAGCAATCTCGCCGCGGGCCTTTTGCGCCGCCCTGGCGCGTGCCGCAGCGCGGTGCTCAGCCGGAAAACCGAAGCCGCCGATCTGTGCAACGGCTGCGCGCACGCGATCATCGGTGCCGGCGATGAACACCGCATGGCCACCGCCATAGCTGGTGCCCCAGATGCCAATGCGGGCGGGGTTCACGCCTGGTTCGGAGGCGAGAACGGCCAGGCAGTTGCGCACATCGGTCGTCTGGTCCACGGGATCGACGATCTCGCGCAGTACGGTGACTGTCAGCGTGCGTCGGCCTGCCTCCAGCAGCGGCGGCGCTTCCACGTCGGCGATTATTCGGCCGTCCGACTCGCCCCAGCCGCGATAGTCGAACACCATCGCCACGAAGCCGGCGCCCGCAAACAGCTCGGCGTAGGGTACTAGTTGGCTCTTCAGCCCGCCCCAGCCGTGGCAGAGCAATATCGCGGGATAGCCACCTTCCGGCGCCGGGCTGTCGGGCGTGTACACTGCTGCGGCGACACGCGTGCCTTCGCTGAACAAACTTAGCGCGCGGCTTAGCATCGTTCTCTCCCGTCTGCGATGGCGCCTTGCTCCGGTCAGTCACTGCGCCGTTCCACTTGTCTGAGCCATCCAGAACTTACCATTGCCTTTCGTCAAGCTCCAGCATACGTATGTTCTCAATATCAATGAACGCCTGCTTCTGGGAGAGTTCTCATGACCGAGGCCGTCATAGTCGCCACCGCCCGCACGCCGATCGGCCGGGCGTATCGCGGAGCCTTCAACGATACGCAGGGCCAGGCACTGGCCGGCCATGCGATCGGCGAGGCGGTGCGCCGGGCCGGCATCGACCCCGCCGAAGTGGAAGACGTGGCCATGGGCTGCGCGCTGCAGCAGGGCTCGACCGGTTATAACGTCGCGCGCCAGGGCGCGCTGTGGGCCGGCCTGCCCGACAGCGTGCCAGGCATGACGATCGATCGGCAATGCGGCTCCGGTCTGATGGCAGTGGCCACCATCGCCAAAGGCATCATGGCGGGCGAGCTGACCATCGGCGTCGGCGGTGGCGTCGAGTCGATCTCGCTCGTTCAGAACGACAACATGAACAATTTTCGCGCCGGCGACCCGAAGCTGGTGGCGCACACGCCCGCCCTCTACATGTCGATGCTGGAGACCGCGGAGATCGTTGCCAGCCGCTACGGGATCAGCCGGGCGGCGCAGGACGACTACGCGCTGCAATCCCAGCAGCGCACGGCCCAAGCGCAGGACGCCGGCCGGTTTGAGGCGGAGGTCATGACCATCACGACCACGATGAAGATGACGGACAAGATCACCGGCGAGACCAGCACCCGTGAGATCACCATTGCGCGCGACGAGGGCAACCGCCCGCAGACGCGTCTGGAGGATCTCACCAAGCTAAAGCCGGTATTCGCCGGCGGCCAGCAGATCAGGCAGGGCGAACATATCACGGCCGGAAACGCATCCCAGCTCTCCGACGGCGCGGCCGCCCTCGTGCTGATGGAACGCAGCGAGGCCGAGCGCCGCGGCGTCGCTCCGCTGGGCGCCTATCGCGGCCTGGCCGTCGCCGGCTGCGCGCCGGACGAGATGGGCATAGGACCGGTGTTTGCGATACCCAAGCTGCTGGCAAGGCACGGGTTGAAAGTCGAGGACGTCGACTTGTGGGAGCTCAACGAGGCGTTCGCCAGCCAGGTGCTTTATTGCCGCGACCAACTCGGCATCCCGAACGAGAAGCTGAACGTTTCCGGCGGCGCCATCTCGATCGGGCATCCTTACGGCATGTCCGGCGCACGCATGACCGGTCACATCCTGCACGAGGGAAAGCGTCGCGGCGCCAGATGGGGCGTGGTGACGATGTGCATGGGCGGCGGGATGGGAGGAGCCGGGCTGTTCGAGATCTTCTGAGCTGCGTCGTATCGTCAGCCATGGATTTCGACGCGCTTTTTGCCCTGTCTGCGAACGCGGAGGCAACATGGACGGCGCCGTCTGCACCCACGACAAGCGAGCCGCGCCTGTTCGGCGGCCTGCTGGTCGCACAGGCGATCATGGCGGCCTCGCAGCAGACCAGGCGGTGCCACTCGCTGCACGCGTATTTCATCGGCGTTGGGGAGATGGAGCGGCCCTTCGACGTGGCCGTCGAGCGGGTGCGTGATGGCGGCAGCTTCGCAACGCGCCGCTTCGAGATACGGCAGAACGAACGATTGCTCCTGGCCGGCCACAGCTCGCATCATGAGGGCGACGACGGCCCCGAACACCAGTCGGAGATGCCCGGCCTTCCGCCGCCAGACGGGCTGCAGGACCAGCGCCAGGCCCGCCGGCACCAAGCAAACAAATCCGGCAAGCCGTGGCGCACCTATCTCGCTGAAGAACTGCTGGACTTGCGCCCGGTCGAGCTGCCGCAAGCCAGCGCGAAGGCGTATCGTGCCGTCTGGGTCAGACCGCGTAGTCCCATTCGGGGCGCACTCGCGGTGCACCAGGCCGCTATCGCGTTCGCCTCCGACGCGGGCCTGGTGCATGTGGGGCTCATGGCGCATCGGATGCGTAATGAAGCGGCTTTTCAGGCCGCGAGCCTGGACCATGCGATCTGGTTTCATCGCGAGGCCTCCGCAAACGACTGGATGCTGCATGTGCAGCATTCGGCCACCCTCGCGCACGGGCGCGGGCTTTCGCGCGCAAAGGTGTTCAACCAGGAGGGCGTGCTTGTTGCTAGCGTGGCACAAGAGTTTTTGGCGCGTTATGCCAGGCAGACGTGAGCCCCGTGTCACACGGATTCGTTTTCGCGGCGGGTCATGCTAGCAGGAGGGAAAGCGCACATGGCAATCGATCTGACAGGGCGCGTGGCGGTCGTAACGGGCGCGGGCGGCGGGCTGGGGCGTGCGCATGCTCTCCTGCTTGCTAGGCGTGGCGCGAAGGTGGTCGTGAACGACCTGGGCGGCTCGGTCGGCGGCGCCGGCGGTTCGGCGAGTGCCGCGGAGGTGGTGGCCGCTGAGATCGCCGCGTTCGGCGGTGAGGCGATAGCAAACGGCGCGTCCGTGGCGGAGCCGGACCAGGTGAAGGCGATGGTGGCCGGCGCCATGGATCGCTGGGGCCGGATCGATATCCTCGTGAACAACGCCGGCATACTGCGCGACAAATCTTTCGCCAAGATGGACATGGCGGATTTCCGCCTAGTGATCGACGTGCATCTTATGGGCGCCGCCTATTGCACCAAGGCGGTGTGGGACGTCATGCGGGCGCAGAATTACGGACGTATCGTGATGACCACGTCATCATCCGGACTGTATGGTAATTTCGGACAGGCGAATTACGGGGCCGCAAAGATGGCGCTGGTCGGGTTGATGCAGACCCTGTCGATTGAAGGCCAGAAAAACGACATCCGCGTGAACTGCTTGGCGCCGACCGCAGCGACCCGAATGATGGAGGGGCTGCTGGCGCCCGAACTCATCGCCAAGCTGAAACCGGAACTGGTGAGCCCCGGGTTGCTGGCGCTCGTGGCAGAAAACGCACCCACCCGAACCATCCTCTGCGCTGGCGCGGGCAGCTTCGAGCAGGCCCACATCACCCTGACCCGCGGCATCCATGTGGGCGAAGGCGAGGACGCGGCCGAGCAGTTAGCGGCGCGCCTGAGCGACATTGGTTCGACTGATGGGCAGATTGTGCCCGAAAGCTCTTGGGCACAAGGCAAGACGGAGCTCGAGAAGGCAGGATAGCTGGCAGGTTCGCCGGACTTGCTCAAGCAGAGGACACAAGGCATGGCAAGGCGTTTCATTGACCTTTCTGTCGCGTTGGAGAACGACGTGGCTGCCGACCCGCCCGGTTTCGAGCCAAGGCTGACATACGTGCCGCACAGCGAGGGGGCCGCGCAGCTGGCAGGATGCTTTCCCGGGTTGAGCGTGGCCGCGCTGCCGGAGCAGCAGGGCTGGGCCACCGAGATGGTGAAGTTGACGACCCATAACGGCACGCACATGGATGCGCCGTGGCACTACCACACGACGCAGGATGCCGCCCTGCCGAGCGGCAGCCGGCAGGCGATGACAATCGACGAGTTGCCGCTCGATTGGTGCTGGCGGCCCGGTGTCAAACTCGATTTTCGTCATTTCGCCGACGGCTATGTGGCGACCGCTTCCGATGTGGCACGCGAGCTTGAGCGAGTAGGCCGCGCATTGCAGCCTTTGGACATCGTGCTGATCAACACCGCGGCTGGTGCGGCCTATGGCGGTTCGGACTACGTGGCAAGCGGGTGCGGCATGGGGCGCGAAGCCACCTTGTATCTAGCCGAGCGCGGCGTGCGGGTCGTGGGAACCGATGGCTGGTCTTGGGACGCGCCGTTCGTTCACACGGCGCGTCGCTGGAAGAATACGGGCGATCCTGCGCTCATCTGGGAGGGACATAAGGCCGGGCGAGACATCGGCTATTTCCAAATGGAGAAACTTCACAACCTGGAGGCGCTCCCCTCAAGCGGCTTCGAGGTCGCCTGCTTCCCTGTGAAGATCAAAGCGGCAAGTGCAGGCTGGGTGCGAGCTGTCGGCATCGTTGATGACCTAGCTTGAAGCGTTGAACTTCTTGATCGAACGAAGCAAGCAGCCCTTTCAAAAAAGGACGGCTTGCTTACTCTCCCGGCCTAGGTCACCTGACAGGCAGCCCAGCAATCAAAATCCCGCGTGCATGCGCTGTAACTCGCGTTTCAGTATCTTGCCGATCGCGTTGCGGGGCAGCTCGCCTACCACATGAACTTCCGCCAGCCGCTGCATCTTGCCCAACCGCTCGTTAGCCCATTCCCGCAAGGCCTCTAACTCCACATGCTGCCCAGGCTTCAGCGTCACGACGCCGACCGGCGTCTCGCCCCATTGCGCCGACGGTGCGGCTATGACGGCGGCTTCGTCCACTGCCTCGTGCTGGCGCAATACCGTCTCCAGGTCGATCGGATAGATGTTGATCCCGCCTGAGATGATCATGTCCTTCTTGCGGCCGATCAGAGTCAAGAAGCCTTCCTCGTCCATCCGTCCGACATCGCCGGTGCGTATGTACCGGCTGCCGTCCGGGCCGTGCCATTCGGCTTCTGCCGTCTTGCCCGGCAGGTTGTGATAGCCCTGCATCATCGCGCGCGAACGGCCAACCACTTCGCCCGCCTCGCCTGGCGGCAACACGCACCCCTGCTCGTCGATCACCAGGAGCTCGTGGCCATCGATCGCGCGCCCAACCGTATGCAGCTTGTCCGGGCGCTCGTGCGCCACCAGCATGCAGGAGCCGCCTCCCTCCGTCATGCCGAAATACTCCACCAGGCCGCCGGGCCAGCGCCGCAGCACCTCCGCCTTCAACGCCGCAGAGAACGGCGCGGAGGTGGCAAACTTCATGCGATAGCTGGATAGATCGAAGCGGTCGAAATCCGGCACGTCGAGGATGCGCTTATACTGCACCGGCACCAGCATCACTTCCGTCACGCGATGGCGCTCGCTTAGCTCGAGAAAGCTGCGTGCATCGAAACGCGGCATGATGATGACTGTGCCCCCGCCGGCCAGCGCCGGCAGCAGGCTGACCAGCGTGGTATTCGAGTATAGCGGTGTTGATACGATGACGACAGCGTCGGGCCCATAACCGGGCGGATCGAGAAGATGCAGTTGTGGCCAGCGCATCTCGTGCGGCTGCACGATGCCTTTCGGCGCGCCGGTAGTGCCGGACGAGTAGATGATGTTGAACGGCTGCGACGGGGAGATCACGGACGGCAGGAACGCGCTTGCGTCCGCAGGGAGCCATGCGGCAAGCGCCAGCCCGCCCCCCCCTTCGTCCAGGGCCACGCGCGGTGCCCGTAGATCGGCCAGCCTGCCTTTCAGTGCCGCGGTGCCGGCCGCATCCAGGAACAGATAGGTTGCGCCACTATCGGCCAGCATCGCCGCCAGCTGGTCAGCCGTTGACGAGGGTGAGAGCGGAGAGACGGCGGCGCCCATGCGCAGGATGCCAATGAACGCGGCGACATAGGCCATCGAATTCATCGAGCAGATCGCCACGACCTGACCTGGGTCGACGCCGTCGCGTTGCAGGCCCGCCGCGATCCGGTCTGCCAAATCGTCCAGCTCTCGATACGTGCACTGCGCGCCCTGGCAGATGAGCGCCACCTTTTCCGGATGTTGCCTGACCTGCAGTCGCAGCAGATCGGCGAAGACCCCGAACGGTTGTTCCACGTATTGCCGGATCTCAGCCTGCATATCAGTCTCGGAATATGCCACTCGGTAAGCTCCCCTTCTAGGTTGCCGTTAGGAAAGTGGGTATGCCGGTCCACTAGGCTTCACCCATGGATAGCCCCTGCTTGTCAAGGGGTCAAACCGAGTTTGACGTGCACCAGAAGTTGCTATTAAGAAGACTAGTTCGGGTGAGGCATAGGGTTCTCTCGGCCGCAACGGCAGGGCAAGCAGCTGGGGTGATTCGCTCAACCTCGGGTCCCCTCGGCTCCCCCGATCGCGCGTGCCACAGCGGTCCGCTGTGGCAGCCCGTTCGGCGATTCTGAAGCACATTTGATCCCACGAATAGAAGGCCCTTTTAATGCAGAATTTGGCGGGAAAAGTGGCCGTGATTACCGGCGGCGCCAGCGGCATAGGGCTTTGGATGGCGCGTGCCTTTACAAAGGCCAACATGAAAGTGGTGCTCGCGGACATCGAACAGTCCGCGTTGGACGCCGCGGTCGACGCGCTTAAGCAAGACGGCCACGAAGCCGTAGGTACGCTATGCGATGTCGCAAAATTCGACCAGGTCAAAGCACTTCGCGAGACTGCCGTGGCGCGGTTCGGGCCGATCCACGTGCTGTGCAACAACGCCGGCGTCTCGATCACCGGTCCGATTTTCGAGATGAGCCTGGATGATTGGCGTTGGGTGTACGACGTGAACATTTGGGGCGTGATCCACGGAATCAAAGCGTTCGTGCCGATGATGATGGCGCACGGTGAGGAGGCGCACGTGGTGAACACCGCGTCACTCGCCTCCTTCAACGGAACCGGAGACCATGCGCCATATTGTTCCAGCAAGGCGGCCGTATTGTCCTTGAGTCAGGCCCTCTACAGTGAAATGGCTGCCTTCAGGACCAGGATCGGTGTCAGCGTGGTCTGCCCTGGCATGGTGGATACGGCCATAAATAAGTCATGGCGCAATCGCCCGCGCGGCGACACGCCCTGGAGCGATCGGGAGTATGCCGATGACCGGTTTGTCGAAGGTTCGGAGAAGTTCCAGTCGGCTGGGGTGCATCCGGAGGAGATCGCTCGACTGACGATGCAGGCGATAAAGGATAACCGCTTCTACGTGTTCAATGACGAGCACTGGCGTGAGTATGTCAGCCGGTCACTCGATCCAATCAAGGCAGGAGCAAACCCTCCGGTGATCACCTGGGGGACAGATTTGCGAGCCCAGCCCTCACACGAAAGGTAGGCTTTCGAGTAGAACGGGCGGCTTCGGCCAGCCGCGGATAAAAGCCTGGGCTTCCTCCAGACCATGCCCGACCACGGCGCAGCGCGGTGGAGCGAGTGCGCCGCGTATGGCGAGTCGAGAATCGGGCGTTCGTAGAAGCTCGCTGTCACCGGACGTTATCGGGCTGTGCGGAAGTTCGCGCCATCCCCGGCCGCGGCGGCCACCGGGCCTGCGAGACGTATCACTCTACCTTGAAGAGGTAACGCGGCTTGCTGGACACGCGAGCGGCAGCGCGCCAATGTTTTCTCCGAGCAACGGAGCCCGAGGTGGAACAGCCATCCAAACCGTGCACTGCCGACCTACCCACGAGCCGCGCCTTCCTCAGGCTGCTGCGTTCGCTGGAGAACCATCCGCGTGACGACGACGGTGTCTATTACGCAAGCTATGGCGGCGGCACGTTTTCGGACGCATCCTCTCATCCGAACACGCCGCACAAGAAGTGGGGCCATACGTCGACTGCCGCCGGCGCCAATCAGATCGTGTTTGGCGCCTGGGCGGCAGCGAAACGCAA
The DNA here is from genome assembly GCA_965198915.1 of Acetobacteraceae bacterium. Taxonomy (GTDB): domain Bacteria; phylum Pseudomonadota; class Alphaproteobacteria; order Acetobacterales; family Acetobacteraceae; genus BOG-908. The sequence continues at coordinate 455,523 of CBDAQC010000001.1, read as the reverse complement.
CGGCATCGCGTTCGACTTCATGCCGGCCAGCCAAGACAAAGTGGCGTGGTGGATCATCGGACAGTCGCACGCGCAGGCACTCGTCTGCAGCGGAGCCGCCAAGCTGGATGAGGCGTTCGCCGCCTTGTCGTCGCAGTGGTCTTCCCTGCCCGGGGCCGCCCAAAGTCAGGTTAGCGCAGTCGACGCCAAGGCGCGATACGCCAGCTACCTGCAGGCGTTCTCCGCCGCTTCGCCGGCGCCGCGATGAAGGTTCGCGTGTGGCTGCCGGCCTTCGCCTGCCTGCTGCTCCCCTGGGCAACCTATGCCGGCGACGCGCTCCACGTGGGCGTGGCTATACTTTCCTGCGGGGCGGTCCGTTTGCAGGCGCGAACGACATCCATTGCACACGTGCCGCCCGATGACGGGCTAGCATGGACCGCACAGGAGATCGCTTTGCATGGTCCGGATGGCGCGTCGCGGCGCCTCCGCGTGGAGGGGATTGATGACCAGCCGGCACCAGCCGGCAACCCGGGCCTGCCGGTCGTCGTCACGTCCTGGCAGTGCCTGCACGGTTCACGCGGTGAGGTGATCGAGCTCTGGCTCACCTGCAATCGCGCTGATCTCGGAGGCGCCTGCAAGGGCGAGCGCGAGTGGGAGCGCCTTGTCGGTGTCGATGGAAAGCCGCTCGATGAAGGCTACGCTCCTCAGGACCCCAGATACGAGGCGCTGTCGCAACGTCTAGGAATACCTGCGGACGGTGTGAAGCTTCTCGATGCGACGGGCGACTAGGCGGTCACGACAGAAGCCGCATTGTCCGCCTGCGCGCAATAGACGCCGCCGCAATCGACGGCAGGTGGCCGACGCGCCGACGGACGTTGCCGTCATCTTATCAGTTGCACCGTGACGGCAGCGGCCGTCGCGATCGCCGGCCATCGCCGTTCAGCGGTCAGCGTCGCGGCACCTTCTCGCCTGGCAAGTGCCAGACAGTATCGATCTCCAAGCGACAAGCCGCCCTCAAGCGTCAACGGACGAAGCATCCCAGCATTGTAGGAGAGTCACTATTACTAGGAACAAAGCGAATCGGCAAAGGCGGCTGACGATCTCCGCCAGGTTCACCGCACTCAGCAATGCGCCATCCGGTACCGCCGCTACGCGCTTAGCGCCAGGCTCGTTCAGCAACAGCGCCAGCAGGGCCGAGGCGTCGAGCACGACAGCAGTCACTCGCCCTCCACCTCAAGGGCGCGATCGGCAAGGAAATCCTCGACTGAAGCTCCATCTCTGCTCCCGATCAGTGCGCGGCTGAGAGCCTGCGCGCGCGCGACCACCGGTCGAGAATGCGCAAGATGATGGCGTCACCAGCGTCCTCGACGATTACGTCTTCCCTGTGACAAGGCCATGCTTCTTCCGAAGGCTCGCGGGCAGGCTGATCCGACCATCCGGCATGACTTTGGCTTTCATGGCATCGCTCCCTGTCTTTGGCTGACTACGCTCTTTGCGCCAAATGGGGGCGTATTTGCCAGTGTAGTTCCTGGGTTGCCGTCCTATCTGGGACGCGGCACCCACAATCCCTCAAGGAGCGCGACCGAGACACGAGCGAGCAGCGTCGTTTAAACGCTATTTCAACGCGTTTGCGCGAGGGCAGGACGTGTAGTAACGAGCGGAAGTCAGGCGCCCGTTCAGCCCTGGATCAGGCGCTCCGAGGTGTCTGGCTTGGGGTTCAGGTCCCCCAGCCATTCGCCTTGTAAGCTCTTAATCCTGCATGCATTCCGACGACGTCACCGGCGCTTTTGCTGCGGGTGTCACACGGTGCGTCGCCGCGCCCGTGCTTGTTCGGCCAATTTCGATGTGGCCATGATACGGCTGAGCGCCGGCGCCGGGTTTCGAACATCGACGCGCGTGCTGGTTGAAGTTGATGTCTCCTACTCTACAAGGCACGCGAGCGATGACCTTTGAGCGGACCCTGTTACGCGCACAGCAGATGCTGCGCGCCGGACGACCGGCGGATGCCGTCGTGCCCCTGCAGCAGGCGGCACTATTCGCGCCGCAGAACGCGCCCATCCAGCATGATCTGGGATTGGCCTTGCTCGAAGTCGGGCGTGTGGAAGAGAGCATACAGGCCCTGCAGGCCGCGATCCACGCCAACCCCCGATACGCGGACGCGTTCTTCCGGCTGGGGATCGCGTTCGAGAAAGCCGGCCGTGCGGCAGAGGCCGTTCGCGCCTATGACCAGGCAACCTTGCTGCGTCCGGGCCTGGCCGAGGCATGGTACCGTGCCGGCGCGCTGGTGTTCGCCCTGGGGCATCGGAAAGAAGCCATCGGATGCTTCCGCCGCGCGGCCGCAAGCGGGGCCAAATCGTCCTTCGGCCGGCTGGGCGCCGCGCGGGCGCTGCTGGCCGAAAGCCGTGACGGCGAAGGTGAGAAACAGTTGCGCCAGTTGCTGGCGCTGGACGGTTCCAACGCGCTGGCGCTCGACCTTCTGGGCAACCTGCTGGCCGAAAGCGGTCGCTTCGACGAGGCATGGACCTGCTACGAACGTGCAATAGCCGCGGCGCCTCTGATGGCGGGCAGCTACTATGACATGGTGCGGTGCCGCCGTCTGACGCCGGCGGACTCCGCGCTACGCGAACGCATGCAGGCCGCGCTGAGAACGCCAGGGCTCGAGCCGGAACATGTCCTGCGACTTCACCTGGCCCTGGGAAAGGCGGCCGACGACCTTGCGGAGTACGAGGCGGCGATGCGGCATTTCGACGCCGCCGACCTGGTGCGCCGGCGCTGCTCGCCCTTCGACGCGGCTGCTTTCACCGCGCAGGTGGACCGGCTGATTTCAATCTTCACGCCGGCTCTGTGCGCGCGCGCCGGCGGCGCGCCCAGCACCGCCCCCGTGCTTATCGTCGGCATGCCGCGGTCTGGCACCACGCTTACGGAGCAGATCCTCTCGAGCCATCCGCGCGTGGCGCCTGGCGGAGAGCTGAACTTCTGGAACGAACGCGGTATCGCCTGGCTGCAGACCGGGCAGGCCGCGCCCGATCCGGCGTTCCTGCAGGGCGCCGCCGATGATTACCTGGCCGTCCTGCAAACCATCGGGCAAGCGGCCGCGCGCGTGACCGACAAGATGCCGTTCAACTTTCTATGGGCCGGGCTGATCCACATGGCCCTGCCAGGCGCCACGATCATCCACTGCCGCCGCAGCGAAATCGACACCGCCATCTCGATACACCAGACCAACTTCAACCGGCACGTGGCCTTTCCCACCGGCGGGGCGGACCTGGTCGCCTATTTCGCGGCGTACAGGCGGCTCGCGGCGCATTGGCGCACGGTCCTGCCGCCGGCGCGTTATATCGAGGTGGAGTACGAGACCCTGACGTCGGCGCCGGAGCCGGGAATCCGCCGCCTTGTCGCCTCCTGCGGACTGGCGTGGGACGATGCCTGCCTGTCGCCGGAGCGCAACGCACGCCGCGTCAAGACGCCGAGCCGCTGGCAGACACGCCAGCCGATCTACCGGACCGCCGTTGCGCGCTGGAAGCGCTACGAGCCGTATCTCGGCGCACTGGCCGAACTTCTAAGCGCCGGCGGCGAGAAAACACCCTGTTGAGTGGATACTATAGAATCGCCGCCGCAGCCGACATCCGATCACATAGCCGTATTCTGACAGTAGTCTGACGCGGCAGGACAGTAACCGGCCACAGCAACACGCCCGCCGACACGGCTTCAGGCGCGTATTTAACAAATCTGTCACTGAAGTGCCGGTGTATAGTGTGTCCGGCCCAGGTATGTCTAAGCGATAGGCCGGCACCCGGGATCACCGTGAAATGTCAGGTCTGGCGCCGCGTGATGGATATCGCGGCATGCACCGGAGGAAATGGATGTCTCGAAGCGAACGCTTGCGCCCGTTGGCGGGCCTGTTGGCGATGGGGCTGGCGGCACCCGCCGCGGCCGCGCCGTCCCAGCCTTTCCCGACCTACCAAACCGGTCCGCTGAAGAACGGTGCCTATGTCGTCTCCAACGGTCAGATCATCACGCCAGCCGGCACGCAGGTGAACCTGGGCATACGGGTGCGCGCCAAGGCCGTGGCGGTGAACCCGCGTACGGGCAGCCACACCGCCGCCGTGCTGACGATGGGCGCCACCCAGGCCGTCGAAGTGTTCGACACGATGACCGGCGACATTCTGCAGGAATACCTGCCGTTCCAGGACAGCAGCGGCTCCTATGGCGGCATCACCTATTCCGATGACGGCAAATACCTGATGTTCAGCCAGGACAGCAGCTACGTGGCACTGGCCGCGGTGGGCAGCACCGGCCTGCTGACCGATTACGCGCACATACCCGTCCCGCCGGACAACGCCTTCATCACCTGCTTCGCGAACAGCCCGATTGGTGACTATGGCCGGCCCTGCGGCGAGTTCTACACCGCAAGCACGTCCTACCCCGGCGGCGTCGCTATCCACGCCGGCGGCAAGACCGCCTACGCCCTGCTGAGCCAGAACGACACGCTGGCGGCGTTCGACCTGACGCAGAACCCGCCGGTGATGACCGGCCAGGTGCGCGTCGGCAACGCGCCGCACAGCGTATTGCTGAACGGCAACACCGCCTATGTCAGCAACGAAGGCGGCCGTATCGCCACCGAATCCGATTTCACCGTGCTCTCCGCCGGCACGCCTATCGTCGCCGATTACACCAACGGTTCCGCTACTACGGGCACCGTCTCTGTGGTGGACCTGGCGACGCAGACGGTGCGCGCCACCATCAGCACGGACCTGCACCCGACAGGCATGGCGTTCTGGGGCAGCTACCTGCTGGTGGCCAACACCTACAGCGACACGATCTCGGTCATCGACACGCACATCAACAAGGTGGTGCGCACGATAAACGTCGGCCTTCCGATCGCCGTGCCCAACCAGTACAAGCCAGCCTACGGCGCTGCACCGGTTTCCATCGCCGTCGATGCTACCAGGAACGTGGCCTACGTCGCACTCTACAATGCCAACGCCATCGCCGAAGTCGACCTGGCGATCAACGCCACCGCACCGGTGCTGGGCATGATTCCCGTCGCCTACGCGCCGGCCTCGGTGGTGCTCGACGCGCCGCACAACCAGCTCGTCGTGGCCAACGACAAGGGCATCGGTGCGCGGCTGTCTTTCGAGACGGACCATGGTGTCACCGGCTACAACACGCACCAGGACAACGGCACCGTCAGCCTGGTTCCGTTGCCGAGCAAGACCGAACTGGCGGTCGACACCAAGCAGGTGCGCCAGAACGACCATTGGGACCTGGCCGGCAACATCGCCGCCGCCGGCAACCCGGACCCGAACGCCACGCCGGTGGCGATCCCTGCCCATATCGGCGAGCCATCGCTCATCAAGCACGTATTCCTGATAATACGCGAAAACCGCACCTACGATCAGATGCTGGGCGACGTGGCGGCCGGCAACGGCGACGCCGAACTTGCGGTGTTCGGCGGCAAGGATTCGCCGAACGTGCACAATCTGGTCACCCGCTTCCCGCTGCTGGACAATTTCTATGATCCCAGCCGCCAGTCCGCCGACGGTCACCAATGGATCGTCGAATCCATGGCGCCCTACCAGGACGACATACAGGCGCCCGACTGGATACGCAGCTATCCCGGCGGCAACGCGGGCGACTCGCTCGCCTACACGAAGAACGGCTTTGTATTCCAGGAAGCCGTGCAGGCCGGGCTTTCGCTGAAGATCTACGGCGAATACTCGGAAAACGAGTCCTTCCCGACCAAGCTCGGCCATCCGGACTGGCTGCAGTTCTACAACGACGCGCTAGCCTTCGAAGCGGGCCGCGAGAAGACGCTGCGTTACCAGAACGCGGTGCAGGTGGAATCCTCGGTGCCCGTTGTATCCAACCACCTGATCAAGAACTTCCCGCAGTTCGACCTGAACATCCCCGACCAGTTCCGCGTCGATCTGTGGCTGCAGGATTTCGACAACGACGTGGCGAACAACACGGTACCCGCCTTCAGCATTCTCTGGATCATGTGCGATCACACGGGCGGCCCGCCGACGGTCGATGCCGAGGAGGCCGATAACGACCTGGCGATCGGGCGGATGGTAGACATCATCAGCCACAGCAGCGTGTGGGACAGCTCGGCCATCTTCATCGAGGAGGATGACGCGCAGAACGGCGTCGATCACGTCGACGGCCACCGCAGCCCCGGCTACATCGTCAGCCCCTACGCGGTGCAGAACGGGCCCACCGACCACACCTACTACACGCAGGTGAACATGACCCGGACGATCGAGCAGATACTGGGCCTGCAGCCGCTGAACCAGTACGACCTGATCGCCTCGCCCATGTTGACGGACTTCACCAACACGCCGAACACCGCACCCTGGACGCATGTCGCGAACCAGGTGCCGCTCGACATGGGTGTCGCGGGTGCCTCGTCCGCCGAGCATGCCAGCCTGCAATCCGGCTGGCGCGCGCTGAAGACGAAGATGTTCGCCGGCAAGACCGACAAGGCAGACTCGGTCGATCCGGACACGCTCAACCACTATGACTGGTACGAGGCCACGCACTACACGAAGCCGTATCCGGGCGAGGCGAAGCTGCGTCCGGCCGCCGACTTCGCGGAAAAGGCGGCGCACCCCGACACCGACCTGGGCGACTGAGGCTGCCGCAATGCGCTCGCTCCTTGCAGGAGGGAGCGCATCCTCGACGCCAGGATTGTGGACGCCAGGATTGTGGACGCCAGATGGGCCGTCTGCCAAACAGCGGACCCGAGACGTCTCCCATCCTGGCACCGGAAGCGGCGCGTGAAGGTCCTCCTTGTCGAAGACAACTTGTCGCTGACGGAGATGATCTCGGCCTACCTGCGCGAGCGCGGGTTCGAGGTCCATACGGCCGGCACCGGCGGCGATGCTCTGGCCGCCTTCGCCGCCACTCCCTATGACGCCCTCATCCTGGACCTCGGCCTGCCGGACATGGACGGAATGGACGTGCTGCGTGCCCTGCGCGCCGAGGACGGGCGGCACGACGCCACGCTGCCTGCGCTGATCCTGACCGCGCGTGATGCCATCAGCCAGCGCGTACGCGGGCTGAACGAGGGTGCGGACGACTACATCCTGAAACCGTTCGATCTTGCCGAATTCGAAGCGCGGCTGCGGGCCGTGCTGCGGCGGCGCGGCGAACGTCAGACGAGCCTGCTGCAGTTCGGCCACGTGCGCTTCGACGCCGCAAGCAGGACGGCGCAGGTGGAAGACCAGCCGCTGGACCTAACCCCGCGCGAAGCCGCCTTATTCGAGGAGCTGCTGCGCAAACCGGCGCACGTCGTGGTGCGCGACGTGCTCGTCGAACGTCTGTACGGGCTGGAAGAGGATTTTTCCGCCAACGCGCTGGAGGCCACGGTTTCCCGCGTGCGCCGCAAGCTGGCGGCGCACAAGGCAGGGGTCAGGATCGATACGCTGCGCGGGGTCGGCTATCGCCTCAGCCTCGGCGCCGATACGGCAGGATGATCCGGATACGCACCCTGCGCGGCCGGCTGATCGCCGCCATGCTGCTGGTGCTGGTGCTGGCGGTCGGCGCGTCCTCGCTGCTGGACAGGTTGCAGGGCGGACGCCCTGTGCCGGCCGAGGACGAACCGTTTCAGGACGCGCTGGTGCTGGCCGGTTTCAGCCTGCCCGCGCTTCTCCTGGTTTGGGCGGTCAGCTCGTGGAGCCTGCGGCCGCTCGCCCGCGTCTCGCAGCAGGCCAGACGGATCGGGCCAGGCAACCCGGTGGCGCGGCTGTCCTCCGCCGGCCTGCCCACCGAGATCGTGCCGCTGGTCGAAGCGGTGGACGACGCGCTGGACCGCATGGCCAGCGCCTTCGAGGCCGAGCGGCGCTTCACCCAGAACGCCGCCCACGAGCTGCGCACGCCATTGGCCGTGCTGGGCCTGCGCTTGCAGCGCGCCAGGCAGTCCGGCGCCGGCGCTGCCGCGCCCGACTGGGCGGCGATCGAGGCGGATCTGGCGCAGATGAACCGTCTCGTTGCCCAGTTGCTCGACCTGGCGCGCAAGCAGAACGCCAGCCGCACGTGCCACGGCGCGGCCAGGCCGGTGGTGAACGTCGCGCGCATCGCGCGCGAGGCGTGCGCTTCCATCCTGCCCTTGGCCGAAACCCAGGGCCGTTATTTATCGGTCACCACGCCCGACACGCTGCCCGCGCATGGCGATGCGGACGATTTGCGTGACGCCCTACGCAACCTGCTGGAGAACGCCCTGCAGCACGGGCGCGGCCATATCGGCGTGGACGGCCGGCTGGACAGCGCGCGTGGGCAGATCAGACTTTGCGTGAGCGACGAGGGTGCGGGTTTCGACGCCGCGAACACGCGCGCGGCTTTCGAGCGGTTCAACAAGGCAAGCCTGTCTCCCGGCATGGGTTTGGGGCTGGCGATCGCGCGTGAGGTGCTGCGCAGCCATGGCGGGGACGTGGTGGCGATGCAGGGGCCGCCGGGGCGGGTGGAGGTGTATTTGCCGGCACAAGGCGCGCAGGGCTGACGGCGTTCATGAAAGTGCGGCTTCGGTGCAACCGTAGCGTGCGCGCTGGCTTGATAACGTGGCGGGACACTAATTCGGCAAGGTTGGGGCTCTGCCCCAAACCCTGTTGTGCGAAGCACGCCAGCGCGTGACGGGGGCCTTGGCTCCACACCCCAATTTGTAAGTGTGCGTGTAGCAGGTTCTAAGGACGACTGTCCTTAGCGGGGTCCAGGGGCAGAGCCCCTGGCCTTCCTTATCTGCCCAGCGTCAGAGCCTCGTTCATGGCGCACGCTCGACGCGTCCGAATACGCGGCCTCGGTCACGCGCCATTTCGACAAGGCGGACGCCGAACCCGGACACGACCTGGTTTCTCTGCTGCAGTACTGACGTAGCCGCCTGGCGCAGCGCTGGCCGTGGCGCGCGTCGGTGCACCGGCGCAACGCGGTATAGGCGGCCACCGATCTAGACTAGCCGTCCTCCGCGGTAAGCGAGAACCGCACCCACAGGATCAACGACCGTGTCTGGCCAAAAAATTCCGGCGGCACAGGGGGGATGGCGGCACGGGTGACCGCCGCCAGCGCCGCCTGGTCCAGGACGGCAACCCCGCTGGACTCGGCCACGGAGACGCTGAACACGCCACCGTGGCCGTACTCGAAACGCACGCGCGTGCGGCCTTCGCGGTGCATGAGACGGGCCGCGTTTGGATATATCAATGCATCCTGCACCGCCTGGTGGACCTGCGCCTCCCACGCCGCCAGCGCGCGCGCGGCGGAGGCGTGCGGCACAGCCGGCGTAGGTGGTGCCGCCATCCGTGGCACGGCCGTGTGCGGCACGCTTGCGGCTTGCGATGTGGCCTGGACCGGGCGTGGTGCCTCCTGATGCCGTACGGCCCGGGACAGCGCGCGTATGTCGGCTTGCAGATTCAGGGTTGGCACGGGTGACAGCGCCTCCGCCTCACTGACCGTCTCCGCCGGCAAAGCGGCGCTGGCCAGCACCTGCGGCGCAGCCGGCAAGGCGGGCGGCTGGAACAGGACGGCCAGCGCCGGCTCCTGCCTGGGCGCCGCCATTCTGCGCGGCAATACGAGGGCGGCGGCACCGATCGCCGCCAGATGTGCCAGCGCGATCACCAGGGCGGTGGCCGGACGCAGCCCCGGGCGTGCCACGCTGCCGCCAAGCGGCGCCTCCGCGCGCAACACCGCGCCCGGCACCTGCCTCACCCGGTCAGGCCAGGCCGCGTCTGCATGGCGGACGGGTAAGGTATTTCCGATCTGCTCCCGTGGGCGCAGAAGCAGCATCAGAGCGAGACAGAAAGTGAGACGAACCCGCTGAAGCCGGGATTGGTCCAGAAGAACGGCACCGCGGGGGAACTGGCGCTGGAACCGGCATAGCCGATGATGCTGTGGTCGTTGACCAGGTTGTACAGGTTCAGCGCAATGCGGATTTTGTGCTCGCCGCCGACATAAGGGGTGGCGAACGGGAAGGTGTAGCCGATGGCGGCGTCCAGCGTCTGATACTGCCCGATCCGGTAGCTCACGGTGGGGCGGCCGGCGCTCGTCTGGCCGTTCAGGCCGTATTGCTTGCCCACTTCCTTGACCAGAAGCGAACCATAGACGGCGTCGTGGTCCGTGACGACGGATGCGCGGTTGTAGATGAAGCCGCCGGCGGCCGTGGTCTGTGGCGATTGCGCAATGTGCACGCCGTTGGTGAAGCGGGCGTCGTTGAACGAGCCGTTGCCGGTGAATGCCAGCCCGCCGCCGATCTTGTAGGTGCCTTCTGCCTCGATGCCGCGATACAGCGCGCTGCCCTCGTTGAAATACAGCGTGCCGGCCGGCTCGGTCAGGCTGGCGATGTAGTTGCTGAACGGGATGTAGTACGCGTCGGCGCCCAGGCTCAGGCGGTCACGCTCGTAGGTGGTGCCGAATTGGAAGTTCGTGGTCTCCTCGGGCGAGATGGTGGCCGGCACCTTGGTCTCCAGGTCTGACAGCGGCGGTGCCAGGAAACCTTTCGCGGCCTGGAAATAGGCTACCCAATGCGGCGTGATCTTGTAGTGCGCGTCCACCGACCATTGCGCCTTGTTGTAGGTGGCGTTGGTCTCGCCCGCCGCGGTGCCGCTCAGCACGCCCACGTCCAGCTCGCGGGTGATGGAGGTGTATTTCACGCCCGGCGTGATGGTCAGGCCTGGGAGCGGCACCCAGGCGAATTCGGCGAAGGGCTGCGCGGTCACCAGGCGGTCGTGGTAGAACTGGTTGAACTGGTTCGCGGTGGCGCTGGTGGTGATCGTCGCGTCATGGTCGTTGAAATCGATCTTGGTGCGATAGACGCCGTTGCTGACGTAATCCGCCCACACGCCCAGGCGTAGCTGGCCCACCGCGGTGTCTTTGGTGATACGGGTGACCGAACCCCAATCGCGGAAATCGTTGTGCTTGGAGACGCCGGGCACGTCGTCGGCCGGGCTGATGCGTATGCCGTCGACATAGGCCTTGGTGCCGCCCGGCCTGATGTTGGGCGTGTTGCCGTTGGGGTCCGTGCCCTCCGTGCCGCTGCGAAAATAGGATGCGGTGTAGGGCGTCTCCTCAAAGTTCCAGCCGTCGCCTAAAGCGGAGGCGATGCGTATGTATTCGAAGTCGGTGTCGTAGCGATCGTTGTTGTAGCCAAAGTAGTCCTGGCTGTGCGGGTCGAAGCTGAGGCCGTAATCGGGACCGTATTTGGCTTGCTCGGCCAGCGAACTGCCATAGGCGGTGTGGCCGGTGCTGTTGTTGTACATGCCGACAAAGGTGACCAGCGTGTTGGCGCCGAGCGGCTGTTCCCATTTGCCGAACGCGTTGCTGCGGTCGGTGGTCACGCCCGTCAGGTAGGCGCCGGTCTGCAACCGGTCGAGGTCGAGGAAGCCACGGCCGCCGCCCAGCGCGGGCACCGCGCCGCTATCTACCTCGACACCGTAGAGCTGTTCGCCGAAACTGCCGAAGGTGGAGTAGGCCTGCACGCCGAACGCATCGAGCGGCTCCTTCGAGTACAGGGCCAGCGTGCCGCCGAACGTGGCGTAGCCGATGGTGGACGCGGTGCCGGGGCCGCGGTCGACGGTGACGCTGCCCAGATCGTGCGAGGTGAAGTAGGTCGCACTCTGCGGCGCAAGATTGCTGGTAGTGCCTGGCAGGACCAGGTTGTCGAACGTCGTGTTGAACTGGTTGTACTGGAAACCGCGTATGCTCTCGGCATAGTTCTGCTGGCTGACAGGCCCCGCCGGCTGCAGGTTGGCGACGCTAGGGGTGAACTCGATCAGCTCGTCGAAATTCTGCGAGGGGATGGTCGCGTTGTCGATGAAATTTTTACCAACCACGGAGGTGGGCTGGGCGGCTTCGAGCGGCGCGTGGCTGGGTGCCACCGAAGCGGCGCTGCCAGCCTGCGGCTGGGCGAACGGACCCAGATCGTTCGAGAGCGAGGTCTGTATGGTGCTGGCGTTCGTGTTGACGGAGCCGAGGTCGGCCGGCGCCTGCTGGGCACGCGCCTGCCACGGCAGTGCGAGGCTGGCGACAGCCAGCAAAGCGGGGACATTGGGGGTGCGGCTAAGCATCCGTCAGACTTCCGTCAGATCGTGATGCGACAGCAGCTAGCCGATGGGTCCTGGGACAAATAGTTAAGGTTCGATGACGCTTCGGCAGCCGCGGCCTGGGAAGCATGAAAGCGCCACGCGCTATCTACATTTGGCAGGTAGGCATTTCGGCAAACGTGCCGCCGGGTGTGGTGGACGAGGACAGCGAAATCGGCCGACGCTACATCGCGGCGATGCGGTTTGCTATCCCGAGCAGGCGAGCTACCCCGCCGTCGATGTTCGGTTCCAGGAGCTCGCGGCAGGGTGCGCGGAGCCGAGGCGAGCGGACAGTGCACGATCTCCCGGGGTGAAGCGGATTACGGCGTAACCGTTGGCCGTTGACATGGTCGCGCTTCGCGCTCGGGTGCTCGGAGATGATGCGGCATTCGAACTCAGTGCGCGGCCGCGGTCACGGCGGGCTGCGGCGCGCCGACCCGGCGCAGCAGGGGCACTACCAACGTGGCGAGCAGGAAGGCCACCATGACCGCGCGGAAAGCGTCGGCATAGGCGAGCGTGGACGCTTCACGGTGAGCCATGGCCCATAACTCTTGTAGCGCCGCGCGATGGCCGTCGCCGCCACCCGGCAGCGCTGCGTAGCAGGAGGCGACCTTGGCTGTGAGGCGCGCCGCTGCCCCATCCGCCGGGGTCAGGTGAGCGGCGATGCGCAGAAAATGCTCGTTCGTCCGGTCGTTGACGATCGCCGCGCTGACGGCGATGCCGACTGCGCCGCCAAGGTTACGCATCATGTTGAAGAGCCCGCTTGCATATTTCAGCCGCTCCGGTGACAGGCTGCCAAGCCCGAGCGAGACGCTGGGTGCCACCGCGAACACCTGTGGAAAGCCGCGCAGCAGCTGCGGAACCAGGAGCTCGGCCGCACCCCACTGGCTGGTAACGAACGAGAAGCTCCACATGGACAGGCCGAAGCAAGCAAACCCTGCCATCATGAGCCAGCGCGTATCGAACCTGCGTGCCAGAATGATGTAGACAGGCGTGCCGACGAGCGACGCGACGCCGGTCGAGAATATCGCAGCCCCCGTCTGCCATGCTGAATAGCCCCGCACGTACCCTAGGAATAGCGGCGTGAGATAGATCGTCGTGAAGATGCCGACGCCGGTGACGAAAGACAGCAGGCAGCCAAGCCCGAAATTGCGGTCGGTGAGCGCGCGCAGGTCGACGACCGGATTGCGGAACGTGAGGCTGCGCCAGGCGAAGGCAGCCAGCGCCAGACCGGCTATCCAGGCGCATGTGGTGATCGTGTGGTCATCGAACCAGTTCCAGCGCGTGCCCTCTTCCAGCACGTATTCCAGCGTGCCGAGACCCACTGCCATCAGCACGATACCGATATAGTCTGCGCCGCGCAGAAGCTGCAGGTCCGGCGCGTCTATGCGGACGAGAAACGGGATTGCGGCAGTGATGGCCAGGCCCGGAAGCAGGTTGACGTAGAACAGCCAGCGCCAGCCGAAAGCGTCAGTGATCGCGCCCCCGATGACGGGGCCGAGCGTCGGCGCAACCGCGGCGATGGAGCCTATGACCGCGGCCGAGTAGACCCGGCGAGCGCCGGGGAAGTAGTGAAACGACGAGGTGAAGACCGTCGGGATCATCGATGCGCCGAGCAGGCCCTGCAGCGCGCGGAAGAAGATCATGCTGTGGATGTCCCACGCCAGCCCGCACAGCATGCTCGCCAGCGTGAAGCCGCCTGCCGAGAACGTAAACAGCCAGCGCGTCGAGAACACGCGTGTCAGCCAGCCGGACAGCGGGATCATGATGATCTCGGCAATCAGATAGGCGGTCTGAACCCAGCTGATCTCGTCCTGCGCGGCCGACAGGCCGCCGCCGATGTCCTGCAGCGAGGACGCAACAATCTGGATGTCGAGCAGCGCGGCGAACATGCCGCACGTCATCACCGCGAACGGGAGGATGGAGGGTGGCTTGGCCTCGTCACTCATCTCGTGTCGACGCGCGCGATGACCGACAGGCCGGGGCGCAGAGCAGCAAGCTTGTCGTCGGCGTCAAGCGCGATGCGGACCGGAACGCGCTGGACGATCTTCGTGAAGTTGCCGGTTGCGTTCTCCGGCGGGATCACGCTGAACACGGCGCCGGTGCCGGGTGCGACACTGAGTACCCGTCCGGCGAAGACATGGCCCGGCAGCACGTCGGCGACGACTGTCGCGGCCTGGCCGGGGCTGATCCCGGCCAGCTGATCCTCCTTGAAGTTTGCATTGACCCATAGTCCCCGTGCGGGGATGACGGACAGCAGGTAGGCGCCTTGCGCGACATAGGCGCCGGCCTGCGCCGCGCGATTGCCGATGAATCCGTCCACCGGCGAGCGGAGGTTGGCGTATCCGACCTCGAGTTCGGCGGCATGAAGGTCTGCCTCGGCCTGGGCAACAGCGGCCTCAGCCTGGCGTGACTGGGCGTCGAGGGCGCGGAGTTGCTGGCGGGCGCCGTCCAGGGCTGCCGAGGAGGCGTCGAGCGCGGACTTTGCTTCCTGGTTGAGTGTGACGGCCCGCTGCGCGTCCTGCGCCGATGCGGCGCTGGTCCGGACCAGGCTGCCGTAGCGCTCGGTCTCCTGCGCGGCGAAGGAGACGCGGGCGGCCCTTCCGTGATTTTCGGCCTCTTGTTGCCGGATTGCGGCCTCCTGCATGGCAGTACGCGCGCGCAATTCGTCGAGCGCCGCGGCGCGGGCCGCGAGTGCGGCGCGAGCGTGGTCGCGCGCCGCCTCGAAATCGCGGACATCAAGGCGGAGGAGAAGCTGCCCCGCGGCGACCCGCTGATTGTCCGCGACGGCGATCTCGGCCACGAACCCCGCAACATGGGGCGAGACGGCAGTGACGTCACCGCCCACATAGGCATCGTCGGTAGTCTGGAAGAACCGTCCTTCGGTCCACCAGTCATGCGCCCACAAGGCGGCACACGTGGCGAGCGCCAGGCCGAGCACGGCGGCACCAAGCCTTCGCACGGTCCCGCGATGACCGTTGGTTTTGGCGGAGGATGTGAGGCCGGCGGCGCCGTCAGGCATCTTGCGCTTCCGCAGCGGCGCGGCTGCTGTGCGCCGCGCGGGTCGCGGGGCCGGCGGCCGGTCCAGGGGCTGTGGCGAAATCGCGCGCGGTCAGCGGCCGGCCGGTGTTGGCGTCCACCATCATCGGCTCCGCCGGCAGGCCAGTCATCCGGTCCACCAACACCACGCTCGGGCCCTCCGGTGCGAAATGCCGGTTGCCGTAGGCCAGCAGGGCCCAGAGCACGGGTCTGAAGTCGCGCCCCTGCTCGGTCAACGCGTATTCGTGGCGCCGCGGCCGCTCCTGATAGGGGCGGCGTTCCAGCATCCCGCCTTCTGTCAACGTGCGCAGGCGGCGCGAGAGCATGTTGGGGGCGATGCCGAGGCTGCGCTGAAACTGCTCGAAGCGGGTTGAGCCACGGAAGGCGTCGCGCAGGATGAGGATGCTCCACCAATCGCCGACCCGGTCCAGGGTGCGGGCGATTGGGCATTCCATGCCTTCGAAACTGGTGCGCTGCATCGCCGGCTCTCCATCTTACGGAACAATGGCACTGACGCTATCATCATGCAAGTGACGTCCTCGGTTTCGGACATACGGCGGCGACTATGGCGGCTCGAGCGTGAGCACCCGGCGCGTTCGCAACCGTCAAAGCCGCTGTGCGATACGCTGCTACCTTCCTCAGCCAGGCCCTTGGTCCGGCCGTGGCAAGGGTGAAGGTGGCCTTGGCGGGGCCGGTGCGCAGCGCTGGACGTTGGCCGCGGTCCGGCCATGGCGCGGCAGAGTTTCGGCGCTCATCGCGACACCAATCGCACGGACCCATATAGGCAGGGGGGGAAAGCTTTATGCTTTCGAAGGACCAGGGAGGCAGAGGTGGTTGAAGCATCGGCAGTGCTGTTTCTCTGGCGACAGTAGCCATGGCACGGCCCTTCGACGTCGACCTTCTAGTTTGGCAGCGGGAGGGGTCCAGCGCGACTGCGACGAGACGTCGTTCGACGGCGGCTATCCTAACGGCAGTGAACGCTCCATCTTCGCCATACTTACGATCAAGTTGGAGGAGTCGCATGGTACTTTGAGGTGCGGATTGTTGTGCACGAAAACTCGTGCCGTAAAATGCCACCCATACGCGTCAGAATTAGATTGCGCGCAGTTGACGTCGCCAATTCCCGAGAGGCTGTAATCAACATCAATAGCCATCTCTACCAGATGTTTTGTATGGTCAGCGCATTGTGTAAGTCAACTGTTTGCTTGCTAATGTCGTCAGTTGGCTGGCCACCACAGACGCTTACAAGAATGCGCGAGCTTACGTCTGACAAGGAGACATGATCGGCTTGCACTGCGCCTAACCCCAGCATGCGCCAGATCGATTGCCTGACCGTTTCAGCTGCGCGTCCGAGTCAAACGAGCCGGTTTTACGGTCCCTTTATGGCTATGATACGCTTCCTGATTGATCCTTTATAGCGGATACAATCATACACCTCGTTCACGCTTGCGTTCCAGCGAGTGCTGTCGAGTAGGTGCATGTGAAAAACAATCATAGTCCGTTGCTGATAAGTAAGACGAAGGCTCAAATGAAAGCGTCCGTGCGCCAACAGGAAGACACACTTACGCGTTCCAAGCGGACCTCCCTTATAGTTTGATTGATTGGAGCCGATTGTGCATGTCGTGCTTCAGGATTGACCCCGCCATCCCGTCGGCCTGTGCGGCGGAAAAACACGTTGCAACGATCGACTACACAACCGCCCGTCTCTGCTCCTCTGCATTGCCGCGGGTCTCTGTCAGGCGAGCAGTGTTACAAATTGTCTTTGTTGGACCAAGCTATGTCGATCAGACCCGCGTGCTGCTATGCTGCATGTGCGAGCGTGATCGCCTGACTCGCCGGGCTGAAGGTCAGGCTTGGTGATGCCGGAGGTCACTTGAATACCGAGTACGACGACGTGAACGAGAATGAGGAACACGGCCTCGCTGCCGTGCCGCGGCCGGGCCGCCGCCTGCCGCCAGCCGTGCAAGGGGTGGCGCTGTTGGTGTTTGGTGGGGCGCTGATCGCCTTGCTGTTCGTCCTGCCCGCAATCGTCGGCCTGGCGGCGCCGAGTGACACGCCGGAGCAGGAGGCGTCCGGCCCCTTCAAGCCCACGGACCAGCAATGGGCCGGGCTGCGGGTGAAGCCGGTGGTGCAACTCGAATATGCACCGCAGGTCGAGACCGAGGGCCGCATCGCGTTCGACGACGACCTGACAATACCCGTGGTGTCGCCCTATTCGGGCCGGGTCACCCGCGTATTCGTCAGAGCGGGCGCGCAGGTCGTCGTGGGCTCGCCGCTATTCGCCGTGCAGTCACAAGAGCTGGCGCAGGCGCAGAATGACCTGGTGAGCGGCCTGGCGACGCTGCGCACGGCGCACGCGCAGCTGGACCTTTCCATCGCCAACGAAAGCCGGCTGCACCAGCTCTATCTGGGCCGTGGCGCGGCGCTAAAGGATTGGCAGCAAAGCCGGGTGGATCTGGCCACGGCGCGCGGCGGGCTGAGTTCGGCCGCCATTGCGGTGGCCGCCGTGCGCAACAGGCTGGCCATACTGGGCGTAAACCGGGCCGAGATCGCCAGCATAGTCAATGCGCCGGACCTGGAGCGCGAGGCAGCCGACACGATCGTGCGGGCGCCCGTGGCCGGCGTGGTGATGCAGCGTGCGATCAACCCTGGACAGACGATCGTGGGCTCGGTGACCAGCCAGGGCAGCGCTGGCGCGGTGTTCACCATCGGCGACCTGTCCAAGCTGTGGATGATCGCCAGCGCGCGTGAGGACGATGCCGGACGGTTTCATGTGGGCGACCTGGCGCGGGTGACTGTGCCGGCATTTCCCGGCCGGGTTTTCGATGCCCGGGTAAGCCTCGTGTCCGGCGTGATCGACCCGAATACGCACCGCCTCCTGGTGCGTGCCGAAGTGCCTAATCCCGGTGGCATGCTGAAGCCCGACATGTTGGCGGATTTCGAGATCGTGACGGGTGCGGCCTCGCGCATATTGGCAGTCCCGGAGATCGCTGTTGTGTACGAGGGTTCTGACGCGCATGTCTGGGTGGCGGACCCCGTGCACAAAACACTGGCGTTGCGGCCCATTGTGGCTGGCGCGTCCGATCACGGCATGGTGCAAGTGGTGCACGGGCTCTCGGCCGGCGAGAGCGTGGTGACAAGTGGGGCGGTGTTCATCGATCGCACTCTGTCTGACAGCTAAGTCCTGGGTGAGATCGGATGTGAGCAGAGACTGTCTTCCGGGAAGAAGCAGGGCGGCTGCTTCCCACAACGTGACGTACCCAAATACCGCTACGGCTTCGTGACGTTTCTGGTTCTCATAGAGAACCGCCAGCTATCTTCCGGATGATTATCGATGAGCGGCCTGTTCTCCTTCGTCCTGCGCCAGCGCATCCTGGTTGCCGTGCTGACCATCTTCGCTTTCGCGGCCGGCGCGGTGAGCTTCATCAACCTCAACATCGAGGCCTACCCCGACCCGGTGCCGCCGCTGGTCGACATCGTGACGCAGAGCACGGGGCAGAGCGCGGAGGAGATCGAGCGCTACATCACCATCCCGATCGAAGTGCAGATGGCGGGCATCCCGAACATCACCGCTATACGGACGATCAGCCTGTTCGGCCTGTCGGACGTGAAGGTGCAGTTCAGCTACGCGTTCGGCTACGAGGAGGCCGAGCAGCGGGTGATCAACCGCCTGTCTCAATTGTCGCCTTTGCCAAACGGTGCGCAGCCCGGCATCTCGCCGGAGAGCCCGGTGGGCGAGATCTTCCGTTATCGCGTGGTGGGACCGCCCGGCTACTCGGTGATGGATCTCAAGACCATCGAAGACTGGATCCTGGAGCGCCGGTTCAAGGCAGTGCCAGGGGTGATCGACGTGAACGGCTGGGGCGGCAAGACAAAGACCTTCGAGGTGCAGATCGACAAGCCGAAGCTGCTGCATTACGGCGTGACGATCCCGCAGGTCATCGCCGCGCTGAACAACGCCAACGTGAACGTGGGCGGCCAGACCGTGAACTTCGGTGATCAGGCGGCGGTGGTGCGCGGCATCGGGCTGATCCATTCACTCGACGATATACGTAACACGATGATCTCGCCGAACGGCACCAGCCCGCTGCGCATAAGCGACGTGGCCGAGGTGCGCATCGGCAACCAGCCGCGGCTGGGTATCGCCGGCGAGGACCAGGCCGACGACATCGTCCAGGGTATCGTGCTGATGCGACGCGGGGCCGAGAGCACGCCCACGATCAAGGCCGTGGAAGCGCTGGTGCAGAAGATCAACAGCACCGGCATCCTGCCGCCCGGGGTGCATATCGAGCGGATCTACGACCGTTCCGACCTGATACGCGTGACCACCCACACGGTGCTGCACAATCTGGTGGAAGGTGTGCTGCTGATCTTCGTGCTGCAATTCATCTTCCTGGGCAACGTGCGGGCAGCGCTGATCGTGGCGGCCACCATCCCGTTTGCGCTGTCCTTCGCCATTGGGCTGATCCTGCTCAAAGGCGAGTCGGCCAATCTGCTCAGCGTGGGAGCAATCGATTTCGGCCTGATCGTCGACGCGACCGTGATCATGATGGAGAACATCATACGCCGAATGTCGCAGCCGCCGTCACAACGATTCCGCAACTCGCGAATTCACCGCGACCGGTCCGATCACGGCCTGCGCGGCAAGGCGCTGATCATTGCAGGTGCGGCGACCGAAGTGAGCCAGGGTATTTTCTTCTCGGCCGCCATAATCATCGCGGCTTTCGTGCCGTTGTTCACCCTGAGCGGCATTGAAGGCCACATTTTCGGGCCGATGGCCAAGACCTACGCCTACGCCATCGCCGGCGGACTGATCGCCACCTTCACGGTCACGCCAGCGCTGAGCGCGATCTTCCTGCCGTCGAAGATGGAGGAGCGCGACACCTGGTTCGTACAACGGCTGCACAGGGCCTACGTGCCGCTCATGCGGGTAGCCCTTGCCAACAGGCTGCTGACGCTGGGCGGCATGGCGGTGCTGATTGTGGTGTGCGCCCTGTGCACGCGCTCGCTGGGCCTGGAATTCCTCCCCAAACTGGAGGAAGGCAATCTGTGGATACGCGCCACCATGCCCACATCGGTGTCTCTGGAAGCAGGCGACGGGCGAGTAAACGCGATCAGGCGGATCATCGGCAGTTATCCGGAGACGATCACCGTGGTCTCCCAGCACGGAAGGCCGGATGACGGCACGGACGCCACCGGCTTCTTCAACGCGGAGTTTTTCGTGCCGCTGAAGCCGTTCGACGCGTGGCCGGCGGGCATGGACAAGGAAAAGCTCGTCACCGAGATGACGAGGCGGCTGACCGCAGCCTTCCCCGGCGTGGACTTCAACTTCTCCCAGTATATCGAGGACAACGTCGAAGAGGCGGCCTCCGGCGTGAAGGGCGAGAACTCCGTAAAACTCTATGGCGGCGACCTGAACGTGCTGGAAGCTACGGCCAACAAGATGGCCGATGTCATGCGCAAGGTCCCCGGTATCACCGATTTGGCGGTGCTGCGCTCCCTTGGCCAGCCGACAGTACGCATCGACGTGGACCGCGTGCGGGCGGCGCGTTACGGACTGGCGCCGGGTGACATAAATACGACAGTCCAGGCGGCAATCGGCGGCCAGGCTGCGGGCAATGTGTACGAGGAGGGCAGCGACAGGAATTTCCCGATCATCGTGCGCCTGTCACCGCAATATCGGCAGGACCTGAATTCCATCGGCCACATCGTCGTTAACGCGCCAAACCCCAACGGCAGCGGCACCATCCCGGTGCCGCTGGTGGACGTGGCCACGGTTCGCCTGGCGTCCGGCGCGTCCTTCATCTACCGCGAAGGACAGGAGCGCTACATCCCGATCAAATTCTCGGTGCGTGGGCGCGACCTCGGCACCACGGTCCTGGAAGCCCAGCAGAAAGTGGCGCAGCAGGTAGTCGTCCCTGGCGGATACCATTTGGAATGGGTAGGCGAATTCGGCAATCTTCAGGAGGCGATAGCGCGCCTCTCCGTCGTCGTGCCGCTGGCCTTTGTGCTGATCTGCCTGCTGCTCTACGTGAATTTCGGCTCGATCACGGACATGCTGCTGGCCGCCAGCGTGATTCCCATGGCGCTGATCGGCGGCATACTGATGCTGTCGATCACCGGCACGCCGTTCAGCGTGTCCGCAGCCATCGGGTTCGTTGCACTGATGGGCATCGCGGCGATGGATGGCATCATCATCGTGACCTACTACAACCAGCAGATCGAAGGCGGGGCCGACCGTTTCACGGCAGTGGCGCGCACCTGCACGGTGCAGATGCGGCCTGTGGTCATGACATGCGTGGTCGCCATGGTGGGCCTGCTGCCGGCGGCGGTATCCACCGGCATCGGCAGCCAGGTGCAGCGGCCGCTGGCGCTGGTGGTCGTGGGCGGCATTTCGCTCGCACCTTTCCTGTTCCTGACGGTGCTGCCCGTGCTGCTCGACATGTTCTCACGCAGAGTAAGCCACGAAGACGAGCCGGCTTTGGTCAAGGCAGGCGAGTGATGAGGCACGCCCTTAGCATGGTGACCGCGTGCGCCCTCGTCACGTGCGAGCTGGGCGGGTGCGCCGTGGGACCGGATTACCGCCGCCCGGCACCACCCGTGGCGTCCGGCTACACGCCGGCGCCGCTGGCGGCGCACGACGATGCACAGACTTTTGTGCGTGGGCTGGACATACCCGGGCAGTGGTGGACGCTGTATCACTCGCGGCAGCTGAACGCGCTGATACAACGCGCCTATGCCGCTAACCCCACGCTGCAATCGGCACAGGCGGCGCTGCTGCAGTCTCGCGAGAACCTCTATGCTCAGGAAGGCAACTTCTTCCCCAGCCTGAGCGCCACCTTCGAGCCCACGCGGAACAAGACGGCCACCCGCAGCGTCTCGGCAGCGTCCGGGTACCAGCTGAACGGCAACCCGTATTACACGCTGATCACCGCGGAACTCGCCGTATCCTACTCGCCGGACATCTGGGGGTTGAACCGGCGCCAGGTGGAAAACCAGGTGGCGCAGACCGCCCAGCAGCGTTTCCAGCTCGAAGCGACGTACCTGACGCTCACCTCAAACATCGTGAACGCCGCGATCAACGAGGCGTCGCTGCGTGCGCAGATCAAGGCAACGGAGCAAATAGTTGCCGCGGCACGCGAGCTGCTCGCAGTGCTGCAGAAGCAGCTTGCGGTGGGACAGATCGCCGGCGTGGACCAGCTGGCGCAGGTGACGGCACTGGCGCAGGCGGAGGCTACACTGCCGCCGCTGCGCCGCCAGCTCGACCAGCAGCGCGACGCGCTGGCCACGCTGTTGGGCGTGCCGCCGGACCAAGTGATCCAGGAGCAGTTCGTGCTAGATGACATAACGCTGCCGCGGCAGTTGCCGGTGAGCGTTCCGGCGGCACTTGTCAACCAGCGGCCGGATGTGCGGCAGTCGGAAGCCAACCTGCACGCCGCTACCGCGAATGTTGGCGTGGCGGTCGCTAACAGGCTGCCATCTTTGACCCTGTCGGCACAGGGCGGTTCGCAGTCGAACTTCTTCCGGCAGCTGTTTGCGAGCGGCAACGGATTCTGGACCGTCGCCGCGTCGGTGACGCAGCCGCTGTTCGATGGCGGCATGCTGCTGCACAAGGCGCGTGCGGCGCGCGCGGCGCTGGCACAAGCCGAGGCTGACTACAAGAACACGACGCTGACGGCTTTCCAGAACGTGGCGGACACGCTGGCGGCGCTGCAGGCGGATGCCGACACGCTGGCGGCCGCGACCCGTGCGGAACAGGCGGCGGCCGAGACGCTTCGGATCGTGCGTCTGCAGGTATCGTTGGGTCAGGTGGCATATTTGGGAATATTGAATGCGCAACAGGCAGCGTTGCAGGCGGAACTGACGCTGATCCAGGCACGTGCCGCACGACTGGCGGACACGACAGCGCTGTTCCAGGCGTTGGGTGGCGGCTGGTGGCATCGTGACGACGCCGGCGTGCGGGATCTGCGCGGGGATGATCCGCTGGCGATTGTAGGTGTGCACTGACGTGACCAGCCCTGTACGCACGATCACGCAAGCCGTCTGCGGTCAAACTGTCTTGCCCGGGGTACTCGCAAGATGTGGCCGCCGAACTCAAATCCGACTTCACGCTGGTGCGGGCTGGCCGAGAAACCCCCGGCTACGTCGTGCTCCACAGTCCCCGGACCGGCCAACCCGGGGCAGCGGCGCCCTGCTTATAGTGCCGTAGCCCAGGTCTTTCGCACGGGCCCCGCTCTAGCCTCTAGTCGCTCGCGGCGGACAACTCGGAAACATTGGCTGGTTCGCTTAGAACTCGGCCGATACACTCACCCCGCAGGCGGGCGGAACTCTCATAGGCTCGGCGTCGGGAGCGCATCACGGAGCCTAGCGGCCTATGGGCAGCTAGGCCGCGCCAAGGGCTAAACGTCAGGCCTTCATCGACGGCCTCGACCATCTCCGGCTTCCAACTGTCCTGCGGTTCAACAACGATCCGAGCCACAGCGCGGTAAGGGCTGGCATCCTGCGGCCACTCGACGCTGGCGTCCTCGATGGGCATCGTGTCGAGATCGGTGCAGAGCTGTATACGCAATTCCCAGACGGCCGTCTCGCCTGCAAAGAACTCGCGGACCAGCGTGCGCAACCCGTCGGGTTTGCCATGCAGGTCGACTTTCTGCTCGTTGAGCGCAATCAGGTTGGCCGATACCGGGGAGACGCACAGTTTCGCCATATACTCCCCATAGAGGAGTGGCGCCTGGGAGTAGAAGCTGTCACCCAGGATATGCGTCATCGCCTGTCCGGCATAGGTAGTCAGCGTAGTGCTTTGCAACCCGACCATCTCGAGCATCTGTTCGGCGTTGCGGGAGACTGCGGAGAACACTTTTTTCAGCATGGGCGCTTTGCTCGCCGTCGCACCAAGCTTGGAGATGTTGGACAGGAAGTCCGTAGCGCCACGCGCGTTGAAGGACGGCGCGTTGCCAAGAACAAAATTCTGCGTGCTATCGGCCTCACTGCCCGGCAGCCGCTGCCCTTGCACGCCCAGCACCTTCAGGGCCAGACCACGCGGCGTCGACACCGTGTCGTCCAGGATGTCGCCTGGGGTGGTGGACAGGCGCATGATGACAGAATGGCGGCCAAGATTGGCGAACATGCCCTGGGCCAGTTCCGGCGGCAGACCGTCCAGCACCTCGAGTTCGCCGTGCAGCACGCCATGGCTCTTGGCATGAACCGAACGGCGTACGTGGCCGCTATCGTGCAACACCGTGCGGCTGATATTCAGCATTGCCTCGGTAAGTTTCCGATCGATGTCGGCTTCATCCTGCGAGGCTTGCTCCACGTCGGGATAATAGGGGATTGGGGCCGGCGACGCGCTTGGCATAAATCCGCTCCTCGAGCACTGCTAAAGACTGAAGTAGCCCTCCACCTGCGCTAATCAACTTAGGTATGAACATTTATATGCGCTGCGCGAGTGCTGCTCTTGCTGTGACGAAACTTCACAAATTAGATAAAGGATTTTGCTTCAGCTTACCATTCGAACTCGTTACCTTGCTTGGATTTCGCGTCGTTTAAAAATCTGGGCCAAGACGACCGAGTTCTTCCAGGCTTAGTTGTCGCCTAAGAGTCGGTGTATGGAAATCGAAGCAGCCGGTCAGCGCGCTGAAATCGACAAACGAGGCCTAACACAACAGGCTTCTCAGGATGCATCACGATAACTTCGAGCGAGCTCGAACAGCACAACTTATGGCGAGCAAGCAGAGACACGTTCTCGCCCATGCCCCGCAACGTTTGCCGTGTTGCCACGCGGCCGCACGGAACGGGGCAGGCAAGGCACCATATCCACCCGACACTGTCAAAATGGCAGACCGCCCGGCCCCCTGTTCATCCCGGCCCGGACGCCTCCTCCAGAGGCAAGGCCGCCCTGTCCGGGCCGGGCAGCGCTCCCACGTCGAATGTCTCGCCTATGAGGGCGTTGCAGTTGACCCAGAACTTGGTCAGGTGTTCGACGAACGACGCGCCGAGTTGCCGCAGTTGGAGACCAGTTCGTCAGGTTCAGCACGTCAAGAGGATCGCCGTCCACCGCCTTAGTGGACGGTAGAACTTCGGTATTCCGCGTGCAAAATGCGGCTGTTTACCGGTGCCTGGACGGACAGCCCGGGCCGCATCAGGCCGGCTCATGACTATGTGACCAACCGCCTTGGTAGCGACATCCGTCGCCGCGGCGTTGCCTGCCAGCACTGCATAGGATCCCGTCATGAGCATGTTGTCGGCCTTGGGCCTGGGCAGAAAAGTCCGTTACGCCGTTGTGGCTTTGGGCGACATCGCACAGGAGGCGATGCTGCCCGGTGTCGCCCATACCGGCAATTCCGAGATCACCGCATTGGTCACCGGCGACCCCGAGAAGGCGCGCGGGGTCGGCAAGCAATACGGTGTCCATGACAGCTACGGCTACGAGCAGTTCGAGGAGATGCTCGGCTCGGGCAAGGTCGATGCGATCTATCTGGCGACGCCCAACTGGCGCCACGCCGAGTTCGCCATCCCCGCCCTGAAAGCAGGCATTCACGTGTTGGTGGAAAAGCCGCTGGAAGTATCGACAGCCAGATGCCGGGACATATTGCAGGCGCAGAAAGCCTCTTCGGCGAAACTCATGGTAGCCTACCGGCTGCATTTCGAACCAGCGACCCTGGATGCGATCGACAAGGTGCGCTCGGGTGAACTGGGCGAACTGCTCCTGTTCAGCTCGACTTTCACGCAGATGGTGGCGCCGGAGGGCCATCGCGCACGCAGCGGTGACCTCGCCGGACCCGTGCTTGACATGGGGCCCTACCCCGTCAACGCCGCACGCTACATCTTCGGCGCCGAACCGATCGAGGTGGTCTCCGCAATCGGCACGCGCCACAAGGAGGCTGGTCTCGGCGATTTCGACGACACCGTCGCGGTCACGCTGCGCTTTCCGGAAGGCCGTATCGCGCAATTCGCATTGTCCTATTTCGGCAACACGCTCGATTCCTACGTGGTTGTCGGCACCAAGGGCAGCCTGCAGATGAACCCGGCCTACATGTACGGCAAACCGCTGGAACAGTCGCTGACGCTGGGCGAGAGCAGAAGCCACGACAGCTTCAAGAACACCGACCATTTTGGCGGAGAGATGAAATACTTCTCCGACTGCATATTGAACGATCGCGAACCGGAGCCGGACGGCGAGGAAGGCTATGCCGACGTCCGCGTGCTGGAAGGGGTGTTGCAGGCGCTCAAGACCGGCCAGCCGCAAAGACTGTCGCCGTTCACCCGCAGCAAGCGCATCGATACGAAGGCCCAGCGCGAGACGCTGGCTGCTGTTAAATCGCCCGAACTGGTGAACGCGTCCAACCCCGGCAAGGGCAAGGAAAAGGTGCCGAAAAACTAGGGCAGCCGGCCACGTCCGGATGCCGGACGCCGCCGGCATGCCGCCCGGCACGCTGCTGCGTGCCAGGCGGCGGAGCCAGGCTCAGCCCTTCTTCGATTTCTGCTTCAGCTTCGTCTCGGCCTTGCTGTCCTCTTCCTCCTCATCCTCGTCGCTTTCCGGCTGCGCGTTCTCCCTTGACGCCATCAAGCTTTCGGCGATCCCGGACAGCTTCTCGTCGGATTGCTTCTCCTCCTCCAGCGTCTGCGCCAGCAGGCTCTCCGCCTCGTCCAGGCCCAGCTTCTTCGCCCAGGTCTTCAGCATGCCGTAACGCGCGATTTCGTAATGTTCGACGGCCTGTGCGCAGCCGATCAGGACGTCGTCATTGGCCGGGCTGCCGCCGAACTCCTCCAGATCTTCCTCCATTTCGGAGGTGATGCCCTGCATGGCGTCGCAGGTTTTGGACCGGGCCGGCTTGCCCAGAATCTCGAACACCTGCTGCAGCTGTTCGACCTGGTGCTGGCTCTGCTCGCCATGTTCGGTGAGCGCCGCTTTCAGCTCGCCCGATTGTGCTGCCCTGACGGCCTTCTTGAGCGACCGCAGGCCGGCTTTCTCCGCGTAATACACATCCTTCAGCGTTTCGTAGAAGGCGTCCTTCAGGGTTTTCTCGGCCACGATCTGCTCCTTTGCTGATGATACGAGGTCTGGCCCGGACCGCGCCTCGCGGTCGGCTGCGTGCCGTTGCACCAACACCTAACAAAGCGCTGCAGCACGGATGCCGCGTCGCAACTTGGAGTGAACCGGCAAGCATCCGGGACAGGCGTGTTGCCGGCCGCAGCAACGCCCGGACTCGCGGCCGATGGAGGGCAACAGCCGGCCCTGACGCCGGCACGCGAGCCTACCACTGTATTGAGGGCGACACTCAGAGTATAATACATTTGTATTATGCCGCGATTACAGCTAAAACGTCCGAAGCCGCGGGCATGACAGAACAAAAATTTAGTCGCCTCCAAAACAACCGCAGATTGTTTGAAACTGTTCTCGGCGAATGCTAGTCGGGCGCAAGAAAACAGGCCGAGTTCCTCGGCGCGCGGGAGAGTGTCATGTCGGCTTATACCTGGAACGGCTCGGCCAACGACGGCAACTACAACAACCCGGCGAACTGGACGCCGAATGGCGTTCCAGGCGCCGGCGACACCGCAACAATCAACACCAGCACGGCTTCCGTGATCACCGAGTTGCAGGACGATTCCGTGCAGGCGCTGACCCTGGGCAAGCTGGACACGCTCGCCATCAGCACCGGCGAGACCTACACCGTCGGCAACGCCGCCGCCTCCAGCACGCTGGCGGTCGCGGGCACCCTGTCGTTGAACTCGACGGGTTACGACACCGCGCTGGTGGTGGACGCCACCACCCTGACGCTGAACGGCGGCGGCGAGGTGTTGCTGGGCAACGCCAACGGCAGCAACAGCAACCTCATCCTGGCCGGCGCGGCCGGTGACGTGCTGGCGAACGTCAGCGACAAGATCGTGGGCGCCGGCGAGATAGGCGACGGCACCGCGCTCGGCTTCACCAACGCGGCCGCGGGGATCGTGGACGCCAATGTCAGCAACCAGCTCGTCATCAACACGGGGTCGGTCACGGCCAGCAATGCCGGCCTGTTCGAGGCGACCGCCGGCGGCGGCGGGCTGGTGCTGCAGACGGCGGTCAACAACGCCACGTCGGGCCGGATCGCCGCCAGCGGTGCCGAGGTGTATTTGAACGGCGCCACAATACTGGGCGGCACGCTGAGCAGCACCGCGGGCTATTCCGTGCAGGTGGTGTCCACCTCCGCGCTGGACGGCACCGCCAATGAGGTGACCAACGCCGGCAGCCTGGTCGTCGACACCGGCCAGACGCTTAGCGTGCTCGGCACGCTGAACAACACCGGCGTGCTATCCCTGCAATCGACCGGCTACAACAGTGACGTGATCTTCGGCGTAGGGGGCACGCTGACCAGCACGGTGACGCTCACCGGAAGCGGGCACGTGGTGCTGGGCGACGGGGACAGCAGCAACCGCCTGTATGGCGGCAACGCCGGCGACACGCTGGTGAACCTGAACAACACAATCTCGGGCAGCGGCACGATCGGCGCGGGCCAGCTTAAGCTGGTCAATGACGGCACGATCAGCGCCACCGGCACCGCCAACGCGCTGTTCATCCAGACCAACAGCTTTACCAATAACGGCCTGCTGGAAGCCACCGGCAGCCAGGGGCTGATCCTGCAATCGGTGGTCACCGATTCCAGCACGGGCAAGCTCGCCTCCGCCGGCGGCACCATCCAGCTTTACGGCGCCACCATCATCGGCGGCACGCTGACCAGCAGCGCCGGCGGCTCCTTCGCCGTCACTTCGCAGGGCACGCTGCAGAACCTGACCAACGCCGGCATCGTGGAGGTCAACACCGGCACGACGCTGTCGTTGCTGGGCACGATCACGAACGCCGCAACGATCGGCCTGAACTCCACCGGCTACAACAGTGACCTGATCATCGGCAGCCCGACCACCACGCTTATTGGCGGCGGCACGATCGCGCTGGGCGGCAACAACACCAGTGACCGCATCTACGGCGCGGTCACCGCCGACACGCTGGACAACGTCAACAACACGATCGAAGGCTTCGGCGAGCTCGGCGCCGACCAGCTCACCCTGATCAACGGCACAGCCGGCGTGATCGACGCCACCGGCGCCAACGGCCTGACGCTGCAGACGGCGACCACGGTGATAAATGACGGGCTGATCGAGGCGACCGGCGCCGGCGTCCTGTCGGTTGAAAGCACGGTGAACGACAGCGGCGGCGGCACCATCCTGGCCGCCAGCACCGTGATCTACCTGAACGGCGGCGACATACAGGGCGGCCTGCTGCTCAGCACCGGAACCGGCCAGTTCAGCGCCAACGGGCAGACAACACTGGACGGCTCGGCCCAGGCAGTGACCGTGCAGGGAGCGCTCGAGGTCGCCACCGGCGACACGATGACCGTGCTCGGCACCATCACCAACGACGGCACGATCGGGCTGAACTCCTCCGGCTACGACAGCGACCTGATCATCGGCGGCACGCTGGTAACGCTGAGCGGCGGCGGCACGCTGGTGCTGACCGACAACAATGGAAGCAATCGCATCTACGGCTCGGCCCTCGGCAACGAGCTCGACAACGTCAACAACCTCATCGAGGGGTCCGGCCAGCTCGGCGCTGGGCAGCTCACCCTGGTCAACGGCGCGGCCGGCGTGATCGACGCCACGGGCACGAGCAACCAGCTTGTCATCAGCACCGGAACGACGCTGGTGAATGACGGGCTGATCGAAGCCACAGGTGCTGCCGGCATGGCCCTGTCCAGCACGGTCAACGACAGCGGCGGCGGCACCATCCTGGCCAATGGCGGCACGGTCTACCTGAACGGCGCGGACATACAGGGCGGCTTGCTCGCAACCTCCGGCAAAGGCCAGCTCAGCGCCAACGGCCAGACCACGCTG
This sequence comes from Acetobacteraceae bacterium, assembly GCA_965198915.1. Classification (GTDB taxonomy): domain Bacteria; phylum Pseudomonadota; class Alphaproteobacteria; order Acetobacterales; family Acetobacteraceae; genus BOG-908. The sequence continues at coordinate 425,572 of CBDAQC010000001.1, read as the reverse complement.
GACGGCACCGCGCAGCAGATCAGCCTGACCGGCACGCTGGAAGTGGCGACCGGCGATACCATGACGCTCCTCGGCACCATCGACAACACCGGGGTCATCGGCCTGAACTCCAGCGGCTACGATTGCGACCTGGTCGTCGGCAGCCCGACGGTGACGCTGACCGGCGGCGGCACGCTGGTGCTTACCGACAACAACGGGAGCAACCGCATCTACGGCGCGTCCGCCGCCTACGTTCTGGACAACGTCAACAACAAAATCGAGGGTTCCGGCCAGTTGGGCGCGGGACAGTTGACCCTGCTAAACGGCGCGGCCGGCGTGATCGACGCCACCGGCGCCAGCAACCAGCTGGTCATCAGCACCGGCGAAGTGCTGACCAATGACGGGCTGATCGAATCCACGGGTGCGGCCGGCCTGGCGCTGGAAAGCACTGTCAGCAACACCACCGGCACCATCCTGGCCGCAGGCAGCACGATCTATCTGAACGGCGCGGACGTGCAGGGCGGCCGGCTGGCGAGCAACGCCACCGGCCAGCTCAGCGCCAACGGGCAGACCACGCTGGACGGCTCGGCGCACGCGGTCACCGTCGCCGGCGCGCTGGAAGTGGCCACCGGCAGCACGATGACGGTGCTGGGCACCATCACCAACACCGGCACGATCGGGCTGAACTCGACCGGCTACAACAGCGACCTGATACTGGGCACGCCCACCGTCACGCTGAACGGCAGCGGCACCATCGCCCTCGGCGGCAACAACACAAGCGACCGCATCTACGGTGCCGCCACCACGGACGTGCTGTACAACGTCAATGACACGATCGAGGGGTTCGGCCAGCTCGGCGCCGGCCAGCTCAAGCTTGTCAACAGCGGCACCATATCGTCCACCGGCACCGGCGGCCTGACGATCAACCTGGGCAGCACGGGGCTGAACAAGGCGACCGGCGAGCTTCTGGGCGTGGGTACAGGCGGTCTGGCCATACAGAACGGCACCTACACCAATGCCGGCCTGATCCAGGCCGATGACGGCAGTTCGGTCACGTTCTCCAACGGCGCCACACTGACCAACGAGAGCACGGCCGGCGGACTGGTCGGCGGCACCTATGCCGCGATGTCCAGCGGCGACGGCGCCACGCTCACTCTGGCCGGCGCCGCGCTTAAGACGGACGGCGCGGACCTCGTGCTGTCCGGCGCCGGATCATCCATACAGTTCGGCACCACCACGGTGGAATCCAGCCTGAACGCCATCGCCGCCCACGGCGAGCTGCAGATACTGGACGGCCGGTCCTACACATCCACGCTGGGGCTGGCGAACAGCGGCACCGTCGTGCTGGGCGGCGGCACGCTGACGGACAAGGGGCTGAACGGCAAGGCGGGCTCCGTGCTGTCCGGCTTCGGCACGGTGACCGGCCACGTGATCAGTGCCGGCGCCCTGGATGCCGTCGGCGGCACGCTGGAGCTGACCGGTTCGGACACCATCACCGGCCTGGTGAGCGGCACCGGCACGCTGGCGCTCAGCGCCGGCCACAGCACGCTGGACGACACCAACCCGGTCACCGTCAGCACCATCGCCCTGATCAACAAGGCGACGCTGGCGATCACCAACCCGCTCTCCTTTGGCGGCACGTTCGACATCGTGGGCGCCTCCGCCCTGACCGGGAGCGCCACCATCAGCAGTTCCGGCCTGTTCGAGCAGACCGGCCACGGTGTCGCCACGATCGCCAACGCCTTGACCAACACGGGCACGATATCGACCGGCATCGGCGGGACGCTCGCGTTCCAGGGCGGCCTGTCCAATAGTGGCCTCATCCTGGACAAGGGCGGCTTCACGGACACCGCCGCGCTGACCGGCGGCTCGCTCAGTGTGGGCGGCAAGGGCACCAGCGCGGTGCTGGCAAGCGCCAGCGGGGCGGGCTCCACGCTCTCCACCCTCAGCATCGCCGGCGGCACGCTGGACACCAGCGGCACCACGCTGTCGGTGACCGGGGATTATGTGAACACCGCCGCCGGCACCGGTAACGCCTACAACCCGGATGCCGGGGTCAGCGGCACCATAGACGGCCAGAGCACGCAGCTGAGCGTGGTGGGCGTGGACGGCACTACGGTGCAGGACGTGAACGGCACGCTGACCATCATGGTGACCGCCGGCCAGACCGCACATTTCGTTATCGAAAACACCGGTGCCTCCGGGTCGGCCAATCTGCGCGGCGCCTTGCAAACCACGGTGAATGGCGGCTCCATCACCGGCACGGCGCTCAGCGGCGCAGGCGTCACGGCCGGCAATTTCGGGCCGATCGCCGCGGGCAGCAGCAGCGGCACCTACGGCATCGCCTACAAGGGCGGCACGTTGAGCGGCGAGGCGATCCACCTGGCTACCGACTTCGCCAACGTGGCCGGTGTCACGATCGACATCGTGGCCAAGCCGGCCGGCTCGGCCACGCCTGCCTATGCCGCGGGCACGGTGCCGGACGTGTCGGTGCCGTGGACATTGCCGTGGCTGCACCACGGCGCAAGCTGAACCACCTCCGCCCAGGAACCCTGTCGCGGCGCGCAAAGCGGACACGCATCCCGCCGCCGCCGCGACAGCGGATTGGCGCTTTTCCGCGGAAAAGAACGCTTTGCTTTCCTTACCTTGAGACGAGCCGCCACTCGCCCAGGAACCTCGACCGCCCTGATGCGCTCGCCTGCCGTGACAGGCATCCGGCAAAAAGGCGACACCGTGCAGACGAACGACTACGGCGCGACCGCGGGTTTGAACCTCCGTCTGGCTAATCTGCAAACGTCGGACGGGCTTGCTCTCGGGGCCGAGCACGAAGGCGGCGTGTTGAACGTCACCGCGACCGCCGCCCGCATGGGCCTTCCCGCGCCTTCGGACATGGACGACCTCCTGCAGAACGGCCTCGGTTCGCAGGTAAGCGCGGTAATGGCGAAGGCCGCGAGCGACGCCGCGGCCTGCGTGATGGTTCCCCTCGCGGACGTACGCTTCGCGCCGCTGGTCACGCGGCCGGGCAAGATCATCTGCATCGGCTTCAATTATCGCGAACATGCTGAGGAGACCGGCACGCCGATACCGAAGGAGCCGCCGATGTTCAGCAAATACGCAAACGCGCTCAACCATCACGGCGGCACCGTCAACCTGCCCACGCAGATCGACAACCGGTTTGATTTCGAGACGGAACTGGTCGTCGTGCTAGGCCGCACGTGCAAGAACGCGCCGGAAAGCGACGCGCTGTCCTATGTCGCCGGCTACGCCACCGGCAACGACCTGTCGGCCAGGACGCGGCAGACGGCAACGACGCAGTTCGGCGCGGGCAAGATGTGCGACGGCTTCGCGCCGATCGGGCCGTGGCTGGTGACACGCAACATCGTGCCGGACCCGAACAACCTGCGCCTGACCACGCACGTGAACGGCAAGATCCGGCAGGACTGGACTACCAGAGACATGATCTTCAACTGCCGTCAGCTCATCGCCTATTGTTCCAGCATCATGACGCTGATGCCCGGCGACGTGATCTTCACCGGCACTCCGCAGGGCGTGATCTTCGGCGAGAAAGCGCCGCCCGAGCAGCGCCAGTGGCTGAAAGCTGGCGACCGTATCACGTCGTGTCTGGAGGGGCTTGGGGAGCTTACCGTCGATCTGGTCTGAGGCGTAGGAAGAAAGCAAGCAGTCCTTTTTCAAAAAAAAAGGACCAAAAAACTTTTGTCTTCCCGCATTTGCAACGGGCCGCTCAACCCGGATAAAGCGCAGCGTTGCAGATGCGCAGAGTTAAAAGTTTTTTGCTTCTTTTTTTCAAAAAAGAAGGCCTTTTTCTTCCTTGCTACAGGCTCACGCAGGACTGCGCGATCCACGCCAGGTAGCCGGGATCACCGCCCGCCACCGGCACGGCTGCCACACACGGGCATTCGTAAGGGTGTTCCGCCCTCACACGCGCCTGCACGTCCGGCAGCAGGTCGGCCCTGGTCTTCAGGATCATGACGACCTCGCTGGCCTCCTCGACCTGCCCCTGCCAGCGATAGACGCTACGCATCCCGGGAAGGATGTTGGCACACGCGGCCAAACCCTCCTCCACCAGCTTGCGCCCAAGCGCACGAGCGGCCTCCAACTCGGGATGTGTCACGTAGATGAATACGATGTCGGTCATCGGCAGCATCCTCGCCAGGCGTTTTCGACGTGGACGTTCGAACGGATAATCCGCCGCGGACGTTCCTTGCGCCACGGGCGGCGCAGGGTCAGCCCGACAAGGTGCGGGCAATCTGCATGAGAGTAGGCGTGATCTCCGACACGCATGGCCTTCTCAGGCCGGAAGCGCTGCACGCCCTGCAGGGCAGCGACGCCATCGTGCATGCCGGCGACATAGGCAAACCGGAGATACTCGCTGAACTCGGCCGGCTGGCACCCGTCACTGCCGTGCGCGGCAACATCGACACTTCTGGCTGGGCGCGATCGCTGCCCGCGACCGAAATCCTCGATGCCGGCGATGCCACGCTATACGTGCTGCACAGCATCGGCGACCTGGACCTCGATCCTGCCGCGGCAGGGTTCCACGCGGTGATCTCCGGGCACTCCCACAAACCGGCGATCACGTGGAAGGACGGTGTGCTGTACGTGAACCCCGGCAGCGCCGGGCCGCGCCGCTTCTCGCTGCCGATCACTGTCGCGCGTCTTTGTGTTGAGGGTGCAACGGTGTCGGCGGAGCTGGTGGGGTTGGATGTCTGATGGGAGGCGCTGGCCAGACAGGCAAGGTTGGGGCTCTGCCCCAAACCCCGCTGGGGCCTTGGCCCCAGACCCCATTTTGTTCGACCGCTGATTATAGGGTTGTGGGGCTGTTCGGACAATTTCGGATCACCCCAGGCTGGCAAACCACGCTGCATAGGGGATGTTCCCGACCATGCGCCTGTTGTAGTCGGGCGCGCCGTCCGTCCACCACACCGGTCCACGCTCCCCGAGTGCCCGCTTGGCCGTGTCCACCCGTGCGCGCGCCTCTCCTCGCGCCGCCTCCTCGCCGCCTGCGTCACGAACCGCCCGGCGCGCGGCCATAAGCGCGTGCACCAGCGCATCATGCGTGTCCGGGGCAAGCACAGGGTTCGCCAGCCGCCACAACCGCCCGCGTACGACGAAATAGCGGCCGTCCGGCGTGCGCGGATAGCGGTCAGGCAAACAGCAGCGTCCGGGCGGGCGGCGGATCCTCCTTCTCCCCACGCGCCACAATGCGCAGCGCGCCATCCGGCAGCGGCCGCTGCAATCCGCACGCGTCCGGCCAGGGTGCTTCCATCCAGGCATCGGCCTCGCCTGCGCTGCGCAGGATCACAGGCATCGCCTTGGGATGGACCGCACCCACCTCGCGGTTCGGCGCGGTCGTCAGGAAGGCGAACAGCTCGCAGCTCACCACGCCCTCGGCCAGCTTGCGCAGGCCTGTCCAGCGGGTCCGGATGCCGGCGAAGAACGCCAGCGGACGGTCGTCTGCGAGCGCGAACCAGACCGGCTCGGACACGCCGTCCGGCCTGCGCACGCTCTCGCTGAACGATGTGAACGGCACCAGGCAACGCGACGCCTGCCCCAGCCAGGGCCGCCAGTGCGGACTGGCGGTGTTGCGTATGTTGGTCACGCCACGGTCCACCTTGCGGCCGGCCAGCGCGAACGCTGGCGACGGCATCCCCCAGCGCGCGACCGCGAGTTCCCGCACGCCATCGCTGCCGTTGCGAACCACCGGGGCGGACTGGTCCGGAAATATGCCGGGCAGGCTTGGCAGGTTGCCGACCGTCTCGCGCATCGCGCGGGCCAGGGCACGTATGGCCTGCTGGTTCGACGTCATCGAATACAGGTTGCACATGCGCGCCAGCTTTGCGACTTCCGCGCAGAAAGCAAGCTGCCAGATGTTATCCGGTCACAACGACATCGCTCAGGTGGCGCAAAATCCCGACAGACGCTCCGGCTGGAACGCCCGGCACGCCGGTTTCTCCGCCCGGCTGCGCAACGCTGCGGATTTGGAGGCGGCGATCAATTGCAGCAACGCGCCATCGTCGAGCATCTCCTCGCTCCACAGGACGGGGCCGGCCAAACCGTCGGGTGCGTAATCCAGCATGTCGTTCCATTCCTTCGCGCAGACCAGGTAATGGCTTCTACGATCATCCGGCGGCGAAGTTACGGAAGCTGTGCCTGGCCGCGCTGAAAGCTGTAAAGCTTGCGACAGTGCGGAATGTAAAATGTAAATGCGGGTGGGAAGGACGGCTTTCTTGGCTGTCCATCCGCTTCAGTTTTTGTCGACGTGGAATCGCAGGTCGCGCGTCGCTGCCCGGTTGATCGCTTCGGGCACGAAAGGGGTGATCATTGCCAGCCCGAACAACATTTGCGGGAATCCGATCACCGCGCGGTTACGCGCGATTCCGGCCGCGATCAGCCGCGCCGCCGCCGGCGCGCTGATCTTGCCGGGCTGCTTGCCGATATGGCTGTCCGTCATCGCACTTTCGACATAGCCGGGGCACACGACGGACACGCGCACGCCGGTTGGCGCCAGCGCCGCCCGCAACGCGCGGCCGTAGCCCAGCAGCCCCGCCTTGCTGGCGCTATAGGCCGGTGCGTCGGCCACCGGCGAGATGCCGGCCAGCGAGCTGACCAGGACGATGTGGCCGCTGCCGCGCGCCGTCATTCCTGGCAGCACCGCATGTACCGTGTTGATGGCGCCGAGCAGGTTGATCTCGATGACACGCCGCGCCGCCGCGCCATCCTCCAGCGTGCCGTCCGCCCGTCGTCCCTCCAGGACGCCGGCATTTGCCACCAGCAGGCCCACCGGATGGGCGGCGTCGAAGCCGCCGAGAAAGTCGCCGAGCGCCGGCCGGTCCCGCACGTCGAACACGCCCTGTTCCACCGTGGCTCCCGCCTCGCTCAGCCGCGTGGCCACCGTGGAGAGCCGGTCCGCGTCGCGGCCGGTCACGCCGAGCGTGACACCCGGGCCGGCGTACTCGGCGGCCAGCGCCGCGCCGATGCCGCTGGACGCGCCGGTGATCACCACGCTGGCAAACCGGGCGTCGCTCACGGCGCGCCGCCCCGCAACGCGGCCAGTTCCCCGGCCACCGCGTCCACCGCGCCGTCGAGCTCGGCCGGGCTGTGTTCGGACGAGATGAAGAAGCGCAGCCGCGCCGAGCGTTCCGGCACGCCAGGCGGGATGATCGGAAACGCGTTGTAGCCGCGCGCCAGCAGCCGGTCCGCGAGCCGGAGGGTCAGCAGCGAATCGCCCAGCACGATCGGCGTCACCGCGTAGCCCCAGCTCGTGCCCACATCCAGCCCGGCCGCCCGCGCGCCGTCCAGGAAGCGCCGGCCGTTGGCCTGCAGGCGCGCCACCCGCTCCGGCTCGCGCAGCATCAGTTGGATGGCGGTCAGCGCGGCGATTGCTGCCGGCGCGGGCAGCCCCACGCTGTACACCATGCCGGGGGCGGCCAGCTTCAGCAGCTCGATCAGCGCGGCGCTGCCGGCCACGTAGCCGCCGCAGCTCACCAGCGTTTTGGACAGCGTGCCCAGCCAGATGTCCACCCGGCCGGGGTCGACGCCGGCCATCTCGAATATGCCGAGCCCGGTCTGCCCCAGCACGCCCAGCGCGTGGGCGTCGTCCACCATCAGCCAGCTTTCGTGGCGTTCCTTGATCTCCACCAGCCGGGCCAGGTCGGGCCCGTCGCCGTCCATCGAATACAGGCCCTCGGAGACGATCAGCACGCGCTCGAATCGGGCGCGGCTGGCCGTCAGCATGGCGTCCAGCGCGTCCATGTCGTTGTGCGGGAACGAGCGGCGGGTGGCGCCGCAGAGCTGGGCGCCGACCACCACGCAGTTATGTATCAGCGAGTCGTGCAGGATCAGGTCGCGCGGGCCCAGCAGGGCGGCGATGGTGGAGATCGCGGTTGCGTGGCCGCTGACAAAGGCCAGCGCCGCCTCGCTGCGGTAGATCGTGGCCAGTCCCGTCTCGAGTGCGGCGTGGAAGTCCCGCTCGCCCGCGGTGATCCGGCTGGCCGAAACGCTGGTACCCCAGTCCGCCGTCGCACGGCCCACCGCCTCGGTGATCTCGGGATGGCCATTCAGGCCCAGATAGTCGTAGGAGGCGAAGTTCACCACCGCATGGTCGTCCACCACGCTGCGCGCGCCGGCGCGCGCGGCATGGGTGCGGTAGAACGGGAAACGCAGCCCGATCGCGTCGGCCATCGCGCGCTGGCTGCTCAGCATCTGGTAGGCGGGCAGGCTGTCGAAGCCCATCTCGCGGCCCGGCCTCGCCGCCGGCGCCGCCTGCTCGGCTGCCGCATCAGGCACGCTGCGCCGCATCGTGTCCAGCAGCGCGGCGCGGGCGCCACCTGTCAGCCGTCCCGCCGGCACCCCGCTCATGCCAGCGCCACCGCTTCCTGGCCGTGCGTTGCCGCGTCCACCGCCTCCATGCCTGCCGCGAGGAAGGAGTCCTGTATGCCGTGGCGCTGCATGATCTGCTGGCTGGCTTCCTTGCTGCTGTCTGCGGCGGACCGCTCCCCCGTGCGCAGGTTGGCGATCAGGCGGGCCGCCAGCTCGTTGACGCTGACGCCGGCGCTGATCGCCATCACCGGCAGCTCGATGCCGAAGCGCTTCTCGATGCTCATGCGCAAATCCAGGCTCATCATGGAATCCAGTCCCAGTTCGTCCAGTGGCCGTGCCAGCTCGATCTCGTCGGCCGGCAGGCGGAAGATGCGGCCGACATCGGCGGCCACAAGCGACGCCACCAGCGCACGCGCCTCGCCGTCGCTACGGCCGGCGATGCGCGTGGCCAGGTCCGCCTCCGTCTGCACCACCGCGTCGGCACCGGCGAACAGCCCGGCAAAGGCGGGGGTCTGCAGCAGCTTGAAGCGCTGTTGTGCCTCGCCGCCGCGGAACGACGCGCAATAGGTGGTGGCCGGGCTGTCGGCCACCTCGCCCAGCAGGGTCTCCAGGTGGGACAGGGCGGCCCGCGCCGGCATCGCCGCGATGCCGGACAGACGCGCCAGCCTGGCCGCGTTCTCCGGGTCCCGCGCGAGCAGGCCGGCATCCGAAATGGCGCCCCAGCCCACCGCCAGCCCCGGCAGCCCTTCGGCACGGCGGCGCGCCATCAGCCCCTGCAGGTAACCGTTCGCCGCCACATAGGCGCCCTGCCCCGGGTTGCCCACCATGGCCGCCACCGACGAGAACGCCACGAAATAGTCGAGCGCCGCGCCGCGCGTCGCGCGGTCCAAATTGTCGGCACCGGCCACTTTCGGCGCCAGCACCGCGGCCACCCGGTCAGGCTGCTGCATGGCGATCAGCGCGTCGTCCAGCACCACGGCGGCATGTATCACGCCGGCCACGCGGCCATGGCGGCGGGCCAGGCGAGAGACCAGCTCCGCCACGGCGCCGGCATCCGTCACGTCCAGAGCTTCCACCAGCAGCATGGTGCCGCGCGCGCGTATCGCATCGGCGCGCGCCTGGAGATGCGGCTCCAGCATGCCGCGGCGCGAGGCCACGACGACCGTGGACGCCCCCTTCTCCGCCAGCCAGTCCGCCGCCTCGAAGCCGAAACCGCCCGCGCCGCCCACCACCAGATGCGCGCCCTGACCCGGCCGGAACACCTGGCGCGGCAGCTTCGTGGCCGTGGGGCAGGCGGCCGGGCGTATCAGTATCTTGCCCACATGCCCGCCCGACTGCATCAGCCGGAACGCGCGCCCTGTCTCGTGCCAGTCGAACACCTGGCAGGGCAGCGGGGACAGCGTGCCGGCGGCGAACTGCGCCGCAAGCTCGCCGAGCAGGCGTTCCGCCAGGCCCAGATTGGCGGCCAGGAGTTGGTCCAGGTCGACGCCGAAATAGCTGAGGTTGCGGCGGAACGGGCGCAGGCCCATCGCCGTATTGCCCACGTAGTCGCGCTTGCCGAGTTCGACGAAGCGGCCGAACGGCTTGAGGCAGCGCAGCCCGGCCAGCATCGCCTCGCCCGCCAGCGAGTTCAGCACCACGTCCACACCGCCTATGTCGGCGCGTATCTCGTCGGCGAACGCGGTGCTGCGCGAGTTGTAGATGCGTTCCGCGCCGAACGCCGCCACCAGCGCGCGCTTCTCCGGCGAGCCCACGGTGGCCGCCACCCTGGCACCGCGCAGGCGTGCCACCTGCAGGGCGGCCAGGCCCACGCCGCCTGCCGCGCCATGTATCAGCACCCACTCGCCCGGCTGTATCTGCGCCATGTGCACCAGCGCGTACCAGGCGGTCAGGAAGGCCACCGGTATGGTGGCGGCCGCTTCCACGCCAATGCCGTCCGGCACGCGGACGAACACGCGGGCATCGGCGGTGGCATGGCTGGCGAAGCTTTCGCGGCCGAAGCCCATCACCGTGTCGCCGGGTTGCAGATGGCTGACGCCCGCGCCCACGCGCAGCACGTGGCCGGCACATTCGAAACCCAGCACCGCGCCGGCCAGGCCGTCATCCAGCACGTCATCGTCCAGCAGGCCGCTGGCCAGCATCACGTCACGGAAATTCAGCCCGGCGGCGGCGATACGTATCTCGATCTCGCCCGCCTTGGGCGCGCGCGGCGCCGTCTCCACCCAGTCGAACCCGGCCAGCGCGCCTTGCCCGCCGGCCTGCAGGCGCACCGCCGCAACCTGGGCGGTGGGCGGCGGCACGGCCTGCATGCGTATCGCCGACACGCCGGACGCATCGACCAGCAGTTCCGTCTCCGCTCCGCAGAGGAGGCCGGCGATCAGCGCGGCCAGGCGGCGTGCCGCTTCCGCGCCGTCCAGCGCCAGGGCGAGATCGACCAGCCGAAGCTCAACGCCGGGATATTCGTTGATGGCGACACGGACGAAGCTCCAGATTGCTTCCGCGACCGGATCGATGCCGGCGGAATCCGCCGCGCAAAGCCCGCGAACCACGATCCACAAGCGGCATTGCGTGCCCCGGACCGTCTCCAGGACGGCGGCAAGCTCGGCCAGGCAGCTCGCCAGCCCGCCCTGCCCGCCCGCCCGCGCCAGATATACCAGCCCGGCCGGGTCCTGCGAGCCTGCGGCCCAGACTTGCGCCAGCATCCCCGCGGCGGTGGCCTGCACCGCCTGGCCGTGCCCTGCCAGCGCGTCGGCCAGCTCGGGCCAGTCCGCCAGCAGAAGCATCGGCGCCTGCCGGCCGGGATGGGCAAGCGTGTATCCCGCCGGGCTGGCGGGCGAGTGGCCGATCATCAGGCCGCCGACACCTTCACCCAGCGCATGCACGTGCACATCCGCGAACCCGCAAGCCAACGCCCACTGTCTTGCATCGCGCGCGGCGGCAACCCGGCCCAGCGGCGCATGGGCGAACCAGACCTCCTGGGTGCCGAGCAGGCAGTCGAACACCGGGCTGGCGGGCGGCTGCAACACGCAGAGCAGCCCGCCCGGAGCGAGCGCTTGCGCGATCGCGTCGCCCAGCGCCGCCTCGCCGGAGAGCGGCGCCAGCGCCAGGCAGAACGCGACGTCGAAGGGCGGCACGGGGTCGCCTTCGGCCTGCAGGAACGAGACCTCGCCGCCGCCGTGGCGGGCCTGGGCCAGGCCGAGGCGCCTGGCATCCGTGCCGATCACCGTGACCGACACGCGCCGGTCGCGCAGCAGCGGCGAGAGGCTGCGCAGCACGCCGGGGCAGAACGGCTCTGCGACCAGCACGCGCAACGCCTCGGGCGCGATACGCTGCTGCAAGGCGGAGCAGATCGCCGCCGCCGCGTCCAGCACAGGGGTCAGCAGGATCGTCTCGCTCTCGAACCGCTCCGCCAGGGTGGCGCTGACAGGCAGCGCCTCGCCACCGCGCAGGGCGTCCGGCAGGCCGGCCAGCGCCTGCGCCGCAAGCAATATGTCTGCACCGGCGCCAGGATGTTCCGCGGCGAAGGTCTGCAGTATGTCGCCCGGCTCCGGCAGGCCGCTCGAGTCCGCCAGGTGCCAGCCAAAGCCATCCTGCGTCGCCAGGCCGGCCCGGCCCAGATCGGCAAGCAGTGCCGCCGCCAGTGGCGCCGCACCCGGCGCGGGCAGGATGGCGCGCGCGCCGGAGGCCTGGCGGAGGCTGCCGAACGCCAGCGCGCGCGCGAACGCCCCAAGGTATAGCCATGAGTCCGGCACGGCCTGCTGTCCCAGCCCGTCCAGCGCGGCCATCGCACAGGCACGCGCGTCCTGCGGCCCGGCGGCGCGGGACAGGCGCACCGTCTGCCGGCGGAACAACACGCGATCCTCGCCGAACCGCTCCAGCACCACGGCGCGGAACAGCCCGCCGGTCAGCACCGCGACCGTGCCGCCATCGGCGCCCAATAGCGTCACGTCCACGCTCAGCGAGCGGTCCGTCTCGCGGCTGATCACCACTTGGGCGCGCACCGGCGCTGCGTCGTCTGCCTGCACGCGCAGGGCGGCGAAACGTACGGGCAGGTAGGCGTGGCGCTCGTCCGCGCGGCGCTTGATGTCGTCGAACATCGCGTGGAAGGCGGCGTCCAGCGCGATCGGATGCAGGATATGGGCGACCCCGGCCCTGTCCGCGGCGGCGACAGGCCCCAGTTCGACATCGATATGGGTAGCGCTGCGCGCCCCGCCGCGCACCAGGCGGAAGGCCGGGCCGTAGTCGACCCCGCTTACCGCTGCGGAGCGGTATACCTCGTCCGTGGTCAGCGTCTTCGGCAAGTCGGGCATGGCGGCCGCCGCCGGCACAGGCGAGGCCACGCGCACGATGCGGCCGGTGGCGTGCAGCGTCCACTCGCCGGTGGAAAAACGCGGACGGCTCCAGATCTCCACCACGGACGCCTCGCCGTGCAGCCGCACGGACAATTCGCGCATCTGGTCCGCCGGCAGAGTCAGCCAGGCCAGCAGGTCGAAATCCTCCAGCCCGATCGGGCCCACGGGGTAGGTGTCGCGCGCCACGGCAAGCGCCATTTCGGCAAAGGCGGATGCGGGGACCACCACCTCGCCATCTATCCTGTGGTCGGCGAGGTATGGGACGGTGGTGACGTCGATCAGACGGCGCCACTCCGGCGTGCCCGCCCGCAGCCTGGTGCCCAGAAGCGAATGGGCGGCGGTGCCGCAGAGATCCATCGCCTCGCTGGTCTGCGCCTGCCGGAACGGCTTGCGCTGCCAGGCATAGGCGGGCAGAGGGGCCCGCCCGGCCGGCCGCTTGCCGAAGAGGCGCGTGCGATCCACCCGGCAGCCGAGCACGATGGCGCGGGCCAGGACCATCAGCAGCGGGTTGCCGCCGGCATCCTTCTCGGCCAGGCTCGGCAGCACGGAGCCGTCCAGCCCGGCATGGCGCAGCGTGTCGGTGATGCTGGCCTGCAGGATCGGCCGCGGGCCCACTTCCAGGAACACCGTGGCGCCCAGGCGGGCGGCGTGGTCCACCGCGTCGCTGAACAGCACAGGCGCGCGCACGTTGCGCCACCAATATTCCGCGTCCAGCGCCTCGCCGGCCACCACGGCGCCGGTGACGGTGGAGACGAACGGCACCTGACCGGGGGCCGAGGCGATGGTGCCGAAGGCGCGCAGCACCGGCACGCGCAGCCGGTCCAGCAGGCTGCAGTGGAACGGATAGGCCAGATCCATCACCCGTGCCGCCACGCGCCGGCGACGCGCCAACTTGGCGAATGCCTCGATCGAGGCCGTGGGGCCGGAGATGCTGACCGAGCCCGGGCTGTTCACCGCGGCGATCTCCAGCCCCTCCAGGCCGGGCTCCGCGAACAGGGCCAGCGCGCCGTCACGCGAGATGTTGGCCACCGCCATGCCGCCCAGGCCGTGCGCGGCCTCCTGCTGGGCGCTGCGATGGAAGATCACCCGCACCGCATCGTCCAGGCTAAGCGCGCCGGCCGCCTCGGCGGCGGCCACTTCGCCCAGGCTGTGGCCGAGCACCATGTCCGGCACCAGGCCGTATTCCGCGAGGCCCGCGGTCAGCGCCGCCTGCACGGCGAACAGCAGCGGCTGTATCAGCTCGGCCTGCCGCAGTGATCCCGCATGGTCCGGATCGTGCAGCGCGTGCTCCAGCGACCAGGTGGCGAAACGACGGAAGCTCGCGTCCACTTCGCGAAACCTGGTGCGGAACGCGGCATCGGCCGCGAAGGCCGCGCGGCCCATGCCGATCCACTGGCTGCCGTTGCCGGAATAGACGAAGCACATCCTGGGCGGCTGCGAAGGCGCGCTGCCCTCGGCGCCCAGCGACAGCGTGCCGCCCGCGGCGAACTGCGCCAGCCCCGCCGCCGCTTCGTCCACCGGAACGGCCAGCCGGTGACCGGCGAGGTCACGCTGCCACGCGACCGCGCCGGCCAGCCGCGCCGGATCGGCGCCGGCCTCGATCAGCCCGGCATAGGCCCGGCCGGTTTCCGCCAACGCTTGGCGGGAATGCGCGGACAGCACCAGCAGCGACGCCTTCGGGGCGGACGCGTCGGCGGCGGGCAGCTCGGCCGCCTCCGGCTGGCGTATCACCACATGGGCGTTGGTGCCGCCGAACCCGAACGAGGAGACCCCGGCGAGCCACACGCCGTCCGCCGGCAGGGCCACCGGCGCGGTGGCCAGGCTGAGGTTGAGCGCCGCGAAGTCGATGGCCGGATTGGCCTCGTGCGCATGCAGCGAGGCAGGCAGGCGACGGTGCTCCAGCGCCAGTATCGCCTTCAGCAGACCCGCCAGGCCGGAGGCCGGCTCCAGATGGCCGATATTGGACTTCACCGAGCCGATCGGCAGCGGCGCCGCCCGGCGCTGGCCCAACGCCTCGCCGATCGCGGTGGCCTCTGCCGGGTCGCCCACGCTGGTGCCGGTGCCGTGCGCCTCGATGAAGGCCAGCCTGTCCGGATCGATGCCGGCCTCGCCATAGATGCGCGTGAGCAGGCTGCGCTGGCCTTCGATGGCTGGCAGGGCGATGCCGTTGGTCCGCCCGTCCGAGTTGGTGGCGGACGCCAGCGCCACCGCGCGCACGCGCTGCCGCCGCGCCACCGCGGACCGCAGCCGGGTAATGACCATCGCCACCACGCCTTCGCCGCGCACATAGCCGTCCGCCGCGGCCCCGAAGGAATGGCACAGCCCGGTGGCGGACAGCATGCCGGCGCGCGCGAAGCCGATGAAGGGGAACGGCGAGAGCAGCAGGTTCACGCCGGCGACGATGGCGGTGTCTATCTGCCCGGACGCGATGGCCGCCTGCGCCTGGGCGAAAGCCACCAGCGAGGAGGAGCACGCGGTGTCCACGGTGAAGCTAGGGCCGCGCAGGTCAAAGATGTAGGAGATGCGGTTGGCCAGCACGGATAGCGTGTTGCCGGTCATGAAATGGCTGTCTATGCCGCCCAGATCGGCCACCTGCAGCGCGCCGTAATCAAGCCCGGACGCGCCGACATAGACGCCGACATTGCCGCCCGCCAGCGTGCCTGGCGCGATGGCGGCATCTTCCAGCGCGCTCCACACCGCCTCCAGCAGCAGGCGCTGCTGCGGGTCCATCTCGGCCGCCTCGCGCGGCGATATGCCGAACACGCCGGGGTCGAAGGCGAACGGGTCCGCGATGTAGCCGCCCTGGAAGCTGTAGCTGAACCCCGGCTCGGCCCGGCGCGTGTGCAGATAGCGCGCGCTCGACCAGCGGCTGTCCGGCACATCGCCCACGGCGCAAACGCCATTCTCGAGAAGGCGCCAGAACGCGCCCTCGTCGGCGGCACCGGGCAGGCGGCAGGCAGCGCCCACGATCGCGACCCGCTGGTCGCCAGTAGCCGGAATCATGGACGCTTGATCTCTGTAAAAACCTTCTGTTGAAGCGGTTGTGCCGCCGTGTCCATCTCTGAATGCCCGCTTGCGTATGTGTTTCTAGCGCGAAATACTGCACTTAGAAAGCGACGCCGCCCCCGAAGCGGATGAACGGCAAACAACGCCGCTGCCGCGCACTCTGCGCAGCCACGTTGCGTTCCGGATGCAAAATACTAATAAATTTCCGCGTGCGTCCGGATAGCCGATTGTCGGGGTGCCCGACTCCGCTCTAGGTGTCAGTTTGGAACGCACCGGCGGCATCGGACGGCGATATTAGCCCGGAGCGCGTTCCCGACAGACACCAGACGGACGCTGCACCGGGGGAGTAACCTTGATGTCGGACAAGCTTATCGTGCCGGTGCTGCTGGGTTCGGTCAGGCGGGACAGGCAAGGTGCGCGGGCAGCGCGCATGATGATGCGCGCGCTGGCGTCGCACGGGCTTGAGCCGGTGCTGGTCGATCCGATGGACCTGCAGCTTCCGTTGCTCGACCGCATGTACAAGGAATATCCGAAGGGCGAGGCACCGCCCGCGCTCGCGCATCTGGCCGATCTCTACGGCACGGCGGACGGATTCATGATCGTGTCCGCCGAGTACAATAACGGCATCCCGCCTGCGCTGAAAAACCTGCTCGATCATTTCCTGGAGGAGTATTTCTGGCGGCCCTCCGGGATCGTCTGCTACTCCGCCGGACAGTTCGGCGGCGTGCGCGCGGCGATGCAGTTGCGCATGACGCTGGCGGAACTCGGCATGCCGAGCGTGCCAAGCATCCTGGCAATCCCGCACATTCAGGACGCGCTGAACGCGGACGGCCGGACGCCGGACGGCAGCGAGGTCCACGGCCTGGGCAGGTTCCTGGACGAGTTCGCGTGGTACGCGGAAGCCATGCGGGCGCGGCGGGCTAGTGGGACGCCTTACTGATTTCAGCGATAGGCAAGGCCTTCTTTTTCGAGAAAAAGAAGCAAAAAGCTTTTGTCCTTCCGACGCTGCAGCGCCCCGGCTGGTCCGGATGGAGCCGGCTGGTGCAGATGCGGGGAGACAAAAGTTTTCTCTATAGAAGAAGGCCTTAATTGCCTCACCGCGCGGCGAGCTCGGCCTGCACCGCCCGAAACCGCGCCTCCTCCCGTATCGGGTCCAGCATCGGGTCGATGCCGACCTCCGCCAGGCCGGGATCGCGCAGGCGGGCCGCCGTCTCCAGCCAGGTCAGCGCGTCCGCCGTCTGGCCCCATTGCGCGTAGATCTCGGCGTAGCTGAACGCGCCGGCGTCGCCCTGGTCCGCCCGCAGCCTGGCAAGGCTCGCCTCCGCCTCCGCCTGCCGGCCGAGACGGTGGCTGGCGATCGCCAGTACCTCCTTCTCCTCCAGGTTGGCCGCCGGCGCGCACAGCTTCGCGGCCGCGTCCGGGTGGCCCCGCATCAGCTCAACCCCGCCCAGCAGCCCGACATAGACCGGGCGCAGGCCGTCACCCAGGACCGCGGCGTGGTGCAGCGCTTCGGCGGCCTCGTCATACCGGCGCGCCATGAACAGGATGCGGGCGAACTGGCCCCACGCGTTTACCGACAGCGGATCGATCTGGGTGCCGCGCCGGCCGGCCGATACGGCGCGGTCCAGGTGGCCGGTCGCCAGCTCTATGTTGGCGTAGTTGCTCTCGATCGCGGCGCTGCCAGGCGTCAGCAGCAAAGCCTGCTCGATCTCGCGCTCGGCGGCCACATGGTCCAGCAGGCCGAAATTCAGGGCCCAGGCGCGTAGCGAATGCGACTGGCCCCAGCCCGGCGCCAGCGCCACCGCGCGGTCGGCCGCCGCCAGCGAGTTCTGGAACATCGCGTGCTGGGCCGCTGAACTGCCCACCGCGCCCAGCATGGCGATGTTGGCCAGCGCCTTGGACCGGCCGCCATGCGCGCGGGCGAAGCCTGGGTCCAGCGCCACCGCCCGGTCGAAATCGGCCAGCGCCGCGCGATGGTCCGCCTCGCCGCGGGCGGTGTGTTCGAGCTGCGTGGCGCGCAGGTAGAAATCATAGGCTTCGGCGCTTGCGGTGCCGCCAAGCGTAAGGCGTTCGGCGTCACCGCCGGCCAGGCGGCCCTGCAGCGATTGCACGACCGCCTGGGCGATCTCGTTCTCCACCGTGACCACGTCGCCCTGGTCGCGGTCGAAGCTGGCAGACCACATGTTGAAGCCGTCACGCGTGTTGGTCAGCTGCGCTGTGACCACCACCCGCCTCCCGGCGCGCCTGACGCTGCCGCCCAGGACCGCGCTCACGTTCAGCTTGCGGCCGATCTCGCCGATGGTGGCCCGGCTGCCGCGAAACGAGAAGGAGGAGGTGCGGCCAGCGACCTCGATCGCCTGGATGCGGGTCAGCGAGTCGATGAGCTGTTCGGACAGGCCGTCGGAGAAATAGGTCTGGCTGGCATCGCCGCTCATGTTGTCGAAGGCGAGCACGGCGACCGAGTGGGCGGGCGGGGCAAAGGCCGGTTCGGCCGGGGCGTGGCCCACAAGGGCGGCGCGCTCGCTGGCCCAGAACGCAAGGCTGAGCACGGCGATGACCAGGGAGAGCAGCGCCACGCCGAGCGGCGCCTGGCCGCGCCACCGGGCGACGTCCAGCCGCGGCGCCGGTGCGGGATCGGCCGCCGGGCCGGGTGCGGCGGAGGTTTCGCCCGAGGCGGCTTCGAAGGTCACCGGCTCGGCGAAGCGGAACCCCCGGCCGGGCACCGTGACGATGCTGCGCTGCGCGTCGCCGCCTGATTTCAGGACGCGGCGCAGCTCGAAGATCGCCTGGCCCACGTTGTTGTCCTCGACCACGCGTCCAGCCCAGACCGCGCGCAGCAGCTCGTCGCGTTCCACGACGCGGCCGTGGTTGGCCACCAGGAACAGCAGCACGTCGAACAGGCGTTCGGCCAGCTTCACCCGTTCGCCGTCCAGGCACAGCGACCGGCGCAGCGGATCGAGGGTGAAACGGCCCCACCGGAAACTGCCCTGTTCCCTGGGATAGACGTCCATGACGAGGCACTCCCGCTGCGGCGAAGCTCCTGGCGGGCGGTGCTACCATGCCGCGCTGCCGGCCCGCCACGCCGGACTGCGTGTGCGGGCGGCCCCTCGGGGCGTGGCGTTGAGGCCGGTTTACATTTTTTGGTATCCATTTACTTGCCGCCCGCGGCGGCGGCGCGCCACGCCTTGCCCGCAAACAGGCAGGAGCAGGCGATGTTCGAGACCGACAGGCAAACGGCGGGGCCGCACGCGGGTGCGGCCTGCGGGAACGTGATCTTCCCGCGCTTTGCGGACGGCAAGCGGGACGCGCCGGCGGCAGGCAGGCACGGCCGGGTGATCGCGCCCGTGCTGCTGCTGATCGCCCTGGCGGCGGCGACAGTGGCGATGCGGCCGGACGCGGCCCAGCTTTGCGCGAAACTGGGCGAGGTGCCGTGCGGCCCCTGACGCGGGTGCCGCACCCACAGCGCGCGCGTGCGGGCGGCGCGCGCAGGCCTGCGGCGTATGTGCGCGGGCGCGGCCGGTCGTGAGCGCCACGAGGTTTGCGGCGGCGGCGACGCCCGCCCGCCGGGAGGGGGTGTTCTACCTGGCGATGTCGGTGCTGCTGGCGGGGCTGGCGGTGGCTGGTTTTTCGCGCACGGTTCCGGGCGATTTCCGGGCGCCGGGGCTGCCGTGGCTGTTGTGGCTGCATGCGGCAGTATTCGGCGCCTGGCTGATCCTGTCGGTGGCGCAGCCGGTGCTGGTGCGGCACGGGTCCAGACGCCTGCACAGGCGGCTGGGCTGGGCGGGCGTGGTGCTGGCCTGCGCCATGGTGGGGCTGGGCGCCGCCGCGGTGCTGCTCGCGTTGCGGGCCGGCGCGGTGCCGCCGTTCTATCCGCACGGCCTGTTCCTGATGCGCGGCGCGATCGGGCTGCTGCTGTTCGCGGGCCTGGTGGCAGGCGGGGCGGCAAGCCGCCGGCGGGCGGGCTGGCACAAGCGCCTGATGCTGTGTGCCAGCCTGGTGGTGGTGCTGCCCGGCCTGGAGCGCGCGATGCCGCTGCAACTGTTCGGCAGCCGATGGCCGTTCGCCGTAGACGGCGTGCTGGACACGATCGCCCTGGCCGGCCCGGCTGCCGACCTGATCGCCCGGGGCCGGGTGCACCCGGCCTATCTCTGGGCCTCAGGCTGCATAGTAGCCGGGCAAATCGCGGTTTACATGCTGGCCACATCCGCCGCCGCTGCTGGCCTGCTGACTGCCGTGGGCGCGGCACCCTGAACCCGTCTCCCGGCCCCGCGCACGCCCCAGCGTTTCCGCGACAGCGGACCAAAAGCTTTTTGCTTCTTTTTCTCGAAAACGAAGGCCTTGCCTTGCCTCCCGCTCAACTCAAAGCATGCCGCAAATCCGCGATCAGATCGTCCGGATGCTCTACGCCCACGGAAATCCGCACCAGATTGTCCAGCAGCCCGAAGCGCTGCCGGCGCTCCCGCGGCACGCCGATATGGGTCATCGCCGCAGGGTGCGACGCCAGGCTTTCCGTCCCGCCCAGGCTGACCGCCAGCTTGATGATCGTCAGCCGGTCCAGGAAGGCGAACGCCTCCGCCTCGCCGCCCTTCACGTACACGCTGATCGTGGAGCCGGGGCCGCTGCACTGGCGCGCATACAGATCGGCCGCCCGCGAGCCGTGTTCCAGGTGGCCGAGGAAGCCCACGCGCTCGATGGCGGGGTGGTTGGCCAGGAAGCCGGCGACCCGGCCGGCATTCTCGCCGGCGCGCGTCATGCGCAGCTCCAGCGTCTCCAGGCTACGCATCAGCAGCCAGCCGGTATGCGGGTCGCTCATCGTGCCGAACGCGCTGCGCATGGCGCGTATCGGCTTGCAGGCGGCGCGGCTGCCCAGCACGGCGCCGGCCACCACGTCACTATGGCCGCCCACGTATTTGGTCAGCGAATAGACGACGAGGTCCGCGCCGTGGGCGAGCGGGGATTGCCAGAGCGGGCCCAGGAAGGTGTTGTCCACGATCACCGCGGGCCGCCCGCCCGGCTGGTCCGCGAGCGTGGCGGCCAGTTCGGCGCAGTGGGCGATGTCGATCAGGTCGTTGGTGGGGTTGGCCGGCGTCTCCAGCATGAAGGCGGCGATGCGCGCGCCGGGGGCCAGGCCGGCACGGGCTTCGGCCAGGCGGGCGGCCACCTGCTCCGGCTCAAGATTGCCCGCGAACTCCACGCCCTGAATGCCGAAGCGCGGCAGCACTTTCATCAGCAGCGTCTCGGTGCCGCCATAGATGGGCGCGTTGTAGAAGATCACGTCGCCCGGCCGCGCCACGCTCAGCAGGGTGGTGGCGATCGCCGCCATGCCGCTGGCGAACACCAAAGCGGCTTCGGCGCCGTCCCATACCGTCAGCCGGTCCTCCAGTATCTCCAGGTCCGGGTTGTTGAAGCGCGAGTAGATCAACCCCGGCTGCTCGCCCTCCCGCAGCTCGCGCAGGCCGGCCACCAGCTCGAAGAACTCCTTGCCGTGCTGGGCGGAGCGGAACACGAAGGTGCTGGTCTGGAAGATCGGCACCTTGACGCTGCCTTCGGAGAGTGCCGGGTCGTAGCCGAAACCCATCATCAGGGTTTCGGGGTGCAGGGTCTGGCCGGCCAGGGTGCGCTTGTGGTGGTTCATGGCGGCAGGTCCGGTGAGGGGAGAAGGCAAGGAAGGTCTTCTTTTTTGAAAAAAAGAAGCAAAAAACTTTTGCTCTCGCTGTCGCGGACTCCTCGGCGGCGTGCGCGGCCCCCTTTTACTGAAAACCTGCAATCGCGCGCGGCACGTAAGCCGCCTCCACCGCTGTTACTTCTTCCGGCGTCAGCTTCAGGGACATGCCCGCCAGCGCGTCCTCCAGATGCGACATCTTGCTGGCGCCGATGATGGGCGCGGTCACGCCGGGCTTGGCCAGCACCCAGGCGAGCGCCACCTGCGCCATCGGCACACCACGCGCTTCGGCCACGCGCTGCACCGCCCCCACCACCGCGCGGTCGCTCTCCTCGCCGCCCTTGTACAGCGTCTTGCCGAACTGGTCGGTCTCCGCCCGCTTGGTCGGCGCCGCCTCCGTCCAGGGCCGCGTCAGCTTGCCGCGGGCCAGCGGGCTCCACGGGATCACGCCCACGCCCTCTTCCAGGCACAGCGCCATCATTTCGCGCTCCTCCTCCCGATACAGCAGGTTGAGGTGGTTCTGCATGGACACGAAGCGCGTCCAGCCGTTCAACCTGGACACGTACAGCGCGCGGCAGAACTGCCAGGCGTGCATCGAGGACGCGCCGATGTAGCGGGCCTTGCCGGCGCGTACCACGTCGTGCAGCGCCTCCAGCGTCTCCTCGATGGGTGTTTCCGCATCGAAGCGGTGGATCTGGTAGAGGTCCACGTAGTCCATGCCCAGCCGCGTCAGGCTGGCGTCGATCTCGCCCAGTATGGCCTTGCGCGACAGGCCGCCGCCGTTGGGACCCTTGTGCATGGGGCCGTGCACCTTGGTGGCCACCACCACCGCGTGGCGCGGCACGTCCCGCAGCGCGCGGCCGACGATCTCCTCGCTGGAGCCCGCGGAATAGACGTTAGCGGTGTCGAAGAAGTTGACGCCGGCGTCCAGCGCGCGGGCGAAGAACGGCCGGGATTCGGCCTCGGGCAGCGTCCATTCGTGGGTGCCGCGGCCGGGTTCGCCGTAGGTCATGCAGCCCAGGCAAAGGCGGGAGACTTTGAGGCCGGTGCGGCCGAGGTTGACGTAGTCCATGCGGGGAACTCCAAGGAAGGAAGCAGTCCTTTTTTGAAAAAACGGACCAAAAAACTTTTCTCTCTCCGCGCATTTGCGGCGTTCGGCGTGCGCAGGATGCGCCGAGGCAGCTGAACCGGCGCAGGAGACAAAAGTTTTTTGGTCCTTTTTTCAAAAAAGGACTGCTTGCCTGGCCTTAACTACCGCAAGGGCGGCGAGTCAGGCACACTCCCTCAATGTCCCTCTCCGCCCCTTTCATCGCGCGGCCGATCGCCACCGCGCTGCTGTCCATCGCCGTGCTGCTGGGCGGCGCGCTGGGCTATGCCGCCCTGCCGGTGAGCGCGCTGCCGCAGGTGGATTTTCCCACCATCGTGGTCACCACCTCGTACCCCGGCGCCGGACCGGACACCATGTCCACCCTGGTGACCGCGCCGCTGGAACGCCAGTTGGGCCAGATCAACGGCATCACCACGATGCAGAGCTCGTCGGCCGTGGGCAGCAGCGAAATCACCCTGCAATTCGACCTGACGCGCAGCATAGACGGCGCGGCGCAGGACGTGCAGGCCGCCATCAACGCGGCCCAGGGCATCCTGCCCGCCTCGCTCCCCTACCCGCCCAGCTACAACCGGGTGAACCCGGCCGACGCGCCGATCATGAGCCTGGCCATCACCAGCGACACGGTGCCGATCGACCAGGTGGCGGATGCCGCCGACACGCTGCTGGAGCCCAAGCTGAGCCAGATCGACGGGGTGGGCCGGGTGGTGGTGCAGGGCGGGCTGAAGCCCGCGATACGCGTGCAGCTCGATCCCGCGCGCCTGGCCGCCTACGGACTGTCGATGGAGGACGTGCGCAGCGCCATCACCGCCGGCAACGTCAGCGGCGCCAAGGGCAGCTTCAACGGGCCGCACATTTCCTACGCGGTGGGCACCAACGACCAGCTGGTGACGCCGGAAGCATATCGCACGCTGATTCTGGCCTGGCGCGCGGGCGCCGCGGTGCGCCTCAGCGACGTGGGCACGGTGACCCACGGGGTGGAGAACGACCGCGTCGCCGCATGGTATGAAGGCCGCCCCGCCGTGCTGCTGGACGTGCAGCGCCAGCCGGGCGCCAACATCGTGGCCACGGTGCGCGCGGTGCAGGACGAGCTGCCGGAGCTGACGCGCGCGCTGCCGCCGGGCGTCAAGCTGGAGGTCTCGGCCGACCGCACCCAGACGATACGCGCTTCGGTCGCCGACGTGCAGGGCACGCTGCTGCTGGCGATGGGTCTGGTGGTGGCCGTGATCTACCTGTTCCTGCGCAACTGGCGCGCCACAATCATCCCCGCCGTGGCGCTGCCGCTGAGCCTGATCGGAACGTTTGGGGTGATGGACTGGCTGGGCTACGGGCTGGACAACCTCTCGCTGATGGCGCTGACGGTAGCCTCCGGCTTCGTGGTGGACGACGCCATTGTGATGATCGAGAACGTGGTCCGCTACATCGAGGACGGGGTGCCGCCGCTGGAGGCGGCGTTCCGCGGCGCCGGGCAGATCGGCTTCACCATCGTCTCGCTGACCGTGTCGCTGATCGCGGTGTTCATCCCGCTGCTGTTCATGGGCGGCGTGGTGGGGCGGCTGTTCAAGGAGTTCTCCGTCACGCTGTCGGTAGCGGTCGCCGTCTCGGCGGTGATCTCGCTGACACTTACGCCGATGATGTGCGGGCGGCTGCTGCGTCCCCACAAGCCAGGCGCCGGCAGCCGGTCGGACCGGTTCTTCGCGGCCATGCTGGAGCGGTACCGGCGCAGCCTGGTCGTCAGCCTTCGCCACCAGAAGCTCGTGCTGGGCATCGCCGTGCTGACGTTGGCGGGCACCATCCTGCTCTACATGGTGGTGCCGAAAGGCTTCCTGCCGCAGCAGGACACCGGCGCCATCATCGCCACCACCGAAGCCGCCCAGAACATCTCCATCCCCGCGATGGCCAAGCTGCAACTGCAGGCCGCCAGCATCGTGCAGCGCGACCCCGCGGTGGACAGCGTGGCCTCGCTGGTGGGTGCGGGTAGCGTGAACCCCACGCCTAATGTCGGCCGGCTGTCCGTCACCCTGAAACCGCGCCGCAAGCGCGCCGCCATGGCGGTGGTCATCCCCCGCCTGCAGGCCGCCCTGTCCGGCCTGACCGGGCTGGCCACCTACATGCAGCCGGTGCAGGACATCCAGATCGGCGCGCGCGTCAGCCGCACGCAATACCAGTACACCCTGACCGACACGGACGCCGCCGAACTGGCGCTGTGGACGCCGCGCCTGATCGACCGCCTGTCCCATGCGCCGGACCTGGACCACGTCACCAGCGACCAGCAGGACCAGGGCTTCGCCACCGAAATCGTGGTGGACCGTGACCGCGCCACCCGGCTAGGCGTGACCATGCAGGCCATCGAGGACGTGCTCTACGACGCGTTCGGCCAGCGCCAGGTGAGCACCATCTACCAGCAATCCAACCAGTACCGGGTGGTGCTGTCGGCCGACCCGGACTGGATTGCCAACCCGGAGTCGCTGGAGAGGCTGCGCGTGCCCGGCACGGTGGCCAGCTTCGGCGCCAACGGCGCGGCGCAGGTGGCCACCACCACGGTCGCCACCACGAACACCGTCAGCCAGGTGCCGCTGATGGCGGTGGCCCACCTGGTGCGCCGCACCGCGCCGCTGGTGATCACCCACCAGTCCCAGTTTCCCGCGGTGACGCTCAGCTTCGACGTGCGCGCCGGCGCCTCGCTGGGCCGTGCGGTGGCCGAAGTGCAGCAGGCGCAGGCCGATATCGGCATGCCGGCTACCATCATCGGCGCCTACTCCGGCGACGCGGCCGAGTTTCAGCGCAGCCTGGCCGCCGAGCCCTGGCTGATCCTGGCGGCCGTGGCGGTGATCTACATCGTGCTGGGCGTGCTGTACGAGAGCTTCATCCACCCGGTGACCATCCTGTCCACCCTGCCATCCGCCGGCATCGGCGCGCTGCTGGCGCTGATGTTCACGGGATCGGACCTGTCCGTGGTGGCACTGGTGGGCATCGTGCTGCTGATGGGCATCGTGAAAAAGAACGGCATCCTGGTGGTGGATTTCGCGCTCGAAGCCGAACGCACCCGCGGCATCTCGCCCGAGGAAGCCGCCGTGGAAGCCTGCGTGCTGCGCTTCCGCCCGATCATGATGACCACGGCCGCCGCCCTGCTGGGCGCGCTGCCTTTGGTGCTGGACCACGGCACCGGGAGCGAGCTGCGCCGCCCGCTCGGCGTGGCGATCGTGGGCGGGCTGCTGCTGAGCCAGGTGCTGACGCTCTACACCACGCCGGCCATCTATGTGGCGTTCGAACGGGCCCGGCGGCGGGTGGCGGCTCGGCCAGAGTTGGTGGTGGCGGAGTGAAGGAAGCAAGTAAGGCCTTCTTTTCTGAAGAAAAGAAGCAAAAGACTTTTGCTCCGCTGTCGCGCGAATGTGGACAGGGGGGTGGTCGAAACTGGATTCAACTCGCGAAGGTTGCCGTGGTAGCGGCAATGCTGACATTGGCGGTAACCGGCCTATTTGTTGGGGTATCGTCCGGGAGGTTCTACTTTTTGGTCGTGTTCTGTTCGGCGAGGATCGGTCTCGATTGGCTTGATCCGGAGACCGACGGGTTCACAGAGCACGCCTGGATGGAACGTGCTTTCGGTTTCACACTGCTGTCGCTTGTCCTACCGCTTCTGCTTTCAACACTGGTTGTCGGCGTGTCGTCCGCCCAGACGATGTTGGCGCTGCTCCTGCTTGTGGCAGCCTTTTTTCTGGTCGCCTATCCGCCATGGTCGCCGGAACACGCCGGCCAATCCACCCGGGTTGCAGCATTCAAGCACGATACGTTATCGGAATGAAACGCGCTCGCCTGTGCGCAAGACATCCCCGCGCGCGCCACCCCCGCGGCCGCAACAGCGGAGTCAAAAGTTTTTTGCTTCTTTTTTTCAAAAAAGAAGGCCTTGCTTCCTCCCCTGACCGCCCGAACCCATGAACTTCTCCACCCTCTTCATCCGGCGCCCCGTCGCCACGATCCTGCTCTCGCTGGGCCTGCTGATCGGCGGCGTGGTCTCATACCAGTTCCTGCCGGTAGCCGCGCTGCCTAACGTTGACGTCCCCGCTATCGTCGTCTTCGCCTCGCGTCCGGGTGCGGATCCGGCCACCATGGCCAACTCCATCGCCGCCCCGCTGGAGCGCCGCATCGGCGAGATCGGCGGCGTGTCGGACATGTTTTCCACCAGCTCGGTGGGCAACGCCAACGTCATCGTGCTGTTCAACCTGGACCGCAGCACGGACGACGCGGCGCGCAGCGTGCAATCGGCACTGAACGCGGCGGAGACGGATCTGCCGAGCGGCCTTCCTGTCCGCCCCACCTACAAGAAATTCAATCCCGCGGACCTCGCGATCATGACGATCGCGCTGTCCTCCGACCAGCTCAACGTGGGGCAGATCTACGAGGCGGCCGACACCGTGCTGCAGCAGCGTTTCAGCCAGGTAGAGGGTGTCAGCCGTGTGCAGATCGATGGCGGGCAGACGCCGGCGATACGCGTGCAACTCGATCCCGGCGCGCTGCGCGCGGCCGGCATCTCGGCCGACGACGTGCGCCAGGCGATCGTGAACGCCAACGTGCTGGAGCCCACAGGCAGTTTCCAAGGGCCGCACCGCGCCGAGGAGATCACCATAAACGGCCAGATACGCCGCGCTGCCGCCTATGGCCGGGTGGTTTTGAAGGCCAGCAACGGCGCGGTGTTGCGGCTGTCTGACGTGGCGAAGGTCACCGACAGCGTCAGCAACGTTCGCCTGGCGGCCTGGAACGGCCACAAGCCCGCCATCCTGCTGCGCATCTACAAGATCCCCGGCGCCAACGTGATCGACACGGTCGACCGCGTGCGCGCGCTGCTGCCGCAGGTGGCGGCCTGGATTTCGCCTGACATCAGAATAACCGTGCTGGACGACCGCACGCAGACCATTCGCGCCAGCACGAACGACGTGAAGATCACGTTGCTGATCACCGGCGCGCTGGTCCTGGTCACCGTGTTCATCTTCCTGCGCCGGATCGCCGCCACTGTCGCCGCGGCGGTCACCGTGCCGCTGTCGCTGGCGGCGACCGCGATCGGCATGTGGGCGTTCGGATTTTCGCTGAACAACTACTCGCTTATGGCGATCACCATCTCGGTGGGCTTCGTGGTGGACGATGCGATCGTCATGATCGAGAACATCGCGCGCCTGCGCGAGCAGGGCATGTCGCGCCTGCAGGCGGCGATCACCGGCGCGCGCCAGATCGGTTTCACCGTCGTCTCCATCACGCTCTCCCTGGTCGCCGTCTTCATACCACTGCTGTTCATGGGCGGCCTGCTCGGCCGCATCCTGCACGAATTCGCCTGGACGCTGACCATCGCCATCGTGTTCTCCGCCCTGGTGTCGCTCACGCTGACGCCGATGGTGTGCGGCCGCCTTGTGGACCGCGAGCCCACGGGCCGGCTGGCGCGTGTGGACCAGTGGTTCGAGCGCGGCTTCACCTCCATCACACGGCGCTACATGGTCGGCTGCGACTGGAGCCTGCGCCACCGCTGGACGATGCTGTTCGTCACCATCCTGACGGTGGTGATGACGTTCTACCTGTATGGCGCGGTGCCGAAGAACTTCGTGGCCGACCAGGACACCGGCTTGCTGCGCGGCACCACCGAAGGCCCGGCCAGCGCGTCCTTCGAACAGATGGTCACCGAGCAGCAGCGCGTGGTGGACATCATCCTGCGCGATCCCGCGGTGGCTGCGGTGGGCTCCACGATAGGTGTCGCCAACGGGTTCGACCTGGCGAACCAGGGCACGCTCATCATCTCGCTGAAGCCGCGTTCGGAAGGCCGGCCGAAAGCCAAGTTTGTGATCGAGCGACTGCGCCGCCAGCTGGATCCGATCGCCGGCCTGCACACCGTCTTGTTCGCACCCGGCGATTTCGGCGGCGGCAACAAGCAGGGCGCCGGCGGCCAGTTCAGCTTCGACGTGCTTGGCGACAACCTCGAGGAACTCTCCCTGTGGGAGAGCAAGATTGAACACCGCCTGCAGCACGAGCCGGGCTTCCTGGACGTCACCTCCGACGCGGACTCGAACTCGCCGCAGGTCACCGTCACCGTCGATCGCCAGGCCGCCTCGCGCCTGCAGGTCTCCGCCGCGGCAATCGACACGGCTCTCGGCAACGCCTTCGCCCAGCGTCCGATTTCCACCATCTACAGCCAGCGCAACCAGTACAGCGTCATCCTGGAAACCCTGCCCTGGCTGCAACGCGACCCGCACTTCCTCGATCACGTCTATGTCGGCGCAAACACCGGCCTGCCCGTGCCGCTGGGTACCGTCGCCCACATCACCTACGGCATAGCACCGCTCAACGTCGTCCACGACGCGCAGCGCGTCGCAGGCGAGATCAGCTACAATTTGAAACCAACGCTGGCCATGGGTGACGCGGTGAACCGCGCGAAAGCCATCGTCGCCGAAATGTCGCCGCCACCCTCCGTGCACATATCCTTCGAAGGCGACGCAAAACTCTTCCTGCAGTCACTGGCCACCGAGCCCGCGCTGATCGGCGCGGCCCTGCTGTCGATCTACATCGTGCTCGGCGTGCTCTACGAGAGCCTTATCCACCCGATCACCATCATGTCCACCCTGCCATCGGCCGGTCTGGGCGCGCTTCTCGGTATCCTCGTCAGCGGCACGGAATTCGGCGTGCTGAGCGTGATCGGCATCGTGCTGCTGATGGGCATCGTCAAGAAGAACGCGATCATGCTCGTCGATTTCGCGCTCGACGCACAGCGCGAGCGCGGCATGACGCCGGAAGCCGCAATCCGCGAAGCCTGCGTGGAACGTTTCCGTCCTATCATCATGACGACGCTGACCGCGCTGTGCGGCGCGCTGCCGCTGGCACTGGCGTTCGGCACCGGCAGCGAGCTGCGCCGGCCGCTGGGCATCGCCATCGTGGGCGGACTCGTCGTCAGCCAGGCGCTTACGCTCTACACCACGCCGGTGATCTATCTGATCCTGGAGCGCCGGGCGCGCGGGGTCCGGCGCAGGATCGTGCATGGGGTGGCGGCGCCGGCGGAGTGAGGCGAGGCAAGGCCTTCTTTTTTGAAAGAATAAGCAAAACACTTTTGCTCCTCCGCCTGCATGATGGCGCGCGTCATTCTGCAATTACGCGCGCCGGCAGAAACAGAGCGCGCGCAAATGCAGGCGGGGAGCAAAAGTTTTTTGCTTCTTTTTTTCAAAAAAGAAGGCCTTGCTTTCTCACCCCTAAGCCGGCGCCCGAGGCTCCATCTCCACCACCAGCAACACCACTTCAGTGTTGATCAGCACTTTCCCCGCATTCTCGAAATTCACGGTAACCCGCGGGCCTGCCACCGATTGCACTTGTCCCTGCCCCCAGCCAGGCTGGCCGGGATGGCTGACGATCTGGCCTGGCTCGTAGGCTGCGCCGTGGTCGGACATTGGCGGCTCCGGGGGATGGCTCGTGGAACAGACGGACGCATTAAGCTTGGCTGGCATGGTCTGTGCCAGGGTTTGCCATGACCTTGCCGGCACGCTGGGCGCACTGGCCGGCATGCTGGACATGGTGGCCGAGTCGCCGGACCCCGAGGCGCTGGCCCTGGCGCAGGATTGCGCGCGGGAACTGGCGGCCCGGCTGCGCCTGCTGCGCGCCGCTTGGGGTGCCGAGACCGAAGTCGAGGACCTGGCCTCGCTTCTGCCCGGCCTGCCCGGCGCCGCTAAGCTGACGGTGAACCTGGATGGCGCGGCGCTGGACGACGACGCGGCCCGGCAGTTCGCCGCCTGCCTGCTCCTGGTCGCTGCCGGCGCCCTGCCGCTGGGCGGCAGCATCTGGCTGCGCGGCAGCGGCGCCCGCCTGTCGCTCCGGGTGGAAGGGCGACGCGCCGCGTGGCCCGCCGGCCTGCCGGACACGCGCCAGGGGCCGGTGCAGCCGCGTGGCGTGGCGGTCGCCATGGCGAGGCTGCGGGCGCAGTCGCTGGGGGTGACATTTCGGGTGTTGTCCGAGCAGGAGCTGGAGCTGGTCTGAACGGCCCCGGCGGCGGCGCAGCCACCGGATATCGTGGCTTCCGGTTTACGATTTCTTCGTCCCGCCCCGTCATCCTGTCAGGCGGAGGCTTCATGGACGATCTGCTGCCCGAATTTCTCGCCGAGACGAACGAGGCGCTGGCCGAGCTCGATCTGGCGCTCGTCAAGCTGGAGCGCGATCCCGGTGACCAGGCCACGCTCTCGCTGATCTTCCGCCTGGTGCACACCATCAAGGGCACCTGCGGCTTCCTCGGCCTGCCCCGGCTGGAACGTGTGGCTCATGCCGGTGAAAACGTGCTCGGCCGCGTGCGGGATGGCGAGCTGGCGGCATCCGCCGCGGTGATCAGCCTGGTACTGGCCGCGCTGGACCGGATAAAGGAGATCGTCACCGCCCTGGGCGTCGCCGGCTGCGAGCCGGAGGGCTCCGACCAGGAACTGATAGCGCAGTTGAACCGCGTGGCTGCGGGCGACGCGGCAACGCAGGCGGCCCCGGCCGTCCCGGAGAAGGCCAGGCCAGCACGCAAGCCGCGCGCGAAGGCCGCCATACAGGCGCCGCCCGCACCTCACGCGGCGGTTGGGGCGGCGCCCGAGCCCGCACCCGCCGCCGCGCCCGGCGCCCCCGAGCCGGCCACCCAGACGATCCGGGTGAATGTGGACGTGCTGGAGGAGCTGATGACGCTGGTGGGCGAGCTTGTGCTCACGCGCAACCAGCTGCTGCAGATCTCACGCGCCGAATCCGCGGCCCAACGCGCCGCCAGCGCGTACAGCGCGCCGCTGCAACGGCTAACGCAGATCACGTCGGACCTGCAGGACGGCGTGATGAAGACGCGCATGCAGCCGATCGGCAGCGCGTGGAACAAGCTGCCGCGCCTGGTGCGCGACCTGGCGCAGGAGACCGGCAAGACGATCACGCTGGAGATGCGCGGCCAGGACACCGAACTGGACCGCCAGGTGCTGGAGCTGATGCGGGACCCGCTGACCCACATGGTACGTAACAGCGCAGATCACGGGCTGGAGAACACCGCCGCGCGGCGGGCCGCCGGCAAGCCGGAAGCCGGCCGCATCCTGCTCAATGCCTACCATGAGGGCGGCCACATCATAATCGAGATCAGCGATGACGGGCGCGGCATAGACGTGGCCCGCGTGCGGGACAAGGCGCTCTCGCAGGGCCTGGCCACGGAGGCCGAGCTGTCGGCGATGACCGACGCGCAGATACGCGCCTTCATCTTCCGCGCCGGCTTCTCCACGGCGGAGGCGGTGACGTCCATATCCGGCCGTGGCGTGGGCATGGACGTGGTGCGCGCAAACATCGAACGCATCGGCGGCACGATAGAGCTGGCCAGCACCGAAGGCGCGGGCTCCTGCTTTACCGTGAAGATCCCGCTCACCCTGGCGATCATCTCCGCCGTGATCGTCGAGGCGGGCGGCGTGCGTTTCGCCATTCCGCAGATCGCCGTGCGCGAGCTGGTCCGGGTGGGCACGGCGGCTGCCGCCAGCCGCGCGGGCGACACGCCCGCTGACGGCTCCTCCGCCCGCGAGGCGATGACCGTGGAGCAGGTGGGCGGCGCCGACGTGCTGCGCCTGCGTGACGAGCTGCTGCCGCTGGTGCGGCTCTCCAGCCTGCTGCAGCTTACACCGGCCGCAGCCCCGAACCGGCCGGACATCACGGTCGTGGTCACCGCTGTCGGCAGCATTAAGCTGGGCATCGTTGTCGACGAGGTGTTCGACACCGAGGAGATCGTGGTCAAGCCGGTGGCGCCCATCCTGCGCCACGTGACCATGTTCAGCGGCAACACCATCCTCGGCGACGGCTCGGTGATCATGATCCTGGACCCGAACGGGGTGGCGCGCAGCGCCGGCATCGCCGCCCGTGCCGCGTCCGGCGGCCCGGCGGAAGCCGCGCCGCCCAGGTCCGGATCGGAAGAGCCGATGCCGCTTCTGCTGTTCCGTGCGGCGGGCGGCGGCCGCTACGCCGTGCCGCTGAACCTGGTGGCACGGCTGGAGACGATCCCCGCCAGCCGTATCGAGCGCTCCGGTGGCGGCCTTGTCACCCAGTATCGCGGCCAGCTGATGAAGCTGATTGCCATGGACGACGGTGCCGCCACTGGAGAACCGATGCAGGAGACCCAGCCCGTTCTGGTGTTCGCCGACGGCGCGCGCAGCATGGGCCTGATGGTCGACAGCATCATCGACGTGGTGCACGGCCGCCTGCATGTCGAGCTCGGGTCGGCCCGGCCGGGCGTTCTGGGCACCGCCGTGGTCGCTGGCCAGGCGGCGGACGTGCTCGATACCGGGCACTGGCTGATGCTGGCCTGGCGGGACTGGTTCGCCGCCGCGCCGCGCGAGTCGGGGCGCCCCGGCCTGCTGGTGGTCGAGGACAGCGATTTCTTCCGCCAGCTTCTGGTGCCCGCCTTGTCCGCCGCCGGCTACGAGGTGACGGCGGCCGGCAGCGCCGCCGCGGCACTCGCCTTGCGGGACGGCGGGCTGGCGGTGGACGCCATCGTCTCGGACATCGAGATGCCGGACATGAACGGCCTGGCGTTCGCCCGCGCTGTGCGGCAGGGCGGCGCCTGGGCCGGTGTGCCGATGATCGCGCTGAGTGCGCATGACGGCCCGGCGGAAGGCGCGCAGGCGCTCGCCGCCGGCTTCTCCGCCTACGTGCAGAAATCCCAGCGCACCGCATTGCTGGAGGCGCTGCGCGACGGCCTGACGCTATCGGCACATCCGCAGGACCATATCCGAGGAGCGCTGCCATGCAGTCCGCTTACGTAACCCTGACGCTGGACGGGCAGCTTTGCGGCCTGCCTGTCCTCGCGGTGCGGGACGTGCTCGCCGGCCAGAAGATCGCGCCCATTCCGCTGGCGCCGCGGGAGGTGTCCGGCAACCTGAACCTGCGCGGCCGTATCGTCACCGCGATCGACCTGCGCCGGCGGCTGCAACTCGCCGCCCCCGCGGACCAGACCCGCCAGATGGCCGTGGTGACCGAACACGGCAGCGAACTCTACGCGCTCATGGTGGACCAGGTGCACGAGGTGGTGACGCTGCCGGCCGGGAGCCTGGAGCCGAACCCGCCGACGCTGCCGCCCGTCTGGGCCGCCCATAGCCGCGGCATACACCGTGTGGCGGACCGCCTTCTCGTGGTGCTGGACATCGCGATGCTGCTTCGCCTCGAGCTCGAGATGGCCGCATGAACGCGCCCATCCAGGTGCCCTTCCTGATCGTCGATGACAGCCGCACGGTGCGCCGGGTGGCGCGTCGCATCCTGGAGGATTGCGGCTTTGCGGTGCAGGAGGCGGAGAACGGCGAGCTGGCGCTGACGGCGTGCCGTGCCGCCATGCCGGACGCCATCCTGCTGGACTGGAACATGCCGGTGATGAACGGCATCGATTTCCTGCGCGCGCTGCGTGCGGAGTTCGGCGCGCAGTACCCCACGGTGCTGTTCTGCACGACGGAGAACGAGATCGGCTTCGTGGAGCAGGCCATCGAGGCGGGCGCCCAGGAATACATCATGAAGCCATTCGACGAGACGATACTGCGCGGAAAGCTAGAGCAGGTCGGCCTGCTTTGACCGCCGTGCTGGCGCCTTCGGCGGCCGCGCAGACGGCGGCGCGGGTGATGATCTGCGACGATTCCGCGGTGATACGCGGGGCGATCGCCCGCATCCTGCGCGACGAGCCGGGCATCGAGGTGGTGGCGCGTGTGGCGAACGGCCAGGCAGCGCTGGACGCGCTGCGCGTCCACGAGATCGACGTGGTGGTGCTGGATATCGAAATGCCGGTTATGGACGGGATGACGGCGCTGCCGCTGCTGCTGTCCGCCTCGCCCGGACTGGCCGTGATCATGGCCTCCACCCTCACCACCCGCGGTGCGGACATCTCCTTGCGCGCGCTGCGCCTGGGGGCCGCGGACACGCTGTCCAAACCCAGCGCGGAGGAGTTCGCCGCAGATCACCGCTTCGGCGCCGAACTGGTGGCCAAGGTGCTCGGGCTGGCACGCCTGCGCCGGGGCCGTCCGGCCTGCGCCGCGGCGGCACTCCGGCCACCCCCCAGCCAGCCGCCCCGGCTGCTGGCGGTGGGCAGCTCCACCGGCGGGCCGAACGCGCTGTTCACGCTGATACAGGCGCTGCGGCCCGGCCTGCGTGTGCCCGTCATCATCACCCAGCACATGCCGGCCGCCTTCACCCCCATCCTGGCCCAGCATATCGACAGGCTCGGCGTGCTGCCTTGCGCGGAAGCGCAGGACGGCGAACCGATCCTGCCCGGCCGCATATTGCTGGCGCCCGGCGCGCGCCACCTTCTGGTGCAGAAGCGCGGCACGCAATTGGTGGCGCAGCTCTCGGACGGGCCGGCCGAACAGTTCTGCCGGCCGGCGGTGGACCCGATGCTGCGTTCGGCCAGCACGGCGCTGGGCGGCCGCGTGCTGGTGGCCATGCTGACCGGCATGGGGCAGGACGGGCTGGCGGGCGCACGCCAGGTTGTGGCCGAAGGCGGCGGCGTGGTGGCGCAGGACGAGGCGACCAGCGTCGTCTGGGGCATGCCAGGTGCGGTGGCCAAGGCCGGCCTGGCCTGCGCGGTGCTGCCGTTGCCGCAGATCGCGGCCAGGCTGCTGGCCATGATCGACGCCCAGCCGGCAGGTGGGCGCGGGTGACCGGCGCCTATGCCAGCCTCGCCGGCGCGCTGAAGGCGCGGTCAGGGCTGATCCTCGGTCCGGACAAGCTGTACTTGCTGGAAACCCGGCTGGCACCGCTGCTGCGCCGCGAAGGCCTGCGCAGCCTGGACGAGCTGGCCGCCAGGATTCGCCCGGGCAACGCGCTGGAGGGTGACATGGTGGAGGCGATGACCACCAACGAGTCGCTGTTCTTCCGCGACGGCCGGCCGTTCGAGCTGCTGCGCCACACGATCCTGCCACGGCTGCACGCCAGCCGGCCGCCCGGTGCCGCGCTGCGCATCTGGTCGGCCGCCGCCGCGAACGGGCAGGAAGCATATTCCATCGCCATGGTCTGCGCGGAACTCGCCGCCGCCATGCCCGGCCGCCGCGTGGAGATCATCGGCACGGACATCGCGCGCGAGCCGCTGGAGCGCGCGAGGCAGGGCCTCTACTCGCAGTTCG
The DNA here is from genome assembly GCA_965198915.1 of Acetobacteraceae bacterium. GTDB lineage: Bacteria > Pseudomonadota > Alphaproteobacteria > Acetobacterales > Acetobacteraceae > BOG-908. Next base: position 390,022 of record CBDAQC010000001.1, on the reverse strand, counting down.
AAATCCAGCGCGGCCTGCCGATGCAGATGCTCGTGCGCTACTTCACCAAGGAGGACACGCAGTGGCGGGTAAAGCAGGAGCTGCGCGACGCGGTGAGCTTCCGCACCTGGAACCTTCTGGCGGACCTCAAGCCGCTCGGCCGCTTCGATGTCGTGTTCTGCCGCAACGTGCTGATCTATTTTGACACTCTGACCAAGCAGCGCGTGCTCGAGAGCCTGGCGCATTCCATGCCGCAGGATGGCGCGCTGTTCCTGGGTGGCGCGGAGACGGTGCTGGGCGTCACCGACAGGCTGCGCGCCAGCCCGGACGGCGCGGGAAGCTACCAGCCTGTTGCTCTGGTGAAGCCCGCAACAGGATCGCCGCTTTCGGCGCGTCCGGCCCCGGCGGCCATGCCCGGATCATTGCCTATTTCTTAGTCGTAATCCTCCGCAAGTTGTGCTTTGCACGAAGCATGAATGCGCGACTCGCGGCTTTCTGCATCCTCACTTGTCTGGCTAACCACGTGGCGCTCGCGGCGCCTGGCTGCGACCTGGAGGGCGCCCCTGCCGTGCCGGTGATCAAGGGCCTTTCGTACGACCAGGCGCGCGCCGCGCTACTGGCGGCAGGCTGGCAGCCGGGCCATGGCTCCCAGTTCACCGACATCGCCGGCAACCAGTCCGTCTTTCACGAGCGTGGGTACACCGAACTGCAATCCTGCGACTTCAACCAGGGCGCGCCTTGCCGCTTCCGCTTCGTCGGCCGTGGCAACGTGGAACTGAAGGTCGTCACCACCGGCGAGGAAAACCCGCTGCTGGACTCGAAAGCCATTGTCAGCAGCGCGGAGATCGGCTGCGCCGAGTAGCCGTGGGCCGGTGCGCCGCAGAGGCGCGCAAGGCGCACCCCGGCCCCTGACGAACCCTGCCTGCGTCAGTGCCCCGCGTTCTCTCCGGAAAAATCCGGCGCCGACAGCCCGCTGGCCGAAAGCTGCGCCACCAGCGCCGCTTTCAGCCGCTCCAGCCCGTCCTCCGTCTTCGCCTCCGCGCGCGCCACCAGCACGGCCTGCGTGTTGGAGGCGCGCAGCAGCCACCAGCCATCCGCCGTGCTCACGCGCACGCCGTCTATCGTGGACACCTGGGCGCCCTCCTGCTTCAGCCGCTCGGCCACTTCCTCGATCACCGCGAATTTCCGCGTGTCCGCGCAATCGAAACGAAGCTCCGGCGTGTTGAGCACGTGCGGCAGCGCCGCGCGCACTTCGGCCAGCGTGCCGCCCATGCGCGCCACAATGCCGAGCAGCCGTATCGCCGCGTACAGCGCGTCGTCGAATCCGTACCACCTGTCGGCGAAGAAGATGTGGCCGGACATCTCGCCGGCCAAAGGCGAGCCGATCTCCGCCATCTTCGACTTGATCAGGCTATGTCCGGTGCGCCACATCAGCGGCGTGCCGCCGGCCGCGCTCACCTCGTCGAACAGCACCTGGCTGGCCTTCACGTCGGCGATGATCGTGGCGCCCGGGTGGTCGCGCAGCACGTCGCGCGCGAGCACCACGAGAAGCTGGTCGCCGGCCAGGATGTTGCCCTCGTTGTCGACGGCGCCTATGCGGTCCGCATCGCCGTCGAAGGCGATGCCCAGGTCGGCGCCGCGCTCGCGCACCTCTGCGATGAGTTGCTGCAGGTTCTTCGCCACCGTGGGGTCCGGGTGATGGGCGGGGAAGCGGCCGTCTATCTCGCCGTTCAGCACCGTGTGGTGGCCGGGCAGCGACTTGACCAGCCGCTCGAGCGCCTCGCCGGCGGCACCGTTGCCGTTGTCCCACACCACGTTGAGCAGGCGGTCGCCACCGTCCCAGTCACTGAGCAGGCGGGCCACGTAGTCGCCCATTACGTCCACGTCGCGCGCGCTGCCGGGTTCGGCCGCTACCACGTCACCCGCGGCGGCGCGGACGCCGATATCCTGTATCTGGCGGCCGAAGAACGGCTTGTTGGCCAGCACCATCTTGAAGCCGTTGTAATCGGGCGGGTTATGGCTGCCGGTGACCATCACGCCGCCATCGGCATGCAGGCTGAGCGCCGCGTAATACAGCATGGGCGTGGGGCCCCGGCCCACGCGCAGCACCTCCATGCCGCTTTCCACCAGGCCGTGCACCAGTTCCGGCTCCAGATCCGGCGAGGACAGTCGCCCGTCGAACCCCACGGCCACCGTGCGGCCGCCCTGCCCGGCCACCACGCTGCCGAACACCCGGCCGATGGCGAAGGCGTCCGCCGGGTGCAGCGTGCGGCCCACCACGCCGCGTATGTCGTATTCCCGCAGCGAGGTCGGGTCGAAGCTGTGGCTGAAGTCGCCCATCATGCGTCCTGATATTTCTTGAGGAAGCCGCGCACCTGGTCGGCCATTTCCGGCCGTTGCAGCGCGAAGGCGATCTGGGCTTCCAGGAAGCCGATCTTGTCGCCGCAATCGAAGCGCGTGCCGCTGTAGCGCAGGCCGTGGAACGGCGTGTTGCCGATCATGCGCGCCATGCCGTCGGTCAACTGCACCTCGTTGCCGGCGCCGCGCTCCATGCGGGAGAGGTGCTCGATCACGTCCGGCAGCAGCACGTAGCGGCCGATGATGGAGAGGTTGGAGGGCGCCTCCTCCGGCTTCGGCTTCTCGACCAGGCCGGTCACCTCGACCAGCCGGCCGTCATCGTGGCCCACCTTGAGTATGCCGTATTTGTTGGTCTGGTCGCGCGGCACTTCGGTCACCGCGACCACGCTGCCGCCTGTCTGGTAATAGGCTTCCGCCAGTTGCTGCGTGCAGGGCGTGTCGGACAATATCAGGTCGTCCGGCAGCAGGATGGCGAAGGGATCGTCGCCGATGAACGCGCGGGCGCACCAGATTGCGTGGCCCAGGCCAAGCGGCACCTGCTGGCGCACGGTCACGATGTCACCAGGCGAGACCTGGGCCATCCGGAGCATCTCCAGCTCGGCGTCCTTGCCACGCTGCTTGAGCGTCGCCTCCAGCTCGTACGCCACATCGAAATGTTCCACCAGGGCGATCTTGCCGCGTCCGGTGATCATGCAGAACTGCTCGATGCCGGCGGCCCGCGCCTCGTCGACGGCGTATTGGATCAGCGGCTTGTCGACGACCGGCAGCATCTCCTTCGCCATTGCCTTTGTGGCCGGCAGGAACCGCGTGCCCAAGCCGGCCACGGGCAGCACGGCTTTTCGGAGTTTCTTGACCACGGAGGCTCCTTAACTGTCGGGCAAAGACGGCGGTGACGGCGGCCCGTTGGCGCCGGCCACAACGCCACACAGGCGGCCAGGGTTGTCCGCGGCGGGAAACTGCCTTGGCTTGCGGGCAGGATCAAGGCACCGGCGCGCCCAGGCGGCGGCACGCGGCGGCGCTGTTGCATGTGCGCGCGCAGGGCGCTAGACGATGCGCCCGGCCGCTACGTCCCGTTCGTCTAGAGGCCCAGGACAGCGCCCTCTCACGGCGCTAACAGGGGTTCGAATCCCCTACGGGACGCCATTGGTTTTGTTAGGTTTTTTGCCAAAAACAACCGGCTCACACCGGTTCATACTGCAAAAATACGGCAAACTCGTTTAGCGCACGGCTAGCCGCGCATAGGCCAGTCGGCGCTTCTCAAATGCCCGAACCTCCGCGAGCGGGATGAGGTAAGTCCTACCCTGCCGTGTGGCTCCTAGAAGGCCTTCGCGGGCCAGCCGCCGGACTGTCTTTGGCGACACCCCCCACCGTTGTGCGACAGCGTTTAGGGTCAGATAGGCCGGTGCAGGCATCGCGCGCGGTGATCGCTCCTCACCGGGCAAGCTGGCCGGGAACGAGGACAAGATCAAGTCTTGTTCTCTTTCCGTTCTCCACGCTAGCTTGCCGGCATGGACGAACAACCTTCCCCCAGGCTCCTCCCGGTCACCCCTGACGAGTTGGAGCAAGCCGTCTCACACGCTCTCCGGTTCGATGGCCGAAAGCAGTTCAAGCTGTCCGGCGAGATCATGGGGAAGATCACGGCCGCGCATCTGGTCCGCTGTCTCACTCAGGGCGGCTTTGTCGTGCTGAAGAAGCCGCCGCCCGCGCCGGCCGGAGATTGCCCTTACGCAGAGAGTGCGCGCCGGGTGATGGATGCCGCCGCGCCGGCTACAGGCCGCGATGGTCCGGGCAAGGTTTAGGATGCCGCTCCGCCAGCCCCTACCCGAACCGGTCACCTTCGAGGAGGTGGCCGCCATCCTGGACGAAGCGGTGCTCCAGGCGCGCGGCGGGCCGCCCTACGTCATCGGCGCGGCCGGGTGGCACCTCGCCAGCGCGTTGAGCCTGGCAGGCTTCCACGTTGTGCGGGCGCCGACCGATACGCGACAGCTCACCCTTTAGTCCCCGCACCATGCCGGACGGGGAGCACATGGCGAAGCGGAAGGACACGCTCCTCCGCTTGCCGATCGGGGAGCTCGTCACCTGGCAGCTTCTCGCCTCGTGCGGCGCGTGCCGGGCTGACCGGGTGGTGTTCGTCCGGGATCTAGTGGCGAGGTGCGGCGAGGGGGCCACGCTCGTAATGCTGGTCCCTCCGCTCCGGTACGGGGTGGAGACGTGCCGCCGGCCGCCTGCGCGGGTGGTGCTAAGGAACCGCTACCCGGCTATGGGCAGGCCGAGGTTCGTGGAAATGGTGCTTGGGAATGGGAAGTGAAGGTCGTGTAGTGTCGGCTAAGAACGAGTTTATCATTCTGTATATCACGGGTAAGGTTGGGTTTGCGGAAGAATGATGAACGCCCACAATGCGGCGTATCGTAGCCAAATCCTTACCCGGTTAGCACTCTCTCAGGATACTGTCAGTGGCGTTGCCCCCTCTTATACTTAGTTTTTCACCCGACGAACTTCCGACCGAGGAGAAGTCACCCGCCGATCAGCTCAAGATCAGTCTTATGACGTTAAGCCACTACATCGAAGAATTTGCCTACACGTTGCAACTCTTTAAGACGACTAAAAAGTCGATAGCAGATTGTCCCTATGACCAATTCAAGCTGTTCAGAAGTTGGAGAGCAAAAGCGGCCAGAGTCGGGGTACTAGAGATCTAGATTTCGGCCGTGTCGCACGCAGCTGCAGCTCAAGTGGGTACCTCGGTCAATGCCCCACATTGCGACCAAGAGTTGATGTCGAAGCACTCAGATCTGCTCTTAGCATTTTTGATACAGCGTTCCCGAGGTACGTCGCGGCCAGGCACGGAGCAGCGCATGTTGGAGATAAAATGGCAACGACAAAGGCGGTGAAGCAGCACTCGACTGCGAAGCTTGGCGGAACTGGCATAGCGGTGGACAACGCGAGCGTGCTGTTAATCGGCCACTTAAGTAACGATACCTACAGCAGCTCCTGGAATGGAGAGACCTTCTCCATTGAAATTTCCGAGAGGACGTTGCAAACGCTGTTCGACACAATGCGCGGACTCTACGGGGCGTATCGCACTTTCATCTTAAATCCGGATGAGGTTTTCGCCGACATATCTGGACTTTGAGTCGTTGTGCCAGGTATCCCCTAACGTCATGCTGGCTGTTGTGGCGTATTGTTTCAAACCCCAGCCCACGCTTGAAAGAGCCCAGCAACTGCAAGCGAAGCGCCGATGATTGTGAGCAGTAACACTCCTTCAAGGACCTCACAGCGCGTTCCCATGCGGGAAAGATAAAGCAGTGCCCAGCCGGCGGGCGGACCCGCGCCATGTTCTTCTCGCGTTTCCTGCTCTCTTGTTGCGTTATGCAGCGCGACGGCGGCCCTCTCGTGCATCCTAAAAACGGCTATTGAGAACGTAATAAGAAGTATCAAGTCACCAACGCGCGCTCCGATCTTCATCTCGTTACCTATTCATGAATACGCAGCTTCCGAAGCGCGGTCACCACGTCTTCGGCGTGAAGCCAAGCCTCATCATGGTTTGAGCGGTTCTGCAGCCATCCAACGGCTTTACTGTCAGGGACACCCAAGTTCACGAGCATTTCAGCGATTAATCTATCGTATGTAATTCGCCGAGGGTATAGGTAGTCCTGCTCCTCCAATAAGTTGCTCTGGACTTTTTCCAGTTCGGCTACACGCTGCTCAAGCGTTTCGATCTTCTGCAAAGCTTCGGCAAGTCTTGGCTCTATTTCCATGGAGTGTCCGTTTCGGAGTTTGTCACAGGCCATGAACAAGCTCAATCATCATGGCGGCGCCAAGCATTCGACACGGCGGCGCCGGCCGTCGAGATGTGGGTGAACACGAAGCCGAAGGTCTACAATGTCAGTCAAGAAAGCGGTAGACTCAGCGACGGTCAACGGCCGACGAGCCTGTGCTGAAGCAAAAGCTGGCGCACATCTTCAGGGACCAAAGGCTTTGGAAGGTTGCCATTGCGACAAATCTTGCCGATTTGGCGGTGAGCGACCGCGCTGTTTCGATTTAGCGTTAGAAGGTATTTGCCTGCGCCCTTGTGCATGCGGTCCAGTGCTGATTCTTCAGCGGCTTTCGATCCTGAAAGTTGAGCATCTACCGTGACCATTAGTCGCAAAACGATGTCACAGAAACCTACCGTTCCGCGAAGACTCAGCGGTGTTCTAGTGCCCAGTGTCGCCGGAAAATGCTCAATGGTCTCTTTTGTCTTCATTGCAGAAGGAGACGATATCGGTGTAAAGTCAAGAAATGCGTCCACAAGTCTCTGGTCCGCAACTCCGCCATTGTGAATATGACAGTTTCTAAGTTCTTTAAAATACTTGTAGCACTTCAACATCCCAGATTGCTGCGCAACGAAAACCTTTTTGTGTCCTAAGAAACTATTCTGAAAAGCCGACTGCATGACAGCGGACGGGGTACTGTTCACCTTCGAAAGAAACGCGGCTAGCCCTGTAGAAGATCCGTCTCCCTCTCGATATAGGTCTTGGTCTTTGAGGCTTGTGACATGGACGGCCCTCAATAGAGAACGGGCCCAACTCTCGTAAATTGCGAAGATGTTGGTAAGAACAAACTCAGCAAACCGAGTTTTTTGATCATCCCAACTTGTGTTTATGCTCATAGCTCGGATGTCAGCGCCGTTGATTCCGCTTCCGACGACAAACCTGGAGGCGACATCCTCATGCGTAGCGCCAGGAACGGCGGTCAGGAAGCCATCAACCTGCCAGCGCAAATTCCAGAGAGCAACCGCAGTCGGCCAGATGAAATCGAATAACCGCGTGATTTCGCTGGCAGCTTCGTCGGTCTCTGAGAATGCGAACCCAACCATTAAATTCCGCTCTTGTTGCGTAAAAAGGCGAGACTTTTTAGATCGACCTTTTGAACTCCAGTTCTAGGGTCTAAAACCACAATCTTAGTCCTCTAAAGAGGAGCAACCGCCACGCCCAGCCGTGACGCTAGCCGTCCGGCCTGATCGGGAGTTAGCCAAGCAGGAGGGATGTACGCACCGGGTGTTGCTCGACAACCGGCTACCATGGCTTTGATGTCGGCAACATACCAATCTTGCCGCTGCATTTTCGGCCGAAGGATGCTCTTCGCAACCCAGGCCTCCGACAAAAGCGCCACATCTACGGGGCTCTCGGACACATACCAATCGTCCGGGTTGTCGCCTGCATCCCTTCCAGTCTCGTTAAGCTCTGCGCCCTCGACCGTGCGGTAGCCAGGATGTTCAACCCACGGGACGGCCGATATGCTTGCAAGGGGAAAACCTAGGCACACCCGCCGAAGTGCTAAGGTGTTAGCTTCGTCGTCGCTTAAGTGCACCCTTCTTACCGCGCCGGTAGTTTTGTCTTCAAGCTGGATTTCGCCACGCATCAGGCACCGAGGGACGTCAACGCGAGTGGTGAACCAAGCCACTGGGGCGAAGTCTTTCAGAGCGCGCCGCCGCGTTGCATCGGTCATTATCTTGCCGATCTGGGGGTGAACGACATCCCCGCACTGGCCTTCCACGTCTATCACGCCGGACATCCAGATCAGGTTTGTCCGGAGAGTGCTTGTGTGGTGGTACACGGTCTGCACCGTGGCCTCACGTCTACGCTTGGCCTGACCCAAAATTGCGGCTCAGGCGAACTGGTGAGGTTGGCCGCCGTATCCCGCGCCACACTGCGCCCGTTGCAATGCGCTCACCGCTCGCCGTCCGATGTTAAGCGCAGCGTTCGGCGTGGCGGATATCCGCTCTACCTTAAAGCCTTCCGCCAATGCAGCCGCAATGAACACCCCGTTCGTCACGTAGCCGATGTCCGGCTCGGCTAGATGTTTTAAGCCGTAGGAGGAGCAGGCGCGAGGGTTGGGGCGGGTAGTGCGGGGCTTTGTACTGAGCCAGGACCGCGCAAGTGCAAATTGCTCCAGGGAACGCGCGTCAAGCAGCTTAGCCCGGTCTACCGCCAGTTCGTCAAGTCTTTGCGCCGAAGTCTTCGACCTGGGACTAAACACCCCGTAACCAAAATCAGACAGCTCTGGCGCCGAGTCCATCACCCTCTCCATGTCCTGCCGTAGGCGTTCCAAATTTAGCATGGCGTCCTCTATCCGGTGGGGTTGAGTGATGCGCTAATTGCGGGCGGTCAGGCTACCTCCTCAACGGCAGCGTCACAAGGATTGCCGAGCCCGACGTGGTAGGTTTGTGGTCCTCGCATGAACTCTGAAAGAACAGGATGGTGGGCCTCAAGCCCACCTGCCCTGTTCAGGGGGTATGGGGGACCGGACAGGCAACCGGGCAGCTACCAGAAAGCAAACCAAAACAAGGGCTTGTAGAGACCGGGCAGGACCAGGAAGAAAACCGGACAGGACCGGGAAAATACAACTACAACAGGGGCTTGTGCGATTTCGGCCTGCCCGGTCCTGTCCGGTTCCTGCCGGGTTATTGGACCGGACAGGCGCTCGGCAGAACCGGGCAGCTACCGGGTAGGTGACCAGGCAGGCACCGGACAGCTACCGGCCAGGCGTCGGGACAACGCGCTGCTTGGGCTTGCTTGGCGGTCCCCAGGTCTCGATCATGATGCGGTTCTGGTTGAAGAGGCGGTCCATCGCGCCCTCGAAATCGGACCGCAGCATCCCGCCCCGGTCCGTTTCCTTCGAAAGCACCTTCGCCGCGTAGGTGGTGGCCTGGGGGTGCGGGGAGACGTTGCGGCCTTGCAGGTTCCACCGGTTGAGCAGGCGAAGGAAGATCGCCTCGGCCTCGGCCCACCGGTCTCGGGTCTCGGCAATCGTGAGCGGCACCACGGGCACGAAGCCCGCGCTGATACGCCGCATCCGCAGTTCCGTGCCGTCTACCGAGTAGTTCGATTTGGGCAGCGCCAGAACCCGCTCCGCCGGGTCTACAGCGCCCAGTTCGCCCCGCGCCCGGGAAAGGGTCCAGCGCGCCCGTGCGCTGCCTGTCCAGGCCGTGGAGCCGCCGTCTGGGTCGCCACGATTGATACCCGAGCGGGACGGGTGGAGCGTGAGCACCACCGCCGCGTTGTTCGCCTGGGCGATGCGGCCGAGCGCGACCCGCACGAAGGATGTCACCTGCCGGCGCACGTTCTCGTCTCCGCCGAAGGTGCAGGCGCCGGTATCGACCGTGACCAGCCGCGCGCCCGTGTCGCACACCTCGTGCATGAGCCGGGCGAACTGCGGCGTGAGCTCCATTCGGCCGTTGCGATCGAACAGCACGAGCTCGTTCTCGCTGTCCGCGCCGCTGATAAAGGCCATGTCGCGCGTATCTGCGAGGCTCACGCCCAAAAGGTCGCACAAGCCCGCCTGCCGGCGGTGCAGCTCGTCCTCACTGTCCTCGCAGAACAGCCCGAAAGTGGGGCATGTGGTTGTCTTGAGGCCCAGCCACTCCCGGCCGGTGGCGCACGCCAGCATGAGCTGCTGCATGAGGATAGACTTGCCGGTGCCACCCTCACCGAACAGCACCGTCACGTGGCCAGGCGATAACCAGCCCTCGACAAGCCACTCGCGCGGCGGGATCGGCTTGCCGTGCAGCGAGGCGGAGCACACCCGGCGCCAGCCGGCGTACATGGGCGGGGTTTCGGCGCCAGACGCGGCAGCCGGTGGCGGTGTAGGGTCTGGCGGGGGCGGAACAATCGTCAAGCCCTCGAAAGCGAGAAGCTGGGCGTCTACAGAGTGCGCGCCGTGCTCGCGGAAGCTAAGCGCCCACTGGTAGGAGCCGGCCACGTCCGCCGGCCACCGCTCGTCCCGTCCATCCTCGTAGAACCCCGACCCGCGCGGCACCCATTCTTCCCGCATGATCTCGATCGCCTTTTCGACCGATATCGCGCATCTCACGGACTCTGCCGCGAGATTGCGGCTCAGGTCATGCCAAACGCCAGAAACGGCCGGCTCGGCGCGGCGGCAGTGCTCGGCGAAGCGAGCTATATTCGCAGGCTTGTCGTTCTCGATCGTGGTGTGGGTGATCTGGCGGGCGCGATCGGTCCGAGGCGGCACCCGGGCCAACAACCAGTCCGGCGCGGCCAGCATGGGCGCGTCCGAAACCACCTCATAGGCCACCCCGTCGATTGTTGAACCCGGCATGAGCACGTGTCCCGTGCTGCCCCTGGTATCGACGCCCGGCGCCACCGTGCCGGCCGTATTCTGCGTGTCTGGGCCGGTCAGCCAGATATGGCGCCCACCGGATGGCGTCTTCGTCACCAAGCCGCCCAGCACGCCCCCGAGCGCTTCGTACTCCGCGATCCCGTTGCGGCCCGACTTGACGTCAAGATCCACCACAATCTGGCGCCCCTCGCGGGGACTCGCGCCGATATTCCAGTCCATCGTTGAGCCGGTAAGTGGGCACGTCCACCATGCGCGCACCGTTTCCGGGTCATTGGTCGCATCGTAGAGACCGTTCGCGGTGACCGGCTGTTTTCCGTCTGACTCGACAGGGAATACGTAGAAGCCGCGCTGCGCCCAGGCAACCGCGTGCTCCAGCTTAGAACCTGACGCGTGGGCGCGTTCGGCACACGGCACTGCGCCGGTAGACGTGTCGAGGGTGTCGGCAGGCATGGTTGCAGCTCCGGTATGACTTGCTTTTCCGGAAAAGCCCGTCATACTCGCGTTGCGGGTGCGAGTGGCGACGAGGCCGGGTGGAAACGCCCGGCCTTCTCTCTATGTCCTGCACCTCTACTATCACGGCTTTGCAACGTTCATCTAGGGTCCGGCAGGCCGTGCGCGGTTCAGGCCGCGCCGCGCGCCTCAACCGGCGGCCAATAGAGCTGCAGGCGGAAGATCTTCATGATTTTCGCAACGTGAGCCGGGCTGCTATTCCAGCGGTTGGCGGACAGCGCCCGGTAGATCCAGGCTTCGACGGCCTCCTCGTCCAACGCCTGCCAGACACGCTCCGCGTCGCTCCACACCACCCACCTACCGCGTCCTAGCGATAGAAGCCGTTGCTGGCCGGCGACCACCCAGGCTTGAACGATGTGTCGCGCCGTGCCGGTTGCATGCTTCGGGTCACCAACGAAACACCGTTCCCGGATAGGTAGCGCCGGGTTAAACACGCCAGCCACCCGGAGCGGCGGCTCATCTATGTGCAAAGTAGGCGGCTCGGCCGGTAGCACGGGGCTGGCCGGCCGGCGTCTAACGACGTGAGCCATGATGGTCCCTTCAGATTTGCGGTTTAGGGGTGAACTGACGTTCGGCGGCGGTTCGACGCGCCTGCGCGGATATCCGGATGAGTTCATCGCCATGCGCCGCGCGGATCACCCACTCGGCAACTCGGCGCCGGTTGGCTAGTCGGAGCTTCCAGTCTCCACGCGGTTGAATGACCGGATGTGGGCGATGCGGGCGCATAGCGGTCACCAACCCGCTTTGCGCGAGCGACGTGCAACGTCCGCCTCCTTGGCCTTGCGAACGTCCGCCGTGGCGTTCGTGTCCCAATCCCGCGCGGCAACGCTGGACAGCGCCTTACTGGCGTGAAGAGCCAGCTCAGCCTCGTATCGCTCACGCCCAGGCGGCAAGTCTGCAACGCGACGTTCCTGCTCCGTCATGCCAGCGCGGGCCGTAGCCCGTGCTTTCGCGATGCGCTCGTCACGAGTGAGCGGGCGCGGTTCGGCCGCTTTGTGGCGAGCTTCTTGCTCGCGCCCGATGCGGGCCAGTTCCATCGCGCGCAGTCGGCGGTCACTCTTCGCCAACACCTCGGCCGCGTGCGCCATGCGCGTTGCACGCTCGGCTTGCGCCGCGTCAAGCTGGCGTTGCACTACCCGCGCCTCCGAGTTGGCGCCAACCCCGCAACAGCTCAGTTCGTGGCATATCCAGGTCTCGTATTTGGTGCCGCGCCCGCCGGCTCGCCTTGACGATTTGATCGGGGTGAAGCCCACCGAAACCGCGTCCATCGTTCCGTTCTTATAGGCGCGGCAGACTGAGTCCGCGACTTCGGAATCGCCTTCCGGCGCGAAAATGATGGTGCCCACCACCGCATTGCCGCTCACGCGCAGATATGCACGGCCGATCGGCAGGTTGTTGCCGTCGCTCTGGTGATTCAGGAAAACGGGGACGTCGCACCGGCTCGGAGTCATGCCCCCCGGCACCACCTCATCGTTTTGTAAGTCCACCGCTCCGGTTGAGGCGATGACGGCGATCTCGCGAGGGCCTAGAATGCTACCCTGCCCGGAAAGGCCGGCCTTGGTGACAGTGCCGGCGAGATGCCGTGTGCCGGCGGCGTTCGGTGTGGACATGGTGTGTTGGCCTTTGTTTGTTGAAGGGTGGGTGGGATCAATCGTCAGTTCTGGACGTGTCCGGCACGGGTATTCCGAGAGACCGCAAGAGCGGCCTCCACTGGCGAGCGTGGCGCCTACGCCGCCCTTGCGTAGCCGCATCGTCCTCCTCGGACGGCGCCGGCTCGTCGTCTGGTTCGTCGTCTGGTTCGTCGAACAGGGTCATGTCAGAGATCCCCATTGATTGCCGTACCCGCGTCGCCGGCCGCCTGGGCAGCGGCACACAAGGCTTGCGCCTCGGGCAGCAAAAGAGTCAGCACGGCACCCGGCCCAAACGACTGGAGCGCCCGGTAGGGCGTGGCTGAACCTACTAGGCCGGGCGGTACCAAAAACCCTGGCACGAGCTGGTAACTCGACGTCCCTAGCGTGACCGTCACGGCTCCGCAGTAGCCGCCGTCAACGGTGGAGGAGATGTCCGCGTAGACCGGCTTCGTCCCGTTAAGAACGCCGGTCTGTACAAGCACGGGATTCAGCGGATTCAACATGGCGCGTTCTCCGGTTGGGCGTAGAGCTCGCCTGCACCATTGCGCACGATTGCTTCCCCCTGCAGGATCGGAAGTAGCACGATTGCACCTACTGCCGGCCGATACGTCTCGACGAATGAGCTACCGCCCGGTGTGGCGGCCAAGCGTGTTAATTCAAGCCCCGACCTGAGCACGATCACGCGGAGAGTTGGCTCGTCAGTTATGACAGTCACGACGCAGCACCCGGCTTGAGCGCGCGCTTGAACCGGTCGAGCTCATTCTCCAGGAAGTCTAGACCCGGATGAACCGCGCTGAAGGTGCCGTTCGGGCCGAGTGTCGCGCTAGTGTCAAAGAGCATGACGCAGGGTTGGGGGACGGCGGTCAATTCGGCGTTGAGGGCGTGCTTGCTGTAGTCGTGGCGAGTCTTCGCGTGTGCCGCGATTTTCGCCAGCAAGGCTCGATGATCCTTGAGGATGTCGGAGAGCTCTTTCGCAGCTTGCGTGTTAAGCCGCTGCACATGTCCGGCCCGCTCTCGCGCGATGACGTCGGCGCGCCGCACGATCAGTTCATCGATTTCCTTCTCGAACCTGATGCAAGCCCGGCTCGCGAGTGTCGCCCGCCGTTCGGCGGCGTCGATTTCTTCATCGGTTGCGCCGGCCGCCGTCAGAGCGGCGGACTCCTCGGTCGCGGTCTGGATCTCAGACTTTTTGACCGACAACGAACGATGCGCGACAACCAGGTCGCGGTTGAGGTTGAGCACTGTCTCCGAGCTGGTCATTCAGGCTACTCCGTTGCGCTACGGGAACAATACTCCTCATTTGGCAGAAAGCTAGATAGCGGAACGTGCCCTCGACGTGACCCGAGAGGCAGGTTTCAAGCAGCGATGGCACGCTCAACGGCGCTCAATATCCGCTCGATGCGCGCGGGACTGAGCGGCGCCGTGTTCCGCGCCAGTGAGGTGACCGTGCGGAGGGTTTGCGCGTGCGTTCCCTCGCCGGGGTCTGCGAGCCGCAAAGCAAGCTTGCGGGCATCGGCCTTGGCGCTACCGCGCGTTCCGAACTGCCCGCGAAGTTGATGTAAGAGTACATCCCTCAGACAGGCACGGGCGCCGATGTTTCGCGAATCGATGAGTGAAGCCACTGCGATCGCCTGGGGTATTGTCAGCGTGGCGAGCGTGGCGGCCACACCGGGAGCGTGGGTTTTTGGGCGGGTGGTGGTCTGGGTCATGGTTTTGCTTCTCCAAGCGGTGCAGCGTGAGACCGATCACTCACACACCGTTCCCCCACCGTAACCGTCCAAGCGGGAGAAAACTAGACGGCGTAGAAAGGACCGGAAACGCAACTGTCTACGGGTTGAGACTTGGTCGAAATTGACTGTAACAACGGCATTTTCTGTGTTGACCGGCTACGGTTCTGACTTCACGCTCCTGTGATCAAGCGCAATCCCGCGCCGCCTAGAAAGGCTTCGCCGATGACAACCACCACCCGCCGTGCACGCCAGTCTCTTCGCACCATGTCTTCCGAACTGGAGGACGCACTGGCCCAACTGCTCTTCTCCGCTTCTTCAATCGTGGATGCTCACGGCGATTTCGAGCCGGCATTGGTCAGCGCGCGGGCTTTGAACAGTATCAGGCGGGTGGGTTTAATCGCCCTGGCAGATGCAGGCGGAAAGCCGAAGCGCAAGCGCACGCGCCCGGCTGCAGTCCTGCAGCTTGCGGCGTAAGGAGCTAGGGGCCGCCGCCAGTGCGCGGCGGCCTTCCGCCTTGTGCCCTAGATGCTGTCGAAGGGATTCGGTTCCGGTTTGCGCTCCAGATGCGACGGCACCTTCAATCGATCTGCCGGCGTCATGCCGAAGCGGGCTGACAGCGCTACGAACCTCTTGTGGCTCTCCGAGCGCATAGCAACGGCTGGGTGAGGGCGATAGATAGTCGAGCCGGTCTCGGTTCTGGTCTCATATATCGGCCCGCCGGCCCTCTCTACCAATTCGCCCGCCTCTACAAACTGGCTCCAGGCCTCCAGGAGGAGGATGAGGTTTGGCCCATCCGCCACCGTCAGCGTTCCTTGCTCTACCAGCGGCGTCGCGATCTTCGGGAGCCACTCCCTAGCGCGCGGGGTGAGCATGGCGAGGTCAATATCAGGCATCCCTACCACCCTCGGCGGCTCCGTATGGTTGACCCGGCATTTCTGCAACGTGCCGGTCAGGGCTTTTTCCTCGTTTGTCTTCCTGCGCGCCACGAAAATGACTCCTTTTTGGCTGACTGTTTTACCGGCTGGGTGGGTGCCCAGTCCGGACTTTGGCAAAACGGCGCACTGCACGCGTGAAAATTTTACCCACGACCGGTAGCACGCGACCGTTTTAGGCGGGATCGAAACCCCCGCCCCCTACGGCCACCCGGACGCTCCTCGTCAGGACCACCCCACCCGGCTACCCCCGCGCGCCGCCGGCCGGCGCTTGGACAGATCACAAGCCGCGATCGCGCACCCTGCCTTGGATAAAAGCGAAGTTTTGACTCCGATCACCCGGTTAGAGTGTAACCAGCAATCAAAGAATCCACTGCGGCCGGTGTCCATGTCGCGTTGGTGTGCGGGTCCAGCGTGAACAGGCTCGTGTAGTACGCGTAGCTCAGGCCGAGCGCAGCGATCGGGGCGGACGCTGCTGTTCCACCTGACACGATGTCCTGAGATATTGTCTGCTCGCTCGCATCCAGCTTGCGGTAGGCGCCGGTCACCTGAACACCGAACACGGTCGCGGTCGTGGTGGGCAAGGACTGGAACGTGAAGAGGTCTTGCGCACCAACAGCGGTAGCAAAATTGTAGCTGACGTCGCCGTCAAACGCCTCCTCGTTCACCTCGCCCCAGTTCGTCCCGTTCAGCGGGGTCCACTGCACCGAGGAGTTGCCCGTGGTGCGCAGCGTCCGCACTGCGACATCTCCGAGGAAGCCGTTGCAGGCATAGGTTCCCGGACCGGTCGTCCTATCGGCGATATACAAATCGTCAGCTTGGTAGGTGATACTCGATACAAAGGTTTCCTCAGTTGCCGGCCGGACGCGAATCCCATTGAAGATTGGGAACTGCAAGGCTGGAGGCGGTGGGGGCACGTATTGGGAAGTCGTGCTGGTCGTTTGCGGGATCACGGTCGCACCGTTTACGTGCACTTCAACCTGAACGCTCGTCGTTGTAAGCGCGGTGCTGATCTCGATGTAATTCCAGTTATACGGATTGAAGGCGTTCGGCGGGCTTATCGCCAGGAGGGTGGCGGGAGGACTCGCGGGGTCTCCGGAATACACGTAGACGGTGCCGGAGTTCAGCATAAGCCGGACCGTGACTTGGCTCACCAGACCGTTGTAGTCCTGGGCCTGTACATCAATATAAGCGACGGTTGTGGGCGGCAGAACGCGCAGCGCCAAGCCGAACGTGCCACCCTGGAGGTTGCTCCCAAACGAACAGCCCAGCGTGCCGCCGTTCGTTTCAGCCGTGATGCATTGGCCGAAACCGCCTCGACCTGGCTCAAACGACACGGTTGTGCCCTGGAGATCGTTCCACTGCAATGCGCCGACTCGCGACTGCAGGTCTTGCGGCGCGGCATACCGATCGAACCCGTCAAAGACCAAGACTGCCACAGCTATACGCTCCCCGGCTGTGCGCAAGCGCGCGACGGTTGAGCATCGGGAATGGCATCTACGAACGCGCGAAGGCTGTCCCGCACAATAAGCGTGCGCCGGCACACTTTCTTGTGGCGTATCGCGCCGCTTCTCAGTTCGAGGTAAAGGCGCGAGCGCGACAAGCCCGATACGCGGCACGCATCGCGCACCGGCAATAGCCACGCATCCTCTGAAGTCGCCGCTTGGGTTCGCATTCTGTCCTCCAACGTCCTGAGGACAATTCTCTCACGGAACGTTCAGAAGTCCAGGGGGCAGACTAAGGCCTCTCAAAGCCTCCTCTAGAACCTCCGAAGTTTGCGGAGCGAACGGCTACGCGCTCGTTTCTGTTGCTGTCGACAAGGAAGTTATGCCGAGCACTCCAAAGGTAGCGCGGATGGTGTCAGATACGTAGCCGGGCGACAGGTGCGCGTAGAGCTTGCTGGTCATCTTTAGATCGGCGTGGCCGAGTTGGGCCGCTATGACTCCCATCGGCACACCTTTCAGCGCGAGACGCGTGGCGTGTGTGTGCCGAAGGATATGGAATGACACGGCCGGTTCGATGCCGGCGGCCTCGCAAGCGGCGCGGAGTGGGCGGAACTGGTGGCACGCGCCCCAGGCATCGCCGCTTTCTCTGACGAGCAACGGTTCGGCCCGGCGCTTTCCCTCGCAGAGACCCGCGAAGAACTGCCCGGCCTCGTCGGTAAGCACCACGTGTCGGGCCGAGCCACCTTTGCTGTTACGGATCGTCAGGACGTTGGCCGCTGCGTCAACGTCCCCGGCCCGTAGTCCAGTCAACTCGCCATAGCGGCAACCGGTCAGGAGCGCGGCTGTCACGAGGGGACGGAACTCGTCGGTGGAGGAGTTGATCAGACAAAGCGCCTCGGCATCCGTCAGGTAGCGCACCTTCGCCGCGTCAGCCTTCGCGAACGGCTGCACCCGTCGCCACTCGTCATCGGCCGCCACCAGGCCTTCACGGAAAGCAAAGTTGAGCGCGGCCTTAAGAATGGTGAGCACGCGGTTCGCGGTGGAGCGGCGGGCGCGCGGCGCATCCGGGTCATCGCTAGGCGCCCGCGTGGCGATCTTGGTTGCCTTGGCTTTCCGGCGCACGCGGGCCGGCGCGGTGGCAAGAGCGCGATGCCAGGCGCGGATAGTGGCCGTGGTGAGCTCGCCCAACTTCCGCTCGCCCAGCTTTGGGAGGATGTGGGCGTTAATGGCGCGTTTGGTCTCGGGCAGGGCTTTGCCACCCCTCGCCACGTAGTCGGCCAGGTAGGCGGCTAGGGCGTCGGCGACGGTGACCGGGGCGGCTGATTTCCCCCCTGCCCGCGCGAGCGCCGCAAACCACGCCCGCGCCGCTTCCTGAGCCGCCGCGAAGGACAGGCTGGTAGCATCTGCGGTGGCGTCGAGTAGGTCGTCTGCCGGGCCGAGCGCCCGGTGCTGGCGCGTGGTCTCGTGCGCTGGATCGTAGTACCGTGCGATCCAGGTGCCGGCTTTCCCGGCCGCCGCCTTACGGTAGCCAATGGCGCGGCCGACCTGGATCGTTCGCCAATACGGCTCCCGCCTCGGCTCCAGGCGGAGGCGCGCCTCGCGTGACTGTAGCCTGTCATCCCTAATCGCGCGTGCCATACATTACGCTCCCGGACATACGGCAAATATACGGCAAACCCGTTGACGGACAAGGGGGGACTCCGCAGGACGCAAAAACAATGACTTGAAAGGCTTAGGGGACAGAGACGGACGCCGTAGGACGTCACATAGCGCCCTCTCACGGCGCTAACAGGGGTTCGAATCCCCTACGGGACGCCAGGCCTTTCAAACCTAACCCGAAACAACGGACGATTCCGTCCGGCTATCCGGCCACTTATGGGCCGGACAATGGCCCGGCTGCGCCAACCCAATTAACACTTGTTCTCTTTCTGTTCTACGCGCTACCCTCGACTCATGCCACTGCTCCAGACCCTTCCCGAACCCGTCGCCTTCGAGGAGGTGGCCGCAATCCTGGACGAAGCGGTGCTCCAGGCAAGCGGAGGGCCGCCTTACGTGATCGGCGCCGCAGGGTGGCACCTCGCGTCTGCGCTGAGCGCGGCCGGCTTCCACGTGGTCAGGGCGCCGATAGACACGCGGCAGCTCACGCTGTGACAGGTCAGCAGCGCGGCACCATGCCCTGCGTCACGGGGCAGAAACACACCGCGCCCGAGCCACCCATCCTGAAAGGGCGATGGACCTTGAACCAGCACGTGATGCGCCCCGCCGCCAGCCTGGCCCGCTTGGCGGCGGATCTCTCCCGGTTGGCGCGGGACGCCGCCACTGCGGCGCGCGTCGCCCGCCGTGTAGCCGCAGCACTTGCCCGGTTCGCCATGCTACTCTGGACGGCCGCACGGGTGTCAGAAAGCAAGTCACTCGTCTTCTCATGCATTGAGCAGTCGACCCCGGGCGCGCCAAATCGCGTGTGTCTAACGGCTCCCGTGCACGCGGGCCGTTACAAATCGCCGAGATCGGCTCACGATTGCCTGAGTGCAGGTTAGCCATGCCGGACGGGGTGCACGCCTCCAAGCGGCGGCAGGCGCTGCTGCGCCTCCCGATCGGCGAGTTGGTCACCTGGCAGCTCGTCGCCTCGTGCAGCCGGTGCCGGGCGGACCGGCTGCTGCCCGTGCGCGAGCTGGTGGAGCGGTTCGGGGAGAAAGCCACACTCGTCATGCTGGTGCCGCGACTCCGGTGCGGGGTCGAGACGTGCCGCCGGCCACCAGCCGCCGTGGTGCTGCGCAACCGCTCTCCGGCGGCGAAGGGCGGGTCGGAATATATCGAGGTTTCGCTGCTGTAGCAGGCGGTATCCGGACGGGCCAACGTTGCCTGCTGCACGCCAACAGTCCTTTTCGCAAAAGGAAAACCCGTCACTATCTCCGCATCCGCACTCGCCATGCGTGGCTGAAAATGCGAAACGTCGCCGCAGCTTGCACGCGAAAATCCTCTGCTTCTTTCTTCAGAAAATAACGCCTTGCCTAGGTGCGTCGCAGACACCCCGCGCCCTCACTTCGTATGGAAATACGCGTAGACCCGCCGCGCCGTCTCCTTGTTTATGCCGGGTGCGGCCTGCAGATCTTCCAACCCCGCCTGCTTCACCCCGCGCGCGCTCCCGAAATGGTTCAGCAACGCCCGCTTGCGCGCCGAGCCGATGCCCGGCACCTCGTCCAGCTCGCTCGTCACCAGCGCCTTCGACCGCCCTGCCCGATGCGTGCTGATCGCAAACCGGTGCGCCTCGTCGCGCAGACGCTGCAGGTAGTACAGCACCGGATCTCGCGGCGGCAGCTGGAACGGCGGGCGGTCGGCGGTGAAGAACCATTCGCGGCCTGCGTCGCGGTCCGGCCCCTTGGCGATGGCGATCAGCGTCACGTCGGTGACACCCAGATCGTCCAGCACCGCGCGCGCGGCGGAATACTGGCCGGCGCCGCCGTCGATCAGCACGATATCCGGCCAGTCCGCCGCCGGGCCACCCTCGTCGCGCTCCTTTTGCGCGCGCGCGAAACGCCGCTCCATCACCTCGCGCATCATGCCGAAATCGTCGCCCGGCGCGATCGCGCTGCGTATGGAATATTTGCGGTAGGCGTTCTTGCGGAAGCCTTCGGCGCCGGCCACCACCATCACGCCGTACGCCGAGGTACCCATGATGTGGCTGTTGTCGTACGTCTCGATGCGCTCCGGCCGCGCGGCGAGGTTGAACAGCGTCGCCACGCCGTCCAGCAGCTTGGCCTGGCCAGCCGATTCGGCGAGCTTGCGCTCCAGCGCCTCGCGCGCGTTGGTCTCCGCATGCTCCACCACCTGGCGCTTCTCGCCGCGCCTGGGCACCGCGATCTCCACGCGCCGGCTCGCCTTCAGGCTCAGCGCGTCGGCGATCAGGTCGGCCTCGGGCAGGTCGTGGTTGGCCAGGATCAGCGCCGGCGGCGGCTTGTCGTCATAGAATTGCGCGATGAAGGCGGCCAGGATGTCGCCAGGCTCGTCGCTCTTCACGGTGGCGGGGAAATGCGCGCGGTTGCCGTTGTTGCGGCCGCCGCGGATGAAGAACACTTGCACGCAGCTCTGCCCGGCGATCTGCCAAAGTGCCACGATGTCGGCATCCGTCAGGCTGGCCGGATTGATGATGCCGCTGCCCTGCACATGGGTCAGCGCGCGTATGCGGTCGCGCACGGCGGCCGCGCGCTCGAACTCCAGCCGCGCGCTGGCCGCCTCCATCTCGGCGGACAGTTCGCGTTGCAGGGTCGCCACTTTGCCCGAAAGGAAGGCTTTCGCCTGCGCCACCAGGCCCGCGTAATCCTCCGCGGTGATGCGGCCGACGCAGGGCGCCGAGCAGCGCTTGATCTGGTGCAGCAGGCAAGGGCGGGAGCGGTTGGCGAACACCGTGTCCGCGCAGGAGCGCAGCAGGAACAACCGCTCCATCGCGTTCACCGTCTGGTTCACCGCCCAGGCGCTGGCGAACGGGCCCCAGTAGCTGCCGGGGCGGGACTGGTTGCCGCGGTGCTTGGTGATCTGCGGAAAAGCGTGATCCTCGGCCAGCATCAGCCACGGATAGGATTTGTCGTCCCGCAGCACGATGTTGTAGCGCGGCTTCAGCCGCTTGATCAGGTTGGCTTCCAGCAGCAGCGCCTCGGCCTCGGTATGCGTGGTCACGATCTCCATGGAGACCGTGTCCATCACCATGCGCCGCAGCCGCTCTTCCAGCCGGTTGATCTGGGTGTAGTTGGTCACCCGCTTCTTCAGCGAACGCGCCTTGCCGACGTACAGCGCCTCGCCCTTCGCATCCAGCATGCGGTATACGCCGGGCGAGAGCGGCAGGGTGGCAACGACGGTTTCTATGACCGCCACGCCGCGCAAGGCGGGGGCGTCGGGCATTATCTGGTCAGGCATCAGGCATTTAGGTTGGGCCCGCCCGGGCTGGTGCTCAAGGCTGGGGATAACTCTGTGGGCAAATCGTCCTGTGCAAAGCCCATGCACACGGCAGCCAAACGCTACCACACGGGTCTGTGATCACACGATCTGCGAAAGTGCTTGACTATGCTCGGTTTCCGAAATGCTAGCCGTCATCAAACGGTCGCAAAACCTAACCTGCTGGAAATACAGGAAGTCCTGGCGAGCGGGGGATTAAACCGGCGTCCCGGCCCTGGAATGGCGCTCGATCTCCACCCCCACAGCACCGACATCCGCAAAGACATCGAGCTTTTCGACCCGGACCCGTACCGAACGCACTCTGGCATCTTCCAGGCAGGCTTCCGCCAGCCGTTCGGCCAAGGTCTCCACCAGGCGCACATGGCCGGCTCCCACGATGGCACGCGCCCGGTTCGCCACCGCCTCGTAATCGACCACGCGCGCAAGCTCGTCACGCGAGGGCGCCGCGCGGGACATGGGCGCCGCGCCGTCGTCGGTGACGGCCAGGTCCAGGTTTATACGTATGCGCTGCTGGGCGTCGTGCTCATGGGCATGCACGCCGATGCTGGCCTGCAGCACCATGTCGTGCAGGAAGACGTGGCGCAGGCGCAGGGCGGCGCTGGCCGGGCTGAAGGAGTCCATGGAACGGGTATAGGCCAAGCCCCTGTCTTTGGGAAAAGACGCTTCGGCGCCGTCCCTCAGCCGAGCCGCACGACCTGCCCCGTGACCGAGGGGCACCCGGCGAGAAAACGCAGCGCACGCACGATGTCGTCCAAGGTGGCGGCCGGTGCGGGCACCGGGCAAGCCGCGCGGCCAGCCTGCTCCAGCGGCTCGAAAGGCCCGAACGCGCTCGCCCCCAGGCCAATGGCGTTGACCCTGATGCGGCGCGGCGCCCAGCTTCGGGCGGCCTGCTGGGTGAACGCCCAGAGCGTGGCGTTTGCGGCGTGACCTTCGAACGCCTCCAGCCCGGGCCGGTGCGCATGCAGCAGCGTGACGACAAGGCCCTCTCGCCCTGCCGGCAGGGTGGCGGCGAAATCGCGGGCACGGGCCAACAACTCGGCCGGCACGGCGGCGCGGTCCGCATCCAGGAGTATCGCTGCCCCCGGCGCCATGGCAGCGTCCAGGACGGCAGCCAGCGAGGTCATCGTATCGGCCTGGAGCAGCTTAGCGCGGCTTCTTCGAACAGGTCGCGAAGCGCGCGCCGTCTGTCCCTATCCGCACCGGCATGCGCTGGCTGATCCCCTACGCCCTCGCCGTCACCCGCACCAGCATGCGCTCGTATCCCTTTACG
Source organism: Acetobacteraceae bacterium (assembly GCA_965198915.1). GTDB lineage: Bacteria > Pseudomonadota > Alphaproteobacteria > Acetobacterales > Acetobacteraceae > BOG-908. Next base: position 367,099 of record CBDAQC010000001.1, on the reverse strand, counting down.
AACGCCGAGAACACGCGCTTCGGCTCCTCGACCACCTCGATCCTGCCGAAACGCTTCAGTATCTCCTCCCACATGATGCGTAGCTGCAGCTCGGCCAGCCGCTCGCCCAGGCAGCGGTGCAGGCCGAAGCCGAAGGAGAGGTGGCGGCGCGGGCGGTCACGCGCGATGTCGAACGCGTTCGGGTTCTCGATCACCTCCTCGTCGCGGTTGCCGCTGACGTACCACATCACCACGCGGTCGCCCTCGCGTATCTGCTTGCCGCCGAACTCGATGTCCCGCGTGGCGGTGCGGCGCATGTGCGCCAACGGCGTCTGCCAGCGAATGATCTCGGGCACCATGTTGCCCACCCGGCTATGATCCGCGAGAAGCTTGGTGTACTGGTCAGGGAACTTGTTCAGCGCCAGCAGGCCGCCGGTGATGCTGTTGCGCGTGGTGTCGTTGCCGCCCACGATCAGCAGCAGCAGGTTGCCCAGATATTCCATCGGCGTCTGCTCGCGCGTGGCCTCGGCATGCGCCATCAGGCTGATCAGGTCGCCGGTGGGCTGCGCGTTCACCCGCTGGTTCCACAATTCGGTGAAGCGCATCAGGCATTCCAGCAGGATCCCCTGACGCTCGGCCTCGCTCTCGATCAGCCCGGCGCCGGGCATCGCGGTGGCCACGTCCGACCAGTGCGTCAGCTTGCGGCGTTCTTCCTGCGGGAAGTCGAACAGCGTGGCCAGCATCTGCGTGGTCAGCTCGATGCTGACTGTGTCCACCCAGTCGAACACCTCGCCTACCGGCACCGCGTGCAGGATGGCGCCGGCGCGCTCGCGTATCAGCACTTCCAGCCGCGCCAGATTGGTGGGTGAGATCACCGGGTTCACCGCCTCGCGCTGCAGGTCGTGCCGCGGCGGGTCCATGGCGATGAACATCGGTAGAACGAAATCCGGCTCCGGATCGCGTATGACGATGCCGCCGCGATAGACGTCCGAGGAGAACGCCTCGTGGTTGGCCTCCACCTGCAGGATCTGCTTGTATTTGGTGATCGACCAGTACGGCCCGAACTCGCTCTCCGGCGTGTAGTGCACCGGGGCCTCGCGGCGCAGCCGCTCGAAGAACGGCCAAATCGCGTCCTGCGCAAACAGCGTCGGCTGGGCGGGATTTAGCTGGTCCAGCGGAATCGCGTAGGCGTCCGTCTCTACCGGCGCCAGCGGGTTGAAGGTCATGTTGTCCATCGGTCGCATCCCCTGGTCGTTCGTTGGGGAGACGCTAGCACGCCCTCGGTTAACGGCAATAACATAAAGCTTCCGCCGGCGGCGGCGCCCGCACTGCATGCGCGGCGGTGGCGGCAGGCCGGGCCGGATTTCCCGGGCAGCAGGGCCTTCCCTCCGTCCTGCCTTTCCCTATGCTTGCCGGAAAACCAACCGGAGCGTCCTGATGCGGCTACCGAAACGCGAGCTGGAGCACTACCCCGACCCCGCAGCCAGGCGCTTCCAGCTGGGGCTCGTGGTGCTGATCACGGTGGCCCTGTACTACGCGCTGTACGTGCAGGGCGGCGTGCTGCCGCTGATCATGCGGGACCTGCACATGAGCTTCACCTATCTGGTCGGCTGGCTGGCGATCGCCAATGCGCTGGGCGCCTTCGCCTCGCTGCTGGCCGGGCTGTCGGACCGGTTCGGCCGCGCCAACCTGGTGGTTTGGGGCCTGCTGCTGGTATGCGTGCTGGTGGGCTTCGTGCTGCCGCACGCGCCGGACCGGCTGTCCTATGCCGTGCTGCAGATCATCCTCGGCTTCGTCGAGGGCATCATCCTGGTGGCGACGCCGGCGCTGATACGCGACTTCTCACCGCAGGTGGGGCGCGCCACCGCAATGGGGTTCTGGACCATCGGCCCGGTGCTCGGCAGCCTGCTGGTCAGCGCGGTGGATTCGGCAACCTTGCCCGTACTGCCGGACTGGCGCGGCCAGTTCCTGATCTGCGGCATCTTCGGCCTGGCGGTGTGGGTGCTGGCCGTGCTGTCGCTGCGCGAACTCAGCCCCGCTTTGCGCGGCCAGGTGATGGTCAGCGAGCAGGACCGCGCGCTGAACGAGCGCCGCGCGGCGCTGGTGCCTGTCGCCGGACTGCAGCGCAATCCTTGGCTGCAGATGCTGCGGCTGGACGTGGTGGGCTCCGCCCTCGGCGTCTCCCTGCTGCTGCTGGTGTACTACACCACGGTGGCGTTCGGCGTGATCTACCTGGTCACCGTCTACGGCTTCACGCCGGCCCGGGCCAACAGCCTGCTGAACTGGAGCTGGGGGGCCAACGCGGTGGCGCTGATCATCGCCGGCATGTGGTCGGACGCTTTGGGCGTGCGCAAGCCGTTCATGCTGGTGGGCGGCGTGGGCGCGGCGCTGCTGATCTGGCTGTTCATGGCCGGCGGCTGGCCGACGCCGCTGCATCCGGCCTTCGGGGTGATGGCGCTGATCGCCGTCAGCCTGTCCACCCTGATGGGTGCCGCCTACGCCACCTGGATGGCCAGCTTCACGGAGATGGTGGAGAAGCTGAACCCGGCGCTGACCGCCACCGGACTGGCCATCTGGGGCTGGCTGCTGCGCCTGGTGGTCACCGCCTCGTTCCTGGCCCTGCCGCATGTCGTCGATACCGTAACGCCGCTGGTGGAGGCGCCGCCGACAGTGGAAGCCTTCAAGCGGTTGCAGGAGGCGCACGCTACCGTGCCGCCAGACCTGCTGGCCAAGATGCAGGTGATCGCGCATGCGGCCGTGGCGGCCCCGGGGCAGTGGCAGACCTGGTACCTGTTCTCGGCTGCAGGTGCCGTGGTGTTCGTGCTGCTGATCTTCAGCATGATCGGGCGCTGGAGCCCGGCGCGGGCGCGTGCGGACCAGGCTGAACACGCGGCTTTGGTGGCGCGGGAGTTGCGGACCTAAGGAAGGAAAGGCCTTCTTTTTTGAAAGAAGAAGCAAAAAACGTTCGCTTCCCCGCTTGCACGAAGGTGCGCTCTGGTTCTGCAACCCGCGTTCTAGCAGAACCAGGGGGCAGGTCGATGCAGGCGGGGAAGCGAAAGTTTTTTGCTTCTTTTTTCAAAAAAGAAGGCCTTGCCTCACCTGACTCCCACCACGCCCAACTGCGCCGCCGGCCGCCCATCGATACGCAACGTGGAAACCGGCGCCGGCAAAGGCGAACGCATCACCATCGCCACGTCACCCAGCCGGAACACCCGTCCGCCGGCACGCACCGGAAGGTTGGCAACACCCTGCAAATCGCCGGAAGCGCCGGCCTGCAGAACCAGGTGACCCGGCCGGCTGCGCACCAAATCGGCCGGAACTGAAGCCGCGAGGCGCGCCGGTGTCAGGCCAAAGCTGGCCAGCCGTTGCTGCGTGTATTCGACGCTCAGGCCCTGCTGCTGCAGGCCGCTGATCGTAACGGCGGCCACACCCGGCATCGCCCACAGCTTGGCGCGCATCGCCTCCGCCTTGTCACGCAGCGCCACAACATCGTCATCCTGAACGATGACGGGACTGGTGGACGCCGCAACCTGGGCAGTTCCATGCGGCACGGCAGCTGATGCGGCCACGAGCGCGCCTGCCGCGAGCAGCGGCAGCAGGCGGCGCGCCGTGGCGCCGGGCTCTATCGCGCCGAGCGCCCGGCGCGGGCTGGTGAATGTCTGTGCGGAGCAGATGGCTTGTGAGTGGAACACGGAAACCTCCGGGGCTGGTGCGACACCCCCGATATAAGTTACCAGCGTTCACTTAACAAGGTTTATATTGCGGTGACCGGGTCCGCCCGATTGCCGACCAGACCGGCTTCCAAAAGGTCGAGCGCCGCCTCTATGAGCTTGCCCGGCGGCGTCTCCAGATTGTCCGCCTGGTCCAGCAGCAGGGAGGTGACACCGTGCAGCATCGCCCAGATCGCCTCGGCGATCTGCGGCGCGGGCCCGATGGCGTTGAACGTCCCGTTGCGCGTCAGCTCGATCACACGGTCCTGCAGGATGGCGAAGGACCTGTCGGCCATCTCCACGGCGCCCGGCGTCTTGGCGTCGGTGCGGCGGAACAGGCGGCTCATGAACGTCAGGCGGTACTCGTCAGGCCGCTCCAGCCCGAACTCAATATAGGTGCGCAGGCCCAGCCGGAACTGGGCGCGTGCCGAGAGGCCGGGCGTCTGGCTCTGCTCCAGCCGGCTGAGCAGCTCCTCGAACGTGTCCTGGGCGATAGCCGCCAGCATCGAATCCTTGTCGGCGAAATGCATGTAAAGCGCGGTGGGCGACACCCCGACCGCGGCGCCGATGCGCCGCATGGTGACCTGCGCCACGCCCTCCTCGGCGAACAGATGCTTGGCCGCGGCCAGTATCTCGCCGCGGCGGGAGGCGCCCTGGCCACGCGGCTTGCGGCATTTCAGGATGGATTTGTCGAGCATCTTGCCCATTGGGTAACAGTGTTCAGCTTGGCGCGGTAGCACAAGACGGGCGTTTCGTTTTGAAAAGATGGCCGGAGCGCGCCGCGCGCCCGGAAACGGTCTGTTCACCCCGCCTCGCTAGCCTGGCGCAATGCGATGGATCATCCTGGCGCTCGGCCTGACGGGCTGTGCGGAAGGCGGGCGAACGGTGGTCAGCGCCCTGCCGCCGCAGCCGTTCTGCACGCGTACGCTGGGGCTTGCCCAATGTTTCGCCAACCCCGCCTTGCTGCCTGACCGCCCGGCGGAGCTGGCGGACACGCCCGCCCGCCAGCATGTCACCTGCCTGGCATGGTGGCGGAATGGCGGGCTGCCCTGCCTGCTGGAACAGCCGCCGCGCCCCTAGGCGGCGCATGCGCCAGGCCGTGGGCGTAAGGCCAAGGGCGTACAGCTTGGCCCCGCCGGCAAATCGTGGCGGCTGCCTGCTTTTGACACAAAGCCGAACTTTGCCCCGCCGCGTGCGGTGACTATGGTGCGGACCGGCATGGCCCGCTTCTCCCCCATCTCCCAACTGGACCGCTACGTCCTGCGCCAGCTGCTGACCGCGCTCGTCGCCGTCACAACCGCGCTGGTGGCGCTGATCTGGCTGACCCAGTCGCTGCGTTTCGTGGAGCTGGTGGTCAATCGCGGGCTCAGCCTGCGCGTGTTCCTGCAGCTCACGGGGCTGCTGATCCCCAGTTTCGTGGCTGTGATCCTGCCCATCACCACCTTCGTGGTGGTGCAGTTCGTCTACCAGCGCCTGGCCGGCGACCGCGAGCTGACGGTGATGCGCTCGGCCGGCCTGTCGCAATGGGCATTGGCACGGCCGGCGCTGATGGCCGGGATCATCGCCATGGCGGCCAGCTACGCGCTGAACATCTGGGTGGTGCCGGCCAGCAACACGGCGTTCAAGGAGTTCCAGTTCGAGCTGCGCAACAAGGTGGCCGCCTTCCTGCTGCAGGAGGGCGTGTTCACCGCGATATCCGACCAGCTCACCGTGTACGTGCGCTCGCGTGACACCGACGGCACGCTGCGCGGCATCATGGTGGAGGATGACCGCCAGACCAACACGCGCGCCACCATCCTGGCCGAAAGCGGCCGGCTGGTGGCCGAGGGCGACACGCCGCGCGTGCTGCTGGAAAACGGCTCTCGCGAGGAGATCGACGCCAAGACCGGCCGGCTGGACGTGCTGACCTTCGCCGAGGACACGATCGACCTGGCCAGCTCCGGCCACGGCGAGGAGGCGAGGGCGCGCGACGATAGCGAGCTGAGCCTGCACGAGCTGCTGCACCCGAGCGCGGACGTGGTGGCCAGGGGCGATGCGGGCAAGTTCCTGGTGGAGGCGAACAGGCGGCTGACGCAGCCGCTCACCGCGCTGAGCTTCGCGCTGGTGGCGCTGGTTAGCGTGCTGACGGGAAGCTTCCGGCGCGCCGGCAATCTGTGGCGGCCGCTCACCGCCGTGCTCTCCATGGTTGGGCTGCTGGCGCTGGGGCTGACGGCGCAGAGCGTGGCGACACGTCACAGCGCGTTCGTGCCGCTGATCTGGATGCAGGCGACACTGCCCGGCCTGGCCTGCGCCTGGGCGCTGTTCATGCCGAAGATCGGCCGGCGGGCGCGGCGCGGGCCGGCGGCCAGCCAGGTGCATCTCGGCGTGACGTCCGGCACATGAAGTTCGCACTCACTTTGTCGGCCTACATAGCGCGCCAGTTCACCTACGCGGCGCTGGCCATGCTGGCCGCCCTGTCCTTGCTGGTCATGCTGTTCGACTTCATCGAGCTGCTGCGCCGGGCCAGCCAGCACCCCGATGTCAGCTTCGGCCTGGTGGCCGGCATCGCGCTGCTGCGGCTGCCCTATTACATGCTGCAGATACTGCCCTTCGCCGTGCTGGTGGGCGGCATCATCGCGTTCTGGCGGCTGACCCGCTCCAGCGAACTGATCGTGGCACGTGCGGCGGGAGTCTCCGCCTGGCACTTCCTGAGCCTGCCGGTGGCGGCCGCGATCGGGCTCGGCCTGGCCGCCACCGGCGGGCTCTCGCCGCTCTCCTCGGTGATGTTCGCCAGGGCGACCGCGCTGGACAACATCTACCTGCGGCGCACCGGCGGCACGCTGGCAATCAGCGGCGGGCAGCTCTGGCTGCGTCAGGCCGATGCCGGGCTGGACCCGCGCGGCGTCGCCATCATCCATGCCCGCGACGTGGCGCTGCAGGGGAAGGTGATCGCCGCCAACGACATAAGCGTGTTCCGGCTGGACGCCGGTGACCATTTGCTGAGCCGCGTGGAAGCGTCGCACGCCACCCTGCGCAGCCGCGTCTGGAACATGTCCGGCGCACGCACCATCACGCCGGACCACCTGCCGGTGATGGTGGGCGAGATGAAGCTGCCGACCGAGCTTACCGCAAGGCGGGTGCAGGAAAGCTTCCAGTCGCCGGAGACGCTGTCCGTGTGGGCATTGCCCGGGTTCATCCGGCTGCTGGAGAGTGCCGGGTTCAGCTCGGTGCGCCACCGGCTGCATTTCCAGTCGCTGCTGGCCCTGCCGTTACTCTGTGGAACGATGGCCCTGGTTGCCGCCGGCTTCTCCATGCGCCAGACACGCAGGGGGGGCGTGGCCCGCATGGTGGGGTCCGGCGTTGCAGCGGGGTTCGTGTTGTTCACGGTGAGCAAGGTGGCCGAGGAGTTCGGCCAGAGCGGCGCGTTGCCGGCGGTGCTGGCGGCCTGGGCGCCGGCGGCGGCAGGCATGCTGCTGGCGGTGTCGCTGCTGCTGCATCTCGAGGATGGCTAGCTTGCAGGAAGTAAGGCCTTCTTTTTTGCAAAAAAGAAGCAAAAAACTTTTGCTCTCACGCCGGCACAACGGCGCGCCCTCGTTCTGCAGGCCGCAGCGCCTGCAGAACCTGCGCGCGCTCTCGTGCAGGCGGGGAGCCAAAAGTTTTTTGCTTCTTCTTTTCAAAAAAGAAGGCCTAGCTTTCTTCCTTACCCTCCTCGCCACCACCGCGCACGCGCAACTCTACCGCCCGCCCGCGCAGCATTTTCCCACGCTGAACATGAACGCGCAGCCGCTGTCCGGCAACGCGCCCGTCACCTTCCAGGCGGACAGCGTCACCTACGACAAGACGAGCGGCCTGGTGACCGCGGACGGGCATGTGCAGGCGTGGCAGAACGACCACGTGCTGATGGCGGACCGCATCACCTTCGACCGCAACACAAACGTGGCCGCCGCCTATGGCCACGTGGTGATCGTAGAGCCGGACGGGCAGGTGCTGTTCGCCGATTACGCCGAGCTGAGCCAGGGCATGCGCAACGGCGTGCTGACGGCGATGCGCGCGCTGATGGCGGAAAACGCGAAGATGGCGGCCAACGGCGCCAGGCGCACCGAAGGCAAGCTGAACATCATGAGCCGCGGCGTGTATTCCACCTGCGACGTGTGCGCCAAGCACCCCGATTATTCGCCGATCTGGGAGATACGCGCCTTCCAGGTCACCCAGGACCTGGAGCACAAGCGCATCGAGTACAAGGACGCCTATCTCGATTTTTACGGGTTGCCCGTCGTCTACCTGCCGTATTTCTCCATGTCGGACCCTTCGGTGAAGCGGCAGAGCGGGTTCCTGGTGCCAAGCCTGGGCGTCACCGACGAATATCTCGGCAGCTTCATCCGGATACCGTACTACCTGGTGATCAACGACCAGTCCGACCTCACGCTGACAGGCACGGTCGGAACGCTGCAGGGGCCGCAGCTCGAGGCGCTGTACAACCAGGCGCTGAACAACGGCGTGCTACGGCTTGATGGCGCCGTCGCGCGTGACCAGGGCACCACGGCCGGCTACTTCTTCGGGCACGGCGTGTTCGACTGGAACGACACCTGGCGCTACGGCTTCGACGTGAACCTGGCCAGTTCCGTGGAATACATGCGGGATTTCCAGGTGCCGGGCTACGGCAACAACCTGCTGAGCAGCCAGCTCTACATCGAGGGTTTCGGCGTCGGCTCCTACGCCAAGCTGGACATACGCAGCTACCAGGGGCTGAACTCCAGCATCAACCAGAACCTGCTGCCGTATGTGTTGCCGCGTTACCAGTACAGCTATTTCGGCGAACCGGACGCGCTTGGCGGTCGCCTGAGTTTCGACACGATGGAGTGGAACCTGCTGCGCGACGAGGGCAGCAACGACCAGCAACTGGCCGCCAAGCTGCAGTGGGACAGGCCGTTTTCCGGCCGGCTGGGCGACCAGTGGCTGTTCACCGCGCAGGCCCTGGGCGCGGTCTATAACGGCAACGTCCTGGACGGACAGCCGAACTACCAGGATACGGACGTGGCGACCGGCGTGCACGGCCAGGCGCAGGTGGCGCTGCGCCTGAATTGGCCGTTCGTGCGCGCCACGGCCAGCGGCGGCAACGAGGTGATCGAGCCGATACTGCAGGTGATCGCCGCGCCGCAAAGCGGCAACAACCCGCACGACAACATCCCCAACGAGGACTCGCTCGATTACGAGTTCACCGATGCCACGCTGTTCAGCCTGAACCGCTTCAACGGCTACGACCGCTACGACGGCGGCGTGCGGGTGAACGCGGCGTTGCGCGCGGAGTGGAACACGGCGAACGGCCAGAAGCTGGAGGGCATGATCGGCGCGTCCTGGGAGCAGCATATCGACCACGATCTGTATCCGCAGTTCCAGCCCTATAACGGCTTCGAACTGGGCGACCATTTGTCCGACATCGTCGGTCGGATTAATTACATTCCCAACTCGCTCATCGATTTCACCGGCCGGACGCGGGTGAACCACGACAATGGCGACATCACCTTCGTCGATGCGATCAGCCATTTCGGCGTGCGCGTCGCGCGCTTCGACCTCGGCTACATCTACAGCGCGAACAACCCGTATCAGCTCTATCTGAACGATTTCAATCTCGGCCAGACGATATCGTTCTTCAACACGCCCGTCCTGATCAAGGGATTGCCGGCCAACTACACCATACCGCGGCAGGAGATCACCGCCGGGTTCAGCTCGCATATCGGCGCCTACACGTTCAACCTGAACGCCAGGCGGGACCTGGAGACCGGCCAGATGGTGTCTGCCGGCGGTGACGTGCGGTGGGAGAACGAGTGCCTGATCTTCGATATCTTCGCCAATCGGCGTTTCACCTCGATCGCCGGCGACAACGGAGACACCACCGTCGTGTTCACCATCACGCTGAAATCCATAGGCGGCTTCGGCGTCAACGGCTAAAATGGGCTTTCAAAACCCGGCGTGGCTGCCGTCTGGCGCGCGTTGGCGGCACTCCGGTGTTCGCAAACGCACGCCAGCCGACTCGCCACGCCGAGTTTTGAAAGCCATTTTCCGCGTTGGCCCCGGCGGCTGAACTGGCGCGCGTTCTTTAGGACAAAAGTTTTTTGCTTCTTTTTTTCAAAAAAGAAGTGCTTCCTTCCTCCGCTTTTTTGACCGTCCGAAAGGTCACCTGCCCATGCGCCCGATTCTGACCACCCTGTTCCTGGCCGCCGCCCTGCCTGCCTATGCCGCGTCCACGGCGGTGCCGCCGCAGAAGCCGGCCGCCGCAGCGGCGCCGGCCGAACCCGCGGACGGCATCGTCGCGGTGGTCAACGGGGACGTCATCACCAGGGCGGACGTAGATAACAGGGCCAGGCTGTTCGCGCTCACCACCGGCCAGCCGATCGCCCCGGAGACGCTGAAGCTGCTGCGCCCGCAGATCACCCGGCAGCTCATCGAGGACAGGCTGGAGATGCAGGAGATCCAGCATCGCAAGATCGCGGTGACGGATGCCGAGGTGGCCAAGGCGATCTCCGAGGTCGAGCAACGCAACCACCTGCCCCCCGGCGGCCTGCAGGACAAGCTCTCCGGGCAGGGCGTGTCGCGCTCCACGCTGATCGCCCAGATACGCACCCAGCTCGGTTGGACGCGCGTGCTGCGGCAGGAGATCGCCGAGCGCGGGCGTGTCACCCCGGGCGAGATCGCCGTGCAGGAGAAGCTGTTCCACGACGAGCTGGGCAAGCCGCAATACCGGCTGGCGGAAATCTTCGTGGCAGCGGAGGATCCGGCGCACCTGAACGACGCCCGCAAGTTCGCCGACACGGTGATACAGCAGCTGCACGCGGGCGCGCCCTTCGGCATCGTGGCAGCCGAGTTCAGCCAGAGCCAGACGGCGCTGGAGGGCGGCGAGCTGGGCTGGAAACGGGCGGACCAGCTGGACCCGTCAGTGGCCAAGCTCGTGGCCGAGATGCCGGTCGGCGCCATTAGCAACCCGGTACGCGTGGCCGGCGGGTTCGACGTGGTGACGCTTCAGGAGAAGCGGCTGGTCGGCACGGACCTGGCCAACGTGCTGACGCTGCGGCAGGCGTTCTACCCGTTCGCCACGACGCTGGACCCGCAAAACCCCACGCCCGAACAGCGCAAGGCGCTGCTGGACGGGCAGAACCTGTCCAAGAACGCGCATAGCTGCGACGACATAGATGCCGCGAACAAGGCGGCCGGCGCCCACCGCCCGTCCGACCCCGGCCCGGTCCGGCTGGAGCGGCTGAGCGGGCCGATGCAGTCCCTGCTCGGCGGGCTGCAGCCGGGGCAGGCCAGCAAGGCGCTGGTGACAAATGACGGCATATTGGTGGTCATGGTCTGCAAGCGCGAGCAGAAGAACATGGCTGCGATGGGACGCGAGGACATCGCCAACCAGCTGTTCGAGGAGCGCGTGGAGCTGTCGTCCAGGCAGTTGCAGCAGGACCTCAAGCGCCGCGCCCTGATCGACCAGCGTACCTGAGAGGGACCGGCGGGCCGGAACACAGCCCACGTAAATCCTTCGCCAGCCTCACGCGATCGTGCTAGGTTGGGCGCGATGTCCTACGCAACGAATTTCGGAGTCGTCCCCGAGCCGGTCTATGCCGGCTTCGGCGCCCGCCTTTCGGCGGCGGCGATCGATTGCGTGGTCGTCTGGTACGTGGTCCAGGCGGCCCTGGGCGGCCTGGACGTGCTCTGCCTGCGCTACGGCCTTCTGGACGCCCAAACGCAGGGCATGTTCTCCGCCCTCGCCCTTCCGGCTGCGCTGCTGATCTACTTCATCGCCTTCGAGGGCGGTGTGGGCGCCACGCTCGGCAAAACGATGATGCAGCTGCGTGTGCGTGGATCGGACGGACGGCCGCTCGGGTTCGGCCGCGCTTCTGCCCGCAACCTGGCGAAAGCGGCCTCGATCGTCACGCTCGGCGCCGGTTTCATGCTGTGCATGTTCCTGGGCAAGCGCCAGACGCTGCACGACGTGATGGCCGCCTGCGTGGTCGTGCGCGCCTAGGCCCGGCGTCAGGACCGCCGCGAGCTCGCCCTGGGCTTGGTGCCGAGGCCAATCTTCTTGGCCAGGCTGGAACGGTGGCTGGCATAGTTCGGCGCCACCATCGGATATTCGGCCGCAAGCCCCCAGCGCTCCCGATACTGGTCCGGCGTCAAATCGTACGCCGTCTTCAAGTGGCGCTTCAGCATCTTCAGCTTCTTGCCGTCCTCCAGGCACACGATGTAGTCCGGAAAGACGGATTTCTTGACCGGCACGAAGGGCTGGCGGCGCTCCTGCACCGGGGCGGAAGCGGGCGCGGCCAGCGGCGCCTCTCCGCCCACGCCGGACAAGGTGCGGAACACGTCATGTATCAGTCCCGGCAGCTGGGACGCGTCCACGGCGTTGTTCGAGAGATGCGCGCTCACGATCTTCGCCGTCAGCTCAAGCATCTCCAGCGACACGGGCGCGTCGGCCATCATTCCATCCTTAATGTGGGGGCAACATGCCTATACGAACGGACATGAGACCGCCGCAAGCTCCTGCAACCGATGACGGCGCGGCAGATGTGAAATACGCGCCGTTCACGGCAGACCTGGAGGTGGACGTCACGTCCGAGATCTGCCCGATGACCTATGTGCGCACCCGGCTGGCGCTGGACCGGCTGCAAGGCGGCCAGATCCTGGGCGTGACCCTGCGCGGCGAGGAGCCTGCCCGTAACGTGCCGGAGACGGCGCGCATGCAGGGCCACACCGTGCTGGACCAGGTAGCCGGCAAGGACGGATCGGTTCGCGTGCTGATCAGGAAGAAGCAGGCATCACCCGCGGGGACGCAGCAGCCGGGGCCACACGCGGGCTAGGGCGAGTATCCGGCCTGCCTGAATACCACGCGCCGCTACAACGCCCTTGCTACGGCCGCAGGTAGACTTCCACCCGCCGGTTCTTCTGCCGCCCGTCCTCGGCACCGTTATCGGCGATCGGCAGGTCCGAACCGAACGCCACCACCTGCCCTGGCGGCAGGCCGCGCTTGGCGAAGACATCCGCCACGGCTTTGGCGCGCTGCAGGGACAGCGCCAGGTTCTTCTCCGGCGGACCCTGGTTGTCGGCGAAGCCGATCAGGATCAGGTGGTCCGGCGGCGTATGATCGGATTCCATGAAGTTCCAGACGCGGTCCACCTCACGCGAGCTGCGCAGATCCAGCTTGTTCGAGTTCGGCTCGAAATGCAGGTCAGCCGCCAGCCGCGTGGCGCCGGTGACGAGCTGCTTGTAGCGCTCCTTGGCCGTCAGCGGCACAGGCGGGGCGGCCGGCACCACGTTCAGCGGGATCAGGCCCGCCTGCGTGACAGCCGCCTGGCCCTCCTGAGACACGGCGAAGCTGATGAAGCGCTGTGCGAACGGGTTAGTGCCGTTCGCCGGCGCATACAGATAGAGCTTGCGCGCCAGCGGGTAGGCATCCGTTGCTATGGCGGCCGCGCTGGGCAAAGCCGGTGCCGCGCCCAGCGACGAGATGGCGACCGGCTTGGCCTGTCCCACCTGGGACAGCGGCACGATGGCCAGAGCGAGCGGATCGTCGAGCACCGCAGCTTGCGCATTGCGCACGGGATGCAGCGTGGGCGGGTGGTCCGGCACGCCGGCCAGCAGGCCCGCGGCGCCACGTTCCTCGGGCTCGCCCACCAGGTGAACCGGGCCGCCGGCTCCCAGGCTGGTCCAGGCGGTGATGCTGCCGGCCATCACGCCGCGCAGTTGCTGCAGGGTGAGCTGCGCCACGGGATTGCGGGGGTTGACGATGACCGCCTCGCCCTCGAAGCCGATCTGGTGCTCGCCCGGCGTGGCCGCGGCATCGCCCGCCGGCCGCAAATGGTCCAGCTCTGGCTGGGTGAGGCGGCGGCTGGCAAGCGCCACGTCGGCCGTCCCGGCGCCCAGGGCGGTCAGGCCCGCCACATCGCCCGCCTCGCCCTCCTGGGAGGTGATGGCGATCGCTTCCGGATGGCCCAGGCGCTCACCGCCGACGATCGTCTGCCCCTTCGTCCGGCCAGGCTGCACGGCAACCTTCGTGTCGCCGAGGAAGGACAGGTAGGCGGCCGCCAGGCGCGGCGCGGCTGTGTCCGCCAGAGTGGACGAGCCGGCAAGGCGCAGCAGCGTCACCTGCTCCGGACGGGCGGGCGCCGCAGGAGCAGCCGGCGCCGGTGTCGCCACGGCGACTTTAGGCGCAGGTGGCGCGAGCGGGGTCACGGCCGCCGGTGGCGCGGCCGGGCTCAGGGTGGTGTTGCTGACCTGCACGGGTGCGCTCTTGGACAGCCGGTAGCCGGCATACACGCCGCCGCCGATCAGCAGCAGCCCGACCACCCCACCGGCGATGGCGACGTTCAGCCCGCCCGAGGACTCGCGTGTCGGCGGCGTGCGAAGCGGCTTGGCGCATTCAGGGCAGACGAAGTCCTCGCCGAGCTTCACGTCGATGTCGCGCTTCGCGGCGGCAAGGGAGCAGTAATCGACGTTTGTGCAACGTCCGCGCGTAGAAGCCATGGTGTCCTGTCAGAGCTGAGTACGTCGTATGCGGTCCGGGCCAAACCTGCGCCGCGCCCAGGGGGCTGTGGCGATCGCGATGTTGTGACGATACGAATACGATCAACGTCCTGGCAAGCCGCAATGCTGGCGCGGCGGGCGGGTGCGGTGGGACATGTGGCGGAATGGTCATCACCGCGGGCGGGTGCGCCGATACAGAAAAGCAAGGACGCGGTTCTTTTTCTAGAAGAGGTAGAGCCGGAGAACTTCGGCTTCCCCGCTTGCGGCAGCGCCAGCGTTGTTCTGCTGACGCGCGCTTTTGCAAAATCAGTGCGAGGTCTCGCAAACGGCGGAAGCGGACGCCCCGTGCCTTTGCGAAACCTGCTCTGGCGGGCAGCATGTCTTCACGCGCGCCCGGTGGCGCGCGGGCAGGGCCGCGAAAGTCACCGGCTTTTTGCGCGTTCTTGGAAAAAGAACGCCTTCCTTCCCGCCCCGGCAACGCTGCGCTAAGCACCCGCATGCTCCTGCTCTCAGCCATAGCCATACTGGGCATAGCCGTCATCGCGGGCGGCTGGCTGGGTGCCAAAGTGCTCATGCTGGACGAACCGCAACCGGCTTACGTGAACTGGCGCGGGCTGGCGCATGGCGCCACCGCACTTGCCGGCTTCGCTATACTCGTGCTGGCGCTGCGCCATGATGCGCCAACGCCCAGGGCCATACGCATGGGGGCCGGCCCGTTCGGCATCTTCTCCGGCGCGCTGATTGCCGGCGCCGTCCTGGCCGGTCTCACGATGCTGCTGTTCCAGCTACGCAGGCGTCCCGTCCCATTGGGGCTCGTGGCCGGACACGGCCTGCTGGGCATCACCGGCTACACGCTGCTGATGACCTATCTCACCATGCTCTACTGAGCCGCGATGACAGGCATACCCACCTTCGCCACGCCGCCCGGCTTCATGGGGCTCACGCGCGCCCGGGCGGAAGCGCATTTCCACATCGCCGGCATTCCGCTCGACATCGGCACCACCAACCGCAGCGGCGCCAGGTTCGGCCCGCAGGCGATACGCCATGCCAGCCGCATGCTGACGGACGGCGCGCATCCCACGACATGGCGTGACCCGCTGGCCCTGCCCGTGGCCGATATCGGTGACTTCCGGATCGCGCTCGGTGACCTGCAGGCCAGCCTGGCGCTGATCCAGCAGCAGGCGGCCGAAAGCGGGCACCTGATCGTGCTGGGCGGCGAGCATGGCATAACGCTGCCGCTGCTACGTGCGCTCGCGGCCAGACGCGGCGGCCCGTTGGCGCTGGTGCATTTCGACGCGCATGTGGACACCTGGCCGGACAGCTTCGGCCAGCCATTCGGCCACGGCTCGCCGTTCTACCACGCCATACGCGAGGGTATCGTCGACCCGAGGCGCATGATCCAGCTCGGCATACGCTCGCCCGTTCAGCGCGATGTGTGGCACTGGACCCTGGCGCAGGGTGTCACGATCCTGACCGCACAGGACATACACGAAATCGGGCCCGCCGCCGCGGCCGCGCGCGCGTGCGAGGTGGTGGGCGGCGCAGCCGCCTATCTGAGCTTCGACATAGACGCGCTTGATCCTGCCTTCGCGCCCGGCACCGGCACGCCGGAGATGGGCGGGCTGGCATCCTGGCAGGCGCAGGCGATATTGCGCCGCCTGACCGGTATCGCCTGGGCGGGCATGGATGTCGTCGAGGTGGCGCCGGCCTATGACAGCGCGGAGATCACCTCGCTGGCCGCCGCGACCATCGTCTGGGAGTACCTGGTGCTTGCCGGGGCGAGCCACGCGTCCAACGCATGACTACCTTTCCCATTGATCACGCATCGCGTGATCACGCGGCCTTATAAGCCGCCTCCCGGCCGCACAGTTTGTGCAGCCGCCGACGCAATCCGCACGTGCCGCGAGCCCCCGACCAGGGGCACAAGCAACGACGTAACGCGTCCTTTGTCGCAGAGCCGGCTCAAGAACCGGACGCTTTGAGGGATACGGGTATGTTTGCTTCCAGTCACGTGACATCCTGCCTCGTCAGGCACACCGCGCAGGATATCCAGAGTCCCTAGGCCGGGCGCTCCCCGGCCGCAACGACTCTCCTGAAATCTCCTGGCTGCCCGGCTTCGCCGTGGCGGCTGCGCCCTGCCGCCCGCCTGTCCGGGCGGCGCTGCCCGACGATAGGTCTCCGTGTCATGAGCGAACTCCGCACCCGCCTTGCCGCCGCCCCCCTGCCTGCCCCGCTGGCGCCCGCCGCCCGGGCTGCCCTGCCCAGCGTGGACGACCTCGTCGCGACCCTGCGCCCCGAGGAGCCGCTCACCTGCCTGCGCGAGGCCGCCTTGCGCGCCAACGCGGCCGAGTTCACCGCGGGCTTTCCCGGGGTCACCATGTATGCCGTCAAGTGCAACCCCGATCCGGCGGTGCTGCAGGCGCTGTGGGACGGCGGCGTGCGCCATTTCGATTGCGCGTCGCTGCCGGAAGTGGAGCGCGTCTCGCGCATGTTCCCGCTGGCTCAGATCCACTTCATGCACCCGGTGAAGTCCCGCCGCGCGATCGCGGACTCCTACCGGCTGCACGGCGTGCGCGACTTCGTGGTCGACAGCGCTACGGAGCTGGCCAAGGTGCTCGAGGAGACCGGCGCGCCCGACGATCTGGGCCTGGTCATCCGCCTCGCTCTGCCGGCTGGCCCGGCCAAATCCGACCTGTCCGGCAAGTTCGGCGCCTGGCCGGACGAGGCCGCCGACCTGCTGCGCCAGGCCCGCACGCACGCCCGCACGCTCGGCATCAGCTTTCATGTCGGCTCGCAATGCCTGGAGCCGCTGGCCTGGCGGCGCGCCATCCAGCTCTCGGGCGGGGTGATACGCGCGTCCGGGGTCCACGTGGACGTGCTCGACGTAGGCGGCGGTTTCCCGGTCGCCTATCCGGACCAGGTGCCGCCGTCGCTTGGCGAGATATTCGCGGAGATCGAGGCGGGCGTGGACGCGCTGGACCTGCCGGGCCTGGTCCTGTGGGCGGAGCCGGGCCGCGCTTTGGCGGCGAGCGGGACTTCCGTGGTCGTGCAGGTGCAGCTGCGCCGCGGCCGCGCGCTGTATATCAACGACGGCGTGTTCGGCAGCCTGTCCGACGCCGGCCCGCCCGGCTTTCGCTATCCCACTCGCCTGATGCGCGCGAGCGAGGCCGGCGAGCAGGATTTCACGTTCTTCGGACCGACCTGCGACAGCAATGACGTGATGGCCGGTCCGTTCGTGCTGCCGGACGATGTGGGCGAGGGCGACTGGGTGGAGATCGGCCAGCTCGGCGCCTACGCGGCCGCGCTGCGTACGTCGTTCAACGGGTTTGGCGAGGGGAAGTCGGTCGCGGTAAGGTAAGCAAGGAAGGCCTCCTTTTTTGAAAAAAAGCAAAAAACTTTTGTCCTCGTCGGTGCGCGTCGTGGAGACGCGCGCTTCAGCGAACCGCGACAGCGGATCAAAAGCTTTTTGCTTCTTTTTCTCGAAAAAGAAGGCCTTTCTTCCTTCCTAGGATAGGCCCATCGACCCCGTCCCCCTCTGCCAGGCCCTCCTGCGCCGCGAATCGGTCACCCCGAACGACGCCGGCGCTCAGGCGACGCTAGCCGCCTACCTGGCACCGTTGGGCTTCACCGTCACCCACCTGCCCTTCGGCACCACGCCCAACCTGTTCGCCCGTATCGGCGCCGCGGCGCCGCATTTCTGCTTCGCCGGGCATACGGACGTGGTTCCGCCCGGCGGAGGCTGGCGCCACCCGCCCTTCGCCGGGCTGGTGGAGGACGGCCGCCTGTACGGCCGCGGCGCCGTGGACATGAAGGGTGCCATCGCCGCGTTTGCCGCCGCCGCCGCCAGGCATCTCGCGGCCGGGCCGCCGCGCGGCTCGATCAGCCTGCTGATCACCGGCGACGAGGAAGGCCCCGCTACCGACGGCACGGTGCGTGTCCTGGAATGGATGGCGGCGAACGGCCACATACCGGACGCCTGCCTGGTGGGCGAACCCACCAACCCGGCCGCTATCGGCGAGACCATAAAGATCGGCCGGCGGGGCAGCCTGAACGCCAGCATCACGGCGCATGGTGTCCAGGGCCACGTGGCCTATCCGCACCGCGCCGCCAACCCCATCCACGCGCTCGTGGCCGCCCTGGCCGAACTCACCGGCCACACGCTGGACCAGGGCACCGCGTGCTTCGAGCCCTCGTCGCTTCAGCTCACCAGCATCGATGTCGGCAACCAGGCGGCCAACGTGATCCCCGCCCGGGCCACCGCGAGGCTGAACATACGCTTCAACGACAGCCACACCGGCGCCGGCCTGGCCGCCTGGGTGCGGGACACTGTCCTGCGCCACTGCCCAGGTGCGGAGGTTGTGGTCACCATCAGCGGCGAGGCGTTCCTAACAGAAGGCCCGCTCGGCGCCCGCCTGGCCGGCATTGTCGAGCGCACCATCGGCCGCCGGCCGGCCCTGGATACTGGCGGGGGCACGTCGGACGCGCGCTTCATCGCCCGCTATTGCCCGGTGGCCGAGTTCGGCCTGGTCGGCGCCACCATGCACAAGACCGACGAGCACGTGGCCCTGGCTGACCTGCACGCGCTTGCGGCGATCTACGAGGCGGTGCTGCGGGATTTCCTCCCCTGACCCAGCCCACCGGTTCCAAGCCTGCCGGCCGCACATTCCTGCACCAGGGCGACAAGCAAGTTTTTCGCTTCTGTTTTCCAGGAAAGACGTGCTTTCTCCCGTCCTCCCCATGACCGACCCGCAACCCACCAAGAAGCCGCGCCCGAACGGCCGCCTGGCGCTCGGCCTCCTGCTGATCGGCACCGGGCGTGCCGCCGGCTTCGCCCAGTTCGGCGCCACCGCCGAGGCCTACCTCGCCAGCCTGGCGCCCTGGCTCGGGCTGGTGATCGTGCTGGCCGGAGTGCTCGGCTGGTCCGGCCATCCCAGGGCGGCCGTCACCTTCTTCCTGCTGGCCGTCTGCAACCTGCTGGCACCCGCTATCATCGCCGACGTGTTCTGCCGTCTGTGGGGCCGCCGGCAGCAATGGGCGCTGTACGCCAACGTGCTGAACTGCGCGCAATGGCTCATGCTGGCCGCGGTCATGCTGCTGCTGCCGTTCGCGAGCGCCAGCGTCGTGTTCGGACTGTCCCAGGATGACGCCGCGCATCTGCTGCTGGGCGCACTGGCCGTCTACACGCTTTGGTTCCACTGGTTCGCGGCCCGCCACGCTCTGCAGGTCTCCGCCGGCCGCGCCGCCGTCGTCATGCTCAGCGTGGTGTTCGGCACCGCGCTGATCCTGCAGCTTCCGCTGCTGCTCGCGGGCCGCACGCATTCAGGGGCCTCTCTGCCGGGGTCCGCGACGGCAATCGCAGGCACGCCCGCACCGTAACGGACCGCAATACGTCAAGGTGCGACAGCGGAAAATTAATACGGCAACCGATTACCGGGTTGATCGCTTGCGCAACTGACACGCCGAAAGCGTGGCCATTTGAAGCAGGATCGAAGCACATGCCGCAATTCGACGCGACCATCAAGCACATCAAGGACGGCGTGAAGAGCATGACCGTCAACGCCGCGGTGAAAAACATCGAGGGCTGGGAAGCGACGCTCGAGAAGCTCGAGGCGCCCGGCGTCAAGACGATCATCAAGGATCTCGAGAGCCTGAAGAAGCATCTGCACGCCAAGGAGCTGGACGGCGAGGCCATACGCAAGCTGGTGGCCAAGCTCGGCAAGGAGACAGTCACGATCGCCGGCAAGGCCGAGGGCAAGAACAGCGAAAAGGTGAAGGCGCTGGGCGAGGCACTGTCCGAAGCCGCCGAATCCGCCGAGACCGAGTCGAAGTAACCTCCGCCCTGCCGGTTGCGGATGACAGCCGCAGCCGGCAGGGACACTCGCCTGGTCTAGGCCCGCCAGGCGGCAGCCGCTTCAGCATCCTCGTGGTGCGCCTCCACCCACACGGCGCTTCCGTCCGGCAGGTGTTCCTTCTTCCAGAATGGCGCGTCCGTCTTCAGCCAGTCGATCAGGAAAGCCACCCCGTCCAGGGCCGCTCGCCGGTGCCGTGCGGCGGCCAGGACCAGCACGATCGGCTCGCCCGGACGCAGAGTCCCCACGCGATGGATGACGGTGCAACCCAGCAACGCGAAACGCGCCAGCGCGGCCTCGGCGATGCGGGTCAGCGCACGCTCGGTCATTGCCGGATAATGTTCCAGCGTCAGGGCAGTGACGGGCCGCGCCGCCGTGCTGCGCACGATGCCCAGGAAGCTCGCCACCGCACCGGCCTCCTGGCAGGCCTGGGCGAGTGCGGCGGACTCCGCACCCATGTCGAACGCCTCCTGCTGGACGCGAACCGTCAGCATGTCAGCCGCCCGTCACCGGTGGGAAGAACGCCACTTCGTCGCCCGGCGCAACTGCGTCCTCCGGTTTGACGAAGACCTGGTTCACCGCCGCCCGCACCAGCCCGGGCGTGGCGAAAGCGCTGGCATAGCCAGGCCCGCGAGCGATCAGCAGCGCGATCAGCCCGGCCAGCGTGCGCACGCTTTCCGGCAGCGCCAGCGTTTCTTCCGACAGGCCGGTCTTCTCGCGCAGCCAGGCGAAGTAGAGGATCGTGCAGGGTTTATCCATTGGGCAGCCTTCGGTGTGTGTCTCGGTCTCGCCGGCCGGCTTGGCGGCAAGGTGGGGCTCTGCCCCAAACCCCGTCGTGCGAAGCACGCTTGCGCGTGACGACGCCTCGGCCTCAGACCCCATTCGTTAGGTGCGTGTAGATAGGTTCTGAGGACGTCTGTCCTTAGTGTCTGTTTGAAAACTTGGCCTGGTGAGTCAGCTGGCGGTGATTTTCGAGCACCGGAGCGCAGTGGCCTCCTATGGCCATGAGCACCGGAGCGCAGGAAATCGCCGCCAGA
Source organism: Acetobacteraceae bacterium (assembly GCA_965198915.1). Lineage (GTDB taxonomy): Bacteria > Pseudomonadota > Alphaproteobacteria > Acetobacterales > Acetobacteraceae > BOG-908. The sequence goes on along the minus strand of CBDAQC010000001.1, from coordinate 346,036 downwards.
TGGCCGCCGGGGCGAGTTTTCAAACAGACACTAAGCGGGGTCCAGGGGCAGAGCCCTTGGCCTAGCCTAAAGCGTCACACTCCATCTATCGCCACAAAAGTTTTCCGCTTCTTTTTTGCGGAAAAGAAGCGCTCTCTTCCGCCCGCACACATGCGCTACGCCGACCTCGCTCTGCTGCTGATACCAGCCGGACTCGCCATCGCCTGGCTCTCCGGCGTCCGCGGCCTCAGCAGGCGCGGCATACTGACCGCTCTGGCCCTGCTCGGCCTACTCGCCGCAACGCTCGTCTGGCTGGGCCAGGCGCGCAGCTTCCACGGCCATTACGAGCCCGCCCACCTGTCGGGCGGCAAGATCGTCACCCCCACGCCTTGAGCGGCTTCGCCGCCCTGCTCGCGCACCCTGCCTTGCGCCCGATCCTGGCCGCGCTGCCGCAGGCGCGCCTCGTCGGCGGCTGCGTGCGCGACACGCTTGCGGGCCACCCTGTCGCGGATATCGACATCGCCACGCCGGACCCGCCCGAGCAGAGCCTGGCCCGCCTGCAGCTTGCTGGTCTCCGCGTGATACCCACCGGCCTGTCGCACGGCACGCTGACGGCGGTCAGCCTCGGCCGCCCGTTCGAGATCACCACGCTGCGCCGCGACGAGGCGACGGACGGCCGGCACGCCAGCGTCGCCTGGACCGGCGACTTCCGGGAGGACGCCGCGCGCCGCGACTTCACCATCAATGCCATGTCGCTGGACCAGTTCGCCACGCTGCACGACTATTTCGGCGGCGCGGCGGACCTGGCGGCCGGCCACGTCCGCTTCGTGGGCGAGGCCGCGCGCCGCATCGCCGAGGACTACCTGCGCATCCTGCGCTTCTTCCGCTTCTTCGCCCGCTACGGCACCGGCGCGCCAGACGCGGACGCCACCGCCGCCATAGCGGCAGGGACAGCCGGCCTGGCCCGGCTTTCCGCGGAGCGCGTCTGGAGCGAGCTGAAACGCATTCTGGAAGCGCCCGACCCGGTCCGCTCGCTCACCCTGATGCGGGAGCTCGGCGTGCTGGCGGCGCTGCTGCCGGAGGCCGCCGATTTCGCCAGGCTGCAAGCCGCCCTGCAGGCCGGCGCCCCGCCTGACCCGGTCCTCCGCCTGGCGTCGCTGGTCGGGGCCGACCCCAGGCCGGTGGCCCACCGCCTGCGCCTGTCCACACGGGAGGCCGAGAGGCTCCTGCAGCTTGCCTCCGGCCCGGCGCCGGCGCCATCGGACAGTGACGACGCCCTGCGCCGCCTGCTGGCGGACACGCCGGCGGACATCCTGGCCGGCCGCAGCCTGCTGACCGGCGCGCCCGAGGCGGTGCGCGCGCGTCTCGCCAGCCTGCAGCGCCCGGTATTTCCGCTGGAGGGCCGCCACGCCCTGGCGCTGGGTGCCGCGCCCGGTCCGCGGGTCGGCGAGGCGTTGCGGCAGGTACGCGCCTGGTGGCTGGACGCGGGATGCCGGCCGGACGAGGCGGCGTGCTTGGAACGCCTGGCCGCCATCTTGCAGGCGCCGCGCTGAGCGTCCAGACCGGAAGGCCCGCACGCCTGCGGAGACCGGCCCGTCCAGGGGTTCCCCGCAAGGCGGCCGGCCGCTATGGTCCGTCCGCCATTGCCGCCTGAGGACACTACGCGTTGCCAGACATCTTCGATGAAGTGGAGGAGGACCTCCGCGCCGAGCGTGCCCGCGCTTTCGGCCGCCGCTTCGCCGGCGCCGGCATCGCACTGGCCGTGCTGATCCTCGCCGGCACGGGCGGCTACGTCTATTGGCAACAGAGCCGCCAGGCCGCCACCGATGCCGTTGCCAACCGCTTCATCACCGCGGCCGGCGAGGCGGACAAGGCCACCAAGGGGAGCGTGGACAAGGCGCTGGCGCTGTCGGCCGCGTCGACCCTGGCAGACATCGCGGCCCACGGGCCCGAGGGCTACCGCGTGCTCGCGCGCCTGCGCCTGGGCGCGCTGCAATGGCAGACCGGGCAGCAGAAGCAGGCGGTCGCCACCTGGCAGGCGATCACCGACGACCCGTCCGCGCCCAGGCTGATGGCCGACCTCGCCACGCTGACCAGCGCCCAGCATCAGCTCGATACCGCGGACCCCGTGCCGCTGAAGAACCGGCTGCAGGCGCTGGCCGGCACCGGCAATCCCTGGCGCCCGATGGCCGAACAGCTCATCGCCCTGCTGGACGTGCGGACCGGCAACATGCATGAGGCGGCGACCATCATGAAACGCCTGTCCACCGATCCCATGGCGCCGGAAGACATGCGCCAGATGGCGGCCGACGTGCTGACCACCCTGCCGCCCGACCCTGCTGCCGCGCCGGCACCGGCCCGGACCAAGCCCGCCCCAGCTCCCGCGGCGCAAGCCGCGGCAGCGCATGGATGACCAGAAGCGTGACCTCTCCCACCCGGCCAGCTCCTCGCCTCACCCGCCGCAACGCCCTCCTTCTCCCGCTTCTCCTGCCCGCGCTCGATGCCTGCAGCGCGTTCGACTGGCTGACCGACGAAGAGAAGAAGCCCATACCCGGCAACCGCGAGCCGGTGCTGGCCTCCACGCACGGCCTGTCCATCGACAGCGTGGAGCCCGTGACCCTGCCGCCCGTGGTCGATAACCCGAACTGGCTGCAATACGCGGGGTCGGTGGACCACGTGGGCGCCAACTACGCGGGCGGCCTGACCAAGTTCTGGACCACCAAGGTGGGCGCGGGCGGCAACTACCGCGCCCGCTTCACCGCCCAGCCGCTGATCGCCGGCAGCCACGCCTACACCATGGACACCGACGGCGCGGTTTGCGCGTTCGACCTGGCCACCGGCCGCCGCGTGTGGCGCAGCGTGACCAAGCCGAAAAAGGCGCGCAACAGCAACATCGGCGGTGGCATCGCCATAGACGGCGACCACCTCTACGCCGTCACCGGCCGCGGCCAGCTCCTGGCGCTGCGCCTGTGGGACGGCAGCCAGGCCTGGCATGCCGAGCTGAACTCGCCGGCGCGCAGCGCGCCGCTGGTCAGCGCCGGCGAGATCACCGTGGTGACCGTCGACCAGCAATTGCAGGCGTTCTCCCAGACGGACGGCAAGTTCCTCTGGTCCTACCAGGCGACCGCGTCCAACACCGGCACCATCGGCCAGGCAGCGCCCGCCGCAGCCGAGGGCGTTCTGGTGGCCGGCTTCGAATCCGGCGACATGGCCGCCGTGCGTCAGGGCAGCGGCACGCTGGTCTGGACGGACAACATGGGCGGGCTGAAGGGCCAGTCCACGCTGTCCGATTTCGGCTCGGTGCGCGGCGCGCCGATCATCGATGGCGGGCTGGTATACGCCATCGGGCTGGGCGGGCTGCTGGCGGCGCTGGACGTACGCTCCGGCCGCCGCGTGTGGCAGCGTGACGTGGCGGGCGCCAACACCCCCTGGCTGGCCGGCGACTATCTGTTCCTGGTCAGCACGGAACAGAAGCTGGCCGCGCTGTCCAAGGAGGACGGCTCGGTGCACTGGGTGACCGACCTGCCGCGCTTCCAGAACCCCAAGCGCACCAAGGGGCTGATCACCTGGTTCGGCCCCACGCTGGTCGGCGGCAAGCTGATCGTGGTCAGCGACCACGGCAAGATGGCGGTGCTGGACGCGACAACCGGCGCCCTGGTGACCAGCAGCAACCTATCCGACACCGCCTCCACGCCCGCTTCCGTGGCACAGGGCATCGTGCTGCTGCTGACGGACGACGCGACGTTGACGGCCTACAAGTAGCCGCCGGAGCCTTCGGCGCGGGCGCTGTCCGAGGTTGCGGCGCCGCGGGCAAACGCTGTTTGCCGATCACGAATGGCAAACCATCGGCGGCGGGCGTTGTCCTCCCGCCTGCGTGCGGTATATTTCGCTTCTAGAAAACCTTTGGCTCGGGAGGTCCGAATGATGAAAACGTCCGTTCGGCCGGGTCCCGGCCCGCTGTCCGGGGCTCGATAGCCCGCCTGGGCGCTCCTGCTCCTAATGGCAGCAAGGCTGGGCTCTGCCCCAAACTTCGTCGTGCGAAGCACGCTAGCGCGTGACGGAACCTCGGCCCAGACCCCATTTCTCAGGACAGCCAGTAACAGGTTCTAAGGACGACCGTCCTTAGCGGGGTCCAGGGGCAGAGCCCCTGGCCTTGCCTTCGAATCAACCCGCCGAAAGAGGCCGGCCAAACCAGCCGGATCGCACCCGTGTTCTCCGCAAACTTCCGCCGCGGGACCGCCCCGTTCCGGCAGGTCATCGCCTTCTCGCTCGCCCAATGGCGCGGGCACCCCGCGACGCTGGGCGCCGTCATCGCCTGCGTTAGCGTCTGGACCCTGTCCGACGTACTGATGCCGGTCTTCGCCGGCCGCCTGGTCGATGCCGTCTCCTCGCACCACACCGAAGCCGCCCGCCACGCGGCGCTGGCCGCCTTGGCCGGCATGATCGCGCTCGGCGCCCTGCTGGTAGCCGCCCGGCACCTCAGCTTCCTCGCCATCACCCGCCTTACTTTACGCGTCATGACGAGCGTCGCACGCAGCGGCTTCGCCCGCGTGCAGCGCCTGTCCACCGAGTGGCAGGCGAACAACTTCGCGGGCTCCACCGTGCGCAAGGTCAGCCGTGGCATGTGGGCGTTCGACACGCTGGACGATTGCGTGCTGCTGGCGCTGCTGCCCGCCCTGCAGGTGCTGCTGCTCACCACCGTACTGCTGGGCGCGCGCTGGCCGGTGATGGGCCTGGTGGTGGCCACCGGGGCCGCCAGCTACGTCTGCCTCTCCGTCGCCGGCTCGCTCGGCTACGTGGCGCCGGCCGCCCGCCTGTCCGCCCAATGGGACACACGGGTGGGCGGCGCGCTTGCGGACGCCATCAGTTGCAACGCGGTAGTGAAATCCTTTGGCGCCGAGTCGCGCGAGGACGTCCGGCTGGACCGCACGCTGGGCAAATGGGCCCGGCGCACGCGGCGTTTCTGGGTGCGCGGCACCAATAACGGCACCGCCCAGGCCAGCCTGCTGCTGGTGCTGCGCATGAGCGTGATCGCCACCTCGCTATGGCTGTGGTGGCAGGACCGGGCCTCGCCCGGCGATGTCGCCTGGGTGCTGACCACCTATTTCGTGGTGCACGGCTACCTGCGCGAGATCGGCCAGCAGATCTCCGTCCTGCAGCGCTCGGTGAACGACATGCACGAGCTGGTGGCGCTGCACGCCGAGGCGCCCGGCGTGCCCGACCGGCCGGGTGCCGTACCCATCCTGATCCAGCGCGGCGGCATCGTGTTCGACCGCGTGGGTTTCCGCTACGCCGCTTCCGCCGCCCCGCTGTTCGACGGACTGTCGCTGCGCATCGCCCCCGGCGAGCGCGTGGGCCTGGTCGGCCGCTCCGGTTCCGGCAAGACCACGTTCGTCAAGCTGATCCAGCGCCTGTATGACGTGACCGGCGGGCGCATACTGGTGGATGGCCACGATATCGCCGGCGTGGCGCAGGATTCGCTGCGGGCGCAGATCGCCATCGTGCAGCAGGACCCGGTGCTGTTCCACCGCTCGCTGGCCGAGAACATCGCCTATGGCCGGCCGGGCGCCACGCAGGATGCCATCGAGCACGCCGCCCGCCTGGCCAACGCGCACGACTTCATCATCCGCCAGCCGCGAGGCTACGCCACCCTGGTTGGCGAGCGCGGCGTGAAGCTGTCCGGCGGCGAACGCCAGCGCGTGGCGCTCGCCCGCGCCTTCCTGGCGGACGCGCCGATCCTGATACTGGACGAGGCCACGTCCAGCTTGGATTCCGAATCCGAGCAACTGATCCAGGAGGCGATGCTGCGCCTGCTGGAAGGGCGCACCGCCATCGTCATCGCGCACCGGCTGAGCACGGTGCGCGCGATGGACCGCATCCTGGTGTTCGACCACGGCCGCATCGTGGAGGAAGGCTCGCATGCCAGCCTGCTGGCGCAGCAGGGCACCTACAGCCGCCTGTTCACCACCCAGGCCTCCGGGATGGTCGAACTGATCTGACCGGCAGCACGGCTGCGGTTCTTCTCAAGGCGGATCATTCGCGTTCTAAACGGCAGACGGCAGGGCGAAGCCACAGGCTCCAGCAGGGTAGCGCACGATGGAAGAGCTTCTCGAGGAGAAGGCCGAGTTGGTGCGCCTGCGCATGACCGACCGTCTCTGGTCGATCTTCGCGTCACACCGCGTGTCCTTCGGCACACGCGGCCGGGCGGAGGTGCCTGTGGTCCACCTGCCGAAATCCGCCCGGATCGAGCAATACGCCGACTATATCAACGGACATGTGCTGAGCACGATCGGCTCGTTCAGCTACCGGCGCGCCAACGCATTGGAGGCGCCGATAGGCCGCTGGTGCTCGGTCGCCGACCAGACGAACGTCATGGGCGAGCGCCATCCTGTCGAGCACGTGACAACCAGCAGTTTCATGTACCAGCTCCAGCGGCCATCCGTCCGCTGGGCGCGGGAGGACCTGCTCGACAACAGCCGCAAGAGCGTCATCCCTGACAAGCTGCTGATGGGGCCGCAGCCGGTGCTGCAGCACGATGTCTGGACCGGAAATTTCGTGGTCCTGCAGCGGGGGATCACGCTGCACACCGGCTGTATCGTGGGCGCCGGCGCCGTGGTCACGCGAGACGTGCCGCCCTACGCGATCGCCGGCGGCAACCCGGCGCGGGTGATCCGGCTGCGGTTTTCGGAGTCGCTTATCGAGCGGTTGCTTGCGAGCCGGTGGTGGGAATGCCACCCGCGCGCTTTGTTCGCCGCCGACATACGCGACCCCGCACGCTTCCTGGACCAGCTAGAAACGCTGCGCGACAGCCTGCCGGCCTTCGCGCCGCGGGTGCTTAGCTGGGAGGTGCTGCAGGCGATGCTGGCGAACAAGCCATCCTCGGCCTAGGGCGCAGCGCCGGCAAAGTTTTGCTTTTTCAACAGGGAACGCCTTTCCTCATCCCATGCGATGCCCCTTCTGCGGCCATGACGACACCCAGGTGAAGGACAGCCGGCCGGCCGAGGACGGCGGGGCCATCCGCCGCCGGCGCTTTTGCGCCAATTGCGGCCAGCGCTTCACCACCGTGGAGCGCGTCCAGTTGCGTGACATGTTCGTGGTCAAGACGGACGGCCGCCGCGTCCCGTTCGACCGCGAGAAGCTCGCCCGCTCCATCAGCATCGCCCTGCGCAAGCGCCCGGTGGAGGAAGAGCGCGTCGAGCGCGTCGTCAGCTCCATCGTGCGCCGGCTGGAGGCGTCCGGCGACACCGACATTCCCAGCAAGCAGATCGGCGAGCTGGTCATGGAGACGCTGAAGGACATCGACGAGGTGGCCTATGTGCGCTTCGCCAGCGTGTATCGCGATTTCCGCGAGGCACGCGACTTCGAGGCCTTTCTGGGATCGCTCGAAGACCCGACATAGGGCGGCAATGGACGATAATACCTACATGGGCGCCGCCCTGGCGCTGGCCGCGCGCGGCCTGGGCGCCACCTGGCCCAACCCCTCGGTCGGCTGCGTGATCGTGGCGGACGGGCGCGTGGTTGGGCGCGGCCGCACCGGGCTGCGCGGCCGCCCGCATGCGGAAACCCAGGCGCTGGCCATGGCCGGGCCCGCCGCGCGCGGGGCCACCGCCTACGTGACGCTGGAGCCGTGCAGCCATCACGGCCACACCCCGCCTTGCGCCGAAGCGCTGGTGGCGGCCGGCGTGGCGCGCGTGGTGGTGGCCGCCGGCGACCCGGACCCGCGGGTGAACGGCGCCGGCCTGGCGCTGCTGCGCCGCGCCGGCCTGGCCGTGGAGGACGGGTTCCGCGCCGCCGACGCGCAGGATACGCTGGCCGGCTTCTTCGCCCGGGTGCGCGAAGGCCGGCCGCTCGTCACCCTGAAGCTCGCCAGCACGCTGGACGGCCGCATCGCCACCCGCACCGGCGAGAGCCGCTGGATCACCGGCCCCCAGTCCCGCGCCTACGTCCACGCGCTGCGCGGCCGGCACGATGCGGTGATGGTAGGCGCCGGCACCCTGCTGGCCGATGACCCCGAACTGACCTGCCGCATGCCGGGCTACGCGCACCGCCCCACCGTGCGCATCATCGCCGACAGCCGCCTGCGCACCCCGCTTGGCGCCAGGATTGTGCAGACTGCCTGCGAGAGCCCGAGCTGGATCCTGTATCACACGGACAGCCTGCCGGACGGCGTGGACCCCGCCGCCTACCAGCCGGGCGAGATCATCCCGTCCCGCGCACAACGCCTGGCCGAAGCCGGCGCGCGCTGCATCCTGGTCCCCGCCGGCGCAGGCGGCATCGACCTGCCGCAGGCGCTGCGCGCGCTTGGCACACGCGGCCTGACGCGGGTGCTGGTGGAAGGCGGCGCGCAACTCGCCGCCTCGCTGCTGCGCGCGGACCTGGTGGACCGCATCGTCTGGTTCCACGCGCCGGCGGCGATGGGCGCGGACGGGCTTGCAGCGCTGGGCGAGCTGGGCACGGACGCGCTGGCCGGGATGCCGCGGTTCACCCGGTTAGGCGAGCCGCTTGCCTGCGGCGGCGACGTGGTTTCGGAGTTTGCGAGATGAAGCCAGCAAGCAGTTCTTTTTCGAGAAAAAGAACCAAAAAGCTTTTGCTCCCTGTCGGCGGCTCACATGCAAGGACCGCGACAGCCTGACAAAAGTCTTCTGCTTCTTTTCTTCAGAAAAGAAGGCCTTCCTTCCTACTTCAGGAACCAAGATGTTCACCGGCATAATCACCGCCCAAGGCGAAATCCGCACCATCACCCACGCCGGCGACAGCCAGGACATGCGCGTCACCATAGCCACGCCCCCACGCTTCCTTGCCGCCCAGGGCGGCACCGCCATCGGTGCCTCCATCGCCTGCTCCGGCTGCTGCCTGACGGCCACCGCTCTCGGCCCGGACTGGTTCGCGGTGGACGTGTCCGGCGAGAGCGTGTCGCGCACCACGCTGGGTAGCTGGGCGCCGGGCACCCGCATAAACCTGGAGCGCGCGCTGCGCCTGGGCGACGAGCTGGGCGGCCACATGGTCAGCGGCCACGTGGACGGGTTGGGCGAGATCACTGCGATCACGCCGGAGCAAGGCTCGCTGCGCATCGGCGTGCGCGTGCCGGCGCCGCTGCACCGCTACATCGCGGCGAAAGGGTCGGTGGCGATCGACGGTATCTCCCTGACGGTCAACGCGGTGGACGGGCAGGAATTCGGCGTCAACGTCATCCCGCACACGGCAGAGCACACCACGCTCGGGTTGCGCAGGCCGGGCGATGCGGTCCACATCGAGATTGACATGCTGGCGCGTTACGTGGCGCGGCTGAGTGAGACTTAAGCAAGAAAGCAGTTCTTTTTTGAAAAAAAGAACCAAAAAACTTTTGCTCCGCTGTCGCGGACTCACCCGCTAGGTCGCCGACAGGGACCGAAAGTTTTTTGCTTCTTTTTTTCAAAAAAGAAGGCCTTGCTCTCTTCCTTCCTCCAGGACGCCCCCGTGACCCTAGACACGCTCCCGCGTCACTCCCTGCACGACGCAATCTCCAGCACCGACGAGCTGATCGCCGAGGCGCAGGCCGGCCGCATGTTCATTCTGGTCGATGACGAGGACCGCGAGAACGAGGGCGACCTGATCATTCCGGCGCAGTTCGCCACGCCGCAGGCGCTGGCCTTCATGATGCGCCACGCGCGCGGGCTGATCTGCCTGTCCCTGCCGCCAACCCAGGTGGAAAAGTTGGAGCTGCCGATGATGGCGGTGGCCAACCAGCAGCGCCACCAGACGGCATTCACCGTCAGCATCGAGGCGCGTGACGGCATCACCACCGGCGTCTCGGCACGGGACCGCGCGCATACGATCGCGGTGGCGATCAATCCGGACAGCACGCCGCGGGACCTGGTCTCCCCCGGCCACGTGTTTCCGCTGGCGGCACGGCCGGGCGGCACGCTGGTGCGCGCGGGCCATACCGAAGCGGCGGTGGACATCGCGCGCATGGCCGGCCTGATCCCCGCCGGCGTGATCTGCGAGATCATGAACGCGGACGGCACCATGGCGCGGCTGCCGGACCTGGTGGGCTTCGCGCAGTTCCACGGCCTGAAGCTTGGCACCATTGCGGACCTGATCGCGCGCCGCCGCACCTCCGAGCGGCTTATCGTGCGCGAGCACGAGACGCACACCAACGCGCTGGATACCGGCCCGTGGCGGGTGATCATCTACACCAGCACGCTAAACCAGGCCGAACACGTGGTGATGGTGAAGGGCGAGGTGTCGCCGGACCGCCCCACGCTGGTGCGCATGCAGGCGATCGACCCGATACAGATCCTGCCCGGCGGGCGCACCAACAAGCTGATGCACCAGGCGATGCGCATGATCGAGGCGGAGGGCTCCGGCGTGATGGTCATGCTGCATGACGGCCGCTCCGGAAGCATATTGGAGATGGTGACAGGGCGGCGCACGCGCGCGGCGGCGCAGGAGAGCATACTGCGCGACTATGGCATCGGCGCGCAGATCCTGGCCGATCTTGGCGTCCGCCAGATGGAGCTGATCTCCAATACGGACCGCACCATCGCCGGCCTGGAAGGCTACGGCCTGCGCATGGTCGGCCGGCGCCCCATCGAGCTTGCGCCATGAGCACCGCCGACGCGCCGCTGCCGGCGGCCCCTCGTGTGGACGGCCCGCCACCCAGCCTGCTGGTGATACGCGCGCCGTATTACCGCGCGGTGATCGACGGCATGACGCAGGGTGCGGTGCGCATCCTGGCCGAAGCCGGCGCGCGCCACGAAATCCTGGACGTAGCCGGCGCCTTCGAACTGCCGCAGGCGATACGCATAGCCCTGCGCGGCCCGCGCCAGTGGGACGGGTTCGTGGCCCTGGGCTGCATCGTGCGCGGCGGCACGGACCATTACGACTACATCTGCCGCGAGACGATGGCCGGACTGATGAACGTGGCCCTGCAGTTCGGCGTGGCCCTGGGCTCCGGCGTGCTGACCGTGCATTCGATCGAACAGGCGGTGGCGCGCAGCGGGGCGGACGGCCATAACAAGGGCGCGGAGGCGGCCGCCGCGGCGCTGCTGCAGGTCGCCGCCGCGCGCCACCTGGGAGCTACGTGATGGGCAAGACACCGGCACTGACGCGGCCGCGCACGGCGGCGCGCGTGGGCGCCGTGCAGGCGCTGTTCCAGGCCGAACAGGGCGGCGAGAACCCCGAAGCGGTGATCGAGCAGTTCGTCCGCCACCGCCTGGGCGAGCTGCCCGGCACAGGCGGCTACGAGGAAGGCCGCGTGCCGGACGCCCACGTGAAGCTGTTCGGCCAGATCGTGCGCCAGGCGGTGTTGAAGCAGGACCAGATAGACGGCCTGCTGGCCGGCGCGCTACCGGAGGAGTGGCCGCTGGCGCGGCTGGACCCGGTGCTGCGCGCCTTGCTGCGCGCGGCCGGCGCCGAGCTGGTGATGCGCGACGGGCCGCCCGTGGCGGTGGTGATCAACGAGTACATGGACGTGGCGCACGGCTTCTTCCACGGCGAGGAGCCGAAGATGGCGAACGGGCTTCTGGACGCGCTGGCGCATGTGCTGCGGCCTCGGGAGTTCGAGGTTCGGCAGTAAGGCAAGAAAGGCCTTCTTTTTTGAAAAAAGAAGCGAAAAACTTTTGCTTCTCCGCCTGCGCCACGGCCACGTCCGGTTCTGCCGGTGCGCGCGATGGCAAAGCTAGTCAATCACTACGTGCAGGCGCAGGAGCAAAAGTTTTTGCTTCTTTTTTTTTCAAAAAAGAAGGCCTTCCTTGCTCCTTCCCCCCGAATTCACCCGCATCGCCGCCTTCCGCCCGCTGGCAGCGCCGGAAGCGCTGGGCCTGCAGGACGATGCCGCGGTGTTCGCCCCGCCGCCGGGCCGGGAGCTCGTTCTCTCCGCCGACGCCATCGTGGAAGGCGTCCACTTCCTTCCCACCGACTCGCCGGACCTGGTGGCGCGCAAGCTGCTGCGGGTGAACCTGTCCGACCTGGCCGCCATGGGCGCGGTCCCGCTGCACTACCTTCTGACCGTGTCCGTGCCGCGCAGCACCAACGCGGACTGGTTCGGCGCCTTCGCGCGCGGCCTGGCGCAGGACCAGGCGGAATACGGCATCACGCTGCTGGGTGGCGACACGACGAGCACGCCCGGCCCGGCCTGCCTGTCTGCCACCGTGATCGGGCACGCAGCCCCTGGCCGGGCGCTGCGGCGCGCCGGCGCGCAAGCCGGGGACGGGCTGTGGGTGACCGGAACCATAGGCGACGCGGCGCTGGGATTGCTGGCGCTGCGTGGCGAGGTGGCCGACCCCGGCGGCGCGTTGGCGAACCGCTACCGCCTGCCGCAGCCCCGGCTCGGCCTGGCGCTGGCCGGCCTGGTGCACGCGGCGATGGATGTGTCCGACGGGCTGGTGCAGGATTGCGGGCACCTGGCGCGCGCCGCCGGGCTGGGCGCGGTCATCCACGCCGCCGACGTGCCGCTGTCGCCGGCCGCGCGCGCCGCGGGCCGGCTGGAACTGTGCCTGACCGGCGGTGACGATTACGAGCTTCTGCTCGCCGTGCCGGATCACGCAGGCGCCGCGCTGCAGGCCGAATGCCGCCGCTGCGGCCTGCCAGTCACGCGCATCGGCCACTTCGCGCAGGGCGCGCCGGAAGTCCGCGTCATCGGACCGTCAGGGGAGACGCTGGCCTTCCCGCGCGCGGGCTTCAGCCACTTCTGAGCTTCGGGCCGCGGCTTGCTTGGCCTGGCGCGCAGGCAGCACTTGAGCGAGCAGCGGGAACTTGGACTTCAGGCAAGGAAGCAAGCAGTCCTTTTTTGAAAAAAGGACCAAAAAACTTTCATTTCTCCGCGCTGGCTTTCGCTTGGGCAATCCCAGGGCTGCACGTTTGCGGCCGAAGCGAGATCGCAGAAGTCTTGATGGTTTTCCTAAAAGAGCTGCTTGCTTGCCTACCCAGGCCGCCGCATGTCGAACCGGCTGTCCGGCCGTATCTCCGCGTAAGCGGTAGGCCCCCCGCCACGCTGGATGATTCCCGCGCCGAACGTGTCGAACACGCCGTCCACCAGCAGGGTCTGCGCGATGTGCACGCCCACCACCTCGCCCAGCACCAGCCAGGATTGCGCCGGTTCGCCCTGCCAGCCTTTCAGCTGCACGATGTCGGACACCCGGCACTCGAAGTTCACCGGGCTTTCCGCCACGCGCGGCACGTCGATCAGCCGACAGGGCGCCTGGGTCAGTCCGCTGAGCGTGAACTCGTCCTGACCATAGGGCACCGCGGCACAGCTTGCGTTCATCTTCTCCGCAAGCGCGCGCGTGGCCAGGTTCCAGGCGAACAGCCCGGTCTCCTGCGCGTTGCGCAGCGTGTCCTTCGCACCCACGCTGGCGAACCCGATGATCGGCGGGTGGTAGTTGAACGCGTTGAAGAAGCTGTATGGCGCCAGGTTGACCGATCCGTCCCGGCCGCGGGTCGATATCCAGCCGATCGGGCGCGGCCCGATGATCGCGTTGAACGGATCGTGCGCCAGACCATGCCCGGAGGCGGGTTCGTAGTAATGCGTGTCTGTGTTCATGCCGGGCAGGCTAGTACTTGCGCAGCAGCGCCACCAGTCGTCCCTGCACGCGCACCTTGTCCACCGGCAGCAGGCGCGGCTCGTATTTGGCGTTCGCCGGCTCCAGCGCGATCGAGTTGCCGCGTTTGCGTATGCGCTTCAGCGTCACCTCGTTCTCGTCGATCAGCGCCACAACGATCTGGCCGGTATCGGCCTTGTCGCCCTTTCGTATGATCACGGTGTCACCGTCGAAGATCCCGGCGTCGATCATCGAGTCGCCGGCCACTTCCAGGGCGAAATGCTCGCCGGCGCCCAGCATGGCCATCGGCACCTCGATATGCGCGCCCTCGTCGCGCAGCGCCTCGATCGCCTGGCCCGCGGCGATACGGCCGTATAGCGGCATGGAAATGGCCGCGGCGTCCTGGGCGGCGCGCACGCCGGGCAGCCTGGCGGAGAAATCGCCGCGTATGACGTTGGGCTGGAAGCCGGGTGCTGCCGGCGGGGCCTTGGCGCCGTCACGCCGGACGGGCAAGGGCTGGTGGGCCATGTTCTCCGGCAGCTTGACCACTTCCAGCGCACGCGCCCGGTGGTGGTGGCGGCGCAGGAAGCCGCGCTCCTCCAATGCCGAAATCAGCCGGTGTATGCCGGACTTGGAGCGCAGGGAGAGCGCCTCCTTCATCTCCTCGAAGCTCGGCGAGACGCCGGTCTCTTTCAGGTGGCTGTCGATGAAGCTGAGCAGCTCGTGCTGCTTGCGGGTCAACATGGGCGGGCCTCGTGCTGCGTTTCCGCCCCCAAATTGCCTCGGGCGGGTGAACAAACCGGCAACTCTGGTGAACGTTCTAATTTAGTTCCTGAGACTCCGTCAATAAGCTAATGATGAATCGACGGTTTAGCCGCCGCAACGCCGCTCCGCCTGCAGAGACCCGCCCGTTGCGCGGGTGACTCCGCCTCGCCCGGTCTCACGTCAGATGCGCCAGAGCGAGGTAGTCCTGGCTCTGCATCTCCTCCAGCCGTGACGCCGTCCGCTCGAACGCCTGCGCGCCCTCGCCGCGTCGGTATAGCTGGTCCGGCGCCGCGTCGGCCGAGGCCACCAGCTTCACCCTGTGGTCATACAGCGCGTCCACCAGCACGATGAAGCGCCGCGCCTCGTCGAAATTGTCGGGCGAGAGCCGCGGCACACCGTCCAGCACGAGCGCGTGGAAATGCGTGGCCAGCGCCAGGTAATCACCGGCGCCGAGGGCGGTGCCGCACAGCGCCGCGAAATCGAATCGGGCAACGCCGGCTGCGGCCAGCGGTACGTCCAGCCGGCGGCCCATCACCAGCAGCCGGTCAGGGCCGGCCGGCGCGCCGCCGGTAAGCTGGCGGAACGCCTCGTCCAGCCGCGCGTCGGAACGCGCGCCGATCGGCACGTGCCACACCGCCATGCCGCGCAGCCGGGCACGGCGGAAATCCCGCTCGCCCTGCAGTACCAGCACGTCCAGGCGCTGTTCCAGCAAAGCGATGAACGGCAGGAACGCGTCGCGGCCGGGCCGCCCGCGGAACAGGTCGGCAGGCAGCGTGTTCGAGGTCGCCACCACCACCACGCCACGATCGAACAGGGCGGCGAACAGGCGCCCCAGTATCATCGCGTCCACGATGTCGTTCACCTGGAACTCGTCGAAGCACAGCAGGGCGGCTTCCGCGGCAATGGCGTCGGCCAGCGCCGGAATAGGGTCTGCGCCGTCAGGATCGGCCTGCTTCCAGGCATGTATCCTTGCGTGCTGCTCCTGCATGAAGCGGTGGAAATGCACCCGCCGTTTACGGACGACCTCGGCGCAACCGAAGAACAAATCCATCAGCATGGATTTGCCGCGCCCCACCTCGCCCACCAGGTATAGTCCGTTCGGGCGGCCGTCCGGCGCGCCCTCTGCCGGGCGCCGGCGCAATAACCGGTTCAGCAGGCCGGTGGAGTGCGGGCCAGGCGGCGGATCGTAGCCGCGCAGTTTCACCCAGAGGTCCTGCAAGCGCTCGACGGCCAGGCGCTGTGAATCGTCCGGGCTGAGCGCACCCTCGTTCACCAGGGCGCGCCATGCGCCCAGCGGTCCGGGCGAAGCAGCCTGCCCGGTAATCGACGCCGAATTTTGCATTGTGCCGGGCCAGTAACCCGGGGCGGCTGCCACGGCAACAGGCGCCAGTCATATCAACCAAACGTGAGGGTTAATCTATCTGCAGGCTAGTTACGTTACAGGCGCAGGAAAGCATTAGACGTGCTTGCGAGGACAAGATGTCACGGTTACCCAAGATCACCAGCTTCTGGTTCTTCGCCGCAACGGTCACAAGCTTCCAGGCTGTGGCAGCTTCGCCTGTCCCCGCGCAGATACCCGCGCACAAGGCATTCGCGCAGCCCTCCGTCGGCGGCACGACCTGCATGAACAACAGCCGCCTGGTGTCGCACGTGGCCTACCTGCCGGCCGATCCTGCCCAGACACTGCCCTGTGGCCACCTGCTGTCGACGGACACGGTGCTCACCGTGCATCACTGGGACAAGACCTAGCAGCTTCGCAGTTGGGTGACTTGCCGCGGCACACCCGCAGGCGCATCTGGGCGGCATGAGCGATCTAGCACCCGATCTCAACAGGCCTGCCACGCAGGTTCTCGACTACGCGGCCCTGACCGCCACACCGGTGGCCAGCGCACCCTTTACCCATGTGGTGGTCCCCCATTTCGTCCCGCCGGGCGCCCTGGCCCGAATCTACGGCCAACTCCCGAAGCTGGAACGCGGCGGCTCGTTCCCGCCCGAATCGCTATCGCTCGGGCCGGACGCGGCCGCACTGATGGCGGAGCTTGAGGGTCCGGCCCTGCGCTCGGCGATTGCGGCCAAGTTCGGCCTGGACCTGGACGACTCGCCCACCATGCTGACCATGCGTCTCGCTACGCGGGAGAAGGATGGCCAGATACATACCGACTCGGACGCCAAGCGAGTGACCGTCCTGCTGTATCTCAACCCGCCAAGCCCCGCTTTCGCCAAGCAAGACGGCTGCCTGCGGCTGCTGCGCTCGGCCGACGATCTCGAGGACTACGAGATCGAGGTGCCGCCGACCGACGGGACCCTCCTGGTGTTCCCGAACGGTCCCACGACTTTCCACGGCCACCGCAGCTATGTCGGCCCGCGCCACTCCATCCAGCTGAACTACATGACGAACGATTCGCGGGCGCGCAGCGAGCTTCGACGTCACCGGCTGAGCGCGCTGGTCAAGCGATACTTCTAAGCGTCCATTTGGAAACCTGACCTGGTGAGCCAGCTAAGGTGATTTCGAGCACCCGAGCGAAGTAGCCTCCTGCGGCCATGAGCACCGGAGCGCAGGAAATCGCCGCCGGATGGCCGCCAGGGCGACTTTCAAACAGACACTAACCTCATAGGTCCGGCCGTCTGACGGCAGCGAGCGCTGCCCGGTCATGCACGCCTTATATCCGGCCAGATTTTTCGCTCTCGTTACGAATGCAAGTCAGCCGTGCATAAACGCGTGTGCTGTATACAAATTGAGACTTGCTTTTGTGAATATCTGTCCGTATTTCGTGGCGTGAGACGAAGAAGGACCTGGCCCGTGACCATCAACAAGACGTTCCTCGCGATACAGCCCAGTTTCATGCGCATGACGATTGCGCTTAGTGTTGCCGTTGCAACCTCAACGTGTATAGCGGTGCCGGCCCGGGCCGACCTGATACAGAACGGCAACTTCAGCCAGACTACCGCGACCACGACTTACAACGGCGCGACTGTCGGCACGGAGACCACGGATTCCAACCTGACCGGCTGGCAGTTCACCGGCTGCGGCACCAGCAATTGCGGCTTCTCCTTCCTCGCGACCGGCAATTTCGGCACGAACGGCTGGTATGACGCCCAGGACGGCCATGAGAGCTTTGCCGGCACCTCACCCGGCGCCATTCCCGGCGGCGGCAATGCCTTCCTCTCGGACGCCAGTTACGAGACGCAGGCGATCTACCAGTCGGTGAGCGGCCTCAATGTCGGCGACACCTACACGCTGCGCTTCTCGCAGGCCTCGTTCGAACAGGCTGGTTTCACCGGCGGTTTCACCGGCAACTGGTCCGTGGGCCTCGGCAACGGCACCTACAACAGCACCAACTACACGACGCAGCAGTCCAGCACGATGACCGTTGCCTCCGGCGGCGCCGCCGGCTGGACACAGCAGACGATGACCTTCGTCGCCAACGCCGCCAGCGAGACGCTGTTCTTCTTCGCCACCGCCAGCGCCGGCGCCAATCCGCCCTTCCTGCTGCTGGACGGCGTGTCGCTGAACGACACGACGGTGGCGCCGACCGGCTCCGCGGTGCCCGAGCCGTCCACCCTGGCGCTGACCGCCATCGGCCTGCTCGGCACGGTGATGGTTGCCCGCCGCCGCAGAGCCTGACACAATACGGGCCTGGAACGAAGAATGGCGCGCGGCCCAGGCGGCGCGCCGTTCTTTCCCAACCCGGAACACGCCTAGCTGGAGCAGACATGCACGTGCCGGCACTCGCGATCGACATGGCCAAGCTGGCCGCGAACCTGGTGCTGGTGATTGCCATCTTCGTGCCGCTGGAACGCGCCTTCGCCGCGCGCCGCCAGAAGATCATGCGCCCTGCCTTCTGGACGGATCTCGGGTACTACGTGATCGGCGGCCTCCTCCCGAAGCTGTTGCTCATTCTGCCGCTCTCCCTACTCGCCTGGGCGGCGCACCATGCGATGCCGGGCGGCTACTTCGCCCTCGTGGGACGGCTGCCGCTGGTCGTCAGGCTGGCCGGCGCCCTGGTCGTGGGCGAAGTCGGCTACTACTGGGGCCACCGCTGGATGCACCAGGTGCCGGCACTCTGGCGCTTCCACGCCATCCACCACGCCGCCGAGCACATGGACTGGCTGGTCAACACCCGCTCCCACCCGATCGATATCGTGTTCGGCCGTTTCTGCGGGCTGGTGCCGCTGTATCTGACAGGCCTGGCGCAGCCGATGGGCAACCACATAGACACCGTGCCGCTGTTGTTCGCGCTCATCGGCAGCCTGTGGGGCTTCTTCGTGCACGCCAACCTGAACTGGCGCTTCGGCTGGCTGGAGGGCGCGGTGGCCACCCCGGCCTTCCACCATTGGCACCATACAAACGACGGCGCGGCCTATATCGACAAGAATTACGCCGCGATGCTGCCCTGGGTGGACCGGCTGTTCGGCACCTACTACCTGCCGCCCCGCCTGCCCGGCAGTTACGGCATAGACGCAAAGCTTCCGGCCGGATTGGCGGCGCAGTTGGCCTATCCGGTAAGCCGTAACGCGCCGACCACGTTGGTCAGCGCGGCGGAGTAGCGTGTGCTGACGTCCTGTAAGGCCAGGGGCTCTGCCCCCGGCCCCGCAGGCTCGAACCGATAGCGCCAGCAGCGGCGCCGGCCCGCTAAGGACAGTCGTCCTTAAAACTTCAAACAGACACTCACGCGCACTGCTACGAAACGGGGTCTGGGGCCAAGGCCCCAGCGGGGTTTGGGGCAGAGCCCCAACCTTGCTAACCACCCAAAACCGCCGCCTCCCGGTGCAACACAGCATCCCGCACCACCTCGCCCAACGCCAGGCAGGAGGTCAGCCCCGGGCTTTCGATGCCGAACAGGTTCACCAGCCCCGCCACCCCGTGCACGCCTGAATCCTGAATGACGAAATCCTGCGTCTGCGTGGGCGGCACGATCTTCGGCCGCACGCCGGCATAGGCCGGCACCAGCCGGTCCTCCGGCAGGCCCGGCCAATAACGCCGTATGCTGGCGGCAAACACCGGCGCGCGCGCCAGGTCTACGGTGTAATCCGGCGCGTCCACCGCTTCCACGTCCGGCCCGAACCGCGCCTGGCCGGCCATGTCCAGCGTCAGATGTATGCCGGCGCCGCCCGGTATCGGCACGGGATAGATCAGCCGCGTGAACGGCGCCCGGCCTGTCAGCGCGAAGTAGCTGCCCTTGGCCAGGTAGGCCTGCGGCACGTGCATGGGCTTCAGCCCGGCGATACGCCGGGCGAGCGCACAGGCGCCATGCCCCGCGGCGTTGACCAGAATGCGGCAGCGCAGGCGCATGGGCTGGGCGCCGCCCGCCCACACCTCAAACCCGCCCGGCACGGCGTCCGCCCGCTGCAACGGCGTGTGCAACGCCAGCATCGCGCCACGATCCTGCGCCTCGCCCAGCAGCGACAGCATCAGCGCGTGGCTGTCGACGATCCCGGTCATCGGCGAGTGCAGCGCGCCGGTGCAGGCAAGCGCCGGCTCCAGCGCGCGCGCCTGCGCCGCCGTCAACCGGACCAGGCCCTCCACGCCGTTGCGTTCGCCTTTCGCCTGTATCGCATCGAGCTGCACCTGGTCGCCGGCATCGGCGGCCACGATCAGCTTGCCGCAGGCGCGCGCGGGCACGCCATGCGCCGCGCAATAGGCATACAGGGCCCGCCGCCCCGGCGCGCACAGCCTGGCCCGCCAGCTGCCGGGTTCATAGTAGAACCCGGCATGTATTACCTCACTGCTGCGGGCGGACGTGCCCGTGCCGATGGCGCCTGCCTCTTCCAGGATGACCACGCTCAGTCCGGCTTGGGCCAGGGCGCGGGCAGCCGCCAGGCCTACGACGCCGGCCCCGGCGATTACCGCGTCTATGTCAGGCAAAGGGGAGAAAGGCCTTCTTTTTTGCAAGAATCCTTGTCTGCGCGGCCGCGGAGTTGCCTGCGAAAGCTTGAAGATACGTCAAAGGCAACACGCAGGCCGGCACAGATCGCGGGCCAAACGAATAGAAGTTTTTTGCGTCTTCTTTCAAAAAGAAGGCCTTCCTAACCTAATTGCTGCGAGAACACTCATACCCCGGCCCATTTGGCAGGCAGCGCAGGGGCGTGAGGCTCGTATCGGCGGGCGGCACGGCGGAAATCACCCCGAGCGGGTGTTCCTTCGGCAAGTTGCCGCGGTCGCTTATGTCGCGGTTGCGCAGTGCAGGGTCCGGCGCCGCGCTGCAGGCGGCGAGGCAGCCCAGCAGGAAAGCGGTGGCAAGGAGGCGTCGCATGTCTGTTCCTTATCCGAGCCGCCGCGTTCCGGGATGGGCGTTACACAGGCTTACACATGCACACTGGCAGGTGCGCCCTGGACGGGCCACGGTAGCATCACTAATGGCACAGATGATTAGACCAGCGCGGCGGGCCCACAAGGCCCTCGTCCGCGCATATTTCCTGCAAGCCGGAACACGCCGCCATGGATGACCTGCAGACGATACCCCCGCCACCGCGGACCCAGCCGATCGTTCATCAGCCGGGACAGGAGCCGGGGCGCGCGCGCCGTCGCCACAGCTTCCTGCCCTGGCTGATACTGCTCCTGCTGCTGGGCGGTGTCGTCTTCCTCGTCTCCCGGCTGGGTGGCGGCGCCGCCAAACACGCCCAGGTGCTGCCCCCGCAGGCGGTGGGCGTGGGCCGCGCCACCACGGCGGACATGTCGGTGGTCGATGCCGGGCTGGGCACCATCACCTCGCTGGCCAGCGTCACGGTGCAGACGCAGATCGCCGGCACGCTGCAGACGATCGGCTTCCACGAAGGCCAGATCGTGCACAAGGGAGACTTCCTGGCCCAGATAGATCCGCGGCCGTATGAGGCGCTGCTGGCGCAGGCGCGCGGCACGCTGGCGCATGACCAGGGCCTGCTGCACCAGGCGCAGATGGACGCCAAGCGCTACGCGCTGCTGCAGCGCCAGGACAGCATCGGGCGCCAGCAGGCCGAAGACCAGCAATACGTGGTCGAGCAGTATATCGGCTCGGTGGCGGCCGACCAGGGCACCGTGCAGACGCAACTGGTGAACCTGGCGTTCTGCCACATCACCTCGCCGGTGGACGGCCGCGTGGGCCTGCGGCAGGTCGATGCCGGCAACTACATCACGCCCACATCGCTGACCAACGGCCTGGTGGTGGTGACGCAGCTGGACCCGATCAGCGCCATCTTCACCCTGCCGGAGGACGACGTGCCGGCGATCCAGGCGCAGCTTCATGCCGGCGCCAAGCTGGTGGTGCAGGCCTATGACCGCAGCAACACCGTCCATCTTGCGGACGGCACGCTGGAGACGATCGACAACCAGATTGACGTGACCACCGGCACGGTGAAGCTGCGCGCGCTGTTCGCCAACCCGGATTTCTCGCTGTTTCCCAACCAGTTCGTGAACCTGCGGCTGATCGTCAGCACGGTGCACAACGCGGTGGTGGTGCCGAATGCGGCGTTGCAGACCGGTGCGCCCGGCAGCTTCGTCTATCTGGTGCAGCCGCCCGGCACCGCGGCCAAGCCGGCGGACGGCGCCGCCGACCCGGACGCCAAAGCGGCCGACGCCAAGCCGGCCGACGGCACGGCGTCCGGCGCGCAAGCAAGCGGCGCGCAAGCGGGCGGCGCGCAGCCGGGCAGCGGGCACCAGTCCGGCGCTCCCGCGGACACCGTCACCGTGCGCGCGGTGAAGCTTGGCGTCGCCGATTCCGAGAAAACGCAGATCGTGAGCGGCCTTGCCGCGGGCGACGTGGTGGTGACCGACGGCTCGGACCGGCTGCGCGAGGGCGCGAAGGTGGTGCTGCCGGGTTCGCATGCGCAGGGTGGGGATGGGTCTTCGCCGCATCGGCATAGGCATGCGGAGTGATGAGTGGGGTAAGGAAGGCCTTCTTTTTTGAAAAAAAGAAGCAAACAACTTCTATCTCCCCGCCTGCATCACGGCGCGCGCAGATTCTGCCGACGCGCGTATTGGCAGAACCTGCGCGCGCCGTAGTGCCGGCGGCGGAGCAAAAGTTTTTTGCTTCTTTTTTCCAAAAAAGAAGGCCTTCCTTCCTTCCCTCACCTAACCCCGTATGAACCCCTCCGCCCTCTTCATCCTCCGCCCGGTAGCCACCACGCTGCTGATGGTGGCGCTGCTCCTGGTAGGCCTCATCAGCTACCAGTACCTGCCGCTGTCGGCGTTGCCGGAGGTGGATTACCCCACCATCCAGGTGCAGACCTTTTATCCCGGCGCCAGTCCGGAGGTGATGACAAGCTCGGTCACCGCGCCGCTGGAACGCCAGTTCGGCGAGATGCCCGGGCTGAACCAGATGGCGTCGGAGAGTTCGGCCGGCGCCTCGGTGATCACGCTGCAATTCGACCTGACCCTGTCGCTGGACGTGGCCGAGCAGGAAGTGCAGGCGGCGATCAACGCAGCCGGCAACCTGCTACCGTCAGACCTGCCGGCGCCGCCGATCTACGCCAAGGTGAACCCGGCGGACGCGCCGGTGATCACGCTGGCGCTGACCAGCAAGACGATGGCGCTGACCCAGATCGAGGACCTGGCGGAGACCCGCCTGGCGCAGAAGATCAGCCAGATCGACGGCGTGGGACTGGTGTCCATATCCGGCGGCCACCGGCCGGCAGTGCGCATACAGGCCAATCCGCGCGCGCTGGCCGCCCTCGGCCTGAACATAGACGACCTGCGCACCACCATCGGCAACCTCAACGTCAACACGCCGAAGGGCAATTTCGACGGGCCGGCGCAGGCCACAACGATCAACGCCAACGACCAATTGCCGGATGCCAAATCCTTTGCCAACGCCATAGTCGCCTACAAGAACGGCGCGCCGGTGCACCTGACGGATGTGGCGGCGCTGGTGCAGGGTTCCGAGAACACCAAGCTGCAGGCCTGGATGAACCGCACGCCGGCGGTGGTGCTGAACGTGCAGCGCCAGCCAGGGGCGAACGTGATCCAGGTGGTCAACCGCATCACGGCGCTATTGCCGAAGCTGCAGACCAGTCTGCCCGCGGCCCTGCAGGTGACCAAGCTGACGGACCGCACGAATACCATTCGCGCCTCGGTGGCGGACGTGGAGTTCGAGCTGGCGATGGCGATCGGCCTCGTCGTGCTGGTGATCTTCGTGTTCCTGCGCCGCATCCCGGCCACCATCATCCCCAGCCTGTCGGTGCCGCTGTCGCTGGTGGGCACGCTGGCGGCGATGTATCTGTGGGGTTTCTCGCTGGACAACCTCTCGCTGATGGCGCTGACCATCGCCACCGGCTTCGTGGTGGACGATGCGATCGTGATGATCGAGAACATCGACCGCTACGTGGAGATGGGCGAGCCGCCGCTGGAAGCGGCCCTGAAGGGCTCGCGGCAGATCGGCTTCACCATCATCTCGCTGACGGTCTCCCTGCTCGCCGTGC
Organism: Acetobacteraceae bacterium; assembly: GCA_965198915.1. GTDB lineage: Bacteria > Pseudomonadota > Alphaproteobacteria > Acetobacterales > Acetobacteraceae > BOG-908. The sequence goes on along the minus strand of CBDAQC010000001.1, from coordinate 322,379 downwards.
TGATCCCCCTGCTGTTCATGGGGGACGTGGTGGGCCGCCTGTTCCACGAATTCGCCATCACGCTGGCGGTGACGATCGTGATCAGCGCCATCGTGTCGCTGACCCTGGTGCCGATGCTGTGCGCGCGCCTGCTGCGCCACCAGCCGCCGGAAAACATGGGCCGTGTCGCGCGCTGGTCCGAACGCATGACGGAGCGCGTGGTGGACGGCTACGGCGTGTGGCTGGACTGGGTGCTGGACCGGCAGTTGCTGACTCTGCTGGTGGCGCTGGCCACCATGGCGCTGACGGCATTCCTGTATGTGGCAATCCCGAAAGGCTTCTTTCCGGTGCAGGACACCGGTCTGATACAGGGCATCAGCGTGGCCGCACCGACCGCTTCCTACGCCGCGATGTCACGCGGGCAGCAGGCGCTGGCCGACGCGATCCTGAAAGACCCTGACGTGGTCAGCCTGTCCTCGTTCATCGGCATAGACGGCAGCAACACCACGCTGAACACCGGCCGCTTCCTGATCAATCTGGTGGACCGCGATCGCCGCACGAACAATGTCAGCGCCATCATCCGCCGCCTGCAGACCGAAGTGGCCGGCGTGTCCGGCATCTCGCTCTACATGCAGCCCGTGCAGGACCTCAGCATAGACACAGCGGTCAGCGCCACGCAGTACCAGTTCGTGCTGGAGAACGCGGATCTGTCCGCGTTCAAGACGTGGATCCCGCGCCTGCTGGACAAGCTGCACGCCATCCCGTCGATCACGGATGTGGCAAGCGACCTGCAAACAAACGGGCTCGCCGCCACCATCACCATCGACCGTCCGACCGCCGCGCGCTTCGGCATCACGCCCGCAACCGTCGACAACGCGCTGTACGACGCGTTCGGCCAGCGTATCGTCTCGACGATATTCACCGAAAGCAACCAGTATCGCATCATCCTGGAATCCACGCCGCAGGTGCAGGCGTCCCTGGCCAATCTTAACGCGCTCTATTTGCCTTCTTCTACGGCCACTAGCGGCCAGGTGCCGCTCAGCGCCTTCGTGCACGTCACCACCGGCTCCTCGCCGCTGGTGGTGAGCCATCTGGGCCAGTTCCCCAGCACCACGATCAGCTTCAACCTGGCCCCCGGCGCCTCGCTGGGCACCGCGGTGGACGCCATCAAGAAGGCCGAGGCGGATCTGCACCTGCCGGAAAGCTTCCTGACCGCTTTCCAGGGTGCGGCCGCCGCGTTCCAGAGCGCGCTGGGCAACGAGCTCTACCTCGTGATGGCCGCGGTGGCCGCGATGTACATCGTGCTGGGCGTGCTGTACGAGAGCTTCGTCCACCCGATCACCATCCTGTCCACCTTGCCGTCGGCCGGCATCGGCGCGCTGCTGGCGCTGATGCTGGTGGGCAGTGACCTCGACATCATCGGCATCATCGGCATCGTGCTGCTGATCGGCATCGTGAAGAAGAACGCGATCATGATGATCGACTTCGCGCTGGTGGCCGAACGTGAGGAAGGCTACGCGCCGCGCGAGGCCATACACCGCGCCAGCATGCTGCGCCTGCGGCCGATCCTGATGACGACGTTCGCCGCCCTGTTCTCCGCTTTGCCGCTGATGCTGGGCAGCGGCACGGGGTCCGAGCTGCGGCGGCCGCTGGGGCTGGCGATCTTCGGCGGGCTTATCGTCAGCCAGGTGCTGACGCTGTTCACCACGCCGGTGATCTACCTGCTGTTCGACCGTGTGGCGCTGTATTTTCAGCCGAAGGAACTGCCGGAGCCTGAGGGGCCGGTACCGGCGGAATGAAGGAAGCAGGCAAGGCCTTCTTTTTTGAAAAAAAGAAGCAAAAAACTTTTGTAACCACGCCGGCACCACGGGGCGCCCTGGCGCTACTAGCGCGCGCGATGGCAGATGCGTGGGAGCGAAAGTTTTTTGCTTCTTTCTTTCAAAAAAGAAGGCCTTGCTTCCTTAGCGCGCCATGAACATCAGCGCCCCCTTCATAAGCCGCCCGATCGCCACCACGCTGCTCACCATAGGCATAGCGCTGGCCGGCATGTTCGCGTACGCGCAACTCCCCGTATCGCCGCTGCCGCAGGTCGATTTCCCGACGATCTCCGTCCAGGCCACGCTGCCCGGCGCCAGCCCGGACACCGTGGCCACCTCGGTCGCCAGTCCGCTGGAACGCCATCTGGGGCAGATCGCGGACGTCACCGAGATGACGTCCGCCAGCTCCGTAGGCCAGACGCGCATCACGCTGCAATTCGGCCTGAACCGGAACATCGACGGTGCGGCGCGTGACGTGGAAGCGGCGATCAATGCGGCGCGCGCGGACCTGCCCACGTCGCTGCGCGCCAATCCCACCTACCGCAAGGTGAACCCGGCGGACGCGCCGGTGATGATCCTCGCACTCACGTCGGACACGCTGACGCAGGGCCAGCTCTACGACTCGGCCGCCACCGTGCTGGAGCAGAAATTGTCCCAGCTCTCCGGCGTGGGCGAGGTGGACGTGAACGGCTCCGCCCTGCCCGCCGTGCGGGTGGAGCTGAACCCCGGCGCGCTGTTCCATTACGGCATCGGGCTGGAAGACGTGCGCGCCGCCCTGGCTTCGGCCAACGCCAACGCGCCCAAGGGCGCCATCGAGGAAGGCGACCGCCACTTCCAGATCTACACCAACGACCAGGCGAGCCACGCCGCCGACTACCGGGACCTGGTGATCGCCTACCGCAACGGCGCCGCGGTGAAGCTGACGGACGTGGCCGAAGTGCTGGACAGCGTGGAGGATCTGCGCAACTCCGGCCAGTTCAACGGCAAAGCCACTGTCGTGCTCATCGTGTTCCGCCAGCCGGGCGCCAACATCATCCAGACGGTGGACGGCATACGCGCCGTGCTGCCGCAGTTGAAGGCGTCGCTGCCGGGCGCTGTGAATATCGATGTGGCGATCGACCGCACGCCCACCGTGCGCGCTTCGCTGAACGACACGCAGCGCACGCTGATCATCGCCATCGTGCTGGTGATCGGCGTGGTGTTCGTCTTCCTGGGCAGCGGGCGCGCCACGCTGATCCCGGCGGTGGCCGTGCCCGTCAGCATCATCGGCACGTTCGCCGCGATGTGGCTGCTGGGCTTCAGCCTGGACAACCTCTCGCTGATGGCGCTGACCATCTCCACCGGCTTCGTGGTGGATGACGCCATCGTGGTGCTGGAGAACATCGCGCGCCACATGGAAGACGGCGTGCCGCGCGTGCGCGCGGCCCTGATGGGCGCCGGCGAAGTGGGCTTCACCGTGCTGTCCATCAGCACGTCCCTGATTGCGGTGTTCCTGCCGATCCTGCTGATGGGCGGCATCGTCGGGCGGCTGTTCCGGGAGTTCGCGCTGACCCTGTCGCTGGCGATCATCGTCAGCCTGCTGATATCGCTGACCACCACGCCCATGATGTGCGCGCTGTTCCTGCGCACCGCACCCAAGCAGCGCCAGCGCGGCTGGTTCTTCCGCCATTGGGAAGCAGCCTTCGCGCGCATGCAGGGTTTCTACGAACGCACCCTGTCCTGGTCGCTGGACCGCTCGCTCATGGTAATGGTCGTGCTGGCGGCCACCGTGGCGCTGAACGTCTACCTGTTCGTCATCGTGCCGAAGGGGTTCTTCCCGCAGCAGGACACCGGCGCGCTGATGGGCATGGTGCAGGCGGACCAGTCCACCAGCTTCCAGTCGATGCGCACGAAGCTCACCACGATACAGAACATCGTGGGCCGAGACCCCGCGGTGGCCAGCGTGGTGGGCTTCACCGGCGGCCGGCAGACCAACACGGCGAACCTCTACGTGGCGCTGAAGCCGCTGACCAAGCGGGACGTCTCGGCCGACCAGGTGATCAACCGGCTGCGCCCGAAGCTGGCCCATGTGGCCGGCGCCCGGCTGTACCTGCAGGCGGTGCAGGATCTGCGCGTCGGCGGAAGGCAATCCAACGCGCAATACCAGTACACGCTGCAGGCGGACGACGCGCCCACGCTGTATAAATGGGCGCCGAAGCTGACCGAGGCGCTGCAGAAAGATCCTGCGCTGGCCGACGTCAATTCCGACCAGCAGCAGAGCGGGCTGGAGACCGACCTGGTGATTGACCGCGACACCGCGGCGCGCCTGAACCTGACGCCGGCCACAGTGGACAACACGCTGTACGACGCGTTCGGCCAGCGCCAGGTGAGCACGATCTACAACCCGCTCAACCAGTATCACGTGGTGATGGAGCTGGCGCCGCGTTACTGGCAAAGCCCGCAGACCCTGCGCGAAGTGTGGGTCAGCACCTCCGGCGCCAACGCGCCCGGCACCAGCACCACCGGCTTTCCGGCAGGCGACGTCACATCGAAACAGACGACGAGCACCGTGACCGCCTCCAGCGTGGCGCTCGACTCGGCACGCAACGCGGCGTCGAACGCGCTTGCGCAGTCGGGCAAGGGCAGTGCCAGCAGCGGCGCGTCCGTCAGCACCGCGCAGGAGACGATGGTGCCGCTGGCCGCTTTCAGCCATTTCCAGCCCGGCCACACGCCGCTCGGCGTCAACCACCAGGGCGCATTCGTGGCGGCCACCATCTCCTTCAACCTGCCGCCCGGCAAGTCGCTGGGTGACGCCACCGCCGCCATTGCGCGCGCCACCGCCGCCATACACATGCCGGCGTCGATCACCGGCAGCTTCGCCGGCACCGCCGCCACGTTCCAGCAATCCACTTCCAGCGAGCCGATGCTGATCCTGGCCGCCCTGGTCGCCGTCTATATCGTGCTGGGCATATTGTACGAGAGCGCGGTGCATCCGATCACCATCCTGTCCACCCTGCCGTCCGCCGGCGTGGGCGCGGTGCTGGCGCTGATCCTGTTCGGTTCGGAGTTCAGCATCATCGCGCTGATCGGCGTCATTCTGCTGATCGGCATCGTCAAGAAAAACGCCATCCTGATGATCGATTTCGCGCTGCATGCCGAGCGCGAGCAGGGCATGTCCACCCGCGACTCGATCTACCAGGCATGCCTGCTTCGTTTCCGCCCGATCATGATGACCACGTTCGCCGCCTTGCTGGGCGCGCTGCCGCTGGCGTTCGACACGGGCGAAGGCGCGGAGCTGCGGCGTCCGCTGGGCATCTCCATTGTCGGCGGGCTTATCGTCAGCCAGGTGTTGACGCTTTATACGACGCCCGTCGTGTATCTGTACCTGGACAGGTTCCGCTTGTGGTCGCAGCGCGGCTGGCGGCGGGCGTTTCCCAGGACGCATGTTTCGAAGGCGCCGGCTGAGTGAAGAGTAAGGCAAGGCCTTCTTTTTTGAAAAAAAGAAGCAAAAAACTTTTGTCCCCCGCCTGCACCACAGCGCGTGCAAGCAGTGCAGCCACGCGCACTGGCAGAACCAGCGCGCGCGCTACCGCAGGCGGAGGAGCAAAAGTTTTTTGGTTCTTTCTTTCAAAAAAGAACTGCTTCCTTCCTTGCCTCCTCCTCTCCGCCTGCATGGTAGGCCCCGACTACAAGCGCCCCTCCACCCCGCTCACCTCCGTCTTCAAGGAACTGCCTGGCTGGAAGCTGGCCACCCCGGAAGACCAGGCGCCGAAAGGCCAATGGTGGGCCGTGTTCCACGATCCCCTGCTGGACCGGCTGGAAGCCCAGATAGACACCGGCAACCAGACCCTGCGCGAGCAGGTGGCCGCCTACGAGAACGCGCAGGCTTTGGTGGACGAAGCACGCGCCAACCTGTTCCCCACCTTGTCCGGCAATGTCGGCGTCACCCGCTCCAGCGGCAGCGGCGGCGTGCTGACCAGCACGGGCACCGGCGGCAACACGCTCGGCACCACGGGCACCACCACCGGCACAACGACAACGGGCAGCACCACCAGCACGGGCGGCGTCACCAGCGGCACCGGCAACACCGGCAGCACGACCAGCGTCGCCTCCACCGGCGGCGGCGGTTTCGGCGGCGGCTCCACCCGCACCACCTACACGCTGGAGGGCAGTGCGGACTGGGATCTGGACGTGTGGGGCAAGCTTCGCCGCCAAGTGGAAAGCAACGTCGCCAACGCGCAGGCCAGCGCCGCCCTGGTGGCCAACGCGCGGCTGTCCGCGCAGGGGTCGCTGGCCACCGATTATCTGGACCTGCGCACCACGGACGCGCTGCAGCGGGTGCTCGACGAGACGGTACGCCTGGATACCGAAGCGCTGCGCATCGTGCAGAATCAGTACAATGCCGGTTTCGCCGCGCGCTCGGACGTGCTGACGGCGCAGACGCAGTTGGAAGCCGCGCAATCGGCCGCCATCAACGTGGGCGTGGCACGCGCGCAGTACGAACACGCCATAGCCATGCTGATCGGCGTACCGCCGGCGGCCCTGACCATTACGCCGGAGGCCAGCGTGCCCGCCGTGCCGGACACGCCGGGCCTGGTACCCTCCGCCCTGCTGGAACGCCGGCCGGACATCGCCAACGCCGAGCGCGAGATGAAGGCCAATAACGCCCTGGTCGGCGTGGCGGTCGGCGCCTACTACCCGGACATCACGCTCTCGGCGCTGTTCGGCTACCAGGGCAACCCGCTCAGCTCGCTGATCTCCAGCGCCAACCGGGTCTGGTCGCTCGGCGCCTCGGCCAGCGACGCGCTGTTCGAAGGCGGCGCGCGCACCGCGGCCGTGCGCGCCGCCCGCGCCACCTACGATGAAAGCGTGGCCACCTACAGGCAGACCGTGCTGACCGCGTTCCAGCAGGTGGAGGACGCGCTGTCCGGCCTGCGCATCCTGGCCCGCCAGGAAGTGGTGCAGCGCCAGACGGTGGCGGACGCCAGCCGTGCCGCCCAGATCGCGCTGAACGAATACCGCGCCGGCACGCAGGCCTACACAGCGGTGATCACCGCGCAGGACACGCTGCTGACCGCGCAGCAGAACCTGATCACCATACAGCAGACGCGCCTGGCGGACGCGGTAGCCTTGATACAGGCCCTGGGCGGCGGGTGGCGGACCAGCGATCTTCCCGACAAGAATTGGCTGCAGCGGTCCAATCCGCTGCTGCCTTAGGCGGGGAAGAAAGCAAGGCCTTCTTTTTCGAGAAAAAGAAGCAAAAAGCTTTTGCTCACACGCTGGCACCCAGGCCCGCGCTGGTTCTGCAGATCTGCGTACTTGCAGTTGGGCGCGCGCGCCAGTGCGGGCGAAGGCTTCCCTATGCCGTCTCCAGCTCCGCCTCGATCTCTTCCAAAGATCGCCCGCGCGTCTCCGGCACCATCCGATACGTAAACACCCAGGCGCCGGAGGTCAGCACGGCAAAGATCGCGAACGCCGTGGCACTCCCAAGGCTCGCCACCAGTTTGGGAAACGCCAGGGTCACGATGAAATTCGAACCCCAGTTGCTGACCGACGCCACACTCATGCCGCGCCCGCGTACGGCGAGCGGGAATATCTCCGCGATCAGCAGCCAGAACACCGGGCCCAGGCCGATAGCGAAAAAGCCCACATAGATCGCCACCGACGCCACGGTGATATAGGCGGTGGTGCCGTGGGTGCCGGCGAGAAAGCTAGCGCTGAGCACGGTCAGCATCACGATCATCCCGCCCAGGCCCCACAACAGCAGCGCGCGCCGGCCGGCATGGTCCATCAGGCGCATCGCCACCACTGTCATCAGCACGTTCACCAGCCCGACGCCCGCGGTGGCCAGGATGGATACGGACGCCGACGACAGCCCGGCGCTCTGGAAGATGGCGGGCGCGTAATAGATCACCGTGTTTATCCCGGTCACCTGCTGGAACACCGCAAGCGCCACGCCGATGATCAGCGGCCGGCGGCCGATGCCGTGCAGCAGTTCGGACCAGCCGGCCTTGCGCGTCGTCTCGTTCAGCACGTCCGTGCGCAGCTCGCCCAGTTCCTCCTCCACACCCAGACCGTCGCGCATGCGGTCCAGGGCGGCGCGCGCTTCCTGCATCCGGCCTTGCCCGGCGAGCCAGCGCGGGCTTTCCGGCAGGGTCAGCATGCCGAAGAACAGGATCGTGCCGGGCACCATGCCCAGGCCCAGCATCCAGCGCCAGTTCTGCGCCGCGCCGGTCAACGCGTAGTCGGTCAGGTAGCTGACCAGGATGCCGAAGGTGATGCAGAACTGGTTCAACGAGACGACCGCACCGCGATGTTTCTTCGGCGCGATCTCCGCCAGATATAGCGGCGTCAGCATGGATGCGACCCCGATCGCCACACCCACGATCGCGCGCGCCGCGATCAGTACGGTCAGCGCCGGCGCCAATGCGGAGCTCAGCGCACCCAGCACGAACAGCGCCGCTACCGCCAGGATGACGTGCTTGCGCCCGAACCGGTCCGAAAGGCTGCCGGCGAACGCGGCGCCGAACGTGGCCCCCACCAGCACAGCGGCCGCCGCCACGCCCTGCATCGTTGCATCAAGCGCGAATTGCCTGTTGATGAAAGGAAGCGCGCCGGAGATGACCCCGGTGTCATAGCCGAACAGCAACCCGCCGAGCGAGGCGATGACGGCCACGAAGTAGAATGCCACGGCGATGCTCCTGTTGCCGCCCGCGCGCGGGCCCGATGCCGGTACGTTGGCGCTTCCCGCGCCGCAGCTCCGCGGCCGATCCGCTACCGTTCCATCGCGGCTCCGAAACTTGTTTGCCATGATGCGGTCGGCGCCGGAGTGGCGCAAGGATGAGCGGGTGCGGATGCAACGACCTGCGGGTCTGCTGCTGATCGGATGTGCCGCCGCTGCGCCGGGCGCGTTTGTGCCGCGCCAGAACACCGCGCAACTGATGGCAGTGCCGCTGCCGGACCGCGCCGGCCGCTACGGCGGCTGGGCGATTGCGGACCAGACGGTCAAGCTGGATCCGGACTCGCACGGCAAGCGCGGCACGGTAGTGTTCGCCGCGCTGGAATGGGGCGACAAGGCAACCGCTTTCGTCAACTGATACGGCCAGGCCGGCATCCTGCGCGAGGGCACGTTCGCCGGCCGTGACAGCGACACCGTGGCGCTCGGCCTGGCCGTGGCCTCCCTAACGGCAGCCTGCAGGCGATCGAAACCCGCCTTGGTGCGCCGCTGACGTTGCAGGAATACGTGGCCGAACTGAATTACGGCGCCACCGTGGCACCCTGGCTGCTGCTGCGGCCCGGCCTGCAATACGTGGCACCCCAGCGGGATCAACGAGATTCCCAATGCGCTGGTGATTGACCATAAGACGGTGATTACGTTCTAGAAGTCTGTTTGGAAACTCGCCCTTGCGGCCATTTGACGGTGATTTCCTGTGCTCCGGTGCTCATGGCCACGAGAGGCCACTCCGCTCCGGTGCTCGAAAATTACCGCCAGCTGACTCACCAGGCCAAGTTTCCAAACAGACTCTAGGAAGCAGGCAACACCTGCTTACCCTTGCGGGAGATCGGAACGAAGGCGGCCTGGCAAGCCAGCCGGCGCGCCTCCCGTCCATCGGAGCGTCAGATGGCCGCCAAGCCGGCTATCACTTGGGCGAAAGCACCATGACCATCTGGCGCATTTCCATGCGCGGCATCTGCTCCACCTTCGTCGCCGGCTCCAGATCGGCGCGTATCCGCTCCAGCACCTTCACGCCGATGTCCTGGTGGGCCATCTCACGGCCACGGAAGCGCAACGTCACCTTTACCTTGTCGCCCTCGTCGATGAAGCTTTTCATCGAGCGCAATTTCACCTGGTAGTCGTTCTCGTCGATGTTCGGACGGACCTTGACTTCCTTGATCTCGATGACGCGCTGCTTTTTCTTCGCCTCGTTCTTCTTCTTCTGCAGCTCGTATTTATACTTGCCGAAATCCAGTATCTTGCAGACCGGCGGATCGGCGTTCGGGCTGATCTCCAGCAGGTCCAGCCCCACGGCATAGGCGCGCAGCAGCGCGTCACGGGCGGACATCACGCCCTGCATCTCCCCGTCCTGGTCGATCAGGCGCACCTGGGGGACGCGTATGTCTTCGTTCACGCGTGGGCCGTCGCGGGATGGGGCGGCGGGCATTGGGCCTCGGGCTATTGTACTCTCCTGTTGAGGTGGCAATCTGGCGCTGTTGTGACGCGACCGCCTTAAGTAATCAAGAAGACTCGGCGTTCAAGCCGCCGGCGCCTCGTCCGCCGCCGTCCGGAACGCGAAGGCGTGGTGCGGCTGCCAGGCCAGTGCCGCGGTTCCGCCCACCGCGAGGCCGCGCAGCCCTGCGCCCACCGGCCGCCTGACCGTCACCTGGGCGCCGGAGCCGATCAGCAGGCGCAGCCGGTAGCAATCGCCCTGGAAGCGCGCTTCCAGCAGCGTGGCGTCCACCGCGTGGGTGCCCATCTCCGCGGCGGTGGCCGCGGCAACCGCTATCCTGTCCGGCCGCAGGCTCACCATGCAGGCGTCGCCGGCCTGCAGCGCGCGTCCCGGCTGCGCCTCTATCACCGGACCGCAATCCAGCCGCACGGTGGCCAGATCGTCGTCCAGCTCCAGGATGGTGCCCGGCAGCCGGTTCGTCTCGCCCAGCAATGCCGCAACGTAGTCATTGCACGGCCGGTCGAACACCTCCTCGGCGGTGCCATGCTGCGCCAGTGTCCCGGCGCGCAGGACCGCCAGCCCGTCTGCCACGGCAAGCGCATCGGTGGCGGACGAGGTGGCGAGCAGCGTGGTGCCGCCGCCCAGCAGCGCATGGATGCGCGGCAGGCCGGCCAGCAGCGCCGCGCGCGCCGGGGGATCCTGCAGGCAAGCCGGCTCGTCCAGAAGCAGCACGCGCGGCGCGAACACCGTGGCCCGCGCCAGCATGGCTCGCTGCCGTTGCGCGGGCGTCACCGCGGACGGCCGGCGCCCGCTTGCACCCTCCAACTGCACCAGGTGCAACGCCTCTTCCACGAGTCCGCGCCGCGCCGCACGCCCGACCCCGCGCATGCGCAGCCCGAACGCCACGTTCTCCGCCAGCGTCAGATGCGGCAAAAGCGCGTCCTGCTGCCGCACTACGCCGAAGCCGCGCCGCCAGGCCGGCACATGCGTGATGTCGCGGCCGTCCAGCATGATGGTGCCGCGCGGCCGCGCGAAGCCGGCCAGCGCCTCGATCAGCGCCGATTTGCCGGCGCCCGCCGGCCCCAGCACCACGGTCAGCCTGCCCGGATCCGGCGAGAGCGTCAGACCGCCGAGGCTGCCCCATCCACCCGCGCCCGGCGCGGCGGCACTTTTCAGCCCCGCAAGCGTCAGCGTTGCCCGTTCTATGCCGCAATCCCCCACACCGGTTTGATACCGCAAGGCAACCTGCCCTGAAAGGTGGCGTTGCTTGGGCCTACGGCAGCCATGACGGCGGCCCGGACTGCTGACCCATCCTCAAAAGGAGCGTTCCATGGCTATGACAGACTCCGCCCGTGACGAATTGCGCGCCCTGCGCGACCAGGTGAACCAGCTCATGGACGACCGCGTGACGCCGGCCTTCTCGGACGCCAGCAAGCGCGCCTACGCCGCGGCAGGCAAGGCCCGTTCCTACACCGAAGACGGCGCGGAAGCGGTGTCGGACCGTGTGCGGGACCAGCCGCTTATCGCCATCGGCGTGGCAGCGGCCGTGGGCTTCCTGTTCGGCCGAATCACCAAGTAAGGGCCGCAGCAGATGCGCACCGCCCGCCTCGCCCGCGTTGCCGCCCAGGCAGAAATCCTGCTGATCAAGCGGACCGTCAGCGGCATCGTTCGCCGCGCGATCTACGGGGCAGTGACGGCGGTGTTCGCCCTCGGTCTGCTCGCCGCCCTGCATGTGGCCGGGGCGCTCGCGCTGGTCGATTACGCGCACATGGTCCCGGTTGCCGCGGTGGCGATCGTGGCCGCGGTTGATCTGGTCATCGTGGTGATCTTCGGCCTGCTCGCGGCCGGCGAGATCAAGGATCCGGTGATCGAGGAAGCCCGCCGCGTCCGCGACCAGAGCATCGAGCAGGCGCGCCAGACGCTGACCCTGGCTGCCCTGCTGGCGCCAGCCACCCGCATGGTGGCGCAGACAGGCCTGCTGCGCGTCCTGGTGCGCGCCGCCGGCTCCGGCCTGAGACGCGCCCGTAACTAAACACGCGTAGGCAAAATCCGGGCGTATCGCTGAAACGATACGCCCTGACGCGCCGCGAACGCCCGAACAGAAGTTTTTGCTTCTTTTTCTCGGAAAAAAAGGCTTTCTTTCAACTTCTTCCCTCACGCGGCAGACAAGCCGCCGCCAACTGCGCCATGGCCTGCGCCCGATGGCTTCCGGCATGCTTGAGCTCCGGGTTCATCTCCCCGAACGTCTCCGAGCCGCCATTCGGTATGAACATCGGATCGTAGCCGAACCCGAACGTGCCACGCGGCGGCCATACGGCGCGCCCCTCCACACGGCCCAGGAAACTCGCCGTCCCGCCATCCGGCCAGGCGAGGCTCAAGACGCACACGAACCAGGCCCGGTCGTCCGCCACGCCCTCACGCGCCGCCTGCACCTTCCGCATGGCGTCGGCGAAGTCCCTCTCCGGCCCGGCCCAGCGTGCGGACAGCACGCCGGGCGCACCGCCTAGGGCGGCCACGCAGAACCCCGAATCGTCCGCCAGAGCGGGCAAGTCCGCGCCCTGCGCCGCCGCACGCGCCTTCAGCCGCGCGTTGCCGGCAAAATCCGCCTCGGTCTCCTCCGGCTCCGCCAGCCCGAGTTCGCCTGCCGACACCAGACCGATCCCGTACGGCGCCAGCAAGGCCGCGATCTCGCGCAGCTTGCCGCTGTTGTGGCTGGCCAGCACAAGCCGGCTTCCCCGCTCCAGACGACGCGTAGCGCTCACCGCAACGCCTCTGCCTGCGCCGCGAACAGCGCGGCGGTGCCCGTTTTGGCCAGACGCAGCAGCTCCAGGAACTGCGCCTCGCTGAACGGCGACTGCTCGGCGGTCCCCTGTATCTCCACGATGCCGTTTTCGGTCAGCACGAAATTGGCGTCCGCCTCGGCGCCGCTATCCTCGGCGTAGTCCAGGTCCAGCAGCGCCGCCCCGCCCACCAGCCCGCAGGACACGGCAGCCACCTGCCCGGTCAGCGGCACCGCCGCGATCACCCGCGTGTCCACCAGCTTGCGGAACGCCAGGCTGAGCGCGACGAACGCGCCGGTGATGCTGGCGCAGCGCGTGCCGCCATCGGCGTTCAGCACGTCGCAATCCAGTGCCACGGTCAGCTCGCCCATCGCGGTGCGGTCCGTGATGGCGCGCAGCGAGCGGCCGATCAGCCGTTGTATCTCCTGCGTGCGGCCGGACTGCTTGCCGCGCGCCGCCTCGCGGTCCCCCCGCGTATGGGTGGCGCGCGGCAGCATGCCGTATTCGGCCGTGACCCAGCCCAACCCCTTGCCGCGCATGAAAGGCGGCACGCGCGGTTCCACGCTGGCGGTGCACAGCACTTCGGTGCCGCCCATGCGTATCAGGCAGCTCCCTTCGGCGTGGTGGGAGAAGCCCGGCTCGATGGAGACGGAGCGTAGCGCGTCGGCGGCGCGGTTTTCGTGGCGCATGGCGGGTCCTAAAGGAAGAAAGGAAGGCCTTCTTTTCTGAAGAAAAGAAGCAAAAGACTTTTGTCTGTGCTGTCGCGGACCTTTCCGGAAGCTCGCCGACAGGGAGCAAAAGTTTTTTGCTTCTTTTTTTTCAAAAAAGAAGGCCTTGCTTCCTTACTCGCAGCTAAGCGCAAACCGGTCCAGCGGATCGATGATCGCCTCCAGCCGGCACGCCGCCAGCGCCGCGAACCGGTGCGTCAGCGCCCGACGCCGCGCCGCCGCCATGCGGTGCAGCGGCGCCTCGCGCAGCAGCGCCGCCTCGCCATGCGCAGTGACGATCAGGCCCACGTCCTGCGGCAGCAGATCCTGCGGAAAATCCGCGTCCACCGCGAAATACAGCGCGTCCGCATAGTCCCGGTATTCCGGCCACTTGCTGTCGGTCAGGAAGTCCGTGGCGCCGGACTTCACCTCGATGCAGGCGAAATCGCCGTCACGGCGCAGCGCCAATATGTCCGCGCGGCGGCCGTTCGGCAGGCTCACCTCGTGCAGCGGCGCCCAGCCGAGTTCACGGCAAAACCGCGCCGCCTGGCGGCGGACGGCGGCGGAGCGTTCCGGCAGACTCATATCCATGCGAGACTGTAGGCCATAAGGCCTCGGCCGAAAAGAACAGAAAGGGACCGCACGCATGAGCGACACGCAAGACGCCCGCCTGGTCGTGGCCCCCGGCACCGCGCGCCAGGGCGAGATCTACATGGGCGGCATGCTGCAGCAGCAGAAGCCGGTGGTCCCCACACGGCAGGCCGAGCTGGAGGCGCGCGCCGCGGCGGCGATGTCCCCGGAAGCGTTCGCCTACATCGCCGGCGGCGCCGGGCGGGAAGCCACGATGCGCGCCAACCTCGCCGCTTTCGACACCGTGCGCATACGCCCGCGCATGCTGCGCGACATGGGACGCCGGGACCTGTCCACCACCCTGCTGGGCCGCACCCGGCCGAGCCCGATTCTGGCCGCCCCGATCGGCGTGCAGGAGATGGCGCACAAGGAGGGCGACCTGGCCACCGCGCGCGCCTGCGCCGAAGTCGGCGTGCCGATGATCATCTCCAACCAGGCGAGCCACCCGATGGAGGCGATCGCCGCGGCCAATGGCACGGGCGAGCGCTGGTTCCAGCTCTACTGGGGCAAGTCCGACGAGCTGGTGGCCAGCCTGGTGCGCCGCGCCGAAGCGTGCGGCTGCACCGCGCTGGTGGTGACGCTGGACACCGCCTTGCTGGGCTGGCGCACGCGCGACCTGGACCTGGCGTATCTGCCGTTCCTGGAAGCCAAGGGCATCGCGCAATATACCTCGGACCCGGTGTTCCAGGCCATGCTGGGCGAGCGGAAATCCGACCCGCATGCGGCCAGCCTGCTGTTCATGACGACCTATTCGAATCCGACGATCACCTGGGACCGGCTCGGCTTCCTGCGCCAGCACACGAAGCTGCCGATATTGCTGAAGGGCATCAACCACCCCGACGATGCGCAGCTCGCCATGGATCACGGCATGGACGGCATCATCGTCTCCAACCACGGCGGAAGGCAGATCGACGGTGCCATGGCCGCGCTGCACGCGCTGGCCGACGTGGCGGCAGCGGTGGGCGGGCGCATACCCGTGCTGTTCGACAGCGGCATACGCAGCGGCGCGGACGTGTTCAAGGCACTGGCGCTGGGCGCCAGTTCGGTGCTGGTCGGCCGACCCTACATCTATGGATTGTCGATCGCCGGCGAAGCCGGCGTGGCTGCGGTGGTGCGCAACATCCTGGCGGAGCTGGACCTGACCATGGGCCTGGCGGGGTGCCGGACGCTGGTCAATGTGCGCAGAGACGCAATTGTCTTGTGAAGCGAGACCGACGCCTGACCGGGGCAAGGCTGCGTCGGTGCTCGACTGGATTGAATTGCGAAGCCGGTTGCACGCCTTATCAACGCGCAAAGGCATGCTGCGCGTGCGCCCGGCGCAAGTTCAGGATTTTCTTGCTGAAGCGCGGCCCGAACAGACGAAGGCAGCTAAACACCACCGGCAGGTTGGCAGGAAGCGCCTTGGCCAGCGCCTCCATTCCTTCCACGACATCGCGACGCGGCATCATCTGACTGCTCTCGTCCGGATAGGCTACCGGCGGGATCGTCGCCTGCCCAAGATGCGGGCACAGACGCTGCGCCTTTCGCGCGCAATTCAGGTGAAGCGGTGGCACGTTGGCCGCATAGCGGAAGGGGTCCGCACCCACGGCGACAAACCCGCCGGATTGGACAGGCAAAAGATATCGGTCGCTCCTGGGCGTCGGCCGTCCACACACGTGGCAGGTATGGCGAACCATCCCCCGCCGAAGCCGGGTCACGTGCAACGCCTTGAACTTCGGCAATCCTTCACCCGGGCGCTCGGTCTGCACGAGGTCGACCAGGCCAGGAAAATCCACAGAGTCCTGGAAGTCGAAGCTCTCCTCGCCGGTCCAGGACACGGTCCAGGGTACGCTCTCGCCGACCTTCCACGCAGCGGATGTGAGTATTGGCACAGGTTTGATCATGTGTGGCGTCTGAGTCCGCGCCGGGAAATAGCGCGAAACTACGCCACAGCTTGCGGCTTGTCTTTCCGAAACGGCTGCTTCCCGCGCTAAGCCGCCATCTGCTGCAGCCGGCGATCCAGAAACGCGGTAACCGCCACCTCTTCCGCCGTAAGCCCGTGCCCGTGCTCGTCCAGCACCGCATCCGCGCGCGCCTTCAATCCCTCGAGCAGGCTGCCGTCCAGGTAGCCGTCGAAGATCGCCGGGTGGATGTAGCACTTCCGGCAGATGCTGGGCGTATTGCCCAGTAGCGAGCTCACCGCCTCCACCGCGCGCAGCACGTTCTTCTTCGCCTTCGCCGCGGTGTCGTATGTCTCGAACTCGCGCAATGCCAGCGCCGCCAAATTGGTCGCCGCCCAGGTGCGGAAATCCTTCGCCGTAATGTGCTCGCCGGTAATTTCGTGAAGGTAAGCGTTCACGTCGTCCGAACCGACCGTGTGGCTGTTGCCATCATGGTCGATGTAGTGGAACAGCTCCTGTCCCGGAATGTCCTGCAGTTTCTTGACGATGTTGGCGAGCTTGCGGTCCTTCAACTCGATGTGGCGCTGGATGCCGTGCTTGGCGCGGAAATCCAGTTCCACCACGCTGCCATGCACCTTCGCATGGCGCTCGCGCAAAGTCGTCAGCCCGAAGCTGTTGTTGCTCTTGGCGTATTCCTCGTTGCCGATACGCGCCAGCGTGCGTTCCAGCAGACGCACCAGCGCGGCCAGCACCTTCTCGCGCGGCAGGCCGGGCTTGGCCAGATCGTGCTCCACGCGCGCGCGAATGTCCGGCAGCTTGCGGCCGAACACCAGCATCTTGCCGTATTTCGCCTCGTCGCGGATTTCCCGCCAGCGCGGGTGGTAGCGATACTGTTTGCGGCCGCGCGCATCACGCCCGACGGCCTGCAGGTGGCCGTTCGGGTCCCGGCAGATCCACACGTCCGTGTAGGCTGGCGGGATGGCCAGCTTGCGTATGCGCTGTATCACGCCCTCGTCCGTGATCTTCTTGCCGTCCGGCAGGAAGTAATCCCAGCCGCCTTCCTGCGCCGGCTCTCGCCTGATGCCGGGCTTGGTGTCGGACACGTAGTGCAGGTGCGCCGCTTTTGCGGCTGCTTTGGGATCGAGAAGATCGTCGGCGTCGTCGCTCACGGCCACATCCTTGCGGATGAGGATGAACATTTTCGGACGGTCCGGGTTGCAGAAGGGAGGAAGGCCTTATTGTTCGGAAAACAAAAAGCTTTTGATCCGCTGCCGCGGCAACGTTGACGCGCGCTTCAGCAAGACGCGCCCCACGAAGGTAAAAGTTTTTGGTTCTTCTTTTAAAAAGAAATGCTTCCTTCCTTACTCGTCCCCCGTTCGCCGGCACAGCACCTCGCGCCGCCCCACATGGTTGGCGGCACTGATGATGCCCTCCTTCTCCATCTGCTCGATCAGCTTGGCCGCGCGGTTATAGCCGATGTTGAGGTGCCGCTGGATGAAGCTGGTGCTCGCCTTGCCCTCGCGCGCCACGATGGCCACAGCCTGGTCGAACAGGCCCATCTCCCCGTCGCCGCCGCCCAGGCCTGCGAACGCGTCCTTCGCCCCGCCGCCGCTCTCCTCCTCGGCGCCGTCGGTCACCTCGTCCAGGTAGTCCGGCGCGCCCTGCTGACGCAGGAACGCCACCGTGTCCTCCACCTCGCGGTCGGTCACCAGCGGGCCGTGCACGCGGGTGATGCGCCCGCCGCCCATCATGTAGAGCAGGTCGCCATGGCCCAGCAGCTGCTCGGCTCCCTGCTCGCCCAGTATGGTGCGGCTGTCGAACTTGCTGATCACCTGGAAGCTGATGCGGGTGGGGAAGTTGGCCTTGATGGTGCCGGTGATCACGTCCACCGACGGCCGCTGCGTCGCCATGATCACGTGTATGCCGGCGGCGCGCGCCATCTGCGCCAGGCGCTGCACCGCGGCTTCGATGTCCTTGCCGGCGGTCATCATCAGGTCGGCCATCTCGTCGATCACCACCACGATGAACGGCAGCGCCTCCAGCACCAGCGGCTGTTCCTCGAAGGTCGGGCGCCCCGTCTCGGAATCGAACCCGGTCTGCACGCGCCGGCTGATCACCTCGCCGCGGGCGCGGGCCTCCTCCACGCGCTCGTTGTAGCCGCCCACGTTGCGCACGCCCAACTGGCTCATGGCGCGGTAGCGGCGTTCCATCTCGCGCACCGTCCATTTCAGCGCCTGCACCGCCTTGGCCGGGTCGGTCACCACCGGCGCCATCAGATGCGGAATGCCCTCGTACACCGAAAGCTCCAGCATCTTCGGGTCAATCAGGATCATCCGGCACTGCTCGGGCGAAAGCTTGAACAGCAGCGAAAGGATCATCGCGTTGATCCCCACCGACTTGCCCGATCCGGTGGTTCCCGCGATCAGCAGATGCGGCATGCGCGCCAGGTCACTGACCACCGGCGTGCCGGAGATGTCCTTGCCCAGCGCTATCGGCAGGCGGCCCTGGTGGCGCGTCCAGGCCTCGCTTTCCAGCAGCTCGGCCAGGAACACCGTCTCCCGCTTCGCGTTCGGCACCTCTATGCCGATCACGTTGCGGCCCGAAACGGTGGCGATGCGCACCGCGGTCACCGACAGGCTGCGCGCCACGTCGTCCGCCAGCCCGATCACCCGCGCGCTGCGTATGCCCGGCGCCGGCTCCAACTCGTACAGCGTGACCACCGGGCCAGGCCGGATGTCGCGTATGGCGCCCTGCACGCCGTAATCGGCCAGCACGGATTCCAGCAGGCGGGCGTTGTTCTGCAGCGCCTCCTCGTCCGGGCCGGCGCTGGCGCGGGCGGGCGGCGCGCGCAGCAGGCTGTTGGGCGGCAGACGCCAGCTCGCCTCCTGCAGCGGCAGGCTCTCCTGGCGCGCCGGCGCCTGGCGTGTCACCTCCGGCGCGGCCACCCGGGCGCGCAGCGTCGTCTTGGCCGGCGGCTGGTCCGGCAGCAAAGCGGCCTCGCCACGCCGCGTGATGGGGGTGGCCGCCGGCGGCGCCATCGAGGGGCTGGTGACCACCGCCACCGGCTCCTGCCAGGACGCATCCTCCGGCTCGTCATCGGCCACATAGGCCGCGGCCGGCCTGCGCACGAACAGCCCGGCCACCGTCTGGCTGCCGGCCGCACCGGCGCGGGCCGCCACCGCCGCACGCCGCCCGGCGGCGCGCCACTCGCCCGGCGTCAGCCCGAAGCTGGCTGCGGCCAAAGCCAGCCCCAGCACCGCGGACGCCGCGAATACCAACACCGCGCCCAGGCCGCCCAGCGCGCCCTCCGCCGAATCCAGGAAGGTGACGGAGAGCAGATGCCCGCCGGCACCGCCCAGCCCCGCGCTGGTGGGCCAGGCAAGGCTGTAAGGCGTCGTGGACAAGGCGGTGGACAGGGCAGGTATGGCCAGCACCATCGCCGCCAGGCGCAAGGCGGGGAACCGCAGCCCGCGCCGGCTGGCCAGCCGCCACGCCCAGATCAGCAAGGCCAGCGCCGGCAGGCCGCCCGCCACGCCGAAGCCCT
The DNA here is from genome assembly GCA_965198915.1 of Acetobacteraceae bacterium. Classification (GTDB taxonomy): domain Bacteria; phylum Pseudomonadota; class Alphaproteobacteria; order Acetobacterales; family Acetobacteraceae; genus BOG-908. The sequence goes on along the minus strand of CBDAQC010000001.1, from coordinate 302,895 downwards.
GCAGGAAGAAATCCGCCAGCACGGAGCCCACCGGCCCCACCAGGTTGGTGGCGTGCTGGGACGTGGCCGTGTTCAGCGACGGATCACGCGGGTTGTAGGTGACGAGCGCTACCGCCAGCGTCACGCCGCACAACGCCATGGCCAGTCCGAACAGCTCGGCCAGGCGGCGGCCCACGATCTCGCGTATCGCCGGCGAGGCCAGCCGGCGGGACGGCGCGCGCGCCGACTGACCCCGCCCTTGCGGGGCCTGTCCGGTTGGCAGACGGCCTTGGGCGACAGACGCCATGCACGAGGCTCCAGCAGCTCAGAGAGTTGAGATTCGTCCTCGACCCTACGCCACAAGACCCCGGCCGCGATACTGCATACCGCCGCCCAGGGCGGCCGCGTTGCCGGGCCGCCACGCCGGGTCCAGGTCCGCTTGCCTCAGGGAGGGGCAATCTGGTCCTGCTCCTCCTGGCTGCGCGTGTCCTTGGCCTTCTTGCCCTTCGTCTCCGTGATGTTCCAGGTGACGTCCGTCGTTCCGTCCTTGGACTGGCTGATGGCGCCGTTCACCTGCACGTCGATCGGCTTTTTCGCCGCCTTGTAGGCAGCGATGATCGCCTGCTGGGCGGCCGAGATCTTGTCGTTGCTGAGCTCCTGGCCGGGCGTGAGGCCGGCCGCCGCCCGGAGTTGGTCGGTCGTCAGCGCCTTGTTGCCGGCAAATATCTCCGCGTGCAGCTTGGGCATCACGTGGTTGACGATCGGCGCCTGCGCGCCCTGGTCGTCGATCATGTAGATCACCTCCACATGATTCTTCGGCAGCGCGCGCATGCCGGTCTTGATGCCGCCCACCACGTTGGCCTTTTTCAGCACGTTGCCGACATCGTCCTGGCCGGCGATGATGTCCGCCTGGGTGACGCGGCTGCCCTTGTGGATGCTGAGGCCGTTCAGGATCGTCTGCGTCGGCACTGTCTTGCTGCCGGTGATGGTGATCTTGTCCACGACATAGGTGGTGTCGGCCCGGGCAGCGCCAGCGGCCAGCAAGGTGGTGCAGAGCAGCACGGCGGCGGAGATTTTCTTCATGGTCGGCTCCATCTGGGATGGGCGATCCAGCGCATTTGGCGGGGGTGCGTCAAGGCACGGCGGCCGGGGAAGTTGTATCGGCGCGTGGAATTTTGATAGGCCGGCAAGGTTGGGGCTCTGCCCCAAACCCCGCTGGGGCCTTGGCCCCAGACCCCATTTCTTAAGGGGTGCGGGAACAGGTTTTGAGGGGCGACTGTGTTTAGCGGGCCGGCGCCGCTGGCGGTATCGGTTCGCGCCTGCGGCGCGGGGGGCGAGCCGCTGGCAATCAGGGCCTGAGCCCATGCAGCAGTACCGCCGCCGCCTGCGCCACGTTCAGGCTCTGCACCAGGCCGCTGCCGGCAATGCGCACCTCCCGCCGGCACGCCGCCAGCACGGGCGCCGAGACGCCGTGCTCCTCGCCACCGAGCACCAGCGCCAGCGGCCGGTCGCGCGGCATGTCACCCATCGCCATCGCCCCCGGCCGAAGCGTGGCCGCCACCGTGCGATACAGCGGCCCCAGCGCCTGCAGCAGTGCCGGCAGCTCGCGCGAGCGATACAGGTCCAGATACTCCAGCGCACCCTCGGACGTGCGGTACGCGGCATCCGACGGCAGGGCCGCGCCCGGCACATGGTGTATCAGCAGCGTGGTGACGCCGAAGAACGCGGCACTGCGCGCGATCGCGCCGAAATTGTGCGGGTTGCCTACGCCGTCCAGCACCAGCAGCAAGGGCACGCGCGGCGGGCTGCCCGGCTCCATCACCGGCACCACGCGGGCGCGCGCCACCGCCGCTATCCCGCCGTGATGGGCGGTGCCGGCGGCGCGCGCCATCTCATCCGGCGGCAGCAGCCGGTAAGGCGCGCGGCGACGCGCCAGTTCGGCGCAGAGCGGGCCGGCTATGCCGCGCAGAGCTTCGGTGTAGAACAGGCGCAGCACGGCATCCGGCCTGCGGTGGAACAGGGCGGCCACCGCGTTGGCGCCGCAGATCGTGTCGGTCTGCATCGGCGGCACGTCCGCCACGGGGAAGCAAGTGTCAACCGCCGAGCGCCCGCGCATATTGTTCGAGGACGAGCGCTTCGTGGTGATCGACAAGCCGGCCGGGCTGCCAGTGCATGCCGGGCCGCGCAGCCGGCACTCGGTCGAAGACTGGTTCCCGCTGCTGAGCCGGCGCCGGACCGGGCCCTGGCTGGCCCATCGGCTGGACGCGGACACATCCGGCTGCCTGGTGATCGCCCTGCGGCGCGCGGCGCTGATCGCAGCACAGGCGGAGTTCGCGGGCGGCCGGGCGCGCAAGACCTATTGGGCCGTAGTGCGCGGCCGGCCGAAGGGCGGGCAGGGCCGGATCGACGCGCCGCTGGCCAAGAGGACAGGCCAGTCCGGCTGGCGCATGGTGGTGGCGGCGGACGGCCAGGCCGCGGTGACGGACTGGCGCCTGCTGGGACATGCGGACGGGCTGAGCTGGCTGGAACTGCAGCCGCGTACCGGCCGCACGCACCAGGTGCGCGCGCACTGCGCCCACCTTGGCACGCCTTTGCTGGGCGACGCGCTGTATGGCGACGGGATCGGACGACTCCAGTTGCTGGCGCGCGCGATCAGGCTGGACGTGACCCCGGCGGTGGAAGCCGTGGCGGAGCCGCCGGCCGACATGGCGGCGGTGTTGGGCGCTTGCGGGTGGACGCCTGACAGGCAGCAAGGTCGGGGCTCTGCCCCAAACCCCGCCGGGGCCTTGGCCCCAGACCCCATTTCATAGGAGTGCGCGTCGCTGGACTTTGGCACGACTATCCGGGAGCGGGGTGGCGCCGCTGGCGCCATTGGTTCGAGCCCCCGGCCTTGCTTGAAACGTGTGCCCTATCCCAGCATGAACCAGAGACGAAACAACTGCGTCTCCGCCCAGCTCTGCCGCTGCAGGCCAGGATGGCGCAGCGCGCGCAGCCGCAGGTTCCAGCCGTCATGCAGCCCGTCGGAGATCAGCGCCAGCGCCTCGCGCGCCGCTGGCGAAAGCAGCTCCGGCTGGGCGGACAGCGCCTCCATATGCGCGCGGAATGTGCGCATGAACACGTTCGGGCCGCGCCGTATCGCGGCCATCGCGCGCCTGGCCGGGGAGAGCGGCACGCCCACCGCATTATGAGCGTGCTGGCGATACAGCACGGTGGGCGTGTCATCCGCCACCACCGCCCCACCGCTGGCCGAAACCAGGACATAGGCCCACCAGTCGTGCAGGGTCGCCGACACCGGCGCGTGGGCGTCGGCCAGCAGGCTGGCGGCATCCGCGTTCAGCATCACGGTGCAGCCGGTCGCCACGTTCTGCGTCATCGACCCCGGAAAGCCGATCTGCCCGCGCACCGGCGCGCTCAGCCGGATCGGCGTCAGGTCCGCGCCCACCAGGTGCTGCCGTGCGCAATACAGCCCCGGCCGGCCGTGTCCCACGCCGGCCAGCGCGCTCACGCCGCGCGACAGCTTCTCCGGCAGCCACACGTCGTCCTGGTCGGCAAAGGCCACGATGCGGCCGCGCGGCGCCCGGCGCAGCAGGCTGAGAAAGCTGGCGGTGACACCCACATGGCCGGCATTGTCGTTCAGGTCCACCACGCGGCCGGCGCCGGCCGCGCCTGCGAACTCGTGCATGATCTCGGGCGTGGCGTCGCTCGAACCGTCGTCACGCCAGAAAATTTGCCATTCGGTGTGCGACTGGGCGAGCAAGCTGTCGAGCTGCGCGTCCAGGAAGGCGGCGCCGTTCCTGGTCGAGAGCAGTATCGCGATGTCTGGCTGGCGGTCCATCCCCGGTCAGGCGCCGCCGCACGCGCGCGCCACCGCCGGGCCCAGGCTGTCCTGCCAGTCCGGCAGGCGCACGCCGAACGTCGCGGCAAGCCTGCCGCAATCCAGGCGCGAATCGGCCGGACGGCGCGCCGGCGTAGGCCAGTCAGCGGTGGCGATGGCGTCCACCGGCGGCACCGGCCAGCCATGGCGGGCGGCATGGGCGAAGATCGCCGTGGCAAAGCCGTGCCACGTCGTCTCGCCCTGACCCGTCGCGTGATAGATACCGCCCAAACCCTGCTCCCGGCCGCCCCTGGCGGCATCGGCAGACAACCTGTCAGCCACCGCCAAAGTTGCCGCCGCCAGGTCGTCCGCGTTCGTGGGCGTGCCTTTCTGATCGGCCACCACGCGCAGCCGCGGCGCGCGCCGTGCCGCGTTCAGCATGGTGAGCAGGAAGTTGCGCCCGGTCGGCGCATACACCCAGGACGTGCGCAGCACCACCGCGCCAGGACAGGCTTCCAGCACCGCGCGCTCGCCGGCCAGCTTGGTGGCGCCATACACCCCGGTGGGATTGGTGGCGTCGGATTCCACGTAGGGCGCGCCTTTCGCGCCATCGAACACGTAGTCCGTGGAGACGTGCACCAGCGGTATGCCAAGCGCCTGGCAGGTCTCTGCCACCAGGCCGGGGCCGGAGGCATTGGCGCGCGCGGCCTCCTCCGGCGCGCTCTCCGCCGCATCAACCGCCGTGTAGGCCGCGGCGTTCACCACCAGCGCCGGCAGGCGGGCGCGTATCGCCGCATCCAGCGTATCAGGCCGCTCGAAATCGAACTCCGGGCGGCCCACCACCTCCACCCGGTCCCCGCCGGCGCGGGCCAGCGCCTGGGCCAGCTGGCCGCTGCCGCCGGTGACCAGTATGCGGCCGCCCGTCACGCGAACCAGCCCGCCGCATTCGCCCAGCCGGGCAGCACGCGGTCCTTGTCGGACAGCATCGCCTCGCCGGGGGGCGCCGGCCAGGGCAGCGCCAGCGTGGGATCCGTCCACAGCACGCCCCGCTCGGACGCGCGGTCGTACAGCCCGGTCACCTTGTAGGCCACCTCGGTATCCGGCTCGATCGTGCAGAAACCGTGCAGGAAGCCGGGCGGCACCCAGAGCTGGCTGCCGTTCTCCGCCGACAGCACGGCCGCCGCATGCTGGCCGAAGGTGGGCGAGCCCGCGCGCGCATCCACCGCCACGTCCCAGATGGCGCCGCGCAGCACCCGGACCAGCTTGCCCTGCACGAAGGGTGCGACCTGGCAGTGCAGGCCGCGCACCGTGTAGCAGGCGCGCGAGAAGCTCTGGTTGTCCTGCACGAACGGCTCCGGCACGCCGGCCGCCGCCAGGCGCGGCTGCGAGTAGGTCTCCGAAAAATACCCGCGATCGTCGCCGAAGCGCGGCGGAGTGATCAGCAGGACCTCCTGGATCGCAAGCCGCTCGATTTTCATGGAAGCCGTCTCCGGGGCGCAGGAAAGGAAGCAGTCCTATTTTGAAAAAAGGACCAAAAAACTTTTACTTCCCCGTATTTGCCATACGGAGCCTGCCTTGCGGCATTCGTGCAGAGGCTTTTCGGGGCAGAGTGCCTTTCAAAACCTGGCCTGACGAGTCAGCTGGCGTGCGTTTGTGAGCACCGGAGCGCAGACGACGCGCGCGAGATGGCCGTCAGGGCAGGTTTTCAAAGGCACTCAGGCGTGGACGCCGTTGGCCACGTCCCGCAATAGCCGGCCCAGATCGGTCTTGCCTAGCCGGCGGGCGTGGCCGTGCAGCGCGTCCGCGTCGATCCAGCCCATTCGATACGCCACCTCCTCCGGACAGCCCACCAGCATGCCCTGGCGGGACTGTATGGTCTGCACGAAACTCGCCGCCTGCAGCAGGCTGTCCGGCGTGCCGGCGTCCAGCCAGGCGCAGCCGCGGCCAAGCTGCTCCACATGCAGGCTGCCCTCCTCCAGATACATCCGGTTCAGGTCGGTGATCTCCAGCTCGCCACGCGCGGAAGGTTTCACCGCGCGGGCGAACTCGGTCACCCGCGCGTCGTAGAAATACAGCCCCGTCACCGCCCAGGGCGAAGGCGGCACGGCGGGCTTCTCGACTATGTCGATGGGCTGGCCGGCCTCGTTGAAATGCACCACGCCGTAGCGCTCAGGGTCGCGCACCTGGTAGGCGAATACGGTGGCACCCTCCGGACGCACCGCCGCCGCACGGAACGCGGTGGACAGGTGCTCGCCGAAGATCAGGTTGTCGCCCAGCACCAGCGCGCAGGGCTGGCCGGCCAGCCAGTCGTCGGCGATCAGGAACGCCTGCGCAATCCCCTCCGGATGGGCCTGCTCGGCATAGCTGAAACGCACGCCCAGGCCCGCTCCGTCCCCCAGCAGGCGGCGGAACTGCGGCAGATCGGCCGGCGTGGAAATGATCAGTATGTCCCGTATGCCGGCCAGCATCAGCACGGTGAGCGGATAGTAGATCATCGGCTTGTCGTAGACCGGCAGAAGCTGCTTGGAGCTAGCCAACGTCACCGGATGCAAGCGCGTCCCGGATCCGCCGGCCAACACGATGCCCTTCATGTTCATGCCTGTCTTTCCTTGCTGTCAGGCGGCTTTGCGCGAAGCGAGGCAGAAAGCAAGCGGTCCTTTCTTGAAGGAAAGAACCAAAAAACTTTTGTCTCCCCGCATCTGCAGCGTTCGTGCATCTCCGGATAGAGCCAGGCCGCTCCACCAGCGCAGGGACAAAAGTTTTTTGCTTCTTTTTTTCAACAAAGAAGGCCTTTCTTCCTATCTCGCGACGTCTGTTTAAGAAACTCGGCCTGGTGAGTCAGCTGGCGGCGATTTTCGAGCACCGGAGCGGAGTGGCCTGATGTGGCCACGAGCACCGGAGCGCAGAAAATCGGTGTCAGATGGCCGCCAGGGCGAGTTTTCGAACAGACGCACCTAAGCCGCCGTCCCCAGCCTCTGCCCGCCATACCGCGCGGCGCGTATCGCTTCCCACCACGGCCGGTGGTCCAGATACCACGCCACCGTCCGCCGTAGGCCCGCCTCGAAATCATGTGCCGCGCGCCAGCCCAGCGCGCCCTCGGCGAAGCTCGCATCTATCTCGTAGCGGAAATCATGGCCCGGCCGGTCGGTCACGAACCTAATCAGTCGCGCCCGCCCGCCGGCGGGGTCTGGCACCAGCTCATCCAGCACCGCGCAGATCGTGTGCACCACGTCCAGGTTGCGGCGCGGCTGGCGCGCCCCGATCGCGTAGGTGGCGCCGGGCGTGCCGCGCTCCAGCACCGCCACCAGCGCCTCGGCATGGTCGTCCACGTACAGCCAGTCGCGCTGGTTCGATCCGTCGCCATAGACGGGCAGACTCTCGCCGGCCAAAGCGTTGAGAATGATTAGCGGGATCAGCTTTTCCGGGAATTGCCAGGGCCCGTAATTATTTGTCGTGTTGCTGACGATCACCGGCAGGCCGTAGGTGTGCATCCAGGCGCGCGCCAGGTGGTCGGACGCCGCCTTGCTGGCGGAATAGGGGCTGCGCGGGTCGTACGGCGTGGCTTCGGTGAAGGGCGGGTCGCCCTGGGCCAGGGCGCCGAACACCTCGTCGGTGGAGATGTGGTGGAAGCGGAACCGCGCTCGCGTCTCGCCGTCCAGGCGGGACCAGTAGGCGCGCGCCGCCTCCAGCAGGGTGAAGCTGCCCACCACGTTGGTGCGTATGAAGTCGCCCGGCCCGTCGATCGAGCGGTCCACGTGGCTCTCGGCGGCCAGGTGCATCACCGCGTCCGGCCGCCACTCGGCGAACACGCGGGCCATTGCGTCGGCATCGGCCACGTCCGCCCGGATCAGATGGTGGCGCGGGTGACCGTCCGCCTCCTCCAGCGCGTCCAGCGAGGCCGCGTAGGTCATCTTGTCCACGTTGACCACCTCGTGCCCGGTCGCGCGCAGCACGTGCCGGATGACCGCCGAGCCGATGAAGCCGCAGCCGCCTGTCAGGAGTATGCGCATGAAAAAGGACGCCGCTCCGGAGGAGGTGAACAGGCCCGTCTATGCACTGACCCGAGACGATGTTTCAAGCGCAACCTGACGCTGTGCCGGCCCCCGCCCGGCTCACCCGCCGGAGGGCCGGCCATCTCCGCGTCCGGCGCGGCGCGGCAGCCTTTTGCGGCTTCCTGCAAAAAAGAACGCCGTCCTTCCTTGCCGAAGTGCCCGCACCCGTTAACCCTACGAGAATGAAACGGCCACCCCAGCGCGCATTACGGCTCTCGATACTACCGGGCGGCATCGTCGAAGGCGTCCAGCGCCGGACCGGCATAGACCGGGTCGCCATCGTGCTGGACGGCATCGTGCAGACGACAAGGTCGCTGGCGCCCGGTCCGCGCGGAACCACCTGCTTCACCTACGAGCTGCCGCGCCACCTCATCTTCGCCGCCCTGGACATACTGGCGCTGCCCGGCGGCGAGAGCCTGCTCGGCATGCCGCAGGACCTGTCGCCCTTCTACGCGCTGTCGCTCCACACGGCCGGGCATGACGGGCTGTTCGTCACCGGTTCGTTCACCGCGGCGCCGTTCCTGGCGCCGGAGCTGGGCGTGGAGCTGCTCTCCGGCGGCAGGCTGGCCGCCCAGGGCACCGCGCTGCGGCAAGGCGGCGGGGTGCCACCGGCCTGGCAGTTCCGCCTGCCGGTCCATGCCCTGCTGCGCCCGCACGAGACGCTGGCGATTCAGCCGCGTATCGGCGGGCGGCTGCTGCCCGGGTTGCCGCTGACGCTCAGCCCAAGCGGACTTGGTTTCCTTGGCTGCCTGGATGCCGCGAGCCCGAACCACGTGGAAGGCTGGGCGGTCGACCTCGCGGCACCCGGCCGCCGCTTGCGCCTCGATGTGGTGGTTGGGGCGGAGACGGTGGCCACGGTCACCGCCGACCAGCCGCGCCCGGATATCGCCGACCAGGGCTTCGGCCAGTCGGCCTGCGGCTTCAGCGTCATCCTGCCGCCGCACCCGGACCCTTCCGCCCAGCGCCGCATCGCCGTGCGCCTGGCCGGCGAGCGGACGGAGCTCGCCGGCAGCCCGGTCGTGGTCGATCCGGTGCCCGGCCTGGTCGGCAGTTTCGACACGCTGCACGGCATGGCCGCGCATGGCTGGGCGCTGAACCGCGCCCAGGCGGAGGTGCCGCTGGAGGTGGAGATCGTGGGCCCAGGCGGCGAGATACTGGGCACCGGCACCGCCAACCTGTTCCGCGGAGACCTGCTGGATGCCGGGCTGAACGCCGGGCTGTGCGCTTTCAAGATAGACCTCTCGGCGCATTACGAGCGGCTGATGGACCAGGAGGTGACGGCGCGCATCGCCGGCACGGACAACCTGCTGCCCGGCTCGCCGATCAGGGTGAACACCAACCGCAACATACGCCGCTTCCTGCGCCGCCGGCAGGACATGCCCGCCGGCGTGCTGCCGCGCCTGCGCCGCGCGCTGAACCACCGCGCGGGCCAGGACGGCATCAGCTTCATCATGCCGGTGCACGAGACGCCGCGCGCCTGGCTGATCGAGGCGCTGGAGAGCGTGCGCGCGCAGTTCTGCGACGCCTGGGAGCTGATCTGCGTCGATGACGGCTCGGCCGCGCCCCACGTGGCCGAAATCCTGGCGGGCTACGCCGGGCGGGACGGCAGGATACGCGTGCTGCGCTCGCCGCAGAACGTAGGCATCGCGCGCGCGGTCAATTTCGGCCTGCGCGCCGCCCGCTTCGGCTACGTGGCCTTCGTCGACCACGACGACAGGCTTGAGCCGGACGCCGCCTGGCAGCTTATACGCGCGGCCCGGCTGACGGGAGCCGACCTGCTCTACAGCGACGAGGCGCAGACGGCGGAGAACATCGACGCGATAACCGAACTCCGCCTGCGCCCCGCCTTCAGCCACGACTATTACCTCAGCCACCCGTATTTCGTGCACCTCGTCTGCGCCCGCACGGAAGTGGCACGGCGGATCGGCGGCTGGGACGAGGCGATGACGATCTCGGCCGACGTCGACTTCGTGCTGCGCATGATAGAGGCCTCCTGCGTGGTGACGCACGTGCCGGCCGTGCTGTACCGCTGGCGCACCCATGGCGGCAGCACCGGCCACGCCAGGCAGGAAGCGGTGATGGCGGCCACCACGGACGCGCTACAGCGCCACCTGGACAGGCTGGGCACCGGCGCGGTCGTCTCACCGGGCGTGTGGTTCAACCAGTTCCGGGTGGACTGGCCCAAGGCGCCCGGCCGCGTGCTGATCGTGATCCCCACCCGGAACAAGGCGGACCTGCTGCGCGCCGCGGTCGACTCGATCGAGCGCACCACGCCGCGTCACGACTACAAGCTCGTCGTCATCGACCATCAGTCCGACGACCCGGCGACTTGTGCTTACCTGGAAACGCTGGCGGTACGCCACACCGTGATGGCCTATGACGGCGCGTTCAACTTCTCCGCCATGAACAACGCGGCGGTGGCCGCCCACGGCGCCGGCTGCGAGTTCGTGCTGTTCCTCAACAACGACGTGGAAGCCACCCAGGACGGCTGGGTGGACCGCCTGCGCCGGCTGGCCGCCCGGCCGGACGTGGGTGCGGTGGGCGCGCTGCTGATGTATGTGGACAGCACGGTGCAGCATGCCGGCGTGGTGCTGGGCTTCAACGATTCCGCCGAGCACGCGCTGAAGTTCCAGAACGTGTTCCTGGACAAGCACGGCCGGCGCAACTTGGGCTATAACTGCGCGCTGAGTTCGGTGCGTGACTACTCCGCGGTGACGGCGGCCTGTCTGATGATCCGCCGCCGCGTGTTCGACAGCGTAAGCGGCTTCGACGAGCGGTTCGGCATCGGCTTCAACGACACCGATCTGTGCCTGCGGGTGGGCGGGTCCGGCTTGCGGGTGCTGTACGACGGCGCCACAATCCTGTTCCATTACGAATCCGCCACGCGCAGCCAGACCAAGCAGGTGTTTCATCCCGAAGACACGCTGCTGATGATCGAGCGCTGGGGCGCGCTGCTGGCGCAAGGTGACCGTTATTACAATCCTAATTTGAGCCTGACGACGCAGGACCATGTCCCGCGCGAGGACGGAACCTGCCGCGTCGTGCACGCGCCACGAGCGAGCGTTCTCGACCTGTCACGGTGGGCGCCCGAGCGGATCGCCGACGAACCTCTGCCTCTGGATGCCGACTGACGTATCAGCGCCGTGACGACATGTCCGCCGACAGAATCCAGCAAAAAACACATGCATGTATCGCGTAACTTCTCGTCGTGCGGTGCTGCCGCTTGGTGTCTGTTTTGGAAACTCGCTTTGACGGGCGTCCGACAGTAATCATCTACGCTCCACCACTCGAAAGTTACTGCCAGCTAACTCGTCAGGCGAAGTTTCCGAACGGACACTTAGCCATGCTGACGTACTTACGCTCGCATTCAGTTTACCGGATTCACGTAACTTACATGCGACAGGACGCGCGCTGCTGCGTCTGTTCCGCAATGACCATGCAAACGCAGCCTGCGGACGATCCGGATTTGATCGTTCCTCTCCACGTGGAGGAACTCTCTGTCTCGATCAAGCCGGTAATCACCGGCCGGGTGCGTGTTCATGTTCAGACGCACGCGCGCGAACATACGGTCGACGAGCCCTTGGATGTCACGCGCGTCGAAGTCGAGCGTGTGGCAATCGGACGTATGGTCGATGCACATCCTCCCGTTCGCGAGGAGGGTGCAACGACGATCATATCCGTCGTCGAGGAGGTGCTCGTGACCGAGCGCCGGCTTATGCTGAAAGAGGAAATCCGCCTCACCCGCGTGACGACACGCGAACAGCACAAGGAAACGCTCGTGCTGCGTGAGCAGCAGGCAACCATCGAGCGGTTGCCAGGCTGAACATTCACCTAGAAGGACATTAAACATGCCAGAAAACGAAACAATCGTCGCCGTTTTTGATACGGCCGAACACGCAGCCGCCGCCGTGCAGGATCTGAAGACCGCAGGCGTTCCGGACACCCATATCACCCAGCATGCGGGTGGCACGGCCGCCACGTCCGGTGTGACGGGCGCCACCACGTCCGGCGAGCCGCGGCAGGAACAGGGCTTCTGGGCCAGCCTGTTCGGCGCCGAGCCGGAATACGGCCACGACACCGCGGTTTATGACCGTAGCCTGCAGGGCGGCTCCACCGTCGTCACGGTGCGCGGATCGGGCAGCCATCTCGACCAGGTGCTCGACATCCTGGAGCGGCACAACCCGATCGACATCGACGAACGCGCCGCCAGCTACGGCGTCTCGCAGACCAGCGGCACCGGCGCCATGGCCGGCACCGGCACCGCCGCCGCCACCGGCTACAGCGGCAGCACGGCAGGCAGCAGCACCACCACCACCGGTAGCACGGCCAGCACCGGCAGCACGGCCGGCTACACCGGCGCCACAGCCGGCGAGCCGGGCACCATCCAGCTCTCCGAGGAGACCCTGGCGGTCGGCAAGCGGGCGATCAACCGCGGCACCACCCGGGTGCGCCGCTACGTGGTGGAGACCCCTGTCGAAGAGCAGGTCAACCTGCACGAGGAGCGCGTGACGGTGGAACGCCGCCCGGTCACCGACGGCCGCCCCGTCACCGGCGACAGCTTCGGCGACAAGACGATCGAAGTCACCGAAACCGCCGAGGAAGCCGTCGTCTCCAAGACGGCGCGCGTCAAGGAAGAGGTGGTCGTCCGCAAGGAAGCGACCGACCGCACCGAGACGGTGCGTGACACCGTGCGCCGCGAAGACGTGGAGATCACCAAGGAGCCGGGCACGGCCACGTCCGGCAGCCAGACCACCGGAACCGGCACCACCGGCACCACCTCGCCCTACAAGCCGGCCGTCTAGGCTCGGCTGACCTGGTCCGGACCGCGGTCCGGATACCTGCGCAAGACCCGCCTCGGCCCCGCCGCGGCGGGTCTTCTTGCTCGTGCGGCCCGGCGCGTGCCAGGAACCCGCCGATGCAAGACCTCCACGCCCACAAGCCGAATATCTTCGCCGGCAGCCCGCTAGACCGGCTGGATGCCCGCCGCAAGGACACAGCCTGGGTCGCCGCCCGGCTCGCCTCGCCAGACGCAATGTTCCTGCCGGTCTCCCGCAGCCGCAACCTCCTGACCGGCGACGCAAGCACGCCGGCGATAGCCGCCCTCGATCCGGCGGTGGCAGCCGGCCTGCTGGGTTCGGCGCCCTGGGCGCTGCTGGGCGTGGCCGGCGGCCGCGCCCTCTTCGCCATCGATGTCAGCAGCCTGGACAGCCCGCCCGCGCCGGACGGCACCCGCTACGAGGACCTGCGCCGCGTCGCCAGCCTGCTCGGCGCCGAGGACGCCGCCATACTCGCCCATGCGCGCGGCCTGATGCATTGGCGCACCCGCAGCCGCTTTTGCAGCGTGTGCGGTGCCGCCTGCGCGGCGCGTGAGGCCGGCCACGTGATGGGCTGCACCGGCTGCGGCGCGCACCATTTCCCGCGCACGGACCCTGCCGTGATCATGCTGGTCACCCACCAGGGCCAGGCTTTGCTCGGCCAGCCGGCGCGTTTCCGGGACATGCGCGTGTTCACCACGCTCGCAGGCTTCGTCGAACCGGGCGAGTCGCTGGAGGAGGCGGTGGCGCGCGAGGTCTGGGAAGAAGCCGGCATACGCGTGGCGGGCGTGCGCTACCGCTCCAGCCAGCCTTGGCCGTTCCCGTCCAGCATCATGCTCGGCTTCCACGCCCAGGCCACCACGGCGGAGATCACCGCGGACACGGACGAGCTGGTGGAGGCGCGCTGGTTCACCCGCGCCGAGGTGCGGGCGCGGGAGGGTTGGGTGCTGCCGCCGGACATGTCTATCGCGCGGCGGTTGATCGAGGAGTGGCTTGCGGACGGGGAGTAAGGAAGGCCTTCTTTTTTGAAAAAAAGAAGCAAAAAACTTTTATCTCCCCGCATCTGCAGCGTAACGCTTCATCCAGATGAACCCGGCTGTTGCAAATGCGGGGGAACGAAAGTTTTTTGGTCCTTTTTTTCAAAAAAGGACTGCTTGCTTGCTTCCCTGAACCCCGCCCGCCCATAAACCCCCAGAACCCGAACCTCGTTGGAAAAGAACGACAGTTCCTCCAACGCCAGGCGCAGGCCAGGCTGCTCCGGATGCCCGTCCACGTCGCACAGAAACTGCGTGGCGGTGAACTCGCCGTCCACCATGTAGCTCTCCAGCTTCGTCATGTTCACGCCGTTGGTCGCAAACCCGCCCAGCGCCTTGAACAGAGCGGCCGGCACGTTGCGCACACGGAAGATGAACGTCGTCATCAGCCCTGGCTCGCACGCCGCGCGCGCCACCGGGTCCAGCGCCGCCACGTAGAAACGCGTGGTGTTGTGCGCGGCGTCCTCCACATTGGCCCGCAGCACGGTCAGGCCGTAGATCTCGGCCGCCAGGGCGGAGGCGATCGCCGCGTCCTCCCGCCTGCCCCATTCCGCCACCAGTTGCGCGCTGCCGGCGGTGTCGGCCTCCACCACCGGTGCCACGCCCAGCTCGCGCACCAGCCGGCGCACCTGGCCCAGCGCCACGGCGTGGGAGTGCACGCGGCGTATGTCGCCGACCGTGGCGCCCGGCAATCCCAGCAGGCAGTGCTCCACCCGCTGGAAGTGCTCGCCCACGATGGACAGGCCGCTGCCCGGCAACAGCGCGTGTATGTCGGGCACCCGTCCCGCCAGCGAGTTCTCGCAGGGCAGCATCGCCAGGCTGGCGCGCCCGTCATGCACGGCCTCTATGGCGCGCTCGAACGTCTCGCAGGGCAGCGTCGGCCGCCCGGGAAAAGCGGTGCGGCAGGCCAGGTCGGAATAGGCGCCGGGCCGGCCTTGGAATGCTATCGCGCTGGTCATCCGGGTCGGATGCCACAGGCAGGCAGAAAGGCAAGCGATCCCTTATTGGCAAAAACGCCGGCCGCGCCGTCCGTCCCCTGGCAAACCGCGCCCCGGCTGCTAAGGTCCGCCCTCTTCAAGACACATACTAGGACACCTGCATGCTCGATGTGACCTTCGCCGATGCCGCCCTGCCGCACAGCGGCGCCTTGGGGCTGCTGGTTGGGGAAGGTGCGGGCGCGTCCGGCCTGTGGCACGCGGCCGACGAGGCGACCGGCGGCGCCGTCACCCGCGCCTTTGCCGCCGCCGAGTTCACCGGCAAGGAAGGCACGAGCTGCACCATCCTGGCCCCCGGCGCAGGCCTGTCGCGCATCGTGGCCGCCGGGCTGGGCCGCGAGGCGGACCTCTCGCCACGCCGCGTGGAGGAGGCGGCCGGCGCCATCGCCGCCGGGCTGGCGCGCGAGGCGGTGGCCGCCATCGCGGCTGACGGCGTGGACGCCCATGCGGCCCACGCGGCGCTGGGCGCGGTGCTGCGCAGCTACCGTTTCGACATCTACCGTACCAAGCAGAAGCCGGAAGACAAGCCGAAACTGGCGGCACTCACGGTGCTGACCGGCGACCGCGCCGCCGCCGAGGCTGCCTGGCCGGCGCTGCGCGCGATCGCCCACGGCGTGTTCGTCACGCGTGACCTGGTAAGCGAACCCGCCAACATCCTCAACCCGCCGGAATTCGCCAACCGCATCGAGAAACTGGCCGATCTCGGCCTGAAGATCGAGGTGTTCGGCCAGTCCGAGCTGGAAGCCCTGGGCTTCGGCTCGCTGCTGGGCGTCAGCCAGGGTAGCGCGCAGCCGCCGCGCCTGGTGGTGATGCAGTGGCAGGGCGGCGAGAAAAGTTTCGCCGAGGATAAGCCGGTGGCCTTCATCGGCAAGGGCGTGACCTTCGACACCGGCGGCATCAGCATCAAGCCCGCCGGCGGCATGGAGGACATGAAGTGGGACATGGCCGGCGCCGGTACGGTCGTGGGCCTGATGGCGGCGCTCGCCGGCCGCCGCGCGCGCGTCAACGCGGTGGGCCTGGTGGGCCTGGTCGAGAACATGCCTTCCGCCACCGCCCAGCGGCCCGGCGACGTGGTGCGCAGCTATTCCGGCCAGACGATCGAGGTGCTGAACACCGACGCCGAAGGCCGCCTCGTGCTGGCCGACGTGCTCTGGTACGCGCAGCAGAAATTCGATCCGCGCTTCATGGTCGATCTCGCCACGCTGACGGGTGCCATCATCGTGGCGCTCGGCCACGAACATGCCGGCCTGTTCAGCAACGACGACGATCTGGCCACCAAGCTCGCCGAAGCGGGCCTGGCCACCGGCGAGAAGCTGTGGCGCATGCCGATGGGCCGCGACTACGACAAGCAGCTCAAGAGCGACATCGCCGACATGAAGAACATCACCGGCCGGCCCGGCAGCTCGATCACCGCGGCGCAGTTCATCGCACGTTTCGTCAACGAAAAGCCCTGGGCGCATCTGGACATCGCCGGCACGGCCTGGGCCACGAAGGACAGCGCTGTCATCCCGAAAGGGGCGACCGCGTTCGGCGTGCGCCTGCTGGACCGGCTGGTGGTGGAGCATTTTGAGAGCAAGTAAGGAAGGAAGCAGTTCTTTTTTGAAAAAAAGAACCAAAAAACTTTTGTTCCCACGCTGCTTTGGCGCCGGTTGTCATCCTTCACCATTGGCCTGCTGCAGCCGGTTATGAGTCGTAACGTCTCCGCACGGCGCGACAGCACAGACAAAAGCTTTTTGCTTCTTTTTCTCGAAAAAGAAGGCCTTCCTTCCCCATGCCACCGACCGTGATCCCCGTCCAAATCGTCCCCACCCCGCCGGACGGCATCCCGCTGGTCCGTCCCACTTCGGACCCCACCGACCATTTCGACGCCCAGCCGGACAGCACCGCGCGCATAGGCAACATCGTGTTCACCGGCTACGGGGACGATGCCGAGGCTTCCGGCGCCTGGGGCGCCGCGGCGCTCCTCACCGCGCCGCGTGTCGCCATGGACGCACGCGGGCTGCCGGCCGCCCACGCCGCGCGCCTCGCCGCCGGCGCCTGCCTGCGCGCCTGGCGCTACGACCACCTGTTCACCCGACCGCGCGAGGATGCCCCGCGCCTGGCCGCGATCGACCTGGTCTCCGACAATCCCGCAACGCCGGCGGCCTGGGTGAAGCTGGCCGCCGGCGTGGAAGGCGCCATGCTCGCCAGGGACCTGGTCACCGAGCCGTCCAACACGCTGACGCCCGCCACCTTCGCGGACCGGCTGGCGCCTCTCGTGGCGGCCGGGGTCAGCCTGGAGGTGCTGGAAGCGGACGAGCTTCGCCGGCTCGGCTTCGGCGGGCTGCTCGCGGTGGGCGGCGGTTCGGTGCATCCGCCCTGCCTCATCGTGCTGCGCTGGCACGGCACCGGCGCCCCGGTGGCGTTCGTCGGCAAGGCTATCACCTTCGATACCGGCGGCATCTGCATCAAGCCCGCGGACCGCATGTGGGAAATGCGGGCGGACATGGCGGGTGCCGCCGCCTGCGCGGGCGCGATGCTGGCGCTGGCCCGGCGGCGCTCGCCCGCCTCCGCCATGGCGGTGCTGGCGGTGGCGGAGAACGCCACCGGTGCGGCCAGCTACCGGCCGGGGGACGTGCTGCGTATGTTCGACGGCAGCACGGTAGCCGTGGTCGATACCGACGCCGAGGGCAGGCTGGTCCTGGCCGACGCGCTGGCCTGGACGGTGGCGCAGAAGCCGGCCGCCATCATCGATCTGGCGACCCTGACCGGCAGCATCGTCACCGCGCTGGGCCACGTCCGCGCCGGCATGTTTGCGACCTGCGACGCACTGGCTCAGGCCGCCGCATCGGCCGGCGAGGCGGTGGGCGAGAAGCTCTGGCGCATGCCGTTCACCGATTCTGACCTGCGCGCGCTGGACAGTGACATCGCCGACATACGCCACTGCGTGGACGCGCGTGGCCAGCCTGACGCTAGTCAGGCGGCTGCCTTCCTGCGCGGCTTCGTGGGTGACACACCCTGGCTGCACCTGGACATCGCCGGCGTGGAGCAGCACGAGGAGGAAAGCGGCCGCCACGCCAAGGGGGCAACCGGCTTCGGCGCCCGCCTGCTGGACCGGCTAATTTCCGAGCGTTTCGAGGTGCCGCCTGGCTGACATCGGCTTCTACCACCTGACCCGCACCCCGGCGGACCAGGCCCTGCCCGCTTTGCTCGGCCGCACGCTGAAGGCCGGCCAGCGTGCCGTGGTCCTGCTGGGCTCCGCCGCGCGCGTGGCGGAACTGGATGCGGCGTTATGGGCGTGCACGGACCCGGACTGGCTGCCGCACGGCACGGAGCCGTCCGGCGACGCGGACCTGCAGCCGATCTGGCTTACGACCCGAGACGAGGCGCCGAACGGCGCGCGCTACGCGTTCCTGCTGGACGGCGCGCAGACCGCCCGGCTGGATACGTTCGAGCGTGTGTTCGACCTGTTCGACGGGCGGAACGAGGAAGCGGTGCGCGCGGCACGGCTCAGATGGTCCGCGGCGAAGGCGGCGGGGCATGTGCTCACGTATTGGCAGCAGGGGGCGCGTGGGTGGGAAAAAAAGTAAGGCCTTCTGTTTCGAAAGAAAGAAGCAAAAAACTTTTGCTACTTCACTGCTGCAACGCCTCGGTATTTTTGGGATAAAACCGGCTGCCGCAGATGCAGGAGTCAAAAGTTTTTTGGTTCTTTTTTTCAAAAAAGAACTGCTTCCTTTCCTTCTACGCCGCATCCTCCCGACGATCCCGCACCTTCACATACGCCAGCGCCGAATGCTCCGCGCAGTACGGCTTGCCGCCGATTGAGTCGACGTCGCAGAACCGGAAGCTGCGCGTGCCGGGCTCGCCGATTGGCCAGCAGCACGGCGCCACGCGCGCGCCCGGACGGGAGGCCGGCACTGCGCGCAACACCGGCGCGGCCCGTTCCGCAAACGGCCGGTCCTGCCCGCGCGTCGACTCGGCGGCTGGCGCCGGCGCCAGCGCGGCGGCCAGCGCCGGCAGTGTGGAGCCGGAGGCGCGGCGCGGCTGGCGGCGGCGCGGCGTCTTCTCGCCATCCCGCCGTATCGGCGACGGGCGCGCGGCCAGGTTCAGCCGGTGCGCCTTGCCAACTACCGCGTTTTTGGAAACGTTCATGCGCCGGCCTATCTCGGCCGTGGAGTGACCCTCGGCCCACAGCGCACGCAGCCGGTCGATAGCCTCGTCGTTCCACTCCATCTTGCGTCTCCTTCTCGGTTCAGCCACTAGATGCTGTAGCTACCGTGACGCAGTTTTCAGCCTGGCTCAACAGCCGAACCACAAAAACTTGTGGACAACTTCGCCCGGCACACAAAATGTGGGGAAAACTAGGCGGTCAGCCGATACGGAGGCGTAACTCGGTGAAGTCGGCGGCTACGGGATGGCGCCGGGACGCCACCGTGCCGTCCTGCGGCCGGGCCAACTGGATCGCAGCCAGGCCAGCCGCCTTTGCCGCATCAAGCTCCGCCTCCACATCAGAAAGGAACAGCACCTCGCCAGGTGGCAGTCCGATCGCGCGCGCAATGGCGCGGTAGCTGGCCGCATCACGCTTGGCCCCTGCCCGCGTGTCGAAAAACCCGCTGAACAGCCCGGCCAGGTCGCCCGCATCCGAGTGGCCGAAGATCAGCCGCTGCGCGGCTTCCGACCCCGACGAATACACGTAAAGCCGTATGCCGCGCGCATGCCACAGCCGCAGCACCGGCGGCACGTCCGGGTAGAGGCGGCCGAGCAGTTCGCCTTTCGCGTAACCCTCCTCCCAAATCAGGCCCTGCAACGCCTTCAGCGGCGTCACCTTGGCGTCCTCGTCCATCCACGCCAGCAGCGCCTCCTGCACAGGGCGCCCGCCGGCCAGGCCGGCCGCTTCCGCCAAAAGTCCGGCCACATGCGGCTCCGTGGCATGCCGCTGCAGGTAGTCGGGCAGCCTGGCGCGGGCGTAGGGGAACAGCTCGTCACGGACGAAGGCGATCGGGGTGGTGGTGCCTTCTATGTCCGTGACGATTGCTGTGGGGTTCAGCAAGGCAAGGAAGGCCTTCTTTTCTGAAGAAAAGAAGCAAAAGACTTTTGTTCCTTTCGCCTGCACGAGCAAACGCGCGCATTCTGGGAAGTCCGCGGCGGCATAAGCACCGTCAGGACCAAAAGTTTTTTGGTTCTTTTTTGCAAAAAAGAACTACTTGCTTACGCCGCGGCGGGAAACAGCGCGCTTATCTTGTCGCCGGTGTAGTGCGGCGTCCAACCCGAACTGTCCGTATAGATGCGCAGCACGGTGGCATGCGGCTGCACGCCGGCATCGAACCAGTGCTTCAGGCCGGACGGCACGCTGATCAGGTCGTTCGCCGTGCAATACGCGTCATACACGCGGCCATTCGTATGCAGTATGAAATGGCCGCCGCCTTCAATAAAGAAACGCACTTCGTCCTCGGTGTGTATGTGCTCGTCGAGGAATTTCTGCCGCATCGCCGGATAGGCGTCGTTGCCGGGGCGCAGCCGCAGCACGTCCGCCGAACCGGCGCGGCCAGCCATCAGCGCGTCCAGATGCGGGCGATACGCGGCCAGGATGGTGTCGCTCTCCGCCTCCGGGTCCACGGCCACGCTGTCCGGCCAACGCTCGAAGCGCACGCCGATCGGGGCCAGCGCCTGGGCAATCTGATCGGGATCCTCGGTGGTCAGCTCGGGCTGGCCAGGGGTGGTGTCCGGTGTGACGACTAGTCGGCTCATGACCTGGTCTCCAATCCTCTCTCTTGCGCCGGTCCGGCGATTTGGCGCCGGGCCAGCTCGCATTCCAGCAGAAACTCCAGTGCCTCAAGACGCGCCAGCGCGGCATCCATGTCGGGCGCCCACACATAGACGCCGTGGCCACGCAGATAGTAGCCCAACGGGCATTCCGGCAGATGCGGCCCGATCAGATCGGCCAGCCGCGCCATGTCCTGGTCGTTGGCGAACACCGGCAAAGCCAGCGTCGCCGCATGGGTGTGCTGCCCGGCAAACGCCTTGAACAGCTCGTAGCCGGAAAACGCGATGGTAGCGCCGGGCTCCGCCAGCGACAGCACCGTGCCGGCCACCGAGTGTCCGTGCAGCACCGCACCTACCTCGGGGAAAGCGCGGTAGATCTGGCAATGCAGCAGCGTCTCGGCGCTCGGCCGGCCCGCCAGCGCGCGCCCAGCAAGATCGACCTCGATGACCGAGTCGCGATCCAGGAAGCCCTTATGGCCGCCGCTGCGGGTTATGGCGATCCTGCCATCCCCGCCCGCGCCCGCCTCGCGAAAGCGGACGCTGATGTTGCCGGCGGTGGCCGGCACCCAGCCGCGCTGGTCCATGCGCCGCCCCGCCCGGATAATGTCATCCTGGACGCGGGCGGGAATGGCGGCAGCCATCTCAGCCGTGCTGGACGGTGCTCGGCTCGCGCGGCACGGAAGTCGTGGTGGCGGCTGGCGCCACCGGCGCGTTCGGCGCCGCGATCGAGCCGGCCGGCCGTTCGGCGCTGGCCTCCATCGACACGTCGTTGTCTTCCGCCATGTTCTTCTTGAACGCCTTGATGCCCTTGGCGAAGTCACCCATCAGGGTGCTGACCTTGCCGCCGCCGAACAGCAGAAGAACCACCGCCAGCACGATAAGCCAGTGCCATATGCTCAGACTGCCCATGGAAATCTCCTCAACCGCTTGCACCGGCATGTGGCGCAGGGCGCGCGGTTGTGCAACCACGTGACCCCGAAGCAAGAAAGCAGTTCTTTTGTGAAAAAAAGAACCAAAACTTTCGTCTCTGTCGGGCGCGCGTTGCTGAAGCGGACGCTTCAGCGCCCGGCGACAGCGGATCAAAAGCTTTTTGCTTCTTTTTCTCGAAAAAGAAGGCCTTCCTGGCCTTGCCTACAAATCCGCCCGGAACCGGATGATCCGCGCCTCCGCCTCGTCCCGGTCCAGCCGCAACGCCCGCCCCGCCACAGCGGACGAAAACCCCGCCCGCGCCAGATTCGCCAGCTCGCGCCGGCGCAGCTCCGGCGTCGGCTCCAGCTTGCGCCATGGCCCCAGCCGGCGCTTGCGGGCGTGTATCAGCGCGGCTGCCAGCTCGCGCTCCGGGTCGTCCACGGCCGCGTCCCGGGCCAGCTCCCCGGGCACGCCCTTGTTGGCCAGATGCGCGCCTATGGCACGCCGGGACCGGCCGGCCCGCGCCAGGGACCGCGCGCGCGATTGTGCGAAAGCCTGGTCGCTGATGGCGCCCGACTCCGCCAGGCGCTGCACCAGCGCGCCGATCGCCACCCGCGCCCGCGCCACCATCTCGGCCACGTCCTCGCTCTCCCCGGCGGCCTGGCGCGCCCAGCGATCCACCCGGCGCTGCAGCACGCGGGCCAGCCCGGCCTGGGTGGCGGCGTAGCGGGCCAGATGCGTCAGCGCGGCCGCCTGCAGATTGGCGGCATCCGGCACCGGCAAGGGGCGCGCTTCCCGGCGCCTGCTGGGTTTGTCGTCTGGGGTCCGCATGCCGGGCGCAACCTGCCACGTGGCGGACCGGGGCGAAACCGTCCACGACGCGGCAACGTTCCACGTGCGAACACTCACGCAAACCTGGAGGTCCCATGACCAACGCTGCCCGCCTGGCCACAGCCGCCTGCCTGTGCTTCTGCCTGCCGCTCGCCGCGCTGGCACAGGACGCCAAGCCGCAAGGCACACCGGCGCAAGGCGGGCCGGCAATGGCCGAGCCCACGAGCGGCAATCCCAACCTGTCGGTGGCCACGGTGAAGATGGATGGCGGCATACGCGCCAGCAAGTTCATCGGCGCGTCGGTGACGGCCGGCGGCAACCAGGATCTGGGCACGCTGAACGACCTGGTCCTGGACAAGGAAGGCCACGCCATACTGGGCGTGATCTCGGTCGGCAGCGTGCTGGGCGTGGGCGGCAAGCTGGTGGCCGTGCCGTTCAGCTCGCTGCAGATGGGCCAGGACGGCAAGCTCGTGCTGCAGGACGGCTCGAAGGACTCGCTGGCGAAGATGCCAGGCTTCACCTACACGCAGTGAGCAGCCGCGTCTCCGGCTACAGGAACGATACCGGATCGACGTCCACGTCGATCCGCACGCCGCGCGCAGCCTTCACCGCCTCCAGCCACCGTCGCAGCAGCGGCTGCACCGCAATGTCGCGCCGCGTCTTCAGCAGCAGCCGCCGCCTGTGCCGTCCGCGCAAAATGGCCAGCGGCGCCGGCGCCGGTCCCAGAACCAGCACGCCGTCGCCGGAGGGCGCTGCGTGGCCCAGGTCGCGCGCGGCCAGATCGGCCGCCTCCGCCGTCTCCGCGCTGACGATGACGGCGGCCAGGCGCCCGTAAGGCGGCCAGTGCCCCGGCCGGCGCGCCTCGGATTCGCGCGCGTAGAAGCCGGCCAGGTCGTTGGCCACCAGCGCCTGCATCACCGGGTGCTCCGGCGAGAAGGTCTGCAGCAGCACGCGCCCCGGCGCTTCGGCCCGCCCGGCGCGGCCCGCCACCTGGTGCAGCAGTTGCACGGTACGCTCGGCGGCGCGCAGGTCGCCGCCGGCCAGGCCCAGATCGGCATCCACCACGCCCACCAGCGTCAGATGCGGGAAATGCCAGCCCTTGGCCACGATCTGGGTGCCGATGATCAGATCCACTTGGCGGCGCTCGATGGCGCGCGCCGCCTCGCCGGCCGCATGCGGGCCCGGCATGGTGTCGCTGGCCATCACCAGGCGGCGCGCGTCGGGGAACAGGGCGGCCACCTCCTCGGTTATGCGCTCCACGCCCGGGCCGATCGGCGCCAGCGTGCCTTCGGCGTGGCAGATCGGGCAGGCCGGCGGTATCGGCTCGTGATGGCCGCAATGGTGGCAGGCCAGCGCGCGCCGGGCGCGATGTTCCACCAGCCAGGCGGTGCAGTTGGGGCAGGCCAGCCGGTGGCCGCAGGCGCGGCACAGCGTCAGCGGCGCGTAGCCGCGGCGGTTTAGGAAGAACATCGCCTGCTCGCCGGCCGCCAGCGTCTCCTGCACCGCTTCCACCAGCCGGGGCGAGAGGAAGCGGCCGCGTTCCGGCGCGTCGTCCCGCAAATCGATCGCCGCCACCTCCGGCAGCCGCGCGCCGCCATGCCGGGCGGCCAGCCGCAGATGCCGGTAGCGTCCGGCCTCCACGTTGGCCAGGCTCTCCAGGCTGGGTGTCGCACTGACCAGGATCGCCGGCGCGTCGGACAGGCGGGCGCGCACCACCGCCATGTCGCGGGCGTGATAGACCACGCCGTCCTCCTGCTTGAAGGCGGTCTCGTGCTCCTCGTCGATCACCACCAGGCCCAGTTCGCCGAACGGCAGGAACAGCGCCGAGCGGGCGCCCACCACCACCCGCGCCTCCCCGTCCGCCACCGCGCGCCAGGTGGTGCGCCGCACGCGGGACGGCAGGTCCGAATGCCACACCGCGGGTGCCACGCCGAAGCGTGCCGCGAAGCGGTCCAGGAACTGGGCGGAGAGGGCGATCTCCGGCAGCAGGATCAGCGACTGCCGGCCAGCCGCCAGGCACGCCGCCACCGCCTCCAGATAGACCTCCGTCTTGCCGGAGCCGGTCACGCCGTCCAGCAGCGTCACGCTGAACGCCTCCGCCGCCACCGCCGCGCGCAGATCCTCGGCCACGCCTTCCTGTGCGGCCGAGAGCGCCGGATGAACGTGGCCGGGGTCCGGCTCGGCGAACGCACGCCCGGCCGGGATAGGCGTGGGCGCCAGCAGCCCCGCCTGCGCCATCGCCCGCAGCACGGCGGTGCTGACGCCGGCCGCGCGCGCCAGCTCCGGCCCGCTGCGCGGCACGCCGTCCGCCAGCACCCCCACCACCCGCGTACGGGCGGGCGTGGGTTTG
Organism: Acetobacteraceae bacterium; assembly: GCA_965198915.1. GTDB lineage: Bacteria > Pseudomonadota > Alphaproteobacteria > Acetobacterales > Acetobacteraceae > BOG-908. Next base: position 278,375 of record CBDAQC010000001.1, on the reverse strand, counting down.
CTGTCCGGCAGGGGGTCCGCAAGCTGCCAGCCCGGCGTGGGCACCGGCGGGGCCAGCGCGTTCACGCGCAGCGCCATCGCCAGCACCTCGCCCGGGGCGGCCAGCGTGTAGGCGGCCACCCAGTCGATGAAGCGGCGCAGCGCCGCGGGCATCGCGGGCGTGTCCAGCCGCGCGGTCACCGGCTTCAGCCTGGCCGCCGGCACGGACGGGCCCGCCGGGGCGTCCCACACCACGCCCACTTCCTGGCGGCGGTTCAGCGGCACCAGCACCATGTCGCCCGGCTCGGCCACCATGCCGGCGGGCACGGCGTAGTCGAACGGGCCGGCAAACGGGTAGGGCAGCAGAACCGGCACGCGGGCAGGCGGCAGGGCCGCGTCACGCTCGATTGCAAACAGGGGTTCGTTCAGCACGGCAGACTGTGTAGCGTAGTTGTATGCGAACTGCCGAACCCCAGCCCTACCCCTGCCTGCCCGCCCCGGACGCGCCGGATGCCGGGCAGGTGCGCGCCTACCTGCAGGCCCATCCGGATTTCCTCGCCGACAACCCGGAGCTCTACGCCAGCCTCGCCCCGCCGGCACGCGTGCACGGCGCCATCTTGGCCGACCACATGGCCGCCATGCTGCAGCAGGCCCGCGCGCGCGCTGCGGAGATGGAGGCGCGCGCGGCGGACGTGCTGGCGGCCGGCCGCGCCAGCACCGGCATCGCCGAGCGTGTGCAGGAGGCCGTGCTGGCGCTGCTGCATGCCGCCGACCCCGCCGAATGCGTGGCCGAAGCCTGGCCGGGCCTGCTCGGCATAGATGCGGCCACCCTGTGCTGCGAGGCGGTCCGCCCACGCTGGCGCACCCTGCCACCGGGCGTGGTGCGCGGCCTGCTACGCGGCAAGCCCCTGCTGTTCCGCGACAGGCCAGCCGACGCGGCGCTGCTGCACGCCGAAGCGGCGCTGCTGGCGGAACGCGACCTGCTGATCGCCCTGCCGGACGCCTGCCTGCTCGCTTTGGCAAGCCGCGATGCCGCGGCGCTGCCGGTCACCCGGGCCTGGATGTTCCTGGGCCGGGCACTCGGGGCGCGGCTGGGATGAGCCGTCCGCTCGCCTGAATGGCCCGCGCCGCCAAGCAGGCCTTCCTGGCATGGCTCGCCCTGGAACGCCGCGCCTCCCCCCTCACGGTCGAAGCCTACGGGCGAGACATCGGCTTCCTGCTGGATTTCCTGACGCAGCATCTGGGCCAGGAGCCCACGCTCGCGGACCTCGCCGCGCTGCGCGAGGCAGACCTGCGGGCCTGGCTTGCGTCGGAGTCGGCGCAAGGCAGGGGCAACCGGACGCGGGCCCGCCACCTCTCCGCGGTGCGCAGCTTCTACCGTTTCCTGGCGCGGCGGCATGGCGTGCGCAACGTGGCGCCCGGCCTGGTCGGCACGCCCAAGGCCGTGGCGGCAATCCCGCGCGCCTTGCCGCCGGCCCAGGCGCGCGCGGTGGCGGAAGACATCGGCGAGGTTGCCGCGGAACGCAGCCGGCCGGCCGATCAGGCGCTGGTCCAGGCGCGCGACGTGGCGCTGTTCACGCTGCTGTATGGGTGCGGCCTGCGTATCGCGGAGGCGCTGTCGTTATCGGTGGGCGAGGCGCCGGTGGCCGGCCAGCCGCTGCTTGTGACGGGAAAGGGCAACAGGCAGCGCCTGGTGCCGGTGCTGCCAGCGGTGGCCCAGGCGATGGCGGCCTGGCTGGCGTTGCATCCGGCGCGCGGCGACCCTGCGGCGCCGCTCTTCGTCGGCGTGCAGGGCGAGCGGCTGAACCCCGGCGTCGCGCAGCGGAGCCTGCGGCAGTTCCGACGACAGGCAGGGCTGCCGGAACACGCGACACCGCACGCCCTGCGGCACTCCTTCGCCACCCATCTGCTGGCCGGCGGAGCGGACCTGCGCGCGATCCAGGAGTTGCTGGGCCATGCCAGCCTGTCCACGACCCAGCGTTACACGGCGGTGGACCAGGCACAGCTCATGTCGGTCTGGCGCAGGACGCATCCGCGCGGCGTGGAAGCCGAAGCGAGGCCAGGGCCTCTGCCCCTGGACCCCGCTCCCGACAGTCGTCCTTAGAACCTGCTGCACGCACGCCGACGAATGGGGTCCGGGGCCAAGGCCCCGTCAGGCGCAAACGTGCTTCGCACAACGGGGTTTGGGGCAGAGCCCAACCCTGCTGCCCTACTTGCAACTGAACGTAGCATCGAACGCCGTGGGATAGTACGGCGTGAACGGATCGCCGTCCGGCCGCAGCTCCAGCGGCACCACCTTGCGCCCGAGCCGGGTGCAGAACGCGGCCGACTCCGCCACCACGGCATCGCGCGCGGCTGGCCCGCCCCCCACGATAGGGGCGCGCATTTCCGAGATCGCATAGGTGTCCGGACCGAGCGGAACGACGCCGCTGGTGGCCGAGCAGGCGGCCGCCGGAACAGCGGCCAGAAGTATCACGCAGTGACGCAGGCTCAAGATCGGTGCTCCAGCGGCCGCACGGGCCGGCCCAGATGTTTGCCCGATGGCCGGCTCGCGCAACAGCGCGCGGGGCCGTCCAGCCAACGGGAATGTGACTGTCCCATCGCGGCAGATTTGTGGATGAATGCGTTATAATTACCAGTCAGATAGGACCGGCGTACCATGAGCCAATCCGCAACGCTTGCTGAACCAGCGGCTGCCAACACCGTCGCGTTCAGCCAGTTTCTCCCCCTATCCGCCCTGACCTGCGCGCCGGAAGCCGTCTCCGCCCACCACGAGTTTCATTGGCTGGCCTTCGTATCGCCGTCGCAGAAGGTGCAGTTTCCGCAGCGCGTGGAATGCGAGCTGTGGCGCTGGCATGACGGACAGTGGCGCAGCGTGTTCGTGCCGGGCACGCGTTTCACGCCGGCCGAACTGCACGAGCATGGCTGGCGCTACTGCAAGCCCTGCGAGCCGCTGGTGACCGTCGTGCGTTCCTGAAACTCCGGCAGGCTGTCGTCGGTATCCGGCAACTGCGCATGAAGCTCCTCGGCCAGATGTTCGAGACTGGACGTCCGGCTTAGCGCCAGCGCGTCCTCCTGATTGTCCTGTGTCACGCCGAGCTTGCGGCTGATCCTGTTGAGCATCTGGATGGTGATGGACGCTTCCTGCTCGGCCATCAGGTTCACCTGCAGGTCGAAATGGTCACGCCGGTCCGCCAGGCTGGACATCCGGTTTTGCGCCATCAGAACAAAGGCGGCAAGTATCACCGCCTCGCAAGAGCTGAACATGGAAAGCAGGTTGAAGGGATAGGGGTCGAACGGCTTGATGATGTGGAGCACGCCACAGTTGAGCGTGATCCAGATTGCCACGAATGCGACTTGGACGGCCACGAACGTCAATGTGCCGACGAAGCGGCCGACCCAGTCGGTGACCGCTTCCGGCCAGGTTTTCACCTGCGAGGCGTGCTGCTCCAGTCGCAACACCCGCTCGATGTTGCGCCGGACCATCTCCGGCGCGTGTTCTTCCTCAGCCATGCCTGTCCAGGTAGGTCACCCTGCCTAGCTGATAAGGTTTATGCCGGTTATCGCCAGGATGACAAACAGCAGGAAGATGGCGATGGCGATGAAGAAGAATATCTTGGCGATGCCGGCGGTGGCAGCCGAGATGCCGCTGAAGCCGAGAACGCCGGCCACGATGGAGATGAGCGCGAACAGCAGGGCATAACGAAGCATGGGTGCACTCCCGGCGGGCGAGATCGCCCGTATTGGCACTCCGAACGCCGGGGGCCGGGTATCGTTCGACGCAGCGCAGGCAGTTCTTTGCAAAAACGTTCTGTTTTCCGCGCGGGCGCGCAGCCCACGGTTGCGCAACCTGCTGTCCCGCGCACGCATCACGCCCCGGGGTGCAGGCGAAGGAAGCAGAAGCCCTCGCGGCTTTTTTCAGGGAAGACCGCTTTCCTTCCTTGCCTCCCCCGAGGCGTTCGGCTTCTCTCCGCCCGGAGCACGGGCCCGTAGCTCAGTTGGATAGAGCACGTGCCTTCTAAGCACGTGGTCGCTGGTTCGAATCCAGCCGGGCTCGCCAGGCCTCAGTGCGAGACGGCGTGACGCGCCTCCGCCGCACCCTGCGCGTCGGGCTGCCGCAACCGCCGCCCGGACGAGCGGACCAGCACGTAGAAGCCCGGCGTGAACAGCAGGCCGAAGACGGTGACGCCCAGCATGCCGGCGAACACCGCGGTGCCGAGCGACTGGCGCATCTCCGCACCGGCGCCGGTGGCCACCGCGAGCGGCGCCACGCCCAGTATGAAGGCGAAGGACGTCATCAGGATGGGCCGCAGCCGGGTGCGCGCGGCGTGCACCGCGGCCTGGCGCGGGCCGCTGCCCTGGTCTTCCGCCTGCCGGGCGAATTCCACGATCAGGATGGCGTTCTTGGCGGCCAGGCCTACCAGCACCACGAAGCCGATCTGCGCCAGTATGTCGATGGACATGCCGCGCAGCAGCAGCCCGGTGACCGCGGCCAGCAGGCACATCGGCACGATCAGCACCACGGCCAGCGGCAGCGTCCAGCTCTCGTACTGCGCGGCCAGCACCAGGAAGACGAACAGGGCCGCCGCGCCGAATACCAGCAGCGTGGGCGTGCCCTTCTGCTCCTGCTGGTAGGCGAGCTCGGTCCACTCGAAGCCCATGCCCTTCGGCAGCACCTGCTGGGCGAGCTGTTCCATGCGGGCCAGCGCGGTGCCGGACGCCACCCCTGGCGCCGCCGCACCCATGACCTCGGCGGCGGGATACAGGTCATAGCGCGGCACACGGTACGGCGCGGTGATGCTGGAGAAGCTGGCCACCGCCCCGATCGGCACCATGGAACCGCTGGCATTGCGCGCGCGCAGGCGGCCGATATCGTTTATGTCCGCGCGGAACGGCGCGTCGGCCTGGGCAATCACCTCGAAGGTGCGGCCCAGGTAATTGAAATCGTTGATGTAGGTGGAGCCCAGATAGGTCTGCATGGTGTCGAACACGTCGGTGGGCGTCAGTCCCACCTTCTCGGCCTTCTCGCGGTCGATGTCGGCATAGACGGACGGCGTGTGGGTGCTGAACAGGGTGAACACGCCGGCAAAGGCCGGGTCCTTGTTCGCTGCCATGACCAGCGCGCCGGTCGCCTGCTCCAGCGCCCGCGGGCCAGCGCCGGTGCGGTCCTGCACCATCATCTTGAAGCCGCCGGCGTTGCCGATGCCCTGCACCGGCGGCGGCGGGATGGTCAGCACCAGCGCGCCGCGTATGACGGAAAGCCGGGCGCGCATGTCGGCCAGGATCCTGTCCGAACTCTGGCCGCGCGGGCCGCGCACCGCGAACGGATCGAAGGCGGAGAAGATGGTGGCGTCGTTGGACGCGTTGGTGAAGGTGGTGGCGTCCAGCCCGGCGAACGGCACCGCATGGGCCACGCCCGGCGTGTGCAGGATGATGCCCACCGCCTGGCGCAGCACCGCCTGGGTGCGCGCGAGCGACGCGCCTGGCGGCAGTTGCAGCACGGTGATCAGGTAGCTCTGGTCCTGTTCCGGGATGAAGCCGGTGGGCGCGCGGAACAATTGCACGCCGGCCAGCCCGATCAGCACCCCGTAGGAGACGACGACGATGCCGAGTGCGCGGACCAGGCGCATGGTGACCCGGCCATAGGCGTTGGACAGGCTTTCGAACCCGCGGTTGAACAGGCCGAACCCGGCGGCCAGCACGCGGCCGGGCAGGAAGCGGGCGGGTGCGGCGTGGGTGGCGTGCGGGCGGAACAGCACGGCGCACAAGGCCGGGCTGAGGGTGAGCGAGACGATGCACGAGATGATGGTGGAGGCGGAGATGGTGACGGCGAACTGGCGGAAGAACTCGCCGGAGATGCCGGAGATGAACGCGGCCGGCACGAACACCGCGCAGAGCGTGAGCGCGATGGCGACGAGCGCGAACCCCACCTCGTCCATCGTGCGGTGCGCGGCCTCCTTCGGGCTCATGCCCGTGGCCAGGTTGCGCTCCACGTTCTCGACCACCACGATCGCGTCGTCGACCACGATGCCGACCGCCAGGACCAGGCCGAACAGCGAGAGATTGTTCAGCGAGAAGCCGAGTGCCGCGAGTATGGCGAAGGTGCCGACCAGCGAGATCGGTATCGCCACCACCGGTATCAGCGACGCGCGCCAGCTCTGCAGGAACAGGATCACCACGGCCACCACGAGCGCGATGGCGACGACGATCGTCTTGACCACCTCGTGCACCGATTGCGAGATGAATTCGGTGGGGTCATAGACGATGCGGTATTCCAGGCCAGGCGGGAAATCCGCCGACATCGCCTTCATCGTCGCCAGCACGCTTTTTTCCACCGCCAGGGCGTTGGAGCCGGGCTGGGCGAACACCAGAAGCGGGGTCGCGTCGCTGGTGTCCAGATAGGCGGCGGTGCCGTAATCGGCCGCGCCGATCTCCACCCGGCCCACATCGCGTATGCGCGTGACACGGCCCTGCGCATCGGACTTGATCAGTATGTCGCCGAACTCTTCAGGCGTGTGCAGGCGCCCCAGCGTCTGCACGTTAAGCTGGAAGGCGCCGCGCGGCGTGATGGGCGGCTGGTTCAGCACGCCGGCGGAGACCTGCACGTTCTGCGCGCGCAGGGCGCCCACCACGTCGTCCGCCGTCAGGCCGCGCGAGGCAACCTTGTCGGGGTCGAGCCAGATGCGCATCGCGTAGTCGCGGCCGCCGAAGATCTGCACGTCGCCCACGCCCGGCAGGCGCGCGAGCTGGTCCTTCACGTGCAGGGTCGCGTAGTTGGAAATGTAGAGCTGGTCGCGCGAGCGGTCCGGCGAAATCAGATGCGCCACCAGCAGGATGTTCGGCGACGCTTTCTTCACGTTGACGCCCAGGCGCTGCACGTCCTCCGGCAGGCGCGGCAACGCGTCCGTCACCCGGTTCTGCGTCAGCACCTGCGCGGTGTTGAGGTCCGTGCCGATCCGGAACGTGACCGTGATGGTCAGGTTACCGTCGCCGGTGGACTGGCTGCTCATGTACAGCATGTTTTCCACGCCGTTTATCTGCTGCTCCAGCGGCGTGGCGACCGTCTCCGCCATCACGGTGGCCGAGGCGCCCGGATAGCTGGCGGTGACCTGTACGGTCGGCGGCACGATTTCCGGATATTGCGCGATCGGCAGCGAGACGAGCGCGCCCAGGCCGATCAGCGTTATGAAGATGCTGAACACGGTGGCCAGGATCGGGCGGTCTATGAAGACGTGGGAGAAGCGCATTTGGCTGACTGCCTAAGGGGAAGAAAGCAAGCGGTTCTTTTTTGAAGAAATGAACCAAAAAACTTTTGTCTGTTTGCTGTTGGATCGCCCTGGCGTCTCCGGACGCGCGCGGCTGCTGCGAAGCGTGGCTAGCCTTTGATCGCGCCCTGATCGGCCACGACCTTCATCCCCGGTTGTGCCCGCATCAGGCCGTCGATGATCACCGCGTCACCGCGCTGCAGCCCGCTGCGTATCGTGCGCAGGCTGCCGCGCAGGTCACCCACCTGAACGATTTTGGGCACCACCGTGCCGCTTGCGTCGACCGTCATCACCACGTGGTTGGACTGGTCGGGGGCGACGGCGCTGTCGGGCACCAGCATCTCCTGACGCGCCGCGCCGATCGTGAGCTGCAGGCGCGCGAACTCGCCGGGGGCGATGAACAGGTCCGGGTTCGGCACGGTGGCGCGCGCGTGTATGGTGCCGCTGCCGCGGTCGACCGCGTTGTCGACGAAATCGATCCGGCCGGTGCGCGCGCCCGCCGCCTCGTCGTCCATGGACACGGTGACGCTGTCGCTTATGGCCGCGCCGCGCGCCTGGCGGGCGCGCGTGTAGGCCAGGTAGTCGGCCTCGCTCATGTCGAAGTCGAGATGCACCGGATCGAGCGAGACGAGCGTGGTCAGCAGCGTGGTGGGGCTGGCGGCCGCCCGGCTGCCGGCCACCAGGCTGCCGATCGAGACGCGATGCGCGCTGATGCGGCCGGTGAAGGGCGCGGCCACGTGGCAGTAATCCAGATCGAGCTGCGCGTCGCGTATCGCAGCCTGCGCCTGTAATATGGCGGCCTCCGCGGAACGCTGGTCCGCCAGGCGCTGGTCCACCGTCTCGGCGGTGCTGTAATTGTCGCGGTGCAGGTTCTGCGCGCGGGACAGCTCGATCTGGGTCAGCGTCAGCTTGGCCTGCGCGCTTTGCAACTGCGCCACCGCCTGCGCCAGCCTGATCTGGTAGGGGCGCGGGTCGATGGTGAACAGCAGGTCGCCCTTATGGACGATCTGGCCGTCGGTGAAATTGATCTCCGTCAGCGTGCCGCCCACCTGGGCGCGCAACTCCACCGCATCCACGGCGGAGAACTGGCCCAGGAAACTGCGCTGCGGCGCCACGCTGGCCTCCAGCGGCGTGCTGACGGTGACGTGCGCCAGCGGAGCGGCCGGCGGCCTGGCAGCCTGCCCGCCGCCCTGCATCGCCCACAGCGCGCCGCCTGCGATCAGGAGTGCGGCGCCGCCCAGCACGGCACTGCGGCGCGTGTTGCCGCGCGGCCTGGAACTGCCCCGCTTGCCGCCAAGCCGCGCCGTGCCGGCGCCCTGGAGATTCGTGATGTATTCGCTCATATATCGACCTGTCGGGAAGTGAGCATTCTATACCGGGCGGTATGGTTTGGCCAGTTGGGTGGCTGGACTTGGGGTTTCAAGCTCCCTATCTCCGGAGCAAGCCCGATGGTGCGGGCCTAGGAGGTGGAAAAGCTGTGGGCCGGCATAGGGAATTCGACACGGATGCCGCCCTGTCCGCCGCGCTCGACGTGTTCTGGAAAACGGGTTTCGAAGGCGCGTCGCTGACTGACCTGACCGAGGCCATGGGAATAACCAAGCCCAGCCTGTATGCCACCTACGGCAACAAGGAAGAGCTGTTCCACAAGGCGCTGGACTACTTCCGTACTATCTACATGCGCTTCTTCTGGGACGCGCTGGAGGAGCCCACGGCACGGCGCGTGGCCGAACGGACGCTGTTCGGTTATGCGGACGCGCTGACCGGCGGGGCCCATCCGGGCTGCCTGACCACCAACGGCGCGCTGGTGTGTTCGGAAGCCGCCGAACCGGTGCGGCTGGAACTGGTGGCGCGCCGCGTGGCCGACGAGGCGGCGCTACGCCGCCGGCTGGAAGCGGCCCGCGCGACCGGGGACCTGCCGCAGGATGCCGATCCGGCCGCCCTGGCCAGCTACGTCATGGCGGTGGTGCACGGCATGTCCGTGCAGGCCGCCTCCGGCGCCAGCCGCGAATCGCTGCACGGGGTGGCGCGCATGGCCATGGGCGTCTGGCCCGGCAGCTAGGCCCGCCTCCTGCGCGGCACGCTCGGCCGTGCCGCCGGATCAGTGCGTCCAGTTCTCCAGCCTGCCGTATTTGAAGTTGTCCGCGTAGACCTTCGCGGTGTGCACGCGCACCGGCGGCAATTCGACGTCGTAGGTTATGTTGTGGCGTTCGGCATACGCGATCGCCTCTTCCTTGGTGGCGAATTGCAGGTGCACCTGGGCCTGCGTGCCGCCGCCGCCGAACCAGCCCATCAACGCATCCTGCCGCTGCTGATGCTGGCGGTCCCACTCCAGCGCCCATTGCGTGGTGTAGGCGGTGCCGGACGACATGGCGGTTTTCGGCTGCTGGAAGATGCGGGCGCGCGCGGACATGGTCTCTCCGTATGGTCGGGGCGAGAGGATTCGAACCTCCGGCCCCCTGCTCCCAAAGCAGGTGCTCTACCAGGCTGAGCTACGCCCCGGACCTGGGAAGCTCTTAGGCCGTGACAAGCCCCGGGTCCAGCCACGCGCCACGGCGAACGTTTGTCTTGGCTGCGCGGCCGGTGCAAATGCGGGAAGCAAAAGTTTTTTGGTCCTTTCTTTCAAAAAAGGTCTGCTTGCTTCCTTTGGGACCCGTATGCGCATCCTCCACGTAGGCAATTTCGGCTCGCGCGCAAAAGGCGCCTTCCTGCACTCGGTGGCGCCCAAGATCAGCCGCGGGCTGGTCAAGCTCGGCCACCAGGTGGTCGATTTCGCCGACCGGGATGCGGCGCGCGCCGGCACGCTGCTGGGCGCGCGCAAGTTCGGCGTGGGCCAGGCGAACCGGGCGCTAGCCAGGCTGGCGTCGGACATGCGGCCGGACCTGCTGCTGCTGGGCCATGCGGACACCATACGCGCCGGCACCGTGGCCGATCTGCGCCGCGCCCTGCCCGCCATGCGCGTGCTGCAATGGAACGTGGACCCGATGTTCGAGCCGGACAACGTGGCCCGCCTGCTGGGCAAGACGGAGGTGGTGGATGCCACCCTCGTCTCCACCGCCGGCGAGGCGCTGGCGCCGCTGCGCCGGCCCGGCATGGCGCTGGGCTTCCTGCCGAACCCGGTCGATTTCGCGGTGGAAAGCGGCCGCGCGGACCTCGCACCCGACCTGCCGTTCGACCTGTTCTTCGCCTGCGGCCATCCGTCCCGGCCCAGGCGCGCGCTGTTCGGGCAGAATTGGGACATGGAGGATTTCGTGGCCGAGCTGCGCCGCCTGACACCGCAGGCCAGGCTGCGTCTGGCCGGGCTGGCCGGCGCCCCGCATCTGGCTGGTGCGGCCTACCAGGACGCGCTGTCGCACTGTGCCGCCGGGCTGAACGCGAGCCGGCGCCAGGACGCGCTGCTCTACACCAGCGACAGGGTCGGCCACATGATCGGCAACGGTCAGCTTATCCTGATGGACCGTGCAACCGGCTACGAACGCCTGTTCGGCGCAGGCGAGATGGGGTTCTTCTCCTCGATGGCGGAGCTGGCCGCCCTGGTCCGCCGCGTGCAGGCGGAGCCCGCCTGGCGGCAGGCGGTGGCACAGGCGGGCCGGGCGCGCTACCACGCGCTGTTCAACGAGACAGTGGTGGCGGGGTACGTGGTGGATGTGGCGTTCGGGACTCACGATGCTGCGCGCTACGAATGGCCGACGTTGATCGCCGCATGAGGCAGTTTGCGCGCGGGGTGCTGGGCCCTGCCCTGCCACGGGCATTGCCCGTCCTGCTGGTCCTGTTCGTGGCCTCCGCCTACCTGCTGCCCAGCGGGCCGGCCTATTCGCTGGTGTTCTACGTGGCCGTGCTGCCGGTGGCGGTACTCGCAGGCTGGCGCGGCGCATTGCGCGCCGAACCCGGCTGGGGATGGGCCGCGGGGCTGATCCTGTGGTCCGGGCTGACCCTGCTTTGGGGGCACGATGACGGCCACCGGTCCTGGCGATTCGCTGCCGACACGGCGATGACTCTGGTCTTCGTGGCGGCGCTGGCGGACGGGTTCCGCACGCCCGCATCCCGCCGTGCGCTGGCCGGCGTGCTGATCTGGGCAGGCGCCGCGAACGCCGTGCTGTCCGTGGGCTTGGCGGTAGTGCTGCCGCAGCATTCGGACCGCCTGCATGGCTGGGGCGCGACGAGCCATCCGATCCTGGGCGCCTCGGTGATGACGGTCGCCTACCTTGCCGCGCTTTGCCGTGCGCTGACGGAGCGGCGCTGGTGGGCGGCGCATCTGGCCGCCGCCGGCGCGATGGCGGTGTTCCTGGTGCTTACGGAAAGCCGCGGCCCCTGGCTGGCCGCCAGCCTGGCCACCCTGTTCCTGTGCGCGGCCGGGCCGTGGCGGTGGCGGGCGCTGGGCGGACTGGCCGCCCTCGCCTTGGCCTGGTGGCTGCTGCCCGGCTGGGTGCGGCACCACCAGGCGGACATGCTGGTGGCGCGCGGCTCCTCCCACCGTTTCGAAATCTGGAACCGGACGTGGCAGTTGATACGCGAGCGGCCCCTGGCCGGGCATGGTCTGGCAGCGAACCTGGACTTGCCGGGCATCACCTTCCCGCACGACCTCTACCTCTCGGTGCTGTTCTACAGCGGCGCGGTGGGCGGAATGCTGTTTGCCAGCCTGGTGCTCTGGGTAACCTGGACGCTGTGGCAGGGGCGGCGCGAACGCACACCGGAGTGGCTTTGGATGGTATCGATCTGGGCCGCCGTGCTGATTGCCGGCCTGACTGATCTGGGACAGATCACCAAGGGGCCCGGGCCGATGTGGTTCATCTTCTGGCTGCCCGTGGGGCTGGTCCTGGCGAAGGCAAGGCCAGGAGCTCTGTCACCCGGGCACCGCAGGCTCGAACCAATAGCGCCAGCGGCGCCGGCCCGCTCGGACATCTAGCAGGCGTAGCCGATCCGCTCCGATGCTCAAAAATCACCGCCAACTGACTCACCAGGCCGAGTTTCCGACAGACACCTAAACCTTCCTACACGCACCCCAACGAAATGGGGTCTGGGGCCAAGGCCCCAGCGGGGTTTGGGGCAGAGCCCCAACCTTACCACAGGTCAAACGAAAAAGGTCATCCGTGCCCCCCTCGGAAAAGCAACAGCTACGCCAGCGGATGTTGGCAACCCGCCCGCCCCCGAATGCCATTGCCGCCGCCGCACTGGCCCGCCTGGCGCTACAGAACCTGCAATTCCCCCCGACAATCGCCGGCGTGTGGCCGATGTACGGCGAGATGGATCTGCGGCCCTTGCTGCAGGCGCTGCACGCGGCCGGGCACAGGATCGTATTGCCTTACACGCCGCCGCGCGGCGAAAGACTGTCGTTCCACGTCTGGACGCCAGGAGCCGCCATGCTGCAGGGCCGCTTCGGCACCCTTTGGCCGGACGGTCCGGCCGCCGAGCCCGACATGGTCTTCGTCCCGCTGCTCGCCTTCGACCGCGCCGGCCGGCGCCTGGGCTATGGCGGCGGCTATTACGACCGCACGCTCGCCTGCCTGGACGGCCGCCAGCGCATCGGCTTCGGCTACGCGTCCCAGGAAGTGGAGGCGGTGCCGGTCGAGCCGCACGACCGCAGCCTGACGGCCATCGTCACCGAACGCGAGTTCATCCGGCCCGTGCAGGCGGCCTGACGCACGGCCGCTTCAGCGCCCGTGCCCGCCGCCACCCCCGCCGCCATGGGAGAAGCCGCCGCCGAAGCCGCCGGCGTGCCCGCCACCGCCAGGGATCCCGGCCGGGCCGCCATGCTGGAAACCGCCGCCGAAATGGCCGTGACCCTCCCGGAACGGGCCCACGTCATAGCCGCCGCCCCAGCCGCCGTAATCATAGCCATACGGCTCGTAGTAGCCGGCGCCCACATCCACACCCGCGCCCGGCCCGTATCCCGGCCCGACGCAGCCGGACGTCAGGGCAATCGCGGGCAACGCCAGCAGGCCGGCGGCGAGCCAGCGTCCAGAACGATTCACTGGCTCACCTCCTTGGTGGCGTCGTCGCCCCATTCCAGCAGTCCGACCGGCGCCCCCTGCGGATCGGCCACTACGGCGATCATGCCGCCATGCCTGTCCGAATGCGGTTGCACCAGCACACGGCCGCCCAGTTGCGTGGCCCGCGCCACCATCTGCGCCGCGCTGTCCACGCGCACAAAATTAAGCCAGTGCGGGTGTATCGCGGGGTTCGAAGGCGGCGGCGTGTTGGCTGAGGCCCGCGCGTAGTTCTCCGACTGCAGAAGCAGATGCTGCTGCCCCGCCGGCGAGGGAAAGGCGAACGAGGTAAGGCCGAACAACGTGTGGTAGAACGCGGCGTCCGCGGTCGGGTCCGTGGTCATCAGCGACCGCCAGATCCATACGCCATCCGGCTTCAGCGAGTCGGACGGATCGCCGCTGCTGCTGGCGAGCAGGCCGAACACCGCGCCCTGCGGATCGGCCAGCACCGCCTCACGCCCCAGCCCAGGTATGTCATGCGCCGGGCTCAGCACACGGGCGCCCTGGCCGGCCGCGAGCTTCACGGCGGCATCGACATCCTGGGTGGAGAAGAAGCTCAGCCAGGCCGGTTGGGCGCGGACACCTTCCGGCGCCGGGCGCTGCGCCACCGCGGCCACCTGCTCCGTCCCCACATAGGCCACGCTGAACGGCACGCGCGTACCTGGCACGTCACGGAAACTCCAGCCGAACAGGCCGCCATAGAACTGCTTGGCGCCGGCCAGGTCGGTGGTGGTCAGCTGCACGAAGATTACCTTGCCGGGATGATGCTCCTGGCTCGGCGGATCGACGATCGGGGGCAGGGTGGCGCCCTGCGCCTGCGCGGCGCTTGCGTAGACCAGCACCGCCAGCGCCGCAGCACCCGGCCCGGCACGGAGTTTCTTGCTCAGCCGCATCTCAAAACGCTCTCTCGATAATTGTCGTGTTGAACGTGCGGTGCGGATTACGGGTTGCGCGCGGCATCGGGGCAGGAAGTAAGAAAGCAGTTCTTTTTTGGAAAAAAGAACCATAAAACTTTTGTTCCTGTCGGTGTTTTTTGGGGAAACCTGCGCGTCGGCGGCAACGTCGTTTCGACAGCAGGCATTCTTGCTTCTCGCTCTCCGACGTTTCGGACAGAAACGCAGAAGCTGAGATGGGACGAAATCAGTTGGTCCTCTCCGAAAGAGAGACTACCTGCATTTCCGCCAATCTTTCTGGAACCCAATGCGCATACTTTTCCTGGGCGACATCGTAGGCCGTGCCGGCCGTGACGCAGTGGCCGCCGCCCTGCCCCGCCTGCGAGAGTCGCTCCGCGTGGACCTCGCCATCGTCAACGTGGAAAACGCCAGCCACGGCTTCGGCTGCGCGCCGGACATGGCGCAGGCGCTGTTCGCCGCCGGTGCCGACGTGCTGACCCTGGGCAACCACGCCTGGGACCGCCGCGAGCTGCTGGGCTACATCGAGACCGAACGCCGCCTCATACGCCCGCTGAACTTTCCGCCCGGCACGCCCGGCCAGGGCTCCGTCCTGGTCGAACTGGTCGATGGCCGCCGCGCCTTGGTCCTGCAGGTGATGGGCCGCCTGTTCATGGAACCCAATGACGACCCGTTCCGCCTGACCGCCGAGCTGCTCGGCCGCCATCGCCTGGGCACCACCGTGCACGCCATCGTGGCGGACCTGCACGGCGAGGCCACGTCGGAGAAAATGGCCTACGCGCACAGCTTCGACGGCCGCGTCTCGCTGGTGATCGGCACCCACACGCACTGCCCCACCGCGGACCACCAGGTGCTGCCCGGCGGCACCGCCTATCAGTCTGACGCCGGCATGTGCGGCGACTACGACAGCGTGATCGGCATGGACAAAGGCGTGGCCGCCGCGCGCTTCTGGCGCCGTGTGCCCGGCGAGCGGCTCTCGCCCGGCGCCGGCGAGGCCACGATCTGCGGCGTGTTCGTGGAGACGGCCGACGCGACAGGGCTGGCGCTGCGGATCGAGCCGGTGCGGGTGGGCGGACGGTTGTCCCAGGCGATGGCGCACTGACGGACCAGGCGGTAAAGGCAAGGCAAGGCCTTCTTTTCTGAAGAAAAGAAGCAAAAGACTTTTGTTCCTCCGCTGCTGCCACGCGTTGCCCGGTCCGCAGCACACGACTGGTGCGAACGCGGAATAGTAGAAGTTTTTGGTCCTTTTTTCAAAAGGACTGCTTGCTTCATCTCCCGGCCCGCTACTCCCCACTGGCGCCAGAGCCCACGGGCAGCCGCCGCAAACGTATCGCGAACAGCCGGCCGTCTATCGAGGCCAGCCCCGCCGCTATCAGCAGCATGCCGCCATACGCCCGCAGCGGCACCGCCTCGCCCAGGAACAGCCAGCCCAGCACGAGCGTGCTGATCGGCTGCAGCAGCGTCACCAGCATGGCGTTCGTGGTGCCCGCCGTGGCCATCAGCCGGAAGAACAGCGCGTAGGCCACCGCGGTGCACAGCAGCGCGATGCCGGCGAGCGCCGACCAGGTCTGCACGCCAGGCACCGGCAGCCGCCAGAACTGATCCACCACCAGGGCCACCGGCAGCAGCACCACCGCACCGGCCGTCACCTGGCCGGTCGCCAGGCGCAGGAACCCCAGCCCATGCAGCCGCCGGCTGTACTGGCCGGCAACCGCATAGATGAACGAGGCCAGCACGCAGGCCGCATCCCCCAGCAGGTTGCCGCCCGCGCCGCGCAGCGCCGCCGGCCCCACCAGCACCGCAACCCCGCACAGGCCGAGCGCCACGCCGGCCACCCGGCCCCAGTTCAACCGCTCCGCGGCCAGGAAATGCGCCAGGATGACCGCGAACAGCGGCGTGGTCGCGTTCAGCATCGCCGCCATCCCGCTGGTGACATGCGTCTCCGCCCAGGCGAACAGGCTGAACGGAATCACCGTGTTCAGCACGCCCAGCAGCGCCAGCCTGCCCCAGGGCGCGCGCAGGCCCAGCCCCTCGCCGCGCCACGCCAGCACCAGGTTCATCGCCACCGCGGCAATCGCGATCCGGCCCAGCACGATGGTGAAGGGCGGCAGCGTGGCGCCAAGTATTTTGTAGAAGAAGAACGAGCTGCCCCAGATGGCGGACAAGCCCACCAGCAGCGCGCCTTCCTGGGCGTTCATCGCCCTGTGGGCTGGGTGGGTCGGCATGGCGGCTCCGTCAGAAGGCTGGCAGTCTTCGCTCCTGTCGGGCCAGGGCTGGCGCCGCGCGACAGCGCCTTCCTACTTTAACGAAGCGCCTTTGCCATCCGCTCGGCAAGCATGGAAGCCACGACCTCCTTCGGCATCTCCGGCCATTCTTCCACCCCGTCTGCGGTCACCAGCTGCACCCGGTTATGCGCGCCGCCCATGATGCCGGTCTCGGCACGCACGTCGTTCGCCACGATCCAGTCGCAGCCCTTGGCCACGCGCTTGGCCATCGCATGGCGCAGCACGTCGTCCGTCTCGGCGGCAAAGCCCACCACCAGCGCCGGCCGCGGGGGGCCAGGGCGCGCAAGCGTGGCCAGTATGTCCGGGTTGGCCACCAGCGCCAGGCCCGGCGCGCCATCCGCCTTCTTCAGCTTGGACGCGCTGGGCTGCGCCACGCGCCAGTCCGCCACCGCCGCCGCGAACACCGCGGCGTCCGCCGGCAGCGCCGCCTCGCAGGCGGCCAGCATTTCGGCCGCCGTCTCCACCCGCCGCACCGCCACGCCGGGCGGATCGGGCAAGCCGACCGGGCCGCTGACCAGGCTGACCCGCGCCCCCAATGCCGCACAGGCGGCGGCGATGGCGTAGCCCTGCCGGCCGCTGCTGCGGTTGGCCAGATAGCGCACCGCGTCTACCGGCTCGTGGGTGGGCCCGGCAGTCACCAGCACGTGCCGGCCGGCCAGCGCCTTGCCGCGCTGAAAGAACGCGGTGATCGCGGCCAATATGGCGGGCGGCTCGGCCAGCCGGCCGGGGCCGAACTCGTGGCAGGCCATCTCGCCCTCGTCCGGGCCCACGAACATCATCCCGCGCGCGGCCAGCACGGCCACGTTGGCCACCGTCGCCGGATGCTGCCACATGCGCACGTTCATCGCGGGTGCGGCCAGCACCGGCTTGTCGGTCGCCAGCAGCACGGTCCCTGCCAAATCCCCCGCCAGCCCCGCCGCCGCCCGCGCCAGCAGGTCCGCCGACGCCGGCGCCACCACAATCAAATCCGCCGCGCGCGAAAGCTGGATGTGGCCCATCTCGCTCTCGTCTGTCAGCGACCACAGATCCGTATAGACACGGTTCTCCGTCAGCGCCTGCAGGGACGTCGCGGTCACGAAACGCGCGCCCGCTTCGGTCAGCACGGCGGTGACGCCGATGCCCGCGCGCCGGCACAGGCGCACCAGCTCCAGCGCCTTGTAGGCCGCGATGCCGCCGGAGACGATGAGCAGGATTTGCATTTAGGCTGGTGACGACAAGGTAAGGAAGAAAGCAGTCCTTTTTTGAAAAAAAGGACCAAAAAACTTTTGCTTCTCCGCATTTGCAGCGTTCGCGTGCACTGGGATGCAGCGCGCAAGCTGCAGCAGCGCCAGGAGCAAAAGTTTTTTGCTTCTTTTTTTCAAAAAAGAAGGCCTTTCTTGCCTAAAGCCGCCACCCCGAATGTATCGCCGCAATCCCGCCCGACAGATTCTCGAACCGCACCTGGTCCAGCCCGGCCTCGCCCAGCATGGACGCCAGCGTTTCCTGGTCCGGAAACACGCGTATGCTCTCGGCCAGATAGCGGTAGCTCTCGCTGTCGCCCGCCACCACGCGCCCCACGCGCGGCAGCACGCCGAAGGACCAAGTCTCGTAGGCGCGCTCCAGCACGGCTACCTGCAGGCGGGAGAACTCCAGGCAGAAGAAACGGCCGCCCGGCTTCAGCACGCGGCGGGCCTCGCGCAGCACCGCCAGCTTGTCCGTGCAGTTGCGCAGGCCGAACGCGATGCTGACCGTGTCCACGCTGGCGGACGGGAACGGCAGCGCCTCGGCATCCGCCACCGTATAGGTGAACGGCGCCACCAGGCCGCGCGCGATGGCGCGGTTGCGGCCCTCGCCCAGCATGGCCGCGTTGATGTCCGTCAGGTGCACCGGGCCGCCGCCCAGCCTTGTCCAGGCGGCCGCGATGTCGCCTGTGCCGGACGCCAGGTCCAGCAATGTCTTGCCCGGCGAAGGGCGCAGCCGGGTGGCGAAGATGCGCTTCCACACCCGATGTATGCCCAGCGACATGATGTCGTTCATCAAATCGTATTTCGGCGCCACGCTGTCGAACACCGCGCGCACCAGCGGTTTCTTCGCCGCCTCCGGCACGCGGCGGAAGCCGAAATCGGTCTCGGGGGGTGGCGGGGGAGAAGACTGGCTGTTGCTCACGGAACGTATATAGCCTGATCGCAGGATGCCGGAACTCCCCGAAGTCGAAACCGTGATGCGCGGCCTCGCCGCCCGGCTGGACGGCCGCGTGATCCTGCGCGCCGAATTGCGCCGGCCGGACCTGCGCTGGGCGGTGCCGGACGGGTTCGCCGCCCGGCTGACCGGCGCCCGCGTGGCGGGCTTCCGCCGGCGCGGCAAATACATCCTGATGCGGCTGTCCGGCGGGGACAGCGTGGTGCTCCATTTGGGCATGTCCGGCCGGATGAACATCACGCTGGGCCCGGCCAGCGCGCCGCCGCTGCCCGTACTGCACGAGCATCTGGTGCTGGAGACAAGCGAGGGCTGCCGCATCGCCTTCGTGGACCCGCGCCGCTTCGGCAGCCTGGACCTGATAGCCACCGCGCGCGAGGACACCCACCGCCTGCTGGCCGGACTGGGCCAGGAGCCGCTGGAGCCTGGCTTCACCGCCGCCTACCTCTCCGCCGCCCTGGCCGGCCGCCGCACGCCGATCAAGGCGGCGCTGCTGGACCAAAGCGTGGTCGCCGGCCTGGGCAACATCTATGTCTGCGAGGCGCTGTTCCGCGCCCGCATCTCGCCGCGCCGCCTGGCCGCCAGCGTGGCCGGCGCGCGCGCGGCGCGCCTGGTGCCGCAGATCGTGGCCACGCTGACCGACGCCATCGCCGCCGGCGGCTCCAGCCTGCGCGACTACGTTCAGCCCAGTGGCGAACTCGGCTACTTCCAGCACGCCTGGCGCGTGTATGCGCGGGAGGGCGAGCCCTGCGAACGCTGCCCCGGGCCGCCCGGCTGCCGCGGCGTCTCGCGCATCGTGCAATCCGGGCGCAGCACCTTCTTCTGCGCGGTTACACAGCGTTAGCAACGCCATCTGGAAGGAACAGGCGGCCTGTGGTGAAATGCCGTCACACGGGAGTGCGTCCATGCGTCTTCTAGCCTGCCTTGCCGTCCTGACCGCCGGCGCCGCCGCCCAGGCGCAGACGCCCGCCAGGCCGACAGACGTCAACATCTATCCGAGCCTGAACCCGCAGGGCGGACTCTACGACCTCAACGTGGCCGGCACCCAGAACGGCCCGCCGGGCACGGTGGCGCTGACCAACGCCGCCCCCTCCGCCAAGGACAGCTTCGCGGACCTGATCGCCAACACGCATGGCTACGTCTCCGCCGGCGTGTCGTCCCATAGCGGCCATGTATTCGAGGGCGGGCTGAGCATCCCGCTGGTTCCGGGCAAGGCCGAGCTCGAAGTGTCGGCCGCCACCGGCCAGGATGGCGGCTACAAGCTCGCCAACTTCGCCGGCAAGACACCTGTCACGACCTATGACGCCTACAGCGTGGGGCTGGCGCTGCACCCGACGGACGACATAAGCGCCTATATCGGCGTGAGCAGCGTCCGGCTGCACAGCTCCGGGCTTGGCCTGTATCCGTATGGCCCGGCCGGCCCCCTGGGCTTCCCCGCCTACTGACTTGCCCGCCGGCCCGCGCCGGGCGGCTTGCGAACCTTCCGGAACGAACATCGGCCACACGGAGTCGTGACCCATAGAACCTGTTTAACCCCTTTTTACGGGTTTTTTATGGGCTAGGACCCACAGCAATGAGAGATTGGATACTTCGGGGCATCTACTGGTGTGGATCGGAGTGCACGCTTCTGGGCCGGATCGCGACGGGCGGGCGGCCCTTCCTGCCCTCCCAGGCGGCTCTCCTGATCGCCTTTTCGTATCTGTTCCTCCCCTTCGACCTGATACCCGGCAGGACTCCGCTGGTCGGCCACCTGGACAAGCTGGCCTTCCTGGTCTGCGGATTCGTCGCCGCCCACAAGCTGCTGCCCGCTTCTGAGGCCCTGCGGCGCAGCACGGCCACTGCAACCCCGCGGCGCGCAGATCTTCCCGCCGCCAGGGTGGTCCCCAATTTCTTCATCGTCGGTGCTCCGAGATGCGGGACGACGTCGCTGTTTTCCGCGATGGACCTGCATCCGGACATATTCTGCTGTCCGGTCAAGGAGCCGAACCATTTCGCCACCGACCGGAACGCCAAGCCCTCGATAATCGCCAGCGCCATGCGCCGGGGTGCGCTGCTGACGGAAGGCGCGCCGGGGATGAACGTCCTGCCGCGCGTGGCCACCACCCCGGATTTCGATACATATCTGCATCTGTTTGACGGCTGGGCGGGGGAGCACGCCGTGGGCGAGGCTTCGACGTCCTACCTGTTCTCGGAGACCGCGGCCCAGGAGATCGCCCGCAGGCGGCCGGATGCGCGCATAATCGTCGTGCTGCGCCACCCGGTGGAGCGGTCGAGGTCCGAATACCTGATGCATGCGCAGCTTGGCCGGAAGATGGGCAGCACCGACCCGCACGGCGCGCTGGTCGGCGGCTTCGACGACCATGACGAAATCAGCCTGTCCTCCATCATCGCGGCCAGCCTCTACGCGCCGCAGATCGCACGGTACCTGCATGCCTTCGGCCGGGAGCAGGTGCTGTTCCTGCGTTTCGAGGATTTGGCCGGCACCCCCGCCGAGACGTTGCGCAGGGTGTTCCAGCATCTAAGCGTGGACCCTGATCCGCGCACCGGCATCAGCCTCTCGCAGCAGAACCAGAGCCGCGCCGTCCGCTACAAGCTGCTGAACCAGGTGCTGTTCAAGAGCGGTCTGCGGGACGTGATACTGCACGGCCTGCCCGGCTCATGGCGCCGCCGCCTCGCACGGCGCTATTACGCCAACGAGGCGGCAGATCTGCCGGAGATCCCGCTGGACCTGTTCCTCTCCGACATCGCGGAGACGGAGAGGCTGACCGGCCTGGATCTGTCCGGCTGGACCGGGAAGTTGCAGCCGGCAGCTTGAAGAAAGCATTCTTCCGTTCCGCCGCTGAAGCGCGCGCCGCAACACGCCGCGACAGCGCAGACAGAAGTTTTCAGCTTCTTCTCGAACAAGATGGCCTTGCTTGCCAGGGCTGCCAACCGCACGCCAGAGTCAATTGCTGACCTGCCGCGGTTGGAACGCATTGGCATCCACCCAGTCGCCAACGCTGTGTCCCTCGATCACGCCCATGTCGTCATCGAACTGCCAATGCACGCCGATCCAGATGCGGCTCTCCCCGTTCTGTGCCTCGGCCGAGGTCATGTTCGGGAAATACTGCGGCAGGAAAGGCTGTAGCTGGCCTTTGTCGTTGCGGTTGAGGCCGTTGTACTCGTCGGAGACGAAGGTGAAGCCGGCATTCTCGCCGAAGTAATGACGCATGATCTGGAAGATGGCGCCGCCGAAAGTCGCATGTCCGGACACGTAGGCCGGGAAGGGCGGCGTGAAGTTCGGCCCCTTGGTGTCGCTCGCCTGGCCGCCCAGCGGATACCAGTTGGGATTGGGCACCACCTGCGTGTTGCCGCCCTGGTTCAGCGAACGTATGCCCGTCACCGGCCGCCAGAACTGGTAATACCACTTGGTATCCCAGGCGGAGATCGCCGCATCGGCCATGGCCGTGTTCAGCACGGCCAGGTAGCGGGCGGCCTGCGGTAACTGGTTCAACCCGTGCTGGAACGCCACCGCGCGTATCACCTGGTTGTACAGCCGCGGCGGCGCGCACAACTCCGGCACACCGTCATACGTCCAGTAGATGCCGTAGACGGTCTGCGCCGTGGTGCGCGTGGTGGGCGTGCCCATGGCCGGGTCGCCACCCAGCGCCTTCACCGCGTTGAACGCGGTGGTGTAGGTCTGGCTGGTCAGCGCCGGCGGCGGCGGCGCGCGGAACTGGCTGGCGCTTGTCATCACGAACGGCTTCACCAGGCTCCAGTAGGCGCCAAGATAGATGTTGTTCGGCACGACCGGATCGGGCGACCAGTGGCCCACGCCGCCGATCGGCGTGAACGGCCCGCCCACGCTGGGCTCCTGTATCTGGGACCCGTCATTGGTCCGCAACGCCACGATCGCGGCCGAGGCACGCTCGCCCAGCGCCTTGCCGGCCGCCAGTTCCGCCGGCGTGCCCTGGATCAGCGCCACGTCCAGCGCCAGCAGCGCGTCCAGCCGCGGTTGCTGCGACGGGTAGAGGTACACCAGCGCGTCATGCGCCGATTGCGCTATGGCGTAATCGATCGATACGTCGCCGGCCTGCGGCGCCACGCCGGCATAACTCTGATATTGGCTGGTGAGCGCGTTCACCGCCTCGAACATGGCGATGTGCACGATCGCCATCGCCCGGCTGGTGCGCGTGGGGCCGAATTGCTGGCCGAATACGTAGGTCCCGCCGGGCGGCACCGGCGTGTGGTCGATGGCCGTGGTATCCAGCGCTATCTCGTTCCACACGAACAGCCTGTCGAACGCGCTGGTGGCGCTGCGCGGCAGCGTGCGGCTGGAGTACGGCGTCGGCGTCTTGGTGTTCGGTACCGCCAGCAGCTTCTGGATCTCCGCCGAGCTGGCAGGGCTCAGCGCCGGCGGCGCTGCAAATGACGGCGCGGGGCATGTGGCAACAGCCGCGCCTGCGAGGAGCGCCAGCTTAAGCAGAGTGCGAAGTCGGGTCACGGCATGTTCCTTTCGGTGCAGTCAAGCTTTGCGCATTCGAGGTTTTCCGGAACCCAAAACCTAGACCAGGAACATTGCAAAGCAAAACTATTTGTCGCCTGACAAAAGCCATCCAACTTGAAGTAGAAAAGATATACCTCCCGGAAACTCCAGAAACGATTTTGGGCGTATCTAACCGAATATTGGAGTTTTCCGAACGGCGCCAGCCGCGGCAAACCGACGTTACCTGAAAGTATCGGCTATTTTTTGTAAACTTACTGCCGATGTCTGCATACCATCGCCACGAGTACGATAGCGATCCATTCCGGCGCCGTGACTGAACGCGTCGTCCAGCCGATAGACGGTCAACCAGTCCGGTCTCCTCCGCCCGATGCTGGCACGCACCGCCCGGCCGACGTTGCAGCCCGTCGAAGCAAGGCGCGGTGGGCCCGCGCCCGACCCCGGGCTCGGCACCAGCCCCTGCCCGTACACTCGCACCGGTTGGGCGGAAGGCGATGGATGTCCGAGCACCGGAGCACGGAGCCTCGCCGTCAGATCACCGCCTGACGCGCCGCCTGGCAGACGCTCAGACCAGCCCCGCCCCGGAAAACCCGCCGAACACGCCCAGCGCCGTGGTCAGACCGGCCACCACGATCACCACCCACATATACCAGCCGCGCAACCGGCGCTCGCCGGGCAGCCCGAACACCGCGAGCGCGATCAGGAAGCCCAGCACCAGCGGCAGAAGCAGCGCGTTCATCACCTGCACGCCCACGTTCAGGCTGACCAGGTTCGGCCACACCGCCACCAAAGCCGCGCCGGCCACCACGCATCCGCTATAGATGCCGTAGAACCAGCGCGCCTGAAACGGCCGCAACTCCAGCGACCGGCGGTAACCGGCAACCTCGCCCACCCCCCAGGCCAGCGCCAGCGAGGCCACTATGGCCGCCACCAGCCCCGCCCCCAGCACACCCAGCGAGAACACCAGCCGCCCGGCGCCCTGGCCCAGGAACGGCGTCAGCGCCTGGCTCATCTCGCCCACCGTGGTCAGGCTGGCGTTGGGCGTATGCGCGCCGATCGTGGCCGCGCAGGCGATCAGCACGGCCGCCATCACCAACTGGGTCAGCACGGCGCCCACCGCGGTATCGATCCGGGCAGCCGTGTAGTGCTCCGGCCGCAATTTCTTATCGGCCACAGCGGATTGCTGGTAGAACACCATCCAGGGCATGATCACCGCACCGATGTTGGCCGCCGAAAGATACAGGTAATCCGGATTGTGCCACGGGATGCTGACGGCGCCGCGCGCCATGTCGCCCAGGCCGGGATGGGCGGCCCAGGCCACGAAGAAGAACGCGAACTCGAACAGCCCGACGGCGATCGCCACCCGCTCCACACGCCTGTAGGACCCGGTCAGCACCACCGCCAGCAAGGCCGCCGCCGCAATCGCCAGGGTAATGGCGCGCGGCACGCCGTACAGCTCGCCCACACCTGCCACGCCGGAGAACTCGGTCAGCAACGCGCCGGCAGTGGCCACCGCCAGTCCCACGGCGGACACCCACGCCCAGAACCGGCCGAACGTCTCGCCGATCAGCTCGCCATGGCCGCGCCCGGTGAAGATGCCGAGCCGCACCGTCAGCTCCTGCACCATGTACAGTATGGGGATCAGCACCAGTTGCTGCCCCAGCAGGCGGTAGCCGAACTGCACGCCGCTCTGCCCCGCGGTGATGACGCTGCCCACGTCCGTGTCCGCCAGCATGACCACCAGGCCGGGCCCGAAGACCGCCGCAGAACGCGCGAGCCGCTGCGAGAGGGGGCGGGGCGGGGCGATCTGTGGGGACACGGGCAAGCTCCTGCGCATCCTACAAGATGCGAACGGTTCTCATCTGGCCTAACCGGGTGGGGCTGGGAAGTCAAGGAAGCAGTCCTTTTTTGAAAAAAGGACCAAAAAACTTTTGCTTTCTGTCGGCGGGTGCTGAAGCGCCGGCCGAACCGGACCAAAGGCATCCCGCAAACAGCCTCGCCTTGCCTTGCCTCCCTACAGCCGCCAAAACCCCGGCAGTATGCTGACCCTCCATGACAGCGAGCGCCGCGCGCGCGTGCCCTTCCAGCCCGCCGACCCCGACCATGTCCGCATGTATGTCTGCGGCCCCACCGTGTACGACCTGCCGCATCTGGGAAACCTGCGCTCCACGATCGTCTTCGACGTGCTGGCCCGACTCCTGCGCGCGCTCTACCCGCGCGTCACCTACGTGCGCAACATCACCGACGTGGAAGACAAGATCACCGCCCGCGCCGCGGAAAACCACGAGAGCATCGCGGCGCTGACCGCGCGCACCACGGCGGATTACCACGCCGACATGGCGGCCATCGGCAACCTGCCGCCCGACATCGAACCGCGCGCGACTGACAACATCGCCGAAATGATCGAGCTGATCACCAACCTGATCGGCCGCGGCCACGCCTACGAGGCCTCCGGCCACGTGCTGTTCGATGTCCCCAGCTTTCCCGCCTACGGTACCCTGTCCGGCCGCTCGCCGGAAGACCTGCTGGCCGGCGCCCGCGTGGAAACCGCCCCCTACAAGCGAAACCCCGGCGACTTCGTGCTGTGGAAACCGTCCACCCCGGACCAGCCCGGCTGGCCCAGCCCCTGGGGACGCGGCCGGCCCGGCTGGCACATCGAATGCAGCGCCATGTCCTGGCGCTACCTCGGCCAGGATTTCGACATACACGGCGGCGGCTCTGACCTGCTGTTCCCGCACCACGAAAACGAACGCGCGCAAAGCCTGTGCGCGTTCCCCGGCGCGCATTTCGCCCGCATCTGGCTGCACAACGGCATGCTGCAGGTGAACGGCGAGAAAATGTCGAAAAGCCTGGGCAATTTTTTCACGCTGCGTGACGTGCTGGCGCGTGCGCCGGCCGAAGCCATACGCCTGCTGATCCTGCGCACCCACTACCGCGCCCTGCTGGACTTCACCGACGCGGCCCTGGCCGAAGCACGCCAGGAGATCGACCGCTTCTACCGCGCGCTGGAACGCACGCCCCCGCCCGGGACGGGCACACCGCCGCCGGCGTTCATCGACGCGCTATGCGACGACCTGAACACCCCCGGCGCCATCGTGGTCATGCGCAGACTTGCAGATGCCGCCCTAAAAGGTGATGGGTTTGCCGCCGCTTGTCTGAAGTCTTCAGGAGAGCTGCTTGGCTTGCTGCAAAAAGCTCCGAAGGATCATTTCCAAGGTGTAAGCGCGAGCCTGTCCGTTCAACTTCCAGCAACCAAGTTGTCGGCAGCAGCGCATGTGAGCGAGGTGGCTGGTCTAGAGGACAGCGTGAGCTTCAACGTCTCTAATTCGATAATCGAGCAACGTTTGAGGGAACGTGAGACAGCGCGGAAATCGCGTGACTTCGCTCGTGCCGACGCCATCCGTGCGGAATTGCTTGCTGATGGCATAGTCATCGAAGACTCAAAGACCGGCACAACGTGGCGGCGCGCGTGAGGACGGCAAGCAAGGCCTTCTTTTCTGAAACAAAGAAGCAAAAAACTTTTGTCCCGACGCTGGCGCAAACTTCCGTGCCGGCCATGCCAGCGCGCGCCGTTGCAGAACCAGCGCGCGCCGCGATGCAGGCGGACAGACAAAAGTTTTTTGCTTCTTTTTTTCAAAAAAGAAGGCCTTCCTTCCTTACCCCCTCATGACCGGCAAAGACCAAGGCGCCGACCTCCACCCCATCGGCAACTCCCCCGTCATCATCCTCGTCCGCCCGCAACTCGCCGACAACATCGGTGCGGTCGCACGCGCCATGGCCAATGGCGGCCTGTTCCACCTGCGCCTGGTCGCCCCGCGTGACGGCTGGCCCCAGGAAGCGGCGTGGCGCAACGCCTCTGGCGCGCAGCGCCTGCTGGAACAGCTCACCCTGCACCCGACAGTCGAAGATGCGGTGGCCGACCTGCACCACGTCTTCGCCACCTGCCCGCGGCCGCGCCACATCATCAAGCCGCTGCTCACCGCCCGCGGGGCGGCGGCCGAACTGCGCGAGATCTGCAACCGCTCCCTGCGCTGCGGCCTGCTGTTCGGCCCCGAACGCGCGGGCCTGGACAATGACGACATGGCCGCCTGCGACGCGCTCGTGCGCTACCCGATCAACCCCGCTTTCAACTCGCTGAACCTGGCGCAGGCCGTGATGGTGATGGCCTACGAGTGGTGGCAGACCACCGACGACACGCCGCCGCGCGAGTTGATGACCAACGAGACGCGCGTCGCCAGCAAGGCGAAGCTGGAGAACTTCCTCAGCCATCTGGTCGACCAGCTCGATGCGTGCGGCTTCCTGCGCAACGCCCCGAAGCGGCCAGGCATGGTGCGCAACATCCGCCACCTGTTCCAGCGCGGCGAAGTGACCGAGCAGGAGCTGCGCACCCTGCACGGCGTGGTCAGCGAACTCGCGACCGGACGGCGGCAGCGCGGCCGGCTGGAGCGCGACATGATCGAGGAGTAGCCGCCCGCCTCCGCGCCTATGCGCCCGGACGCGCGCCTGCGGCCGACTCCCAGGCTTGCGCGGCCACCGCCCACTCCATCCCCGAACGCCGCGCCAGCCCGTTCGCGTGCAGCCGGTCCCAGACCGCATCGTCCGTCAGCGCCTGCCGCACCCGCGCCGCCATCTCCGGCCAGCCGGCACACAGGAAGCCCGTCAACCCATCCTCCACCCGCTCCTTCAGGGAGCCCACGCCCAGGGTCACCACGGGCACCCCCATCGCCACGGCTTCCGCGGCCGCCAGGCAGAATGTCTCCGAGACATGGCCCGGCGCCAGCAGCACGCGCGCCGAGCGCAGCACGTCCAGCATCGCCGCATTGCCGACACGCGGACGCACGTCGATCGACCCATCCCCAGCGGCCAGCGCCGCATAGGCCGCCACGTCCCCGCCGCCCACATACGCCACCAGGCGCGCGCCGGGCACATGAGGTGCCACATCCGCCCGCCACATCGCGATCACCTCCCGCAGGCCGCGATAGGCCTGGCTGGTGAACACCGCGCACGGCCCGGGCACCCGATCGCTCGGCGCCGCCGCCAGCACCGCCGGCGGCAGGCCGTAGGGGATCACCACACGGTTGCGAAACGGAAGCAACCGGCTCGCCCCGCGTGCCTGCTCGGTGCCGATGAACACGGCCGCCGGCCGGAACCGCCACAGCGCCGCCAGCCGCCCTTTGCGTATCTCCCGCCAGGCGCCCACCTCGTTGTGGAACCACACCATCGGCCGCCCGCTTCGCCCCGCCAGCAGGCGCGCGTCGTTCACCGCCACGCAAACATCGCCCGCACCGCTATCCTGCGCGGGCAGCCACCTCACACCATACAGGTCGCGCGTAGCGCGCACGCCCCCCGTCACGCAGACGGCATGGCCGCGTGCCGCCAGCGCGCTGGTCAGATGGATCACCGCCTGCTCGGTGCCGCCCAGCCCGGCGGCAAACGGATCGCCTTCCGGCAGCCAGGGGCGGCCAACGGCGAAGACCCAGCGCGTCCTCAGTGTTCCAGTTGCCGCGCCAGACGCCGGGACAGCAGCCAGCCGATCAGGCTGGACGCGGGAGCGGCCGGAATGATCAGCAGCAAACCGATGTTGAAATGCTCGATGACCATGGCCAGGCCGATGCCGAGGAGAAGGCCGCCGACGAGGCCGCCGGTGACGCCGGAGGAGACGCCGAGCCAGATTATGTCGTTTCGGGTGATCATGGAGTGAGGAAGTAAGGCCTTCTTTTTTGAAAAAAAGAAGCAAAAAACTTTTGGCCCTGTCGGCGGCTCACCGGAGAAGTCCGCGACAGCGCCGCCGAAAGTTTTTTGCTTCTTTTTTTCAAAAAAGAAGGCCTTCTCTTGCCTTCAGTCCAAAACGTAGAACAACCCGCCCGCCAGCAGGATCGTCACTGGCAGCGTGAACAGCCACGCCAGCCCGATGCGCACCAGCATGCCGGACTGCACGCCCTGCCCGCCGGCGATCATGGTGCCCGCAATGCCGCTGGTGATGATGTGCGTCGTGCTCACCGGCAGCCCGGTGAAGCCCGCGGTGCCTATGAGCAAGGAGCCCACCAGCTCGGCGCTGGCGCCCTGGCCGGGCGTCATGTGCTGCTTGCCCAGGCGCTCGCCCAGGGTGCGCACCACCCGCTTGTAGCCGACCATGGTTCCCGCCCCCAGGCACAGCGCGCTCAGGAAACGCACCCAGTACGGCGCATACTGCACCGGCGGGCCCATCTCCTTGATCAGCGCCTTGGCGCGCGCCTTGTCGTCCGGCGAGGCATCCGCTGTCTCGCCCACGCGCTTCAGCTCGCTCAGCACGAAATACACGTCGCCGCGCAGCTGCGCGCGGGTGGCGCGCGCGGGCGCGGCCGCGGCGCCATCGGTGGGCAGCCGCGCCTGGCCGCCCAGGTCCGGCCCGGCGTCCTGCAGCGCCTTGGCGGACCTCACCGCCTGCGGCTTCAGATCGTCGCCGTAGCGCTGTATCAGCGTGATCGCCTCGCCGGCATGCGTGCTCAGCGCCGCCAGTTGCTGCGGCACTTCCGGGTTCAGCGCATAGGTCGCGGGCATCAGCCCGATGATCGTCAGCATGATCAGCCCGATGCTCTTCTGCCCGTCATTGGTGCCGTGGCTGAAGCTCACGCTGGTGCAGGTCAGGATCAGCAGGCCGCGCAGCCACCATACCGGCGGCTTGCCCTCCTCCGGCGGCTCGAACAGGTGGCCGTGCCGCACTACCAGTTTCAGGACGAAATACAGGCCGCCGGCGCCGACCAGGCCCAGTATGGGCGAGATCGCCAGCGCCTTCAGCACGGTGACGATCTGGTGCCAGTCCACGCCCTCGCCCATGCCGCGCGCATGCAGCAGCGCGTCGCCCACCGCCACGCCGATCAGCGCGCCGATGATGCAGTGGCTGCTGCTGTTCGGAATGCCGAAGAACCAGGTCAGCACGTTCCAGAACAGCGCCGCGGTGAAGATGGAAACCAGCATCGGCACCGCCGGTGCGCCGTCGGGCGGCGTCAGCACGTCCGGCGGCAATATCTCCACCAGCGCGTAGGCGACGGCGATGCCGCCCACCAGCACGCCCACGAAATTCAGCAATCCGGACCAGACCACCGCCGGCACGGGTTTCAGCGCGTTGGTGTAGATGACGGTGGCGACCGCATTGGACGTGTCGTGGAAGCCGTTCGTCGCCTCGAACGCCAGGACCAGGACGAAGCATCCGACCAGCATGGCAATGATCGCGCCGGAGGACGGAAGAAGGTGGGCGAGCATGAGGCCTCATTACGGTTGACCCGCATCCAACGCCGGGTTGACGGCGCGGCTCGTGTGACAGTTTGACGACTTTACCGCCCCGCCCGGCGGTGCTAAGCAGCGCGCTTCGGATTGCCGGGAACGTGGACGGGCCTTCGGGGCCTGCTCCCGCCAACGCGCGTGTGCGTTGGCCTACCGGTGCAACAAGCCATCAGCGGGACACCCGCGCGGCACATAAGCACAGGAGTACTCCGCATGACCAAGCGGACTGAAAGCAAGTTCAAGATCGACCGCCGCCTGGGCGTCAACCTCTGGGGCCGGGCGAAAAGCCCGATCAACAAGCGGGAATACGGACCCGGCCAGCACGGCCAGCGCCGCAAGTCCAAGCCCAGCGACTTCAACATTCAGCTCAAGGCCAAGCAGCGCCTCAAGGGCTATTACGGCAACATCGGCGAGAAGCAATTCCGCAAGTATTACGAGGAAGCCGTCCGCCGCCGTGGCGACACCAGCGAGAACCTGATCGAGCTGCTGGAACGCCGGCTGGACGCGGTGATCTACCGCCTGAAATTCGCCATCACCCCGTTCGCGTCACGCCAGTTCGTCAACCACGGCCACGTCCTGGTCAACGGCCGCAAGGTGAACATCGCCAGCTTCCAGGTGAAGGATGGCGACCTGATCGAGGTGAAGGAAAAGTCCAAGCAGATGGCCGTGGTGCTGGACGCCACCCAGAGCAACGAGCGCGACGTGCCCGAGTACCTGGAAGTGGATCACCGCGCCATGAAGGGCCGTTTCGCCCGCGCGCCGAAGCTGACGGACGTGCCGTATCCGGTGACGATGGAGCCTAACCTGGTGGTCGAGTTCTACTCGCGCTGAGAAGCAAGCAAGCAGTTCTTTTTTGAAAAAAAAGAACCAGAAAACTTTTATCTCCTGGGCGCGCGTTTTTCCGGCTGGTCGCCGACAGGGAGCAAAAGTTTTTTGGTTCTTTTTTTCAAAAAAGAACTGCTTTCTTACTTCCTCCGCCGCCGCCGGAACGAAGCCCGCCTCAACCGCGCCTACCGCCTCCCGCCCACCCCGCCCGGCCCCAAACGCGGCCCGCTCATCTCCCTCGTCCTGCCCGCCCACAACACGCCGCCGGACCTCCTGCGCGCGTCCATCGCCTCCGTCCTCGCGCAGACCTACGCGGACTGGCAGCTTTGCGTGGCGGACGACGCCTCGGACCCCCCGCTGGCGATACCGCAGGACCCACGCATCAAGCTCACCCGCCTGTCGTCCAACGCCGGCATAGCGTCCGCCAGCAACGCCGCCCTCGTTTTGGCGGACGGCGCCTATGTCGCCTTCCTGGACCATGACGACACGCTTGCCCAAGGCGCGCTCTCTGCCATGGCCGCCGCGATCGCCGCGCGCCCGGACGCCGGCGTGTTCTTCTCGGACGAAGACCAGCTCGCTCCCACTCCCACAAACCCCTACTTCAAGCCAGGCTGGAACCCGGAGCTGCTGCGCGCGCAGAACCTGGTCTGCCACCTGGCCCTCTACCGCCGCACGCTGCTGACCGAGCTAGGTGGCCTGGCCACCGGCTACGACGGCAGCCAGGATTGGGAGCTCGCTTTGCGCGCCAGCGCCGTGGCGGACATCCGCCACGTTCCCGGCATCCTCTACCATTGGCGCCAGCGCGCGCGCTCGTATTCAGCCACCCACACCGCCGCCACCCGTGCGGCCGCCCTGCGCGCGGTGCAGGCGCACCTGCCGGACGGCGCCGTCGCCGTGCCGCACCCCATCCTGCCGCAATGGAACCGCATCCTCTACAAGCTTCCGACGCCGCCGCCGCGCATCTCGCTGATACTGCCGGACGGCGAACCGCCCGCCCACGGCTACGCGGCCACCGAGCGCGTCTCCAAGCCGGCCGAGGCGACCGGCGACGTGCTCGTTTTCCTCCACCCCGGCCTGCGCGCCGTCACCCCGGACTGGCTGCACGAACTGGCCGCCCAAGCCGTACGCCCGGACGTGGGCGCCGTGGGCGCGCGCATCGATGGTCCGGACGGCCGCGTCGCCCAATCGGGGCTTGTTCTGGACCCGGCCAGGATCACGAGCACGGTCACGTCGCGGGCGGACGCGGCGGACCCCGGGTATCGCGGCCTCTTCGTGCTCGCCAGAAACGTCTCCGCCCTGTCGCCGCACTGCTTCGCCATAGGAAGCAGCGTGTTTGCCGCGCATGGATTGGACAACGCCTATGGCGGCCACGCGCACACGGATCTCTGCCTGCGCCTGACGCAGGCCGGCTACCGCCACGTCTGGACCCCCTACGCCCATCTGGCCTACACACGCACCCTACGCGACCCGCCCGACAGCCCCGCCTTGCGCGAACGCTGGGGTGCGAAGCTGGCAGCCGACCCCTACCTAAATCCTTACCTGCTGCTTCAAAACGGCCAGCTAAACCAGAAGCCAGCCCGTCGCCCCAAAGAAGCCAAGTAGCAAAAGTTTTTTGCTTCTTTTTTCCAAAAAAGAAGGCCTTGCTTCCTTACTACCCCCGCCAAAGGCCCCCATGACCCAAGCCGCCGAAATCGCCCGAAGGCGGACTTTCGCCATCATCTCCCACCCGGACGCCGGCAAGACCACGCTCACCGAGCGCCTGTTGCGCGCCGGCGGCGCCATACAGCTCGCCGGCAACGTGCGCGCCAAGGGCGAGCGCCGCCGCACACGATCGGACTGGATGGGCATCGAGCGCGAGCGCGGCATCTCCGTCGTCACCTCCGTGATGACGTTCGAATATGCCGGCTGCATCTACAACCTTCTCGATACGCCGGGCCACGAGGACTTTTCCGAGGACACGTATCGCACGCTGACCGCGGTGGATTCCGCGGTGATGGTGATCGACGCCGCCAAGGGCATCGAGGCGCGCACCCGCAAGCTGTTCGAGATCTGCCGCCTGCGCGACATCCCGATCATCACCTTCGTCAACAAGATGGACCGCGAGTCGCGCGACCCCTTCGAGCTCCTCGACGAGGTGGCCAGCACGCTGGCACTCGACACCTCGCCCGCCACCTGGCCGGTCGGCCGCGCCGCCGAGTTCGCCGGCACGTACGACCTGCACACGCGAGACCTCCGGCTGACCGCCGACCTGCCGCAATCGGACCCGCGCCTGCAGGCGCTGGGCGACGAGCTGGATTTGGTGCGCGCGGCCCTGCCGGAGTGGGACCGGGACAGCTTCAACGCCGGCGCGCTCACGCCCGTCTATTTCGGCAGTGCGATGCGCGAGATCGGTGTGCTGGACCTGCTGGACGCGCTGGCCCGCTTCGGGCCGCCGCCGCGCGCCCAGGTGGCCGACACGCGCACCGTGCAGGCCGACGAGGACAGCCTGACCGCGCTCGTCTTCAAGATACAGGCCAACATGGACCCCAACCACCGGGACCGCATGGCGTTCGCCCGAATCTGCTCCGGCCGGCTGGAGCGGGGCATGAAACTGCGCCAGGTGCGCACCGGCAAACTCATCCCGCTGAACGCCCCACAATTCTTCTTCGCGCGTGACAGGCAACTGGCCGAGGAAGCCTTCGCCGGAGACGTGGTGGGCATCCCCAACCACGGCACGCTGCGCATCGGCGACACGCTGACCCAGGACGAGGACCTGCAGTTCCTCGGCGTCCCCAGCTTCGCCCCGGAAATCCTGCGCCGCGTCCGGCTGGACGACGCCATGAAAGCCAAGAAACTGCGCCAGGCGCTGCAGGAACTGGCCGAAGAAGGCGTGGTGCAACTGTTCCGCCCGCAGGACGGCAGCCAACCCATCGTGGGCGTGGTGGGCACTCTGCAGCTAGACGTGCTGCAGGCGCGTCTCGCCGGTGAATACGGCGTGGCGATCGGCTTCGAGCCCACGCCCTACAACCTGGCGCGCTGGATATCCGGTGACCGCGCAGCGCTCGCCCGCTTCGCCCAGGACCAGCGCACGCAAATGGCCGATGACGTGGACGGCGACCCGGTGTTCCTGGCCACGTCCGCTTTTACGCTGCGGCGGACGTTGGAGCAGAACGCTGCGCTCAGCTTCAAGGATATCAAGGACCATAAGGATCGGGCTTTGGCGTAGAGGAAGAAAGCAAGGCCTTCTTTTTTGAAAAAAAGAAGCAAAAAACTTTTGCTCCCCGCCTGCATCTACGCGCGCGCTCGTCCCACTAGGCGCGCACTTGCGGCACGGCGCGACAGCGGACCAAAAGTCTTTTGCTTCTTTTCTTCAGAAAAGAAGGCCTTCCTTACCCAAATAAAACACCAGACGGCCTGTAAGCCGGGTTCTGTCCCCGCCTCGCGGCGTTAGACGACCATTCCTCTGCGACGCGCGTCACCGCGCGCCTGACGCGACCAACCCGGACGGCGAGGCGGAAACGCCCCCGGACCGGCATGACCCGGTATCCTGCCGCCCCTATTCGGTCTTGCTCCCGGTGGGGTTTACCCTGCCGCCCCTGTCGCCAGCGGCGCGGTGCGCTCTTGCCGCACCGTTTCACCCTTACCCTCGGCCTCGCGGCGTCGGGCGGTTTGTTTTCTGTGGCACTTTCCCTGGGGTCGCCCCCGCCGGCCGTTAGCCGGCACCGTGTTTCCGTGGAGCCCGGACTTTCCTCCAGGGCTCAGCACCCCAGCGGTCGTCCAGCCGTCTGGCGCCGCCGGTTTGGCGGAAAGCCCGTAAGAAAGAAAGGCCTTCTGTTCGCAAAAAAGAAGCAAAAAACTTTTGCTCCCTGTCGGCGACGGCTGGCACGGGCCGCTTGCTTCCTTGCTTAAACCTGCTTTGCTCGGGGCATGATACGCACGGCTATCCTTCTCACCCTCCTTGCCGGCCCGGCACTTGCCGGCCAGGCGGAGACGATCTGCGCCACCAACCCCGCCTACTCCCACACGATCATGCTCAGCATCGTGCAGACCCAGTTGCAGCGGGACCACGATCCGGCGCTCGACACAGACACGCCGGACCACCTGGCAACCCGCGCCGTGGCCCAGGGCATCGCCGAATGCGCGACCGAGCTGCGCACGGACCCCTCCATCGCGCCGGCCTTCGCCGGGCTGGACAAGCATGACCTCTCGGTCGCCTGGGACGCCTACAACACCGCCTGCGCGGACCACAAAACCAGCCGCGGCGCCTGCATCACCGCCGAAATCTCGGCGGCGAAAGCGATCAAGCAGATGATGTCCGCCGGCGCGCCGCCTGTGGCCAGGACCCTCGTGCAGGCCTGCGAACTGGTGCTGCAGCCGGACCCGGCAATGGCGGATTGGCGGCAATGCGTGGACATCTCGCTGGCTTTTCACCCCACGCCGGAGCGCGCGGCGCAGTGCAAGCTGTCCGCGAACTGGCACGCGGCAAAAACAGGCGCGGAGGCGGGCGCCTCCCTCGGATCGTGCCTGCGCAAGTGAGCGCCAGGATCCTTCGCTACGGCCCTGGATCACCCGCCGGCTGCGCGCCACCGGTCAGCGGCGATGTCCAAACCAGGGTGGCTTCGCAGGCCAGCCCCGGCCCGCAGCCGCTCCGGCACGCCTCGCGCCGGCGACTCACGCATCCGGCGACAAGACCCGTCTCGCGCGCGCTCCTCGGCACCGCCTTCGCCCTCGCTTTGGTGCAGCCAGGCTTGGCCGACACGCCCGCCGGGCCGGCCCGTATCGCGCGCGGCGCCTATCTGGTGGCCGTCGCCAACTGTGCCAGCTGCCATGCGCAGGACAGAGGCGGCGCGCTGACCGGCGCGGATGTCGGCTACCGCGTGGCCGGTCTCGGCATCTTCTACCCGCCCAACCTCACGCCCGATCCGCAAACCGGGCTGGGCAGATGGAGCGAGCAGGACATCGTCACCGCCCTGCACACCGGCCTGCGGCCGGACGGCCGGCAGCTTGCCCCCATCATGCCCTGGCGCGCCTACGCGCATCTGACGCAGGACGACGCGCTGGCCATCGCCGCCTACCTGAAAGCCTTGCCGCCGGTCGCTCACGCCGTGCCGCCGCCCGCCACGGTGCAGACCGCCACGTATCCCTACCACGACGTGGTCACCCCCAAACCTCAGCCCTGACCCGGCCACAGGCCAGCCGCCCGGCCACCCCGGCCGGTGCTGTCCGCTTGCCGGGGCGTCTGCCCCATCCCCGCCTTGCTCTCCGCCCGCGCACCGATGGCGCAGCCGCGGCCGGCCGCATCGCCGCCGGAAAAGCATAGGCCGGCGAGCGGGATTGAGTTGTTCACAGAGTTATACACAGGAACGAAAAGTGAATACTTAGCATGGTCAATGCGTTGTGGATCGTTGCTATCGTAAGCAGGCTAACTTGTTGTTTTTTCGCGAAATGACCAGCGTAAATCTTGCGCGTCAGGTGTATTCCCTTTGACGCCCATGCTCTCCCATGATATCCCATGTCATCCCAAGGCGGCGCGTTTGTTCACAGCCGGCGGTCACGCGGCGCGGCTTTGGGGCGGGGTGGTTGATCGGCACGGATGGGCCAGTTTTTGGGGACACACCTGAACAGGATCGACGCGAAAGGCCGGGTCAGCATCCCCGCGCCGTTCCGTGCGGCCCTGCGTGCGCTCAGTGACGAAGGTGCCGCACCGCTGATCCTGCGCCAGAGCCACGCGCATGCCTGTGTGGAAGGCTGGCCCGCACGCGTGTTCGAAGCGCTGGCCACGCCGCTGGAGCGCCTGGACGTGTTCGGAGAGGACCACGAGGACCTGGCCCAGGTGCTTTATTCCGATGCCTACCCTGTCGAATCGGACAAGGAAGGTCGCATTGTGCTGCCGGACGCGCTGGTGCAGCACGCGGGCCTTTCGGATACAATCGTATTCATGGGGTTGGGACGTACGTTTCAGATCTGGGAGCCGGCAGCCGCCGAAAGGCGGCGGGCCGAAGCGCGCGAACGCGCCCGCGCGCGCCGCCTCACGCTGCCCGGCACGGTTGCCCCATGACCGATGTTCGCGGCGCCAGCCTGGGCCACGTGCCTGTCCTGCTGGGCGAGGTCCTGTCCGCCCTGGCGCCGCAGGGTGGCGCGGTCTACCTGGATGCCACGTTCGGCGGCGGCGGCTACGCGCGCGCCGTGCTGGACGCGGCCGCCTGCACGCTGTGGGCGATCGACCGCGATCCGGAAGCGGTGGCGCGCGGCGCGGCGATCGCGTCCGCCTATCCCGGCCGCCTGCATCTGATAGAGGGCAGTTTCGGCAACATGGTGGCGCTGCTGGCCCGGGCCGGCGTGGACGCGCTGGACGGCGTCATGCTGGATCTGGGCGTCAGCAGCTTCCAGATCGACGACGCCGCGCGCGGCTTCAGTTTCCGCCTGGACGGCCCGCTGGACATGCGCATGAGCCGGCAGGGCCCGTCGGCGGCGGACCTGGTGGCCAGCCTGCCCGAGGCGGAGCTGGCCGACACGCTCTACCGGTTCGGCGAAGAGCGCCTGTCGCGCCGCATCGCGCGCGCCATCGTGGCCGCCCGCGAGGCGGCGCCGATCGAGACCACCGGCCAGCTCGCCGCCATTATACGCGGCGTGATGCCGCCGGCGCGCGACGGGATACATCCGGCCACCCGCAGCTTCCAGGCGTTGCGCATACGGGTGAATGACGAACTGGGCGAGATCGAGCGCGCTCTGCAGGCAGCCGCCAGCCTGCTTCGTCCCGGCGGACGGCTGGTCGTGGTCTCCTTCCACTCGCTGGAAGACCGGCTGGTGAAACGCTTCTTTACGCACGCGGCGGGCCGCGATCCGGCACCATCACGGCATGATCCTGGTGGGCTGCTACAGGCCACGGCGCCATGCTTCCGCCTGCTGACGCAACGGGCCGTTCGGCCCGGTGCGGCAGAGACACAAGCCAACCCGCGTGCGCGCAGCGCCAGGCTGCGCGCGCTGGAACGTCTGACCCCGGATCACGAGGGCCGAACATGATAAAGCCGACGACCTGCCTTTGTTTGCTCGCGGCCTGCGGTTCCGGGCTGTATCTGTATTCGAAAAGCATCGGACGGCGCTGCTGGACAGGGATATCGGGCAGGTGATCCACAAGCGGAGGCGGCGCGGGCGCGCACCGGCCTGTTGCGCGCCGAATGGGCGCTGCTGAACGAACCCGGCCGGCTGGCGGACATGGCCGGGCGCTACCTGACGCTGCACCCGATGGCGCCGACCCAGTTCGTCCAAGTCTCGGACCTGCCCGCCCACCTGCCCGGCGTGGCCGCGGCACCGGCCGACGACGCCGCCGATGACGACGATACGCCCGCCCCCGCCCCTGCCGCGGCGGCGCCGATGGTGGCGAGCGCCACCGGGCCTGCCGGCGCACCATCCCATGCTGCCGCCGGGCAAGCCGGACGCCCACGCGCCGGCCAAGCTGCTCGCCCATGCGGACGCCAGGCACCCGCCGCACCACGTGGAGCTGGCTGACAGGCAGGATAGCGGCCTGCATGACAGCCTGCTGGCGCACGGCACGCCGCTGCCGCTGGCCGCGCCGCGGCCGCTCGGCGCCAGCGTGTACAACGCCATGGCACGGCCGATGCGGCCGCAGGCGGTCCGCTCGGTGGTGGTCAGCGCCGCGCCCAGCTATGCGCCGGCCATTTCGGCCGCCCCGGTATCCGCCCTGGGCGGCCAGGGCAGCCTGCCACCGCCGGTGCCGTACGGAAGATGACCACCCAGCCGCCCCGCCCGCCGCAAGCCGACGCGCCGCCGCCCGCCCGCCGGCGCGGCACGGAAGCCGCGCGCATGCGCGGCGCGCCCGGCGCCGGCGCGTCCATGCCGCGCATGGAGACGGTGCGCATCACCGCGCCGGACCTGGCGCGGCGTGCCGCACTGGACAGGACGCGCAACCGGCTGGTGTTCACCGCCGGCGGCTTCTTCCTGCTGTTCGGCGCGGTGGCCGGCAAGCTGACCAGCGCCACCGTGATGTTCCCCATGGCGCCGAGCAAGGCGGAAATGCGCCCGCTGGTGCCCAACGACCCCGGCCCGGACACGCCGGACACCGTGCCGCTGGCCGCCGGCGCGCCACACACCCGCGCCACCATCCTGGACCGCAACGGCGAGATATTGGCGATCTCGCTGCCCACGGCAGGCTTGTTCGCCAATCCGAAAGAGATGATCGACACCGCGGAGGCGGCGCACAAGCTGAAAAGCGTGCTGCCCCGGCTGGACGAGAAGCAGGCCGCCGCGCGCCTCGCCTCGGCCAAGCAGTTCGTCTATCTGGAACGCCAGATCACGCCGAACGAGGAACTGGCGATCAACGC
Source organism: Acetobacteraceae bacterium (assembly GCA_965198915.1). Lineage (GTDB taxonomy): Bacteria > Pseudomonadota > Alphaproteobacteria > Acetobacterales > Acetobacteraceae > BOG-908. The sequence goes on along the minus strand of CBDAQC010000001.1, from coordinate 238,885 downwards.
GCTGGGCATTCCGGGCGTGTATTTCCAGCCGGGCGAGAAACGCCGCTATCCGCTGGGACGCGTGGCCGCCCAGGTGCTGGGCGGCGTGGACGTGGACAGCCACGGTGTCGCCGGCGTGGAGCGCGCCTTCGACCACCGGCTGGAGAGCGTCCAGGAACCGCTGCGCCTGTCCATCGACGTGCGCGTGCAGGGCGTGATGCGCGAGGAGCTGGAGAAATCCAAGGAGGAGTTCCAGGCGATCGGCGCCTGCGGCATCGTCATGGACGTGCGCACCGGCGAAGTGATCGCCATGGTCAGCCTGCCCGATTACGACGCCAACCAGTTCGGTGAGACGCCGCCCGACGACCGTTTCAACCGCGCGGTGACCGGCATGTTCGAGCCGGGCAGCACGTTCAAGCTGCAGACCGCGGCGATGGCGATGGATTTCGGCACCGCCCATATCTGGGACCAGTTCGACGCGGCGCACAATATTCATATCGGCCGGTTCACCATCGTGGACTACAAGGGCAAGCACCGCTTCCTGTACCTGCCCGAAGTGCTCGCCTATTCCTCTAACCTGGGGGCCGCGCACGTGGCGCTGGGCGTGGGTGCGCAAAAGCAGCAGATCTGGCTGCAGGCGATGGGGATGATGCGCAAGGTCGGCATCGAGCTGCCCGAAGCGGGCTTTCCCATCGTGCCGCCGCGCGCCAACTGGAAAGAGGCCACCACGATGACGGTGGGCTTCGGCCACGGCATCGCCGTCTCCCCCCTGCACGTGGTGCGCGGCACGGCGGCGCTCGCCAATGGCGGCGTGGTGCTGCAGCCCACGATCCTGGCGCATGACCCCGCCGACCCGCCACCGGAAGGCCGGCGCATCATGAACCTGTCCACCAGCAACACGATACGCAAGATGATGCGCCTGGTGGTGACCGACGGCTACGGCAAGCCCGCCGACATCCCCGGCTACTTCGTCGGCGGCAAGACCGGCACCGCCGAGAAAGTCGGTGCGCACGGCTACAAGAAACACGCCAACGTCAGCGCGTTCATGAGCGTGTTCCCGATGAACGCGCCGCGCTACGCGGTGTATTTCATGCTGGACGAGCCGGTCGGCAACAAGGAGACCGGCGGCTACGCGACCGCGGGTGCGGTGAGCGCGCCGGGTGCCGGGCGCGTCATCGCGCGCATAGCACCGATGCTCGGCCTGTTCCCGGACATCGCCAACATGCAGGAAATACAGGCGAGCCTGGCGATACCGATGCAGCCCGCACACGGCAGCGGCGAGCCGACCGGCACCGGCTCCCCGCTGGAGCCGCCTGCCCCGCCCGCCGTGGTCGCCATGCCGCCCGCCACCCCGCCGCGGCGTGACATGGTGGCGCTGCGCCACGAAGCCTCCTTGCGCGTGCCCGTGCCGCCGGAGGGCAACGTTGCGATCGCTCGCTGACCTGGCGGCCGCGGCCCGCCTGCGCGGCGTCGACCCGTGGTTTCGCGGCCTGGCGATCACCGGGGTGACGGCGGACAGCAGGTGCGTGCGCTCGGGCAGCCTATTCGTGGCGGTATCCGGCGTCTCTGCGGACGGCGCCGGCTACATTGCGGACGCGGTGTCGCGTGGTGCCGTCGCCGTCCTGGCGCGCGAGGACGTGCAGTGGCCGGAGGACGTGCCGGAGCGGCCGTTCCTGCATTGCGCCGAGCCGCGTCGCGCCTTGGCGCTGATGGCGGCCTCGCATGCCGGCGCCGCCCCGGAAAAGATCGTGGCGGTAACGGGCACGAACGGAAAAACCAGCACGGTCGATTTCGTCCGCCAGTTGTGGCACCTGGCCGGATTGCGCGCGGCCAGCCTGGGGACGTTGGGGCTGGTGGCGCCGGGTGTCGCCGGCGGCGGCGGCCTGACCACGCCGGGGCCGGTGGAACTCGCCCGCCTGATGGCGGAGCTGGCACAGGACGGCGTGCAGCACGTGGCCCTGGAAGCGTCCAGCCACGGACTGCATCAATACCGGCTAGACGGCGTGCGGCTGACCGCAGCCGGGTTCAGCAACCTCACGCGTGACCATCTGGACTATCACGGCTCGCTGCAAGCCTACCGGCAAGCCAAGCTGCGCCTGTTCGCCGAATTGCTGCCCGCGCGTGGTGTGGCGGTGGTGAACGCGGACATGGACGCAGACACGCTCGATGCGGTGCACGGCGCGGTGATCTCCCGCCGCCTGGTGCTGCGCAGCGTCGGCGAACGCGGCGCCGATTTGCGTCTGCTCTCGGCATCTCCCCTGCCGCACGGCCAGGCTTTGGTGATCGCGGCCGATGGCGCGCGTATCGAGGTCGAAATCGCCTTGCCCGGCCGCTTCCAGGCGGACAACGCCCTGATGGCGGCGGCATTGGCGCAGGCGAGCGGCGCGCCCGACGCACTCGGCGCGCTGGGACAGCTCACCGGCGTGCGCGGACGCATGGAGCTTGCGGCGACGCTGCCGAACCAGGCGGCAGCCTATGTGGATTACGCGCACACGCCGGACGCGCTGCACCGCGTGCTGCAGTCGCTGCGCCCGCACGGGCGGCGGATCGTCTGCGTGTTCGGCGCCGGCGGCGACCGCGACCCCGGTAAACGCGCCTTGATGGGCCAGGAGGTTTGCCGGCTGGCGGACGTGCCGATCGTGACGGACGACAACCCGAGGCGGGAAGATCCGGCCGCGATACGCGCATCCATATTGGCCGGCTGCCCGGGTGCCATCGAGATCGGCGACCGCGAGACGGCGATTGCCGCTGGACTAGCCGCATTGCGTGCGGGCGACGTGCTCGTCGTCGCCGGCAAGGGCCACGAGCAGGGACAGGTCGTAGGCTCCACGATGCTGCCGTTCGATGATGTCGGGGTGATACGTCGTCTGGCGGCGGTGGCGTGACGGCCGGCGGCAGGAAGTACGCTCCGGCAGGAAGGGACCGCAGAACCTGTGCTCCCAGACAGCGGATTTGCGTCCGGCACCGGGCATGACGCTGTTTTCCGCCGACGACCTGATGCACGCATCGGCCGGCACGATGACGGTGCCGTTTCATGCCGGCGGCGTCTCCATAGACACGCGCACGCTGCAGCCCGGCGACCTGTTCGTGGCGTTGCAGACCGATCATGGGGACGGTCACGCCCATGTCGCTGACGCCGTCGCCAAAGGGGCCGCGGGCGCCATGGTGCACCGGCCGCACGATCTGCCGGAAGACGCCAGCCTGCTCGTCGTGGGCGACACACTTGCGGGACTGACGGCGCTCGGCGCGTTCGGCAGGCAGCGTTTCACCGGATCCGTCGCCGCAATCACCGGCAGCGTCGGCAAGACCACGACGAAGGAGATGCTCCGCCTGGTGCTGGCCGCGTCCGGCCGCACGCAGGCGAGCGTCGCCAGCTACAACAACCATTGGGGCGTGCCGCTGACCCTGGCACGGCTGCCGCCCGATGGTGATTATGGCGTCGTCGAGATCGGCATGAACCATCCCGGCGAAGTGGCGCCGCTGTCGCTTCTGGCCGGACCCGACGTGGCCGTCGTCACCTCGGTGGAGGCCGCGCATATCGGCCACATGGGCAGTCTGGAAGCCATCGCTGACGAAAAGGCCAGCGTGGCGCAAGGCGTGTTGCAAGGCGGCTGTGTCGTGCTGCCCGCCGACTCGCCCTGGGCACACCGCCTGGCCGCAGGTGCATCCGGCCGCCGCGTCGCCTGGTTCAGCGCAGCCGATGTCGAGATGCTCGCCGAAGATGACGCGGCAAGCTCATTCCTCTTCGACGGCGTCGAAATACGCCTGGCCGCGCCAGGACGCCACATGGTGATGAACGCCTGCGCGGCGCTCACCGCGGCGCGCGAACTCGGCGCCGACGTGAAGCGCGGCGCCGCGGCGCTGGAAGCCTTCCGGCCGGTCGGCGGCAGGGGTGCAAGACAGCGTATCATGGGCGGCCAGGCGACTTTGCTCGACGAAAGCTACAACGCGTCGGGCGCGTCCGTCCGGGCCGCACTCGCGGTGCTGAAGCTGACGCCGGCGCAGCGCCGCGTGGCAGTGCTGGGCGACATGCTCGAACTGGGCGAGTTCTCGCGCGAGGAACACGAAAACCTCGCGGGCCCGGTGGCCGACTCGGTGGACGCGCTCTACACATGCGGTCCCTCGATGAAGTTCCTCTACGATGCGACAGATGAAAGCCGCCGCGGCGCGCACGCCGCAGACAGCGCGGCGCTGGCGCCTATCGTGCGCAGGGATTTGCGCCCGGGTGACGCCGTGCTGGTGAAGGGCAGCCTGGGAAGCAGGATGCGCGTGATCGTCGATGCGATGGGAGGGAGCTGATGCTGTATCTGCTCCATCTCTACGCCGTCGATTTTTCCGCCTTCAACCTGTTCCGCTATCAGACGTTCCGTTCCGGCGCGGCCTGCCTGACATCGCTGGTCATCTGCTTCTGGCTCGGGCCGCGGGTGATACGCTGGCTGAAATCCGTCCAGCGCGGCGGCCAGCCGATACGCGATGACGGGCCGGAGCGGCATCTGCTCGAGAAGAAAGGCACGCCCACGATGGGCGGCGTGCTGATCCTGGCGGCGATGACGACGAGCACCCTGCTCTGGGCCGATCTGCGCAGCGGCTATGTCTGGGCAGTGCTGTTCTGCACCCTGGGCTACGGCGCCATCGGCTTCGCCGACGACTACCTGAAACTGTCACGGCGCAACACGAAAGGCGTCTCCGCGCGCGGCAAGCTGGTCGTGCAATTATCGATAGGATTGCTGACGGCGGCCTGGATCGCGCATCTGACCGGCGGCACGCTCGGCACCAGCCTGGCCGTCCCGGTGTTCAAGGGCGCCTTGCTGCAGCTCGGTTTCCTGTTTCCGCTGTTCGGCATGTTCGTCCTCGTCGGCAGCAGCAACGCCGTCAACCTGACAGACGGGCTGGACGGTCTCGCAACCGTGCCCACGATAATCGTGGCCACCGTCTTCGCGCTCATCGCCTATCTCGTCGGCAACAGGGTCTTCGCCGACTACCTCCAACTGAACCACATCCCGGACGTGGGCGAACTCGCGGTGTTCTGCGCCGCCATCGTCGGCGCCGGCATGGGATTCCTGTGGTTCAACGCGCCGCCCGCGGCGGTGTTCATGGGGGACACGGGAAGCCTGGCGCTGGGCGGCGCGCTCGCCGGCGTGGCTGTCGCCACCAAGCACGAGATCGTCCTGATGATCGCCGGCGGCCTGTTCGTCGTCGAGACCGTCTCCGTGATAATACAGGTGTTCTGGTTCAAGCGCACGGGACGGCGCGTGTTCCTGATGGCGCCGCTGCACCACCATTTCGAGAAGAAAGGCTGGGCGGAACCCACCATCGTCATCCGGTTCTGGATCGTCTCGATGATCCTGGCGCTGGTCAGCCTCGCCACGTTGAAAATACGATGAACACTTTTTCCAGCAAGGTGTTCGCCGGAAAGCGCTTCGCGGTGGCGGGCCTCGGCCGTGCGGGTCTGGCGGCCTTGCGTGCGCTCACCGCCATGGGCGCCACGGTCGTGGCCTGGGACGACGCGCCGTTCGCGCGCGAAGCGGCGGCGCGCGAAGGCTTCGTGGTGCAGGATCCTGCTGCCGACATCGGCGATTTCGACGCGCTCATCCTCTCGCCGGGCATCGCGCACGTGCTGCCGGTGCCGCACCGCATCGCGGCGGCCGCCCGCGCCGCGCGCCGCCCGATCTGGACGGATGCCGAGCTGCTGTATCGCGCGGTGCGTGGCAGCTCTTCGGCGGCACGCTTCGTCGGCATCACCGGAACCAACGGCAAGTCCACGACGACCGCGCTGCTGGCGCATATCCTGAGTAGCGCGGGCATACCCAACGCGGCAGGCGCCAACCTCGGGCCCGCCGCGCTGAGCCTGCCGCTGCTGCCCGATACCGGCGTGTACGTGTTGGAAATGTCCTCCTACATGCTGGAACGGCTGGAAACGCTGCGCTTCGACGCGGCCTGCCTGCTCAACCTCAGCCCGGACCATCTGGACCGCCACGGCGACATGGCAGGCTACCTCGCGGCCAAGCGGCAGGTCTTCGCGCGCCAGCAGGCGCGTGACGTGGCCGTGGTCGGCATCGACGACGCCTACGGCGCATCGGTGGCGGACAGCCTGCCGCAGGCGATACGCATCAGCGGGCGCCATCCTGCCGATGTCTGGTGCGAGTTCGGCCTGTTGCAGGACAGGATCGGCGTCATCGTCGATCTCGCCGCGGCGCATGCGCTTCCCGGCGAGCACAACGCGCAAAACGCAGCCGCCGCGGCCGCGCTGGCCGGCGCACTCGGCGTAGCAAGGCAGGACGTTGCCGACGCGATAATCTCCTTTCCCGGTCTGGCACACAGGCAGGAACTCGTGGCCACCGTGGACGGCATACGCTTCATCAATGACAGCAAGGCGACGAACGCCGACGCCACAGGCCGTGCGCTTGCATGCTACAAGCGAGTCGTCTGGATCGCCGGCGGCATCGCAAAAGCCGGCGGCATCGCGGAACTGGATGGGCTGCTCGGGCGGGTTGGGGAGGCTTTGTTGATCGGCCGAGATGCTCCGCTTTTCGCGGAAACCCTGAAGTCGCAAGGCATCAGCTACCGTGTCATGGACGGCCTCGAGCAGGCCGTGCCCGCCGCGCTGTCCGCGGCAAAGGCGATCGGCGTGGACACTGTCCTGCTCTCGCCGGCTTGCGCCAGTTTCGACCAGTTCTCCGGCTTCGAGTCACGCGGCACGCGCTTCGCCGAACTGGCGCGCGCCTTGGGAGGGCATTCCTGATGGCAACATTCTCGCGCGCCGACCAGTCGGTGCTCGGCCGCTGGTGGTGGACGGTCGACCGCTGGACGCTGTTCTGCATCGCCGCCCTTATCGGTTTCGGCTACGTGCTCGTGCTCGCGGCCAGCCCCGCGGTCGCCGAGCGGATACACCAGTCGCGTGACGTGTTCATCGCCAAGCAGGTCGTGTTCCTGGCGCTGGCAGGCGTGGTCATCGTTGCCGTGTCCCTGCTGTCGCCGCGCAACATCAGGCGCGTGGCGCTCGTGGGATGCGTGGCCGCCATGCTGCTGACCGCACTCACGCTCGTGCACGGCGTCGAGATCAAGGGCGCGCGGCGGTGGATCGCGATACCGGGGATGTCGATCCAGCCGAGCGAGTTCCTCAAGCCGTGCTTCGCCGTGGTCACCGCCTGGCTGCTCACCGAGGGGCGCAGGACACGTGGCTTCCCCGGCGTGATACTGGCGTTCGGCGTGTTCGGGGCGATCCTGATGCTGCTGAAGTCCCAGCCCGATATCGGAATGTTGACGGTCATCACTGCGGTGTTCTTCGCCCAATTATTCGTGGGCGGGATGAACATGGCCTTCGTCGGTGTCGGCGCGCTCAGCATGGCCGGCGCCGCGGTCGGCGCATTCGTCATGTTCCCGCATGTGCGCAGCAGGGTCATGCGCTTCCTGCATCCCGAAAGCGGCGACCATTACCAGGTGGACACCGCGCTGCAGGCTTTCGGCAATGGCGGTCTGCTTGGGCGCGGCCCCGGCGAGGGGCGCGTGAAGGACCTGCTGCCGGACGCCCATGCAGACTTCGTGTTCGCCGTGGCCGGCGAGGAGTTCGGCTTGCTGATCTGCCTGACCATACTTGGCGTGTTCGCCTTCATCGTGCTGCGCGGCCTGCTCAGGCTGGTGCAGGAAAGCGACGAATTCGTCATCCTTGCCGCCGCCGGCTTGGTCACCGGCTTCGGCCTGCAGGCTTTCGTGAACATGGCTTCCGCACTCCACTTGATACCCACAAAGGGCATGACGCTGCCGTTCATCTCCTATGGCGGCAGCTCCGCCCTATCGGTCGCCTTGGGCATGGGCATGCTGCTCGCGCTGACGCGGCGCCGCACGCATGGTGATCCGTCATGAGAGGCCCATCGGTGCGCCCGATCGTGATCGCCGCCGGCGGTACAGGCGGACACTTCTTCCCGGCCGAAGCTTTGGCCACGGTTCTGGTGAAGCGCGGGCACCGCATCGTGCTGATGACGGACACGCGGTCCGGCGTGCTGCAAAGCCCGGTCTTCGCCGGCCGCGAATGTCACGTCCTGAAAGGCAGCGGACTCGCCGGGCGCGGCGTCACGCGTGCGGCATCCTCCATGCTGTCGCTGGCGGCAGGAACCTTGCAGGCCCGCTCTATCCTTTCCGGACTGGACGCAGCAGTGGTCGTGGGATTCGGCGGCTACCCGTCGGTGCCGCCGATATTGGCCACGCGCCTGATGCGGCGCCGGCCGCGCATCGTGCTGCAGGAACAGAACGCCGTGCTCGGCAGGGCCAACCGTTTCCTGGCGCGCCACGCGGACCTGCTTGCACTCGGCTTTGCGGAAACCATGCGCGTGCCGGCAGGAATCGCAACACAGGTCACCGGCAATCCGGTCCGGCCGGCCATCCAGGCCCTGCGCGGCCTGCCGCCGATGATGCCGGGCGCGCGTCTGGAGCTTCTCGTGCTCGGCGGATCGCTGGGCGCCCGGGTGTTCAGTGACGTCGTGCCGGACGCCATCCTGGCATTGCCCCAGGAACTGCGCGCGCGGCTGCACATCGTGCAGCAATGCCGCGCGGAAGATCTGGATCGGGTGCGCGCCGCCTATGCGCGCGCAAACGTGGCCGCGGAGCTGGCGCCGTTCTTCGCAGACGTCGCGGAACGCCTGCGCGTCGCCAACCTCGTCGTCTCGCGTGCCGGCGCCTCAACCTGCGCGGAAATCGCGGTGGCCGGACGGGCTTCGATCCTGGTGCCCCTGCCCGCCGCGATCGATGACCACCAGGCCGCCAACGCGCGTGCGCTGACCGGCGCCACAATCATCCGCCAGGCCGATTTCACCGCCGACCGGCTGGCCACGGAATTGGCGACGTTGTTGGCCTCTCCTGCAAGATTGGCACAGGCCGCGCAGCTTGCCGCGGGCACGGTGCCCGACGATGCCGCAGCCGCGCTGGCCGGCGTGGTGGAACGGCTTGCGGCCGGCTTGGGAGCAGTAGGATGAGGGCGCTTCCGCTTAGCATCGGCAAGATTCACTTCGTGGGTATCGGCGGCATCGGCATGTCCGGCATTGCCGAAGTCCTGCACATGCTCGGTTACGCCGTGCAGGGCAGTGACATCGCGGACAACGCCAACGTGCGCCGCCTGCGGGCGCAGGGCATCGCCGTGTCCGTCGGCCACGATGCCGACAACCTCGGCAACGCGCAGGTCGTGGTCGTGTCCACGGCCGTCCGCGCCGACAATCCGGAAATCGTCAGCGCACGCCAACGCCTGATACCGGTGGTGCGCCGCGCCGAAATGCTGGCCGAGCTGATGCGCCTGCGCTGGGCGATCGCTGTCGGCGGCACGCATGGCAAGACGACGACGACGAGCCTGGTGGCCGCCGTCCTGGAAGCCGCCCGGCTCGATCCCACGGTGATAAACGGCGGCATTATCGAGGCCTATGGCAGCAACACGCGCATGGGCTCGGGCGACTGGATGGTCGTCGAGGCGGACGAGAGCGACGGAAGTTTCCTGCGCCTGCCTGCCACGATCGCCGTGGTGACCAACATGGACCCCGAGCACCTGGACCACTGGGGCAGTGCCGAGGCGATGACGGCCGGCTACGACCAGTTCGTCGCCAACATCCCGTTCTACGGCTTTGCCGTGCTGTGCATCGATCATCCTGCGGTGCAGGCGATGATACCGCGCGTGGACCGCCGCATCGTGACCTACGGCTTCTCGCCGCAGGCCGACATACGTGCGGAGAACGTGCGCGCGGACAAGCAGGGCGCCACCTTCGAAGTGGCCGTCACCGACCGCTTCCGCGGACGCGGACGCCGCATGGGGCCGTTCCGCCTGGGCATGCTGGGCCAGCACAACGTGCAGAACGCGCTCGCCGCGGTCGCCGTCGGCTTCGAGATGGAAATCGACGACCAGACGATGCGCAGCGCGTTCGCCGGCTTCCGCGGCGTCAAGCGGCGCTTCACCAAGACAGGCGAGGTAGGCGGGATCACGGTAATCGACGATTACGGCCATCATCCGGTCGAGATCGCCGCCGTGCTGAAAGCGGCGCGCCAGGCCGGCGCGCGCGATGTCGTCGCTGTCGTGCAGCCGCACCGCTACTCGCGGCTCGCCACGCTGTTCACCGAATTCTGCACCTGCATGAACGATGCGGGCACGGTGATCGTGGCCGATGTCTACGCCGCCGGTGAACAGGCCATTCCGGGATATTCCCGTGACGGACTGGTCGACGGGCTGCGTGCCAGCGGGCACAGGAGCGTGGTGCCGCTGGAGGCGCCGGAACATCTGGCCGAAATGGTGCACGCAATCGCCAAGCCGGGCGATTTCGTCGTCTGCCTCGGCGCCGGCAACATTACCGCCTGGGCACAGGCGCTGCCCGCGCAGCTCACGGAGCTGCAGGGTGCGTCAGGGCGCGGACGCCGCGCGGGCGCCGTCGCATGATGGCAGCGCCACAGGCCTCGCATCTGCTCCAGGCACTTCCGCAATCCTCCGGGCGCCTGCAGGCGGACATGCCGCTTGCCGCGCAGACCTGGTTCCGTGTCGGCGGCGCCGCCGAAGTGCTGCTGCGGCCCGCGGATGTGGAGGATCTGGCGCATTTTCTCCGCCACATGCCGCTGCATGTGCCGGTGACGGTGATCGGCGCCGCTTCCAACCTCATCATCCGCGACGGCGGTCTGTCGGGCGTGGTGATACGGCTGGCGCGCGGCTTCGCCGCTATAGACATAGAACCCGACGGCATCGTTGCAGGCGGCGCCGCGCTGGACGCGACTGTGGCCGAACACGCGGCCGCCGCCGGGCTGACAGGATTGGAGTTCCTCTCCGGCATCCCCGGCAGTGTGGGCGGCGCGGTCGCGATGAACGCCGGCGCCTACGGCGGTGACGTGGCAAGTTCCCTGGACTGGGCGGAGATCGTGACCAGGCAAGGCGAATTGCGGCGGCTGCGCGCGGGAGAGATCGACTTTTCCTACCGCCATTCCGGACTGCCGCCGGAATGCGTCGTCGTGCGGGCACGGTTCTGCGCCCGCAGCGGAGATGCGGCTGCGATCGCCTCGCGCATGGCGGATATACGCGCGTCCCGCGAGGCCACGCAGCCAGTACGCGCGCGCACAGGCGGATCGACGTTCCGCAACCCCGAAGGTGCCAGGGCCTGGGAGCTGATCGACGCGGCAGGTTGCCGCGGCCTGACACGCGGCGGCGCGCAGATTTCCGAAAAGCACTGCAATTTCATGCTGAACACCGGATCGGCGACGGCCGCCGATCTGGAGGGGCTGGGCGAGGAAGTTCGCCGCAGGGTTCATGCTGCGAGCGGCCTGACCCTGGCCTGGGAGATAAAGCGCATCGGCGTGCCGGGCTCCCGGCCGGCGGTGACGCAATGAAACGCGTGGCCGTGCTCTACGGCGGCATCTCCGCCGAGCGCGAGGTGAGCCTGTCCAGCGGCGCGCAAGTGATAGCCGCGCTGCGCGGCGCCGGTTTCGATGTCGTTCCGGTGGAAGTCGGGGCCGATCTGGGCGCGGTGCTGGCCGCCCTGCAACCCCGCCCGGACGCGGTCTTCAACGCGCTGCACGGCAGGTTTGGCGAGGACGGCGTGATCCAGGGCGTGCTGGATTGGCTGGGCATCCCCTACACGCATTCCGGCGTGCGCGCCTCCGCGCTCGCCATGGACAAGGCGGCGAGCCGCGCCGTCTTCGCCGCCGCCGGCTTGCCAATCGCGCGCGGCGCGGTGATAAGCGTGGATGACCTGGCGCAGGCCGATCCGCTGCCGCTCCCCTACGTCATCAAGCCGCTGAACGAAGGCTCCTCCGTCGGCGTCGAAATCCTGCGCGAGGGCACCAACCGGCGCGCGGAAATCGCACAGGAGTGGCGGTTCGGCGCGCAGGCGCTGGTAGAAGAGTTCGTCCCCGGCCGCGAGCTGACGGTAGGCGTGATGGACGACCGCGCCCTCGCCGTGACGGAGATCTCCGCAGCACACGCCTTCTACGATTACGAAAGCAAATACGCCGAAGGCGGCTCGCAGCACGTGATACCCGCAAAGCTGCACCCGCAGGCCCACGCGCAGGCGATGGATCTGGCGGTGGCCGCGCATCGCGCGCTCGGCTGCCGCGGCGCGTCGCGTGCGGATTTTCGCTACGACGACACGCAGGGAGAACCCGGCCGGCTGGTGCTGCTGGAAGTCAACACGCAGCCCGGGCTGACGCCCACGTCCCTATTGCCGGAGCAGGCGGCGTTTTGCGGGATCGGGTTTCCGGCTTTGTGCGCCTGGATGGTGGAGCAGGCTTCATGCAGGGAGTAGGAAGCAAGGCCTTCTTTTTTGAAAAAAAGAAGCAAAAAACTTTTGCTACTTACGCCGCCCATGCAGCCGCGAACGCTTCCGAACCTGCGCGTCGCGTCGTGCAGGCGCCAGGACCAAAAGTTTTTTGCTTCTTTTTTTCAGAAAAGAAGGCCTTGCTTTCTCACCTCGGATGCCCCGCATGAGACGCGAAATCGCCAGGCCAAGCCGCATGAAGCTCCTCATGCGACGCCAGCGCCGCAACCTCAGGCTCGCCGCCTGGGCGCTCAGCGGCTTCGCCATCGTGCTGGCGGGCGTCACCGTCGCCCATTCGGCGCAGTCCGGCGGGACGGTAGCCGGCCTGGAAGAGCGCTTCGGCAAGGCGATCGACCTGCGCGTGAAGGACATCACCATAGACGGCCGTTCCAACACGCCGGAACCGGTGCTGCTGGCTGCACTCGGCGTAAAAAAGGGCGATCCGATTCTCGGCTTCTCCGTCGAAGGCGCACGCGCGCGAATCGAGAACCTGGCCTGGGTGCAGCACGTGGCTGTCGAACGCCGGCTGCCCGACACGATCTATGTCGACCTCACCGAACGCCGCCCATTCGCCATCTGGCAGAACCAGGGCAAGTTTCAGCTCATCGACCGCGCAGGCGACGTGGTGGCGGATGAGGACGTCGCCGCCTTCACAGACCTGCCGCTTGTCGTGGGAATGGGCGCGCCGGCGCATGCCTCCGACATGCTCGAGGCGCTCGCAGCCGCCCCGGACATAAAGTCCCGCGTGGCCGCCATCGTGCGGGTCGGCGAGCGGCGGTGGAATTTACAGTTGAAGAATCGGGTGACCGTAATGTTACCTGAGGGACACGAGGCAGCCGCGCTGGCGCGGTTGTCCGATCTGCAGGCGCATCAGCAATTGTTGGACAGGCCGCTCGTCTTTGTCGATATGCGGCTGCCGGACAGGCTGGCGGTAAGGACCCGTCCGCCCGCCGCCACGGACAGCAAACCCGCTGACGGCAACGAGGGAGATGCCAAGCCGGCCGAACCCAAACCGCCGGTCGACACCAAACCGCAGGCGCCGCAGAACAGGAGGGCGACATGAACGACCTCTCCCGCCGCGCCAAGCTGGCGCGCGACAACCAGAGCCAGCCGCCGCTGCCGCCCGAACCGCCAGTGCGGGCGCGCAACCTGCGCGCCGGCCCGTTCGGCGTTCTCGATGTCGGCAGCACCAAAGTTGCGTGCCTGATCGGGCGCACCGAGTCGGACGGCACGCTGCGTGCGCTTGGCAGCGGCTTCACCCGTTCGCGCGGCGTGCGCGGCGGCGGCATCACCGACCTGGACGAGGCGGAACGCGCGATCCGCGCGGCCGTGGCGCTGGCGGAGGAGATGGCCGATTACCGGTTGCGCTCTGTCACGGTGAACCTGTCCTGCGGCCACCCCGAGTCGCGGCTGTTCAACGTGCAATGGCCGGTGGGCGGCCGCCAGGTCAGCGAGGCCGACGTCAAGCGCGTCATCACCGAAGGCCGCGCGCGCGCCGTCACCGAAGGGCGCGAGACGATACATTCGCTGCCGGTCAGTTTCTCCGTCGACGAGACCCCAGGCGTCGCCGATCCGCGCGGACATTTCTGCGACCAGCTCTCCGCGCGTCTGCACGTGGTGGACGCGCTGTCCATGGCACTGCGCAATCTGGGCGGCGCGGTCGGGCGCTGCGATCTCGAAATCAGCGAGGTGGTATCCGCACCTTTCGCCTCCGGCCTGTCCAGCCTGATAGACGACGAGCGTGATCTCGGCGCCACCGTCATCGACATGGGCGGCGGCACCACCAGCCTCGCCGTGTTCGGCGAAGGCCAGCTCCTGCACACCGCACAGGTGCCGATCGGCGGCCAGCACGTCACGCGAGACATCGCCGGCGTGCTCAGCACACCGATCGACAACGCCGAACGTCTGAAAACGCTGTACGGCAACGCGCATTCCAGCCCGGACGACGAGCGCGAAATTCTCGCCGTGCAACTGATCGGCGAGGAGGACCACCAGTTCGCCAAGATTCCGCGCAGCATGGTGGTGGGAATCATCAAGCCGCGCCTGGAAGAAACCTTCGAGATGGTGCGTGACAGGCTGGACGGCGCGGGCCTCGGCCGCGCGGCGGGCAGCCGCGTCGTGCTGACAGGCGGCGCCAGCCAGCTCGTCGGCGTGCGAGACCTGGCAGCGCACGTCCTGAACCGGCCGGTGCGGCTCGGCCGCCCGGCCGGCATGCGCGGCCTGCCCGAAGCGGCAGCGGGACCGGCGTTCGCCACCGCCATCGGCCTGCTCTCCTGGGCAGCCGGCGAAGGCCGCTCGCTGCACGACATCGATCTGGAGGGGCCGCGCGCAGGCGGCATCCTGCGACGGATCGTCGATTTTCTGCGTGAACGAATCTGAACACGCAGCAACACGTCTACAAAATCACTCCCGAGGGATTGCGACCATGACCCTGAACCTGACGATTCCACAGACACAGCACACCGATTTCACCCCGCGCATCACCGTCATCGGCGTGGGCGGCGGCGGCACCAACGCTGTCGACAACATGATACAGCTCAACCTGCAGGGCGTGGACTTCGTCGTCGCCAACACGGACGCGCAGCAGCTCATGCACAGCAAGTCTGACCGCCGCATCCAGTTGGGCCCGCATCTGACGCAGGGCCTGGGCGCAGGCGCCAAGCCGGAAATCGGCCGCGCCGCGGCGGAAGAAGCGGGCGACGAGCTCGCACGCCATCTCGACGGCGCGCACATGGTGTTCATCACCGCCGGCATGGGCGGCGGCACCGGCACCGGTGCCGCACCGGTGATCGCCCGCATGGCGCGCGAGCGCGGCATCCTCACCGTGGGCGTCGTCACCAAGCCATTCACCTTCGAGGGCGTGCGGCGTGCGCGCGCGGCCGATGCGGGCATCGCCGAGCTGCAGCAATTCGTCGACACGCTTATCGTCATCCCCAACCAGAACCTCTTCCGCCTGGCCAACGAGAAGACCGGCTGGAAGGAAGCGTTCAAGATGGCCGACCACGTCCTCTACATGGGCGTGCGGGGCGTCACCGACCTGATGGTGGCCCCCGGCCTGGTGAACCTGGACTTCGCAGACATCCGCACCGTGATGGCGGAGATGGGAAAAGCCATGATGGGCACGGGCGAGTCCGAAGGCGAGAACCGCGCCATACGCGCCGCCGAGGCGGCGATCAGCAACCCGCTGCTGGAGGACACCAGCATGGCCGGCGCGCGCGGCCTGCTGATCAATATCACCGGCGGCGACGACATGACGCTGTTCGAAGTGGACCAGGCCGCCAACCGCATACGCGAGGAAGTGGCCGAGGACGCCAACATCATCTTCGGCTCCGCGGTGGACGACAACCTGGCCGGGCGCATACGCGTCTCCGTGGTGGCAACCGGCATCGACACGCCGATACAGGCCTCGGCAGAACCGGCCGCCACCGGTCCCCGCCTGGTGGCCGTGGGCGGCGGCGTGGCGCCGGCCCGGGCGGAGCGTCCGGCGCCGGCCGGCGTGCATACGGTCGGTAACCTGATCCCGCCCAGAATGCCCATGGGCAACCAGGCGACCGCGGTGGCCTATGCGCCGCAGGAAGACGACCAGCCCGCGCCGGCCCAGGCGATACAGCCGCCCGCCGAGCGTGTGGTGGTCGCGCCGCAGCCGCGGGCGGAAGCGCCCGCGCCGCATCCGCTGTTCACGCAACTGCCGCACAGCGTGGAGCCGCCCTCCAGCCGGACGAGCCTGTTCGGCAAGGTGACCGGGGCGTTCAAGCGCGGCGCCGGCCCGGCGGCGCCTGAAGAGCCCGACCTGCGCCGCCCGGCAGCCCATGCCGCCGTCGAGACCGCGGACCCGGCAGCCCTCGTCCGACCGGCTTTGGCCGAGCCCGAGGCGGCCGGGCTGGACATCCCCGCCTTCCTGCGCCGCCAGTCGTCCTGACGAAAGAAACGCGAAAGAAAGCAGGGGCCCGGCTCCCTGCTTTCTCTCCCGTCCGGCAGTAATCGGCAAGCACGCCGCCGCAAAAGATACGCCGCCGCAAAGTTCTCGGCGGCTTTTTCTTGCAGAAACGCCAACCCTCCGAATCCGGCTCGCGAACGTTGCAATGCGCTTGAAGCGCCGCAATAAATGTTGCAACAACAGCAGCTTGCAGCGTAATATGCAGAAATAATCATTGACTGGCAGCCCGCGCGGAGGCGGGGTAAGTCTCCACTCGGTCTTCTTGCTTACGGGCCTCGGCCAGCCGCCTGCAGCGAGTTCTACGGCCTGGATAACAGGCGATTGCCGCAACAATGCGGACGCGGAAGGTTACGTGTAGATGGACGGCATGACGGAAATGACGATCGACGGCCTGGCGACCTGCCAGCATACGTTGCGCTCCGCCATACATTGTGTCGGCGTCGCCCTGCATGGCGGCCAGAAGGTCTCGCTCTCCCTGCTGCCTGCCGCGGCGGATACCGGGATCGTGTTCCGCCGCACGGACATGGGCGTGGGCGTGGACATACCGGCCGATTTCGCTGCCGTCACGGACACGCGTCTCTGCACCCAGGTGGCGCATCCGGCAAACGCCACCGCCCACATACGCACTGTGGAACACGTGATGGCCGCCCTGGCCGGAATGGGCGTGGACAACGCCATCGTCGCCGTGGACGGACCGGAAGTCCCGGTGCTGGACGGCTCCGCCGCGCCGTTCGTGTTCCTGATCGAGTGCGCCGGCCGCCGCCGCCAGCTCGCCGCCCGCCAAGTGATCGAAATCCTCAAGCCGGTCCGCGTGGAAATGGGCGAGGCGTTCGCGGAACTGCGGCCGGGTGCCGCCGGCCTGGACATGAGCCTCTCGATCGACTTCACCGCCCCGGCGATCGGCCGCCAGGCGCTCTCCCTCTCCCTCACCGAGCAGGGGTTCCGCCAGGTGCTGGCGCCGGCGCGTACCTTCACCATGCTGCAGGAGATCGAGGCGCTGCAGGCGGCCGGACTGGCGCGCGGCGGCAGTCTGGAAAACGCCGTCGTGGTGGACGGCGCGCGGGTGGTCAACCCGGAAGGCCTGCGGTCGCCGGACGAGTTCGTGCGCCATAAGATGCTGGACGCGGTGGGCGACCTGGCGATGGCCGGCGCACCGATACACGGTCGCTTCGTGGCGCACCGTACCGGCCACGCGCTGAACAACGCCCTGCTGCGGGCGCTGTTCGCAGACACTCGCGCCTGGCGCCGGACCAGTCTGGACTCGAGCTGGGGCGCCCCGCAATACGCCGGCGTGGCAAAGGCCGCCTGACACCGCGCACTCGCCTTCGCCCCCGCCCTTGGTGTAGACCAGCACCATGACCCTGCGACGCATCGCCTGCACCGCCCCGCTCCTGTTGGCCCTGAGCGTGGGCGGCTGCAAGACAATCAACTCGATCCTGCCGTTCACCAAAGAGGACGACACGCCCAAGGTGAACCTGGCGGACGAGCCGCCCGACCAGCTCTACAGCAACGGCGTCGACGCTCTGCAGAAGGGCAACTACTCCACCGCCGTGCGCCATTTCGACGCCATCCAGCAAAACTATCCCTATTCAAGCTGGGCCACGAACGCCCAGCTCATGGAAGGCTACACCGAGTACAGGCGGGACAGCTACACCGAGGCGGTCTCCCAGCTCGACCGCTTCATCGCCCTGCATCCGGCCAGCAAGGACGTGAGCTACGTCTACTACCTGCGCGCGCTGTGCTATTACGAGCAGATCGCGGACATCTCGCGTGACCAGAAAGGCACCACGGAGGCGATGAGTGCGCTGCAGGAAGTGGTCAACCGCTTCCCCGACAGCGCCTACGCGCGTGACGCCCGCCTGAAGATAGACCTCTGCCGCGACCATCTCGCCGGCAAGGAGATGGAGATCGGCCGCTACTACGAGAAGCAGCATTTCTACGCCGCCGCAATCGGCCGCTACCAGCGCGTGGTGGACGACTTCCAGACCACCAACCACGTGGCCGAAGCATTGTCCCGCCTCACCGAAATCTACCTGAAGCTTGGCATGGTGGGCGAGGCGAAACGCACCGCCTCCGTGCTGGCCTACAACTATCCGGGCAGCAGCTGGTACGAGAATAGCTGGAACGACCTGCGCCAGGTGGGCGCCGTGCAGGGCCCGGTCGCGACGAACGCCGCGCCGGATAGTCCCGGGTTCTTCACGCGTACGCTTGGCTGGATTTTCTGAGGACCCGCTTGCAGGTAGCAAGCAAGCAGTTCTTTTTTGAACAAAAGAACCAAAAAACTTTTGCTTCCCCGCATTTGCAGCAGCCGGGTGCTTCAGGAAACGCTCGGACGCCGGACCAGCGTGTAGCAAGAGTTTTTTGCTTCTTTTTTGCAAAAAAGAAGGCCTTCCTTCCTTGCTGACCTCCCTCTCCATACGCGACGTCGTCCTCATAGAACGCCTGGACCTCACCTTCGGCCCAGGCCTCTCCGTGCTGACAGGCGAGACAGGCGCCGGAAAATCCATCCTGCTGGACAGCCTGGGCCTGGCCCTGGGCGCCCGCTCGGATGCCGGCCTGGTGCGCGCCGGCGCCGAACAGGCCAGCGTCTCGGCCGGCTTCGCCCCGGGCCAAAGCCACCCCGTCTTCGCCGCACTGGAAGAACTGGGCCTGCCGCGCGACGAGGAAGTGGTGCTGCGCCGCGCGGTGGCGCGTGACGGCCGCTCCCGCGCCTGGGTGAACGACGCACCGGTCGGCGCCGCCACGCTGAAACGCGTGGGCGCCCTGCTGGTCGAAGTGCAGGGCCAGCACGACCAGATGGGCCTTGCCGACCCCGCCTCCCACCTCCGCCTGCTGGACGCCTACGGCATCTCGCCGGATCTGCGCTCGGAAGTGGCCGCCCGCCACCGCGCCTGGCGCGCCGCCATGGAACGGCTGGCGGAGGCGGAACGCAACATCGCCGAAGCCAAGCGGGAGGAGGAGTTCCTGCGCCACGCCAGCGCCGAACTGAACAAGCTGGCGCCGCGCGAAGGCGAGGAAGACGCGCTCGCCGCCACACGCCACCGCCTGCAACAAGGCGAGAAACGCGCCGAGGCAATCGCCGCCGCCCTCAGCGAACTCACACCACGCGACCGCCGGCGGGACGGCCCGGCCGCCGCCCTGCGGGCCGCCGCCCGCGCCCTGCAACGCCTGCTGCCGGCCGGCAGTGACGCGGAAAACCCGGCAAACGCCGCCCTGGCCGCGCTGGAACGGGCCGAAGAGGCCCTGGCCGAAGGCGAAAGCCTGCTCAGCCGCCTGGCCGCCGAAGCCGACGCGGATCCCAGGGCCCTGGAGCAGGCGGAGGAACGCCTGTTCGCCCTGCGCGGCGCCGCGCGGAAATACGCCGTGGCGGTGGTCGACCTGCCCGGCCTGCTCGCCGGCTTCCAGGCCCGGCTCGCCGCGCTGGACAGCGGTGACGCCGCGGTCGCCGGCCTCACGCGCGAGGCCACCGCCGCCCGCGCGCGCTACGTGGAAGCCGCCGAAAAGCTGAGCGTGGCGCGGGTAGCAGCGGCCGCAGGGCTGGAAGCGGCGGCGAACGCCGAACTGCCACCCCTGCGCCTGGAACGCGCCCGCTTCTTTGCGGCGGTGACGCGGCTGGAGGAGGAAGCCTGGGGCGCCGCCGGTGCCGACACCGTGCGTTTCCTCATCGCCACCAACCCCGGCCAGCCGCCAGGCCCGCTGGGGCGTGTGGCCTCGGGCGGAGAGCTGTCCCGTCTGATGCTGGCGCTGAAAGTCGTGCTGGTCAGCGGGTCCGCCGTCAGCACACTGGTGTTCGACGAAGTGGATAGCGGCATAGGCGGCGCCACCGCGGCCGCCGTGGGCGAGCGTGTGGCCCGCGTGGCGGAAGGCGTGCAGGTGCTTGTGGTCACGCACTCGCCCCAGGTGGCGGCCAGGGGGGCCGCGCATCTGCGCGTCAGCAAGGCGGTCAACGCCGGGCGCACGGAGACGCGGGTGGAAGCGCTCGGCCTGGAGGAGCGCCGCGAGGAGATCGCCCGCATGCTGGCCGGCGAGGTGATCACGCCCGCGGCCCGCGCCGCGGCCGGCGCGCTGCTGGGGCGCAAGGAGGGTTTGCTTTTCTGAGGGCAAGGCCAGGGGCGCTGCCCCTGGACCCCGCTAAGGACAGTCGTCCTTAGAACCTATCTCAACGCGCGCAAACGAAATGGGTCTGGGGCAGAGCCCCAACCTTGCTTACGTGTCAGCGTAAACAACCCCAGACTATTTCGGAATTTCCGAAGGCCGTGGCGGATACTGCATGATCAGAAGGTGGGAAGAATGCGAGATCCACACATGCACCTTCTCCAGGAAGTCCGCTCCCAGGATCATCTGCTCGGCGCCCGGCAGGCCGTCGTCGTCGTCTGCCAGCACGGATCCCGTGTGCACCCGGTTGAAGCCGAAATCCTGCTGATCGAGCACTTCCACCGGCAACCCACGCAGCGCGAAATCGCCAATGGTGATGCTGGGAAACATCTGCGTGAAGGATCGGACGATGTGCGGTCCTATGCCGCGGCTTTCGTGATGGTCCGGCCCGCGGAAGCGTGCCAGATCCAAATTCAACAGGCTGGCACTACGGCGAAACAATACGGAAGTGGGCGATCCGCTGTCGATGAGCGCGCGTACGCGCATGCCTTCGATGAACACGTCCACCTCCGCCAGCGCGTCGTTCCTGATATAGGCCAGATGCGCACTGTAGAGCGGTCGGGCCAGCGCAGCCGCGGGCCCGCCGCACCCGGACGCCGGCTCAAACAGCAATATGTGCTGGCCCACGAAATCCAGGTCGATGTCATAGGTGGACAATATGTCCATGCCCAGCACGCCGTCGATCTGCGGGTCCGCCAGCACGGCAGTGCCGCCCACGAACTGGCCGTGCAGGATCAGTTGCGAGATGCGCAAGGTAGCGGCAAAACCGCGAAAGGCGGGCTCGCCGCCACCTATCCCCTCGTTGTCCCGTCCGCGCCGGTTGAGCGACACCCCGAGCCGCGGTGCGGCGGCCGTCGTGAGGTTCGTCGTGGTGGCGCCGGTGTCGGCGATAAGGTTGGCGCGCTTGCCGTTGACGTCCGCCGCCAGCACGTAGTGCCGGGCGAAGGACACGGTGGGTATCACCGCCGCCGCGCTCAGCGTGCAGGTTGCCGCGGCCGGAGCGGCCAGGCAAAGGAGCAGCACGGCGTACAGCAAGGCCCGGTGCAGCACCAACGGGCAGAACACTTCCGCTCGCCTGCCCAGGCACCCTCCCGCCTTGCGCCGGCCTGGCTCTTCCGAAGGAGAACGTAACCCCCGATGACGCCGGACAGCGCCGAAAGCCACGCCTCCCCTGGCCAGGAACTGGCCGCGCTGCAGCAGGCGATCGCCCATCATGACCGCGCCTACCACGAGTTGGACGCGCCGGAAATCACCGACGCCGAATACGACGCCCTGCGGCGGCGTGTGGCCGAACTCGAAAAAGCGCATCCGGACCTGGTCAGCAGCGACGCACCCTCCCACCGCGTGGGAAGTGCCCCGTCCGCGGCGTTCGGCAAGATCAGGCACCGCGTGCCGATGCTGTCGCTGGACAACGCGTTCAACGAGGCAGCCTTCCTGGAATTCGCCGCGCGCGCCAGGCGATTCCTGGGCCTGGACGCGTCCGCCCAGTTGGCGCTGGTGGGCGAGCCGAAGATCGACGGGCTGTCCATCTCCCTGACCTACGAGGACGGCGTGTTCGTGCGCGGCGCCACGCGCGGTGACGGTGCCGAGGGCGAGGACGTCACGGCCAACCTGCGCACGATCGCCAGCATACCGGACCGGCTGGCCGGGCCCGCGCCGGCCTTCATCGAAATCCGCGGCGAAGTGTTCCTCGGCAAGGCGGACTTCCTGGCACTGAACGCGGCGCAGGAAGCCGCCGGTCTGCGGCTGTTCGCCAACCCGCGCAACGCCGCGGCCGGCAGCCTGCGCCAACTGGACGTCTCCGTCACCGCGGGACGGCCGCTGGCCTTCTTCGCCTACGCCGCCGGTGAGACGTCCGAACCGGTGGCGGAGACGCATTGGGCGTATCTGGAGCGGCTCAGGCATTGGGGGTTCCGCGTCAACCCGCTGAGCGCGCGCCTGGACGGCGTGGCGGACGCCGCCGCCTTCTTCGCCCGCGTGGAAGCCTCCCGCGCCGGGCTCGACTACGACATAGACGGCGTCGTCTTCAAGGTCGACGACCTGGCACTCCAGCGCCGCCTGGGCTTCGCCGGGCGGGAGCCGCGCTGGGCGGTCGCCTGGAAGTTCCCGGCCGAACGCGCCACCACATTGCTGCAGGACATACGCGTGCAGGTCGGCCGCACCGGCGCGCTCACCCCCGTGGCCCACCTGGCGCCGGTAGGCGTGGGCGGCGTGCTCGTCACCCGCGCCACCCTGCACAACGAGGACGAGATCGCCCGACTGGACGTCCGCGTCGGAGACACCGTGCTGCTGCAGCGCGCCGGCGACGTCATCCCGCAGATCGTCAGCGTGGTGCAGGAGCGCCGCCCCGCAGGCGCCACCCCCTACGAACCCCTGTCGCACTGCCCGGCCTGCGGCAGCCTGGCCGTCCGCCCGCCCGGCGAAGTGGTACGCCGCTGCACCGGCGGCCTTGTCTGCCCGGCGCAGGCGGTGGAACGCCTGGTGCATTTCTGCGCCCGCCGCGCCTTCGACATCGAGGGCATGGGCGAGAAGACCGTCGTCGCCTTCCACGCCTTGGGATGGCTGCGCGGCCCGGCCGACGTCTTCCGCCTCGGCGCGCGGGAAGCGGAGATCGCCGCCCTGGAAGGCTGGGGCGCGCTGTCCGCCCGCCGCCTGGTCGCCGCCATCGAGGCGCGTCGGCAAGTCGCGCTCGAACGCTTCATCTTCGCGCTCGGCATACGCCGCATCGGCGAGACGAACGCCCGCCTGCTGGCGCGCCACTACACCAGCTACGCCCACTGGCGCGCCGAGATGGGTGCCGCCGTCGAGACAGGGTCCGACGCCCGCCTGGCGCTGGGCAGCATCCTCCGTGTGGGCGAGGCGATAGCCGAGGAGCTGGTCGAGTTCTTCGCCGAGCCCCGAAACCGGGACGTGGTGGACGAGCTGGCCGGCCTGCTGACGATCGAGGACGCGGTGGTCCCCGGCGGCGGCGGCAGTCCCGCCAGCGGCAAGACCGTCGTGTTCACCGGCACGCTGGAGACGATGACACGGCCGGAAGCCAAGGCGCGCGCCGAGGCGGCCGGAGCGAAGGTGACCGACACGGTCAGCAAAAAAACCGATTTCGTGGTCGTCGGCAAGGATGCCGGCAGCAAGGCGAAACGGGCGGCGGAACTGGGGGTGCGCGTGGTCAGCGAGGCGGAATGGGCGGCGCTGCTGGAAAGCCCGGCCTGATGCGCCTCGCCAGCCTGCCCGTCATCAACGCGCGCTACTGGCTGGCCATCTCGGCCGCCAGCGTGTTCGGCGCGAACCTGGGTGACCTGGTCTCCCACGATCTCCACCTCGGCCACTGGCGCGGACTGCCGGTGCTGGCCGCCCTGTTCGCACTGGCGCTCGCCGCCGAGCGCCGGAGCCGGCACGCCACCGAAGCCTGGTACTGGCTGGCCATCGTCCTGCTGCGCACCGCCGCCACCAATCTGGGTGACCTGGCAACGCACGATTTCCACGCCGACCCCGTGCCGGCCATGCTCTGCCTGCTGGCCCTGCTGGCCGGCTTCGTGCTCGCCGGCCGTCGCCCGCTCGCGGACGGCCCCACCATCGTCCGCCCCGCCGGTGACGGCTGGTATTGGGCCGCCATGCTGACGGCCGGCACGCTCGGCACGGTAGCCGGCGACTGCGTGGCCGGTGACCTGGGGCTGGGCGCCGGCCGCGCAACCGTGGCGCTGGCCATCGTGCAACTGGCGGCCCTTGCCGCGGGCGCACGGTCCCGCTGGCGCGGCAAGCTCGCCTACTGGGCCGCCATCGTCGCCGTCCGCTCGATGGGTACCACGCTGGGCGACTGGCTCGCCTTCCGCCACGGCGCGGCGCTCGGCCTACCGGTGAGCACGACGCTGTCCGGG
The DNA here is from genome assembly GCA_965198915.1 of Acetobacteraceae bacterium. Lineage (GTDB taxonomy): Bacteria > Pseudomonadota > Alphaproteobacteria > Acetobacterales > Acetobacteraceae > BOG-908. The sequence continues at coordinate 214,670 of CBDAQC010000001.1, read as the reverse complement.
GCGGTGATGGTTGCTGTGTTGCTGAGCTGGACTGTTGATCCTGAAGGCAGGCCAGGGGCTCTGCCCCCAGGCGCCGCAGGCTCGAACCAATGGCGCCGGCCCGCTAAGGACAGTCGTCCTTAGAAGCTGTTTACACGCAGTTCTGGGAAACAAGGTTTGGGGTAGAGCACCTCCTCTGGTCGAACCACCTCCTGGCTGGGACGCTCCTGCTCGGCTGGGGCATGTCCAACGTGGTCGTAAGTGTCGTCGACCACGAAATCGACCAGCTTCTGCTGACAAGCTGCCTCGCATCCGTAACGTCACTGCTGGACGAACAAATGCGCCTGCATCACGGCCCTGACCGGATCAGGTATGCCGGTCGCCCGTCGTGTCTGCCGCCCTATCACCACCAGCGTCGTCACCGCCGTCGCCGCGCACAGGCCGCCGTGGAACAAACCGTTGCCGATCGCAAATGAGGAATTGCCGATGCGCAGCAGCACGGAGCCGATATCGACCTCCGCCGGCCAGTGCAGTTCGGCGCGGTAGTCCAGCTCAAGCCGGCGCATCACAACAAGTACGTCGTCCGGCAGGTTCTGGATGACGCCGCTGCGCGTATAGTTCACGCGGCCGCTCTCCATCATGGCGGCGAAGGCAACGTTGTTGACGTGGCCTATCATGTCCGTATCCGAGAAGCGGAGTTTCTCCTGATACCAGTAGCCGTAGGTGGCACGGCTGGTGAGGTCGGGTAGGGTCACGCTGGCATTGGCCTTTCAAACGAACGTATTTGGCAGGGCGAAAAAGACGGCCAGGATTTCACGCGCCCAGCGCCGCCAGGCAGCGTAGCCGCCATCCGCCCGAAGCCGCGCCCTACGCGCCGATCACCGCGCAAGCTTGCGCCAGCCAATCCCGCACATCCGGCGCCAGATGCGCCGCTAGCTGCGCGTAGACTTCGGCGTGATACGCGTTCAGCCACGCAAGCTCGCCCGCGGACAGCAAGGCCGGCTCGATCAGCAGCCGGTCGAACGGCGCCCAGGTCAGCGTCTCGAACCGGTGGAACGGCTTGCCGGTCGGAAAAGACGCCGGCTGCACCAGCACCAGGTTCTCCAGGCGTATGCCGTATTCGCCAGGCAGATAGAACCCCGGCTCGTTGGAAAGGATCATGCCGTCTTCCAGCGTCGCGGCGCGCAGATGCGGAGAGATGCTGACCGGTCCCTCATGCACCGAAAGATAGCTGCCCACGCCATGGCCGGTGCCGTGATCGAAATCCAGGCCGGCCTGCCACAACGCCGCGCGCGCAAACGAATCCAGTCGCACGCCGGTGACGTTGTCCGGAAAAACGAGCGTGGCGATGGCGATGTGCCCACGCAGCACGCGCGTGTAGCGGTCGCGTATTTCCGCCGTGGGCAGGCTCGGGCCGGTCCAGATGGTGCGGGTCACGTCGGTCGTGCCGTCGACGTACTGGGCGCCGCTGTCGATCAGATACAGCTCGTCGGGCAGTAAGGCCCGGTCCGTCTCCAGCGAAACCCGGTAATGCATGATGGCGCCGTGCTCGCCCGCCGCGCTGATCGCGGGAAAGCTCTCGCCGCGGAACTCGGCGGCCTCGGCGCGCAACCGCACCAGCTGGGCGGCGGCGGAAAGTTCGCTCTCGTGGCCCGCCGCGTCCTGCACCCAATGCAGGAAACGCGCGAGCGCGATCGCGTCGCGATGCTGCGCAGCACGGGCGCCCTGCTGCTCTATGGCGTTCTTGCGGGCTTTCGGCACCAGACACGGGTCCTGGCCGGGGATGATGATGGCGCCGGCCTGGCGCAGCGTGTCGGCCAGCCAGGCCGGGCTGCCCACGGTGTCCAGCCGGACGCGCTTGCCAGAAAGCACGGCCAGGGCAGCCGGCAACGCCTCGCGCGGCGCGGTGGCAACCTGGTTGCCCAGGGCCTCGCGCACCGGCTGCGGCAGCTTCTCAGGCGCCATGAACAGCTCCACGGCCGCATCCGCGTGCAGGATCGCAAATCCCAGCGCCACCGGAACGTAGGCCAGGTCCTGCCCGCGTATGTTGAGCAGCCAGGCGATCGAGGCCGGGTCGCTGATGACCGCGGCATCCTGCCTGGCCGCACGCAGCGCCTCGGCCAGGCGGGCGCGCTTGGCGCTGGCCGGCTCGCCCGCATGATCGTCCTGGTGAAGCACGGCCGGCGCTGCGGGCGGGGCGGGGCGGTCAGCCCAGGCCGCGTCCACCGGGTTGATGGCGGCCGGCACCAGGGTCAGGCCGGCCTCGCGGTAGCGGGCCAGCTGATCCTCGCTCATCAGCCACGGATCGTAGCCGATCGGGTCGCCAGGCCTGGTATGGGCGACGATGTAGCCGGGCGGCGGCGTATCGATGATGTGCTGGCGGTCCCACAGCGCAGCGTCCGTCTCCGTGGCGAGCTGCAGGACGTAGCGGCCGTCGCTGAACACCGCGGCACGGTCCGCGAAGACCACGGCGAGGCCGGCCGAGCCGGTGAAGCCGGTCAGCCAGGCCAGGCGCTCGGCGCTGGGCGGCACATACTCGCCCAGATGCTCGTCGGCGCGTGGAACGATGAAGGCGGCCAGGTTCTGCCGGGTGAGTTCGGCGCGTACGGCGGCCAGGCGGTCGGATCGGGTCATGCGAGGGTACCGTGAGGGGAAAGGGGGGAAGGAAGGCCTTCTTTTTTGAAAAAAAGAAGCAAAAAACTTTTGTTCCTGGTGCCGCCCGTGACGGCCGGGCGGGCGATCCCCTTCAGCTCGAGCGTGACGGCGGCGTCAAAAATCTGCTTCTTTTCTTCAGGCAAGGCTGCCTTGCGTGCTGTCGCAGGACCGCAGCACCAGGGTCGCCCACTGCCCCTCGGCCAGCGTGCCCTCCAGCCGCAAGCCCTGCCGGCGATGCGCGTTCAGCACCATCGGAACCTGGCTGGTCAGCAGGCCGGCCAGTATCACCGTGCCGCCGGGGGCCAGATGGCCGGCAAGCTGGGCGGACATCTGGCACAGCGGCCGGGCAAGTATGTTCGCCAGCACCAGGTCGAACCGTGCGCCGCGCAGGTTCTGCCAGCCATGGCCCAGCCGGGCATGGACCAGGCCCTGCAGCGCGTTCAGCCTTGCGTTCTGGGCAGTCACGCGCACGGACCAGGGGTCGTTGTCGACCGCCAGAACGGGGCGGCGCAGCAGGGACGCCGCCGCCATCGCGAGTATGCCGGACCCGCACCCCATGTCGATGATGCGCCGCGGCCGCCGGTGCGCCACCCGCTCCAGGGCCAGCAGGCAGCCGCGCGTGCTGCCGTGCTCGCCGCTGCCGAAAGCCAGGCCGGCATCCACGGTCAGGGTGTGGCGGCCCGGCCGGCGGGGCGTGTCCAGATGGGTGCCGCGTATGGCGAAGCGGCGGCCCACGGTCTGTTCCGGAAACGACTCGTACGTCCGCGCCAGCCAGCCTTCCGCCTCGGTGGCCTCGCGCTGCAGCGTGGCGGGCGTGGCAGTGGCGAGTGCCGCCAGGGCCAGGCCCTGCTGCAGCGCGTCCTCGGACCCGCCCACGGGCCTGACGCCTTCCACGCGCCAGGTCCTCGCTTCCTCGTTGGCGATGAAAAGTCCGACCGTGCTGCAGGCGAGCGCAATGGCGGATTCGTAGGCCGGAACCGCTGCTTCCGGCACGATCACGAAGACAGTCTCCAACGGCGCAGCCCGTCTCATGCGTGCCGGTGAGTCGGCGACAGCGCAGTCGAAAGTTCTTTGCTTCTTCTCAAAGAAGGAGACCGTGCTTCCTGTCGTCCCATCAAACCTTGGCCACGAACCGGTCCATGACCCGCTTGGCCCCCGCCTTTTCGAAATTGATGTCCAGCTTGTCGTCCTCCGCCGCGGTCACCTCGCCGTAGCCGAACTTCTCGTGGAAGACGCGCTCCCCCACCAATATCCTGTCCGCGCGTGCCGGCCGGCCGGGGTTCTCCCACGCCTCGGTGCGCCGCGCGATCAGCGGGCCGTTGTTGAACACGGATGGCGCGTTGATCTGCGCGGCGCGCGCCAGGGCGGCGGAGCCGGCGCGGTCCGTATGCGCTTCCGGCAGCTCGTCGATGAACCGGCTGGGGATGCTGCTCTGCCAGTTGGCATAGATGCGCCGGTTGGCCGCGTGACTGACCACAGCGCGGCGCCGCGCCCGCGTCAGGCCCACATAGGCCAGTCGGCGCTCCTCCTCCAGCCCCTTGGTGCCGGACTCGTCCATGGTGCGCTGGCTGGGGAACACGCCCTCCTCCCAGCCGGGCAGGAACACGTGATCGAATTCCAGCCCCTTGGCGGCGTGCAGCGTCATCATGCTCAGCCGGTCCGCCTCGGCCTGCTCCTCGTTCTCCATCACCAGCGAGACGTGGTCGAGGAACCCTGACAGGTTCTCGAAATCCGCCATGGCGCGCACGAGTTCCTTCAGGTTCTCCAGCCGCCCCGGCGCCTCGATGGATTTGTCCTGGCGCCACATCTCCGTGTAGCCCGATTCGTCCAGCATGGTGGCAATCGTGGTGACGTGCCCGTCCGTCTCCAGCATCTCGCGCCAGCGGACGAACCCCGCGCCCAGCTCGCGGATCGCCTCGCGCGGCCGCCCCTTCAGCGCGCCGGCCTGCGCCAACTGGAACGCCGCCACGGACAGGGCGATGTTCTGCGCCCGCGCGGCCGTGTGCATCGCGCGCAGCGCCACGTCGCCCACGCCCCTGCGCGGCAGGTTGACGATGCGCTCGAACGCCAGGTCGTCGGACGGCTGGCGCAGCACGCGCATGTAGGCGATGGCGTCGCGTATCTCCGCACGCTCGTAGAAACGCAGGCCGCCCACCACGCGATAGGGAATCGCCAGCGTGATCATGCGCTCCTCGAACGACCGTGTCTGGAAGCCGGCGCGCACCAGTATCGCCATCTCCGACAGCTTGCAGCCTTCGCGCCGCCAGGCTTCCACGCGCTCGCCCACCATGCGGGCTTCCTCGTCGGAATCCCACAGGCTGACCACACTCACGCGGTCGCCCTCCGCATCGGTCAGGCCGCTGCGCAAAGTCTTGCCCAGCCGGCCGGCATTGTTGGCGATCAGCCCGGCGGCGGCGGCCAGGATGGGCGCGGTGCTGCGATAATTGCGCTCCAGCCGCACGATCTTCGCACCCGGAAAATCATGTTCGAAACGCAGGATGTTTTCCACCTCGGCGCCGCGCCAGGAATAGATCGACTGGTCGTCATCGCCCACGCAGCAGATGTTGCGGTGCTGCTGCGCCAGCAGCCGTAGCCACAGATACTGCACCACGTTAGTGTCCTGATACTCGTCCACCAGTATGTAGCGGAAGCTGCGGTGATACTGCGCCAGCACGTCCGGCTGCGTGCGCAGTATCTCCGTCGTGTGCAGCAGCAGATCGCCGAAATCGGCGGCGTTGAGCGCGCGCAGCCGCGACTGATACTGCGCATACACCTCGCGCATGCGTCCATGCGCGAACTCGCCCTCCTCGCTCTCAGGCACCCGCTCCGGCGATTGCCCGCGATCCTTCCAGCGCTGCAGCACGCCCATCACCGCCTGCGGCGTCCAGCGCTTCGGATCTATCTTCAGCGCCTCCATCACCTGCTTCAGCAACCGTGTCTGGTCGTCCGTGTCCAGTATGGAGAAACTGGGCGTCAGCCCCACATGCTCCGCGTGGCGGCGCAGCATGCGGGCGCACAGCGCGTGGAACGTGCCCAGCCACAATCCCTCCGCGGGCCGGCCCAGCAGCGCACCCACCCGCTCGCGCATCTCGCGCGCCGCCTTGTTGGTGAAGGTCACGGCCAGCACCTGGTTCGGAAACGCCCGGTTGGTCAGCAATATATGGGCAAAGCGGGTGGTCAGCACGCGCGTCTTGCCGGTGCCGGCGCCGGCCAGGACCAGCAGCGGGCCTTCCGTGGTCTCCACGGCTTCGCGCTGCTCGTCGTTGAGCTTGGTCAGGTAGTCGGTCATGGGGATTGGGGGGTTATGGGGGAGAGTGGGCAAGGAAGAAAGGCCTTCTTTTTTGAAAAAAAGAAGCAAAAAACTTTTGCTCTGTTCGCCTGCACGCCGGCCCAGGCTGTTCTGCCGATGCGCGTGGCTGCAGAGCAGGCCCGGCCGCAATGCAGGCGGGGAAGCAAAAGTTTTTTGGTTCTTTTTTTCAAAAAAGAACCGCTTTCTTCCTTCCGCCTCCCTTAGTCCGCAAAAAACCGCCGCGGGTTCTCCATCAGTATCGAGTCGATGTCCGCCTGCGCCACGCCCATCTCCAGCAGCCGCGGGAAGATGCGCTCGAACAGATGCGTCATCGTCCAGTTCGGCACGATCTTCGCAATGTCCTCCGGGCTGCCCACGCCGGGGATGTTGCCCAGCCAGCAATTTACCTTGTCCTGGCTCACCATCATCCGGTCGCGATAGCCCGCGTCGATCATCTGCTTCAGGTTGCGCATCCGTGTCTCGTCGCTGTTGAACACTTCCAGCCCGAACCGGTCGAAGCCCACATACGCGCCGCGCGCGGCCAATGACGCCTGATAGGGATGGTCGTCGCGCCCGTCGCAATGGCCCACAAGCAGCCGGTTGGCGGCCAGCCCCTCGCCGGTCACGAGGTCGATCTGGTCATGCCCGCAACTGCAATTCTCGGTATGCGAGATCAGCCGCACGCCGGTGGCGCGCGCCGCCCGCGTGGCGGCCGTCAGCATGCGCCGCTCGTACTCGGTCACCACGCCGTCACCCGTGGCAATCTTGATGAGCCCGGCCTTGATCCCGGTCGAGCCGATGCCGTCCTCGATCTCGCGTATGTATATCTCCTCGATCGCGGACGTCTCCAGATGGCGGAAAGTGTAGGGAATGCCGAACGCTTCGGTGTACACGCCCGTGGTGCAGATGAGCGTGATGCCGCTGCGCTGGCTGACTTCGGCCACGAACTCCACGTCGCGTCCCAGATCGGCCGGGCAAGGGTCGATGACGGTGCGCACGCCATAGGCATGCAGAAGCTGGAAGGAATCGACCACGCGCGCGATGGCCTCGGCACGCCGGAACGGCGGCAGGCGCGTGTCCATGAACCAGCCGGGATAGCCGGCCAGCACGTGCTCGTGCACCAGCGTGCGGCCTAGCTCGTCCGGCGTGATCGTGCCTGCTGTCGTGTTGATCTGCATCGCCCGGCGCCTCCGTTTTCCGCAAGCTTCGCCGACCAGGCCAGGGCAGGCAAGCAGCCCCGCCGCCGTGCCATCCACCCCCGTGGCGCTACACGCCCGCCTCCGCCCGGCGCCGGTCCAACACGGCTCTGGCCCCCTTCCGCGCCACCCGTGCTATAAGCCACGGGTGGGAAAACCGCATCAGGTCAGCACCGTTATGGTTGCCAACCCACACCTGCCGGTGCGACTCTCCGGGAGGCCCCGAATCCACCCCAGCGGAGAACACAATGTCCAAGGCCCCGGCAAAGACCCCGACAGCCTCCAAGAAGACGGCCAAAGCCGAGCCAGAGGCCGAAACCCCCAAGCTCAAGGCAAAGTCCTCGAAATTCGCCGAGACAAAGGCCGAGGCCCCGCCGAAGGGTGCGAAGGTCGCCAAGCCGAAGGACGGCGCCAAGCCGAACGCCCTGCAGCAGCCGCTCCAGCCCTCCGCCGAACTGGCCGCCGTCGTCGGCGAAGGCAAGATGGCGCGCGGCGAAGTGGTCAGCAAAGTGTGGGTCTACATCAAGGCGCACAAGCTGCAGAACCCCGATGACGGACGGGAGATACTCGCCGACGACAAGCTGCAGAAAGTGTTCGGCAAGCCCAAGGTCACCATGTTCGAAATGAACAAGTTCCTGGCACAACACCTGAGCTGATCAACGCTGGTCCCTGTAGGCGGACGCCGCAACAGCCGCCGACAGGGACCAAAAGCTTTTTGCTTCTTTTTCTCGAAAAAGAAGGCCTTCCCTGCCTACTCGTGCACAGTATCCAGATCGGCAAACCGCGTGAACTCGCCCTCGAAGAACAGGTCGATCTTTCCGGTGGGCCCATGCCGCTGCTTCTCCAGCAGCAACTCCGCCTTGTTATGCACCTGCTCCATGTCGCGCTGCCACTTCTCCAGCGCGTTCTGGAACTTCTCCTCATTGTCGAACGCCATCTGCTTCGGCGCCCGCTGCTGCAGGTAATACTCGTCGCGATAGACGAACATCACCGCGTCCGCGTCCTGCTCGATCGAGCCCGACTCACGCAGATCCGACAATTGCGGCCGCTTGTCCTCGCGGCTCTCCACCGCACGGCTGAGCTGGCTCAGCGCCATCACCGGCACCTTCAACTCTTTCGCCAGCGCCTTCAGCCCCTGCGTGATCATGCTGATCTCCAGCACCCGGCTCTCGCTCTTCACCCCGGCCGACGGCCGCATCAGCTGCAGGTAGTCGATCACGATCAGCCCCAGCCCGCGCGTGCGCTGCAACCGCCGGCACCGCGTGCGCAGCGCGGACAAGGTGATCGCCGGCGTGTCGTCGATATACAGCGGCAGATGCTGCAGCTTCTTGGACACCGCCACGAACTTGGCGAAATCCCGCTCGCCTATCTCGCCGCGCCGTATCCTGTCGCTGGACACGCGTGACTCCTCGCTCAGCAACCGGTTGGCCAATTGCTCGGCGCTCATTTCCAGCGAAAAGATCACCACCGAGTTCTTCGGCATCACGGTTTGCGCGCCGTCGCGCGACGCCTCCGGATCGCCCGCGCGCGCATTGGCCAGCATGCTCTCCGCCGCCCCGAACGCGATCTTCGTCGCCAGCGCCGTCTTCCCCATGCCCGGCCGCCCGGCCAGGATCAGCAAATCGCTCGGATGCAGCCCGCCTGTCTTCTTGTCCAGATCCCGCAGCCCAGTGGACAGCCCGCTGACATGGCCCGCCTGCTTGAACGCCAGCTCCGCGTTGTGTATCGCCAGCGTCAGCGCGGAGCTGAACACCATCATCTTGGTGTCCGCCGTGCCATGCGTCGCCAGGTCGAACAAGGACTGCTCGGCCAGCTCGATCTGCTTCGGCCCGTCCATGTCCGGCTCGGGCGAGAACGCCTGGTTGACCACCGTCTCGCCAATGTCGATCAACTGCCGGCGTATCCACGAATTGTAGATCGCCTGGCCGTAATCGCGCGCGTTGATGATGCCCACCATCGCGGTCAGCAACTGCGCCAGATACGCAGTGCCCCCCACCTCGTCCAGCACGCCGTTATGCTCGAACTCGGCGCGCATCGTCACCGGGTCGGCAATCTGGCTCGCCTCGATTCGCCGCGAAATCGATTGGTAGATACGTGCATGCACCGGGTCGGCGAAATGGTCCGCCGTCAGGAACTCGCTCACCCGGTCATACGCCCGGTTGTTGGACAGCAGCGCCCCCAGCAGCGCCTGTTCCGCCGCCAGGTTGGAGGGCGGCAGGCGCTGGGACAGGCCGAGCAGGGGGGAATCGATATTCGTCATCGTGCGATTTCTAGCGCACCCGGGGCCGCTTGGCAGCGTTCTCGGCTGTGGGCTTCTGTGGAACCTGGGGGCGCTTTCGCATGACTGAAACATTACAGCAGCTTGGCCAAACGAACGTGGCCGCCGTGCCACTGGACGCCGGCGCACGGGCCGAACTGCAGGCCGCCCTGCACCGGCTGGACCGCAGCCGCGGCCTCGTCGTACGCATGGCGGATCTGGTGGGCGGCGCGCTGAACATGGCCAGCCGCATGGGCCTGGCCCGCCTCGGCATGAGCCGCAACCTGCAATCCCGCTTCGGCTTCGTAGCCGAAGCCGCCCTCGCGCGCGCCTATGACGTGGCCATACTCGGCCTGGCCCAGGCGCCCGCCCCCGCGCCACGCCAGCCCGCCCTCACCCGCGCCGCGGTCATCGCGTCCGGCGCCATAAGCGGCTTCACCGGCCTGGCCGGCTTCCTGCCGGACGCCACCTTCACCACGCTGACCATCATGCGGGAAATCGCCCGCGCCGCTTTGGCCGAAGGCGAGGACCTCTCCAGCGAGGAAGCCCGCCGCGCCTGCCTGGAAGTCTTTGCCTTCCGCAGCGAAGCCGATCAGGACGAATCCGAGCTGGGCTACTTCTCCGCCCGCCTGCTGTTCCAGGGCCGCCCGTTCACCATGCTGATCTCCGAAGTGGCCTCCCGCTACGGCGTCGTCCTCGGCGAAAAATTCGGCCTGCAGGCCGTCCCCATCGCCGGCGCGCTCGCCGGCGCCACGCTGAACGCCGCCTTCCTGGACCACTACCGCAACCTGGCCGCCGCCCACTTCACCATTCGCCGCCTGGAGCGCCAGCACGGTCGCACGATCGTGCGCGAGGCCGCCGAGCGCCTGAAGAACCACGCCCAGGACGCCCCGTTCACAGAAGCATGAGCGAAACCCTGCCCGAAGACAACGACCTGTCCCCCAAGCCGCAATCGCAGGACTCCCAGCCCGGCAGCGAAGCGGCGATGGACCCGGCGCCGCAATCCGCCATGACCAACTACCGCGCCGCCGGCCGCCTGACCGGCAAGGTCGCCCTGATAAGCGGCGGTGATTCCGGCATCGGCCGCGCGGTCGCCGTGGGCTTTGCCAAGGAAGGCGCGGACGTCGCCATCACCTGGCTCAACGAACAGGAAGACGCAGCCGAGACCGTCCGCCTCATCGAGGCGGAAGGCCAGCGCGCGCTGAGCATCCCAGGCGACATCGGCAACCACGATTTCGCGCCCTATCTCGTGGGCCAGGTCGTCACCGCCTTCGAACGCATCGACATCCTCGTCAACAACGCCGCCGAACAGCATCTCTGCGAGAACTTCGAGAACATCGATCCCGCCTTGGTGGAACGCACGTTCCGCACCAACATCCTGGGCCAGTTCTGGCTGACCAAAGCCGCCCTGCCGCACATGGGCGAAGGCAGCTGCATCATCAATTCCACCTCGGTCACCGCCTATAAAGGCTCGCCGGGCCAGGTCGACTACGCCGCCACCAAAGGCGCCATCGTGGCCTTCACCCGCAGCCTCGCCATGCAGCTCGTCCACCGCAAGATCCGCGTCAACGCGGTCGCCCCCGGCCCCGTCTGGACGCCGCTGATCCCGGCCAGCTACCCCGCGGAGAAAACCGCCCACCACGGCGAGGCCGTGCCGATGGAACGCCCCGGCCAACCCGACGAAATCGCCCCCAGCTACATCTTCCTGGCCTCCTCGGACGCCTCCTACATGACCGGCCAGGTGCTCCATCCTAACGGAGGCTCGGTGATAAACGGATGATCCACGCCCAGGCCTTCCCCGACCCGATCCTGCCCCCGCAACCCCCCGTGCCCCCGCCCGCCCCCATGCCGGACGCGGACGTCCCCCCGCCGGATATCGAGCTGCCGCCGCTCGAGGAGCCGGTGCCGGCTATTTAGGGCGGGAAAGGGAAAGCCTTCTTTTCTGAAGAAAAGAAGCAAAAGACTTTTGGCTGGCTGTCGCGGACTCACCGGAGAAGCCGCGACGCCTCACGCAGCCGGCACGCTGGGCCCGGCCTTACTGGATTCACCCCCGCTCGGACGCGATGGCATCCCGTTCTGCTACAGTGTCGTAACCGGCAACGCTAGTCAGGGTATCGTTCGATCAGGCTATCGCAACCTTCCGCAGCCAGCACTACGATCGTACAACACAGTCTGCAGCGGCGAGGTTATCGGCGCGGTGCTGGAGGTTAATTGGGCCTGGGGGTGGGATGAAAACATTTGCAGAACTTGCAGTCCGAGATGGACACACTTCATTTCGCCCTGCAATAGCTCGGCTTACCGTTGCTTTCTCCGAGCCTTCACTGAAGATAGCGTGCGATCACCTCAGTAATAAGTCGACAAATTGTGAAATGATGGCATGGTAAAGACTGCGCCGGCTTGGTTCGCGCTTCGGGAAGGTCGGCATGCAGCAAGCACTTGTTGAATTTTTCTCCGAAAATCGTGGGCCAGGTTCTACCGGCCTGACGAGTTCTCCTTCTCAGAGGACTCTCGAGGATATTTTCAGGGCACTCGATCTGGTTCCCACTCCCATCTTGATCGGGATGAATCCGGAAAGTTCGGACATACGCTCGAACGCCGCGGGCAAGATGCTGTTCGGGGAGAACAATCGCAACCTTTCGCAATCGGCGGTCGAGGCTGAGAGGCCTGACTTCCGGGTGTTTTCCGGCGACAGGGAGGTCCCGTCCGGGCATTTGCCGATGCAGATGGCAGGGCGGACGGGACGGCCCATGGAGGCAAGCGAGTGCGAACTTCGGTTCGACGACGGTGCGATCAAGTTCATCCGGGGGCGCGCCGTTCCGGTATTTGCCAAGGACGGCACGATACGCGGCACGATCGGTGTTTTCCTGGACGTCACCGAAATCCGGCAAAGAGAACAGCAGCACCTTCTGGAACTGGACGAGGTAAAGCACCGCGCGAACAACACGCTCGCTTTGGTGATGTCTGTTGCGAATCTGACGTTGAAGCCGAAGCTGGAAGCGGGTGTCTGGGAGGAGTTTGCGAGCCGGCTGAAAATAGTAAGCCGCACCATGGACGTGGTTCAGCATGACGGGTCTGCCCGTACGATCCAGGACGTCATCCAGGCAGCGTTGGAGCGTCAGTCAGGACGGATCACGCGGCAAGTTCTGCTGAACGGACCGCATGTTGTGCTTCCCACGGCGGCGCATACGGCTTTGGGAATGGCTATTCACGAGCTGTCGACGAATGCCTGCAAGTATGGGGCGCTTTCGACGCCGACAGGCGTCGTTGCGTTGAAGTGGAGCACGTTTCATGAAGGCCAGATTGCCGAACTAACCTGGATCGAGCGGGGTGGCCCACCGGTCAGGCCGCCGGCGCGAAAGGGTTTCGGCACGAAACTGCTGACGCAGGTCTTGGGCGCACCGCTCGGCCGGACGTCGCAGCTTGTTTATGCGCCAAGCGGCGTGGAGTGTCGGCTGTATGTCGATCTGACAGGCGGGAAGCTCAATCGCAGCCGGCCGTCCGTGTCGCAGGCTCCAACTGATTTCTAGCGTGGCGATTTAACGGTCGGTTGGGAACGCCGTGGGTTTCAGTGCGCCTGTGGCGCGGTCAGGCGTGCCAGCCGGCGCTCTTCCCGCGCCCGCTCGCTTTGCTGTCTGACGCGCACCGACTGTTGCCGAGTCTCCTTTGCTCCGCGGATCGTTTCTTGTGCTTGCTCGGCAAGGGTTCGCTTCAGCGCAAGTTCCACAGTGCATAACCCGCACATCTGATCCTCGCGATGCTCTCGCACCGAGCTACTCGTACTGGCGCGGGAAAGCACGCCACGTCTGCGAAATAACCTCGGCCGACGTGTACCAGGGCGTTCACAGTCCTAAAAAGCAAGCGCCTTGAGATTTATTGTTGGTGTCAGGCAAGCGTCACTTTCACTTGGCACTGAAGACTAGCCCGTGCTATTGCGGCCCTGGAACAGGGATGTTGCACATGTCCACAAAACTTGGCGTGGCGTTACTTGCCTCGGCCTCCATCGTGCGTGCGGCTGCAGCAGCAAGCGTCGTGACTGCCACGCCCATAAGCGTGCATCCTGCACAGACAGTTTCCGTCACCGGCAACGGTTTTGCCGCAAGCGAAGCTGTCGACGTGTATCTGGATACTACCGACACACTCCTGCTCGTCAGCTCCGCAACCGGTACGCTCACCGGATCGGTCACCATCCCAGCCTCTGCCGCCCCAGGCCTGCACAGCATCACCGCAATAGGCAGGCGCAGCGGCGACGCCGCACAATATGCGCTGACCGTGTCCACGCCCTGGACGCAACTCGGGTTCGGTGCCGCCCACGCCAACGTCAATCCTTACGAGAACACGCTCTCCACCAGCACGGCACCAACGCTTGGCACGCTGTGGAACCGGTACGCCGCAACCACCGGCGGCACGCCTATCGTCTTCAGCAACCATGTCTATGTCGGCACGTCTTCCGGCGTCGCGTCTTTCAACACTGCTACCGGTGCCCCAATCTGGAACAAGACCCTCAACACCACCATCACGGCTTCTCCCACAGCCGCCGGCAACGCGCTCTATGTCGGCGATCTCAGCGGCAACTTCTACGCCCTCAACGCCAGCACTGGCGCCATAATCTGGAAAGTGACACTCGCAGGCGCCTTCTACGGCTCCGCGGAAGTCTCCAACGGCGTCATCTATGTCGGAAGCTACGCAGGCAACTTTTATGCCCTGAAAGCATCCACCGGCGCCGTGCTCTGGACCTACGCTCTCACGTCCGGCACGGACACGTCTGCAGCGCTGGTCAACGGAAACGTCTACTTCGGCGGCTACGACAACAACCTCTACTGCCTGAACGCTGCAACCGGCGCGAAAGTCTGGTCCTACACCACCGGCGGTCACATCGAGAGCACGCCGGCCGTCGTCAGCGGCACGCTCTATGTCGGGTCTGACGATGGCAAGGTATACGCCCTCGGCACCGCGAGTGCCAACGCCGGCTATCTTGTATGGTCCTACACCACCGGCGGCTCCGTTTACGCCAACCCAACGGTATTTGAGGGTCACGTCTATATCGGGTCGAGCGACGCCAACCTCTACGCCCTGAACGCGCGTGACGGCTCCGTCTACTTCAGCCTTCCCACGAACGGCCTTGTGCGGTCCGGTGTGGCCGCAAACGGTGTCGTCTACTTCACGTCGCAAGATAACAATGTCTACGCTGTCACCAGTTACGGCGCCGTTTTGGCCACAGGCTCCGTCGGTGCAAACTATTTCGGCTCGCCGGCCGTGTCGGACGGCAGACTTTTCGTCGCCACGGCCAGCGGCGACCTCTACGCCCTCACGTCGAATGCCGGAAACAGCGCAGCGCGGCCGGCATTTCCCAACCCCTCGTCGCTTCGCCCAGACGTCAACCTGCAAACAACGCGCTAACCGCAACCCCGCACAAAGCCTTACCGCGTCGCAGCGCACCGCATTTGTAATGTTCCCGGTGTCTGTTGAAATCGTGGGTCAGCAGGCAGTGATTGTCCGCGCACCGGAGCCATGAGCACCGGACCCGAAACAGCACGCTCGGCGCGCCGGCACCGACCCGGGAAACACGCTGCTCCGGCTTCTAAAACCGCCACGAACACGCACACGCTGACAGCCCGGACGCAGCCCGGAACTGCCACCCACCGCCCTCTCCACCCACAGAAGCCGCTTGCCGAGCCTTCTCCCCATGTTCTACAAATGTTCCAACCACTCCCGGGCCTGCACCCTGAACGCCATCCCACCCCCGCCACTCGACCCCACCCAGGCGCAGCACCGGGCCGACAACCTCGCCGCCTGCCTGGAAATCCGCGATCTCAGCCTGCAGCTCGCCCGCGCCGCCGCCGCGCGCGCCTTGGCCGCCGCCAGCCAGCCTCCCACCCCGGAACCCGCCGCCAAACCGGCAGACCCGGACCTCGCCTACGCCCGCCACGCAAGCAGCGTGCGCCAATCCGTCGAGCTCTGGGAAAAGATCACCGCCAACGCCTTCGCCCGCCGCCACCAGCCCCGGCCGGAACAGGCCGAACCGGACCCGGACCTGGACCTGGATGACCTCCTGGACGAGCCCGAACTCCCGGAACCCGCCTTCTCCGAGACGGAGCGGACCATCCTCTTCGAAGCCGTAGCCAACCTGGCCCTCCTCCACCCCAGCCACGCCGAAATCCCCGAAACGCTCAACCAGACCATCGAGCAGACGCTAGCCGCCCACCCGGAAGACCACGTCTCCGCCAACTTCGCCCGCATCTGCCAGACATTCGGCCTCCCGCCGGACCGCGCGCGCCTGCAGCCCCACCTCGAATCCCAACTGCGCCCCCCGCCCGGCCGTTGGCCGAAGCTCGAATAGCCAAACCAGCCACCCCCCGCCCCTAAAGCCGGACCAAAACCGCCAATCCCCAGCCCAACCTTCCCTCGCCCGCAAACACCGGCGCGCGGCGCCGCACCCCCGCGCCCACACCGCGCCTCGCCACCACGCGCCACTCTTTTTCCCAAAACCGCCCGGCTCGCCTTGCGTCCCCACCCACCCCGGCCGATATTCCGGGCGGGAGGTCAGCGGCGGACGGGCGCCCTGCCAACCCGGTCAGGTCCGGAAGGAAGCAGCCGCAGTGGGTCAACGCACGGGTCGTTTGTTGGCCTCCCACCAAATCCGCCGCGCGCCCCGCCGGTGACACGCACACAGTCAGCCACGGGGCCGCGCAGCGCGCATGAGTGACGAGATCGACCAGGATGTGCTGCCGGCGCCGGTGCCGGAGGGTCCCGGCCTGTTCGGTGACGCCCCCGCGCCTCGCCCGGCCGCGCCGGCGCCCGCCGCGCCCATCCCCGCCACGCCCTATCGCGTGCTCGCCCGCAAATACCGCCCAACCACCTTCGATGACCTGATCGGCCAGGACGCGATGGTCCGCATCCTGCGCAACGCCTTCGCGCTGAACCGCATCGCCCACGCCTTCATGCTCACCGGCGTGCGCGGCGTCGGCAAAACCACCACCGCCCGCATCATCGCCCGCGCGCTCAACTGCGTGGGCCCGGACGGCATTGGCGGCCCCACCCCAGACCCCTGCGGCGTCTGCGACAATTGCCGCGCCATCCTCGCCGACCGCCACCCGGACGTGGTCGAGATGGATGCCGCCTCCCGCACCGGCGTGGATGACGTGCGCGAGATCATCGAGGCCACCCGCTTCCGCCCCATGCAGGCCCGCACCAAGGTCTTCATCGTGGACGAAGTCCACATGCTCTCCCGCAACGCCTTCAACGCGCTGCTGAAAACCCTTGAAGAACCCCCGCCACACGTAAAATTCGTCTTCGCCACCACCGAAATCCGCAAGGTCCCGGTCACCGTTCTCTCCCGCTGCCAGCGCTTCGACCTGCGCCGCATCCCCATCACCCTGCTCACCGCCCATTACGGCAAGATCGCCGCAGCCGAGGACGTCGCCGTCGAACCCGAAGCCCTCGCCGCCATAGCCCGCGCGGCGGACGGCTCGGTGCGGGACGGCCTCTCCCTGCTGGACCAAGCTATCGCCCAGGGCGCAGGCGAAGACGGCAAGGTATCCGCCGCCGCGGTCGCCGGCATGCTGGGCGTCGCCGACCGCGGCGTCGTGTTCGATCTCATGGAAGCCGCCATGGCCGGCCGCACCGCCGAAGTGCTCGCCATCACGGATCGCGCCTACGCCCTGGGCGCCGACCTCGGCGTGCTGCTGGGCGACCTCCTCGAACTCACCCATACGCTGAGCCGCCTGCGCGCCGTGCCGGATCTGCGGCAATCCCAGGAACTCCCCGAAGCCGAGCGCATACGCGGGGGCGCCCTCGCCGACGCGCTGCCCATACCCGTCCTCGGCCGCGCCTGGCAGATGCTGCTGAAAGGCTGCGCCGAGGTGGAAACCGCGCCGGACCGCCGCGCCGCCGCCGAAATGGTCCTCATCCGCCTCTGCCACGTGGCCGACCTGCCACCCCCAGGCGACCTCGTCCGCCGCCTGCAAGCCCAGCCTCCCGCGCCAGGCCCCGCACCGTCGGGCCCCACCGGCGGCGGCGCCCGCGCCCAGTCCGGCAGCACGGCCCTGGCCCACGCCGCCCCCGCCGAAGCCGCCGCCCCTCGCCTCGCCAGTTTTCGGGACGTACTGGCGCTGGCCGCCGCCGAACGCGAGGTCCTGCTGCACGGCCACCTGCTGCACTCCGTCCACCTGGTCCGCTGGGCGCCCCCGGTCATCGAACTCCGCCCCCATGCGGACGCCCCGCGAGACCTCGCCGCCAAGCTCGGCGCCCTTCTCCTGCGCGTCACCGGCACCCGCTGGACCATCGCGTTGTCCACCCAGGGCGGCGAGGCCACGCTGGCCGAGCAGGGCAGCGAAGCCAACCGCGCCCGCCACGACGCCGCCGCCGACCACCCTCTGGTGCGCGCGATCATGGAAAGCTTCCCCGGTGCCAGGATCCAGGCCGTTCACGACCCGGAAGCAGACGCCTACGGCCTGCCCGCTCAAATCCCGCTGGGCGAGCCGGAAACCCCCGGCTACACCGCCGACGACGAGCTGGTGGAACCGCCGGACCTCATGGACGTGCCGATGGAAATGGAGCCGCGCTTCCTGATGGAAGCGCCGCCCTGATAGGAGATCGCGTATGAAAAACATCGCAGGGCTGATGAAGCAGGCATCGCAGATGCAGGCGCGCATGGCCGAAATGCAGGCCAAGGTCGAAGCCATGGAAGTCACCGGCGAGTCCGGCGCCGGCATGGTAAAACTCACCCTCGCCGGCAAGGGAGACCTGCGCCGCGTCCAGATAGACCCCAAGCTGATCGACCCCGCCGAGGCCGAGATGCTGGAAGATCTTCTCGTCTCCGCCCACGCGGACGCCAAGCGCAAGCTGGATGCGCTTATGGCGGAGGAGATGAGCAAGGTGACCGGGGGGATGGAGCTGCCCGCTGGGCTTAAGCTGCCGTTTTAAGGAAGGAAGGCCTTCTTTTTTGAAAAAAAGAAGCAAAAAACTTTTGCTTTCCCGCCTGCACGACGGCGTCGCACGTTCCTGCCAACACGCGCATTGGCAGAACCACCGCGCGCGCCGATGCAGGCGAGGAGATAAAGGTTTTTTGGTTCTTTTTTTCAAAAAAGAACCGCTTCCTTCCTAATGCGCGGCCCAGAACTGGACACCCTCATCCAGATGGTCGCCAGGCTGCCCGGCCTAGGCCAGCGCAGCGCCCGCCGCCTCGTCCTGAAACTCCTCCAATCCCCCGAAACCCGCATGCTCCCGCTGGCCGCCGCCCTGGCCGCCGCCGCGCGCGCCGTGCGCACCTGCAGCCAGTGCGGCAACCTGGACTCCATCGATCCCTGCAGCATCTGCGCGGACCCCGAGCGGGACCGCAGCATGATTTGCGTGGTGGAAACGGTAGGCGACCTCTGGGCGCTGGAACGCGCGCGCGTCCACGGCGGCCTCTACCACGTGCTGGGCGGCACACTCTCCGCCCTCTCCGGCACAGGGCCGGAGGACCTGAACCTCGCACCGCTCCTGGCCCGCCTGGCCGAAAGCAACGTGGGCGAGGTGATACTGGCCCTAAGCGCCACGGTGGACGGCGCCGCCACGTCGCACTGGCTCACGGACCGTCTGGCCGCCAGCCGCGTGCGCGTCACCCGCGTGGCGCAGGGCGTGCCGATCGGCGGCGCGCTGGACGTGCTGGACGACGGCACGCTCGCAACCGCCTTGCGCGCCCGGCGATGAGGCTGCCATGACCGTCGCACTGCAAGCCGGCGACCTGCGCCTGGTTCTGGATCCGCAAACAGGCGGCGCCATCGCCGCGTTCACCTGGCGCAACGTGCCGCTGCTCCGCCCGGTGGCGGACGGGCGCCTGGGTGCGCAGCACGGCCGCGCCGTGGCCGGCTACCCGCTCATCCCGTTCGCCAACCGCGTAGCAGGCGGCCGCTTCCGCTTCGCCGGCCAGGAATACCAGTTGGCCCGCAATTTCCGCGACGACCCCAACACCATCCACGGCAACGCCTGGATGCATCCGTGGACAATCGCTGAATCCGGTCCCACGCAGGCACGGCTCACCCTGAACTTCGCACCATCCGGCGAGCTCGCCGCGCAATGGCCATTTGCCTACTTCGCCGAGCAGATATATGTTCTAGCCCAAGACGCGCTGCGCATTACCATGCGCGTGCGCAATACGGACATCCGCGCATTTCCCGCCGGCATCGGCCTGCACCCCTACGTCGCCCGCACGCCACAGACAACACTGCGTTTTGAGGCCGACACGTTCTGGACCACCGGTGCAAACGGCTTGCCACTCTTGCGCGAGGCCGTGCACGGCGAACTGGAGTTCGACACCGGCCGTGCGCTCGGCAGCACGGAGATCGACACCTGCTACGCCGGCTGGGGCGGCGAGGCCGTGGTTATCCAGCCGGAGCACAGCCTGTTGCTAGCCTTGTCGGCAGCACCGCCCTTGGACCACCTGCAGCTCTACACGCCGGAAGGGCGGGACTTCATGGGATTGGAGCCAGTCAGCAACATGCCGGACGCCCTGGGTAGAATGGACGAAGTGTCCGACGAAGGCTTGGTGATCCTGCAACCAGGACAGACACTAACCGCAGAGATCGCCCTGAAAGTGAAAGAGCTGGCTTCCTGAAGCGCAAGCCGCTCCAAAACCGTCACAGCCCAATCAACGCTTCTACCCTTCTTCGAAAGATGGTCTTCCTCGCTCTTACCGTTACTTATCCAGAACGGAGCAGCCACGCATGTCCCGAATCGCGCGCGATGTCCGCCGCGGTGCGGCCGTCATCCGCTTTCGCCTCCGCCAGCGCGCCGCGTTCGATCAGCAGCTCCGCCAGTGCCAAATCGCCGCGCAGGGCCGCGGCATGCAGCGCTGTGAAGCTGCTCTGTTGCGTGGCGTTCGGGTCGGCGCCCCCATCCAGCAACAGGCGTGCGATCTCCAGGCTGCCCTGGGCAGCGGCGCTGTGCAGCGGTCGCAGCAGGGATCCGTTGGTGGCCACCGCGTTGCAATCGGCACCCGTCGCCAGCAGCAGGCTGACCGCCTCGGGCCGGCCGAAGAAGCAGGCGAGATGCAATGCGGTGAAGCCGTCATCGGAGAACGCGGCGGCCGCCACCGGCAACGCCTGCAAGGTGAAGCGCAGCGCCGGCACACTGCCGATCGCCGCCGCCTCGAATACCGTCAGAAACCGCCGGCGGCCGGCTATCAGTGCCGCGGTCTCCTGCTGGCGATGATACAGCGCCAGCATCAGCGCGCTCGGCTCGTCGTCCAGCACGCACAAGGCCCGGTCCGCTTCCAGCAACGCCGCTACCGTCTGCGGCTGGCCGGCGCGTATCGCCGCCAGAAGGTCGGAATGACTCATGTGCTCGCTGCGCCTCGCCTGTGCGCCACGCCCCGACAGGACAGCCGGTCCGTCATGCGTGCGTCCTCACGGCTGCACCACCGGCAGCTCCACCGCGCTATCCGCGAAAACCTTGATGCTGGCCGGCTTGTAGTCGCCCGGCTGTGCCGAGAAGATGTTGTCCACATAGGTTTGCGGATTGCGGTCGTACAGCGGAAACCAGGTGGACTGCACCTGCACCATGATGCGGTGCCCTGGCAGGAACACATGGTCCGCGTTGGGCAGCGCGAAGTCGTAATTCTGCTTCTCGTTCGCCGGGATTGCTTCCGGCTTGTCGTACGCATGCCGGTAACGGCCGCGCAAGATATCGGCCGACACCATCAACTGATACCCTCCCAGACGCGGCGTCTGCGCCACCTCGTCCGGATACACGTCGATCACCTTCACTACGAAGTCGCCATCCGTCCCCGTCGTGCTGGCAACCAAATGGGCCAGCGGGGCGCCGGCGATCTTCACCGGTGCTGTCAGCCGGTCCGTGGTGAAGCTCAGCACATCAGGGCGCGTGCTCGCCTCGCGCTGGTCGCTCGCCAGCCAGTTGCGCCAGCTATCGGCCTCGCCGTCCGCCAGCAGGTGTATCGGCCGCTGGATGAACGGCACCGGCTTTGCCGGATCGGACACGTAAGCGGAGTAGCCGGAAGCGTCCGCCACATCCGGCGAAAGCTTGGCACCCGGCAGCAGGTGCATCGCGGTCGGCGTCACCTTGCAGTCAGCCTCGCAGCCCTGCGGCCAGTTCTGCAGACGCAGCCAGCGGTTCGTGCCGCTCTCGAACGCGCTCACCGGCGCCACATCCATCGGCGGCGCGCCGTCCTTCAGGTAGTGGTCCAGGAACGGACGCAGGATGTGCTGGCGGAAATACAGGCCGGTGTCACCGCCGAAGCTGATCTCGCCCAGCTTCTGGTCCGCGTCGATCTCCTGCCCATGGTGCCAGGGGCCCATCGCCAGGAACAGCTTGCCGGCCGAATCCGGCCTGGCATGCAGCGCCGCATACACCGCCAGCGCGCCGTAGATGTCCTCCTGGTCCCACAGGCTGTGCACCAGCAGCGTGGGCACCGTGATGCCCTGCGCGCCGAGTATCTTGTCCACCGCCTGCGCTTTCCAGAAATCGTCATACGCCGTGTGCTGCGTCAGCTTCTGGTAGAACCCGATTGCCTCCTCGCCGTGGCTGTGCGCCAGCGCGCCGGCCGAGCCCGCCTCCAGCGCTGTGTCGTAGTCGTCGTAATGGTCGGTCCACCATTTCTCGTCGTTGGCGCGTGTGGCCTCCTGCTCGTAGATGTAATTCAGGCTTCCCAACATGCGGAACGCGCCGCGGTGGAACCAGTCGTCGCCGATCCAGCCATCCACCATCGGGTTCATCGGCACCGCTACCTTCAGCGCAGGATGCGGATGCACCAGGCTCATCAGTGTGGTGAACCCGTCATACGAGATGCCTATGGTTCCCACACGCCCGTTGCTCTCCGGCACGTTGTGCACCAGCCACTCGATCGTGTCGTAGGTGTCCGTCGCGTGGTCCACCTTCGTGGGGTTCAGCGGCCCGACCAGCGGCCGGTTCATCACGTAATCGCCTTCGGACTTGTACTTTCCGCGTACGTCCTGCACCACGCGAATGTAGCCGGAATCGCCGATCACGTCGTCCGCGTTGTCGTAGCCGTCCAGGCTCACAACAAGATGGCTGCTGTTGCCGTAGCTCGTTGTCTCCGTCGCGTTGTACGGCGTGCGGGTCAGCAGCATCGGCGCATGATGCGCGCCGCGCGGCACCAGTATCACGGTGTGCAGGTGCACGCCGTCGCGCATCGGGATCATCACGTCGCGCCGCTCGTAGTCGAAGCTCTTCGTCACCGGCTTGAAATGCTCGGGCGTCTCGCTGGGCAGGGTTTGCGCGTGCAGGGTGGTGCAGAATAGTCCCAGCACAATGACGATGGCCCTCATAGATACACTCCAAGAAAGGAAGGAAGCGGTTCTTTTTTGAAGAAAAGAACCAAAAAACTTTCGCTTCCCCGCCTGCATCGAGGCGCGCCCAGGTTCTGCAACTACGGAACTTGCCGGACTAGGCGAGGCCGCTATGCCGGCGACAGGGACAAAAGCTTTTTGCTTCTTTTTCTCGAAAAAGAAGGCCTTCCTTACCTAAGCCTCCCGATAGAACACCAACATCAACCCGATCGCCACGAAACAGCAAGGCCACACCCACCCAGCCACTACCGCGCCCCGTCCCGCCGGCAGCCGTATCTCCAGCCAGCGCGCCCAGCCGGCCATAATGGAGGCCAGCGCCAGCGGCGTGTGCGTGAACTCGATCAGCAGCGCGTCCTTCACGTTGGCGATCGTGTGGTTATGCGTCAGCAGCAGCGCGCCACCGCCGGCGCATACCAGGGGAAACACCTGCGCGGCCGCCCGGCTGCGCAGCCGTCCGGTACGCACGCACCACTCGAACACGCCGAACAGCAGCGGCATCAGCGCGAACAGCCGGTGCTGCACCACCTCCGCGTCGCGCAGCGACTCGATCAGCCCGATGTCGCCCAGCGGCCAAACCTCAGGGTCGCTGCGCAGGAACAAAAATGCCGACAGGCCCAGAAACACCAGCGGCCAATGCCGTGCCCAGCGTACGCCCGCCTGGTTCAGCAGCGCCAGCAGCCCGATCGCCAGCACGAACAGCCCGGCCCAATGGTGATTGTATTCGGACCAGGCGATGTCGTCCGCGTTGCGCGGCGGCAGCTCGCCCGAACCCTCCACGAACGCGGCACGCGGCTCGGCCGCCCGCGCCCGCGCCTCGGCATCAAGCTGCGCCTGCAGCGCCGGTATGCCCAGCCGCGCGTGGTCCGGGGAGACCAGCGTGGGCAGCCGCGGCGAGAGATCGCGCGCCACGATCTCCTGCCAGGTGGCCCGGTCTGTCGTCAGGTCGATCGCCGGCGGCACGGAGGTGAGCGAGGCCGCGGCGAAGAATACGGTGAAGCCTATGCCGATCTCCACCTCGGCAAACCGGCGCAGCCGCAGAACCGGCGTGGCGGGGTCGCGCCGCAGGCGCTCGGTGACCAGAAAATTGCCCAGGCCCAACGCCAGCAGCATGGCGAACATGGCGACCTTGGCCCCCACCATCACGCCGTAAGCGGTGCCGTACAGCCCGGCCCAGTTGCCGATATAGAACAGGGACATGGTCACACCGGAGACCAGGATGCAGGCCACGCCCGCCATCGACATGCGGGAGAACCGCGCGCCCACCAGCCGCAGCGCGCCGCCATCCTTCAGCCGCGCCAGTGCCATCACGAAGCACGGTATGCCGCCGATCCAGATGGCCGCACCCAACTGGTGCAGCGCCTCCACCCCCAGCAGCAGCGCGTTGTCGGACAGGCGCGCCGCGGCATGCGTGGTCAGCGTGGCCGCCGCCAGCTCCACCGCACCCGTGCCCAGCAGCCAGGGCGCCGCAGCATTGCGCCACAACAGCAGCGCCAGCGCGCCGGCCGCCACCGTCTTGATGATCCCTGCCACCGCAAAGTTGGCGCTCAGCACGTTACCAACCGGCAGGTCCACCGTAGTGACCAGCACGGCCGTCTGCAGCCCGACGTTGACTGCCTCCACGCCCACCAGGGCCACGGCACTCCAGGCGGCGATGGCCGCGGTGCGCCCCACCACTGGGCCGAGCTGACCGGCGAACGGCCGCGCCAGCAGCACCAGGAACAGCATGCCGCCCAGCGCCATGGACTGGCTGACGATCACCAGCCCATGCAGCAGGATACCGACATAGCCGATCAGGTCGACGAGGCGGTTCAACTATTTGCTGCTCGTCACGGAGGCCGCGTCCACCGTGAACGGCACACGGCCCCGCGTGATGTGGCCGTCCGTCGCAAGCACTTGCCAGACCACCACATAATCGCCCGGTGTCACGTCAAGCGTCGCGCGCAGCACGTCCGGCGTGTCGCCTGCGGTCTGCTCCAGGCGGGTCTCGGCGTCAGCATGCTGCAGGACGAGCTTGGACCGGCCAGCATCCACCCGGCTGTTGTAGCGCAGCGTCAGCGCCAGGTGCCCGGCCGGCACATGGGCCAGGGGAGACGGTGTGCTGTCGATCAGGATGGCGTGGGCGGCGGCGGAATGCAGGCCCAGCGCGGCCAGGCAGACGATCAGGCAGGCAAGCAGGCGCATCAATCCAATCCATTGACGAAGGGGGCGGGGTTTAGCGTAATTGGCCCGGCCTCGCCAATTGTCACAGTCCGTTTCGCGTCCGCCCTGTTCCTGTCACAACCGGCGCGTAGACGGTCGTCGTCGAACCGAAAGGATGATGTGATGCGTAGAGTGTTTGTGGCCTTTCTTTTGCTGGGCGCCGCCGTCAGCGTGAGCGGCTGCGTGGCAGGGTGCCGCCCTGGCTATGTGGGGCCTTACGGTGGCGTGCACCCGGCACGTTGCGCGGTCTACTGACGCAAAGCCGGAAGGCTTTCTTCGTGCAAGAAGGCCTTCCTTTCTTCTCCCGCGCCGTTAAAGCTGCTCGCGTGCATCCACCCCAAACCCGCCACCGGCCTATATACCGCCTGAGCCTGGCCGCCTGCCTGGCCTTGCTGCTTGTATTGTCCGGCCGGACGAAGGCGGACGAGCCCTCCGCCGCTCGCGCGGTCGAAGCGGTCACGATCTTCTGCCATGCAGGATCTGGTGCGGACCACGGCAGGCCGGTCCTGCCGCATCACGTGAATGAAACCGCGCGGCTGCAGGCCGGCCCGACCAGCCTTGATCATTTCGCGATCCCGGTTGTGGCGCCAGGCCTTCCGCCACTGCCCGTACTGCGGGCCGCACGGCCAAGCCGGCAGATTGCACGTGCGCCGCCCGCCTTTCGCGGCACTACGGCCTACGCTACCGGCCCGCCTCTTCCTGTCTGACGGCTTCGTCCGCCGCCGTGCCCGCGTGCCCGGCGTGCGCCACCGGACCAGACAGACAGGACAAACCCATGCGCCATTACCTGCTTCCAGCCGCGCTGGCCTGCGCCGGCGGAGTGCACGCAACCAGCGCGCTCGCACACGCCGTGTGCGGCAGCCGCGTCTATCCCGTAACGCTGACCCTGGATGACCCGGGCGTCGCCGACGAGATCACCCTCCCACAGGTCGTCTACACCCGCACCGCCGCCGCTGGCGGCCCCGGCCCTGGTCACGACACGTCCGTGCAGTTCGAATACGACAAGCGCCTGACGGACGAGTTCGGCTTCGCATTCAACGACGACTTCAACGTCGATCAGACGGACAACGCAAAGACACAGACCGGCTGGGATGACCTTGCGGTGACCGGCAAGTGGGCGAAATGCCTAAGCCCGGATCACGACTTCATCCTGGCTTTCGGCGTCATACGCGAGTTCGGCCACACCGGCACCACCCACACCGGCGCAGACACCTACGGCAACACCGCGCCCACCGTGTATTTCGGAAAGGACCTGGAGGAGGTCGCGATCCCCGCTTTGCAGCCTGTCGCATTCACCGGCGAGCTCAGCTACGCGCTGGCCGACCGCGCGCTGAAGGACATGCAAGTGGCAGCACCAGGGCCTGTCGTGCCCTCAATGACGCCGCTGACGACACTGCAGTCCAACGCGGGCAACCCGAACGCAGTGGTCGGCGCTTTCTCCGTGCAGTATAGCATTCCATTCCTGCAGGCGCAGATCAGGGATTACGGTCTGCCGGAGCCGATCGCGCATTTGATCCCGCTGGTCGAGGTCAGCGCCACGGCGGCCACGTCGCGGCCGCGCGATTCGGCGAACACATGGACGATAGCACCGGGCGTGATTTACCTGCGCACCTGGTACCAGGTCGGGCTGGAGGCGTTGATCCCGGCCAACAAGGCTTCCGGCACGAATGTCGGCGCGATATTCCAGGTGCATGTGTTCCTGGACGACCTCTATCCGCACGGCATCGGCGCGCCGCTTTTCGGGGAGTGAAAGGGACCTCCATGACCACGCATTCAAGCCGACGCCAGGCACCCCGCCACCGAAGCTCCTGCCTGCTCGCCTGTGCAAGCCTGCTGATCCCGGCCGGCGCTGCCTGGGCGCATGCCTTCCTAGACTCGGCCGCGCCGAGGGTGGGCAGCACCGTTCATTCGCCGCCCAAGGAGGTGGTGCTGACCTTCACTCAAGGCGTGGAGCCGGCCTTTTCCAAGGTGGAAGTGACTGACCTGGTCGGCACGCACGAGGAGATGGGGGCGGCGCACATCGCCGGGACCGACGCTAGGAAGCTGGCCGTCTCGGTCGGCCTGCTGACCGCCGGAACCTACACGGTCGCCTGGCACGTGACCTCGGTGGACACCCACAAGACACAGGGCCAGTTCCACTTCACGGTGGCGCCATAGGCGATGGTGCCGCCGTTCGACCTTCAGGGCGGCGCGCCGCTCGCCCTGGCCCGCGGCACGGCCTTGGCCGGGCTGCTCTCCGTATTCGGCACCCTGGCGTTCCGCAACCTGGTGCTGCCGAAAGCCCTCACCCGCGCGTCCACCGTGCTGGCGGACTCGGTCAAGCAGCGGCTGGTCGTGCTCGAGCAGGCCAGCGTGGCCGCGACCCTGCTGGCCGCCCTGGCCTGGCTGGCAATAGAGTCGGCGAACATGGCGGATACCGGCTCGCTTGCCGGTACACTCGCCGCCATCCCAACGGTTCTGCAGGACACCGCGTTCGGGCACGTCCTGGCGTGGCAATTGGGCGCGCTGCTGCTTTTGCACGCCGCGATTGGCCGTCGTGATGCGGCTCTGCGCCAGCGCCTCGCGTTCGGCCTCGCAAGCGTGGCCCTGTGCCTGCAAGCCGGACACAGCCATGCCGCGGCAATGAATCAGGGACCCAGCCTGCTGCTCGGCATGGATGTGCTGCACCTGCTTGGCGCCGGCGGTTGGCTGGGCGGGCTGCTGCCGCTTCTCATCGTGGTAGGCCAGGCGCCGCCGCCTGTCGCCGCCACGGCCGCCAGGTGGTTCTCGCCGGTCGGGCAGGTCTGCGTGGCGCTACTTGCAGTCTCTGCTCTGGTGCAAGGCTGGGTGCTGGTCGGCAGCGTGCCGGGCCTGGTCGGCACGGCTTACGGCTGGATGGTCCTGGTCAAGCTCGTGCTGTTCGCCGTCCTGCTCGCCTTCGCCGCCGCCAATCGCTACCGGTTCGCCCCTGCCCTGCTGGAGGCCGGCCCGCAGGCCGCGCGGCGCGTCCTCGTGCGCAGCCTGGTCCTGCAGACCGGTGCCGCGCTCGCCATCGTGGCCGCCGCCGTGGTGCTGAGCGGCCTGGCCCCGGCGATGCACCTGCAGCCAATCTGGCCGTTTTCCAAGCAGATCGACCTCTCCGCCGTGCGCGAGGATCCGGACTTCCTGCGGGAGGCGCTGCTCGCCGGCGCGTCCCTCGGGGTTGGCGTGGCCATCACCGCGGCCGCCATCGCGTGGCGCCGCTGGCGCCTGCCGGCCATCGCCTGTGCCGCACTTATCGCCTGGTTCTCGGTGCCGCATCTGGGCGTGCTGCTGGCCGATGCCACGCCCACCAGCTTCTATCACTCGCCGACCGGTTTTTCCGCGGATACCATCGTGGAGGGCGCTTCACTATTCGGGCCGAATTGCGCCGTCTGTCACGGGCCGGCTGGGCTGGGGGACGGGCCGTTGGCCAAGAGCCTGCCCGTGCCGCCGGCCAACCTCACCGCGGACCACGTGCTGATGCACGATGACGGCGAGATGTTCTGGTGGCTGGCGCACGGCATACAGACGCCCGAGGGCGCTCAGGCGATGCCCGGTTTCGCCGCTCGCCTGACCGAGGACCAACGCTGGTCCCTGATCGACTACGTGCGCGCCCACAATCTCGGCGTAGCGTCGCACGGCTCGGGCATCTGGCCGCAGCCCGTACGCGCACCTGCTTTTCAGGCACGCTGCGGAGACGCGATCATCCAATCCTCCGATTTCGCCGCAGGCTTCGTGCGTCTGGTGATCGGAGCCGCGCCGGCCGGTCCGGCCCAAGCCGGGCTGGTGGACATAGGCACCGAGCCCGGTCCGCCAGGCGCCTGCGTCGCCGGCGACGGGAGTGTGCCGGCGGCCTACGCCATCATCGCCGGCCTGCCGCCAGACGCGCTTGCAGGCACGCAGTTCCTGATCGACCACGCGGGCTGGCTGCGCGCGATGCAGCACCCTGGGACCGCCATGGGCTGGGATGATGTGAAGATGCTGGCAGCGGAACTGCAATCCTTGCGGCAGCACCCTGTTGCGTCCGCACAAGCCGGGATGCACATGGACATGAAGATGTGAGGTCACCACCCATGACGCCGAAAGCCGATCGCTTGCGAGCATCGTCCGGTCTGGCTGCCGGGATATTGGCGGTGCTGGCGTTTGCCGGGCTGTGGATCTGGCTGGAGCCGCCCTCGGACCAGAGCGCGGCCGGCCGTGTTGGCGGCCCGTTCACGCTGGTGGCCGATGACGGCCGCGTCGTTACCGACCACAGCTTCCCCGGCAAATACCTGATCGTCTATTTCGGCTACACCACCTGCCGGGACGTCTGCCCCGCCACGCTGAATACGCTGGCCGCGGCCATGGGCCGGCTCGGCGCCAAGGCCGCGCGCGTGCAGCCTCTCTTCATCACGCTCGATCCCGGCCGCGACAACCAGGCGGTGCTGCACCGCTACGTGAAGGCTTTCGCGCCCACGCTGATCGGGCTGACGGGATCGCCGGCCGAACTGCACCGCGCGGCGGACGAGTATCGCGTAGTTAGCGTGCTGCACCAGGACGGCGCCGATTATGCCGTGGATCACAGCTCGGTTCTGTTCCTGATGGCACCGGATGGGCGGCTTGTGGCGCCCGTGCCGGCCGGCGCGGACGAGATGGTCATGGCTCGCGCCATCGAGCGAGGAATATGAGGAGGGCTCTTCCTTCTCGAAAAAGCAAAGGCCTCTGTCTGCGCTGCCACGGAGTGCTGAGGCACGGCGCGACAGAGGATCAGAAGTCGTTTGCTTCTTTTCTTCAGAAAAAGAAGGCTTTCCTTGCTTAACCTGCAGGAGACCCGTGTGAAGACTACCGCCTTCCTCCTGCTGGCCGTACTCCCCAACGCCGCACTGGCGCACGCGGCCCTGCAATGGGCGTCGCCACCCCCCGGCGCCACCGTGCAGTCCGCGCCCCAGACCCTGGTGCTGCTGTTCAGCGAGGCAGTAGAGTCGCGCTTCTGCCGGGTGGAGGTGCTGAACCAGGCAGGTGCCGCGAAAGTCGCCGGGTCCTGGCACGCCGACCCGAAGGACGCCCGCCGCCTGCTCGTGCCCGTCATCCGCCTTGATCCCGGGACCTACACTGTGCATTGGCGCGCCGTATCGGTCGATACGCACAAATCGGACGGCTCTTATCAATTCACCGTCGCGCCTTGAAGCCGGGCCCCGCCGTTCTTGCCTCCCCTGTAGCCGCCCCGTATGCACCCCCCACCATGGACATCAGGCCAGAGGTCATTCACCAGCATGCGAGCTTCCCGGAAGGCCTGGCGCTGGATTGCGGCCAGATGTTGCCGGAATTCCACCTCGCCTACCGGACCTACGGCGCGCTGAATGCCGCGCATTCCAACGCCATACTGGTCTGCCACGCGCTGACCGGTGACCAATACGTGGCCGAAACCCAGCCCGTCACCGGCAAGCCAGGCTGGTGGGAAAGCCTGGTGGGCCCTGGCCTGCCGATCGACACGAACCGCTTCTTCGTCGTCTGCAGCAACGTGCTGGGCGGCTGCATGGGGAGCACGGGACCGCGCAGCGCCCGGCCGGATGGCGAGGTGTGGGGCACGGATTTCCCGCCGATCACCGTGCGCGACATGGTTCGTGCCCAGCAGATGCTGATGGCCAGGCTGGGCGTGGAACGCCTATTCGCGGTGATCGGCGGCTCCATGGGCGGCATGCAGGTGTTGCAATGGGCTGCGACCTTTCCCGATCGCGTGTTCGCCGCCGTACCGATTGCCACCGCCGCCTACCACTCCGCGCAGAACATCGCCTTCAACGAGGTGAGCCGTCAGGCAATCGCCGCCGATCCCGATTTCCTGAATGGCCGCTATTGGGCACAGGGCCGCACGCCGGCGCGCGGTCTGGCAGTGGCGCGTATGATGGCGCACATCACCTACCTCTCCGAAGTGGCGCTTACCCGCAAATTCGGCCGCAAGACACGGCGCGACACGGATGCGGATGCGGCACAAGAGGCGGCCGCCAGCTTCTTCGGCGACGTGTTCGAGGTGGAAAGCTACCTGCGCCACCAGGGCAGCAGCTTCGTCCGCCGTTTCGATGCGAACTCCTATTTGACCGTCACCCGCGCCATGGATTGGTTCGACCTGGCCGCCGAGCATGACGGTGATCTGTCCGCCGCCTTCGCCGGCACGCGCACACGCTTCTGCCTGGTGTCCTTCACGTCCGACTGGCTGTTCCCTACCGCGCAGTCCCGCGCCGTGGCACGCGCGCTGAACCGCGCCGCGGCGAACGTCAGTTTCGTGGAAATCGAGACGGACCGAGGGCACGACGCATTCCTGTTGGACGAGCCGGATTTCCACCGCACGCTGGCGGGCTTTCTGGCGGGGTGCGCGGAGCATGCTGGGATTGTCTAGGAAGAAAGCGGTTCTTTTTTGAAAAAACGAACCAAAAAACTTTTGCTTCCCCGCCTGCATCAACGCCCGTCCTGCACATGCAGATACGCGCAACGGCAGGACCGGCGCGGTCCTTTGTGCAGGCGGAGAGACAAAAGTCTTTTGCTTCTTTTCTTCAGAAAAGAAGGCCTTGCTTCCTAATGCGCGTAGATCTCAAACTCATAGCCAGCCTAATAGAACCAGGCAGCCGCGTCCTAGACATTGGCAGCGGCGACGGCACCCTGATCGAGCATCTCTTCCGCACCCGCGGTTGCGACGCGCGCGGCATGGAGATCGACATGGCCGAGGTGACGCATGCCGTGGCCCACGGCCTGCCGGTGATGCACGGCGACGCCGATAACGACCTGGCGCAATACCCCGACAACGCGTTCGACTACGTGGTGCTGACACGCACGCTGCAGGCGGTGGAGCGCCCGCAGGAGGTATTGCGCCAGATGCTGCGCATCGGCACGCGCGCGCTGGTCAGCTTCCCGAATTTCGGTCACTGGCAGGTGCGCCTGCAACTGCTGCGCACCGGCCGGATGCCGGTGACGCCCACCTGGAACCGCGCCTGGTACGAGACGCCGAACATACACCCCTGCACCATACTGGATTTCCGCGAACTCTGCGCCCAGGAAGGCTACGCGGTGGAACAGTGGCTGGCGATCGACGAGGCCGGCAGGAAATCGCCCTGGCGGCGCTCCTTATGGCTGGCAAACCTGTTTGGCGAGCAGGCGCTTTTTTTGATGCGGCGGGTGGGGAAGAAGTAAGGAAGCAGTTCTTTTTTAAAAGAAGAACCAATAAACTTTTGCTACCCCGCATTGCAGATGTCCTACGTCTGCTAAGGATACCGAAACGCTGAAGCAGCGGAGTGATGGGGATCTTTTGCTTCTTTTCTTCAGAAAAGAAGGCCTTTTTTCCTTAAATCGTTCGCCAGACAGGATCCTTCAACCGGGCCACGAAAGCCGCATGCGCCGCCAACTGCGCCTCGCTCACCATAAACGCGCGCGGCGTGCGATGCTCCGGACGCGTGTAGGTGTAGAATTGCTCCGCCTGCGTGGCGGTTGCCAGAACCAGGCCGCGCTGCCGCCCACCCGTCAACTCCACATACACATCGGCCAGCAGCCGGCAATCCAGCAAGGCGTTGTGCGTGGTGCGCTCGGACAGATCTATGCTGAAGCGGTTGCACAGCGCGTTCAGGCTGTTCGGCATGCCGGGGAAGCGGGTTTTCGCCAGGGCCAGCGTGTCTATCATCCGGCTGGGATGCAACGGCGGCAAGGACAGCCGGCCGAGCTCGGCGTTGAGGAAGCCGAAATCGAAAGCGGCATTGTGGGCGATCAGCGGCGCGTCACCGAAAAAGGCGAGCATGTCGTCCACGATCTCGGCGAAGCGCTTCTGGCCGACGAGGTGGCTGCGAGCGTAGCCATGCACACGCGTCGCCTCCTCCGGCACGTCGCGCTCCGGGTCGATCAGGCAATGGAAATGCCGGGTGGTCGGCAGGTCCCGTATCAGCTCGATCGCGGCAACCTCGATGATCCGGTCGCCGGTAGCGGGATCAAGTCCGGTAGTCTCGGTATCGAGCAATACGCTGCGTTGGCCGGGCACGACCAAGTCCTGAATCGAGGATATCGGCATCATTGGTTTCTATCTGCGGCGACTCGGCACATGGAGCCATAGTCGCCCCTAACGGGCCGCCGAGCAACGCCGGGTCATTCATCGGCGGCACTGTCAGAAGAACGCAACAAGCTGCCTTGCCGTTCAACTTATCTTAAAACAAATCGACGACCCTCTCAGCATAACCGGAAACGAACGGAAATGCGAAACATCTGCAGGGTAGCCGTCTCCATCTACCTCTTCTACGTTACGCTACTTGCAGCCGTAGGCGCCTCCGAAGCGTTAACGATTGCTGGTACAGGAAGGCAAGAAACGCAAGCAGTCGATATGATGGTGAAGCAGCTCTACTAAACGCCGCGGGCTGCAGCGCAAAACCACGCGAGTGACGTAGGGCGCTCTTTTCAGCAATGAAGCAAAAAGCTTTGTGGGCGCCGTCGCGGGAGGTTAAAGCGCGCTTCACAACACGCGGCCTGAAGCCGCTATCCAGCGGCAAACCAATAGTCGACCACAGCGAATGCCCGGCTTCAAACAACAACCGCTCGGCCAGCTTCGCCACCAAAACTACCGATCACAGCCGCATCGGCAAACCCGCGCGACGCTGCACGATCCATCACCGCGGGAACCGCCTCGGGCGCAGCGGCAATCAACAGGCCGCCACTCGTCTGCGGATCGCAAAGCAGGTCGCCGGCCCAGGACGGCAATTCGTCGGCCAGTGTCACCTCGTCCGAGTAGCTCGCCCAGTTGCGGCCGGAGGCACCCGTCCTGACGCCCGCAGCGACGAGCTCGGCCGCGCCGGGCAGAACGGGGACCGCGGCAAACCGGATCCGGCAGCCAACCTTAGCCGGCCGGGTCATCTCCAAAGCGTGTCCCAGCAGGCCGAAGCCCGTCACATCGGTGAGCGCGTGCACGCCGGCGATTCCCGGTAAATCGACACCCAATATGTTGAGACGCGTCGTTGACGCGATCATCTCGCCGTAGAGTGCGCTGGAGAGTTCGCCCCATCGCAAGGCCGCGCCGTAGATGCCCACACCCAGCCCCTTGGTCAGAATCAGCGCGTCGCCCGGCTGCGCGCCCACATTGCGCAGCACGCGCCCGGGATGGGTGAGGCCGATCGCGACCAGGCCGTAGATCGGCTCGGCACTGTCGATAGAGTGGCCGCCCGCCACCGGGATGCCGGCAGCGGCACAAACGGCAGCACCCCCTGCAAGGATCGCCTGCACGGCCTCGATCGGGATTTTGCCAACCGGCATGCCGACTATCGCCAGAGCAAAGATCGGCGTGCCGCCCATGGCATACACGTCGGATAACGCGTTGGTCGCGGCGATGCGGCCGAAATCACCAGGATCATCGACGATAGGTGTGAAAAAATCCGTCGTGGCGATGATCGCCTGGCTGTCGTTGAGGCGGTAGACGGCCGCGTCGTCTCCCGTCTCGGTGCCGACCAGCATGTTGGCATAGGGCTGTGCCGCCGGCATGGCGGCAAGGATATGCCGCAGCACGGCCGGTGAGAGTTTGCAGCCGCATCCGCCGCCGGAAGCCAGGGAGGTCAGCCGAAGCGGAGCGGTCATCGTGAAAAACCAAAGGCAGCCGCGCAGGATATGTAGCCAACCCTAGACGCTGCCGAGGGATCCCGGCCTTTCAAAGAACGCCGCGACAGCGCACTTAAAAGTTTTTTGCTTCTTGTTTCCAAAAAAGAAGGCCTTTCTTCTTCACCTAATATCAGGACCGCAATCTCAAAAGCCGGTCCGCATTACCATGCGCGATCTTCTCAAGGTCCGCCGTGGAAACCGCAAGCCGGTCCAAAAAGTCTCGCCCCGCCCGGTTCGGGCTGAACGGGGAATCGACCGAGAACAGGATGCGGTCCGCTCCGAACATTTGCAGCAGCAGCAGGAAGGGCGGGCCAGCGCATCGTTGAACGCGCGCGCCAGCGCCGGCGCTTCCGCCGCGTCCAGCAGGTCGGCGCCAAGGCCGGCCAGCGAGAGCACCTGCACGCTGATGCCGGCCGCATCCATGTCGAGCAGCCGCGGAAAGCCAAGCTCAGCCAGCGTCTCGACCTGGCTCTGCGGTCCCCAAGACGCGTCCGGCGGCGGGAAGCCGCGGTCCCGGATGCGGTCCGGCGGGACGCGCCGCACCAGCTCAGGCACGGTAAAATGCTCCTCCAGTGCTACGATTCGCATGGCTCATCTCCGGCGGGTTCGCCCGCAGCGCACGTTGCAGCCGTAAGTTCCTGAACAGCGCGACTCGTCCGCTGGTCCTTAAACATGCGGAAAGAGTTCTCGTCCATCTTGCTGATCGTTGCTGCGAGTGCGGCATTTCGATGAAAGATCGGCAAGCGTGAACCAGGAAAATGCAAGCAGCGGCACGTTGGGAGGGGAGTGTTTCGTCTTGCCGCCCGTGCTCGACCTCGCAGCGGCACCGGCCCTTCTCCACGGGCTTCGCCAGCACACAACCGTGGCCGACACGCTTGTGCTGAACGGGCGAGACGTCGAGCGCGTCAGCACGCCATGTCTGCAGATACTAGTCGCAACCGCGACAGACGCCCAGTCGCGCAACATGTCGTTCCGGCTGCTCGAACCCTCTCCGGCGCTGACCAACGCGATTGCCGAGCTTGGTCTTTCATCAAGCTTCGATCAATAGGAAAGCATCATGGCCCAACACGTCATGACAGTCGATGATTCCAAGACGATGCGCGATATGGTCGCGTTCACGCTCAAGCGAGCGGGCTTTCAGGTCAGCG
The DNA here is from genome assembly GCA_965198915.1 of Acetobacteraceae bacterium. Classification (GTDB taxonomy): domain Bacteria; phylum Pseudomonadota; class Alphaproteobacteria; order Acetobacterales; family Acetobacteraceae; genus BOG-908. Next base: position 179,049 of record CBDAQC010000001.1, on the reverse strand, counting down.
AGGCGGAAGACGGGCAGAAGGCGCTCTCCGCCCTGCGCACCGCGACAGTGGACCTCATCATCACGGACCTGAACATGCCCGTGATGGACGGCGTAGGGTTAATACGCGCCGTCCGGCAGGATCCGAAGCACCGCGCAATACCAATTCTGATGCTCACCACTGAAGGCGATCCGGCCAAGAAAGCCGAAGGACGCAGCGCGGGCGCCACCGGCTGGCTCGTCAAGCCGTTCGACCCAGAAAAGCTGGTGGACCTCGTTCGCCGCGTCTGCGGCTGAGGCACGTCACATGGCAGGTTTCGACCACCTCAAACCCACCTATTTCGAGGAATGCGCGGAGCTTCTCGACGCGGCATACGGGCAATTGGCCGCCATTGCGGAGGCACGCGCTGATGCGGAGACAATTCACGCGATCTTCCGCGCGATCCACTCGATCAAGGGTGGCGGCGGCGCATTCGGCTTTGATCGCATGGTCGCCTTCGCCCACCGGCTCGAGACGGTGCTCGACCTGCTGCGCGACGGCCGTCTTGCTTTGGCGCCTGAACTGGGTTCGCTGCTGCTGCGAAGCACGGACGTGCTCAGTGACCTGATCACGGGCGCGCGCACCGGGGAGGAACCAGAAGCCGGCCTGGAGGCCGATCTGCGACAGGCGCTGGAAGACCTGGAGGCCGGCGCCGCCGGCAGCACGACCGCGGCGTCCGCCTCCTACACCGCGGTGCCAGCTTCGTCCTTGGCGGAGCGCCGATACCGGATCGGCTTCCTGCCCCACACCAACCTGTTCCGTAGCGCGAATGAACCTCTGCTCATCCTGCGTGAACTCCGGCGCCTGGGAACGTTGCATGTCTCCGCTGATGTCTCGCGTCTGCCGGAGCTGGCGGCAATCGATCCTGACGATGCCTATCTAGCGTGGGTCCTCCATCTCGAAACCACGGCGCCGCGCGAGGCGATCGAGGAGGTGTTCGAGTTCGTTACAGACGATTGCGACCTGTCGATCGAGATCGAGGCAGACGCCGAGGCACTGCCGGCCGCGGCAGCGGTGGCTGTGAACGTCCCGAAGCCAGCGCAATCCGAGCCACCCACCGCCCCAGCCACACAGGCCAACGGCGCCCCTGCCACAACGCAGGCTCCCAGCCCATCCATACGCGTTGATGTGGACAAGGTGGACCGCCTGGTAAACCTCGTGGGCGAATTGGTAATCAACCAGGCGATGCTGGTTCAGCTCGGCACCTACCTGCCGCCGGAGCTCGGCAGCGGCCTTATCACCGGGCTGGAGACGATGTCCCAGCACCTGCGCGAGCTGCAGGAAAGCGTAATGGCAATACGTGCCCAGCCGGTGCGTTCGGTGTTCTCGCGCATGCCGCGCCTGATGCGCGAGCTGTCCGTGCAGCTCGGCAAGGATGTGAAGCTCGTGCTCACCGGTGAAGCTACAGAGATCGACAAGACGGTCATCGAACAGCTTGCCGACCCGCTGACCCACCTACTGCGCAACGCGCTGGACCACGGGATAGAACCGCCCGATGCGCGCCAGGCTGCCGGCAAGCCGCGTCACGGCACGATACATCTGGGCGCCGAACACCGCGGCGGCCGCATTGTCATTGAGATATCCGATGATGGCGCCGGCATCGCACGGTCCAAGGTCCTGGCCAAGGCGCGCGCACGCGGACTCGTAGCGGCAGACGCGGCGCTCAGCGACGAGGAAGTGGACCAGCTCATCTTCCTGCCGGGTTTCTCGACCGCGGACGCGGTCACGGACGTCTCCGGCCGCGGCGTCGGCATGGACGTCGTAAAGCGCAACATACAGGCGCTGGGCGGCCGTATTGCTGTCGAAACGCGCGCCGGCCGCGGCTCACGTTTCCTGCTGTCCCTGCCACTGACACTGGCGATCCTGGACGGCATGGCCGTGGCGGTTGGACCAGAGACTTACATCATCCCGCTGACCAACATAATGGAAAGCCTGCGGCCCAAGCCGGACAGCATACACGCCGTGGTCGGGCGCGGGGACGTGCTGGCCATACGCGGCGAATACGTGCCGCTCACCTACCTGCACCAACGCTTCCAGGTGCCGGGTGCCGTAACCGATCCGTGCCAGGGAATTGTGGTGATTGTGGAAAGCGAGGGCACGGCCAGGGTCGGCCTCGTGGTGGACGAACTGCTCGGTCAGTTGCAGGTCGTGGTCAAGAGCCTCGAGGCTAATTACGGCCCGGTACCTGGCGTGGGTGGCGCCACGATACTGGGAGACGGCCGGGTGGCGCTGATACTGGACGTGAGCCGCCTGGATGACCGCAAGCTGGACCGCCCGCATCAGGTGCCGCTTACGCCCGCAGCATCCTCTCTGCATTGAGCGGCCAAAGGAACAACAGCATGACCCAAAATCCCTCCGCCGCGGCGCCTGCCAACGGCTCCGCCTCCACCATGACGACAACCTCCGAGATCGTGCAGCAATTCATCACCTTCACCCTCGGCGCCCAGGAATATGGCGTGGACATAATGATGGTGCGCGAGATCAAGGGGTGGACCGAAACCACGGCACTGCCGCAGGCGCCGGCCTACGTCCGCGGGGTGATCAACCTGCGCGGGATCATCGTGCCCATCCTGGATTTACGTGCCCGCTTTGGCATGGGGATGACCGATCCCTCCCGGATGCATGTTGTCATCATCGTCACCACCGCCGCGCGCACCACCGGCCTCCTGGTGGACGCCGTGTCCGACATCGTCTCGGTGGAGCCCGGCGCCATACGGGCTGTGCCGCAAATGGGCCAGCAAATAGAGGAGAGCTTTCTCGAAGGTCTGGTGCCGCTTGGTGACCGCATGGTCACGCTCGTATCGCTTGAAGGCCTTATCGGCGCCAGCCATTCCAGCGCCGCGGAACCCCGCCTGCACTGATCCTTCACCTAATTCACCCAACGCTCGTGCGCACCCGCGCACGCATCTTCCGGAGACACCCATGTTCGTCGGCCTCATCGAATCCCCACTGAAAAGCCTGCAAATTTCAGATCGGCGCAACGGCCGGGAACGCAGGGCCGCGATGCTTGACCAGCAAGGCCAGATCGCCGCCATCAACAGGTCACAGGCGGTCATCGAGTTCACGCTTGACGGAAAAGTACTCACGGCGAATGAGAACTTCCTCTCCGCAATCGGCTACACGCTGGACGAGGTGCGCGGCCAGGCGCACGCGATATTCGTTGATCCCGTGTTTCGCGCCGGGGCCGAATATCAGCAGTTCTGGGACACGCTGCGCCGTGGCGAGTACGTCAGCGGCCAGTTCCGCCGCGTTGCCAAAGGCGGCCGCGAAATCTGGCTGCAGGCGAGCTATAATCCCATACTGGACGGGGATGGCCGCCCGTTCAAAGTTGTCAAATACGCCAGCGACGTCACCGCGCAGAAGCTGGCCACCGCGAACTACGAAGGCCAGCTCGCGGCCATAAGCAAGTCTCAGGCCGTGATCGAGTTTGAGCTGGACGGGCGCATTCTTACTGCAAACGAGAACTTTCTGGCAGTGGTCGGCTACACGCTGGACGAGGTGCGCGGCCAGCACCACGGCATGTTCGTGGAGCCGGCGCACCGTGCCAGCGCGGAATACCGCCTATTCTGGGACAAGCTTGGCCGCGGCGATTATGATGCAGGAGAATACAAGCGACTCGGCAAAGGCGGCCGCGAGATCTGGATGCAGGCGAGCTACAACCCGATTCTCAACTCGTCCGGCAAACCGTTCAAGGTGGTGAAATACGCTACCGACGTGACCGCGCAGAAGCTTGCCCAGGGAAATTCGGAGGGGCAACTTGCCGCGATCAGCAAATCGCAGGGCGTGATCGAGTTCGGCCTGGACGGCAGGATACTGGAGGCCAACCAGAACTTCCTCGATGTCATTGGCTACCGGATGGACGAGATACGTGGTCAGCACCACAGCATTCTCGTCGAACCCGCATACCGTGCCAGCGGCGAGTATGGCCTGTTCTGGGACAAGCTGGGACGCGGCGAATACGACGCCGGCCAATACAAGCGCATCGGCAAGGGTGGCCGCGAGGTCTGGATCCAGGCGAGCTACAACCCGATACTCGATCTCAACGGCCGGGCGTTCAAAGTCGTCAAGTTCGCAACCGACATCACTGCGCAGATACGCGCGGCGGAAACGCTGCGAGTCGCGGTGCACGAGGTGCAGGAAGCCGTTTCTGCTGCCAAGGAAAACAATCTGACACGGCGCATCCCGCTGGAAGGCAAGACCGGCGACATCGGCGTGCTATGCACCGGTGTGAACGGCCTGATTGAGACCATGGTCGATGTGATCTCCGGGGTCATCGAGGCGTCCGGCACGATCTCGACCGCGGCGCGCGAAATCGCGATGGGCAACACCGACCTGTCACAACGAACTGAGGAGCAAGCCTCCAGCCTTGAGCAGACGGCCGCCAGTCTGGAGGAACTGACCTCCACAGTGCGGCAGAACGCGGACAACGCGCAGCAGGCCAACAAGCTGGCCAGCTCCGCGTCCGAAGTCGCCATCAAGGGCGGCGCCGTGGTCAGTCAGGTGGTCGGCACGATGGGCGACATCACCGTTGCCAGTCGCAAGATCTCCGACATCATCGGCGTCATTGACGAGATAGCCTTTCAGACCAACATCCTGGCGCTGAACGCGGCGGTCGAGGCCGCACGCGCCGGCGAGCAGGGGCGCGGCTTCGCGGTGGTTGCGGCCGAAGTGCGCAACCTCGCCCAGCGCAGCGCCAATGCGGCGAAAGAGATCAAGGCGCTGATCTCGGACTCGGGCCAGCGCGTGGAAGCCGGCTCGCAACTCGTCGCCAGCGCCGGCCGCACGATGGAGGAGATCGTCGTCTCGGTTAAGCGCGTCACCGACATCATGGCGGAAATCTCGGCCGCCTCGCAGGAACAGAGTCACGGTATCGACCAGGTAAACACTGCCGTCTCGCAGATGGACAAGATGACGCAGCAGAACGCGGCGCTCGTCGAGGAAGCAGCAGCGGCGGCGAAGTCGATGGAGGAGCAGACAATCGAACTTTCACGCCTTGTGGGCGTGTTCCAGACCGGCACCTCGCAACAGGCGGCTAAACCACAGCGATCCCCGCGCGGGGCCGCAGCCCCGGCCACACGCCGCCCGGTCGCCCCCAGCGCGCGCCCCGCGCGGGAGGAGGATGACTGGCAGGAGTTCTAGGTCGGTCGTTCCGATAGTCTGTGGAAGGAGTCATGGTGGTGCACGGAAATGAACCCGCCATACGCGAGTTCCTGCTCACCGCGCGCGACTTCGACGCGATACGCGCCCGTGTGCGCGAGGCGGCCGGAATTGTCCTGGGCGACACCAAACGCGACCTGGTCTACGGCCGTCTTGGAAAACGTCTGCGGGTGCGCGGCTGCGCGAGCTTCGCCGACTACCTGGCTTTTCTCGACGGCCCGGACGGCGAGCACGAGCAGGTCGAGCTCGTCAACGCGCTAACCACAAACCTGACCGGGTTCTTTCGCGAGTCGCACCACTTCGAGGCGCTGGCGAAGACGGTGCTTCCCGAGCTTGTGCAGGCGCCAGGCCGGCGCCTGCGCATCTGGTCGGCGGCCTGCTCCTCGGGCGAAGAGCCCTATTCGATCGCCATGGTCGTGAACAAAACCATTGCGGACATCCGCAACTGGGACGCTCGCATCCTGGCGACCGATATCGACACCGAGATGATCGCCACAAGCCGGGCCGGAATTTACGACGCGGCCAAAGCTGCCCCTATACCGCGTGATATCGCACGCGGGCAGGTTCTGCGGGCCGATGCGGACTCGGTGGAAATGTCGCCCGCGCTGAAGGAGCTGATACGCTTCCGCCCGCTCAACCTGCTGGGACCCTGGCCGTTTCGCGGGATGTTCGACGCGATCTTCTGCCGTAACGTCGTCATCTATTTCGACAAGGAGACGCAGTGCCGCCTGTTTGACCGTTTTGCCGAGATGCTGCCCTCGGGCGGATGGCTGTTCATCGGCCACTCCGAAAGCCTCTTCCGCGTGTCTGATCGCTTCCAGCATCTCGGCCGTACCATCTACAGGAAGATTCGGTGAAGCAGGGTAGCCCTGCGCCGGTCAGCCCGGTCAAGATCGGGCCCGGCGACCACTATGTCACCCGCAGCCCGGACGAGATGATCCTCACCGTCCTTGGCTCCTGCGTTGCCGCCTGCATACGCGATCCGGTCGCCGGCGTCGGGGGGATGAACCATTTCATGTTGCCGGAAAGCGCCAGCGGCAACTGGGGCACCGCCTCGGCAAGCCTGCGCTACGGCAATTTCGCCATGGAGCGCCTGATCAACGACCTGCTGTGCCGCGGTGGCAGGCGAGGCCGGCTTGAGGTGAAGGTGTTCGGGGGCGCCGCCATGAACGAGGGCGGCACGGATGTCGGGTTGCGTAACGCGGAGTTCGTCGAAACATATCTGCAGGCCGAAGGCTTGGCGATAACCGCACGGCACCTGCGCGGCAGGCACGCGCGGCGAATACACTATTTCCCGCTGACCGGCCGCGTCCAATTACGCGAGCTGCAGATAGAGGTCAGCGACGTCAGAGTGGCCGAGGCCGGCTATCAAGCCGCCATCAAGAGCAAACCATCCGCCGGCTCAATCGAACTTTTTGACTAGGCGAACACGAAAATGCCGATACGTGTACTCGTGGTGGACGACTCAGCACTGATCCGCCAGCTTCTGACCGAGCTGCTGCAAAGCGATCCCGAAATCATCGTGGTCGACACCGCGCCCGATCCCTACGTAGCGCGGGAACGGATAAAAGCCCTCAACCCGGACGTGGTGACGCTCGACATCGAGATGCCGCGCATGGACGGACTCAGCTTCCTGTCCAAACTGATGGCGCTGCGCCCGATGCCGGTCGTCGTGGTATCCACGCTGACCCAGAAGGGTGCAGAGGCGGCTCTGCAGGCGCTGGAACTCGGTGCGGTGGATTGCGTGGCCAAGCCGCTGATCGACATTCGCCAGGGTGTCACAGCGTTGCGTGCCGAACTGGTGGCCAAGGTACGCGCGGCCGCCGCCAGTCGGCCCCGCGCGCGCACGCAGGGCGAAAAGCCGTCCCCCCGGCTGGTGTTCGATCCGGCGCTCTCCGGATCGGGCCGCATCGTGGCGATCGGGGCCTCCACCGGCGGTGTGGAGGCGTTGCAGACGCTGCTGACCGTCCTGCCAGCCAACGCGCCGGCTATCCTTGTCACCCAGCATATGCCGCCAGGGTTCACGGCGTCCTTCGCCCGCCGTCTGGACGAAAGATGCATGGTCACGGTCGTCGAGGCAACAGCCGGGCGGCGCGTGCAGCCCGGCCACGTGTATATCGCCAACGGCTCGCAACACCTCGAACTCGCGCGGTCCGGGGCGCAGTTCCACTGCCACCTGCATGACGGTCCGGCTGTCTCCGGCCACCGGCCCTCCGTAGACGTGCTGTTCGGCTCCGTGGCCGCCGTGGCAGGCCCGAACGCAGTCGGCGTTATCTTGACCGGCATGGGCCAGGATGGCGCCGCCGGCTTGCTGGAAATGCGCGTGGCGGGTGCTGCAACATTTGGCCAGGACGAGGCGAGCTGCCTTATCTACGGCATGCCGCGGGCGGCGAAGCTGATGGGCGCGGTCGGCACGGAACGGCCACTATCGAAGCTGGCTACGGAGCTGCTCCAGGCTGCCCTGACGTAATGCGGATTGCGGAGGCAGGGCCTTCTTTCCCAAGAAAATCTGGCTACCCCTAGGTGACGCCCAGTCCGGTCAATCGATGACCCAATGCTCCTGCTGGTATTCCATCTTCAGGACCATATCGAGCACGGCTTCCGCAGACATCACCGACGAGTCCTCGAAATGCGGGCGGTTGCGGCAGTCCTGCGCAAAGCCCATGGGCCAACCGGGATAGCGGCGCTTGGTGACCGGAACCGCTTGCAGGACGCGTACGTCGGCATGGCGCGTATCGTCGCGAATACGAGAGAACCTGCTGTTCAATCGCGCAAACGCGCCTTCCAGTATCTGGCAAAATACGCCGTCATTGAACAGCAGCAGCACGCCCGTGATGCCATCACGCATGTTGTTGGCGCGCGACAGGGAGAGCAAGCGGTGCAGGTCGTCTTTCTGGCCGGCAAGGTTGTTGCGGCTGACATATATCAGCCGGTGCAGAGCGGAATGCTGCCGATCCTCTATCAGCCTGACATGCAGCCGTATTGCCGCGCACGCCACGGCCAGAACGGGCGTCTCCGCCACGGCAAGCCCGCTGCCGCCAGGATGATCGTGACGCGACTCACCCTCGGCTGGCCGCCAGTCGTCATTCGGCTGAATCCACGCCCAGCACACCCCATCGCGCCGGCCGAGAGAGAAATTGTAGTTGGCTGGCAGCAAACCCATCACGTCCATGAGGACGGTAGAGCAATGCGGGCCGGGTTGTAGCCGGCTGCCATCGGCAGCGCTTGGTCCGATGCCGGGCAAGCCGCCGAACGCCTCGACTATTGCGGCATCGAACGACAGGCTACCACTCGTGGCAGCCTGCAAGCGCTCCAGAAGATCCTGCAATGCCGCAGTGCTTGTATAGGAACATGGTGCCAGGCTGCCGTTCATGTTCGGCAAGATGCGCCATCGTTGCTTAACCAGGCCTTAGACGAAGGCTGATATCAAGCCGCAGTCATGCAATTCTCTCCGGTGAGCGCCGACTTCGGCGACTTCGATCTAACTGGCGAAAGCCTGTGCACGCTTTTGCACCCGGGCGCCTGGGTGATAGAAACCGGCTTCACCCCACCGCCTGCACACCGGCCGGAGCGCCTGCTTGCCGAATGGCCGTGCGACGCGGCCTGTGCCATCAGCCTGTCCACGGCCACGCTTCTGCAGCGTGACCTCGGCCAGGCGATCGCAGCCTGGATACAGGCGGCAGGGCGCGAAATAGGGCCGCTCGCAGGTTTGGCGTTGCACGAACTCCTGCTGAACGCGGCGATCCATGGCAACCTCGCAATCGGCTCCGGAGCATCCACGAATTGGCGGGAGCTGTCGCAACGCCAGACGATGATCGCGAATGCCTTGCAGGACAAAGCGCATTCCGCGCGCCTGCTGACTGTGGCGATCGGCTGGAATGCAAGACTTGTAGCGTTGGTGGTTGCAGATCAGGGCGGCGGTTACCAGGAGCCGCCGCAGGAACCAGCGATGGCAGGCGCAACGCGCGCGGCAGGCAGGGGGTTGAAGATAGCCCGCCGTGTGGGGCGCCTGGAAGTGCTCGATGGCGGCCGTTGCGCGGCCTTCCTGCTGGATCACGCTTGCGAGCCGGAACTTGCAGTGTCGGTAGAGTCTGGTTGGGAGATCGAGACGCCGATCATCGTGCTCGATCCGGACGCGCAGGAGGCGCGCTGCATCTCGGACTGGCTGCGAAGCGCCGGGTTGGGAACGATACTAACAGCGCGCACCTGCGAGGAGGCGATTTTCATCCTCGGGCGGCAGGATGTGAGCTTACTGATCATAGATGAAAGCCTGTCTTTACCTGACGAGTTGCGTGTACTTCGCCACATTACAGCCGGCCACACACGCACATCACCGCCCATTGTCCGCCTGATCAGCGACAGCTCGACCAGCAAGCTCGCGCTGGGCCACACGATGGCGTCCGAAGTCGTGCAGAAGCCGCTGGAACTGCATGACGTCGTGGTTCGGGTGGGCACCGCGTTGCAACGCAACGACCTCTTGGGCCATCTCGACCGTGACCGGAACCAGTCGGCCGACCACCTGGAGACCGCGCGTCGCATGCAGCTCGGCTTGCTACCCACCGGCGAGCAGATCCGGGCATTGGAGGAAGAGTGCGGCGTGGGTCTGGCAGGGCTGTGCCGGTCAGGCGAGGCTGTGGGCGGTGATTTCTGGGCCGCCTGGCCCACCGGCCGCGGACGCTTGGCGCTCGCTGTGGTCGATTTTGCCGGACATGGGCTGAGCGCCGCACTCAATACCTTCCGGCTGCACGCAATTTTATCCGAACAAACGCTGCCGCGCGGCGCGCCCCGGCGAATGACGTCGCTGTTGAATCGCCGCCTGCACGCGCTGCTGCCGCGCGGTCACTACGCCACCATGATCTACACGCAGATCGACCCGGCAAATTACCGCCTGGCCTGGTCCAGTGCGGCTGGCCCACCGCCGATCTTCGTGTCCGCCACTGGTGGCGCGGTGGATCTCTCCGGGCGCGGATTGCCGCTCGGTGTGAAGGCCGATGCGGTCTTCCAAGGCTACAGTGCCCGCCTGCCCGGCCCAGGTGTTCTTTGTCTGTTCAGTGACGGTCTGTATGAGTGCGGTGCCAGCGCGCCCGATATTCCGCGGCAGGAGATTGCCGGCGCGCTTTCCGAGGCAGCCAGGCTTGCTGGCGAGGCACGCCTGACAGAGGCGGCACAACTCGGTGTGCAAGCGCTCGAAACGCTGCGCAACGGTTACGTGTGTCCGGATCATTCGGATGACGTCATGGCAATCTGCGCGGCGATCGGCCCGGCAGCGCGACAGATCTAGAGAGCTGCCGATCATTCCTGGACAGACCGTGTGGTCTCACCCGCTCGCATCTACACGAGCCCGGCCTCGCAACCTACCGGCGACAGGGAGCGAGAAGCGCTCGTTCTACTCCGCAACTTAGCTTCGATGCGAGCAGATTTATGCCGCCCTACCAACTAAGCAGCGTGCGAACTGCATCGAGACATCGGCGGCAAGCGTACGCAAAGCGTCGATCAGCCCCGAGTCAACGCGCTCCCAGGCTACGGCATGGATCACGCCGAAGGCGCCCAGCCGGTAGCCCGAAGCGCCGTAGACCGAAGCGCCAGCATAGAAGCGCACACCGGGTGCCAACTACCAATGCATATCCGAAAATGTTGCTTTGCAAGGCGCTTAGCACAAACAGCGGATCGGCTTGGGGGGACCGTGTAGCCACAGAACGCCTTGTCGCGGCCGGTGTGAGGTCTGCCCCTGCCCACGCTAGCTTTGAAGTCCTGCCGCGTGGCCTCCAGCAAGCTGACCGCTGCGATGGGCGCGCCGAAAAGCATGGCTGCGCACTGGACGATTGCGGCCAAACACGGGTTGGCATCGCTTTCCAGCAAGCCCGTATGCCGCAGCGTGCGCACCCGCTCCGTCTCGTCCTCAGGCAGTGGCGCAGCCGGCACGACAGGGCTTCCGATCGGAGTCTCGATGGACGCCCATGCCCATCCGACTGGTGGCCATCAGCAAGGCGTGTCCCGGTGATGAAGCGGAATGGCTTAACGGGTTCTTTGGAGCTTTCGAGCATCCTGTAGCAACGACGATACCGGGACCGGCAAGCAGCGCACTTGCCCGGCCGGCTCATGACAGGATCGGCCGCAAACACCATGCAGGGGCAGACCAAACTCAAGACCGTCGACGGTGAGCCCGATCCGGATGTGGCCCAGCAATCCCCGGCTTTGGATCTGGTTCGGAACTGGCTGAACCTTTCGGAACTGGAACGCCGGACATTCGCGGCGCTTACCCGCGAACTCGCCCTCTCCTCCGACTTGGTGGAGAGCAGTACGGTGGACCTTAGCAAACGGTTCCAGGCGCTGGCAGTGCTGGCGCAGGCGCAGATGGGCCGGGTTGAAGCGGTAATCTCGATCGCCAACACGATAGAGGTCGCCGGCGAAGCGCAGCGGGTGGACCTGGCCATGCGGTCCGTCGAGGACATATTGCGCAAGATCATCGAGACGATCCTGTCCGTCTCCAAACACGCGATGCGCATGGTGTATGCGCTGGACGACGTGAAGCGCGACGTGGACGCGGCCGAGACGTGCGTGGTGGAAATAGAAAAGATCAACACCCAGACAAGATACTTGGCACTGAACGCTGCCATCGAGGCGGCACGGTCGGGCAGCGCCGGCGCGGCGTTCCAGGTGATAGCAGGCGAGATCAAGGAACTGTCTTGCGCCACTGAAGAGATCTCCAAGCAGGTCCGCACGCGCATCGCGTCCGTCACGCGTGGCGTTCGCAACGGCCACGCGGTTCTGCAGGAGATTGCGACGCTCGACATGTCCGAGCACATCATGGCCAAGGCCCGGCTGGATGCGCTGATCACCGCGTTGATCAGGCAGAACGACGCGTTCGGCCGGCTGCTCGGCAACACTGCGGACAGCTCTGTGGAGATGTCGGAGACGATCGACCAGCTGATAACCGGCATGCAGTTCCAGGACCGCACCAAGCAGCATTTGGCCCAGGTGACAGACGCACTGGGCGTTCTGTCCGAGGCAAGCCTGTCCATGCAGCAGGCCACCTGGGCGCAGTTCCCGGGCGTGTTCCAGGCGGGGGCCATCGACCAGGACTGGCTGGAACGGCTGCTCGATCGCCAGCTTCTCGGCACCGTCAAGAAACGCCTGCTGTCCCGCTTACTGGGGCAGGATGAGGAGCCCGAGCAGCACTCCTCTGTCGACGAGCACGACGATGACGCCGGACAGGCCGGCGACATCGAGCTTTTCTGACCACCCAATCCGATTGCAGGAGGACTAGACGTGACCTTCACCCAGAGGATAACCGCGAGCGGCGCCGTCATGGCACTGCAGGGCGCGTTCACTTTCAAGGACCACCACTCGTTCAGGGCGCTTCTCGACAACCTGAAGAGCGTGGCGGGACCTGACCATGTGCTCGACCTCAGCGGGGTCGACTTCCTGGACTCCGCGGCCTTGGGCATGCTTCTGGTGGCCGACGACGAGACAAGGGGGCGCGGCTGTAACCTGACACTGCAGAAACCATCGATCCAGATCGCACGGCTGCTCGAGCTCGCATCGATGGACACGTTGTTCAGGATCGAACACTAGCCCCGCCAGCCGTGTTGCGCGTAGCAGCAAGGCCTGTGCTTTGCTCCCCTGGCGCCCGGCGCTGTCGTTGCTTTCTAGAAGCATCCTGCCGGGGCGGGCTTGTGATGCGGGCGTTGCGAGAGCGGCGGACGTCCTACCCATTGCTTCCTCCTAACGCGGCGCTCAGCAACTCTGTTTGCTGCGCCAGGATCTCCAGTGATTCCGAGCCGCCGCTTGCGGCGGGCCGGGGTGGCAGAGGCGCCGCCTCGGCGGCGGCCAGCAAAGCGGCGGGAACCCAGGCCCGCAGAGGATCGCCGTCTTCCAGCTTCGGCCCTATCGACACGGCGCTGAGGCGGCCGGCCAGGCGGCGCAGGGCACCATCGGCGGCCAGCGTCGCCTGCAGGCGGTCACGCTGGCCGCGCCTCGGCTCGTGCATGGCGCGCTGGAGCGAGGCCTCCAGGTTGTTGCTGGCCAGGCCGGCCTGACGGCGTCTCGCTGCCAGGTCCTGGCAGCCTTCCAGCAGCACGGCCCGGGCGAAGGCGGCGTGGGCCAGGATGGCGGTGCGCAGGTCTTGCGCCACCTGGGCGGGCTGCCAGGCAGGCCATAGGACCAGGTTGGCGAGTATGGCAATCAGGCCGCCGGCGATCGTGTAGCCGGCCCTGGCAAGCGCTATGTCTATTTGGTTCTGGTGCGGACGTATCTGCTCCACCAGCAGGATTACCACAGGCGTGTAGACGGCGATATAGACGCCGTAGCTGACCTGGCGGACGGCCAGTGCCAGGGCGCCCAGCACCGGCAGCAGGCCGGCGAGGTGCAGGCGGGAGTGGGTGATGGCGGACAACGCGCCGGCCACTACGCCGCCCAGCAGCGTGCCGCCCACGCGTTCCAGCGTGCGCTGCCAGGTGGTGGCGAAGAACGGCTGCATGACCAGCACCAGGGTGATGGTGAGCCAGTGCGTGTAGGGCCCGTGGTGGAGCAGCGTGTAGGCCAGCGCCGCGGTGGTGACGAGGGCCACGCGCGCGGCGTGGCGCAGGGTAGCGCTGCGCCAGGTCAGGTTGGCGCGCGCGGGGGCGAGGAGACGGCGGGGTAGCGGGATGCCGGCTTCCGTCTGGGCGGTGGTGCCTGGCAGGAGGTGGGCGGGCTCGATCAGGCGGATGGCGGTGCGCAGGCGCTCGGCGAGCGGGCCGGCGATGGCGCGCAAGCCGGGAGCGGGTTCGGCCTGGATGGCGGCGATGGTGCGGGCGAGGCGGTCAGGGCGGTTGGCGTGTTCGCGCTCGGTGGCGATGGCCAGGATGCGCAGGAGGGCGCGCAGGCGGCGCAGCAGCGGCAGGGCGGCGAGGTGGGTGTGCGCGGGGGCGCGCTCCAGCAGGTCCGACAGGGCGATGAGGACGACGAAGACCTGGTCCGCGGCTTCCAGGCGCATGAGATTGAGGGCGGCGGAGTTGCTGGCGGGTCCGCGTGTGTCCAGCGTTTCCATCAGGATGACGCGGGCGCGCTCGATGCCGTTGCGGACGGCGCCGCGGGTGGCGCGGGCGTGGGCTTCCCAGTTGCGGTCCGTGTGGGGGTGGCCGGCGGCTTCGGCTTGCAGGAGGCGTTGCATGTCCTGGGTTTTGCGGGCGAGCGCGTCCCAGACGTCCGCCACGGCGCGGCGGGCGGGGCCGTAGGGGTAGATGCGCCAGAGGGCCAGGGTGAGCAGGAGCGCCCAGGCGCCGCCGGCGGCGAAGGTGGCGGCGACGGCGAGCGCCTGCAGGAGGGGGAGCGGCTCGTCCGTGCCGAGGAGGAGGACGACGGCGAGGAGGTTGCCGATAGCGGCGGCGGGCGCGCCCCAGATGCGGGCGTAGCTGGTGGCGAAGAGGATGGGGGCGGCGAAGGCCAGGGTGGCGGGGATGCCGGCGGCGCGGATGAGGCCGAAGCCGGCGAGCAGGAGGGCGCCGCCGAGGATGAAGGTGAGCAGGAGGGGGAGGCGGCGGCGGAGGGGGCCGCCGGGATCACAGATGCAGGTCAGCAGGGCGCCGAGGGCGGCGAGCGAGAGGAGGGGTTGGGCGAGCCAGACGGAGGCGGCGACGGGCAAGGCGGCGGCCGCGCCGGCGCGTATGCCCTCGGCGATGCTGAGGGCGCGTAGGTCCAGGCCGATGGGGAGGCGGGTGGGGTCGGCGCCCGGGGTTCTGGTGGTTCCGCGCTGGTGCAGCATCTGGCCGGGAGAAAGGCCTTCTTTTGGGGAAAAAAGAAGGGGGAAACTTCCGGCGGGCGTGGGGGCGCGGCCTGGGCCTGGCGGCGTGATGCCGGCGGGCACGAGGGGGGGGGTGGAGGCTCGGGGGGCGGGAGTTTGCCGCGGGGTTTGGGGAGAGGACGGGGTGGGCCGGGTTATTCCAGTTGGGGGATGTGGTCCGGCGGGGGGCGGAGCTGGGATTCGAGGTGGGGCTGGAGGCGGGTGCGGTCTGGCGGGATGTGGAAGGCCTGGCAGATGCGGGCGAAGTTGACGGAGACGTGGTCCTGAGGGTGGGCGGCGAGGGTTTCGGCGATGGTGTGGTTGAGGGTTGCGGGGATTTCGGCGTGGCTGGGGTGGATCAGGGCCAGCTTGGCCACGGCTTCGTAGAGGGTGGAGCGGTCCGATTCCGAGATGGCGGGTTCGGCGGGGGTGGCTGGGTCACTGGCCTCGAGATCGGGGAGGTAGTCCGCGGGTTCGGGCCAGGATTGGGGGCGGCGGGCGAAGGCGTTGCTGGTGATCTTCTCCCACAGTGCCACGGCCTGGCGAACGCCGTAGGCGTGGCGCGCGAAGGTGAGGTCCGGATCGGCGGGTTTCGGGGCGGGCGGGGGCTGCGTGGGTTGGGCATCCTGCGCGGCGAGCACGCGGGCGGCGGCGACGCGGGCGAGCTGGAGGCCGAGATCACGCAGTTCCAGGCAGGCGGCCAGGTTGTCGGCGCGGTGCTGGGCCAGGCTGGCGTCTGCGGCGGGAGGCGGGATGGCGTTCAGGGGCTGCGGCCTGGCGTGAGGTGTGGAACATTGTAGGAACTCGGGTGGGGGCTGGGCAAGCTGTTTCGGGGGCGGGTGGCTGGTTGTTGACGGTAGCGGGTTGATGCCAAGGTCTGGGGGATGCGGAATTGCGTCCTGTTGCTGGCGGTTGGGCTTGTCCTGGCGGGGTGTGGCGTGGCTGTCGACGAACCGAAATACACGAGCGTAGTGCGGGATGGGCGGTTCGAGGTGCGGGACTATCCGGCGCTGACGGTGGCCGAGGTGATGGTGCCTGGGGGGCAGTGGCAGGCGGCGAACCGGGGGTTTGGGCTGCTGGCGGGGTATATCTTTGGCGGGAACGCGCCGCGGGCGGGGGGTGCGGCGGCCGGCGGGCGGGGTGGCGAAAAGATTGCGATGACGGCGCCGGTGACGCAGACCGAGGGGGCGGACGGGTGGGTTGTGCGGTTTTTCATGCCGGCTGGGGCGACGCCTGAGAGCCTGCCTGTGCCGGCGGATGGGCGGGTTCGGCTGGCGGTGGTGCCGGCGGGGCGGGTGGCGGTGGTTCGGTTTTCCGGGTGGGCGTTGCCTGGGGGTGTGGCGCGCCAGGAGGCGGCGTTGCGCGGGTGGATGGCGGGGCGGGGGTTGGTGGCGAAGGGGGCGGCGACGCTGGCGCAGTATGATCCGCCTTGGACGTTGTGGTTTTTGCGGCGGAATGAGGTGATGGTGCCGGTTGGGGAGTGAGGTGTGGGGGTGCGGGTTAGGGTAATTGGGCTAGCCAGTCTTCGGAGCGCAGGCCTTCGACGCGGGTGAATTCGCGCAGGTTGCCGGTGATGACGATCAGACCTTGGCTCCTGGCGTGGCCGGCTATCAGGAGGTCGTAGGCGCCGATTGATGCACCTTTTTGTTCCAGGGTGGCGCGGATGTTTGCGGCGTGGGCGGCGGCGGCGCTGTCGAAGGGGAGGACGGTCAGGCGGGCGGCGAAGCGTTCTACGGCTGCGCGGTTTTCGGCGGGTTTGGCGGAGCGTTCGGCGCCGACTAGGAGTTCGTAGAGGACGATGTCTGAGAGGGCGAGGCTGGTGGCTTCTGCGTTGAAGCGGGGGCGGAGGTTGGCAGGGCGGTCTCGCAGGACGCGGATGCAGAGGTTTGTGTCAAGCAGGTAGCGCAGCATCAGAAGGCTTCGCGTTCCTGGGTTGGGGGTTGCTGGCGGGGGGCCAGGTCGATGCCGGGGGCGTCGAAGAAGTCATCCCAGGCGGCGTCGGCTGGGGCGATGATGCGGCGGGGACCGTCTTGGGTGACGATGACCTCGCGGACGGTGTCTGCGAAGGCTACGGGCTTTGGGAGGCGGACGGCTTGGGATTTGTTGGAGAGGAAGAGGGTTGTGCGGGTGGGCATGAGGGGCTCCCATATACGTGAGGTATATACGCTTTGGTGGGCGGTCGGGCAACGTTACTGAGAGCCGATAGCGGAGCGCGCCGGTTATACACACGGCAGGGGTGGGGGGGTGGGTTTTGCGGTTTTACATGCCGGCGGGGGCGCGGCCCGAGACGCTGCCGGTGCCGGATGATGCGCGGGTGCGGCTGGCGGTGTAGCCGGGGGGGCGGGTGGCGGTGGCTCGGTTCTCGGGGTGGGCGTTGAGCGGGGCTGTGGCGGCGCGTACTGGGGCTTTGCGGGGGTGGATGGCGCGTCGGGGGTTGGTGGCCGCGGGCGGCGGCTACGCTGGCGCAGTATGACCCGCCTTGGACTTTGTGGTTTTTGCGGCGGAATGAGGTGATGATTCCGGTGGGGGAGTGAGGGGGGATATGCCCGGTCAGTTCGGATCGGTCGGCGGGGCTTGCTGCAAGGCAGATCCTCGTCCCCACAGCTACCGGTCTTGTAATAATGCTTGCCGCGACTCGGACACTGGCTTTAATGTCAATTCGCTTTACTGCTTATTGTTGCCGGGCTCACTCTGGGTGCCGGAACGACCGCAAGCAGAGGGCCTGTCGTTGGTGACAACCTGACGACCGGTCTATGGGGTGCTGAGGAAGGCGTGAGACTAGTCGCTGACCAAGGTCCTGTTGAGCACCAGGCGAGCCTTACCTCTAATGTGGCCATAACCCTTGGCTTCCGTTGCGGAACCGAGTGTCGGGTGGTCGGTAGGGTAAATTTTCGGCTCTGCCTGGGCGGGGCGCAAGATTGTGGGTTGCATTTTCTTGGCAAAAAGTAAACTGCCGTGAGGAGCTAAACTTGAAGCGAGCCGCATGCAAAAACGTGCCATCCGCGCTGGGTGGCGGGATGTCGTCGGGACTGTAGTTCCGAGGGCGCTTAAGCCTCTGCTTATTGTCGCCGGGCTCACTCTGGGTGCCGGAACGACCGCAAGCAGAGGGCCTGTCGTTGGTGACAACCTGACGACCGGTCTATGGGGTGCTGAGGAAGGCGTGAGACTAGTCGTTGACCAAGGTCCTGTTGAGCATATCTAAGTTTCAGAGGTAGGGCGCGGCATCCGACAGCGCTCACCAAGAGAGATGAGAAACAAGTGGGCCGGCTTTTCACGCGAGCAACCGAGATAAACTCGCTCCGAGCAGCCTGGCAACGAGTTCGCGCCAATGGGATAACCTCGAAATCCAGCGAAACTAGAAGCGCTATCGAGGATTTCGATCTCCTCTCAGAGAGAAACCTTTGTAGAATCCAAAGACAACTGCGCGCACGGACGTTTAAGTTTTCTCCCCAAACTGGAATTCTCAAGAAAAAGTCCAGCGGCGGCAAGCGTGGTATAGTTATGGCCTCGGTGTTCAACCGAGTAGTTGAAAGGGCTTGGTTGGACTCTCTTCAACGGAACTCTAACTTTGTTAAAACAGTGATCAAGTGCCCAACGAGCGTCGGCGGCGTTCCAAGTCGAAGTGTTCCACATGGGTTGAAGCTGATAAAGGTGGCCTTCGAAGAAGATAAACTGCACTTCGTCCGGTCAGACATATCAGGCTTCTTCGACCATATCCCTCGAGAAACAGTAATCACTCGGATCGCAGAAGATATTAACGATCCACTTTTCACAGATGTCCTTCGAAGTGCGACCACCGTAGTGTTAGAAAATGAAACTGCATTAGGTGATGATCGAAGGATATTTCCAACGGACGATGAGGGCGTTGCTCAAGGCTCGCCGCTCTCACCATTATTCGGAAACGTGCTGCTTCACGATTTTGACCAAGAGTTCAATTCGCGCGGGATTACGTGCATTCGATTTATTGATGATTTTGTTCTATTGGCCGCAAGCGAACGAGCTGTTACGCGGGCATTTCAGAACGCAAAGTTACAATTGAAGGCTCTTGGTCTAAGTTGTCACGACCCTTTCGAGGCATACTCAAACGCCGATAAGACCTCTCGCGGCGAAGCCAAGAGTGGGTTCGTGTTCTTAGGATATGATATTCGCCCCGGCCTTTACCAGCCGTCCCTAAAAGCGCGCAGAAGTTTGGCCGTGACAATAGATTCACATATCAGTTTTGGACGAGACTCAATACGCGAAGTCCGAGCAGCAGACTATAGTTTTGAAAGTCGTCAGCGGTATGTGCAAACGCTTGTGCTGCTGGACAAAGTTATTCGAGGTTGGGGTGACGCTTTTGCTTACGGCAATGCACCAGAGACGCTTTCGAACCTTGACATCGAGATAAGTGACAAGCTGGACGCTTTTCGAAGCTGGTTTGGCCGCCAAGTGAAAGATCAGGATTGGAAAACAAAACGAAGACTTGGGGGCGTTTGCCTGCTGCTGGACGTAAAACGAAAAAACTTAGATGAGGTTCCTATAGTTCTCGAACCTGGGAATCGCTTTCTAAGTTCAGCTACGACTTTTACCATTTCGACCGATGGTTCGATTGCTACCCAAGGGCGGCGAAAAGGGAAGGACCAAGGCAGAGGCGGGTGGGCGTTCGTAGTACATGATACCGGATATGAGAAATCTGGATTCTCTGAAAGTGCTACGAACAATCAGATGGAACTTCGAGCCGTTATCGAAGCAATAAGGTTTATCGAAACCGGCAAATCTGTTGTGATCAGAACCGACTCGCAATACGTGTCAAAGTCAGTAAATGAAAAGCAGTTGATAAAGACGAACATTGCTCTTTGGAGAGAGTACGAAGAAGTGTCTCGGTTGAGACGCGTCAAACTAGTTTGGGTGAAGGGTCACAACGGCGACATCTACAACGAAAAGGCAGACCGTCTCGCTGCAAGGGAAGCGCAAGTTGGAGCATTGCACCCGGATTGTTTATAGCTCTAGAGGATATTGGGAGACTGACTTCAGATCTCAGCATGAAACGAAGAATTCTAGAAGGATTGCCTAAAGCGCATTTTCGGCAGTGAGACGGAGAAAAGCGCATAGTTGGGGGGAGCGAAAGCACAGTGCTAAAAGAAGTTTTTAACCGGGCACTTGACGCTTTTTTACAAAAAGACAATATCCTGTTCGATAGAGGATTACATGAGCAGACTTTAGTAGCTCGTCTCGGGTATCATCTTCAATACTTTGTAGATCGTGAATATTCTCTTCGTCGCTATTTTGTAGATGTCGAATACAACCGAGCGCATGGGGGAGTACGTAAGCAGATGAGAGGCGGCTCTCATGTTTTCGTCGACTTGGTTGTCCATGGAAGGGGGCTACTTGGTCATCGAGAGAATATCCTCTGCCTCGAGATGAAGAAACGTCACAGTGCTAGACCGTGGAGAAACTCTGTGCACGCGGCCGAATCGATATTCCCACTTCCAGACCGGCCATGTGGCACTAAGAATGACCGCCAAATAATCCTTGCAGACCAGCGAAGGCTAATTGAGTTTACCACAAAGGGTAATGCTAATAACATGGCTGGGTATGTTCAAGGTTACGAACTTGGTATTCTGTTTGTCCCCAGATACACGCATCGCACTGGAAGTGTCGAACAGACACGGATAAGTCAAATCTTCATTCGCTATTATAAAAACGGCGATTTTTCTACAGAGGACGATTGTGTTCTGAGTGTCGGGTCCGTTAGCCGTCGATTCTGAATGTACGAAACCGGTAGACTGGAATACCCCATGACGATGCGGAAACCGCAGGACGCGGAGGGTTCGCACGTGTGGTAGGCTGGAGCGCGGGTGTTCCCGCAGTCCAGCCCGGCAAGTAAAAGTTTTTTGCTTCTTTTTTTCAAAAAAGAAGTGCTTGCCTTGCCTTTTCTTGCCTTGCGTCAAGCGGCCGTTGCCATCCCACGCAGCACGTATTGCAGGATGCCGCCGTGGCGGTAGTACTCGACCTCGTCCAGCGTATCGACGCGGCAGATCAGGTCTAGCTCGTCCGTGGTGCCGGAGGCGCGGTGGATGCGCATGGTCAGGTTCATGCGGGGGCGCAGGGCTTGCAGGCCTACGATGTCGATCGTTTCGTCGCCGGCCAGGGCCAGCGTGTGGCGCGTCACGCCCAACGGGAACAGCAAAGGCAGCACGCCCATGCCGACGAGGTTGGAGCGGTGGATGCGCTCGAAGCTTTCGGCGACGACGGCTTTTATGCCGAGGAGCATGGTGCCTTTGGCGGCCCAGTCCCGGCTGCTGCCCATGCCGTATTCCTTGCCGCCGAACACGATCAGGGGCACGTCTTCGGCCTTGTAGCGCATGGCGGCGTCGTAGATCGGCATGATTTCGCCGCCGGGGTAGTGGCGGGTTAGGCCGCCTTCCTGGCCGCCGGCCATTTCGTTGCGGATACGGATGTTGGCGAAGGTGCCGCGCATCATGACTTCGTGGTTGCCGCGGCGGCTGCCGTAGCTGTTGAAGTCTTTTTGCAAAACCTGGTGTTCGCCGAGATAGGTGCCGGCGGGCGACGCCTTCTTGATGTTGCCGGCGGGCGAGATGTGGTCCGTGGTGATGTTGTCACCGAGCAGCGCCAGGATGCGGGCGCCGGCGATGTCCCCGCGGGGCGCGGGCTCCAGGGTGATGCCTTCGAAGTAGGGCGGGTTCTTCACGTAGGTGGAGCCGTCATTCCAGCGGTAGGTCTCGCTGCCGGTCTCCACGCGCAGGGCCTGCCATTCGGGCGTGCCCTGGGTGACGACGCCGTAGCGCTCCAGGAACTGGGCGCGGGTGACCGAGGCGGTGACCAGGTCCTCGATTTCCTTGTTGGTGGGCCAGACGTCGCGCAGGAAGACGGGCTTGCCGTTGGTGCCGAGCCCGAGGGGCTGGGTGGTGATGTCCTCGCGCATGTTGCCTAGCAGGGCGTAGGCGACGACGAGGGGCGGGCTGGCGAGGTAGTTGGCGCGGACGTTGGCGTGGACGCGGCCTTCGAAGTTGCGGTTGCCGGAGAGGACGCTGACGGCGATCAGGTGGTTGTCCTCGATGGCGTCGACGATGGCGTCATCCAGCGGGCCGGAGTTGCCGATGCAGGTGGTGCAGCCGTAGCCGGTGGTCTGGAAGCCGAGCGCGTCCAGGTCCGCCGACAGGCCGGCGCGGTCCAGGTATTCGGTGACGACCTGGCTGCCGGGGGCGAGGCTGGTCTTGACCCAGGGCTTGGGGTGCAGGCCGAGGGCGCGGGCCTTGCGGGCGACCAGGCCGGCGGCGACGAGGACGTAGGGGTTGGACGTGTTGGTGCAGCTTGTGATGGCGGCGATCACCACGTCACCGTGGCCGATATCATAGTTGCGGCCGACGGCGGGGAAGCGGCGGGCGATGTCCGCTTCGGGGATGTTCTGGTTGGCGGTGAGGTCTGCTAGGAAGGCGCCGGCCGCGTCACGCAGGGCTACGCGGTCCTGCGGGCGCTTGGGGCCGGCGAGGCTGGGGACGATGGTGGAGAGGTCGAGCTCCACGGTGTCCGTGAAGACGGGGTCGGGCGTGTCGGCGTCACGGAACATGCCCTGGGCGCGGAGGTAGGCTTCGACGAGGGCGATGCGGTCCTCGTCGCGGCCGGTGAGGTGGAGGTAGGCCAGCGTCTTGGCGTCCACGGGGAAGAAGCCGCAGGTGGCGCCGTATTCGGGGGCCATGTTGGCGATGGTGGCGCGGTCGGCGACGGTGAGGTTGTCCAGGGCGGCGCCGTAGAACTCGACGAACTTGCCGACGACGCCTTTCTTGCGGAGGATTTGCGTGACGGTGAGGACGAGGTCTGTGGCGGTGGCGCCTTCGGGCATCTGGCCGGTGAGGCGGAAGCCGATGACGTCCGGGATGAGCATGGCGATGGGCTGGCCGAGCATGGCGGCTTCGGCTTCGATGCCGCCCACGCCCCAGCCCAGCACGCCGGCGCCGTTGACCATGGTGGTGTGGCTGTCGGTTCCGTACAGCGTGTCCGGGTAGGCGATGGTCTGGCCGTCGACATCCGCGGTCCAGACGACCTGGCTGACATATTCCAGGTTGACCTGGTGGCAGATGCCGGCGCCGGGGGGGACGACGCGGAAGTTCTGGAAGGCTTCCTGGCCCCAGCGGAGGAAGCTGTAGCGCTCGCCGTTGCGCTCGAATTCGACTTCGACGTTCTGCTGCAGCGCCTGGGGAGTGCCGGAGAAGTCCACCATGACGGAGTGGTCGATGACGAGGTCGACCGGGACGAGCGGGTTCACCTTTTGCGGGTCACCGTTGAGCTTGGTGATGCCGTCGCGCATGGCGGCGAGGTCGACCACGGCGGGGACGCCGGTGAAGTCCTGCATGAGGATGCGGGCGGGCTTGAAGGGCACTTCCTCGGTGCTGCTGCCGGCGGTGAGCCAGGCGGCGACCTTGTGGGCGTCGGCCACGGTGTAGGATTTGCCGTCTTCGAAGCGGAGGACGTTTTCGAGGAGGATTTTCAGGGACTGACCGGGAGGCGGGAGACGTCGCCGATGGTGCGGGCGGCTTCGGGGATGGAGAAATAGGCGTAGTCGCGACCACGCACGGTCAGGGTGCGGCGGGTGTTCAGGCTGTCCTGGCCTACGGGCTTCATGGCGTGCGGTTCCGGTGCGGTTTGGGGCTGTTTATAGGCTGCGGTTGTGGGGTCACAAGGGCGGCTTCCGGCGGGGCTGGCGGGGTTGTGGAGCAGATATGGGGAGCGGTGGTTTTTTGCCTCATTTTTTCGAAAAAGACGCGCTGGCTTCCTTGCGTCCTTGCGAGGACGGCACGTTTTCGGCTACCGCAGGTTGATGCACCGGTATGGCATAGAGGACGAAACCTGGTTCGAGGCTGCGCGCACCGGGCTGGAGCGGCGGGCTTTCCGGATGCGTGTGCAGCCGCGCTCGATCGTGATCGAGAAGGATGGGCGGCTGCCGCGAATCGTGAGTTCCGCGCGGGAGTTCCTGGAGTTTGCCGAGCGGCAGGGGTTGCAGATCGGGCCGGCGGCGTTCGATGCGGCCGATGGGTATGGGGACGGCAAGTCGGACACGCCGTTCGAGACGCCGATCCCTGGCGGGGTGGACAGGCGGGCGGCGCGGGCGGCGGGCGGCGGGTTTGGCCAGGCGGCGGTGGCGGAGACCATGCGGCCGGACACGCGGGCGGTGGAGGCGCGGCTGGCGGAGCTGCGGCTGGAGCAGGACAGGCTGAGCGCCGAGCGGCGGGCGGCGGCGCAGGCGGTTGACGAGAAGCGGCAGCTCGAGGCGCGCTGCGCGGCGCTGGAGGTGGAGCTGGCGCGGGTGGGCGCGCTGGCGGCGGAGACGGCGAAGCAGCGCGACCTGTATCAGCTTTCGGCGACGGCGGCGGAGGACCGGCTGCGGGTGATGCAGTCGGCGCTGGAGGGGCCGCAGGAGGAGCGTGGGCCGGACCGCAAGTTCAACCAGTTGCGGCGGTTCCTGGCGCGCGAGCTGCATCCGGATTTGTCGGGCGAGGATGCGGCGGAGCGGGCGTTGCGCGAGGTGATCTTCAAGCGCGTGTGGGCCAAGATCGAGCAGTTGCAGTAGATGGCGGGCGGGCTGGCGGCGGAGGCGGTCAGCGCCTTCCGCGGTGACCGGCTGGTGCTGGACCGCGTGAGTTTCACGGTGCCGGCGGGCGGGGCGCTGCTGCTGCTGGGGCCGAACGGAGCGGGGAAGTCCACACTGCTGCGGGCGCTGGCGGGGCTGAAGCGGCTGGATGGCGGGCGGGTGCTGTTCGGCGGCTCGGAGGAGCTGGCGGGGCGGGTGGCGTATCTGGGGCATCGGGACGCGGTGAAGCCCGGGTTGAGCACACGGGAGAACCTGGCGTTTGCGGCGCGGGTGTCGGGGCGGGATGTGGGGGACGGGCTGGCGGCGCTGGGGTTGACGGCGCTGGGGCCCCTGCCCGCCCGCATGCTGTCGGCGGGGCAGGCCAGGCGGCTGGCGCTTGCGCGGCTGGTGGTGAGCGGGGCGCCGGTGTGGCTGCTGGACGAGCCGACGCTGGGGGTGGACGCGGCGTCCGTGGCGGCGTTTGGCGGCGTGCTGGCGCGGCACAGGGAAGGGGGCGGGGTGGTGGTGGCGGCGACGCATTTGCCGTTGCCGTTGCCGGATGCGGGGGAGTTGCGGTTGGGTGGGTGAGGAAGGAAGCGGTTCTTTTTTGAAAAAAAGAACCAAAAAACTTTTGCTTCCCCGCTTGCACGGCGGTGCGGCCAGGTTCTGCCGGTATGCGTGCTGGCAGGACCTGGCTGAGTTTCGATGTCAGCGGGAGAGCAAAAGTTTTTTGCTTCATTTTTGCAAAAAAGAAGGCCTTTCTTGATTGCCTTTCTAGCCTTGCTACGCCGCGAGCTATTGCTGGCCGCCCGCCACGGCGGCGACAGTTTCGGCGCGCTGCTGTTCTTCTTCGTGGCCGGCACGCTGTTTCCGCTGGCGATCGGGCCGGCGCCGGAGACGCTGGCGCGGCTGGCGCCGGGCATCGTGTGGGTTTGTGCGCTGCTGTCGGCGCTGCTGCCGCTGGACAGGTTGTTCGGGGCGGATTTCGAGGATGGGTCCCTGGACCAGCTGTTGCTGTCCGGATTGCCGGCGAGCCTGGTGGCGCTGGCCAAGGCCGTGGCGCACTGGTTGGTGACGGGGCTGCCGCTGTTGGTGGCGGCGGTGCCGCTGGCGGGGATGCTGCGTATGCCGGGGGCGGCGTATCCGGCGCTGGTGGGGGGGCTGGCGCTGGGGACGGTGGCGCTGTCCTTGCTGGGGGCGGCGTGCGCGGCGCTGGTGCTGGGGGCGCGGCGCGGTGGCGTGCTGCTGCCGATATTGGTGCTGCCGCTGACCGTGCCGGTGCTGATATTCGGTGCGGCGGCGGCCGATGCGGCGTCGGCGGGGCTGCCGGCGCGGCCGCATCTGCTGCTGCTGGCGGCTTATGCGGCGGCTTGCCTGCCGTTGTGCCCGGTGGCGGCTGGGGGGGCGTTGCGGGGGGCTTGCGAGTGAGGGGGCGGGGTAGGAAGGAAGGCCTTCTTTTTCGAGAAAAAGAAGCAAAAAGCTTTTGATCCGCTGTCGCGCCGCGGGACGGCGTGCGCCTCGGTCTGCACCGGACGCATGCTGAAGGTTTAGTCGCGGCACAGAAGCGTCGGAGTGACAAAAGTTTTTTGGTTCTTTTTTTCAAAAAAGAACTGCTTGCTTCCTGCCTTCCTGCCTCTGGGCGTCGTAGCAAATCTGCAACCATTCGGAGCGCAAGCTGACGCTCACGCTTCTCCGCCGACGAAACCCGTTGCGCACGAGGTGCGGACCGGCTCACGATACCGTGAGGGAGCGAGTTCATGCTGGATCGTCTAGGGCACACCGAATGGTGGCGGGGCGCGGTCATCTACCAGATCTATCCGCGCAGCTTTGCTGACAGCAATGCGGACGGGGTGGGCGATTTGCCTGGCGCGACCGCGCATCTGGACCACGTGGCGCGGCTGGGGTGGACGCGATCTGGCTGTGTCCGGTGTTCACCAGCCCGCAGCGCGATTTCGGGTATGATGTTTCGGACCACACGAGCATCGATCCGGTGTTCGGCACGCTGGACGATTTCGACGCGCTGGTGGCGCGGGCGCACATGTTGGGGCTGCGCGTGCTGATCGACCAGGTTTGGAGCCATACGAGCGACAGGCATGGGTGGTTCGGTGAGAGCCGGGCGTCGCGGGACGGGGCGCGGGCGGATTGGTATGTTTGGGCGGACCCTAGCGAGGACGGGACGCCGCCGAACAACTGGCTGAGCGTATTCGGCGGGGCTGCGTGGACGTGGGAGCCACGGCGGCGGCAGTATTACCTGCACCATTTTCTGTCGCATCAGCCGCAGTTGAATTTGCACAATCCCGCGGTGCAGGACGCGCTTCTGGAAACCGGGCGGTTCTGGCTGGAGCGCGGGGTGGACGGGTTCCGGCTGGATGCGCTGGATTTCTTCACACACGACCCTCTGTTGCGGTGCAATCCGGCGGCGGTGGGCGCGGCCGCGGGGGTGAAGCTGTTCGGGCGGCAGGTGCATGCGCATGACATGATGCAGCCGCAGACAGCGGATTTCCTGGCGCGGATACGCGCGCTGGTGTCCTGCTACGGCGCGGTGACGCTGGGCGAGGTGAGCAGCCAGGACGGCGCGTATGACCGTTGCCGGGCGTATACGCGCGGAGACAGGCTGGACATGGCGTATTCGCTGCGGCCTACGCGCGGCGGGTTCGATTGGGCGAGCGTGCGCGAGCTGGTGACGCAGGCGGCGGCACCCGAGGGGTGGCTGTGCTGGTCTTTCAGCAACCATGATGTGGAGCGCGCGGTGACGCGGTGGAACCCCTGCCCCGGATCCGCGCCGGACCCGCGGTTCGCGCGGCTGCTGATGGCGTTGCAGCTGACGTTGCGCGGCAGCGTGCTGGTGTATCAGGGCGAGGAACTTGGGTTGCCGGAGGCGGAGATTTCGGCGGCGCAGTTGCGCGATCCGTTCGGGATTGCGTACTGGCCGGAGTTCCGCGGGCGTGACGGGTGCCGCACGCCGATGCCGTGGACCGGTGATGCGGCACATGCGGGTTTTTCGGACGGCGTGCCGTGGCTGCCTGTGCCGGAGGCGCATGTGGCGTTGGCGGTGGACGCGCAGGAGGCGGATTCGGGGGCGCTGCTGCAAGATTGGCGGCGGTTCCTGTCCTATCGGCGGGCGCATCCGGTGCTGGCGCATGGCGGGCTGGAGGTGTTGGCGCTGCCGGCGCCGCTGATCGGGTTCGTGCGCTACGATGCGGCGGAGCGGGTGGTGTGCGTGTTCAACTTGTCCGATCAGGGCGTGGTGGTGCCGCGTTGTTGTGACGGGGCGCCCGGGTGGTTGGGGCCGTATGGGACGTCGGTTGTGGCGCAGGTGGCGGAGATGGCGGTGGCGGCGGAGTAAGTTGGAAAGCGAGGCCTTCTTTTTTGAACAAAAGAAGCAAGAAACTTTTGTTACTTCGGTGCTGAGCTGCTTGGCGTTTCTTGAAGAGGCTGGTGGATACAAACGCTTTTCGTTGATTTTTTCGAACGCCTGGGGTGTCGCGTCTCTAGTTAGACTAGCCGTTCTGCCCCTGGATCCCGTCTTTGACAGTCGTTCGTGGGGTTTTCACACGCACCCGAATGAAATGGGGTCTGGGGCCAAGGCCCCAGCGGGGTTTGGGGCAGAGCCCCAACCTTTCTCGCAGACCAAAAGGCGGCGCCTCACTCGGCGGGGCACTCGCCGGCGAGCAGGCCGCGCACCGTGCCGAAGGCCTCGCGATGGTGCGGCGTGGCGCCATGTTCCAGCAGAGCGCGGCGGTGCGCGCCGGTGGCGTAACCCGCGTTGCTGTCCCAGCCGTACATCGGGAAACGCAGGGCGAGGCGCGCCATCGCGCGGTCCCGGACAACTTTCGCGACGATGGAGGCGGCGGCGATGGACAGGGACAGCGCGTCGCCGCCGACCACGCAGCGTATCTGGCAGGTGAGCGGGGGTTTTCGGTTGCCGTCCACCAGCGCCACGTCCGGCGGGGTGGGCAGGCGCAGCACGGCGCGGGCCATGGCGAGCATAGCGGCGTGCAGGATGTTCAGCCTGGCGATCTCGGCCACTGAGGCGGCGGCGACCGCGATCTCGGCCGACGGGCAGGCGCGCAGCGCCGCGTAGGCGAGGTCCCGCTGGGCCGCGGTCAGCTTCTTCGAGTCGTCGAGCAGGACAGCGAGCGCGGGGGGCACGCCGGCGGTGAACACCACGGCGGCGGCGAGCACGGGGCCGGCGAGCGGGCCGCGTCCCACCTCGTCCACGCCGGCGACGCGTCCCTGATGCTGCGACTCGTGGGCGTAATCCGGCATGCGGGCAGGCTAGCGCGTGGCCGCGATGCTGCGCCAGACCCGTTCTCACCGTTTCGTGAGCGAATGCATCTGTCGGGGGCGCAGCGCGCGACCTTCCTGCAACGGCAGAGCACGGCCGTTCATCCCAAGGAGAACTGGCCCATGAAGTTACGTCACGCCGCCCTTACTGCGATCTTTCTGCTGTCCTCCACCGCGGCTTATGCCGAGCGCACCGTGGAAGTGGGCGGTGCCGCGATGTATCCGTCCAAGACGATCGTTGCCAACGCGTCCGAGAGCAAGGACCACACTACGCTGGTGGCCGCGGTGAAGGCGGCCGGCCTGGTCGATACGCTGAACGGCCCCGGCCCGTTCACCGTGTTCGCGCCGACAAACGAGGCGTTTGCCGCGCTGCCGGCCGGCACCGTGGACACGCTGCTGAAGCCGGAAAACAAGGCGAAGCTGACCGCCGTGCTCACCTATCACGTGGTGCCGGGCAACCTGCTCGAGAAGAAGCTGAAGATGATGATCAAGTCCGGCGGCGGCACGGCCAAGCTGAAGACCGTGCAGGGTGACGAGCTGACGGTGGCGATGAGCGGACACGACCTGACGGTGACGGACGCGAAGGGCGACGTGGCGGACGTGACGATCGCCAACGTGCGGCAGAGCAACGGCGTAATCTACGTCATCAACAAGGTGCTGCTGCCGGCGTCGTGAAAACTCGCCCTGGCGGCCATCTGGCGGCGATTTTCTGTGCTCCGGTGCTCGAAAATCACCGCCAGCTGACTCACCAGGCCGAGTTTTAAAACGGGCGATAGGAAGTTACGCCTTCTTTTCTGAAGAAAAGAAGCAAAAGACTTCTGCTCCCTGTCGGCGGCACCAGGACAGGTTCGCGACAGCGGAGTCAGAAGTTTTTTGCTTCTTTTTTTCAAAAAAGAAGGGCTTGCCTTGCCTTGCTTTACTCTTCCTCCAGCCGAGCCCGCGCCTCCGCCAGGCGCGCGCGTTCCTCCGGCGGCGGCGAAGGCTCTTTCAGATCGAGCGCCGACAGGGCCTCGATCATTGCTTCCGCAACTATGAGGTGGGCGAAGGGCTTGTTGTCCGCGGGGACGACGAACCAGGGGGCATCGGACGAGGCGGTGCCGGCGATAGCGTGCTGGTAGGCGTCCTGGTAGGCGTCCCAGAATTCGCGTTCTTTCAGATCTGCGGCGCTGAATTTCCAGTTCTTGTGCGGCTCGTCTATGCGGCTGAGGAAGCGGCGGCGCTGTTCGTCCCGGCTGACATGCAGGAACACTTTCAGCACCACCGTGCCCTGGTGCACCATGTAGCGTTCGAACGCGGCAATATCTTCCAGGCGGTGTTTCCAGAACTTGCGGCCGGGTGGGGCGCCGGTGGCGTGTGCGTGGGCCAGCAATTCGGGATGCACGCGGGAGACGAGCACGTCCTCGTAGTGGCTGCGGTTGAAGATGGCGATGCGGCCGGCGGCGGGCGCGTGGGCGTGGACGCGCCACAGGAAGCCGTGTGCCAGGTCGACGGGGCCGGGCTGCTTGAACGCGGTGACGTCCACGCCTTGCGGGTTCACGCCGGTCATCACGTGCTTGATTGTGCCGTCCTTGCCGGCGGCATCCATCGCCTGCAGCACGAGGAGGAGCGAGCGCCGCTCCTCCGCGTACAGGCGGGTTTGCAGTTCGGACAGGCGGCCGACGCCGGCTTGCAGCAGGGTGTCGATATCGTCGTGATCGACGAGGTTGCCGCTGCGGTCGTCCGGCTTGCAATCGGCCAGGGAGAAGCCGGCGCCATCGGTGACCCGGTAGCGGTCCAGCAGCTTGCGGGCGTGGCGTGGTTTCACGCGCCGGTCCGCTTGATGTTGAACGGGCCCAGTGCCTGGCAGGTCGGCATCATCTCGATGCGGTTGATGTTGACGTGGCGGGGCAGGTTCAGGACCCAGGAGACCGCTTCGGCGATGTCCTCCGCGGTGAGCGGCGCGGTGCCTTTGTAGACAGCGGCGGCTTTTTCTGCGTCGCCGCCGAAGCGGACTTCGGAGAACTCCGTGCCGCCGCACAGGCCGGGTTCGATGTCGGTGACGCGGACGTTGGTGCCGACCAGGTCCGCCTTCAGGTTGAGGGTGAACTGGCGGACGAACGCCTTGGTGCCGCCGTAGACGTGGCCGCCCGGGTAGGGGTAGGTGCCGGCGACGCTGCCGAGGTTGACGACGTGGCCGCGGTCCCGCGCCACCATGCCGGGCAGCAGCGCGTGGGTGGCGTGTATCAGGCCGGTGACGTTGGTGGCGATCATGCGGTCCCAGTCGGCCAGGTCCGCTTGCTGGGCGGGGGCCAGGCCCAAAGCGAGGCCCGCGTTGTTGACCAGGGCGTCGATCGCCTGCCAGTCCGCGGGCAGACTGCCCGGCAGGGCGGCCACCGCGGCGGCGTCCGTCACGTCCAGCCGGTGGGGCAGCAGGGCAGCGCCCAGTTCGGCGTGCAGGGCGTCCAGGCGGTCCTGGCGGCGGCCGGTGGCCACAACGCGCCAGCCGCCTGCGACCAGGCGGCGGGCGATGGCCGCCCCGAAACCGGCGGTGGCGCCGGTGACGAGGGCTGTGCCGGCGCTCACTGGAGTTCGATCTCCACCGGCACGTTGCCGCGTGTGGCCTTGGAATACGGGCAGACCTCGTGGGCCTTGTGGACGAGCTGTTCGGCGGTGGCGCGGTCCACGCCGTCTATCTTCGGCTTCAGCTTGATGGCCAGGCTGTAGTCGTGGCCGTTGATTACCAGGGTGACTTCGGCGGTGACGTGGACGGATTCCGGCTTGATCTTGTCGGCGCCGGCGACCGCCATGATGGCCGAGCCGAAGCAGGCGGAGTAGCCGGCGGCGAAGAGCTGCTCGGGGTTGGTGGCGCCGGCCTTGCCGGAGCCGGGCATGGCGAGGTCCGCGTGCAGCACGCCGTCCGAGCTGTCCACGTGGCCGTTGCGGCCGGCGGTGGTGGTGGCGATTGCGGTGTAGGCCATGGGGTCTGGGCTCCGTTCGTTGGGTGCCGGACATAGGACGGATGCGGCGGGTTTTGAAGCGGCGCGGGTGGGCGGGCCCCCTGCCCGGCTGGCTTGCGGGCGTGGTTCAGGGTGGGGGCGGGTCCAGGCGGACGGAGACGGGGCAATGGTCCGAGAGGCGCTGGTGCCAGGCCTGGCCGGTTTCGTGGAACACCTGCACGCGCAGGCTGCCGGGGACGAGCCAGGCCTGGGCGGGGCCGCCGGCGAGGATGTGGTCGATGAAGGGCTCGCCGTCCCAGCAGGGGTTGGCGCGGCCGGCGGTGGCGCGGGTGAACGGGGCGGCGGCGGCCAGGGCGTTGGCCATCGCTTCGGGTTCGTCCAGCACGCGGTTGAAATCGCCCATCAGAAGGAACGCTTCGCCGGCGGCCTGGCGGGCGGCGGCCCAGGCGGCGAGGACGGGGATCTGCCGGGCGAGGCGCGTGCATTGCGGACGGGTGGAGGTGGCCAGGTCGTCCGTCTGGCAGCCGGTTTTCAGGTGGACGACGAGGATGCGGAGCTTGCGGCCGGCGGGGAGGGTCAAGGTCACGTCGAGGCCGTCCCGTAATTTGTGGGGGGCGTCCGGTTCGACGTCCAGCGCGGTGACGTCCGGGTTGCGGGTGACTTCTATGGGATGGCGGACGGCGATGCCGACCTGCTGGGTGACCGGTTCGGCGATGGTGAGGATGGCGTAATCGGCGGGGTCGAAGAGGCGTTGGGCGGCTTGTGCGCCGTCGACTTCCTGGAAGGCGATGACGTCCGCGTTGAGGCGGTGGGCGTAGGCGGCGAGGCGGGTGAAGTCCTCCGGGGCGCGGGTGTGGACGTCACGCGGGAGGTCGGCTTCGGCGTGGGTCCGGGTGGTCAGCCAGTTCAGGTTCCAGGTGGTGAATTTCAGGGGGGCGGCTTGGGTTGGGGTGGTTTGTAGGAGGGTCAGGAAGGCAAGGAAGGCCTTCTTTTTCGAGAAAAAGAAGCAAAAAGCTTTTGGTCCGCTGTCGCGGGTGCGTTGCGGCGTGCGTGTTGGCGGGGGGCACCCGATGGTTGTGGGAGGTGCGCGATTGCTGGCGAAGGCGAAGCAGACAATCAGAAAATGTTTATTGCCTGTCGGCGGACTCCGAACCACGGCGCGACAGCGGAGCAAAAGTTTTTTGGTTCTTTTTTTCAAAAAAGAACTGCTTGCTTCCTTTCTCACAGTAGCACCCGCTCCGATTCCGGCTCAGTCGAGTGCGCCGGCAACGCAAGCTCGCGCACGCCGCAGTCGCGCAGGAACGCGGCGATGCTGTCCAGGACGGCTGGGCTGCGCGTGGGGTCCGCGGCGTCTCCGGGCGGGACGAAGATGATGGTTTCGTAGCGGGCGCGGGTGAGCAGGACTCGGTAGGTGTTGAGCTGGTTGGCGATGGCTTCCTCGCCGCGCGGGATTTGCCAAATGGTGCCGCGGAACTGGCGGACGCGCCAGGCCGTGCGGTTGGGCTCGCGTATCAGGTCGGCGTCCCAGCACAGGCCGGCATAGTCGAGTTCCAGGCCCTGGCAGCTGAACTCGGTGGCGACGGTTTCCAGCGCGTTGGAGGCGCGGACGTCCGGGAAGCGGTCGAGGAACCAGTGGGCGACGGCGCCGGGGTCCATGTGGGGGAGTTCGGCGCCGAGGCCTTCGGCGCGGAGGCGGCGGGCGCCGGAGCTGGCGAGCAGGCCGGCGCGGCGCAGGCCGCGGGCTTGGGCGCGGAGCCAGGCGCGGGTTTGGGCGAGGCTGCGGGTCAGGTGGAAGGGGATGGCGCCGTCGGATTTGGCGAGGGCGGCGGCGGCATGGGCGTCACCGGCCAGGACGTGGTTGACCCATTCGGCGGCGGCGGCGCTGCGGATTTGCCGGATGGAGACAGCGAGGTGGAGAGCCGGGAGGGCGGCGAGGTTGGGGAGCGGGCCCAGGCGTTGGCGGGGGTCGGTGGCGGAGAGGATGTCCGGGGGGGCGCGGACGCGCCAGGGTTTGGCGGTGCGGCGCAGGGCTTGGCCCCATTCGGCGAGGCCCCCTTCCCCGTCGTGGATTTCCTGGCCGCCGCCGACGAGGCAGACCATGGCGGCGAAGCCCGGGTGGCGGGACATGGCTTCGAGCAGGTGGGCGGGTTCGGAGGCGGTCAGGCGGGCGGGTTTGTCGCGGGTCTTGGCGATGGCGTGGGCGGTGGACCAGCAGCGCTGGGCTTCGTCGACGACGACGATCTGTTCGGGCGGGGTGTGGGTGGGGTTGGTGACGTATTCGTTGCGGAAGTCCGGCAGGCGCTGGATGGCGCTGCGCATCCGGCGGTCGGCATCCGTGCGCGTGGCGCCGAACTGGGTGGCGTCTCGGGTCAGGGCTTCGCGCAGGACGTGGACGAGGGTGGGGTTGCCGGTGAGGTAGGTGCCGCGGGCTGTCTCGGCGGTGCCGAAGACGGTGTTCAGGCCGCAGAGGGTTTTGCCGGCGCCGGGGATGCCGGTGACAAAGAGGATTACGCGTTGGTTCGCGGCGCGGGCTTCGGCGATTTCGGACAGGATGGCGTCCGTGGTGGCGCGGAGGTTGGCGGCGTCGGTTCGGGCGGCGCGTATGTCGGCCACGTTGTGGCGGGCGTAGAGTAGGCAGGCGGCGTCTATGATGTTGGGGACGGGGCGGTAGGGGGCTTCCAGCCAGTCGGTGGGGTTTAGCGGGGTGGATTGGGGTGGGAGACGGGTGGCGATCACGGTGAGGAGGTGGGGGAGCGTGGCGGCGTTGGCGTCGATGACGGGGGCGGCGCCGGCGATGGGCATGGGGAGGAGGGGGTGGGCGGCGGGGGCGTGTTCGGCGACCAGGATGGGCAGGATGGGGTGGCGGCGGGAGGCGGCGTGGAAGTCGTGCAGGTCTATCGCGTAGTCCTCGACCTGCTGGCGGTCTGGCTGGGTGATGGCTTGCGCGCCGGCTTTGAATTCCAGGACCAGTATGGCGCGGTCTGTCAGGAGGATGGCGTCCGGGCGGCGGCCTAGGCGGAGCATCGGGTATTCCAGCAGGATGTGCCAGGCGGCGGCCTGCGGGAGCGGGGCCAGGGCGGTGCGGAGGATGGCGATGCTGGCTTCCCAGGCGCGTAGCTGCTGGGTCTCGTTGATGCGGAAATGGCGTATCTGGGCGAGTGCCAGCGTGCCGGTGATTGCGGGGGTGGGCGTGTTCAGGAAGTCCTGGACTGTTCCGGACCAGAAAGAGGACACGCGTGACGCCTGTGTAACGAGCGGGCACAGCAGCATGGTTCGGAACCGGCGCGCAACGGGGATGTTTGAGGCTGCCTGGGGAGAAGCCATGACAAAATCGGGCCCGCCGTTGTTTCGCGACACGCACCGGGCGGGGCGCGCATGACGCCGATCGAGACGGACATTCCGGCGCGGATGGACCGGCTGCCGTGGAGCCGGTTCCATCTGCTGATCGTGGTGGCGCTGGGGATCACCTGGGTGCTGGACGGGCTGGAGGTGACGATCGTGGGCTCGATCGGGCCGATGCTTCAGGACAGGCGCACGTTGGGACTTTCGGCGGAGCAGATCGGCAGCATGGCGTCCGCCTATGTGGCGGGTGCGGTGGTAGGGGCGCTGTTCTTCGGCTGGCTGACGGACCGGCTGGGGCGGCGGCTGGTGTTCAACATCACGCTGGGGCTGTACGTGCTGGGCGTTCTGGCGTCCGCCTGTGCGTGGGATTTCTGGAGCCTGGCGGCGTTCCGGGTGGTGACCGGGCTGGGGATAGGCGGCGAGTATGCGGCGATCAACTCGGCGATCGACGAGCTGATACCGGCGCGGCTGCGCGGGCGGATCGATCTGATCGTGAACGGCAGTTACTGGGGCGGGGCGGCGCTGGGGGCGGCGGCGTCCCTGATACTGCTGGGCGGCGGGGTGGTGGCGCCGCAACTGGGCTGGCGGATCGGCTTCGGGGTAGGCGGGGTGTTGGGACTGGGCGTGCTGTTCCTGCGGCGCTTCGTGCCGGAGAGCCCGCGCTGGCTGGTGACGCATGGGCGGGGCGAAGAAGCCGAGCGCACCGTGGGCGAGGTGGAGCGGCGGGTGCGCGACAGCGGCGGCGGGGAGATCGGGCCGGCCTGCGGCAAGATGACGATACATCCGCAGACATCGTTCGGGTTCGGGCTGATCTTTTCGGCGATGTTCGGCGCTTACAAATGGCGCAGCCTGCTGGCGTTCACGCTAATGGCGGCGCAGGCGTTCCTGTTCAACGCGGTGTTCTTCACCTACGGGCTGGTGCTGACGCGCGCGTATCACGTGCCGGCGCAGAATGTGGGGACGTATATTCTGCCGCTGGCGCTGGGCAACCTGATGGGGCCGCTGCTGCTGGGGCATTTCTTCGACACGATCGGGCGGCGGCGGATGATTGCCGGGACGTATGGCGTGTCCGGCGTGCTGATGGCGGCGACGGGGTGGGCGTTCCATGCGGGGATATTGGATGCGTGGACGCAGACGGCGTGCTGGGTGGGCGTGTTCTTCGTGGCCAGTGCGGCGGCGAGTGCGGCGTATCTGACGGCGAGCGAGATCTTCCCGCTGGAGACAAGGGCGTTGGCGATTGCGATGTTCTATGCGCTGGGGACTTTGGTGGGGGGTGTTGGGGCGCCCTGGCTGTTCGGGCGGCTGATTGCGGCGGGGATACACACGGTGGCCTGGGGGTATGAGGGGGCGGCGGTGTTGATGCTGGTGGCGGCGGGGGTGGAGGTTTGGCTGGGGATTGATGCGGAGGGGAAGAGTTTGGAGGAGATTGCGTTGCCGTTGTCCGGATAGAGTGTTTATCTGGGAAGTTGCCTTGGTGGCTATCTGACGAACTTTCTATGTGTTCCGGTGCTCATGGCCGCTCAATAAGAGATTGCTCTGCCATTTTCCGGCTGAGCTATTTCGCATGGTTCAGGGTTGCGCCTAGCTGCACGTCCCTGGAAGCGCAGGGGGCAGCGAGCTACTCTCGACCGTGGCCGGTCTTGCAGCTTGGGGTGTGACAAGCCGAGATGGACGCCGGCACCGGCCTGGCCTCATACGCGGTTCGCCATCATGAAGCCGCCATCTTGCGCCATGAAGCTGAGATCAAGTGGGTTTCGCCCCGGAATGACGGTCTACCCACGTACGAGAGTAAATGCCCGTCCGACAGGCAGGGTTAAATCATGCAAGCAGTGTTGGTGACACCAAACGTCGTCATTGTTGGAAGGACGATTGTCGAGGTGCTACCGGCAGAAAAAGCCCGAAAGGTTTTCTATGATATGGAACATCGTCGATAGACGCGGAAATCAATTTCGGTGGGCCAAGGTGCATGCGATCGTCGAAGCGACATGCCATGACAACTC
Organism: Acetobacteraceae bacterium; assembly: GCA_965198915.1. Classification (GTDB taxonomy): domain Bacteria; phylum Pseudomonadota; class Alphaproteobacteria; order Acetobacterales; family Acetobacteraceae; genus BOG-908. Next base: position 141,978 of record CBDAQC010000001.1, on the reverse strand, counting down.
TGTTAGTGGAGCTGATCAAGCCTCCAGGCCTGCCGCTGAAGCAGAGGTGGTTTTCGATGAGAAAAGAAATATCAGCATCCATGATGCGATAAATTGGGCAAACTCTCAGAGCTGCCCGGTAACTTTATACTTAAGGGACGTTTCGGAGGTTCCTCGCTCCTCGAGCAGGGAGGTTGATGCGGCGGCCCGCATTTTGGATGGCTTTGGTAGGAGGCAAGGTTGGTGGCCCTTGTCGACACCGTCTTTCGACGACATGGACGACACTCGAAAATCAGATTTGAAATTCATGATCGAAGGTATGTTGCGCGCTGCCGCAGAGGTGCGCGGGCAAGGCTCCGGCTAATGCTGGCGATGACTCCTATGTCACCGCCTGCCCTGTCGGCAATCGCAGGACAGGTGCGCGACAGCGGAGTCAGAAGTTTTTTGCTTCTTTTTTGCAAAAAAGAAGGCCTTGCTTGCCTTTCCACTTCCTCAAACCGAGTAACGCGTTGAAAGACCCAGCTCGACCAGACCCTGACGCTCTGCTCGCCGCCGCCGCGCGGGAGCATCGGGGCTGCCTGAAGGTGTTCCTGGGTGCGGCGCCTGGCGTGGGGAAGACGTGGGAGATGCTGGCGTCTGCGCAGCGGGCGCGGGCGGCGGGGCGGGACGTGCTGATCGGGGTGGTGGAGACGCATGGGCGGGCGGGGACTGAGCGGCAGATTGCCGACCTGCCGATCCTGCCGCGCAGCACCATCGCCTATCGCGGCCAGGTGCTGGAGGAGTTCGACGTGGACGCGGCGCTGGCGCGCCGTCCGGGGCTGCTGCTGGTAGACGAGCTGGCGCACACCAACGCGCCGGGTAGCCGGCACAACAAAAGGTGGGAGGACGTGGCCGAGCTGCTGGCGGCCGGCATAGACGTGTGGGCGACGCTGAACGTGCAGCACCTGGAGAGCCTGAACGACGACATTGCGCGGATCACCGGCGTGCGGGTGACCGAGACGCTGCCCGACCGGGTGATGGAGATGGCCGACGAGATCGAGTTCGTCGATCTCTCGCCGGCGGAGCTGCGGAGCCGGTTGCGGGACGGGCAGATCTACCGGCCGGACGTGGCGGCCCGCGCGCTGGACAGTTTCTTCCGCGAGGGCAACCTGGCGGCCTTGCGCGAGATCGGGCTGCGGCGGGCCGCGCAATACGTGGACCAGGACGTGCGGTCCTACATGCGGGCGCACGGGGTGGAGGGCATCTGGCCGGCGGGCGACCGCGTGCTGGCGCTGGTGGGGGCGGATTCGGGGGCCGAGGCGGTGGTGCGGCAGGCCAAGCGCCTGGCGGACGCGTTGCGCGCGCCCTGGCTGGCGCTGCATTTCGAGGCGCAAGACGGGCTGGAGGCGACCCGGCCGGCGCTGGACATGGCGGCGAGCCTGGGGGCCGAGGTGGAGATACGCGCCGGCGGACGGCTGGTGGAGACCACGCTGGAGGTGGCGCGCGCGCGCAACGTGACGCATCTGGTGATCGGCCGCGGGGCGCCGAGCTGGCGCCGGCGGCTGACCGGGCGGACGCTGGCCGGCACGCTGGTGCGCCAGGGGCCGGAGTTTTCGCTGCACGTGGTGCCGGTGGGCGGCGTGCTGCTACGGCGGCGGCGGGCCAGCCCGTGGCCGGAGGGCTGGGCGCCGTGGCTGGCCAGCACGGCGCTGGTGGGCGGGGTGATCGGCGCGGGCGAGCTGCTGCACGGGATGCTGGAGCACGAGGCGCTGGGGATGATCTTCCTGGCCGCGGTGGTGGCGACCGCCACGGTGTGGGGGTTGCCGGTGGCGCTCTACACGGCGGCGCTGAGTTTCCTCTCGTGGAACTTCTTCTTCATCCCGCCGGTGGGGCATTTCACCATTTCGCAGCCGCGCGACGTGGTGGCGCTGCTGGTGTTCCTGGGCGTGGCTTCGGCCACCGGCCTGCTGGCCAGCCGGCTGCGCCTGGAGGTCAAGGGCGCGCAGGGGCGCATCGACAGCCTGCGGCGGATTTCCGGCTATACGCGGCGGCTGGGCGAGCCGGCGAGCGAGCCCGAGCTGCTGGGCGAGATCGCCCGGCTGGCCGGCGATATCGCGGCCCCTGCCCTGGTGCTGATCGGCGAGGGCGAGGACCTGAACATTCGCGGGGCCGAGCCGCCCAGCCTGGACACCATGGATGACGGAAGCTGGGCGGCGGCGCGGTGGAGCTTTTCCCGTCAGGAGCAGGCGGGGCGGGGCACGGCCACCCTGCCAAGTGCCGCGTGGCGTTTCCTGCCGCTGCGCACGGCGCGCGAGGCGATGGGGGTGATAGGGGTTCGGCCGGCGGGCGGGCTGGACCAGGCGCGGCTGCAATCGCTGCTGGCGCTGGCCGATCAGGCGGCCTCCGCCCTGGAGCGGGTGCGGCTGGCCGGCGAGGCGGCGCGCACGCAGGCGCAGGCGGAGACGCAGAAACTGCGCACCGCGCTGCTGAACAGCCTGGGCCACGATTTGCGCACGCCGCTGACGGGCATACGCGGGGCGGCGGGCTCGCTGCGCACGTCCTGGGACACGCTGGCGCCGGCTGACCGGGCCGACCTGCTGGCCAGCATAGAGCAGGACATCGTGCGGATGACGCGGTTCCTGGCCAACATCACCGAGATGACGCGGGTGGAGACGGGCGAGATCGTGCCGCGGCTGGAGGCGGTGGCGGTGGCCGACGCTGTCGAGGCGGCGGCGGCCCGCGTGCCGGGGCTGGGGCCGGTGCAGATGGATGCGCCCTACAGCCTGCCCGTTCTGAACGCAGACCCGGCGCTGCTGGAGCAGGTTCTGGTGAACGTGCTGGAGAATGCCGCGAAGTATGCGGGCCCCGGCAGCCCGGTGCGGGTGGTGGCGCGGGCGGAGGGGGCGCTCGTCTGCCTGTCCATCAGCGATTGCGGGCCGGGGATACCGGCGGTGGACCTGCCGCATGTGTTCGACAGTTTCTACCGTGCGCGGCGGGAGGACCGGACGGTCCCCGGCACCGGGCTGGGGCTGGCGATCGCGCGGGGGTTGACGGAGGCGATGGGGGGGACGATCGAGGCGGCAAGCCCTGCCGCCTCGCCGGTGCAGCCCGGCCCGGGGACCACCATCCTGCTGCGTCTGAGAACGATTGCATGACATTCCAAGCGGGCGTCCCGGCAAAGCTGCGCGACCGGGCGATGATATTGCTGGTTGACGACGAGCCGCAGATACACCGTTTCCTGCGACCGACCCTGGAGGCCGCGGGCTACGAGGTGGCGCGTGCCGATACCGGGGCCGAGGCGCTGCGCGAGGCGGCGCGGCGCAAGCCGGCGCTGATCCTGCTCGATCTGGGCCTGCCGGACATGGACGGGCAGGACGTGCTGGCGCAGTTGCGGGCCGGGTCCGGTACGCCGGTGATCGTGCTGTCCGCGCGTGACAGGGCGGCCGAGAAGATACGCGCGCTGGACGCGGGCGCCGGCGATTACGTGGAAAAGCCGTTCGACATGGGCGAGCTTCTGGCGCGGATACGGGTGGCGCTGCGCCAGGAGCATGGGCCCGAGGAGCCGGGTGTGTTCCAGGTGCCGCCGCTGGAGGTGGATCTGGTGCACCGGCGGGTGCGTGTGTCCGGCGCGCTGGTGCAACTGACGCCGCGGGAATACGAGCTTCTGGCGCTTCTGGTGCGCAACGCCGACCGGGTGATCACGCACAGGCAGCTTCTGACCGCTGTCTGGGGCCCGGCGCACACCGCGGATGTGCAGTATCTGCGTGTATATATCGGCCATTTACGCCAAAAACTGGGTGCGGAGGCGGGTGCGCTGGTCAGCACGGAACCTGGGGTGGGCTACCGGCTACAGGCGCAACGGAAAGTTGATTCTCTGGATGCGGAATAGACTATAAGTCGTTGTTGCGTCGTAAAGCACCCTACTGTGTGAAACGTATCACATACGCTCACGATAAAGTTAGGTTAAAGAAGCTTACCAACTCGGTGGTGAGCAATTATAATGGCTTCGACTCAATCTGCACTGGCCGGCTCCGTCATTTCTTTCGCGCTACATGCGGCGCGAACGTCTAGCGCCGCCCATGGGGCTTGCCTGACCCCCAAGGACCGAATGCAGGTGAGTTTCTGGCAGGACAGAGCGAGGCACGCCGGTTACGATCGCATGGTGATCCATGACCGTGACGAGGGCGACGCGTCCGAAGTGGGCAACTTCCTGAGCGTGTATCTGCATGGGCAGGCGTGGTCCCGCTGGGGGTTTGCAAGGTGCGGCGCGAGCGTGCGCGCCTGGTGTTGCCTGACCGGCGCCGATATCGGCGAGTTCGGCAGCATGAACGAGGCGTTGAGCGTGGTTCTACGCGGCTCGGGTGACACGTCATCCGGCGAGGCGGACGGGGCGGAAGTGTCGAACCTGGTGTATCTCTCGTTCCCCAAGCGGGTCGGCAGCGCGGCCTGACGGGTTTGGCGCGAACTGGCGACGACGGGCTGGCGAGAGCGGGCTGAGGTCCGGCTTCGAGAAGGCGCGAGAGACCTCGTTTGCCGCACCGCCACTCGGGTAGTACTTCGCGGCGGCGAACGGCGAGGTCAGGCGGCGGAGAGTACTGCGCGCTTGAAGCGATCCCGCCGCTTGCACATGAATAGCCAGGCGCCGCGGGTGGCCAGGCCGGACATGCGGCCGCGGGGCGGCAGGCCGATGGCCTTCAGGATCATGCCGACCGCACGCTCCAGATGCTTGTAGCGATACATGGTCATGGCGCGGGACATGTAGCCGGCGATCGCCGTCTCGTGCTGATAGGTGGCCTCCGGCGGCGAGTTGCCGCAGTAGAATGCGTAGGCGAGTTCGTCGTCCTCGCTCTCGCCTATGCGGCTGAGCGCGATGCGCATGCGCTGCACCAGGCCGATGCGCTCGCGCTTCAGATAGCGTTTCATATGGTCGTAGAACAGCTTGAAGTGGCGGAACTCGTCGGCGGCGATGAGGCGGCAGATGTCGCGCAGGACCGGCTCCTCCGTGGCGTCGCCGAGTGCGGAGTAGTAGCTGGAGGTGCCGCTCTCCACCATGCAGCGGGCGATCAGTTCGCCGGTGCGTGAGCCGCGTATGGAGGCGTCCGAATCGAGCAAAGGCAGGTGGTAGCCTTCCCTGTAGCGCTTGAACGCCGTCTCGAAATCCCAGCCCGGATCGGCCAGCATGGCCCAGCGGCCGAGCGTGTCGCCGTGCTGCACTTCCTCGACGGACCAGCGGTCCGCGGCGGCGCGGAAATCCGGGTCTTCGGCGAAGACGCGGTTCAGGTAGGTGCCGTAATCTACGCCGTTGCGCTCGACCAGGGCGGCCGCCTTTACCAGCGACACCACTTGCGGGTCCAGCCTGGTAGGGTCGAACCGGTCCCAGGGGACCTCCTCGATCCGCCAATGTTTCATCGTGGCACCTTCGTGTTCATCCTGTCCGGCCAACCGGGGCAAGGCTGGCGCCCTTGCGCAGGATGCCAAGACTCGTCTCGATCAATGCGGCGTGTCCAGGCTTCTGGCCAGAAGCTTGGAAGCGGTTGGACCCTGCCACCGGTTGCAGTGCGGCGAAAGCCGAAGCGGGCCGCCTGTGGCGGCGTGGCCACAGCGGCTGGCTGTCCGGGGTGTTGGGCGTGCTAGGCGGCCTGGGCGTATTGCACGGCGGCGCGGGTGGATTGCAGGCGGTCCAGCACGGCGTCACGCGCGTTGATGTCGGCTTTGTCCACCACCGTCCAGGCCGCTTCCGCGTCGGCCAGGTGCTGGCGGGCGGCAGCGGCGGACAGCTCGGCGACCGGCGTCGCGTCGTCGGCCAGGATGGTGCAGCGGTCCGGGGTGATCTCGGCGAAGCCGCCGCCCACGAAGAGGCGGTCGGTGACGGTGCCGCCCTCGTGCAGGGCGATGACGCCGCCGCGCAGCAGGACGATCATTGGGGCGTGGTTTTCCATCGCGGCGAGGTCGCCTTCGTAGCCGGGCATGACGACCATATCGACGGCTCGGCTTAGGACGAGGCGGGCGGGGGAGACGATTTCTAGCTGGACTGGCATGTGGGTGTCCTAAGGAAGGAAGGCCTTCTTTTCTGAAGAGAAGAAGCAAAAGACTTTTGATCCGCTGTCGCGGAGTGTCCTGAGACCCCCGCGACAGCGGAGCAAAAGCTTCTTGGTTCTTTTTCTCGAAAAAAGAACTGCTTTCTTGCTTCTACGCCGAGACCTTCATCTTCTCGGCCTTCTCACGCGCTTCCTCGATGGTGCCGACCATGAGGAACGCCGCCTCCGGCAGGTCGTCATGCTTGCCCTCGACGATCTCCTTGAAGGACCGGACCGTGTCCGCGATGGCCACGAACTTGCCTTCCAGGCCGGTGAACACGGTGGCCACGTGGAAGGGCTGGCTCATGAAACGCTCGATCTTGCGGGCGCGGGCGACGGTCAGCTTGTCCTCCTCGGACAGCTCGTCCATGCCGAGAATGGCGATGATGTCCTGCAGGGACTTGTAGGTCTGCAGGATGCGCTGCACGTCACGCGCGACCTGGTAGTGCTCCTCGCCCACGATGCGCGGGTCCAGCGAGCGGCTGGTGGAGTCCAGCGGATCGACCGCCGGGTAGATGCCCTTCTCGCTGATCGCGCGGTTGAGCACAGTGGTCGCGTCCAGATGGGCGAACGAGGTGGCGGGCGCCGGGTCGGTCAGGTCGTCGGCGGGCACGTAGATCGCCTGCACCGAGGTGATGGAGCCCTTTTTGGTGGACGTGATGCGCTCCTGCAGGGCGCCCATGTCTGTGGCCAGCGTCGGCTGGTAGCCCACGGCGGACGGGATGCGGCCCAGCAGGGCGGAGACTTCGGCACCGGCCTGGGTGAAGCGGAAGATGTTGTCGACGAAGAACAGGACGTCCTGGCCCTCGTCGTCGCGGAAATACTCGGCGAGCGTGAGCCCGGTGAGGCCCACGCGGGCGCGGGCACCCGGCGGCTCGTTCATCTGGCCGTAGACCAGCGCCACTTTGGAGCCTTCGGTGGTGTTGTCGCCCAGCTTGATGACGCCGGCGTCGATCATCTCGTGGTATAGGTCGTTGCCCTCGCGCGTGCGCTCGCCCACGCCGGCGAAGACCGAGACGCCGCCATGGCCCTTGGCGATGTTGTTGATCAGCTCCTGGATCAGCACGGTCTTGCCCACGCCGGCGCCGCCGAACAAGCCGATCTTGCCGCCCTTCAAGTAGGGGGCGAGGAGGTCGACGACCTTGATGCCGGTGACGAGCACTTCGACGGCGGCGGCCTGGTCCTCGAAGCTGGGGGCGGCGCGGTGGATCGGCATGGAGCGGGTGGCGCCGACCGGGCCGCGCTCGTCGATCGGGTCACCGATCACGTTGAGGATGCGGCCGAGGGTCTCGGGGCCGACCGGGACGGTGATGGGGGCGCCGGTGTCGCTGACTTCCTGGCCGCGGACCATGCCGTCCGTGCTGTCCATGGCGATGCAGCGCACGGTGCGCTCGCCCAACTCCTGGGCCACTTCGAGGACGAGCTCGCGCTCGCCGATGCGGCTGGTCAGCGCGTTCTGGATGAAGGGGAGGTCGCCTTCGAACTGGACGTCCACCACGGCGCCTAGCACCTGGGAGACGCGGCCTACTGAGTTGGTTGCCATTCGTGTGTGCTCCGTGTGAGGCAAGGCCAGGGGCTCTGCCCCTGGACCCCGCTGGGGCCAGTCGGCCCCAGACCCCGTTAGTTTGGGGGCGTTCTTAGGGGGATTTGGGGGGGTGCGCTAGGGGAGGGCTGGCGGTATTTGCTGAGCGTGCTCTGGCTTGTGCTGGGACGGAAGCTGTTGAAACCGCCAGCCCTTCGCTGTCATCCTGAGCCTGGGAGAGTGCCATGACAGTCACTGAGCCTGACGACCAGGCAGACGGGATTATAGCGACGTTACGCGGGCACGAGGCCGAGTTACGCCAGACCGGGATACGGCATATCTCGCTGTTTGGATCCCTGGCGCGCGGTGATGCGTCAGACGGGAGTGACGTGGATCTGGTGGCCGAACTGGAGCCTGCCGCCGGGATTGGTTTGTTTGCGTTGGGTGCGCTAGAACGCCGGCTTTCCGAGTTGACCGGGCGAAAAGCCGATCTGCTGGCGGAACCGGTCGAAAACGCGCGGTTGCGAGGTTATATTGAGCGGGATCGTCGGCGTGCCTTCTAGGCACGATCCGGCAGACCAGTTGGCCGATATCGTTTCAAACGCAGGCCGGATCGAAGCTTATCTGGCCGGAATGGACCGTCATGCCTTTGCGGCCAACGGTCTCGGTCGTAATGGCGTCGAGCGATGCCTGGAGCGTATCTGCGAGGCCGCCCATCGTCTCGGCGACCAGGCCGCAGTGCTGATGCCTGACCAGCCCTGGGGCGACATACGCGGCATGGGAAACAGGCTTCGACAGGCCTACGACCGCATCAGCCTGGAAGTACTCTGGAACGCCGTTCAGCATGATGTTCCCGAGCTGTGCGCAGATGCGCGGAATGCAGTGGAGCAGTTGCGGTTTGGAAAGCCAGGCGATGCGGGAGATTGAGCGTTGCGCATGAAACATCCTCTGTTTGTCGCTCTGGCCCTGTCCTGCTTTGCGGCGACGCAGTCGGCCCCTGCTCAGCCGAAGTCGGACGGCGTCTGGTTCTCCGTCCGGGGCAAGCCGGAGTTCGCCGACGTGGCCGAGCAACTGCAAGTGGTCGTGGATGAACATGCGACCATGCCCGCAAGCCGGTTCTGTGTGGTTGGCGAAAGAGCTGGCTCCCTTGACGAAGCCTGGGTGTATTGGCCGGCGGCGAACAAGCTGATCCTGTGGTTGCCTGATCAGGACAATCCACACGCGATAGCGGGTTCAAAGCGTTATCTCGACCTGACCCGCGACGTGGTCGACGGCGGGGACGTGCACGGCAGCACCTACAAGCTGACCCGTGCCACGGCGAACGGGAAAATCGATGCGTGCAAGCAGCACGGTGACATCTTTACGGTAGAAAAGGCGGCGCGGAGCGAAGGTCATGGGTAACGGACCACAAGGCGTGCCGGTCTTGGCACTCGACGCTCCCGCGACCGATGCAGGCGCCATGGAGCGCTTGTTCCTGCTGGAAGCAACGACGCCCGGCATGGCCGGCTACGTCGCCGCCGAAAACCTTCGTGCCATGCGGTTGATGCGGCAGACGATCGAGAACCGCCTTAAGTCTCCCGCTGAGTACGGAGCGAAAGGCGCGAGCGACGAGACCGACATCGTCGAACTCGGAGGCCAGTTCGCCGGGTTCGGCGGCTACCCGGCGCTGGACGCGGACATGACCTACAATTTGGCCCTGTTCCTGAAGATCGCGAATGACGCGCGGGACAGACGTCAGCCGCAATACGTCGCGTATGTTCGCGACGCCATCACCGCTGCAACCGAACCTACCACGCCGCCTGTTGCCGACTATGCCGACGTGACTGCCTGGAGAACCGGTGGCACAGCGTCGCCAGGGCCGCGCTTTAGATTACTGGTCACCCTGAGCGGAAACGACTTCTACGCAACCAACCCGGTGCCGCCTATGCCGAAGCATCCTGCCAGGCACAGACACAAAACGCCAAAACCGGCCCCTGCACGATGATACGGACGTTTCGCCTAGCTGACCCGCGGAGAGCCGGAGGAGCGGACAGCGATACGTACGCTCATGGCCTACAGCGCCTCGGCACCCGAGATGATCTCGATCAACTCGCGGGTGATGTTCGCCTGGCGCGTGCGGTTGTAGTTCTGCGTCAGCCGGTTGATCATGTCGCCGGCGTTGCGCGTCGCGTTGTCCATGCTCGTCATCTGCGCGCCGTAGAAACCCGCATTGCTTTCCAGCATCGCGCGGTAGATCTGGATCGCCAGGTTTTGCGGCAGCAGGCGGAGGAGGATCGTTTCCTCGTCCGGCTCGAACTCGTACACCGCACGCGCGCCATGAGTAGCCGAGTCGTCCGCCATTTCAGGCAGCGGCAGCGGGATGATCTGCATCTCGGTGGGGATCTGCGCGATCACCGACTTGAAGCGGTTGTACACCACCGTCGCCACGTCGAACTCGCCGCGCTCGAACATCTCGAACACCCGGTCGGCGACGTCCTTCGCGGCGGTAAACTCGATGGTCTTGCGGCCACCCAAGGCAAGGTCGCCGCTGATGTTGTCGGCGAACTCGCGGCGCAGATAGTCGCGGCCCTTGCGGCCCACCGCCAGGATCTTGACCGTTTTGCCTTCGCTCAGAAGGCGGCGCACCAGCGTGCGCGCCTGGCGGCCGACGCCGGAGTTGAACGCGCCGGCGAGCCCGCGGTCCGCTGTCATGGCGATTACCAGATGCACCTGGTCCCGCCCCGTGCCCACCAGCAGGCGCGGCGCGCCTGGCGTGCCGGCCACGTTGGCGGCCAGGCGGCCCAGCATCGCCGACATGCGCTCGGCGTAAGGGCGCGCGGCTTCGGCCGCGGCCTGCGCGCGGCGCAGCTTGGACGCGGCGACCATCTTCATCGCGGAGGTGATCTTGCGCGTGGATTTCACGCTGTTGATGCGGCCGCGTAGGTCTTTCAGGGAGGCCATCGTTCGTAAGTCCTTGGTGCTGCCTGAAGAAAGGAAGGAGGGCCTTCTTTTTTAAAAAAGAAAGCAAAAAACTTTTGCTACTCCGCATCTGCAACAGCGGGTGCGTCCGGATACACACGCCGGCTGCAGATGCGGGGAGATAAAAGTTTTTTGGTCCTTTTTTTCAAAAAAGGACTGCTTGCTTCCTTACGCCTGCGCAAAACGCTTGGTGAAATCATCCAGGAACGCGACCAGCTTCGGCTCCACGTCTTTCTTGATCTCGCGGCTGTCACGGATCGAGCCGATAATCTCGCCCTGCGCCTTCATCTCGCTCAGCAACTGCCGCTCGAAGGCGCCGACGCGGCCGACATCGATCTTGTCCAGGTAGCCGCGCGTGCCGGCGAAGATCACGATCACCTGGTCTTCCACCGGATACGGCGTGAACTGCGGCTGTTTCAGCAGCTCGGTCAGGCGCGAGCCGCGCGCCAGCAATTGCTGCGTGGAGGCATCGAGGTCCGAGCTGAACTGCGCGAACGCCGCCATCTCGCGATACTGCGCCAGCTCCAGCTTGATCTTGCCGGCCACCTGCTTCATCGCCTTGATCTGCGCGGACGATCCCACGCGGGAGACCGACAGGCCGACGTTGACCGCCGGGCGTATGCCGCGGAAGAACAGCTCGGTTTCCAGGAAGATCTGGCCGTCCGTGATGGAAATCACGTTGGTGGGGATGTAGGCGGACACGTCGCCGGCCTGCGTCTCGATCACCGGCAGCGCGGTCAACGAGCCCGCGCCATGCGCGTCGCTCATCTTGGCGGCCCGTTCCAGCAGGCGGGAGTGCAGGTAGAACACGTCGCCGGGATAGGCCTCGCGGCCGGGCGGCCGGCGCAGCAGCAGGGACATCTGGCGGTAGGCGACGGCCTGCTTGGAGAGGTCGTCGTAGAAGATCACGGCGTGCATGCCGCGGTCGCGGAAATACTCGCCCATCGTGCAGCCGGTATAGGGTGCGAGGAACTGCATCGGCGCCGGGTCGGACGCGGTGGCGGCCACCACGATGGTGTATTCCAGCGCGCCGCGCTCCTCCAGCGTGCGCACGATCTGTGCGACGGTGGAGCGCTTCTGGCCGATTGCCACGTAGATGCAGAACAGCTTCTTTTTCGGGTCGCCGCCGGCCGCGTCGTTGGCGGCCTTCTGGTTCAGGATGGTGTCCAGGATGACGGCGGTCTTGCCGGTCTGGCGGTCGCCGATGATCAGCTCGCGCTGGCCGCGGCCCACGGGTATCAGCGCGTCGATGCTCTTCAGCCCGGTCTGCATCGGCTCGTGGACGGATTTGCGCGGGATGATGCCTGGCGCCTTCACCTCCACGCGGCTGCGCTCGGCGCCTTCGATGGCGCCGTGGCCGTCTATCGCGTTGCCCAGCCCGTCCACCACGCGGCCCAGCAGGCCCATGCCGATCGGCACGTCCACGATGGTGCCGGTGCGGGTGACGGTGTCGCCCTCGCGTATCATGCGGTCGTCACCGAACACCACGATGCCGACGTTGTCGGTCTCCAGGTTCAGCGCCATGCCGCGCAGGCCGGCGCCGGGGAACTCCACCATCTCGCCGGCCATGATGTTCTGCAGGCCGAACACGCGGGCGATGCCGTCGCCCACCGAGAGGACCTGGCCGGTCTCGGAGACGTCCGCCTCGGTGTCGAAGCTGGCGATCTGCTTCTTGAGGATCTCGGATATCTCGGCAGGACGTATGTCCATCTAGGCGGCTCCCTTCATGGCGAACTGCAGGCGCTGCAGACGCGACTTTATGCTGTTGTCGTAGAGGCGGGCGCCGATGCGCACGACGAGCCCGCCCAGGATGGACGGGTCCACCTGTTCATCGATGTTGACGTTGCCGTAGCCGGCCTCGATCAGGCGGGCGCGGACGGCTTCGCGCTGCGGCAGGCTGAGGCCGTGCGCGGTGACCACGTGCGCGGTAACCACGCCCCGCTTGCGCGCCACCAGGGCGGAGAAGGCGGAGAGTATGGCGCGCAGGCGGGACAGCCGGCGGTTGGCCGCGATCACGCCCACGAAGCGCTGCATCGTCAGCGAGAAGCCCTGGTTGACCAGCACGGCGCGGGCGGCTTCGGTCGCCTGCTTCACGTCGATCAGCGGGCTTTCCAGCAGCCGGCGGAAATCGGCGCTGCTGTCGATCAGGCGCGCGAGTTCGCTGGCCTGGTCCACGGTGTGGTCGAGCGCGCCCTGCTCGTCGGCCAGGTCATACAGCGCCGCCGCGTAGCGGTCGGTGAGCCCGCCGCCCTGGGAGATTGTCGTGCCGCCTGAGGCCACGTGGGATGGTTCCGATCATAGGGGATAGCCGGCGTTTACCGGCGCCGGGCGAATAGCATGGGGGGTGGGGGGTGGCAACGTGCGAGCTGCCCGGACTCGCCAACCTTTGCCGCGGCCATGCGCCGGGCAGGAACGCCGGCACGGTCCTGGGTCGCCCTGGCGGCGTGCAGGGCGGCGGCGCCCCTCACCCGCCCGTCAGGCACGCCACCGAGGCGGCCAGAAGGCCCGCGTCGCCCACCGCCAGAACGCGCCCGTCCGAGTCCGGCCTCAGCGCCGCCCCCCGCCAGTCCGTCACCCGGCCGCCCGCGCCTTCCACCACCGGCACGATGGCGGCCCAGTCCCACACTTTCAGGTCGCATTCCGCGATCACGTCGATCTGCCCCAGGGCCAGCAGGCCGTAGGCGTAGCAATCGCCGCCCCAGGAGGTCCTTGCGGCCGCGCCGGCCAGCCTGCGCCAGGCGGGGGCGTGGCCGCCCAGCATGTCAGGCGAGGTGCAGGACAGCTCTGCCTGGGCCAGGCCGGCGCAGGGCCGGGTGCCCGCCGCGCCGCCGAACGGACCGGTGAACCTGGTCTTTTCGCCGGTGGCGCCCACCCAGCGCTCGCCGGTGACCGGCTGGTCGATGATGCCGAGGACTGGAACGCCTTGGTGCAGAAGGCCGATCAGCGTGCCGAAGGTGGGCCGCCCGGTGATGAAGGCGCGCGTGCCGTCGATCGGGTCCAGCACCCAGCGGTAGGGTGCGGTGGCGTGCTGCAGCCCGTCCTCCTCGCCCAGTATGCCGTGTTCGGGGAAGGCGGCGGCGAGCACGGCGCGCATTGCGCGTTCGGCGCCGCGGTCCGCCAGGGTGACGGGGCTGTGGTCGGACTTCACATCCGTGGCGACGCCGGTGCGGAAATACTGGCGGATGACGGCGCCTGCGGCGTCCGCTGCTTCTATCGCTGCGGTTAGCGGGGTCATAGGAAGGAAGGCAAGGCCTTCTTTTTTGCAAAAAAGAAGCAAAAAACTTTTGGTCCCTGTCGGCGAGTGCTGCGGCAGCCGCCGACAGGGAGCAAAAGTTTGGTCCTTTTTTTCAAGAAAGGACTGCTTGCTTACTTCGGCGCGGGTGCAGGCGACATCGTGGCCTCAGGCGAGGCCGGCGCCGTGTTGGCGGCGCCGGCCACCGCCGGCTTGTCGGAAGCGCCGTTGGCCCCCGTGGTCAGCGGCAGCGGCGTGGCGGAGAGCGTGTGCAGGTAGTCGATCACGTCCGCACGGGTCTGGTCGTTGCTGATGCCGGCATAGGCCATCTTGGTGCCGGGCGCGTAGGCGCTGGGCTTGTACAGCCACTGGTTCAGCTCCGCATACGTCCAGGTGCCGGGCTTGCCCTTCAGCGCGGCGGAGTAGGTGTAGCTGGCGACGCTGGCGCGCGGCCGTCCGACCACGCCGTACAGGTTGGGGCCCACCATGTTGGGGCCGCCTTCCTTGAAGTTGTGGCAGGCCACGCAGATCTTCTTGGTGAAGGCCTGGCCGCGCTCCGGGTCCGCCTTGGCCAGCAGCGGCTCCAGCGGCGGCAGGCCGGGGGCGGAAGCGGGTGACGCGGCTACCGCGCCCGGCTTGGGCGCCAGCTTGGCCGCGGCGGTGGCCTCAGCGTCGGCTTCGGTCTTAGTTGGCAGCGGCTCGGGGTTGGGGGACAGCGTGCGCAGGTAGTCGATCAGCGAGGCGCGCAGTTTGTCGTTGGTGACGCCGGCATAGGCCATCTTGGTGCCGGGGGCGTATTCGCTGGGCTTGTAAAGCCACTTGTTCAGCTCGGCGTAGGTCCACTTGCCGGTGTGGCTCTTCAGGGCGGACGAGTAGGTGTAGCCCGCGTAGCTGGCCTGCGGGCGGCCGACCACGCCGTACAGGTCCGGGCCCACCTTGTTGGCGCCGCCCTCGTTGAAGTTGTGGCACGCGATGCAGACCTTCTTGGTCAGCGCCTGGCCGTCATCGGGGGTCGCGCTGACCAGCAGCGGGGCGATCGGCGGGATCGGCGCCTCGGCCGGCGCGGAGGAGGTGGTGGGCGGCGCGTCGGCGCCCTTGATGTCCAGCGCGCTTTTTTCCAGGCGCCCGGGGTGGACGAGGTTGTCGGAGACGATGCCCAGGCCCACGAAGGCTATGCCTGCGACCAGGACCGCGCCTGCGAGCTTGTTGAACTCCATACTGTCCATGCGACGACAACCCCAAGCTGATCCCGGCGGGCACGCGGTTCGTGTCCGCCTACCGCCTACCTATGTTGCGCGGCACCCTAGTGAAGTGGCACGCGCGTCACAACACCCCTTGGCTTTGCGTGGGCCGCAAGGAAGCAAGGCCTTCTTTTTCGAGAAAAAGCCGCAAAAGGCTTTTGGGTAAGCTGTCGCGGGAAGGTCGAAGCGTGCGTTGCGCCGAGGCGCGCCCGACGGAGATAAAAGTTTTTTGGTTCTTTTTTTCAAAAAAGAACTGCTTTCTTCCTCCCCGATGCAGCGCTCACCCGGAACCCAGGTTTGACGACCCTCTCAGACGACGCGCTCCTCGACCTGGCCGCCACGCTCGCCTGGGAGGCTTCCGGGATCATCCTGGCGCTGCGCGCCCGCGGCGTGGCGACCGAGCGCAAGGCGGATGCCTCGGCGGTGACGGAGGCGGACCGTGCGTCCGAGCGCGCCATCGCCGCCGGGTTGCGGCGCGCCACGCCGGACATCGAGGTGGTGGCGGAGGAGGAGGTAGCCGCCGGGCATGCGCCGCGCCGCGCCGCGCAGTACTGGATGGTCGATCCGCTGGACGGCACACGCGATTTCGTGGCGCTGCGGGACGGCTTCACCGTCAATATCGGCCTGGTGCGGGACGGCCGGCCGGTGCTGGGCGTGGTGGCGGTGCCGGCCTGCGCCGAGTTGTTCGGCGGCATCGTCGGGCGCGGCGCCTGGCGCGAGGGGGGATCCGGCCGGCAGGTGGTGCGCGTGCGCAGCCCGCCGCCCGGCGGGCTGGCGGTGCTGTCCTCGCGGCACAGCGCGGACGATCCGGGCGTGCTGGCGGTGCTGGCGGACGCGCCGGTGGCCAGCATCACCCAGCTCGGCTCGGCGGTGAAGTTCTGCCGGCTGGCCGAGGGCGTGGCCGACGCCTATGTGCGGCTGGGCCGGACCATGGAGTGGGACACCGCCGGGCCGCAGGCGGTGCTGGAGGCGGCCGGCGGATCGCTGCGCCTGCTGGACGGGCGCGCGCTCGCCTATGAAAAGCCGGACTGGGCCAATCCGCCTTTCGTCTGCCGGGGGGCGGTATGACGGAGCTTTTGCAGGCCGATGACGGCGGCATCGCCCGGGCGGCGGCGCTGCTGCGCGCCGGCGCGCTGGTGGCTTTCGGGACGGAGACCGTCTACGGGCTGGGGGCGGACGCCACGAGCGGGCGGGCGGTGGCCGGGATCTTTGCCGCCAAGGGCCGGCCGCATTTCAACCCGCTGATCTGCCATTACCCCACCGCCGAGGCGGCTTTCGCCCATGTGCAGGCGGACGCGCGCGCGGTTGCCCTGGCGCAGGCGTTCTGGCCGGGGCCGCTGACGCTGGTGCTGCGGCGGCGGGCCGAGTGCCCGGTCGATCTGCTGGCGGGCGCCGGGCTGGACACGCTGGCGGTGCGCGTGCCCGCTCACCCCGCGGCGCAAAGCCTGCTGCGCGCGGCCGGGGTGCCGGTGGCCGCACCTTCGGCGAACCGGTCGGGCGGCGTCAGCCCTACCAGCGCCGCTCATGTTCGCGCCGATCTGGACGGCAGGATCGCGGCTATCCTGGATTGCGGGCCTTCGCCGCTGGGCATCGAGAGCACCGTGCTCGATCTGAGCGCGGATGGGTGCCTGTTGCGGCCCGGCAGCACAACGGCGGCCGACATAGAGGCGGTGATCGGCCGGGTCGGACGGGCGATGACGCCGGCGCAGGCGCAGGCCGGCCGCACGCTGCGCTCGCCTGGCCTGCTCGTGTCCCATTACGCGCCGGGGCTGCCGGTGCGGCTGGGCGCCACCCGCGCGGCGGCGCACGAGGCTTTGCTGGCGTTCGGCCCTGCCCTGCCCGCGCCGCTGGTATGGAACCTGAGCGAGGCGGGGGACCTGGCGGAGGCCGCCGCGCGGCTGTTCGCCGGCCTGCGCTGGCTGGATGCGCACGGCCCGGCGGCGGGCCTGACCGGCATCGCCGCGATGGCGGTGCCGGCCCGGGGCCTGGGTGCCGCGATCAACGACCGGCTGGAGCGCGCGGCGGCTCCGCGAACGTAATCTCGCCGCGGGGAAACTCGGGAGACGCAAACCTGTTCTGCGTTCATCCTAAGGGGAGCATCGACATGGACGAGAATCGCGTAGAGGGCACTGTCAAGGAATTCGCCGGTAAGGCACAGGGCACGGCCGGCGACCTGCTTGGCGACAGCAAGACGTCCGCTGACGGCAGGCTGAAGGAGGCGGCAGGTCAGGCGCAGGAATATTACGGCGCGGCGGCGGACCAGATACGCGGCCTGTCCGAGGAACTGACCGACCGCATACACGAGACCCCGCTCCTGGCGGTGCTGGGCGCCGTGGGCCTCGGCTACCTGATCGGCCGCATCAGCGCGCGTTGATTATTAGGGCGGGGCCGCCTGGCCCCGTCCGAGACTTGCTGCCTTTTGGCCGCGCGGCACTTCCGCGCGGCCATTTGTTATGTGACGGCCGGTCGGTTCAGGCTAGCCGGGGCTGGCCGTTGGACGCGTTGACGCCGCCATCCACCGGCAGGTTTACGCCGGTTATGAAACGCGCGTCGTGGCCTGCCAGGAAGGCGATCGCGTCGGCGATCTCGGCCGGTTCGGCGGGCCTGCCCAGCGGGATGCGATCGGCGAATTTGGCCATCAGCTCGGCGTTTCCGGTGATGCCGGAAGACATGTCCGTCACCGTCAGGCTCGGGTTCACCGCGTTGACGCGCACGCCGCGATTGCCGAACTCCAGCGCCAAAGCGCGGGTGAGGTTGGTCACGGCGCCCTTGGACGCGTTGTAGTAGCTGAGGCCCCAGTCACCACCCAGGCCGGACGCGGACGAGACGTTGACGATGTTGCCGCGCGTCTTCAGCAGATGCGGCAGGGCGGCGCGTATGCAGTAGATCAGCCCATCGACGTTGGTCTGCATGATGCGATGGTAGTCGGCGATGTCGGTCTGCTCGAACGCGCCGAACGCCGCGGTGCCGGCGTTGTTGACCAGCACGTCAAGCTGGCCGAAGCGGGCGACGGCGGCCTCGATCAGCGCGTTGCAGGCATCCTGCTTCGACACGTCGGTGGCCTGCACCAGCACGCGGTCCGACGGCAGGCTGCGCGCCAGCTCCTCCAGCTTGTCCGCACGGCGGCCGGCGAGCACGACGGAGGCGCCGTCGGCTACGAAGCGGCGGGCGGCAGCGGCACCTATGCCGGTTCCAGCGCCGGTGACGATGACGGTCTTGCCGGTGAAATCGGCCATGTGAGCGCAATCCTTGGCTGTGTTGGCGGCGTGGCCAGCGAAGTGCGGGCCATGCCGGGGCGGCATTTGCGGACGCGGCGCGGCCGCATCAAGTCCCGCGCCCCGGGGCGGCGCACCATGAGACAGCGGTCAGGTCCGCCCGATTACCGCCCATAGCGGGTCCGTGCCCGATGGGGTGTGGGCCGCGCCCTCAATGGACGCGAACCCCGCCTCCGCCATGTAGGCGGCGACCAGGCGCTGCTGGTCCGGCCCGCCCAGTTGCTGCCAGATCGCCACCGCCTTGGTCGGGAAGCACCGGTTGGAAAACGAGACGACGAACGGCGCGCCGGGGCGAAGCACGCGCGCCACCTCGCGGAACACGGCCACCGGCTGCTGCAGATATTGCACGGACACGCAGTCGCAGGCCGCGTCGAAGCTGGCGTCCTGCAGCGGCAGAGCGGGCCGGTCGTTCAGGTCCTGCACGAACCAGCGTGTCAGCCGCGGGTTGCCGGCGAGTTCGGCGGCATTCATGCCGTGGCCCACCACGCTACCGTAGGTGACGTCTTCCGGCAGGTGGCTGATCCAGCTTGCCTGCAGGTCCAGTACGTGCCCGCCCAGCGGCAGCCACTTTCTGTATAGCGCCGTCACCGCGGCGATTGCGCGCTCGTCTATGTGGGCGACGAAGCGCGGCTGGCGGTAGAACAGGCCGTCCGGCGACGCGTCCGCCTTGCCGAACAGAGCGGGGTCCAGGTCTGATATGCGTGTCATGGCGCAGATGTCGGTGGCCGCGGCGGAAGCGGAAGCCGGGGCCTGACTTCCGGCCGGCGCTTCCTTGCCCCGCACGCCTGGCACCTTTAGACACCACGCTCCCTGCCCAGCCGTCCGGAGCCCGCCATGGCCGCCTACCAATATGTCTATGTCATGAAGGACCTCACCAAGTCCTATCCGGGTGGCCGCGAAGTCTTCAAGGGCATCACGCTGTCTTTCCTGCCGGGCGTGAAGATCGGCGTGCTGGGCGTCAACGGCGCCGGCAAGTCCACGCTGATGAAGATCATCGCCGGCATCGAGACGGAATATGGCGGCGAGGCGTTCGCCGCCGAAGGCGCGCGCGTGGGCTATCTGAGCCAGGAGCCGTATCTGGACCCGGCCAAGACGGTGGCGGAGAACGTGGCCGAGGCGTTCGGCCCGCTACAGGCGGCGCTGACCCGGTTCAACGCGATCTCCGACCGCTTCGCCGAGCCGATGGAAGATGCGGAGATGGAGAGCCTGCTGTCCGAGCAGGCCACGCTGCAGGAGAAGATCGACGCCGAGGATGGCTGGGACCTGGACCGCCGCATCGAGATCGCGCTGGACGCGCTGCGCTGCCCGCCGCCTGACGCCAACGTATCCAAGCTGTCCGGCGGCGAGCGCCGGCGGGTGGCGCTGTGCCGGCTGCTGCTGGAAAAGCCGGACCTGCTTCTGCTGGACGAGCCGACGAACCACCTGGACGCGGAATCCGTCTCCTGGCTGGAAAAGACGCTGCGCGACTACGTAGGCACGGTAATGGTGGTCACCCATGACCGCTACTTCCTGGACAACGTGACGAACTGGATTCTGGAGATAGAGCGCGGCCGCGGTTATCCGTTCGAGGGCAATTACTCGAGCTGGCTGGAACAGAAACGCAAGCGTCTGCAGCAGGAAGAAAAGGAAGAAAGCTCCCGCCAGCGCGCGCTGGCCGGCGAGCTGGAATGGATACGCGCGAGCCCGAAGGCGCGGCAGACCAAGAGCAAGGCGCGCATCGCCAAATACGAGGAGATGCAGGCCAAGTCCGCGGAGTTGGCGACCAGCACGGCGGAGATCGTGATCGCGCCGCCGCCGCGGCTGGGCGGCACCGTCATCGTGGCCGACCAGTTGCGCAAGGCGTATGGCAACCGGTTGCTGATCGACGACCTGAACTTCAAGCTGCCGCCCGGCGGAATCGTGGGCGTGATCGGGCCGAACGGCGCCGGCAAGACCACCCTGTTCCGCATGATCACCGGCCAGGAACATCCTGATTCCGGCGAACTGAAAATCGGTGACACCGTCAAGCTCGGCTATGTGGACCAGAGCCGGGACGACCTGGACGGCGAGAAGACCGTCTGGGAGGAGATAAGCGGCGGCACCGACGTGATCTATATCGGCAAGAAGGCGGTGCCGTCCCGCGCCTATGTCGGCGCGTTCAACTTCAAGGGCAGCGACCAGCAAAAGCGGGTGGGCATACTGTCCGGCGGCGAGCGCAACCGGGTGCATCTGGCGAAGATGCTGAAGAAGGAAAGCAACGTCATCCTTCTGGACGAGCCGACCAACGACCTGGACGTGGACACGCTGCGCGCGCTGGAGGAGGCGATCGCCGAGTTCGCCGGCTGCTGCGTGATCATCAGCCACGACCGCTGGTTCCTGGACCGGCTGGCCACGCACATACTGGCGTTCGAGGGCGACAGCCACGTCGAGTGGTTCGAGGGCAATTTCCAGGCTTACGAAGAGGACAAGCGGCGGCGGCTGGGGGCGGATGCGACCGAGCCGCATCGGATCAAGTATCGGCCTTTGGCCCGGTAGGAAGGCAAGCAGTCCTTTTTTGAAAAAAAGGACCAAAAAACTTTTGCTCCCTGTCGGCGACCCACCGGATAGGTCCGCGACATCGGAGCAGACGTCTTTTGCTTCTTTTCTTCAGAAAAGAAGGCGTTGCTTCCTTCCGCCTGCCCGACCATGGCCCTGATCCAGACAGCCAGGCTGACGCTGGAGCCGGTAGGCGGCCAGGACCTGCAATCCCTGATCGCGCTGAAGGCGGACCCGCTGGTGTACGGCCAGATGCTGGGCGGCGTGCGGACCGCCTGGCAGGTGATCGACGAGCTGGCGGAAGACTGTGCTTTCTGGTCCGCGCACCGTATCGGCATGTTCGCCATACGCGAGGACGGGATTTTCCAGGGCACCACCGGCGTACATGACCGGCCAGACGGCCGCGGGCTGGCGCTGCGCTTCGCGGTATGGCCGGAAGCACGCGGCCGCGGGCTGGCGCGCGAAGCCGCCTCCGCCGCGTTGCGCTACGCGCATGACCGTATCGGCCTGCCGCGCATCATCGCCGTGGCGCGTGCGGAGAATTTCGGTTCGCGCATGGTGCTGGGGTCGATCGGGATGCGCGAGTGCGACGTGTTTCTGCGTGGCGGGCACTTGATGCTCATCTACGAGAGCCTGGCGGAGGCGTGACGAAGGCCTTCTTTTCTGCAGAAAAGAAGCAATTCTTTTGGCGCTGCGGCTGCATGCGGGGCGGTCTGGTTTGTAACGGATGCGCTGGCGGAATTGGGCGGGGCTGCGGTGCGGGAAAGCTTTCCCTACAGGAACACCGCGACGTTCTGCTGCGCGCTGACCAGCGCCCGGCCGTCTTCGCCCCAAACGGTCATCTGCTGGCTGGAATAGCCGTCCAGCACCGAGTCCGCCCGGGTGCCTATCAGGTGCCAGGCGCCCGACCCCGGCAGAGCGAGCATGTTCACCGCCCAGGTGACCGTGCTGATCGGCGCCGGACGCGGAAACATCGCGAACGCCGCGGGCGGCGGCGCGTCTGCGAGTGCCAGCAGCGAGACGAACGGGTCGACCTCGCCGGGCTCGCGGTGGCGCACCCACACCAGGAGCTCCGGCACCGCGGCGCCGCTGAGTGGCTTGTGGGGACCGGCCGACAGCACGTCGAAATTGCCGAGGAAGGCCGGGCGGGGGCCGGCGTCGAACAGGTTTTCGCAGGCTGCCGGCGCCGGGCAGTCCGGCATCGGCAACGCCATGTAGGACAGCGCGCTTTCCCGCGCTGTGCCGAAGGTCAGCACGGCGCGCACGGCCAGTCCCGCGTCACCGGTGACATCCACGCCCAGCACGGCGACCGACCTGCCCTGGCGCAACAGGACTGGCGTCACCACCAGGCGGCCGGAGGCAGGCCCGGCGAAGGTGAAATGGGCGGTGCGCAGCACGGGGAGAGCGGCAAACCGGCGCCTGGCCGCCTGCAGGCAGAAAGCGGCGGACAGGCCGCCGTAGAGGGTGCGCCCCTGCAGCCACTCGGCCCCCGCTTCGATCGCGTAACCGTCGCCTGACGGTTGCATACTGTTCAGCAGGGCGGAAAGCGGGAGCATCGGTGATCCTGTGCGCAATGCCTGCTGCCGGGACGGCGAGGCCGTGACAGGGTAGCCTGTATTGGCACACCTGCCGCCACGCGGAACAGACGCATAACCCGGAGGTCTTCAGACATGCGCGCAACCTGGCCTATCCTTGCCGCCGCCACGGCCGTCCTGCTGGCCACCGCGGCGCGCGCGCAATTCGCGGCCGCGCCGGGGGACCGGGCGGCCATCGAACGTGTGCTGCAGGACAGCGCGAAGGACTGGTCGCAGGGCGACCTTGCGGGGTTCATGCGGAGTTACGAGAACGCGCCGGAGACCGCCTTCGTCACGCCGCAAGGATTGATCAGGGGCTATGACGCGCTGAAATCCCACTACGCGCTGAAATACGGGTCAGGCGCCGGCGGGCTGGGCCAGCTTGCCCTGGCGTTGCTGGACGACCGGCCGATTTCGGCGGACTACGCGCTGGTGACCGGGCGATTCACGCTCGGCCGTCCTGCGGCGCAGGGCGGCGACGCGTCGGGCATATTCACGCTGCTGATGCACCGGACGCCACAGGGCTGGCGGATTGCCTACGACCACACGTCCTGACGCGGTGCCGCGCCGCGGCGTGTGGTCGTATCCGTCCCCAGGCGGGGAGCCTAGCCGGCGTTGTCGAGCTGCCGCTGCAACGCGCTGAGCAACTCCGGAATGGAATCGCCATGGCGGGACAGGAAGCTTGCGTAGTCGCTGCGCTGGGTCAGCCGCAGGCTGGTGCCTTCGGCCACCACGTCCACCACCTTCATGGCCCCGCCGGTGCCTTCGACGACCCACTGCACGTTCACGGTCGGCTGGTTCGGCCGCGCGATCGAGGTTCCCACCAGGGTGTTGTCGCCCTGCGGGCTTTCGCCGTGCATCACGTAGCTGACGCCGGTGTATTCGCCGAGATGGCCGGCGATGTTGTTCAGCAGAACGCGATGGAAGATGGTGGTGTATTGCGCCTGCTGCTCGGGCGTCGCGGTGTTCCAGTAGCGGCCGAGGCAGAAGCGCGCGATGCGCGGCACGTCCACGTTGCGGTCGATCACCGGGCCCAGCGCCGCCTTCTTGGTGGCGTAAGGCTGCGGGCCGTTGACGATCGCCACGAGCTGATCGGCGAAGCTGCGCACGAAGCCGGCCGCCTGGCTGCTTTGCGCCCAGGCCGGCACCAGCGCGGTTGTCGCGAGCAGGATGGCGGCGGCGCCCGACAGGATCAGGAAGCTGCGTCGTGTTGTCGTGGTCGGCATGGGCGTACTCCAAACTGAAGGCTCAGGCTTGGCAAATGGCGTGGGAAGCTCAGGAAGCGGTTCTTTTTTGAAAAAAAGAACCAAAAGACTTTTATCTCTGTCGGGTGCGCTTGGTTGAGGCGTGCCGTTTCAGTGTGGCGGCAGTCGCGGGGGGGAAACACTCGAAAAAGGGTGTTCCTTTCTTCACTGCGCCCAGGCCGGCGGCGTCTCCGCCTTGTCGTGGCGCGACTCGTCGATCTGGCTCTGCAGGTTCTGCCGGTAGAGGCTGCGGAACGTGGCGTAGGGATCGAGCGCACCCTTCTTGACCGCGTCCAGGTCCGTGAGGTGGCGGGAGCGGACGTCCAGCAGCGCTATGCCGTAGCGGGCCCAGTTGAACGTCTTCAGCCCGTAGCCGTGCGGGACATAGGAGAACGGGTCCAGCGCGGAATCTATGCCGAAGCCGGTGGCGTCACGCGGGCTGCTCGGGCCGAGCAGCGGCAGGTACAGGTAGGGCCCGCTCGGCACGCCCCACAGCGCCAGCGTGACCGCGAAGCTGGTAGTGTGCGCGGGGTAGCCCCAGCCGCTGGCGACATCGAACACGCCCAGCCCGCCGGCGGTGGAGTTTATGATGAAGCGCATGAAGGTGTCGCCCGCGCGGCGCGGGTTGGCCTGGCTCACGTCGTCCGCGAACAGCACCGGGCTGGACAGGTTGGCCAGCACGTTGTGCACGCCGGTGCGCACCGGGCCCGGCACCACGTAGACATAGCCCTGGGCCGCCGGCTTCAGGGTGTAGCGGTCTATCGCGTCGCTGACCCGATAGGAGAACCGGTTCGCCGGCTCGTACGGGTCGTTCGTCTGCTCGAAATCCGCGGTGGCCTCGCGGTCGCTCGCGGGCGGCCGGGTGGCGCACCCCGACACCCCGAGTGCAGCCGTGACCAACAGAAGCGGCAGACGTTGTATCATGGAGGATCCTCGACCGGTTAGCCCAAGGCAGGCGGCTGGCGCACGTGGCGCGAGACGCTCGCGGTTCCGGGTATGTAGCATCTGACGCAGGCGAGGCAACGCATCGGCGCCCCTGGCGGTTGCGGCGGTGCATGGAAGCCCTTGCAGTCCGGCCCGGCAAGGCTTCATGAACGGCTATGGACATGACGCCCCCACAGCCCCCGCCGGCCACGCTGGAGCGCTGGCTCACCGGTCCCCGCTTCGCCCGCCTGCCGGCGCGATCGGCGCGCGATGCCGCACCTGCGCTGAGCTTCGAGTTCTTCCCGCCGAAGACCGAGGCGCTGGAGGCGCAGCTCTGGGCCTGCGTGCGCCGGCTGGAGCCGCTGCGGCCGCGCTTCGTCTCCGTCACCTACGGCGCCGGCGGCAGCACGCAGGCGCGCACCCATGCCACGGTGGAGCGCATCGTGCGCGAGACCAGCCTGACGCCGGCGGCCCACCTGACCTGCGTGGGCGCCTCGCGCGGCGAGGTGGACGACGTGGCGCGCTCGTACTGGGACGCGGGCGTGCGCCACATCGTGGCGCTGCGCGGGGACGCGCCGAACATGGGCACCTACGAGCCGCATCCGGAGGGCTACGAATATGCCTCCGACCTGGTGGCCGGCCTGCGCCGGGTGGCGGCGTTCGAGATCACGGTGGCCGCCTACCCGGAGACGCACCCGACGGCGCTGCACCCTGACGCGGACCTGGACAATCTGAAGCGCAAGCTGGACGCGGGCGCGGTGCGCGCCATCACCCAGTATTTCTTCGATGCGGACGTGTTCCTGCGCTTCCTGGACCGCTGCCTGGCCGCGGGGATCACCGCGCCGATCGTGCCCGCCATCATGCCGGTCAGCAATTTCGCCCAGGCGCGCAAGTTCAGCGAGACGTGCGGCGCGAGCGTGCCTGACTGGATGGTCGATCTGTTCGAGGGCACCGACGACGATCCGGAGACGCGCCGCGTGGTGGCCGCCGTGATCGCCGCCGAGCAGGTGCGCGTGCTGCAGGCCAACGGGGTGGACGAGTTCCACTTCATCACGCTGAACCGGCCCGATCTCACCTACTCGATCGCGCATGTCCTGGGCGTGCGGCCGGGGCGGTAGGCTTCAGGGGTCTGGCGGTGCGTCTTCCAGCAGGGAGCGCACCAGTGCCGCGTCCGCCGGTGTCGCCGGGTTGTAGACGAGCATGCTGAGATCGGGCCGGCCGTCCACGGCGAACGCCGAATATTCCAGGGCGATCGGCCCCAGCACGGGATGGTTCAGGCGCTTCACCCCGCCGCCATGCACGGCCACGTCGTGGTCCCGCCACAAGGCTTCGAACTCGGGGCTGAGCCGGCAGAGTTCCTCCACGAGCAGCCCCACTTCGGAGACCGCGCCGGCGCGCGCGGCATCCGCCCTGAAGGCGCCAACCACGAAGCGGGCCACGGCGTCCCAGTCATGCTGCGCCTCCCGCACCCGTGGGTTGCCAAACATCAGGCGCAGTATGTTGCGCTGGTCCGGCGGCAGCGCGCCGTAATCGGTCAGCACGGCGCAGGCCGCGCGGTTCCAGGCGACCACGTCCCAGGTGGCGGTCTTGATCAGGGCCGGGCTGGCCACGAGCGCGTCCAGCAGCCGTTGCAGGCGCGGTGTCACGCCCTGGGCGGGCCTGTAGCGTATGTCCGGCAGGCGCCCCAGGCCGAGCAGGAAGAGGTGTTCGCGTTCCGGCTCGGTGAGCATGAGTGCCGCGGCGATGCGGTCCAGCACGCCGGCCGAGGGTGCACCGCCGCGGCCCTGTTCGAGCCAGGTGTACCAGGTGGGGCTGATGTTAGAGCGCTGGGCGACTTCCTCCCGCCGCAGCCCCGGCGTGCGCCTGCGCCCGGCGGCGAACCCGAGTGCGGCCGGATCCAGCCGCGTGCGGCGATCCTTCAGATAGGTTCCGAGCGCCGTGCCGTTGTCAGGTGACATGCTGGTCCTGTTGGTCCGTATACCAGGATAAGCTCACTACTTTAACAGCATGGATGCCAGCAGATATCAGCCGCCTAGTTCATCGAGCGAGGCATCCATGCGCGTTTTCGTCACCGGCGCCACCGGCTTCATCGGCTCTCTGGTCGTGGCCGACCTCATCGGCGCCGGCCACCAGGTAATCGGGCTGACCCGGTCGAACGCCGGGGAACAGGCCCTGCGTGCGGCCGGCGCGACGCCGTTTCGGGGGAGCCTGGAGGACCCAGACAGCCTGCGTAGCGGCGCCGCAGGGTCCGACGGGGTGCTACACACCGCCTTCGACCACGATTTCTCCAATTTCGTGGCGAACTGCGACAAGGACAGGCGTGCGATCGAGGCGCTGGCGGCCGCCTTGCGCGGGTCCGGCCGGCCACTGGTGATCACTTCCGGCACCGGGATGGGCGACGCGGGGTTGGGCCAGCCCGCCACCGAGGACGTGTTCAACCCGGATCACCCGAATCCGCGCAAGGCGTCCGAGATAGCAGGTGCGGCGGCCCTGCAGGACGGCGTCAACGTGTCCGTGGTGCGGCTGCCGCAGGTGCACGACCCGGTCAAGCAGGGCCTGATCACGCCGCTGATCGCGCTGGCACGGGAGAAAGGCGTGTTCGCCTATGTGGGCGACGGCAGCAACCGCTTCCCCGCGGTGCATGTGCGCGATGCTGCCCGGCTGTACCGGCTGGCGGTGGAGCGGCAGGAGCCGGGCGCCAGGTATCACGCGGTGGCCGAGGAGGGGGTGCCCGTGCGCGACATCGCCGAGACGATCGGGCGGGGCATGGGGTTGCCGGTGGTGGCATTGCCGCCAGAGCAGGCGCAGGCGCATTTCGGCTGGCTGTCCATGTTCGCGGGGCTGGACATGCCGGCGTCAGGCGCGCGTACGCAGGCTCTTCTGGGGTGGCATCCGGACGGACCTGGGCTGCTCGCGGATCTTGCCTGCATGCGTTATGACGGCTGAAGGAAGGCCAGGGGCCCTGCCACTGGACCCCGCTAAGTGTCTGTTTGAAAACTCACCCTGGCGGCCATTTGGCGGCGATTTCCTGCGCTCCGGTGCTCGAAATCACCGCCAGCTAACTCGCCGGGCCGAGTTTTATACAGACACTTAGAACCTTTTACCGCACTCCTGCGAAGTGGGGTCTGGGGCCGAGGCCTCGTCACGCGCAAGCGTGCTTCGCCTGACGGGTTTGGGGCAGAGCCTCAACTTCGCTTTTCTTGTCTGCCGTCTTTGGAAACGAGCGCCTTCGTGCCCAGCTACCGCCCGGACATAGACGGACTGCGCGCGGTAGCCGTCACCGCCGTCGTACTCTTCCATGCCTGCCCCGCCGTCCTGCCGGGCGGGTTCGCCGGGGTGGACGTGTTCTTCGTCATCTCCGGCTACCTGATCTCCGGCATTATCGCCCGCGAGTTGGGCGACGGACGTTTCCGCGTGGCGCATTTCTATCGGCGGCGCATACGCCGCATCTTCCCGGCGCTGGCCACCGTGCTGCTCGCCACCCTGGCGTATGGGCTGGTGGTGCTTCTGCCCTCCGAGCGCGCGCAGCTTGGCCGGGAGGTGGCCGCAGGGGCCGCCATGGCCGCCAATCTGCTGTTCTGGGGCCAGGCCGGCTATTTCGATCCCGCCGCGTATGCCAAGCCGCTGCTGCACCTCTGGTCGCTGGGCGTGGAGGAGCAGTTCTACCTGGTCTGGCCCGCCCTGCTGTGGCTGCTCCTGGCGCGCACCCGGCGGCCTGTGGCAGGCGTCGCGCTGCTTACCGCCGCCTCGTTCGTCCTCAACCTGGCCCTTTCGGCCGGGCAGGGTGTGGCGGATTTCTACTCGCCGCTGGCCAGGCTGTGGGAGCTGTCGGCCGGGGCGCTGCTGGCGCTGGCCGGGCCGCCGGACAGGCTTCGCGCCTGGGCGGGGCTGGCGGCGGGCGCGGGGCTGGCGGCTATTCTGGCGGCCACGCTGCTGTTCGACGAGACGCTGCCCTATCCCGGCTGGCGGGCGCTGCTTCCGGTCTGCGGCACGCTGCTGCTGATCGGCGCCGGGCCGGCCACGCTTGCGGGGCGGCTGCTCGCCTGCCGGGTTGCCGTGTGGGTCGGGCTGATCAGCTACCCGCTCTATCTGTGGCATTGGCCGTTGCTGTCCTTTGCCACCATCATTCGGCGCGGCCACCCGCCCAAGCCGCTGCTGGCGGCGCTGCTCGTGGCGGCGAGCGTCGGGCTGGCCGCCCTCACCTGGCGCTTCATCGAGCGGCCGCTGCGCCGGGGCGCCGGTCCGCGCAGGGTGACCTACCGGCTGGCCGCGGCGGTGGCGGGGCTTGGGCTGGCCGGCGCGGCCCTGGCGTTGCCGCAGGACGTGCATTCGGCTTCCGTGCGCCAGGCCGGCCTGAACGTGGCCAAGCTGGACGCGGCCGCGGGGGACGGCGTCTTCCAGCCGACGCGCGACATGGCAGTCAGCCAGATACAGGGGCTGATGCTGGCCACCATCGGCCAAAGCGGGCGCGGCGTGCTGTTCACCGGCGACAGCCTGCTGTTCCAGTACGGCCCTCGGGTGCAGCGCCTGTACGAGACGGGCCGGCTTCGGGCGCGGGTGTATTTCCTGGCCGGGCCGAGCTGCGCGCCCATACCGGGCGCGACCCGGCCGGACCGTTTCGCTACCTGCAGCGCCATGCCGGGGCTTGCCGAGGCGCTGATCGCGCAACGCCACATCGGCACGGTGGTGCTGGGGGCGTTCTGGGCGATGAACCACGGCGCGGACATGTTCGTCACCCGGGACGGCCGACGGCGGCCGATCGACACGCCGGCGGCGCAGGACGCCGTGTACGCCAATCTGGAGGATTGGGTGCGCCGGCTGGTGGGCGAAGGTGTTCAGGTAGTCTTGGTGCTCGCCACCCCCGCGGACAGGCGGTTCGATCCGGCGCTGGTGCTGGACAGAAGCTGGCACGGCTACCGGCTGGATGCCGCGCGCCTGCAGGGTGTGCCGTCCGCGGAGCTGCGCCGGGCCGTTGCGGCCACGGACCGGCGGCTGCAGGAGATTGCCGGCCGCACCGGGGCCACGACGCTGAATCCGTTCACGGATATTTGCGGCAGCGGGCCGGTCTGTCCGTTCCTGTTCGGTGACGGGCAACCGGTGTTCTCGGACGGTCTGCATCTGCGGCCGTCTTTCGTGGCGGACCGGATCGGCGTGTTCGACGCGTTGCTTACGAAGTAAGCGCCTGGTGTGTTGGGAATGCGCCCGGCAGGACTTGAACCCGCAACCTAGCCGTTATGAGCGGCCCGCTCTAACCAGTTGAGCTACAGGCGCCTCTGGCCACGGCCTTGCGGCCCAGCGTGCGGCAGAAACACCAATTCGGCGCGCGATGCAACCGGGCGCGGCGGCCGCGCGACGGCGGGCCGCGCCGTGTTGGACAACGCCGCATTGCTGCATTAACCCGCCGCTGCCATCCCTGCCCTTCCGCTACGATGAGGACCGCATGAACGTTTCCGACACCGAAACCGGCCGCGACGCCCCGCACGACATCAACGTGGTGATCGAGATACCGCAGGGCTCCTCGGTGAAATACGAGGTGGACAAGACCACCGGCGCGCTGGTTGTCGACCGGTTTCTGTTCACGCCGATGAGCTACCCCGCGGCGTATGGGTTCATCCCGGGGACGCTGGCCGATGACGGCGATCCGATGGACGCGCTGGTGCTGGTGCCTTCGGCCATCGTGCCGGGTGCGGTGATACGCTGCCGGCCGATCGGCGTTCTGCACATGACGGACGAGGCAGGGCTGGACGAGAAGATCATCTGCGTGCCGCACGACAAGGTGCATCCGCTGTACAAGGACGTGCGCACGACGGCGGATTTGCCGGAGATCGTGCGTCAGCAGATCAAGCATTTTTTCGAGACCTACAAGGATCTGGAGCCCGGCAAGTGGGTGAAGGTTACCGGATTTGGATCGCTGGAGGATGCTTGCGGGATCATCATGAAGTCGGTGGCGGCGGTGGCGAAGTGATACTGGGCCTGTAAGCAAGATTGGGGCTCTGCCGCAAACCCCGTCGTGCGAAGCACGCGTGCGCGTGACGGGGCCCTCGGCCCCAGACCCATTTGTAGGGGTGCATGGGATAGGTTCTAAGGACGACTGTCCGGGAGCGGGGTCCAGGGGCAGAGCCCCTGGCCTTAGTGACGGTTTTCGATTGACCGAACGGTTCAGTCAGCTACAGTCCCGGTGCGCAACCAAGGCCGCACACCATGGACAACCATGTTCATCCGGAACTGATCGGCATCGACAAGCCGGCGCCGCCGCCGGCGCGCCGGTGGCCGAAGCTGGTGGCGGCGGCGCTCGTTGTGGCCGCTCTTGTCACCGCCGGCGTGCTCTACTGGCTGGACGCGCGGCATTACGAGAGCACGGACGACGCGTTCATCGACGGACACGTCTCCCAGGTCTCGGCACAGATCAGCGGGCGCGTGGTGGCGTTGCGCGTGGATGACAACCAGGCGGTGCAGGCGGGCCAGGTGCTGGCCGAGATCGATCCGCGCGACATGGCGGTGCGGCTGGACCAGATGCAGGCGCAGCGTGACCAAGCGGCCGCACAGTTGATGCAGGCGCGGGCCACCCTGCCCGCGCGCGAGGCCGACGTGGCGCAGGACGCGGCACAGGTCCGTGTGGCGCAGGCGACCCTGTTGCAGAACCAGCAGGATCTGGGCCGCTACACGCGGATAAACCCGCGCGCCATCACCGCGCAGACGATCGACCAGGCACATGCCGCCACCGACTCCGCGCGGGCGCGCCTGGATGCGGCGCGCAGCACGGAGACGAGCGCGCGCGCACAGGTGGCCATCGCCCGCGCGCAGGTGGCGGCGGCCGAAGCGGCGCTGCGCACGGCGGACGCCAACATCGCGCAGGCGAAGCTGCAGCTCAGCTATACGCATGTCGTGGCGCCGGCGCCGGGCTATGTGGCGCGGCGCACGGTGGAAGTTGGCAACTACGTCAATGCGGGGCAGAGCCTGCTCGCCATCGTGCAGCCGTCCTGCTGGGTGACGGCGAACCTGAAGGAAAGCCAGCTGACGCACCTGCATGTGGGCCAGACGGCGAAGGTGACGGTGGACGCGTTCGGCGGCCCGGCGCTGGAGGCGCGCGTGGACAGCCTGCAGCGCGGCACGGGCGCGCAGTTCAGCAGCCTGCCGGCGGAGAATGCCACCGGCAATTACGTAAAGGTGGTGCAGCGGCTGCCGGTGAAGCTGGTGTTTGCTGACGCGAATGCGTGCGAGCGGCTGCATCTGGCGCCTGGGATGAGCGTGGAGCCGCTGATACGGGTCAGGTAAGGCAAGGCCTTCTTTTTTGAAAAAAAGAAGCAAAAAACTTTTGCTTCCCGCATCTGCCGCAGCCGGTTTCATCCTGATACGCACGGCATCTGCGCCTGCGTGAGAGATAAAAGTTTTTTGGTTCTTTTTTTCAAAAAAGAACCGCTTCCTTTCTTTCTTACAGGCACAGACATGGCCGAAGACGACCTCCCCTACTCAGCCGCCGGTGACCGCAGCCCCTGGCTGATCGCCGTCGTCGTCTCTATCGCCACGTTCATGGAAGTTCTCGACACCACCATCGCGAACGTCAGCCTGCGCCACATCGCGGGCAGCCTGGCGGCGAGCCAGGACGAGAGCACCTACATCATCACCAGCTACCTGGTGAGCAACGCCATCATCGTGCCGATCAGCGGCTGGCTGGCCAACGTGATCGGCCGCAAGCGCTTCTACATGATCTGCGTGGCGCTGTTCACCGTCAGCTCGCTGCTATGCGCCACGGCGAGCAGCCTGCCGGAAATCCTGCTGTGGCGGGTGATGCAGGGATTGGGCGGCGGCGGGCTGGCGCCGGTGGAACAGTCGATCTTCGCCGATTCGTTTCCGCCGCGGCTGCGCGCGGCCTCGTTTGCGCTGTATGGGCTGACGGTGGTGATGGCGCCCGCGGTAGGCCCGGTGCTGGGCGGCTATTTGACCGACGCGTATTCCTGGCACTGGGTGTTTCTCATCAACCTGCCGTTCGGCCTGCTCAGCCTGGCGCTGGTGGGCGTGTTCGTGGTCGATTCACCGGCCACGCAGGCGCGGCGGCGCGAGTTGCTGGCGGGCGGGCTGCGTGTGGATTACGTGGGCTTCGTGCTGGTGGTGCTGGGCTTCGGCACGCTGCAGATCGTGCTCGACAGGTTCGAGCGCGAGGGCGGCTGGGGCTCGCCGTTCGTCAATCTGTGGGGCACGGTCTGCGTGGTGAGCCTGGTGGTGCTGGTGTTCTGGGAGTGGGGGCACAAGCAGCCGGTGATGAACATCCGGCTGCTGCGCATCCCTTCTTTCGCCATCAGCAACGTGCTGATGTTTGCGCTCGGCTTCGTGCTGATTTCCACCACGCAGCTTCTGCCGCAGATGACGCAGGAGCTGATGGGCTACGATGCGACGACGGCGGGGCTGACGCTGGGTGCGGCAGGCATCGTGACGATCGTGCTGATGCCGATGTCCGGCGTGCTGACGGGACGGGTGGTACAGGCGAAATGGCTGGCGTGCCTGGCGTTTGCCGGCACGGCGTTTTCCATGTGGTATGCCTCGGGACTGACCCAGGTCGTGGGGTTCTGGCACATCTCCAGCATACGCGCGCTGCAGGCGATGTGGCTGCCGTTCCTGTTCATACCGATCAATTCGGTGGCGCTGGTAGGCGTGCCGCCGGAGCGCAACAACGAGGCGTCCGCGCTGATCAACCTGATGCGCAATTTGGGCGGCAGCGTGGGCATCAGCTACACCACCACGCTGCTGGCCTATCGCGAGCAGTTCCATCATGCGCGGCTGGGCGAGCACGTGACGCCGTATAACGGCTACGGCGCGGGCGTGGACCTGGGCCCGATCTCGCGATTGATACAGTCCCAGGCTGCGATGTTGAGTTACCTGGATCTGTTCTACGTGTTGAGCCTGGTGGCGCTGGTGGGGTGCGGGCTTGCGGTTTTTCTGCCGCGGATGGCGGCTGGGGAGGCTGGCGCGGCGCATTGACGCGTAAGCAAGGAAGGCCTTCTTTTCTGAAGAAAAGAAGCAAAAGACTTTTGATCCTGCTGTCGCGGACCCTTCCTTGCAGACCTTGCGTGCACGCCGCCGCAGCGACAGGACCAAACGTTTTTTGCTTCTTTTTTTCAAAAAAGAAGGCCTGTCTTCCTTACCTTCGCCCGCCACCGGAAAAATGCGCCACCGCCACAGGTGCGGCTACGTGCACAGCCGGCGCGCGGAACACCGGCCGCGCCGGCATCGCCACGCGGTAAGCCGGCCGGAACGCCGGGCGCGCGGCGTAGAGCTGGTTGGCGGCCGGGGCGTAGTTAAAGACGTGCTCGTGCGGGACGGATGCGCCGTGGCGCCAGACCGGCGCGCTGGCCCGGTAGCGGTAATCGTAGCGTATGGCGTGCTGGCGCCAGTCCAGGCTGCCCCATTGCAGGTAGCCGTAGGGCAGCAGGTCGTCTGTCAGCCAGCCTACCTGATCCTGGCCGGCGGCGCAGGCGGGATCGGGGCCATACACGCAGGCCGGGTTGTAGCTGGGCAGGTACACGTCCTGCGAGGAGGGCGGCAGGATCTGGATGTCTCCGCCCGCATCCACCACGCTGTCATACGGGCCGTTGGTCAGCGTGCCGGCCTGCTGGGCAAGCTGGCGCAGCGACTGCACCGCCGCGAACACGTCCGCCTGCTGGGCGGTGAAGGCGCGGCCGAGATGCTCGGTCCATTCGAGGTTGGAATCCAGCATCTGCAGGACCTGCGGGAAGGCGAGCAGGGCCACCACGCTGGGGTCCCAGTCATGTGCGGCCGCCTCGTCGGTCAGTTGCGCCACCGGCTGTCCGGCCTGGGCGGGGTCTGCCAGGAAGCGCTGCGCCTCGACGATCTGCGCGGGGTAGGTGGACGCCGCGAGGATGCTGGCCAGTAGCGGGTCCGGGTAGAGGGCCACGGGTGCGAGGAGCTGGCGGAGCTGCGGTGCCGAGAGCGTGGGCTGGCCCGGCGAGGGCGTGTTCACCACGGGCAACGGGGGCGGTTGCTGCGCCTGGGCGGCGGTGGCCAGCAAAGCGAGCAGGGCGGCGGCGAATCGGGTGAGCACTGTAGAGGGTCCTTCCTGCTGCTGAGATTGGAGGGCAGAGGAGGCGGGGCAAGTCGGCAACGCGCGTTACATCCGGCAGGGCGGGGGCGTCCGCCCGGCCGGCGGGCTTGGCCGTCCGGCAGCAGGCGTTGCTGTTTCCGAGAAGAAGGCACCCGACCCACGTGATAGCGCCGATACTTGCCACCCGGGCAGCCGCCTCTTTCTGGCTGGCGGTGATGCTGACAGGCAGCGGGACCGGCTTGGC
Source organism: Acetobacteraceae bacterium (assembly GCA_965198915.1). Classification (GTDB taxonomy): domain Bacteria; phylum Pseudomonadota; class Alphaproteobacteria; order Acetobacterales; family Acetobacteraceae; genus BOG-908. Next base: position 107,158 of record CBDAQC010000001.1, on the reverse strand, counting down.
CGCCGCGGCGCTGACCGGATTGCTGCGCGTGGTGCAGCATGGCGTGTGGCCCGGCTCGGGCGAGGACCTGGTGGTGGCGGCGGGCCATGCGCCGGCCTGGCTGGACCTGGCGGCGCTGCTGGGCGCAGGCGTGCTGACCGGCCTGGGACAGTGGCTGCTGCGCCAGCTCTCCAGCGCCAACAGCATCGATGTCACCGCCGCTTTGTGGTTCCACGCGGGCCGGCTGCCGGCGGCGCGCACGCTGGGCAGCGCGGTGCTGTCGGTGCTCGTGGTGGCGCTGGGCACGTCACTGGGGCGGGAGGGTGCGCCGAAGCAGGCGGGCGCGGTGCTGGGCAACATGGTGGCGGACCGGACCGGGCTGGACGACGAGCTGCGGCGGCTGCTGGTGGCGTGCGGCGCAGGGGCCGGCATGGCGGCGGTGTACGGGGTGCCGCTCGGCGGCGCGCTGTTCGCGCTGGAGGTGCTGCGCGGCGAGCTGGCGCTGCGTTTCGTGGTGCCGGCGCTGGTCACCTCGCTTACCGCCACGGGTGTGGCGTGGCTGTTTCTGCCGGACGGGCCGACCTACGTGATACCGGCCTATGGCGCGCCCGCCGCGGCGGTGGCCTGGGCGTTGCTGGCGGGGCCGCTGATCGGCGTGGTGTCCGTGGGCGTGGTGCGTGCCGTGGGCTGGGCGGACAAGCACCGGCCGCGCGGCGTATGGCGGCTGGTGGCGCCGGTGCCGGCCTTGGGGCTGCTTGGCGTGGTGTCGCTCGCCTATCCGCAGGTGCTGGGCAACGGCCGAGACCTGACCGAGATGCTGTTCACCGGACAGGTCGCGCCCACGCTGCTGTTCGCCCTGCTGGTGCTTAAGCCCGCGGCCACGCTGCTTTGCCTGGGAGTCGGCGCGCCTGGCGGGCTGTTCACGCCGAGCCTGGCGTTCGGCGCGCTGCTGGGCTCGGCGCTGGGCTTCGCGTGGTCGCTGGTCTGGGCGGGGATGCCGCCCGGGCTGTCCGCCGTGCTGGGCGCCGCGGCGATGGTGGCGGCGACCACGCAGGGGCCGATCTCCACCGTCGTGCTGATGATGGAGCTGACCGGCCAGGCCAGGGCGGCGATGCTGCCGATCCTGCTGGCGGTGGCGGGGGCGACGCTGGTGGCGCGGACGCTGGAGGCGCGGTCGATCTACGATGCGCGGTTGAGCCGCGCGGAGGTAGCGTAACGGCAGCTCCAGCGCGAGCGGGAGTAGGCGGCCGCACGTGGCGCAGCCCGGCCGTGGGTGGTCGGCGGTGCCTGCCGGTGCAGCGCATGACCGTTACGCGGTTTCGGGTTCCGGCGGGAACGGGGTATCGCTCTGGCCATGACGGACCTACTGCCGACGCTGCTGCACGCACGCCATGCGATCTTCTTTCCGTTGGGGCTGGTGCTGGCGATCTGCGTGACGCTGCATGTGTTGTTGCGCAAGCGGGAGGTGGCGACCGCGGTCGGCTGGATCGGACTCGCATGGTTCGCGCCGTTCACCGGCGCTGCCACGTATTACGTGTTCGGCATCAACCGCGTGCAGCGCCGGGCGCGGCGGTTGCGGCCGGGGGCCGGCGGGCCCTCGGCGCCCGCCAGCGCCACCACGGAGCCCGACGGAGACACGCATCTTGCGGCGCTGCGGGCCGGCAACGGCCGTATCAGCGGCCGGTCGCTGCTGGGCGGCAACACGATCGCGGTGTTCCAGAACGGCGACGCGGGTTATCCGGCGATGCTCGCGGCGATCGGGGCGGCCGAACGTAGCGTCGGGCTGTCCTCCTATCTGTTCGACGACGATGTGTGGGGCGGCCGTTTCGTGGACGCACTGGACGCGGCGCAGCGGCGCGGCCTGGCGGTGCGCGTGCTGATCGACGGCATAGGCGGCGGCTGGCTGCGCTCGCCGGCCTATCACGCGCTGCGCCGGCGCGGCGTGCCGGCCGCGCGCTTCCTGCACTCGCCGCTGCCGTGGCGCATGCCGTTCCTGAACCTGCGTTCGCACAAGAAGATATTGGTGGTGGACGGCCGCATCGGCTTCACCGGCGGGCTGAACGTGGCCGATGACAACGTGATGGCCTGTCACACCAAACATCCAGTGCAGGACACGCATTTCCGTTTCGACGGGCCGGTTGTGGGGCAGCTTGCGGAAGCTTTCGCGCAGGACTGGCTGTTTGCTTCGGGCGAGACGCTGGATGGGGCCGCGTGGTTTCCCGTGCTGGACGCTGTCGAACAGGCGTCCACCGCTTCACGCGTGATCGATTCCGGACCGGACGAGGACGTGGAGAAGATCGAGTTCGCGGTTCTGCAGGCGGTGGCGTGCGCGCGCGACAGCATCGTGGTGATGACGCCGTATTTCCTGCCCGACGAACGCCTGGGGGCGGCACTGTCTTTGGCGGCGATGCGCGGTGTCAGCGTGGACGTGGTGATGCCGCAGCAGAGCAACCAGAAGCTGGTCGATTGGGCGGCGCGGGCCAATGTGGGGCCGATCCTGTCGGACGGTGTGCGGGTGTGGCTGTCTCCGCCGCCGTTCCGCCATTCCAAGCTGATGGTGGTGGACGGCGAGTGGTTCCTGGTTGGCAGTTGCAACTGGGACATACGCTCGTTCCGGCTGAATTTCGAGCTGTGCGTGGAGAGCTACGGGCCGGAGCACGCGGAAAAGCTGGCGGCGTTCGTGAAAGGGTGCCGCGGGCGGGCGCTGACGGAGGCGGATCTTCGCGCGCGGCCGCTGGCGGTGCGGTTGCGTGATGCGCTGGCGCGGCTTTGCATGCCCTATCTTTAGGCGAAGTCGGGGCGCTGCCCCAAACCCCAGTCGCAGGGTGCGTGTGAACAGGTTCTAAGGACGACTGTCCCTAGCGGGGCCAGGGGCAGAGCCCCTGGCCTTACCTAAAATTTGCGGGTGTTCGGGCCGGAGCGCAGGCGTTCTACGGCAGCACCCAGGGCGACGCCGACGGCACATACTTTCAGGCTCAGCGGCAGTGTTCCAGGGGGGCTGGCTGCCTGGCTGGCCAGGGCGCCGGACACCGGGCCGCATGCCAGCAGGAAGACGGCGAGAACACGCAAAAGGATCATGGCACAGCCCCTTTGGAACGATTGCAGCTCAAACACGGACACATGTAATCACGGAAAAGTGAATACATCGGTGAGCGCGGGTAGGCAATGAAAACTGCGCTGCTGCTGGCCACGCGATCGCGCGGCGGGGCGGTCTGACTGCCCGCAAGCAGCCTTTGCGGGTGCCCGCCTAACCGCCCCTGAGCGCCAGCGCCCGCGCGTATACCGACCGGCGGGGCAGCCCGGTGGCTTCCGCCACACCGGCCGCTGCTTCGCGCACGCTTTGGGTTTGCAGCGCCGCCGACAGCAGGGCGTCCAGGTCGTGGGCGACGGCCGCCTCCTCCGGCGCCGGACCGGCCAGCACGGTGACCTCGCCGCGCGCCGCGTGCGCCGCGTAATGGGCCGCGAGTTCGGGCAGCGTGTCGCGGCGGACCTCCTCGAAGCGCTTGGTCAGCTCGCGTGCGACACAGGCCGGCCGGTCGCCGAATGTTGCCGCCATGTCGGCCAGGGTCTCGGCCAGACGGTGCGGCGCCTCGTACCAGACCAGGGTGGCGGACAGGCCGGCGCGTTCGGCGGCGCGCAGCCGGGCGAAGGCGGCCGCGCGGGCGGCCCGGCGCGGCGGCGGAAAGCCCAGGAACAGAAAGGGGTGCGGCGGCAGGCCGGACAGGATCAGCGCGGTGGTGGCGGCATTGGCGCCGGGCATCGCTTCGATGTGGTGGCCGGCGGCGATGGCGGCGCGCACCAGCCGGTAGCCGGGGTCCGAGACCAGCGGCGTGCCCGCGTCCGACACCAGCGCCACGGTTTGGCCGGCGGCCAGGCGGGCCAGGATGTCCGGCGTGCGGGAATCCTCGTTGTGCTCGTGCAGCGGGGCGGTGCGGGTGGCGATGGCGTGATGCGAGAGCAGGCGCGCGGTGGTGCGGGTGTCCTCGCACAGCACCAGGTCCGCGGCGCGCAGGGCCGCGATGGCGCGCAGCGTGATGTCGGAAAGGTTGCCGATGGGGGTGGAAACCAGCACAAGACCGGCACGCAAGCCGGCCTCCCTGGGGTGGTTACCTTCGGGTTCAGAGGCGGCAAGGGAGGACACGCATGTTTCGTCCGGCATTGGGGCTACTCGCATCCGCATGGCTGCTATCGGCCTGCGTGCAGGGGCCGCAGCCCGGCGGCGCACCGCCCGGGCCGCTTACCGTGGCACCGCCATTGTCCCAGCCGCAAGGGCCACGCCGGATGGCGCTGCTGCTGCCGCTGAGCGGGCCCAATGCCGGGGTAGCCGCCACCATGAAGCAATCGGCGAGCCTGGCTGCGTCCTCGCCGGGCACGCCGCCGCTCGACATTCGCGACACCGGCGGCGACCCCGCGCGCGCGGCGGCCGCCGCCCAGGCGGCGATCGCGGCCGGCGACACGATCATCCTGGGGCCGCTGACGGCGGAGGAGACGCAGGCGGTGGCGGCCGTCAGCGTGCCGGCCAACATTCCCGTGCTGTCCTTCAGCAGCGACCCGAACGTGGCCGCCCCCGGCGTGTGGGTGCTGGGCGTGACCGCGGACCAGCAGATGCGCCGGCTGGTGGCCGCCGCGCGGGCGGAGGGGCGCCAGCATCTGGCCGCCCTGCTGCCGGAGGGCGCCTTCGGCGACGCGCTGCAGACCGCGCTGGTGGAGGCCGCCAGCCAGGCCGGATTCGATCCGCCGAACGTGCAGCGCGGCGGCGGCGATGCGGGCAGCGCCGACGTGGCGCTGAAGACGCTGACCGATTACGAGAACCGGCGCGGCGAGGTGGAGCAGCGCATACGCGCGATGCGCGACAGCACCGATCCTGCGTCTCGCCAGCAGGCGGCCGTGCTGGCGGCGCAACCGCCCGCGCCGCCGCCGTTCGACACGCTGCTGCTGGCCGCCAACGGCGAGGCGCTGCGCCGGCTGGCCGAAAAGCTGCCGGAATACGACGTGATCGCGCCGCAGGTGCGGCTGCTGGGGCCGGCTTTCTGGGCCGGCGGCGCGTCCCATCTGCGGCGGCTGGCGGGCGGCTGGTATGCGGTGCCGGACCCCACCCAGCGTGACGGGTTCATTGGCGCGTTCCAGGGCAAATACGGGTTCGCACCGCCGCCGATCGCGGACATCGCGTTCGACGCCACGCTGATCGGGCGGTCGCTGGCGCAGGACAACGATTTCTCAGCCAGCGCGCTGACCAAGCAGGACGGGTTTTCCGGGGTGGACGGGGCGATCGTGCTGCTGCCGGACGGGCATGTGCGGCGGGCGCTGGCGATCTTCCAGATCGGGACGAACGGGGGGGCGAGTGTGGTGAGCCCGGCGCCTACGGATTTGTCTTCGCCTGGGTCGTAAGGAAGGCCTTCTTTTTTGAAAAAAAGAAGCAAAAAACTTTTGTTCCGCTGTCGCGAAGCTGTCCTGGGTGTCGCCGACAGGGAGCAAAAGTTTTTTGCTTCTTTTTTTCAAAAAAGAAGGCCTTGCCTTTCTTAAATGCTGCTGACCGCCCTACGCGTCACCACCGCCATAGCCGGCGTCCCGATCCTGGCGCTGACGGTCCTGGTGATCGAAGGCCAGGCCGTGCCGCGAGCCGCACTGGGCGCCGCCCTGGCCATCATCGTGGGCGCGTTCGGCCTGGCGCTGGTCTGGGCGCAGGACCTGCGCACGCTCGCCAGCCTGCTGCACTTGGCGGGCACCGGTGCACAGCCGGGCGCGCCGCGGCCGCTCTCGCTGGGCGCGGACGTGCTGGGTGAGGTGGAGCAGATCTCGGCGACGCTGGGCGAGCAGAGCGCGCTGGTGGACCGTCTGCTGCGCGCGGAGGCTTCCATCGTGGAGCGGCTGCCGGACCCGCTGCTGGTGCTGGGGCTGGACCGCAGCGTTCGGCGGGCCAACGCCGCGGCGCGCACCGCGTTCGGCGACGCGATTGGCGCCGTGCTGCGCCATCCGGAGTTGCGCGCGGCGATCGACCGGGCGATCGCGCGCGGTCCGGATGCCGCGGCGCAGCTCGCCGATCTGCGCGTGCCGGTGCCGGTGCCGCGCGACGTGCAGGCGATGGTGGTGGCGCTGGACTCGCCGTTGTCCGGCGGCGGCGGCGTGCTGGCGGTGTTGTCCGACCGGACGCGGGAGCGCGCGATCGAGCGCATGCGCGCCGATTTCGTGGCTAACGCCAGCCACGAGTTGCGCACGCCTCTGGCCAGTCTGATCGGCTTCATCGCCACGCTGCGCGGGCCGGCGGCGGACGACCCGCCGGCGCAGGCGCGTTTCCTGGAGATCATGGCCGAGCAGGCCGAGCGGATGAACCGGCTGATCGACGACCTGCTGTCGCTGTCGCGCATCGAGATCACCGAGCACCTTCCGCCGGCCGAGCTGGTGGACATGCAGGGCGTGGTGGAGCGCGTGCTGGCCGGACTGCAGCTTGCCGTATCCGCCCGCGGCGTGACGGTTGATCTGCAGGTGGCGGCGGGTCTGCCGCGCGTGCTGGGCGACACGGACCAGTTGGAGCAGGTGGCGGGGAACCTGCTGGACAACGCGCTGAAATATGGGCGGCAGGGCGGGACGATTCGCCTCGGCCTGGCCGGCGCGGCGCAAGGTGGCAAGTATCCGGGGCGGCCGGGGGTGGTGCTGTCCGTGGAGGATGACGGGCCGGGCATACCGCGCCAGCATCTGCCGCGTCTGACGGAGCGGTTCTACCGGGTGGATGCGAGCCGGTCGCGCGCGGTGGGCGGGACCGGGCTGGGGCTGGCGATCGTCAAGCACATCGTGAATCGGCATCGCGGCGTGCTGCTGATCGATAGCGAGGCAGGGCGGGGGGCGGTGTTCAGCGTTTGGCTGCCGGTGGGGTAAGGCGGCGGCTGTAGGGCAAGGCCAGGGGCGCTGCCCCTGGACCTTGCTGGGTCCTTGGCCCCAGACCCCGTCTCGTTAGGAGACGGCCACCGGCATCAACGCAGGATGATCTCCACCCGCCGGTTCTGCGGCTCGCGCACGCCGGCGGCGGTCGGCACCAGCGGGTCGGCCTCGCCATGTCCCGCGACGGAAATCGCGCCGGCCGGCACGCCGTCGCGCACCAGTTCGGCCATCACGCTTTGGGCGCGGCGTATGGACAAGCGCTGATTGTAAGCCGGCGTGCCGGACAGGTCCGTGTAGCCGTCCACCTCGATGCGGGTGGCGCGCCCACTCGGCGCCGCGCTGGCCGCCTTGGCGACAATCTGACGGGCACGGGCCGTCAGGTCCGCGCGGTCCCAGTCGAAGAAGACGAGGAAGTTGTAGTCGATGAAGGTCGTGGACGGCGCGGACGCTACGCCGAGGTTGCCATGGCGTATCGGCGGCTGCGGCTGGAACAGCGCGTAGCGGAAGCCCAGCACGATTTCGTGGTTGAAGTCGTTGCCGAAATGCCGGTTCTCCTGCACCTCGATGTGCTTCCTGGTGATCAGCGGCAGGCAGATGCCGCCCGGACTGCAGGGCGAGGATACTTCGACGTAGCGCGACTCCTCCGTCTGGAACGCCGGCAACGGGTCCAGCAGGCCGACGAAGTGGTATTCCGCGGTCAAGGACAGCCCAGGCAGCGCCCAGGCCAGCGGAACCGCGAAGCCGGCGATGCCCTGATAGGCGAAGCCGCCAATCGTCTGGTCGTGGTAGCCGAACGGCTTGCCGCCGGGGATTGGCGGAGGCACGACGACCGTCACGCCTTCCTGGTGCTGGTTGAAGCCGTTGTGCTCGACGGCCAGGCCACCGGCGCCCACACCCACATACGGCTGCACCGGCAAGCCGAGGCTGACATCGTAGAGGACGTTCAGGAAGCCGCCGTATTTCTGCTCCAGCCCACCGCCGCTGCGTGGCAGGTTCTGGCCGTCCGGGAATACGTACTGGCCGCCGCGCACCACGTTGCTGATGTAGTCGCCCTCGATCTCGGCGCGCAGCTCGTTGCCCAGGCCGTAACCCGCGCTGGCCTTGCCGGCGAAGCCGGGATGGAAGCTGTATTCCAGGTTGTTATAGTCGCGCGCGAGCGGCGCCGCCGCCACGATCTCGTTCTGCTGCAGGTTCACGCCGGCGCCCAGGCTGACATACGGGCCCGCAACCGGCTGCGCTCGTGCCGCCGCCGTCCAGGCAAACGCGAAGCCACCAGCCAGCAGGATTGGCCTGATCGCCATGCCGAACACTCCACAACCGGACCGTTCCGGCGTCGGCTTGTAGCGTGACGAAAACCCTGAAGCAATCCGCACCCGCCGTCGTGGCAGGCGCGGCCCCTGCCCTCACCTGCGGCCGGACATGTCGTCCCCCGCCGTGCGCGACAGCATCCCGCACACCGGCACCGCCACCAGCGTGATTAGCCCCAGCACCACCCAGGCCACGGAAAAATCGGACAGTTCGGGCGCGAAATGCCGCTGCACCGTCATCGAACCCGCCAGAACAGCGGCCGCGGCACAGATGCCGGCGCTCAGCATCAGTTGCTGGAACGTGGTGTAGAAGCTGGTGGCCGCACTCATCTGCGCGCGCGGTATGTCCGCGTAGGCCACCGTGTTGTAGGCGGTGAATTGCAACGACTGAAAGAACCCGCCCACGAACATCACCGTCACGATCACCGCCACCGGCACGCTGGGGCGGAACAGCGCCGCACTCATCAGCAGCAGCGTGGCGAGCACGCCGTTCCACATCAGCGTGGCGCGGAAGCCCCAGCGGCGCAGGATGGCGGGGGCGGCGGCCTTCATCAGCATGGCACCCGCGGCGCTGGAGAAGGTGATCAGGCCGCTGCGGGCGGCCGTCACGCCGAAGCCGAGTTGCAGCATCATCGGCAGCAGGAAGGGCAGCGCGCCGCCGGTGATGCGCGTCAGCGAGCCGGCCCAGACGGAAATGGCGAAGCTGGGCACGCGCATCAGGCGCAAATCCAGCACCGGGTTCTCCGCGTGGCGGGCGTGGCGCGCATAGGCCAGGCCCGCCAGCAGCCCGGCGGCCAGAATGGCGCAGCTCTCCCACACGGGCACGGCGTCGCGGCTGGCCAGCTCGAAGCCGAACATCAGCGAGGCGAGGCAGAGGCCGGACAGGCCGAAGCCCAGGAAGTCGAACGGCAGGCGTACGGCCTCGCGCAATTGCACGATGTAGCGGCCGGTGAGCAGGAAGCCCGCGATGCCGATCGGCACGTTGATGTAGAAGATCCAGTGCCAGCTCAGGTAGGTGACGAAGAAGCCGCCCAAAGGCGGGCCGATCACCGGGCCCACCAGGCCGGGCACCAGCACCCAGGTCATTGCCGAAACCAGCTCCGCCTTCGGCACCGTGCGCAGCAGGACCAGCCGGCCCACCGGCATCATCATCGCCCCGCCTATGCCCTGCAGCACGCGGCTGCCCACGAGCATGGCCAGCGACTGCGAGACGCCGCACAGCACCGAGCCGAGCGTGAACATGGCGATGGCGGCACGGAACACGGTGCGCGATCCGAAGCGGTCCGCCGCCTGCCCGCTGGCCGGAATGAAGACCGCCAGGCTGAGCAGGTAGGAGGTGAGCGCGATGTTCATGTGCAGCGGATCGACATTGAAGCTGCGCGCCATGCCGGGCAGCGCGGTGGCCAGCACGGTGCCGTCCAGCTGCTCCATGAACAAGGCGGCGGCGATGATCAGGGCGGCGCCGCGTGTGCTGGGGCCGGCGAGCTTTACGGGTATGGCGAGCGCGTCTGACATGGGCCGTGGAGGTTAGGGCAGCGTTGGGGGGCCACAACTGGCGCGGGCGGGTTGCTGCATTGCGGGAAGGAAGCAAGGAAGGCCTTCTTTTTTGCAAAAAAGAAGCAAAAAACTTTTGCTACCCCGCCTGCACGATGGTCCGCGCAGGTTCTGCGACCGCGCGCAATTGCAGGACCTGAGCGAGCCTTGGTGCAGGCGCGGGGACAAAAGTTTTTTGCTTCTTTTTTGCAAAAAAGAAGGCCTTCCTTGCCTTCCCCCCCACACCCCCCTTACCTCCCCCCAAATGAGACGCCTGAAAGCGGCAAGCCGCATCCTATGCACCGGCGCCGCGCTCATCGCCGTGCGTGCGCAAGCCGCCGATCCGGTCGCCTACACGCTGAAGATCGACCCCACCGGCAACGCGGCGCTGGACGCGGCCATCGCCGGCAGTTCGCAACTGGCGGCGCTGCGCAAGCCGGCGCCCGCCTCGCCGTTCGCGCTGGTGGCCCGTGCCAGGGCGGATGTGGGCCGCGTGCGCACGGCGCTGGACAGCTTCGGCTACTACCAGGCGCAGGTCAGTGTCACCATCGCCGGACAGGGGCTGGATACGCCCACGCTGCCGGACACGCTGTCCGCCCTGCCGCAGGCGGGCTCCGCCGCCGTCCTGGTGCATATCGACAAGGGTCCGCTGTTTCACCTGCGGCGGGTGGAGCTGGACGGCGCGGTGCCGGCGGAGCCCGCGCGCGCCTTCACGCTGAACCCGGGCGCGCCGGCGGTGGCGGCCGACGTGCTGGGCGCGGGGAGCCGCCTGCTGACCGCCCTGCAGGAGGACGGCTACGCGCTGGCGCGGGTCGATCCGCCGGTGGCCACCGAAGTGCCGGACGCCCACGCGCTGGACGTACGCTTCCACGTCGTCACCGGGCCGCGGGTGGATATCGGGCCGATCAGCATCACCGGGCTGGGGCGCACGCATGAGGGCTACGTGCGGCGGCGGCTGCTGATCTATCCAGGCGAGCTGTACCAGCCCAGCAAGATAGAGGCGGCGCGGCAGGACTTGGCCTCGGTGGGCGTGTTCTCCGGCGTGAAGATCAGTGCGGCGAAGAGCCTGGATGCGGCGGGGCGGCTGCCGCTGCGCGTCGACGTCAGCGAGCGCAAGCTGCATGCGGTGACCTTCAACATCGCCTATTCCACCGATCTGGGCGGCAGCGCGGGCGTTACCTGGTCCCACCGCAACCTGTTCGGCAATGCGGAGCAGTTGAACCTGACAGGCACCGTCACCGGGCTGGGCGGCAGTGCCGACAAGGGGATCGGTTATCTGGCGCGCGCGCAGTTCGTGAAGCCGGACTACTTTCACCGCGACCAGCAGCTTGAGCTGGATCTGTCCGCGCTGAAGCAGGATCTGATCAGCTACACGCAGACCGCCGAGATTGCGGGCGCGGTGCTGTCGCGCAAACTGTCCCGCCGCTGGACGGCGAGCATAGGCGTGACGGCGACGCAGGAATCCATACTGCAGGAGGGTGTCACGCGGGACTATACGCTGCTGGCGGTGCCGGTGACGGGCAAATATGACAGCACGGACGTGGCGACCCCGCTGGACGACCCGCTGCACGGGCTGCGCGCCACGCTGATCGCCACGCCGACCGAGAGCCTGTCGGGGCAGGACAGCACCTTTGTCATCCTGCAGGGCACGGCTAGCACGTATTTCGACCTGCATTCGCTGGGCCTGTCCGCCCCCGGACATACGGTGCTGGCGCTGCGCGGGCTGGTGGGCAGCGCGCAGGGCGCCAGCCAGTTCGAGCTGCCGCCGGACCAGCGTTTCTACGGCGGCGGCTCGGCCACCGTGCGCGGGTTCCGCTACCAGTCGATCGGGCCCGCCTTCGCGGACAGCACGCCCGCCGGTGGTGCGGCGATCGACGCGGCGACGATCGAGCTGCGGCAGCGCGTGTGGCACAATATCGGCATGGTGGTGTTCGTCGATGCGGGCCAGGTGAACGCGAGCAGCGCGCCGTTCGGCGGCAGGCTGGAGGAAGGTGCGGGCATCGGCGCGCGCTACTACACGCCGATCGGGCCGATACGGGTGGACATCGCGACCCCGATCACCCGCATACAGGGCGGCGACAGCTACGAGCTGTATCTGGGATTGGGGCAGGCGTTTTGAGCGAGACACCGCCGCGTCCGCATCGCCTGCGCAGCATCCTGCTCCTGGTCGCGGGCGCGCTGGTTCTGTTGCCGGTGCTGCTGGTGACGGCGGTGCTGGTGCTGGCCAATACCGGGCCGGGGCGCCGGCTGATCGAGAGCGAGGCGGGCAGCCTGTCTGGCGGCCTGGTGGCACTGCGCGGGCTGTCCGGCCGCTTCCCGGACGCGTTGCGGCTGGCGCATCTGGAAGTGCGCGACGCGCGCGGCACCTGGCTGACGCTGGACGGCGTGGCGCTGGACTGGTCGCCTTTGGCGCTGCTGGGGCGCACGGCCAGGATAGCGCGGCTGCGTGCGGCGGGGCTGGACGTGATCCGGTTGCCGGCACCGGCGGCCAAGCCGGCCGCGCCGTCCAAAGGCGGGTTCAGCCTGCCGGTGCAGGTGGATGTGCAATCCTTGGACGTGGCACGGTTGACCCTGGGCGCGGCCGTAGCCGGTCACGCAGCGGTCCTGCATCTGGCCGGCGCCGCGCAGGTGGCGTCGCTGGACGACGCGCAGGCGCAGGTGGCGGTCGACCGGCTGGATGGCCCGGGGCGCTACCGGCTGGACGGCCGGCTGGACGCGGCCTCGATCAGCGCGAAGCTGGACGCCGCCGAGCCGTCCGGCGGCCTGGTGTCCGGCCTGGCCGCGCTGCCGGATCTGGGCGCGCTGTCGCTGCACGCCGGCATCGCCGGCCCGCGCGGCGCCGAGCGGACGGACGTGACCCTGGCCGCCGGCGCGCTGCACGCGGACGCGCACGGCACGGTCGATCTGGTGGGCCATAGCGCGTCGCTGGATGTGGACGCGAACGCGCCGGCGATGGCGCCACGGCCGGACCTGTCCTGGGACAGCGTGACGCTGCAGGCCCACCTGCACGGCGCGTTCACCACGCCGGACGTCAGCGCGCACGCGGAGCTGCACGGCGTGCATGGCGGCGGCGCCAGCATCGCGGCGCTGACGCTGGACGCGGGCGGCAACCGCGGCGCGGTGGACGCGCATGCGGTGCTGACCGGGCTGGTGCTGCCGCCGCCGCAGCCCGGCCTGTTCGCCGGCGCCCCGCTGGACCTGACGGTGCACGCGCAACTGGACCAGCCCAGCCTGCCGATACGCTTCGCGCTCAAGCATCCGCTGATCAGCGCGGACGGCACGGCGGAGGCGCGCGGCGATCTGTCCGCGCGGCTGCACACGGTGATCCCCAGCCTGGCGCCGTTCGCCGCCATTGGACACACGGACATACAGGGCTCCACAGAGGCGGTGGCGACCCTGGCGCGGCACGGCCAGGCCAGTGACGTGACGGTAGACGGCACCGCGCGGTTCACCGGCGGTCTGGCGCCTTTGCCCACGCTGCTCGGCGCCACCACGTACGGCGCCACCGCCAGGCTGGACGGGCAGGATTTCACCATCAGCCGCGCCGTGGTGGACGGCCGCGCCGCCCATGCGGACGTGGCGGGCACCGATCTGGGCGGCACGCTGGCGCTGGCCTGGCATGTGGGGCTGCGTGACCTGGCCGCACTCTCGCCGCAAGTGGTGGGCGCGCTGACCGCATCCGGAAGGGTGGACGGGGCGCCGGGCGGGCTGGCGCTGCAGGCCGATGTGAAGGGCGATGTGGGCACAAGCGCCGTGCCGCGCGGCCCGGTCAGCGCCACGATACGGGCGCAGGGACTGCCGGCCAGCCCGTCCGGCACGATGCAGGCGAGCGGCCGGTTCGCCGGCAGCCCGGTGGTGCTGGACGCCAAGCTCGACCGCGCGGCCGACGGCGCCTTCCACGCCGTGCTGACGCGGGCGGGTTGGCGCAGCCTGGCCGCCACGGCGGACCTGACGCTGGCCAAGGGCGAGACGGTGCCCACCGGCACGCTGGACGCGCGGCTGACCCGGCTGGCGGACCTGGATGCGCTGATTGGGCAGCAGCTCGCCGGCGGGCTGACCGCGCGTGTCCAGACCGCGCAGGCGGCGGGCCGCCCGGAGGCGCGCATCGACGTGGAGGCGAGCGGGCTGGCGGTGGGTGCCAACGCGGTAGGCCACGTGTCGCTGACCGGGCACGTGGCGGATCCGGCGGCCCGTCCGGACGTGGCGCTGGCACTGTCGGTGGACGGCATCGCGGCGGCCGGGGTGACCGGGCAGGCGCATGCGACGGCGAACGGGCCGCTGGCCGCCCTGCTGCTGCGCACCGACGCGGGCCTGCTGGTGCAGGCCGCACCCGCCAGCCTCGCGGCGGCGGCAAGGCTGGATGTGCCGGCGCACCAGGTCACGCTCTCGGCGCTGACGGCCGGCTACAAGAGCGAGGCGTTGCGCCTGCGCGCGCCGGCCCGGGTGGATTTCGGCGCGGGGACCGGCGTGGACGGGCTGCATCTGGCGTTCGGGCCGCCCGGGGTGGCGCCGGCGACGCTGGACGTGGCCGGGCGCGTCTCGCCTGCCCTGGCGCTGACCGCCACGCTGCGCGGCGTGACGCCGGATCTGGCGCGTCCGTTCGCCCCCACGCTGCAGGCTTCCGGCGTGCTGACCGCTGACGCCAGGCTGACCGGCACCACGGCGGCGCCGCAGGGCACGCTGCGGCTGCAGGCGGCCGGGCTGCACGTGCGCCGCGGACCTGCGGCCTCGCTGCAGCCGGTCTCGTTTCTGGCCACGGCGGGGTTGAACGGGGGTACGGCGCGGATCGCCGCCCGGCTGTCCGGCGGGCCGAAACTGGGCTTCGCCGCGGACGGCACGGCGCCGTTGCAGGCGGGGGGCGCGCTGGCGCTGCACGCGTCAGGGCACGCGGATCTGACGCTGCTGGACCCGATCCTGGGCGCCAGCGGCCAGCGCGCGGCGGGCAACCTGGTGCTGGACGCCACCGCCGCGGGCACCGCCTCCGCCCCGCGGATCGGCGGCACGCTGACCCTGGACCGCGGCGAGATACAGGATTTCGTGCAGGGCGCACGCATCACGGACATCACCGCGCGCCTGTCCGCCGCCGGCGATACGGTGCGCATCGACAGCCTTACGGCCAAGGCGGGCGGCGGCACGCTGGCTGCTTCGGGGACCGTGGGCGTGCTGGCGCCCGGCCTGCCGGTGGACCTGCGCTTCACCGCCGACCATGCGCGGCCGCTGGCGAGCGACCTGCTGACCGCCACGCTGGACGCCAGCCTGGCATTGCACGGCCAGGCCGCCGGCACGCTGGACGCCAGCGGCCGCGTCTTCGTCCGCCGCGCCGAGATCAACATACCGAACGGCCTGCCGCCCAGCGTGGCGGTGCTGAACGTGCGCCGCCCCGGCGACCGGCCGCCGCCGCACGCCGCCGCCTCGGCCAGCCTGGTGCGCCTGGCGGTCACGCTGGACGCGCCGTCCGGCATCTTCGTGCGCGGCCACGGGCTGGACAGCGAACTCGGCGGCAAGCTGACGATCGGCGGCACCAGCCGCGCGCCGCAGGTCTCCGGCGGGTTCGACATGCGCCGCGGCAGCATCAGCGTGGCCGGCACCACGCTGAACTTCACCCATGGCGAGGTGGGTTTCGACGGCACCAGCGTCACCAACAAGATCGACCCGACGCTGGATTTCGTGGCCGACAGCAACTCCGGCAGCGTGGACGCGACGCTTACCGTGGGCGGCTACGCCGACAAGCCCACCATCAAGCTGTCCAGCGTGCCGGACCTGCCGCAGGACGAGATACTGGCGCACCTGCTGTTCGGCACCAGCGTGAAGGACCTCTCCGCCATCCAGATCGCCGAGATCGCCTCGGCCCTGGCCGAGCTGTCCGGCGTGACGGGCAGCGGGGCGGACCCGCTGGGGGCGGTGCGCAAGGGCCTGGGGCTGGACCGGCTGTCCGTGGGCGGCGGCGGGGGTGGCACCAACACCGGCGCCACGGTGGAGGCCGGGCGCTACGTGGCACGCGGGGTGTATATCGGCGCCAAGCAGGCGACGTCCGGCAGCGGGACGGCGGCCGAGGTGCAGATCGACCTGACGAAGCACCTGAAGGCGAACGCGCAACTGGCGACCGGCGGCGGCAGCGTGCAGGGAGCGACTCCGGAGAACGATCCCGGGTCCACGATCGGGTTGTCTTATCAGTTCGAGTATTGAGCGACAGTTTAAGCAGGGTCTTCTTTTCGGAAATAGCAAAAAGCTTTTGGCTCCGCTGTCGCGGGTTTGTGGACGCGTGCGCTTCAGCGTTGTGCGCGAGCAGCGATGGTCTGTTTTTTCAAAAACAATTACTTGCTTTCTCCCCTTACCGTGAAAGCAAGTTCCTCAACTGCGCTGCCGCGTGACCGTTACTGGTCGCACAACATCGGAAGGATGGACACATGGCAGGCACACTCAGCGGGAAGAAAATCGCGATACTGGCCACCAACGGCGTAGAGCAGGTTGAGCTGACCGAACCCCAGAAGGCGTTGCGCGAAGCCGGGGCGGAAGTGACCGTGGTCTCCCAGAAATACGGTAAGATCCAGGGCATGAACCACGACGAGAAGGGCGACAGCCTTGCGGTGGACAAGACCCTGGCGGACGTCTCGGCGGAGCAGTTCGACGGGCTGGTGCTGCCAGGCGGCGTGGCCAACCCGGATTACCTGCGGGTGGACAAGCAGGCGGTGGCGTTCGTCAAGGCCTTTGCCACGTCCGGCAAGCCGATCGCGTCGATCTGTCATGGGCCGTGGACGCTGATCGAGGCGGACGCGGTGCGCGGCAAGAAGATGACATCCTGGCCGTCCTTGCAGACGGATCTGCGCAATGCTGGCGCTACCTGGGTGGACGAGCCGATGGTGCGCGACGGCATGCTGGTGACGTCCCGCAAGCCGGACGATCTGAAGCAGTTCAACGCCGCGATCGTCGAGATGTTCGCGAGCGAGGTTGCGCGCAAGGCAGCCTGAGCCGCCTCCGCGACAGCGTTCACGAGCGCCTTGCCGGCATCCGCCGGCAAGGCGCTTTTTTGTTGTCCGCCTGCCGGCGGCGGATGTAGCCTGCCGTGAACAAAAGGAGGACTGAGTATGGCCGAGCTCGTGTTCTACACCAATCCCATGTCACGCGGGCGCATCGTGCGCTGGATGTTGGAGGAGGTGGGCCAGCCGTATCGCACGGAGGTGATCCAATACGGTACGGACATGAAGAACACGGCCTACAAGGCCATAAACCCGATGGGCAAGGTGCCGGCGGTGACCCATGGCGGCCAGGTGGTGACCGAATGCGCCGCCATCTGCGCGTATCTGGCCGATGCCTTTCCGCAGGCGGGGCTGGCGCCGCCGCCCGGGGATGCGGCGCGGGCGGCGTATTACCGGTGGCTGTTCTTCGCCGCCGGCCCGCTGGAGGCTGCGACGACGAACAAGGCGCTGCAGTTCGAGGTGCCGGAAGGCAAGCAGGCGATGGCGGGTTACGGCAGCTTCGATCTGACCCTGTCGGCCATCGAGGGCGCGCTGTCCGGCCGGGACTACCTGGCGGGCGACCGGTTTTCGGCTGCCGACTTGTATCTGGGCTCGCAGCTCGGCTGGGGGATGATGTTCGGCACGGTCGAGAAACGCCCGGCCTTCGCCACGTATTTCGAGCGGCTGAGCGCGCGGCCGGCCTATCTGCGCGCGCGTGACCTGGACGACGCGTTGATCCCGGCGCCGCAGAAGGAACATGCTTGAGGGTTGCCTGTAAGACAGGCCAGGGGCTCTGCCCCTGGACCCCGCCAAGGACGGCCGTCCTTGGAACCTGCTCTTATGCGCTTCGGCGATATGGTGTTTGGCTTTGGCCGGTCGGGGTTGGAACCGGCAAACGCCCGCCCGCCTCGCGCGTTGGGCGCGCCGGAGGATACAGAATATGTCCATGCTTTACCCAACAATCGGTGCGGCCGTGGCCGTGGCCGGCGCAGACAAGCTGTCCGGCGATAAGAGCTATGTGGGCCTGTTCCGCCATCTCGGCTGGTCACGCGGGGACATGCAGGTGGCCGCCGGCGCAGAGCTGGCGGGCGGGCTGATGATGACGATCAAGCCGACCCGCCGGCTGGGCGGCGCGCTGGTGGCCGCGGCTTCGGCCTGCGTGCTCTACAGCGAGATCCGGCACGGCGATTCCAAGCTGGCGACCTCGCGCGCTCTCGTGCTGCTGGCGGCGCTGTCGGCGCTCTAGGCGTCCTGCTGCCGGCCGTTCGCGGCCGGCAGCATCACTCGAGGTCGGGCCTGGTCCAGCGGCGCTGCAGCCAGGCCACGCCCAACAGGTCGAACGCGCCCACCCAGGCGCGGTCCAGCGTGCCGTATTTGCTGGCCCCCCGCACGCGCGGCCGGTGGCCCACTGGCACGCTGACCACGGCGCCGCCCGCCCGGATGAACAGCGCCGGCAGGAAACGGTGCATGTGGTCGAACGCCGGCAGCTCCAGGAAATCGGCGCGGCGGAACACTTTCAGCCCGCAGCCGGTGTCCGGGGTGGCGTCACCCAGCAGGCGCGCGCGTATGGCGTTGGCGATGCGCGAGGTGGCGCGCTTGATGCGCGTGTCCCGCCGCGAGGTACGGTGGCCGGCGATCAGTGTGCGCGCGGGCGCCTGCTGCGCGCGCGCCAGCAGCGCCGGGATGTCGGCCGGGTCGTTCTGCCCGTCCCCGTCCAGCGTGGCGATCCAGGTGCCAGCGGCCGCGCGCACGCCGGTGATGATCGCCGCACTCTGGCCGCAGCCGGTGCGGTGACGGCGCGTGGTCAGCGGGGCGGCGGCGGCTTCGGCTTGCAGGGCGGCGGCGGTCTCGTCCGTGCTGCCGTCGTCCACGTAGACGATTTCGTGCGCCGTGCCCGCCAGCGCACGCCTGATCTCGGCCACCAGCGGCGCGATGTTGGGCGCCTCGTTGCGCACCGGCACTACCACGGACAGGAGGATTGCCGGTAACAGCGGCGTAGGTGCTGATTCTTGGACTTGCATGGGCAGGGGCCGGTAGCACCTGGG
This sequence comes from Acetobacteraceae bacterium, assembly GCA_965198915.1. Lineage (GTDB taxonomy): Bacteria > Pseudomonadota > Alphaproteobacteria > Acetobacterales > Acetobacteraceae > BOG-908. The sequence continues at coordinate 88,462 of CBDAQC010000001.1, read as the reverse complement.
AGAGCATGGGGAAAGCGCGCGGCCCGGCCCCCGGGTCCGGACGCGCGTGTTTTGCCTTTGCCAGCCTTGCCTTGGATGGGTAGCCTTGCACGATGCCGTTTGACGACCGCGATTTTCCCAGCAGCGAAGCCGCCCTCGCGCGCCGCAGGCGCCATCTTGTGGCGGTATGGCTGTTCGGCGTGGCGTTCATGATCTGGGGCATGGTGGTGCTGGGCGGCGCCACCCGGCTGACCGGGTCCGGCTTGTCCATCATGGAATGGGCGCCGCTATCCGGGGCGCTGCCGCCGCTGTCCAGCCACGAGTGGGAGCGGCTGTTCGGGCTCTACAAGGCGATACCGCAATACGCGCTGCTGCATCCGGACATGGACCTGTCCGGGTTCAAGGAGATTTTCTGGCTGGAATGGGCGCACCGGGCCTGGGGGCGGCTGATCGGGCTGGTGTTCGCGGGCCCGCTTGTCTGGCTGGCGGTGACCGGCGCCATTCCCCGCCGCCTGGTGCCGCGCCTGGCGGGGCTGTTCCTGCTGGGCGGGCTGCAGGGCGCGGTGGGCTGGTTCATGGTGGCCTCCGGCTTCCTGCCGGACAGCACTGCAGTCTCGCCCTACCGCCTGGTGATACATCTCTGCCTGGCGCTGCTGCTGTTCGGGGCCGTGTTCTGGACCGCGCTGTCGCAGATGCGGCCAGTCGCCACCTCCATACCCGCGGCCGGCGGGCTGCGCCGGCTGGCGCGCATCGCCGCCGTGCTGGTGGGGCTGACGATCGTGGCGGGCGGCTTCACCGCCGGGCTGCATGCGGGGCTCGTCTACAACACCTACCCGCTGATGGACGGCCGGCTGTTCCCCGCCGGCTACGCGGACCTGCAGCCGTTCCTGCGCAACCTGACCGAGAACGTGATCGCGGTGCAGTTCGATCACCGGCTGCTGGCGACACTCGCCGCCTGCGCCACGCTGGCCACCGCCGCCTGGGGCCTGTCCCGCAAGCTGCCGGACGAGGCGCGCGCCGCCCTGGTCTGCCTGGCGCTGGCCGTGTTCACGCAATACACGCTTGGCGTGCTGACCCTGCTGACCCAAGTGAACATAGTGCTGGCCGTGGCGCATCAGGCAACGGCCGTGGCGCTGCTGGCCGCTACCCTGGCCACCGTCCATTCCCTGCGCGGCGCCCGCGGCCGCCGCAGGCTCGTCTAGGAAACCGAAATGTCCGCGCTTGCCGTCACCGACGACCTGTTCTTCAACCGTGCCGACGCCACGCTGGACCGCGGGGCCGCCCAGCGCATCACTGCTGACGCACTGGCCGGGGCCGATGACGGCGAGCTGTTCCTGGAATACCGGGAGAGCGAGAGCATCAGCCTCGATGACGGCCGCATACGCGCGGCGAATTACGACACCGCGATGGGATTCGGCCTGCGCGCGGTGCTGGGCGAGGAGACTGGCTACGCCCATGCGGGCGAGCTGTCCGACGCCGCCGTGCGCCGTGCGGCCGCCACCGTGGGCGCGGTGCGCGCCGGGCGGACCGGCACGCTCAGCGTGGGGCCGAACGGCACCAATGCGCGGCTGTATTCGGACGCCTCGCCGATCACCCAGGACGGCTTCGCCGGCCGCGCCGCGGTGCTGTCCGAGATCGACGCGTTTGCCCGCGCACGCGACCCGCGCGTGGTGCAGGTGATGGCCTCGCTGCATGGCGAGTGGCAGGCGGTACAGATCATGCGCGCCGACGGCCACCGCACCGCCGATCTGCGTCCGCTGGTGCGGCTGAACGTGAGCGTGGTGGTGGAGCGGGACGGCAAGCGCGAATCGGGCACGCATGGCATGGGCGGGCGCGAGGGCTTCGACCGTTTCCTGGCACCGGACGTCTGGAAGGCGGCGGTGGACGAGGCGCTGCGGCAGGCGGTGCTGAAACTGGACTCGGTGCCGGCGCCGGCCGGCGAGATGGAGGTGGTGCTGGGCAATGGCTGGCCCGGCATCCTGCTGCACGAGGCGATCGGGCATGGGCTGGAAGGCGATTTCAACCGCAAGAAGACCAGCGCGTTCGCCGGGCTGATGGGCCAGCAGGTGGCCAGCCGGGGTGTGACCGTGGTGGATGACGGCACGCTGCCAGACCGCCGCGGTTCGCTGACCATCGACGACGAGGGCACGCCCACAAACCGGACCGTGCTGATCGAGGACGGCATACTGACCGGCTACCTGCAGGACAGGCTGAATGCGCGGCTGATGGGCGTGCGGCCCACCGGCAATGGGCGGCGCGAGAGTTTCGCCCACGCGCCGATGCCGCGCATGACGAACACCGTGATGCTGAACGGCAGCCACGAGAAGGACGAGATGATCGCGTCGGTCAAGCGCGGCCTGTACGCGGTGAATTTCGGCGGTGGCCAGGTGGACATCACGTCCGGCAAGTTCGTGTTCTCCGCCAGCGAAGCCTACCTGATCGAGGACGGCCGCATTACCGCGCCGGTGCGCGGTGCCACGCTGATCGGCAACGGGCCGGACAGCCTGACGAAGGTGGAGATGGTGGGCGGCGACATGGCGCTGGACCCCGGTATCGGGACGTGCGGCAAGAACGGCCAGGGCGTACCGGTGGGGGTGGGGCAGCCTACGCTGAAGATACGCGGGCTTACGGTTGGGGGCACCGCTACCTGAGCGATGAAGGAAGGAAGCAAGGCCTTCTTTTTTGAAGAAAAGAAGCAAAAAACTTTTGTCTCTTACGCTCGTCGCCGCCTGAAGCGCGCGCTAACCGCGACGGCCACCCGACAGATCGAAAGTTTTTTGGTTCTTTTTTTCAAAAAAGAACTGCTTGCTTGCCTTCTTCTGGCGTTCCCCGCGCAAGCCGAAGAGTGCCCGCCGAAAGGCGACCTGCCGATCCCCTTGCTGCCCCACACACGCGCCGCCCTTGCCACCAACCAGCCGCTGGTGGCGGTCGCCCTAGGCTCCTCCTCCACGCGCGGCTGGATGTCCACCGACATCGCGCATTCCTATCCGGCGCTGCTGCAGAAGGAGCTGAACGAGGCGCTGCCGAAGGCGGATTTCGCTTTCATCAACCGCGGCGTGGGCGGGCAGGACGCGCCGGAGGAGCTGGCGCGGCTGGACCAGGACGTGCTGGCGATACGGCCGCAACTGGTGATCTGGCAAGTGGGCGCCAACGGCGCGGTGCGCGACGAGGCGCCCACGGTGTTCCGGCATCTGCTGGAAGAAGGCATCGCCAAGCTGAAATCCGCCGGTGCCGACGTGATGCTGATGGACAACCAGCGCAGCCCGCGGATCATGGCCTCGCCGGAGAATGCGGTGATGCAGGACACGCTGCGCCAGATCGCGTCCGAGACGGGGGTGAATTTGTTTTCACGCAGCGTGCTGATGGATCATTGGGCGGCGGAGGGTTCGCCGTATGACGATTTCATCGCGGTGGACGGTTTTCACATGAACAATCGCGGCTATGCGTGCCTGGCGCGGGCGATGGCGGAGGTTATCTCGGCGGCGCTGAAACAGCCGATCAGCCAACAGGAGGCTAAGCCGCCGCACGGGTAGGGAGAGAAAGCAAGGCCTTCTTTTTTGAAAAAAAGAAGCAAAAAACTTTATCTTCCCGCATCTGCAACGTTCGCAGTATGTAGAATGCGCTGCGCACCGCTGTACCGGCGCAGGGAGCAAAAGTTTTTTGCTTCTTTTTTTCAAAAAAGAAGGCCTTCCTTGCCCATGTTCCGTGTGGCGCTCCTCCTGCTTCTGCTAACTCAAACCGCACGCGCGGAATGCACGATGCACCGCGCGGCCGAACTGCCGCTGACGTTGTGGCGGGACAAGCTCTACGTGCCGGTCAGCATAGATGGCGCCACGCGCATGATGTTTGTCGATACCGGCGCCAGCGTCACCACGCTGGCCGCGAAAACGGCCGACGCGCTGAACCTGCCGCGCGATTTCGACCACACGGCGGACATGTTCGGCGTGGGCGGCCAGGAGAGCCACCTGTATCTGGTGCACACGCGCACGCTCTCGCTGGGCGGCATCACCGCGCGCGACCAGACCTACCCGGTGGCGGAGTTCGCCGAGACGATGGCGGACGGCACCACGCCGGTGGGCGGCCTGATCGGGGCGGACCTGCTGTCCCGTTTCGACCTGGAGCTGGACGTGCCGCATCGCCGGCTTGGCTTGTGGCAGGTGACGGGCTGTTCGGAGGTGACGCCTGACTGGACGGGGCCGAGCGGGTCCGTGCCGGTGGAGATACTCCCGTCCCGGCACGTGAGCGTGCCGGTGAAGGCGGACGAGACGGTGGTGGATCTGCTGCTCGACACCGGCTCGCCCGGCCTGGTGCTGTCCACGCGGGCGGCGGCGCGCGCGGGTGCCACGCCGGAGGTGCTGGAAGAGAGCCGGACGATGAGCGGCCGCGGCGTGAACGAGCGGGCGTTCCACGGCTGGGTGCACATCATTACGCGGCTGGATGTGGCCGGCGACATCTTCGGCGACGCGCGCGCGGCCGTGGTGAATTACGGCCGCGTTCAGGGTGCCGACGGATTGCTGGGGCTGGCGTTCCTGAAGCGCGGGCGGGTCTGGATTTCCTACTCGACCGGGCGGCTATTCATGGAGCGCGGTGTGGCCGAGTAGGCAGGCGGGCGGTTTTTCAAGCGGGACTTCTCTCGTCCCGCATGTGCGCCAGGCTTGTGCCTTCTGACGATTTCCGGCGCGCTACTTCGCCGTGGGGTGCGCCTTGTTCCAGTCCTGCACCGCTTTCATCGTGTTAGCCACGTGAGCATCCGGATCCATAGCGTTGTAGGCGTAGATCACGTGACCGTCAGGCGCGATGACGTAGCTGGTGCGGCTGGCGTAGCCCAGCATGCCCACCAGCACCGCGTCGTAGGACTTACTGATGCTCCCTGACGCGTCGGAAGCCACGGCGAACTTGTTGCGGCATTCGGTGACGGAGAACTTGTCCAGCGTGCCGATCTTGTCCATCGACACGCCGATGACGGTGGCGTGCTGGGCGGCGAAGTCCGGCGTGGCGGTGGCGAAATCATGCGCCTCCACGGTGCAGCCCTTGGTGAACGCGGCCGGGTAGAAATACAGCACCACGGGCCCGTTCTTCAGCGCGTCCGCCAGATGGAACGAAAATTCGTGTCCGCCCAGCGTGGCCAGCGTGGAGAAGTCAGGCGCCGTCTGGCCAGGCTGCAGAGAGGCCAAAGCCGGGCTGGCGGCGAGGTAGGCGGTGATAAGGCCAGCGGTCAAGATGCGCATGGTTGGTTCCTAAATGCCGGTAGCAAGACGAAGCGAAACCCGTGTGCCTGTCGGCGATCGTCAAATCAGCCGCCGACAGGGAGCAACAGTTTCCTGGTCCTTTTTATTAGGACTGCTTCCTTCCCTCAGCTCAGTAGCGGTACAGCTCGTGCTTGAACGGCCCGTTCACGCCGGGCAGATCCAGATACTCCGCCTGCTTGTTGGACAGCTTGGTGAGCTTGGCGCCGACCTTTGCCAGATGCAGGGCGGCGACCTTCTCGTCCAGGTGCTTCGGCAGCGTGTACACCCGGTTCTTCTCATACTGGCCTGGCTTGGCCTGCCACAGTTCCAACTGCGCCAGAACCTGGTTGGTGAAGCTGGCGGACATCACGAAGCTCGGATGCCCCGTGGCGTTGCCCAGGTTCACCAGGCGGCCTTCGGACAGCACGATCAGGCGCTTGCCATCGGGGAACACCACCTCGTCCACCTGCGGCTTGACGTTCTCCCACTTGTAGTTGCGCAGCGCCTCGATCTGGATCTCGCTGTCGAAATGGCCGATGTTACAGACGATGGCGCGGTGCTTCATCGCGCGCATGTGGTCGGCGGTGATGACGTCGATATTGCCGGTGGCGGTGACGAAGATGTCGCCGCGCGGGGCGGCGTCGTCCATCGTGTCCACCTCGTAGCCTTCCATCGCCGCCTGCAGCGCGCAGATCGGATCGATTTCGGTGACCACCACGCGGCAGCCGGCGTTTCGCAGGGACGCGGCCGAGCCCTTGCCCACGTCACCGAAGCCGGCCACGACCGCAATCTTGCCGGCCATCATCACGTCCGTGCCGCGGCGTATGCCGTCGACCAGGCTCTCGCGGCAGCCATACAAATTGTCGAACTTGGACTTGGTCACGCTGTCGTTCACGTTGATCGCCGGCGTGAGAAGCTTGCCGGCTTTGACCATCTCCCACAGCCGGTGCACGCCGGTGGTGGTCTCCTCGGAGATGCCGCGCACGTCCGCCAGCATCTCGGGGTAGGAGTTGTGCATCAGCAGCGTGAGGTCGCCGCCGTCATCGAGGATCATGTTCGGCGTCCAGCCGCCGGGGCCGCGAACGGTCTGTTCGATGCACCAGTTGAACTCCTCCTCGCTGAGGCCCTTCCAGGCGAATACCGGGACGCCGGCGGCGGCCACCGCGGCGGCCGCATGGTCCTGGGTGGAGAAGATGTTGCAGGAGGACCAGCGCACCGTGGCGCCCAGGGCGGTTAGCGTCTCGATCAGCACGGCGGTCTGGATGGTCATGTGCAGGCAGCCGGCAATCCGGGCGCCGGCAAGCGGCTTGGACTGGCCATACTCGGCACGCAACGCCATCAGGCCGGGCATCTCGTCCTCGGCCATCGCAATTTCCTTGCGGCCCCATTCGGCCAGGGAAAAATCGCGGACCTTGTAGTCCTCGGTGGTCACGTTGGTGTCCGGCATGTCGTTTGCTCCTGCGCTTGGCTCCTATGAGCAAACGAAACGGGCGATTGCAAGCGCCGTGAGGAAGGCGAGGCAAGGCCAGGGGGCTCTGCCCCCTGGACCCCCGCTAAGGACAGTCGTCCTTAGAACCTGTTTTGCTCCGCTGTCTTTGGAGGGCGAAGCCCGGGGTCTGGGGCCGACTGGCCCCAGCGGGGTCCAGGGGCGTCACGCGAGAGCGTGCTGCGCACGACGCCCCTGGCCTTGCCTTACCCCTTCTTCGGCACCGGCAACGGCACGTAGCGTATGCCATCGGTGCCCTGCACCAGCAGCAGCACCGATTTGCGGCTCCCCGTCCGTGCCTCGTCCAGCTTCTTCTTCATCTCCGCCGGCGTGTTGACAGGCGTTTGCGCCACTTCCACCACCACGTCGCCGGCTTTCAGGCCGTAACCGGCCGCGGTGCCGTCGGGCGAGATCTCAGTGATGATGATGCCTTTCTGCTGGGCATCGATCTTGTATTTCTGCCGGGTGGCGTCGGTCAGCGGCGAAAGCTTCATGCCGAAGCTGGAGAACTCGACGGCGCCGGTGGGTGCGGGCTTGTGTGGCGCTTCGGCGTCCGCAGCGGCCGGCTTGGCGTCCTCCGGCATTTCGGCCACGACGACCTGCAGGGTCAGATGCTTGCCGGCGCGGAACACGTCCACCGGCACCTGCTTGTCGATCGGGGTTTCGGCCACCACGCGCGGCAGGGTTTTCATCTCCTTCAGCGGCTGGCCGTTGAAGGCGAGGATGATGTCGCCGTTCTGGATGTGGGCGCGGTCGGCCGGGCCGTCATGGTTAACGCCGGCCACCAGCGCGCCTTCGGCGGCACCTTCCGGCTGGTGCAGGCCCAGGCTTTCGGCGATGTCCGGCGTCACCTGCTGGATGCGCACGCCCAGCCAGCCGCGGCGCGGGTGGCCGTATTGGCGGAGCTGGTCCACCACGTTCTTCGCCTCGTCGGACGGAATGGAGAAGCCCACCCCCACCGATCCGCCGGATTCGGAGTAGATGGCGGTGTTTATGCCGATCACGTCGCCGGCCATGTTGAACAGCGGGCCGCCGGAGTTGCCCTTGTTTATGGCGGCGTCGGTCTGGATGAAGTCGTCGTAGGGGCCCTGCTGGATGTCACGGCCGCGGGCGCTGACGATGCCGGCGGTGACCGAGCCGCCCAGGCCGAACGGGTTGCCGATGGCCAGCACCCAGTCGCCCACGCGGCTGGCGTCGCTGTCGCCGAACTTCACCGTGGGCAGCTTGTGGTCGGGATGGACCTGCAGCACGGCCAGGTCGTAGCGGTCGTCATGGCCCACCAGGGTGGCTTTCAGCGTGGTGTTGTCCTGCAGGATGACGCTGATCTCGTCGGCGCCTTCGATGACGTGATTGTTGGTGACCACGATGCCGGAGCCGTCGATGATGAAACCGGAACCCAGCGACTGCAGGCGGTGCGGATGGCCGTGCGGGCTTGGCTGGCCCTGGTTTTGGCCCTGGTCCTGGTCCGGCTGGTCCTCACCCGGGTCGCCGTTGTCGTCACCGCCGCCATTGTCGCCGCCATGCGGGTGGGCGCGGTTCATGAAGTCCTTGAAGAACTGCTCGAACGGCGAGCCGGGCGGGAAGGACGGCATCTCCGGCCCCTTGTCGCTGGCGGCCGTCTGCACGTTCTGGGTGGAGCTGATGTTGACCACGGCCGGCAGCAGGCGTTCGGCGAGATCGGCGAAGCTGTCGGGCGCGCCGCGAGCGAAGGCGCGAACGGGAAGGCTGCCGGCGGGCAGGCTTAGGACGGTGGCTAGGGCCAGCGTGGTGGAAAGGCGCATCGCGGCGGTATCCTTCTGACCAGGCAGTTTGGTCCTGGCCTGCTTACACCAGCAAATGGGCGTTCCGGAACGCAAGGAAAGTCTTCGGCCCGGACTTAACCCACCCCGCTCAGGTTTTCTCACCAAAAGAGACGAAACCGATCAGTTTTGTGCATTTTTGGACTTGATCGTTGCCGTCTCGCTTGGTATGAAACTGTATCGGACCGGGTAGAAAACGGTCTGCCCCGCCGCATGTGGATGCGCGCCGGTCAATCCAGAAGGAAGGACAAAGCCATGACGAGCCGCAAGCGCCAGGGACTCTTCGCCGCGTCATGGCGCGCCGCCGCTGCGGCCGCCTTGCTGGCGCTGTGTGCGCTGGCCGCACCGGCGAAAGCCGACCCGATAAACCTGGTGCAGAACGGCAATTTCGCCCAGACGACGGTCACCGGCGCCGCCGGCGGTTTCCTGTGCAACAACTCGGGCGGCACGGCCTGCACGTCGCAGGTCACGGACTGGTCGGGCACCTGCGCCACGGGCGGCTGCGTCGGCACAACCACGCCATCCTCCGTGCTGTTCGCCGGCACAAACGGATCCGCCTGGAACGGCGGCTTCGGCCTGTATTGGAGCGGCATCGGTGACCCGCCGCTCGGCGGCAACACGATCGCCATCGACGGTGACCCGCGTTACAGCTCGGTGCTGTCGCAGGCGGTGGCCGGGCTGAACGTGGGCCAGAGCTACATGCTGCAATTCTACCAGGCGGCTTCCCAGCAGATCGGGCTGTCCGGCGCTACCACGGAGCAATGGCAGGTGAGCCTGGGCGGCGGGATGTCGCAGACGTCCGCGCTGATGAGCACTCCCAGCCAGAGTGCGACCGGCTGGCAGCAGGTGACGATGAGCTTCGTGGCAACCGCCGCATCCGAGGTGCTGCAGTTCGTGGCGCTGGGCACGCCTTCCGGCGAGCCGCCCGTGTGCCTGCTGGGCGACGTGTCCCTTGCGGTATCGGTGCCGGAGCCGGCAACGCTGGCGCTGCTGGGCGCGGGATTGGCCGGGATGGTAGCGTTTCGGCGGGGACGAAAGGCCGGCCTTCTTTCTTAAACGAAGCCGATGACCTTCGGACTTCCCGCATCTGCGGCCGCCGCGCTTGTCTTGAACAGGCAAAGCGGCCGCGATGCTTTCGGGCGTGTCCGCTACGGCGCGGGCACACCCTGCATCAGCTTGAGAAAATCATCCTGGGGTGACAGCACCAGGCGCGACTTGCCCGCCGCGAACGCGGTCTTGTAGGCCTGCAGCGTCCGCCAGGTGGCGAAGAATTTCGGGTCGCGCTGGAAAGCGCTCGCGTAGATCGCGATCGCCTGCGCCTCACCCTCGCCGCGCAGGCGGTCCGCGTCCGCGCGCGCCTGCGCCACCAGCACGGTCTTCTGCCTGTCCGCATCCGCCCTGATGCGGGCGGAGGCTTCGGCACCCTCGGCACGCGCCTGGGCGGCCACGCGCTTGCGCTCGGATTGCATGCGCTGGAGGATCGCGTCGGTGTTCTCCTCCGGCAGGTCCGCGCGGCGTATGCGCACGTCGACGATCCGCACGCCGAAGCCGTGCATCTCGTCGTTCACCTGGTTGCGTATGGCGGTCATTATGCGCTGGCGCTGGTTGGACAGCACGTCCAGCAAGGTCTCGCTGCCAAGCACACGGCGCAGGCTGCTGGTGACGACGGAGTTCAGCCGCGCGCGTATGCCATCCTCGGTGGGTCCGACGGACTGGTAATATTGCAGCGGGTTGGTGATCAGGTAGCGCGTGAAGCTGTCCACGATCAGGCGCCGCTGGTCGCCCAGGATCACCTCTTCCTGCGGCGCCTCGTAATCCAGCAGGCGCTTGTCGAACGTGTTGGCGGTCTGGATAAGCGGCAGCTTGAAGTGCAGGCCGGGCGTGGTCACCACCTGGCGCGGCTCGCCCAACTGGGTGATAAGCACGATGTCCGTCTGGTTCACCTCGTAGAAACACAGATCCAGCGCCACGAAGAAGGCGAGCACAGCGGCCAGTCCGGCCACGATGTAGCGGTTCATTTCCCGGCTCCCGTGTCGGTGGCGGGCGCGTTCAGCCCCAGCGTGGGCAGGATGCTGCGCACCCTGTCATCCACTACGATGGTGGGCGCGTGGGACAGCACGTCCTGCATGGTGTCGATGTAGAGGCGCCGCAGCGTCACGTCCTTCGCCTGGCTGTAGGCGGCGTACACGCTGAGGAAGCGCTGCGCCTCGCCGTTCGCGGTGGCCACCGCGGCCGTCTTGGCGCCGTTGGCTTCGGCCAGGATGGCGGCGGACTCGCCGCGGGCGCGCGGCACGATGTCATTGGCGTAGCTCTGCGCCTCGTTGCGCGCGGTGTCGGCATCCGTGTTGGCGCGCTGCACGTCCCGGAACGCCTCTATCACGTCGGCCGGCGGATCGACCTTCTGCAATTGCACCTGGGTGATCTCTATGCCGGATTTATACTGGTCGAGTATGGCCTGCGTGCCGCGGGTCACCGCCTCCTCGATCGCGGCACGGCCCTCGGTCAGCGCGGACTGGATCTTCGTGTGGCCCACCACCTGGCGCAGCACGCTTTCGGCGGCGGACTTCACCGTGTAGTTCGGGTTGCGCGTGTTGAACGCGTAGGCCGGCGCGTCCGAAATGCGCCAGAACACGCTGGCGTTGATGTCGACGATGTTCTCGTCGCCTGTCAGCATCAGGCTCTCCGCCGTCACGTCACGCGCCGGCAGGCCGCGCACCGGCTCCTCACGCCCGCCGCCCAGGGTGCGCGCGGTCACGTCCGGCTCGTCCGAGCTGCTCTGGAAGCCGATCTCCACCCGGTTGATGCGGGTGACGGGCAGGATCTGCACGGTGTCGATCGGCCAGGGCAGATGGTAGTTCAGGCCGGGCGGCGTGCTGCCGACATAGGCGCCGAAGCGCAGCACCAGGCCCTGCTCGTCCGGCTCCACGCGGTAGATGCCGGTGGCCAGCCAGAGTGCGGCCACCGCCACCAGCGCCACCACGGCCAGCCCCGCCGAGCCGCCGCCGAGGAAGCGCCTGGCCAGCGCCCGCAACTGGTCCAGCAGGCGTTCCAATTCGGGCGGCATCTGGCCGCCCGTGCCGCCACCGTTGCCGCCGCCACCGCCGCCCCAGGGCCCCTTGATAGGCGGGTTGGGCGGACGGCGTGCGCCGCCACCGATGTTCCAGGGGTTCTGATCTGAGGGCATGGGGAAGGGTATGCTCCTGGACGGGCGCGCATTTGCGCAAGCGGCAAGCTGCGTCATAACCCGGCGGTGGACCGGATATGGACCCGGCCCGGGAGTTTGCAAAGCTATGACCGATACGCAGCGCCTGGAAGACGAGCTGATGGGCGCCCTGCGCACGGTGGCGGGTCCGGACGGGCAGGACATCGTGGCGGCGGGCCTGATCGACGGGCTGCAGGTGAAGGACGGGCTGGTGCAACTGGCCTTGCGCGCGAACCGGGACCAGGTGGGCCGGATGGAGCGCGTGGCGGCCGAGGCAAGCGCGCTGCTGCGCCGGCAGCCCGGCGTGCTGAACGCGTCCGTGGTGCTGACCGCGCACCGCCCCGTGGCACCGGCGGCACCCTCGTTGACCGAGCCGCCGCGCGGCGTGATGCGCGGACATGGCGAGGATCCCAACGGTGCGAAGTTCCTGCAATCCGTGCGGCGCGTGATTGCGGTGGCATCCGGCAAGGGCGGCGTGGGCAAGAGCACGGTGGCGGTGAACCTGGCCGCCGCCCTGGCCGGCATGGGGCTGCGCACCGGGCTGATCGACGCCGACATTCACGGCCCCAGCATGGGCCGCATGCTGGGCATCACCCGCCAGCCGGAGATGGTGGGCAAGATATTCCAGCCCGTGCAGGCGTTCGGGCTGAAGACCATGTCCATGGCCTATCTGGTGCCGGAGGACCAGGCGATGATCTGGCGCGGGCCGATGGTTATGGGCGCGCTGCAGCAGATGCTGGGCCAGACGGAATGGGGCGAGCTGGACGCGATGGTGATCGACCTGCCGCCCGGCACCGGCGACGCGCAGCTGACGCTGGCCCAGCGCGTGATCGTAGCCGGTGCGGTGATCGTCAGCACGCCGCAGGACATCGCGCTGATCGACGCGCGGCGCGGCGTTTCCATGTTCGAGAAAGTGGGCGTGCGCATACTGGGCGTGGTGGAGAACATGAGTTTCTTCCACTGCCCGAATTGCGGGCACGATTCGCACATCTTCGGCCATGGCGGCGCGCAGACGGAGGCGCGGCGGCTGGGCGTGCCGTTCCTGGGCGAGATTCCGCTGTTGCTGGACGTGCGGCAGGCGGGCGATGCGGGGCAGCCTATCGTGCTGGCGGCGCCGGAGAGTGCGGGGGCAGTGGCGTTTCGGGCGCTGGCGAAGGTTGTTTGGGGGAGTGTGGAGTAAGGGAAGGAAGGCCTTCTTTTTTGAAAAAAGAAGCAAAAAACTTCTACTCCGCTGTCGCGGACTTCTCCGGTGAGCCGCCGACAGGGAGCAAAAGTTTTTTGCTTCTTTTCTTCAAAAAAGAAGGCCTTCCTTCCCTACTCCCCAACCAACCCCACCTCCGCATTCGTCCGGCTGCCCTTTTCCACCACCGCCCGAACCACCGCGGACGCATCGCCACGCAGCACCTCGAACAGTGTTCCGTCCTCCTGGCGGGTGAAGCGTATGTCGAAACTCTGCCGGCCCAGACGCAAGCCATGCAGAGTGATGTCCGGCAGCCAGGGCGGCAGCACAGGGTCCAGGCCGAGCTTTCCGCGCGGCGCGTCCGGCCGCAGGCCGAGGATCGCGCGCAGCGTCATGAACACCGAGCCCGCGGCCCAGGCCTGGGGCACGTTGGCGCCGACATACTGCACGGGAAAGCCGTTCGGCTCTCGCTTGAGCCCGGCATAGAGTTCCGGCATCTGGTTGAGCAGGAAGTGGCTGGCCGCCTCGCTGAGGTCACGCGCGATCTGTCCGGCCTCGGCCGCGAATCCGTAACGGCGGAAACCGGCCGCGATGATGGCGTTGTCGTGCGGCCAGACGGAGCCGTTCTGGTAGGAATACGGATTGAAGCACGGGTGTTCGGAAGACAGCGTGCGTATGCCCCAGCCCGACCACATGTCCGGCGCCATCAGCCGCTTCACCACGCGCGCGGCGCGGTCCGGCGGCACGATGCCGGACAGCAGGCAGTGTCCCATGTTGGACGCCACGGTCAGCACCTTTTTCTTCTCGCCGTCCAGGCAATAGGCGTAGATGCCGGCGGCCTCGTCCCAGAACACTTCGTTGAAGCGGTCGTACAGGGTTTTCGCCTTCGCGCGCAGGGCAGCGGCGCGGTCCGGCTTGCCGAGCGTGTCGAACACTTCGGCCATGCGCTGCCAGGCATCGTAGACGTAGCCTTGCAATTCGCACAGCGCCTTGGGGCCGCGCACCAGCGTGCCGTCCTCGTAGGGCACCGCGTCGCCGGCATCCTTCCAGCTCTGGTTCTCGTAGCCTTGCGTGGAGCGCGTCTGGTATTCCTGGAAACCGTCGCCGTCGCGGTCGCCCCACTCGTCTATCCAGGTGAGGCAGCGTTCGGCGACGGGAAGCTGGCGTTCCAGCAGGCCGCGGTCGCCTGTCCACAGCCACGCCTCGTGCAGCGTGATCAAATACAGCGGGGTGGCGTCCGCCGTGCCGTAATACGGTGTGTGCGGGATCAGCTTGAAATGCGCGAGCTCGCCGAAGCGCATTTCGTGCAATATCTTGCCGGGCTCGGCGTCGCGGAAATCGTCGCGTTCGGTGGCCTGATAGCGGCCCAGCACGTCCAGCGCGGTTGTCGCGAACTCCGGATAGATCAGCATCGTCTGCAATGACGCGATCAGGCTGTCACGCCCGAACAAGGCGGTGAACCACGGCAGGCCGGCGGCCGGCACGAAACTCAGCGCGCGGCCTTCGTGCTGCGGCAGGCGCAGCGCCGCCATGTCGTCCACGGCCTGGCGAAAGGTGCGATACAGCTCCTCGTTGGAAGTGGTGATGCGCATCACCCCGTCTTTCCATTCCTCGGACGCGCGGGTGGCTTGCGCCGTGGGATCCTTGTCGTGCGCGCAGCGTGCGGGCGCTTCCATCGTGTGCTCGCCGTCGCAAAGATCGTAGAAAAGGCAACAATGCCAGCTCTCCCCGGGCTTCAGCGCGATGAAGAACGTCATGCGCCCGTTGGCATAGCCCATCTTGCCATCCAGCCTGGCGCGCACGCTGACGCAGCGCTCGAAATCGTCATGCACGTAGGCGGTGCGCAGGTTCTGCGTCTCGGGCGTCCACGTGGTGGACACGCTGCCGCGGCGTATCGCCTTGCCGGATTTCACCTCGAACACGTCGGAGAAATCGCAGCGCATGCCGATCTCGAGGTTGAACGAGACGTCACCCCGGCCATGGTTGGTGATGTCGATATCCTCGTGCACGCCGTCCTCGATCAGCCGGCTCAGCACCAGGCCGAGCGTGCGTTCCGGCACGGGGCCGCCTGCGGTCTCCAGCGCCTTGTTGGTCAGGTGAATGCGGGCCACGTCGTAGTTTATGGCACCGCCGCTGAGCAGGTCCCACGCCTGCCCGTCCGCATACATGGACCAGGCGCTGATCAGACGGGTGTCGTTGAAATACAGCCCGCGCTCGCTGGGGCTGGCGATGGTGCCGTCCGGTTCGGTGACCAGCACGGTGCGGCCCTGGTGTATGGCGATCTGCGCCGGGCCTACCTGGACTTTGAACGTCATGTGCTGGCGGACCCTTTCTTAAGGTAAAGAAGCAAGCGGTTCTTTTTTGAAGAAAAGAACCAAAAAACTTTTGTCTCTGTCGGGTGCGCGTTGCTGATACGCGCGCTTCAACGCGCCGCGACAGCGCAGTCAAAAGCTTTTTGCTTCTTTTTCCGAAAAAGAAGGCCTTGCTTCCTGCCTTCCATAACAACGCGCCCCCCGGCTAGGCTGCCGCCATGCGCATCCCCCTCCTCGCCGTCCTGGCAACCCTTCCCCTCCAAGCAAACGCTCAGGATGCCGCCATCACGCGCATCCTGGACCAGGTCTCGCCGGACCGCCTGCGCGCCACGGATACCGCGCTGGTCAATTTCGGCACGCGCAGCACCTTCTCGGACCAAGCGCCGCCCGGACGCGGCGTGGTGGCGGCACGGGACTGGATCATGGCGCAGTTTCAGGCGATCGCCGCCGCTTCCGGCGGACGCATGACCGTGGCGCTGGACGAGTACGACCAGCCGGCGGACGGCAAACGCGTGCCCCGCCCGGTGCGCATCTCCAGCGTGGTGGCCACCCTGCGGGGCGACGACCCGGGCGGGCGCACCTACGTCATGAGCAGCCACTACGATTCGCGCGCGTCCGACGACAGCGACGGCACCAGCGATGCGCCGGGCGCCGACGACAACGGCTCGGGCACCGCCGCCGTGCTGGAAGCCGCCCGCGTGCTGGCCGGCGCGCACCTCCATGCCACCCTGATCTTCGCCACCTACGATTCGGAGGAGCAGGGCCTGTTCGGCTCCGCGCACCATGCCAAGGCGCTGCGCGCGGCGGACGCCGACGTGCAGGGCGATTTGAACAACGATATCGTCGGCGCGTCGGTGGGTGACCGCGGCGAGCACAACCCGAACACGCTTCGCATCTTCTCCGAGGCGCTCCCGGCAGGTGCGGACCCCAAGCGGGTGAACGTGCTGGGCAACGAAGAAGACTCGCCGTCACGCGAGCTGGCCCGCTACGCGCACGCGACGGGCAACGCCTACGTGCCGGGTTTCGACGGCGAAATGATCTTCCGCGCCGACCGTTTCCTGCGCGGCGGCGACCACGAATCCTTTAACGCGGCCGGTTTTCCCGCCATACGCTTCACCGAGCCGGTGGAGACGTTCGCGCACCAGCACCAGAACGTGCGCGTGGAAGGCGGCGTGCAATATGGCGACCTGCAGCGCTACATGGATTTCGACTATCTCGGCCGCGTCACCCGTTTCAACGTGGCCGTGCTGGCTGCGCTGGCGGCGGGGCCGGGCCGGCCGGCGCATGCCTACGTGCTGACGCACGACCTGACCAACGACACGTCATTGAGCTGGACGCCGGTGCCTGGCGCCGCGCGCTACGAGGTGGTGCGGCGGCTGACTACCGACGCGGACTGGACCAGCACCAATGATGTCGGGCAGGCCACGTCCGTCACCCTGCCCTACTCCAAGGACGAGTGGCTGTTCGGCGTGCGCGCGGTGGATGCGGCCGGCCATGGAGGGGTGGTGACGTTTCCTGAGCCGAAACGATGAGAGGTAGGAAGAATGGGGCTCTGCCCCAAACCCCGCCGGGGCCTCGAGGCCCCGGACCCCCATTCGTTCGCTTGCGGGTAGATGGTTTCAGGGACGACTGGCTTTAGTTTTTTCAAGACTTGGCCCAGCGAATCGACTGGCGGATCCTGGCCTGACGTCAGCAGGCACGCAGGCGCCTCACCAGTATTCCGTTCCCGGCGGCCCCTTGAAGGGCCCCACGAAGGCCTGCGTAATCCAGCCGCCGTAAAACCCACCCGGCTGCGGCACCACGCGTTCGCCGCCCACGAAACACGCGTCCACGCGCCCGGCATACAGCGCCACGCAATCTTTCAGGGCGGCGTAGGCAGGCGAAGGATCGGGGTAGGTCCAGGCGGCGTCGTTCTCCACCCGGCTCCCGGCACGCAGGGTCAGGTAACGCGCCACGCCTTTCCACTCGCAGAAGCTGGTGCGCGGCCGCGGGATCAGCGTGCCGGCCCGGAAATCCGCCATCGGCAGGTAGTAGGTCGGCGGGTGGAACGTTTCCAATACGCGCCAGCCGCGGCCGGTATCGGCTATCGTCATGCCGTCCAGAACCACTTCGATGCGATCGGAGACCGGTTCGATGGCGGGCGGACGGGGAAATTCGGCGACGCGGCGCGGGGGTGTCATGCAGCCAAGATGCGTCCTGTTTGCAGTTTGGCCACACTTCCACCGCTACGATGGTCGGGGATCACATTTTCGTGGCGCCCAAACACGGAGATCGCGGAGACTGTGGGTATGAGCACTTTGCAAGCACGCACGATGTCCGACCGGGTTGTCCTGATACATGACACCCAGGATCGAACGATCATCTCCGAGCTGGATATCGACCAGGCCAGCCTGTTGCTGGAACAGTTGCAAGATGCGGTGAAGCAGACGCTCGCCGCGCTCAGGCAACGTGCCTCCTGCAGCTTCGCCGTCCAGTCCGAAGCCGTAATCTGATCAGCCCGGCCAGGACGGGACAGGCCGCCTAGGCCGCCACCGCCTCGGCCGCCCGCATCACCCGCAGGAAATTGCCGCCCCACAGGGCGCCCACTTCGCTATGCCCATAGCCACGCGCGACCAGTTCTTCGGTCACCGCCAGGCTTTGACTGGCATCCGACCAGCCGGTGATCGCCCCGCCGCCGTCGAAATCCGAGCTGATGCCGCAATGCGCAAGCCCGATCCGGCGGACAACGTAGTCGATGTGGTTACAGAAATCGGCGACCGTCGTGTCCTCCGCCCGGCCGCGCGTGCGCAGGAAGGGCGGCATGGCGGTGATCTGCACCAGGCCCTCGGTGTCACGCAGCGCATCCAGCTGCATGTCGTCCAGATTGCGCGGATGGTTGCACAGCGCGGCCACGCAGGAATGGGTGGCCACCACCGGGCTGCGGGATTGTTGCACCGCCTGCAGCATGGATTGGCGGGACAGATGGGACACGTCGACCATGATGCCCAGCCGGTTCATCTCGGCCACCGCCTGATGGCCCAGCGGTGAGAGGCCGCCATGCAGCGTGTCGGTATCGCCCAGGTCCCGCCGCGGGTTGGCGCTGTCCGCCAGCAGATTATGCCCATTATGGGTCAGCGTGATGTAAGTGACGCCCAGCGCGCGCAGTTGCGCCAGCCGGTCCAGGTCCTCGCCTATGGCGTGGCCGTTCTCCACCGCCGGCACGATCGCCAGCACGCCGTCCGCGTGCGCGGATGCGATTGCGTCCGCGGTGGTGCAGAGGCGTGCGGTGATGCCGAGCCTGGTCGCGTCCATCGCGCGTATCGTCTCCAGCATGGCCACCGCGCGGGCCCAGGCCTCGTCGCATTGCGCCGGCGTGCGCGCGCTTTGCGGGATGAAGGCCACGAAGCAGCCGGCGTCCAGCCCGCCCTGGCGCATCTTCGGCAGGTCGACGTGGCGCTGCGTGGGACCGAAAGGGTCGGGGGAGTGGGGCCAGGGTATGTCTATGTGGCTGTCCAGGGTGAGAGTGGCGCGATGCAGCGCCGCGACGTCGGTCATGCGTGGCCTTTGGTGGTGCTTGCCCGCAAGATGCACGGCACGGCCGGCGGGCGGAAGAGGCGCGGGGCGCCTGCGCGGCAAGGAAGGCAGCCCTCCTTTTTCAAGTAAAAGCTTTGTTCCACTCTCGCCGGGCATGAAGACGTGCGTGTCAGCAACGCGCACCCGACGGAGATAAAAGTTTTTTGGTTCTTTTTTCCAAAAAAGAACTGCTTGCTTCTTGGGCTGCTTCAAATGCCCTTTCCAGGGTTCATGATCCACTCCGGATCCAACGCCCGGCGCACCGCCCGCATCATCCGGACCTCCACACCCGGCAGCATGCGCAACGCCTCGGCGGCGCGCAGCACGCCCAGCCCGTGCTCGGCAGAGATCGTGCCGCCGCGTGCCAGGACCAGGTCGTGCACGCATTGCGCCACCGGCTCCTCCAGCGCCAGGAACCGCGCCGTCTCCGCCGGGCCGCGCGGGCCTGCGCCCTGCAGCACGTTGTAGTGCACGTTGCCGTCTCCCAGGTGGCCGAACACGCCGGGGCGCAGGCCGGGAAACCGCCGCGCGACCGCCGCATCGGCGGCCTCGATGAACTCCGGCACGGCGGAGACGGGAAGTGCCACGTCATGCTTCAGCCCGGCGCCGTCGGCCGCCTGCGCGTCCGAGATCGCTTCGCGCAAGGCCCACAGACGGGCGGCCTGGGCTTCGGAGGCGGCCAGGACCGCGTCCTGCACGAAACCGTCCTCCAACGCCCCTTCCAGGATGGCCGGCGCCGATTGCATCCCAGGCGAACCCTGCCAGGCGGATATCTCCATCAGCACATACCACGGGTGCGCCGCCCCGAACGGCCGGCTTGCGGCGCGCGCATGGGCCAGAACCGCGGCGAGGCAGGCCTCGCTCATCAGCTCGAACGCGGTCAGGCCGGCGCCGGCGCGGTGCTGCGCCACGGCGAGCAGGCGCAGTGCCGCCGCGGGCGAGGCCACGGCCACGAAGGCCACTTCGCGCGACTGCGGGCGAGGATGTAGCTGCAGCACCGCCGCCGTGATGATGCCCAGCGTACCCTCGGCAC
Source organism: Acetobacteraceae bacterium (assembly GCA_965198915.1). GTDB lineage: Bacteria > Pseudomonadota > Alphaproteobacteria > Acetobacterales > Acetobacteraceae > BOG-908. Next base: position 68,691 of record CBDAQC010000001.1, on the reverse strand, counting down.
CGATGAACAGATCCCGCAGATCCAGGCCCGCGGTGTTCTTGCGCAGCGCCCGCATTCCGTCCCACAGTTCGCCGGACGGCGTGGCCACTTCCAGCCCCAGGCAGAGCGCGCGCGCCGTGCCGTAGCGCAGCACATGCACGCCGCCCGCGTTGGTGGAGAGGTTGCCGCCGATCGTGCAGCTCCCCTCGGCCGCCAGGCTGAGCGGGAACAGCCGGCCCGCCTGCTCTGCCGCAAGCTGCACGTCACGCAGGATGCAGCCGGCTTCCGCCACCAGGCTGTTATTGCCGGCGTCTATCTCGCGTATCCGGTTCAGCCTGGCCAGCGACACCACGACGGCGCGGCCGCTGCCATCCGGCACCGCGCCGCCGGACAGCCCGGTGTTGCCGCCCTGCGGCACCACCGGCAGGCGGTTGGCGTGGCAGAAGCCCAGCACGGCGGCCACGTCACGCGCCGTGTCCGGCAGTACCACGGCCCAGGCGCGGCCCTGCCAGCGCTTGCGCCAGTCGGTCAGGAACGGCGCCATGTCCACGTCCGACGCCAGCAAACGCCCGGCGAAGCATCCGCGCAACGCCTCGATCGCGGCAGGTTCTGGCGGCAAACCGGGCGGGACTCAGCCTGCCGCGACGGGAAGCAGCAGGCGTTCGACCGGGGTGCCTTTCGGCACGATCAGCAGGTTGCCCGGCTGGCTGGCCCGCGCGGTTGTCACCGCGTGCTTCGGGCAGACGCCCAGGCAGGCCACTTCGACCAGGCCCAGCCGCCCGCGCTGCCCGGCCTCGCGCAGCGCGCCGCGCATGGCACGGCGCAGAGTCTCGCGGCCGTCCTTGCCGAAACCGCCATCCAGCTTGCGGCTGCATTTGCGGCAGATCAGCATGGCGTCGGTCCAGCCTGTTGCAACGGTGTGAAGCTGGTTGTCGTCGATCGCTCGGGTCTTTGCCATGGGGACGTAACGCGCAAGCAAAGGAAGGAGGGCCTTCTTTTTTGAAAAAAAGAAGCAAAAAACTTTTGATCTTGGCGCTGTTTCAACGCAGCGGCTGTTTCGGATGACACCGGCTGTTGCGTATGCGGGGAAGCAAAAGTTTTTTGGTCCCTTTTTTCAAAAAAGGACCGCTTGCTTCCTTTTGACCCTATAAGCCGGACGTGCACCGCCGCCGCTTCGCGCCCGCCGACCAGCTCCTGTTCGCCGCGCTCTCCGGCGACAGCAACCCGATACACATGGACGCGCTGGCCGCGCGCCGCACCCAGGCCGGCGCACCGGTGGTGCACGGCATGCACGCGCTGCTCTGGGCGCTGGATTGCGCGGCCGCCGACGGACTGGATCTGGGCCGGCTGCAACACGTCAAGGCGCAGTTCGCCAAGTTCATCCCCGTAGGACAGGAAGCGGCGCTCGAGATTGCCGAACACGCGGCGGGGCGCGTCCGCCTGACAGTCCATGTCTCGGGCATGGCCGCCATTGTGGCGGTTCTGCGCGTGGGCCCGCACGCCCCTGCCCTGCCGTTGTGCCAGCCGGCCGCGGCGGTCGCCAAAACGGCCCAGGCAGCGGCGCTGTCCATGCCGGAGATGGACGGGCTTTCCGGTTGGCTTGCTGCGCCGGCGCCGGACGGCCGGCTTGCGGAGGCGTTTCCGCATGGCGCCGCGCGGCTTGGCCCGCGCCGCCTGTCCGGCTTGGCGCAGACGTCCCGCCTGGTGGGCATGGTCTGCCCCGGCCTGCATTCGATCTATGCCGGCCTTGCCTTCGACCTGACGGACATCGCACCAGGCCCGGACGGCATCGGCTTCCGCGTGACCAAAGCCGACGCGCGGTTCCGGCTGGTGGAGATGGCGGTGCAGGGGGACGGGCTGGCCGGACGCGTGTCCGCCTTCGTGCGCCACCCGCCGGTGGCGCCGCCTGCCATGGCTGACCTCGCGCGCCATGTCCGCCCGGGCGAGTTCGCCGGGACGCGCGCTCTCGTGGCGGGCGGTTCGCGCGGGCTTGGCGCACTGACCGCCATGCTGCTGGCGGCGGGCGGCGGCCGCGTGACCATCACCTATGCGCGCGGGCGCGCAGATGCCGAGCAGGTACGCGGGCTGATCGACGCCGCCTGTGGCGACGGGATTTGCGACGTACGCCACTATGACGCCACGCTGTCAGCGTCGCCGCAGCTAGCGGATCTTGCCGGCCCTATAACGCAACTTTATTATTTTGCGACGCCGCATATTTTCCCGCAGAAGCGGGCGGGGTTCGCCGGCCAAATATTTCGCGACTTTGCCGCTGTTTACGTGGACGGGTTTCACGCGTGTTGCCTGGCTTTGCAGCCGAGGCCCGCTTCGGTGTTCTATCCGTCGTCCGTCGCCGTATCGGAGCGCCCGCCGGACATGCTGGAATACGTGATGGCGAAGGCGGCGGGCGAGGTCTTGTGCGACGGCATGCGCGACGCGGGTTGGAAGATTGTGCGCGCCCGTCTGCCACGATTGCTTACGGACCAGACAGCAACGGTGGCGAACGTGGAGACTGCGGATGCGCTCTCGGTGATGCTGCCGTTGCTGCGAGGAATGTAGAGAAAGGAAGGCCTTCTTTTTTGGAAAAAAGAAGCAAAAAACTTTTGTCCCACACGCCGCTGAGCCAGACGGCTGTTTCCCCAGCAAACGGCTGCTTTAAATGCGAGGGAACAAAAGTTTTTTGGTCCTTTTTTTTCAAAAAAGGACTGCTTCCTTGCTACGCTAGCAGACCTTAAACGCCAGGGCGGACCGTTGTAGTCGTCGTCTCTCCGGCCAGCGGCGCCTTTTCATCGAAGCGGTCCCAGCCGGAGGCGGTGTATTCCGCACGGCGGGCTGCCGGATCGACGAAGGTGCGGCTGTTCAGGATGCGCTCGGCTTCGGGTATGCGCCCCTCGTCCGCCTGCACCGTCACCAGCGAGCCGCCGCGGCGAACGCCTTCGGCATATACATGCGCGTCCTGCTCGGACACGCCGGAATGCGTCAGCGCGCCTACAAGGCCGCCGGCGCCGCCGCCTATGGCGGCACCCACGCCGGCGCCGGTCAGCGTGGCGACGAGCCAGCCGGCGGCGACCACGGGGCCCACGCCCGGAATTGCCAGCGAGCCGATACCGGCAAGCAGGCCGAGGCCGCCGCCGAATATGGTGCCGGCGGTAGCACCGGTTCCGGCGGCTCCGGCATCGTCAACATCGGTGCCGGTGGCAGTGTTGTAGCGCGTGTCGGTATTGTTGGCGACGACGCTGACGTTTTCGTGGCCGAAGCCGGCGGCTTCCAGCGCGTGCACGGTAGCTACCGCGTCGTCATGGTTGTCGAAAAGCCGTGTCAGTGTGCGGGTTGTCATGAACGTGGCGTCCTTGTTGTTATGATTGCTGGCCGACATTGCCCTTGTAGTCGAGCCATACCTGGACGGACTGGCCGCCCTTCATGCCGGTGCCGCGCCATACGCCATCGGCGTCCTTCGTCAGGCCGGTCACGTGCGTGTAGCCCTTCTTGGCGATACGGCCGGCAGCTTGCCGCTTGGTGAAGCTGTTGGCGCCTTTGGCCGGCTGATCCGCATTGGCGCCGGTCGTAGCCACCGCCTGGTTGGTGTCACCGGACGCCGCGGGTTTGCCGCCATCATGCGCGGCACCCATCGGATTGGATGTGGCCGGCGCGCCCATGCTGTTGCTCGGCGTGCCCGTGCTGTTGCTCGTGGGCGCCGACATGGTCTGTCCGAAAGCGAGGCTGGCCGACAGGAAAGTTCCTGCAGTAGCAAGTAGAATTCTCTTCACGATTTCTCTCCAGGTCGTCTCGTAGGACCGGCTAACGGACGGAAGGCACGGGAAGTTGCGTTTTCCGGCCGGCATGGGCCGGCCTGGCGCGGCCGTTCGCGTGTCGCTGCCGCGCGAAGTTTTACGAAAGGAAACCCTGCGGACCGATCCCGATTTTGCCGCAATTATCGCAAGCGTCGGACATAATGACGTCCCTTATCCGCCTGCATGGAACACGGTGCATTGACGGTTCTGCTGCTGGCTATGTGGCATGTGGCAGGGTTTTGCGCCCGCGCCGCGCTCGCGCTTTGGCTGGGTGGCCTGGTTGCCGGAATGTTGGGGCTGGCCATCGGCCACGCGCTGACCGCCTGGCGCCGCAGGGGCGAGCCGCCGCGCTTGCGGGCCAGGGCCGCCCCGGACTGTTCGCAGGGTTTGCCTGAGTAGGACGCCGGTGGTGCCCAGGAGTGGAATTGAACCACCGACACTGCGATTTTCAGTCGCATGCTCTACCAACTGAGCTACCTGGGCGCCGCCGGGAGGCGAGGCTTAGCCCAGCGCGAATGAGGGATCAAGGAGCCGGCGCGCACGCCTACTCCTTTGTCTCCTGGACCAGCGCCTCGCCATCCTCGCCGGTCACCACGTAGCGTTCGGACAGCCAACGCCCGAGGTCGATATCCGCGCAGCGCGGCGAACAGAACGGACGCGTCTTGGGGTCCGCTGGCTTTTGGCAGATCGGGCAGGTTTGGCTCACGTCGCGTCCTCGATGACCCATCTGTGCGGCGGAAGTGCCGGGTCCGAGCGCAGGATCAGGGGATAGGCGCACCGCCGTGCAAGGTCCGCCAGCGCCTGCGCGTCGGCTTGCAGGCTGGCCACGATGGCCGGCGCGGCCCGCAGGACGGCACGCCTGGCCGGCTCGGCCGCCAGCGCGCGCAACGCGGCAAGCCCCGCGGCGTGGGGTCCGGACAGCAGCTCGTGCAAGGGGGCGGCCAGGCGCGGGCGGAAGATTTCGGCAAAGCCGAGCTGGGTGAAGCCGGCCAGGCGCGGACGGGCGGGATCCTGCGCCAGGCAGGCGGCGATGTCCGGGCCCAGCGCCTGGCGGCGCCGCACCGGTACGCCGGCCAGGTCCAGCAATATGGCGCCGGACAGGTTTCGCAGCCTGACCTGGCGTATCAGCGAGGGCAAGGCGGCCCGGTTGGCGGCGAACTGCACTGCGGATTTCTGGCCGCGGGCGCCGGTGCTAGCGCCGCCATCCAGGTCTATGGCGGTCAGCGCCGGCGTGGGCGTGATCGTGGCGGACAGGCCGCCCGGCAGCGCCACCCGGGTGCGGGACAGGGCCTCGGCCTCGGCCTCCAGGTCCTCGTCGAATGCCCGGGGCACCAGCGAGAGCCGGTTCGGGAAATCCGGCCGCAGGCGGGCGAACCAGGCGGCGTCGTCGATATGGATGGGCGCGGAGGGGTGGAGCGCGGCCAGGCGGGCGAGCGGGCCCGGCCCCGCGACCAGCAGGCGCACCGGGCCGTCCGACTGGCCGCCTGATACTGCCAGACGCGGCCCCTTGCCGCCCTGGGCGGTACGGATGATGCGGACGGCCAGCATCTCGCCCTCCGTGCGCCCGGAAGCGCCTTCGCTGTCCGGCAGGAAGCCGTCCGCCAGCCCGGCGAGCGCCACGAACGCGCCGGCCATGGCGGGCACCACGGCGGTGATCCGGCCCCGATGGACGTCACCCAGCCCGTCAGGCGCGCCGGGGCGCCACAGCGCGTAGTCCACCAGCGCGCCGTCCGCCGTCACTGCCAGGCGTACCTCCCCCGGGCTGACGGCGGCGGCGATCTGCGTCACGGCGAGAGGTAGCCGCGCCCGCGCAGAAGCTGCGCCGTCTCGAACAGCGGCAGCCCGACCACGCCGGAATAGCTGCCGGACAGCGCGCGTATGTAGCCGGCGGCTGCCCCCTGAACGGCGTAGCCGCCGGCCTTGCCCTGCCATTCGCCACTGGCGAGGTAGGCCGCGATCTGCGCCTCGGTCAGCCGGGCGAAGGTGACGCTGCTTTCGGACAGCCGGGTGGAGCGGGCGCCGTCCGGGGCGATCAGCACCACTGCGGTGAGCACGTGGTGCCGGCGGCCGGACAGCAGGTCCAGGCAGGCGCGCGCCTGCGGTGCCGTCTCCGCCTTGGGCAATATGCGGCGGCCTACGGCCACCACGGTGTCGGCTGCCAGCACGAAGCGGCCGGGCTGGGCGGCGGTGGCGGAAGCGGCCTTTTCGCGCGCCAGGCGCTCGGCATGCGGACGCGGCAGCTCGCGGGGGCGCGGCGTCTCGTCGATGTCCTGCGGGGCGATGTGGTCCGGGGTGACGCCGATCTGCGCCAGCAGGGCCAGGCGGCGGGGGCTGGCCGAGGCCAGCACGAGTTCGGCCAAGTCTGGGCCTATTTGAAGCGGAACGTGATCCGGCCCTTGCTCAGGTCGTAAGGGGTCATCTCCACGTTCACGCGGTCGCCGGCCAGCACGCGTATGCGGTTCTTGCGCATCTTGCCGCTCACCTGGGCGAGTATCTGGTGCTCGTTGGTGTCCAGCTTCACGCGGAACATGGCATTTGGCAGCAGTTCGGTGACGATACCGCTGAACTCGATCATGTCTTCTTTGGACATCAGGCCTCTAGGTTAGTTGATAACGGGGTTGTGGTGGGGTGTAGTTAGGAAGGCAAGGCCTTCTCTCTTGAAAAAAGAAGCAAAAAACTTTTGACTCCGCTGTCGCGGACCTGTCCGGACACTCGCCGACAGGGAACAAAAGTTTTTTGGTTCTTTTTTGCAAAAAAGAACTGCTTGCTTTCTTTACTACATCCGAACGCTCAAACTTAACGCATGCGCCTGCAGTCCCTCGGCGGTGGCCAGCGCCACGCCGGCCGGACCGATCGCGCCGAGAGCCGCCGCGTCCGCCTGTATCCAGGTGGTGCGCTTGAGGAAATCGTAAATCGACAGGCCGGAGGCGAAGCGGGCGGTGCGGCCGGTGGGCAGTACGTGGTTGGGCCCTGCCACGTAGTCGCCCAGAGCCTCCGGCGTGAAACGGCCGAGGAACGCGCTGCCGGCATGGCGTATGCGGTCGAACAGGGCGGCCGGGTCGGCGACCATGATCTGCAGGTGTTCCGGCGCCAGCCGGTCGGTCAGGGCGGCGGCCTCCGCCCAGTCGCGCACCAGGATAATGGCGCCGTGGTCACGCCAGCTCGCGCCGGCTATCGCCTGGCGGGCGAGGGTCGGCAGCGCGCGCGCCACCGCGGCTTGCACCGCGTCGGCGAAGGCGGCGTCGTCGGTGATCAGGATGGATTGCGCGGATTCGTCGTGCTCGGCCTGGGCCAGCAGGTCGATGGCGACGTGGCGCGGATCGTTCGCGGCATCGGCCAGGACCAGCACCTCGGAGGGGCCGGCCACGCCGTCTATCCCCACGCGGCCGAACACCTGGCGCTTGGCTTCGGCCACGTAGGCGTTGCCCGGCCCCACGATGCGGTCCACCGGTGCCACGTTTTCCGTGCCGTAGGCCATCGCCGCCACCGCCTGGGCGCCGCCCACGCGGAATATCTCGCTGACACCGGCGCGGCGTGCGGCGGCGAGCACCAGCGGGTTCAGAACGCCGTCCGGCGTGGGCACGCACATGGCGATGCGGCCCACGCCGGCCACGCGGGCCGGGATGGCGTTCATCAGCACGGAGGACGGGTAAGCCGCCTTGCCGCCGGGGACGTAGATCCCGACGCTGTCCAGCGGTGTCCAGCGCAGGCCCATGGTGACGCCCGCATCGTCGTGCATCTGCAGGTCGGTGGGGAGCTGGGCGCGGTGGAAGGCCTCGATGCGGGTGGCGGCCAGGTCCAGCGCGGCCTGCAGGTCGGGCGTTATGTGGGCCGCCGCGTCGTCGATCTCGGCGGCGGTGACGCGCAGGGTGTCCGGGGTCAGGGTCAGCCGGTCGAACTGGGCGGTGTAGGCGCACAAGGCGGCGTCACCACGGGCACGCACCTCGGCGATGATGGCGGCAACAGGCGCGTCCACCCGGGCGGTGGTCTCGCGGGCTTCGTTCAGCAGGGCGTCGAAGGCGGCGGGAAAGGTGGCGTCGGTGGTGGAGAGGCGCTTCATGCGAGGGGTGTGGGGTCGGGGAAGGAAGAAAGCAGTCCTTTTTTGATAAAAAAACCTTTGTCTCCTTCGCCTGCATGTAAAGCCCGTCTGTCACAGGACGTAGCGGGCCGGCGAAACAGCGAACGGGACAAAAGTTTTTTGCTTCTTTTTTTCAAAAAAGAAGGCCTTTCTCGCTTGCTGTCATACCGCCAGCGCGGCCCGGAACCGGGCGATCCAGCCACCGATCTCCTCCGGCCGTGTCTTCAACGCGGTGCGGTTCACGATCAGCCGGCTGGTGACGTGCGCGATCACCTCCGTCTCGCGCAGTCCGTTGGCGCGCAGCGTGCTGCCGGTCTGCACAAGGTCCACGATCAGGCGGGACAGGCCCAGGCCGGGGGCGAGTTCCATTGCACCGTTCAGGTGCACCACGTCCGCGTGTATGCCGCGCGCCGCGTAGTGCCGGCGCGCGGTGTTGGGATATTTGGTGGCCACGCGCACGCTGGACCAGCGGGCCGGGTCGTCGTCTGGCGCTTCCGCGATAGGGGCGGCGACGGAGACGCGGCACGCGCCTATGCCCAGGTCCAGCGGGGCGTAGATTTCCGGGTAGTCGAATTCGGCCAGCACGTCGCCGCCGCAGATGCCGATCTGGGCGGCGCCGTAGGCCACGAAGGTGGCGACATCGAACGGGCGGACGCGCACGACGTCCAGCGCGGGATTGTCGGTGGGAAAGCGCAGGCGGCGGCTGTCCTCGTCGGTGTAGTCGGCGGCCGGCGTGATGCCTGCGCGGGCGAGGAGCGGGCCGCATTCGGCCAGGATGCGGCCTTTGGGGAGGGCGAGCACGAGGGTGGGCTGGGTGTCCGGGGTGAGGTCGGCCTCGCGGTAGGGTGCGCTCATGCGGCGGGGGCTAGCACGGCAGGCCCTTCCTGTCATTGCCGGCAAGCGGCGCCACCGGTCATGGGGTGATGGTGAAGCTGGGCTGGTTGTCGAACAGGGTCGCGATCGCGTTGGGGTCCGAGACGTCCAGGCAGTTGCGGGCGTTGTCGCACAGCTTGATGGCGGTGACGGTGTACGTGGCCGGGGCGAGCTCCGGCGCGTAGTAGGACACGCCGTATTCGCCGTGCAGCAGGAAGCTGGGGCTGTCGTTGACCATCTGGATGTAGCCGGTTTTCGGGTCCGTGCCGGTATGGGCGGTGACGGTGACGCTGGCGATGCCGGACAGGTTGTCGGCGGCGTCCAGTGCGATCTTCACCTCGCCGGGGCCGTTGGTGCTGCGGCTGACGGTGGGCGTGACCACGCGCCCGGCGACGAGGGAGGGCTTTTCGGTGTCCACCGGGCCGTGGTTGACGACCGTGACGCCCGGGCCCTGCAAGACCGCGGCGATCTGCGCCGGCGTCAGGCTGCCGCTCGCCTGGTAATTGCCGGCGCCCACTTGCGTGACGGTCCACAAGCCCGGTTCGGAATACAACGACAGCGGACGGCCGTTGCCGACCTCGACCGTGCCGGAATGCGGTTCCAGCGGGGTGGCGGTGCCGAGCTTCACGTGCTGCCTGCCGCTGGGCGAGCGCAGGACGATGCCGATGCCGAAAAGCCCGGTATCCTTCGACGTGAAGGTGACCGCGAAGCGCATCTGCCCCGGCGCGCGGCCGACATCGACCGTTGGGGTGAGTATGGCGATGGAGCTGATGACGGGCGGCGGCGGGCCGTCCTGCGGCGACGCGGCATCCGGCGCGGCCGGAAGCGCCCAGGCGGGCGCGGCACAGGCGAGAACGGCGAGCGTCGTCGAACGGAACATGACGGTCAGTCCCCTTCTGCTGGCAGGATAGTCTCGGGCGGCAAGTCTGTCCGAGACTAGCACGACAAATGCCGCAGCCAGCTTGTCAGGACGCCGCGCGCTTCAACTTGCGTTGTGCCGGCTGCGGTCTTGCGCTCCGGGCGGGCGGAGCGGGGCTAGATACGCTCGATCTCCGCGCCGCACGCGCCAAGCTTGCGCTCCACCGCCTCATAGCCGCGGTCCAGATGATACACGCGGTTGACGATCGTCTCGCCCTGCGCGGCCAGGCCCGCCAGGACCAGGGACACGCTGGCCCGCAGGTCGGTGGCCATCACGGGGGCGCCCTGCAGCGCGCGCACGCCGCGCACGATCGCCGAGGAGCCGTGCACGTTGATGCGGGCGCCCATGCGGTTCAGCTCGGGGGCGTGCATGAAACGGTTCTCGAAGATGGTCTCGGTGATCATCGCGGCACCCTCGGCCACCGACATCAGGCTCATGAACTGCGCCTGCATGTCGGTGGGAAAGCCCGGATACGGCTCGGTCTTCATGTCCGTGCCGTGCAGGCCGCGCAGGCGGCGCACCAGCAGGCCGCGCCCGGTCTCGCTCACCTCCACGCCCGCCTCGGCCAGCGCCACGGCGAGTGCGGCCATGTGGTCCAGCCGCGCGCCCAGCAGCGTCACCTCGCCGCCCGCAATGCCCGCGGCACAGGCGTAGGTCCCCGTCTCGATACGGTCGGGCACGATGGGGTGCTGGGCGCCGTGCAGGCTGGCCACGCCTTCCACCGTAAGCTGATCCGTGCCGATGCCCTCGATGCGCGCGCCCATCGCCACCAGGCAGTCGGCCAGGTCGGTGATCTCCGGCTCACGCGCCGCGTTGGCCAGCACGGTGCGGCCCTGCGCCAGGCTGGCCGCCATCAGCAGGTTCTCCGTGGCGCCCACGGAGACGAACGGGAACACGATGTCCGCGCCCTGCAGGCCCTGCGGCACGGCGGCGTGCACGTAGCCGCCCTCCAGCCGTATCTCGGCGCCCATCTGCTCCAGGCCCTTCAGGTGCAGGTCCACCGGCCGGGCGCCGATGGCGCAGCCGCCCGGCAGGGACACCTTGGCCTCCCGGCAGCGCGCCAGGAGCGGGCCCAGCACAAGTATGGAGGCGCGCATCTTGCGCACGATGTCATAGGGCGCGAGCGTGTTGGTGATGCGGCCGCCGATGGACAGCGTGCGGCCGCCCTCCCCGGGCTCGACCGCCACGCCGTGCTGGGCCAGCAGCTCGCCCATCGTGTCCAGGTCGGCCAGCAGGGGCACGTTGGAGAGGACGAGGCGCTCGTCGGTCAGCAGGCCGGCGGTCATCAGCGGAAGGGCTGCGTTCTTGGCGCCCCTGATGGGGATTTCGCCGTGCAGGGGACGGCCGCCTTTTATGAGAATTCGGTCCAAGCTGAGGCATCCTGAGGGAAGAAAGGAAGGCCTTCTTTTATGAAAAAAAGAAGCAAGAAACTCTTATCTGTTTGGGTACGCGTGTTTCAGCTTCCGCCGTCAGGGAGCAAAAGTTCTCTGCTTCTTTCTTCCAAGAAAGAAGGCCTTGCCTTCCTTACATCCTCGGCAGCGACACACCGCGCTGCCCCATATACTTCCCACGCCGGTCCGCATAGCTCACCTCGGGCGCGCTCTCGCCGCGCAGGAACAGGAACTGGCAGATACCCTCGTTGGCGTGGATCTTCGCGGGCAGCGGGGTGGTGTTGCTGATCTCGATCGTCACCTGGCCTTCCCACTCGGGCTCCAGCGGCGTCACGTTCACGATTATGCCGCAGCGCGCGTAGGTGGATTTGCCCAGGCAGATCACCAGCACGTCACGCGGGATGCGGAAATACTCGATCGTGTGGGCGAGCGCGAAGCTGTTCGGCGGGATGATGCAGACGGGCGCGGTACGGGTGACGAAGCTGTCGGCGCTGAAATCCTTGGGGTCCACGATGGCGCTGTCCACGTTGGTGAACACGCGGAAATCGGGCGCCACGCGGGCGTCGTAGCCGTAGCTGGACAGGCCGTAGCTGATCACGCCCTCGCGCTTCTGGCTTTCCACGAAGGGCTCGATCATGCCGTGCTCGGCGGCCATGCGGCGTATCCAGTGGTCGGGCAGGACGGGCATGCGGGCGGGCGACTCCGTGGCGTGCGGCAGAGCCTAGCCGATCTTCGGCGTCTCCGCGTCAACCGGCGGGGCTTCGCGCGCGCGGGCCTGGGCCTTGCGGCGGCGCAGGTTCTCGCGCAGGGCGGCGGCTTCCCGGGCGCGGCGGGCGGCGGCCTCGGCTTCGGCCTTGGATGCGGGATCGGGGGCGTCGGTCATCGGCGAGGCACGGCCTTGTCTGCTGGGGCGGGACAGCGGGAGGTGCCGCTTCCCCGCCTGCATGGCACCGGGCGAGGAGTTCTGGCAACTTTGTCGTCCAACGCTCGTAGAGTCCAAACGCCGTGTTGGGTGGAGGACACTACCATGGGTTCAGGTGCCGTCTCGGAGCAGACGTTCGACTGGATTTTCTTCGCCATAGTCATGCTGCCCGCGTTCTACCTGGTCTGGGACTGGTACAAGAACCGGTAGAGCCCGGGGCCGCCTGCCTGCGTAGATGGCGGATGGCCTACGGTCAGGCTGGCGAGCCATCCTGTTGAGGTGAACCGGTGAACTTTGCAGCGCCGGCTACGGCACCTCGTCCGTGAAAACCGTGAATCCGGACAGGATAGACGGCCCGAACACGGTGGAGATGGCAACGTCCGTGGCGTCGCGCCCGCGGGCCATCAGGATGCGGCCAATACGCGGCGTGTTGTGCCGTGCGTCGAAGGTGTACCAGCGTCCGCCCAGATAGGCTTCGAACCAGGCGGAGAAGTCGCCCGGCGCGTAGGGCGGCGGCATGCCGATGTCCCCCAGGTAGCCTGTGCAGTAGCGGGCCGGGATGTTCATGCAGCGGCACAGCGCCACGGCCAGGTGGGCGAAGTCTCGGCAGACGCCGCGGCCTTCCTCGTAGGCTTCCCAGGCGGTGCGGGTGGCGCGTGCGTCCTGGTAATTGAATTTGATGTGATTGTGGACGAAGTCGCAGATCGTCTGCACGCGTCCCCAGCCCGGCGCGGTGTGGCCGAACCTGTACCAGGCGGCGTCGCTCAGCTTGTCGGTCTCGCAATAGCGGCTGCCGAGCAGGAAGGTCAGCTTGTCTTCCGGCAGGTCTTCCACCTTGTGTTGCGCGGCGTCCCAGGCGACCTCGTCGGGCTGGCCGGTGTCGTAGCACTCGAAGTCGGTGGACAGCGTGGTGCGGCCGGGCGGGGCGAGTATGCGGGTGCACACGTTGTCGAACGCGTCCCTGTACGTGCTGAGCGGCGCGCCCGGGCTGACGGTGATCGGGCCGGGGGTCAGCAGGTCGCCTGCCCGGCTCGGGTGGACGCTTATGCAGAGCATCATAGGCGTGGTTTGCGGACAGTCGAAGCTGATCTCGTAGCCGGCGCGTATCCGCATGCAGGGTGGGTCTCCAGGGGGCCATGGGCTGGCGCGGCCGTGATCGCAAATTGTAAGCCAGTCCAGGCCGGATTATGCAACCTTCATGCCCGCTCCTGCCCCCAAGCTGCTCGCCGCCGGTGACCCGGCACCCGTCCAGGTCACGCAAGGTGACGGCTCACCGTTCCTGCTGGTCTGCGACCATGCCGGCCGGCAGGTGCCCGCATACCTCGGCGACATGGGGGTGTCTGCCGCCGACTGGGACAGGCACATCGCCTGGGACATAGGAGCGGCCGGGGTGTGTGCGGCGCTTGCCCCGGCGCTGGGGGCCACCTGCATCGCCCAGGCCTATTCCCGGCTGGTGATCGACTGCAACCGCACGCCCGGCCACCCCACGTCCATACCGCCCGTCAGCGACGGCACGGTCATCCCCGCCAATGCCGGGCTGGCGCCCGCTTCGGCGACGTTGCGGGTGGCAGAAATCTTCGCGCCCTATCACGCCGCCATCGCCGCCGAACTCGACCGGCGCGCGGCTTCCGGTTCGGCCAGCGTGCTGGTGGCCATGCACAGCTTCACGCCGGTTTTCGCCGGCGTGGCACGTCCTTGGCAGGCCGGCGTGCTGCACAATCGCAGCCCGGCGCTGTCATACGCGCTGGCGCGCCTGCTGGAGCAGGAGGGTTTTCTGGTGGGCGACAACGAGCCTTACCGGCTCAGCGACGAGTCCGACTACACGGTGCCGTTGCACGCCGAGCGGCGCGGCCTCTCCTATGTGGAGCTGGAGGTCCGGCAGGACCTGATCGCGTCCGCCGACGGCCAGCGCGACTGGGCCGCGCGGCTGGCGCGGCTTCTGCCGCTGGCGCTGGGACACGTCATGGCCGATGAGAGCGGCTGAGACGGGCCTGTGCGTTCGCTTCCGGTGCGCTTGCTGCCGAGCGTTCCCGCATGGTAACGGCACGATGTGGTGAACGATGCTTCAGCAGGCCTTCGGGTTGGTGTCGTCGGCTCTTGCCAGGTGGTCGGCCTCGGTGCCGCCTTTCGCAAGATGTGGCCCGAGGCCGAAGTGAAGACCTGGCATCTGGGACCGAGTTGTCGGGATAGTCCCGAGACGATCGCAGCGCAGATCGCCGGCTACGATCTCGTCGTCTCTCAGGTGAACTCGCCCGATCCCGCAGCACCGCTAGCGCTGCAGCGGTTGCGTGAGGCGGCTTCACGCGCCGTATATCTCCCCACCTTCGTTTTCAACGGTTTCCACCCCGACATTATCTACCTCAAGACCGACGGCGCCCTGGTCGTGGGCCCGTTGCAGCAGCTGCATTCCGCCATCATCGCCGGCTGCTACGTCCTGGGCGTCCCCGAAGCCAGAACGGCCCGGCTGTTCAATGCACTCACCTATGCAAGCCTTGGCTATTTCGACGCGTTCGCCATCGCGCGTGACATGCTGGCCAAAAATTTTGCCGCTACAGGTTACGATATTGGGCCGGTGTTCGAGGGATCGGCGGCCGGAAGCGGCCCGTTCATGCACACGTTGAATCATCCTCGCATCGTCGTGCTGTCCACGCTTGCCCATATGGCAGCGGTACGAGCGGGGTTGGCGGATGCCGCTGACAGCGCGCCCCAGCACGTGGAGGATTTCCTGGCCCACAGCATTCAGTGGCCAGTCTATCCCGAACTGGCCCGAAAGCTGTCGCTGCCGGAAAGCAACCTTGTGGTGAAACTGTCAAGCCGGACTCTGGACCGCGCGCCTGCCCAATTGCGCAAGTTGCCGGAACTGGTGGCCGAATTCTATGCGACCTATGCACGGCAAGAGAGGTCTGCACTCCGCTCGGCGATGCCCCCGCGGATAGTAGCGGGACTGGAGAAGCTGCTAGAGGCTTAGCCCGAGTTGGCGGGACGCATCCGCAGAGATGGGCTACAGGCGTAGGCCGCCTGCGCCATTATCGTTTCCTGCGGTTGGCCATGGCATCCGGAGTGGTGCTGCTGGAGGGGATTGAACTCTCGACCTCTCCCTTACCAAGGGAGTGCTCTACCACTGAGCTACAGCAGCGCCGGGGCCGCGAAGTGCCGCCTACCTAGACGGCACGCCTGCCAAACGCAAGCCTGCCGCAACGGTGCCGCGCGCGCCGGGTTGTAGCCGCCACACCTGGGAGAGAGGCCGGCATGGCATACGAGCTGTTCTACTGGGACGGCCTGCAAGGGCGCGGCGAGTTCGTCCGCCTGGCGCTGGAGGAAGCCGGGGCCGACTACGTGGACGTCGCGCGGTCCGAGAAGGCCGGGCACGGCACCCGGGCGATGCTGGCGCTGCTCGAGGGCGACGCCCTGGCCACCCCGCCATTTGCGCCGCCCTTCCTGCGCGATGGCGCGGTCGTGGTCTCCCACGCGGCCAACATCCTGCTCTATCTCGGCCCGAAGCTTGGGCTGGCGCCGGAGGGCGAGGCAGCGCGCCACGTGGCGCACGGCCTGCAGCTTACCATCACGGACTGCGTGGCGGAGGTGCACGACACGCATCACCCCATTGCCGCCGGCGACTACTACGAAGACCAGAGAGAGGCGGCGCTGGCCCGCGCCGGCGATTTCCTGCGCAACAGGATGCCGAAATACCTCGGCTATTTCGAGCGCGTGCTGGCGCGCAACCCGCAGGGCGGCTCGCACATCGTGGGGGACCGGCTGAGCTACGTCGATCTCTCCCTGTTTCAGCTTTTTGCCGGGCTGCGCTACGCGTTCCCTAGATCAACGGCGCGCCTGGGCCAGACCTGTCCGTCGCTCGCCCGCCTGCATGAGGCAGTGGCGGCACGGCCGAACATCGCGCGATATTTGGCATCCGAACGGCGTATCGCATTCAACGAGTCAGGCGTGTTCCGGCACTACCCCGAACTGGATCTGCTGGGCTGACGAAAATCGTGGTTGCACGGCGCAAGCAACCGGAACCAGCCGGCTGCAACAGGACAGCCGATCCACCCCAGCGTCGGGCAAGCAAAGTTTTTTGCTTCTTTTCTTCAAAAAAGAAGGCCTTGCTCACTGAATCAGTTCCGCCGCCAGACCTCCTCCTGCAACAGCGTGGCAAACGCCACCCAGGCCAGCAGCGGCATGTCCGCATACGCTGCCCTGCGGTCCACCAGCGCCGCGGTGCCGGCGGTGGCCGAGGCGGTGACCACCATGCCGGCGGTCACGCCCAGGGCTTCGCCCAGCCGTTTGCGGCCGAACAGCACCCAGGAGAAGCCCGCGATCCCCAGCAGGTTCAGCGACCAGGCGGCCAGGGCGGCGTGCCGCTTGGGCGAGGCCGGCGCGGTCAGCACCCGGTAGCCGGAATAGGCGAGCAGCGCGTCCAACGCCGTCCAGGCGATACCGAACACCGGGCCGGGCGGCGTGAAGGCGGGCTTGCGCAATGCGGCATACCAGGCGGCGGTGCGCGGATGGTTGGGGCCGGGGTTCCATTGCGCGCCCAGAAGCTGGGCCGTCATCACGGCGGCGGTGGTGGCCAGGGCGGCTTCGGTTTTTCTCATAGCGCGCACACGCGCGCCGGGCGGGGCAGTTTGCCGGAGCGCCGCGCGCAACTGCGTGAGGCGTGCCGCGTCTTCGTTGCACAATCAGGAGAGACGCCATGGCCTTCCACGCCGTCGAGATCACCCCGCTGGTGGCCCTTCTGGCCGGCGTACTGATCCTGCTGATACCGCGATTGCTGAACCTGATCGTGGCGCTGTACCTGATCGCGATCGGCATCCTGGGCCTGGCGCCGCATTTCATGCGGTGAGGCGGGCGCCGGGCAGGACGTTGTCTGGCGGCAGGACGATCTTTCAATCTTCGGCCGTGGCGCGGCCGGTTCCGCCGGGCACGTGCGGACGGGGGCGCACCCTGGTGTGGTAACACGCGGGAGATTTTCGCTTTCCGCAAAGAATCTGGCCGCTGCGTCCTAACGTCTCCGGAATGTCTTGACTCCTTCCGGCTTCGTATCGCATCGCTACGCCCAATGCGCCGCCTGGCACTCCTCCTCTGCCTGATATACGCGCCGGCGCAGGGGGCCGACCTGGCCGGCCGCGCCGCGTATATCGATATCATCCGGCGCGAAGCCGCCGCACGCGGCGTGCCGGCCGCCCTGGCGGACGCCGTGGCCATGGTCGAGACCGGCTACCGCGTGGATGCCATCGGCACTTCCGGCGAGATCGGCATCATGCAGGTGATGCCCGCCACTGCCCGCCAGCTCGGCTTCTCCGGCACGCTGGAGGACCTGTTCGCGCCGCCTACCAACATCGCGCTCGGCGTCGAGTATCTCAGCCGCGCCTGGCAGGCCAGCGGCGGCAGCATCTGCCGTGCGCTGATGAAGTATCGCGCCGGCCTTGCGGAGGAGGTGATGACGCCACTGTCCGGGCAATACTGCACACGGGCGCTCGGCTGGCTGGCCAGTTCGGGCGGCGATGTCGGGACGCCGGTGCCGACGGCGGAGCCCGCCTTGGATCCTCACGTGATCGCCATGCCCGGGGCGGCCGCCGCACCGCAGCTCCTGCAGCCGGCCCTGGCCCAGGCGGTGCCGTTCCGGCGCAGCATGGCGGACCGCGAAGCGGCGGTGCAGGCGCGGTTCGACAGCCATGTAAGGCGACCGGCCGACACGGAAGCACGGGTGTCGGCGGCGATTTCGGCCGCTACGAGCGAGCCGGAGGAGTGATGCGGCGGGCGGGCGTCCTGACAGTGAGCAAGGTTGGGGCTCTGCCCCAAACCCCGCTGGGGCCTTGGCCCCAGACCCCATTCGTTCAGGGGCGCTGACAGATGGGGTATCCAGGCGGTTGGCGGTGACTGCCCGGATTTGCACCAGCCGGCTGCCTCCGGATACACCGAAGCTCCTTAGCGTCGGGGAAGCAAAAGTTTTTTGCTTCTTTTTTTCAAAAAAGAAGGCCTTCCTTGCCCAGACCAGTAATGCTCCTGATCCTGGACGGCTTCGGCTGGCGCGAAGACCAGGCAGACAACGCCGTAGCCCAGGCCCGCACGCCGAATTTCGATGCGCTGTGGGAGAGCTGCCCGCACGCCTTCCTGCGCACCGACGGCGACAACGTGGGTTTGCCCGACGGCCAGATGGGCAACTCGGAGGTCGGTCACCTCAACATCGGCGCCGGCCGGGTGGTGCGGCAGGAGCTGGCGCGCATCGGCGCCGCGATACGCGACGGCAGCCTGGCCCACGCGCCCGCGCTGGAGAAGCTGGTTGCCGCCGCACGGCGGACAGGTGGCACGTGCCACCTCGTGGGCCTGGTCTCCGACGGTGGCGTGCACGCCCACCAGGACCATGCCCTGGCACTGGCGCGCATCGTGGCCCAGGCCGGCGTGAAGGTGGCCGTGCACGCGATCACCGACGGTCGGGACACCGGGCCGCGAAGCGGCGCCGCGTTCCTGGCGGCGTTCGAGGCAGCGCTTCCCGCCACGGCACAAATCGCCACGGTCTGCGGGCGCTACTACGCCATGGACAGGGACAACCGTTGGGAGCGCGTCGTGCGCGCCTGGCGCGCCATGGCGCTCGCCCAGTCGGACAACCGGTTCGCCAGCGCCGCGGACGCGATCGCCGCGGGCTACGCCCAGGACGTCACCGACGAGTTCCTCGATCCCGCGGTGATCGGCCCCTATCAGGGCATGCGCGACGGCGACGTGCTGCTCTGTTTCAACTTCCGCGCGGACCGTGTGCGTGAGTTGCTGGCCGCCCTGATCGACGACTCGTTCACCGGCTTCGAGCGGCCTGACCGCATCCAGTTCGCCGCTGTCGCCGGCATGACCCAGTACAGCGAGGCCCTGGCGGGCGAGATGGACGCGCTGTTCCCGCCGGTGACGCTGGACCGGATACTGGGCCAGGTGGTGGCCGATGCCGGACGAACGCAGCTCCGCATGGCGGAGACCGAGAAATACCCGCACGTCACCTATTTCCTCAACGGCGGCGAGGAGACGCCGTATGCGGGCGAGGACCGCATCATGGTGCCTTCCCCGAAGGTTGCCACCTACGATCTTCAGCCGGAGATGAGCGCGCCGGAGCTGACGCGCCGCGCGGTGGCGGCCATCGAGGGCGGCACCTACGACCTGATCGTCATGAACTATGCCAACCCTGACATGGTGGGGCACACCGGCGTGCTGAAAGCCGCGATACGCGCTGTCGAGACCGTCGATGACGGGCTTGGCCGCATCGCGGACGCGGTGGCGGCGGCGGGCGGCGCGCTGCTGGTGACCGCGGATCACGGTAATTGCGAGATGATGCGCGATCCGGAGACGGGTGGTCCGCACACTGCCCACACCACGAACCCGGTGCCCGTGATCCTGGCCGGCCGGCCGGGTGTCACGCTCCATGATGGGCGGCTGGCCGATCTGGCGCCGACCCTGCTGGCGCTGATGGGGCTGGAGGTGCCGGGCGAGATGACGGGCAGGCCGCTTTTCGGGGCGTAGAATCGCTGCTTGGAAAACGAGGGCGGCTAGAGGAGCAAGGAAAACCTTCTTTTTTGCGAAAAAAGAAGAAAAAAACTTCTGCTTTTCCGCAGTCTCAGCGCGGGTGTGTTTTGGCGCTGATCCGTTGCGCGGACGGTCGCTCAGACCGGAAGGTCGGCAGGGCCCATGGATTTAATGAGGTCGAACACGCGCTTGCGCACCGAAGGGTCGGTGATGCGGTAGTAGGCGCGGACGAGTTCCAGCGTCTCCCGCTTGGCGAGCGGATCGTCCACCGGACCGCCGAACTCGCTGCGTTCGGAGAAGCCGGCCACATGGGTGGAGCCATGGCCGTTGCCGGACGTGTCCGGCATGTCGTCAAAGAAGAAGCTGATCGGCACGTCCAGCACGCGCGAGAGATCGTACAGACGCGACGCGCCGACGCGGTTCACGCCACGCTCGTATTTCTGCACCTGCTGGAACGTCAGCCCGAGCGCCTCGCCAAGCCGCTCCTGCGACATGCCCATCAAGGTCCGTCGCAGGCGGATGCGCGAGCCTACGTGGACGTCGATCGGACTGGGCCGGCTTTCGCCAGACTCGCTGGCAGAACCTTCAAACGTCGCAGCATTACGAGACATCCGGACTGCTCTCTCACTACCATGACCAGATTGCCTGGCGTGCTTCGGAATTACCGATGCAACCCCAAATTGTCAACAAACTTTTCGCTTTTCACAGGTATAATCTTCTTTTTTATACATTCTGGCGTTCACGAATTCGGCAACTAGACTCGCAAGCGCGCAGGCGGCCGCCAGCCATCCGGGAACGAACAGGCCGAACCGCGCGAAAAACGTGGGCGGCAAAGGGCCGGGAACAGGCAGATCCAGCACACCCTGCCTGTTCAACCCGAGATTGCCCACCATGCGCCCGTGCGCGTCGATGACCGTGGAGATGCCGGTATTGGCCGCTCTGATCATCGGCAATCCCTCCTCCACGGTCCGCATGCGGGCCGCCGCCAGATGTTGCCGCGGCCCTGCCGAGTCGCCGAACCAGGCGTCGTTGGTGATGTTGACCAGCATGGACGGCCGGTCGCCGCGCTCGACCACCTGCGCGGGGAAGATCGCCTCGTAGCAGATGAGCGGACCCACCGCGCCCAACCCGGGCAGGTGCAACGTGCGCAGGCCGGGTCCCGGCACAAAGCCCTGCTCGCCCAGGATGAAGTTCGCATAAACTGGAAAATACTCGCCGAACGGCACCAGGTGCGCTTTGTCATACACGCCGGCCACGCTGCCGTCCGGCGCCACCGCGACCAGGCTGTTATGGGCGACAGTGGGCGACTCGAAGCGTTCGGTGCCGGCCAGGGTCATCAGTGCCGGGCGGGCAGCGTCCGCAATCGCCTGACGCGCCGGTGCGTCCTGCGCCAGCGCGAACGGGCTGGCCGTCTCCGGCCATACCACCACGATGCGGCCATTGCCGGCAGCCCGCACGCCCTCGCGCGTCAGCGCCAGATACCGGTCGAACACGCGCTCCGCCCAGGCGCGCTCCGTGCCGTGGTCGCGATGTTCCTGCTCGGAGACGTTGCCCTGCGCGATCACCGCGGTGACACCCGCGGCAGGCGCCTGCTCGCGCAAGTGCCAGGCGCCGGCGCCCAGCCACAGCACCAGCCCGGCCGCCCCGGCCGCCAGCCCGCGCCAGCCGAGCGTCACACTGCCGGCCACGAGCAGGCTCGCCAGCGTCAGCCCGCCGATCCCAACCCAGGCCGCCGGCTGGATCATCGCCAGTCCCAGCCATCCCGGCATCTCCCACACGCTGCCGAGCTGGTTCCAGGGAAACCCGCTCATCACGAACTCACGCGCGATGTCGCCCAGCACCCACAGCCCGGCCAGCACGCAGAGCCGCTGCCAGCCGGCCGGCACCAGGCGCGCCGCCGCGCACGGCACCGCCACGAACAGGCCGAGCACAAAGGACAGCAGCGGCACCACGATCGGCACCGCCCACCAGAACTCGCGCGCCATCACCATCACCGCGAAGGTGACCCAGTACAGGCCGGCGATGCTGAGGGCGAAGCCGAACACCAGGCCGCGCAGCCCGGCGGCCCAGGCGCTGGGTGCACCGCCTATCAGCGCCAGAAGGCCGGGGATGGCGATCAGCAGCAGCGGGGGCAATGTGAAGGGCGGCAGGGCGCCGGCGGCGACCACGCCGAGTATGGCGGCGGCCAGGTAAGCCTGCCTGCCGCGCAGACGTTTCAGGAAGGGCAAGCGGGGGGACTTTCTGGGCCGGAGAAGAAAGAAAGCAGTCCTTTTTTGAAAAAAAGGACCAAAAAACTTTTGCTCCCTGTCGGCGGCTGTTTCAGCACGCGCCGACAGGGACCAAAAGTTTTTTGCTTCTTTTTTTCAAAAAAGAAGGCCTTGCTTGCTTACTCCAAAGCATCCCGCAACTGCCGCTCGTAGTGGCGATAATATTTGTCCGTCACCAGATCCGTCTTCACCACGATCGCCACGTCCGTCGTGTTGAACTGGTGGTCGATCACCGCGCCGTCGCCGATGAAGCAGCCGAGCCGCAGATAGCCCTTGATCAGCGGCGGCAGGCCGCTCATCGCACGGTTCCTGTCCAGGTCGTCCGGGTCCATGCGGCGCATTTCCACGTAGCGGTCCGCCAGCGCGCGCGGGCGCAGCGCCGGCGGCGCCAGGTGGTTGTAGTAGAGATAGGTGAGCTCCGCCGCCCACTGGTCCGGGTCCGTGCTGGGCAGGCTGGCGCAGCCGAACATCAGGTCTATTTGATGGCGGAACACGTAGGCGGCGATGCCGCGCCACAGAAGCTGCATCGCGGCGCGCGAGCGGTAGCCGGCATCCACGCAGGACCGGCCGAGCTCCAGCAGCTTGCCCTGGAAGCTGCTCAGCGAGGACAGGTCGTATTCCTCGTCCGAGTAGAAGCGGCCGATCTGCTCGGCGGCATCCTGCGTCATCAACCGGTAGGTGCCCACCACGCCTTCCGGCCCCGGCCCGATCGCGTGGTCGATCACGAGCAGGTGGTCTGCCACGGCGTCGAAAGCGTCCACGTCACGCCGGGACATGCGCGCGGCCTCGGACGGCTCGGCGCGCATCTCCTCATAGAACACGCGCCATCGCAGGGACTGCGCCGCGTCGATCTCGGCTTCGGTGCAGGCGATGCGCACGCCCAGATGGCCGGCGCGCAGCTCGCCGAAGCCGCGGTCGTCGTCAGGGCCGAGCGGCGGGCCCTGCCGCTTCAGCCCGCCAATGATCTCCTCGCCCGCGCGTCCGCCGCCCAGGTTTGCCGCGTGGGCGCCGCGCGTGATCTTCGTCTCAGCCGTCATCTCGCTGCTCCGTTCGGCCGTATGCCGGCCCGCGCACCCACTGCATCGCCGGAGGGCGCGGCTTCGGATGCAATCGCCCGTGCACCGCCCGCGGTCGCAGCGTCCGGCGGGTCCTCAGCTTCATCCGCATCCCGCGCGCCTTCTGCACTCGCGTCCCGCGCGCCTCCGGCACCCGCATCCCGCGCGCCTCCGGCACTCGCGTCCCGCGCGCCTTCGGCACCCGCATCCCGCGCGCCTCCGGCACTCGCGTCCCGCGCGCCTTCGGCGCGACGCCCGTAAATCTCCAGCCGGGTGGACACAAGCTCGAAGCCGAGCCGGGCGGCAATCTGTTCCATCAGCCGCTCGTGGTCGCCGCCCTCGAACTCGATCACCCGGCCGGTGTCGATGTCGATCAGGTGGTAGTGCCGCCCGTGTTCCGTGGGCTCGTAGCGCGCCCGGCCGCCGCCGAAATCGCGCCGCTCCAGTATCCCGCGCTCCTCCAGCAGCCGGACGGTGCGGTAGACGGTGGCGATCGAAATGCGGCCGTCCAGGGCCGAGGCG
Source organism: Acetobacteraceae bacterium (assembly GCA_965198915.1). Taxonomy (GTDB): domain Bacteria; phylum Pseudomonadota; class Alphaproteobacteria; order Acetobacterales; family Acetobacteraceae; genus BOG-908. The sequence continues at coordinate 45,394 of CBDAQC010000001.1, read as the reverse complement.
CGCCTGTACAGCTCCTCCACGTCGGGATGATCCTCCGCGTCGGACAGCACGCGCGCGATAACCCGGCGTTGCCCGGTCATCTTCAACCCGTGCTCCACGCAGATGCGCTCGATGCGCGATGTCATCCGCTCTCCACCAGGGGCTGGCCCGAGCGATGGGGTAGCCGATAGGGGGGCGGGTTGTCGAGCAATGGGGTTGGGGAGGAAGGAAGGCCTTCTTTTTTGAAAAGAAGCAGCAAAAAACTTTTGCTCTCCCGCCTGCCCCAAGGTTCTGCAGGCTCGGCGGCTTGCAGGACCTGCGCGCGCGGGGGTGCAGACGGGGCAGCAAAAGTTTTTTGCTTCTTTTTTTCAAAAAAGAAGGCCTTTCTTCCCCGCACCCAGCAGGACAGCCGCCCAAAGATGAAGCGCACGCTCCCCCTCGCCCTCGCAGCCCTCGCCGCCGCCGCCCAGGCACAGGCTGAAAGCTGCTTCCAGACCCTGGCCGCAACACGCAATTTCACCCTGGGCCAGCCGGTGCACGCGATGCCCTCGCCCGACGGCCACCGCGTGCTGTTCCTGCGCAGCGGTCCGCGCGACACGAAACTGGGCCTGTATGCGATGGACCTGGCCACCCATGCTGTGACCGCGCTGGCGCAGCCTGAAGCCGCCGAGCACCTGAGCGTGGAGGAGCGCGCCAGGCGCGAGCGCATGCGCATGACGCTGACCGGCATCACCGATTTCGCCATCAGCGAGGACGGCGCGCGCGTGCTGGTCTCCCAGGGTGACCACCTCTCGATGGTGGCGCTGCCAGGCGGCGCGGTCTCGCCGGTGCCGGGCGCCGGCTGGATCGCGCCGCACCTCTCGCCAGATGGCCGCTACGTCGAAGGCGTGCGCGATAACGACGTGCATGTGGTCGACCTGGCGACCGGGCAGGACCGCGCGCTGACCACCGGCGGCACGGACGTGGTGACGCACGGGCTGGCCGAGTTCGCGGCGTCCGAGGAGTTGGACCGCTCGGACGGCACATGGTGGTCACCGGACAGCACGAAGCTGGTCTATGAGGAAGCCGACAGCTCCGGCGTGGAGCGCCACTTCATCGCCGATCCGGAGCACCCGTCCGTGCGGCCGACGGAGTTCCGTTACCCGCGGGCCGGGACGGCGAATGCGAAGCTGCGGCTGGGGCTGGTGGCGCGCGAAGGCGGCCCCACCACCTGGATCGACTGGGACCACGCGGCCTACCCGTATGTGGCCCGTGTGGTTTGGCAGAAGCAGGGCAAGCTCAGCCTGGTGCTGCTGAACCGGGCGCAGACGCGCGAGGCGGTGGTGGCCGTCGATCCCGCCAACGGCCATACGACCACGCTGGTGACCGAGACCGACCCCGCCTGGATTAACCTCGATGCCATGCATGGGGCGGGGCTGACAGGCGGGCACACCCTGCCGTACTGGCTGCCGGACGGCTCGGGCTTCCTGTGGGCGGCCGAGCGCGGTGCGCACTGGCAGTTAGAACTGCGCGGCGCCGATGGCGCGCTGACGCATGCGGTGACGCCAGCGGACCTGCCGTTCCTTTCCTTCGACGACTTCAATCCGGCTACCGGCGTGGTGACGGTGACCGCCAACCCGGACCGGCTGGGCAGTGCGCTATATCAGGTCAAGCTGGATGGCGGCCCGGCCGCGACGCTTGCGGCCGCCCCCGGGCTGCATGACGGTATTTTCGACGAGCACCAGCACACGATCCTGCTGGACAGGACCGAAGGTGCCGACGGCGCGGTGGCGACGAACGTGCTGGACAGCAAAGGCAAGATCCTGGCGACGCTGCCCAGCGTGGCGGAACAGCCGCCCTCACTGCCGAACGTGGAGTACCGGCTGGCCGGCGCGCTGAAGATGGATGCGGCCGTACTGCGGCCGGCCGGCGCCAAGCCGGGGCAGCACTACCCCGTGGTGCTGTATGTCTATGGCGGACCCACGGTGAAGGTGGTGGTGCGCAACCCGCGCGCGTATCTGGAAAACCAATGTCTTGCCGACCAGGGCTTCATCGTTGCCAGCCTGGACGGCCGAGGCACGCCCGGCCGCGACCATGATTGGGAGCGCGCGACGAAGCTGGATTTCATCGACATCCCGCTGCAGGACCAGGTGGACGGGCTGCAGGCGCTGGGCCACGACATACCCGAGATGGACCTGGCACATGCCGGGATCACCGGCTGGTCGTTCGGCGGATACTTCACCGCCATGGCCACCACGCGCCGACCGGACGTGTTCCGTGCCGGCGTGGCCGGCGCGCCGGTGGTGGATTTCGGCGATTACGACACGGCCTATACCGAACGCTACCTCGGCACACCGCAGGCGCAGCCGGACGCTTACAAGAAGACGAACGTGCTGACCTACGCGGCGGGGCTGAGCCGTCCGCTGCTGATCATGCACGGGTTGACGGACGACAACGTGTATTTCGAGAACAGCGTGAAGCTGACGCAGGCGCTGATCGCGGCAGGCAAGCCGTATCAGTTGCTGTTGCTGCCTGGTACGCACCAGCTGCCCGATCCGGTGTTGCGGGCGCGGGTGGATGAGGCTCGGGCTGCGTTTTTGGGGGAGAAGTTGAAGTAAGGAAGGAAGGCCTTCTTTTTTGAAAAAAAAAGAAGCAAAAAACTTTTGCTCCCCCGACGCTGCAAAGCGCATCCCGCCGGATGAAATCGGCTGGTTTAGCTGCGGAGAGATAAAAGTTTTTTGCTTCTTTTTTTCAAAAAAGAAGGCCTTCCTTTCCTCAGCTCACGCCAAGGATCGCCCCGGTAAGGTGATACAAGCTGCTCGCCGGCGCGGGCAGGTCCGCGAACGCGCCGTCCGCCAGGCGCCGTTCGTGCCACAGGCCGTCAGGACGCAGATGCGCCGCAAGGGCGCGGACGGCTTGCAGTTGGCGTGCTTCGGAGGCGTCGGTGCGCAGGAACTCGGCGCGCAGGCGTTCCGTCTGCGGCCACAGGCGGGAGCCGGCGGCGCGCACCGATCCGTCGCTGTTCAGCTCGTCGAACAGCGCGCCAGTTTCGGGGTTTATGGCGAAGCTGTCGACGAAGTTCGTCAGCCTGCCCGGTATGTCCTGCGGGACGGAGAGGCCGAGCGCGGCTGACTGGTGCAGGAGCCAGACCCACTCGCAATGATGGCCGGGTTCCACGAGGAAACCGCCACTATCGCGAACCGGCTGCAGGTTTTCGTCGAAATACTCCGGCAGCGCGCCAGTCTGCGCATCGAACAGCCGGTTGGCAAACAGGTCCACGAGGGATTGCGCGCGGGCGTGGAAGACGTCGTCACCGAATGCTGCGGCGGCGGCGAGCAATGCCTCCAGCAGGTGCATGTGCGGGTTTTGCCGACGCGGCAGCGCGGGCGGCAGGCTTTCCAGGTAGCCGCCGGCCGGGTGGGTGAATTTTTCGTCGAGCCAGGACAGCAGGGCGAGCGCGGGCGTGCGCAGGGCTGCGGTGCCGGCCAGGTTTGCGGCACTTGCGAGCGCGAGAAGCACGAACGCATGGTCGTAGAGGTCACGCGTGCGGTCGATCGGCTTGTGCGCGAGGTCGAAGCGCCAGGCGTAGCCGCCGTCCTCGAGGGCTGCATGTGTTTCGAGAAAATGCAGGCCGAGCCGCACGGCCTGTTCGGCGCCCGACGCACCCAGCGCCTGCGCCTGGGAAAACACGACGATTTGGCGGGCGACCACGCGCAGCCGGCGGAATGGCGCCGCGCAGCGACGCGTGTGAAGGTCCAGCGCTTCGAAAAAGCCGCCGCGGGCGTGGTCGATACCATGGGCGAGCCATAACGGCAGGGCGGCATCCACCAGCCAGGCGCGCAGTCGCGCGCGTTCGGTGGTCAGGTCGGATTGCATCAGTTGGCAAAGTCCTCGGCTGATCAAACAGGCGACAGGAGATTTCTGCCTTCGCGGCGCCGCCGCCCCGGGTGTCCGCACGGCCAGAGCAGACATTGGTGCGCGCGGAGGACGCTGGTTCTGAGAGGAGGAGCGTCCTGCTTCATTTGCCGGGCTTGCGAAACCGGAATGCAAACTGGTCGGTGTGACCTTTCACGGCCGGATCGGACACTTTCAGCGTATGCGTGTCGGCGGGGTTGGCCAGCACGTCCGTTGTCGCGTCCAGAACGAAGCCGGCAGCCAGCACCTGTGCCTTCACCGTCTCCGGATCAATGCGGTGCAGCGTGGTGGGCGCGGTGGCGCTGGCGCCGGGCAGCGCCACGTGGTCCACCACCACGAAAATGCCGCCCGGCTTGAGTGCGCGGAAGATCGCGGCGTCCGCAGCGGCGGCGTGCTGCGCGCCGAAGAAGCCGTACATGTCGTGGTAGTTGTCGCTGGTCCAGACGAGATCGAGCTGGCCGGACGCCAGCGCTTTCGCTCCCGTGTCGTCGGTCGGTTCGATTTCCTGGGTGACGTTGGCGAATTCCGGCTGTTTGGCCAGCGCCTCGGTCGGCTGGACCATTTTGGGGTTGTGGGCCAGCTCCTGCGGCACTACGGCGAAGACGTGGCCTTTCGGCCCGGCGATGTTGCTGAACAGGCGGGTGAAGTAGCCGCCGGCGGGCACGAAATCGGCGATCCGGTCGCCGGGCTTGGCGCCGGAGAACACCAGCAGCGCCAGGGTGTGGCGGTTGGTGTCGCGCGCCACGTCCTCGGCCGGGCGGTCCTTGTTGGCGATGGCCTGCGTCACGTAATCGGGCACCGCGGCGGCCAGGGCCAGGGCTGCTAGGACGGCGGCTAGGCGTTTCATGGGTGTCTCCGAGCAAGAAAGAAAAGCAGTTCTTTTTTGAAAAAAAGAACCAAAAAACTTTTGCTCCCCGCATGTGCACCAGTCGCATCTATCCGGAAAGGCCGAAGCCGCGGCAGCGTCGCAGGAGCAAAAGTTTTTTGCTTCTTTTTTTCAAAAAAGAAGGCCTTCCTTGCTTAGTGCCTGTTTGAAAACTCGGCCTGGTGAGTCAGCTGGCGGTGAGTTTCGAGCAACGGAGCGCAGGAAATCGCCGCCAGATAGCCGGCAGTGCGAGTTTTGAAACGGACACTTACAGCTTACGCGTAACCGGCGCCTCCCGCTCGAACATCACCAGCACCAGCCCGGCCACCAGCAGGACCGAAATCCACCCGAACGCATCGGCGAACGCCAGCACGTAGGCTTGCGCGCGCTCGGCGGACATCAGCGTGGCCAGGCCCGACGCCGCCACGCGCGTGTCCACCGCCGTGCGGCCCATTACCAGATGCTGGATCAGGTAGTCCGAGTGCACCCGCTCGCGCACCGTGATCACCGCGCCCACGATGGACGGGCCGGCGGAGATCGCCAGCGTGCGCACGATGTTGAACATGGTGCCGCCGGAGAGTGCGTCTTCCGGCTTCAGCACGCTGGTGGTCAGGAACACCAGCGGCGTGAAGGCCAGCGGCCAGCCGCAAGCCTGCAGCAGGAGGGGCGCCAGGAAATCCTCGCCCGACCAGTCCGAAGTGACGTAGGTGCACAGATAGGCGCCGAGCGCGCCCATGGCGAAGCCGCAGCCCACCAGCAGCCGCGCATCCAGCAGGCGCATCAGCAGGGCCGCGAGAGGGGCCACCACAATCTGCGGCACGGCCAATAGCAGGAACAGCGCGCCAATCTGGATCGGCTTCAGCGCGCGTATCAGCATCTGGGTCTGCGGCTCCACATAGGTGGCGCCCAGCAGGCCTATGTTGAACACCGCGACCAGGCACAGCCCGATGCTGAAATTGGGCAGGCGGAACAGTGTCAGGTCCAGCAGCTTGTGCTCGGTGAGAGACTCGCTGACCACGAAGCAGGCCAGGGCCAGCACGGCGCCGGTGAACATGGCCACGATAAGCCGGTCGTCGAACCAGTCCAGCCGCTGGCCCTGGCTCAGCCCGGTCACCAGAAAGCAGCAGAACGCCACCAGGCAGGCCATGCCGAAATAATCGACGTCGACGAACTTCTCCCATTTTGGCGGCTGCACCGGCATGAACGCCAGCACCAGGAACAGCGCCACCGGGCCCAGCGAGGCGCTGAACCAGAACAGGGACTGCCAGGTGAACAGGTCGGTAGCGACACCGCCCACCGATTCGGCCAGCAGCGGTATCAACGTGCTGACCACGGCATACACGGCGAAGGCTTCGGGCCGGTGGCGCGGCGGGGTGGTCTGCAGCAGGGTCAGCAGCATCAGCGGCACCAGCCCGCCCTCGCCGAAGCCTTGCAGGAAGCGCAGCGCGATCAGCCCGTGGTAGTTGGCCGCCAGCGGGCAGGACGCGGCGGCCACCACGAACAGCACGATCTCAGCCGCCGCCAGCCGGCGCGGGCTGATGATTTGCGCGAGCCAGGGCGTCAGCGGCACCACGGCGATGTTGCCCACCGCGTAGGAGGTGTTCACCCACGAGCCCTCGTCCTGGCCCAGGCCAAGCCCGCCCAGCAGGTCCGCCACCGCGGAGGTGGCCAGGCGCTGGTCCAGCGAGGACAGCATGGCGGCCAGGATCACCCCGCTTACGCCCAGCAGGGTGGCCAGGCCGAGCGTCTGCGGCTTCTCCTCCGGCACCACCCGGGGCGAGAGCAGGCCGAGCGGGGCGGTGTTGCGCGTCAGTGCCTTCATGGCCGGGCAAACCGCTGACGCGGCTGGTTGTTCCGGGCTGGCGTGCGGCCGCCGTTGCTGCCGCCGGGAGGGGGCGCCGGGGTGGAGCGCCGGCGCACACGCGCACGCGTCAGCCGCCCATGCCGGCGGCCGACAACATCAGCGACGGATCACGCGTGGCCTGCGGCCCAGGCGGAGCGGGTGCGCCCGCGGGCGCTTCGTCTCCGCTGAACCATTGATGGCGGTTCTTACCGCTCCGCTTGGACGCATACAGGGCCGCGTCCGCCTCGCCCAGCAGCCGGTCCGGGGTGGAGAACGGGGAGGCGCGCGCGAGGCCGATACTGGCGCCGATGCCGACCGTGTGGCCCGATATCAGGAACGGCTCGCGCAACGCCGCCAGCACCGAGAAGGCCAGCTGCTCCGCCGCGCTCGCGGTCGTGCTTTGCGTCAATATGGCGAACTCGTCCCCGCCCAGCCGTGCGGCCAGGCTGGCGCCGGACACGTGGCGCATCAGCCGCTCGGCCACCTGGCGCAGCAGCAAGTCCCCCGCGAGATGGCCCAGCTCGTCATTGACCGACTTGAACCCGTCCAGGTCCATGCTGAGCACCACCGTCGCCCGTGCGCGCGCCGGCGTGGCCAGACAGGTGGCCAGCGCACGGTCGAACGCGCGGCGGTTGGCCAGGCCGGTGAGCGGACATCGCAGCGCCATAAGCCGGCTTTCGTAGCGGCCGACGATCATCTCCACGTAATCCCGGTGGAGCTGGCGGTTGATGGTGATCGTGGCGAACAGGTAGACGGGTATCACCACGAGGCCCCAGGTCAGGAACGCATCCGGCGCGAAGCAGCCGCCGATGCTGAGCGGCAGGCAGATCAGCGTGACCTGCAGCATCAGCAGGCGCGGCGCGCCGGGCACGCGGCCGGTCTGCGCACCCGTGGTGGCGGTGGCAAGCAGCCCGCCGACGACGCTTATGCCGAGGTCCCCGCTCGCCAGGCACAGCCCGGCGCCGCAGCCCAGCGTGGCGCACCATAGCAGGCCGGAGACGATGTAGAGGTCCGGCGCCAGGCTGCCCGGCGCGGCCTCGCCGGGGTGGCGGGCGCGGTGGCGCAGGATGGTGCCCGCGCTCAGCACGCGCAGCACGGACGTCATGAAGTCGGTGACCGCCCAGGCGATGTAGGGCGCGTGCGGGTGACGTATCGCCACCGAAGTTGCGGCGAACAGCAGGATGATCGCGCTGGCGAACATCGAGGGCATGCGGTTGAACAGGCTGGCGCGCAGTTCCTCGCCCACTTCCGCCGGCGCCACGTCCGAGGTGGTCAGCCAGACGAGCGGGCGCCAGCGTAGGGGTGGGCAGATGGCGGACATCTGCTCGGAGTGGCTGTACTGCACTGCCCCAGCCTATGCGACGCAGGTTAACGGCCCGTGTTACATGCGGGCGGCACCGGCGCGCGTGGTGATGACGCGCGGGGACAATTTTGCATGAGCAGCCGCTACGGCCTGGAGATACGCGCAGCCACGCCGGCCGATGCACCGGGCGTGGCGGAGCTGCTGGCCGGCTGCGGCCACCCGGTCCGCCCGGCGGACATGGCCGTGCGGCTGGAGCGGCTGCAGCGCATGCCGGGCACCGCCTTGCTGGCGCTGGAATGGGGACCGCCCAGCGGCATCATCGTCCTGCACTGGTACGCCGGCCTGGCCAGCAACCACCCGGTGGCGGACGTGACCCTGCTTCTGGTGGGGCCGGGCGAGCGGCGCCGCGGGCTGGCGCGGCTGCTGCTGAAGGCGGCCTCGCATTCCGCCCGCAGTGCCGGCTGCCACGAGATCGGGCTGCACGCGCCGGCGGACGCGCCCGGGTTGCTGGCGTTCTGCCAGGCGACAGGGTTCACGCCCGACGGCGTGGGCCTGCGGCGGCCGCTCCGCCGCGCCGGCCGCGACGGCGAGGCGTAGCGCCGTTCCTTACCCGCCACCGCCCTGCCGTGCTAAGGAACGTTTCCCCTTCAGGACCCGACAAGATGGCCGTGCGTGAAAGACTGACCGAGGAGATGAAAGCGTCCATGCGCGCCGGCGACGCCGCGCGCACGTCGGCCATACGCATGATCATGGCCAAGCTGAAGGACACCGACATCGCCGCGCGCCCGGGCGACCCGATCAGCGACGACGAGATCACCCGCATGCTGCGCGGCATGGTCAAGCAGCGTCGCGAGGCGGCCGAGCTATATACCAAGGGCAACCGTCCGGAGCTGGCCGCCAAGGAGATGGCCGAGATCGCCGTGATCGACGGCTTCCTGCCGCAGCAGATGGACGAGGCGGCGCTGGAAGCCGCGGTGGACGCTGCCGTGGCACAGACCGGGGCCACCACCGTGAAGCAGACTGGTCAGGTGATGGCCGCGCTCAAGGCGGCGCATGGCGCGGCGCTCGACCTGGGGCGCGCGGGGGCGCTGGTGAAGGCGCGGCTTGGGTAACGTGACGCAAGAAAGCAGTTCTTTTTCGAGAAAAAGAACCAAAAAGCTTTTGCTCCCTGTCGGCGAGCGTCCTGTGAGTCCGCGACAGCGGAGCAAAAGTTTTTTGCTTCTTTTTTTCAAAAAAGAAGGCCTTGCTCGCCCATGAAGCTACCAGATTCCTTCCTGGAAGAACTCCGCGCCCGCACCCCGCTGGCCGCCCTGGTCAGCCGCCGCGTGAAGCTCTCGCGCAGCGGCCGCCAGATGAAGGGCTGCTGCCCGTTCCACGGCGAGAAGACGCCCAGCTTCTACGTCTACGAGGACGGCTATCACTGCTTCGGCTGCGGCGCGCATGGCGACGCTATCAGCTTCTTCATGCAGACGCAGGGCGCCAGCTTCATGGAAGCGGTGCAGTCCCTGGCCGGCGAGGCGGGGCTGGAACTGCCGAAAGCCAGCCCCTCGGCCGAGGCCGCCGAGCGCCAGCGCCTGGACCTTCACGGCGTGCTGGACGCGGCACAGGCGTATTACGCGCGTGCCCTGCTGGCGCCTAGTGGGGCCGCGGCGCTGGCCTACCTGCGTGGCCGCGGGCTGACGGACGAGACGATCGCCCAGTTCGGCCTGGGCTGGGCCGGCGAGGGCCGTGGCGCCCTGGCCGCGGCGCTGGCCGCGAGCGGGGTGACGCAGGTCCAGCTTCTGGAAGCCGGCCTGCTGCGGGCCGGCGAGGACGGCGCCATACGCGGCGAGCTGTTCTTCAACCGGGTGATGTTCCCGATACGCGACCGCGCCGGCCGGATGATCAGCTTCGGCGGCAGGACGATGGGCGACGGCCAGCCGAAATACGTCAACGGGCCGGAGACGCCGCTGTTTTCCAAGCGGCGCACGCTGTACGGCCTGAACCTGGCACGCGAGGCGGCCCGCAAGGGTGCGCCCGTGGTGGCCGTGGAAGGCTACATGGACGTGATCGCGCTGCACCAGGCAGGGTTCAGCGCCGCGGTGGCGCCGCTCGGCACGGCACTGACCGCCGAGCAACTCGAGGAGCTGTGGCGCCTCTCGCCTGCGCCCGTGCTCTGCTTCGACGGCGACGCCGCGGGCGGCCGCGCCGCCGCCCGTGCCGCACAGACGGCGCTGCCCGCCATCGCCGCGGACAGGAGCATCGCGCTGGCCACGCTGCCCTCCGGCGAAGACCCGGACACGCTGGTGCGCCGGCGCGGGCCGGCGGCCTTTACCGGGGTGCTGGAGGCCGCCCGTCCGCTGGATGCGGCGCTGTTCGACCTGCTGCGCGGGGCCGGCGGCTTCACCACGCCCGAACAGCGCAGCGCTTTCCGCGCCAGGCTGGAGGCGGCGGCGGCCACCATCAAGGACCGCGGCCTGGCCAGCGAGTATCGCCGCGCCCTGCTGGACCGCTACTTCGCCGCGAACAGGCGCGGGGCCGCCAGGCCTGCCCTTCGCCCTGCCCGGCCGGAGCTGGTGGCGGACGCCGCCGACATCAGCCGCGCGCGCAAGCTGACCGCCATATTGCTGCATCACCCGACGCTCGCCCATGATCTGGAGGAGGCCTACGGATCGCTGAAGCTGCCGCCCGCGCTGCAGGCCCTGCGGGACGGCATGCTGGACTATTTCGCTCGCGACTTTACCGACGAGCACCCGCTTGACTCGGCAGGACTCGCGCGCCACCTGCAAGCGCTCGGTTTATCGGTGGAAGTGGCGGTTGCCCTGGAGGAGACCCCGTCCTGTGGCCGGCCGGATGCTCAGCCGGCTGAGGCCGAAGCGGGATGGTGGCATTTCTATGGACTCATGCACCGCGACGGCTTGCACGATGCGGTGGAGGACGCGCGCCGCGCTTATGTCGCCAACCCCGACGACCCAGCCTGCCTGGCCCGGTTCAACGCGCTCTGCCTTGCCTCGTTCCGGCTGCGCCGTGGCGAGCAGTCCGGCGCGGCGGACGCCGATGCCGAGGAAGAGATCTACGCGTATGATGATTGAACGAAGGCGAGGCAACCAGCTCTCTTTTGAAAAGACGAAGCAAGAAACTTCCGCTCCCTGGCGCGCGAAGAGCGTGCTCTCGCACCGGCAACTATCCGGGTAAGTCCGCGACAGCGGAGCAAACGTTTTCTGCTTCTTTTTGAAAAAAGAAGGCCTCGCTTCCTTAAAGACGGAGTGACGAACCGAATGGCAACAAAACAGGCCTCGACAGGCGATACGGCCACCGCGGAAGCCGATGCCGATACCTCGCTGCTGGACACGCAGTCGGCCGCCTTCAAGCGGCTGATCGCGAAAGGACGCGAGCGCGGCTACATCACCTTCGAGGAGCTGAACGCCGCCCTGCCGCAGGAGCAGATGAGCTCCGAGCAGATCGAAGACATCATGTCCCTGCTCAGCGAGCTGGGCATACAGGTCGTCGAGAACGAGGACAACGAGGACGGCGACGCCGTTGCCAAGCCGGAAAAGGCCGAAGGGTCGGAGGACGGCGAGGGCCAGACCGAGGCGGGCGGCAACGTCGACGAGGAGAGCCTGGGCCGCACGGACGACCCGGTGCGCATGTACCTGCGCGAGATGGGCAGCGTCGAGCTGCTGTCGCGCGAAGGCGAGATCGCCATCGCCAAGCGCATCGAGGCCGGCCGCGACATGATGATCGGCGGGCTGTGCGAAAGCCCGCTGACGTTCCGCGCCATCATCAACTGGCACGAGGCCTTGAAAGCCGGCCGTATGCTGCTGCGCGACATCGTGGACCTGGAAGCGACTCAGGGCGTGGGCGCGGCGGTGGAGGCCGAAGCGGCCGAGAACGCGGCGGCCGCCAATGCGGCGGAGCCCGGTTACGTGGAGCCGCCGCCGCCGCCGCCCGAGGTGGAGGGCGAGGACGGCGAGGACGGCGAAGGCGCCGGCCTGTCGCTGTCCGCGCTGGAGGAGAAGCTGAAGCCGGAGGTGCTCGAGACGTTCGAGGAGATCGAGAACCTCTACAAGAAGCTGCAGAAAATGCAGAACAAGCGGCTGGAGACGCTGACCAGCGGCGAGGAGATGAACGCCAAGTCCGAGAAGGGCTACGAGAAGCTGCGCGAGGAGCTGGTGGGCCGCGTGCAGCAGGTGCGCCTGCACAACAACCGCATCGAGGAGCTGGTCACCCAGCTCAAGCAGCTCACCCAGCGGCTGAACGGGCTGGAAGGCCAGCTCCTGCGCTTCGCCGAGACCAGCAAGGTGGCGCGCGACGACTTCCTGGCGCGCTATCGCGGCAACGAGCTGGACCCGAACTGGATGGAAACCGTGGCGGGGCTTCCGGGCAAGGGCTGGAAGGCGTTCGCGTCCAAATACTACATCCAGGTGGCCGACGTGCGCAGCCAGATCGGCGCCATCGCCAACGACGCCGGCCTGCCGATCGGCGAGTTCCGCCGTGTGTACGCGACGGTCAGCCGTGGCGAGCGCGACAGTGCGCGCGCCAAGAAGGAGATGATCGAGGCGAATCTGCGGCTGGTGATCTCGATCGCCAAGAAATACACCAACCGCGGGCTGCAATTCCTGGACCTGATTCAGGAGGGCAATATCGGCCTGATGAAGGCGGTGGATAAGTTCGAGTACCGCCGCGGCTACAAGTTCAGCACCTACGCCACCTGGTGGATACGCCAGGCGATCACCCGCTCCATCGCCGACCAGGCGCGCACCATACGCATCCCGGTGCACATGATCGAGACGATCAACAAGCTGGTGCGCACCTCGCGCCAGATGCTGCACGAGATCGGCCGCGAACCGGCGCCCGAGGAGCTGGCCGAAAAGCTCGGCATGCCGCTGGAAAAAGTGCGCAAGGTGCTGAAGATCGCCAAGGAGCCGATCAGCCTGGAGACGCCGATCGGCGACGAGGAAGACAGCCATCTGGGCGACTTCATCGAGGACAAGGGCGCGGTGATCCCGCTGGACGCGGCGATCCAGGCCAACCTGCGCGAGGCAACGACTCGCGTGCTGAGCAGTCTCACGCCGCGTGAGGAGCGCGTGCTGCGCATGCGGTTCGGCATCGGCATGAATACGGATCACACGCTGGAAGAGGTGGGCCAGCAGTTCAACGTAACGCGCGAGCGTATCCGGCAGATCGAGGCGAAGGCGCTGCGCAAGCTGAAGCATCCTAGCCGTAGCAGGAAGCTGCGGTCGTTTTTGGACGATTAAGGCAGGGAAGCAGTTCTTTTTTGAACAAAAGAACCAAAAAACTTCTGCTCCTGACATTGCCGGAACGCGCGTGGCGTTCGTTGGACGTGACGTGCGCTTCAGCAACGCCAGGGACAAAAGGTTTTTGGTTCTTTTTTTCAAAAAAGAACTGCTTGCTTCCTTCCTTCAGGGCGGCGTCATGAAAACCCAAGAGCCAGGCTTCTGGGCGACCCGCCCGCCGCAGCAGACCACGCGCATCGCCGTGATGGTGACGTTCCTGCGCCAGGAGCAACAGCCCGCGCTGGCGCCGGTCGACCTGCCGCCGCATACCGGCATCGTGCGCGTGCACAAGCCCACGGTGGGGTTCTACCGCTACCTGTACGACACGGTGGGCGGGCAATATGTCTGGTGGCTGCGCCGCACCATGCCGCAGGCGCAACTGGCGGCGCTGATCACCGCGCCTGGCGTGTCCCTGCATGTGATGTATCAGGGCAACGAGCCGGCGGGGTTTTTCGAGCTGGATGCGCGCGCCGTGAACACGGTAAATTTGAGCTATTTCGGCCTGCTGCCGCATGCCATCGGCAACGGGCTGGGCACCGCGCTGCTGCGCGCGGCGATGGCCACCGCCTGGGCGCACAAGCCGCGCGCACTGACCGTGAACACCTGCACCGCGGACCATCCGCGCGCGCTGCCCAACTACCTGCGCGCCGGGTTCGTGCCTGTCCGGACGGCGCGCGAGATCTGGGACGTGCCGGATCATCTGGGGCTGCAGATACCGCAGCATCTGCGCGTCTGATCACCCCGACAGCCTGGCTGCGGTTTGTGACGCCCGCGTCGTGTCCAACGGTGCCATCTGTAGATGTGAGGCCGAGCGGACTGACGCCCGAGGTGTCACCGAAAGGGCGGCATGAGCGCCGTATATTCCAGTGAAGACGCGCCATGCCTCGACAGCGGCGCGGCTTTCACGGCGATGGGGAAATCAGCACCACACGGGCTGAAAAGTCAGCGCAGCTCAGCAACGCCGCAATTTGGCCCGACACGTTGATACCTTCCGGACTTACGCTGAAGCCTGTGACAAGGCATCGATCGACCGTGCTTCCGCTTGCCAGGACGGACGTTATGCCGGACTGACTTGCCAAGGCCAGAATCTGGCTTGTTTCAGTACCCATCGAGGGCGGCTTGCCGGAAATGACTGTCGTGACCTCGGTTATCAGCACGTTTTCCGTGTTGATCGCCGCCGGATAGTAGTTCGTGACAATGCAGGAATCGCTGCCTGGGGGCGGCCCGGCGGAGAAGGAGCAGCTGCCGTTATTTGCGTAAACGAGCGGCGTCGGCGTGCTGCTTGAAGACGACGTGTAAATGGCGCTGACGTTTCCGGTCTGACCGGAAACGGCAGTGGCGCTGAACGCCACGACGCCTGCGCTGTTGATTACCGGAAAACCGACCTGGCCCAAGGTTTGTGTACCACCGGCGGCAAGCAACCTGATGGAGGAAGACGCCGTATCGGTGACGTAGATGGACGGGTAGGCGAAGTCGCAGTCTGTGTAGGCGACCTGTCCGGCGACGTTGCCGGAAAGTGGCGCGGAGGTTGTGCAATAGCCCTTGTTGGTCAGCTTGGGGGTGACGCCACGATACAACACCAGGGTGTCGCCTGTTCCCACAATGACCCCGCCTTGGTCGGTTAGCACGGAGGGCGGCGCATTTGCATCGGTTGCGGGAGGCAGGCGTACGCTCCTGCCCGACGCCAGCACCTTCACCACCTGCGGCACGGCGCCGGCATCGGTGTACGAAATCTGGCCATGGTTATTGATGCTTGTGTAGGCGGTGAAGTCGGCCGGCACGACAGTGGCAATCTGCTTGGCGGGCCCGCCATGGCGAGACAGGAACACGACACCATTGCCATTGATGTCAAAGGCCGGAAACGCCACTTCGCCGGTGTCGTTGAGGGCTGGCGCATCCAGCCCACCATCGAAGCGCGAGATCTGCTGGGTGTTGCCCTGTGCAGAGCTCGCCAGAACCTTGAAGGTCCATCCGGCCGCATGGCCGGCGTGCGCGTTTGCAAACGCCGATACGCCTGAAAGCAACAAGGCCAACCCAAGCGACCGCATCCGCGAACCCCTCTGTCCCGGTAAGACGATCCGGCCAGCTCGCCGCCTGCGCGACGCCCGGTATACGGAAAACCACACGAACTTACAACGTAATGTTCCGGCCTTGTTTCCGCCGGCCGGTGTGGCGGCGGCACTGGCGGGTGGGCACGGGACGCGCGGCGCGGCTGGGGGCGATCCGCCGAAAACGTCCGCTTGCTTTCTCCACCCCCCATGCTACCCGCCGCGCGCAATGCATCCGCTCACCGCCAGCCCCGCCGGCCCGCTCCGGGGCACCATCACCGTCCCGGGTGACAAGTCGATCTCCCACCGCGCGCTGATGTTCGCGGCGCTTGCCGTGGGCGAGACCCGCATCACCGGTCTGCTGGAGGGCGAGGACGTGCTGCGCACCGCCGCCGCCATGCGGGCGCTGGGCGCCGGGATCACCCAGGATGCGCCCGGCCACTGGCGCGTCACCGGCGCCGGGCTGGGCGGACTGGCGGAACCGGCGGACGTGCTGGACATGGGCAATTCCGGCACAGCCGCACGGCTGCTTGCGGGCATTCTGGCCACCCACCCGATCTTCGCCGTGCTGACCGGAGACGCCAGCCTGCGCCGCCGGCCGATGGCGCGGGTGACCGGACCGCTGGCGCAGACCGGCGCGCGCTTCGCCAGCCGCGCCGGCGGACATCTGCCGCTGGCGATCACCGGCGCCGCGCACGCCTTGCCGCTGACCCACCGCATGGACGTGGCCAGCGCGCAGGTGAAATCAGCCATCCTGCTGGCCGGGCTGAACGCGCGCGGGCAGACCTGTGTGGAGGAGCCGGTCCCCACGCGCGACCACACGGAGAACATGCTCCGCCATTTCGGCGCCACCGTCAGCGTGGCGCAGGAGGGCACGGGCCGTGTCATCCGGCTCGACGGCCAGCCGGAGCTTCTGGCCGCCGACGTGACCGTACCGGGCGACCCCTCTTCGGCCGCCTTCCCGCTGGTGGCCGCCCTGCTGGCGCCCGGCTCCTCGGTGACGGTGCGCGGCGTGGGGCTGAACACGCTGCGCACCGGCCTGCTGACCGCCTTGCGCGCGATGGGGGCTGCCATTGCCGTGTCGGGCGAACACGTCCAGGGCGGCGAGGCGGTGGGCGACATCACTGCCACGGCGTCCGACCTGACCGCGGCGGACACCGATCCGGCGCTGGCACCCAGCATGATCGACGAATTCCCGATACTCGCGGTGGCGTGCGCCTGTGCGCGTGGCACCAGCCGGCTGCGCGGGCTGGGCGAGTTGCGGGTAAAGGAGAGCGACCGGCTTGCCGCCACTGCCGCCCTGCTGGCCGCAAACAAGGTGGCCGTGCGGATCGAAGGCGACGACCTGGTCATCAGCGGCGCCGGCGGCCCGCCACCCGGCGGCGGGCTGGTCGCCACGCACATGGACCATCGGCTAGCGATGAGCGCGCTGGTGCTGGGCAGCGCCGCGCGTGCGGCGGTGCAGGTGGACGACACCGGTTTCATCGACACCAGCTTCCCCGGTTTCGTCCCGCTGATGACCGGCCTGGGCTGCCGCTTCGCATGACGGCGAACCGCATCGTGGCGATCGACGGCCCGGCCGCGGCGGGCAAGGGAACGCTGGCCCGCCGCCTGGCCGCGCATCTGGGGCTGCCCTATCTGGACACCGGCCTGCTGTACAGGGCCACCGCGCGCCGCCTGCTGCTGGCCGGCGCCGACCCTGCCCACCCAGGCGCCGCGGAGCAGGCCGCGCGCGGGCTTGCGCCGCCGGACCTGGAACGCACCGATCTGCGCACGCCTGATGTGGACCGCGCGGCTGCCGCGGTTGCCTCCCTGCCGCCGGTGCGCGCGGCGCTGCTGGAGTTCCAGCGCAGTTTCGGCCGGACGAACGGCGCCGTGCTGGACGGGCGGGACATCGGCACGATCATTTTTCCCGAGGCGCGCGCAAAGCTTTTCGTGACGGCGAGCGTGGCCGCGCGTGCGCGCCGCCGCTGGCTGGAGCTGACGGGCCGCGGCGTGCCCGCTTTGCTGGAGACGGTGCGCGAGGACATGGAAGCCCGCGATGCCGCCGACGCGTCACGCGCCGCCGCCCCGCTGCGGCCGGCGGAAGATGCGTTTGTGCTAGACACCACCGAGCTGGATGCCGACGCCGCATTCGAGGCGGCGCTCCTTTACATCGAAAGCGTGGGCCTGATGCAAGGCCGGATGTCGCAAAACACACCGAAGTAGCAAGGCAGCAAAGAAGGCTTTGCCTGCCTGCCCTAAATCGTGACCACGACCGCGTGGGATACCAACCGCCGATGAGGCGTTCCACCCGGACCCTGCGATTACGAGGTCACGCACATGGAAAATTATTCGAGACGCGCCCTTCTGGGCACCGGCGCCGCGTTGGGTGCGGTCGCGGCCAGCACGGCCGCGCTCGCTGCCGCCGCGCCGGGCAACCCTGACCAGCCGCCGCAGGGGATCATGAACACCCGCGACCATCCGCAGAGCGCGATCGATCCCGGGCCGCAGAATCCCACGCTGGCCAACCAGTTTCCCGCCGCCGTAACGCCGCCCGCCACGGATGTGAGCGACCTGCCGCAGTTCTGGGCGTCGTTCAATAACGCGCCGCGCCGGATCCAGGATGGCGGCTGGGCGCGCCAGGTGACGCAGAGCGATTTCGAGATTTCCGAATCGATCAGCGGCGTGAACATGCGCCTGGATGCCGGCGGCACGCGCGAGCTGCATTGGCACCTGGCCGCCGAGTGGGGCTACATGTCCTACGGCAATTGCCGCATCACTTGCATCGACCCGCAGGGCCGCGCCTACGTGGCGGACGTCAAGGAAGGCGATCTGTGGTATTTCCCTGGCGGATACCCGCATTCCCTGCAGGGAATCGGTCCCGATGGCTGCGAGTTCATCCTGGCCTTCGATGACGGCAAGGCTACCGAGTTCAACACGCTGCTCGTGACCGACTGGCTGGCCCACACGCCGCCCGACGTTCTGGCGGCAAATTTCGGCCTGCCCGAATCGGCGTTCAGCAAGATATTCACCCACTCGCTTTGGATCTTTCAGGGACCGATGCCCGGGCCGCTGTCGGCAGACGCGCAGGCAATCGCCAGCGACAAGGGACCGCCGCCCAATCCGTTCACATATTCGTTGGCGTCCGGCCCGGTTTCGCAGCGCACAAAAGGCGGCTTCGTGCAGATTGCCGACAGCCACAACTTCAAGGCGTCCTCCACGATTGCGGCGGCATTGGTCACGGTGCATCCCGGCGGCCTGCGGGAGATGCATTGGCATCCGAACGCCGATGAGTGGCAATATTGGATAAAGGGCCGCGGCCAGATGACGGTGTTCGGCTCCGGCCCGAAGGCAGTCACCAATGATTTCGCGCCAGGCGATATCGGATATGTGAAGCGGAGCTACGGCCATTACATAAAGAATATCGGCAACGAGGACCTGGTGTTTCTGGAAGTGTTCAAGACACCGACCTTCCAGGACGTGTCCCTGTCGGATTGGCTGTCGCACACGCCGCCGGCGATGGTGGCGGCCCATTTCAACATGTCACCGGAAGACATTGCGAAGTTCCCCAAAGGTGGTCCGGATGTGCTGCCGGTCTGAGGCAATGTGCGGGGTGCGCGAAGGTTAGACACGCCTCCTTTTCCGGAAAAAGCAGGAGACTTCGCCACCCACTGTTGTGAGACTCGGCAGATTCAGGAAACATCCGGCGCGCAGTGATGCGGGTCGGGTGGCGCTGCCATCTCTGGTTGTGACATCATTGCCCGCTGGCTTGCGTTCTGAGCGTCAGGCCATCTTGCGTAATTGTCACTGGCCGGTAAGCTTCTCCCTGCGTGATAAAAGGGAGAAACTTCATGCCCATCGTACGTACGCCGAAAACGGCGGCGTGGTCGGTGGCAGCCGGGCTGGCGGGTGCCGTTGCACTCGCCCATCCCGCCTCTGCCACGAACTGCACCGATCTGGCCAGCTACACACCGAGGCTGGGCGGCAACGCATCCATCGTTTCACTGACCGCCCAAGACGTCACCGGCGGCAGCTTCACGGAGCCGGGCGGCACCGTGATCAACGGCCTTCCCTCCTTCTGCCGGGTGGCGATGGTGATCTCCTCCAGCGGCAACCCCAACACATCACAATCCGCCGTCGAAGTCTGGCTGCCGGAGACGACCTGGAATCACCGCTTCCTCGGCCTGGGCAATGGCGGGTTCGCCGGCGCCATCAGCTACAGCTCGCTGCAGCTCGGATTGCTCGAAGGTTTCGCGTCCGCCAACACGGACATGGGCACGGGCATCCTGTTCAAATGCAACAGCCTGTTCTGCGGTGACACGTCGGGCGACGGCGGCATACCCGGCGGCCTGTATCACGACGCCGCGGCGATACGCGATTTCGGCTATGCCTCCACCCATCTGATGACCGTGGCGGCGAAGCTGATCGTGGATCGGTACTACGCGACGCCGGCGGCCGCTACGTATTTCGATGGCTGCTCCACGGGCGGACAGCAGGCGCTAATGGAAAGCCAGCGCTTTCCGAACGATTACGACGGCATACTGGCGGGCGCGCCGGCGCATAACCGCACGCATCTGCACATGGCGGGACCGGCCATCTACGAAGCCACGCATTTCGCGCCGGACGCGTATCTCACGAACGCGGCGCTCGCCTTGACGCATGCGCTGGTGCTGAAGCAATGCGCCGGACGTGACGGCGGACTGCGCGCGGACGATTTCCTGACGCAGCCTGCGATGTGCAAGACGAGCGCATTGGCGCTGACTTGCAAGGGCACGCTCGATGAAGTGCCCTGCACCGATCCCAGCGCTGCAAGCTGCACCTGCCTGACACATGACCAGGCGCTTGCGATGAACCGTGACTGGAGCGGCGCCGTCGATGACCAGGGCAACCAGCTCTACCCCGGCGCGGAGCGCGGCACGGAGGAGCCGATCATACCCTCGGCCGCGAATGGATATGAGGGCAATCTGGGCCTGCCGTTCCAGCAGGCGCTTCCCACGCCGGCCTTCGACAGCCTGATGAACTGGGCGCTCGGCCCGAACTGGGTCTGGCAGGAAATGTTCGCCACGCCCTCCAAGCTGGCGCCGGAACTGGCCAGCGAGATCGCGCTGATCGACAACACGCCGGTGGGCGGCCAGACTTTCGCGGAAGTGCTGAACGCGAACAGCACGGATCTTTCGGCCATGGCCGGCCGTGGCCACAAGATCCTGATGTATCAGGGCTACGCGGACCCGCTGATCCCAAGCGCCACCGCGATCGACTACTACAATGCGGTAGCCGCGGCCGATCCGAACGTGCAGAACTACCTTCGCCTGTTCATGGCACCCGGCGTTTGGCATTGCGGCGGCGGACCAGGCCCCAATGCGTTCGGCAATCTGTCCGGCACGTTGCCGCCCAAGCCGCTCGACCCGTCTGATGATGCTCTGGGCGCGCTGATCGGCTGGGTGGAGCAGGGCGTGGCGCCCACGTCGTTGATCGCCACCAAATACGTCAATGACGATCCAACCTCGGGTGTCGCGTTCCAGCGTCCGCTGTGCCTGTATCCGGCGCACAGCGCGTATGTCAGTGGGGACAAGACGCTGGCCACCAGCTACCAGTGCGTGAGCGGCGCGCCGGTGACGAACCAGGGGTTTGCGCCGCAATACGGGCCGTAGAAGGAGCAAGAAAGGCCTTCTTTTTTGAAAAAAAGAAGCAAAAAACTTTTGCTCCTGACGGTCGCATGAAGGGCCGCGCAGGTCCTGCAAGTCTTGAACTTGAAGAACCTGCGCGGCCCTTAGTGCAGGCGGGAAGATAAAAGTTTTTTGCTTCTTTTTTTCAAAAAAGAAGGCCTTTCTTACTTTACGCTGTCTTGTCCGCCATCACCCCCAAAGCCGCCTGCGCCGCCGCCAGCCGTGCCACCGGCACGCGGTATGGCGAGCAGCTCACGTAATCCAGCCCGATCTCCTCGCAGAACGCGATGCTGGCCGGATCGCCGCCATGCTCGCCGCAGATGCCAAGCTTGAGGCTGTTCTTCGTGGCGCGCCCGCGTTCCGTGGCGATTCGCACCAGCGCGCCCACGCCTTCGATGTCCAGCGACACGAACGGGTCTTTCGGCAGGATGCCGGCTTCCACGTAATGCGGCAGGAACTTGCCGGCGTCGTCGCGTGACAGGCCGAAGGTGGTCTGCGTCAGGTCGTTGGTGCCGAAGCTGAAGAAGTCCGCCACCTCGGCAATCTTGTCGGCGGTCAGCGCCGCGCGCGGCAGCTCGATCATCGTGCCCACCGAGTATTCGATCGTCTTGCCGGCGCGTTCCAGAACCTCCTTGGCCACGCGCTCGACCTGCGCGCGGGTGATCTCCAGCTCGCGCCTGGTGCCTACAAGCGGGATCATGATTTCCGGCACAACCGGCTGTCCGGTCTCCTCGGCAATCTGCAGCGCGGCCTCGAAGATGGCGCGCGCCTGCATTTCGTAGATTTCGGGATAGGTGATGCCGAGGCGGCAGCCGCGGTGGCCGAGCATCGGGTTGGCTTCGGCAAGCTCCGCCGCACGGCGGCGCATCTGTTCGGGGTCCTGGCCCAGGGCCTGGGCCAGTTCGCCGATCTCCTCGTCGCCATGCGGCAGGAACTCGTGCAGCGGCGGGTCCAGCAGTCGTATGGTGACGGGAAGTCCCGCCATGATGCGGAAGAGCTCGACGAAATCCTGGCGCTGGAACGGCAGCAGCTTCTCCAGCGCCACGCGGCGGCCGGCTTCGTCGTTGGCCATGATCATCTGCCGCACCGCGCCGATGCGCTCGGGGGCGAAGAACATGTGTTCCGTGCGGCACAGGCCGATGCCTTCGGCGCCGAACTTGCGGGCGGTCTCCGCATCCAGCGGCGTCTCCGCGTTGGTGCGTATCTTCAGGCGGCGGGACTCGTCGGCCCATTTCATCAGGATTTCGAAGTCGCCGGACAGGGTCGGCTCCACGGTCGCCACCTGGCCCACGAATATCTCGCCCGTGGCGCCGTCTATGGTGATCGTCTCGCCGCCGCGAATGGTGCGGCCGCCGGCAGACAGCGTGCGTGCGCCGTAATCGACGCTGACGCCGCCGGCGCCGGCCACGCAGGCGCGGCCCATGCCGCGCGCCACCACCGCCGCGTGGCTGGTCATGCCGCCGCGCGTGGTCAGGATGCCGCGGGCGGCGTGCATGCCGTGTATGTCCTCGGGGCTGGTCTCGATGCGCACCAGGATGACGGACTCGCCCTTGGCGGCGCGCATCTCCGCGTCGTCCGCGCTGAACACCACGGCGCCGGAAGCGGCACCGGGGCTGGCCGGCAGGCCGCGGCCGAACAGGGTGCGCGGCGCCTTGGGATCGAGCGTGGGGTGGAGAAGCTGGTCCAGCGCCTGCGCGTTCACCCGCAGCACCGCTTCCTGCCTGGTGATCAGGTTGCCCTGCGCCATTTCCACCGCGATCCGCAGGCTGGCCGCCGCGGTGCGTTTGCCGGTGCGCGTCTGCAGCATGTACAGCTTGTTCTGCTGCACGGTGAACTCGATGTCCTGCATGTCGTGGTAGTGCCGCTCCAGCGTCTCGCGCACGCGGCACAGATCGGCGTAGGCGTCCGGCAGCGCGTCTTCCATCGAGACCTCGCCCGGCTTGGCCGCCGCCTTGGACAGCGGCTGCGGCGTGCGAATGCCGGCCACCACGTCCTCGCCCTGCGCGTTCACCAGGAACTCGCCGTAGAACATGTTCTCGCCGGTGCTGGGATCACGCGTGAAACACACGCCGGTGGCGCAATCGGCCCCCATGTTGCCGAACACCATGGCCTGCACGTTCACCGCGGTGCCCCAGTCGGCCGGGATGTCGTGCAACCGGCGATACGTGTTGGCGCGCGGGTTCATCCAGCTGCCGAACACCGCGCCGATTGCCGCCCAGAGCTGGTCGTGCGGCGACATCGGGAAAGGCTTGCCGGTCTCCTCCAGGACAAGCTGCTTGTATTCCTCCACCACGCGCTGCCAGTCCGCCGGCGAGAGCGCGGTATCCTCGATCACGCCGGCATCCAGCTTGGTGGTCTCGATGATCTCCTCGAAGCGGTGGTGGTCCACGCCCAGCACCACGCTGCCGAACATCTGGATGAAGCGGCGGTAGCTGTCCCACGCGAAGCGCTCGTCGCCGCTGGTCTCGGCCAGGCCCAGCACCGTCTCGTCGTTCAGGCCCAGGTTCAGCACCGTGTCCATCATGCCGGGCATCGACACCCGGGCGCCCGAGCGCACGGAGACGAGCAGCGGCGCCTTCTTGTCACCGAAGCTGCGGCCGACCGCCTGCTCGATGCGGGTCAGCGCCTCCTGCACCTGCGCCTGCAGGCCGGCCGGGTAGTTGCGGTTGTTCTTGTAGAACTCGGTGCACAGCTCGGTGGTGATGGTGAAGCCCGGCGGCACGGGCAGGTCTATGCTGGCCATCTCGGCCAGGTTGGCGCCCTTGCCGCCCAGCAGGTTGCGCATGTCCGCGCGGCCTTCGTTGTGGCCGGCGCCGAAGCTGTACACCCATTTTGGCATTTTGGTTTCTCCAAGAAAGTAAGAACCGGGGGAGACGTGCCGTCCCCCCCAGACCCCCCGTCGGTCTGTCAGGCTTCGATGGTTGAGAAATCCGCCACCTGGTTCAGCAGGGTGCGGAGGGCGTGGAGTAGGTTCAGGCGGTTGCGGCGCAGCGCCTGGTCTTCGGCGTTCACGGTGACCTTGTCGAAGAACGCGTCCAGCGGGGCGCGCAGGGTCGCGAGCTGGCTGGTAGCCTTCGCGTAGGCCTCGTCCGCCAGCGCCTGCACCGCGCCGCCGCTCTGTTGCAGCGCTTCGTGCAGGGCGCGTTCCTCCGCCTGCACCAGCGCGCCGGGCTCCACTTGGCCATCATGCGGGCCGTCGCGCTTGTCCTCGATGCGCAGGATGTTGGCGGCGCGCTTGTAGGCGGCCAGCAGGTTGGTGCCGTCCTGGGTGGTCAGCAGCGCGGCGATCGCCTCCGTGCGGGCCAGGGCGCGAACGATGTCGTCGTCGGATGCGGCGGCGAACACGGCCGCCAGCACGTCGTGCCGCGCGCCTTCCGCCCGCTGCTGGACCCGCAGCCGCTCGAAGATAAAGGCGGTCACGTCGCCGGCCACCTCCGGCGCGGCGTGGCGCAGCACGGCGCGCAGGCCCAGGCGCAGGCCGTTCTCGCGGATAATCCGGATCACGCCCAGCGCGGCACGGCGCAACGCGTACGGGTCACCGGAGCCGGTGGGTTTCTGGCCGATGGAGAAGAAGCTCGCCAACTGGTCCAGCTTGTCGGCCAGCGCCACCGCCACGCTGACGGGCTCGCGCGGCACGACGTCGCCGGCGCCCTTCGGCGCGTAGTGGTCGCGCACGGCCGAGGCCACGCTCGGGTCCTCGCCGTCATGCGCGGCGTAGTAGCCGCCCATCACACCCTGCAATTCGGGAAACTCGCCCACCATGCCGGTGGTCAGGTCCGCTTTGCACAGCAGCGCCGCGCGCGCGGCCAGCGCCGCGTCGGCGCCCACCATCGGCGCCAGCGCGGCCGCAAGCGTGACGATACGCTGCACCCGCGCGCCTTGCGTGCCCAGCTCCGCCTGGAAAACGATGCCGTCCAGGGCCGCCACGCGATCCGCAAGCCTGGTGCGCCGGTCCAGGTCCCAGAAATGCCGGGCGTCGGAGAACCTGGCGCGCAGCACGCGTTCGTTGCCGGCGATTATGGCGGCCCCGCCATCCGGCGCATCGACATTGGCCGCGAAGGCGAACCAGGGTGCGGCGGCACCGTCCGCCTGGCGGGTGGCGAAGTAGCGCTGGTTGACCCGCATGGAGACCTGCATGACCTCCGGCGGCAAATCCATGTACGCGTCGTCGATGCGCCCGAGCAGCGGCACCGGCCACTCGACCAGGCCGGCCACCTCCTCCAGCAGGCCGTCATCGGGCACGATGGCCACGCCGCAGGCGGCGGCGCGCCCGGCCAGCCCGTCTCGTATCAGGGCGATGCGGTCGGCGCAGGCGGCCACGACATGGGCTTCACGCAGCTTGCCCTGCCAGTCCTGCAGGCCGGAGACGACGATCGGCTGGGCGTGGCGGCGATGGCCCTGCGTCAGGTTGGACGCGGCCAGGCCGTGGCCGTCATCGTCCGGCGTGGCCAGGGTGAAAGGGACGACGGCGCCGTCCAGCAGACAGACGATACGGCGCAGCGGGCGTATCCAGGTGAACGCGCTGGTGCCGCCCCAGCGCATGGATTTCGGCCAGGCGAAGCGGCGCAGGAGGACCGGCAGGGCACTCGCCACCATTGTTGCGGCCTGGATCGCCGGCGCCGTCTTGTCGAGGACCCAGAAGCCGGCCTCCTCGCGCAGGGCGTCGCGGCCTGCCTCGTGCTTGCGCAGGAAACCGGCCAGCGCCTGCTCGGGCGCGGTGACGCGCGGGCCGCGTTCCGAACTGGCGCGCGCCGCACTCGCCGCGTCCACCGACAATCCCAGTGCCAGGCGGCGCGGGCCGTGGAAAAGGCGCACTTCCCGCGGGTTCAAGGCCGCGAGCGCGTCGCAGACCTGCCGGCCCAGCAACTCGGCCCCGAACGCCTGCAGCCGCGCCGGTATCTCCTCGCTGAACAGCTCCAAAAACAGCTCGGCCACTAACCCGCCCGCCGCCAAAAGCGAGCGCCGGGCCAGCCGCCGACAGGAAGCAAAAGTTTTTTGGTTCTTTTTTTCAAAAAAGAACTGCTTCCTTGCTTCACCCTCACCCCCGCAAAGCCGGCTCGACATCGGTACGCGAGAAATCCTCGCCGCTGAACAGCAAGGGCGCACCCGCCGTCTTGGCCAGCGCGTAGGCGAAGCAATCGCCGAAATCCAGCCGCGCGGAATGTTTGTGCCGGCCGAAATACCGCCAGGCGTTGCGGGCGGCGGCGGCCTGTTCCACCGTCACGGGCGTGATCTCGATGCCGGCGGTGCGGATGAACTCGTCCAGCCGCAGGCTGGCCAGCCGGCCGCCATGCTCCTCCACGATCATCGACAGCTCCAGCCAGTTCGCCGCCGACATGCGCGGCGCCGGCGCGTCCACGATGGCTTCCAGCAGGCGGTCGGCCTGCGCCTCGTCGAGCAGGATGGAAAGCAGCGCGGAGGTGTCCACGATCACGCAGGCCGGCCGCTGTCGTCATACAGATAGGCGTGGGAAGCGCCGGGCGTGAGCCGGAGGCTGGCGCGTATCTCGGCCGCAAGCGCCGCCAGGCGAGCCAGCCGGGCGGCGCGGTCACGCAGGCGCTGCTCGCGGTCCAGGCGCTCGCGCAGCGCTTCGGTCACCGCGGCCGTCAGGCTCTCTCCCGTCAGGTCGGACAGCTCGGTGGCAAGGCGGTATCCGTCCTCGCTTTTTATGTTGAGCTGGTTGGCCATGCGCTGATTAACGCGCGCCTGGTAGAAAGTTCAAGCTGGAAGGTAGAAAGGGTGCAGATGAGAAGTTTGTCACGCGAGAGGGCGGTAGCGGATGCTTGAACGGCTTGCCTGTCTCGCCAAATTGACTGAGCGAGCGCGGCGGTTCCAACTGTGGTATCGTGCCGCACTCCCGCCCCTGAAGGATCAACCCATGGCTTACACTCCGGATTCCAGGAGTTTTACCCGCCCGGTCGGCGTCGCCGGCGTGGCGGCCATCGACGAAGGCCTGCGCGCCTACATGCTGCGCGTCTACAACTGGATGGCGTCCGGCCTGCTGCTCACCGGCGTGGTGGCGTATGGCGTGGCGAACACCAGCCTGATCAACCTGTTCTATCACCGGGTGGCTACCGAATACGGCGTGCGCGTGGCGCCCACCGGCCTGGGCACGCTGTCGATGTTCGCGCCGCTGGCCTTCGTGCTGGCGCTGAGCTTCGGCATCAACCGCATGCGCAGCAGCACGGTGCAGGCGCTGTACTGGGCATTCTGCGTGGCGATGGGCGCCAGCCTGACCAACATCTTCCTGGTCTATGCGGGTGACAGCATCGCGCGCGTGTTCTTCATCACTTCGGCGATGTTCGCCGGCATGTCGATCTACGGCTACACCACGGGGGCGAACCTCGCGCGGTTCGGCAGCTTCCTGATCATGGGCCTGTTCGGCATCATCATCGCCAGCCTGGTGAACGTCTTCCTGCACAGCGCCGGGCTGCAGTTCGCCGTCAGCATCATCGGCGTGCTCGTGTTCACCGGGCTCACCGCCTACGACACGCAGCGCATCAAGGTTAATTACGCGCAGCTTGCCTATGCGGACGGGCCGGACGGCGCGGCCAAGCGCAGCGTGTATGACGCGCTCAGCCTGTATCTGAACTTCATCAACCTGTTCATGATGATGCTCCGCCTAACGGGCAACCAGCGCAGTAACTGACGCAACAGGCCGGTTTTGCTTCCCCCAGGGGAAGAAAGGCCGGCCGCACGGTGACATAGAAAAGTCCGGCGCTCCTGCGAGCACCGGGCTTTTCTATGTGGCACAGGCAGGCTTTCCGGCCCGCTTGCACGGGCGGGACCGTCCGCCAGGCTCAGGCGACGGTCTTGAGGAAGTCCGCCAGCTTGACGGCCGCAGCCGCCTTGTCGATGCGGTCCAGCGCGCCCAGTTCGGCCGCAAGACGGTCCATCGCCGCTTCGTAGATCTGCCGCTCGGAGAAGCTCTGGTCCGGCTGGCCGGCGTTGCGGTGCAGGTCGCGCACCACCTCGGCAATCGCCAACGGATCGCCGGAGTTGATCTTGGCCTCGTATTCCTGCGCACGGCGGGACCACATGGTGCGCTTGATACGGGCGCGCCCGCGCAGCACGGCCAGCGCCTCGTCGAACATCTTGCGTGTGGCCAGCTTGCGCAGCCCGGCTGTGCGGGCCTTTGCCACCGGCACGCGCAAAGTCATGCGGTTCTCTTCGAAGGTGATGTGGATCAGCTCCAGCTTGTGGCCGGCGATCTCCTCCGTGGCGATGCGCTCCACCTTGCCCACGCCGTGGGTGGGGTACACGACGTGGTCGCCTTCCTCGAAGATTTCGGCCTTGGCCATCGCGCGGGGCGGCGGCATCACCCGTCCGCCGGGTGCTATCGTCTGGCTGCGGCCCAGCATGTGATGGCCGGGCGAGGAATCATTGGCCGCACGTCCGCGCAGGCCCGGAGACGGCGCCTCCTCCTCTTCCTCGTCTTCCTCCGGCTGCTCCTTCAGCGCGGGCACGCGGTCCGCCAGGGCGATGGCGGCGGCGGCGGCCTCCTCGGCGGCCGACGGGATCGGCTCGTAGGCGGCGGCGGGCTCGGCCAGGCCGGTCACGCCCTCTGCGGAGATCTCATCTGATTGTAGAACCTGCGGCTGCGGCGCGGCGGCGGTCTTCTTTGCGGCTGCGGACTTTGTGGGCACTTGACTGGGCAACTCCTGTCTGGCTTGCATTGCGACGGAACCGCCCCCGACGCTCGGGAACGCGGAGCCGATGCCGCTGTGCATGCTATGGTCGGCAAAGAGCCGTATTGCGGCCGAGGTCCCGGCAAGCGCGCGAGGCGCTGCCTTGACCATGTACACCGAGCATATCACAAAATAGCCCTCGCGTCAGTGCAGAACTTGCTCCGCTCAAGCAGTTTTTCGAAACGGCTCCGGCCGTTTACTCGCGATATAGTGATAGAACGAAATATTCGCGTCGTTACCGCAAGGTTCTGATCTGGGCTGCTTCTTTGCCGCACGCGTGCCACGCCGCCGGGAAAAGCACTGCACCCTTTGAAACCGAAGGGCGATGCGCGCCGTATTCCGCGCGATCCTTTCGAAGTCCGGCCCCGCTCAATGACCCCCCTCATCGCGCTCTCGACGCTGTCCCTGCTCGGCTATCACCTCACATTCGACTCCGAGATGACGACGCCGTCGGACATGTCGCAATTCATCAACACGTTCCAGAACGGCGACACCACGCTCTACAACAACGACGAGGTGGAGAACTACGTCCCCTTCAATCCGACGAGCCTGGCCACGCCTTACAATTTCCTCAACGGCGCGCTGATGATCGGGGCGTCGCCCACGCCGGCGGGCAACCAGCCCTACACGTCCGGCATGCTGGAGACCTGCGGGATCTTCTCCCAGAGCAGCGGCTATTTCGAGATACGGGCGGAGACGCCGGCCGCCCCGGGCTTCTGGCCGGCCTTCTGGCTTCTGCCAACCGCCTACTATCCTGAGATCGACATCCTGGAGCAGCCGAACAACTCCGGCACGAATACCGAGTATTGGACTCACACGAGCACACCGACAGACAGCAGCGGCGGCTTCACCAACACCGGCGTGGACGTGACGCATGGCTTCCACACCTACGGCTTCCTGTGGACGTCCAACTCCATCCAGTACGTGTTCGACGGAACGCTCGTAGGCGATCCGCACGCCTTGCCGCCGGCCATGGCCGGCTTGCAGATGTACATGATCGCCAACCTTGCCGTAGGCGGCCAGTGGAGCTGGCCCGGCCCGCCGCCCGCCGGCGCCAGTTCCACCTTCACGATCGACTACGTCCGGGCGTTCTCCAACGATCCCACTGTCCCCGCCGTAAGCCAGGAGCCGATCTCCTCGCCGGATGGCGTGAACACCATGCCCGTGCTGCTGCCGCCGCCGCCTGCCGTGCCGCCGCCGATCGGCAAAGGGGCAGACACCCTGGTCCTGAACATGGCCGAGGATGCCTATGCGGGCGACTCGCAGTTCAGCGTCACCATCGACGGCCACCAATATGGCGGCGTGCTGACCACCCAGGCGAGCCACGCGTTCGGCCAGACCCAGCCATTCACCATACACGGCGCGTTCGGCCAGGCGAAACATCGGGTCAGCGTCAACTTCCTGAACGATTACTCCGATGCCGGTGGCGACCGGAACCTGTATGTGACAGGGGCCACCATCAACGGCCAGAACCTAGTGGACGGCGTTCTCAACGAGTATGGCGGCGGTGCGCAGAGCTTCGGTTTCTCCGCCAAGCCGGTGCTGCCTGTCACGATCGGCACCGGTCCTGACGTGCTGCTCTTCAACCTAAGCGAAATACCGTATTCCGCCAACGCCCGCTTCAGTGTTCTGGTGGACGGCGTGGCGCAGGGCCCGGCGGAGGTGGTCTCCGCCCTGCACAATTATGGCCAGACGCAGACTTTCGCCGTGCAAGGCACGTTCGGGCCCGGCGCGCACAGCGTGATGCTGGAGTTCCTGTCAGGCGCGAAAGCGGGTGCGGCGAGCCCCACCGTCCAGCTCAATGTCGACGCGCTGAGCTATGACGGCATCGCGGTGCCGAATGCCGCAGCCTCGTTCACCACGGCGGGCAAATACACGATCCAGACGCCGGCGCAGCAACCGGACGCGCTGGTGCTGAACCTGACGGAGGATTCTTTCCAGGGCGACGCGATCGCCCAGATCAGCATCGATGGCCAGATACTCGGCCAGGTGCCGGTCACCGCGAACAACTATTACGGCGCGCCGCAGGTGGTCAGCTACAGCGGCGCGTGGGGCGGGCCGAACGTGGCGCACGTTGTGGAGGTGAATTTCCTAAACGACGCCTATGCCGGCGCAGGGCAGGATCGTAACCTGCACGTGCAGAGCATCACGCTTGATGGCACCGCGATCACCTCGCAGGCGCAGAACATCATGCGCAGCGGGCCGGTCGACTTTAATTACATCGCGCCTGTTTCAGGCGCTGGATGGGCTTCGGGAACTGCTTCGGCTAGCAAGGCTAAAAGCTAAGCAAGGCCTTCTTTTTTGAAAAAAAGAAGCAAAAAACTTTTATCTCTCCGCGTCTGCAGCAGACGGGTTCAGCAGGAAGCTGCGAGAGGCGGCAGCAGCGGGGGATAAAAGTTTTTTGCTTCTTTTTTTCAAAAAAGAAGGCCTTGCTTCCTCACGGTGTCCCAGGCTCGGCGGAGAACAGCGCCTCCTTGCCGGGCTTGTCCTTCCAGGCATCCGCGTCTTCCGGGGCTTTCCCCTTGCGTGTGATGTTCGGCCAGCTCACGGAAAACACCCGGTTGCGCTCCGCCCAGGGCGCCGCCTTGTCGTCGCTGTCCGGCACGATCGCCTCGGCCGGGCATTCCGGCTCGCACACGCCGCAATCGATGCATTCGTCCGGATTGATGACCAGCATGTTCTCGCCGACATAGAAGCAGTCCACCGGACACACCTCCACGCAGTCCATGTATTTGCACTTGATGCAGTTCTCGGTGACCACATAGGTCATCGGCGTCTCCAGTTACGGCTGGCCCAGATATAGCGGGGCGGTCGGCGCGATATGGCTTGACGGACCGCAAGGTGCAAGCGGCCCAGCGTCAGGGCTGGTCTTCCGTTACCAGGCGATACAGCGCCTGCGCCTCAGGTGCGGAACCCCGGCGTTCCGTCAAGCCCAGCACCTCCACAACCCGCACGCCGCGGTAGAGCGGCAGCGTCAGCACGTCGCCTATGCGGACTTTGGCGTGTGCCTTGTCGGTAGGCTGGCGGTTGATCCGCAACAGCCCGCTGGCGGCCATCTCCGCGCAGGCTACGCGGCTGGAGGCGAAGCGCGCGCACCAAAGCCACTTGTCCAGACGCTGGTGGGTCAAAGCCGCGGAACCGGGGATGTCCGCGACAGCCCGCCCAAAAGTTTTTTGCTTCTTTTTTTCAAAAAAAGAAGGCCTTCCCTACCTTCGCAAGATCGCCAGAGCCGCGAAAGGCGAGTCCGGACGGCTGACCGGCGCCACAACCTCGGCCGCCTTGCGCTTGGGCTGCGCGATCATCGGCGGCGGCGGCGGTCCATACATCTCGGCCGCCAGGGTGGGCGCCGGCAGGATGCGCAGCCCCAGGCCGCGCAGCACCGCGGGCAGCAGCTCGGCGCGCAGCCCCAGGCGCTGGCCCACCTCCAGCGGTACCGGCGCCGGCCGGCCGCGCGTGGAGTAGGCGAGTTCGGCCGCCACGCGTTCGGCGATGTCCAGCCGCAGCAGAACGGGGCCTGCCTCCACCCACCCCAGAAGGGTCAGGAACGCCGCGTGGTTCGGCTCGGGCGGCGGGATGCAGACCAGGCCGGCCGCGGGAATCTCGGGCGTGGGCACCCGCGCGCGGATCGCCCAGAGCTGGGCGCGCAAGGCGGCGGCGCGCGGTTTCAGCAGGTCCGGGATATAGAGCGCGAAGCGGCCGGCGCGTATGCCCGCCACCTTCAGCCTGGCGCGTACGGCCGGCGTGATCTCGCCGTCCGTGGCGCCCACCACCACGCCTGCGGCTTCGGTCAGGCGGTGCAGCGGGCCGCGCAGGGCCGCGTCCTGGCCGGCGCGCGCGCCCGCCGCGAAAAGCGGGGCCAGGTCGCGCGCGATGCGGGCGTCTGTCCAGGCTTGCAGGCGCTGGCGTATGCGCTCGCGCTGCGGGCCGTCGAGGAACTCGCTGTCCAGCACCTCGACGGCCGGACGTATCAGGGCGGCGCCGGGGCGCAGCCGCGCCACGGGCGCCTCCGCCCAGGTGATGACATGGTCCGGGTGCAGCGTAAAAGCCGCGTCGGCCGCCTCCTCCAGCAAGCCCACGCGGCGCGGCATCTCCTCGCGCAGCGAGCGCCGGGCCGCACGCAGGACAAGCCGCTTCTCCGGCCCTTCGGCCACCGGGTCGGGCAGGAAGGCGAAGCCCGCGATGTGGCCCACCGGGTGACCTTCCACCACCACCTCGCCGCGCGCGGTCACCGCGGAGAGCAGGTCTTCACCGCCCTCTGCCTCCTCCAGCCGGCGCATCAGGTGGGCGGCGCGGCGGTCCACGAAGCGGGCAGTCAGCCGCTCGTGCAGCACGTCGCTGAGCTTGTCCTCGATATCGCGCGCGCGGGCCTGCCAGGCGGGGGCGTCCGGCACCCAGTCCGCCCTTGCGGCGATAAAGGACCAGATGCGCACGCCGGACAGCCGCGCCATCAGCGTGTCGATGTCACCCTCGGTGCCGGCAAGCGCGTTGAACTGCTGATCCAGCCAGTCGGCCGGCAGCCTCTCGCCGCGCGCCAGGTGGCCGTAGATGCGCGCGCACAGGCGCACGTGGCTGTCGTCGGTGATCTTGCGGAAATCCGGCACCTGGCAGGCCTCCCACAGCAGCCGCAACTGCCGCCGGCCCTGCGCCAGGCGGCGTATGTCGGGGTCGCGCGCCAGGGCGGACAACGTCTCCAGGTCGCTGGAATCGTTGCCGCGCACCAGGCCGGGGATCAGCGGGGCGGCGGTCAGACTGTCCAGCAGCCGGTCGATATGGCTGAAATCGAGGTTGCTGTTGCGCCAGAACAGCGACTCGATCGGGTCGAAGACGTGCGCTTCCACGGCGTCGACGATGTCCTCCGGTATCTCCGGGCAGGAGGCGGTGGTGCCGAACGTGCCGTCGCGCATGCCGCGGCCGGCGCGGCCGCCTATCTGGGCCACCTCGGCGGCGGTCAGGCGGCGCGGGCGGTGGCCGTCGAATTTCTGCAGCCCGGCGAAGGCCACGTGGTTGACGTCCATGTTCAGGCCCATGCCGATGGCATCGGTGGCCACCAGGAAATCCACCTCGCGGTCCTGGTAGAGCGCCACCTGGGCGTTGCGGGTGCGCGGCGAGAGCCGTCCCATCACCACCGCACAGCCCCCGCGCCTGCGGCGTATCAGCTCGGCGATGGCGTAGACCTCGGACGCGCTGAACGCCACGATGGCGCTGCGCGGCGGCAGCTTCACCAGCTTCATCGGGCCCGCATAGCTGAGCTGGGACAGGCGCGGCCTGGTCTCCACCTCCGCCTGCGGCACCAGGCGCTGCAGCAGCGGGCGTATCGTCTCCGCGCCGAGGAACATGGTTTCCACCAGGCCGCGGGCGTGCAGCAGGCGGTCGGTGAACACGTGGCCGCGGTCGGGGTCCGCACAGAGCTGGATTTCGTCCACCGCCACGAACTCCACGCGGCGGTCCAGCGGCATGGCCTCCACAGTGCAGCTGAACCAGCGCGCCTCGGGTGGGACGATCTTCTCCTCGCCGGTGATCAGCGCCACGCTGCGCACGCCCTTGGCAGCCACCATGCGGTCGTAGTTCTCGCGCGCCAGCAGGCGCAGGGGAAAGCCGATGATGCCGGAGCTGTGGCCCAGCAGGCGGGTGATCGCCAAATGAGTCTTGCCCGTATTGGTCGGGCCGAGCACGGCGCGCACCCTGGGGGCGAACATATCCTTGTCGTTGAAGGCCGGGCCGACTCGATGGCGCGTCTCGGGCATGGGTGGATGATTTGATGCGGGTGGGGAGAATGCAAGCAAGCGGGCAGACACGGTCTGCCTTTTTGCGAAAAACCGGCGGGCAAGTTTTCTCCCTGGCGGCGCGGCCGCCTTGCGTGGCAGGCGGGGAGGCGCTGGTCTGTATTGAACAGGGGTAGGGCTGTTGGCTGAACGCGTGCTGGATTGCTTTGCCGAGGCGGGCGGGGCCGCAGGGCCCGGGTTGCCGATACATGGCGCCGGACCCGGCGATACGTTCGACGCCTACCCGGCAGCGTGCGGCTTCACGGGTGCGGCAGGGCAGGTCGTGCTGCTGCCGGGCCCCGCCGGACTGGCTGGCGCCCTGCTCGGGCTGGGCGAGGCTCCTGACCCTTATGTGTTCGCTGCCCTGCCCGCGGTGTTGCCCGCCGGCATTTGGCACCTGTCCGGCGGCATCGCGGACAGCGCCGATGCGGTGCTGGGCTGGGCGCTGGGCGCCTACCGCTATGACACGCTGAAGCAGCCGCGCACCCGCCCGTCGCCGAAGCTCATCCTGCCGGCCGGCATGGCGCGCACCCTTTCCACGAGCCGCGCGGTATGGCTGGCGCGTGACCTGATCAATACGCCGGCGAACCTGCTTGGGCCGGCCGATCTTGCCGAGCAGGCGGCGCTCGCACTGCACGCACGCGGCGCACACGTAAATGTGATTACGGGTGAGGACGTGGCATCCGGGTTCCCTGCCCTGCATGCGGTGGGCGCAGGTTCCCAGCGTGGGCCTAGGGTTTTGCGAGCTACGTGGTGTGCGCCGGGTGCCCCCGCAGACGCGCCGCTCGTCTCGATCTGCGGCAAGGGCGTGTGTTTCGACACCGGCGGCTACGACATCAAGCCCCCCGCCGGCATGTTGCGTATGAAGAAGGACATGGGCGGCGCCGCGGTGGCTCTGGGCCTGGCCTGCATGATCATCGAGGCTGCCCTGCCGGTTCGCCTGGAACTCAGACTTGGCTGCGTGGAGAACATGATTTCCGGAATGGCCATGCGCCCCGGCGACGTGCTGCGGACCCGCGCGGGCCTTGCCGTGGAGGTGGGAAACACCGACGCGGAAGGCCGCCTGGTGCTCTGCGACCTGCTGAGCGAAGCCTGCCAGTCACAGCCGGATCTTCTGCTGGATTTCGCAACGTTAACCGGGGCCGCGCGGGTGGCGCTGGGCCCCGACCTGCCTGCCATGTTCACCAACGATGACGGCCTGGCCAGCTTGTTTTCAGAAACCGGTATCGCGGCACACGACCCCGTGTGGCGACTTCCGCTCTGGAATGGTTACAATTCTTGGCTTGAAAGCGGCGCGGGCGATCTGAATAACGTTTCGGAGAAGGCGCATGCCGGTGCAATCGTAGCGGCATTGTTCCTTCAACGTTTCGTGTCCGCGGGAACGCGGTGGGCCCATTTTGATGTTTACGGATGGAACGACACGGAGCGGCCAGGGCGGCCGGCAGGGGGAGAAGCCCAGGCCATGCGGGCGGTATTCGAAGGGGTAGCCCGCCTGCCGGAAGTCACGCAAAGCAGCGGAAGGTAGCGGGAAGGTTGATTATAGTTAAAGTTGAAGTTTCGGTGACGAAATCCAAACTCAAGATACTGAGTCGATTTTAGAACTTTCTTTGCACCGCCGGCTTACTAACCCACACGATGCGATTTGAACCCACACCGGTAACGAACCCAGGTTTGAGCGAACCCCGACCAAACACCTGGAATGAAAGGAATATACAATGGCTGCTTCTCAACAATCCGACCAGATGGTTGGCATCCTGCGCGACACCATCGTGGCTCTGGTTCGCCGTGACGGCCCTGACCTGTCGGCCCGCCAGCTCGGCGTGTTTCTGACCTGCTACCTGCAGGATGGCGCGCATACGGTGCGTGGCCTCGCCGCTGACCTGAACGTCTCCAAGCCGGCCATCACCCGCGCGCTGGACCGGCTGGGCGAGCTCGACCTGGCCCGCCGCAAGGTGGACCCGATGGACCGCCGCAGCGTGCTCGTGCAGCGCACCCTGAAGGGCGCCGCCTTCCTGCGGGATCTGCGCTCCATCATGAACGAGGCGACAGCACCCGCCCGCAAGTCGGCCCCTGCCGTCGAAGAGCGCCGCAGCCGCAGCCACGGCTGAGAGTCCGCCCCGGGCAGCCGCCCGGGGCGCCTCACCAGCGCAGCTTGCGTTCGCGTAAGAGCACTATCACGGCGCCCATCCAGACCAGGCAGGGTGCCACAGTGCAGAACAGCAGCCACGGCCAGCCTTGCGGCCTGCCAGCGAACCACACGCCGCACACGCCGCCCCAGCCAGCCAGGCCCCAATAGACCAGAGTGACCGCCCAGGCCGGCATCCCGCACCGATGCGCCACCTGATACAGGTGGCTGCGATGGGCCTGCGTGATCCTGTCGCCGGCCAGAAAGCGCCGCACCAGCGTGAATGCCACGTCGAATAGTATGGCGAACAGCATCATCGGCACCAGCAGTACCGACAGGGTCTGCGCCCCGAACCCTGCCGACAATACGCCCAGCACTGCCACCACGAAGCCGCAGAACTGGCTGCCCACGTCACCCATGAAGATGCTAGCCCGCGGGTAGTTGTAGGGCAGGAAACCAAAAATGCCGGCCGCCAGCACCAGCCCTGCCACCAGGACGAAAAGATCGTCCTGGGACCGCGCGATCGCCGCCAGGAACAGGCAAGCAATCGCCACCGAGCCGCTCGCCAAGCCGTTCAGCCCGTCGATGAAGTTCACCGCATTGGTGGCGTATACGATCCAGGCCGCCGTCAGCGGCACCCCTGCCCAGCCCAGCGCCACCGTGCCGAAATACGGCAGATGCAGCACTCGCAGCACGATGCCGGAGGCCACCGCCACCAGGGCCGCCGCCAGTTGCGCGCCCAGCTTTACGGTAAACGACCAGCTCTTGACGTCATCGGTGTAGGACACGACGGCAATGCCCACCGAGGCCGCGATCAGCCCCAGGAAGGGTGCGTCTGGCACCCGCGCCCGCCCGGCCCCCAGATAGAGCAGGGTCAGGCCGACCACGAATGACGCCACTATGCCCACCCCGCCGCCTTTCGGCGTGGGCTGCGCGTGGGAGCTGCGCAGCCCTGGATAGTCCAGCGTGCCCAAGGAGATCATGCGCCGCACAATCGCGGCGGAGAGGAGCGCCAGGAGGGCGGCGAAGGCTAGATAGGCTGCGGTCCTCATTGGCGTGGGAGTAGCAACTTGCTTGGTGGGAAGGGAAGGCTTCTTGGCCCGGCGGCCGGAAAGGAAGGAAGGTCTTCTTTTTCGAGAAAAAGAAGCAAAAAGCTTTTGGCCGCTGTCGCGGACGCACGAAGTTGCGTGTTTTCGCGGCAGTTAAGGTGGCGGAACGAATTGCCACGGCGTTGGAAGTCTCAATTTTGCCTTTGCGCCGCAGTGCTGTTCAAAAAACAGCAATATACGCTTGAGTCATTCCGGTTTTGCCGATGTCAGATACAGCGTTACCTGGCCCAGCAGCTTGTTGTCGAAGGCCACGCGTACAGGCACGGGAGGCGCGCCGGGCAAAACGGCCGCCAGCCACGCCGTTCCGTGTCGCGGCTTGCGCAACGAATCCTCTGTCTCGTTGTTGACGAATCCACCGAGCTGCTGCCCGTCGAAATCGCAACGCAGCGCCTGGCCTTGGAAGACGGACCGGGCGGTCTGCGGCAGCGTCTCCTCGCCCATGGTGTGCACGGTCTGGGTGGCCAGGCGCCTGCCGTCGAAAGTGGTGACCGAGCCCTCGCACGCGCCGGTCTGCGCCACCTCGTGAATGAGCAGCGCGACCGCGCTCAGCGTGTCGATCGTATGCTGCGTCTGCGCCGGCGGCACCACGCTGCGCTCATGTTCGACGGGCGGCGTCAGCACCTCGATCACGGGATTGCCGTCCTGGTAGGAAATGCGGGTGGCGCGCTTGTGGCCGTGCAAATTGCCGGTTCCTTCGAACAAAGACGGCGCCGCCTGCCCTCCCTGGAAGGCGCCATGCACCTGGCTGTCATTATCGATGCGGGTCATCCAGGCGGCCATGCCGGCGGTGTGGAAAGCGACATGCGCCGTGTAGCGGTCCGGCAACAGGGTGACCGAGCCGGCCAGCTTCAGGACGGTGAACCCGTGCGAATAGCCCGTATATTCAACGCTGTAAGTGCCTGTCGGTGTGCCAAGCCCGGCACCGCTCGCGGCGGCCGGCATAAGGGAGGCCGCCAGTATCATCGTCTTCCACATGGCGGCACTGTGCGGGCAACGCCTGGCCCCGGCAACCCAAGCCGCCGCGTTAACTATCCGGCAACCGCCGATCCGTAACGATAGCGCATCCAAACGCCGGAGATCGCCATGTTCCCGCCCGTGCCCGCACCGTTCGCCGGCTCCGTCCTGCAAGCGCCAGCGGCGGACCACCGCCTCTCGCAGCTCCTGGACCGGTGTTTCGGCTCGCTCGCCTTGTTCACGGGCGCCTGTGCCGGGTCGGAGGCGGCGTTGTTCGAGCACGCAACGTGGCAGACCAGCCTGGCCGCTGGCTGCCTGGCGATGGTGCCGCCCGTCGTGCTCGGCTTCTGGGCGATCGGGCGCGCCGGCGCGCTTTCCACCCTCAGCGTGACCCGCCTGTATGACCGCGTGGCGCAAAGCCTGCGCGCCTCCACCGGCGGCCAGGCAATACCGGCCGCGCGCGAAACCCCGCTGGACAGCTTCGCCGGGCTGGTGTCCGCAACGGTGCGGCAGCTCAACCGCAGCCGCGTCGCGCACGCCCGCACCCGCCAGGCGGCCCAGGCGGCCAACGCCGCGCTGCAGACCACGCGGGATGAGGCGGGCCGGCTCGCCATCGACCTGCGCCAGGACGGCGCTGCCATGGCGGACGCCGCCTCCGGCATCATGGCCAGCTC
Source organism: Acetobacteraceae bacterium (assembly GCA_965198915.1). Lineage (GTDB taxonomy): Bacteria > Pseudomonadota > Alphaproteobacteria > Acetobacterales > Acetobacteraceae > BOG-908. The sequence goes on along the minus strand of CBDAQC010000001.1, from coordinate 6,226 downwards.
CGCCCGGCTGGCGGACGCGGCGGCAGAGGCGCGTTGCGGCGCCGCTTGCACCGAGGATGCGGTGGCGAAAGTGGCCGAACAGGCGGCCGGACTGGCCGGCTCCACCCGCCAGGTCACCGGCCAGATAACCCTGATGGCGCGCATCGCCATCAACGCAGCCGAGGCGGTACACGGCGCGCAAGCCCACCTGGCCGGTATGGACACCAAGGCGCGCGGGCTGGAAGCCGCCGCCAGCCAGGTCAGCCGCGCCCTGCAGATGGCCGGCGCGTGCGGCCGCGAGGCGGGCAGCCAGGTGGAGACTGGCGCCACGATGGGCGCCGACCTCGCCGCGAACCTGCGGGAGATGGCGAGCTGTGCGGATCTGGCGCTGACCAACATGCTGGCGGTCGTCACCGGCCTGATGGCGGAGACGGCGGCTGCCAACCGCCGCATCGCGGACCTGTCCGCGCTGCTGCAAAGCCAGCACGAGCTGGGCGACGCGATCGGCCAGACCGTGGGACAGCAGGGCGAGGAGATTACCGAGATGCTCGGCTTGGTGCAGGAGGCGCATTCGGGATTTGCCGCCGTGCAGGCCGGGGTGGATGCGATAAGCAGGCGCAACAACGCCCAGCTCGCCGATGCGGAGGCGCTGCGCGGTTCGATCAGCCGCCTGCCCGCGCGCGCGGACACGATCGCCGGGATCCTGCGCGGCATTCCTGACTTCACGCCGCCTTTGGCATATTAGGAGGCGGCACTTTTTGGGAGGCGTTACGGGTCAGGCGCGGCAGGAAGAAAGCGAAGGCCTTCTTTTTCGAGGAAAAGAAGCAAAAAGCTTTTGATCCGCTGTCGCGGACTGTTCCGAGCGCACGCGGCCGTTACGTAGGTGGGTCGCTGGAACGGCTGCGATGTTTCTTGCCGCGTCCTTGGTAAAAGGACGCCTTTTTTCTTCGTTTGCTCCATACTCCGGTGCCGAAGCCGGAACCCGTCACATGACCGACCTGACGAGCGGCCGAGTCAGCCGCCACATCCTGAGCATGTCCGGCTTCATTGCCGCGGGCCTGCTGTTCCAGTCCGCCTACTTCATCGTGGACCTGTATTTCGTGTCCCGGCTCGGGCGCGATGCGGTGGCCGGCGTGGCGGCCTCGGGCACCCTCTTCTACCTCGCTCTGGCGGCGGCACAGCTCGTCGGCGTCGGCTGCCTGTCGCTCGTCTCGCAGGCGGTGGGACGGCGGGACCTGCCCTACGCGGACCTGGTGTTCAACCAGGCACTGGTGTTCTCGCTTGGCGCGTCGGCCGTGATGCTCGTGCTCGGCTACCTGTTCGCCGGCACGCTCAGCACCTGGCTGTCCGCCGATGCGGCCAGTGCCGCGTTCGGGCGCGCCTATCTCTACGGCTTCCTGCCCTCGCTCGCCTGCATGTTCCCCTCCACCGCGCTGGGATCTTCGTTGCGCGCCACCGGCGTGGTCCGGCCCACCATGCTGCTGCAGACCGGCGCGGTGCTGCTGAACGTCGTCCTGGCGCCGGTGCTGATCGCCGGGTGGGGCACGGGACGGCCGCTCGGCGTGTTCGGCGCCGGACTGGCAAGCTCGCTGGCTGCCGGGCTCAGCCTGCTCGTGCTGGCCGCCATACTGCCGCGCATACAGGCGCAGTTGCATGCCCATCCGCGCGCCTGGGCGCCGCGCCTGCCCGTCTGGCTCGCCCTGGCGAAAGTGGGCGTGCCCGCCGCCGGCGAGTTCCTGCTCATGTTCGTCTTGACGCTGGTCATCTACTGGGCGATCCGGCGCTTCGGCCCGGCGGCGCAGGCGGGCTACGGCATCGGTGCGCGCATCATGCAGTCACTGTTCCTGCCGGTGATGGCCATCTCCTTTGCCGCGGCCCCAATCGCCGGGCAGAATTTCGGCGCCGGGCTGCATGCGCGCGTGCGCCACACCTTCGTCACCTCGCTGCTCTACGCCACCGCGCTGATGCTGGGCGTCACGCTGGTCTGCCAAGTCTGGCCGGCGCCGCTCGCGCGCGTCTTCAGCACGGACCCCGCCGTGCTGGCCGTCGCCGTCCAGTTCCTGCGCATGATCTCCTGGAACTTCGTGGCCGTGGGCGTGGTGTTCGCCTGCTCCGGCATGTTCCAGGCCCTGGGTGACACAAGGCCGTCCTTCCTCAGCAGCGCCAGCCGAATCTTCACGCTGTGGCTGCCCTACGTGGTCATGGCGCACCTGCCGAACGTGACGCTGGCGGATTTCTGGCACGTGTCGGTGGCTTCCGCGGCGGTGCAGGCGGTGATCAGCCTGCTGCTGCTGCGCCTGGCGTTCGCCCGCAAGCTGGCCGCGGCACCGCAGCCGCAGGCCGGCGGGCAGGCAGTCCTGTCCTGAACGGGGCGCGGCGCGCCTACGCGCCGTAGGCCCGCGCCATGCCGGCAATCTCGTCCAGCTTGCCGGCGAACGCCGACCAGTCATCGGCCCCGGCGATCGGCGCCCAGACGCGCTCCACGTCCTCGACCAGCATCGTGCAGGGCACGGCGCGGGCGAAATACGCATCGTCCAGGCGGGCCGGCTCTGCCTGCGCGTAGGCTCCGAGCAAGCCGTGGAACGCGTCGAACGCGGCCCCCGCATACCGGGCGCCCGCCGGCCCGGCCAGGGCGCGCGCCGTGCTGGCCCGGCCGCCGAACCAGTCGAAGAACACCTGCTCGAACCCGGCCTGGCTGTCCGCCAGGAACGCCCATAGCGCTTCGGACAGCGCGCCATCCTCCTCCGGCGTGCGCGCGCTCAGTCCCAGCCGGCGCAGCACGCCGGCCGCCAGCGCCGTCCGGAACGCCGGGACGTAGGTGGACAGCGCCTGTTCCAGCGCGGCCTGCGGCGCCAGCGCCAGCAGGCATTCGGCCAGGCGCACCAGGTTCCACAGCAGCGTGTCCGGCTGTCTTCCATATGCGTAAAGCCCGGAATGGTCGAAATAGGCGGCGGTGAACGCCGGGTCGTAGGTGGGCAGGAACCGCCACGGCCCGTAGTCGAAGCTCTCGCCGGTGATGTTGATGTTGTCGGTGTTCAGCACGCCGTGCACGAACCCGGCCACCATCCACTGCGCGCCCAGCCGCGCCACCCGCAGGCAGACCGCCTCCAGGAACGCCGCCGCCTGCTCCGCCGGATCATCTCGCCGCGCCTCCGGGATCGCTACCGACACGCTGTGCGCCACCAGGCGGCGCAAAGCTTCCCCATCCTGCTCGAAGGCGAAACGCTGGAAGGTGCCGATGCGTATGTGTGTGTGGCTGAGGCGCACCAGCACGGCGCTGCGTGTGGGCGAGGGCTCGTCGCCGCGCACCAGATCCTCGCCGGTCTCCACCAGGCTGAACGATTTGGAGGTGTATACGCCGAGGGCCTCCAGCATGGCGGTTGCCAGCACCTCGCGCACGCCGCCCTTCAACGTCAGCCGCCCGTCGGCACTGCGCGACCAGGGTGTGGTGCCGCTGCCCTTGGTGCCCAGGTCGAGCAGCCGGCCGTCCTGCAGATCGTGCAACTGGGCGAACAGGAAGCCGCGGCCGTCGCCCAATTCGGGGTTGTAGGAGCGGAACTGGTGGCCGTGGTAGCGCAGCGCCAGCGGCTGCGTGAAACTTCCCGGCAAGGGCTGGAACCGCCCGAAATAGTCAACCCACTCGGCATCCGACAGGCCGCCCAGCCCTACGCGCTCCGCCCATTTCTGGTTACGGAACCGCAGTATGTGCTGCGGGAACGCGGCGGCCGCGACCAGGTCGTAAAATCTGTCTCCTAGCTCGGCGTGCCGTGTCGCGGGCCGGTAGGCAGGTCTGGTGTTGTCCAATGTGATCTTCGCGCAATGAGGAGAGCCGTCTGTCCCGCAGGAAAAAACGGGACGCCGGACATGACCGTAGCGGCCCCGGCTCGCGGGGTAACTACGCAGCAGGCCAGGGCGGGGCAGCCCGGGTTCGCGAAACGTGATCGCGCCCGCCCGCATCGGCCGGTCAGGAGACTGCCACCTGCCTGCCTGCTTCCAGCAGCCCGCACCGCAGGCCTTCCGCCAGCCGGCCCGCATCCAGCCGCCAGTCCGGCACGCTGCCGCTGGCGGCCGGCGGGTCCTCCAGCAGCCGCCGCAATCCCTCCGCGATCGCTTCCGCGTCCACGCTGCACAGCAGCGCCCCCTGCTGGCCCGCGAGCTGCTCGGCCAGGCCGCCCACCCGAGTGGCCACCACCCAGCGGCCGGCAGCCAGGCCAGCCGCCGCAACCCCGCTCTGGCTGGCCTCCCGATGGGTCAGCACCACCGCGTCCGACCAGGCGATCAGGGCGCCCACCTCGTCCTCCGGCACCCAGCGGTTTTCCACGCTGACGCCTGGCAGGCCACGCAGGGCGGTGAGCGGCGCGCTTTCCGGCCCGGCACCCACCACGCGTATCTCGATGTCGGGGCGGGGCAGCAGCAGGGTCAGCGCGTCCGCCAGCAGGTCCAGCCCCTTGTAGGGCAGCAGCCGGCCGAAACACAGGACGCGCAGCTTGCCGCCATGGGCGCGCGGCGGCGGTGGCGGCGTGTCCAGCGTGTGCGGCGGCAGGCTGGTCTTCAGCACCAGCCGCCCGGCGGTCAGGCCCAGCGCGTCCAGCCTCGCCCGCACGTGGTCGGACAGCACGACGATGGCGTCCGCGCGGCGCAGCAGCCGGCGCTGCAGCGCCATCTGCAGCGGGTAGCCGTCACCGGGATGCAGGTCCGCGTCATGGGCCACCACGGCGTAGGGCACGCCGACGCGGCGCAGTGCGGCGTGCATCGCCAGGTCCAGCGGCCCGGGCATCGCGCACAGGGCCACCGATGGCTGCAGCGCCGCCACGCGCCGGGCCAGCCAGGGGACCAGCAGCGGCGTGTGCAGCACGCGGCCCGCGTAGCCGGCGACGCTGTCATAGGTCGGCACCGGCAGCTCGCAGCGCGGGCGGTGCGGGCCGGCCAGTATCTCCGCCCGGGTGGACAGCGAGAGCGCCGCGTCGGTGCCGGGCAGCGTGTTGAACAGAGCGGCGAAATCGGCCGCCACGCGCGGGCCGGCGCCGAAGCGGCCCCATTGCCAGACCAGTATCCTCACCGCGTTGCCCTCAAGCGGCCGGCACCGTCAGGCCGAGCCCGCGCACTGCCTGGGCGAGCGGCCCCGCCCCGAGGCGGGCGGCGGCGGCAAGCCGGCCAGCTTCGCCAAGGCCCGCGCGCAGGCCGGCATCGTCGGCCAGGCGCAGGAGGGCCAGCGCGGCCTCGGCCACATCGGCCTCCGCCCAGACCGCGCCAGGCGCTTCGAACACGCCACGCGGGTCCACCGCAGGCACGAGCGTGTAGGTGACCGGCACGCCGCAGGAGGCATCGAGGAAATCGGTGGTGCCCGACCAGTCGGTGGCAATCACGGGGCGGCCGAGCAGCATCGCCTCCGCCGGCACCAGCCCGAAGCCTTCGCTGCGATGTAGGCTGAGCAGGATGTCCGCGCACCGCGTCAGCGCGTGACTGTCCGCGGCGGGGAACAGCCGGGTTTCCAGCCGAATGTTCGGCGATCCGGCGATGAGCGCACGCAGCCGGTCGAGGTCATCCGGCGCGTGGTCCGTGTGGGTGACCTTCAGCACCAGCAGCCGGTCCGCCCGGTTGCCGAAGGCGCGGCGATGCGCGGCGATCGCCGCCTCCGGGTTCTTGCGCGCGTAGCTGGAGGCCAGGCTGAACGAGACCAGCACCACAATTGCCGCCTCCGGCAGGCCGAAATCCGCCCGTGTCAGTCCTGACGGCGCCGGCGGGCTGGCGGCCACCGGATGCGGCACCACGCGCACCCGGCCCGGCGCCAGCGGCTCCAGGGCGGCGGCGGTGAAATGCGAGGGCGCCCAGACCTCGTGGACGAAGCGCGCGCCGTGGCGCCAGACATCCGGCACCACGCCCAGCTCCCACGCCCAGTAGCCCACCACCTGCCTGCCGCGCAGCAGGCCGCGCGGCAGGCGCAGCAGGGCGGCCGGCAGCAGCGGCGCGTTGACGTGCAGCACCAGCGGCGCGCCGGCCGGCGGTGCAGCCAGCCGGCTGGCCGGGCGCGCCTCGCCGGGCGGCAGCAAGCCGCATTCCAGCTGCCAGGCCGGCATGCGCAGCGCCTCCAAGGCGGCCAGCATCAGCCGCGCGCCCTCGCCCAGGCCGGAGGCGCGGCCGATCTCGCCGCCCACCACGATGCCGGCGCGCGCCGCGGGCGCCGGCCAGTCTGGCCGCGGCGCCAGCAGGGCGGTGGCGCGCGAGAGCGCACGCCGCCTGGGACCCT